>CAVZRK010000007.1:0-412209 GCA_963777835.1 uncultured Gemmatimonadales bacterium | reverse complement strand
GTGCGTCCACCCTGCCTGTGCGCAGACAAACGCATCCCACTCCTCCACCGTCCCGGCGTAGCGTTCCACCGCCGTCATGCAGCGCTCACCGAGGCGAATCGAAATTCCGCGAGCAGTCGTTCCAGGCGTGGCATCGTCCGGTCGAGCCCCCGATAGTGACGGATGCTCGTCAGCCGTCCACAATCGATTCTCGGCTGGTCGGGGTCCACCTCCCATGGGTGGATGTAAAACATCCCCTCGCGGCCCGCCGCGTCACGATTCCGGAATGCGCGCCGGATGAGCCCGAAGGGAAATTGCCTGAGATAGCCGCCGCCCGCCGCCGGAATCCGGAGGCCGAGGATGTCCAGGGTAGTCATGGGATATTCACGTAACGTGCCTGCCGGGCGGACAATGTCATAGGGCGCGGTCGGGGCCCCGGGCCATCCGTAGCCAGGCCGCCGGATGGGGAAGACACTCGAGTCGTAGGTGTGTCCCGTTTCGAGCAGGATGTCGAACGCCCACTCCATCCCGGGCAGGATCGAGAAGCTCGGGGCCCGAAACCCTCGGACCTCCTGGCCGCAGATCTCCTCAAGCCGGGCCTTGGTGCGGGCCACATCGTTCCGGAACTCCGCCGGGGTGATGGTGGGCACGCGCCGATGCCACCAGCTGTGGCTTGCAATCTCGTGCCCGGCCGCGGCAATGCGGCGCACCAGCTCCGGCTTCCGATCCGCCAGCCATCCGACCACGAAGAACGTCCCCGTCGCTCCATGACGCGCCAGCAAGTCCAGCAACCGGTCGGTGCTCGCCTCCACCCTGCTCGGCTGGCTTCCCCAGTCGGCGCGGGCGATGAACGGCTCGAATGCGTTGACGTGAAAATGCTCCTCGACGTCGACGGAGAAGCGGTGGCGCAGGGTCAGGTGACGGCTCCCGTGGGTGTTGTACTGGTGCGGGCAACGGCTCCAAAGCTACTATCTATGCAGGCCCCGTGCCGCAGGAGCGGCGGCCACACTCAGCCCAAGGACGACATGCCCCGCTCCCAGCGCCGACTCGGAAATCTGCTTGCGGTATTCGGCCTCGTGTTCATCGGGCTCCTGACCCTCGTCCCTCACCCCTCCGAAGCCGCCAGAGCCGCCGCCACCCCCCTCACCTGCCTCGTCTGCGGTGACATGGGGGGCGTGGACACCTTTCTCAATGTCCTCCTCTTCCTCCCACTCGGCCTCGGCCTCGGATTGGCCGGCTTTTCATGGCGCAGGGCACTCACCCTGGCACTCCTCCTCTCGTTCAGCATCGAACTGCTGCAGATGAAGGTGATCACCGGCCGGGACGCCAGCCTCGGCGACATCCTGACCAACACCACCGGCGGCACCCTCGGCGCCCTCTTGGGAATCCACTGGCGGAGGCTCGTGCATCCCGGCCGAATCGAGGCCCGCCGCCTCGCCCTGGCCTGGGCTGTGGCGCTGCTCGGCACCTGGGCCGTGTCCGCCTGGGCCTTCGGACCGATGTACCCGGTCGGCGCCCCTTGGTACGGCCAGTGGGCGCCGGACCTTGGCAATTACGCGCCGTTCCGCGGGACACTCCTGACTCTCGAGGCCGGTGGTGAGCCGCTGCTGCCGGGCCGCGCCATCGACGATGCTCGCCTCCAAGACGCTGTGGCGGCCAATCCCGCCATGGCCTTTCGCGCCGTCCTCGGCCCCATGCCGTATCGGCTGGCACCCGTCGGCGCCATCTTCGACGGCAGGCAGCGTCGCGTGATCGTTCTCGGCCAGGAGCGCCGCGATCTCGTCTTTGTCCTCCGCACCCGCGCCAGCATTCTCCGGCTCTGGACCCCGACAGTCAACCTCCGAAACGGCATGGCCGGCCAGCCCGGCGACACCGTGGACGCCGAGGGGGCGCTTCGGAACGGCGCCTACGTGCTGAACTCCCGAATCGGCGACGTCGTCCGCACCCGAATCCTCCCCCTCAGCGCCAGCTGGGGGTGGAGCCTCGTGACCCCATGGAGCTCCGTACTCGGCGAAGAGGTCCACGGGCTCACCGCCATCTGGATTGCAGGCCTCGTGGCCCTGCTGGCCTACTGGAGCGTACGGGCGCGGGGTCCGGCACTGGCACTCCCGCCCGTCCTGAGTGGCCTCCTGATCGGCGCCGTTCCCTGGGCCGCCGGATTTCCGCCGGCGCATTGGAGCGAATGGGCCGCCGCCTGCGTCGGTATCGCCCTGGGTGCAGTGCTGGCCGTGGCAGCGAGGCAGCAGGCATGATCCGGGCGTCGTTCGACTGAGCCTCCGCCGTCGTGCCGGAACGTCCCTCATCACGACTTCGATTTGACAACCTGCGCCCCGGCCTGCATATCCGACTGTGACGTCCTGCTGGATCCCCGACTCCCTCGGAGGGAAGATGTCGCCACGGAGCGCTCGCGCAGTAAGCACCGCAGTGGTGGGTGGGTTGGCCGCACTGGTCTTCTTTCGGCTGGGACTGTTCTTCTGGACTGGCGTAGTAGGCTGGGCGGTGCTGGCCGAGGCAGGCGATGATCCGGGCGCGATGAGGAAGGCGCTGGGTGGCAGCCTTTTTGGAGCCGTGATCGCCTGGGCCGCACTTTTAGTCTCCCTCCTGATTCCTGTGCCGCCAGAGGGGTGGATGTGGGTACCGCGCCTGGCGGTGATGGTGGCGCTCAGCCTCTACGTGCTGGAGATGGCATCCAGCATCGACTTCTTCTCGGCTAGACTTGCCCGCCTCGCCGGCTACGCGTCGCTCTTCGGGGTGGCAGCGGTGACCGCCGCCGAGGCGGCCGCCCTCCAGCGCTATACGGGGGCGCACCTCTCCAACCCCCTGCTCTCCACCGTGATCGCGCTCGTCCTCGGCGTGCTGGCGGGCCAACTGGCCAAGTCGATGGAGAAAGCGCTGGCGTAAGCCTCCCGACCACCTCGATCAGCGCCGCCCGCACGGATGGCTGAATTCGTCTGGTGAGGGGTGGCATACGCCCACCCCGACTAGTTTATTCCCATGCCCCGCCCCCTCACCCTCCCCTTCCGCCAGCGCATCCTGCTGGTGCTGATCGCGCTGGGCGCCGTGCCGACCGCCATCGCCATCTTCGGCTGGGCACTGACCATCCGCACCAACAACCCCGCCACCGCGGCCCGCGCCGCCGTCGAGGGCGTCGGCAACTCCGGCCGGGTGCTGGTCGAGACGATCGACACCACCCGCCTCCGGCCCAGCGAGCGCCGCGCCCTCGCCGCCCACGCCGAGGCGCTCAACCGCGCGCTGGTGCGCACCCAGGCCGCCGAGGCGTACGGGCAGTACTACTACGCGGGGCTGGCGGCGCTCCTCCTCACGCTGGGCGCCCTGTACGTCTACGCCGCCGTCCGGCTCGGCGGGCACCTCTCCCGCCAGCTGAGCCGCCCCATCGACGAGCTGGTCGGGTGGACCGGCCACATCTCCCGCCACGAGCCGATCCCCAGCCAGGAGCAGCTCCGCGGCGCGCCGGAGTTCGAGGCGCTCCGCACCGCCCTCCGCTCCATGGCCACCGAACTCGAAGAGGGGCGCTCCCGCGAACTCGAGACCGAGCGCATCCGCGCCTTCGGCGAGGTGGCGCGCCGGGTGGCGCACGAGATGAAGAACCCGCTGACCCCCATCGGCTTCGCGGTGAAGTCGCTGTCGCTCACCGCCCGCCCCGAGCAGGTGGAGGCCATCGAGGTGCTGGCCGCCGAGTCGAACCGGCTGCAGCGGCTCGCCAAGGAATTCGCCGAGCTGGGACGGCTCCCCGAGGGCCCCGCCGCCGAGGTGGACCTGGCCGAACTGCTCGAGGAACTGCGGCGGGTGGCGGTGCCGCCGACGGTGGAGTCCACGATCCAGGTCCACCCGAACACCCCCCGCATCCTCGGCCACTACGATCCCCTCCGCCGCGCCTTCAGCAACCTGATCCGCAACGCCGTCGAGGCGATGGGCGGCGCGCGGCCGGCTCGACATCCGGATCGCCCCGGGCGCCGGCGGCGTGATCGTGGCCATCGCCGACCACGGCCCCGGCATTCCCCCCGACCAGCGCGCCCAGGTGTTCGAGCCCTACTGGACCACCAAGGACGAGGGCACCGGGCTCGGCCTGGCGCTCGTCCGGCAGACCGCCGTGGCGCACGGGGGCGGCGTGGAGGTCAGGGACACGCCGGGTGGTGGGGCGACATTCGTTGTGATCCTCCGGTCGTCCCCCGCTCCGCGGTGGGGCCGGGGACGGTGAGGACTGGCGGCACAGCTGTGCCGCGCCGCTACGAGCGCGGCCCCGCCTATCTTTATTGATGCCCTCCATCCTCCTCGTCGACGACGAAGCCAACATCCGCCGGATGCTCGGTGCGCTGCTCCGCGCCGAGGGGCATGTCGTGTCCGAGGCGGCCAACGGGAACGCCGCGATCCTGGCGGTGGACGAGTCGGAACCGGACATCATCTTCCTCGACCTGATGATGCCGCCGGGGCCGGACGGCCTGGCCACCCTGCAGGCGCTCCGCGAGCGCGGTGTGTCGGCGCCGGTCATCATGATGAGCGGCAAGGCACAGCTGGCCGACGCCGTCCGCGCCGCGCGGCTCGGCGCCTTCCAGTTCCTCGAGAAGCCGCTCACCCCCGAGTCGGTGCTCGTCACCCTCACCGCCGCCCTCGAGCTCTCCCGCACCCGCGCCGCCAACCGCGCGCTCCGCGACGTCCTCGGCCGCCGCGACGAGATGGTGGGCAACTCCGCCGCCCTCCGCCACGTGCGCGAGCTGGTGGCCCAGGTGGCCCCGGGCGACACCCGGGTGCTCATCACCGGCGAGTCCGGCACCGGCAAGGAGCTGGTGGCCGCCGCCATTCACAGGGCGAGCAGCAGGGCAGCGGGGCCGTTTGTGGCAGTGAATTCGGCGGCTATCCCGAAGGAACTCGTCGAGTCCGAGATGTTCGGCCACGAGCGCGGCGCCTTTACCGGCGCCACCGAGCGCCGGATGGGCCGCTTCGAGCTGGCGGACCAGGGCACCCTCTTCCTCGACGAAGTGGGCGACCTCCACCTCGAGGCGCAGGCCAAGCTGCTCCGCGTGCTCGAGAGCGGCGAGGTGCAGCGGATCGGCGCCGAACGCACCACGCGGGTGGACGTGCGGGTCATCGCCGCCACCAACAGCCGGCTCGACGCGGCGGTGGCGCGGGGACAGGTGCGGGAGGACCTCTTCTTCCGGCTCAACGTCTTCCCGATCCACCTGCCGCCGCTCCGGGAGCGGCTCGAAGACCTCCCCGCCCTGGTCAAGCACTTCGCCACCCGGCTCCGGCCGCACGACCCCGTGGCGTTCACGCCGGAGGCGGTGGCGGCGCTGGCGGCCTACCGCTGGCCCGGCAACGTGCGGGAACTGGCGAACGTGGTGGAGCGGCTGACGATTCTCTCGGACGGCGCGGTGACGGCGGATGCCGTCCGGCAGGTCATTCCGGCCTCGGGACTGCCGCTGCCCCCCGGCCCCGCTGCCCCGCTGTCCCGCCCCGAAGTCCTCACCCCCCGTCCCCCTCTCCACCATGTGGAGAGGGGGGGGAATGCCTCGCTGACGGATTCCCTCGACAATCACGAGCGCGCGCTGATCCAGGCGGCGCTGAGCGACGCGAACGGCGTCGTGGCGGAAGCGGCGCGGATGCTGCAGACGGACAGAGCAAACCTGTATCGTAGAATGAAGAGACTGGGACTTGGAGATTAGGAATGTGGGGATAGTGCCTTCGCGCTCTTTGCGCCTTTGCGGTAACAGCTTTCACCGCAAAGGCGCGAAGTGCGCGAAGCACTTGGACCCCGGCTTTCGCCGGGGTGACGGAATTGGAAGAGGAGCGTCGATGGCCATCCAATGTTCCGATGGAAACCTCTCAACCGAAACGATCGATTCATCCGGCACGGATGGGCGCGATCGTTTCGCTAGGGGTGGGCATACGCCCACCCCTATCCGGAACGACGCCGCCCGCGCTCCGGCATGGGCGAACGGCCGCATGCGCATCGCCATCGCCGCCTTGATGTTGTTCGCTGGTGCCGCCCACGCCCAGGACAGCGTGGTCGTCATCGACCCCGATGCCCCGTTCGCCGACAGCTCGGCGCTCGGCACCCTGCCCGCCACCGTCACCCAGCAGCTCATCCGCACCTGGAACGACTCGCTCACCACCCGCTTCACCGGCAACGCATCCCTCGCCGCGGGGAGCCGCCTGCAGGGCCCCGTCGCCCTCTATCGCGGCGTCCTGCGAGTCGCCGGCGTCATCGAGGGCCCCGTCACCGTCATCAACGGGAGCCTCATCCTCCTCCCCGGGGCGCGGATCACCGGAGACGTCCTCGTGGTCGGCGGAAAGCTCACGAAGCAGGAGGGGAGCACCCTGGACGGCGAGGAGCGGGTCTACTGGGACCTCGCGCCCGTGGCGAAGTCGGGCGACGGCACCCTCACCCTGCAGGAGACGCCAGACCTCGAGACCCTCGGCGCGGCGAAGACCAGCTTCGGCGTCGGCAAGACCCGGACGACGCTCCACGCCTCGACCGGCGGCACCTATGACCGCATCGAGGGCTTCCCGCTGGAGGCCGGCGTGGGGCTCGACTGGCGCGCCAGCAAGCGCGACCTGATCAAGCTCGACCTGACCGGCATCGTGCGCACCACGACGGACAACACCGACTCGCGGAGCGACTTCGGATACCGGGCCAAGGCGGAATGGCGCCGGAGCGGCGAGGTGAGCTACGGCTTCGGCGGCAGGGCGTGGAGCGTCATCGACGTGATTCCGGACCAGACCCTCTCCCGTGTCGAGTCGGGATGGTCGTCCATCCTCTTCCAGGAAGACCAGTACGACTACTACGACAGCCAGGGGCTCGGGCTCTACGGGTACCTGATCCCGGCGCGACAGTTCCGGCTGGACCTCGGCTGGGACTACGACGAGCAGTCGTCGGTGCCCGCCAACGACCCCTGGTCGCTCTTCATCAACGAGAGCAAGTGGCGGCCCAACCCGCTCATCGACGACGGCGACTTCGGGATCACGACCGCCTCCGCCACGCTCAACACCCGCGACAGCGACCGGCAGCCCGCCCTCGGGTGGTACGCCAAGGCCGGCGTCGAGTTCGGCGAGAGCGACAACGTCGCCCCGGTGGCCCTGCCCCCCGGCATCCGCGACCCGATCCCGACCGACGGCTCCTACAACTACTCGCTGCTGACGGTGGACCTGCGGCGCTACTTCCGCCTCTCGCCCGACGACCGGCTGAGCGGCCGCGCCTACTTCTCCGGCTGGGTGGGTGGCGACCCGCTCCCGATGCAGCGTCGGCTCTCGCTGGGCGGCCCCTCGATCCTCCCCGGCGACGGCTTCCGCCAGGTGAACTGCACCCCGCCCGACGTGTCCAACCCCTCGGACGCGAGCCTCTGCGACCGGACGATGTTCTTCCAGGTCGAGTTCCGGCACCGGCTCGACCTCGGCTGGCACTACACCGTCTCGAAGGACAAGGAAGGCGCCGCCAGCCGGGTCATCGGCGTCCAGACCGCCGACCTCGTCTTCCTCTCGGATCTCGGCAGCGCCTGGCTGAGCGGCGAGGGCCCCAATCACGTGCCGAACAACCGGCTGCCGTCCTCCGAGTACTGGTCGGCGGACGTCGGCGCGGGCATCGACTTCGGCTTCATCGGCGCGTACCTGGCCAAGTCGATCACCGACGACGGCCCGCTCCGCGTCTCCGTCCGGCTGCAGCGCCGCTTCTAGCATGCGCCTGCCGGTCCGCCTCCTCCTGCTCGCGGCGCTCGCGCTGCCTGCCGCCCCTCCGCTCGCCGCGCAGGCGGCGGACGGCGTCCGGCTCTCGGTGACGCTCGTCCCCGACGCGACCCGGAAGTCCGGCCTCCTCCCCGAGGCGCGGGTGACCGGCCTCCTCGAGGACGAGCGCTGGACCTCCGCCCTCCTGAGCGGCCTCCCCCTCCGCCTGCACTACCGGCTCGAGCTCTGGCGGTCCCGGGCGTCGTGGTTCGACGCGGCCGTCCGCTCGATCGACTGGGACGTGGTGGTGCGCCGCGAGCCGCTCCTCGACCAGTACTCGGTGACCACCGTCCTCCTCGGCCGCACCCGGCTGCAGCGCTACCCCGACCTCGTCCGCGCTCGGCAACGCCCTCGGCGTGGCCTACCGGATCGCGGTCCGCGCCAGCGACAAGGGGGAGTACTACTACGTGGCCAACCTGTCGGTGTCCACGCTCTCCGACTCCGACCTCGACGAGATGGACCGCGTGATGCGCGGCGAGGCGGGCGCCGCCACCGACGACAACGGCAACGTGGGGGACGCGGTCGGCCGCACCGCGCGCCGGATGCTGCTGCGCGTGGCGGGATTGCCGATCATGCGGGTGGAGGGAAGGAGTGACGCATTTGACGTGAAATAAGTTCCCCCTCTCCACATGGTGGAGAGGGGGACAGGGGGTGAGGACTGTGCACTGAGGACTGGGGACTGGGACTGAGGACTTACTGAGACCTGCCCCGCTGCCTCCCTGCCCCGCTGCCCCGCCGTCTAGTGTCCCCTCAACGCATGCAGCGCGGCCTCGCCATAGAACAGCCGGATGTACTTCGCCTGGGTCCGGCTCAGGCGGCGCACCGCCCACGAGAGATGCACGAAGTGCGGCTCGAGCGGCGGATGCAGGGGCTGCATCCCGCACTCCTCGGGCAGGCGGTTCCCCTTCCGCGTGTTGCAGCTGCTGCACGCCGTGACGACGTTGGTCCAGGCGTTCCCTCCCCCCCGCGAGATCGGCACGAGGTGGTCGCGCGTCAGGCACTCGCGCGGGCGCAGCTCGGGCTGGCTCCGGTGGCAGTACTGGCACCGGTACTCGTCGCGGGCGAAGAGGAAGGTGTTGGTGACGTGGCGGCGGAAGCGGCGGGGGACGTGCACGAACTTGACGAGGCGGATGATGGCTGGCCGTGGGATGGCCAGCCGCTCACTTCGCATGTATTCGGGTCCGTCGGCCTCGACGATCTCGGCCTTGCCCTCAATGACCAGCCGCAGCGCCCGGCGGACGGGCACCATGGTCAGCGGCTCGAATGAGGCGTTCAGGGCTAGGCAGCGCATGCGGTGATTCCCGCGTGAGTCGGTTGCAGGAATCGTAACGGCCGGTGCGAACGCCAGCAAGGCCCGCAGCGACCCCCTACCGCCTGTATACGACGCGTCCACCGATGGTCGTTTCCTTCAGGTCCGTATGCGAGCTGGCCAGCGCGGCCTCCAGCGCGGCGTCCGCGTCGTCCGTCCGGTCGATCTCCACCACCGCGATGTCCCCCCAGAGCCCGGGCCGCAGCGTGCCCACCTCCCCCTCGAGCCCCAGCGCCCGGGCCGCCCCGCTGGTCACCAGCCTCAGCGCCTCCTCCGCCGACAGCCCCGCCAGCGTGCGCGCCGCCCTGGCCTCCGCCAGCAGGTCGAGCCGGCCCACGCTCGCCACGGAGTCGGTGCCGACCCCCACCCGGAGCCCCGCCTCGAGGAAGGCGCCCAAGGGGGCCGCGCCGTGCCCGTGCCGCCGGTTGGAGAGGGGGCAGTGCGCCACGGAGGTGCGGGTGTCCACGAGGCGCGCCACGTCGCCGGCATCGGCCCGGACGGCGTGGATGGCCAGGGTCCGCTCCCCGAGGACGCCGTGCTCATCGAGCCAGGCGACGGGAGACCGGCCGGGCAGCGCCGGCAGCGGGATCCCGCGGAGCGTCCACGCCTCGGCGAAGGGGCCCGACGCCGCGCCCATCAGCGCCGACTCCGCCTCCGATTCCGCCAGGTGCACCGCGAGCGGCAGCCCCTCCCGCTCCGCGAATGCCGCGACGGCGGCGTACAGCGGGCCGCTCACCGTGTAGGGGGCGTGAGGCGAGACACCCAGCCGCACCCGCCCCGACGCGAACCGGCGCAGCTCCTCCACCCGCTGACGGAGCGCCGCCATGCTCTCCTCGAGCTGGTCGGGATGCGGCCCGAACACCTCGTGGTAGGCGATCCCGCTCCCGCCGACCTCGGCCAGCGCCTCGATGACCGCCCCGCTGTCGCCGGTGTCGGCCACGGTGGTCACCCCGGCGGCAAAGCAGTCGGCCAGCCCGGCCCGTGCCGCGGCCAGGAAGTCCGCCGGAGTCCGTTCCGCCTTCAGCGCACGGATGCGGCGGATCCAGGCGGGAAAGTCCGCCTCCTCCGCCTGCCCGGCAAATCCGGTGAGCTCGAGATGGGTGTGGGTGTTGACGAGTCCGGGCAGGATGACGGCGTCGGGCCAGCGCGAGTACTCGACGTCGGGCGGCTCCGGGACCTGCCCCTGCGGGCCGACGGCCTCGATCCGGCCGTCGCTCCCGATGAGGACCGAGCCGTCCCGGATGGGGGGCCCGTCCATCGGCAGGATCCACCCGGCGGTCAGGAGGCGGGGCCGCACCTCACTGCCCGTCGGAGCCGGCACCGCAGGCGCCGCCGGCGCCGCGTCCTCGGCCGAGGACTGGCCGAACGGCAGGTGCACCGGGCAGGCCTCGTTCGGCTCGCTGCCGGGCAGGAAGAGCGCCGTGACCCGCACCGTGCTGGGGCAGTAGGGCGAGGCGCGGAAGCCGGTGGTCTGGTCGATCTCCACGCTGACCAGCCCGTCGGGCTGGGGCCAGCCGCCCGGCGTCCGGCGCCGCTCGTAGACCTCGCCCATCATCTGCCGCCACGCCGGCGCCGCCAGCAGGCCGCCCTGCGCGTTGGGCTTGATCCGCTCGGGCACGTCGAGCCCGAACCAGAAGCCGGTCACGAGATCGGAGGTGTACCCGATGAACCAGACGTCGTTGCCGTCGTTGGTGGTGCCGGTCTTGCCGCCGATGGGGAAGTTGAGCCCCGCCACCGCCCGCGTGCCGGTGCCCCGCCGCACCACGTCCTGCAGCGCGCCGTTCATCATCCAGGCGAGGGGCGGATCCATGACCGGCTCGAGGCGGGGCTTGGGCTGCCAGAGGATGTTCCCCTGCCGGTCCTCGACGCGGAGGATGCCCATCGGCGTGGCCCGCTCCCCCTGGTTCGCGTACGCGGTGTAGGCGGCGATCAGCTCGAGCGGCTTGACCACCGTGGAGCCGAGGTGGATCGAGGGGACGGCGATGAAGGGCGACGCCACCAGCCCGAAGCGGGTGGCCTCCGCGATGACCGCCTCCTCGCCGATTTCCATGCCGAGCTTGATGGTGACGATGTTGACCGACTTGTAGAGCGCCTCGCGGAGCGGCATCGGCCCCGCGAAGGTGTTGTCGTAGTTCTGCGGCTCCCACGGCGGCTGCGACCCCGGCATCTGGACCGTGATCGGCTCGTCCACCATGACGGTCGTGAGGGGGATTCCGGCGCGCAGCGCCGCCGTGTACACGATCGGCTTGAAGGTGGAGCCGGGCTGGCGCAGCGCCTGCGTGGCGCGGTTGAACTTGCTGTCCACGAAGTCGCGCCCGCCCACCATGGCCAGGATGTAGCCGGTCTTCGCCTCGAGCGTGACGGCCAGCCCCTGCAGGTACGGCGAGTTGGTGGGCCCCGCCTCGTCCTCGCTCTCCGCCTTCTGCTCCAGGTAGGCGGCGTAGGTCTGGTGGCGGTACGGCCCGTAGGTGCCCGCCTCGATCGCGTTGAGCTGGGCGTCGAGCGCGCGCTCGGCGGACTGCTGCACCTCGAGGTCGAGGGTGGTGTAGATCCGGAGGCCGTCGGTGTAGAGCCGGGGGCCGAACCGCGCATCGAGCTGCTGACGGATGTACTCGACGAAGTACTCCGCGACAGCGCTGAAGTCGTCACGCGAGGCGAGCAGCAGCGGATAGGCCTTCCACCGCTCCGCCTCCTGCCTCGTGATGGAGCCCTGCTCGGCCAGCAGGTTGATGATGACGTTGCGGCGCTGCAGCGAGCGCGCCGGGTGCCGACGCGGGTTGTAGCGGCTCGGCGACTTGGGATGGCGGCCAGGGTGGCGGCCTCGGCCACGTTCAGGTCGCGGGCGGACTTCCCGAAGTAGCGCTGGGAGGCCGTCTCCACCCCGAACGCCCGGTTACCCAGGTCGATCTGGTTGAGGTAGAGCTCGAGGATCTTGTCCTTGTCGTACCGGGCCTCGATCTGCGTGGCCACCTTGGCCTCGCGGATCTTCCGGTCGAGCGACCGTTCCCGGCGGTTGAGGTCCTCGGGGAAGAGGTTCCGCGCCAGCTGCATCGTGATGGTGGAGAAGCCCTCGCTCACCCCGCCGGCCAGGATGTTGGCCTTGACCGCGCCCCAGAAGCGGATCCAGTCGATGCCGTGGTGGCTGTAGAACCGCTTGTCCTCGGTGGCCAGGAACGCCGCCACCAGCGCCGGCGACATTTCCTGCAGCCCGAGCACCGTCCGGCGCTCCATGCCGAGGTCGGTGATGAGCCGGCCGTCGGCGGCGAAGACCTTGGAGGCCTGGTCGGGGTCGTAGCTGCCCAGTCCCTCGATGGAGGGGCAGCGGTTGCCGGAGCAGGCGCGGGCCCAGGCGCCGAAGACGAGCGCCGCGCCGAAGACCGTCACCCCGAGGATGCTGAGGAGGAATCTCCGGCGGATCTTCGGGGTGCGCCACCAGCGGAGGAGGGTGTCGCGGAGGGCGGCGAGCCGGGAGCGAAGCATTGAGGGAAACTAATCGTCCCCCTAGGTTTGTTCACCATGCCCACCCTCCTCGACACCATGACCGCCCGCGGCCTCGTCCACGACGCCACGCCGGGGCTCGCCGCCCGCCTCAAGGAGGGGCCGGTCACGGCGTACATCGGCTTCGACCCCACCTCCGACTCGCTGCACGTCGGCAGCCTCCTCCCCGTCATGGGGCTGGCCTGGCTGCAGCGCGCCGGCGGGCGGCCGATCGCCCTGGTGGGGGGCGGCACCGGGATGGTGGGGGACCCGAGCGGCAAGCGGGACGAGCGGCCGATCCTCTCGGTGGAAGTGATCGACCGGAACTCGGCGGCGCTCAAGGCCCAGCTGTCCCACTTCCTCGACTTCGAGGGCCCGGCGGCCGCCCGCGTCATGAACAACGCCGACTGGCTCCGTGGGCTGGGGCTGATGGAGTTCCTGCGCGACACCGGCAAGCACTTCACGGTGAACTACATGCTGCAGAAGGAGTCGGTCCAGAGCAGGATGGAGACCGGCATCAGCTTCACCGAGTTCGCCTACATGCTGGTCCAGGCGTACGACTTCTGGCACCTCTTCCGCACCGCCGGGTGCGAGCTGCAGATGGGCGGCAGCGACCAGTGGGGGAACATCACGGCGGGGATCGAGCTGATCGGGCGGCGCGAGCAGGGGAGCGCCCACGGGCTCGTGATGCCGCTCCTCACCACCGCCGGCGGCTCCAAGTTCGGCAAGAGCGAGGACGGCAACGTCTGGCTCGACCCGTCGCGCACCAGTCCCTACAAGTTCTTCCAGTTCTGGCTCAACACCGACGACCGCGACGTGGAGCGGCTGCTCAACTTCTTCACCTTCCTGTCGGCAGGGGAAATTGCGGCGGTGATGCAGGAACAGGCCGCAGACCCGAGCCGCCGCACGGCGCAGCGGACGCTGGCCCGCGACATCACCGCCCGGGTGCACGGGAAGGACACGACCGACCGGGTCGTCGCCGCCAGCGCCATCCTCTTCGGCGGCACCGACCTCCGCGCCGCGGACGCCGGGGTGTTCGACGTCCTGAGCGGGGAGATGCCGACCACGGAGCTGCCGCACGGCGCGCTCGACGCCGGCGTGCCGCTGGTGGACCTGCTGGTGGCCTCCGGCCTCGCGTCGTCGAAGAGCGACGCCCGGCGCGGTATCCAGGGGAAGGGCTTCGCCGTCAACGGCGAGAAGACCGACGACGCCGAGCGGATGCTGACCACCGCCGACCTGCTGGCGGGTGGCTACGTGATGCTGCAGAAGGGGAAGAAGAATTACGCGTTGCTGCGGGCGGGGCGGTAGGCGACCGGCGTTCCCCCTCTCCACATGGTGGAGAGGGGGACAGGGGGTGAGGACTACCTGGGTCGACCAGAGCTCCGGCAAACGTGGTCGTCGGGGACGTCGGGCGAACTTCCTGCGCCGACGATCCCCTTCCTCCCACGTCACGACCATTTGACAGGCCGGCGAAGGGAGTGGCCCTGAGGGCCATCCCGAGCCGGCCGATCAATCACTACCAGCGCGTCGTCCGCCGTCTCGTGGTCCTGGGCGGCTTGGCCCCCAGCAGACCGAACACGCCGCGCACCAGTTCCCGACCGACCGTCCGCCCCACCGTGGCCGCCAGGCTCCCCAAGAGCGCACCGCCAAGCACCTTCGAGGTCTTCGACGCCGCGCTTGGCTTGGCGGGCGCGGCCGGCACTTCCATCTCGGCGGTCTTCTCGATCCGCCTCGCCAGCATTTCGCGCGCGCTGTCCCGGTCCACCGATTGGCCGTACTCGGCCAGCAGGTCGGAACTCCGAATGTCGGCCTGCAGCTCCTCCGGCATAAGCGGCGCCATACGGGAGGCTGGCGGGATCAGGCGCGCCGCGACCACCGGCGTCGGGACGCCGCGGGGGTTCAGCGCCGTCACCACCGCCTCGCCGATCCCGAGCGAGGTGAGCGTCTCTTCGAGGTCGTAAAACGTCGTCTTGGGAAAGGTCCGCACGGTGGCGCGGAGCGCCGCGTCGTCGTCCGGCGTGTGGGCGCGCAGGGCGTGCTGCACCCGGTTGCCCAGCTGCGCCAGCACATCCGACGGCACGTCCTTGGGCGTCTGGGTCACGAAGTAGACCCCCACCCCCTTGGAGCGCACCAGCCGCACCACCTGCTCCACCTGCTCGAGGAAGGCCTTCGGTGCGTCGTTGAAGAGCAGGTGCGCCTCATCGAAGAAGAAGACCAGCTTCGGCTTCGGCAGGTCCCCCGCCTCGGGCAAGTTCTGGAAAAGCTCCGCCAGCAACCACATCATGAAGGTGGAAAAGAGCCGTGGCTTGTCCTGCACATCGGACAACTCCAGGCAGGTGACCACTCCGCGGCCGTCAGACGTACAGGTGAGGAGGTCGCGCACGTCGAACTCCGGCTCGCCGAAGAACGCCTCCGCCCCCTGCCCCTCCAGCTCGACCATCTTCCGCAGGAGCACGCCGACCGTGGCCGGCGACATCCCGCCGTATTCCGCCAGCGCCGGCTTTCCCTCGTCGCTGCTGAGGTACTGCAGGACCGCGCGGAGATCCCCGAAGTCGAGCAGCGGCAGCCCCTGGTCGTCGCAGAACTTGAAGACCAACGAAAGGACGCTGGTCTGTGTCTCATTGAGCGCCAGCACCTTGCCGAGGAGGAGCGGGCCGAACGAACTGACCGTGGCGCGGAGCTGGACGCCGAGCCGGCCGGTGAGGCTCACGAACTCGACCGGCACGCCAGATCCCTTCCAGTCCCATCCAATGCTCGCTGCCCGCTCGGCGATCCTCGAGTTCGACTCCCCCGGCATGGCCAGCCCCGACAGATCTCCCTTGATGTCGGCCACGAACACCGGCACCCCCTGCGCGGAGAGTTGCTCGGCCAGGAGCTGGAGCGTCTTGGTCTTCCCGGTGCCGGTAGCGCCGGCCACCAGCCCGTGGCGGTTCATCATGGCCAGGGGGATGCAGACCTTCGGCGCAGGATGCACGGTCGTCCCTTCGAGCGCGGCGCCCAGCGTGATCGTGGGACCGTCGAAGCCGTAGCCGGCCTGCGAGTGCGTCTCTCGAAGGCAGGCCATTGACTCAATGTCTCTCCTGGGCGTTCGAGCATCTCCGTCACCCGCACCATCTCATCCACCGTGTTGAACAGGTGCGGGCTGAGCCGGATGGCGCCCTCGCGCACGCTCGCCACCACGCCCTGCGCGCGGATGGCCTTGTAGGCCTCCGCCGGCTCGGGCACCTTCACGCAGACGATGGCCGACCCGTGCTTCCCGACGGGCGACGAGATCGTGATCCCCCGCCGCGCCGCCCAGTCGAGCACCGGCGCCTGCACCTCGGCGATGTGCGCCGCGATGGCGGGGATGCCCACGTCGAGCAGCAGGCCGAGCGAGGTGTTGAATCCCGCGAAGTCCTGGAAGGGGAGACTGATCATCTCGTAGCGCCGGGCGTCGTCGCGAAGGCGCGGATCGTAGTCCGTCAGCCGCGTGAAGTCGTCGGTCCCCTCGAACGCCATCCACCCCATCACCACCGGCTGCACCGCCGGAATCAGTTCCTTCCGTACGTACACGAACCCGCTGCCCCAGGGACTCAGCAGCCACTTCTGTCCGCCGCAGGAGAGGATGTCCACCGGCGTGGCCTGCAGGTCCACCGGCACGGCGCCGAGCCCCTGGATGGCGTCCACCACGAGGAAGGTGTTGGTCTCGCGGGCGCGCTTCGAGAGCCGGGCCAGGTCCACCTGGTAGCCGTTGCTGAACTGGACCAGCGACACCGCCAGCACCCGCACCCTCGGGTCGGCCATCCGCTCCACGAGGTGATCCTCGTCCGGCCACCCTTCGGCGGTGACCGGGGTCAGCTCGAGCGTCACGCCCCGTTCGGAGAGCCGCATCCACGGATACACGTTGGCCGGGAACTCCCGGTCGCTCGCCAGCACCACGTCGCCGCGCTCGAGCGGCAGCCCGCGGGCGGCGACGTTGAGCCCGTAGCTGGTGTTGAAGGCGAGCGCGATCTCCCCGGCGGTCACGTTGAGCAGCCGGGCGGTGAGCGCCCGCGCCTGGTCGAGTTCCGCGAAGAAGTCGTGGTCGTTCATCCGGTGGGGCGCCGCCCGGAGCGCGCTATAGGCGTCGAGCCGGCGGCGGGTCCGCTCCGGCAGCGGCCCGATGGAGGCGCTGTTCAGGTAGATCGCGTCGGCGAGGGAGGGGAATTCCTCCCGCCGGATGGCCGCAAAGTCAGCGCTCACGTCGTCCCTACCGTTCGGTGCGGAGTTTGGGGTCGTACGCCTCGCGCAGGGTGTCGCCCACGAGGTTGAAGCCGAGGACGGCGAGCCCGATCGCGATGCCGGGGGCGAACGAGACCCAGGGGGCCACGCGGAGCAGGTCCCGCCCGTCGGCCACCATCGCCCCCCAGCTCGGCGTCGGCGGCTGGGCCCCCAGCCCCACGAACGAGAGCGCCGCCTCGGCCATGATGGCGCCCGCCATCCCCAGGGTGGCCGCCACGATCACCTGGGCGCGCACGTTGGGGAGGAGGTGGCGAAAGAGGATCCGGCGGTCGGGCGCCCCCAGCGCCTGCGCGGCCAGCACGTACTCGGCGCCCTTGAGCACCAGCACCTGCCCGCGCACCAGCCGCGCCATCGCGGCCCATCCGACCACGCCGATCACGACGAAGACGACCGGCAGCGACGGGTTCACCGCCGCCGCCACCGCGATCAGGAGCAGCAGAGTGGGGAAGGCCAGGGTCACGTCGGCCAGGCGCATGATGAGCCCGTCCACCCGCCGGCCGTAGTATCCGGAGATGAGGCCGAGGGTGACGCCGAGGAGGCTGGCGACGACCTGGCTGATGATGCCGACCGCGAGCGAGATCCGGGCGCCGTAGATGACGCGGGTCAGCACGTCCCTGCCCTGGGTGTCGGTGCCCAGCGGGTGCGACCAGCTCGGCGGGAGGAGGTAGGCGGTGGCCGGGTCGCCCTGGTAGGGACCGCCCGGGGCCACCAGCGACGCGAGGAGCGCGGCACCCACCACGAGGGCCACCAGCAGGAGGCCGAGCTGGAAGAAGCGGTCGCGGCGGAAGGGGCCGGCGAGGGGGGAGACCATTTGGAAAGATAGCGAGGATCGAGGATTCGTTACTTTACTCCCATGTCCACCCGTTCTTTCAGCCTGGTCCTCGGCGGCGGCGGGCTCAAGGGCCTCGCACACATCGGCGCGCTGCAGGCGCTGGAGGAGGCCGGGCTCCGGCCGAGCGGCGTGGTGGGGTCGAGCATCGGCTCGCTCATCGCGGCGGCGTGGGCCGCCGGGCGCTCGGTGGACTACATGCGGGAGCGGGCCCTGCGCCTCAGGCGCAAGGACGTCTTCCAGGTGGCCCACACCGACATGGCGTTCAAGCGGATGCAGTCGCCCGCCGTGTACCGGCACGAGCCGCTCGACCACCTGATCCACGAGCTCGTGGGCGACAAGACCTTCGACGAGCTGAAGCACCCCCTCATCGTCAACACGGTGGACATCAACTCCGGCATGCAGGTCCTCTGGGGCCTGCCGGGGCTCCGCTACGTCCCCGTGGCCGACGCCGTCTTCGCCTCCTGCGCCCTGCCGGGCATCCTGCCGCCGCGGGAAATTTCCGGCCGATGGTACGTGGACGGCGCCGTGGCGGACAACCTCCCCGTGAAGGCGGCCACCGTCTGCGGGCCGGGGCCGATCGTCGCCGTGGACGTGAGCGCGTCGATGGCACTCCGCTCGGAAGTCGAGAAGTCCGGCTTCGCCACCACCTATGCGCGCGGCCTCGAGATCGTGATGCAAACGATGCTCGAGCGGACGCTGCGGCTCTGGCGCACGCCCCCGCTCCTGCTGGTGCATCCGCGGGTCGAGGACTACCCGATGTTCGTCTTCGACCGGACGCAGGAACTGATGGCGGAGGGATACCGGGCCATGCGACAGCTGGTGCCCGAGCTGCTGCGGCTGCTGGAGGCGCCGGAGGAGGGGATCTTCCCGCGGACCCCCGTGCGGATCCACGTGGACCGGGGGCGCTGCATCGGGTGCGGGGCCTGCGCGCTGAGAGCGCCCGGGATTTTCCAGATGGACGCGCTGGGGAAGGCGGAGGTGGTGGCGCCGCGCCAGGCGTGGTCGCCGCTGGACGGCATCTACATCCGGAACTGCCCGACCTGGGCCATCAGCGCCCGACCGGTCACGGGGGAGTGGAGCGGGAGCCAACCCCTCCCCATCGCTGCCCAGCCGCCGACGAGGACTGAGGACTGAGGACTGAGGGGCCTCAGTCCTGCTTCTGTTCTCTGGCCCAGAGATACGCGTACTTCAGAAACCCCGCGTACGCCCCCAACCCCGCCTGCACCAGCCCCACACGCCCGTCCAGCACGCCCCCGCCCAACAGGTAGGCCTTGAAGAACCGTCCGAGCGGCCGAAGCGACAGGTCGGTCCACGTCGCGCGCACCCCGCGGTCCCAGAGATCCTCGGCTCCCCACTCGGCGTAGCGCTGGAGCTTCTCGACGTGGTGCCCCAGCGTCCGGTAGGGATGGTGCAGCAGCGTGTTGGCCAGGTCGCCGACGTCGGCGATCGGCTCCAGCCCCTCGTGCACCCGGCGCTCGACGTACCGCCGGTCCCTGCCGAAGAGGCGGACCACCCAGTCGCGCGCCCAGCCGCCCCGCGTCTGCTCGACGCCGAGGTAGAAGTTGCGGCGGCGCACCCGGTAGGCGGCGTGACCGGGGCGGAAAGTACCGCCCGCAGTTCGGTGGCGAGTTCCGGGGTGATCCGTTCGTCGGCGTCGAGGGCGAAGATCCAGGGATGGCGGGCGGCGGCGATGGCGGCGTTGCGCTGCGCGGCGATGGTGGGACCGGTTCGTTCCAGCACCGTGGCCCCCGCCGCGCGCGCCGCCTCGACCGTCCCGTCGGTGGAGCCGGCGTCGGCCACGAGCACCTCGCCGGCGAAGGCGGCGCTCGCCACGCAGGCGGCGATGTTCGACGCCTCGTTGAGGGTCGGGATGACGACGGTCAGCGGGAGACGGCCCTCAGACGAGACGATAGTTCCGGTACTCCCAGAGACGTACGCCGGTGAGCCGCTCGATGATGTCGGAGATGTAGAACCGCACGTGCTCGAGCTCGAAGTGCGGCGGCTCGACCACGCGCTCCGGATCCTTGGCCCGCTGGTTCACGTAGCTCTGCGCCACGAGCGGGTGCTGCCCGGTGAACGGACGAAGCCCGGGGAACCACGGCAGCAGCGGCCGCTTCGCCTCGCGCTCCTTCGACCAGGGGTAGAGCGTCTGGTTGGTGACCAGCTTGGCGCGGAGCGCCGCCGCCGGACGGGCCCACCCGTAGTGGAACATCTCCGCCGTGGTGAGGCGGGCGCGGGTCTTCCGGTTCTGGGGCCCGACCCGGAACCCCTGGGCTCCCTTGTAGGGCCGGATGTCGAGCGCCGGATCGAGACGGATGGCGCGGATTTCCCGCCGGTACCACCGCCGGTTGGTGGCGATGGTGTTGAAGTCGCCGTAGAAGTGGAGGTACTTGACGAGCAGCGCCTCGACCTTCGGCTCCGCGTCCACCGCCTGGATGGCGGCCACCAGCTCCTCGGCGCCCCGCTCGTGCAGCACTTCGTCGCCCTGGATGTAGATGCCCCACGGGTGGACGCAGGCCCGCATGGCGCGCAGCGTCTCGTCGCTCAGCATCCAGTTCTGGCGGGAGGTGTCCCAGACCCCTTCGATGATCCGGATCTTGGGGTCCTTGATCGACTTGATGAGGTCCATCGTGCCGTCGGTGGACGGTCCGACGTTCACCACCACTTCGTCGCAGACGGGGAGAAGCGACCGGATGCTCGCCTCGACCGGGAAGTCGTGGCTGATGGCGTTCTTGATGATCGTGAAGCCGGACACCTTCACCATGGTGCACACCCGGGACGGTTGCGGGAAGGCGGAAAGCTAGCCCGGCAGCGGGGCGAATTCCACCGGCTCAGGGGCCCCGGCCGGACGCGCGCACGATGTCCAGCAGCCGCCGGAGCCGGTGCATGTAGGTGTGCTCCTGCAGCACACGCTGGCGTCCCGCGCCGGCCACCGATTCGGCCGCCGCGGGGTCCTGGAGCGCCGCCTCGACCAGCCCGCGCATCTGCTCCACCGACCGGTACACCAGCACTTCCTTCCGGTCCACGAAGTGCCGCTCGAGGTCGCCCCGGAAGTCCACCACCTGCGGCACGCCGATGGCGGCCACCTCGAAGGTGCGCTGGTTGACCCCGCACTCCTTCACCGCGGGCTCCGCGTCCGCCGAGCGGTGGATGTTGACCGCCACCGACGCCCCGGCATAGGCGCGGACGAAGTTTTCCGTGTCGAGCTGCTCCCCGCGGCAGTAATCCCGCAGCGAGGTCCGTCGCCATCCCGGCCCCCAGAGCGCCAGCCCGAACTCGATCAGCTCCCCCAGCAGCCGCTCCCGCCTCGGCGTGGCGGTGCCGGCGAAGACGACGTTGGCGCGGTACTGGTCCCGCGACCGCATCGGCTTGTATACCGAGGGATCCGCCGCCAGCGGCAGGTAGTGCACCGGCCGGTCGATCGTGCCCGTGAGCGCGTCCACGACATCCGTCCCCGCCGCGAACACCATGTCGTAGGCGGGCAGCGCGTGCTGCACGATGGCGAGGCCGTGCAGGTCGTCGGGTACCCAGTTGACCCAGGTGCCGGGATGGTCCCGGCGCAGGGTGGTGATGGCCTGGGCGGAGAGCGCCTCGCCCCGGACGACCAGCACGATGTCCGGCGCGCCGACCTCCAACTCCCGATCGAGCCGGCTGACGAGGTCTCCGCCGCGGAGCCGGCTCAGGAGGCCGGGCCGCGCGTTGAGGTCGAAGCGGGTGACCGTCTGGCCGTGCCGTTCGAGGGCGCGCTCCCGCTGCGCGGCGTGCGCGTTGAGGGCGTCGTCGTACGCGGCGACCACCAGCACCCGCGTCACGACGCCGGCTCCGGGTCGCGGAACTGCAGGTCGTAGAGGCGCCGGTAGAGGCCGTTCCGCTCGATCAGCGCGGCGTGGGTCCCCTGCTCCACCACGCGGCCGGCCTCGAGCACCAGGATCTGGTCGGCGTTCCGGACCGTGGCCAGCCGGTGGGCGATCACCAGCGCCGTCCGGTCCCTCATCAACCGCTCGATGGCGTCCTGCACCAGCCGCTCCGATTCGGGGTCCAGCGCGCTCGTGGCCTCGTCGAGGATCAGGATCGGCGGGTCCCGCAGCAGCGCCCGCGCGATGCTGATCCGCTGGCGCTGGCCGCCGGAGAGCCGCGTGCCGCGCTCGCCAAGGACGGTCTCGAACCCCTGCGGGAGCCCGGCGATGAACTCCGTGGCGTTCGCCGCGCGGGCGGCCGCCTCGACCTGCTCGCGCGTCGCGTCGGGCGACCCGAACGCGATGTTGGCGTGCACCGTATCGTTGAGCAGCACGGTGTCCTGGCTCACCACGCCGAGGGTGGCGCGGAGCGACTTCCGCTGGATGGTGTGGAGCGGGACGCCGTCGAGGTAGATGTGACCCGACATCGGCTCGTGGAAGCGGGGGAGGAGGTCCACCAGCGTCGTCTTGCCGGCGCCGGACGGGCCGACGATCGCGAGGACCTGCCCCTTCGGCACCCGGAACGACACGTCGGTGAGGACCGGCTTGTCGGTGCCGTAGCGGAAGGAGACGCGGTCGTACACGATGTCGCGGGTGAAGACGGCCGGGACGTCGCCCGGCGCGTCCACGTCGCTCTCCGTCTCGTCCAGCAGCGCGTACACCCGCTCCGCGCTCGCCAGCGCGATGGCCATGGTGGCCGGGTACTGCGAGATCGCCTTGATCGGGGGCAGCAGCTGCAGCGAGGCGACGAGGAAGGCGATGGCCGCCTCGGGCGCGAGCGGCACGCCGCCGACCAGCGCCGGCTGGGTGGCCGCGGCGATGATGAGGATGATCAGGAGCCCGCCGAAGATCTCGCTCATCGGACCCGTGAGCGAGGAATACCGCTGGGTCCGGAGCACCTTCTTCCGGTACCGGGTGAGCTGGTCGGTGAGCTTCCTGGTCTGGTGCTCTTCCTCGCCGTAGGCGCGGATCAGCTTGACCGCGCCGATCTGCTCGCTGACCATCGCCGTGATGGCCGCCCGGTCCGCGGTCCGGCCCCGCGCGTGGGCCTTGAGCCGGACCAGCACCCACCGGAGCCCCAGGACCAGGAGCGGCGCGGTGGTCAGCGTCAGCAGCATCAGGCGGCCGCTGATCTGGCTCATCAGGAGCAGGATCGTGGAGATCTTCACCATGCTCTGGAACAGCCGGACCAGGGCGGCCGTCACGACCTCCTTCATCTGGTCCACTTCCGTGGTCATCGAGGAGAGGATGTGCCCCTGGCGGGTCCGCTGGAAATACCCGAGATCGAGCCTCAGGAGGTGGCTGAAGAGCGCCGAGCGGATGTCCCGCACCACCCCTTCCTGGACCGACACGAGGAGTTGCGCCGTGAGATACGCCATCACGTTGCGCAGCACCAGCCCGAGGACGAGGACGCCGAGGAGGCGCGCCACCGCCGTGTTGGTCGGCACGCCGAGAATCAGCGGATCGAGCAGCCACTTGGTGAACCGGGTCAGCGCCTCGGAGCCCGAGGCGCCCAGCTGCCCGGTGGTGCCGAAGAGGAGGCGGAGGAGCGGGATGAGCACGACGACCGTGGTGCCGTCCAGGACGGATGCGAGCACCGAGGTGAGCGCGGACAGCGCGAACCGCAGCCGGTAGGGGCGCACCTGCTTCAGCAGCCGGAGCTCGGTCCGCACGCCTACGATCGCCTGGGGGTCAGCAGGGTGATCGGGAGCACCACTTCTTCGGGCGACACCCCGCCGTGGAGGAAGGCGCCGCGGTACCGCGCCTGGTATTCGCGCAGCTTGGTCGGGTACACGAAGAACCGGTCGCCGGTGGCGAGGAGGAGCCGGGTGCCCGGCGTGCGGGGCGGCAGGCCGAACCGCTCGAGGTCGTCCACCACCAGCGCCGCGTCCGCGTCCTCCGCCCGGAGGTCCTCGCCGAACTTGTAGCGGAGGTGGCTCGTGGTGTCGCGCCGGGCGAAGACGGTGGCCGGCGTGTGGCAGTGAATGGAGCCATGGTCGGTCGTGAGCAGCACCGGGACGTTGCGCCGCTCCGCCTCGCGGAGGGCGTCCCAGAGCGGCGACCGCTCGAACCAGGTGCGGGTGAGGTTCCGGAGCGCCTGCGTGTCGCGCGCCACCTCGAAGAGGGTGGAGTTCTCGGTGCGGCCGTGCGTGAGCTGGTCGATGAAGTTGAAGACCAGCGCGGTCACGCCGTCCTGGGCCAGGTGAGCCGGAAGCCGCCGCAGCAGCCCCTCGCCGTCCGCGGCGGTGAACACCTTCTCGTAGCGGACCGGCACGGCGCGCCCGGTGAGCTGCAGGAGATGCTCCTCGAGCAGCTCCGCCTCGTGCGCGTTGAGGCCCGCCTCCTCCTCCGTCTTCCACCAGTCGGGGTGCCGCACGGCCAGCTCGTTCGGAAAGAGCCCGCTGAAGATGGCGTTCCGGGCGTACGGCGTGGCGGTGGGCAGGATGGAGAAGTAGTGCGCCGTCTCGATGTCGAAGCGGGTGGCCACGAGGGGCCGGATCATGGCCCACTGGTCGAGCCGGAGGCAGTCCACCACCACCAGCAGCGCCTTGCCGTGCGCGTCGAGCGTGGGCCGCACGAACTCCGCCACGATGTCCACCGAGAGCGCGGGGCGGTCCTCCTCGGTGCCGTCGAGCCAGGCGCCGTAGTGCCGGCCGAGGAACTTCGCGAAGTCGGCGCGGAGGGAGTCCTGCAGCGTGCGAAGCGCGTCCTGCAGCCCCGGCTCGTCGGCGCGGCCGAGCTTGACCTCCCACTCGGCGAGCTCGACGATCAGCTCGACCCACTCCCGCCACTTCATCGCCTCGCCGCGGCGGGTGTCGAGCTCGCGGAACCGGGTGGCGAAGTCGCGGGAGAGCCGCTGCTGGCGGATGCGGTCGCCCTCGAGGAGCCGGGTGACCACCGAGAGGATCTGGCGCGGATTGACCGGCTTGATGAGGTAGTCGCTGATCTCGGCGCCGATGGCGTCCTTGAGCGTCTCCTGCTCCTCGCTCTTGGTCACCATCACGACCGGCATCGACTGGTCCACGGCGCGGATGGCCTGGAAGATTTCCAGCCCGCGGCGGCCCGGCATCTGCTCGTCGAGCAGCACCACGCCGTACGGCTGGCGCTGCAGCATGACGAGCGCGTCGTCCCCGTGCGGCGACTTGTCCACCGTGAACCCGTGTTCCTCGAGAAAGAGGATGTGGGACGTGAGGCTCTCGACCTCGTCGTCCACCCACAGGATGCTCTTGGGGCGCGGCATGACTCAAACCTAACCGCCGCTCGCGGCGCGGCACAACGCGCTGGCGGCTCCCGGCCGCGCGGCCTACATTCCCGCCGTGTCACACTCCGGCCCCGACGGCGCGCCACGAATCCTGCTGGTGCGCTTCAGCTCCATCGGCGACATCCTCCTCACGACGCCGCTGATCCGCGCCCTCCGGGCCCGTCATCCGGGGGCCCGGATCGACGCGCTGACCAAGCCCGGCTTCGCGCCCCTGCTCGCCGACAACCCCCATCTCAGCGCCGTGCTCTTCCCGGAGCCGGACGAATCGCTCGGCTCGCTGGCCGCGCGGCTCCGGGGGGCGCACTACACCCATCGCCTCGACCTGCACGGCAGCCTCCGAAGCCGGGCGCTCCGGCTTCTGGTCCCCGGGCACTGGGGCGGCTACCGGAAGCACCGGGTGGCGCGCGCCCTCCTGATCCGGACCCGAAGGAACCGCTATCCCACCGGCACCCCGCCGGTGCCGGAGCGCTACTTCGAGGCGGCCGCCGGGCTCGGGGTGACCCCCGACGGCAAGCCCCCAGAGTTCTTCCTCTCGCAAGCCACGATGGGCGAGGTGGACGGCTTCCTGGCCGAGTCGGGCCTCGACCCCTCCCGGGGGCTGGTGGCACTGGCGCCTGGGGCGGCCCACGCCACCAAGCGCTGGCCGGTGGAGCACTGGAAGGCGCTGGCCGCTTCGCTCAGGGCACGCGGGCGGCCCGTGCTGGTCGTCGGCGGAACGGAGGATGCCGAGACCGCCGCCGAAGTGGCCAGGGCGGCGGCGGGCGCCGTGTCGGTGGCGGGGCGCTTCGGCCTGCAGGGCACTGGCGCGCTGCTGAAGCGTGCAAGCGCACTGGTCTCGGGCGATACCGGTGTGATGCACATGGCCACCGGTGTCGGCACGCCGGTGGTGGCGCTCTTCGGACCGACGGTCGAGGCCTTCGGTTTCTTCCCCTACCGCGCCCGCGCCCGCGTGCTTCAGCGCGATCTCCCCTGCCGGCCCTGCAGCCGGATGGGCGGTCCCGCCTGCCCACTGGGGCACCACGACTGCCTGCGCGGCATCCTCCCGGAGGCGGTGGAGGCGGCACTGGCCGCGGTGGAAGCGGCATGAGCGACGACCGCCCGATGGCACGCCCCTGGGAACCCGCCGCGGTGGCGCTCTCGGAGCTCCTCCCCAGAACGGCGCGCGGCTCGAAGCGCGATGGCGTGTACGCGCTCTGGCTCACCGTACGCGTGGCGCTCGACTTCGGGCTCACGCCGCCCCTCCCCGACCGGTCCCGTCGCCGGCGGACCACCGCCCTCGAGCGCCGGCTCGCCAGCCTGACCCTCCCTGCCCCGCTCCGCCGGGCGCTGACCGCCGCCACGGCCCAGCTCCAGGCGGGCGACCCCGCCTCCGCCGCCCTGGCGCTGACCCAGCTCGTCGCCCCGGTCCGCGACACCCTCGGTGCCGAGGCGGGCGACGCGATTGCGCTGGCGGCCCGGGTGGCGCGAACTTCCGTCCCATGAAGGCCATCATCACCGCCGCGGGGCAGAGCAGCCGCCTCTGGGAAACGACGGGCCGCGAGCCCAAGACCCTCCTCCCCTTCGGCGAGAGCTCCATCCTCTCCGCCATCCTTCACAACTTCGCCCAGGTCGGGATCCGCGACTTCGTGATCGTGACGGGGTACCGGGGCGACCTCATCGCCCAGCACCTCCGCGACCACGCCGACTTCGGCATGAACGTCCACCTGCTCGACAACCCGGAGTGGCACCGCGGGAACGGCATCTCGGTGCTCCGCGCGCTCGCCTACCTGGCGCCCGAGGAGCCGGTCATCCTCTCCATGGCCGACCACGTGGTGAGCCCCGCCGCGCTCGCCGCCGTCCGGGACGCCCCGGCCGGGCTGAATCTCCTTCTGGTGGATCCGCGGATCGCCGAGTGCTTCGACCTTCCCGACGCCACCAAGGTGCGTCGCGAGGGAGACCGCATCGTGGACATCGGGAAGGACATCACCGAGTACGACGTGCTCGACTGCGGCGTCTTCCGGCTCGACCAGCGGTTCCGCTCGGCGCTGGAGACCGCGGTGGCCCAGGGGAGAGAAGGAATCAGCGACGGCGTGCGCGAACTGGTGAACGGGCCGGGCTTCGGCACCGTCCTCCTGCCGCCGGGCGCCGCCTGGCTCGACATCGACACCCCGGAGAGCTACCAGCACGCCCTCACCCGGCGCGCCACCTTCGCCTGAGGAGCGGCGCCCCATGGCCCGGACCCGCCTGCTGTTCAAGATCGGCTTCGTGTATCACAAGGCGGCGTTCGATCCGGTCATCGAGCAGTTCCTGTCCGACGACCGCTACGAAGTCTTCTTCGCCCTCGACGAAGAGCGCATCCGCCGTTGGGGGCTCTTCAACCTCCCCTACCGCCCGCCGATCGTCGACCAGTGGGTCCAGCAGGGCTACCGCTTCACCACGGACAAGCGCGGATTCGACGTCGTGATCGCGGGCGACACCATTCGCGACGCCGCGGCCTACGGCCGCACCCTCCTCTGCTTCCTGAACCACGGCACCGGCATCAAGACGATCCTCTACCGCAACCTCGCGCAGCACCGCGACACGCGGTACCAGATCTACGTGGAGGGGCGGTACCGCGAGGAGAAGATCCGGGAGTCGGGCACGCAGGGCCGGAGCGAGGTGCATGTCGTCGGCCTCCCGAAGCTCGACGGCATCTTCCAGGGGCGGTACGACGACCGCGCAGGGTTCCTCTCCTCCCGCGGGCTCGACCCCGCGAAGCCGACCGTCCTCTTTGCGCCGACCTACAAGCCGACCTGCATGTACGACGTGAAGGACGCCGTGTTCGAGGCCACGAAGGACCGCTGCAACCTGGTCGTCAAGCTCCACCACTACAGCTGGATGGGGAAATACGCGCCGCACGAGCAGCACCGGATCTTCGAGCGGCGGGTCCGGCAATATCCGCACGCCACCCTGGTGCCGATGGAGGAGTACAACATCGTGCCGTGGATGGCCGCCGCCGACACCCTGCTGAGCGAGGCGTCGAGCACCGTCTTCGATTTCCTCGCGCTGGGCAAGACGGGGATCATCTACGACCTCCCCGGCGACCGCCTGAAGCACAGCGACGGGATGCCCCTGCTCGGCGAAGACAACCGCGCCTTCCTGAAGGACGCCTTCGTCCACGTGGGGCGGCCCGACGATCTCGGCGACGCCATCACCCGCGCCCTCGCCCCCACCGCCGCGATGCGCGCGGAGCAGGACCGGGAGCGGGAGCACCTCTTTTTCGGGCTGGACGGGCACGCCTCCGCACGGATGAAGGCGAGCATCGAGGCGCTGCTGGCGGAGGGGGGACACGAAAACGCCCCGGACGAGCCGGGGCGTCACACCTAGTTCACGGAGCCTGCCGTCGCTTCAGCTTCCGGTCTGGCTGTCGGCCGGAGCGGCGGGCGCGGCAGCGGCCGCAGAGTCGGACACCACCACGGCGCCGCTCACCTCCACGATCGTCCCCGGCATCCCGGGGGCCTGGCTGATCCTGATCCACATCGGGTGCCCATCCTTCAGCGCGTACAGCGCCGCGGCGCCCACCGCGTCCTCGGCGTCGCTTTCCAGCGACCAGCCCGAGTTCGGCAGGATGACCCGGTAGTAGTTGAGGACCTCGCCCGGCGTGGACTTGCTCCGGAAGGTGATCTGGAGCGCCTCGGGCGAGCCGGCGCGAGACATGACTTCCGCCTGCGGCGGGACGGGCAGGAACGGCAGGGCGGCGGCGGTCGAGGCCATCTGCCGGCTGTTGTCCGGCTGGCAGGCGCCGAGGGCCACGGCGACGAGGGCTAAGTGTAGGTATCGCATAGGGGAGGGAGAGTAGCGGGTGGGCCCGCTCCCGGTCAAGCGTGCGCGTTGCCGCTCGGGTGCGGCGCCGCTATTCTTGGGGTCTGAATCCTCGCGATGGAGCGGGTCATGGCAGGCCATAGCAAGTGGAAGCAAATCAAGCGGAAAAAGGCCGTCACGGACTCCCGGCGGGCGTCCTCCTGGACCAAGGTCATCCGCGAAATCACCATCGCCGCCAAGGCCGGCGGGGGTGACCCCGGGGGCAACCCGCGGCTCCGGACCGCGATCGACGCCGCCAAGGCGGTCAACATGCCCGCCGAGAACATCGACCGGGCCATCAAGAAGGGGACCGGCGAGCTCGAGGGCGGCAACATCGAGGAAGTGGCGTACGAGGGGTACGGCCCCGGCGGCGCCGCGCTCTTCATCGAGGCCACCACCGACAATCCGCACCGCACCGTCGCCGACATCCGCCACGCCTTCAGCCGGAACGCCGGCAACCTCGGCGCCACCAACTCGGTGGCGTGGATGTTCGACCGGAAGGGCCAGATCTACGTGGACGCCGCCCGTCACGACGAGGAGCGCACCCTCGAGGTGGCGCTCGAGGCCGGGGCCGAGGACTTCGCGCGCGAGGGCGACCAGTACATCATCTCGACCGCGCCGAACGACATTCACGCGGTGCAGGACGCGATCCGCGCCAAGGGCATCAAGATCGAGGAAGCCGAACTCGCCATGGTGCCGCGGAATACCGTCAAGGTCGAGGGGAAGGACGCCGAGGCGCTGCTCAAGCTCATCGAAGTGCTCGAGGACCTCGACGACGTCTCGAAGGTCTTCTCCAATTTCGATATCGACTCCGAGATGGCGGAGGCGGCCGGCTGACCGCGCGCCCGTGATCATCCTCGGCGTGGACCCCGGCACCGCGGTCACCGGCTACGGCGTCATCGACGCCGGCCCCGGCCCCAAGGTCCGGCTCATCGAATGTGGAGTGGTCCGGACGCCCGCCCGCGACCCCCTCCCGGTGCGACTCCGTGCCATCCGCGACGGAATGAGTGAACTCCTGGAGCGCCACCGACCCGGTGTGGTGGCGGTGGAAGACGTCTTCTACGGCAAGAACCTGCGGACCACCGTCGTGCTTGCCCATGCGCGCGGCGTGATCCTGCTGACGGCGGAGGAGGCCGGGGTGCCCATCGCAGAGTATCCCCCGGCCCTCGTGAAGAAGGCGGTGGTCGGGCGCGGCGGCGCGGCCAAGCCGCAGGTGGGCTACATGGTGGCGCAGCTCCTCCGGCTCACCGCCCCGCCGAGCCCCGACGACGCCGCCGACGGCGTGGCGGTGGCGCTCGCGCACCACATCCTGTCGGGTCGCCAGAACGTGCGGGCGGCGGTCAGGCGGCCGGCGTGATCGGCGGCGTCCGCGGCAAGCTCGAGCGGGTGGACGTCGACGTGGCCACCATCGAGACGGCCGGCGGGGTGTTCTACGAGGTCCTGGTGCCGCTCGGCGTGCTCGGCCGGCTTCCCGCGCCCGGCGGATCGGTGCACCTCTTCACCGAACTGGTGGTGCGCGAGGACGCCTGGCTCCTGGTCGGCTTCGACAGCGCGCACGAGCGGGTGGTGTTCCGGCGGCTCCTCACCGCCAGCGGGTTCGGCCCGCGGCTCGCGCTCGCCGTCCTCTCGACGCTTGGCCCCGACCGCGCGGTGCGCGCCATCCTGCACAACGACCTGGCCGCCCTGGGCAGCGTCTCGGGCATCGGGAAGAAGAAGGCCGAGCGGCTCGTGCTCGAGCTGCGGGACCGCTTCAAGGACCTGCCGGCGTCGTCGGAGCCGGCCGCGGTCCGGCCGGACCAGGCGTCGGTCAGCGCGCTGACCGGGCTGGGATATCCGGTGTCCGCCGCGGAGGAGGCCGTCCGCGCCGTGCTGGCCGCCGGGGCCACGGACGATACGTCACTCATCGTGCGGCGGGCGCTGCAGCGCCTGACCGCCGGCAAGGGAGGAAGTTCCGCATGACCGTCACCGCCCGCACCGCCGAGTGGGAATGCACCCGCTGCGGCTCCACCAACCGGAAGCTCGTCCCCAGCACCCGCGACGAGGCCACCGACCGCTGCGTCACCTGTCACGCGAAGCACCGGATCGTGCCGGGCGACACCACCGTGCGCTGGCTCGCCCGGGCCAGCTGACCCACCGCGCCGACGACATGGCCCAGCGCCTCGAAGTCACCACCCCGGACGCCCTCCCCGAGGAGACCGGCGCCGAAGCGGCGCTCCGGCCCTCGCGGCTCGACGAGTTCGTCGGCCAGGAGCAGGTCAAGGCGTCGCTCCAGATCGCCATGGACGCGGCGCGCGGCCGGGGCGAGGCGCTGGACCACACCCTCTTCTTCGGCCCGCCCGGCCTGGGCAAGACCACCCTCGCCATGCTGATGGCCCGCGAGATGGGCGTGCAGCTCCGCACCTCGTCGGGGCCGGTGCTCGAAAAGGCCGGGCGACCTGGTGGGGCTCCTCACCACGCTCGGCCCCGGCGACATCCTCTTCATCGACGAGATCCACCGGATGCGGCCCGCGCTCGAGGAGTTCCTCTACTCCGCGATGGAGGACTTCCGGGTGGACGTGCGGATCGCCGACGGGCCGAACGCGCAGACCATCCCGATGACGCTGGAGAAGTTCACGCTGGTGGGTGCCACGACGCGTTTCGGCCTGCTCACGCCGCCGATGCGGGCCCGGTTCGGCATGGTCGAGCGGCTCAACTTCTACCCGGCGGAAGACCTCGAGCGGATCGTCACCCGGTCGGCGGCGCTGCTGCAGGTGCCGATGGAGGTGGAGGGCGGGCTCGAGATCGCCAAGCGGAGCCGCGGCACGCCGCGGGTGGCCAACCGGCTGCTGCGTCGGGTGCGGGACTACGCGCAGGTGCGGGCCGGCGGGACGATCACCGGCCCCGTGGCGCGCGACGCGCTCTCGCGGCTCAACGTGGACGAGTTCGGGCTCGACGACATGGACGCGCGGATCCTCACCACCCTCATCGAGAAGTTCGCCGGCGGCCCGGTCGGGCTCAACACCCTGGCGGTGGCCGTCGGCGAGGACAGCGGCACGCTCGAAGAGGTGTACGAGCCGTACCTCATCCAGCAGGGATTCCTCGAGCGGACGCCGCGCGGCCGCTGCGCCACCGCCAACGCCTATCGCCGCTTCGGCATCACGCCGCCGCCGGGCCAGGCCACGATCTTTGACGGCTGAGCGTCCGCTCCGCACCGCCGACTTCGCGTACCATCTCCCCCCGGAACTGATCGCCCAGACCCCCGGCGCCGAGCGGGGCGGGAGCCGACTGCTCGTTGTAAGGCGGGGCGGCGGGGCAGCGGGGCTGCACGATTCCTCGTTCGCCGACCTCGTCGACCTGATTCCCGCCGGCGACCTGCTGGTCCTCAATTCCACCCGCGTGCGTCACGCCCGCCTCCTCGGCACCCGTCCCTCGGGGGCGCCGGCGGAAGTGCTGCTGATCCACCCGTCCACCGACGGGACCTGGATCGCCATCGGGAAGCCGGGGAGCGCGCTCAAGCCGGGAAAGCGCATCGCGCTCGGGCCCGAGTCCGAGATCGAGACGCTCGAGGTGCTCCCCGACGGCGAGCGGCGGGTGCGCTTCGTCGGGATGCCGGCGGAGGACGCGATCGCCAGGTACGGGAAGCTGCCGCTCCCGCCCTACATCGAGCGCGACCCGACGGCGGCCGACGAGGACCGCTACCAGACGGTGTACGCCGAGCGCGAGGGCAGCGTGGCGGCGCCGACGGCGGGGCTGCACTTTACCGAGGCCTTGCTCGCCGACCTCCGCGGCCGCGGGGTGCACATCGCCACGCTCGACCTCGAGGTGGGCCCCGGCACCTTCAAGCCGGTGGAGGAGGAGGAAATCGCCGCGCATCCGATGCACCCCGAGCGCTACGAGATCCCGGCGGCCGTCGCCACGGCGGTGCGCGAGGCGCGCGCGCGGGGGGCGGCGGTCTGGGCGGTGGGCACCACGGTGGTGCGGGCGCTCGAGAGCGCGGCGCAGGAAGACGGCACGGTGACTGAGGGCGCGGGGGAGACTCGGCTCTTGATAGCGCCGGGATACGCGTTCAAGGTGGTGGACCACCTGCTGACCAACTTCCACCTGCCCCGCTCCACGCTGCTCATGCTCGTGGCGGCCTTTGCCGGGTACGACCTGACGATGGCGGCGTATCGCCACGCGGTGGACGAGCGGTACCGGTTCTACTCCTACGGCGACGCGATGTGCATTCTATGACCGACGCGCCCTTCTCCTTCACACTGCACGCCACCGAGGGCGAGGCCCGCGCCGGCACGCTCCAGACGCCGCACGGCGAGGTGGCCACGCCGGCGTTCATGCCGGTGGGCACCTATGGGACCGTCCGCGGGCTCCACCCGATCGAGGTGGAGCGCACCGGCGCGCAGGTGATGCTGGGCAACACCTATCACCTGCACCTCCGTCCCGGCGAGGACGTGGTCCGCTCGCTGGGCGGGCTGCACGCCTTTTCGCACTGGAACCGCCCGATGCTGACCGACAGCGGCGGCTTCCAGGTCTTCTCGCTCGAGGGGCTTCGCACCATCGCGGAGGAGGGCGTGGCGTTCCAGAGCCACGTGGACGGCAGCCACCGGACCATCACCCCCGAGAAGTCGGTGGACATCCAGTGGGCCCTCGGCGCCGACATCGCGATGCAGTTCGACCACGTGGTGCCGGGCGGCGCCGACCACACCCTCGCGAAGGAGGGGATGGAGCGGTCGCTGCGCTGGCTGGACCGGTGCAAGGCGAGGCATGAGGAGCTTTCAAATGGCCACGGCCTCGCTGCCCTACTGCCCCGCAGCCCCGCGGCCCCGCCGCCGCAGGCCCTGTGGCCGATCGTCCAGGGCGGCACCCACGCAGACCTTCGCCGCGCCTCCCTGGATGGCATCCTCGACCGCGGCCCGTGGACCGGGATCGCCATCGGCGGCCTCTCGGTGGGCGAGCCGAAGCCGGTGATGCACCGGGTGCTGGAGGAGCTGGGGCCGATCCTGCCGAAGGGCGCCCCGCGTTATCTTATGGGCGTGGGATTTCCGCAGGATCTGCTGGAGGGAATCGCGCGCGGGGTGGACCTGTTCGACTGCGTGGCCCCGACGCGGAACGGCCGGCACGGCTCGGCCTGGGTCTCCGACCGGCAGGGTCAACGTCCGCTCGGCCATCCACCGGCTCTCGAAGGAGCCGCTCGACGCCGAGTGCGACTGCGAGACCTGCGCGACCTTCAGCCGCGGGTACCTGCGGCACCTGTTCGTGGCCGAGGAGATCCTCGGCCTCCGGCTGGTGTCGATCCACAATGTCCGGTTCCTGGTCCGGTTGGGCGAGATGGCCCGCGCCCACATCCTGGCCGGCACCTTCGACGGCTGGAGCCGCGAGTGGCTCCGCCGCTACCACATGAAAGGCGAATCGTAATGTACGCTCTGTCCCTGATGGCCCCGGCTCCCGGTTCGGGCGGCGGCATGACCGTCCTCCTCCTCCAGATCGGCCTGATCGGCGCGGTGTTCTACTTCCTGATCCTGCGGCCGCAGTCGCAGGCGCGGAAGAAGCACGCCTCCATGCTCGACGCCCTCAAGAAGGGCGACGACGTGATCACCGCCGGCGGCCTGATGGGCAAGGTCAAGGGGATCAAGGAGAACGAGGTGACGATCGAGAGCGGCACCAGCACCGTGGTGGTGCACCGCGCCCGCATCGTGCAGGTCGGCGACACCTCCGCCCCCACCGCCCAGGTCTGATGCCCCTCCTGCCCATCCACCTCCTCGGCTCCCCGGTGCTCCGGGAGGCCTCGGCGCCGGTCGCCGAGGTGACGGAGGAGGTGCGCCGGCTGGTGGACGACATGTTCGAGACGATGGACGCGGCCGAGGGCGTCGGGCTGGCCGCCAACCAGATCGGGCAGGCGCTCCGCATCGCGGTGGTGGACGCCGACGGCGAGCGGTTCGCGATGATCAACCCGATGATCGTCGAGGCCTCCGGGCAAGGCGAGCGAGGAAGAGGGCTGCCTCTCGATCCCCGAGGTGTACGCCGAGGTGACCCGGCCGGAACGGGTGGTGCTCGAGGCCACCGGGCGGGACGGGGTCCGGTACCGGCTGGAGGCGGACGGGCTCAAGGCGCGCGCCATCCAGCACGAGATCGACCACCTCGACGGCATCCTCTTCCTGGACCGTCTCAGCCCGATGAAGCGGCGGCTGCTGGTCGCGAAGTACCGCCGCGAACACAAGGAGGGCGAGAGCCTCCTGCGGGAGGTCGCGCGGCCCTCCGGCCGGACCCCCTGATGCGCATCATCTTCTTCGGCACGCCCGAGTTCGCGGTTCCCTCGCTCGACACCCTCCGCCGCGGCGGCCACGAAGTGGCGGCCGTCGTGACCCAGCCCGACCGACCCCACGGCCGATCCCGCTCGAAACTGGTGCCACCGCCCGTGAAGGTGGCCGCGCTCGCCGCGGGGCTCGAGGTGCTGCAACCCGACCGCCCAGTGGGCGACCTCTTCGCCGCCACGCTCCGGCACCACCGCGCCGACCTCGGCGTGGTGGCGGCGTACGGGCACATCCTCAAGCCGGACATCCTCTCGATCCCGGCGCGCGGAATGATCAACGTCCACGCCTCGCTCCTCCCGCGCTGGCGCGGCGCCGCGCCGATCCAGGCCGCCATCCTGCACGGCGATCGCGTCACCGGCGTGAGCATCATGCAGATGGAGGCGGGGCTCGACAGCGGGCCGGTGTACCTCCGGCGCGAAATTGCCGATCGGGGCCGAGGACACCGCCGACATCCTGACGCTGCGGCTGGCCGAGCTCGGCGCGGAGGCGCTGCTCGAGGTGGTGGACGCGCTGGAGGGTGGGAACCTTGCGCCGGAGGCGCAGCGGGAGGCGGACGCCACCTTCGCGCCGAAGATCAACCGGGCGGCGGCGATGGTGCCGTGGACCAAGAGCGCGGTGGAAGTCGCGCTGCACCTGCGCGCGTACGACCCCTGGCCCGGCGCCTGGTCGGAGGGTCCGGCAGGAGAGGTCAAGCTCTTCACGCCGCGGATCGCGGAGGGGCGCGGGCAGCCGGGCGAGGTGCTCGACGCGACCGGCGCGCTGGTCATCGCCTGCGGCGATGGTGCGGTGCAGGTGGCCGAAGTGAAGGCCTCGGGCGGTCGGCGGATGGCGGCGGTGGAGTGGCTGCGCGGGCGGCCCATCGCGGTCGGAGACCGGCTGGCATGAGGCCGCTCCCCCGCCTGCACGCCATCACCGACGACGCGATCCTGGCCGACGCCGACGTCGGGATCCGCGCGGCGGCCATCGCGGCGGCGGGGCCGGCGGCGGCGCTGCACGTCAGGGGACGGAACAGCACGGGCGCCTTCCTGGCGAAGTGCGCCACGCGGTTCATGTCGCTGGCGCATCCGGCGGAGGCGGCGGTCATCGTCAACGGCCGGCCCGACCTCGCGCGCGCCGTCGGCGCGCAGGGAGTGCAGCTCGGCGCAGGGGATCTGACCGTGGCTGACGCGCGGAGGGTTCTGGGTGGTGGATGGGTGGGTCGGTCGGTGCACGGCCTCGACGAGGCGCGCGAAGCGATTGCCGAGGGCGCGGACTACCTGCTGCTGGGCGCCGTCTTCGAGACGGCCACGCACCCTGGCCAGCCGGGGCTCGGGCTCGACGCGCTGCGCTCGGTCGTGGCGCTCGGTGTGCCGGTCATCGCCATCGGAGGAATCACCCCCGAGCGGGCGCAATCGGTGAAGGACGCCGGCGCGTGGGGCGTGGCGGCCATCCGTTCGCTCTGGCACGTGCCCGATTCGTATGCGGCGGCGATGGCGTTGCTGGCGCCGTGGAGCAATCCCGCATGAGCGAACTGTCCATCGTGGTCAACGGCGACCCCGCGCACCGTCCCGGCCCGATCTCCCTGGCCGGCCTCCTCGAGCACCTCGGCCTCGACCCGCGCGCCGTGGTGGTGGAGCGGAACCGCGCCATCGTCCGCCGGCCGAACCTGGCCGACACGCCGGTGGCCGAGGGGGACGTAATCGAGCTGGTCCATTTCGTGGGCGGCGGGTAGGGTCCACGCCGTTATCTTTCCCCCCATGACCGACACACCCTCGACGACCGCCAGCGACGTGGCCGACGCTCCCCTGGAGATCGGCGGCCACCGCTTCCGCTCCCGTCTCCTGGTGGGCACCGGCAAGTACCGCGACAACGAGCAGATGGCCCGCGCCATCGAGGCCTCCGGCGCCGAGGTGGTCACCGTGGCCGTGCGCCGCGTGGACCTCGACCGCACCAAGGAGGCGGGGGTGCTCTACCACCTCCCCGCCAACCGCTACTTCCTCCTGGCCAACACCGCCGGCTGCTACACCGCCGACGAGGCGGTGCGCTACGCCCGGCTGGCGCGCGAGGCGGGATTCAACGAGTTCATCAAGCTCGAGGTGATCGGCGACAAGGAGACCCTCCTCCCCGACACCGACGGGCTCCTCGCCGCCACGCGGACGCTGGTGAAGGAGGGCTTCAAGGTCCTCGCCTACACCAACGACGACCTCATCACCGCGCTCCGCCTCGAGGCCGAGGGATGCGCCGCCGTCATGCCGCTCGCCAGCCCCATCGGGAGCGGGCTCGGGCTGCTCAATCCCTACTCGATCCGCACCATCAAGAGCCGGCTCAAGGTGCCGGTCATCGTGGACGCCGGCGTCGGCACCGCCAGCGACGCCTGCCTCACCATGGAGCAGGGAGTGGACGGCATCCTGATGAACACCGCGCTTGCCGAGGCGGCGGACCCGGTGCTGATGGCGTGGGCCATGCGCAACGCGGTGGAGGCGGGCCGCTCCGCCTGGCGCGCCGGCCGTATGCCACGCCGCGAGACCGCCGTCCCCTCGAGCCCGACCACGGGGATGCTGCGCTGAACCAGGCCGTCGGCGTGGACGCCAGGCGCGCCGCGCTCCGCATCCTCCGCGAAGTCCGCGACGGCAGGCCGTTCGACGCCGCGCTCAACGGTGCCGTCGGCGGCCTCACCGACGCCGACCGCCGGCTGGCCCACGAACTCGCGGGTGGGGTGCTCCGCACCCAGGACGCCCTCGACGACCGGCTCGCCCGCCTCATCCGGCTCGGATGGGACTCGGTCTCTCCCCCGCTCCGTGACCTCCTCCGGCTCGGCGCCTACCAGCTGCTCTACCTCGATCGTGTCCCCTCGCACGCCGCCGTCAGCACGTCGGTGGATCTCGCACGCGAAGTGGCGGGCAACTCGCCGGCCGGCTTCGTCAACGCCGTGCTCCGCCGGCTCGACCGGGAGGCCGCCCCCGCCCCGCTCGTCGACTCCGCCGATCCGGTGGCCACCCTCGCGCGGGCGCACACCCATCCCGAGTGGCTGGTGGCCGGTTGGGTGGCGCGGTTCGGCGCCGAGGGCACGGAGGCGCTGCTCCGCTGGAACAACGGCCGCCCCCCGCTCGTGCTGCAGGCGGCGCGGGAGGACCTGACCTCGCTCCGCGAGCGGCTCGACGCCGCGGGCATCCGCTCCGAGGCGGCGCCCTTCGGCGCCGGGCTGGTCGTGGACGCCACTCGGCCGGGCGAACTCCCGGGCTACGACGAGGGGGCGTTCTTCGTGCAGGACGCGGCGCAGGCGCTGGTGGCGCGGTTCGCCGATTTCCCCCGGGGCGGCGCGGTGCTCGACGCCTGCGCCGCTCCGGGCGGCAAGGCGATCGCGCTGGGCCGCACGGCGCGGATCCTGGTGGCGGCGGAGCGCAACCGCCGCCGGGCCATCCGGCTCGGAGAAAACCTCCGGCGCGCCGGCTCCGGCCGGGAGCTCCTGGTCATCGCCGACGCCGCGGCGCCCCCGACGCGGCCGCTCGACGGCGTCCTGCTCGACGCCCCCTGCCTCGGCACCGGCACCTTCGCGCGGCACCCCGACGCGCGGCTCCGCGTGACGCCCGACGCACTCCGGGAACTCGCAAGGACACAGGCCCACCTCCTCGATGGCGCCGCCGCGGCGGTCCGCCCCGGCGGGCTGTTAGTTTACGCCACATGTTCGCTCGAACCCGAGGAGAATGAGGAACAGGTGGCGCGATTCCTGGAGTGCACACCCCGACTTCCGGCGCGAGCCCTCGCGGGCCGTCCCCGCCGAGTGCCTGTCGGAGGCGGGAGACCTGACGCTGCTGCCGCATCGCCACGGCACCGACGGCGCCTTCGCGGCGCGGCTCCGGCGGGCGCCGTGAAGTTCCGTCGCTTCTCCCCGGAATCCGCCCCCGTCGTGAGCAGGCGCTTCCTCGTCGGCGTCGCGGTCGTCGCGGGCGCTTCGCTGCTCGGCTACCTCCTGGCCGCGGTGGTCCTCTTCCCCGCCCCGATCACCGACAGCACCACCCCGGTGCCCAGCGTCCTGGGTCAGCCGTATGCCTCCGCCGAGGCGACGCTGCAGGCGGCTGGCTTCCGGGTCCGCCGGGAGGCGGAGGTACCCCACCCGACCGCGCTCGGCGGCGTGGTGATCTGGCAGGATCCGCCCGCCGACATGCGGCTGCCCGCCTCCGCGGTGGTGCACCTGACGGTGAGCACCGGCCCCGAGAATTCGGTGGTGCCGGACGTGGTCAACCTGAACCTGGAACTGGCGCGGTCCGTCATTGCCGAGGCCGGTTTCCGCGTCGGTGGCGTGGATTCGGTGGCCTCGCTCAGTACCCCCGGCACCGTGCTCGCCACGCGGCCCGGCATCGGGGTGGTCCGGCGGCCGGGAGACACGGTGACGCTGGTCGTGAGCCGCGGACCCGCCGATATTCAGGTGCCCGCGCTCAAAGGGCTCACCCGCGACCAGGCGGCGGCGCGGCTCGAGGCGGTCGGACTGCTGGTCGGATATGTGCGCTACGGCGACGTGGCGGGGGCGCGGCCCGGCGTCGTGCTGGAGCAGCGCCCCGCCCCCGGCGTGCGGCTCCCGAGGCGGAGCCGGGTGGACCTGACACTGGCGAGGATACCGTGAACCCGATCATCGCACCCAGCGTCCTGAGCGCCGACCTCTCCCGGCTGGGCGAGCAGGTGGAAGCCGCGCTCGCCGGCGGCGCGGAGTGGATGCACGTGGACGTGATGGACGGGCACTTCGTCCCGAACCTCACCTTCGGCGCGCCGATCATCCGCGCCATCCGCCGGGTCACCGACTGCCCGATCGACGTCCACCTGATGGTGGAGCGGCCGGAGCAGTACATCGACGAGTACGCCGCCGCCGGAGCCAACCTGTTCAGCTTTCACCCCGAGGCCACGGTGCATGTGCAGCGGCACCTGGCGGCGGTGCGCGAACGCGGGATGCTCGCGGGGCTCGTGCTCAACCCCTCCACGCCCCTCGCGGCGCTCGAGGAGGTGGTGCCCGACCTCGACCTCGTGCTGGTGATGTCCGTGAACCCGGGCTTCGGCGGGCAGTCGTACATCGCCGGGGCCACGGACAAGATCCGCCGGGTGCGCGGGCTGCTCGACGCCCGGAAGTCGGCGGCCCGGCTCGAGGTGGACGGCGGCATCACCGCGGCCAACATCGCCAAGGTGCGCGCCGCCGGGGCGGACACCTTCGTGGCGGGCACGGCGGTCTTCGGCGCCCCGGACATCCGCGCCGCCGTCAGCGAACTCCATCGCCTGTGCCTGGCACGGGCTTGAGGAAAGACAGACCCATGTCCAAGCAGTGGTGGATCGTCGGCACCATCGTCGTCGGGATGGTCGCGGGCGCCGTGGCGCTGGTGAAGAACAGCCCCGACAGCTACGGCGTCGCCGTGGGGAAGAAGGCGCCGGACTTTCGTGTCGTCGAGCTCGCCACCGGCGACAGCGTGTCGCTCCGCGAGCGCTACGCCGGCCAGGTCACCCTGGTGAACATCTGGGCCACCTGGTGCGGACCGTGCCGCGAGGAGATGCCCGCGATGGAGAAGGCCTACCAGGAACTGGCACCGCGCGGCTTCAAGGTGGCGGCCGTGAGCATCGACGAGTCCGACCCGGCCAGCGTGATCGCGTTCGGCGCCGAGATGGGCGTCACCTTCGACCTGCTGCAGGACCAGAGCGGGCTCATCCAGCGCACCTACCAGACCACCGGCGTCCCGGAGAGCTTCCTGCTCGACCGCGACGGCGTCATCGTCAAGCGGATCATCGGCGCCCACGACTGGAGCTCCAAGGTCAACCGCGAGCTGATCGAGCGGCTGCTCGACCAGGCGAGCTGACGCGGCCCGTGCGCGTCCTCGGCATCGAGTCTTCCTGCGACGAGACCTCCGCCGCAGTGGTGCGCCTCGACGGAGGACGCCCGACGCTCGAAAGCGTGGTGATCCTCTCGCAGGACGTGCACAAGGTGTTCGGCGGCGTGGTGCCCGAGCTGGCGAGCCGCGCGCACCTGACCGCCGTCGTGCCGGTGGTGGACCGCGCGCTCGGCGAGGCGGGCGCCTCCCTCGACGACATCGACGCCATCGCCGTGACGGCCGGGCCCGGCCTGGTCGGCGCGCTGCTCGTGGGGGTGATGTACGGGAAGACGCTGGCCTGGGCGACCGGACGCCCGCTCATCGGCGTCCACCACATGGAGGGGCACCTCTTCGCCCCGTCGCTGGAGGACCCTGAGTTCGCCCCGCCCTTCGCGGCGCTGCTGGTGAGCGGCGGGCACACCCTCCTCCTCGACGTGCCGGCCTGGGGAGAGTACCGGCTCCTCGGCCAGACCCTCGACGACGCGGCGGGCGAGGCCTTCGACAAGGTCGCCACCCTCCTCGGCCTCGGCTATCCGGGGGGCGCGCCGCTCGAGAAGCTCGCCGCCACCGGACGCCCCGGCCGCTTCGTCTTCCCCCGGCCCCTGCTGCGGGACCTCGCAGGGCGACGGTCCCAACCGCTGGAATTTCTCCTTCAGCGGGCTCAAGACGGCGGTGCTGCGCGCCGTGCGGCAGAGCACCGACCTCGACGCCGACCGTGCCGACCTGGCGCGGGGCTTCCAGGACGCCGCGCTCGAGGTGCTGGTGGAGAAGACCGCCGCCGCCGCGGAAGATCTGGACTATCCCACCGCGATGATCGGCGGCGGGGTGGCCTGCAACCGCGCCCTGGCCCAGCGGCTCCGCGAGCGCCTCGGCACGCGGGTACGCGTGGCCGTCGCAACGCCACGGCTCAACACCGACAACGCCGCCATGATCGCCGCCGCCGGCGCCTGGCACCTCGCGCGGGGCGAGCAGAGCGGGCCCGGCCTCGAGCCGAGCGACAGCCTGCCCCTCCCCGGCCTCCTTTCCCCCGCCGCCTGACGCGGAGCGTCGATGCCCGTCTACCCGTTCAACATCCAGCTCGGCCCGCTCCAGGTCACCGGGTACGGGATCATGATGATGGTCGGCTTCCTGGTCGGCGGGTGGCTCATCGGCCTCGAGCTGCAGCGCCGCCGCCTCAACCGGGACTACGCCTCCGACATCGTCTTCGCGGCGCTGATCGGTGGCGTCGTCGGCGCCAAGCTCTGGTACGTGGTGCTCACGAAGGACCCGGGCGCGCTCTTCTCGCGCGGCGGCCTCGTGTGGTACGGCGGGTTCCTCGGCGGGGTCGTTGCGGTGCTGGCCAACGGCTGGCGGCTCGGGGTACCGGCGCGCTGGACGATTCAGATCACGGCGCCCGCGCTCGCCGCCGCCTATGCCATCGGCCGGGTCGGCTGCTTCCTGGTGGGCGACGACTACGGCGGCCCGACCGACCTCCCGTGGGGCGTCGCCTTCCCGCAGGGGCTCCCCCCATCGACGGCAGGCAACCTCGCCGCCTTCGGCGTGAAAGTCCCGGCGGGCGTAGACCCCTCGACCGTCCTCGCCGTCCACCCGACCCAGCTGTACGAGACGCTGCTGATGTTCCTGGCCTTCACCGTCCTGTGGAAGCTCCGCCTCAAGGACTGGGGCACCGGCACGCTGCTCGGCGTGTACCTGATGATGGCGGGAGTGGAGCGGTTCTTCGTGGAGATCCTGCGCGCCAAGGACGACCGGTTCTTCGCCGGCTTCACGGCCGCGCAACTCACCAGCGTGGCCATCCTCGCAGTGGGGGTGATGCTGTTCACCCGCCTCCGCGGCGCCGGTCAGGTCTCGCCAGGGGAGTATCTTTCCGTGACACCAGCAAAAGGTGTCAAATAAGCTGTCGGTTGGATAAGTGACTCAGATCACATAAGTTGGCCGACGACGGCCAAAATCGTCTAGTTATTTGACGATTTTGGTCGTTTTTTCGCGTCTGAACACACAGCGTAAGATGTTTATTAACAAAGATTTACTGGTTTGTCTAACGTGGCACGATCGGTGCTTTAGTAAGAGAGCAGCAAGGAGCGTTGTCGGCTCCTGGAAAAAGTGGTAGGTCGAAGAAGGGTTGGAGCGGGCACATCCGCCCGTCTCCGTATAACTCAGGGGGCGATCTACCACTCCTCTACGCAAGCGGCCCGCCGATCTCGGCGGGCCGTTTGCATTTCACGTCCTCTGTGTCTGTCATTGCGAGGAGGCCCCGCGAGGGGCCGACGAAGCAATCTCTAGTATCGGCGCGCGTGCAATCGCGTCTTGAGCCGCTCGACCTCCGCGCGGAGCTCGGCGAGGTCGGCGTCCATCCGCTCCAGCGACCGGAGCAGATCCACCTCGAAGGGAATGCCGGACGCACTCTCGACCGCGGGCGCGGCATCGCGGTCGGCGGGGACCGGCGCCACCGGATCCGGCACCAGCTCCTGCGTGACGCGGAGCCGGCGCGGCTCGAGGTAGAACGTCCATACCAGCGCGCCGAGCAGCAGGACGAGCAGGATTCCCTGCGCCGCGAGCGACTCCACGGTCCGGTAGATGCCCAGGCGCTCGATCTGCGGCGCCCACGACACCACCGTGATCGGCACCACCCCGCCCCCCTGCAGCTCGGCGATCCCCTTCCCCATGAACACGAAGGCCATGTAGTAGAGGAACGCGCTCGTCACGCCGAAGAACGGCTTGAGGGGCAGGCGGACGCCGAACCGGTTGATCAGGACGTACACGACGCCGAGCACCGCGGACGCGGCGGCGATGCCGAGCACCACCGGCATCACGGCGCCCGCCGCCGGCCCCGCCACCAGCAGCGCCTTGTAGAAGAGGACCGTCTCCACGCCCTCCCGGTACACCGCCAGGAACGCCACGGACGGCAGCGCGAACGCCGACCCCGACACGAGCGCGTCCTGCACCTTTCCCTTCACGAACCGGTTCCACTTGGCCACTTCCATCTTCGAGAGCAGCCAGTAGCTCACGTAGAAGAGCGCCGCGGTGGCCACCAGCATGGTGACGCCCTCGAGCACCTCCTGGCTGGCCGCCGAGATCCGGAAGACGCTCTCGAACGCCACGGCGGTGAGGAGGCTGACCACGATGGCCGCACCCGACGCCGAAATGGATGTCGCGACGGCGTCGCGCGTTCCCGGTCTTGACCAGGAAGGCGATGAGCGCGCCGATGACGAGGATCGCCTCGAGCCCCTCCCGGAGCAGGATGACGAACGACTGGACGAAGAGCTCCGTCCGCGTCATCGGCTTGCCGAGAATCCGCTCGGCGCGCGCGAGGCCGGTGGCCAGCTCGGCGCGCAGCGTCTCGAGTTCCGCCGGCGTGGCGCCGCCTCCCGCGCGGCCCCGCAGGGTGGCGAACTCCGCCTCGAGCTCGGAGGCGAGGGCGGGATCCACCGCGCGCACGCCCGACTCCACCTGCTCGAAGGTGAGATACGCCTCGAAAGCCTCGCCGCTGGCCTCGGCCCGCTGCCCGGCGGCGGCGAGCGCCAGCACCGAATCGAGCCGCCGGTTCACGTCGGCGAACACCGCCGCTGCCTCGGCGCCCGACTCCTGGCCGTGGAAGCTCCGGACGGCGGCGATCGCCGCGGACGCGCGCTCCTGGGGGACGCCGAGCGCCTCGGCCACCTGCGCGTCGGACATCCGGGCGGTGGTGCCGAAGCTCCGCAGTCCGGGCGGCACCTCGCCCGCGGGTGCCGGATACCGAAGCAGGGTGGCGTACGCCGCGGCCGCCCAGCGGTCCGCCGCGGTGAGCCTCGTCTCGAAGGCGGGCATGGCCGTGCCGGCCACGCCGATGGTGATTCGGCGGTAGAAGTCGAGGGGCGACACACCAACGAGCCGCACGCCGTCCGACAGCGCGCCGGGCGGCGGATTGAGTACGAGTCCATCCGGGCCGTCCCCGCGGCCGGCGAGCCCGTGGCAGCCGGCGCAGTTCTGCTGGTACACCTGTGCGCCACGCGCGAGCGCGGGCGCCGAGCCGGGGACCTGATCCACATCCACACCGTAGCGTTCGGCCAGGCCGTTCGTGAGGGTGCGCGCGGCCACCGCGAGCGAGTCGGGGTCGGCGGTCCGGTTGACCGCGGCGATCATCTCGTCGAGCGCACTGATGGTGGAGCGGGAGGACTCCGGTGGCAGTCGCTCGGCGGTGCGGCGTGCCTCGGCCAGGAAGAGGCCGGCCTCCTCCACCTCGGCGGCCATGACGACCCGGCCCCCCGAGACGCCGATGCGGTATTCCTGCGCCGCGAGCTGGACCGTCGTCGCGATGCGCTGGACGACCGGCGCCAGGTCGCCGGCGGACGCGGGCGACTGCACCCCCTGCTGGGGGGAGGCGAGCAGCAGGAATGAAGAGAGCGCAGAGATGAGAATCATTATCAGGTCGTTTAGTCAGCGAAGCTGGAAAGTAGGGCGCTGCAGTCGGATTGGCTAGGGCTGGGTTCGGGAGAGAATGGCCACCGCGCCCGCCACGCCGTGCGTGTGGGTCAGCGACAGAAGCAGCGAACACTCCGGCGGGACGGTCGCCGCGAGTCCATGAAGCTTCAGGTAGGGCCGGCCGTCATCCTGACGGGACACTTCCAGGTCGTGCCATCCCACCGCGCGCATGCCGGCCAGTGACTGCAGCGCCTTGTAGGCCGCCTCTTTCGCGGCCACGCGCACCGCGAAGTGCGGCGCCGGGTCGGGTTGCCGAAGCACATAGTCGCGCTCGTCCGCCGTGAGGAAGCGGTGCATCGCCCGCTCTCCGTGCCGGGCCAGGATCGAGCGCGCGCGCTCCACCTCCACCACGTCCATCCCCACACCGACCACGCTCACAGGAACCCCCAGATCCGTTCCGCCACCGGCGCAAGCGCCGCCGGCACCGGCAGGTAGCCCCCCAGCACCAGCCCAGCCCAGAGCGCGGCGCCGAGGAGCACCGCGGTGAACGTCCAGAGCGGCCACCGGGCGCGGCGCCACGACGCGACCGACTGGATGTCCGGCTCCCACTCCGCCAGTTCCTTCTCTGCCGCGGCCGTCAGCGCGAGCCATGCGCTCTCCAGCCGCCGCGCGGTGGCGAGCACCTGTGGCGCCCATCGCGGCCCAGCGGCGTGATCGATCTCCCCCGCCGCGCGAAGCAGCGCGCCGGCACCCGACCCGAGCCGGGCGTGGATGGCGCGATGTTCCGCCGCCGTCACGCGATGGCGCTCCGCCCGCCACGCCGGCATCCGCGCCGCCACCGCCGCCGCGGTGATCCGCTCGTCGAGCCGCTGGATCAGGAGCGCCGCGGCCTCTTCGGCCGCCTTGTCCCAGAGCGCGGCCCACACCGGTGCCCCGAGCGCCTGGCGCGCCGCGGCGTCGTCTCCCGCCGCCAACGCCTCGCGCGCCTGCCCCGCGGCCGCGAGCACCCGGGTCACCAGCGTCATCCGCACCGGCGCCAGGAGGGCGTCGATCCCTCCGGCGGTGCCGGGATGCACCAGCCGCCCGAGCGCCGGGCCGAGCTCTGGCAGGCTGCGCGGCGGACTCACCGGCGCTCCCACTGCGGACGCCCTCCCTTCAAGTCCGCCACCGCGAGCGCCGCCGTCTCGCCGGAGCGCGCCTCGAACCGGCGCACGAACTCCACGAGGGGCTCGGGCTCGAACGCCGTGCGCGGCAGGCCCGTGACTCCGAGCGCCGCCTCGATGGCCGCGGAGGTCCCCTCCACCTCGACCAGGACGTCCATCCGCGGATACCACTCGAGCCGCACCTCGGCGTCGTGCACCCGGTACACCTCCACGAAGCGGTCCACCGACTTCGTCACCGCGTAGCCGAGGGCGCCGAGCACGGCGGCCGCGGTGGAGCCGTTCCCGTCGATGGGGAACTCGAGCTCGTCGCGCAGCTTGTATCCCTCGGGGGACCGGCGGGTCGGGCCCTTCCAGGCCATCTGCGCCCGCGCGGGGGCGGCGTCGGGCCTCCACGTGCGGATGCGGAGCACCTCGTCGCGCTGCTTCAGCGTCTCCTCCCGGTCGAAGATCCGGTCTTCCATCAGCCCGCGAAACGTCGCTTCCGCACCCGACTCGACGAGATGGCGCCGAAGCAGCGTGGCGTCGGGCACCACCGCCTTGAGCTCGAGCTCGGGATGCGCGCCGGAGACGCTGCTCATGCCAGGATGGCGTCGAGGACGGCGGCGGTGTCGGAGAGATCCTCGAATGCGGCGCGCGCGCCCGCCTCGCGCAGGACCGACACCGTGAAGCTCCCCGTCGCCACCGCGACGGCGCGGGCGCCGATCCCCTGCCCGCAGGTCACGTCCGAGGGGGTGTCGCCCACGATGACCACCGTCTCCCCCGCGGGCACCCGTCCGAAGATCGGCGCGGCGCGCTCGGCGGCGATGGCGGGCAGGTCGGGCCGGTGCGCCGAGTCGGAGCCGTAGGCGCCGACCCGGAAGCGCGCCGGGTCGAGTCCGCCCGAGCGAAGCTTGAGCCCCGCGCCCCGCACGAGGTTGCCGGTCAGGAGCCCGAGGACCACGTCGCTCCGCGCCGACAGTTCGTCGAGCAGCGGGACGACACCCGGCAGGAGCCGGGTGGCCCCCGGCGAGCGTTCCAGTTCCGCCTCGAGGAGGGAGACGTACCGCTCGCAGATCGCCGCGATGGTGTCCGGGTCGCCCGCGGACGCGTCCCCGGCCGCCTCGAGCAGCTCGCGCACGATCTGCGGGTCGGTCTTGCCGTCGAAGGTGATGCGCTGCCAGGCGTCGCTGGTCCCGATCCGGTCGGCCAGCGCGCTGGTGATGGCGCGGCGCCCCGCGCCCGCAGTCAGGAGGAGGGTGCCGTCGATGTCGAAGAGGACGAGGGTGCGGGTCATGCCGCGGCGGCGGCCCCCGGAATACGGCGGGCGGTCACGAGCAGCGGCCGAAGCTGCGCGGCGCGGTGCCCCGGCGTCCACGGCTCGGTCAGCACCCCGCCGCAGGCCACCGTCGAATGCGTGAGCGAATCTCCCGCGGCGAAGAAGGCGACGTGGGTCACCCCCTGGCCGTAGTCGCTGAAGAAGAGGAGGTCCCCGGGACGGATCGACTCGTGCGCGACCTCGGCCCCGATGCGGGCCTGTTGGGCGGCGTCGCGCGGCAAGCTGACTCCGCGCGCCGCGAACGTCGTCTGCACCAGGCCGGAGCAGTCCACGCCGAAATCGGTGACCCCGCCCCACTCGTAGCGCACCCCCGCGAAGGTCCGCTCGGCCCATCGTTCGGCGGGGACGGTCAGGGCGGCGCGTACCACTTCCTCCATCGGGAGGATGTGCCCGGAGCACAAGGAGCCCACCGAGCCGTCGGGCAGGCGGACGCGCCCGTGCTCCAGCACCGCGCGGGCCCGGACGGGAAGGCGGCGACGGCCCGAGGCGGTGTCGATCTCCGCCCCCTCCGACCAGCCGGTGGCCTCGGCGCGCCAACGCGCCGCGGCTTCGTCGTCGCACTCGACGGCGTAGCCCCGGTGGAGCCATCCCTCGTAGCCGTCGCCCGACAGCCGGACCCGGTGCCACAACCCGTCGGTCGCGAGCACGGTGGCCGTCTCGCCGAGGACCAACTGGGTGACCTGCTCCGACCGGAGCGACGGCTCGGCGTGCAGGGGCGCGACGGCCGAGCGCGCGATGACCGCGCTCATGCGAGGTCGGTCTTCGGCCGCTTGGCCTGGCACGTCGCGCAGCGTTCCACGCCGCGAAAGAAGCAGATGAGGCAGATGAAGGTGCCGCAGTCGGCGCAGGGATACCCCTCCGACGCCCGCTCCTCCCGTCCGCAGGCGCGGCACTTCATCGCGTCGTGCTCGTGGATCTCCGCCATGCGGCCTCCGCTCAAATGTCCAGGTTCCAGCGCTTGATCTTGTTGATCAGCGTGGCGCGCGAGATGCCAAGCTCCTGCGCGGAGCGGGTGCGGTTCCCGCCGTGGTGCCGCAGCGTGCGCTCGATGTGCTGCCGCTCGAGTTCCTCGAGGGCCAGCGGCGTGTGGCGCCGGTCCCCGGGGCCGGGCCGGGCCCGGAACTCGCCCGGCAGGTGCTCGACGCCCACCGCCGACTGCCCCCGCCCCAGGATCAGCGCCCGCTCGAGCACGTTGCGCATTTCGCGCACGTTGCCGGGCCAGCCGTAGCCGAGCAGCCGCTCCAGCGACTCCGCGCCGATTTCCGGCGGGCCGTCGGGCAGCTCGGTGCGGAGGTCGTTGAAGATCCGGGTGATCAGCGCCAGCCGGTCGTCGCGGGAGCGCTCGCGCACCGCCGGCACCTTCACCGGCATGACGCTGAGCCGGTAATACAGGTCCTCCCGGAACCGCCCCGCCTCGACCTCCGCCGCCAGGTCCTTGTTGGTGGCGGCCACCAGCCGGACGTCCACCGTGATCTCGCGCGTGCCCCCCAGGCGCCGGAAGGTCTTCGTCTCCAGCACCTTGAGCAGCTTGGGCTGGAGCTCGAGCGCCAGGTCGCCGATCTCGTCGAGAAAGATGGTGCCGCGGTCGGCGATCTCGAAGAGCCCCTGCTTCCGGTCCTTCGCGTCGGTGAACGCCCCCTTCTCGTGGCCGAACAGCTCGGAGTCGAGAAAGGTGGAGCTGAGCCCGGCGCAGTTGACCTCGACGAAGGGCATCCGCGCGCGCGGGCCGAGGTTGTGGATCATCCGCGCCACCCACCCCTTGCCGCTCCCGCTCTCGCCGAGCAGCAGGACGGTGGTCCGCTCGCTCTGGGCCAGCAGGGAGATCTGGTGCGCGAACGCCTTCATGGTCGGCGACCCGCCGAGCGAGTCGAGCCCGTGCCCGGCGGCGCCCTGGTGGACCAGCGCCTCGTTGACCCGGCGCAGGCGCGCCTTGTCGGCCACCCGCGCGGCGGCGGCGGAGAGGTGCGTCATGTCCACCGGCTTGGAGAGGAAGTTCTCGGCGCCGAGCTGCATGGCCCGCACCGCGGTGGGGACGTCGCTGTTCCCCGTCAGGAGGATGACGCCGGCGTCCCGCTCCCGCAGCTTTTCGAGCACCTCCAGGCCGTCCATCCCCGGCAGGTGCAAGTCGAGCATGACCACGTCCGGGTGCAGGCGGTCGTAGGTGGCGAGCCCCGCCTCCCCGCTCAGCTCGCGGGTGACTTCCCAGCCGAGCTGCTCGAAATAATTGCCGATCGCGCGGAGGACGTCCGTGTCGTCGTCGATCAGGAGGACGGAACCGATCATCGTGTCACCTCGCGCCGCGGCCGGGGTGCCGCGGGAGTTCGATCCAGATGCGCGCCCCGCCCCCCGGGCGGTTCTCGGCGAGGATGTCGCCGCCGTGGGCGCGGATGATGCCGTGCGAAATGGACAGCCCGAGCCCGGTGCCCTCACCGGCCGGCTTGGTGGTGAAGAAGGGTTCGAAGATACGCGCCATCACGTCGGGCGGAATACCGGGCCCCGCGTCCAGTACCTCGAGCACCACCGCATCCTCGCGAGCCGCCACCCGCACCGTGCCCGACCCCCCGGTGGCCCGCATCGCGTGCCCGCCGTTGGCCAGCAGGTTCACCACCACCTGCCGCAGCTGGTCGGGGTCGGCGTGGACCGCCGGCACGTCCCCCTGGCTCTCCACCGTCCAGCGACCCAGCCGGTCGCCGGCGGAGCTGACGACGTCCCGGACGAGTGCGCCGAGATCGATGTCGGCGCGGCGGAGCGGGCGCTGCCGGGCAAAGGCGAGAAGGTCGGTCACGATCTGCGCCGCGCGCGTGGCCTCGCTGCGGATGCTCTCCACCACCCGGCGGCTGCCCACGTCGAGCGGTTCGTCGAGGATGAGCGCCTGCGCCAGGGCGCTGATGCCGGCCAACGGGTTGTTGAGCTCGTGGGCCACGCCGCTGACCAGGCGGCCGAGCGCCGCCAGTTTTTCGGTGTGCCCCAGCTGTTCGCGCAGGCGCTGCTCGTCGGTCACGTCGCGCGCGATGGCCAGCACGAGCGGCGTCCCGGCCTCCTCCCCGGCCGCGGGCACGGCCACCACCGCCGCCTCGCGCACGGCGCCGTCGGGGCGCCGCAGGTGCATCAGGAACTCGCGCCGCTCCCCGCCCCGCACCGCGGTCAGCTGCGCGTCGATGTACGGCATTTCGGCCGGGAGGAGGAAGTCGGCGAGCCGGGGGGCCGTCTCGCCGAACCCGGCCAGCGCGCGCGCCGCCGGATTGACCGAGCGAAGCATGCCTGCCTCGTCCAGCGTGAAGATGGCGACCGGAACGGTGGCGAACAATGCCCGGAACCGCTGCTCGAGGCGCAGCACCTGGCTGACGTCGTCCACCGCCACCACGTGCCCGCCCTCCGGAAGCGGCGTGGCCGTGACGATCAGCGAGCGCCGGTCTCCCGCATCGAGCAGCACCGTCACGCCGGAGCCGGCCGCCGTCGAGAGCGCCAGCGGGTCCTCGCGCGTCTCGCCGGCGTGGACGAACAATTCGCCGAACGGTCGCCCCGCGATCTCGGTGACGGCCACCCCCGCCAGGTCCGCGACGAACCGGTTGGCCCGCACGATCCGCCCCTGGGCGTCGAGGATCGCGAGGCCGGTGGCGGCGGCGTCGAAGGCGGTCTGCCACTCCCGCCGGCTCCGGCTCACCAGGTCGAAGAGGCGGCTCTTGCCGATGGCCAGCGCCGCCTGGTCGGAAAACGCCACCGCGAGCCGCCGCTCCTCCGACGTGTACTCGTGGGGCCGGTCGTGGAAGAACGCCAGGATGCCGATCGTCTCGTTCGCGAAGACCAGCGGCAGCAGCGCCGCCGAGGCGTATCCCTCCGCCTGCACCGCCGCCGCCATCGGGGAGGCGAAGTCACGCCGCGCATGCTCGAGAAACACCGGCCGTCCCTCGCGCAGCGCCTGGGCGGAGGGGAGCGCGTGGAACTGGCGCTCGAACGCCTGGGCGTAGTCCGCGGAGAGCCCGATGCGCGCCAGGCAGGAGGCCGACGGCGGCGCCTTGTTGAGGAGGAACACCGCGCTCCGCTCCGCGCCGAACACCCGCATCCCTTCCTCGGCCAGGAAGTGGGTCGTGCGGTCGGCGTCCTCCACGCCGGTCAGCGCGTGCGCCACCCGGCCGAGTGCATCGATCTGGTCGAGCCGCGTGAGAAGTTCGCCGCGGAGCCGGAGCCCGCTGACGGCGGCCGCCACCTGGTCGGCGACGGCCTGCAGCAGCAGCAGCGTGTCCGGCGACGGCGCCGGCCACGCGGCGTCGGGACCCGACACCGTCAGCACGCCCGTCACGACCGACCCGAACCGCATCGGCACCATCGCCCCCGGCCGGTGTGGGCGCGGCCGTCGCGGGTCGGGCGCGGCCGCCGGCCCGCCTTCGAGGTCGGCCGTGGCCCGGGCTTCCGCGGCGCGCGCCACCGCCACCTGTGGATCCCGCTCGCCCAGCACGTCGCCCACCCGGTACAGCCTGGCCTCGCGGCCGAGGGCGCCCAGGACCACGAGCCCCGACAGTTGCTCCCCGGGGCGGCCCGCGATCATCGCACCGGCGGCCTGGGCCACGGTCAGCGCCGCCTGCAGCCCGCGTTCGACCGTCGCGTCGAGGGTGCCGAGCGTCGAGAGATCGTGCGCCAGGGCGCGGAGCGCGTCGCTCCCGGCCAGGGCCTGCCTGGTGGCTTCCGCGGCAACCCGGATGGCGTCGGCCGCGAGGGGCCCGTCGGGGGCGGCGTCCGTCATGCCGACTCCGGCACCATCACCCGGATCGCGCCTGGGACGACCGTGGCCGTGAAGGGAGTCATTCCGCCGACGTCGCCGTCCATTTCCACCGGCACCACGGCATCGGTTTCCACGTGGATCTCGCGGCCCCGCACGTGCCCGATCCGGGAGTCCGGCCCCTCGGCGCGGCGGAGGAAATGCCAGATGGCCTGCACGCCGTCGGCCAGGCTGTCCGCCCGCAGGACGACGACGTCGAGGAAACCGTCGTCCGGCCGGACGTCGGGGCCAAACCGGAGGATGGGGGGAAGCACCTCGGCGCAGTTGGCCACCAGCACCACCGCCGCGTTGGCCTCGTACTCGACGCCGTCGACCCGGATGTGGTACAGGTGACTGCGGATCTCGCTGATGAGCCGGAGCGACGTCGCGATGTAGGCGCCGACCCCCCAGCGCTGCTTCAGCGTGCTCGGCGTCTCCGCCATGATCTGGGCGTCGAAGCCCGCCCCGCACGCGACCGCGAAGTAGTGGTGCTCCCCCGACGCGTCCAGGCGCCCGAGGTCGAGGCGGCGGGAGACGCCGCGCACCAGGATCTCCGCGGCCCGACTCGGCGAGAAGGGTATCCGGAGGTTGCCCGCGAGCAGGTTGCCGGTGCCGCCGGGAATGAGCGCGAGCGACACGTCGGTGCCCACCAGCGACGAGGCCGCCTGCATCGTGGTCCCGTCGCCGCCGAATACGGCCACGGCGTCCATGCCCGCGGCGACCGCCTCGGTGGCCAGCCGGCGCGCGTCGCCCGGCCCGCCGGTCGCCACGATCTCCGCCTGCCAGCCGCCCCGCCGGAGGACGTCGCGCACCTCGCGCACCGTCCGCGGCTTGGTGCGCGCGGCCGCGGGATTCGTGATGACGAGGGCGCGTGGCACGCTAGAACTCCTGCTCCCAGAGGACGTCGAGGCCCGCCTGGTACCGGTCGTTCGTGGTGAGGGGAGCCGTCTGCTGGTCGGCGGTGCAGGACGCCGACGGCTCGAAGCTCGCCAGGAACCGAAAGCCCCGGGCGAAGCGGTACTCGAAGCTCGCCCCGATGTTCTTGTAGCTGGTGGCGCCGCCGGTGGTGCAGATGCCGGCGCTGAACGTGAGGAAGGTCTTCCGGCCGATCTGCCACCCCGCGGCGAGCTGCGTGGCGGTGGAGGAGCCGTAGGCGCCCCCCGCGGTGCCCGGCCGAAGCTCAATGTAGTCCACCGGGACGCGAAGGTCGGTGACGAGGGCACGCTGCAGCTCGCTCGTCACGGCGCTCGAGAGGTAGGCGAGCCCCAGGTTCAGCGCCTGCTGCTGGTCGCCCGCCGCGCCGCCGAGGGTCTGCAGGTTGGAGGCGGGGCGACGGAACATCAGGTACGACATCAGGTTCGTCTCGGAGATCGGGGGCAGGATCGTGGAGCTCAACGCCAGCTTCGGCTCGAGGAGCGTCCCGGTGATCTTCGCGGTGACCGGGACGTCCTGCGTGCCGTCCAGCGGGTGCACGGTGTGCTCCGCCTCGATGTCGAGGTCGGCGTTCAGGTCCGGCGTGCCGAGGAAGCGGACCTGCCCCTTCTGCACCTTGAAGTCCCGGCGGACCGGGCCGATCACCAGCGCGAAGTTCCCGCGGAGGGCGTCCATCCGGCCGTCCACCCGGTAGTCGCGGCGCAGCTTGTCCACGCGCACCTGCCCGCCGAGCTGGATGTTCGCTTCGTTCGACCGGAGCCAGAAGGCGTCGCCCACCCGGACCGTCAGGTTCTCCACCCGCAGCGAATCGATGAACCGGTTCCGCGTGGTGTACCCGCGCTGCAGCATCCGCTGGAACCGCTGGTCGAGCAGGTCCCGGAACTCGGGGTCGTCGAGGTCCACCACGTCCTTGGTCACGAGGTCCGCGAAGTACAGCGCCCCGCGGTTGGCCGTCATCGAGCCGGTCAGGCTGGGCGCGGTGAACGGCCCGGTCAGCCGCATCCGGCCGCTCACGTCGAGGGTCAGGAAGTCCCGCATGTCGCTGGCGAGGAAGTCGGTCGCCACGAGCCGCAGGTCGAGCAGCGGGTTGGTCAGCGTGGTGAACCGGACGCTGCCGGTGGCGCGGAGGCTCCCCTCGGCGGGCGCGCTGCGGAGCGCGAGCGAGTCGAGCACCAGCGAGTCCCCGAGGAACCGCGCGTGTCCCTCGATGCTCGAGTACCGGACGCCGAGCGCCGGCACCGAGCCGCTGCCGCCGCGGATGTCGAGGAATCCCGCCAGGCGCGGCGCCTCCCAGGTCCCCTCGACCCGGACGTCGGCGCTCAGCACCCCCGACATCCGGCGCACGCGCGTCGTGAAGGCCTCGAAGGTCCCGAGGTCGAGGCTGTCGGCCCGCGCGCGGATCGCCAGCGGCCCCGCGACCTGCCGGCGCGGCACCGCGGCGAACGCCAGGTCCAGCGGCAGCGCCACCTCGATGCCGAGGATTCGCTGCCCGGTCTTCCAGATGGAGAGGTTCCCCTCGAGGAGACGGTCCTCGTAGTGCAGGATGCCCTGGATGAAGGGGGCGCGGAAATCGCCGAAGACGGCGTCGCCCAGCGAGGCCGTGCCCTGGATGACGGGCGCCTGACGGGTGCCGGAAATTTCGAGGTCCGCGCCGACGAAACCGGACATGCCGGTGGTGTCGCCGCGCAGGACGCCGGCCAGGTCGCGCAGGTCCAGGCCGTAGGCGTCGAGGCGGAGGCTCCCCGGTGTCTCCCCGGGGAGGGTGCCCGCCAAGGTGACGGCGCCCGAGCCGTCCACCGACTCGAGCCGAAGGGGCGAGAGCACCGTGCCGGAGTCCGTCGTCTCGGCGACCGCCGGCGCGAGCAGCCGCCAGAGATGCCCGCTCAACGCCATCGACAGCGAGTCGATGGCGAACCGTCGTGTGGCGCCCTCCGTGTCGAACCTCCCGATGGCGCCGAAGGCCGCCCCGTCGCCGCTCTCGAACGAGCCGGACCACTCCAGCGAGTCGCTCCACCCGCGGGAGCCGACCCGCACGTTCGTGGCGGCCAGCGGCCCGGAGGCGATGGTGTCGGCCAGCATCTGGAGGCTCAGCTGCGGCCGGCTCCCGCCCGCCCAGCCGAAGGTGGCGGAAAGGGAGTTGAGCCGCGCACCCCTGAACTTCAGCTGGCTCGCATCGGCAAAGCCGGAGACCACGAGGGAGTCGAGCGACCCCGCCAGCGACAGATCCAGCCGCCCCTGGCCCTGGAGTTCGGTCCCGGCCGAGTCCGGCCCAAGCTCGAGCCTCGCCACGAGCAGCGAGTCGAAGGCATGGAGGCTGTCGAACCGCGCGATCAGCTCCATCTGGCCCTCGTGCGGATGGGCCCATCCGAGCGTGCCCCGCCCGCTCAGCATCCCGCCTCGCCAGTCCGCGCCGATGGTGTCCACCGTCACGACGCTGTCGTGGACCGAGATCCGCGCCTCCGCCGTGTCGAGCCGGAAGGCGTCCACTCGGCCGGGCCCCAGCGCTCCGGCGATCGACCCCTCCGGAGCGCGGAGCGTGTCGATGGAGCCGACCACGAAGACGCCGCCCGTCAGGTCCGAGGTGGGCCCGCCGCCGCGCAGCGCGCGGAGATCGAGATTGCGGAAGTCGATCTGCAGCGAGTCGCCGCCCCACCGCGGCGGCATCACGACCGCCGGACCGCGCACCCGGAGCGCGCCGATCTCCCCGTGAACGTCGGCGTCGAGCTCCATCCGCGCCATCGTGCCCGCGAGCCGGACCTGACCAGTGATCGAGCCGAGGCTGGGCAGCGTCGGGTATCCGGCACGGATGCCCTCGAAGGAGAGGGAGTCGAGATGGAGGTCGCCGTCGAACGACGTGAGCAACCGCCGGGTGTCCAGCCGGATCCATCCGTCCACCACGCTCACCGGTCGCTCGCCGTCCTGGTGCCGCGCCGTGCCGGTGAACAGGACGTTGCGCCACGGGCCGTCCAGCGTGCCGGCGAGCGCGGCCCTCCCCTGCAGCGTCACCGTGGGCGTGAGCAGCTGCACCGTGCGCAGGTCCACGTCCGAGGACGACAGGGTGAATTTGCGGAAGGTCAGGCCGTCGGCGTCGCCGGTCAGGATCCGGCCCCCGCCCGCGAAGCGGCTCGTGGCGCCGCCCGGGACGCTGATGTCCGTCATCTGGACGTCCATCGTGAGCTGCAGGTCGGAAAGCAGCCCGGTGCCGGCCACCTGGCCGCTGATGCTTCCCCACAGGGGCAGCGTGTCGAGATAGGGCCGCGCCGCCTCGAGGTCGAGCCGCTCGATCCGCAAGTCCATGTCCCGGACGCCCAGCCCGCGGCGGACGTCGGTGAGCACCACCAGCTGGCCGTCGATCCGGGTGGTGTCGTTCTCGAGATGAAACTCCGTCAGGGCGTAACTGGCGCGTTCGGCGTCCTGCGACTTCCCGATCACGACGGAGCGGCCGTGCAGCGCCGGAAAGTCGGGGGAGATCCACCGCAGGTCCACCAGGTCGAGTGCGCTGAACCGCAGCCCGAAGTCGAGGAGGAGTGGCCCCTCGGGAAAGGTCACGACGCCGGCGCCCTGGAACGTCGAGTTGGGCAGGGCCCCGCGCGTGATCTCGAACGACAGACTGTCCCCCTTGATCCGCGCACGGCCGCGCGCCTGCTGCACCCGGACGCCCGGATCGCTCACCCGCACGCCCAGCGTGTCGATCACCATCGAGAGCGGGTCCCGATTCGGCGTGCTGATCGTGAGCCGTTCGAGCCCGAGGTCCAGGCTGTCGAAGCGCCGGACCAGTTCCAGTCCCTCCAGCCCCTGCACGATGACACGGCCGGGGAGCGCGCGCTCCGCCGCCAGCGCGGAGTCGCGCCGGCCGGACGGGACCCACGGCGCGGGTTTCCACGGGAGCCTGAGCGTCAGCGTCCCCCCGTGGATCTCGAGGTTGTGGATCTCGATGAGCGGTGGCCGCCCGCTGCCCGTGCCCTCGCCGATGTGCAGGACCTCCTCGTAGTTCATCCGTCCGTTCTGGCGGCGGACCAGGTCGATGACCGGCGCCTCGGCGCGCACCGCGGCAAAATCGAACCGGCCCGCCAGCAGGTTGGGCAGGTGGTACCGCAGGTCGAGCCGCGGGAATTCGGCCACCACGGCTCCGCTGCTGTCTGTCAGTATCACACCGGTGAGGGAGAGGGTGCTCAGGAAGTTGCCGGAGACGTCGCCGATGGTCAGGTGGCCCCGGAACACGCGGTCGGAGAGGGTCGTGACCGTCCGCGCCAGCAGCCTCCGCCCGGGGGGCGCCACCGTGAGGGCCGCCAGCAGGCCGATGACCAGCGCCACCGTGCCGAAGCCGGTGACGAAGACGACGTGGGCCAGGCGCCGACGCATCAGAACGGCTGTCCCACGGCGAAGTGAAAGACGAAGCGATCGGGATTGCCGCTCGGCGTGTACGTGTCGCGGATCTTGTACACCGCGTCGTTCTGGCTCAGGTACAGCGCGCCGGGCTGCTGGGAATACCCGTTGTAGCCGACGTCGAGCCGCACCGGCCCCAGCGGCGTGACGAGCCGGAGCCCCATCCCGGGCGTCACCCGGATCTCCGGGGTGTTCTGGTACCGGTCCCAGAGGACCCCGGCGTCCACGAAAGCGACCCACCGGAGAAAGCGGCCCCAGACCGGCGACGGGAGGCGGATTTCCACGTTGCCGACGCCCAGCAGGTTCCCGCCGATGGGCGAGTAGCGCACCGCACCCGGCGGGATCGGCATGTTGAGGAGGTCGGTGGTGTCCACCGGGACGCTGTCGTTGTCGATCAGGTAGTTGATCGGTCCGAGGCCGTTGAGCTGGTAGCCGCGCACGTCGTTCGGCCCGCCGGCGTAGAACCGGTTGGCCGGCGGTATGTAGTTCGTCGGCTGGCTCTCGTCGCTGAACGTGGTGAGCGGCGCCCACATCGCGCCGGCGCGGAGCCGGAAGCTCAGGACGGTCTGGCGCGAAAGCGTCCGGTACCAGGCGCGGTCGGCCACCAGCTGGATGAACTGCTGGGTCTCGCTGGAGCCGAGGATCTGCGCGCTGACCAGGGCCTGCACCGTGGTCCGCTCGCCCCGGGTCGGGTCGAGGGGGTTGTTCACCTTCGGGAACGAGGCGGAGGCGCCCAGCGCGCCCAGCCCCTGGTCGGCGCTCAGCCGTGCGATGTCCTCGGCGCTGCAGACGTCGAGCGAGACGCAGAAGCTCGCAGGACTCGCCTGCGTGCTGCCGTAGGTGTAGGAGTAGTTCAGCGCGAGCCGGGCCTGACGCCGCGTCTCGCGGTTGAGGCTCAGCCCGGCGCCGATTTCCTGCCGCAGGTACACGAGATAGTCGGAGCGCCGGTCGGCAAAGACGGTGGTGCTGAGGGTGTTGTGGGGCGACAGGAAGGCCGGCCGCCGGAGCGAGACCGCCAGGCGGTAGTTGACCTCGCTCGAGCCGAGGGTGTCCGGCTTCAACTGGGAGCAGAGGAAGCCGTCCTCCATCCCCCAATCGGTCGGGGAGCCGACGCCGATCTTCGAGAGCCGTCCGCTCACGTCCAGGATCTGCCCGTGCCCGGCGAAGTCCCGGAAGGTGATCCCGGCGCCAAGCCGGAGGCAGTCCTCCGTGGCGTACCCGATGCTGCCGCGCGCACGCCTCGGCTTGCTCTCGGTGACGCGCACGGTGAGCGGCACCGAGTCCGAGGCCGGGTCGTACGCCGCGCTGTCGATGCTCACCGCGGCGAAGCTGAACAGCTCGGAGCGGTAGAGGTTGCGCTGGCTCCGGTAGAGGTCCTCCTGCGAGAACTGCTGCCCCGGGCGGGTGGCAAGCAGCGATCGCACCACGTCCGGCGAGATCCGCTTGGTGCCCGAGATGCCGATCCCGCTCACGTCGGAGAGCGGGCCGGTCTGCAGTTCGATGGCCGCGGAAGCGTCGAGCTCGCTCTTGTCGCGTTCGAAACTCTGGAAGGCGATCGCGTCCGGGTAGCCGCGGTCCCGAAGCCGGCGGACCAGGGTGTCGGAGGTGGCGTCGAGGAGGATGCGGTTGAAGGGATCGCCCGGCCGCAACGGCAGGTCCTGCGTCACCGCGCCGGGTTTCGCCACCGAATCGAGGCCGAGGATCGTGAGCGAATCCAGCCGGACCGGCAGCCCCTCCGTGATCAGGAAGGTGATGGAGATGTCCTTGGGCGTGCGCTTCACGAGCGTGTCCACGACGACGCTCATGTAGCCGCTCTTCTTGTAGAGGAGCGTCACCCGGAGGACGTCGCGCTCGAACTCCACCTGGTCGAACGGGCGCTTCTCGCCGAGGCCCATCCAGCGGACCATGCCCGCCCGGGCGAACCACGACGAATTCGTGGTGGCGATGGCCGTCGACAGCTGCGTCGCGTCGAGCGCGTGGTTGCCCTTGAAGCGCAGCCCGCGCACGATGAGCGGCGCGTCCTGCGCGCGGAGCGGCGCGACGGCCAGGAGCGTGGCAAGGACCGCGAGGAGTGCGCCCCGCGGCAGTGTCACGCGAGATCCCCCTCGAGGCCGACGGAGCCCGTAATTGACGGCATGCTGTAAGATGCCTAGTTTCTTCACCTTACGCCACAGCGGAGGAGCCTCCCGCTCCCCCTCCTTCCGGTGCGCGGAACACCCGTCTCCAACCCGCACGGGTCACCTGCCGATGACGCGCTTCTTGCTCGCCGCCGTGATGTGCCTGACCGCCTGCGGCGGCGGCGGGGGACCCCGCTCGATCACATATTATTTCACGGCCGACCCACGGTCGCTCGACCCCGCCTTCTCGACCGACGTGCCGAGCGGCGAGGTCATCGCGACGCTGTTCGACAACCTGACCCAGTTCGACGCCGACGGCCGCCTGGTGCCCGGCATCGCCACCCGGTGGGAGGCGGACACCAGCGGCGCCGTGTACACCTTTCACCTCCGGACCGGCGCCGCCTTCCACGACGGTCGCCCGATTTCCGCCGCCACGGTGGCGGCCTCCTTCCGCCGCGTGCTCTCCCTCGCGACCAAGGGCTCGCGCACCTGGACCCTGACCCCCATCCGGGGGGCGGCGGCGTTCGCGGCGGGGGAGGCCGGCGACATCGAAGGCATCGCCGTGCCCGACGACTCGACGATCGTCATCACCCTCGAGGAGCCGCTGAACGTCTTCCCCAAGCTGCTCGCCATGCCCGCGTCGGCGATCGTCCCCGAGTCGGTCGGCCCAAACTTCAGCGAGCGCCCGGTCGGCAGCGGCCCCTGGCGCCTGGTGGAGTGGTCGCACGACGACGTGCTCCTCCTCGCGGCCAACGAGGGGTACTGGGGCGGACGGCCGGCCTCCGACACGCTCCGGATCCGGATCATCCCAGAGCCGCTGACCCAGGCGGCCGAGTTCGAATTCGGGCAGCTGGCGGTGGTGGAGGTCCCCTTCAGCGAAACGGCGCGGTGGGAAGCGGAGCACGGCGCCGAGTTGCAGCGCCGTCCGGCGCTTCGGGCGCTGTACGTGGCCATCAACACCCGGCGCGGGCCGCTCCAGGACGTGCGCGTGCGGCGCGCGCTGAACATGTCGGTGGACGCCGGAACGATGATGAGGACCGTCATGGCGGGCCGCGGCGTCCGCGCGGCCGGCGCCATTCCGCCTGGCCTGGAGGGATACGACAGCACGCGGGCCCCGTATCCCTACGACCCCGCGGCCGCGCGCGCGCTGCTCGCCGAGGCGGGGTACGCCGACGGCCTGACCCTGAAGCTCTGGCGGACCCAGCGGGCCGAGCTCGCGCGGATCGCCCAGGCCATCCAGCAGAGCCTGGCGCAGGCGGGTGTCACGGTCGAGATCATCGAGCGTGACGCTTCCAGCGCGCGTGCCGCCTCGTCGAAGGGGGAGGCCGACCTCTTCCTCACCGACTGGTACGCCGACTATCCCGACCCCGAAAGCTTCAACTACCCGACTTTCTACTCGAAGAACGCGGGGGGCGGCGGCAACCGGGCGTTCTACGCGGACCCGGTCACCGACCGGATGATCATGCTGGCCCGCGGCACGCCCGACCCGGCGCTCAAGGACAGCCTGAGCCGCGCCATCGACCAGCGGATCTTCGAGGCGGCGCCGTGGATCTTCCTCTGGTTTCCGGTGGACCTCTGGGCCCAGCGCGCCGACGTGACCGGATGGGAAGTGCCGGCCATCTTCAACGGGCAGCGGTGGCAGGCCGTGCGGCGCATCCCGTGACCCGCTTTCTCGCGTGGCGCCTCGTGGTCGTCCTGCCGACGCTCTTCGGCGTCCTCGTGGTGGCGTTCCTGCTCCTCCACGTGGCCCCGGGCGACCCGGTGCAGGCGATGGTGGGCGAGCGCGCCGACTCCGCCACGATGGTCCGCCTGCGGGCCGAGCTCAACCTCGACGAGCCGCTCCCGAAGCGCTTCGCGCTGTACACGGCGGGCGTCCTGAAAGGCGACTTCGGCAAGAGTTACATCACCGGCCGGCCGATTCTCGGCGAACTGCTGCACCGCTTCCCGTACACGCTGCGCCTCGCGCTGGCGGCGATGCTCTTTGCGGTGAGCACCGGCCTGGTCGTCGGCATCTACGGGGCGTGGCGCCCCGGGAGCTGGTTCGACCGGTTCCTGACCCTCGGCGCCTACCTCGGCGTCTCATTCCCGGTGTACTGGGTCGGGCTGCTCCTGATCCTGGTCTTCGCGGTGCAGCTCCACTGGCTCCCCCCCTCGGGGTCGGGCGGGCTCGCGTTCCTCGTCCTGCCGGCGCTGACGCTGGGCATGCGCTCGGTGGCGGTCATCGCGCGGATGACGCGCGCCGCCATGCAGGAGGTGCTCCAGGCCGACTACATCCGCTCGGCGCGCGCCATCGGGCTCGGCGAGGGCCGGGTGGTGCTCCGCCACGGGCTCCGCAACGCGCTGCTGCCGGTCATCACGGTCGTCGGGCTCGACTTCGGCAGCTACTTGACGGGCTCCATCCTCACGGAGACCATTTTCTCCTGGCCTGGCGTGGGCCGCTACGTGCTCACCGCCATCAGCAAGCGCGACCTGCCCGCCGTCCAGGGCAGTATCCTCTTTCTCAGCGTCGTCTTCGTGCTCGTCAACCTCATCACCGATCTGGTCTATGCCAAAGCCGACCCTCGGGTCTCGTATGACTGACGCCGCCCGGCGTGTGCTTCTCCTCCTCGCCGCGGCCGCCATGGTCGGGACCGGGCCGGCCGCCGCCCAGGCGCTGCAGAAGCGGATCGACACCCGGCTCGCCGCGCCGCCGCTGGATCGGAGCCTCTTCGGCGTCGTGCTCCAGGGCCCGGACGGCAAGCAGCTCTACGGCAGGAACGCCGACCGGATGTTCATCCCCGCCAGCAACACCAAGCTGGTGGTGAGCGCCGTCGCCGCGGCGCTGCTCCCCCCCGAGTGGACGGTCAAGACCAGCGTCTACGCCAACGGCCCGGTCCGGGACGGCGTCGTCGAGGGCGACCTCATCCTCTACGGCCGCGGCGACCCGACGATGAGCAAGCGGTGCTACGCCGTGGACACCACGGCCGCGGGCGCCTGCGACACCGACGCCTTCGCGCGCCTTCGCGAGCTCGCCGGCCAGCTGCGAACCCGCGGGGTCACGACCGTCAGCGGCGACCTCGTCGGCGACGGAAGCTGGTTCGATGGTGAACTGGTGAACGGCGACTGGGAGATCTACGACCTGAACTGGTGGTATGCAGCGCCGGTGTCGGGGCTTGGCTTCAACGACAACAGCATCGACTTCACCTATGCGCCTGGCCCGGCGCTCGGGGCGCCTGCCACGATCAGCTTCACGCCCGACTTCGGCATGGTGTCGTTCGAGAACCGGACGCGCACCGTGGCGGCCGGCCAGCCGTCCACGATCGACTTCTTCCGGGAGCCGGGCACGCTCCGCATCTGGGCCGAGGGAGACGTGCCCCTGAACGGGCGCGGCGGCAAGGAGTACTTCGCCCTGCCCGACCCCGATCTCTTCACGGCGTGGGCGCTCCGATCGGTGCTGGCGGACAGCGGCATCGCGGTCCTGGGCGCGACGCGATCCACCACCGATTCGCTGCAGAACCTCGCCGCACGCCAGGGCCCGGCCCTCGCGGAGGTGTCGTCGCGGCCGGTGAAGGACTGGATCTTTCCCGTCCTCAACACCAGCCAGAACTGGTACGCCGAGATGCTGCTCAAGCAGCTCGGGCGGCAGTTCGGCGGCGCCGGCTCCTGGAAGGCCGGCATCGAGGTCGAGCGCCGCTTCCTGATCGACTCCATGAAGGTGGACTCCACGCAGTTCGCGCTGCGCGACGGCTCCGGACTTTCGAGCAGTAACCTGGTCTCCCCCAAGTCGTTCGCCACGCTTCTCACCTGGATGCGGGCGCACCCCCGGTTCGAGTCGTTCGCCGCAGGGCTCCCGCAATCCGGCCAGCGCGGCTCGCTCAAGTCCCGCTTCGTCGGCACCCCGCTCGAAGGGAAGGTGCGCGCCAAGACCGGCAGCATCAGCCGAGTCAACACCCTGGCCGGCTACATCGAACTCCCGGGACGCACCCTGACCTTCGCGGTCGAGGCCAACAACCACACCCTCGGCAGCCGCGTGATGATCCCGCAGATCGACAGCCTCGTCGTGCAGATGGGAAAGAAGTAGCGTGACCGCCGCCCCGCTCCGGGTCGCGATCGTGGGCGCCGGCCCCTCCGGCTTCTACGCCGCCGAGCACCTGCTCAAGCAGGATCGGCCGGTTGCGGTGGACCTCTTCGACAGGCTGCCCACGCCGTTCGGGCTGGTGCGGGGCGGCGTGGCGCCGGACCACCCCAAGATCAAGTCGGTCACGAGGATCTACGACAAGGTGGCCGCGCACCCGGCGTTCCGGTTCTTCGGGAACGTCGCCGCCGGGCGCGACATCACCGCGGACGAGTTCCTCCGCCACTACCACGCGGTGGTCTGGGCCGTGGGCGCCGAGGCGGACCGGACGCTGGATATCCCCGGGGAAGCGCTCGCCGGCAGCCACACTGCCACCGAGTTCGTCGCCTGGTACAATGGGCACCCTGACTTCCAGGATCGGCGGTTCGACCTCGACCAGGAAGCGGCCGCCGTGGTGGGCGTCGGCAACGTGGCGATGGACGTGACGCGCATCCTCGCCAGCGATCCCGACGACCTCGCCAGGACCGACATCGCCGCGCACGCGCTCGAGGCGCTGCGTGCCAGCCGCGTGCGCACCATTTACCTGCTCGGCCGCCGCGGGCCGGCGCAGGCCGCCTTCACCAACCCCGAGCTCAAGGAACTCGGCGAGCTGCCGCTGGCCGACGTCGTGGTGCGGGCCGAGGACCTGGAGCTGGACGCCGCCACGAAGGCCTCGCTCGAGGCGACGCCGGACCGGGAGGCGGAGAAGAACCTCAAGACCCTGCGCGCCTTCCTCGAGCGCGGCGTGACGGGCCGCCCGCGGAGGATCGAGCTTCGCTTCTCGACCTCCCCCGTGCGGATCGAGGGGGACGGGCGCGTCGAGCGGCTCGTCGTCGGGGCCAACCGGCTCGAGGCCGGCCCCCGCGGCGTCCAGGCGGTCCCCACCGGCCAGGAGGCGGTGCTGCCGGTGGGACTCGTTTTTCGCTCGGTGGGGTACCGGGCGCTGCCGGTGGCGGGCGTGCCGTTCGACGAGCGCCGTGCCATCATCCCGAACGAATCGGGTCGCGTGCTGGCCAGTGGCGCGGCGGTGCCCGGCTGCTACGTGGCGGGGTGGATCAAGCGGGGACCGAGCGGCGTGATCGGGACGAACAAGCCGGACGCCGTCGAGACGATCGCCGCGCTCCTCGAAGACGCCGACGCGGGGAGGCTGCCGGCCCCCTCCCAGCCAGACCCAGGGGCAGTCCCGGCACTCCTGGAGGAGCGCGGGGTAGAGGTCGTGACCTGGCGCGATTGGCAGGCGCTCGACGCGCACGAGTGCGCCGCCGGCGCGACGCGCGGGGCCCCGAGGGAAAAGGTCACCGACACCGGCGAGATGCTCGCCGTCATCCGACGCGCAAGGCAGGGTTCATGAAGATCTACACCAGGACCGGGGACGAGGGCGAGACCGGTCTCTTCGGCGGCGGCCGCGTCCCCAAGGACCATCCGCGCGTGTCGGCGTACGGCGACGTGGACGAGCTCAACGCGGCGCTCGGCGTCGCCCGCGCGACGGCGCCCGGGGGCGCGCACGACACGCTCCTGGAGCAGGTGCAGCGCGACCTCTTCAGCATCGGCGGCTATCTCGCGACCCCGGACCCGGCCAGGGTGGCCGCCGCGCTCGCCAAGGCGGAGCTGCCGCCGGAGCGAATCGAGGAGTTCGAGCGGGCCATGGACGCCATGGATACGGAGTTGCCTCCGCTCCGCGCCTTCGTCCTCCCGGCGGGCACCCCACAGGCCGCCGCCCTGCATCTGGCCCGCACCATCTGTCGGCGCGCCGAGCGGAGCGTGGTCCACCTCTCGCACGACGCCGAGATCCCCCCGCTGTTCGTCACCTATTTGAACCGGCTCTCCGATCTGCTCTTCACGCTCGCCCGCCTGGCCAACCACCGGGCCGGCGTCGCCGACGACACCTGGTAGCCGTGCCCGACTTCCGGATCGCCCACGCCACCGGTAGCTACACCGTCACTGTTCAGGCCGGCGTGCTCGACGAGCTCGCCGATCGGGTCGCCGCGCTGTGGCCGGGGCGTCCGGTGGCGCTCATCACCGACGACATGGTCGCCGCCTTGCTGGCCGAGCGACTCGCCGACGGCCCGTGGGCGCTCGTGCTCTCCGTTCCCGCGGGGGAATCCTCGAAGTCCCGCGCCCGCTGGGAGGCGCTGACCGACGCCCTCTTCTCGGCGGGCCTCACCCGCGACGCCGCCATCGTGGCCCTCGGCGGCGGGATGATCGGCGACCTCGCCGGCTTCGTGGCCGCCACCTACGCGCGCGGGATTCCCTTCCTGCAGGTGCCCACGACCCTGCTCGCCATGGTGGACTCGTCGGTCGGGGGAAAGACCGGCGTGGACACCCCGCTCGGCAAGAACCTCGTCGGCGCCTTCCACCCTCCCGCCGCCGTGCTGGCCGACCCGCTCGTGCTCCAGTCGCTGCCGCCGCAACACCTCCGGTGCGGTCTCGCGGAGATGGCCAAGCACGGCCTCATCGCCGACCCCGGGTATTGGCACGATCTCGGCGCGCACGCGACGGCGCTGCAGGCGCGGGAACCGGAGGCGCTCACCCGCTTCATCGCGCGCAGCGTGGAGATCAAGGCGGCCGTCGTGATGGAGGACGAGCGGGAGGCCGGCCGGCGGGCGGTGCTGAACGCCGGGCACACGGTGGCGCACGCCGTCGAGCACGCCTCGGGGTTTGCGGTGTCGCACGGCGACGCCGTCGCGATGGGTCTCGTGGCCGAAGCGCACCTGGCGGAGTCGCTCGGCGTTGCCGTGACGGGTCTGGCCGACCGTGTCACTGCGGGCCTCAGGCAATTGTCACTCCCGACGCGCCTCCCGGTGGACATCGATGCCAACCGGCTCTTCGAGGCGATGCGACTCGACAAGAAGCGCGCGGCGAACGAACTCCGATTCGCGCTCCTGCACGATATCGGCACCGTCGCGCGCGATGCGGAGCGCTGGACGGTGCCGGTGAACGACACGCACGCGATTGTGCACGCGCTCCGCGCAGCGGGCGCCGCCTGAATCCACAGTCGTCCACATTTGCTGATTCTTGTGTTGATTTGTAAATACTTGTTTTATAAGGTTTTACGATAATTTATCAACTTTTGGAGGGCAATCGAAAACAGGATGAAGTGGACGAAATCCCTAACCCTATTGGCGGTGTGATTTTGTGATGTGGAAAGAAAAAATCGCTTGACCAGTTTCTAGGCGTGTCCTATATTCGCACACCTGATGGCTCGCCTCCCGCCGTCGGCTCCACTGAAAAGTCGCTCTCTTCCGCTCGCGCCACGACCCACGGGGATCGCTATGGCTCACGGCAGTGCCACCAAGCCCAAGGCCCTCTTTCGCGCAGTGCCGACCGGGGCGTTCGACCAGTATCTCCACGACATCCAGAAGCTCCCCATGATCTCCGATCCCGCCGAGGAAAAGCGGGTGGCGAGGCTGGCGCAGGCGGGAGACGAGAAGGCCGCGGAGCGACTGGTCACCGCGAATCTCCGTTTCGTCATCTCCTACGTGAAGAAGTACCAGGGCCACGGCCTCGACCTCTCCGAGCTCGTCGCCATCGGGAACGAGGGGCTGCTCAAGGCCGTCCGCAAGTTCGACCCCGACCACGGGGTCAAGTTCATCTCCTACGCCGTCTGGTGGGTGCGGCAGGCGGTCCTGAAGGCCCTCGCCGAGCAGACGCGCAGCGTCCGGATCCCGCTCAACCAGAATTCCGCCCTGATCAAGATGTCGCGCGCGGAGAGCTTCCTCGCCCAGGAGATGGGCCGGGAGCCGACCGACCGCGAGGTGGCCACGGCGCTGAACGATTCGGTCGAGAACGTCCGCCTGGCCCGCCGCATGAGCTCGGGCGAGCTGTCCCTCGACGCCCCGGTGGAGCGGAGCGACCGCGGGTCCAGCACCTACGGCGAGCGCTTCCAGGGTACCGGCGGCGGCGACATCGAGGAGCAGACCGACGCCCGGCTCACCCGCGAGTTCATCGACCGCCTCTTCGCGCAGTACCTGACCCCCCGTGAACGGAAGATCCTCTACCTCTATTACGGCCTCGAGGAAGGCTCCGACGCCCTCACCCTCGAGCGCATCGGCGAGCTCCTCGGCGTCACCCGGGAGCGCATCCGTCAGATCCGCGAGCGCGCCTTCGAGAAGCTCCGCCAGGCCCCCGACGTGAAGGGGCTGAACGGGATGTGGGGCGCGGCCTAGTCCACCTTCTGTCATTGCGAGGAGGCCCCGAGGGGCCGACGAAGCAATCTCGAGATTGCTTCGGCCACTTCGTGGCCTCGCAATGACCGAATCGCGAACCTAACCCGCTGCAATCCCGCTAGATTTCGGCATGCCCTCCCGGCTCCCGCTCTTCCCGCTCGAAGTGGTGCTCTTTCCGGGCACCCCCCTCCCGCTCCACATCTTCGAGCCCCGCTATCGTGCCATGCTCGCCGACTGCCTGGCGGCCGACGAGCGTTTCGGGCTCCTGCCCCCGGCGCCGGACGGCAGCCCGCCGCGATCCGGCACCGTCGGGTGCATCGCCCGCGTCCGCGCCTCCCACCACCTCCCCGACGGGCGCAGCAACATCGTCGTGGTGGGCGAACGGCGGTTCCTCCTCCGGCAGACGCTCGCGACCGAGACCCCGTACCTGGTCGGCCTCGTGGACACCTTCGACGACCTCGCCGACCCGGAGGTGCCCCCGGAATCACTGGCGGCGCTCCGCGAGGTCGCGACGACCTATCTCGGTGCGATGGAGACGCTGGGTGGCGCGAACGACCGCTCCCCCTGGGCCGACGACGCCGCACAGCTCTCCTTCCAGGTGGCCGCGGCGGTGGACCTTGAATTCGAGGTGAAGCGCCGGCTGCTGGAACTGCGCACCGCCTCGGACCGGGTCGCCTTGCTGCTCGAGCTGTTGCCGCCCCTGGCCGCGGAGGCCGCGGCGCGGGCCCGTGTCCACTCCCGCGCGCGCGCCAACGGGAAGGGTGGCCCGCACCCCGACATCGCCATCGCCACGTGACCGCGGCGCTCGCCACCGAACTCGGGCGCATCGTCGGGCCCCGCTGGGTTCGCGTCCGGCCCGCCGAACTCGCCGCCTACGAGGCCGATGGCCTCCCGACCCACGCCTCGCGCCCCGCCCTGGTCGTCATTCCCGGCACCAAGCACGAACTCATCGCCGTCCTCCGTCTCCTGCACCTCGCGTCGGTGCCGTTCGTCGCCCGCGGCGCCGGGACGGGACTGTCGGGCGGCGCGCTTGCGGGCACCGACGCGGTGCTCGTCGTCCTGACGCGGCTCAACCGGATCCTCCACCTCGACCCCGTCCGCCGGCGTGCGGTCGTCGAGCCCGGCGTGGTGAACGCCCGCCTGTCGGAGGCGGCCCTCCCCCACGGGCTGTACTACGCGCCCGATCCCTCGAGCCAGAGCGCGTGCACCCTCGGGGGCAACGTGGCCGAGAACGCCGGCGGACCGCACTGCCTCAAGTACGGGGTCACCACCAATCACGTCGCGGCGCTCGAGGTCCTCCTGCCGAACGCGGAGCTGGTACGCCTCGGCTCGCGGAGCGGCGAGGCGTGGGGTCCCGACCTGGTCGGGCTCTTCGTCGGGAGCGAGGGGATGTTCGGCATCGCCACCGAGATCACCCTCCGTCTCGAGCCGCTGCCGGCCGCGGTCCGCACCCTGCTCGCCGCCTTCCCCTCGATTCGCGCGGCCAGCGAGGCGGTGAGCGGGATCATCGCAGCCGGCATCGTCCCTGCCGCCATGGAAATGATGGACCAGGCCTGTGTGAGGGCGGTGGAGGCGTCCATCTACGCCGCCGGCTATCCGATCGACGCGGCCGCGGTGCTGCTCGTGGAAGTGGACGGATCTGCAGAGGCCGTGCAGGCGGAGGCCGCGCTGGTCGAAGCGCTGCTCCGGCGGCACCGCGCCACGGAGGTCCGCAGCGCCGCCACCGCCGCGGAGCGGGCGCGGCTCTGGCAGGGAAGGAAGAAGGCGTTCGGCGCCATGGGCAGGATCTCCCCCGACCTCGCCGTGCAGGACGCCGTCGTGCCGCGGAGCACGCTGCCGGACATCCTCGACCGGGTGGCCGCCATCGCCGCGCATTACCGCCTCGGCGTGGCCAATGTCTTCCACGCCGGCGACGGCAACCTGCACCCGAACATCAGCTTCGACGGCGGCGACCCGGACCAGGTGCGTCGGGTGCACGCCGCCAACCACGACATCATGCACGCCTGCCTCGCGGTCGGGGGGAGCATCACCGGCGAGCACGGCGTCGGCTCCGACAAGCTGGCCTACATGCCGGACGCCTTCGACGCCGAGACCCTCGGCGCGATGCGCGCGGTCCGGCAAGTCTTCGATCCGTCCGCCCGGGCCAATCCTGGCAAGGTCATTCCCTACCACGCCTGTCGCGAGTGGCGACGGGGAGGTGCGGCATGAGTCGCGAGGTGCTCGATCGTCTGCGGGCGCTCCTCGGAACCGCGGCGGTCAGCCGCGACCCCGACGGCGTACCCCGCGCCATCCCCGATTCCACCGATGCCGTGGCCGCCACGCTCCGGCTGGCCGACGAATCCGGCTGGCGGGTCCGCCTCGAGGGGCACGGCAGCTGGGTGCCGCCCGACGCCCCGGCGGACCTCGCGCTCACCACGCGCGGGCTGGACCGGGTGCTGACGGTGCACCCGGCCGATCTCGTGGCGACCGTCGAGTCGGGCGTGCCGATGGATGCGCTGCGGCGCCGGCTGGCGACGGACGGGATGTGGCTCGCCCTCGATCCCCCCGGCCGCCCCGAGCGGACCGTCGGGTCCGTCGTGGCCACCGCCACCACCGGCGCGCTCCGCGCCGGCTTCGGCCCGGCGCGGGATCACGTCCTCGGCTGCACCGCCGTGACCGGCGACGGCCGGGTCATCCGCCCCGGCGGCACGGTGGTCAAGAACGTGGCGGGCTATGATCTCACGAAGCTCCAGGTCGGCGGGTTCGGCGCCTTCGGGGTGCTCACCACCCTTCACCTTCGGCTCCGCGCGCTGCCCGCCGCCGACGTCACCATCCTCGCGCGCGCCCCGCGGGATCACCTGACCAGCGCAGCCCGCGACCTCGCCGACGCGGGCGTCGAGCCCCAGGCGCTGGAACTGTTCTCCCCCGCCGTGTCGGCGGAGTCCGAGTGGCTCATGGCGGCGCGATGCATCGGCACGCCCGCCGGCGTGGCCGGCGATCTCGCGCGCATCCTCGATACCGCCGACCTGCCGTGGAACGAACTCGACGCCGAGCGTGCCCACGCCTTCTGGCATCTCGTGACACACGCCGGCAGCGGCGCCGCGATGACCGCCCGGCTCGGCGTCCTCGCCGCTGGGCTCGATGAACTCCTCGACCTGGTGAGCCAGCACCTCGACGAAGGGCTCATCTGGGCCGGAGCGTCGCAGGGAGGAATGCGGTGGGCCGGCGAGGCGACGCCGGACCAGCTCCGCACCCTCCGACATCTCGCCGCCGAACGCGAGGTACCGCTCACCCTGGAGCGGGCGCCGTGGGCGGTGCGGCAGGCGGTCGGTCACTTCGGCGCGTACCGCGAAGGGGTGGGGCCGCTGGTGGCGCAGCTTCGCGAAGCCTTCGACCCGACGGGCCGCCTGGTCGTCGCGATGGACGGGCAGGAGTCGTGAACACTGGCGGCCCCGCGGGCATCCTCGAGCCGCTCGCTCCCTGCGTGCACTGCGGATTCTGCCTGCCCGCGTGCCCCACCTACCTCGCCACGGGAGACGAGAACGACAGCCCGCGCGGCCGGATCGTGCTGATGCGCGCGCTGGCCACCGGCGGCATCGCGGCCGCCGACGCGTCCCTCGGTCGCCACCTGGACCGCTGCCTCGGCTGCCGCGGATGCGAACCCGCGTGCCCCTCCGGCGTGGCGTACGGCCAGGGACTCGCGGCGGCACGCACGGTCCTCGTCGAGGCGAAGGGCCTGCCCCGGGCCGCGAAGCTAATCCTCAGCGTCTTCGCCACTCCCGTGCTCTGGCGTCCGCTCCTCACCCTGGCCCGATGGTTCCGATCGACCGGCATCCCCCGTGCACTCGCCGGCAACGGCCGAATCTCGTTCTCCATGGGCATGCTCGCAGCCACTGCCCCGCGGCCCCGCAGCCCCGCGGCCCCGCTGACCCGCCCCCCTGCCCCGCTGCCCCGCCTCCGTCAGGCTCCGCCTGACGGACCGTCCGTCGCCCTCTTCACCGGCTGCGTGATGGACACCCTCTTTCCTCACGTCCACGACGCCGCGCGGCGCACGCTCGAGGCCAACGGCTATCGGGTCGTGGAAGTGGAGCGGCAGGGATGCTGCGGCGCGCTGCACGAGCATGCCGGCGACCGCGCCAGCGCCCGGACGCTCGCCCGCCGAAACGTCGAGGCCTTCGAGGGACGGGCGGACTTCATCGCCGTGGACAGCGCCGGCTGCGGGGCGCTGCTCAAGGACTACGGTCACCTTCTCGACGACCGTCCGTCCGCCGACTTCGCCGGGCGCGTCCGCGACGTGACCGAGCTCCTGGCGGCCGCCGGCCCCCGCCCCGCCGGCCCGCTCGCGGTGGACGTGGTGTATGACGCACCGTGCCACCTGCAGCACGCACAGGGCGTCCACACCGCGCCCCTTGCCGTCCTCCGCGCCATCGAGGGCATCCGCCTGCGCGAGCTTCCGGGCGCGGACCGCTGCTGCGGCAGCGCCGGCATCTACTCGCTCCTCGAACCAGCGTTGTCGCACGACGTACTTGCCACCAAGCTGGAATCCATTCGCGACGCGCACCCCACCCCCACGGTCGTCGCCACCGGCAACCCGGGGTGCCTGATGCAGATCGGCGCCGGGCTCCTGGCGGCCGACATCGGCGCGCGCGCGGCCCATCCCGTCGAACTCCTCGACGAGGCGTATCGGCTCCACGGCATCTACGGCCCCGGCGAACCCGAACATCGCTAGTTTTCCCCCATGATCACCGCGAGGCTTCCCGACTTCGAGGCGCTCCACCGCCTGCGCGGTGGCGCCGTCGTCGCCCTGGCGGAAGCGGCGCACTTCCGCGTGGCCGGGGCGGGGGCGCTGGCCTGCCTGCAGGGGCTCTGGACCAATGACATCCTCGAGCCCGGCGACGCGACCATCACCTACGGCGCATTCCTGACGCCGAAGGGGATGATCATCGCGGACGGCTGGGCGCTCCGTGCCGGAGAGACGATCGACCTCATCCTCCCCGCTGCGGCGCGCGAGCCTGTGGCGCAGATTTTCAAACGATCGCTCCCGCCGCGCCTGGCCACCGCCACCGACCTCTCCGATACCACCCGTGTCCTCCAGCTGCTGGGCGACGGCGCGACGGACCGGTGGCCCGTGCTGCCGCTCGGCCGCCTCCCGGAGGCAGGCAGTGTGGCTCGCGGAGAAACGGCGGCCGGTGAATTCCTGGCCGGCACCCCGACCCTCGGCCCGTTTTACACACTCCTCCTCGGTCCGACGGAGGCGATGTCCGGGGTGAGCGCCGTGCTCGGGACCGCCGGCATCGCCCTGGGCGGGCCCGACGACCGCGAGGCGGCGAGAATCCTGGCCGGCTGGCCCGCACCGTCCGCGGAAATCGACGAGCGTACGCTCCCGCAGGAGGTCGGGTTCGAGGAGCACGGCGGCGTCTCCTACACCAAGGGGTGCTACACCGGACAGGAGACGGTGGCGCGCCTCCACTTCCGCGGCCACGCCAACCGGGTGCTGCGCGGACTCCGCTGGATCGGGCCGCGCGCCGACGGCGACGAAGTGCTCGCGGGGGAGAAACAGGTGGGCAGGGTGAGTTCGGTGCTGACGCTGCCGGACCGGGTCCTCGGGCTGGCCGTGCTGCGCCGTGAATTGCAGCCCGGAGCCCGGGTCACCATCGGCGGCGGCCCGGCGGTGGTGCGGCAGCTTCCGTTCGGGCCGGAGGACGTCGAAGGGTGAGGGTGTTCGTGACGGGAGGCACCGGTCTCGTGGGCGAACCGGTGGTGCGTGCGCTCGTTCGTCGGGGAGACGCGGTGGACGCGCTGGTGCGGACCGAGCATGCCGCCATCCGCATGCAGGCCCTCGGCGCGACCCCGGTGTTCGGGACGATCGAGGATCCGCGGACCTGGGACAGCCTCACCAGGGCGGACGGCGTCATCCACTCCGCCGCGCTGGTCGCGTCGCGGACGCCGTGGCAGACCTTCTTCCAGGTCAACGTGGAGGGCACCCGTCTCGCCGCGGCGACGGCGCACCGGCTGGGCGCCCGACTGGTGCACATCTCCTCCGTGGCCGTCTACGGCCGGCAGGCCGCCGACGAGCCCCCCGGCAGTCGCACGGAGAGCTCTCCCTTCGGTCCGCTCGAAGAGCACGACTTCTACGCGCGCAGCAAGCGGCTGGCCGAGGACATGGTCCGGTCCGAGGTGGCGCTGGGACTCGAGGCGGTCATCCTCCGGCCGTGCGTCATCTACGGCGAGGGCGACCGCCTCTTCATTCCGCGGATGGCGGCCGTCGCGCGCCGTGGCTGGATGCCACGCATCGGCGCGGGCGACCTCCCGATGGCGGTCGTGCACGCCGAGAGCGTGGCCGACGCCGCCGTCCGTGCCCTCGACACCCCCCGCGCCGCCAGCAGGATCTACCAGGTGACGAACGACGGGGAGATCACCAACCGCGAGTTTGTGGCCGCGCTGGGCGACGGCGTCGGCCGGCGGATCCGCAGCGTCCCCCTGCCGGAGGAGGCGGCGCTGGCCATCGCGCACGGCGTGCAGGCGGTGCTCCGCATGGTGGGGCCCGGGCTCTATCCCGGCACGATCACGAGCGCGGTGCGGTTCTGGCGAGGGGGGAATCCCTACACCTCCGCCAGGGCGGCGGAGGAACTTGGCTGGACGCCGGCAGTGCCGCATCGCGAGGCCATCGCGAAGCTGGCGCGCCGGCACGCGCAGAAGGCCTGACTGCCCGGCTCACTCCCTACAATTGCGTAGCGGTATCCCTGGCCATCACGGTGTCGGCCGGCGGCGCAGTCGAATCCGCGCGCACCGCTCCCGCCGCTCCCGCTCCCTGACCGGCGCCAACGCTGTCCGGGGTGCGCGTGTCGTCGTCCGGCTTCTCGCCGGCGCAGGCCGCGGCGGCCGCCAGGACAAGCACCCAAAACTCTCGTCTCATGCGGAGCTCACTTTCACTCGTCCTGGGTGGAGCCGGGCTGCGCGCCCCAGCCCAGCCGGCCGGCACAGTCCACCACCACGTTCCCCGCCCCGTCATAGCCGAGCAGGCCCGTGTTGAGCACCAGGTGGAAGTGTGCCGGATCAGCCCAGTCCCGGTCGTAGTACTCCCGGTGGTAGCGCTCACGGTTTCGGTCGGTGTCGTCCATCAGGCGCTCGGCTGCCGCAGGATCGAGGTGCTGCCGGGCCATGACGGCGCGGATCCGGTCGGCGCGCGGCGCCACGACCCGAACGTGCAAGGCGTCCTCCTTCCGCGCAAGCACCGCCGGCGCCGCGCGCCCCACAAGCACGACTCTTCCTTCCGCGGCAAGGTCGGCGACCACGCTCTCCGTCACCTTGACGAGTGCCGCCTCCTCCAGCTCCGCCGGGGGAACCTGCGCCGTGGGCGGGGACAGCTCCGGGGCGGCGCGGGAGAGCGCGCGCATGAGCCACTCCCGGAAGCCCGGCGCGCGTTCGTCACGCATCGCCACCGTGGCCTCGGGGATCCCCGCGCGCGCCGCCACCCGGGCCACGAAATCGTTGTCCACCAGCCGCCAGCCGAGCGCCCGCGCCGTGTGCGCGGCCACGAGCGACCCGCCCGCCCCGAATTCCCTCGAGATGGTGATGAGCATGGTCATTCCCCGCGTGACGTGAGGGGTTGGGCCGGGGCGTCGGTCGGTTGCCGTCTCGCGCTCCGCCAGGCGAGCAGCGCCGCCACCACGCAGATGCCGCCGCCGAGCGCCAGCGAGGCGCGCACGCCGAAGTGCTCCGACACCCACCCGGCCTGGAGCGCCCCGAGCGGGGCCATCCCCACGACCATGAAGGAATAGAAGCCCATCACCCGCCCGCGCAGGTGGTCGGGGGCCTTCGTCTGCAGGATGGTGTTCGTCAGGATGCCGGTCAGCGCCCAGGTGCATCCCGCCAGGGTGAGCAGGATGAGCGCCGGCGCGAAGTGCCCCGCCAGGCTGGTCGTCAGGAGCACCAGCCCGAAGAGCGTCGCGAACGCGAACACCCGTCCCTCCCGGTGCACCCGGTGCCCCATGGCCGCCACGAAGAGCGCCGCGGCGGCCGCGCCCACCCCGACGCCCGACATCAGCGCGCCGTAGCCAGTCGCGCCCGCGCCGAGCACCTGCGACGCGTACACCGGCAGCATGGGCGCAAAGGAGAACCCGAAGACGCTGAAGGTGATGGTGAGCAGGGTCAGGAGCCGCGGCTCCGCGGTGTCCATGATGTAGCGCCACCCGTCGCGGAAACTCGAGCGGCCGGCGGGGACGGCGCTCGCGCCCGCGAAGGGGGGCCGCATGATGGCCAGCATCCAGAGCACGGCGAGATAGCTGGCCGCGTTCACGAAGAAGCAGGCCGCGATCCCGACGCCGGCGATCACCAGGCCCGCCACGGCGGGGCCGATGACGCGGGTGACGTTGAACACCGAGGAGTTGAGCGCGATGGCGGTCATCAGGTCGTCGCGCCCCGTCATTTCGACCAGGAAGGACTGGCGTGCCGGGATCTCGAACGCCGCGAAGAGGCCCTGCGCCGCCGCCAGCACCATGACCCAGCCCACCGTGACCCGCCCGCTCGCGGTGAGCACCGCCAGCGCGAGCGCCTCGACGAGCATCAGCGTCTGCAGGGTGAGGAGGAAGCGGCGCTTGTTGACCCGGTCCGCCACGACCCCGCCGTAGAGCGTGAAGAGCAGGACGGGAAGGGTGTTGATCGTGGTGACGAGGCCGACCTGGAAGGCGGAATGCGTGAGCTGGAGCACCAGCCAGCCCTGGGCCACCGTCTGCATCCAGGTGCCGCTGAGGGAGACGAATTGTCCCCCGAGGAAGAGCCGGAAGTTCCGGTGGCGGAGCGCCCCGAACGCGGGGCGCGGCGCCGCGGCGGCGGTCACCGCGGCGCTCCCGGCACCCCTACTTGACCACCTGCTTCACGAGCTTGCCCGCCGGGAACGTGGCGTCCGTCGCCACCCCGTTGAGCAGCGCGACCCGGTCCACCGGGATGACGGACGGGTACCTGGTGTTGAATGCCGTGACGGTCATCGGCCCGCCCAACTTGACGATCTTGATCCGGGCCGGCTTGACGTTGATCCGCGCCGCGTCGGTCAGCGGCCGGAAGCTGCCGATCCAGCTCCGCATCGGGGCGTCGTAGGCAGCGAACTGGGCGTCCGTGGCGAGGGTCATCAGGCGATAATTCCGGCCACCGTACGTGATGAACGTGATGTATCCCTTCACCGGCCCCTTCTCCAGCTGCGCGCCGAACTGCGCCGACACCGCCGGCAGGCCGTTGACCGCCGCCTTGGACGTGGCGCCCGCCGTGACTCCCTGTTGCGCAAGAAAGGTCTGCAGCTGCGTCGCGATCGGCTCGGCCCCGCCCAGCTCGAGCTGGAGGAGTCCGTCCTGCTTCTCGGCCAGGCCGGTGACCGCGGAGAATCCGTTGTTGGTGCGCCATCCCGCCGGAAAGACCACCTGGAACTTGAGGTCCGGATGGTAAAACGCCTGGCCGTCGAAATAGCCTTCGCGCGGGTCGTCGCCGTACACCATCCCGTCGAGCTGGCGGAGGTACGGCTCGCGGTCCCAGGTGAGGGCCGCATAGTCGGCCTGCGCACTGTCGAGCATCTGCTGGGTGTGGGCCAGCCGGTTCTCCGGGAAGGGATGCGTCACCGCCCACGCCGGCAGCCGCTCCTGGCCGCTGGCCGATTCCACTCCCTGCAGCATCGAGAAGAGGTCGAGCATGGCGTGGGGGTCGTAGCCCGAGTTGAGCGCGTACCGGAAGCCGAGCATGTCGGCCTGCGTCTCGTCGTCCCGCGTGTACTTGAGGAAGAGAAGCTGCAGGCCCTGGCTCACCACCCCGGCATACTGCGCCAGGTCGGGGCGAAGGACGGCGCCGAGCCCCAGCCCCAGTTGCGCGAGCTGGGCCCGGCTCATCTGGGTGGCCGAGTGGCGGGCCGTGACGTGGCCGATCTCATGGCCAAGGACCCCGGCCAGTTCGGCCTCCGAGTTCATGTTGGCGAGGATGCCGCGGGTGATGTAGAGCTGCCCGCCCGGCAGGGCAAAGGCGTTGACCTGCGGGTCGTCCACCACGGTGAAGTGCCAGGGGAGCTGCGGCCGCTCCGACTTGGCGGCGAGCTGCAGGCCGAGCCGGGAGACGTATCCCTGCCACGCCGTGTCGGTGTAGCCCCCCATCTGGGCCGCCACCTGCTGGGCGGCCTCCAGGCCCATCGCGATCTCCTGGCTCTCCGAGACCAGGTTGAGTTCCTTCTGCCCGGTGGCGGGGTTCATGGAGCATCCCGCCACGGCCGCCCAGGCCAGCACCGCCAGCAGGCGGTACCGGCCGGGGCGCACGGCGCGCACGCACCGCGCCGTCGTCAGCATCAGTTACCCGTCATCTCGTCGGCCAGGGCGCCGGCGTTGTAGACCTTTCTGAGCCCCTCGATGATGCCGCGGCTGTCCACCCAGACCGAGCGCGCCACCCGTTCCGTGTAGAGGAATCGGTTGGGAAGCATCTCGATGTTGCCGTCGAAGATGAGGCCCACCACCTCGGCGTTCGCGTTGATGACCGGGCTGCCCGAGTTGCCGCCGATGATGTCCGGCGTGCCGGCCACGTTGAACGGGGTGGAGAGGTCGAGCGTGCTTCTGGCCGCCTGCCACTTGGCGGTCAGGTCGAAGGGCGGCACGCCGGAGAAGCCGTCGGCACGGTCGTACAGGCCGTAGAAGGTCGTGAAGGGCTGCGCGATCGTCCCATTGTAGGGATACCGGAGGATCTGGCCGTCGCTGATGCGCAGGCTGAAGGTGGCGTCGGGCGCCACGCTGTTGCCGAAGACCGCGAGCAGCGCGCGTGCCACCACCTCGTCCTGCTCCGCCTCGCGGTCGGCCAGGGTGGCCCATTCCTTGGTCACGGCGCGGTCGAGCGGATCGATGGTGGTCGCCAGCAGGATGAACGGATCCTGCGAGGCTGCCACGGCCGGCGCGCCGCCCTTGATCAGCGCCTCGCGCTCCGCCGCGGTGGAGATCTTCGAGCCGCGGACCATGGCGGCGGCCGCGTCGCCCGGCGTGCGGCCCTTGAGCGCCGCCTTCAGCACCGGGTCCGTGGCTGGGAGCGAGGCCTGCATCGCCTCGAACCACTGCGTGAGAAGCATCCGCTCCTGCAGCGTGTCGATCGGCGTCGTCGAGGCGAGGGCCCGCTCACGGCCGGCCTTGCGGGAGTCCTGGAACCCGGGGAGGCGCGCCGAGTCTGGCTTGGCCATTTCGGCCGGGGTCCGGACGATCAGCCCCGCCAGCTGGAGGAGCCGCGTGCCGTACGCGTTGTAGGAGTAGTAGCGGCGCTTCGCGTCGAGGAGCCGCATGGAGCTCCGCGCCTGCTCGATGCCCTTCCACGGGTCGCCGTACGCCTTCTTGTACGTGGCGTTCGAATTCACCGCGTTGTGGAAGTTCGTTTCCCACGTCCGCTTCTGCTTCATCAGCGCGGGGTCGAGCAACCCCGACTGGTAGCCGGTGACCGCCTTCTGCGAGTTCTCGAGCCCGAAGATGGTGTTCCGGAGCGCCAGCGCCCGGGTGGTATCCATGGCGGAGAGCTGGTGGTATACCGCAATCTGCCGCTTGAAGGCGTCGAGGCTGGCGGGATAGGTGAGGTCGCGCAGGTATTCGAGCTGCGCCATGGTGTTGAGGCGGCCGGTCGAGCCGGGGTTGCCGGTCACGAAGACGAGGTCCTTTTCCTTCGCGCCGGTCTTCGCCCACTTGAAGTACTCGGTGTGGGCCGGCCGGCCGTCCACGTAGGCCCGCACCATGGCCATGTCGAGGTCGAACCGGGGGTAGGTGAAGTTGTCCGGATCGCCGCCGAAGAAGGCGGTCTGGCTCTCCACCGCAAAGACCAGCCGGAGATCGGTGAACCGGCGGAAGCGATAGAGCATGTACTTCCCGCCCCGGTACATCGTCACCACCTGGCAGTTCGCGTCCGGCGAGGTCGTGCCGCACTGCTTCTCGATCCGGGTGATCGCCTCGGCGCGCTTCGTGGCCGCCACCGTGGGCGTGCTGCCGGCCGGCACCGCGGCGGTGACTTCCGTCGTGACGTCGGTGATCTGCTGCAGCTGGTCGGCCGTCATCCCCTGGCAGACGCGCTCGTCTTCCCGCCGCGCCGCGTAGAAGCCGTCGCCCAGCAGGTCCTCACCCGTCTTTGTGGCGGACTCCACGCAGGAGCGGGCGCAGTGGTGGTTCGTCATGACGAGGCCGTCGGGCGACACGAACGACGCCGTGCAGCCCGGAATGCGGAGGGAGCTGAGCCGGACGTGATCCAGCCACTGCGGCGTGGCCTGGAACCCATACCGCTTGCTCCAGTAGTCGAGCGGCGGCTGGTCGAAGGTCCACATCTTCCCGGTCTCGAGCCCCGGATACTCGGACTGGGCCTGTGCGGCCGCCGGGGCCAGCGAGCCGGCCAGCAGCAACGCGAGGGAGGTCAGGATCGGCAGGTAGCGTCGGAACATGAGCGACTCCACGGCAAGTTGAGAGGCAGGAAGACGACGTTGCGCCCGAAACGGGAAAAGATATGGCTCCCACGGGCACAGAGTATGAGAAGAGACACAAGGCATCGTGAAGGCGGCGCTCAGAGCGTGTCGAGCCGGTCCAGCCCGAGGACGGGCCGCCAGGGCAGGAGCTCGTACGCCGCCAGTCCCTGCCGGGTGAACGGGTCGTTGTCGCGCACCCGCGCCCCTGCGTCCGGATCCCCGTCCGGCAGGCGGAGGAGGAGCGCCCCGCCGGAGCGCGGCTCGAACGGCCCCGAGGCCAGCAGGATGCCCTCCGTCTCCAGCCCGCGAAGATAGGCCCGGTGCAGCTCCAGGTGCTGGAGGATCTCGTCCAGCGGCCGCAGATACCGGATGATCGCCAGGAGATACATCCCCTAACGATCCGCCCCGGACCAGCGCGCGCAAGGGGTCACCGTGCGCCCTTGACGTCCACGAGTTCCACCACGAAGACCAGCGTCGCGTTCCCCGGAATGATGCTGCCGGCGCCGGTCGGTCCGTAGCCCAGTTGCGGTGGTATGACGAGGAGCCGCTTGCCACCGACTCGCATGCCGGCCACCCCCTCGTCCCACCCGTCGATCACGCGGCGCTGGCCCAGGAGGAACGAGTATGGCTTTCCGGTGTTCTCGTTGCCGTCGAACTTGTTCCCGTTCGCGAGCCAGCCCGTGTAGATCACCGCCGCGGTAGTGCCCCGCACCGCCTCGGCGCCGGTCCCCACGGTGATGTCCTTCCAGTAGAGGCCGCTCGGTGTCCGCGCCATCATGGCCAGGTCCACGTTCAGGCTCGGATGGTAGGTGAGCGTCTCCGGTGCGCCGACGTTGGGATTGCCCGCCGGCTTCGACTGGGCGTCGAGGGGCTTCGAGCGGACGGTGTCGAGGGTGCAGCCGGTCAGCAGCACGAGAACGAGGAAGTACACGGCACGGCGCATCAGGATCTCCTTGCGAGAAAGGCGCGCGCGAGGGCCACTCCCTCCTCCAGGGTGGACGCGAACGCGATCCGCCCCGGCGTGGGCACGATCCCCACGCGCGCCATGAATTTTGCGGGCTGTTCCTGCACCCGCACAAATATCACCTTCGTCCGGTCCCGCGAGAGCCGGGCCAGCGCCGACTCCAGGTTGACCATCCCCGTCGCGTCGATGACCGGCACCGCTCCGAGTTCGAGCAGGATGACCCCTGCCTCCCCGGCCGTCGCGTGAAGCGACTCCATCGCCTTTTCCGCCGCACCGAAGAAGAGCGGACCCGCAATCTCGTACAGGACGGCCCCCTGCGGGATCGGCTCCCGGAGGAGTGGATGCTGCCCTTCCTCGACCAACCGGGCGCCGGACAGGTCGGCCATGCGCCGCATGAACAGCACCGCGGCCAGCAGCACGCCCGCCGTGACCGCCACCGTCATGTCGAAGAGCACGGTCAGGAAGAAGCAGGTCAGCAGCACCAGCGCGTCGCTCCGTGGCGCGACGCGCAGCACCCGAATGACGTGCGGTAGGTCGCTCATGTTCCAGGCCACCAGGAGGAGCAGGGCGGCGAGCGACGCCATCGGGAGCGCCCCCAGGAGCGGCGCGAGAGCGAGCATGGCCGCGAGCACGACGACGCTATGGGTGATCGCGGCCACCGGCGACCGCCCGCCGGCACGGAAGTTGGTGGCGGTCCGCGCGATGGCGCCCGTGGCGGCGAAGCCGCCGAAGAAGGGGGCGATCAGGTTGCCGGCGCCCTGCCCCACCAGCTCGGCGTTCGGGTCGTGCTTGGTGCCCGCCATGCCGTCCGCCACCACGGCGGAGAGCAGCGACTCGATGGCACCCAGGACCGCGATCGCAAAGGCGCTCGGCAGCAGGTCCTGCAGCATCCGGAAAGAGACCTGCAGCGGGGCGCCGTCCGGCCCGGGGAAGTGCCAGGGGATGCCCGGCATTGGGGGCATCCGCGGGATGCCCCCGTGCACCACGCCGTCGACCACGTACTGGAAGCGGCTTCCGATGGTCGCCACCTCGAAACCGGGGAACAGGCGCCTCACCACCACGACCGCCACCGCCGCCGCAGCCAGCGCCACGAGCGGACCGGGGACCTTGGTGCGGAGCTTCGGCCAGAGCAGGAGGATCGCCAGCGTACCCGCGCCCACCGCCGCTTCCTCCCAGCGCGCCCCCGGCGCCGCCGCGACGAGGGTACCGACCCGCTCGGCAAAATGCTCCGGGGCCCCAGAGGGCACGAGGCCGAAGAAGTCCTTCAGCTGCAGCACGGCAATGACCACCGCGATGCCGGCCGTGAAGCCCGCCGTCACCGGCAGCGGGATGAACTGGATGAGCTTGCCCATCCGGGCGACGCCGAACCCGATCAGGATGGTCCCGGCCATCATCGTGGCGAGCAACAGGCCGCCGATCCCGAAGCGGTTGACGATGGGCACCAGGATCACCACGAACGCCGCCGTCGGCCCCGACACCTGCATCCGGGAGCCGCCGAGGGCGGCGATGACGACGCCCGCCACGATCGCCGTGTACAGCCCGTGTTGCGGCGGGACGCCGGCCGCGATGGCCAGCGCCATGGAGAGCGGCAGGGCGACGATGCCGACCACGGCCCCGGCGAGAAGGTCGTTCCGCAGCAGCTTCCGGGAGTACCCTTCGGCCAGCACCTCGCGAAGCGCCGACGCGGGGCGGAGCTCGAGTTCGGGCAGGAGTCTCCGGGCCGCCCGGAACCGCTGGCGGCGCGGGGCGCCGGAGTCCGGAGGCGGGTTCATACGGCGGGGAAACCGGCGGCACGCCGGATCCGCTCGAGTTGACGGGCGTGGTGGCCGATGTGCCCGGCCAGGAAGGCGACCCCCTCGCCTGCGGTGACCCAGCCACCGATGGGGTGGCGGAACCGGGCGGTGTGGGCGTCGGCCTCGGTGATCTGCTCGAGGTACGCCTCCAGGCTTCGACGCGATTCGGCCCAGCGAGCGGCCAGTTCCGGAAGCGCCGCCTCCCCCTGGGGGACCACACGGGCCACCGGCACCTTGACCCGGATGCCGGACCTCAGGACGAGGCGCACCATCCACATGCGAACGTGCGCCATCGGCGTCACCGTCGTACCGGGCGGCGGTCCCTTCACCATCCCAAGCACGCTCTTCTCCTCGGCCAGGACACAGTGCTCCGTCACCTCGAGCATGGACCACGAATCCGGAGCCGGCCGGAATCGCCTCTGCGGTTCCGTGGCCGTCCCCACGGCCGCCAGAAAGTCCTCCCGCACCCGGTCCAGCGTCGCGAATCGGTCAGCCAGCGTGGGCAGCATCTCAATCCTTTCGTCGTTCATATGGTCAGTCGCCGGCGCGCGCCGAGCCCGGCTGCCCGGCCGGTGGCCCACGCCCAGAGAAAGTTGTACCCGCCGATCGGCCCGAAGGCGTCGAGCATCTCGCCGCACAGAAAGAGCCCAGGGGCCCGGCGGCTCTCCAGCGTCACCGGGTCCACTTCGGAGAGAGCGACTCCACCACCGGTCACCTCCGCCTTCCGGTATCCCTCATGCCCGGTGACGGGGAGCGGAAGCGCCGTCAGGGCACCCAGCACCGCCTCCCGCTCCTCGCGACGCAGCTGGGCCAGCGGTCGCTCCGCCGGAACCCCCGCTTGGTCCAGGAGCGCCAGCGTGAGCCGCTCCGGCAGGTGACGGCGGACCACGGTGGCCAGGTGCACGCGGCCACCCTCGTTGAGGTCCCGCTCCCAATCGCCGCGATCGCGATCGCCCCAGCTCGCGAGCATGGCCGGCGGCTCGCCGTCCCGCGGCCGCGTGAACACGTGGGAAATATTAAGGACGGCAGGGCCGCTGAAGCCACGGTGCGTAAAGAGGAATCCCTGCCGGCGGTTGTAGTCCGGCGTGTCCGGCGGGGCCGTCAGCCGCGCATCCAGCGACACGCCCGAGAGCGCGGTCCACCGCGCCGCCGTCGTGGTGAGCGGGGTGAGCGCCGGGTACGTCGGGTGCATCACGTGCCCCAGTCGCTCCGCCAACCGGAGCCCCGTCCCGTCGCTGCCGGTGGTCGGCACGCTCAGCCCGCCGGTCGCCACCACCACCAGACGCGACTGGAGTGACGCGCCACCCTCGAGGTCGAGCTGCCACCCCCCGTCCGTGGCGGCCAGGCCCGTCAGCGCCGAGCCGAACCGGACCTCCGCACCGCGGGCCCGTGCGTGTTCCAGCAGCCGGTCGCGCACGTCGCGCGCGCGGTTCGAGGCGGGGAAAAGCTTCCCCGACTCCTCCTCAAGGGCGAGGGCGAGGCGGAGTTCCTCCTCGAAGAAGCGCCGCTGCGCCTGGAGCGGCCAGCCGCGCAGGATGTTCCGCAGGGAATGGGGCGACGAATCGGTGACGAACCACCGGGGGTCCACCTCGGAGGGGAGGATGTTGCAGCGCCCTCCCCCGCTGATGAGGATCTTGCGTCCGCCGTCCCGGGTGCGCTCGAGCAGCACCACCCGCCGGCCCTCGCCGGCCGCGAAGGCCGCCGCGAGGAGCCCCGCCGCTCCCGCGCCCACCACCACCACGTCCGCCGGGCCGGGAATCACTCAGGCCAGCACGGCATAGACCACGAGGTCCTCGAAGGTGCCCCACTTCAGCACGTGGTGGCGAAGCGTGCCCTCCCGCGCCATGCCGAGTTTCTGCATCACCCGCCCGGAGGCCTCGTTGCGGGACATGTGCCGCGCCATGATCCGGTGCAGACCCAGGGTGCCGAAGCCGAAGTCGACGAGCGCCCGGGATGCTTCCGTCGCGAACCCGCGATTCCACCACGGCACGCCGATCCAGTATCCCAGTTCGGCGCGGCGATCGGCCATGACGAGCGCCAGGCCGACGGCGCCCACGAGCGCGCCGTCCTCCCGAAGGGTGACCGCGAGCGTGAGCACCTTGCGCTCCGCCCAGGCTCCGGCGTGTGCCCCGATCCACTCCTCCGCCGCTCCGTCGGGATAGGGGTGCGGCACCGTCAGCGTGGTGGCCGCGACCTCGCGCGCCCCCGCGAGCCGCTGCACCGTGGGCGCGTCCTCGAGCCGAAACGGCCGCAAGACCAGCCGCGCGGTCGCGAGCGTCGGCAGCGCCTCGCCATTCATTCGGCCGCCACCGGCACGTCGTCCCGCCCGCCCCATTCGGTCCACGAGCCGTCGTACAGCGCGCCCGCCGGCGCGCCGAGCACTTCGAGCGCGAGAAGCACGGCGCACGAGGAAGTGCCCGAGCCGCAGGTCGCCACCACGGGGCGCTCCGACTCGATACCGGCGGCCCGTAGCCGCGCCCGGAGGGCGTCGGCCGGCAGCATCCGCCCTGTCGCGTCGACGAGGTCGGCGTAGGGGAGGTTCAGCGCGCCGGGCATGTGCCCCCCTCTGAGCCCCGCGCGTGGCTCCGGATCCACCCCACGAAATCGGCCTGCGGGCCGGGCGTCCACCACCTGCGCCGAGCCGGAATCGAGGATTGCGCGCACCTCGTCGAGCGTCCGGACCTGGCCAGGCTGAAGGGCCGCATGGAAGTCGCCGGCGGGCGGGCGGCGCCCGGCCCCCGATTCGAACGGGCGCCCCTCGGATCTCCACCCGCCCAGCCCACCGTCGAGAAGGCGGACCCGGCTGTGTCCAAAGGCCCGGAACATCCACCACACCCGGGCGGCGCTGAGGTTGACGCCGGAACCATCGTAGACGACCACCTCGTCCCCCGCCGAAATGCCGAGCGCGCGGGCGGTCGCCTCGAACTCCGCGGCGGGCGGCAGCATGTGCGGCAGGGGGCTCGAACGATCGCTGGCGAGGTCGATATCGAAGAACTGCGCGCCGGGGAGATGCCCCTCGATGAACTCGGCGTGGGCGTCCCGCCCGGAGTTCGGGAGGTACCAGCTGGCGTCCAAAATGACGAGCGCGGGGTCCCCGAGGCGGTCCTGCAGAGCTGCGGCGCCGATCAACGGCGAAGAAGGCATCCCGAATCTTAGTTTCCCCCGGCGCCGGGCCACAATACTATTCCCCGTCCTGCATCCCCGTCCCCGGAGCCCACGTGGTGCCAGCCAGCCGAGCCGAGCGACTCGCCGCCGCCATCCTCATCGCAGGAGCGTTCGCCGTCGTCCTCGCCGTGGTCCCGCACCGGACGTTCGAGCTGGACCGATTTTTCCTGCCGAAGGAGGTCGTGCTCCACGCGACGGCGACCCTCGTGGCGCTGCTCGTGATCCCCGGCCGTCGAGAGTGGAGCTGGAACCGCACGGACTTGCTGCTGCTCGGATACCTCGGCCTCACCCTCCTGTCGGCGGCCTTCGCCACCAATGGCTGGCTCGCTGCCCGCGCCTTCGGGATCACCTGGTCCGGCCTGCTCCTCTACTGGTCCGCCCGCGAGCTCGCGCGGGCCGGCCTCGGCAGGGTCCTGACGATCGGACTCGCCGCCGGCGCGGTGACCGGCGTCCTCACGGCCCTCGGGCAGGCGTACGGCCTGCTCGACTCCGACCTCCTGAGCCTGAGTCGCGCGCCGGGGGGCACGTTCGGCAACCGGAACTTCGTGGCCCACCTGGCCGCGATTTCCCTGCCGGTGCTGCTGGCCACGGCGCTCGCCGCCCGGAGCCGCGCCGGATACTTCGTGTCCGTCCTCGCGACGCTCCTCACCGTCGGCCTGATGGTCCTCACCCGTTCGCGCGCGGCCTGGCTCGCGACGGCGGTCTCGGGAGTCGTCTTCCTCGGGCTCGGCTTCCTGCCCGGCGGGCTCTGGCGGGACGAGACCGCGCGCAGGCGGGTGCGCGGGCCGATCCTCGCGGTCATCGCGGGCGCCGCGCTGGCCCTCAGCCTGCCGAACGCGCTCGACTGGCGCAGCGACACGCCCTACATCGACACGCTGAAGGGGCTGACCAACTACCAGGAGGGGAGCGGACGCGGGCGACTCCTGCAGTGGCGCAACAGCCTGGCACTCGTGGTAGCGGATCCGGTTCTCGGCGTCGGCCCCGGCAACTGGGCCGTCGAGTACCCGGCCGTGGTGGAACCGGGGGATCCCTCGCTCGACAGCGAGGGGATGACGGCCAACCCGTGGCCGAGCAGCGACTGGATGGCGGTCCTCTCGGAGCGGGGGATTCCGGCGTTCCTGATGCTGACCCTGGCGGGGGGGCTGCTCTTCCTGGCCGGCGCGCGCGCGTGGCTGGCGGGGCCGCGCGGGCTCGACGACCTGGCGCCGCTCGTCCTCGCCAGCACCGTTGCGGCCACCGCGGTGGTAGGCGCGTTCGATGCGGTCCTGCTCCTCCCGGTGCCTGCGCTGTATGTCTGGAGCTTTGCGGGGGCGCTGCTCCCGTCGGAGCCGTTCCCTGAGCGCCGGACGGCCGGATGGCGTTCCCGGGCGGCGTGCGCCCTGGTCGTCATGGCCCTCGGCGCCGCACTCACCTGGCGCAGCGTACAGCAGGTGCGCGCCATGGAACTCATCGCCGTCTGGGGCAGGCTCAGCACCCGTGCCGAAGCCGCCGCCATGGATCCGGGGAGCTACCGGATCCAGGTGATGGTGGCGCAGTCATACCGGCGCAGGGGCCGGTGCAAGGAGGCCATTCCGTTCGCGCAGCAGGCGGCGGGGCTCTTCCCCGATGCGTCGGAGCCCCGGGCCATCCTCCGCGCCTGCGGAGCCCGCTGAGGCGCCGCCGCGCGAAACGCCTCCACGGACGGCCCCGTAGGGAATCGATCGCCCACCCCGGAGCCTCTATGCGCCGTATCCACCCGAACGTACTCGCCTCGCTCGCCGTCGCATTCCTGCCGCTCTCCCTCGAAGCACAGGCGGCCGCCGCTCCCGTCGTCGTCGAGTACGTGATCCCCCGGCCGGGAAACTTCCCGCATGACCCCGCCGTCGGCGCCGACGGCATCGTGTGGTACACCGACCAGACCAACAGCTTCATCGGCCGGCTCGACCCCGCCACCGGCAAGATCACCGACTACCCGACGCCGACACCGCAATCAGGGCCCCACGGAATCGAGGTGGCTCCTGACGGATACGTCTGGTATACCGCGCAGCGCACCGGCATGCTCGGGCGCGTCAACCCGAAGGACGGTTCCATCGACGAGTTCGACCTCCCGTACGAGGCGCGGAACCCCCACACTCCCATCGTGCACCAGGGCAAGGTCTGGTTCACCGATGCGAACAACAACACCTACGGCCGGCTCGATCCCGCCACCGGCAAGGTGGACGTCTGGACGGTGGCGACGCCGAAGTCGGTGCCGTACGGGATGTACGCGGCACCGGACGGCAGCGTCTGGATCGCGCACCTCGGGACCAACCAGCTCGGGCGGGTGAATCCGGTCACCGGCGCGCTGACGGCGTACACCCTGCCCGACGCCGGGGCGCGGCCGCGCCGGCTCGCCGTCACCTCCGACGGCACCGTCTGGTACACCGACTACGCACGTGGCTACCTCGGCGCGCTCGACCCCGCCACCGGCAAGGTCCGCGAGTGGCCCACGCCCGGCGGCAACGCCGGCCCCTACGGCATCAGCGTGGGGACCGACGGGCGCATCTGGTACAACGAGGCGAGGACCGGGGACATGATCGCGTTCAATCCGAAGACACAGCAGATGACCGTCGTGCCGGTCCCCACGTCGGGGGCCATCGTGCGGCACATGGTGACGGACTGGAACCGGGGGCGGGTCTGGCTGGCGTTGAGCGGAACCGGTCGGATCGGGGAGATCGACCTCGGGGCGCCGCGCTAGGAGGGGCTCAGGAGCACCCGGCCGTCCACCGCCACGGCCCGGTCCGGGAAGGCCAGGAGGGGGTTCACGTCCAGCTCGGCGATCTCGGGAAAGTCCTCGGCGAGGAGACTGAGCCGGAGCAGCACATCCTCGATGGCGCGCCGGTCGGCGGGAGGCGACCCGCGCAGGGCGTCGAGCAGCTTGGCGCCGCGCAGCCCGGCAATCATGTCGGCGGCGTCACGCCGGTTGATCGGCGCCACCCGGAAGATCACGTCGCGCAGCACCTCCACGAAGATCCCTCCCAGGCCGAACATGACCAGCGGCCCGAAGGAGGGATCCCGGGTCACCCCCGCGATCGTCTCACGCCCGCCCGTCACCATCTCCTGCACCAGCACGCCGTGAATCGTGGCGCCTGGCACCGCCTTCCGCGCGTTCGCCACGATCTCGTCATAGGCCGCTTGCACCGCCGCGGCGCCCTCGACCCCGATCCTGACACCGCCCACGTCGGTTTTGTGCACGATCTCCGGCGAAACGATCTTCATCGCCACCGCACCGCCGGAGCGCGCCGCGAGGGCTACCGCCTCCACCGCGGTGCGCGCGAGCCCCGCCTCCGCCGTGGGAATGCCGTAGGCCCGGAGGAGCGCCAGCGACTCGACCTCGCCCAGGCGCGACTGCCCGGCCGCGCGCGCGTCGGCGACCAGGCGCCTGGCGGCGTCGCGGTCCACCCGAAGGTCCTCGACCGCTGGCGCCGGCCGCTCGACCCACTCGCGCTGGCGGCAGAGCGCCGAGAGCGCACGCGCCGCCGACTCCGGGAAGATGTAGGCCGGCACGCCGACCTCGTGCAGCTCCGCCTTCCCCTGCGGCAGCCCCTCCCGCCCCATCAGCACGGCGAGCACCGGCTTGTCCGGATGCGCGCCGGCCACCGACGCGATCGCCTCGGCCACGTCCGCCTGCCGGATGCCGAGCGGCGGCACGAAGATGGCCAGCGCCGAATCCACGTTCGGGTCGTCGAGCAGCGCATCCAGCGCGGCACGGTATCCCGGCGGGGTGGCGCTCGCGATCATGTCGAGCGGATTGCGGAGCGAGGCTTCCTCCGGAAAGAGCGGCTTGAGCCGGGCCACCGTTTCCGGCGCCAGCTCCGGGAGCTCGACGGACACGCGCTCGAGCGCGTCGGCCGCGAGGATGCCGGGACCGCCCGAGTTCGTCACCACCGCGGTCCGGCGCGACCGGGGGGTCCGCTCGCCAGAGAAGGCCATCGCCAGGTCGAACAGCTCCTCCACCGACTCGGCGCGCATGACCCCGGCCTGGGAAAGCATCGCGTCCACCAGGGCGTCGCTCGCCGCGAGGGCGCCGGTGTGCGACGACGCCGCGCGGGCGCCGACCTTCGAGCGGCCGGACTTCACCACGATGATCGGCTTCGTGCGGGTCATCCGCCGCGCGATCTCGAGGAACTTCCGCGGGTTGCCGAAATTCTCCACGTACATCAGGACCAGCCCGATCGACGGGTCGTGCTCCCAGTGGAGCAGCAGGTCGTTGCCGCTGACGTCGGGCTTGTTGCCCATGGAGACGAACTGGCTGATCCCGATGCCGTATTCCTTGGCGTAGTCGAGCACGCTCAGCCCCATGGCGCCCGACTGCGAAACGAAGCCCGCGCGCCCGAACGGCGGCATGCTCGGCGCGAAGGTGGCGTTCATCGAGACGGCCGGGTCGGCGTTCAGCACGCCCATGCAGTTCGGCCCGATCATCCGCATGCGGTGGCGGCGGACCACCTCCATCAGCTGCCGCTCCCGCTCCACCCCCTCGCCACCCACCTCGCGGAAGCCCGCGGAGATCACGGTCAACCCGCGCACGCCGGCCTGGCCGCACTCCTCCGCCACGGCGAGGACGTGCTGCTTGGGCACGGTGATGACCGCCATGTCCACGGGGTCGGGCACGGCGCCGATGGTGGGGTAGGTCTTGAGGGTGCGGATCGAATCGGCCTTCGGATTCACCGGGAAGACCGTCCCGGTGAATCCGTAGCCGACGAGGTTGGAGACGATTTCGTGCCCGATCGTGTTCGGGGTGCGGGACGCGCCGATCACCGCCACGCGGCGGGGACGAAGGACGCAGTCGAGCGACGCGGTCACGTCAGCGGCGGCGCGACCCGCCGCGGTCGTCGTCCCGGGGACGGGACTTCGCACGCTCCGCGGCGTCCTGGGCGGCCTGCCGAAGCATCTGCTCCGGCGACTTCGGGTTGGCGCCCGGCCGGGCAGCCCCGGACTTGAGCGTGATCGTCCCGTCCTCGTTTCCGACCGTCAACGGCCGGCCGCCGCGCACCTCGTATGCGCCGACCACGTCCTCGCCCATGAACGCGGCGTTCTTGATCCGCTCGATCAGCGCTTCCCGCGTCGGCAGTCCCTCGCACGACGACAACGGCACGCCGCTCGCCGAGTTCACGCGAATGACGACCGCATACTTGGCGCCGGCGAGGTCCTTCTTCGATCGGAGCTCGGTGCCGGCGGCCTCGCGCGCCCAGCGCAACGCCTCCTGCTCCTGCGCGTTCAACCCCTCGACGGCGTCCGCACCGGCCCCACCCTGCTTGCCCTTGCCCCGCCGGTTTTGCCGGAGGCGCTGCAAGTACATCGGTTCGTCGCTCATGACTGCCCTCCCTGCGCCTGAAGTATGTCGCTTAGTGGCGGCAGGATAAGCTGTTACCCCAAGAGACACAAGGACTTGCGTTCCGATTTGAGGGTGGATTCCGCCCTCTGCCGCCCCTCCCCAGGCCCAACCACGCTCGCTACACCACTTGCACATCGCCGCAATAAATTGACATAGCAAAATGCAACTTGTTGTAATTAAATAAGTTAATACTGGCCTGACTGTTGCTTGTATTGACGGTCGGGCAACTATATGGATGAGCCCGCCGATTATCCACTGGGGGCAGCATGTACCGCATTCGACTCGCAACAGGCCGGGAGCAAGTCTACCCCTCGATCCAGGAACTCACCGCCGGTGTGCAGCGGGGTGAGGTCACGGCCGAGGCGGAGATCTATCACCAGCGCACCGAGCGCTGGCTTTCCATCGAGAGCCATCCCCACTTCCGGATGGCGCTCGAAGGCAGCACGGCCACGCGTACATCGCGCCTCAAGTTCACCCGCCCGTCCGCTCCCGCTCAGCCTTCCGCCGTTCGGCCGACGCCCGCGGCCCAGAAGCCCGACCAGGGGGACCTCGAAGAACTGAACCGGCTGCTTCTGCTGCTCGATCCGCTCCCCACGCCAGCGCAACGCGCGGAGCCGCCGAAGCCGGTGGTCCAGTCGCCGCCCGACCTGACGCTTGTGCGTCCGGAACCCTCCGCGTCGACCGATCCCGAGCCGGTGTTCGGCACCATGCTGCGCCTCGAAGACCTCGAGTCGATGCCGTCGCCGAACCCGCTCGAGTTGCACGTCTCCCCGACTGACATGGCGCAGGATGAGCACATGCCGGAGGAGCTCGTCGAGGCCATTCCGGAACCGGTGGCAGCCCGCAGAGCCCGCCCGGCGGCCCGTCCTCGACCTCGCCCCGAGCGACCTTGGCCTTCCGGTCGAGATTCACCTCGATGAGATCCCGGTTCCGCTGGAGTTCGAGCACGTTGAGCAGCCCGACGAGATGGTCCCGGTCCTCGAAGCGGCCCAGATGCCTGTGGCGGAAGTCCATCCAGTGGCGGAGGTCTCGGCACCCGCACCCGCCCCCGCGCCGGTCCTCGCACCGGTCGCGGCTGCGTCATTCGAACAGCCCGAGGTCCGGTCGCACGATGAGTCGTCCCCGGCCACGCCGTCCCACCGTCGCCGCCGCCCGATGCTCTTCATCGCGGCCGCCGCGATCGTCGCCGCCGCGGCCTACTTCTTCTCCGCCGGCGGGAGCGACGACGAGCAGGGCATGGTGACGCTCGCCTCCGCCACGGCTCCGGCCGCCGCCACGGTTGCCTCGGCCCCGGCCGACAGCATCGACTCGACGGCGGGCGCACCAGCCTCGACGGTCGGCTTCCCGATGGCGAAGACCGCAGACAAGCCGACGCCGGCTGCCGCGCGCGACAGCCTGGCGCAGGCCAGTATCCTGCCGAGCGCCCCGACCATCGACCTGGGCGACGGCGGTGCCGAGCGGGTGAGTGCGGGAACCGCCGCCGCCCCGCGCACCAGCGTCGGGAGCGGAGCCGAACTGGCCCGGAGCTACGCCCGTTCCTACCGCACCCTGCAGACGGAGTTCGCGGCACAGATGGAACGGAGCGGGATGGTGCGGCTGTTCGGCCAGACGCAGATCAGCACCGCCGACGGCCTGTCCGGCGCGCGGCGCGCGCTCGACGCCGCCGGGAGCGCGGTGCGTCAATACCACGTGGGAGAGGGGTCGATCGAGAAGGCCTTCCAGGACTCGGCACGCGCCATGGAGCGCAACGGGGCCACGCCCGCGGACCTGCGCGACTGGATGACGCACGCCTCGCTGAAGGAATCCCGGGAGGCCGCCGACGAAGGCACGCGCCTGCTCGGACAGATCGATGCGGTGTTCGCCCTCCTGCAGGCGCAGTCGGGCCGGTACCGGATCGAGGGAAGCACCGTGCGCTTCGAGGACTCGAACGCCGCGGCGCGGTACTCCGAGCTTCAGGGCTGGATCACCCGCCGCCTGGAACACTGGTCGGGGCAGCCCGCATCCTCGGTGCCGGTCACCGTCCAACCCATCCTCGAGGGAATCGGACTCACCCGACTCCCCCTCCCCCGCTAGTTGAATCGGCCGCCTCCGGGCGGCCGATTCATTTCCCCTTCTTGCGCGAGGCCGTCCACGGGGTTTGTATAGAGGGTTGCCGTTCGCGTAACCCGTTCCAGGAGATTGTGATGCGCATCACCTTCCGCCCCCGTGTGGTGGGATTACTCGCCCTGACTCTGTTCGCGCTGAGCGCCTGCGTGTCCCCCGCCGAGAAGAAGAAGCAGCAGGAAGCGCTGCAGGCCCAGCTGGACCAGGTCACCGCCCTTTCCGCCGAGAAGGACACGTTGCTCCAGGCCGTGGCAGAGAACGCCCGCCTGATGAACGAGATCAACTCCGAGATGGCCAAGGTGAAGGACCTCAAGGCCGGCGTGTCGCCGGTTGTGGGCTCCGAGGGGGGCACGCAGCCTGACGCCGACCAGCGCGCGATCGTGCTGGCACGCGTCAAGGAAATGACCGAGCGGCTGAACGACGCCGAGAAGCGCCTCGCCGCGAGTCAGGCCCGCATCCGCCGGCTCAGCAGGCAGTCGGACAGCATGAAGACGGACCTCTCCTCGATGGAGACCGCGGTCGCGGAATACCAGCAGATGATCGCGACGCAGCGGGTCGAGATCGCCACGATGAGCGAGGAACTGGCCACCACCAAGCAGGAAGTGGCCCAGCTCTCCGTCGAAAAGGCGGCGTTGATCGACACCGTCACCGCCATCACCGACCGCAGCAACACCGTGTACTACGTGATCGGCACCAAGGATTCGCTGAAAGCCAAGGGGATCATCGTCGAGGAGGGCGGGTCCAAGATCCTGTTCTTCGGCAGCAAGGCGGTCCAGCCCGCACGCGTGCTGAACGAGGCGGACTTCACCGCCGTGGACCGGCGCGTCGTGATGGAGATCCCGTCGCCGATGACCACCCAGCGGTACAAGATCGTGTCGCGGCAGAACACCGACTACATCGAGAACAAGCCGGACTCGAAGGGCCGGGTCACCGGCGGGGTCAAGATCGCCTCTCCCGAGGGGTTCTGGGCGCCGTCGAAGTTCCTGATCCTCGTCATCGACTGAGCGCGCGGCACCGCCGTGGCGACGGGGCGCGGAGCGATCCGCGCCCCGTTCGCGTTCCTACCGCTCGAGCAGGATCCGGCGGCGCTTCGGCGGGATCCACGACGCCGGCAGGGCGGCGACGCCCCGCTGGATCGCGCCGATCGCCTCGTCGGGGGAGTCGGTCACCGTCAACAGGTCGAGGTCGGCCGGCGCCACCATCCCCCGGGCGGCCACCGTGTCCCGCATGAAGTCGCAGAGGGGCCTCCAGTACTCGGTGCCCATGAGCACCACGGGGAAGGCGGCGATCTTCCCCGTCTGGACCAGCGTGAGCGACTCGAAGAGCTCGTCGAGCGTGCCGAATCCGCCCGGGAGCACCACGAACGCCACGCTGTACTTGACCAGCATGACCTTCCGCACGAAGAAGTACCGGAAGGTGATGAAGCGGTCCACGTAGGGATTCGGCTGTTGTTCCTGTGGCAGCTTGATGTTGCAGCCGATGGAATTTCCCCCGGCCTCGCGGGCACCCCGATTGGCCGCCTCCATGATGCCGGGGCCGCCGCCCGTCATGACGGTGTACCCCAACCCGGCAATCCTGCCCCCCATCGCCCTGGCGAGCTCGTAGTGCGGATCACCCTCGGGCACCCGGGCCGAGCCGAACACCGTCACGCACGGGCCGACGAAGTGGAGCGCGCGAAAGCCGCGCAGGAACTCCGCGAAGATGCGCCCGAGCCGCGCGAGCTCGCTCAGGCGGGAGCGCGGTCCCGCCAGCCAGTCGCGGACGTCGGTGGGCCCCGGCCCGGCCCCCCAGGGGTCGGTGGGAGGTTTCGGAGGTTGTCGGTGGTCGTCGGTCATTCCGGAATCTCCGCGGGGTCGCCCCCCCGCGCAATCGACCACCCCCTCCTGCCAGCCCTCCTCCCGGTGTATCTTGTGGCCCGGCAGCGCGGCCCCCGACCGGGCCCGGATACTTCAACGCAGGGAACGCAGATCTCATGAAGGCAACAGACGTCCGCAAGGGCCATGTCATCCTGATCGAGGGGCAGCCGTGCCGCGTGATGGACTTCACGCACCGCACCCCCGGCAACCTCCGCGCCTTCGTCCAGGTGCGGTTCCGGAACCTCATTTCCGGCAACACCTTCGACACTCGCCTCAACGCCTCGGACTTCGTGGACCAGGCCAGGCTCGACACCAAGGAGATGCAGGTCCTCTACCAGGACGGCCAGGGGACCCACGTGATGGACCAGGACACCTTCGACCAGGTCACGCTGGACCAGGAAGTGACCGGCGATCTCACGCCCTGGCTCCAGCCCGAGATGAAGTTCATGGTCGAGTGGCTCGGCGGGAAGCCGATCGCCATCAACCTCCCGAGCACCATCGAGCTCGAGGTAGTGGAAACGGCACCCATCATGAAGACCGCCACCAAGACCGCCAGCACCAAGCCGGCCACGTTGAGCAACGGCGTCACGATCAACGTCCCCGAGTTCGTGAACCAGGGCGAGCGGGTGCGGGTCAACCCGAACACCGGCGAGTACCTCGAGCGCGCCAAGTAGCCTCCACGGCGCCATCACGGCGGTCCGAAGGCCTCGCACCCCGGTGCGGGGCCTTCTATCTTGAGGGACCTTCCCCTCCCGAGCCCGGAGCCTCCGCATGCAGCTGGTGACGCTGGACTGGGTCATCGTCGTCCTGTCGATCGCGGTCGCATTCCTGCCAGCCGTCCTGCTCGCCCGCCGCGCGGGCTCCAGCACCGCCGAGTTCTTCACCTCGGGACGCGCCGCCCCCTGGTGGCTCATCGGCGTCTCGATGGTGGCCACCACCTTCAGCACCGACACCCCGAACCTGGTCACCAACCTCGTGCGCGAGCACGGCGTGGCGAACAACTGGGCGTGGTGGGCGTTCCTGCTGACCGGCATGGCGACGGTCTTCTTCTATGCCCGGCTCTGGCGCCGGTCCGGGGTGCTCACCGACCTCGAGTTCTACGAGATCCGCTACGCCGGCCGCCCCGCGCAGGTCGTGCGCGCCTTCCGGGCGGTGTACCTCGGGCTCTTCTTCAACTGCGTCATCATGGCCTCGGTCAACCTGGCCGCCGCCAAGATCGCCAACGTCATGCTCGGCTGGCCGATGTGGCAGACGCTCGTGATCTGCGCCGGGCTCAACATCGCCTTCGCCGCCACCGCGGGCCTCTGGGGCGTGCTCGTCACCGACATGATCCAGTTCGGCATCGCGATGACGGGCTCGTTCGCGGCGGCCTACTTCGCGCTCCAGCAGCCCGAAGTCGGCGGGCTCCACGGCCTCATGACCCGGCTCGACCCCGGCGTGCTCCGGCTCCTCCCCGACTTCGGCGACTGGAAACTGACCGTGTCGGTGCTCGTCATCCCGATCACCGTCCAGTGGTGGAGCGTCTGGTACCCGGGGGCGGAGCCGGGCGGCGGCAGCTACATCGCGCAGCGGATGCTGGCGGCGCGCACCGAGCGGGACGCGATGGCGGGCACCCTCTTCTTCAACGTGGCGCACTACGCGCTGCGCTCCTGGCCCTGGATCATCGTCGCGCTCGCCTCGCTGCTGGTCTATCCGCAGCTCTCCGACATCGCGGTCAGCTTCCCCCACGTGGACCCGAAGCTGATCGGCCACGACATGGCCTACCCCGCCATGCTCAAGTTCCTCCCCGTGGGCTGGCTGGGGCTGATGGTGGCGGGGCTCCTCGCGGCGTACGTCTCGACCCTCTCGACGCACCTCAACTGGGGCACCTCGTACCTGGTGCACGACCTCTACCGACGCTTCATGCGCACCGATGCGTCGGAGCGCCACTACGTGATGGTGGGGCGGATCGTCACGGCGCTGCTCATGCTGGCGGCGGGCGGACTCACCTTCGTCCTCGATTCGGCTCGCGAGAGCTTCCAGCTCCTGCTCTCCATCGGCGCGGGCACCGGGCTGCTCTACCTGCTCCGGTGGTTCTGGTGGCGGATCAACGCCTGGAGCGAGATCAGCGCCATGATCTGCTCCTTCCTGCTGGCGGCGGGATTCCTCGTGGCCCAGAAGTCGGGTACACCTGTGGACCCGACCGTCCAGCTCCTCCTCAGCGTCGGCATCACCACGCTGGTCTGGGTCTCCGTCACGTTGCTCACCGCCCCCACGGAGCGAAGCACCCTGCTGAGCTTCTTCAGGCTCGTCCGGCCCGCCGGCCCCGGCTGGCGAGCCGTGCAGGCGGAATCGGGAGTGCCGGCATCCCCCGACAGCTTGCCGATGGCGTTCCTCGGCTGGGTCCTCGGCTGCACCGCCGTGTACTCCGCCCTCTTCGGCACGGGCAGCCTGCTCTACGGCCGCACGGCGCAGGGCGTCGTGTTCCTCGCGGTGTTCGTCGTGTCGTCGTGGTGGCTCGCGCGCCTGCTCCCGGCCATGTGGGGCGGGGCGGGCCGCGCCGAGTGAACCGCGCCGTCATCCTGGCCCGCGGACTCGGCCGCCGGATGCGGCAGGCCGAGCCGGACACGGCGCTGGATCCTGCCCAGGAGTCGGCGGCCGCCCGGGGGATGAAAGGGATGATCCCCATCGGTCGCCCCTTCCTCGACTATGGCCTCTCCGCGCTCGCCGACGCCGGCTTCGAGGAGGTCTGCCTCGTCATCGGCCCCGAACACCATCCGGTGCGCGAGTACTACGAGGCGCCGGGGCGGCTGACGAGAATCGCCGTCACCTTCGCCGTGCAGGAGGAGCCGAGGGGCACCGCCGACGCCGTCCTCGCAGCGGAGGCGTTCGCCGGCGGCCACCGCTTCCTGGTCTGTAACTCCGACAACTACTACCCGGTGGACGTGCTCGCCAGGTTGCGCGCGCTCGACGGGCCGGGCCTGGCAGGGTTCGCGCCCGGGGCGCTGGTCGGGTTGAGCAACATTCCCGCCTCGCGCGTGACCCAGTTCGCCCTGCTGGTCGAGGAACCGGCCGGCATCCTCGCGGACATCATCGAGAAGCCCGACCCCGTCACGGCCGCACGCCTCGGCCCCCGCACGCGGGTCAGCATGAACGCGTGGGTGTTCGGTCCCGACATCTTCGAGGCATGCCGCCACGTGACCCCCTCGATCCGCGGCGAACTCGAGCTTCAGGACGCGGTGCGCTACGCGATCCGCGCCCTCGGCACCCGGTTCCGGGTGGTGCCGGTGGAAGCCGGCGTGCTCGACCTCTCCAATCGCGGCGACATCGCCGCCGTGGCCGCGCGCCTCGAGGGGATCGAGGTCCGGCTCTGACAGGGGGGAGCCTGCTCGCCCAAGTGCACGCGGCGCTCCGCTCCGCCGGCCGGGATGTCGCGGCGTGGCACGTCCCCGGTCGCGTGGAGCTCCTTGGCAAGCACACCGATTACGCCGGCGGCCGAAGCCTTCTCGCCGCCCTCGACCGCGGGCTGGTGATCGGCATGTCACCGCGCAGCGACGCCACGGTCACCTTCCTGGACACCGCGAGCCGGGCACGTGCCGCGTTCCCCCTCGACCCGGCACTGGTGCCCCTCACCGGGCGCTGGGCCGGCTACCCGATGACGGTGGCGCGCCGCATCGCCCGCAACTTCCCGCACGCACGGCGCGGCGCCGACCTCGCGCTCGCGAGCGACCTCCCGTCCGCCTCCGGCATGAGCAGTTCCAGCGCCCTCGTCGTCGCCACCTTCCTGGCCCTCGCCGAGGCGAACGATCTCCAGGCGGCCGACGCCTGGCGGGAGCATCTCGCCACCCCCGAAGCGCTCGCGGAGTACCTCGGCTGCATCGAGAACGGCCAAAGCTTCGGCCCCCTCGCCGGCGACCGGGGCGTCGGCACCTTTGGGGGGAGCCAGGACCACACCGCGATCGTCTGCTGCCGCGCCGGCCAGGTCAGCCGGTATTCGTTCGCCCCCGTCACCTTCGAGGGCGCCACGCCCTGGCCGGACGGCATGGAACTCGTCGTCGCCGTGAGCGGCGTACGATCCCGGAAGTCGGGGCCGCAGCAGGCGGCCTTCAACCGGCTGTCCCTGGGGACGCGCGAGATCCTGCGGATGTGGCGCGAGGCGTCGGGATCGGAGGCCGCTACCCTGGCCGCTGCCGCGGCGGAGCCGGACGCCCCCGCCGCCATCCAGAAGTTGCTCGAGGCCGGAACCGACCCGGAGTTCCCCGCCGCGTTCCTCGTGAGCCGGTTCCGGCAATTCGTGCGGGAGAGCTTCGAGATCATCCCCGCAGCGGCGGCCGCACTCGCGCAAGGGGACTTGGCCGAATTCGGGCGTCAGGTGGACGCATCGCAATTCGGCGCCGAGGAAGGCTTGGGGAACCAGGTCGCCGAGACGGTCCATCTGGCTCACCGCGCGCGCGCGCTCGGGGCGCACGCTGCGTCTTCCTTTGGAGCCGGGTTTGGCGGCAGCGTGTGGGCCATGGTGGAGCGCGACGCCGTCGAGAGCTTCGGCCGCGCGTGGATGGACGACTACCGGCGAGAATTCCCCACCGCCGCGCGTCGCGCGCAGTATTTCCGCAGCGCGCTCGGGCCCGGAGCCCGGCGTCTGGACTGACGGATCCGATCGGAGAATGAGATGAAAGACACCACGGAGGAGACCCTGTCGCGACGCGACTTCATCGGCGCGGGAGCGGCCGCAGCCGCGGCGGCCGGATTCCTCCCTGCCGCCGTGCCGGGCCTGTCGGAGCCCGCGGCCGCCGACCGGATGATCGGCGTCCCGTTCGAGGCACGGAACGTGGTGCGTGTCGGGCTCATCGGGGTCGGTGGCAGGGGCCGCAGCCTGCTCCGCGACCTGCTGGCCATCGAGGGGGTGCGGATCACCGCCCTCTGCGACCTGGTGCCCGAGCACGCCGCACGGGGCGCGTCGATGGTCCAGGAGGCCGGCCAGCGAGCGGCGCCAGCGCTGTTCGACGGGAGCGAAGACGCCTGGGAGCGGCTGGTCGCCCGCGACGACCTCGACATCGTGTACATCGCCACGCCGTGGAGCTGGCACGTCCCGATGGCGGTCGGCGCCATGCGCCAGGGGAAGCACGCGGCGGTGGAAGTCCCGGCCGCCGTGACGCTCGACGACTGCTGGACCCTGGTGGATGTCTCCGAAAAGACCCGCCGCCATTGCGTCATGCTGGAGAACTGCTGCTACGGCTACAACGAGATGCTGGTGCTCAACATGGTGAAGGCCGGCAGGTTCGGCCGCCTCACCCACGGGGAATGCGCGTATATCCACGACCTCCGCGAACTCCTCCTGAGCGACGAGGGGGAGGGACTGTGGCGCCGCTACCCCCACCTCCAGCTGGACGGAAACCTCTATCCGACGCACGGCCTCGGGCCGGTGGCCAACTACCTGGCCATCAATCGCGGCGACCGTTTCGAGTACCTCGTCTCGATGAGCAGCCTCGAGGCGGGGCTCACCGAGTACCGCGACGAACACGTGGCGCCCTCCGACCCGAAGCGACAGGAACGCTACCGCACCGGCGACATGAACACCTCCCTCATCAAGACGGCACTGGGGCGCACCATCATGCTCCAGCACGACGTGGTGAGCCCCCGGCCGTACAGCCGCATCAACATGATCTCGGGCACGAAGGGCACGTTCGCCGACTATCCGCCGAGGATCATGCTCGAAGGGCAGCCGGAGGGGGACGCGTGGGCCGGGCTCGACGCCTACAAGTCGGAGTTCGAGAGCCCGCTCTGGACGCGGATCGGGGAGCTCGCCCGGAAGCTCGGCGGGCACGGCGGCATGGACTTCATCATGAACTACCGGATGGTGCAGTGCCTGCGGGAGGGGCTGGTGCCGGACATGGACGTGTACGACGCCGCCGCCTGGAGCGCGCCGGGTCCGCTGAGCGTCGTGTCGGTGGCGAAGGGAAGCAAGCCGGTGGACGTGCCGGACTTCACGCGCGGCGCCTGGAAGACGCCGCGGGCGGTGATGGGCTAGGCGCCGTTCGCGGCCAGCACCAAGGCGCGGACGCCGTCGGCGTCGGCGGGAGTACGGCTGTGGATTTCGGCAACGCCGGTCGAGCGCACCAGCGCGGCCGCATTATGCGCCCGGACCGACCCTCCCGCGAGAATCCCGATCCGGCCCGCCGCATGATCCACCAGCGCCCGGAGGCGTGACGCACCCTCCACTGCCGTGCGGGCGCCCCCGGATGTCAGGACCCGCCTGATCCCCAGCCCGATCAACTCCTCCAGCGCGGACGCCTGATCCGGCACCTGGTCGAACGCCCGGTGAAACGTCACCGGCAATGGGCCTGCGGCGGACAGGATCGCCTCCACTGCGACGCGATCCACGGCGCCATCGTCCGTCAGCGCCCCCGCCACGACGCCCGCCGCCCCCAGGTCGGCGGCCCGCCGAACCTGCTCCACGACCAGCCCGAGTTCCGGGCGGCTGAGGGTGAACGCGCCGGGCGCCGGGCGGACGAGGACGCACACCGGGATCGAGAGCCGCCGGACGGACTCGCGGATGAGCTCGTCCGGCGGAGTCACCCCGCCGACCTCCAGCGAAATGCAGACCTCCACCCGGCCTGCCCCGCCCTCAGCCGCCGCCAGGGCGGCTGCAAGGGTCTCGACACAGGCCTCGACGAGGATGGGCGGCATCGGGACAAGATCGCTCCATTAGGCTGGGAACGGCAGGTCGCCCCGCACCCTTCCCTCCGCAGGTCGCGCCCTGCATCTTCCAAGGGTTGCCGGCGCAGTCGCCGGGAAGCGGTCCCCCCACTGGAGGAAACTCATGCTGAGCCTCACCCTGCTGGCCCTGGTCGGCAGCCTGACCGCCGCGCCGGCGGACACCACATACAACGGCGTCAAGCTGCCGGGCACGGTCGATGTGGCCGGACACGCACTGGTCCTGAACGGCGTGGCACTTCGCAAGAAGGCCGTCTTCAAGGTGTACGTGGCGGGCCTCTACCTGATGGCCAAGTCCAGCGACGCCGACGCCGTCCTGGCCGCCGACGCGCCGAGGCGCCTGGTCATGCAGTTCCTGCGCGACGTTGAAAAGGAAAAGATGTGCGAGGCGTGGGACGAGGCGCTCGCGAACAATACGCCGAACGCCTCCGCGCAGCTCAAGGCGGAGTTCACGACGCTCTGCGGCTACATGGAAGACATCAAGAAGGAGCAGCAGTTCGTCTTCACCTACGTGCCGGGGACCGGCACCGAGGTCAGCGTGGCCGGCAAGGCGAAGGGCACCATCGCGGGCAAGGAGTTCGCCGACGCGCTGTTCAAGGCGTGGATCGGCCCGAAGCCGGGCCCGGGGGAGGGGTTCAAGAAGGACCTGATGGGAACGAAATAAGGCGGGACAGCGGGGCCGTTGGCTCCGATGCAAAACGGGCGGTCGCCACCCTGGCGGACCGCCCGTTTCCTTGCTGCCCCCCTGCCCCGCAGCCCCGCCTATTTTTCCCCCGCCAGCGCCGCCATCCGTGCGCGCGCTTCCGTGACCTGCGGCTGCAGCACCGGATCGGCGTCCCGCCACAGGTCGACGAAGTTTCCGTAATACTCCAGCGCCTTGTCACGGTTCGCCCTTCGCCTCGTACAGCTCGCCAAGCCGTCGGTACGTCGGGGCGAGTGTCCACCCCCCGTCGCCACCTTCGATCCTCCCCGCCTGACGGTCACAGACAGTTCATAGCGGACCAGCGCCGAGTCGGCCTCTCCGGCCTGCTCCCACGCGCGAGCCGCATCCCAGAGGTTGCAGTTCGGGCACTTGAGCATCGCCCGGCGACGGTCGTAGCTCATCGCCGCATCTCGCCAGCGCCCCTCGGCCTGGGCCGTCAGCGCGTCCCAGTATACCGAATCGGCTGGAGTGCGGCGCTCGGCGGGCCGGAACCGCGTCCACTCGCTCCGCAGCTGCCGGACCCGATCCGACGCGGCCCGAGGCGGCGTACGCGGAGGCGAGGCCCATGTAGGGACGCTCCTCCTCCGGCAGGGCGTTGAGAACGGCCGGGGGCATCAATGAGTCGGCGGCGCGCGCGAGGCCCGGCCAGTCGCCGAGGAAGAACGCCCGTTCCTGTGCGGGGATCGATCGCAAGAAGAGCGCGTTCGCCTGGGCGCCCCTGGCGGCCATCATCGCGGCGACGTCTGCCGCGATCCGCTCCGACTCCGCCATGCGCCCCAGCGTCATCGCCACGTCCAGTCTCTCGAACTGCAGGCGGATGCGATCGCCTTGCGCGGTGGGGGCAGAGAACGAAGGATCCTGCAGAACCGAGTCGGCCGCACGATAGTCTCGCTGCATGTAGAGCCGTGCGCGGAGCATGTCGTCCGGGCGCGTCGACTCCGGCCACCGACGCCGGAACTCCGCGAGCATCGAGTCGGAAGCCGCCGTCTTGCCCTGCATGTCGAGCGCCGTCACCAGGTTGAGGAACCCACTCTGCATCGGCGTACCACCCACCAGGCGCCGCAGGAGGACTTCAGCCTCGGCGGGCTTGCCCTGCGTGAACAGCATCAGTCCGAGATTGTTCAGCGACGTGGGCTCGTCGGGGTTCACGGCCAGCACCGCCCGGTAGGCGGCCTCGGTCTTCTCGTTGTCCCCGGTCACGACATTGTGGTAGTACGCCTCAGTCAACCCCCGCTCGACCGCCGGGAGCCGGTCCCGATACTGATAGGCCCGGCTGGCCGCGTCCCGCGCCTCGGCCCCGCTGAAGTTCCCCGCCTGAGGCAGCACCACCGCCAGCTTGCGCCAAGCCATCGCGAACGTGCTGTCCACGCCGACTGCCTGCCGGAGCAGGGTGACGGCGTCCTCCGAGCGGCCGGCTGAATGGGCTCGGACCGCCTCGGTGTAGAGTCGCAGCGCTTCGAGGGATGAGGTGGTGACCTGCTCGAGCCGGTCCCCCCCGCGAATGTTGCCCAGCGATTCGCCGACCCGCTCGCGGAGAGCCTTGGAAAGCCTGTCCACCGCGGCAATGAGCTGCGAGGCGTCGCCCGCGGTCTCCCGGAGCGGCACGAGCGTCTCGCCGGTCGTGGCGTTGATGACGCGCGCCGCAAGCGAGTATCCCGAACCGAGGGAGGTGATCTCCCCCGTGATGATCGCCTTGATCCCCTCGCGCCGTGCCACCTCGGTGGCCAGCGCCTGATCGAGCCGCGCGTCGGCCGGCCGGCCCATCCGCTGCAGCGCGGCCTGCAGGTCGTTCGGCTCCACCACCCGCATCACGTTCGACTGGCCAAGGTCGATCCGGAGCGCCTCCGTCACCGAGGCCCCCAGACTGGCATCGCTGGTCCGGTTGTCGAACTCCACCAGGATGATCCGGTCCTGGGCCGCCAGCACTCCCGTGCTCATCAGGGTGCTTCCGGGCCCGATGCCGAGCTTCCGCGAGACCAGGTAGCCCCCGGCCAGGACGGCGACGAGGCCGAGCGCGAGGGCTCCGCCGAGCAGGGTCTTTCGCCAGGTGAACCAGCCGTGGTGCGCCGGCTCCGGCTCGAAGCGCAGGGTCCCCATGGTCATGGCGACGGCGCGCTTCCGTTCCACCCGCCCCGTGTACGCGATGATCGGCAGTCCGATGGCCATGGCGGCGGCGGCGCCCTGCCAGATCCAGTCCGGCAGGTCGAACATCCGCGTCAGGCCGTAGGCGGCGACGATCACCGCCGCGGAGGCGAGGGCAAACAACCCCAGCACCCGCGCCGGCGAGGACCGCCGGACCGCGGCCGCGGCGTCCTGCCGCGCCGTCGAGACCGGCGTGCTGGAAATCGGGGTCGTCCCGCCCGTCGGCGTGGCCATCGAGTCGAGCCGAGCGGCGATCTCGTCGGCGCTCTGGATCCGGTCGGCCGGGTTCTTTTCCAGGCAACGGAGGACGAGATCGTTCATCGCGGGCGGGATCGTATTGCGGTACCGCACGGGCGGCTCCGGGCGCTCGGCGATGTGCGCCGCCAGCATCCCCTGCGGCGTGGGCGCCACGAACGGCGTCCGTCCGCAGAGCATCTCGTACGCCATGGCGCCGACGGCGTAGATGTCGGCGCGCTGGTCCACGCGCGGGTCCGCCGCCGCCTGCTCCGGCGACATGTATGCCGGCGTGCCGAGCGCGATCCCGAGCGACGTGAGGTTGGTGTGGCCGTCGCCACTCGAGGCGCTCACCGCCTTGGCGACGCCGAAGTCCGTCACCAGGGCGTGCTTGCCGGACAGCATGACGTTGTCGGGCTTGATGTCGCGGTGCACCACGCCGTGCCGATGGGAGTAGGCGAGCGCGTCCACCACGTCGTGCAGGATCCGGAGCACCTCGCTCATCGGCAGGGCCCCCTCGCGCGCCAGGCGGGCGCGGAGCGACTCCCCGTCGATGAACGGCATGACATAGTAGGCGAGGTCGGCGTTGGCGCCGGCCGTCAGCAACTGGACGATATGGGGGTGCTGCAGGGAGGCGGCGAGCTGGATTTCCCGCTCGAACCGCTCGGCGTTCACGCCGGCGGCCATGTCTGGGGGAAGCACCTTGATCACGACACGCCGACCGAGCCGCGCCTCCTCGGCCAGGAAGACACGGCTCATCCCGCCGCCCCCGAGTTCCCGGAGGATGCGATAATTGTCGCCGAGGGCCGCGTGCAGGCGGTCCGACAGTTCGGCCATGCGTTCTCCGGTCGGGGAAATCACGGTAATAATGCCCCCGAAGGGCCCGGCAGGGAAGGAAGCCCCCCGGCGAACCCGGCACGCCTTGCCAACCGGCGGCCGGGAGCGGAAGTTGGGGCCAGAGGAGCGTCACCATGCCCGAGAGCGGCACCAGTCAGCAGCGTCCGACACGGAAGGACGTGGACATCTTCGGGATGTGCCACCTGGGCCTCGTGCGCAAGGTGAACCAGGACCATTTCCTCGTGGCCAGCCTCCACAAGTCGATGCAGCTCCATCAGACCACCCTCCCCAACGACGGCCTCGGCTCGCTGGTCAGCGGCGCCCGCGGCTACGTCTTCCTCGTGGCCGATGGCGTGGGCAGCACCCCGTGGGGCGAGCAGGCCAGCGGCTCCGCGCTCCGGGCAATCGCCGACTACGTGATCCACGGCATGGACCTCGACGCGGTCCCCGACACCGACCACGAACACCGGGTGGTGGACCGACTCCGCCGCTCCGTCGAGCATGGGCACCAGGCCATCCGGGATGCGGGGGAGGCCGAGGGCAAGCGGGGCATGGCCACCACCCTCACGATGGTGACCATCCACTGGCCGCGGGCGTATGTCATCCACGTCGGCGACAGCCGCGCCTATCGCCTGCGCAACGGCGCGCTGACCCAGATCACCAAGGACCAGACCATGGCGCAGGCCATGGTGGACGCCGGTGCGCTGACCCAGGCCGCGGCCGAGCAGAGCCGCCTCAAGCACGTCCTCTGGAGCGCGCTCGGCGGCAAGGAGGCGGCGCCGGAGGTGACGACGCTGGACTGCGAGTGGGAGGACGTGATGCTCCTCTGCAGCGACGGCCTCAACAAGCATGTGTCTGACGACGAAATCCGGGAGCACCTGCTCCGCGGCGATTCCGCCGAGGTCTGCTGCCACGCCCTCGTGGACCTCGCGCTGGCGCGAGGCGGCAGCGACAACGTGACCGTCGTCATCGGGCGGCTCCGGGGGCCACGGCCCACTTGACCGGTGCGGGGCGCGCCCCGATTCTTTCACCCGCCCGTTGCCCCGAATCTCGGTCTTCCACCATCTAGAGGCGTCCATGCGTCACCGGTTGCTCGTCCCCCTGTTCGCGATCCTCCTCGCTGCCCCGCTCGCCGCGCAAGCAGGCGCCCCGGCCGCGCCGGTCGCGCGGCTCGACTCGGCCGCCACGCTCTCCGCGGGCCGGAAGTACACCGACTGGTTCTACGCCGACCTCGGTGACAGCATCGTCGCCCACAGCTCGCCCCAGGTGAAGGAGAAGATCACCGCGGCGCAGCTCTCCGAGATCCAGGGTCAGCTCGCGGCCCAGGTCGGCATGGAGGCGCAGGTCATCTCCGAGACCGTCGTCGCCGCGGACACGCTGTCGGCGTACCTGCGCGAGGCGAAGTTCGAGCTGATGGACGAGCCGTTGGTGCTGGCGTTCACTCTCGGGCGCACCGGACAGATCTACGGCTTCTTCATCCGGCCGAAGAGCCAGATGCCCGCCGAGCCGGCCAAGTAGCGTCGGGGGGATGCGACAGCGGGGGTGCGCCGAGTCCGGCGCACCCCCGCTTCGTTCGTCCTGGTGCCTGGATCAGGTCGGCACTGGCGGTTGGGCCGGCGCCGGAACCCGGGGCATCGGAGCCGCGGGAGCCGCAGGAGCCGTCGGCGCCACCTTCACCTTCATCCGGGGCATCGACCCGGGGGCGGCCGGAGCGCCCGGGGGCGCCGCGCTCCGCCAGCGCATCCCGCCTGGCATCCTCATGTGCGTCTGGGCGGGCACCGTCCACGACACCGTGCTCTTCTTCTTCATGCGCATGATCTCGAACTTCGCGAGGTCGCCGCTGTCGTAGCTGGCGAAGATCCGCCGGGCCTGCCCGACATCCGCCGGCACCCGCCCGTCGATGGCGAGGATCACGTCGCCCGCCTTGATCGGCATCGTGGAGTCCGATGGGTTCTCCAGGACCAGGATCCCCTTCGACGTTCCGAAGTATTCGCCGAGGCCCGCGTTCATTTCCGCCAGTTCGAGCCCGAAGCCCCCGTTGAACCGGAAGGTGAACTGGTTGTCCATCCCGGCCATGCCGCGCTCCAACTCGACGAACGCCCGCTCGCGGTCAGCCATGCCCCGCCGCAGCTGGATCATCTGGCCCGCATCGGGGCCAGTGGTCCACGCCCATGCCTCCCCACCCAAGTCAGCCGCGACAATGGTCGCCGAGCGGTTGGCCGTGCCCCGGCGGTATTCGACCTTGACAGTATCACCCGGGGACAGCGCCTGGGCGAGTTCCACCAGCTTCTGCCCGGGATTGGTGCCGCCGAGCGCCGTCCCGTTGAACTTGGTGATGATGTCGCCGGCCTCGAGTCCGGCCTTGGCCGCCGGACCGTCGGGGGTCACGGCCCCAATGGTGGCGCCGATCTTGTCGTTGGCGGCACCGGCGTCGGTGTTCACCATCACACCGATCCGGGGGCGGTCGTTCACGGTGAACACGGCGACTTCGCCGTCCTGCGCAGCTCCGGCGGTTGGCAGGAGGACCAGGGCGCCGAGCGCCAGGGTGATCCAGGAACGTCTCATACGCTGTCTCCCTCGAAAGGTTGTCGGTTACGGGGGAGTAGATGCGGACGGGTGGGGGAAGGTCGCGGGGGAGGCCGGGACGCGGGGCAGCGGGGCAGCGGGGCAGCGGGGCAGCGGGGCAGCGGGGCAGCGGGGCAGCGGGGCAGCGGGGCAGCGGGGCAGCGGGGCAGCGGGGCAGAAACCTAACTGGCTTGGGTTTGACGTCAACTTACATAATTAGTACGTTTTGTACATATTGTACGCTATTACTTACGTGGCGTATCTGGAGGCCAAATGGAACGAACCACGCTGCCAGTATCGATGGCCCGGAGCAGCTTCTCCGACCTCCTCAACGAGGTCATGGTCTATGGGGAGAGGATCGTGCTGGAGCGCCACGGGAAGGCGGTGGCGGCCATCGTGTCGGTGGCCGACCTCGAGCGGCTCGAAGCCATGGAGGGCGAGCCGAGCGAGGGGAACAGGTAAGTCGCCTGCCAACCTGCCCCGCTGCCTCGCTGCCCCGCCCAGAAATGAAACTGCCCAAGGCTCATCACCTTGGGCATTGCCCCGCCTGGGATCGAACCAGGACTCTCCTGATCCAGAGTCAGGCGTGTTGCCAGTTACACCACGGGGCAGAAAGACATGGAGCTGAGGGGGATCGAACCCCTGACCTCTGCAGTGCGATTGCAGCGCTCTCCCAGCTGAGCTACAGCCCCCAGCGAGCCGGGGTAAAGTAGCGGGCCGGAGGGTGGAGGTCAACGCGACGGGAGCCCGAACGGCGCACCCTCGACGGCGATCCCGGACAGCGCAACGGCCGGGGAGACGGATTTCGTCTCCCCGGCCGTCACTCATGCCTCCGAGGACTAGTTCTCGTCCGCCAGCACGATGGCACCGAACGGAGTGCCGCCGCCTGTGGCATCGAGCGCGACGCCGGTGCGGATCTGGCCCGCGGTGACGGCCAGGGTGCCGGTGTCGAGCGCCACCGTCTTGGTGCCGGTCGGCGTGATGCGCACCTGATAGCTGCCGGCCGGAACCTCGAGGTAGTCCGAGTACCCGCGGAACGGCACGTCGGTCAACGTCGGAGCCATCATGCTGATGTCCGCGCCCGGAGCCGTCACGTAGATGTCGACGTTCGGCGCGCTCGGAGCGCCATGCACCAGGCGCACCTTCACGTTGCCTGCCGCGGGATTCGTGAGGTCATCGGTCAGGACGAGCGGCTGGATGCTCGCCACCGGCCCGGTGGCCATCACGGTGTAATACATGCCCGAGGTCACCGCCACATCGGCGTCGATGACAGTCGTCGTGGTGCCGGTGGCGTTGACCTTGAAGTTCCGCGTACCGGCCGGCACTGCGAGGTATGCGGAAGCCGCCTCGTAAGGGACGTTGGTCAGGACCACCACGTTATCCACGAGCACGTCCACGTTCGGGGCGTCAGGCGAGGCGTGGACGACCCGGACGTTCGCGGTCACGGGGGTCGGCTCCGTTGTATCGTCATCGCTGCAGGCGGTGCCGGCGACGCCGACCGTCAGGGCCAGGGCGAGCAAGTTCGTGAGCTGCATTGGTCGTTCCTCCAGGGGTGCGACTTGGTTGGTTGCAACGAGCCGTCAAACCGGCTCCGTGGACTGGATACACCGAGTCCTTGTACAAGTTCCAAGTCATAAACCTTGAACAAAACTAGCCCCCGAACCATCCCGCTCCGAACGGGTATGCCACTCATGCCACCCGGGTCCCCCGTCACCGACCACCGGATCCATGCCGGCCCCCGCACTCGGGCCGTTCCGGGGGACTACGTCCTCTACTGGATCCAGACCACCATGCGTTCCCGGGAGAACCCCGCGCTCAACTTTGCCGCCGAGCGCGCCAACGAACTCGGGCTTCCCCTGGTCGTGTACCAGGGCCTCAGGCCCGACTACCCCTGGGCCAGCGACCGACTCCACACCTTCATCCTGGAGTCCGTGGCGGACATGGCCGCGGATTTTGCCGATCGTGGCATCCCGTACGGCTTCCACCTCGAGCGCCGTCGGCGCGAGGCCGGCGAGCCGCGTCCCGAGTCGCCGCTCGAGCAGCTGGCTGGCCGGGCGTCCCTGGTGGTCACCGACTACTTCCCGACCTTCATCGTCCCGCGGCAGACGCGTAGGCTCCGCGAGCGCATCGACGCCCCGGTCGTGGCCGTGGATTCGTGCACCATCGTGCCGATGGCCTACATCAGTCGTGCCCACCCGACCGCGCGAGGCTTCCGGACCGAGGCGGTCGCCGCACTGCCCCACTTCCTCCATCCCGTGGGGAACGTGGAGCCGCGGACTCGCCACGCGTTCGAGTTTCCGTTCGAGTCCGCCATTTCCTCCCGCGACCCAGTCCCGGCGCCCTCACTCGCGGCCTCGTGCGACGTCGACCACGCCGTCAGGCCTTCCCCGGGCATCCGCGGAGGCCAGCGAGCGGCCGCAACGCGGCTCGCCGCCTTCCTCGAGACCCGGCTCGCCCGCTACGCCGAGGACCGCGGTGACCCAAACCACCCCGAGGCGGTGAGCGGCCTGTCGCCGTATCTCCATTTCGGGAACATCAGCCCGCAGGACGTCCTCCTCCGGGTGCGCGACGTGGCCGCACCCGCCCAATACGAGCGATTCCAGGACGAGCTCCTCGTCTGGCGCGAGTTGGCCCACAACTTCTGCCACCACGATCCGAGGCACCGGACACTCGCGGCGGCGCCGGAATGGGCCCGCAAGGAGCTGGACGACCACGCGGACGACCCGCGGCCTGCGCTGTATTCACTGGAGGAACTGGAGCGGGGAGAGACCGGGAGCGCGCTGTGGAACGCGGCCCAGCGCGCCTACGTGCGCGAGGGCGCGATGCCCAACTACCTGCGGATGCTGTGGGGGAAGGCGATCCTGCACTGGAGTGCCGACGCCGGCACGGCGCTCCGGACCATGGAGCACCTCAACAACAAGTACTCACTCGACGGACGGGACCCGAACAGCTACGCGGGATTCCACTGGATCCTGGGCAAGTTCGACCGGCCGTTCTACCGGCGCCCCGTCTTCGGGACGGTGCGCTACATGTCGCTCACCGCCGCCGAGAAGAAATTCGACGTGCAGGCGTGGCTTGCCTCGGAATCGAATCGGGAGGCTGCCCGCCGCGCTCACCGCCCCGGCAGCAGCCGTGCGAGCTGGCGGTCGTGCGCGCGGGCAAGGACGAGGAGCGCCGACACCGCCCCGATAAGCGCCAGGAACATGTCCCACTGCGTGTCCCAGACGTCGCCCTGCGTGCCGAGGAAGGCGGTCGACGACGCCCCCGCCAGCACCGCCGTCCACCACTCGATCATCTCGTAGAACGCGCTGAACGCCAGGCAGAAGGCGACGACCACGAAGGGCAGCCAGCGGCTGCCGCGGAGCGGCGACGTCCGGACCAGGATCTCCCGGGCCAGGATGGCCGGAATGAACCCCTGGGCGAAGTGCCCGAGCCGGTCGTAGTGGTTGCGCGCAAGGCCGAGCACGTCACTGACCCAGAACCCGGCCGGCACCTCAGCGTAGGTGTACTTCCCCCCGACCATCAGGATGCAGGCGTGCACCGCGAGCAGCGTGTAGAGCAGCGGCGTGAGCGGAAACCGCCGGCCGGTGGCGAGGAGGACTGGCACCCCGATCAAGACAGGCGCCACCTCGAGCAACCATGTGAAACGGTCGTGGGGATGGACGCCGGACCACGCGAGGACTGCGAGCACCACAGCCAGGAGCGCGAAGGGAAGCCGTGTTGCTGTCGCGGTCATGGTGTGACCTCGGTGTCGGGAAAGGGGACGTCGACGATGAGCCCGTCGCGTGCCACCATCGAGGCGGGAAAGACGGCCTGTGCCTCCGCCAGCAGTTCGGGCGCCTCGCGCGTGTAGCGCGCGGAAATGTGGGTCAGGACCAGGCGGCGCACGCCGGCGTCGCGCGCGATGCCGGCCGCGTCCGCGGCGGTGCTGTGCCCGGTCAGGTCGGCCTTCTCCGACTCCTCCGCCGAGAAGGTGGCCTCGTGCACCAGCAGATCGGCGCCGGCGGCGGCGGCGCCGATGACCGGGCTGGGGCGGGTGTCCCCCGAGATGACCACCTTCCGACCCGGCCGAGGCGGACCCACGAGGTCGGTGGGCCCCACCCGGCGCCCGTCCGGCAAGTCCACCGTCTCGCCGCGGTGCAGGCGGCCCCACAGCGGCCCCTCCGGCACGCCGAGTTCGCGCACCCGCTCCGGCTGGAAGCGGCCGAGACGGGTGTGCTCCACGAGGACGTAGGCGAGCGTGGGCGCACGATGGTCGGCCTCCACCGCCACGACATCGTACTCCGGCCGGCTCACCCGGTCGCCTCCGGCAAGCTCCTCGATCTGGACCGGGAACTTGTTCCGCTCGATCCCGACGGCAAGGGCGTGCTCCAGCACTCGGCGGGCGCCGCGGGGGCCGTACAGCCGCAGCGGGTCGGTCCGGTCCTGGAGCCCCAGCGTGCGCACGAGACCGGTCAGGCCGAGCAGGTGGTCGGCATGGAAGTGCGTGAAAAAGATGTCCCGGACGGAAAAGCTCACCCCGTAGCGCATCATCTGGCGCTGGGTCCCTTCGCCGCAATCGAACAGCAGCGTCTCCCCCTCGCGGGCCAGCGCGAGGGACGCGACGTTGCGATCGAGCGAGGGGATCGCGGCGCCAGTGCCGAGAAAGGTGAGGGTCAGGGTCATGGCGCGTTCAAGATAACCCCGGAGGTGCCCCCCGGAAGCGGCGTGCCGGAACCTTTTCCGGTGCGCCCGGGTTCCATAGAAACCACTTCAACTTCACCCGGAGCGTTCCATGTCCGTTGCCCGGCTGCCCTGGACCCAGCCCGCCCCCGAAACCCGCTTTCAGTCGGCGGTGCGGGACATGCTCGAGCTGGTCGGCGAGGATCCGGACCGTGACGGCCTGCTCAAGACGCCGGAGCGCGTCGAGCGCGCCATGCGCTGGCTCACGCGGGGGTACGACCTCGACGCCGCCGAGGTCATCGGCGACGCCCTCTTCGAGGAGACCCACCAGAACATGATCGTGGTGCGCGACATCGAGTTCTACTCCATGTGCGAGCACCACATGCTGCCGTTCTTCGGCAAGGCGCATGTGGCCTACATCCCGGACGGACGGATCGTCGGGCTCTCGAAGGTGGCGCGGGTCGTGGACGTCTTCGCCCGACGGCTGCAGGTGCAGGAGCGGCTGACGGACCAGATCGCCGAGGCGCTGGACGACGCGCTGGCGCCGCGGGGCGTGGGCGTGGTCCTCGAGGCGTCGCACTTCTGCATGATGATGCGGGGCGTCGAGAAGCAGGGCTCCCGGACGCTCACCAGCGCGTTGCGCGGGGCGTTCCGGGAGGATGCCAGCACGCGGGACGAGTTCCTGCGGCTGGTGCAGCGGTAGGGCCCGCTCAGAACATCTTCACCTGCACGGTGAGCTTGCCCGGCTTGGCCTGGATCGAGTCGAGCAGGGCCTGCATCGACTGCAGCGTGGCCGTGAGCTGGTCGTAGAGCGCGGGGTTGGTGGCCACCTGTCCGAGGGTCCCCTTCCCCGCGTTGATGTTGCGCACCAGGGTGTCCATCCGCGCCGTGGTGGTGGTCAGCTGGGTGGTCAGGTGGGTCAGTCCTGCCGTGGCGCTGTCCATGTTCTGCATGGTCCGGTCCAGCGCGGGGCTCGCCAGCGTCGAGTCGAGGCGCGCGCTGACCGATTGCAGCGACACCATGAGCCGCGTCATCTCCGCCGTGGGCCCGGTGCGGGTGTCGGCATAGACCGACATGAGCCGCTGCATCGACTTGAGGGTCTGGTGGAGGTCGTCGGCCATCCGCTGGTTGAGTAGCGCCTGGGCGCCGACCATGACCGCCCGCGCCTGGTCTCCGAGCTCGTTCACCATGCCGCCCATCCCCGGCGCGGTCAGTCCCTCCAGGTACGCTCCCGGCTCGAGGGGAACGGTGTCGGTGCCGGGGTCGAGCACGATCTCCACGTCGCCCAGCACGCCGACCGCCTCGATGGTGGCCGAGGCGTCCCGCTGCAGCTGGACCGGCTGGGTGAGCGCCAGGTCCACCCGCACGCTCCCCACCCCCTCGAACACGATCCGGTCCACCTTGCCCACCTGCACGCCGGACACCTTGACCGGCGTGCTCGACTTGACGTTGCCGATGTCCGTGAACCGGACCGGCACCAGGTTGTCCTGCCCGAAGCTCTTGCCGCCGAGCCACATCGTGCCGACGACGAAGATCGCCGCGCCCACGAGCACGATGGAACCGACCAGAGCCTCACGCTTGTAGTGCAGGTCCATAGGGCCTCAGGCCGCGAAGGAATGTGGTTCGAAGTCCCGCTCGAGGAACGCCTTGATGCGGAGGTCCTCGGACGCGAGGAACTCCTGGGGCGTCCCCTGGAGCACGATCTTGCCGTCGCTCAGGAGCGCCACCCGGTCCGAGACCCGGAACGCCCCGCGCACATCGTGCGTCACCATGACGCTGGTGACGCCAAGGGTGTCGGCAAGGTGCTTGACGAGGCTGTCGATGATGTCGGCGTTGACCGGGTCGAGCCCCGACGTCGGCTCGTCGTAGAGCAGGTACTTGGGACGGCCCGCGATGGCCCGCGCGATGCCGACCCGCTTCCGCATGCCGCCCGAGAGCTGGGCGGGATACTTCTCGGCCACGTCCGACGCGAGGTTGACCAGCGTGAGGCATTCCGGCACCCGCTTGGCGCAATACTCGGCGTCGCGGTTGGCCTTCGCGTCGGTGATCCCGAGGCGGATGTTTTCGTAGACGTTCATCGAGTCGAACAGCGCGCCGTTCTGGAAGACGTACCCGATGGTGCTCCGGAGGGCGGCGAGCTCCTTGCGGCCCAGGGTGGAGACGTTGAGATCGTCCACGAGGATCGTCCCGGAATCCGGATGGATGAGCCCGATGATGTGCTTGAGGAGGACGCTCTTCCCGGTGCCCGACGGCCCCAGCAGCGCGACCGTCTCCCCCTCCTCGACGGAGAAATTGACCCCGTCGAGGATCACCTGCTGCCCGAAGCGCTTGTGAACGTCTCGGAGTTCGATCATGGGTGCAGCAGCAGCTTGGCGAGGAGCGTGTCGAGGATGAGGATGGTCACCGAGGTGGCCACCACCGCGGTCGTGGTCGCCTTGCCGACGCCCTCCGCGCCCTGCTGGGCGTTGAACCCCATGTAGCACGGGATGAGGGTGATGGCCCCCGCGAAGAAGAACGCCTTGATGATGGAGTAGTAGGCGTCGAACGGCCGCCAGTAGTACTGCGCGCCGTAGGTGAAGTCGGCGTTGCCGATCGGAAGCACCTGCTTGGCCGACCACCAGCCGGCCAGCACCCCGATCGCGTTGGCGAAGATGGTGAGCACCGGGATCATCACGAGCCCCGCCAGCACGCGCGGGATGATGAGGTGCGACATCGGGGAGCGGCCGAGGCTTTCCAGCGCGTCGATCTGCTCGGTGACCCGCATGGTGCCAAGCTCGGCCGCGTAACGGGCGCCGATGCGGCCGGCCAGGACCAGCGCGGTCAGCACCGGCCCCAGCTCGAGCACGATGGACTCGACGACGAGCGTCCCGACCACGTAGTACGGCAGGTTGCCCTGGAACTGGTACCCCGTCTGCAGCGCGGTGACCGCGCCCGCGAAGGACGACACCAGCAGCACGATGAAGAGGCTGCCGGCGCCGATGTTGCGTGCCTCGTCCATGGTGCGCGGGAGCCAGATTCGCCATTCCCCGAGGGCCCGGAAGAGCTCGGCGACCATCAGGCTGAAACGCCCGATGTGCGCCAGGGAGCCGATGACGGACCGGCCCACGGCACGGGGGAGGCTGAGAATGGCGGTCTGCGCGGTCTGCATCGCTATTATCTTGCCCTCCCATGCCAGCGAAGTCCACCCCGAATCGCGCTCCCTCGACCGCACCTGAGTTCCGTCGTCGGCTCCTCCGCTGGTTCCGCAAGCACGGGCGCGACCTGCCCTGGCGCCGGACCCGCGATCCCTACGCGGTGCTCGTTTCCGAATTCATGCTCCAGCAGACACAAGTTTCGCGGGTCGAATCGTACTGGCCGCGGTTCCTGGCCCGGTTTCCCACGGTGGGAGCGCTGGCACGGGCGCGGCCGTCCTCGGTGCGGGAAAGCTGGGAGGGCCTCGGCTATTATCGACGCGCCGCCAACCTCCACAAGCTGGCGCGCGTCGTGGCCACCGAGCAGGCGGGCACGATTCCGTCGGACACGGCGGCGCTGCGGCGATTGCCTGGGGTGGGGAGGTACACGGCCGGCGCCGTGGCGAGCTTCGCGTTCGAGCGCGCCGAGCCCGCGGTGGATACCAACGTGGCGCGGGTGCTCCGGCGGGCGTTCCACCCGCGGGCGCGCGGCGCCGCCGGCGAGCGCCGCCTCTGGGACACCGCCACCCGGCTGCACATCCGGCACGGCCGCTCGGCGTGGGCGTTCAACCAGGCGATCATGGAGCTCGGGGCGCTGATCTGCACGGCGAGAATTGCGAAGTGCGGGGAGTGTCCGGTACGGGGGGCGTGCAAGACGGGCAAGAAGGGACTGAGCACTGGGGACTGAGTACTGAGCGCGACTTGTTCCCTCAGACCTCAGTCCCCAGTCCTCAGTCCTCAGTCCTTAGTCCTTATTTCTGGCAATCTCCCCCACCATTCCCACCACCCGATCGACTTCGTCCGGCGTGTTGTACACGTGGGTCGAGAGGCGGACGTAGTCAAGATTGTTCTCCCCGACGAGCCGCACCCGCACCGGCCCCATCTTCCAGAGCCGCTGCACCACCTCGGCACCCGTCAGGCCGTCCACCTGGAACGAAACCATCGCGCTCCGCACGTCGGGAGCCGCGGGCGACACGACCCGCACGCCCGCCTGCGACCGGAGGCCGGAGTCGAGCCGGGTCGCCAGGCCGCGGCAGCGGCGCTCCACCCGTGCCGTCCCGATGGCGTTGTGAAAGCCCACCGCCGCCTGGAACCCCACCAGCAGGCTGTCGTTGCGTGTTCCGACATGGTCGAAACGGTCGCCCTTCAGCGCGAGATCGTCCCATCCGCCGCTGGCGATCAGCGGCCAGAGCCGGTCGATCCACTCCGGGCTGATGTAGAGGAACCCCGAGCCCTTCGGCGCCAGGAGCCACTTGTGCGGGCTCGAAGCGTAGAAGTCGCAGCCGAGGCTTTGGATGTCCACGGCGAGCATGCCGGGGGGATGGGCGCCGTCCACCACGGTGATGATGCCCCGCTCGCGCGCCCAGGCCGCCAGCCGCCGCACCGGCTGGATGGCGCCGGTGCTGAAGAAGACGTGCTGGATGCTCAGCACGCGGGTCCGCGGCCCCACCTGTGACGTCCACGCCTCGAACAAGGCGTCCTCGCTCGGCGCCGGCACCGGTGGCGGGAACTGGCGCAGCACCAGCCCGTGCCGCGCCGCAACCAGCTCCCAGCAGCACCGGCCGCCGACATGTTCCTGCGTCGTCAGGAGGATCTCGTCGCCCGGCTGGAAGTCGAGCCCGCGGGCCACGACGTTCATCCCCTCGGTCGTGTTGCGCGTGAATGCCAGGGTCTCGGGCGGCGCGCCGACGAGCGTGGCGAGCTGGGCGCGAAGGGCGTGGACGTCGAAGGGTGTCTGGTGGAAGACGGTCTCGAAGGCGCGCATGTGCGCCTCGAGCGCCTCGAGCACCGGAACGGGCAGCGCGCCCCAGGTCCCGGTGTTCATGAAGATGCCGTCGGTGATCAGGAACTGCCGGCGAATCTCGGCCCAGTAGGCCTCGTCGTCGGAGAAGTGATGGAAAAGCGGCACATCCGCGCCCCGCGCGGCCGCGGTGCCGACCCGGGGCAGCCAGGCCGCCGCCGGGAAGAGCGCCGCCGCACGCAGCAGGTCGCGTCGGTGCATCAGCGGAGGGGGAAGCTCGCGGCGAGCAGCGCCAGGAGTCCGAGCGAGCCGGAGACGATCGAGATGGCGACATGCCGGCGCCGGATGGCCTGGTAGAGCGGCGCCGTCTGCCCCTCGGGCGACACCCGGGCCAGCCGCGCGATCGTCGGCATCCCGAAGGCGAGCACGATGAGCGCGCCGAGGAGGCCGGCGCCCTGCATCACCAGCATCCAGACGGTCGGTGCCATGCCGCTCATGGCGGAACCGTACATCCGGAGCGACAGCATCACCCCGGAGAGGATCATCAGGAAGGCGCCCGGGCCGATCAGCAGCTTGTGCACCGCCACCTGGCCCCGGGCGATGACGCCGAGCGCCGCCCCCGACTCCTTCTTGCCGACGATGCCGTACACCATGGAGCCGAGTCCGGCGCCAAGCCACATCACCTGCCCCATGTAGTGCAGAAAAAGCCAGGTTCGCATGTCAGGTCGTTTCCGAGAAGAGGTGAGCGTCGATCGGCTGACGGCCGGCGAAGCCGCCGTCGATATCGTGCCAGTGGGACACGCGGTCCTCGCCGTGGCGCCAGCAGAGGTACACCGGGCGGTCGTCCCGCAGCGAGAGGAAATCCACCAGTCCACCGTCGAACCCCTTGAACAGGCAGCCGAGATCGGTCAGCTCGGTCATGAGTGCCTGGATCCGGGCCGCGTGCGCCTCCGCCTCGAGTCGCGCGGCCAGCACCGCGGCCGGCTCCGCCGCCGACTCGTCGCCGGGCGCCCCCGGATCGGCGGCGACGGCCAGCTCGAACCGCTCGACCGCCTGGCGCCAGGCGGCGTGCTCCGCCATCAGGTCGCGGACGATCGGGCGGACCAGCGGAAGGGCCCGGTTCGCCTCGGCCACCGTGAAGAGCCTCGGTTCGTCAGCCATGGTGTCCGTCCTTGGCGAGCGCGGCGCGCGCCGTGTCGTATCCCGCCTGCTCGAATTCCCCGAACAGCTCGGCGGCGAAGGTGGCGCGCCGGGGAAGCGGCGGCCGGACGTGGATCAGGCGGCAGCGGCCCGGCGTGGCGCGCCACCGAAGCAGGGTGTCCTGCGCCTGCTGGGCCATGAGCGCCCCCTCCCCCATGTCGTGCGCCAGCAGCAGCGCCGGCGCGCGGACGGGGTGTTCAGGTTGCGGCTCGTCGAATCCCGGGCCGACATCCACCGCCACGACCAGGTCGGCCTCGAAGCCGGCCGCAGCGTCGAGCGGCAGGACCGCCCGGAGCCCGCCGTCGGCCAGCCGCCGTCCGCCGACCTCGGCGGGGGGATAGTACACCGGCAGGGCGGTCGTCGCCGCGAGGGCGTCCTGCAACGGCATCTGGAGGCCGCCGTCGCCGAGCAGCAGCAGCTCGCGCGTGTCCACGTCCACCGTGGTGAGGGTCAGCGGGCTGGCCAGGTCGGAGAACGCCCGCTCCGGCACCAGCCGGGCGATCGTCTCGCGCAGCGGCTCAGGGCGCAGCAACGAGGGGAACCAGAGCCCCGCGACCGGCGTCAGCGCCCTCGGCCGCGCGACCTCCGTCACCTTGACCGAACGGAACCGCCGGGAAAGCTCGTCGGCGGAAGCGCCGGACGCCGCCCCCGCGGCGATGACACCGCCCATGGACGTCCCCACGTACCGCGTCGGACGTAGCCCCGCTTCCTCGAGCGCACGCAGCGCCCCGATCTGGGCGGCCGCCTTGGCGCCTCCCGCCGCCGAACACCGCCGTCACGCGCAGGGCGGTCACGGGCGGCGGAATCCCTCGCGGTGCTTGCGGGCCGCCTCGTACCGGGCCTGCTCCTCCGGCGTCTCGGCCACGAGGCGCGGCACGCGCGTCGGCTTCCCGGCCTGGTCGATGGCCACGAAGACGATGTGCGCGGTGTGGGTGTGACGGCGCTCCCCGGTGCTCACCTTCTCCGAGTACACCTCGACCGTGATGTCCATCGAGCTGTTCCCGACGTAGTCCACGGTGCCGAGGAGGGTGACCAGCGCCCCGATCGGGATCTGCTCCCGGAAGTCCACGCGGTCGATGGCTGCGGTCAGGACTGGGCCGCCGGCATGGCGGATCGCCGCCACCGCCGCGGCCTGGTCCACCATCGCCATCAGCTCTCCTCCGAACAGGCTGCCGAGCACGTTCTGCATGTGCGGCATGACGAGCCGTGTGAGCTCGGAGCGGGAGTAGGACATCGGGCGTGATTCGGGAGGCATGGCCGGTTCCTCAGTAGTCGACGGGACGGAGGTAGTACTCGCCGATGGCGGTCTGGCTCAGCATGGCCACCGTGGGGAGGCGGCGCTTCCAGTGCGTGCCGTCGAGCCTGGCGCGCACGAGCTCGACCTCCCCCTCCGTGTACCCCATCGCGGCCACCTGTTCCGGGCGGTATCCCGAGAGGAGCCAGTGCAGGATCCTGTCGGCGTGCTCGTAAGTGATCCCGAAATCGGTCTCGTCGGTCTGGCCCTGCACCAGGTCGGCGCTCGCCGGCTTGTCCACGATGACGGCGGGCACGCCCACATGGCGGGCCAGCGCCCACACCTGCGTCTTGAACAGGTCGCCGATCGGGTTGACCGGCGGCGAGTCGTCCGCGTGCCAGGTGAAGTAGCCGAACAGCCGCTCGGTCTTGTTGCCGGTGCCGATCGGCAGCGCCCGGAGCCGGGCCGACAGGTCGAACAGCGTGATCATGCGCATCCGCGCCATGATGTTGCCGAGCGCGGCGGGCGTGGGCGGCTCGCCGATGGCGCCCGCGATGCCGTCCACGCCGGCGGAAATGTCCACCGTGCGGCTCGGCAGGCCGAGCGCGTCGATGACCAGCTGCGCGTGCACGAGGCTGTCCGGGCTCGAGGTCCGGTACGGCATCCGCACCGCGGTCACGTTCTTCGCGCCGAGCGCCTCGGCGGCCAGGTAGGCCACGAGCGCGCTGTCCACGCCGCCCGACAGGCCCAGCACCACGCCGTCGAAGCCCCGCCGGCGCTGCACCTCGTCGCGGATGAACTCCACGAGCCAGCGTCGGGCCAGCTCCGGGTTGATGGCCAGCGGATCGGTGGAGGGCGGCGGGACCACTGCGTCCGGCCTGACCCTGCCCGCGGCGCGCCCTTCCCAGGTCGCGCTCGCTGCCGCCGCCGCTCCAGGCGCGCGCCCCAGTTCCGCAAGCAGGCGCGGCAGCCGGTTCCTGAGGTCGGCGAGGAGCGGCTGGTCGGCCCGCACCCGGGTGATCTCCTCGAAGTCGAGGTCCACGCGGGTGATGCCCGACTCGAACAGCGGGCCACGCGCCAGTATCCTCCCCGAGGGCCCCGCCACCACCGACCCGCCGGCGAACGCCTTCCCCCCTTCGAAGCCGACCAGCTGCGCCACCGCCACGTACATCCCGTGTTCGGAGGCCGAGTCGGCGGCCAGGCGCTCCCACCGCTCCAGGTTCGCGGGGGCCTCGGGGCTGTCCAGCCCTCGCGCCGGTGTGGCGCTCACCACGAGCAGCAGCTGCGCGCCGTCGAGCGCCGCCAGCGTCGGCATCAGCGAATGCCAGGCGTCCTCGCAGACCAGCATGGCGGCCCGGCCCCACGCGGTGTCGAACGCGCGGACCTCCGCGCCCGCCTCGACGAATCGCTCCTCGTCGAACACGCCGTAGGTGGGCAGGAAGACCTTGCGGTGGACGTGCCGGATGAGCGGCGCGCCGGCGCCGAGGCTCAGGTAGAGGCAGCTGTTGTAGTGACAGTTCCGCCAGAGTTCGTAGAATCCGATGGCGAGGTCCACCGGCGGCGCGCCGGAGGCCCGGTGCGCGCCGGCGACGTCCTCGGCGACCTGCTCGGCGGTCCGCGCCTGTTCGCGCACGCCGCCCTCCAGGAAGTATCCGCTCAGGGCGGTCTCGGGGAGGAGGAGCAGGTCGGGAGGTTCGCGCAGCGCGCCGGCTTCGCGAAAGCACGCCTCGAGTTGTGCGAGGTTCTCGGCGTACGCACCCTTCCGGGGCCGGAATTGCACTATCGCGAGGCGTAGCATGCGGGTAATCTAATGGGATGATCTTCTGGGTCGCATTCGGGAGCGCGCTCGGCGGGGCGGCGCGGTACTCCCTCGGGGGCCTCATCCAGCGGATGGCACCCGGCGAATTCCCCCTCGGCACGCTCGTCATCAACGTGCTCGGTTCCCTGGTGCTCGGGTTCATTGTGCGGTACGCCATGGAAACGCCCGCCGTCGGAAGCGAGGCCCGGGCGTTCCTGACCATCGGCCTCTGCGGCGGCTTCACCACCTTCTCGACGTTCAGCTACGAGAGCGCCATGCTGCTGGAGCGCGGCGAGTGGTCGCGCCTGGCGCTGTACGTCGGCCTGAGCCTCCTGCTGACCATCGCCGGCGTCGTGGCCGGCGGCGCGCTCGCAGGACAGGCGCTCACCCTCAGGCGCTCGCTCTAGGAGGCGCGACATGCACGGCCTGGCCGGAGACGGCACCCTGATGCGGATCCACATCGGCGAACGGGACAAGTACGACGGGAAGCCGCTGCACGCCGCCATCGTCGAGCTGCTCCGGTCCCGCGGCCTGGCCGGCGCCACCGTCACGCGCGCCATCATGGGGTACGGGGCCACTGCCCGGCTCCACACCGATTCCGTCCTCAGGCTGTCGCTCGACCTGCCAATCGTGGTGGAGTGCGTGGACGCGGAGGAGAAGATCCAGGCCGTCCTGCCCGACATCGACGCGATGATGGGCGGCGGCCTCATCACGCTCGAGCGCGTACGCGTCATCGCCTACCGGGGGCATGCGCAGTGAGCCCCACCGATCCACTGCTGGCCGCCGTCTCCGGCATCGCCAACGCCTGCTGCCCGTTGCCAGGGCTCGTCACGGGCGGCCAGCCCAACGATGCGCAGTTCCGCGCCGCCCGCGCCGCCGGCGCGGTGACGGTGCTGGACATCCGGGACCCGATGGAACCGCGCCCGTTCGACGAGCCGGCCCTCGCGGCGTCGCTCGGCCTCAGGTACGTGAACATCTCGGTCACCGGGCACTCGCTCGACGACACCACCCTCGAGAAGATCCTGGCCGTCTTGCGCGACGACACCGCCGCGCCGGTGTTCTTCCATTGCGGGAGCGGGAACCGGGTGGGCGGGGCGCTGATTCCCTACTTCATGCTGGACAAGGGGATGGCGGAGGACGACGCCGTGGCGCTGGCCATGCGGGTCGGGCTCCGTGGCGCGGACCTGCTGCAGTGGGGCTTGGAATATGCCCACCGCCACGCCCGATAGTTCAGCTCGCCAGGAGAGAGAATGACGAAGGGGCCCCGGCTGACGCCGGGGCCCCTCTTTGCCAACGCACAGCGCGTTCTAGCCGACGGGTGCTACTGGAGCTGACCCCGCTTGGCTGGCGCGGAGGACTTGGTCGTTCCCCCGCCCGTGGAGTTCCGGGGAGCGGGGGTGTACATCCCCCCGCTGAAATTCGACGACGTTCCGGCCGAGCGAGGTTGTCCCGTGGTACTGCCCGATCCGGCCTGGGATGTGCCTGCCGCCGAGGACCGGGTCGACGCGGGCTGCGTCCGCTGCGCCTCGAGGCGTCGACTCTCGTTCGCACGCACAGCGGCGCGGACGCGGATTTCCATTTCCTTCGCGATATCGTGCTGCACCTGCCACAGCAGGTAGTCCTCGCGCGCGCCCCCGATGATCGTGCCGTTGCGCAGCGCCCTGAGGGAACAATATTCGGCGCCGGCGATGTAGGTGTAATACACGCAGGGCGCCGGTGTTACGGCCACGGGGCCGCCCGAAGCGGATGCGGCACTGGCCGGCGCCCGGTCGGACTGGACCTGGATCCCCCTGGCAAGCACCGGCACGGGATTCGAGGACAGCACGAGCGGACCGTCGGTCCAGCTTGCGCCGCAGTCGTCGGTCCCTGGATCAGCATCAGTGCAAGGAACAGTGGTGCGGCCATGCGAACCTCCGAATGCGGTATGGCCTGGACTACGCCCAGCGACCCGTCGGGCAGTGGAATTCAGGGCAGTTCGGCTCCGGGCTTTCCTCCCCCAGATGACCCCCTATTGCCGCCGCTGCTCGACGTGGGGCGCGAATAGTCGCCGGCTGCGTGGGCAGTGCTCGCTGCTGCACCGCCAAAGTTGCCGGACCCCCCGTAGGCGGGGCCGGTGGAACCGGAATTCCGGGATCCGCCTCCTGCGGAGCCCCGAGAGCCGCCCACATCGGCAGCCTCCGCGAGTTCCTTGCCTCTCTGCAGCCCGCGACTCGTTTCGTCGAATTCCAGGTTTTGCTGTTGCTGTACCACGTAACCGTAGAAGTCGCCCCAGGTATAGAAGCTGACAAAGCCGTACCGCCAGTGCCAGGAACACTCGCCGCCATAACAGAGCACATCCGCCGAACGGAATCGCCCTGACGGTATCAGGACCGGGTCGCCCAGCCGGAACGTCGCCGCCGACGCGAGGAGCACGTCGTTGCTGCTGTGCACGGGAATGTGGCGGCAGAGGCCGGCCCAGTACCCGGGGCCGACGCAGCCGCTCTCATCCACCCACAGCAGCGACTGGCGGAGCGGGGTCGCGTCGGGCATCGTGGCCACGGAGGCCGCCGCGAGGACCGGCCTGGCGGGGCCAAGGAACACCTCCCAGACCGACCTGTAAGTCTCCGGATACGCCACCGTGGATGCGGTCGGGAGGGACTCGTCGTTCAACCGGGCCACGGGGGTCGATCCAGACGGTCCCTGGATCAGCACCAGTGCGAGGAGGAGTGAGGCTGTCATGCGGAGCCTCCAAGGTTGATGCCAAGGTACGGCCCGGTCCACGGGAGTGCAACAGTCGAAACGCAGAGGGCCCCGGCGCTGTCGCCCCGGGGCCCTCCGGTGCCTGCCATCATCGCCGCCCGCCACCACCACCGGACGGTGCCGCACCGCCCCTGCCTCCTCCACCCCCACCCCCACCGCCGCCGCTCGGCCGGGCTCCGCCACCGCCACCGCTACTTGGGCGGCTGCCCCCGCTCCCACCACCGCTGCGCACCGCCGGCGAGCCTCCCGAAGAACGACCCTGCGGCTGCGCGCTCGGCTGGCCGCCGCCGGAGCCGAGCGGCGGGACGGACTCACGCCGCCGCTTCGACTCCCTGGCGCCCCACCGGAACTCGGGTTGGCGGTCCGTCCGCTACCGGGTGCGGAAGGGGAGATTCTGGGCCGGGTTCCAACCGAGGGACGCGCGGTGCCGTCCGAACTCCAGCCCCGGGCGCGCGCGGCGCCGCCCGCGTTGCTGGGCTCCGAGCGGGTGCGGGTCGAAGGGGCCGCCTGCCCAGAGGGAGAGCGTCGGGCTCCGCCGGTGTTGGCGCCGGCGGCCCCCCCACCCGTGGTACCGCTGGTCGGGCGTCGGGTGGCACCGGCGGCCGCTGCGCCGGTCCGCCCAGACTCGACATTCGGCGTGGGACGGGCGGCCGGCCGACGGCCAGCCTCCGCTCGGCCGGTGACGGTGGCTGCATCGGTCCTGAGCCTGTCGGTGCCGGTCAGGCCGTACGTCGGCCGGTCGCGGTAAGTGGTCTGAAAGACAGAGGACTGGGGCGCGAAGTTGTCGCCCCGCGGCCGATAGGGATTTCCGGGGCTGGTGACGGTTCCACCGGGCTTGAACGTGTATGGGCGATATCCCGTTCCTGCGTATCCGTACCCAGGGTAGCCGGGGTGGTACCCAGGGTAGCCGTAGCCCGGATAGCCATAGCCGTACCCCGGATAGCCCCAGCCGTATGCGGGATAACCCCAACCGTATGCCGGGTAGCCCCAGCCATACGCAGGATAGCCCCAGCCGTAACCATACCACGGGTCATACCAGCCGAAGCCGATGCCGATGCTCCAGCCACCGGTGTAGTAGGTCGGCCAGGGCCAGCCAGTGACGCCGATGTAGGTAGTGGGTGCTTCAGAGACGTAGTCGGCGAGTGAATAAACGATGTACCGATCCACGGCGTAGTCGAAGCCCTGGTCGGTGAACCGCAGGACGAGGTCGGTCAGCTGGCTCTCTGGATCCTCGGCGGCGTTGTACTGGTCGAAGACGGTGTAATCCCAGTGGTCGGCGCGGACGAACTCGGCAAAGCGGAACTGCGTCTTGGACCATGCGGCGTAGACCATCCCGCCGCCACCGGCCTGGTCGAGGTAGAAGGCGCCGCGATCGTCACGGCCGACGACCTTGTAGGTCTTCCCGCCGCGGATGAAATTGTCGTCGCCTGGATCGAGGGGAAACATGACGCGGATGCGCCCGTCCTGGTCGGCCCGGAGGAGGAGAACGTATCCGTCGGCGGCGGCCCGGAACTGCACCTGCGCGTACTCGCCGCGGCTATACTGGCCGCCGTCGCTGAGCGAAACGGTGATCGGAGGAGGCGGCCCGTCGGCAATGGACGCCGCAACCGCAATTGACGCGAGCAGGGTGGTGAGCATGTGTCCTCCTGGCAGTACCGGCCGGGCTCTCGGTGAGTCCGTCTGCGATCCCTAACGCCAACAGCGAGGGTCGTGCCAAGATTAAACGCGTTGTATTGCAACAAGTTAGGAACCGAGCAGAGACTGCCTCCGTCCGGGCGAGTGGACGGATCTCAGCCCTCCCGTCCCCCCGCCCACCGGTGCCAGTACATCCGGAGTTCAGAGATCTTGCCGCCGGCCGTTTCGCAGAACATCGCCCCGCGCGCCTCGACCCACTCCCCGGTACGCCTGCGCCGGAAGGTGACCTTGTATTCGGCGGAGAACCAAGGGCCCACGGTGAAGACCTCGCCGCTGGTGAAGGTGACCTCGGCCTGGTGCACCGGGACATCCCGCCAGTAGTTCAGGATGGCCTCCTTGCCCTGCCGCGGCTGGGCGAACGGCGTCTCGATGAAGACCGCATCGTCGCTGAAGACCGACATGAGCAGCGGGACGTCACCCTTGGCCCAGCCCTTGCCAAAGGTATCGACGAGGGTGCGGCCCAGCCCGGCGGTATCGGCTGCGGTGCTTGCCGCCGGCGTCACGGGGTCCGACATTGGGGTCATCTCCATGCGTTCGAATCTATCACTCCTCAGCGGGGGCTGCACCCTCGTGGCGCTCGCGCTGGCCCTCGTCGTGGCGCCGGCTTCCGCCCAGGGGCGCTGCCCCGCGGGAGCCGCAGCCCTCCTCGATGCGGGCTGGCGCGCATATCGAGCGGACTCGCTCGACGCGGCGGCGGCGCGGTTCGACCCGCTGGCCCGCTGCGGCTCGCCCGGCGGCGCGATCGGCCTCGGATTCGTGGAACTGCGCCGCGGGCGACTGACCACGGCAGACTCCCTCTTCGCCGCGGCGCTGGCCCGCGACTCGTCGCTCGTCGACGCATGGGAAGGGACGGCCAGATCGGCCTGGCGGCGCGGCGACGCCGCGGCGACCGAGCGGGCCGCACGCCGGGCGATCGCGCTGGCGCCGGAGCGGCAGGACCTGCGCGCCCTGCTCACCGACGCCGCGCCCGACTGGGACCGCCCGCCGCTCGACTTGCAGCGGCGGCCGGACACCCTCACGCTCGTGTCGCGGACCGTTGGGACGGGCTTCGAGGTGCGGGACGCGATGGGGCGCTGGGTCCCCTTCTACATGCAGGGCGTGAACCTCGGCGTGGCGCTGCCGGGGAAGTTCCCCTCCGAATTCCCGAAGGACTCCGCCACGTACGCGGGCTGGCTCGACACGCTGTCCGCCATGAACGCGAACGTGGTCCGGGTGTACACCATTCTCCCGCCGGCTTTCTACCGGGCCCTCCGCGCGTGGAACCTGACGCATCCGCGACAGGCGCTCTGGCTGGTGCAGGGTGTCTGGACCGAGTTGCCTCCCGAGCATGACTTCGACGATCCGGCGTGGAAGGACGCCTTTCGGTCCGAGATGCGGCACGTGGTGGACCTGATTCACGGCTCGCTCGAACTGCCATCCCGACCCGGCCACGCCTCGGGCCGGTACGATGCGGACGTATCGCGGTGGACAGCGGCGTACATCATCGGGCGCGAGTGGGAACCCTTCGCGGTCAAGGCCTACGACTCGCTGCACCCCGGCGCCGTCCGGTACGCCGGCCGCTACCTGGCCACCGATGCGGCGCCCGCCATGGACGCCTGGATGGCGGAGCAGTGCGACTACCTCCTCGCCTACGAGGCGGATCGCTGGAACGCGCTGCGTCCCATCGCCTTCACCAACTGGCCGACGCTCGACCCTCTGCACCATCCGACGGAATCGAATACATCAGAGGAACGGGCGTGGCGCCGCCGGAGCGGACGCCCGATCGTTGGCCAGAAGCTCGAGTACGAGAACGACGCCATCGGACTGGATGCCAACCTGGTGCGGCCGACTGCCTCGAACCCGGCGGGATGGTTCGCGAGTTACCACGCCTACCCGTACTACCCGGACTTCCTCCTGTACGACCCCGGTTACCGCCAGGCACGCTCGAGCGAGGGCCCCTCGAACTACTTCGGCTACCTCAGCGACCTCCGCCGGCATCATGCCGGCATCCCGTTCGTCATTTCGGAATACGGCGTCCCGTCGAGCCGGGGCAACGCGCACCGGCAGCCCCAGGGATGGGACCACGGCGGACACGACGAGGTGGCGATGGCCGCCATCGATGCGCGCCTGACGAGGGACATCCGCGAGAGCGGCGCCGCGGGTGCCATCCTCTTCGCCTGGATGGACGAGTGGTTCAAGAAGAACTGGATCGTCATCGACTTCGAGCAGCCGGGGGAGCGGAACCGGCTCTGGCTGAATGCGATGGACGCCGAGCAGAACTATGGCATCCTCGGGCAGTACCCCGGTGAGGCCGGAGCCCGGCCGACGCTTGGAGGGGACCCCGCGCGCTGGCGCGCGCTCGAGCTCGTGCGGGCCGGCGGCGGGCCGGTGAGGGGGCTCCGTGCCGGCAGCGACGAGGGGTACCTGTATCTGGCGCTCGAAGTGCCGGCAGGCCCGATCGATTGGGACTCGCTGGGGATTCTCGTGGCGATCGACACCTACCGCCCGGGAGCGGGGCAGTTCACCCTTCCCGGCGCGATGCTGCGGAGCGAGATCGGCTTCGAGTTTCTCCTGGACTTGCGGAGCCCGTCGGACGCGATGCTCCGAATCGTCCCCGCCTACAATCCGTATGCCGGGCAGGCCTCCATCCTGCAGGGCGACGACTTCGGCCGATTCTACCGGCGACCCGCGACGATCGGAGTGGAGACCGACGGCCGCTTCGACCCGATGTTCGTGATCACCAACCGTGCGCGGTTTGGGCGCGATGGCACCTTCTTCCCCGCCCAGGGCTACGACCGGGGCGTGCTGAGGTTCGGGACATCCGCCGGGAGCTCCCTCGCCGACTGGTACACCGATCCGTCGGCGGGGCTGATCGAGATCCGGCTTCCATGGGGGCTCCTGAACGTGACCGATCCCTCGAGCCGAACCGTCCTCTTCGACCGGAGTGACCAGCTGGAGGGCGAATTCGGCACTGCGGTGACCGACGGGTTCCGGATGGGGGTGGTCGTGTACGACAAGCGACTCCCGGGGACGCCCATCGCGACTCTTCCCATCGCGGCGGACGGAAGGTGGCGGGCAGCGGATTTCCCGCTCTGGACCTGGGCCACCTGGGAGGCCCCGGCGTCGCACAGCCGGCTGAAGCCGGTGTACGATTCACTCCAGGCGACATGGGCGCCACGATGACGATGATCGGTCCCTCACCACTTCGGCCGGGGTTGACGTGAACAGCTGGTGGAGTCGGCTCCTGGCGGCCGCGGCGTTCCTATTGATTCCGGCCGCCGCCTCGGCACAGGTGGCAGAGGCCGATGCCGCCTGGAACCAGGGGCGCTACGGTGCGGCTCGCGAGGCGTACCTGCGCGCCCTGACGCAGGACCCGGCGTCGGTCCGGGCGAGCTACCGGCTCGGCGTCCTCGCCGCCTGGGACGGCAACCTCGATTCCGCGCTGACCTACCTCGCACAGGCGCGCGTCGCGGACCCCGACGATCCCGACGTGCGCGTCATGCAGGCGCAGGTGCTCAGCTGGGCCGGGCGCTACCCGGAAGCCATCGCCAAGTGGGACAGCCTCATCGCGCTGTACCCCGACCGGCTCGACGGACTGGTCGGAAAGGCCCGCACCCTCTCGTGGGACGGCGAGGAGCAGGCGGCCGACTCGCTGTATCGCGTGGTGCTCGAGCGCGACCCGATGAACGGCGACGCGCTGGTCGGCACCGCACAACTCGCCTATTGGGATGGCAGAACGGGCGAGGCGATCGCGGGGTACGAGCGAGCGCTTTCGTACCGACCAAACGACGCTTCCGCGCGATCGGGCCTGGCGCAGGTCTATCTGGCCGCTGGCCGGCAGCTCGATGCCCAGGCCGAGGCGGACAGCGCCGTCGCCATCGCTCCGGCCAACCGGGAGGCGGTGCGGGTGCAGACGAGCGTCGGGCGAACGGTGCAGTCCGCCGCCGACCTGACGCTTGGCTGGAGTGACGACTCGGATGACAACGTGATGTGGTGGCAGGTCATCTCCGCCACGACACCGCTGTCGAACAGGGTACGGGGCTTCGGGTCGGTGGGTGCCTTCGAGGGGAGCAGCACGCCGGCGGTCACCGCCGCACGCGGCACCGCAGAGTGGGGCGCCACCTATACCCAGGATCGCTGGCAGCTGACCGGCGCGTTCGGAGTGCAGGGGCTTTGGCCCGACGCCGGCGTGGCGCGGAGCGTCCTGACCGGGCGGCTGGGTGCGACCTACCGGTTCCAACCGGCGGTCGCCGTCGGCGTGAGCTACGCCCACTTCCCCTTCGCGGAGACCGCCTACCTGATCGGCGCGGGCATCGACATCGACGCCGTCGACGCCACGGTGGATGCCACCCTGGGCGCCGGCCTCTCCCTCAGCGCGGGCGGCGGCGCAGGCTGGTACAGCGACGGAAACCAGCGGGGCTCGGCGGTGCTGGCCGTGACGAAGCAGGTCCCGCGACACTTTTTCGTCGGCGGGCTCGCCAGGATGGTGTGGTATGCGGAGACCGAGCCGGGGTACTTCTCGCCTGACCGCTTCACCGTAGTGGAGGCGCGCGGCGGGTACGCACGCGTCGGGGAGGACTGGGAGACGCGCCTGAGCGCCGGCGCGGGCGTGCAGCAGATCACCAGCAGCGGGTCCTGGGAGTTCGAGGGCCACATCGAGGGCCGCGCGGCCTGGTGGTTCTCCCGGTGGAACCGACTCGAGGCCTTCGCCGGGGTCAGCAACAGCGCGTACCTGTCGGCGACGGGTGCATATCGGTGGGGCACGGCGGGGCTGGTGCTCCGACTCGGGCTCTGAGCTTCCTGCGAAAGGCGCAGGCTCCGTTATTCGGCGCCCGCTGAACCGAGCGGGTGCTCGAAGCTCAGGTAGAGGAGGACGGCATCGGTCTCCTCGTGTTGGGCCAGCGCAATCGGGAAGGAGAAACCCGGCACGACCTGCAAGGCGCCTGCATTGATCGCGAATCGCGCCCCGGGGTTGAGGACATACATCGGCCGCGTCCCGTCCTGACCCACCCAGACCCCCTCCACAAGCAGATTCACCGTCGGTGTCATCAACCAGACCACGCTCGCCCCTGCGCTCGCGATCGGCCGGAAGGGCCCGAGCGTGACGCTCAGGTTCCAGTGCGTCACGAGCGAGGACGTCAGCACGGCGGTCATCGGCACGGCGGCCTGGGTACCGAGCCCTGCCGGGCTCCCACCGGGACGATCCTCCGCCTGAAGCCAGAGCGCCGATAGCCGCGGGGCGACGAGGAAGCGTGATTCCGGGCCGCCCACAAGTTGCCGTCGGTAGCCGAGTTCGATGTCCCCGAACCGCGTGCCCTCGCTGGCGTCGAGGGCGGCCAGGCTCAGGCTCAACTGATCGCGCATCCCTCCCAGCGGCCACTCCTCGTCGACGCCCGCCGCCCACCCGCCCATGCGCCCCATGGCGAACGTGCCGACGTGCTGCACCACCCCGCCATCCTGGTTGTAGGCCTCCTCAACGAGAAAGCTGTTATCGCGAATCGGCGCCGCCGGCGCCTGCCCCTGCAGGTTGTGGGGCGTGGCCAGGCAGAGCGCCACACCCGCTGCAGCCACAAGGCTCAGAGCCATCCGCGGAAGGTCTCGACCAGGAGCCAGGCGTTGAGCGAGCCGATGAGGGTGGCCACGGTCCACGCCAGCACCTGCAACCAGCGCGGGTTCACGAACACTCCCATCTTGGCCTTCTCGCTGGTGAACATCACGAGCGGCACCACGGCGAACGACAGCTGCATGCTCAGGATCACCTGGCTCAGGATCAGCAGCTGACCGGTGCCACGCTCGCCGGACACCGCCGTCACGATCACCGCAGGGATGATCGCGATAAGCCGCGTGATCAGCCGACGGAGCCACGCCGGCAGCCGGATGTTCAGGAATCCCTCCATCACGATCTGGCCCGCGAGCGTCCCGGTGATGGTGGAGTTCTGGCCGGACGCCAGCAGCGCGACCGCGAACAGTACGCTCGCCATGGTGGTGCCGAGCAGCGGCGTCAGCAGCTGGTAGCGCGTCGCCGATGTCGGCCACGTCCTGGTTGCCGGTCGTGTGGAAGGTGGCCGCCGCCAGGATCAGGATGGCGGCGTTGATGAAGAAGGCGAAGAAGAGCGCCAGGGTGGAGTCGATGGTGGCGTACTTGATGGCCTCGCGCTTGCCCGCGTCGGACCGCCCAAAGTCCCGGGTCTGCACGATGGAGCTGTGCAGGTAGAGGTTGTGCGGCATGACGGTGGCGCCGAGGATGCCGATGGCGATGTACAGCTTGGCGGGATCGAACACGATGTCCGGCGTGGGCACGAGGCCGCGCATGACCTCGCCGATGACCGGCTGCGCCAGCAGCAGCTCGATCCCGAAGCAGATGCCGATCGTGGCGACGAGCGCGATCACGAACGCCTCGAGCCAGCGGAAGCCGCGGTGCTGGAGCAGCAGAATGAGCAGGACGTCCAGCGGCGGTGATGCAGACGCCCCAGAGGAGCGGGATCCCGAAGAGCAGGTTCAGCGCGATGGCCGAGCCGATGACCTCGGCGAGGTCGCAGGCGGCGATCGCGATTTCGCAGAGCACCCAGAGCATCAGGTTGACCGGCCGCGAGTAGTGATCGCGGCAGGCCTGGGCGAGGTCGCGTCCGGTCGACGATCCCCAGCCGGAGGGCCAGCGCCTGCAGGAGGATGGCCATCAGGTTGGAGAGCAGGATCACGCTGAGCAGCGTGTAGCCGAAGCGCGACCCGCCCGCGAGGTCGGTGGCCCAGTTGCCGGGGTCCATGTAGCCGACGGCCACGAGGTATCCTGGGCCGGCGAAGGCGAGCATCTTCCGCCACCACGGCGCCCCGGCCGGAATCGACACGCTGCGGAACGACTCCGGGAGGCTGGGCGAGGTCCGGGCGAGCCGCCACCCGGCGGTCATCTCCTCGATCGGGGGGCCGCTGGCGCTCATCGGGCCTCCGCGCGCGCGCAGAGCAGCACACCCGCCAGCTCGGCACCGAGCAGCTGCTCACGACCGGAGGCGCTCACCCGCATCGGCCCGCCGAAGGGCTGGCGATCGAGTACCACCACGGCAGCCCCGGGCACCAGTCCGTGATCGGCGAAGAACCGGAGCCGGTCCGCCTGTCCCGTTTCAACCCGCCGCACTTCGACCCGCTCGCCGATCGGGACCTCGGAGAGCGGCGTGTACACCAGTTCGACCATCGACCCGTCGGGCGCGGGGATCGGGTCGCCGTGGGGATCCACACTCGGATTGCCCAGCGCCGTCGCCATTCGCTCGATCAGCGCATCCGACACCGCGTGTTCCAGTCGCTCCGCTTCCTCGTGGACGGCGTCCCAGGTGTAGCCGAGGAAGGCCACGAGGTACGACTCGAGGATCCGATGGCGCCGGACCATACGGAGGGCCGCCCGACGTCCGCCCGCAGTCAGCTCGACCCCCTTGTAGGGCACGTGCTCCAGGAGCCCCTGTTCGGACAGTCGCTTGACCATCCCGGTCACGGAAGCTGGTGCGAGGTCGAGGAGATTGGCGATCTCGCTGGTGCCCGCCGGGGCGCCTCCGAGCGAGAGATGGTAGATCGCCTTGAGATAGTCCTCGACGGACCGGGTCAGCGTTGCTGGGATTGGTGGCCGCGGCATGGAGGTACCAGAATTAGGGTTGCCTAAATCTGTTTTATTGCAATGCTAAACGCAACCCCACTTCCATTCCGGTCGGGGAGGGTTGGCTTGGGCGCCTTCGCGTCTTTGAGGTAGCCGCAGTTCACCGCAAAGGCGCGAAGGCCGCAAAGAAGAGGTGGAGGCTAATCGCGAGAAAGGAGTGCGACGAGCGGAGCGAGGATGCGCTCGGTCATGCCCCAAACCGGAATCGGGCTGACATGGTAGGCGGGGAACTCCCGGACGGTTTCGCCCAGCCGGATGATGTGGGGGCGGTACGACTCGGGATGCACCAACGAGTTCCATTCAACCCAGAGGTGCTCAGCGACCTCGCTGTTTGGGGTGACGACCGGCCGACGGGACAGGACGAACAGGAACGGCCGCACCATCAGGGGTGGCAGGTGAGGGGACCGGGGCGCGACGTCATCGAGCGGCCCGACCAGCTCCTCGCGCAGCAGCGAAATGCCGACCTCTTCGCGGGTTTCGCGGATCGCGGTCTCGAGCAGGCCGGGATCTTCGGGGCCGCTGCGCCCGCCGGGAAGCCCCATCTGTCCGGACCAGGGGTCTCCCGCACGCTCGGCGCGTCTGATGAGCAGGAGTGCGTCGGGATCGGGGACGACCACCAGTGCCACCGCCGCCCGCGCGAGGAGGGGGTCCTCGACCGTGGTCGGCACCCGCCCGGCGAGCCGGGTCACCAGCCGCTCCTGGAATGGGCTTGCCTGCGATCGGGACATGACCGATCCGGTCACGGTGCGGTGGTCAACTGCGGCGACGAGTCGGGATTGCCCCCGTCGAAGACGACCTTCCAGCTCCCGTCCGCCTGCTTCCGCCAGATCGTGACGTACTTCCCCGTCGTGACCTGCCCCTTCCCCGCCTCGTTGTAATGCGTGCTCTGCCAGGTGCCCAGGGTGTAGCCGAGGTCGCCGGCAGCGCTCGCAAAGGCCATCGTCGGCTGCCATGTAAGGCGGAAGGTGGTGTCGGCGAAGGCCGGCGCCATGGCCGCGCGGATGGCGGGAATGCCGGGCGTGAAGGGGACGTCGGGCTCCATCTGGATCCCGCTGCTATCGTATGCGGCGAGCCAGCCCTCGAGTCCGTTCTGCGCCGTGGCGGCGGCAAAGGCCTGGTCCGCCGCCATCAGCGATGCGCGGACGGCCTCGGGATCGGGGGGCGTGGGCGGCTCGGCCGGCGAGCAGGCGGCCAGTGTGAGCACGGCAAGGGCGGATCGAAGGATTCGCATGGGGCCTCTTGGGCGGGATCGGATGGTCGTGGACGAAGTCGGTACGTGGCGATTGTGCCCGCGGATTCAGATCCTAGCGCAGGTGCCGCCCGAACCATGCAACCGACGCGTCCGCCACGGCGGCGAATGCGGGCGTGGGGCCCTGCCATGGATGAACGGCCTCGAACGTGTGCCCGGCACCCGGCACGACCATGAGCTCGGCGGTGGCTCCGGCGGCGGCGTGCAACGCCCTGGCTTCGGCGACCGGGACGGTGACGTCCGACTCCCCGTGCGCAATGAGCCAGGGAGCCTTGAGACGGGCGCCGGCGGCGCGAATGTCGAGCAGCGTCGAGCCGTGTCGGATGACGTCGTCCAGGACGTCGGTCAGGATCGGCAGCACCTGGCCGGTGCGGGAGTTCACGATGTCAATGTGCCCACGCGCACGCCACGCCGTGACCTCCTCGGGGGAGTGACGGTGCACGTCGCTGATGGCCGCCCAGGTCACCACCGCGCCGATGCGCGGGTCCGCCGCGGCGGCCAGCACGCCCAGCCCCCCTCCGCGCGAATGGCCCAAGAACCCGATTGACGTTGGCGAGGGCATCGCGAGCGCGCCGCTCGCCACCGCCTCCACGACGTGCGCGATGTCGCCGAGGTCCCCGCTGAAGGTGGCGCGCGCGAATCGTTCCGGGAAGGTGAACTCCCCTGCGTCGTCCACCCCGCTGCCGCTGAGGTTGAAGCTGACGGCCGAGAACCCCGCCCGGGCCAGCCGCTCCGCCAGCGGGGGAAACATCCCCCAGTCCTTGAACCCCTTGAACCCGTGCAAGACAAGGACGGCGGGGCGCGAACGTGTCCGGTCGCCGGTCCGGACATCCACGAGGATGTCGCCCAGGTACCCCGGCAGCCGGTGCCGCGTGAGAGATGGCGTGGCCACTGGCTACCGGACGGCCCCGTCGAGGATTTCGAGTTCGCCGGCCGTGGCGTCGAGGCGGGCGTTCACGCCGAGGGGGAGGGTCCACTGGTCATCCACGTGGCCGGTCGGGAAGCCGTAGGCCACGGGGACCTTGAGCGGCGCCAGGTACGTGGTCAGCACCTCGTCGAACCCGAGCGCGCCGTCGTCGGTGCCTCGCTTGAGTTCCGTGAACTGGCCGACGATGACGCCAGCCACCTTCTGGAGCGCCCCGACGGACCGCAGCTGCGCGAGCATCCGGTCCACCGAGTAAAGGTCCTCGCCGACGTCCTCGATGAAGAGCAGCGCGCCGCCCAGGTCAGGGAAATACCTGGTGCCGATGAGGCACTGGAGGAGGGTCAGGTTTCCGCCGACGAGCGGTCCGGTGGCCTGCCCCGGGACCAGCGTGACGATCCGGCCGCTCGTCGGCACCAGCACGTCGGCCGGCGGGGCGACGCGGCCGAGCCGGCCGGCAGGATTGCCTGTCGTGAGGACCCGGTCGAAATGCCAGCGGCTGAACGGCGTGAGCGGGGCGCGCGCCATCGGGGCGTGGAAGGTGACGAGCCCCGCCTCGACCTGTGCGGCGTTGAGCAGCGCGGTGATGTCGGAGAAGCCGATGATGGCCTTGGGGCGCTTCCGGAGCGGCGCGAAGTCGACCTGATCGAGGATGCGCGTCATGCCGTAGCCTCCGCGGAGGCACCAGATGGCGTCGATACGCGGGTCGGCGATGGCGGCGTTCAAGTCACCGAGCCGTTGCTCGTCGGTGCCGGCCAGGTAGCCGTAGTGGCGGTAGGCGTTGGGGCCAAGCACGGGCTCGAACCCGAGCCCTCGGCAGAGTTCCTCTCCGCGGAGCAGGTCGTCGTGTTCGAGCAGCGGCCCCGCGGGGGCGAGGAGCGCCACCCGGCTTCCCGCGCCGAGGACCGGCGGCCGGACGAAATTCTTTGACCCCATTCGGACTCCCGTACTAGATTGAAGGCGACACTTCCAGGAGAAACGCACTGCGCGCTTCCCACCCGGCCCTCCAGGCCGCCAGCCGCGTGATCTTCGACCTGCGGGACGAGATGGTCACCCAATGGGCCGACTGGCTGGGCGACCGTATGCACACCTCCACCACAATACCCCGCCCGATCATCGAGCGGGAGTTGCGGCTGATCATCGAACTGCTCGGCGAGATGGTCGGGCCGGTCCGGCGGGAGACCAAGCCGGTCTGGTATCACGCCTGCGAGCACTACGGGCGGCTCGCCGCCACGCGCGGCCTCGCTGCGGGCGAGGTGGTGGACGAGATGCAGTACCTCCGCGAGCTCCTGATCCGTAATCTCGCCCCGATCCTGGCGGCGATGCGGCCCCGGCGGGCCATGGCGATCATGCTGGAACTGAACCGGGTCCTCGACAAGGGGATCGGCGTGGCGGTTGTGGGGTATACGGACGCACTGGTGGCCACCATCTTCGCGCAGAACGGCGTGCCCAGCCCGGGCACCGCGGTGGACGCGGACGAGGTGGGCCGTCAGCTCGAGCAGCTGGAAGGCGAGCTCGCGGCCGTCACCCGAAACCGGTAGGTCCCGTGGTCCCCGTGCCCCCGTACCTGGCTGCCCTGCCCTGGGCAGTGCCCTTCCTCGCCTTCATACGCCTCGCCCGCCATCGCCCCGACCTGGCGCGCGCGCCGCTCGCCAGCGGCCGGCTGGTGTCCGTCATCGTCCCGGCGCGGAACGAGGAGGACAACCTCCCCATCCTGCTCGATTCGCTGCTGCGGAGCCAATACGACCTGGTCGAAATCCTCGTGGTGGATGACCGCTCGACCGACGGGACCGCCGCGGTCGTGCAGGGCTACGCCGATCGGGACCCGCGGGTCCGGCTCATCGAGGGCGCGGAGCTGCCGGCAGGGTGGTTCGGGAAGCCGTGGGCCTGCGTCCAAGGGTATCGCGAGGCGCGGGGCGACCTCCTCCTCTTCACCGACGCCGACACGCGGCATGCCCCCGAGCTCCTCGGCCGCGCGGTCGGGGCGCTCGAGTCCCAGCGGCGGGACTTGGTGACGGTGATCGGCCGGATGATCTGCGGTTCGTTCTGGGAGCGTGTCATCATGCCGATCATCGGCGCGCTGCTCGCGATCCGGTTCCATCCCACGGCGGTCAACCGGGCGCGGCGGGCCAGCGAGGCGATCGCGAACGGGCAGTTCATCCTGGTGACGCGCGAGAGCTACGAGGTGGTGGGGACGCACGCGGCGGTGAAGCACGAGGTGGCCGAGGACCTGGCGCTGGCGCAGTTGTACTTTCGCGCCGGCCGGCCGCAGCTGTTCGCCTTCGGGCTCCGGCTGCTGGGGACACGGATGTACACGAGCCTGGCCGGGCTGGTGGAGGGGTGGTCGAAGAACGTCTACGTCGGTGGGCGCCGGTCGTACCCGGACGAGCCGGTGCTCCGCGCGCTCATTCCCGTCATGTTCGCGTGCGGCGCGCTCTTCTGGCTGCTCCCACCGGCGGTACTCCTGCTGGCGCTCGTCGGCGTGACTCCCGCGCTGCTGGCGGCCGCGGCCTGGGCCACCGGCCTCAGCGCGCTCTTCTGGGTCCTGTTCAACGCGGGCTTCGGGATCAATCCGCTGTACGGCTTGAGCTATCCGCTCGGCGTCGTCATGACCGGCTGGATCTTTGCCCGCTCCACCCGCCGCGGGGAGCAGCGGATCGAGTGGCGGGGGCGCATCTACACTGCGGAATGAGCCGCCGGTTGCGCCGGGCGTCCGCCCGGCGAATCTTTACCCGACACCACCACTCGGAGATGGCATGCGCCTGACGATCACCGAAGAGATGCTGGCCGCGCTGGAGCGAGCCTCGGACAAGCCGGACTGGCTCATCGCGCAGGTGGAGCGCATGCGCGCCGGCGGCTCCCCGTACGTCCTGCCCCTCGGTCCCGAGCAGAGCACCGCGCTCGAGGAGCTCTGCGCCATGAACATCCGATTCACGCCGGACGGCAAGGTGAAACCGGAGCACGCCGCGCTGGACGCCCTGTCGACGCTGGTGCTGGAGAACTACTAGGGCACCACCGCCACGCACTCCACCTCGACCCGCGCCTTGAACGCCAGCCCGCTGCTCCCCAGCGCGCTTCGGGCCGGGTACGGTGCCGTGAAGTACTCCCGGTACACCGCGTTGAACGCCCCCCACTCCCCCATGTCGGCCAGGAACACCGTGCACTTCACGACGTCCTTGAGCGTCGCCCCGTGGCGCGCGAGGATGGCGCGGATGTGCTCCAGGGTCTGCCGCGACTCCGGCCCTATGCCTCCCGGGGCGAGCGTCGAGGTGCCGGGCAGCACCCCGATCTGACCGGAGAGGAAGAGCAGGTTCCCGACCTGCACGGCTTCGGAAAACGGCAGCGACTTCATCAACGAGTCGCCCGAGACGAAGAACTTGGGCGTCGCCGCCGGGGCCGCCGCGGGCTGCCCCGCACAGGCGATGAACGGTGCGGAGAGCAGCACGGCAAGGGTCGCGTGAACAGTGGACCTGCAGTTATAGCGCATAGGGCCAGCTCCTTTGATCCCTGAATAGACACCTCGACGGGACCGCCCGCCAGCCTCCTGCCCCACGCCGTTGAATCGCACCGCGCTGCGCTCCCAAGGTACCGCCGCCCGCCGGCGCTCGTCCCATCCTCGTGTGACACCTTCATGGGACACCGACGTGCTGCCTGCGCACGCCCTTCAGTCGATCCTCGCCCTCCACGACCTCCCGCAGCTCGTCGCCGCGTTCGGCCACGAGCCCCTCTGGGAGCCGATCGATGCCAGGCTGCTGGACTTCGGCCGGCGGTCCGACCCTCCGGTGGACGCGGCCATCGTCGGCCGGCTGGGCGCATTCACCTGGTATGCGGTCGCCTCGCACGAGCCGACCCGGAGCGCGCCCCGAATCGCGCGCCGCCTCGCCGAGCGGGGACGCACATGCGGCGTGTTCGGACTGGACGCGAGCGCGCGGCACCTTGTGGTATCGGTGGCCTTCGACGGCACGCCGACGCTCGCCGTGGACCTCGACCGCCCGAGCCCGCTGGCGGTCAGCTGCCTCGCCCGCATCGGGAGCACGGAGTCCGGCGGCTCGCTCGGCATCGCCTCGCGAACCGCGGAGGCGCTCTCCGGCGCCGGCCTGGGGCGCCAGTTCTTCACGGCCTTCCGTGCGACACTCGACCGCTTCATCTGCGCCCTGCCCGAGAGCATCCCCGCGCGCCACCGGCACGAGCTCGCCCTGCTCCAGCTCACCCGCATGCTGTTCCTGTATTTCGTCCAGGCCAAGGGGTGGCTCGACGGGACCGAGCACTTTCTTCGCCGGCGCGTCGACGACTGCCTCTTTCACCGGCGCTCCATCCACCGGCACCTCCTCCTGCCACTCTTCTTCGGCACGCTCAACCAGCCCGTCTCCCGGAGACGGGGCGTGGCCCGCGCGTTCGGCCGGATCCCGTTCCTGAACGGCGGCCTGTTCGAGGCCCATCGCCTCGAGCGGCTGCACCGCCCGGACATTCCGGACGCGACGTGGCGCGACGCGTTCGACACGCTGTTCGAGCGCTATCACTTCACGGTCTCGGACGCCGCGCAGGGAAGCATCGCGCCGGACATGCTGGGCCGGGTGTTCGAGGGCGTCATGGAACCCGGCGCACGGAAGCAGAGCGGCACGTATTACACGCCGAGGGCGCTGGTGCGCTCGGTCGTCGATGCTGCGCTCGCCGGATTCGTCGGGGGCCGACTCGGCGTCTCCGACGCGGATGCGCTCCGCCGCCTCTCGGCGGGCGACGAGCGGGCGGCGAAGCTGCTGGACGACATCACGATCCTCGACCCCGCCGCCGGTTCCGGCGCCTTCCTGCTGGGAGCGCTCGAGCGCCTGACCGCGTTTCATAAGGCCGCGGGGAGGGACGCGACACCCCGGGCGATCGTGGCCCGGAATCTCTATGGCGTGGACCTGAATCCGGCGGCCGTCCGGCTCTGCGAGCTGCGGCTCTGGCTCGCGATCATCAGCGCGGAAGCAGACGGCGCGCCCGACGCCGTCACACCCTTACCCAACCTGGACGCGTTCATGCGCCAGGGCGACAGCCTCGCCGACCCGATGCGCATGATGCTCCGGCATCCGCTGCGCTCGCCCCGGCATGCGGCGGCCCTGACAGCCGCGCGCCGCGCCGCCGTGGAAGCGAGTGGGGGCGCCAAGCGCGAGGCGCTCCGGCGCCTCCGGCAGGTGGAGATGGACACGGCGTCCGAGCGGTTCGAGGCCGCCATCAGGGAGCGCGAGGCCCAGGTGCGGGAGATCCTCGCCTCGCGCCACGACGCCACGCTGTTCGGGGAGCGACGCCACCTCGCCCCGCGGGCGGCCAGGGCCCTCGGCGCCGCCCGGACGGGATTGAGGGAACTCAGGCGCCTGCGCCGGGCGCTTCGAGAGGATGGCGCGGCCCCTTCGTTCGATTTCGACATCCAGTTCGGCGACGTGACGGCCGCGGGGGGGTTCGATCTCGTGGTCGGAAATCCGCCCTGGGTGCGCGCGGAGTCGCTCCCGGCGCCCGCACGGGCGCAGCTCAAGGAGCGATTTCGCTGGTGGCGCACCGGGAGCGGAAGGGGGTACGGGCACCAGCCCGACCTCGCCGTGGCCTTTCTGGAGCGGGCGTGGGAACTCACCCGCCCCGGCGGCGTCATGGCCATGGTGGTGCCGGCCAAGGTGGCGACGGCTGCCTACGGCACGGCCGCCCGGGCCGCCCTGGGCGAGAGCGGGACCGTGCTCGCCGTCGCCGATCTCACCAACAGGCCGGACGCGTCGTTCGACGCGACCACCTACCCGCTCGCCATCGTCGCCCGGTCACATCGACCGCCGGCCGACCATCGCCCCCGGCTCGGCCTGGACCCGGCGTCCAGCGTCGCCTTGGGAGAACTGGCGCCAGGCGGCGGACCATGGATCCTGGTGCCCAACACGCTCCAGGCTGCCTTGGCACGCCTGCGCAGGCATCCCCCGTTGTCCGAGTCCACGCGCATCCAGCTGGGCGTGAAGACGGGGGCAAATCACCTCTTCCTGGCACCCGCGGCGGAGATCGAGGAAGAGCTCTTCCGACCTGCGGTCCATGGGAAGGATCTCCGCCCGTTTCTCGCCACTCCCTCCGGTCGGATCGTCTGGACGCACGACGCCCGCGGCCAGGTGCGCCAGTCCCTCCCACCCCAGGCTTCCTGCCACTTCAGGCGTCACGCCAACGCCCTCCGAGGGCGCTCCGACGATGCCGGCGCTGTGCCGTGGTCCCTCTTCCGGGCTTCCGCCGGGCGCCGCGTGCCCCGGGTGATCTGGGCGGACCTCGCCCGCCGACTGGAGGCGGCGTGCCTGGTCGAGCCGCCGTCACTCGAGTGGGTTCCCATGAACAGTTGCTACGTCGTGCTGGCTGACTCGACGCCCGGGGCACTGGCGCTCTGTGCCTGGCTCAATTCGACATGGATACGTGCGGCCGCCCGCGCGACAGCCGACCCCGCCAGCGGCGGCTTCGCCCGGTTCAACGCCCGCGCCGTCGGCGCCGTCCCCCTGCCCCGAGCCGCGCTTGGGGACGAGCGACTGACCGCGCTGGCACGCCGTGGAGGTGCCGGAGATGACATACAGGGTGAACTCGACGAACTGGTCGGGGCCTGGCTCGACCTTCGACCGCGCGATCGGCGAGCGCTCGCCGAAGTGGTGGGGGTGGGCGCCGAGCGTCGTTGCCGAGGGCCTGCTGCCGCTCAGGGATCCGCTGGTCGGAATCCTCGATCCCGGCCCGCCCGCACCTCCTGAGGCGGTGGCGAGGGCACTCGCCCAGTCGCTGGCGCCCCCCCGTGCGTCGGATCGCGCACCAAGCTGGCTCGACGCCGCCCAGGCGGACGCCTTCCGGATCCTGCTGCACACCGTCCGGTCTCACGGTGCCGCGTTGTGCGCCGACCCAGTCGGCAGCGGCAAGACCTGGCTCGCGCTGGCCGTGGCACAGGCCATTTCGCACGAACCGCCCGTCTGCTTCGTGCCGGCTCCACTGGTCCCACAGTGGGAGGCGACTGCAAGGCGACTCGAAGTCCCGATCGTCGCCTGGTCGCACTCGCGGCTCTCGCTCGGACGCCTGCCGACGGTCGGCCCACCGTTTGTCATCGTGGACGAGAGCCACCACTTCCGCCGCCCCTCGATCCGGCGCTACCGGACCCTCGCACCCTGGCTGGTCGGGCGCCGGGTCCTCCTGCTCAGTGCGACGCCGGTGGTGAACAACTCACAGGACCTGTACCACCAGCTCCACCTCGCCTTGCGCGACGACGTCCTGGCCGATGCGGGGCAAGCGTCGATGCGGAACGCCTTCGATCGGGACACCGTTCCCCGTGCGCTGGGCCGATTCGCCATCCAGCGTGTCGGCACGTCGGTGGGGCCTCCGCGCCGGGAGCGCGTCGAGATGGTCGACAGCGGGGCTGCCGACCTGCTCCCGGCCATCGACGTCCTGGCGCTCTCGTCATCGGCCGACATCGCCGCGCTGGTCCGTACGGGCTTGGTCCAGGCGGCGGCGTCGAGCGCCGCTGCGCTCCTTGCCGCGCTTCGCCGATACCGTTCGCTGCTGCGGCACGCGCAAGACGCCGCTGCAACCGGGGCGATTCCAAGCCGCCGGGAGCTGCGGCGTCTGGTCGGCGACGCGAGTGCACAACTGGTGCTCTGGTCCCTCCTGGACCTCACGCAGGAGGGGTACGGTGAACTGCGGGTTGACGACCTGCCCGCGGTCGAGGCGCTCATCAGCGAGGCACGGCGCATGGCTGATGCGCCGGACGCGAAAGCGGCCCGGCTCGCCGAGCTCCTGCGGGATCAGGTCCCGACGCTGGTCTTCGTCACCGCCAGGGAAAGCCTCACCTACCTGCGCCGCCAGCTTCCCGATCGCTGGCTGGCGTGGTGTTCAGGGCACCGTGCAGGGATCGGCGGGACAGCGCTGCCGCGGCGGGATGTGCTGTCATGGTTCAGGCCGGCGCCGCCGGCGATGCGCGACCAGCCCGGCGTACCGCGCACCCTCCTGACCACCGACGTCTCGGCCGAGGGCCTGGACTTGCAGGAGGCCGGGCGGGTCGTGCATTACGACCTCCCGTGGACGGAGGTCAGGCTGGAGCAGCGCAATGGCCGGGCGGCGCGGCTGGGCTCGCACCGAGCGGAAGTCGAGATCATCAGGTTCCTACCCGGAGCCGAGTTTGAGAGGCGAATCCACCAGCAGGGGGTGTTGACGCGAAAGGCTGGGCTGCCATCCCGGAACGGTCTCGGTCCGATGGTCCGCCACCGGTGGCGCTGGCGCCGGGAAGTGGCGGAGGCGATGCCGGGCCCTGCGCTGACCGGACATAGCGCGGTCGAGGCCGACATCGATGGTGCACTCGCCGGCATCGCCTTGGAGCGGGATGGAGATCCAGTCGCATCCGAAGTGCTTTGGCGAGAAGGAGCGGACGACTGGACCGACGATCCGGCGATCGTGGAGGCCCGCCTCCTCCAGGCGGCCCGCTCCGCGGCGGCCAGTCGCCCGACTTCCGCCGAACTGCGCGGATTGCTCGGATCCCTCTGTGCTCCGGTCAGGGAGCGCCTGCGATGTGCTTCAGCCCGGCACGTGGGGGACCCATCCCCACGTCCGACGGTACTTCGCGTGACCAGCCGACTGCGGACGCTGGCCGCGCGTGCGGCGCGGCATCGCGACGGGGCGACACTCACGCTTCTGGAGCGGACGCTCGCCTTCTGCACGGCTGGGCACACTGCCGGTGAGGCGCTGCTGCTCGACTCGCTGATGATGCTCGATGACGAGGCCTTGCTCGACCGCCTCCCGCTTCTGCCCGAACGGCCGGTAAGGATGTCGGCCCTCCGGCCCCGGATGACGGGCCTGATCGTCTTTCGCCGGAGGTGACCGCGACGCCGGCAGGGCCGTTCCCCGGATGAAGAAAGTCTCACCTGCGTTTCGCGCTCGATTGGGGCCGGATTCCCCAGTTTGATAAACCGAGCCGCAATTCGCCCCAGTAACGAGGCCTTGGGGGGGGAGCTATGCTCACTCAATTTCGCGATCGCCGCGAGGCCGGTCAGCACCTGGCCGGAGCGCTCCGGGTCCCTGCGGGGGCGCCGGTGCGCGTGCTGGCCCTGCCCCGGGGCGGCGTCCCGGTGGCGTACGAAGTTGCGCTGGCCCTCAGTGCGCCGCTGGATGTCTTCGTGGTGCGCAAGCTGGGGGTTCCTGGCCACGAGGAACTGGCCATGGGGGCCATCGCCCAAGGCGGGATCCGCGTGCTGAACGAAGACGTCGTCGGGGCGCTGGGCATCCCGGCGGTGACGATCGAGCGGGTGGCGGCCGCAGAGGCCGCGGAACTCGCCCGGCGCGAGCGCATCTATCGCGGCGGCGCTCCTGCGCCGGACCTCCGGGGTCACACCGTGGTGCTCGTCGACGACGGACTCGCGACCGGGGCGACGATGGCCGCGGCGGTCCGGGGGGTACGCACCCAGTCACCCGAACGCATCATCGTGGCGGTGCCGGTCGCGTCACGAGAGGCGATGCAGGCACTGGGGACAGCTGGCGGACGAATGTGTGGCCGTCCTCACGCCCCGGTCGTTCGGGGGTGTCGGCCAGTGGTACCAGGACTTCAGGCAGACGAGTGACGATGAAGTGAGGACCCTGCTCGACGCCGCCCGGCGTCGCCCGCAGGCGGCGCCCATCGCCTAGCGAGGGTGGCCGAAGGAGGGTCTATGCCAGCGCTTGCGTCAGCCGATCCCATCCCCGCCCTGCGGTCTGCCGCGCACCGCCTGACCGGGGCTCCCGAAGATTTCAACCCGCTCCTCGAACAGATCAGCGCTGCCCGTTTCGTCCTCCTCGGCGAGGCGTCGCACGGGACGCATGAGTTCTATCGCATCCGCGCCGCGCTCACCAAGCGGTTGATCCTCGAAAAGGGGTTCGCCGCAGTCGCGGTGGAGGCGGACTGGCCCGATGCGCACCGGGTGCACCGGTACGTGACCGGCGGCGACGACGACGCGAACGCCGCCGAGGCGCTCGGCGGCTTTCGTCGCTTTCCCCAGTGGATGTGGCGGAACGCGGACGTCCTCGACTTCGTCGGTTGGCTCCGGGCACACAACGACGCACTGCCGACCGCGGCGCCGAAGGTAGGCTTCTACGGGCTCGACCTCTACAGCCTGCACACGTCCATCGACGCCGTCCTCCAGTACCTGCGAATCGTGGACCCGGCCGCCGCCAGGCGCGCCGCCGAGCGGTACGCCTGCTTCGACGCCTTCGGCACGGATCTCCAGGCCTACGGGCACGCCACCACCCTGGGACTCGCTCCCACCTGTGAGCGCGAAGTCCTGGCCCAACTGGTGGAGATCCGCCGGGCGGCGGTCGAGTACGCCCGACGCGATCATCGCGTGACGCCTGACGACCTCTTCTTTGCGGAGCAGAACGCCCGCCTCATCGCCGACGCCGAGCAGTACTACCGCGCGATGTTCCAGTCCTACGAGTCGTCCTGGAACCTGCGTGACATGCACATGGCGGACACGCTCGGCGCCCTCATGGCGCACCTGGCCTCCCGGATGCCCGGGCCGAAGGTGGTCGTCTGGGCGCACAACTCCCACATCGGCGACGCCCGGGCCACCGAGCGGCAACGGGCGGGCGAGCTCAACCTCGGCCAGTTGGTGCGGGAGCGTGCCGGCTCGGAGGCGATGCTGGTGGGCTTCAGCACCTACTCCGGGACCGTCACCGCGGCGTCGAACTGGGACGAGCCGGCCGAGCGGATGCGCGTGCGTCCGGCGCTTCCCGGTAGCTATGAGGCGCTGTTCCACGACCTCGGCGGGCCGAACTTCCTGCTCACGCCCTCGCGACCAGGGGTGCGGGATGAACTCCATCTCCCTCGCCTGCAGCGTGCGATCGGTGTCATCTACCGGCCGGACACGGAGCGACAGAGCCACTACTACCACGTGACGCTTCCTGCCCAGTTCGACGCCATCCTGCACTACGACGAGACCCGCGCGGTCGAGCCACTGGAACGCAGCGGCCTCTGGGAGCGGGGGGAGGTGCCTGAGACCTTCCCCACCGCCCTCTGACCTTCAGTTCCGGGAGGTATGAGATGTCACAAGCAACCGAAGCGGCAGCCCATCGCCACATCCGCGTCCCAGTGCCCGGTGGCGTGCTGAGCGGCGACCTCGTCCTTCCCGAAGCGGCAGCGGGAATCGTCGTCTTTGCGCATGGGAGCGGCAGCAGCCGGCTGAGCCCGCGCAATCAGTGGGTCGCGCGGCAACTTGAAGCCGCGAACCTGGGAACGCTGCTCTTCGACCTGCTCACCCAGGCTGAGGAGGCGGTGGATGCGCGGACGGGCGCGCTTCGCTTCAATATTCCGTTTCTCGCGGAGCGACTGGTCCACGTGACAGACCTCGTGAGGGACGACGTGGCGGGTCCCGAAGCCAGGCTCGGATACTTCGGCGCCAGCACGGGCGCGGCCGCCGCCCTCATCGCGGCGGCGGAACGGCCCGCGGGGGTGCAGGCGGTGGTCTCCCGCGGTGGTCGGCCGGACCTGGCCGGCGCGGCACTCGCCTATGTCCGGGCGCCGACCCTGCTGATCGTGGGCGGGGCGGATCGCGAGGTGCTGGCCCTCAATACCGCGGCCCTCTCGCAGCTCACCTGCCCGAAAGAACTGCAGGTCGTGCCCCGGGCCACCCACCTGTTCGAGGAGCCGGGGGCGCTGGAGGAGGTCGCCCGGCTGGCCGCCGGCTGGTTCACCCGCCACCTGGTCGGCAGTCAATCATGACCTCGTAACGCTCGGATCTTGCGCCCCGATGGCGACGCCGTAGGTTGGCTTTGCTGGCGGGGTGCGCCGTGAGTTGATCCTGGCACCACGAAGCGCGCAAGGGCGCGTCGCCATGAGCGGCGCGCCCTTGTCCGTTCCATCTCCCCCCGGAGCGCCACGATGCAGGCACGTCGTCCGATCGCCGCCATGCTGCTCGTGCTCCACATCGCGTCCTGCACCTTCTGGACGGCCACCAAGACCCCCCTCCCGGAACTCACGGGCGGCGAGCAGCCTCCCGCGCTGGTTCGCGTCGTCACCATCGACGGCGAGACGCTCGAGTTGACCGACCCCCGCGTACACAACGACACCCTGATCGGTGGCGCCGTGCCGGACACCGGATGGGTCTTCGTCGCGCTGGCGGACATCACAAAGGTGCAACTGCGCAAGAAGGACGCGCTGAAGACGGGCCTGGCCGTCGTCCTCGTGGCGGGCGTCGTTCTCGCAGTCGCGGCGCTGTGCAAGAACCCGGACGACTGCACCACAGAGGAGGAGGAGTAGTAGATTGCCCCCATGCCAGCGCTCACCACGGTCCTGTTCGACCTCGACGGGACCCTCATCGACTCGATCCAGCTCATCATCGACTCCTACCATCACACCCTCGAGGTGCATGGGCTCCCGCCCCGCACCGACCAGGAGTGGCTCGACGGGATTGGCACCCCTCTCCGGGTCCAGTTTGCGGAGTGGGCCCACGACGAGGAGCGGATGGAGGCGATGATCGCCACCTACCGCGACTACAACATCTTCCACCACGACAGCCGGGTGACGGTCTATCCCGGCGTGGTGGAGATGGTCCAGTCTGTCCGGGCTGCCGGTTGTCGGACCGGGCTCGTCACCAGCAAGAACCGGGTGGGTGCCTTCCGCGGGCTGCGGCTGGCCGGGCTGGAGGACGCCATGGACGTGGTCATCGGAGCGGACGACGTGACCAACCCGAAGCCACACCGCGAGCCGGTGGACATGGCCGTGGCCAGGCTCGGGGCCGACCCCACCACCACCGTCTACGTCGGCGACAGCGTGCACGACATGCACTCCGGCCGGAGCGCCGGCGTCCGGACCGCCGCAGTGCTCTGGGGGCCGTTCGGTCGCCCCGACCTCGAGCCTGCGGCCCCGGACCATTGGCTCCACCACCCCAGTGAACTGCTAACTCTACTCGGCGCTTAGCCTTACAGCCTACTCCGCCCGATCCACCCCGCCGGCTCATCTTGCGGCGGTGGCCACCGTCCTTATCTTCCCGCCCAGCAATCCGTTACCTGAACTTTACCGGGACGTTGCAATGCGCCTCCTGCCGCGGGACGAACGCTTCTTCGATCTCTTCACCAAGGTCGCCACCCTCAACGTCGAAGCCGCCAAGCAGCTGAAGGTGCTCCTCGGCACCGACATGGACCGCCGGCTCCCCATCGTGGAGTCCATCAAGCGACTGGAGCACGAGGCGGACATCGTCACCCACGAAGTGGTGACCCGGCTCGACCGCTCCTTCATCACGCCGCTCGACCGCGAGGACATCCACATGCTGGCCTCGCGGCTCGACGACGTGATGGACCTGATGGACGGCTGCTCCCGGAAGGTCCAGGTCTTTCACGCCGGCGACGCCCCGAAGGGGGCCATCCTGCTGGCCGAGACGATCGTCGGCGCCACCGAGCAGCTGCTGGTGGGCGTCAAGCACCTCGACAAGTCGCGCAACGGCGAGGTGCTCGCAGCCTGCGTCAAGGTGAAGGGGCTCGAGGAGGACGGCGACGCGATCTACCACCAATGGCTCGGCGACCTCTTCAAGGGCGATCCCGACCCGCTCCTGGTCATCCGCTGGAAGGAGATCTACGACACGCTGGAGAAGACCCTCGACTACGCCGAGGATGTCGCCAACGTGCTCGAGTCCATCTTCATCAAGCACGCCTGATCATGGACGCGTCCGTCGGGTTCGTCCTCGCCATCATCGGCGTGGCGCTGCTGTTCGACTTCATCAACGGCTTCCACGACAGCGCCAACTCCATCGCGACCGTCGTCTCCACCCGGGTCCTCTCTCCCGGCGTGGCGGTCTTCTGGGCGGCGTTCTTCAACTTCGTCGCCGCGTTCGTGGTGGGCACCGCCGTGGCCAAGACCATCGGCAAGGGCCTCATCCACCCTTCCGCCGTGGACGCGAACGTCATCCTGGCCGCGCTGATCGGCGCCATCGTCTGGAACCTCATTACGTGGTGGCTCGGGCTGCCGAGTTCCTCCTCGCACGCACTCCTCGGCGGGTATGGGGGCGCCGCGGTGGCCAAGGCGGGCGCCGGGGCCATCATCGCCTCCGGCTGGATCAAGCCGATCCTCTTCATCGTCATCTCGCCGATGCTCGGCATGGCGCTGGGCCTGGGGCTCACGGTGGCCCTGTCCTGGGCACTCCGCAAGCAGAGCCCCGGTCCGATGGACAAGCTCTTTCGACGGCTGCAGCTCCTTTCCGCCGCGCTCTACTCCCTGAGCCACGGCGCCAACGACGCGCAGAAGACGATGGGCATCATCGTCGGGCTGCTCGTCGCCACGCAGGCGCTCTTCCTGGAGCAGACCGGCTGGCTGCGCCATCTCTACCTCCCAAACGCCGATCACATCCCGATGTGGGTGGATACTGATCGCGCACACCGCGATCGCCCTCGGGACCGCGATGGGCGGCTGGCGCATCGTCAAGACGATGGGCACCCGGATCACGAAGCTTCGGCCCTTCGGCGGGTTCTGCGCGGAGACCGCCGGCGGCATCTCCGTGCTGCTCGCCTCGTCGCTGGGGGTCCCGGTCAGCACCACGCACACCATCACCGGTGCGATCGTCGGCGTCGGGGCGGCCAACCGCATGAGCGCCGTGCGCTGGGGCGTGGCCGGCACGATCGTCTGGGCCTGGATCCTCACCATTCCGATGAGCGCGGCCATCGCCGCCCTCACCTACCTGGCCATCCGCTGAACAGTCGCCGCGCGGAATCGCGCGGCTTCCGGCTATTTTTCGGGCGATGCAGCCGCATGCGCTCCTCCTCGCCGCCGGTAGCGGATCCCGGTTCGGCAGCAACAAGCTGCTGACCCTCTGGCGCGGCCGCCCCCTGGTAAGCCACTCCATCGCGGCGATCGCCGCCCTGCGCGATCAGGGCGTCGTGGCGGGCGCCACCGCCGTGGTGCGGGCGGGCGACCTGCCGGTCCTGGACCTCGTTCGCCAGGCCGGCCTGCGTGTCGTGGTGAACGCGCGGCCCGAGCTCGGACTGTCGCACTCGCTCCGCCTGGGGCTGGGGTCGCTGGCCGTCGCTCACGCCCCAGCGGGAAGGCGCCCTCATCTTCCTTGCCGATCAGCCCTCCGTCCCGCGCGAAGCGGCCGAGGAAGTGATCCGCGCCTGGCAGTTGAGCGGCGCCGCCGTGGTGCGACCGCGCTACTCCGACAGTCCGGACGAGCCCGGACACCCGGTGCTCCTCGACCGCGACGCTTGGGGACTCGCCGAGCGACTCACCGGAGACCAGGGCCTCGGCCGGGCCCTGTCGAACGCCCCCGAGCTCGTGGTGCACGTGGACGTCGACGGCGCCAATCCCGACGTCGACACCCCCGCCGACCTACCCCGCCTCGACCAGTCCCACCGATGATCTTCGAATTTGGCGGCTCCCCCGAGCTCGCCTCACCCCGCGAGGCGGTCTGGCGGCACCTGCAGGACGGGGACCTGATGGCGGCCTGCACTCCATCCACGCAGTCGTTCGAGATCCGGGGACCGGGCCGGTACTCGGTCAAGTGCAGCGTGGGCGCCGGGCTGGTCCGCGCGCACGTGGTCCTGGAGGCCGAACTCCACGACCTCGTCCATCCAGAGAGCCTCCGCCTCCGCGCCACCGGAACGGCACCCGGCTCCACCCTCGACGTCGAGACGCTGGTCCGGCTCGAGGCGCTCGGGCCCGAGCGCACGCGCCTCACCTGGAGTTCGGTGACCGGCGTGCACGGCATGCTGGCCAAGTTCGGGCGCGGGATGATCGAAGACGTCCTCCGCCAGTTCACCGAGCAGTTCTGGACGAACGTCGCGGAGCGGGTGGCGGCGGCCCCACGGAGCGGCGCGTATGCGCTGGCTGCCGCGGAAGTGCTCGAGCTGCCGCCGGCCACGTTGGACGGGGCGGTGCTCCTCGCCGGCATCGAGGCAGGCATCCGGTCACTGGCGAAGGGGCACCGCCTCGGCCCGGAGGACGTGGCCGCCGTTCGCGAGGCCGTCGCCTCCGGCGCGCTCCGCGAGCCGATCCGTCTCGCGTGGGTCGGATCGCACGAGCTGCACGAGGCCGAGGCGGCCGGCATCCTCGCCGCGGCGGCGGCGGGACCGGGCATCGCCATCGGCGCCGTGCGCCAGGGACGCATCGACCTGGTCGCCGCGCACCGCGGCGTGCTGGCGATTTCCCTCGAGGGCGTCGAACGGGTCAACGCGATCGACCCGCTCGAGCTCTTCACACGCTGGACTCACCAGCCGGTGGAGGCGGGCGAAGTGGTGGCGAGCGTCAAGACAGCGCCCCACGTGGTGGACCGGGCTGCCGTCCTGGAGGGCGCCCGGGTGGCCGAGGAGCACACCCCGCTGCTCATGGTGCGGCCCTATGCCGGCGTCACGATCGCCGCGGTAGTGGCGGAGCCGCTTGCGCCCGAGGGCCGGGACCGATTCGCGGAGGCCGCACGGCTGCGCGCAGAGTCGCTGGATGGGGTCTTCCTCGGAGTGCACGACCTCGACGCCGGCGACCCGACCGCCGCGGCACGGGACGCGCTCGAGGAACTCGCCCTGCGCCAGCGGGCGGGGGTGCTGCTGATCGGGGGCGTGTCGGCCGGCGACCCTCTGGCGCCGATCTTCGCGGCGCTCGACGCGCTGGGCGGCGTAGTCTACCGGCGCGGCGTCCCCGCGCATCCAGGGTCCATGCTCTGGCTCGGCCGGCTCGGCGACACCCAGCTCCTGGGGCTGCCGCGCTGTGGCGCCTTCGGCATGGCCACGGCGGCAGACCTGCTCCTGCCGCGGCTGATGACCGGGGAGACCTTCACGGCGGCATCCATCGCCTCCCTCGGCCACGGCGGACTGCTTGGCCGGGAGATGCGGTCCAGGTTTCCGGCGTACGCTCGCGAACTGCCCGATCCGCCCGCCTCTTGACCTCTCCCTCGTGAAGCGGGTTATTAGAACCTGATGTCGCCCTCCACCGTCGCCGACGAACCCGCCACCGCCGCCTCCTTCGAGGTCTACCAGGTCCTGCCCAGGCAGAGCCTCTTCCGGCGCTTCCTGACGACGCAGCGGCATCTCTTCGGGCTCGTCTTCGGGGCGCTGTCGGTGGACGTCGAGCAGCGGAAGGGGACGCCCCGGGGCCGCGGGCTCGGGTTCCTCCTCCTCCGCATTCTCAACGCGTTCACCCGACCGTTCCTCGACCGCAGCCTGCGCGACCTGCCCTTCCCGGTGCAGCTGCGTCGGCGGCTGGAGCGCCTTGGCCCCACCTACATCAAGCTCGGGCAGATCCTCAGCCTGCGTGAAGACATCCTGCCGAAGTCCATCACGCAGGAATTGAAGCACTTGCTCGCGTCCCTCCCCGCCGTCCCCTTCCCGGTCCTCTGCGAGCTGATCACGCGCGACCTCGGCCGCCCGCTGGACGACATGTTCCTGGCCATCGACGAGGTGCCGCTCGGGTCGGCGTCCATCGGGCAGGTCCACCGGGCGACGACGCGCGACGGCGACCCCGTCATCATCAAGGTGGTGAAGCCCGGCATTCCCGCCATCCTGCGCCGGGACGCCAAGCTCCTGGCGCTGGCGGGATGGACGCTGGAGCTCGTCTTCCCCCAGTATGGCCCGCGCCGCATCATCAGGGAATTCGCGGACTACACCCTGCGTGAAGTGGACCTGCGGCGCGAGGCCGACAACGCCGAGACCTTCGCGGCCAACTTCGCGGACGAACCGGACATCGTCTTCCCGGCCATCTACCGGGAGTTCAGCGGCGAGCGCGTCCTGACGATGGAGTTCTTCGACGGGCAGCGGCCCGACTCGAAAAAGGTCCAGGCGATGTCACACGAGGACCGCGAGCGGCTGGTGGACCTCGGCGCCGAGGCCATCATCCGGATGATCTACAAGGACGGCTTCTTCCACGCCGACCTGCACCCCGGCAACCTCATCGTGCTCCCCGGCCCGAAGGCGGGGTTCATCGACCTCGGCATGGTGGGCCGGATGCACGACGAACTGCGCCGGACCCTCCTCTACTACTACTACGCGCTCGTCATGGGCGATGCGGAGAACGCGGCCCGCTATCTCTCGGCCGCGGCCGAACCGGGCCGGGGCGGCGACCCCGCGGGATTCCGCCGCGACGTCGCCGAGATCTCGAGCCGCTGGCGGCGGAACGCGAATTTCGACAGCTTCTCCCTGGGCCAGCTCATCCTCGAATCGGTGAGCCGGGGCGCCGAATATCGGATGTTCTTCCCGGTGGAGATGGTGCTGATGGTCAAGGCGCTGATCACGTTCGAGGGGGTGGGCCAGATCCTGCTGCCCGGATTCGACGTGGCGGAGGTGTCGAAGCGCCACGTGCGACGGGTCTTCATCCAGCAGTTCAGCCCGGTGCGGCTCGCCCAGGAGGGGCTCCGGGGTGCCCCTGACCTGGTGGACGCCCTGGTCAAGATGCCGCTGCTGATCACGGAGGGGCTTCGGGTGATGGAAAAGACGGCCAAGCGGAGCAGCGAGAACCCGTTCGCCGGGCTCCGCGGCACGCTGATCGCCGGCTTCTCGCTGGTGGCCGGCGCCATCATCCTGGGGTTCGTCGGTCCGCAGGCCTGGCCGCTCTACGTGCCCTTCTTCGTCATCTCCCTCGTGCTCGCCGTCCGCAAGGGGGCCTGACGCGATGCGTCCCCCCGCGCCGCTCCCGACCCACCCGCCGACCGAACCGCCGGAGCCGTGGGAACCGTTCGACCCCGAGTTCAGCCGGATGATGATGGACGACGTGCTCGGGCCGATGCTCGATCACTACTTCCGCCCGGCGATCTTCGGGATGGACAACCTGCCGGCGGAGGGCCCGGTGGTCCTCGCCGCCAACCACAGCGGCAACGCCTTCCCGTACGACGCGATCATCCTCGACGCCGCGCTCTGGCGGCAGGACGGTTACGACCCGGCCAAGAAGCTCCGCGCGGTGTACGAGAAGGAACTGTCGTACACCTGGTGGATGCGCCCGTTCGGGCTGGACGATTTCTGGCGCCGCGGCGGCGGCGTCGACATGCTCTTCGACAACTTCGACCGCCTCATCACGCGAGGCGACCGGATCCTGTACTTCCCGGAAGGAGTGCCGGGCATCGGGAAGGGATTCAACCGCCGGTACCAGCTCCAGCGTTTCAGCACCAGCTTCGTGCTCCTGGCCGCCCGGCACCGTGCGCCGGTCATCCCGGTCTACATGGTCAACGCGGAGTGGATCAACCCGTTCGGGTACGTCTTCCCTCCGCTCGACCGGCTGATGCAGCGGTTCTTCGGGGTGCCGTTCCTGCCGCTGCCCGCCGGCATCCTGGCGATCATCTTCCCCTGGATCTGGTATCTCGCCTTCCCGGCCCGCACCATCTTCGTGCTCGGCCCCCCGATCGACATGCGGCAGTACCTGACGCAGGCGGGGATGACGAACTTCGACGAGCCGGACCGGCCGACGCTTCAGCGGGCCGCGGAGCGGGTCCGCCAGGAAATGCAGCTGCAACTCGATGCGCTGGTGAAGATCCACGGTCGGCGCCCGTACGACGCGCCGCACCTGTGGGCGGCGCTCAAGGCGGGATGGGGGAGGCTGCGGTGGGTGCTGCCGACGGGCTGGCCGATTTCGTTCGTGCGGCGGACGCGCGACCAGCACCGGCCCCCGGCGCGGAACGCGGTGCACCGAATCCTGCGGGACTGGGACCTGATCGGATTCTACCTGCCGTTCGGATGGCCGCTGCTGACGCTCGCCCGGATGTTCCGAAAGCCGCCTTGCGGGTACCGGGGGGTGCCGCGGGCGGAGCGTGCCGAGCGCCAGGGGGCCTTCATGTGGCGCCTCTCGGACCGGCCGCTACCGCCGCGCCCCCCGCGTCCGCCGGGTTGACGCCGGCGCCACCGGCATCTCGCTGGTGACCGCCACCTCGAACTGGTCGAGCGCCGTCGAGAACTGACTGGTGACCGGGTCCCGCTCGCTGAACTGATCCAGCCCCACGCTCGTCCAGATATCCCGCGGCGAATCCAGGATGTCCTCCCGCAGCGTGATGCCGTAGGGCGCCAGCATCGGGCCGATGGTCTTGCGCCGCGCGCGCAGGTTTCGCCGCGTCGCGTCGTAGGCAAGCTCGCACACACGGCGGCGGGAGCGGAAGCTGAAGATGTTGCTGAAGAAGAGATCGAACTCGTTCCGCTCGGGCTGGAAGAGCAGGACCTCGGAGTTCGGAAAGCGGGTCTGGTATTCCCGCATGCCGACCTCGAGCCGCGAATTGATGAGCGTCCGCATCGTCTGGCTCAGGACGGTCGCAAGCCCCTTCTTCAGGATCGCCCCCTCCTTCAGCTGACCGGCACTGACGGCGTCCCGCAGGTCGGCCGGCACCAGCGGGTTGACGCAGAGGAGCAGGTCGACCCCTTCCTTCAGCGCCACCGACGCGTGCAGCGTCTTCAGCAGGATGCCGTCCACGCAGTAGCGGCCCTCCACGCGCACCGGCGGGTAGAAGCCCGGCACGGCGGTGCTCGCCTGGACGGCGGTCGAGATGGGGATGTGATCCCACCCCTCGCCGCCGAAGAGGATGGGCCGGCCGCTCTCGAGATCGGTGGCCACGACGATGAGCCGCTGGCGCAGCTCCCGGAAGTCGTCGCTCCGGCCCTTGATGCTGAAGGTTCGCTCGAGGTAGCGCCGGATCGGTTCGTTGTCGAAGAGGCCGACCGGCAGCGCCCGCGCCATCCTGGTCAGCGATTCGAAGAGCGTCTGCTCCTCGGGGCCCCGCCGGAACTCGAGCATGGCGTCGGCGAAGAGCCGCGGGAGCATGAGGCTCCGCTTGGCCCACTCGCGGTAGTTCGGCGTGAAGAACGTCTGGGGCACGAACGGGTGCTCGCCGGCCTCGTGCTTGACCAGGGCGCGGACCATCTGCACCGTGGTCAGGTCGTTGGCGAGCGACGAGGCGATGAACGCCCCGGCGCTCACGCCGACGTAGATGTCGAGTTCGTGGAGATTGAGGCCGTCGAGCGCCTCATCGAGGGCCCGGAGCGCGCCGATTTCGTACACGGCGCCCTCCGGGCCGCCGCCGGCCAGCGCGAGGCCGATCCGGCGGCGTTTGCTGCTGCGCCGTGCCTTGGCGGGCATGGCGCGACCCTTTACTTGGCCGCCCGACGGGCCGCCTTCTTGGCGGGGCGCCGCTTGGCGGTCTGAACCGTGCGGGTCAACTCTTCCACCCGGCGGGTCAGCGCGAGGATTTCCTTGCGCGTCGGGATGCCGAGCTTGTTGAGGGCCGTCGCGACCCCGTGATCGATCGGGGCCGACACGCGGCCGAGAGCGCCTTCGGCCTCGCCGCGCAAGGTGCGGGCGCGCCCCTGCGCCTTGTGAAGCACCTTCTCGAGGCGCGCGCGGCCGGTCTTTTCCAGCTTGGCGCCCTTCTCGACGAGGTCCTCGAACACCTTCCCGCCCTCTTCGCTGGCGGTGGCGAGCGCGCCGAGCCCGGCGAGCCAGATGTGCTGCGCGTTGTCCTTGACGGTCAGGGCCGTGGTGCTGCGCGTCGTGCGTGCCATAACTTCCTCCTGGTGTATAGACCGCTCTGGGTCCGTTGTTGTCAGTGCGTTCCTGCCTCGGTGTTCTCTATCCTTCAGCCCGGCGGCGCCGGGCGGTTGTGCTTCCCTTGCCCCTTCGGGCCCTCGGCGCGGGCGCCTCGAGCTCCCGAAGCGCCTGCTCCAGTTCGGCGATGCCCTCCCGCAGGGCCTCCATCTCGTCCCGCGCGTCCCGAACCGGCGGGAGGTGGTCGACTGACGCCTTGACCAGCCGGTCCACGCCCTCCTGCAACTGCTCCACCCGGGCCTGCAGCGCCGCCTCGCCCCGGCGGATGACGTCGTGGAAGAGGTCGGCGGAGAGGAGGGACTTGCCCTGCCGCTCGCCTTCGAGGATGATCTGCGCCAGCACCTGCCGCGTCACATCCTCCCCCGTCCCGCTCTCCAGCACCTGCACCTCCTGACCTTCGCGCACCCAGCCGGCCACCTCGTCGAGCGAGACGTAGCGGCTCTCCTCGGTGTCGTAGAGTTTGCGGCTGCCGCCGCCGTAGCGCTTGACCAGTCGGACCACGTGCCCCTCCTGAAGTGCCCGGAATATACCGCAGTGCGGCAAAATGTCAATCCCGTCTTGCCGCATCGCGGCAATTCGACCCGCTCCCGCGGCTTGCCGGCCTCGCTGGCCCCCCTGCCCCGCCGCCTCAGGGCCGCTGGCGAAGTCGTTGATTTCGTGATAGATACAAGGCGTTCACCGACCCGTACCCGCCCGGCCCCGACCTGGAGACCCGCCGCATGTTCATCCCGACCCTCCTGCTCAAGAAGCTCTACACGCTCGGCAGCCTGACGAACGTCGAGCAGGGCGTCCGGTTCGGCATCAAGAACCGCCTCAGCAACGTCGACATCACCGCCGTGCTCGCCGTGACCATCGACGGGGCCCCTGTTTCCCTCGACCAGATCGCCATCCACCTTCCCGGCGGGCGGATCCTCGCCGCGAGCGCCGTGTCCGCCAGCACCCCCATCGAGTTCCCCCTCGGCATGGTGTTCACCCTGGTGGCCAAGCGCGCCCCGATCGAGCCGGGGAAGCACACCATCGCCCTGTCGGTGAAGACCAAGACGTTCGGCAAGCTGAGCTTCGACGTCGAGGACACGATCCAGGAGGGAACCCACCAGCTCGTCCGCATTCCGCGGGACGCGGAGGACGATTACAGCCCGGCCGCCATCAGGGCCCGGCAGGAGTTCATCCAGAAGCAGACCGGCGCCACGCTCGAGCACGTCGGCAGACACTCGTTCGACCCGCACCTCACCAAGGGCAACTGCGAGCACTTCATCGGGGTGGCCCAGGTCCCGCTCGGGATCGCCGGGCCGGTCACGATCAACGGCGAGCACGCCAAGGGCGACTTCCTCATCCCGATGGCGACGTCCGAGGGGACCCTGGTGGCCTCGTACAACCGCGGCATCAAGGTCATCAACCTCTCCGGCGGCGCGCGGTGCACCGTCGTCGGCGACGCGATGCAGCGCGCACCCGTCTTCGTCTTCGAGGATGCCCGGGCCGGCCGGGAGTTCGTGCACTGGGTCGGGGAGCAGATGCCCAAGATCCGGGAAGAGGCCGAGGCCACCTCGAGCGTGGCCAAGCTCCAGTACATCGACCCCTACCAGTCGAACAAGTTCGTCTTCCTGCGGTTCAACTACAGCACCGGCGACGCGGCCGGGCAGAACATGGTGGGACGCGCCACCTTCGCGGCCTGCAGCTGGATCCTCGACAACTACGCCGGGATCGCGCACTTCTACCTGGAGTCGAACTTCGCCACCGACAAGAAGGCGTCGCAGATCAACGTGATGCGCACGCGGGGCAAGCGGGTGACCGCGGAGGTCACCGTGCCGCGCGACGTGCTCATCCAGCAGATGCGCGTGGAGCCGGAGAGCCTCGTCTATCACCACGGCGTGGCGAACGTCGGGGCCTTCATCAGCGGGGCCAACAACAACGGCGCCCACTCCGCCAACGGCATCACGGCGCTCTTCATCGCCACCGGGCAGGACGTGGCCAACGTCGCGGAGTCCTCGGCCGCGATCCTCTACGCCGAGCTCACCCCGAAGCGCGACCTCTACCTCTCGATCACCATCCCGTCGCTGATCATCGCCACCCACGGCGGCGGCACCGGCCTGCCGACCCAGGCCGAGTGCCTGGCGATGCTGGGCTGCCGCGGCCGCGGGAAGGTCAACCAGCTGGCGGAGATCATCGCGGGCGTCGTGCTGGCCGGCGAGATCTCGCTGGGCGCGGCGATCTCCTCGTCGGACTGGGTCTCCAGCCACGAGCGGTACGGCCGGAACCGGTAGCCGCGGCATGCGAGCGCTCCTTGCCGAGTACGCCCGGCTGCGGGCGTCGGAGCCTGTCGGGCGCGCGGTGGTCACGTCCGTCTGGGGCTCCGCCCCGCAGGCGGAAGGCGCCACGATGCTGGTGTCCGCCAGCGGGAAGATGGCGGGCTCGGTGTCCGGGGGCTGCGTCGAAGCGGCGGTGGCGGAGGAGGTCCGCGCCGCGATGGCGCGCGGAGCCGCCAGGCTCGTGCGCTACGGCATCTCCGACGAGCGTGCCTGGGAAGTCGGTCTGGCATGCGGCGGGTCGCTTGAGGTGCTGGTGGAGCCGGCCGTCTCCGGGCCGGTCCTCGCCGCTGCCGAGGGTCCCGGCGGGGTGGTCGTCGCCACCTTTCTCGACGGTGCGGAGCCCGGGCGGAGCGTGTCGATCGACGACTCGAGCCCGGTCGAGGTGACCGACCTGGTCCGCGCCGCCAGGGAGGCGCTGCGGTCCGGTCGTTCACGGACCGTCCGGGTGCCGGCGGGCGGCACCGATGCCGGCGTCTTCCTCGAGGTGTTCCCCCGACCCCGGAAGCTGGTGATCTTCGGCGGCGTGCACGTTGCCGCCGCACTGGTCACGCTGGCCCACGCCCTCGACTACCGCACAGTCGTGGCCGATGGCCGCGCCAGCTTCCTCACCCGGGAACGATTCCCCGACGCCGACCAGCTGATCCTGGGCTGGCCCGACGAGGCGTTTGCCCAGGCAGGAATCGATTCGGCCACGGCGGTGGCGGTGCTGACCCACGACCCGAAATTCGACGACCCGGCGCTGATGATCGCGCTCCGCTCCCCGGCGATGTACGTGGGTGCCATCGGCTCGAAGAAGACGCAGGCGGCCCGCCGCGAGCGGTTGCGCGCCGCGGGGCTGACCGACGACCAACTGGGGAGGTTGTTCGGGCCGATCGGGCTCGACCTCGGCGGACGAACCCCCGCGGAGACGGCCCTGGCCATCATGGCGGAAATCGTGGCGGTGCGCCACGGCGCTGCCGTGGCTCGAACGGCGGGATGAGCCTCAGACCTGCGCGATGAGCCAGTCCTTGGCCGCTTCGATGTCGTCGAACGCGGGTATGTTGCGCTTGGAGAACCGCATTACGGTCGTGTAGACCACCTTCTGCAGTCCGGACAGCCCGACCACGGCGCCCGCAATCACGTACGGCCGGTTGTTGACGGCCAGCCGCTTGACCGCCTCCAGGACCTCGCCGTTGAACCGGCTCCCCGTCACGTGGGTGAGGGTGCGGACGCTCCGGAACGGGGCGGCCTGCACGATCCGCCCTGCCTCCTCGATGGCCGCCACCGCCTCCGCCGTGTCCTCGACGTGGGCAAAGTCCAGAAAGGCGATCCGGACGCCCTTGTGCTCGATGAACGTCGTTCGGGCCATTCGGTCCTCGGTGGTGGGGTCGGTTCGGGTCAGCGGAGCGCCGCGATCTTGCGGAGCTCGCGGAGCATGGCGCGCTGGGCGGCGGCATCCCGCACGGCCACGAAGATGGTGTCGTCACCGGCGATCGTCCCGACCACACCGGCCCACGAGAGGCGGTCGAGCGCAGCACCGACCGGGCTCGCCTCGCCGGGAGGAGTCCGGAGCACCACGAGCGCGTCACCGGCTGTCTCGACGCCGATGAGGGCCTCCGCAATCCGCCGCAGGTCGGGATCGTCGGCAGGCCGAGCCACCACCACCGGGCGGCGGTACGTGCCGTTCACCTTGACGAGGCGCAGGGCCGCGATGTCCCGGCTGACTGAGGATTGGGTCACCTTCCATCCCTCCTCGGCCAGCGCCGCAGCGACCTCCTCCTGCGTGTGCAGCGCGCGGGTGCTGATCAGCTCGAGGATCTTCAGGTGCCGCTGCCGACGATCGGTGCTCACAGTTTCCTCTCCGGGCCGCGGCCGGCGAGCCGCCGGAGCGCCCCCTCGAATCGCCGACGCTCACGCCGCCCCCACGACCGTCGCGCGCGCAGGCGCGCCCGCACCTCAGCCAGGCCAAGATTGCCGAGTCCGCCGGTGGACCGCCGGCGCGCAAGGATCTGCCGGTGGGTCGGCGCCGGGAACCGCGCGCCGGCTCTTGAGTTCGGACGCGACGTCGCGGTAGGCGCGACGGAACGGCACTCCGGACTCGACCCGGCGCATGACCTCGTCCGTCGCCAGCGCATCTCCGGCGAGCGCCGCGCCGCACCTGGCCCCGGCGACGCCAAGCGACGGGATGGCCACCGTCAGCATCGAGAGCATCTCGCGGGTGCGCTGCAGCCCCCGGAAGAGCGGTTCCTTCAGCAGCTGGAAGTCGCGATGGTAGCCGCCGGTCAGTCGTGACGCGACCTGCACCACCGCGGCGTGATCGCCGTGGAGCGCGGCGGCGCGCGCCCTGGTCAGCTCGAAGAGATCGGGATTCCGCTTGTGCGGCATGATGCTGGACCCGGTGGCCAGGCGGCCGGGGAGCACGAGGTACCCGTACTCGTCCGCACTGAAGAGAATCACGTCGGCGCTGAACCGCGCCAGGTCATGCCCCAGTTCCCCGCACCACGCCAGGACGGCCGCCTCCAGCTTGCCCCGGCCGAGCTGCACCGCGGCCACGTTGTGCTCGATGGCGGCGAAGCCGAGCGCGCGAGCGGCCGCCTCACGGTCGAGCGGCAGCGGCACGCCATACCCGGCGGCGCTCCCAAGCGGCGAACGGTCCACGCGCGCCCAGAGCGCGGGCAGCGACTCGAGCGTGTCGAGGATCCCCTCGGCATAGGCCGCCGCCCACAGCCCGACCGACGAGGGCATCGCCTTTCGGGAGTGCGTGTAGCCGGGCCAGAGCTGGTCGCGATGGCGCGACGCGAACTCGAGGAGGGCCTCGGCCACGTCCTCGGCCGCCTCCTCGAGTTCGAGCAGCTGGTTCTTGAGGTACAGCCGGAGGTCGCAGGCCACCTGGTCGTTGCGTGACCGGCCGGTGTGCAGCCGCTCCCCCGCGACGCCATCCCGCCGCGTGAGCCAGTCCTCGACGGCGCTGTGCGCGTCCTCGTGCACGAGGTCCACCACGAGCGCTCCGTCCTCCACCTCGCGCAGCGCGCGCCGCAGGGCTGCCCGGAGCTTCCCGTGCGCGCCGGCGGTCAGCAGGCCGGAGGCGCGAAGCCCTTCCGCGTGGCCGAGGCTCCCGTACACGTCCCACGGCAGGAGCCGCATGTCCCAGTGGCGGTCCTCGCCGACGGTGTAGTCGAGCATGAGACGATCGGGATCGTCCGACGGTGACCAGAGCGTGTGCGGCGTGGCGCGGCGACGGGTCATGCCAGGTACTCCCCTGCGAGGTCGGCGTAGAACCGACGGGCGGCGGTCACCTGCCCCAAATCTACGCACTCGTCGGGCGTGTGCGACCGCCGGCTCGTGCCGGGCCCGCACTTGACCGCGTCCACGTGGCGGAGGAACACCCAGTCGCTGCAGGTCGGGCTGCCGTACCGCTTGGCCGCAGGCCGGAGCGCCGCGCACACCGGCAGGAGCGAGGAGTCGGCCGGCGTTTCGCAGGGGACGAGGCGGTCGCGAGGTCACCACAACCTCGCTCTCGAGCGCCGCCCTGAGCCCGTCGGCGAGTTCGGCGTGACTCCACGACGGCGTGCTCCGGACGTCGAGCACCGCCTTGGCCGACGGGGGTGTCACGTTCCGGCTCACGCCGGCGGTGAGCATGGTCGGCGTCACGGTGGGGTGCCCGAGGATCGGGTGCGGGCGGTCCCTGAAGAGCGCGTCGAGCCGGACAAGGTCGCGCGCGAGCGCCGTCAGCGCGTTCGTGAAGGGTCCGTCGTCGGTGACCCTCCCCGCGTGCCGCTGGTCGCCCCGGGCGACGAGGTCGATCATCATGAGGCCCCGTTGCGCGATGGCGAAGTCCAGGTCGGTCGGCTCCCCCACCACGGCGGCGTCCACCGGACCGGCGCGCGCCACCAGGTCCGGCATCGTGGTGTTGCGGGTCTCCTCGCCGAGGCCGAAGAGGAGGAGCAGGTCCCCCCGGCGGGGGCCACCCCGTGCGGCGACGTCGTGCGCCGCCGTCAGCATCGCGGCCACCGAGGCCTTGGCGTCGCCCGAGCCGCGCCCGAAGAGCTGATTTTCCAGTATGACCGGCGTGAAGGGATCGCGCGTCCAGCCGGAGCCGGGCGGAACCACGTCGAGGTGCGACACCAGGGCGAGCGTCCGCCCCGGCGCCTTGCCGGCGATACGCACCGAGACGCCCGTCGCGTCCCGGACGACGGGCAGGTCCCAGCCGCGCGCCCGCTCCTCGACGAGCGCCGCCACCGCCTCCTCCTCGCCGCTGACGGAGGGGACGGCCACGAGCTCGCGAAGCAGCTCGACTTCAGTCGGCCAGGTCGACGCCGAGATAGGTCGCCTTCTCCTTTCGTCCGACGATCATGGTGCCGCAGCCGGCGCCCGTGAACACCTCCAGGAGGAGCGCGTCGGCCACGCGACCGTCGATGATGTGCGTCCGCTCGACGCCGCCGGTGGCCGCGCGGATGCAGGCCTCGACCTTGGGGCGCATCCCGCCCGCCACCGCGCCGCTGGCCAGGAGGCTCGCCAGGTCGTCCGGGTCGGCGAAGGCGACGAGGCTGGAGGGATCTTCGCGGTCCCGCAGCACGCCCGGGGCGCCGGTCAGGAAGATGAGCTTCTGCGCGCGGAGCGCGACGGCCAGCGACTCGGCCACGGTGTCCGCGTTGACGTTGAACACGTTGCCGTCGCCGTCGCCGGCCAGGCTGGCCACCACCGGCACGAACCTGGCCTCGAGCAGCGTCAGCAGCACCCGCGGGTCCACGCGGTCGAGGTCGCCGACGTGGCCGTAGTCCACCGTCTGGGTCTTCCCGGCGTCGTCCACCACCTTGACGGGGGCGCGGCGATGGGCGGTGATCAGGTCGGCGTCCACCCCGCTCAACCCCACCGCCTGCGCCTCGTGCGCGCGCAGCGAGGCCAACAGGTCCACGTTCAGCTGCCCGGCGTAGACCATCTTCGCGACGGACAGGGCGTCATCGTCGGTGACGCGTCGCCCCGCGACGATCCGCGGCTCGTGGCCCATCCGGCGGCTGAGCGCCGTGGCCTGCGGGCCGCCGCCATGCACCACCACGAGGCGGATGCCGAGGCTGGACAGGAGCGACACCTGGGCGGCGATGTCGTCCACCGCCCGCGGGTCCGCCAGCACCTCGCCGCCGAGCTTGACCACGAAGATCTGGTCACGATAGGCGCGGACGTAGCGCAAGGCGCCCTTCAGCCCGGCAATTCCCTTTGACGTGTCAATGCTCACCGTGCACTCCCGATCATCGAGAGGAGGAGCGCCCGCTGCACATGCAGCCGGTTCTCCGCCTCGTCCACTACCACTGACTGCGGCCCGTCGAGCACCGCGTCGTCGACCTCCACGTTGCGGCGCACCGGCAGGCAGTGCATCACGATGCCCTTGCCGCCCCGCGTGGTGCGCATGTGCTCCGCCGTCAGGCGCCAACCCCGGCTCCGGTCGAACCAGGCCCGCTGGGCCTCGGGCTGGCCGTAGAGCGACACGGGCCCCCACGACTTGGCGTACACGGCGTCGGCGCCGGCGATGGCGGCGGACTGGTCGTGCACGACGGTCATCCGGCCGCCACCCGCCTCCCGGGCCAGCGACTGGATCCGGGCGACGTCCTCCGGGTCCAGGTCGCACCCCTCCGGGGCAGCGATGGTGATGTCCATGCCCATGCGCGCCGCCGCCAGTGCGGCACTCACCGGCACGGCGGTCGGGAGCGCCTTGGGGTGCCAAGCCCAGGTGAGCACGAACTTCCTGCCGCGGGTCTCGCCAAGCTTCTCGCGGAGCGTGAAGGCGTCCGCCAGCTCCTGGCAGGGATGCCGGCGGGACGACTCGAGGTTGATGACCGGCTTCTCGCAGTGGCGGGCGAACTGCCGGAGCACGGCGTCCTCGCGCGCGGTCGGCCAGTCGCCGCCGCGCGGAAACGCGCGCACAGCGAGAGCGTCGGCGTAGCGGCCGAGCACGCGCGCGGCCTCGGTGACGTGCTCGACGGTGTCGCGGTCCATCACGACGCCGTCCTCCGTCTCGAGCGCCCAGCTCCCCTTCCCCGGCTCGAGGACCACGGCGTGCCCGCCGTGCAGGAACATCCCGGTCTCGAAGCTGGTCCGCGTGCGAAGGCTTGGGTCGAGGAAAACCATCGCCAGCACCTTCCGCTCCAGGCCGCCGACGACCTCGCCTCGCTTGACTCGCGCGGCGAGCGCCAGCAGCGCCTCCACCTCCTCGTACGACCAGTCCTCCACGGCGAGGAAATCACGCTTGGTCATGCCAGCACCTCGCGAAGCCCGGCGAGGAGCAGATCGGCCTCGTGAGCGGTCAGCGTGAGGGGCGGCATGATCCGCAGGACGTTGGGGTCCGCGGACGTCCCCGTGAGGATGCGGTGCCCGAACAGTGCCAGCTGCAGCTCCTTGGCCGGTCGGCCGAAGTCCAGCCCGAGCAGGAGCCCGCGGCCCCACACCTTTCGGGCTCCCAGTCCCCGGGCCCCCGCAGCGATGTGCGCGCCGACGCGGGCCGCGTTGCCGGTGAGATCCTCGTCGGCAGATCACCGACAGGGTGGCCAGCGCCGCGGCGCACGCCACGGGTCCGCCGCCGAAGGTGCTGCCGAGGTCCCCGACGCCGATCCCCATGGCCAGCATCGGCCCGGCCACCACCGCGCCGATCGGGTAGCCCGACCCAAGGCCCTTCGCGAGGGTGAGCCCGTCGGGCACCACGCCGTACAACTCGGCGGCGGTGAAGGCGCCGCTCCGCCCGACGCCGCACTGCACTTCGTCGAAGAGGAGCGCGATGCCGCGCTCCGTGCAGATTCGGCGGGCGGCCGCCAGGAACTCCACGCTGCAGTCTCGGGCGCCGGCCATCCCTTGTACCGGCTCCACGATGAGCGCCGCCATGGTGTCATCGAGCACCGAGTCGAGCGAGGCGACGTCGTCGAACGCGACGCGCGCCGATAGCGCCATGCCGGCGCGGAGCGCGCCCGCTTCGTACGACCGCCCGTCGCAGCAGGCCAGGGTCGCAACCGTGCGCCCGTGCCATCCACCGGTGACCGAGGCCACGGCCTTCCGTCCGGTGGCCTTCCGGGCCAGGTGCAGTGCGTTCTCGTTGGCCTCCGCCCCGGAGTTGCAGAAGAAGACCCTGCCGAGGGGGCCGGGGCACCGCGCGGCGAGTGCAGCGGCGAGCTGTTCGCGAAGGGGGTGCGGGACCGCCGTGGAGTAGAAGAAGAGCCGGCCCGCCTGTTCGGCGATCGCCGACACCACGCGCGGATGGCTGTGACCGGTGGAGGCCACGGCGTGACCGCCGTAGGCGTCGAGCCACTCCGCCCCGCTTTCGTCGACCAGCCAGGAGCCCCGCCCGGACACCGGCCGGACCGGCATCTGGGCGTAGACCGGCAGGAGGGCCTGCTCGCCCGCGCTCAGCATGGGAACGGCGCCGCCAGCCGGAGGCCGGCCGACTCGTCGAGGCCGAGCGCGAGGTTCATCGCCTGCACGGCCTGCCCCCCGGCGCCCTTGATCAGGTTGTCGAGCACCACCATCACCTGCACCTCGCCGGTCGCGGCGTCGCCCGCGGCGTGAATGAGCGCGGCGTTGGTGCCGACCGCGTGGGTCAGCTCGGGAGGGCCGGCCGTGACGCGCACGAAGGGCCGGCCCGCATAGGCCGCCGCGTACCGCGCGCCGACGTCGCCCGCGACATCGGCCGGGACGGTGGCGTGCAGCGTCAGGTGAATGCCCCGCACAAAGGGACCGGAGTGGGTCATGAGCCGGGCGGTGGCCGTGGGGGTCCCCGTCCATCCGCGCCAGGCCTGCAGCACCTCGGCGTCGTGCCGGTGCTGCAGCACGGAGTAGGCGAAGAGGTTGTTGGCGCGCGCCGGGTGATGGGTTGTCGGTTTCGGGTGGACGCCGGCGCCGCTCGACCCGGTCACGCCGAAGAGCGCCGGGATGCCGACGACGCCGGCGCCCTTCAGCGGGAAGAGCGCCAGCTGCGCCGCCGTGGCGAAGCAGCCGGGCGCCGCGAGCGCCGTGGCGCCGCGCAGCTCGGCGCCGAGAACGTCGGCGAGCGCGTAGGTGAAGCGCGTGACCAGGTCCGGCGCGGCGTGCACCCCGTAGTACCGCTCGTACAGCCGGAGGTCGCGCACGCGAAAATCGGCGGCCAGGTCCACGACGAGACCGGGACCGGCGTCGAACACCTCGCCCGCCACCTTCGAGGACTCCCCGTGCTCGAGCGAGAGAAAGACGACGTCCTGGCCGCGCGCCGCTTCGCCCGCGGAGAGTCCCGCGAAACGCGCCTCGGTCAGCTGGGCGAGGGCCGGATGCACGTCGGCGATCGGGCGACCGGCCTGGCTCCGGCTCGTCGCCACGACTTCCGTGATGTCCGGGTGCTGCAGCACCAGCCGGAGCAACTCGCCGCCCACGTACCCGGCGGCCCCGACGACGGCGACCTTCACCGCGACTCCAGGGCGGCGGTGACGGTGGCCAGCAGGCCGGCGGCGTCGCGCAACGCGTTGTGCGCCGGAATGCCGAGGGCCGCGCTGATGTAGTCACGGCCCACCTGGTTGTCGGTGGCCGGTCCGGTGAGGACGGTGATGGGGAGCCCGTAGGTGTTCCGCATGAGCTGGTCGGCGCCCCAGCAGCCGACCGGGTCGGGCGCGGCCATGACCCAGGCCTGGCCCGCGCGCCGATAGCTCGCGGTCCCGCAGGATGTCCTGGACGCCGTACTCGCCGAGGATGCCGTCGCCCAGCTCGGCCACGATCACGTCGGGGCGCACCGTGCGCTGGAGGTGGTTGAAGAGTCCCTTGGCCACCGGGACGGTCATGCCGGCGTGGGTACTCGCCGCGCCGGCGTCGTTGAAGGTCACGGCGGCGACGGCCCCGGCGTCCTGCATGGACAGGGTGTCCCGCATCAGCGACACGCCGGTGAGTTTCGCCGCCGCCACGCGGAGTCCGCTGCGCGAGAGCCCGCGGACCAGTTCGGTGGCGGCCACCGTCTTGCCGGCGTTCATGCAGGTGCCGGCGATGTACACGACAGGCGCCTCGATCTCGAGCACGTCGCTCGACGGGATGGCGCCATCCCGGATGTGCGCCGGGCGGCCGACGCGGTCGCCCAGCGCGGGGAACGCGAGCACCGCGCCGAGGACCTCGGCCGCGAACGGCGGGCCGATGTCGGGATTGGCGGACGTGCAGCGGCCGAGCACCCCGCCGAGGTTGAGGACGTCGATGGTGTCGCCGACGGCGATATGCGGCGGTACCTCGCCGGCATAACCCCGGAGCGCACGACGGCTGCCCAGCGTCCCGGCAAGGACGTCGCCCTTGCGGAGGGACACGAGCCGACCGGCGAGGTCCTCCACAGTGTTGTACGTCGACTTGTCGGTCAGCAGCCGGACGGCCAGCACGTACCCCTCGGCCGCGATGATATCCTGGCCCACGATCACCTCCGGGGCCAAGTGGGCGTTCCGAGTCGAGGAGCTGATTCGGTCCAGCCGGACCCGCGTCGTGGTGACCATCAGCCCTCCCCGGCGGCGCGGGCGGCGAGCAGGGCCGGAATGGCGGCCACGCGCGCGAAGGCGCGCGCCTCGTCGCCGGTCCAGAGGAGGTTCTCCTCCCCATAGGTCGCCACGCGCGGGTCCATCATCGAGTGCGGGCTGCGCGCGGCCACCACCTGGAACCGGCCCGGCGCCAGCCGGACGCGCGTCTCGCCGACGACCCGCTCCTGCGAGTGGGCGAGAAGCGCCTCGATGTCGCGGAGCGCGGGATCGAAGTATTGCCCCTCATGCAGCCGGTCACCGTAGAAGGTGGACAGCTGGTCCTTCCAGAATGCCTGCCACTTGGTGAGCACGAGCTTCTCGAGCTCGCGGTGTGCCGCCACGAGCAGTACGGCGGCGCCGGCCTCGAATCCGATGCGGCCCTTGATGCCGAGCGCCGTCTCGCCGACGTGAATGCCGCGCCCAAAGCCGTAGGCGGCGGCGAGCTCGTTCAGGGCCTGGATCACGTCCACGCCCGCCAGACGACTGCCGTCGAGCGACACCGGGAGCCCGGCTTCCCAGCCGATGACGATCTCCCGGGGGGGCGGTGCGTCGGCCGGCGGGTCGAGGAGCTCCGCTGGCGGGCCTGCCCAGGTGTCGTGAGTCCAACCACCGCCCCACGTGGTGCCCCAGAGGCCGGCGTTGATCGAGTAGGCGCCGGCCTTGGCCGGTACCGGAAGGCGCCGGGCCTCGAGGTAGGCAATGGCCTGGCTGCGGGAGAGGCCTTCGTCCCGGATGGGAGTGAGGATGGTGAGATCTGCGGCGAGCACCCGCAGGGTGACGTCGAAGCGGACCTGGTCGTTGCCCGCCCCGGTCGAACCGTGCGCCACGGCGGTCGCGCCGATGGCACGCGCCACCTCGAGCACCGAGATGGCCTGCTGGGTCCGCTCCGCGGCCACGCTCAGCGGGTAGACGCCGCCCCGGAGCACGTTCCCCTGGATCAGGAAGCGGACGAACCGGTCGAACACCAGGGCGCGCGCATCCACCTCATGGTGCGCGACCGACCCGACCGCCTCCGCCTGGCGCCGGATGGCGGCTCGCTCGTCCGGTGTGGCACCGCCCGTGTTGACGTACACGGTGTGGACCGCCCAGCCCTGCTCGGCGAGACGGGGAACGCAGTAGGAAGTGTCGAGTCCGCCTGAAAAGGCCAGGGCGACGATGCCGGATGAAGTATGCATAATGGGTAAATATGCACTTGCCATCCGCCTGGGCGCAAGCCGCCTCCCGGTGCCCGCCCTTCAGGGCCCCGTCGTGCCCGACGCCCAGTCCAGGATTCCGGTGAGCAGCGGGACGTACCCGCGCCAGAAGAACGATTCCTGCGGGGGAAGCCACCAACCCGGCACTGCGCGGTGGAGCGACGCCCCCCAGCGGAGGCGTGTCCAGGCGGGGACGCGCGAGAGATTGGAGAAGTCTCCAGCCAGGTAATAGGTGCGAGCCGCGCCCACCCTGTGGGCGAGCACAGCGGCCGAGAGGGGCGGGAGTCCAGCGGCCTTGAACAGCGAATCGCCGCGGGGGCTGAGGTGCCATGCGTAGTCGGCAAGGACCATCGCACCATCCTGCTCGACAAGGTCGAACCATCCCAGGGGTGACGGCGCCTCGCGCATCCCGAGCGAGTCACCTGCCGGGGTCGGGACGATGTCGAGGCCCCACCCCCGGACATCTCGCCCGGCCAGGACCACCAGCCGCCCGTCACGATGGACGAGCAGGAACCCCTCCCCCTCGAAGGCCCACGGCCGTCCCGACTGGCGCTCCCAGGCGGCCGCGGCCCAGGGGGGAAGGTCGCGTCGAAGGTCACTGGAGCGGCGTCCGGTCCATCCGGTCCACCGAAAGCCGAAGATCTCCTCAGCGCGGGCGCGGACGGAATCGACAGTCGGTTCGGCCGCCGTGTTGAACTCGCCGATGAGGGTGGCGCCGGAGCGCACGGCTGCTTCCAGCGCGTCGAGGTCCGAGGCGGTGAGCCCGCCGTAGAGCATCCGTCCTGAGTCGGCCGAGGCGTGCGCTCCGAGGTCGGACGCGGTGACCCCATACGTGTCGGCGATGTAGACCACCCGGTTCCCGCCGAGCGGCTTCGGGAAGGGTCGCACCGACCACGCCCGGCTGGTGAGGGGTACGAACCCGACGTAATCCCCGGCAACATCGTACGGGGCGTGGGAGCCGGGATGCACGAGCTTGAGGTGATTGAGGAGCCACACGACGGCGCGGTGCCCGCGATAGGTGGTATCGGGCACAGTCTTGTCCAGGATGACCACGCCGAGCGGTCGGGGAACGGCCAGCCGCCAGGCGACCCCGGGGGCCAGCGCAGCCACCAGGAGGAGCACGCAGAGAATCAGGAGTGCGATCGCCGAGCCGCGCTTCACGGGACTGGGTCGGCTGCACGGCCCGAAGACGAAGCACGATCCATCTCGCCGGGATGCCGAAGCCGGTACGAGAGCCTGGCAAGTTCCGCCTCGAGGGCCGCCTCGTACTCCGCGCCTTCCACCCGGTCGCGCAGCCGAGGCGACACAGGAATCACCATCGGCGCTGGCTCCCACGGTACGACCGCTCCGGTGCCGGCGTTGACGACCCGTCCCTCCTCCACGGCCCGGGTGGCCTCGACCAGCCGCAGGCTGGAGAGCGCCCTCCGCATCGCCTCGAGCCGCGCCTGGCGGAGGGGATCGAGGAAGCGGCTGCCGAAGGTGGCCACGAAGTACCCGGCGGGCATGAACATCAGTCCGTCGAGGCCGAGCTCGCCGCAGAGCACCACCAGCCACGCCATCACGTCTCGGAGCAGGCCGAGCCCGGGGTGCTTCTGCCCCGGAATGGAGTGCTTGCCGGACGAAAACTCCCGCCGCGGGTTCTGGAGCAGGACCCATTCGAGGAAGAGGACCTCCAGCCCGGGAAGGCTGGTCGAGTCGCGGCGGAACCGGATCTCCATGAGGAGTTCGGTGCGCGCCCCGTCGCCGAAGAGGCGCACGGTGTCGGAATCCTCGAGGTGGAAGTCGAGCTCGAGGGCCGGCTGCGCGAAGCCGAGAGCCCGCACCTGCGAGAGCACGCCGAGCCGCTCGAGCAGGAGTTCGACGCCCTGCGCCGTGTACCGGCCGAGCAACCGGCGCGGCGGCGCGGCTCCACCGGGGTGAAAGGCGGCCACGTCCTCCGCGGTGAGGGCCCAATCCGCCGCGGGGGGAAGCCGCCGCGCGCCGTCGCGCAGCAGCTGGTTGAGTTCCCTGGCCCGCCGGATGAGCATGTCGGTGTTGCTGGGTGGTTCCACGATGCGGCCCGCCGCCATCCATCCAAGGAACCGTGCGGTGTACCGCCAGGCGTTCCCGCCGTAGCCGCCGCCCAGGACGATCGCCAGCGGAATCTCCGCACCCTCGGGGCGCACCTGCCCGACGACGAACTGGTCCCGGGCCAGCATCCCGTCGGCCGTGATGTTCCAGTCGCCGATCATGTCGTCCGACGCGGGGTCGACCCCCGCCACGTAGAGGACCAGTCCAGGGCGCACCTGCTGGACCACCGGGGGCAGCGCCTCACGGAGCGTCTCGAGGTAGGTCGCGTCGTTGACGGCGGTCCCGAGCGCGATGACGGTCGCGGCGACGGCGTCGCGCGGCGACCAGTCCTGGTTGTGGATGGTAAAAGTGTGGACGGTGGGGTCGTCCTCGAAGAGGAGGCGGGTGCCGTTGCCGTCGTGGATGTCGAGGTCCACGACCAGGATCGGCGCCTCGAACCCGCGGGCGCGAAGGCGGGCGATCGCGATGCCCAGGTCGTTGAAAGCGCAGAACCCCATGCCCCGGTTGGAGGCGGCGTGGTGAAACCCACCCCCGAGATTGACGGTCACCAGGCCGGTCCGCAGCGCGGCGGCGGTGGCGAGCACCGTGCCCCCCGCCGCCAGTCGCTGGAACTCGACGAGGCCCTGCGCCTCGGCGTCGGTCAGCTGGGCGCCGACGACCTGTTCCACGACCTCGGTGTGCTGCAGGGACTCGAGGTACTTGTCGGTGTGCACCCGGCGGAGGCTCTTCATCGAGGCGGCCTGCGGGCGGAGCAACTCCCGGCGGCGGATCAGCCCCTCGTCGGTGAGGAAGGCGAGGACCATCTCCGCGCGGAGCGGGTCCATCGGGATCGAACCGACCTGGACGACGTACCTGGGGTCGTAGACCAGGAGGAGTCCCGAGGGGCGCAGGCTGCGCCGGATCGCACCCCACACCCATCGGCCCATCCGCCTGCCCACGGAGATCATGCCCGGCCCGCTCACCCGATACTCCTCCTGGTCGACCTGGGATCTCATCGCCCGCCCAGCTTCGGCGCCGCCGACTCGCCGGCCACGACCGGAGTATACTATTGAGACCGCCTATGACCTCAGCCCCTCCCCCCGGCCTGCCAGAGCGACGGCGCCCATCCCTCACGGCGCGCTGGAGCAACCTCATTCTCCTCACGCACGAGGTGGACCCCTCCCTGATCGCCCCGTGGCTCCCCGACGACGTCGAGCCCGACCTGGTGAACGGCAGGGCGCAGGTGTCGCTGATCGCGTTCGACTTCGTGGATACCCGGGTGCGGGGGCGGCGGATTCCGGGCTTCGTGGACTTTCCGGAAATCAACTTCCGCACCTACGTGCGACAGGGAGACCGGCGAGGAGTCGTCGCGATCCGCGAACTGGTGCCCAGCCCCCTCGCGGCCGCCATCGGACGGCTCCGTTTCAACGAGCCCTTCCGGGCGACGCCGATCGAGAGCCGGACGGCCAGCATGGGCGACGAGTTGCTGGTGGAACACCGGTGGCGGTGGAAGGAGCGGCACTACTTCCTGCGGATGACGGCCGACCAGAGTTCGGCCACGGCGACCGAGGGACCGGCCCGCGACCTCTTCGGGCGGCGGTGGGCATATGGCCGTAGCCGGCGCGGCGAGCCGATCGTGCTGCGCGTCGAGCACCCGGACTGGGCGCTCCGGCGGGTCCGGACCCTCGACTTCGAGGTGGACTACGGTGCGCTGTACGGCCCCGAATGGGCCGTGCTCAACGGCCGGCAACCGAGCTCCGCGTACCTCGCCGTCGGCTCGGCGATCTCGATCTTCCCTCCCGGACGGTAGTGCTCCCACCCGGCGACAGCCCCCTCAGGGCCGGCGCGGCCCCTCCCCCGCGCCGGTGCGCTCGATCAGGACGGCGATTTCATCGAGGTCCGCCGGCGACAATCGCACTTCGGCCGCGCCGATCCACCCATCCACCTGCGCCGCCGACCTCGCGCCGACGATGGCACCCGTGACCGCGGGCCACGCCAGCACCCAGGCGATGGCGATCTCCCCGATCGAGCATCCGTGTCGCTTGGCGACGGGGGCGAGCCCGTCGCGGAGCGCGAGATTGGGGGCGAAGCGGGGCGGCGTGAACTCCGAGCCGCGGTGACGGTAGTCGTCGGGCGGAAGCGCGGCGAGGCGCGCCGCCGAGAACCCGTCCGTCAGGAGGCCCGACTGCATCGGGCTGTAGGCGATGACCCCGACGCCGTGAACGGCGCACCAGGGGAGTTCGGCCCCGGCGACCTTCCGGCGGATGGGGGAGAAGGGCGGCTGGAGGGATTGGAGCCCGCCCCGCGCCGCGCATCGGCTGAGCAAGCCGACGTCGAAGTTGCAGACCCCACCCCAGCGCACCTTCCCCTCCTCCACCAGGCGGAGCATCGTGTCCCACGAGTCCTCCACCGCGGTCCCGGTCTCGTCGGGCCAGTGGAACTGGTAGAGGTCGATCCGCTCCAGGCCAAGGCGCGTGAGCGATGCCTCGCACTCCCGCCGGATCGAGGCGGGCTGCAGCACGCGTCGCGGCTCGGCCGTCCGGTCCTTCTCGTCCCAGGCCAGTCCGCACTTGGTAAAGATGAAGGGCCGCTCCGCGGCGGGCAGTACCGCGACCGCCTTGCCCACGATCGCCTCCGAATGCCCCAGCCCGTACACGGCCGCGGTATCGACCCAGTTGATGCCCAACGCAACAGCCCGGTGTATGGCCTCGACCGAGGCGGCGTCGTCCTGCGGCCCCCAGCCGAAGGCCCACGGCCCGCCAATCGCCCAGGTCCCGAGGCCCAGGCACGTGATGTCGAGATCGGTCCCGCCGAGTCGGCGGCGCGGCAGTCGGCTCATCAGTAAATCGCTCCCCCCGCGGCCTGGTATTCGGTGAACAGCGTCCGAGCCTGGTCGCGCAGCACCTCGCGCACCACGGCGACGCCCTTCCTGGCGAGGTACGCGTACGACTCGGGAAAGACGGGCCCCTCGTCGTAGCCGATGGCCTCCGCGTCGGCCTTCGTCGCGCCGGTCACCAGGCGCGCGACGCCGCTCCACAGGGTGGCCCCGATGCACATCGCGCAGGGCTCGCACGAAGACACCAGCTCATGCGCCGGCATCCCCTCCACGCCGAGCGAGTGACTGTGCAGCCTGGCACCGGCCATCATCAGCGCCACGGCCTCCGCGTGGAGCACGCAGTTGTGGGCGGGGACCGCCATGTTCACACCCACCGCCACGAGGACGCCGCTGTCGCGTTCGAAGACCGCCGCCGTGAAGGGCCCGCCGGTGGCCCGCCGCACCTGCTCGTGTCCCAAGTCGACGACGAGCGCCATGCGGTCCTCGAGACGTGGATAGTGCCGCTGCCAGTCGACGAAGCCGTCGACCCACGGGGGGAGCTCGACTTGGAGCCGGGGAGATGGCATGACGCCGTCCTCTCCTGAGGGGCCGGGCGGCGGAAGCGCCGCCATCCGAAGGGTGCACCGGATCCGCCGCCGCGCAAGCGGCGGTCAGGCCCGCTGTCGCATGCGTGTCGTGCTGATGAGCGCGACGGCGACGAGAATGACCGCGGCGGCGAGCAGGGTCCGGACGCTGAGCGACTCGCCCGCCAGCGCCCAGCCGAGGATGACCGCCACCAACGGGTTGACGTAGGAGATGGTGGCGAGCCGGTCGGGGGTGGTGTGGCGGATCAGCCAGAAGTAGGCCGAGTAGGATACGAGCGACCCGAAGAAGGCAAGATAAAGATAGGCCGCGGCCGAGGCCGCCGAGAGGTGTTCCCAGGAGAAGGCGCGCGCCTCACCGGTGAGCGTCGAGGTCGCAAGGAGGACGACGCCGGCGGCGATCATCTGCTGCGACACGAAGCGCGTCGGATGCGCCGGGCGTGAGAGCTTGATGGCGTAGATCGACCCGACCGACCAGCTGAGGGCGGCGCCGGTCAGGACGAGGGCGCCGATCGGGTCGACGTGCTGGCTTCCGCCGAAATTCCCCGGCACCACCAGCAGCGCCACCCCGCCGAAGCCTGCCACGATCCCGGCGACCGTGCGCGCGCCCGGGCGTGTCGCGCCCAGCCAGAGCCAGTTGAGGAGCACCAGCCAGAGTGCGGAGGTGCACACGATCAGTGCCGTGAGCCCGCTCGGCACCAGCTGCTCGGCCCATGTCGTGGCGCCGTTGGCGGTGACCAGCATCAGGACGCCGAGGCCGGCGGCCCTGAACCAGTCCTGCCGGGAGGGGGCCGGCGCCGCCTGCCGAAGCCTGCTCCAGGCGTAGAGCAGGAGGCCGGCGAGCAGGTGACGCGAGCCGGCCATGAGAAAGGGCGGGATGGACTCGATCGCGACGCGGATGCCGAGGTAGGTCGAGCCCCAGATCAGGTAGACCGCCGCCCACGCCAGGACCAGGTGGAGGGTCGGCGGGCGTTCCGGTTCGGTCAAGCGGAGCGGGACTGCACAGGGTTGTCCTCGCCACCCAGGTCGACATACTCGTCGTTGTACATCCGGACCAGTTCGAAGAAGTAGGACAGCGCGAGCGGGCCGATCAGGAGTCCGAGGAGCCCGAGGTACCGCACCCCGGCGAAAGCACCGAGCACGGTGATGAGCGGGTGGGTCTGGGCCCAGCGGCGGAAGACGATCGGACGGATCACGTTGTCGATGTTGCCGACCACGAGCGCGCCGAACGCCGCCATGCCGATCGCGGAGGTGGTGGAGCCCTGCACGTACAGCACCAGGGCCGCGGGAATCCAGACGAGGCCGCTCCCCACCACCGGGAGGATGGCGAAGACCATGGTCACGACGCCCCAGAAGACGGCGTTCGGCAGCCCCGTGAGCACGAACGCGCCGCCGACCATCAGCCCCTGGATGGTGGCCGTGAGGCCGGTGCCGATGACCGTCGAGATGGTGACCGCCCGGAAGCGCTCCCGAAGCCGCTCGGCGCTGGCAGCGCTAAAGGGGATGTAGGGCCGGATGGCGAGCCAGGCCCTGCCCTCGGTCACGAGCATGAAGTACAGCACGAAGAAGGCGATGGCCAAGTTGAACCCGATCAGGGTGACGGTACCGACGGCGGCGAAGGCGCCGCGCCCGATACCGCCGACGACCGTCTGGCCGAACTTGGCCAGTTCCGGCCCGACCGCGTACCCGGCGATGGTGAGCGTCTGCAACTTGGTGAGGAGGGGATTCTGTACCAGGTTGGCGATCACGTTCTGCGCCTGCCCCACGATGAGCGCGAGCAGCCATGACCCGGGCACGAGGATCAGCAGGATTCCCGCCGTGACCGTGAGGCCGCCGGCCACCGATGGGCGAAGCCTCCGCGCCAGGCGCGCGTAGATCGGCCCGAACACCACATAGAGGACCGGCGCGGCCAGGAGTCCCGAGGCAAACGGGGCCAGCGACATCAGCAGGCCGAGCCCGAGGAGAAGAATCAGGACGGCGGCACGCCCCTGGCGGGTGTTCACGTTGATCATGTCGACGCTCCCGGACATTGGCGACGGAAAGCCGTAATCTAGCGAGCCACCGCGTAGACCGCCCGGCCGGTGGGTCGGTATCTTTCCCGGATGACCCAGGCCGCGGCGCGCCCGCTTCTCACACTCCTCCTGCTGGGGACGATCGCCGTCGCACCGCTCGCCGCTCAACGCGGCGGGACAGTCGAAATCGTGCCGGTCGGGCGCTACTCCTTTTTTCCCGACTCGCTCCAGCTCAAGAATGGATTCGGGGTCGGGGGCGAGCTCGGGCTCTTCGTGACCCGGAAGCTCAGCCTCGAGGCGGCTGGGAGCTACGCGCTCACCAGCCTGCCCGATTCGGCCTCGGTCAGCGTGAGCCGGCTGACCGGCCGCTTCCTGGTTCACCTCCCCCTGCGAGAGCGGTCGACGGCGCTCTTCGGGATCGGATATACGAGCGTTCGTTACGGGCAGGCGCTCGCTGCGGACCAGTCGGGGCCAGGCGGCCTCGTCGGACTGCGCTTCGGGTTCGGCCCCCGCCTGGGTCTCCGCCTGGAGGCGACGGCGGACTATGTGGCCCCAGCCGGGAGTGGCACCGATCCGGAGTGGGACGTCGGCGCGCAGATCGGGCTCTCCATATACGCCGGTCCGCTTGGCCCGAGGGACAGCGATCGCGACGGCGTACCAAACAGGGAAGATCGGTGCCCGGACACGCCCGCCGGACTGCCGGTCGACCCGACCGGGTGCAACCTCCCCCGCGACTCGGACAACGATGGCGTGCTCGACGGCGGTGACCGGTGCCCCGGTACCCCGACCGGGCAGCGGGTGGACATCTCGGGCTGCAACGCCGACCTCGACGGCGACGGCGTGCCGAACACGCTGGACCGGTGTCCCGGCTCCCCGCCGGGAGCGGAGGTCGATCCATTCGGCTGCCCGCCGCCGCACCCACCCGCCGACTCCGATGGTGACGGGGTGCCTGACGATCGGGATCGCTGCCCGGGCACCCCCGCCGCCGGTCTGGTGGACGCACTCGGTTGCCCGCAGCCTGTCCAGGTGCCGCCGAGTCCTCCGCGGCTGATCCTGCGCGACGTCACGTTCGCCAACGGGAGTGCGACGCTGACGACGGAGGCGCAGGCATCGCTGCGGGGCACCGCGGCCACGCTGCTCACCGAGCCCGCGGTCCGGCTTGAAGTGGCCGGATACACCGACGCCACCGGCTCGCGCCAGGTGAACGAGCGGCTGTCGCTGGGGCGCGCGGAGGCGGTGCGGGCCTTCCTCGTGTCGGCGGGTGTGCCGGGCGACCGCTTGACCGCGCGGGGATACGGGCCCGCGGACCCCATCGCCAGCAACGCCACCCCGGCGGGCCGCGAACTCAACCGGAGAGTCGAGCTCCACCGCCTCGACTGAGCGGGCCGAAGGACGCCCGAGCCTCGACGGTTCTTCAATCCCCCTTCGGGCTTTCTTCATTGTGATCGGGCCATGATTCCCGGCAACCGGGGCGCGACCGTCGGCCCCGGAAACACCTTGGGGAGGATCGATGTCGCTCCTACGCCTGGCAGGTGGTGCCCTCGTCGCATCGACGATTCTGGTCACGCTTCCGACCGACGCCGCGGCCATCCCCGCCTTCGCGCGGAAATACAAGGTCAGCTGCAACCTCTGTCACAACCCCTTCCCCGCGCTCACTGCGTTCGGCGAGCAGTTTGCCGGCAATGGCTTCCGGATGGCCATCGACGAGGAGCCGAGGGACACGATCGCCACGGGCGACGACCTCCTGACGCTCCCGGCCGGGGTGCCGCTGGCGCTCCGGCTCGACGCCTACGCGCAGCTCTATTCCGACGGCAAGGCGGCCACCGATTTCCAGCTGCCGTTCAACCTCAAGCTCCTTTCCGGCGGCACCTTGGGGAAGAAGCTGTCGTACTACATCTACTTCCTGCTGGCAGAGCGGGGCGAGGTGGCGGGCATCGAGGACGCGTTCATCTACTGGAACGACATCGCCGGCGCCCCGGTGGACCTGGCCGTCGGGCAGTTCCAGGTGTCGGACCCGATCTTCAAGCGGGAACTGCGGCTCGAGGTGCTCGACTACGCGATCTACAAGGTCCTGGTCGGCCTGCAGCCCGCCAACCTGACCTACGACCGCGGCCTCATGGCCTCGGCCGACCTCGCCGGCTTCACAATCACCGGGACGCTGGTGAACGGCGACGGGATCCCGGCGGCGAACGAACTGTTCCGCTACGACAACGATGCGAACAAGAACCTGTTCGGCCACATCACCCGGGATCTCGGCGACCATGCGCGGCTGGGCCTGATGGGATACACCGGCAGGCAGGACGGCGAGGTGTACGGGTTCCCCGGACAGGACAACGCCATCACGATGTGGGGAGCGGACGCCACGTTCGGGGCCGGTCCGGTCCAGCTCAACCTGCAGTACGTCGGACGGACGGACACCGAGGCGGATTTCGTGCCGGGCGAGCCGACGGTGGAGACCGACGGGGGATTCGCGGAGGTGCTGGTGAGACCCGCGGGCAAGCGGTGGTACGGATACGGGCTGTACAACTATATCGAGGCCAGCGAACCGGTGCTCAACGTCAAGATGGGGGTGCCGGTCGGGGTGGACGAGTACGAGTCAATCGCCGTCGGTGGCGGGTACCTGGTGTATCGAAACTTCCGGCTGTACGGCGAGTATGGATATGACTTCCGCAACGAACTGAACCGGCTCACCGCCGGGTTCACCACGGCATTCTGAGGGGAACAATCATGGCGGCCCAATATGTGGTCAGCGCGGCATTGGCGATCCTCCTGTGCGGCGCCGCAGGCACCGCCCAGGGGCAGGCGAACGCCGCCCTCCCGGAGGGGGTGACTCCCGCCATGGTCACCGCGGGCGGCTCGATCTTCAAGGGGCCGGGAATGTGCACCGTCTGCCACGGCATCGACGGCAAGGGCGGCGTCGGACCGAACCTGACCGACGGCACCTGGATCCATTCTAAAGGCAGCTACAGTGAGATCGTCCAGCAGATCACGACCGGCGTTCCCACCAAGCAGTCCAAGAGCGGCATCCCGATGCCGCCCAAGGGCGGGAGCGGCATCAGCGACGCGCAGGTCAAGGACGTGGCGGCGTACGTCTGGACGCTGAGCCACCCGGCGGCGAAGTAGCGGGAGCCAGCGTCGGTGGACCTAGGTGCACTGTGGGACGGCATCGTGCCACCCCGGTGGCTCGTACCCCACGCCGAGCGCGCAAGTCGCCCCCGTTTGATTGTCGATCAGCAGCCCAACCCAATGCCGCTTGTCAGCGGAGATGATGACCAGCCGAGCGTCCGGCATGCCGATGAGCCGAAGGTCGGAGCCCCGACCGGCATATCTCCCGGCGTCGACGTAGTACCCTTCCTGGGCCAGAAGCACATTCGAGAAGGCGTCCCGCAAGGGCCTTGTGGTTGAGGAGTCCGGCTGTTCCCCCCCGGCTGGATTCATGGCACACGATTGCGGCACAGGATCCTTGCGCGTCAGTCCGAGTCGCGCCACCCGTTCAACCCCGGCGGTGTCCACCAGCCGGCCGACGATCCCAGTTTCGGCGATCGAAAATGGTGTGAATCCGGCGGGCAATGTCGCCGAAGCAACCGGTGCGCCGGATCCGTCGTAAATGTTCCACACGGTTGAGCCACCGTCTGCGACGGGAAGCGCTGTGGCCCAGAGATACCCTAATCGATCGATACGAAGGAACGCGGCCGACCAATCCGCATGGGCGGACGTAATCCGCGCTACGGCAGCCTCAACGCACGGACGGAGCGACGGCGCCAGATCGCTGGCCAGGTAGGCGGAAGGGTACACGCGGGCATACCACTCGAACGTCGACAGGTCGGCGGAAGCGGCGTCGACCGAAGCGAGGAATCGCCCGGCAGTATCGATCGAGGTCAGCCGCCAATTCCCCGTGTCGAACACCACCAGCGTGTCGGGTGCCTTGAGCTGAAGGAACAATGGGGATCCCGAGAACTCGCCGGGGCCCTGTCCCTCCCGACCCACGCGGCGCACGAACTCGCTCCGGCCCGAAAATTGGCGAAGCTCACTGGTGCCACTGTTCGCGATGAGGATGTCACCACCCGGCAATACGACTGCATCGCTCACGCGTGACAGCTCCAATTCAGCCGGCCCCTCCTCGACGCCCAACACTTGGATCGGCTCAAGGTCAACGACCCACTCCTCCGATCTCCCCGTCGATTCGCCGGGAGAGCAGGCCACGAAAGCCAGCAGACCCAGACATAGGGACATTGGCAAGGCGGAACCCGGGCGACAGCCCACGGGATCCAGCCGCTCGCCCGATGTTGAAGTACGCATCACCGCACCTGCCGCCGTCCCGCAAGCCAGATCATCCCCCCCAGCGCCAGGGCGAGAATGCCGAGCGCCGAGGGCCAGAAAGTCGCCTCGCGCGGCTGGGGCAGCCCGGCCTCGGCCATCTGCCTCCTGAGTTGGATTCGGTACCAGTCCCCTAGCGACATCCCCGCCGCCGCCTCGAAGGCCGCTGCCACGGGAGCCTGGCTGGCCCAGAACGTCGCAAACCGCTCCGGACCGAGATCATCCACCATCATCGCGAGGAGTGATTCAATCGCCACGCGTGGCACGCCCAGCGTCGACCCCGCGCCCGGGTAGAATGCCATCGGCGATGCCCCGTTCCGGAAGAGCAAGTAGCCGTTGAACCGGTTGTTGCCGACGACACCCTCGGGGAGGAGCCCGGCGGGATACGCAGTCCCGAGGAAGGAGGCCTCGCACAGCTCCGGGCGCCGCCCTGCACAACCCTCGAGCGTGACCGATTCCCCGTAGAACTTTGACGCCACGCTCCCGAAGAGCCGTTCGAACACCCCGGCGTCGCGCAGGTCCTCGTTGCTCTCGACCAGCGGGCGGCTGGCCGGCGGGATGCTTCCCGCAACATCCCAGTACCGGGCATCGAGCCACTCCCTCACCCGCGGCCCCGGCGCCCCGAAGCGGGCGAGAAACCAGCAAGGTCCGGCGGAGCCCTCGAACGGGGTGTCTCGCCAGTACCGGGACTCGAACCTGCCCAGGACACTGTCCGACGCGACAGCGATCCGCACGATCGTGCATCCGTCGGCTGCGTCCGTCGTGGGCAGGAGGGTGAAGGAGGTGAGCATCCCCGCGGGCCACCTGTCCGGCGATGCCATTTCGACGATCACCAGTCGCGTGGTGAACTCGGCCCCGGACGGAAGGGGAAGCGTGGCGTAGAGGCTCTCGGCCAGCAGCGCGGCCACGGGGGCCTCGTCTCCAATCACGACGACACCCGGCGCCTGGCCGGGAGGATAGCTCATCAGTGCCGAGTCCACCCGGGCGCGCACTGCAGCGGTGCGCACCTGAAGCCCCAGCCGGTAGGCAGAGTCCCGCAGCGCCGTGACCGTGCGCTGCTCGTCGGCGGACCACCGCCGGTCGCGCATCACGGCGCGGGCTTCGCCGAAGAGCGACCAGCAGCCCAGGACGACGGCCACCGCGGCCATGATGCCGAGGGCACGTTTGCTCACCGCCACCTGGAACCTCCGAGGGCCGCCATCAGGAGCAGCGCCGACCAGGCCGCGGCGAGCAGCAGCTCCCACGCCGGACGCGCTGGGCCGTGGGTCGTCCCGGTGCGAAGGGCGGCACTCCACCGCGCGAGGAGCGAGTCGAGCGGGATCCCCGCAGCGTCTGCCAGGCGGCCCCCAAGATCACGGTCACCCGCGGGCGTCAATCGCTCGAAGGCACCGGCACCGCCGGCAGCGAGCGCCTCCTGCACAAGCAAGCGGCGTCCTCCGATGCTGACCGGCCACAGGACATGGCCCGGAGTGAGGATGGCCCGGCAGGCGGCCGGATTCCCCGTCGCTTCGCACTCACGCCTGGCCTCGTTCTCGAGGCCGGACAATTGTCCGCCGACCATGCCAGCCAGCCGAGGCCAGGCACCGGGCGGATACCACTCTGCGAGGGTGTCCGGCCCCACCCGGAGGCCGAGTGAGACGGCGCATGCCGCCGCATCCCCTCGGTGGCAAGCCAGGTTCGACCGTGCAGGAATCACTACCAGCTCCTGGGCAATGACGGCCTTCTCGCTCGCAGACAACTCCCTTCCGGGGAGGACGTTACCCCGCAGCCAGTCGGTGAACAGCGGGCCCTGCTGCCGCCAGATCGCGTCCGCGGCCGACTGTTCGAACGCCCGCGCCACCTCCGACGTGTCGACCGATTCGGATGGGGCAGAACTCGCATCCCCGAACCGGAGCACGGGGATACTCGCCTGCGCTACCACCGATGCTCCGAAGCGCCGTTCGAGGGCCCTCCATGCCTGCGCCGCGGCCGCCTGGGTTATCGGACGGAGTTCCCGGGGAATGGCCACGCGGAGTCCGCCCACCACGACCGTATCGTTGGCGCTGGCCGCCGCAGACAGGCTATCGCGACGGCGGGCGACGGCCTGGACCGAGTCAAGTCGCGCCTCCACTCGGCGCAGCGCGGCGGCCTGGTCCTGAGCGACAAGAGGACTCGCCCAGGCAACGGCCATGGCAGCGGCCCAAGGCCAGCGACTACACATCAATCAGCATCCAGCGCGCCCGGAAGATCGAGAGCGGGCTATACGGGCTGAGCAGGGCGTCCATCACCTTCTCCGTCGGGTTCCAGGCGATACCGAGGAGGTCGGTCACGAGCGAGGCGATGATCACGAGGAGCATGAGGGCGGCCAGCATGCGCGCCGCCCGGGGCGTGAGCCCGCTCACCGAGAACAGGATGGTATAGGCGACGAGGCCGGCCATGCAGAACCGGATGGTGAGCCCGACCGGGTAGGCGTGCAACGGTGACGGCACGTTCACCCGCAGCGCGGCGATCGTCGCCCCGGCGAGGAGCGCGAGCCCCAGGCCGAGGAGGAGGGTGAGCCCGGCGCTGTAGCGGAAGAGCAGGTAGCGGGACCGCTTGACCGGCAGCGACAGGGCATAGACATGCCGGGTGCGGTGGTCGGGGCGCCAGGCGCCCGTCGCCAGCACCGCGGCGCCCACCAGTGCCACGATGGGATACGCCGCACTCCACCGCATGGCGGCCCCGAGCAGGTTCCACGCATGCCACGGCGCGGTGCTGTGGCGGGGCTCGTTCATCGACAGGACGGGGAGCAGCAGCGCGACGCCCGCCAGCAGGAGGACGGCCATCCGGCTCTCACGCCACTGACTCCAGAGCACGGCTCGAAACATCATGCCTCCCGTCCGCTGGGGTTGCGCGCGCTGCGCAGGAGCTCCACGAACGCCTCCTCGAGGTCGAGATCCACGACCTCCCTGAGCGGCGTGCGACTCCCCGAACCATGGACGACATTTCCGGCTGCCAGCCCGCGCACCGTCCACACCTCCCCGCCGATGCCCGCCGCCCCGCGCGCCAGCACGCGCGAAGGGCGCGCCGCCGAGGACGCACCGGCGCCGACCCGGAGGCGCTTCAGGCCCGACTTGAATTCCTGCATCGGCAGCTGGGCCACGATCGTGCCCTGGTCGAGCACGCCGATCCAGTCGCAGAACCGCTCGAGTTCATGAACCAGGTGGCTCGAGATGAGCACGGTGGCGCCGGACTCGGTCACATAATCGAGGATGGCGTGGAGGGCCTCGCGCCGGACCACCGGATCGAGTCCGTCGGTCGGCTCGTCGAGCACCAGGAGATCGGGCCGCTGAGCCAGCGCCAGCAGGATCATGACCTTGCCCATCTCGCCCTTGGACAGCCGGGCAAGGGCACGCTTCATCGGCAGCTCGAAGCGGGCCGCGAGGTCTCGCGAGGCCGCCTGGTCATACCGGCGATGGAATGCGGCATGGAACCGGATCGCTTCGTCGATCGAAAGGTTCGGGTAGAGCTGTGGCCGCTCGGGGACATATCCGACCCGGCCGAGGATCGACACGATGTCCTTCGGCACGTCCTCGCCGAAGACCTTCATCGACCCGCCGGCGGGGCGCAGCAGCCCGAGGAGCAGCCGGATCGTGGTGGTCTTCCCCGCCCCGTTGGGGCCGAGGAAGCCGTACACCGCGCCGCTGGGCACGGAGAGGTTCACGTCGCGAAGCGCGAATCCACCCACTTGGTAGGACAGCCCGCGGATCTGGATCGCATCGGTCATCGCCGTTTCTCCCCCAGCGCTGTTCGAAGCGCGTTGAGCAGGTCCTCTCCCGACAATCCCAACCCGACGGCCCGCGCCAGCATCTCGTTGGCCAGGCGGCTGCTGACCGCCGCCTGCTCCGCCGCACGCCGGCTCGGCGTCAGCTCGCGCACGTAGGTTCCGGAGCCCTGCCGCAGTTCGACGAGCCCTGCCGCCTCGAGGTCCCGGTACGCCTGGACCACGGTGCCCGGGTTCAGCCGGAGGCGGACCGCCAGCTGCCGCACCGACGGGAGCAACTCCCCGGGCGCGAGGTCCCCCGCCGCGATGGCGGCGCGGAGCCGCTCCGCGAGCTGGGCGTACAGGGGTGTCGGCGACGCAGGATCGAGGTGTTCGAACATGGCCTTAGTGTGTTGGTGTTGCAATACACTAAGTCTTTAGCCACCGGCTGTCAATAGTGGTCGACAGCCGGGCCCCTGGAGCCCACCTTAGAGCCGCATCCAAACCCCCGGCACTCGAGCGGCATCTGATCCTCCAGTGAGCGACCCGATCCAGCGCGCCCGCGAGGGCGACCCCGACGCCTTCCGCGTCCTGTACGAAGAGCACGTCGGGCGCATCTACGCGCTTTGCCTCCGGCTTGCCCGGGATCCGGCGCAAGCGGAGGAACTAGTGCAGGACACCTTCGTGAAGGCATGGGAGAAGCTGCCGGGCTTTCGCGGGGAGAGCGCCTTCGGCACCTGGCTGTTCCGGATCGCGGTCAACGTGACGCTGGCCGAGCGGCGAGCCACCGGCAGGCGCGAATCCAGGGTCGGTCTCACGGCCGAACCGGAAGCGCTCCCAACCACCATCCGCTCGCCTGACCCCGGGGCCCGGCTGGACATGGAACAGGCCATCGCCGGGCTGCCACCGCATGCCCGGGCGGTCTTCCTCCTCTATGACGTCGAGGGCTATCAGCATGCCGAAATCGCCGAGATGACCGGGATCGCCGAGGGAACCTCGAAGGCCCAACTCTTCCGCGCCCGGCGACTGCTCCGGGAGGCACTCAACCGATGACCTGCGCCGAATTCGACCAGCTGCTCGATCGCTACCTCGATGAGTCCCTCGACGCGACCCGTCGCGCAGAGCTCGACTCCCACCTCCGCGGATGCGAATCGTGCCGAATCCTCACCGCTCAAATGCGCGAGGTGCTGGCTTCGGCGGCATCTCTGCCAAGCAGCGTCTCGCCCCCACGCAACCTCTGGCCGGACATCGCGGAGCGGCTGGCCGGCCGATCGACAAGACGCCCCGTCCGGTCCATTCCCTGGCGCGGCTGGGCGCCGCTTGCTGCGGCCGCGATCCTGCTCATCGCCGTCACCGCGGTCGTGACTGTCCGGCTCTCCCGGCAGGACGCGTCGGTCGCCGTCACGGCACCGCGCGGGCAACCACACACCGAGGGATTCGCGGCCGACCGGGAATACGTGCTGGCCGCCGAGGACCTGGAGCGGGTGTTGACGGAGGGGCGGGGCCGCCTCGCTCCCGCCACCGTGGCCGTACTCGAGCGGAACCTGGCCCTGATCGACGCCGCGATCGTCGAGGCCCGCGCGGCCCTCGAGGCCGACCCCGCCAACGCCGACCTGCGCGCCCTGCTCTGGGGCGCCCACCGACAGAAACTCGACCTGCTGGACCGGGCTACGCGCCTGACACGGAGCTGAACGATGCGACGCCAGCTGTATATCCTCACCTTCCTCACCTTCCTCGCCGCCACCGGCACCGCGGCGGCGCAGGCCCCGATCCACCGCGGGCGGCTGATCGCGCCGGACGCGGCAGTCCGGATCTTCAACATCGCGGGCACGGTGCGCGTCACGGGATGGGACCGCGACAGCGTGGACGTGACCGCCGTCGTCCCGAAGGGAGCGGGAGAGTTCATGTTCGGCGGCGGCAGCGGCGGCGTGAAGATGGGAATCAACCCGCCGGTGGGAGAAGCGGTGTATCCAGGCTCGCTCTTCGAGGTCCGCGTGCCTGCCCGGGCCCGCGTCTGGATCAAGACCGAGAGCGCCGAGATCCTGGTGTCGGGCCTCACCTCCTCCGCGGACCTGTCGAGCGTCAGCGGCCGGATCGTGGTGACGGGAGACGTGGCCCAGCTCTCGGCGGAATCGATGGACGGAGGGATCGACGTGCACGTCAACGCGTCGCTGGTCCGACTCAAGAGCGCGGGCGGGACAATCGTGCTGCGCGGCAGCGTCACCGATGCCTCGCTCAGCACGGTCAGCGGGGCAGCAACGGCGCAGCTTGCCGGCCTCGACCGCGGCCGGATGGAGACGGTCGGCGGGCACCTCACCTTCGAGGCGGGACTGCGGCCCGGCGGCAACTACGCCCTCGAGAGCCACTCGGGCGACATCAGCATTCGCCTGCCGTCCAATTTCGACGGGGCACTCGACCTCACGGCGCTCGAGGGCCGGATCGTCAACCGGCTGACGAAGAGCCCCGTGAATCCAGCGAACCAGCGCCGGGGTGAGTCGCTCGCGACTTCCGGGGGCAAGGCCACGGCGGAGCTGGTCGGCAGGACGTTCAAGGGGACGATCACGCTGGAGGTTCAAACCAAACCGTAGGGGCCGGCATCGAAGGTGGCACGAGCATCACACCTGTCCCACCATCCCGGAGGAACGACCATGCCGACCCCGCGACTCCTCGCCGTCCTGGCCCTGACCGCCGGCGCCCTTGCCGGCGCCGCCACACCTGCCCATGCCGGCCCGCCGTGGATTTCCATCGAGCTTCCGGCCAACCCGCTCGACCCCACCACCCGCGGCGCCTTTCTGCTCATCCACACCTTCCACCACGACGCGGCGATGAGCGAGGCGCTGTCCGGGCGGGCTGAAGGGATGGTGAACGGCCGCCGCCAGACGATCAACCTCACCTTCGAGACCACCTCGCGGGCAGGTGTGCGCGCGCTCAGGAAGTCCTGGCCCGACGGCGGCACCTGGGTGCTGGTCCTGAAGACTGGCCAGCACGGCGATGCCACAGCACTGGTCGGCATCGGGGCCGACGGGACTGTCCGCTCGATCAACGTGCCGACCGAGACGCGTGGAAGTCACATCGTGCCGAGCGCGGTATCGGCGGCGGATGTGGACGCGATGCTGGCGCGGATGGCGTCCGGCGAAGGCGCGCCGGGCAGAGAACGCAATCTGGCGCTCGCGCTGGCGGGATTGCTCGCCCTCCCGGCCGGAGTGCTGGCACTCCGCCGCCGCTGACCCCTCCACGACCTCAGACCACGCCACCCCTGAGCCGGGGGTGGCGTGCCCTTTTCCGCCGCTTGACGCGGACTCCCACGGGCTGAACATTATGCCAGCCCCCTGACAATCCGTTCGTCAGCACTCCGCACACCACCGAGGCGTCTTGGACGACCCACTGCTCGAACGTTTGCGGCGGGCGCTGGCACCGGAGTTTGAACTGGACCGCCGGCTCGCCGCCGGGGGGATGGGCATCGTCTACCGCGCCCGGGAGGTGGCCCTCGACCGCCTGGTGGCGATCAAGGTGCTCCGCCCCGAACTCGCCACGGCGGTCGCGCGAGAACGTTTCCTCCGCGAGGCCCGGCTCCTCGCCCGCCTGCAGCACCCGAACGTCGTGCCGGTCCACCGGGCCGACGAGCGCGACGGACTCTCCTGGTACGTCATGGACTTCCTCGTGGGGCAGACGCTTGCCGACCGGCTGGCCGCCGGCCCGCTGCGCCCGGAGCAGGTGCTACGCCTGGCGCGCGACCTGGTGGAGGCGCTCGCCGCCGCCCACGCCGAGGGGATCATCCACCGCGACGTGAAGCCGCACAACATCTTCTTCATCGGGCACCGCGCCGTGCTCGGCGACTTCGGCATCGCGAGCGAGGCCTCCGGCGACGGCGGCGAGCTCACCGAGGAAGGCGCCTTGATCGGGACGCGTGACTACATGGCGCCGGAACAGTTGCGCGGCGAACCCGCCACCGAGCGATCCGACCAGTACTCCGCGGCGGCGGTCCTCTACGAGGCGGCGTCCGGCCGCCGGTGGACGGGACTCGAGGCCCCGGCGACCGCCGACTGGGCCGGTGTGCCTCGGCCGTTGCTGCCGCTGCTCCGGCGCGGCCTGGCGGCGGATCCCGCGAAGCGCTGGGCCTCGATGCGGGAGGCGCGTCAGGTGTTCGACCGGGCGCGCTTCCGGCGCCCGCGCCGCTGGGCCACGGTGGCCCTCGCCGCGGGGGCCGTCTTCCTCGGCTGGAAGGGATGGAGCACGCTCTTCCCGCCCGCCCAGCCCCTCAGCCACTATGCGCTCGCCATCCTCCCTTTCGAGGCGATCGAATCAGTCGACCAGCCGCTGGCCATGCATGCGGCGGTGGATGCGGAGATCAACCTTGCGTCCTACGCCTCGCTCAGCCGCGCCCCGTTCCTCCGCGCCCGGGAGTGGCGGCGCGAGCACCCGTCGGTAGACGACGCCGCCGCCCGACGGGCGCTCGGAGTGGAGCAGCTGGTCACCGGACGGATTGACCGGCGGGGCGAGAACGTGCGCCTCCAGCTGACCATGACCGATTCGACGGGGAGCCGGCCGCTCCGGGTCATCCAGCTCGCGCGCGCGTCGGCCAGCGCGGCCGCGCTCGGCGACTCCGCCGCGCTGCTGATCGCCGTCACCCTGCGCCGCCCGGGGACGGACCTGCGCAACCTGGCCAGCCACAACCCCGAGGCGGTCCTCACGTTCATGCAGGGCGAGAAGTATTTCGACGAGGACGCGTGGACCGCGGCCGCCGGTGAATACGCCAAGGCCGCAGTCCTGGACTCGACCTTCGTCCTCGCCCGGTGGCGGCAGCTGGTCGCCCAGCTTTGGTCGCGGGATTTTTCGTGGGACTCCGCCCGCGCCCTCGCCTCCTGCTGCGCCGACCGGCTGCCGAGTCTGGAAGCGGGCCTGGTGCGTGCCATGAGCGACACCAATCTCGAATCCCGGTTCCACGCCTTCGATGCCCTCGAGGCCAGGTTTGGAAGCGAGGGCTCCCTTCCGCTCCTCTTCGCCAGCGACCTCTTCCACAGGGGTCCCCTGGTCGGGCGAGGACTCCCCGCCTCGCTCGAGATGTTCGAGGCGGCGATCAGCGTCAGCCCCGGCGGCGCACCCGCTCCCGCCTACGACCACATGGTCTGGGGAAAGACCCGCCTCGGTGAACGAACGGAAGCGGCCCGCTGGCTGGAACGGCGCAGGCGCCTGGTCACCGATGCCGAAGGGGAGGACATCGCCCAGTTCCTGCAGCTGGGCTACGACCTCCGGTGGCGCTACTGGTGGGCGCGGGTGAAGCTGTGGCTGCTGGAACGGTACGAATCGGACGCCAAGGTTACGAGACTCGGCCAGTTCTTCCGCTTCAGCGCGACCTGGGACCTGCCGAGGGGCCAGAACGCGGTCGGGCGGGTGATTGCCTCGCGCCTGCTGTCCCGGGACCGGGCCAGCGGGCTGGAGGCACAGGGGCTTGCCCACTTGACCTGGGGCCGCACGATCGAGGGAATCGAGCTGATCGATTCCGCGGCAAAGTACTTCGGTTCGGACGAGGCCGAACTGCAGCGCCGGCAGTGGCGCCTGCTGCTGCCGGTGCTTGGCGCGGGGCAGGCGGGCGCATCGGAGGAGGCGTCGGCCCGGCTCTGGCTGGAGGAGCGAAGCGCCGAGGGCGCCTTCGCGGCGCGGTCCCGGTGGACCCTGGCGCTCGACGCGCTGCACCGAGGGGATACGGTGGTGGCGGCGAGTTGGATCGATGCGCTCGCCGACCTCGGAGCACGGGACAGCGCCTCGGCGCGCCTTGCGGTCCTGGCCGGCGCGATGCTCGCGGGCGGCCGCGATCCGCGCGGCGCCCTGACGGCCACGGAGCCGTTGCTCCGGTTCGACTCCCCCAGGCCTGGGCAGGACATCTTCACGCGGAGCCTCCTACACCTGTCGAGGGCTCGGTGGTTCGAGGCGGCGGGCGACCTCGAGGGAGCGCGTCGCGAGATCCTCTGGTACGAGAACTCCGACACCTACAAATTCCCGGTCCAGGAGGCGCAGAAGATGGAGGTGGACGCGGTCGCGAGCGTCGCCGCGCGCGTGGCCCGGGCGCGGCTGCTCCTCGCGGCGGGAGAATCCGACGTCGCCTGCCCAATGCTCACACGCGTGCGAGAATTGTGGGGCAAGGCGGACGCCTCGCTCAATGCCGGGCGCGCACGCGCCGACTCGCTGTTCCGGGAGGGCTGCCGGTGATTTCGCTTCGACTGCTTGGCCCGGTGGAATTGACGGTGGACGGCGGGGCGCCGCCGGCCGAACTGCTTTGGAAGAAGAACCTGGCGCTGCTGGTGTACCTGGCGCTTTCGCCACGGCAGACCCGTACCCGGGAACACCTCACCGGCCTCCTCTGGGGTGACAAGCCGGAGTCGGCGGCTCGTCATTCACTGAACGAGGCGCTGCGGGTGCTCCGGAAGGCGGTGGGCGACGCCGCACTCGTCACCGACGCTACGTCGGTCAAGCTCGAGGCGGGCACGGTGTCGATGGACCTCAACGATTTTGCCCGGCACGAAGTCGCCCACGAATGGAGGCAGGCCGGCGCGCTCGTGGGAGGAGCGCCCCTCGAGGGGTTCGCCGTGCCGGGCGAGTCGGCCTTCGAGGACTGGCTGACCGCCGAGCGGAGCCAGTGGGAGCACCGCTCCGTGGCGGCGCTGGCGCAGGCGGCGGAACAGTCGCTTTCCATCGGGAACACGGCGGATGGCGTGGCACTGGCAGAGCGTTCCGTGAGGCTGGCGCCGACGTCGAACCAGTCGGCGGCGGTACTGCTCAAGGCGCTGGCGCTCTCGGGCGACCGTGCGGCAGCGCTGGCCAGGTACGACGATTACGTCCAGGCGCTTCGGGAGCGGCTCGGTGTTGAGCCCGAAGCCGCGCTCTCCGCCCTCGCCGACCGGATCAGGAAGGACCGCCTTGGCCCCGCCCCAGAGAGCGAGGCGGCCAAGGTGGCGCTGACCCGGCGGCTTCCCCTGTTCGGCCGGGAGGAGGCGCTGGCTGCCCTCACGGGAGCCTGGCGCAGAGCGGTATCCGGAAGGCAGACCGCGGCGGCCGTCGTCCTGGCCGACGCCGGGCTGGGCAAGACCCGACTGGTCGAGGAACTGATGGCCCGCGTCGGGCTCGAGGGTGGCGTGACGCTTCGGGTGCGCTGCGTCGAGACGGATAAGTCGTCGCCCTGGAGCGGGCTCCTCGGCGCGGCGCGGGGAGGACTCCTTGAGGCGCGCGGGATCGCATCGGCGCCCGCGTCGGCCCACGCCGCCTTTGCCGCCCAGATCACGGAATGGGGCGACCGCTACCGCGGCGCCGGAGGGACGGAGCCCGCCCCGCTGCCGAGAGCGTTCACCGAACTCATGCGGGCAGCGGCGGACGAACAGCCGGTGCTCGTGGTGGCCGACGACTGCCACTACCTGGATGTCGAGTCGTTCCAGAGCCTCGCGGCGCTCCCGCGCGACGTGCCCGCGGCGCCGATCATGCTGCTGCTGACCGCGGAACCGGCCGTCCCCTCGGACACGCTCGACGCGCTCCGCAGCCGGTTCGGTCGAGATCTCCCCGGCGAGGTGGTGGAGCTTGGTCCGCTGACCAACGACGCGCTGATGGCGATGGCACGGGCGGTGTTCCCGAACTATGCCGCGAGCCAGCTCGACCGATTGACCCGCCGGGTGGCGGCCGATTCCGCCGGTGTCCCGCTCCTGGCCATCGAGATCCTGCACGCCGTCTCGTCCGGACTCGACTGGGAGCGAGAATCGGGCGCCTGGCCCGCGCCGTACCACACCCTCACGCAGACGACGCCCGGCGACCTGCCCGACAGCATCATCGCCGCGGTGCGTATCGGCTACCGCCGGCTCTCCGATGCGGCCCAGCGGACGCTGGCCGCGGCCGCGGCGCTCGGCGGGCGGGTCACCGCGGCCCGGCTCGCGCGTGCGACCGGAATTCCCGCCGCCCAAGTCGACGCGGCGCTCGACGAGCTGGAATGGCAGCGCTGGCTCGTGGCCGACGGGCGGGGCTACGCATTCGTGGCCGGCATCGTGGAGCAGATCGTTGAGCGGGACATGCTCACGCCCGGGCAGCGCCGGCGCATCAAGGACGCATAGTGGACAACCTCTGCCACACGCTGGTGGGAACTGCGCTGGCCCAGTCCGGGCTGAAGCGCCGAACTCCCCTCGCCACCGCCACCCTGCTCGTCGCCGCCAACCTCCCCGACGTGGATGTGATCAGCCTGGCGTGGGGGAGCACTGCCGGACTCGGATTCCGTCGCGGCTGGACCCACGGCGTGCTGGCGCTCTCGCTGTGGCCTTTCGTGCTGGCCGCGGCGATGCTCGCATTCGACCGGATGGGCGCGAAACGGGGCGCCAAGTTCTGGCCGCTGGTACTCCTCTCCGCCATCGGCGTGGCGAGCCACCCCCTCCTTGACCTGCTCAATACCTACGGCGTCCGGCTGATGATGCCGTTCTCGAACCGGTGGTACTTCGGCGACACACTGTTCATCGTGGACGTGTGGGTCTGGCTGGTGCTCGCGGCCGGTGTGCTGGTCAGCATGCGGGCCGAGCGCCGCAACCTCAGCAACTGGCGCGCGCCGGCGCGCGCGGCGCTCGGGATAGCGTTGATCTACGCGGGAGGAATGTTCACGCTTGGCAGGCTGGCCAGGTCCCAGGTGCGCTTCGAGGTCGGCGCCACCGGCGTCCCGGCACTCCGGGTGCTGGCCTCCCCGGTTCCGCTCTCCCCGATCCTGCGGGACGTGGTCGTGGACGAGGGAGACGGCTACGTGGTGGGGAGGATCCGGGTCGGCGGTCATTTCGAAGAAGGGGGGCATTGGCCGAAACGGAATCCGGAGGACGAGGAGGCGGACCCCGCGCTGTCGATGGCGGCCTCGACACCCGCCGCCGCCACCTTCCTCGGGTGGGCCCGCTACCCCACGTATGTGGTGGACCGGCGGGGTGGCAAGACGATCGTGCACTTCATCGACCTGCGATACGCGCGGAGCCCCGACGACGTGTTCGGCACCTTGGCCGTTCCGGTATCGAGCGGTCAAATGGCGCTCGCTCCACCACCGTGAGCCCGAAGACCGCCGCCGTTACTTCCTGCCCGAGCGCCGCAACAGCGGCTCCAACGCTTCCCATACCAATGCCGCCACCTGACGCTGTCCCGCCGCCGTCGGGTGGATGCCATCCGCCTGGTTGAGGGAATCGACCCCGCCGACACCGGCCAGCAGGAACGGCACCAGGGGCACCCCGAGCTCCCGCGACGCATCCTGATAGACGGCGCGAAACCGCACCGTATACTCGCTCCCGAGATTCGGCGGCGCCTCCATGCCAAGGAGGAGGATGGCCGGCGGCGGCGCCTGCCGGCGCGCCCGCTGCACGATGGCGTCGATGTTGGCGCGAAGCGAGTCGGGGTCGAGCCCGCGCAGCCCGTCGTTGGCACCGGTCTCCAGGATGAGGACCGCCACCGGCTGCCGCATCAGCCAGTCCACCCGCTGCAACGCGCCCGCACGACGTTTCCCCGCTGACCCCGCGGTTCACGACCCGATACGCCAGCCCGGCCGAGTCGATCTTCTGTTGGAGTACAGCGGGATACGCCTCGGACGGATCGAGGCCGAGCCCCGCCGTCAGGCTCGTTCCCACGACCAGGATCAACGGGGCGGAAGCGGCGGTGGCGGAGGAACTGTCGGCCGCCTGTGGCGTATCAGGGCCACGGCACCCCGCCAGCGCGGCGAGGGCGGCGGAGTACAGTATCATTCGGGGCATGGAACACGTCATGGGAGTCCAGATGCTGCGCTGTGAAAACCTCACCCAGGCCTACCGCTCGGGCGCGGGCACGTTGACGGTGTTGCAAGATATCAGCTTCGGCGTGTCCCCCGGCGAATTCCTCGCGATCGTCGGCCCGTCGGGCAGCGGCAAGACCACTCTCCTGGGCCTGCTGGCCGGCCTGGACCGGCCCGCCTCCGGCGAGGTGTGGCTCGACGGGAACCCCCTGAGTACCCTGGACGAGGATGAGCGCGCCGCGCTCCGCGGCGCGAAGGTGGGCTTCGTCTTCCAGTCCTACCAGCTGATCCCGACTCTCACGGCGCTTGAGAACGTGCAGGTCCCGTTGGAACTCCGTGGCGAGTCCGACCCGGCGCGCGCGCACTCGCTGCTCGAGCGAGTGGGACTCGGCGACCGCACCGGCCACTATCCTGCCCAGCTCTCCGGTGGCGAGCAGCAGCGGGTGGCGCTGGCCCGGGCGTTCAGCACCCAGCCCAAGGTCCTCTTCGCGGACGAGCCGACGGGCAACCTCGACCAGCGCACCGGCGCCGGCATCATCGAACTGATGACCGACCTCAACCGGGAAGCGGGCACCACGCTCGTGCTGGTGACGCACGACCCGGAGCTGGCCGGCCGGGCCCGCCGCATCCTGCGACTGGCCGACGGCCGCCTCGTGTCGGACACCGCGGCGTGACCCTCCGCGCGCTCCTGCGGCTGGCGTGGCGCGAGGGACGGGCCTCCCGGCGCCGCCTCCTCCTGCTCGTCGCCGCCATCGCGACGGGCACCGCCGCGCTCGTAGCGATCAACACCTTCACCGCCAACCTGCGGACGGCGGTGTCGGGCGAGGCGCGGAGCCTCCTCGGCGCCGACCTCGCGTTCGCCTCGCGCACGGCGCCCACCGACGCCCTGCGCCGGCTGGCGGATTCCCTCGCCTGCGCCGGCGCCTCCCCGTGCGAGGCCCGCGCCACCGTCACCACTTTCGGCGCCATGGGGTACATCCCCTCCCGCACCGGAGTACGCCTCGTCCGGGTGACGGCCGTCGAGGGGAGCTGGCCCTTCTTCGGGAAGATCAGCACCTCGCCGGCCGGCGTCTGGCCGGAGCTGCAATCCGCCCGCGTGGCGCTGGTGGATCCCGCCTTCCTCACCGCGCTCGGCGCCTCCGTCGGCGACACGCTGGCGCTCGGCGCCCTGCGGGTGCCGATCGCCGGCACGGTGGACCATGTCCCGGGCGACGTGGGCATCGCGACAGCGTTCGGTCCGCGGGTGTTCATCCCCGGCGCGCTGGTGCCGGAAACGGGGCTGCTCGGCTTCGGTGCCCGGGCGGAGTATGACACCTACCTCCGTCTCCCTGCCGGCGCCGAAGTCGAGGCCATCGCCGACACGCTCCGTCCGGCGCTCCGGCCCGAGCGGGTGCGGGTGCGCACGGTCGAGGACGAGCAGCGAAACCTGGGCAACGCACTCGAGCGACTCGGGCGCTTCCTCGGGCTCGTGGCGCTCGTGGCGCTCCTCCTTGGCGGACTCGGGGTCGGCAGCGCCATCCACGTCCTCATCCGCCAGAAGATGGACACCGTGGCGGTACTCCGCTGCCTCGGCGGGAGCAGCCGGCAGGTGTTCACGCTCTTCCTCGTCCAGGCGGCCGGCATCGGTCTCCTCGGCAGCGGCATCGGCGCCGCCATCGGGCTCGGCGTCCAGCAGCTCTTGCCCCGCGTCCTCGGCGAGTTCCTGCCGGTGACGGTACCGACGACGGTCTCCTGGCCCGCGCTCGCCACCGGAATCGGCCTCGGGCTCTGGACCGCCATCGCCTTCGCACTGATCCCGCTGCTGGGGGTCAGGAAGATCTCGCCGCTGGCCACGCTCCGCCGCCCGTACGAGGCGGAGACCCGTCCGCCGCGCGACCGATGGACGGTCCTCGCGACCCTCACGCTGGCGCTGAGCGTTCTCCTCATGGCCGTCGTGCAGGCGGGAAGCGCGATGCGCGGAGCCGCCTTCGCCGCTGGCATCGGCCTGGCGATCGCCGGGCTCTGGCTCTCGGCGTTTGCGCTGGTGCGCGGGCTTCGGAAGTGGTTTCCCCACCGACTGTCCTATGTATGGCGCCAGGGGCTCGCCAACCTCTACCGCCCGGCCAACCAGACCGTCTCGGTGGTGCTCTCGCTCGGATTCGGCAGCTTCCTGCTGGCAACCCTGCTGCTCGTACAGCACAACCTGTTGCGGTCGCTGCGGGTGGACGGCAGTTCACGCCGCCCCAACCTGATCCTCTTCGATATCCAGCCCGACCAGGCAGCGGGCGTCGACTCGCTGCTCCGGGCGCGTGCGCTCGACCCCACGCCCGCCGTCCCCATCGTCCCGATGCGTATTCAGTCCATCGGCGGACGCTCGGTGCAGGACTACTCGCGCGACACGACCGAGGTCGAAGGGCGGCCCGCCGGGTGGGCGCTGCGGCGGGAGTACCGCTCGACCTATCGTGACTCGGTGGTGGCGAGCGAGCGGGTCATCACCGGCTCGTGGTGGGACGCCGGCCCAGATTCCGCCGGGGCACCGGTATCGATTTCTGTGGAGGTGGGGCTGGCGGAGGAGCTTGGCGTCAGCATCGGCGACGAGATCACCTGGGACGTCCAGGGCGTGCCGGTCCCGAGCCGGGTGACCAGCCTGCGCGAGGTGGACTGGGCGCGGTTCGAGACCAACTTCTTCGTGGTGTTCCGGCCGGGGGCGCTGGAGGCCGCGCCGCAGACGCTGGTGACGCTCGTCCGGGTGGACAGCGCGGCGGAGCGCGGCCTCATCCAGCGTGCCGTCGTCGAACGCTTCGCCAACATTTCGGCGCTCGACCTCTCCACCGTGCAGCGCGCGCTGGACGACATCCTCGGCAAGGTGGGCGCCGCCATCCGGTTTATGGCGTTCTTCACCCTGGCGGCGGGGCTCGTGGTACTGCTCGGCTCCCTGGCCACCAGCCGGGCGCAGCGGCTGCGTGAGACGGTGCTCCTCAAGACCCTCGGCGCGAGCCGGGCCCAGGTGGTCCGTGTGGCGGTGGCCGAGTACCTGGCGCTGGGGACACTCGCCGCACTGGCGGGGCTGGTGCTGGCGGTCGGCAGCGGGTGGGCGCTGGCCCACTGGCTCTTCGAGACGAAATTCGCCCTCCCGGCGGCGCCGATGCTCCTCCTGGGTGCCGGCGTGGTGGCGCTCACGGTCGGCGTCGGGCTCTGGAGCTCGGTGGACCTCTTCCGGAGGACGCCGCTGGACGCTCTGCGGAACGAATAGCCCGCTTCTTACCTCCCCTCCGGGGCCGCAGTATCTTCCCTCCATCCTCAACAGGTGAGACTCCCCGGATGCTCCCGATCGACCTTCGCGGCAAGCGCGCCTTCGTGGCCGGTGTCTCCGACGATGGCGGCTTCGGCTTCTCGATCGCCAAGTCGCTCGCCGAGGCCGGCGCCTCGGTCTGCCTCGGCTCGTGGCCACCAGCCCTCGGCATCTTCCAGAAGCTGCTCGAGCGCGGCAAGATGGACGCCTCGATGACCCTTGCCGACGGCCGCAAGCTCGAATTCGAGAAGATCTACCCGCTCGACGCCGCCTACGACTCGATGGCCGACGTCCCCACCGACATCCGCGAGAACAAGCGCTACAAGGACCAGGGCGACTTCACCATCCAGGGCGTCGTGGAGCAGTTCAAGAAGGACTTCGGCGACAAGCCGCTCGACATCGTGGTGCATTCGCTGGCCAACGGGCCCGAGGTCAAGAATGAGCTGCTCGACACCTCCCGCAACGGATACCTGACCGCCATCAGCGTGAGCGCCTACAGCAACGTCTCCTTCGTCCGGAACTTCGGCCCGCTGATGCGGGAGGGCGGCTCGTTCCTGTCGCTCACCTACATGGCCGGCGAGCGGGTCATCCCCGGGTACGGCGGCGGCATGAGCACCGCCAAGGCCGCCCTCGAGGCCGACACCCGCACCCTCTCCTATGAGGCGGGCCGGCGGTTCGGCATCCGGATCAACACCATTTCCGCCGGCCCGTGGGCCTCGCGCGCCGCCTCGGCCATCGGGTTCATCGACATGATGATCGAGTACTGCGCGAAGAACTCCCCCCTGCCCCGCAAGATGGAACCGACCGACGTCGGGAACGCCGCGGCCTTCCTCGCGAGCCCCATGGCCGCGGCCATCACCGGCAGCGTGGTGTACGTGGACAACGGCTACCACGCCATGGGCATGGCAGTCTCGCCCGAGGCGCTCAACACGCCGAAGGGCTGACCCCGTGTTCATCGGCCATTACGGGATGGCGCTGGCGCTCAAGCGCGCCGAGCCGAAACTCTCGCTCGGCACCCTCTTCATCGCAGTGCAACTGGTGGACATCGCCTGGGGCGCCACGATTCTGCTCGGCCTCGAGCGGGTCCAGATCCACCCAGGCTGGACCGCCGCCACGCCCCTGCAGTTCGTCTACTACCCGATCACGCACAGCCTGCTGGCAGCAGGCCTCTGGGCCGCTGCCGCCTCCATCGCCTGGTACACCTGGCCCACCAAGGACACCAGCGGGCACGGCCGGGCGGCGCTGGTCGTGGCACTCGCCGTCGCGTCGCACTGGTTCCTCGACCTGGTGGTGCACGTACCCGACCTCCCGCTGGCCGGCAACGACAGCGCCAAGTTCGGCTTCGGGCTCTGGAACAGCATCCCCCTCACCTTCACCGTCGAACTGGCGCTCCTCGGGCTCGGCCTCGCGCTGTATCTCCGCGGCGGCAGCCGGAATCACCCCGTGCGCCGCGGCTGGGCCGTCGGCTTTGCGGCGGTACTGGCCGCGGCGTACATCGCCACGACCCTGGGCCCGCCCCCGCCGAGCGTGCGCGCCATCGGCATCAGCGCCATCGCCATGCTCCTGACGCTCGCCGCGGTCGGCGGGTGGATCGACCGGGGTCGGTCCACCCGTGCCGCCCGATAGCGGCGGCGCCATGGACCAGCGGTTCTTCCGGCTGGGCGCCCTCTCGGCGTTTATTGCGGTGGCAGCCGGTGCCTTCGGTGCGCATGCGCTGCGCGCCCGTCTCGACCTCGGCATGCTGGCCGTGTTCGAGACGGGTGCCCGCTACCAGATGTACCACGCGCTCGCGCTCCTGGCGGTTGCGTGGGCTTCGGGCCGCTGGCCGGGCAGGCTCACCACAGTGGCCGGGTGGTCCTTCGTGGCGGGGACGGTGCTCTTTTCGGGGAGCCTCTACGCCATGGCCCTGACGGGGCACCGCGCCCTCGGCGCCATCACGCCGCTGGGCGGCGTGGCCTTCCTTTTCGGTTGGCTCTGCCTGGCACTCGGCGCCCGACGCGGCGCATGACGCCCGAGGCCTGGCGCTACCGCATCCTTCTCGAATCGCTGGACGCCTGGCACGCGACTGCGCGGCATCGGCAGCCGGGCGTCATCCCCTGCCGGCTCGGCTGCACCGCCTGTTGCCACGGCCCATTCGATATTTCGGTCGCCGACGTCCTCCTCCTGCGTGACACCGTCAACGAATTGCCCGCGGCCCGGCGCGAAGCCGTCACGGCGCGGGCGACCGCGGCGGCGGCGCGCCAGCGGGCGCTGGCACCGGACTGGGAAGCGCCGCACGACGTCCGAGCCCTTGGCGAGGCGCGGTTCGACGCGACTCTGTAACGCGCTCGGTGCAGAACCATGCCCATGCCTGGAGGAGGGGGCGTGCGCGGTGTATGAAGGGCGGCCCACCGTCTGCCGGCTCATGGGCCTCGGGCTCGAATCGCCCGACGGCCGGGTGCTCCAGAACGCCTGCCCCATCCAGTCGGAGTTCCCCGCCTACAGGGCACTCCCGGCGCAGTCGTTTGATCTCGCGGCGTTCGAGGAAACAGAAGAGGCCTGCCTCGTGGAGGCAGGCCTCGTGCTGTTCGGCTCGGCTGAGGCGGCGGGATACGAAACCACCATCGCGCTCGCGCTAGGGGAACCGGGCTAGATACCCCGGTCGTGAAAGCCCGCAAGCCGGCCACGCAGGTCGCTCGGGTCCACCTGCACCACTTTCCCCATCAGATCGATCCGGATCGTGACCGACCTGGCCCCGGGGATCATCGTCGGCCCGAAGGTAAATTTCCAGACGCGCGGACGCCCAGGCAGCTCGGGGTCGCCCTTCCAGAGCAGTTCCTGCGACCGCTTGCCCATCTTGGGCGGAGGGGCGCCCAGCATGGTGCCGACGGCCGAGTACGCCGCCACGTACGACGCCCCGATCAGCAGCGCGCCGATGAAGGCGGCGATGGCGAGGTACCAGAGGAGCCGTGCCATGTCACCCTCCGGGCGGGGTTGTTCGGCCGCCGGCCGCTCAGCGGGCCAGCTGCTCCACGATGCGATAGTAGAACTCCACCCCGAACCTAACCTCCGGGACGGGCACCCGCTCGTTGTTGCCGTGGACGGTGGCCGAGATCTCGTCGGTGGTGCGCCACGACTCGATCCCGTAGGCGTCGATACCGAGGGCGCGATAGTCGTACGAGTCGGTGTAGCCGGTCAGCATCTTCGGCAGGATCAGGGTCCCGGGGTCCATGGCGGCCACGGCGTCGGTAAGCGCGTCGAGCACGGGTCCCTGGACCGGGGACGCCCGCGCCGCGCGCAGCTTGGACAGAGGCGTGATCTCGACCGTGGTGTCGCGGATGACGGCTCGGAGTTGCGCGAGGAAATCCTCCGGGCGCTGCCCCGGCAGCAGGCGCACGTCGAGCTCGGCGGAGGCCTCGGCCGGAATCACGTTGGTGTTGGTGGATCCGCTGAGGACCGTGATGGTCACCGTGTTCCGGAGGATGGCGTTCTGGTAGCGGTCAGCGGTGAGCCACGCGACCGCCGCCGAGTCCCTGAGCGCCGCGGCCGGGTCCGCGAGCCAGGCGCGATAGGTCGGATTCGCCTCCCGCGTGGCCAGGGCCTTGAGGTACGCCTCGGCGGGTGGGGTCAGCACCAGCGGCGTCTCCCAGTCGGCGATGCGCCCCAGGACACGAGAGAGCCGGAGCGCGGCGTTGCCCTGGGTGGGCTGGCTGCCGTGGCCGGGCTGGCCCCGAACCGTGAGACGCACCCAGTACGGCACCTTCTCGGTGGCGTCGAGGCCGTAGTACTCGGTCCGGCCGTCCGCACCCATCCGGTTCTCGCCCCCTTCGTTCAGCAGGAACTCCGCGTTCCGGAGCAGGTCGGCGTGGTGGGCGGTGAACCAGACTGAACCCGTGGAGCCCTTCTCCTCGTCCGCATTGGCCACCAGGATGAGATCACGCGAGAGCGCCACGCCGCGCCGCTTGAGCGCCACCATCGTGGCCAGTTCGATGATACCGAGCCCCTTGGTGTCCTGCGCCCCCCGCCCCCAGACCGCGCCCTCCGCGACCACCCCGCTGAAGGGCGGATAGCGCCACCGCGCCGAGTCCGCCGGCACGACGTCGATGTGACTCAGGAGTACCAATGGGCGCCGGGCGCCGCTTCCCGGGAGTCGGGCCACCAGGTTTCCGCGACCGGGCGCCGACTCGAGGATCTCCGACTCAATACCCTCCCGCGCGAGGACCGCCTGCAGGAACTTCGCGCCCTCTGTTTCGTTTCCGGGCGGGTTGACGGTGCGGATGCGGAGGTACTCCTGCAGCCAGGTCGTCGCCTCGGCGGCCAGCACGTCGAAGTTTGGTGGGTTGCTTCCCTGTGCCTGGGCGGGCACGCCGGCGAGGAGGAGCAGGAGTGACGCGAGCAGTGCGCGCATGAGGCCTCTGGGGCGGATGACGAAGCGGCCCCGCCGAAGCGGGGCCGCGGGGCCTGCGCGGAGCCGGCGGGTCAGGCCGCCGGGTGGAGCAGGCGCAGGTACGAGAAGAGCAGCAGCAGCGCCACGATGAGGACGGCGGCGATGATGAGCGGGAAGACGAACAACCCGCTGAAGATCTTGCTGTCCTGCTTCAGGTGCATGTAGAACATGGCGACGAGCGCGAACTTGGCGGCCGAGAGGATGATGAGGATCCAGTTGAGCAGGGGCTGCACGAGCTCGTGGAGCGGCATGCCGGGCCGGTGGGAGACCTCGAACGCCAGCACCTCGAGCGCGGTCATCACGAAGAGGATGACGGCGACCCGCAGGTACAGCGCGGGCCCCGGATGGGCGTGTTCGTGCGTGGCGACTTGGGCGTCCATGCCGATCACCTCATCAGGTAGACGACGGGGAAGATCACGATCCAGACGACGTCCACGAAGTGCCAGTAGAGCGCGGCGATCTCGAGGTTGAGCGACTTTTCCGGCGGCACCTTGCCCCGGATGGCGAGGACGAGCATCGTCGCGAGCCAGATGACGCCGAGCGTGACGTGGGTGCCGTGGAAGCCCGTCAGGGTGTAGAAGGACGACCCGAAGAGGTTCGTAGTGTAGCCGAGCCCCTTGTGGTAGAAGTGGGTAGAACTCGTACACCTGCATGCCGATGAAGAAGAGACCGCAGACGACGGTGGCCGAGAGCCAGCCGATCAGCTTCTTGCGGTTCCCCTGCTGGGCGCCGTTGAGGGCGAGCACCACGAAGAAGGAGCTGAAGAGGAGCACCGCGGTGCCGAAGGTGACCAGCGGGATCTCGAAGATCGGCTCGCAGGTGGTCATCTGGCCGTGCAGCATGCACTGCGAGGTCTCGTGCGGGAGCGGCCCGACGAGGCTCTTGCCCTTGTAGACGAGGTAGTTCGAGATCAGCGTCGCGAAGAAGAGGCATTCCGACCCGATAAAGGTCCAGATGGCCAGCTTCCGGGTGTCGAGCCCGGTGGCCGTCGGGGGATGCAGCGCGTGTGCGGTGTCGTGCGCCAAGGGACCGTCCGTCTCAGTCGTGAGTGGTCTAGTGGTCCGCGGGCTCAAACGCCCACGAGAAGATGCCGAGCATGGTGATCGCGACGCCCAGCAGGATGACCCAGAGCGTGACGTGCATCAGGAAGCCGACCAGCGTCAGGGCGGTCCCGAAGGCGGTCACGATCGGCCAGTAGGAGGGGCTGGGAAGGTGGATGCCCTTGCCGCTCACGCGGGCCGGCTCCGGCAGGGTGCCGCCGCGCGCGCGCCGGAGCTCCCAGAGAGGATCCCGGCCGTCCACCGTCGGCTCCACCGCGAAATTCCACTCCTGCGGCGGCGACGGGATGGACCATTCCAGCGTGGCGCCGTGCCAGGGGTCCGCCGGAGCCACCTCGCCGCTCCTGAGCGACTTCAGGATGTTCCAGATGAAGATGAGGAACGAGAAGCCGAGGATCAGGGAGCCGGCCGTCTCGACGGCGTTCCAGAACTCGAAGCCCATGCCCGGCGGAGTAGGTGTACACCCGGCGCGGCATCCCGTTCAGGCCGAGGATGTGCATCGGGAAGAACGTCAGGTTGAAGCCGAGGAACATCAGCCAGAAGTGCACCTTGCCGAGCGTCTCGCTCAGCATCCGGCCGGTCATCTTGGGGAACCAGTAGTAGGCGCCGGCCGTCAGCGCGAAGATGCTGCCGCCGAAGAGCACGTAGTGGAAGTGCGCCACGATGAAGTAGCGTGTCGGTCTGCTGCAGGTCGGCCGGCGGCGAGGCGTGCATGACGCCGGAGAGGCCGCCGATGATGAACATCGCGATGAAGCCGAGCGCGAAGTACATCGGCGTCTTGTAGCTGGATGCGACCCGCCCCAGATGGTGCCGATCCAGTTGAAGATCTTCACGCCGGTCGGGATGGCGATCAGCATCGTGCCGAGCGAGAAGACCGTGTCCGCGATCGGGCCCATGCCGGTGGAGAACATGTGGTGGCTCCACACGCCGAAGCCGAGGAAGGCGATGAAGCACGCCCGAGAAGACCATGGCGGCGTAGCCGAAGAGCGGCTTCCGCGAGAACACCGGCAGGATCTCGGAGACGATGCCGAAGGCCGGCAGGATCAGGATGTACACCTCGGGATGGCCGAACAGCCAGAAGAGGTGCTGCCAGAGGAGCGGGTCGCCGCCGCCGGACGGGACGAAGAAGTGGGTGCCGAAGAACCGGTCGAACATGAGCAGGATCAGCGCGACCGTGATGACCGGGAAGGCCAGCAGCAGCAGGACCTGGGTGATCGAAGCTCATCCAGACGAACATCGGCATGCGCATCAGCTTCATGCCGGGCGCGCGCAGGTTGATGATCGTCACGAAGAAGTTGACCGCCGCGGCCAGCGAGGCGATGCCCAGGATCTGCAGGCCGATGATCCAGAAGTCGATGTTCAGGCCCGGGCGAGTACTGCTTGCGAGGTGAGGTTGGCGTAGCCGAACCAGCCGATGTCCGGCGCGGCGTTGAACAGGAAGCTGGAGTTGAGGAACAGCCCGCCGAACAGGAACACCCAGTAGCTGAAGGCGTTGAGCCGCGGGAAGGCGACGTCCCGCGCGCCGATCAGCAGCGGGATGAAGAAGTTGAAGAACATCGGCCGAGAGCGGCATGACCGCGAGGAAGATCATCGTCGTGCCGTGCATCGTGAACAGCTGGTTGTACGCCTCGGGCGAGAGGAAGGTCTTGTCCGGCGCCCCGAGCTGGCAGCGGATCAGCAGCGCCTCGAGCCCGCCGAGGAGGAAGAAGAGGAAGGCGGTGACGCCGTAGAGGATCCCGATCCGCTTGTGGTCGACGGTCGTGATCCAGCTCCAGAGCCCCTTCTTCTCGGCGGGAGCCGCCTCTGCCCCGGCGTGCCCCATCGCAATCGTGGACATCGGCTACCCTCTCGTCAGTTGCCGGCGGCGGTCATGGCGACCGCCCCCGGCGCAGGCACGACGCTGAGCGACCGGAGGTACGCTACCAGCGCGGTGGTTTCTTCATCGGTGAGCCCGAGGTTCGGCATGAGCACCCCCACCTTCACCGCCTGGGGGTTCTTCAGCCACCGCGTCAGGTTCTCGTCGGTGTTGGGCAGCCACCCGGAGGCGATGGTGGTGCGGCTGCCCACCCCGGCCAGGTTGGGCCCGACCATCGTCGGGGCCCCCACCGCGGTGACGGCGTGGCACCCCACGCACGCCTTCGCGGCGAAGAGCTGCTGGCCCTGCGCCACGAGCGGGTCCACCGCCGGGGCGGCCGCCGAGTCGGCGGGCGCCGGCGCAGCCACCGGCGCGCTCACCGCCGCGAGCCCCTCCCGCCAGGCCACGAAGCCTGCGGAGTCCTGCGCCACCACCTGGAACGCCATCCGGGCGTGCTGCGTGCCGCAGAACTCGGCGCACTGTCCCGGATAGACCCCTGCCGTCTCGGTCCTGAACCAGAGCCGGTTGTCCCGGCCGGGGAAGACGTCCCGCTTGCCGGCGAGCTGCGGGGTCCAGAAGCTGTGCACCACGTCGCCGGTGGTCATGCGAAGGTCCACCGTCCTGCCGGTGGGCACGTGCATGTCTCCCGCCGTGACGAGGTTGTACTCGGGGTACCGGAATTCCCACCACCATTGGTGCCCGGTCACCTCGATCACGAGGGGATTATCGGTCGGCACCTCGGCCGTCTTGAAGATCGTCTGGATGGTGGGGATGGCGATGAACACGAGAATGACGGCCGGGATGACGGTCCAGACCACCTCGAGCATCGCGTTACCGTGGGTCTGCGCCGGCTCGGCGTCCCCCGGCTTGCCGCGGTAGCGGAAGAGCGCCCAGATGAGCACCCCTTCCACCAGGAAGAAGACGATGGTGGCCAGCTGGAAAGACCGGCGGAACACCTGGTCGAGCAGTTCCGCGAAGTCCGCCTTGGGGGCCAGCGTGGTCTGCGGATACCCGTCCGGCGCGCACCCGGCTATGGCGAGCACGGCCAGGGTGAAGCACAACGCGGGCACCCACCGGACGACACGCCGGAGGGAGGGGAGCCTGAGGGCCATTCCGTTCGTCCTGTTCAGCGATAAATGCGGGAGAAGAGCGGCCAAGCAGCCCGCATTTTACCGTCCAGAAGCCCCCGCGTCAATGAATCAGGCCCCCGAATCCCGGCCCGGGAGGTCGCCCATGCCAGCCTGCAGGCATATTCTTTCAGCCGTGACCCCGTCGCCGCCACTCCATCACCGGGCAAGGAGCGATCCGTGACACCCGCCGAACGAGAAGACTGCATCCGCCGCTACGCCGAAGGCCCCGAACTCCTCGCGAAGGCCCTCGCCTCGGTGCCACCGGAAGCCCTCCAGTGGCGCCCCGCGCCAGGCAAGTGGTCGGCCCACGAGGTCATCATCCACTGCGCCGACAGCGAGACCAACAGCCACATGCGGATCCGGTACCTGCTCGGCGAGACGGACCCGACCATCGTGGGCTACGACCAGGACCGCTGGGCCGCCACGATGGACTACCACGCCCACCCCATCGCTCCCGCCCTGGCGACGGTCGCGGCGGTCCGCGCCAACACCGTGCCCCTCCTCCGGCGGACGACCGCCGAGCAGTGGAGCCGCCGTGGCCGGCACACCGAATCGGGGAGCTACGGGGCGGAGGACTGGCTCAGGCTCTACGCCGAGCACCTCGAGATCCACGTGCGGCAAATCGAGCGGAACCTCGAGGCGTGGCGCAGGAGAAAATAGAACCGCGGGCGCTACTTCTTCTTCATCACCTTCTCGATGTCCGCCGCAGTGCGTGGAGCTCCGCCGGAGAGGAGTTCGTACCCGGTCGGTGTCACGACCACGTCGTCCTCGATGCGGACGCCGAGCTTCTCGGCGGGAATGTAGATGCCCGGCTCCACCGTGAAGACCATGTTCGGGGCCAGCGGCGTGGCATAGTTGCCGACGTCGTGCACGTCCATGCCGATCCAGTGGCTGAGCCCGTGGATGTAGTACTGGTCGCAGGTGCCGGGAGCGCAGAGGTCGCCTGAGTGGGCCTTCATGTAGTCGCGGGAGATTTGGCCGAGCCGGCCGAGGGTGATGCCGGGCCGGACCGAATCAAGCGCGGCCTGCTGCGTGGCGAGCACCAGGTTGTAGATGCTCAACTGGCGCGGTGAGAACTTCCCGCTGGCCGGGATCGTTCGCGTCACGTCCGCGGAGTAGAATCCGTACTCCGCCCCCATGTCCATCACGACGAGCTCCCCCGCCTGCAGCTGGCTTCGGCTCTTGTCATAGTGCAGCGTCGTCGCGTTGACCCCGGTGCCCACGATGCTGGGATAGCCGACCCGTTCCGCCCCGAGGCTCCGGAAGGTGCCCTCGGCGGCCCCCTCCAGCTCGTATTCCCACGCCCCCGGATGGGCGGCGCGCATCGCGGCGAGGTGCCCCTTGGCGCTGATCTCCGCGGCCATTCGCAGGCGGCGCATTTCGTCCGCGTCCTTGACCAGCCGCATCGCGGCCAGCGACGGGCGAAGGTCGGTCACCCCGGCCCCGCTGCCGAGCGCCAGCTGCTGGAAGAAGGTGTCGCTCACGGCCTCCTTGCCGAGGAGCAGGTAGAGCTTGCCGCCGCGCACCGTGCTGGAGCGCACCATGCCCCGGATCTGCTTCTGCGCCTGGTCGGCGGGGCGGGTCTCCTCGATCCCGGTCAGGGCCGACGCCTCCGGGCCGGGGCCCAGCCTGGCCCCGGTCCAGCGCTCGGCCATGGTGTCACGGGCCGGCAGGTAGAGGTACACCTGCGGCGCGAGGGTGTCGCGAGCCACGAGCACCAGCCAGCTCGACGGCGTCTCGAGCCCGGTCAGGTAAAAGAAGTCGTTGTTCTCGCGGTAGTCGCTGTCCTGGGGGTAGTCCCCCTCGATGCTCCGCTGCTCGGACGACCGGATGATCGCGATCCCGTTCCCCATCCGCTTGAGAAGGTCGGCCCGGCGCGCCGAGAGGTATTCGACGGGGACGGGTCCGGCCGGCGACCCGACCTGCGCGGCGAGGCCGCTCGCAAGACCAGCGAACGAGAAGAGGGCAAGCGCACTGCGGGCGGCACGGGTCATGGAGGAATCCGTCAGCGGGGTGTGGGCGAAGCGGGGCGGATGGCGAGGTCGAAGGGCACCGGCCCCTCGACGACGTACCAGAAGTGCCACCACTCCATCGTGTAGTTCGTGAATCCTTCGGAAGCCATCATCTCTACGAGATGATCCCTCGACTGTTTCACCGCGCCCGTGGCGTTGCCGGTGTGGGCGGCGTCGCCGAAGGTGTCGAAGGGGGTGCCCATCGGCACCTCGACGCCCGAGTGGAGGTCCACCAGGGTCAGGTCGACCGCGACGCCCTGGTTGTGCCGACTCCGCCGGGCGATGTACCCCGAGTCCAGCAGCCAGGTCTGGCTGGTGCGCTCCGTCCAGGCCACCATCGCCTGCGTCGCACGCACCGGACGGTAGCCGTCCCAGACCTTGAGCCCAAACCCCTCGGCCGCCAGCCGGCGCTGCACCCTTGCGAGCGCTGCCGCCGCCTCCCGGCGGAGCAGCGCCCGGTTCGCGTAGTAGCCGGGGAGAGGAGCGCCGGTGAAGTTGTCCGGCCCGGCGTACCGGGCGTCCACCCGAATGGTGCTGTCCAGCGACTGTACGTCCACCAGGAGCTGCTCGGCAAGGGCGTCGGGCGCGACAACCTGGGAGTCGGCGTTGGCCACCGCCGCCTGGGCGTCGAGCCGGGCGGGCAGCGCGGCCAGGATGAAGAGAAGGGAGTAACGCATGGGGTTGGAGAGTAAGCCCGGCGGCGTCCGGGCGGCAGAGGGGTCTTGCGGAGACGGTGTGGAGGCCCGATTGTGGTGCAACCTTACACATCCGGTGACCCGTGACGACTCGCCGCACCTTTCTCGGACTGCTCTCGGCCCCCCTCGCCGCCTCGATCGCCTTTCCGAGATTCGGGGAGGCGCCTTCCGACGGCACCCGGGCGCTGATGCCGTCCGGCATCGGCGCGCTCGACGACGAGACGTACTGGCGCGCGCTCCGCACCCAGTTCACCATCCCGGCGGACCAGGCGTTCTTCAACACCGCGACGCTCGGCTCGAGTCCGCGCGCGGTCCAGGACGCGGTCATCGCGAGCATCCAGCACATCGACCGCGACATCGCCGACTGGGACTACAAGCCGGACCACGAGAACTTCTTCACCGGCTACTACCCCGAGATGCCGACCCGCGACAAGCTGGCCACCACCGTGAATTGCACCGGACGCGACATCGCGCTGACCCAGAACGCCACCTTCGGGATGAACTTCATCGCGAACGGGCTGGACCTGAAGCCGGGCGACGAAGTCGTGGTGACCAACCAGGCGCACCCGGGCGGCCGGAAGGGATTCGATCTCCGCGCCAAGCGTGACGGCATCGTCGTCCGCGAGGTGATCGTCCCCGACCCCCCCGCGTCCCCCGAGCAGCTGATCCAGCTCTTCCTCGACGCCACGACGCCGCGCACGCGCGTCTGGGCCATTCCCCACATCTCCAGTTCGCGCGCCATCCGGTACCCGGTCGTCCAGCTCTGCGCGCTGGCCCGCGAACGCGGCATCTGGAGCGTCGTGGACGGCGCCCAGTCCCTCGGACACGTGGCCATCGACGTGCAGGCCATGGGCTGCGACGCCTTCTACGCCTCGCCGCACAAGTGGATGCTCGCCCCCGTCGGCACGGGACTCCTCTACATCCGGCCCGAGCGACAGCAGGAGGTCTGGACCACCCTCGCCTCCAGCGCGTGGGACGACCAGGCCGACCCGATGTACCGCCTGATGCAGTACGGGACCGGCAACCTGAGCCTGCTCATCGGGCTCGGCGTGGCGGTGGAGTTCCACAACCAGATCGGGTCGGCGCGAATCCAGCAGCGGGATTTCGCGTTGGCGGACCGATTGCGGACGGGGCTCGCCAAGGTGCCCGGCGCCACCATCGTCTCCCCCACGCATCCCGAGCTGACCTGTGCCACCACCGTGTACGGGCTCCAGGGGAAGACCGGCGGGCTGATCCAGGATTTCCTCTGGCAACGCGGGCAGGTGCGGGTCCGCAGCATGGGAGACACCATCGGCGTCCGCCACGCCTGCCACATCTACAACTCGCCGGCCGAGGTCGACAAGACGCTGGCACTGCTCACGGAACTGGCGGCGATGAAGGAAGGGCGACCAATGTAACTCTTTACGAGAGAAGGGATTAGAACGGCACCTGTCCAAATCGGCCGGAGTATCCCATCTTTCGTCAGTGAAACCCGCATGTGCCCGGAGAGTGAGTTCATCTCTCGGGCACGTCCTTTTTTTTGCCGGAACCGCCCATGATCAGCGAAATGCGCGAAAAACTCGGCGGGGAAATCGAAGCCCTGACCCGGGAACTCACGATCACCCTGCCCCAGGCCATCGCCCAGGCGGTGGAGATGGGCGACCTGCGCGAGAATTCCGAGTACAAGGCCGCGCTGGAGCGGCAGCAATTCGTCCAGGCGCGGCTCGGCCAGCTCCATCACCGGCTGAACCAGCTGACCCAGCTCGCCAACACCGAGACACCGACCGACCGCGTGGGGCTCGGCTCGCGGGTCACCGTGCTCGACCTCGACAGCAAGGAAACCGACACCTACGTCCTGGTGCTCGCCGAGATGATGGACCTCGAGGACGGCCATGTGTCGTTCGCCTCGCCGCTCGGGCGGGCGCTCGTGGACCGGAAGGTCGGCGACGAAGTGGAGCTGCGCCTGCCACGGATGACCAGGCGGCTCCGGGTCACCGAACTCGTGACGATCCACCAGGCGTAGGCAGCGGAGCGGCGATGGAATTCCCGAAGAAGCAACTGCTGGTCGTGGGTGACCGGGTGCTCATCACGCCGGAGGACGGGGAGGATCGCACGCGCGTCGGCCTCTACCTCCCGGCCTCCGCCCTCGAGGGACAGCAGGTGCAGGCGGGGTTGATCGTCGCGACCGGACCGGGCGAGCCGATGCCGGACTTCAGCGCCCTCGACGAGGAGCCGTGGAAGGCCTCGCGCCGGGACGGCGTGCGTCACCGGCCCATGCAGGCCAAGGTGGGCGACACGGCGATCTTCTTCCGCAAGGCGGCGGTGGAGGTCAGCTTCGAGGAGCGGAAGTACCTGGTCGTTCCCCTCGCGGCCATTCTCGTGCTGGTGCGCGAGGACCTTCCGGTCTAGGAGGCGCGTGTCCACCCGTACCCGGAACCGCGGGCTGGTCTGGCTCACCGCGACTGCCGCCGCCCTGTCGCTGGCGATGGCCATCGCCGGATTCAAGGACTGGCTGCCGCCCGAATTCACCTGGGCCGGCCTGGCGCTCTTCGTCTGCTGCCTGGTGGCGATTGGAATCCTCGGGTGGCGGACACGCAAGGAAATCCTCGCGCTCCGTGACGAGGCGGCGCGCGGCCAGATGATCGTCATGCTGGCGGCCCGGCTTCGGGACGAGGCGCCCGACAAGCTCGAGCAGATGGTCAGGCGCGGCGGACCCGCCGGCGAGGCCGCCACCCTCATCCTCCAGGGGAGAGCCGAACGACAGCGGCGGGATCCCGGACCGTCGGCCTGACACCCGCGCCACACGGTGCGCGCACTCTCTCTTCCAGTGACACCCCATGTGCTTCTTCCTGTACCTCGCGAGCCCGCTCACCCTGAGTGAAGTGCGCTCGATGCTCCCTCCCGGCCTCGCGGCAGACCTGCTGCCGCCGGTCGAGCAGGCCGAGCTGCGCGCGCTTCATCCGGACGCGACGACCATCGCGCGGGTGCTGCACGGCGGCTGTTCCTGCGACCTGGTCACGGCGCGGCAGGCGGTCGCGAGCGAGGACGAGGCGCGCCTGCGCGCGCGGTACCGCGCGCTGGGCTACGGCCGGGACCGGGTCATCCGCGCCCTGGAGGTGCATCGGAGGGGGCTCGAGCGGCGAGAGCGCCCGGCCGGTTACTGGCCGAAGAGCTTCGCGGATTTCGTGATCGAGCATGCGCGAAACGCGGGGCCGACGCTGTTCTACCTGCAGTTCGGGCACGACGGCCTGCAGCGGGTGGCGGAAGGCCAGCCCCGGACGATCTTCACCGCCGACGTCCGGGCCTTCCCCGGCGTCTGGCTGCCGGAGGACGCGCCGATCATGGTGGTGCGGGACGGCGGGGCGTGAGAGGCGCGCAATTGTTCCTGCGTGCGCTTCGGCTTCGCTGCCCCGCCTGCGGCGGCGGGCCCGTGTTCCTCTCCTGGTTCCGCCTCGCGCCGAGCTGCCCGAAGTGCGGACTGCGCTTCGAACGCGGCGAGGACGGCTACTGGGTAGGCTCCTACATGTTCAACATTGTCGCGTCGGAGCTGCTGTTCGCGGCCACGGGGGTTGCCGTCGTGGTCGCCACCTGGCCGACGCCCCCCTGGACCGCCATCATGATCGGCGGGGTGATCATGATGCTGCTCGCCCCGCTCCTCTTCCTGCCGTTTTCCAAGGTGCTCTTCCTCGCCTTCGACCTCTGCTTCCGTCCCCCGGTGGAGGCGGATTTCTCCGCCCCGTCGGAGCCCGCCGCCGGCCGGCGGTTGTGACCTCTCGCCCAGGAGCCTCCATGCGCCTCCTCCCGTTCGCCCTTGCCGCGATGTCCGGCATCGTCGCCTCCTGCTCCTCCGCCCCCTCCACCCCGGAATCGGCGAGCCCGGCGGGCATGCCGCTGCCGGTGCTCACGCCCCAGACGGTCGGCACGCGCCAGCTCCTGCAGGCGGTGAGCGTGGTCAGCAACGACGTGGTGTGGGTCAGCGGGCACGGCGGCACATGGGCCCGCACGGAGGACGGCGGCGCCACCTGGACCACCGGCGTGGTGCCCGGGGCCGACTCGCTCCAGTTCCGCGACCTCCACGCGCTCGACGCGCAGCGGGCCTGGCTCATGAGCGCCGGGAACGGCCCCGCCTCGCAGATCTGGTATTCCGCCGACGGCGGGCAGAACTGGACGCAGCAGTTCCGGAACGGCAGCACGAAGGCGTTCTACGACTGCATGGCGTTCTGGGACGACAAGCACGGCATCGCGCTGAGTGACGGAGTGGACGGCATCTTCCCGATGCTGCTTACGCGGAACGGGAAGGACTGGGGACTCCTCTCCGACGCCGCCAGCCCGCCGTCCCGCGCGGGGGAGGGTTCCTTCGCGGCCAGCGGGACCTGCCTTGTCACTCGAGGGGACAAGCTCGCCTGGTTCGGCACCGGCGCGGCCGCCACGGGGAATGCGCGCGTATTTCGCACCACCGACGAGGGGCGGAACTGGCGCGGCGCGGACACACCCATCGTCACCGACGCGTCGTCGGGCATCGCCACGGTCGCGTTCCGTGACGACCGGCGCGGCGTGGCCATGGGCGGCAACATCGCGAAGCCGGACACCGTCCTGCTGAACGTGGCCGTGACCGAGGACGGCGGCGTCACCTGGTACCCCGGCACCAGCCCCCCCTTCACCGGCGCGGTGTACGGCGCCGCCTACGCGACGGGCGGCGGGCCGCCGATCCTCGTGGCGGTCGGACCCAAGGGCGCGGCGGTGTCCTGGGACGACGCGCGCACGTGGACCAAGGTCGACACGCTGAGCTACTGGAGCGTCGGCATGGGCAAGGGGGGGCGAGGGTGGCTGGTGGGGCCCGGCGGACGGGTGCGGCGGCTCGACCTGCTGGCCACGCCCTGAGCGTGCGGGTAAGCGGGGGCCAGGAAACCGCTTGACGATCTCCTGACGCGCGGTGCATATGGTGGGTGCTGGATCCCCCCCAGTGCACCTCGACGAGGAGCCGGCATGCCGGGACCAGCGACCCGACTCACACACCTCCTGCTCGCCGCCGGATGGTTGTCTGTTGCACCGCTTGCCGCCCAGGGCACCATCACCGGGACAGTCGTGGATTCCACCACCGGCGCCCCCATTGCCAGCGCGCTGGTCAAGGCGGCGGCACCCAATGGCCGCGCCGGCGCATCCACCCTCACCGACAGTCGCGGGCATTTCCGGCTCGCGCCGGTTCCCACTGGAAGCTGGGTGGTGACCGCGGCGCGCATGGGTTACGCGCCGTCCGGCCCGGTGAGCACCACGGTGGCCGACAGCCAGGTGGTGGCCCTTCACCTGGTGCTCAACGACCGCCCGGTACCCGCCTCCGAGATCATCGTCACCGCCTCGCGCGAGCCCCAGATCGTCCTCGAGGCTCCCGCCTCCACCTCCATCGTCACCCACGAACAGGTGGAGCAGCAGATCACCGCCACGCCGATCGACTATCTCACGGGTGTCACTGGCATGGACGTGGCCAGCAAGGGGCTGGCCCAGCGGACCTATACGGCGCGCGGCTCTCGCGGCGCGAGCACCGGATCGTTCCTGACCCTCGTGGACGGCCGAGACCAGACGATCCCGTCCATCGGCTTCAACATCCCGTACCTGGTCCCCAGCGGATCGGCGGACGTGGAGCGCATCGAGGTGGTGCGCGGACCGGCCGGTGCCATCTACGGCCCGAACACCGAGCGGGGCGTGGCGCAGATCATCACCCGCTCCCCGTTCGACGCACCAGGCACGACGGTGAGCGTCGGTGCGGGGGGACGGGACCTCGTGCAGGCGGAGCTAAGGCAGGCCGGGGTGGTGGGCTCGACGTTCGGGTACAAGGTGACGGGTGACTACCTCACCGGCACCGACTGGATGTACCCCGACACCACCGGCGCCACGTATCGTGCGGAGGCGCTCGCCGACACCACCCCTCCGCCCCCGGACCCCGACACGGTCCTGATCGACACGCGGGTTCCGACGCTCGAACGCTGGTCGGTCGGCGGGTTGCTCGAGTGGCGCCCGGAGGCCGGGACCGCCATCCAAACCGGGATCGGGTACGCCCACGCCACCAGCGCGGTCGATCTCGAGCCGACGCTCGGGCCGATCCAGCTCCGGGACTGGAGCTTCAGCAACGCGCAGGCGCAGTTCACCCGCAACGCCTTGAGCGGCCGCTTGTCCTATACCTGGAACGATGCGGGGGACTCCTACTCCCTCTGGTACGGCAATCGGCTGGTCGACTACTCATCGATGCTGGTGGCCCAGCTCAAGTCCGGTACTTCGCTGAAGCAGGGCGGCTCCCTCCAGTACGGCGCCGACTTCCGCTACACCAATCCCCGGACCGACGGCACCATCAACGGCCGGAACGAGGACGACGACCAGGTGGCCGAGGTGGGCGCCTTCGTCCTCGGCGACATCGTCTTGAAGGAGCAGATCACCCTCAGCGCCGCGCTTCGCGCCGACTACCATGACCGGATCGGCACCGTGGGGATCGCGCCCCGACTCGGCCTCGTCTACCAGCCCACCCCGACCCAGGCCCTCCGCCTCACCTACGGCCGGGGGTACACGACCCCAACACCGCCGGACTTCTTTGCCGACATCCAGGTGGCGGACGACCTCGGTGGGCTTCCCTACGCGATCCAGATCAGCGGCATCCCCCCTGGCGGCTACCAGTTCAACCGCGATTGCGGCGGCCTCTGCATGCGCTCGCCGTTCGCGGCGGACCCCGCCGCATTCCAGCCGATCGACGCCGCCGCCTACTGGGATGACGCTGTCGACATACTTTACCAGCAGACTGGCGGAACGGTGGACCTCAGGGGCATCCCCGCCCCGACTGCCGCCGAGGTTGGGTCGGTGCTGCGGTCGCTCGATCTCCAAGCAGAGGACTTCAATCCGGCACCGGTCGATCCGGCCTCCATCACCGATTACCCGACGGAAACGCGGGAGACGACCGACGCCATCGAGTTCGGGTACAAGGCGGCGTTGGGGTCCCGCTGGAATGTGGGGGCCGACGTGGCCTACTCCTACACGAAGAATTTCTTCGGCGCTTCCGTCATCGGGACACCCAACGTCTTCCTCGACGAGGCCAGCCTCGCCGCCTACCTGACACCGTACCTCGGCGGAGATGCCGACCTGGCCCTGCAGTTGGCGCAGGGGATGACCCAGATTCCGCTCGGCGTCGTCACCCCGGCCAACGCGGCCGATCCCACCGCGCTCCTAAACCTTCGGCACCAGGGCGGGTCGTTCTCCCGCGTGGGCGTGGACCTCGAGGTGAGCTACCTGCTCACCGACGGACTGACGATCAGCGGCAACTATTCGTGGGTCAACCGGGACTCGATCGGGAGCGCGGGCGGGTCGGACATGGCGGTCCTGAGCGCGCCGAAGAACAAGGGCGCCCTGGCGGTGAGCTACAGGCCGCCGACGAGCTGGTGGGGGGTCTGGGCACAGGGGGTGGCGGTCGAGACATACCCGGTGAAGTCCGGCGTCTTCGAGGGCACCATCCCGGGCTACGCGGTCATGAATCTCGGCGCCACGATGCAACTCCCGATGCAGCGCGACATTTCGCTGGCGATCACCGCCTCCAACCTCTTCGACGAGGTGCACCAGGAGTACGTCGGTGCGCCCGCCATCGGGCGGCTGATCACCATGCGGGTGCAGGCGCAATTCTAGCGGGCGACCTAATCGTCGTCCTCCCCGTCGTCGTCGTCGCCCCCGCCCCCGCCGGGCGTGGTGCCGCTGATGTCGAGGAGGCCGGTGCCGGGATCGTACACCGTGGTCAGCTCGAACAGGTTGCTGGTCTTCTGGCCGCCGGTCCAGACCCCCGTCGCCGCGAAGGTGGCGCCGTGGTTGGGACACCGGAAGCCACCGCCCTGGATGTTCACCGTGGTACCGGCGTGCGGACAGGTCATCGAGTAGGCGCGGTAGGTATCGACCCCGCTGTGGTACACCGCCACCGGCGGGCCGGAGTTGCCGTCCACCCGGGCGATGCCCCCGACCGGCGTCAGCGCCGCAAAGTCATTCACGTTGATGGCGAGCGCCACCGTCTGGCCAGGCCCGAGGGCGCCGCCGAAGACGCCGTCCCCGCACGCCGACGTGAGTGCCGCCGCTACCGCCGCCATGGTGGTCTCTGCCAGAAAGGTGCGCCGCGTAAGCCGGCGCCCGCCGCATGATCCGTCACACATGCCGCCTCCACTTCCTCACTCGAGGGTGACCCTGGCCGCGGTCCATCCCGCGGCATCCTTGTCCTGCTCGAACATCACATCCACGTTCACGACGACCGTCTCGCCGTCCCGCCGGATGGCCAGGCGATCCATGCCCCGCGTCGCGCGGCCCGAGATGAACGTGCCGTCGGGCTGGTACTTGGACTTGTGCTTGGGACACTGGAAGCGCTGGTCCGCCGCGAGCCACTTCAGCGCCGTGTTCTGGTGCGGACAGGAGAGGTTGAACGCGTAGACCACCCCCTGGAACCGCACCAGGATCACCTGCTCGGTCTTGTCGATCGTGGCGCCGTCGGCGGCGGGAATGGGATAGGTCACGTCCGTCCCCCGCACGCCGAGTGCGCTCCCGGTGCGGACGGTCATCGCCTCGGCCACGGCCGGTGCGGCGCCGAGGGCCACGAAGGTGGCGAGGAGCGAGGCCGCCGCGCGGAGAAAGTCCCGTCGACCCTCCAGCTCGCAACCTCCGCAGTCGTGCCCGCTCACAGGTTCACCAGCATGACGCCGGTCAGCACCGCCACCAGCCAGAGCAGGGTGCTCGCCGCCGCGGAGCGGCGCAGGGCCTGCCAGTCCCGGTCGGGCGCCTCGCCGGTATCCAGCCGACGCGCCGCCCTGCGGAGCCCGGCACCGTTCGCGAGCAAGAGCGCCAGGAAGCCCATCTTGATCCAGAAGACCGGCGCGGTGGCAAAGGTCTCGACATCGGCCAGGAAGAGCAGGAGGCCGGTCGCGAAGGTGACGGCCAATCCGATCAGGACGGGGGCGTGGACGGCGTGAAACTCCGACAGGTGGACGCGCCGCGCGTCCGCGCCCGCGTTCGTGGCACGGATCACCGCGCGGTCCGCCGCGATCGCCAGGCCGCCCGCGATCAGGAAGCCGCCCACGTGGCCGAACATCACGCCGTTCATCAAGAGCTTGGAGTTGTCGTACGCGGTGGCCCACGGCTCCGCGAAGTGCGCCAGGGATTCAACGATCGTCATGGATCAGTCCTTCCAGATGAGCATCATCAGCCAGCTGGCGGTGGCCACGCCCATCGAGGCGATGGCCACGCTCTGGTGCTGCTCCCTCGCCTCCGGGTCGGATTCCGCCTGGTCGGCGAGCGATCCGGTGTACACGAAGCCGGCGTCGGCAATGAACATCAGCGCGGAGTGGATGTAGCGCCGGGTCCGGCCGGCGGGATCCTTCCGGCTGTCCCAGAGGTTCCACGCCCCCGTGATGGTATTGACGGCAAAGACACCCGCGAGCGCGCCGGCGGTGGGACCGTGTATGTCCTTCGCCCAGTCGGGCGCGGCGTCGCCGTACTCGAGGATCTGGTTGCCGCTGGCGTACTGCAGGGCGAAGAGGGGGAGCATGGTCCAACTGAGCACCTGGTGAATCTTCAGGCGGGTGTTGTAGAAGCTGCTGTATTCCACCGCGGTGGTCCGTTTCCTTTTCGTCGTGTCCTGGAGCGCCAGCGGCGCTCCGCTCAGTCCGACTCCCGCGGGCAGGAGCGCGGCGGGGATCGGTACAGGGGCGACGACGGGCACAGGGGGCGCTTGCACGGTGTCGGCCGCCACCGGAGGAAGCGTCGCGAGGGAACCAGGGATGGAAAGGAGGACGAGCGCCACGACGTCCTGCATGCGAACTCGGCGGAGGAGGATGTGCTATTCGAGGGCAATGCGGGTGCCAGCCAGAGCGAAAAAGCTATGTTATTGTTTCACAAGCACATACGGCCTTCTCGGTGAGTGATCGAGCAGTTCGAATAGTCTCGAACCGATCCACGTGTAACGTTGCGATGCATACAATCTGGTGCTGGCACGAACAGACTTGAATTCATCACCGGCTCAACCATGGAGCATGGCGCAACCACAATAAGCGAGTAAACGCTCACTCCTATGCGGTTTAGAGCCAAGATGTGAGCGAAGACTGAAATCCACCGCCACAATGCCGTTCGCGGTACTGTCGAGTTAACTACTTATCATATAGCGATATATCAGCATGTACATGATCTGGTTTGATAGAAATCATGAAAGTGAGCAAACACTTTCATGCTCCGATCGTCTAAACCGAGGCGATTGCGGTCGGCCACCTCACCATCGTATCAGGGACGGCGCTCCAGGTCGAAAACCGTCGCGCCCATCAGGAAGGTGAGCTGGGCAGGCCGGCCTCCGGCCCCTGCGGCCACGGTCAGCGTCGCGGCCGTGGAACCGAAGGCGAACTCGGTCGGTGACTGTGGAATCAAGGCTTGCTTCCGGCCCCCCGGAAGGACGACCTCGAGCCCAGCGCCAGTCCGGTTGATGACAAGCACCATCCCGTCACCATCCTGATACTGACCGACCATCGCATCAAGGATCGACGCCGGCACGGTGACCGCGACGGGCGGGGGCGGGGCAATCAGAGGCGGCCCCTCGGGGAGTTCCCGCACCCAGACATTCCGGTAGCGGACCGGGTTCCCATGATCCTGCAATGCGATCGGGCCTCGGCCCGAGTCCGGGACATATCGGTCAGCTTGCAGCCACTCAGTCGGACCCCAGAGGGTCACATTGTCCTGGATGAGGACGCCGTTCTGGAACGCCGTCATCCGCGCCGGAGCGAGGAGTGCCCCGGCGGAATCGAATCGCGGACGCCGGAAGACGATGTCATACGACTGCCATGTGCCCGGCGGAAGAGAGGCGTTCACCAGGGGCGGGTACTGCCCGTACGCCGCACCGGCCTGCCCGTCGGGATAGGTGTCGTTCTGGTAGGAATCGAGTACCTGCAGCTCATACTCGCCCATCAAGAACACGCCGCTGTTTCCCCGGTCCTGCCCTTCACCCTGCGTCGGCATCGGCGCCGCCCACTCGACGTGGAGCTGCACATCCCCGAATGCCTGGCGCGTGTACACGTACCCCGCCCCGGGCACCGCCTCCATCGCGCCGTCACGGACGACCCATCCCGCCGGCCCGCCGTTTCTGCTCCTCCATGCCCCGACCCCCGACCCGTCGAACAGCACCACCGCATCCGACGGCGGCGGGACCGGCGCGGCGGCCTGCCCGGGAGACACCAGTGTCGGCCTTGGTCGGGTGAGGTCGTGGGCCCGCCAGCCCGATGGAGTCTGGCCCGCGGAGGATGCCACCACCCCGGTGGCGAGGGCCGTGGCAAGGAGCGCGGTCTTCATCATGGTCCCTCCGGGGGGGTGCGCCGCGCGATCAGTTCCACGAATTCGCCGTCCTGGGCCACCTCGCCGCGGTGGTTCCGGAGTTCCGCGGCCAGCGTCACCAGCCCGCGGGCCGGGTTGCCCGTGGCCCGCTTGGACGACACCCGGAGGTGCAGGGTGACCTCGTCACCGTAGTAAATCGGGCCGCGGAACCGCCACGAGAGACCGACCAGGGCGACAAGAGTTCCGCGGGTGAGCGCCAGCTGGTTGGCCAGGCCCGTGGCGACCGCGAGCCCCAGGGCGCCGTGGGCAATCGGCCCTTCGAACCCCGCCTGGCGGGCCGCCGCAGGGTCCAGGTGGATCGGGTTCCGGTCGCCGGACAGCTCAGCGAAGGCCCGGACATCGGCCTCGGTGACGAGGCGACCGGCCGTCACGAACTCGCCGGCGTCCTCGAAGTCCTCGAAGTACATCCCCATGGCGTCTCCCCCGGCGGCTCTTGACAGGCTCAATATGTCACTACAGATTCGCACGTAGCAAGAGTGTTATATGTCACTCTCCATACGGGCGTGCATAATATGGCACGAAAGATCGCCCCGAGCCTCCGGTCCCAGGACCTCGTCTTCACCCTCTTCGGCGACTACCTGCTGGGGCGGGACCGGCCGGTCTGGACCGGCGGGCTGATCACCCTCCTCGGGCAGCTCGGGCTTTCCCCGATGGCCGTGCGGACCGTCCTCTCCCGGATGACCCGCAAGGGGTGGCTGACCGCCGAGCGGATGGGCACCCGCAGCTGGTACGGGCTCACGCCCAAGGGACGGAAGCTGCTCGAGTCCGGGCGGGAGCGCATCTACCGGCCGACCTCCGAGGCGTCCTGGGACGGCAAGTGGTCGGTCATCGTCTTTTCCGTCCCCGAAACGCGGCGCCGCCTGCGCGACGCGCTCCGCGTCCGCCTCTCCTGGCTCGGCTGCGGCCTCCTCACCAGCGGCGCCTGGATCTCCCCGCACGACGTGCAGGCGGAGGTCCTCGAGATCGCCGCCGAGCTCAAGCTGGGCAAAAACCTCGAAATCTTCCGCGGCGAGCACCAGGCCCACTCCAGCCCCGAGCGACTCGTGGCACAGTGCTGGGACCTGGCCGGCCTCGACCGCCGCTACGCCGCCTTCATTGCGCGCTGGAGCCGAGAATTCGAGCACTGCCGCCAGTGCGGAATGACCGGCGCCCGGGCGGGCATCCACAAGCCGTGCACCGCGCCGGCGGACTGCTTCCGCCGCCGCTTCCTCCTGGTGCACGAATACCGCGCCTTTCCGCTCGAAGATCCCCTGCTCCCGGGCCCGCTGCTCCCGGCCGGCTGGAACGGAACGGCGGCGGCGCGGCTCTTCGAAACCTACCACGACGCCCTGGCGGGCTCCGCCGAGCGATTCGTGGCGGAGGTCTGCGCGGAGGGCGACGAGATCGTCGCGGCCGCATGAGGATGGGCACCACCCACCGAGGAACTGCCGATGCGTGAATTCGAATCGCGAGACGCGGCGTCGTTCGACTTCGCCGAGGTGCTGTACCGGAAGGCGGACTGGGTGGCCACGGTGACCATCAACCGTCCGCACAACTACAACGCCTACAGCACGGCGGCGCTTCGCGAGCTGGCCACGGCGGTCCAGGACGCGGCCTTCGACGACGCGGTCGGCGTCATCGTGGTGACCGGGGCCGGCACCGCCGCCTTCTGCACCGGCGGCGACGTGAAGGAATACGAGGAAGCCTATACCAACCGCCCGCGCGACTATTGGAAGTACATGGGGCTTTTCCGCGCCTGGATCGAGAGCCTGGTCAACGCCGGGAAGCCGGTCATCGCCCGGATCAACGGCATGGCCGCCGGCGGGGGCAACGAGTCCCAGCTCGCCTGCGACCTCGCCGTGATGGCCGAGCACGCCTGGCTCGGCCAGGTGGGCACGCGGGTCGGCAGCGTCGCGGCGGGTGGCGCCACCCAGTGGCTCCCGATCCACGTCGGCGACCGGCGCGCCCGCGAAATGCTCCTGCTCAACAACCGGATCCCCGCGGCCCAGGCGCTGGAATGGGGCCTGGTCAACCGCGTGGTGCCCTCCGTCACCAAGGACGGGAAGTTCATCACGGGGGCCACGCCGGAGCAGATCGCGCTGGCCCAGAAGGGGAAGGACGGCTACGCGATCGACCTCGCGAAGCTCGATGCGTCCGTCCAGGAATTGGCGGCCCAACTCCTCACGCAGTTCCCGGAGTGCCAGCGGTACACGAAGCAGCAGGTCAATTTCTGGAAGGAACTGGCCTGGCACCAGACGATCGGCCACGCCCGCGACTGGCTCGCGCTGCATTACACCAGCGTGGAGCCCTGGGAAGGCATGCGCGCCTTCGTCGAGAAGCGCCCCGCCGGCTACGTCGCGCTGCGCGAGAAGGCGGCGGCCGGCGGGTCGAGCGAGTTCCTCTGGGGGCCGTACGCCACCGACTGTGGCGCCTGCGGGGCCAAGGGGATCCCGTCGGGGTTCGCCTACTGCGGCGCCTGCGGGGCCGGGCTCGGCGCGAGGACCTGATGCCCGCCACCGGAGCCACGGCGCGGTACACTCGCGAGGGCGGCGTCGGGCGGCTGGTGCTCGACCGTCCGCCGGTCAACGTGCTCGACCTGGGCATGATGGAGGCGCTGCAGTCTGCGCTCGCGGAGGCGGCGACGGACCGCGGGCTGAAGGTGCTGGCGGTGTCGGGCAGCGGGCGCGCCTTCTCCGCCGGGGTGGACGTGGCCGACCACACCGCCGACCGCGTCGGGCGGATGCTCGAGCTCTTTCACGGCGCGGTGCGGCAGCTCATGGCGCTGGAGGTTCCCGTCGTGGCGCTGGCGCACGGCGCGACGCTCGGCGGCGGGTGCGAGCTGGCGCTGGCCTGCGACATAATCCTGGCCCGCGACGACCTCAAGCTCGGACAGCCCGAAATTCACCTCGCCGTCTTCCCTCCCGTGGCTGCGGCACTCCTCCCGCGCCTCATCGGGCACCAGCGGGCGCTGGACCTCATCCTGACCGGGCGAACGATCGGCGCCGCGGAAGCGCTCCAGATGGGACTGGTCAGCAGGGTCTTCGGGGTCGCCGAGTTCGAGGCGGGCGCCGGGACCGTGCTCGCCGAGCTCGCCTCGCGCTCCGGCCCCGCGCTTCGGCTCGCCAAGCGGGCCGTGACCGACGGAGCGGGCGTCAGCTTCCAGGCCGCCCTGGAACGGGCCGAGCACCTGTACCTCACTGAACTGATGCGGCTCCCGGACGCGCACGAAGGAATCGCCGCGTTCATGGAGAAGCGGCCTCCCGTGTGGAAGGAGCTCGCATGAGCGCCGTCGCCACCGACTTCGACGTCGCCGCCGTCGCGGCGCTCCCGCTCGACGCCGCCCTTGGCGCCTGCCGGGACCTGCTGGAAGACCCGGAGTTCCCCACGGTGCACGCGTGGAAGGCCTCGGGCGGAAAGGTCCTCGGCCACTTCCAGGTGTACTTCCCGGAGGAGCTGGCGCACGCGGCCGGCATGCTGCCGGTCAAGGTGCGCGGCGCGCCGGTCGAGATGCGGCAAGCCGACTCGCACTTCGGATCCTATCTCTGCTCCATCCTGCGGAGTTCGCTCGAGGTGTCGCTCGACGGCCGGCTCCCGCTCGACATGTTCGTCACCCACCCGATCTGCGACGCCGCGCGGAACCTGGCCGGCGTCTGGGCGCGGAACCTCCCCTACCCCTCGCAGATCCTCTACCTGCCGCAAAACGTGAATTCGGCGGGGTCGGCGGCGTACCTGCGCGACGAATACGCCCGGATCCTGGGCGACATCGAGGCGGTGGCCGGCCGCGCCGTCACGGAGGCCGACCTGCGGCGCTCGGTGGCGGTGTTCAACGAGAACCGCCGCCTCCTCCGCGAGGTGTACGCCATCAAGCGGGAGACGCCGTGGCTGCTGCCAGTGGACCAGGCGTACGTGCTGGTCGCGCTGGGCGCGATCCTCCGGCGGGAGGACCACAACGCGCTCCTCCGCGCGCTCGTGCCGCAGATCCGGGACCGCGCGGCCAGGCCGCAGGACAAGATCCGCATCGTGCTGGAGGGCGGGTTCTGCGAGCAGCCTCCGCTCGACCTGCTGGCCGTCATCGGACAGTCCTGCTACGTGGTGGACGACGATCTCCTGATCGGCCTCCGCTTCCTTGTGCGGGACGTCGACGAGCAGGGGGACCCCCTCGCCGCCCTGGCCGATGCCTACCTGAACGGCTCCTCCTACAGTCCGGTCCAGCACGACACGCGCAAGCCGAAGGAGCAGATGCTGCTCGAGCGGCTGCGGGGCGCCGGGGCCCAGGCGGCGATCCTGGCCGCGGCCAAGATGTGCGAACCAGGACTCGACGAGCAGGTGGCGTACACGAAGGCGCTGGACGAGGAGCACATCCCCTACTTCGTGACCGAGTTCGAGGAAAAGATGTCCGGATTCGACCAGATGCAACTGCAGCTCGAGACCTTCGTCGAGAGCATCCTGTTCGACTAGGGAGGTACCGTGATCGCGGAACAGGAAATCGTGGGCCGGGGCGCGGTCGAGGGCGCCCGGTTGATGCGCGACTGGTTCGCCCAGCTCGACGCCGCCGCCGAGCGGAAGGAAGCCGCGGCGTACGTGTTCGTGATGGGGAGCCTGGCGGAGATCCTGCGCGCCTTCGACATGCACCTGGTGTTCCCCGAGATCAACTCGCTGCAGACCGCCGTGCGGCACGTGGCGCACGAATACCTCGGCATGGCGGAGGACTACGGCTACTCGCCCGACGTCTGCGGCTACGTCAAGGCCGACGTCGCCATGCAGCTCCAGGGCGGGAAGCACTCGATGGGCCGCCTCCCGAAGCCGGCCCTGGCGCTCGCGACCAACGCCTGCAACACCTACGTCAAGTGGGCGGAGTTCTGGGAGCGCTACTACAAGATCCCCATGGTGACACTGGACATTCCCGGCTCGCGGACCGCGGCGGGCGGCGCGGCGCCGGGCACCGACGCCTTCGAGAGCGACCGGCGCTACCTGGAGATCCAGCTCCGCGAGCTGATCACGGAGTGCGAGCGGATCACCGGCAAGCCGCTGGACATGGATCGCCTCCGCGAGGTCCTCGACTACACCAACCGGATGGCGGCGGCCTGGAAGCGCGTGCTCGAGCTCAACCGCGGCCGCCCCGCGCTCTTCAACGCCCTCGTGGACGGCACGGTGTACCTCGGCGTGCTGAACGCGCTCCGCGGTACGAGAGAAGGGGCGGAGTACTTCGAGCGGCTGGTCGAGGAGATGGAGTACAAGGCGGCGCATCGGCTCGGCACCATCCAGGACGAGAAGTACCGCCTGCTGTTCGTCGGGGTTCCCTGCTACCCGATCTTCCGGCGCTTCCACGAGATGTTCGCGGACCAGGGCGGGGTGTTCGTGGCCTCCAGCTACCTCTGGTTCGCGGCGGGGGGACTGGACCTCGGGTTCCAGTACGACCTATCCCGGCCCATCGAGAGCCTGGCGGAAGGGGTGCTGGTGGGCGTCCGCCACGCCGGCGACGCGATGCTCTTCCACGATCAGTCCCTCATCGAGCAGGTGGACCAGTTCGGCGCCGACGGGATCGTGTACCACCCGGTCAAGAGCTGCCGTACCGTGTCCACGAGCCTGGCGGGCAGCCGGAAGGCGGTCATGAAGGCCCGCGACATCCAGTGCCTCTTCATCGAGTCGGACATGATGGACCGGCGGGTCGTCTCGGAGGCCCAGCTCAAGAACCGGATCGACGCCTTCTTCGAGGGTCTCGGCTCCCAGCGGCTCCGCACCATCGCCGCCACCGTCACCGTCTGACCGGAGGACCCATGCGATACGCCGGGGGAGTGGACGTCGGTTCCACGCAGACGAAGGCGGTCGTGATCGACGAGGCGCGGCGCATCGTCGGCCGCGCGCTGATCATGACCGGAGCCAACGTCGTGACCGCCGCGCAGGAAGCGTTCCAGGCGGCCCTCGACGACGGCGTGGTGCGCGAGGCGGACGTCGGGTACGTCATCGGCACCGGGTACGGGCGCTACAAGGTGACGTTCGGGAACGACCAGGTGACCGAGATCAGCTGCCACGCGCGGGGCGCGGCCCACCTCTTTCCCGGCACCCGCACGGTGCTCGACATGGGCGGCCAGGACACCAAGGCCATCCGGGTCACCGACACCGGCGACGTCCTCGACTTCTGCATGAACGACAAGTGCGCCGCCGGCACCGGACGCTTCCTCCAGGCCGCCTCCTTCGCGCTCGAGATTCCCCTCGGCGAGCTCGGCGGGATCGCCCAGCAGTCCACGCGGCCCGTCAAGATCTCCACGACCTGCACCGTGTTCGCGGAGTCGGAAGTGCTGGGCTGGGCGGCCAAGGGGAAGAAGATCGAGGACATCCTGCATGGGCGTCCACCGCTCCATCGCCGCCCGGTCGGTCGCTCTCCTGCGGCGGGTCGGCGTCGAGGAGCGAGTGACCTTCACCGGCGGCGTCGCCCGGAACGTGGCGATGGTGGCGGTGCTGAACGAGCTCCTCGGCGTCCCGCTGCAGGTGGGGGAGGACTCGCACTACATGGGCGCGCTGGGCGCCGCCCTGTTCGCCATGGACCGGATCGTCGCCGGACAGGCGGCGAGCGTGGGGGTGGCCACATGAGCGACCTGACCGCAGGCATCGACGTCGGCTCGACGTACACCAAGGCGGCGCTGCTGGGCGGAGACGGCACGCTCGTGGCCACCGCCATGATCGCCACCGGGTTCCGCCTCGACGCCGCCGCCGAGCAGGTGTACGGCACCCTGCTCCGGCACGCGGGGCTCTCCACCGGGGACGTCGCCTACGTGGTGAGCACCGGCGCCGGCCGCTACCAGGTGCCGTTTCGCGACCTGCACGTCACCGACCTCACCGCGCAGGGGCGCGGCACCCGGCACTTCTTTCCCCTGACCCGCACCGTGCTCGACGTGGGCGGCCAGACGATGAAGGCGAGCCGCCTCGACGACCGGGGGCGCGTGGCCGCCTTCCGACTGAACGACAAGTGCGCCGCGGGCACCGGCGCGTTCCTCGAGAAGACGGCACGCTACCTCGGGTACGGCACCGAGCAGATCGGGGCGGTCGCGGCCGCGTCCGCCGACGCGGCGAACATCTCGGGCGTCTGCGCCGTGTTCGCCGAGTCCGAGGTCATCAACCACGTCTCGAGCGGACGGGCGCCCGGGGAGATCCTGCACGGCGCCGTCGTGTCGCTCGTGTCCCGGTCGGTCCAGCTGATGAAACGGGTCCGATTGGAGCCCGAGATCACGCTGGTCGGCGGCATCATGCGCTTCCCGACCATGGTGCGCGTCCTCCGCGAGGAGCTCGGCCAGGACGTGAACGTCCCGCCGGAACCACTCGCGCAGTTCACCGCCGCCATCGGCGCGGCGGTGCTGGGACAGCAGCGGCTGGCGAAGCGCGCCGCCGCCGAGCACGCGGCCGCCTGATGGGCCGCCCGCTCCCCCTTTTCGACCCGGGTGCCAACCGCGACGAGGTGCTGGCCCGCGACGGGTGGGAGCGCCGGTTCGTGGCGGTCGGCTCGCGTCTCGACGAAGCCACGGCGCTCTACGAGCAGCTGGGGTTTGCCGTCCGACTGGAGGCGCCGACGGAGGCGGACCTGCGCGAGGAATGCAGCGACTGCTACGCCGAGCTGCAGAAGTACCGAGTCGTCTACACCCGGAGGCCCGCGTGAAGGCCGCTGTGTTCCACGCCGCGCACCAGCCCCTCGAACTGGTGGACGTTCCCACGCCGGAGCCCAGGGCCGGCGAAGTGCTGGTGCGGGTCGCCGGGTGCGGTGTCTGCCACACCGACCTGCACTACATCGACCACGGCACCCCGACCTTCAAGCCACCGCCGATCATCCTGGGACACGAAGTGGCGGGCACGGTGGCCGAGGTGGGCGCGGGCGTCACCAGCCTCGCCGCGGGCGCCCGGGTGCTGATCCCGGCGGTGCTCTCCTGCGGACACTGTACCCTCTGCCGGTCCGGGCGGGAAAACATCTGCGAGAACAGCCAGATGCTCGGCAACCACATCGACGGTGGATATGCCGAGTTCGTGGCGGTGCCGGCCAAGGACGTGGTGCACATGCCGGACGACGTGCCGCTGGTGGAGGGCTCCATCATCGCCGACGCGGTCACCACGCCCTACCACGCAGTAGTGCGGCGCGGCCGGGTGACTCCCGGTGACTGGGTAGCCGTGTTCGGGTGCGGGGGGGTCGGCCTGTCCCTGGTGCAGATCGCGTCCGCGGTCGGGGGCCGGGTCATTGCCGTGGACGTGAAGGATGCCAAGCTGGAGACGGCCACACGCTTCGGCGCCACCGCTGTCTTCAACGCGACGACCACGAAGAAGCTGGACAAGGAGATCCGGGCGCTCAGCGGTGGCGGGGTGGACGTGGCGTTCGAGGCGGTGGGCAAGGCGGCCACGCAGGAGGTGGCGCTCAACTGCCTGGCCACCGGCGCCCGACTGGTCCTCGTGGGATACAGCCCCGAGACGCTGCCCTTCAACGCCGGCCGGGTGATGTTCCGCGAAATCGAGGTGCTCGGGTCCCTTGGCTGCCGCCCGGTGGACTACCCCCGCGCCATCGAGATGGTGCGCCAGGGGCATGTGCGACTGATGGACCTGGTGACCCATCGCTTCCCGCTCGAGCGGATTGCGGATGCGCTCGACACGCTCCGCGGCGGCGACGCCATCCGCGTCGTGGTGACTCCATGAAGATCACCGACGCCCTGCTTGGCGAGCACGGCGCCTTCTATGCGCAGTTCGACCGGCTGGAGGAGACGCTGCCGCACACCACCTCCGCCGCCGAGGTCCGGGAGCAGGCGGCGCTCCTGGCAGCGGCGCTGGTGACGCACGCGAAGCTGGAGGACGCGCTGCTGTTCGACCGGATGCGCTCGGCGGGTGCGGACGAGGGGCTCCTGGACACCATGGAGGCGGAGCACATCGAGATCGCCGGCCTGCTCACGCGGGCCCAGGGTTCCCAGCAGGCCGTGGTGGCCAGGGAGGAGTTGCTCGATGCGGTGGCGCTGGCCCGGGAGCACTTCGCGAAGGAGGAGCGGCTGGCGTTCCCGCTCGCCGAGAGCGCCCTTGGCGCCGGGGTGTTGACGGAGCTAGGGGTCAGCTGGTCGAACCGGCGGGAGGTGTTTCTCGGGGACGCCTAGGGCAGGTCCACGATCCCCATGCGATGCGCCTTCCGCCCCCCGCGCGGCAGGCGCGTCGCCCCCGTGGCGGCTTCCACGAGCGCGGCGGCCTTTTCCACCGTCCGGGCGGCCAGCGCCCGCGCCCCCTCGTGCAGTTCGGCGTTCTGCTGCACGAACGCGACGTTCTGCTCCATGTCCTCCGCGGACCATCCCCGGCTGTGCGCAATGAACGGGAACTGGGGGAAGTCGAAGCCGAGTTCGGAGAAGAACATCAGCATCTGCCCCGCCACCGATTGCACGTTGTCCTGCCCGCCGGTGATGATGAACGCAGCCGCCTTGTTCCGGATCAGGACCCGGTCACGGATCGTGACCTGATTCTGGATGCAGTTCATCCGCTCGATCAGCTTGAAATAGAGCGAGCTGGCGCTGCCCCACCGAATGGGCGAGGAGAGGATGACCGCGTCGGCCCAGAAGACCAGCGCCTCATACACCTCGGCCATCTGGTCCTCGGGATCCATCTGGGTGATCGAGCAGGGCCAGGTACAGGCGTGGGCACTCTTCGAGTAGTACCCCTCGCAGTGCCGCACCCGCAGCGAGTTGGCCTTCAGGAGCTTCGTCTCGGCACCGAGCGTGGCGCCGTGCGCCAGCGAAATCTCGAGGAGCGCATCCGAGGTCGAGTAGCGCGGGAAGGCGGGATCCATCGCGGTTGTGGACAGCCCGAGGAGGCGGATTGGGCCCGGCTCCCGCACGACCGGTCGTTCGAGCGGATGCCGCTCGTGGGGCGGCTTGTTGCGGGTGGTGGCCGGCGTGAGGTTCACCAGGAGGCGCCCGCCCTCCTCGCGGAGTTCGTGCCTGGGCACGCGGTCGGCCTCGAAGCCCGGCTCACCCTCGCCCGTGGACCGGTGGTACTTGTAGTGATGCCAGGGGCAGACGAGATACTCCCCGTCGAGGGTCCCATCGCCCAGCGGGCCGCCGGCATGGTTGCAGACTCCCGACACCGCCCCGAACCGGCCATCCTGCCAGCTCAGCGCGATTCGCGTCCGCCCCAGAACCACCTGCCGAAGCGGTGTCCGCTTCAACTCCTCGACCGGACCCAGGTCCACCCAGCCCGACTCGTCCCGTGCGCTCATGCGTTCACCCCGCGATGGCCCCGTTGGTGTTACTTCGTCGGTGCTGGCCCATTCAATTGCACGAGCAGTTGCCGGCCGCTCTCATCCAGCGTCGCGTTCCTGAACTCCGCGGTGAATCCGGGGCCCTTGATGGTCAGCGTCCCCGCGGCGCGGGACACGCTCGGCCGCACCGACAGCACCACCTCCACCCACGACACCCCGTTGAAGATCGGGTGCGGACCGATCCCCTCGGTCCGTGCCTCGACATCGGCGCCCTCCTCGTCGATCGCCGTCATCTGCCCCGCGTCGTTCCCCAGCTTCAGGAACCGGGTGTGGATCAGCGCGCCGTCCACCCGGTCCACGTTGAGCGGATCGAAGCCCTGGGGCCAGAGCGGCCGGCCCTTGGCCGACTGAATGACCACGCGCCACCCCTCCTTGGTCTCGAACGCGCGCTGGCGCTGGCCCCAACCGGCCGTCACTTCGCCCGCGTCGATCCGGGCATCGCGCTTGGCGGCGCCCACTTCCACCGGCGTAAACGCACAGGACGCCGACGTGGGCGCGCCCGGAGCGTCGAGCGCCGAGGCGAGCAGCCCGTCGAGCGACTGCGCGTCGTCCGCCTCGAGCGCCTGTTGCCATCCGGGGCTCAGCCGGTCGAGCAGGACCGCGAGTGCCGGCCCGATCGTGTAGGCCCGCAGCCGCACCGCTTCCGGCAGGAATTCCGCCGGCGGGATCGTCACCCCGCCACCCGACACCCGCAGCTGGACGTAGGCGGCCAGCCCCTCGTTGAGCTCGGTCAGGCGTTCGTAAGCGACAAACGCCGAGTCCATCGCGGCGAAGCGCTCCCGGCGATAGGCGAGCGCCACGCGGGCCCAGCAGGCGGCGCCCCCGGCCTCCGTGTTTGCGAGCGCACGCTCGAGCGCCGCGGACTCGAGCCGACGCGAGGCCAGGAGGTCCGGATTGGTGACCGGATAGACGAGGAGATCACCTTCGTTGCCCGACCAGCCCCGATGATGAACTCGCTGGTACACGTGGAAGGCCTCGTGCAGCGCCACGGCCGCGAGTTCGGCCGGAGGACGCTGGCCCCTCGGGCCGTCGGCCAGCAGCGTGGCTGTCATGACGCCGCCGATGTCGGCGCTCGAGTTGGAGGTGACGGCGGGGAGGCGGCCGTTGGCCACCCGTGCGGACGCCACGGCTCCCGCAACCGGAACGAACTGCGCCGGCGGCTTCGGGTGCCGGAAGAGCCATGTCTGCTGGCCGTCGTAAATGGCGAGCGGAACCGCCAGCGGATCAAAGCCGGGCCAGAGCGGCTGCGCCGCCGCGATCCGCTCGACTTCCAGCTCGATCGCCTGGGCGACGCCCGGTTGCTGCCCCGGGAGCGGGGCGGCAACGGCGAGCATCAACGCCCCTGCCACGGCAAGGCCGTTGGTCACTTCCTAGTCTCCCGATACGAAGCGAACAGCGTACACCGGCGGAAGATGTTCCGAGATGGTCTGCCAGGAATCGCCCTGGTCCTCCGAGATCCACAGTGAGCCGGTCGTGGTGCCGAAGACGAGCCGGTCCCCGGTGGAGTCAATGTCGAGCCCGTGCCGGTAGGTGATGTCGTACGCCTGCCGCTGCGGCAGCCCCTTCGTGAGGGCCTCGAAAGTTTTCCCGCCGTCGCGGGTGCGGTTGACGATCACGCGCCCATCCACCGGGATGCGGCGCTGGTCGCTGGTGCCGGGCACGAACCACGCCGTGCCCCCGTCCCGCGGATGGACCACCACCGCGAACCCGAAGGACGACGGAATCACCTGGAGTTCGCGCCACGACGCGGCGTCGTCGGTGGACCGGAAGATCCCGTTGTGGTGCTGCACCCACCATTCCGCGGGCCGGCCGGGGCACTGCACCAGCCGGTGCACATCCTGCACGTTCGGGTCGTTCGCCTGTTCCGGCGGGAAGTAGTCCGCCCGCATCCCGTGGCTGCTGATCGTCCAGCTCGAGCCGCCGTCGGTGGTGAGCCAGACGCCACCCGTCGAGACTCCCACGGCCACCCGCCGCGGGTCGCGCGGGTCCACGGACACCGAGTGGATGCCGGGGTAGTCCGCCCCACCCCCGACCCATTCGAGCCGCTTCGGGTGGTCCCAGAGCGCGGTGTTGAGCTGCCAGGAGCTTCCGCCGTCGTCGGAGCGGAAGAGGCCGCCGGGAATCGTGCCGCACCAGAGCGAGCCGGGCCGCGCCGGGTCCGCCGCCTCGAGCGCCCAGACCAGTTGCACGCTGTCCGGGATCACCCGGCCCATCGGATCCGCGCGCGGCGCAGCGCCCTCCGGCCTCGGCGGGAGCGCGGGGGTCGCGATCTCCTCCCACTTCCGTGCCCCCTGCCGCAGCCGGTGGAGCTTGACGCCGAAGTGTCCGTGCCCCAGGGACACGTACACCGCGCCGTCGCGCCGGTCGGGCAGGACCATCGTGGCGTTGTCGCCGAGGAAGTGGACCTTCTTCACGGTCCATCGGGACTTGCCGCGCTCGACCTGGAAGAGGCCCTTGCGGGTCGCGGCGAACAGTCGTGTGCTCATCGGCTGTGGTTCCTCCGTCCGTGTGGGATCAGCCCCCGGAGAGGGCCTGCATGACGTACAGCTTGGAATCGGGCCGCACCGCATCGGTGAGCCCGGCGCGATCGCGGATCATCCGGCCGTCGAGGAAGACGGCCATGTGCTTGCGGAGCTCCCCCTGCTCGTCGAGCACGTAGCCGCGCGCGACGGGGTTGACCTTCCACACCGCATCGAGCGCCTCGCGCACCGTCGCGCCTTGCACCTCGACGGTGGGGCAGGCCACGTGCCGCTGGAGCGTGTGCGTAAACGCCACGGTCGCCATTGCATCCCTCCGCTAGAATCCGCCCCCGCCGCCGCCACCGCCACCCCCGCCTGACGACCCGCCCCCGCCGAACCCGGACCCGCCGGAGCTTCGGGGAGCCGAACTCATGGTGCTCCCCGCCCGCTCGGAGAGCGCCGACATCCGGGAGGAGAAGCTGTTCGCGTTGAAGCCGACCATGTTGCGACCGACGTACCACGAGGGCGGCTCGCGGTAAATGTCGGCGAACGCCTTCGCCCACTTGGCCTCGACCCCGAACGCCATCGCATAGGGGAGGAACTTCTCGAACATCTCGGGCGTCTTGACGACCCGGGCGAAGCGATCGCTGTCCACCCGCCGGAGGAATTCCTCGAATCCGCGCGTGCCTTCGAAGGCGCGCGCCCCAGGCACGGTGCGGGCCGGCATGAGGTACCCGAAGCCGCCGATGACGAGCGCGCTCAAGACGGCGGCGAAGAAGAACGGCAGCGGCGTCATTCCCAGGTTGCCGCCGACCACCACGCCGACGATGCCCATCGGAACGCAGAGGAGCGCCGCCCCGCCCACCCACCAGCCCCGGACCTTGTCCGGCCGGGAGCGATAGTGGCCCCGCTCGACCAGTCGGTCGAGGACCGCGTTCTTGATGCCCGGCAGGTGGGTGAAGAACTCGTCCTCGAGGTCCGACAGTTCCACCGTCCGGGCGCCGTGCTCGAACATCCCGTCGAGCACCAGCTGTTCGTGCCGTTCGAGCGCCCGGGCGCCGGGCGGGGGTTCCTGCCGGGTGAACAGATACTCCTGATGCTTGATCAGGCCGAAGAGTTGCCGCTCCTCCCGCTCCTCGATCTTCAGGTGCCCGTTCACGGCGAGGTCCACGATCGTGGCCGTGATGTCGCGCATGTCCACCCGCTCGTCGAGCAGGGTGCCGGTCTCGGCGGGTGTCAGCCCGGTCGGCGGCTCGTACCTCGCGGCGACCGGCCGCGCCTCCGGATCCCGGCCCACGCGCCGCCAGAGCAGGAACATCCCGGCGAACACCAGCACCGGAATCCCGAGCGGCCAGTTGCTGGCCAGGAACCCCGAGGCCCGGTCGGCGGCGCTCGGTTCCGCGAACGGCGCCCTTGTCCCACCCGACCACGGCGGTCACCCCCGCGTGGAACCCGAGCGGCTCCGGCATCGAGACGCGGACGGTGTTCCCCTCGATGGCGACCTCGGCGTTCTGCGCCGTGGAGCCGTAGGCCCCGTCGAAGGCGATGGCGCGAACCCCGGTGACCGACGCCGGCAACTCGATGCGGGCGGAGACCGCCTCGATCGGCACGTCCCACTCGTCGCCGGTGATGTTCCAGTAGAGCTCGTCGTGGTCCTCGAAGAACCGCAGCCCGTTCACCGCCCGGTAGTGGAGCACCACGGTGCGCGTGGCATTCTCGGCGCCAGGCACCCAGAGCTTGAGCTTCAGGTAATGCCGCTCCCGCGAGCGCTCCACCTTGAGCGGCGTGCCGGCGCCGTCGGTGGCGCGGATGTCCTCGAGCCTGAGCGTCCAGGAGAATCCCTGCGGCGTGCGGTACAGCACCGGCACGGTGCGGTAGATCCCGTTCCACTTGCCCGAGAACTCCGCCGTGATCGTCTCGGTGACGTCCACGGCCCCGTCCGGGCGCACCACGATGACGGCGTCGAACCCCTTGATGGCGAGCGAGCGCTGCGCGGCTGCCGGGGCGGCGGCGCAGAGCAGTGCGGCCAGCAGGGCGAGGCGCCTCACTTGCCGGGGCCCAGGTCGATGGCGGGCACGGCGCCCTCCCCGCGGTCGCTCAACCCGAAGAACTCCGCCGTGCGGAAATGGAACGCACCGGCCACCAGGTTCGACGGAAACTGCTGGATCTTCGTGTTGAAGTCGCGGACGACGGCGTTGTAGTAGCGGCGCGCGTTCTGGATGTGGTCCTCGATCTCCGTCAGGTTCTTCTGCAGCGACAGGTAGCTCTCGGCGGCCCGCAACTCCGGATAGGCCTCCGCCAGCACGAAGATCTGGCGGACCGCCCCGGCGAGCGCCCGCTCGGCCTCTCCGGCGGCGGCGGGCCCGCCCGCGGCGACGGCCCTGTTCCGCGCCTCGACTACTGCGTCGAGCGTGCCGCGCTCGTACCCGGCGTGCCCCTTGACCGTGGCCACCAGCGACGGGATGAGGTCGTGCCGTCGCTTGAGCTGCACGTCGATGTCGGACCATGCATTCGCCACCAGTTGCCGGAGGCGGGTCAGTGCGTTGAAGGCGTACACGCCGAAGGCCAGGCACGCCGCTGACGCGATGAGGGCGAGCGTCACGGCGTGATCCCCGCCGCCAGCCGCCGGCGTGCCGTGGCCGCCAGGGTCGCCGCGACGATGCCCGCGACGGCGGCGCCGACGAACCAGGTCGGGTGGGGGATGACCATCATGTTATAGGCCGCCCCGAGGAGCACGAGGCACCCGACCGCGAGGCCGGGCCACCGCGCCGGACCACGGGCCACCCGCAGCGCCACGAGGGCGCCGACCGCCGCGGCGAGCACCCAGGACGCGATGACAAACAGGAAGGCGCCAAGCGGCAAGAGGGGGATGGCGGCAGCAATGGCAGCGGGGTCGGTCGTGTCCACGCCGGCCGGAAGCGGGTACAGCCACATGCCGAGGCTCTCGACGATCATGATCACGACCATCGCGACGAGGGCACCGGCGAGGACGCCGAGCAGCGAACGACCCATGGAGACCTCCGTGGTGAGGATGCGAAGCGGCTGGCGGATCTACCTGCGCCTCATCCTGGTGAATCCGGCCCACACGAGCAGGCCCAGGGCGACGGTGGCCGCGAGTTGGATGATATCCGCCCACGGCCGGGAAGCCAGTAGCCCGACGCAGATGACGACACATACCACCGCCAGCACCGGACCCGGCGGGCGCCGGAACGAGGCGGTTGCGTGGCCGACTCCGGCGCCGGAGCACCGGCAGTGCCGCGCAGGTGACGATGTAGATGAGGACCCGGAGACCGACGGTGATCGTCACCGCCGACGCGAAGGTCGTGACGATCGTGAAGAGCAGCATCCCTGCGGCCGATGCCAGGATGCCGACGTACGGACTGCGGTACCGGGGGTGGACCGCCGCAATGCCGGCGGGCAGCTGGCCCCGTTCGGCCATCGCGAACGGCATCCGCCCGGCCGCGAGGAGAATGGCGTGCGCCACACCGAGGGTGGACACCAGCGCGCCCGCGACCATCACCAGCGCACCGGTCCGCCCGAAGACGCGCTCGGCGGAATCAGCGAGCGGTCGGGCGGAGGCTCCCAGATCCGGGAGGGTGCCGACCGCCACGGTCTGGACGCCGAGATAGACCACGGCCACGATCGCCAGCCCGGTCAGGAGCGCGAACGGGATGGTGCGGGCGGGATCCCTGACCTCACCGCCGGGTACGCCGAGGACCTCGAACCCCGTGAAGGCGTAGATGGCCAGGAGCACGGCGCCGGAGAGCGCGGCGGCGGTGGGGACCGTCGTGGGAACGAGCAGCGCGCCGTCGACGTAGAAGAGCCCGACGATCACGAACAGCGCGAGCGGGATCATCTTGCCGGCGGTCAGGATGTTGTTGACGGTGGCGGCCCGCCGGACCCCGAGGATATTGACGACCGTCAGGCACGCGAGCACCGTCGCGATGATCGCGATCCGCGGCAGGCCGGCTGTCACGCCGGGGAGGAACCACCCGAGATAGTTGACGAAGAGATTGGTCACCGAGGCGAACCCGCCGAGCTGGGTGACCCACATCAGCCAGCCGATCTCGAACCCGACGACGGGGCCGAACGTCTCGTGTGCGTAGAGGTACGGCCCCCCGGTGGCGCTGAAGGAGCTGCCGACCTCCGCCATGCAGAGGGTGATCCCGAGAACGACGAGCCCAGCCAGGAACATGGCGACGATGCTGGTCGGGCCCACGCCCGCATACAGAAGCGCGGGGAGTCCGAAGATCCCCGCGCCGATCACGCGATTGATGGCGAACGCAGTGAGGTCGCGCCGGCCGAGGGCGCGATCGAGGGCGGGCGGGGGGGCGATCGTCACCCCATCAATGTAGCGCGCCGAGGCCGCGGGGCGAGTCAGGCCAGTTGCTGGTGGTTCAGGACGGTGATGGCGAGGAATTCGGTGCGGGGAACGACCGCCGAGATGACGGGGGCAGTCAGCGAAGCCCCGTCGCACCGCCGGAAGGTGAGTTCCCGGGATGGGTCCGGTGCACGCCCGTTCCCGAGGGGGTCCTCGCCGACCACCAGCCCCAGTTCCCCGCCGAGTCGCACCAGTTCGCCGGAGGAGGCATAGCCGAGGAGTGCCACGAAGGCGCGGTTGGCGAGGAGCGGGGAGCCGGTGGACGTGAGGAGGCAGAGCGGGTGGGGAGCCTGGTCCAGCAGGCCCCGGAGCAGTTCACGGTCGTAGCGGAGTCCGTCCTCGATGCGGCGGCGCTCGGCGGCGGCCTGCTTCAGGTCGGCAACCTGCTTCCGAAGGTCGGTCACCTCGTTGATCAGGTCCCGCTTGTCCCGGTGCTGATCCCGCATGCGCGACTCCAGCCCTGTGGTCGTCGACCGGCAATGATCTCTTGCCTTACGAGACGAGCGTCGGGCCGGGATTCGCACAGTCGCAGGGTGGAACGGGGAACCGACGTGGACTTCTCGACCCCGTGGTGACGCTGGAGGTCACTCGAGATTCAGCTGTTTCAGCAGCGCCTCGAACCGCGGTTGGCCGCGGAGCGGCGCAAACAGGAACGACGCCTTGATGCCGTACAGCCCTCCCGAGCGCTCGGCGAGCGCCTGCTCGAGGCGGTCGATCGCCTTGTCGAACTCCCCCAGCCCGGTGTGCACGTAGGCGAAGTAGTAGGGCGTCACGTATTCCCGGCGCGACCATTCCTCGAGGCGACGCAGGACCTCCCGCGCCTTGTCCGGCCGTCCATAGAGCCCATAGGCCTCCCCGAGTTGTGCCAGGAACATCGCGTCGGAGGTGGTCAGCGTGGCCCCGCGCTCGAGCTCCGCGAGCCCCTCTTCGATCCGGCCGAGCTTGAGGTATACCCACCCGAGCGTGGCCCGCGCCCGTCCGTACTCCGGGTCGAGTTCCACTGCGTGCTGGATGGCGGCCAGGGCCTCCTCATATCGCCCCGCCCGGAGGAGCGCCGACGGCAGGTCGGTCCGGTGGGAGAGCGGATCGAGCTCCTGCCCCCGGGCCACGAGCGGGATCGCCTCGTCGTGACGGCCGAGCGCGGCCAGCATCCGTCCGAACAGGTCGTAGGCGTCGGCGCTGCCGGGATTGAGCTCCAGCGCGCGCCGGAACTCCGCCTCCGCGCCGGTCCAGTCGAAGTCCCGAACGAACATGAGGAACCCGAGCATGCAGTGCGCCTCGCCGAGGGCGCTGTCCAGCGCGAGCGCTTTCGACACCGCCTCCCTGGCCAGGGAAAACGCCTGGTCCGGCTGGAGAATCCCGCCGCCGGAGGCCAGCGCCAGTTCGGTGTAGGCCTGGGCCAGGTCGGCGTACGCCAGCGCGTAACCGGGGTCCCGTTGCGTGGCGCGCTGGAAGTATTCGATGGCATTCTTGAGCCCGTCGGCGGTGTGGCTGACGAACCAGTGGCGCCCCTGCAGGTAGAGCTGGTAGGCCTGGAGGTCGCGGGTCGGTTCGCGATGGATGCGCCGCTCCTCATCCGGGCTCAGCTCCGCCCGGAGCGCCGCGGCAATCTGCAGCGCCACGTCCGACTGGATGGCAAAGATGTCGGTGAGCTGGCGGTCGTACGTCTCCGCCCAGAGATGCCGGTCGGTCTCGGCGTCGATCAGCTGGGCCACGATCCGCACCCGGTCCCCCACGCGGCGGACGCTGCCCTCCAGCAGGGTCGCCGCCGCGAGGAGGGCGCCGATTTCCCGAAGGCTCCGGTCCCGCTTCTTGAACATCATCACCGAGGTGCGCGAGATGACCTTGAGCGACCGAATCTTCGAGAGCTGCGCGATGACGTCCTCGGTGATCCCGTCGGCAAAGTACTCGTTCTCCGGGTCGCCGCTGAGGCTCAGGAACGGGAGGACGGCGACGGAGCGCGTCGGGGCCCGAACCGCTTCCGGACGAGCCAGCGCTGCGGCGAACTCGGCGACGGAGGCGTACCGATCGGCGGGCACCCGGGCCAGCGCCGTCCGAATGGCCTGCTCCACCCCCTCCGGCACGCTCTCCCGCACCGTGCGGAGCCTCGGCACGGTGCCCACGACCTTTCGGGCCTGGATGGCCTGGGCGGTGGCTCCGGTGAACGGCGGGTCGCCCGCCAGCATCTCGTACAGCACGCAACCGAGCGAGTAGACGTCGCTCCTGGCATCTACCGCGTCGCCGACCGACTGCTCCGGGCTCATGTAGGCCGGCGTGCCCACGGCGAACCCCGGATCGGTCAGCTTGTCCTTCACCTTGGTCGCGGCCTGGACCGCCGACGCGATGCCGAAGTCGCTCACCACCGGATGTCCGGCCTGGAGCAGGATGTTTTCCGGCTTGATGTCGCGGTGCACGATGCCGAGCCGGTGGGCGTAGGCCAGCGCGTCGGCCACCCCGCGCGCGACGTGCAGGGCATCATCGAGCGGCAGCTGCTTCTCGCGGGCGAGGCGGTCGCGGAGCGTCTCGCCTTCGACAAATGGCATCACGAAATAGAGGAAGCCGCCCGCCTCGCCGCTGTCGAACAGCGGAACGATGTGGGGATGGCTGAGCTGGGCGGCGATCTCGATCTCGCGGAAGAACCGGGACGACCCGATGGACTGCGCCAGTTCCGGCCGCAGCACCTTCAGCGCCACCGGCCGACGGTGCTTGATGTCCTCGGCCAGGAACACGACGGCCATGCCCCCGCGGCCGAGCTCGCGCTCGAGGCGGTAGCGGCCGGCGAGGGCCGACGTGAGCAAGGTGATGTCTTCGGGTCGCATGGGTGTGGGGGCCTGTCCCGTGAATCGAGAGCGACTGCCTTCACGATACGCCCATTTGCCCCGCTTCGCGAGCGCCGTGCAAATTCATCCGGGATCCACTTCCGGCAAGAGAGCTCATGGCAACGTCCCGCAGGAACTGACTGACGCCCTCCATGGCCGCTATCGCTTCGATCGCCAGATCGGCAAGGCGGCATGGCGACGGTGTACCTCGCGCACGACCTCACGGCCAGTCGCGACGTCGCCCTCAAGGTCCTGAACCCGGAGCTCGCGCGCACCGTCGGCGAAGACCGGTTCAGCGCGAGATCCGCGTGGCGAGCCGGCTCGAGCACCCGAACATCCTGCGGGTCCTCGATTCGGCGAGGTGGCGACCTCCTCTGGTTCACCATGCCGTACGTGCAGGCGAGGATCTCGGCGACCTGCTCCTGAGCGAGCCGTCCCTCCCGCTGCCCCGCGCGCTCGCCATCATCCGCGCCGTCGGCGCCGCCCTGACGGCGGCCCACGAGCAGGGAGTGGTGCACCGGGACATCAAGCCCGACAACATCCTGCTGGAAGGTGACCACGTCATGGTCGCCGATTTCGGCGTGGCCCGCGCGGTCAGCGACATGCACGAGAAGCTCACCGCGACGGGGATGGTGGTGGGCACGCCCGTCTACATGAGCCCGGAGCAGGCGGCGGCGAGAAGGAAATCAACGGCGGTCCGACCAGTACGCCCTGGCGAGCGTGCTGTACGAGATGATCGCGGGGGAGCCGCCGTTCCGGGGGGCCACGCCGACGGCGACCCTGATGCGCCGGTTCGCCGGCCGCCGCAGCCGCTCCGCCCGGTCTTCGACATCCCGAGGCGGTCGAGCGGCCATCCTGCGGCGCTCGAACGGAGCCCACGCACGGTACGCAGCGTGTCCTTCATCACGCACTCGAAGAAGAGTGCCCGGCTGCGACCTGCCCCGTCCCCACGCTCCTTCCCGCGCCTTACTCTCCTCTTCCCCCGCAACTCATTGCAATCCGGGGCGACTCGGGCAGGCGAGACCGATATTATAATAAAATTATTCATAAACTTCGTCCACCGCCTCCACCGCCAGAAATCATCGCGTCTCCACCACTCGTGGCACCCGCCTGCATCCCACGCCGCCGACCAGCAAGTCGATAAATCCGCGCACATGCCAGAGCCAATCCCAGCATACCACCCTTCTCGCCCCCGATCCCTGAATCGACGGAACGCGGCCTCGGGAGCCGTGACGCTGACCGTGCGGAATCGACCAGGCGCGGACCAAACTCGACGCCGCCCCAGGAGGCTGCTCCCTGCGGCAGACAGCGCATCGGACCAGCGCGTGCCGCAATCTCCGATCCTCCCGCCCGAGCGCGCGCCGGACGCATCCTCCACCCCCATCGGGACCGAAAACACCCGAAGGCGGTATCGTCCCGGACCACGGTGGAATGCACGATGCTGTCGAGGAGCTTGCGCCCGATTCGCGTAGAGCGCGTGATCAGCCGAGCCAGAGCTCACAGGTAGGCGTGAGCACGGTACCGCATCGCACGCCCCGAGTTTCCGTAGACCGCATGATCTCCGCATACACATGCTCGCACCGCCGATCTCGTAGATGCGCAGCGACTCCAAGGCAGCCTCATATACAGCATCATATCATTGCTACTTAATTATATATACAGTCACAAGATATTTTTTGGCACGACAAAGGGCCGGCAGAATCTGCCGGCCCTTGTCGTTTCAGCAACCTCAATCCATCAGGGCGTGCGGGTCGCCGTCCAGTGGCTGTTCTGCACCACGCTGTCGGTGGCGGCGATCATGGTCACCGCGGTACCGGTCCAGGCGTTCCCGGCGGCGCGGCCGACCGCGATCCACTTCATCTGCGGGCTGCCCGCGGGTGCCCCGGCCGGAGTGAACGGCGCGGACGACCAGATGACGCTGTCCGCCGAGAGGACGCCCGTGAAGGCCACGGAATCGGTCGGCGCCTTCGCGTCCACCAGCTTGCCCGAAAGGGCGCCGGTCGAGTCGGCGGTCCCGATGGACGTCCAGTTGCTGAGCACCGAGTCGGTACCGTTCGCCATGGTGGTGCCCACGTAGGAACCGACCACGTCAGCGGCCGTGAGCGCGGCCGGCACCACGGCGGCCATGTCCGCCGGGGGGGCTTCCTTCGCGCCGCCACAAGCCCAGAGCACAAGGGGAAGCAGCAGAATCTTTCGCATGGTACCTCGCAGAGACGGGATGAAGTGGGGGGGAAGCCACGCATAGCATACAGCTTTCGCCCGGGAGCGCAATGCTCCTGGGCGTCCGGCGCTCAGTCCGTGCCCACCGACAGTGCGATCAGGGCCTGGGCGGCCACGTACGTCAGCATGATGACGGCCTGCGCGCTCCGGAATGGGCGCCGGAAGCGATTGAGTGCGAGCACGGCGTCCGACGCCATGAACAGCGTGGCCCCCAGCGCGGCGAGCCGTGAGCCCGGCATGCCGAGCGTCCGATCCCATCCCCAGGCCTGCCAGACCATCAGGAGGATCGTCGCCGCATAGAGCACGACCGGCAGGCGGAGCTTCCCCAGGCCTGGCCAGAGCAGCCAGAGGAGGAGCGCCGCCATCGCCGCGAGAGGGACGAGAAGTGCCGGGGCGGTGCCGAGCGGTGCCCCGGCGCTGAACGCCACGATGTAGGCCACGTGGGCGAGCAGGAAGCTGGCCAGCCCCGCCACGAACCGGTCCCGCGGGAGCATCAGCAGGACGTCGCCGACGAGGGAACAGGCGAGGCCCACGACGACCGCCTGCTGGTAGCGGGCCTCGTGGGCCGACGTGGAGAGGACGGCGAGCAGCAGGAGGAGCGCAGTGGTGGACGGCTTGAAGAGGTACACCTGCCACCGCGGGCCGCGGTATTCGGCCCGGAGTTGCAGCCCGACCGAGAGGGCGGCGGCGGCGAGGAATACGGAGGAAGCGGGCATCGGGCGGGGCGTCGCCTACAGCACGCGCCCCTGGCGCACGTACAGCAGGCCACCGATCCAGCAGAGCGGAATCGCCAGGACGGCCAGCGAAACGGGATACCAGGCCGGCCCCATGTTCTTGCCGAGAGTCGCCACGACACCGAGTCCGCCCAGCGCCGTGCCGACGACGCCGAGGATCATCGCGTGCTTCATCGGGTTCGCCGGCGCCAGCTTCGCGGTGAGGTACGCCCCCGCGATCGTGATCGGGAGGCGATAGGACAGCGCGATCGCGCTGAGCCGGTCGTCGAGCGGCTGGCCCATCGGCGGGAACACGTGGACGAGGTGCAGCAGGATGTCGACGAGCGTCGTGACGACGATCGTGAACAGCACGCCGGCCACCACGGCCCAGATGCCCTTTCGGGTCGACGGCGTCATCGCTCCACCACCTTTCCATTCTGCATGACGAAGCTGACCTGCTTGAGCGTCTGGATGTTGGTGAGGGGATTGTCGGGTGTCGCGATCAGGTCGGCGTACTGCCCCACCTTGAGCGTGCCGCGCACGTCGTCCACCCCCAGCAGCCGGGTGCCGTTGGTGGTCATGGCCCGGAGGATGGCCGGGGCCGGGACGCCGGCCTCCACCCACGGATCGATCCCGGTGATGGCGTCCTGGCCGCGGGTGATGCCGGGCTTGAAGTCGATGGCGTCGGTGCCGTACACCAGCGTCACGCCGATCTTGTACGCCCGCCGGAGCCGGTCCACCCACTGCCGGTGGTAGGCGGTCGTGTCGCCGTTGGCGAGGAATTCGGTGCCGACCAGCGCCACGCCGTTCTTCTTCGCAAGCAGGAGGTCGGCGTCGGTCATGTCGAAGCCGTGCTCGATGGACGCCACGCCGGCCGCCGCCGCGTTGTGCGCCCCCGGCTCGGTCCACGCGTGGGCCGCCAGCTTCATCCCCGCCCCCGCCGCCTGCGCCTTGATGAACTCGATGTCCTCGACGGAGTAGATGTAGCGCTGATCGTCCACCACGATCTTGATGACGGTGGCCCCGTAGTGCGCGTTCTCCCGCACCGCCTTGATCATCTCGTCCCGCGTGTCGGCGAAGTAGTACTCCGGCTCGGCGAGATCGGGCTTGTCGGGCTGCAGCTGGAACTGGCCGCCGTAGGGCGCGATGATGCGCCCCGCCGTGAGCATCGTGGGTCCGGGAATCCACCCCCGCTGGATGGCGCGCCGCACCTGCACGCAGGCGAAGTTTCCCTCGTTGCCGATGTCGCGCACGCTGGTGAAGCCGGCCTGCAGCATCGTGCGGGCGTTGACGACGCCCTCGATGGAGCGGAGCGCGTCCGGATCCCGGAGCGTGGTGTAGTAGTAGCTGCCGGCGTCCCGGCCGGGCTTGACCGCCATGCAGAGGTGGGTGTGGGCGTCCACCAGGCCAGGCGAGATGGTCGAGGCGGAGAGATCGATCACCGTGGCGCCGGCGGGAATCGTCACGTTGCCGCCGATCGCCGTGATCTTCCCCTGCTCGATGAGGATCACCTGGTTCTCGGCGGCGGTGCCGGCGTCGGGATCCACCACGCGGCCGGCGCGGATGGCCGTGACCTGCGCCGAGGCCGGGGTGCCGAGGGCGGCGAGCGCCAGGAGGAGGAGGGACGCGAGGATGCGCGAGCGATGCATGACCGACTCCGTTCGGGAGGAGGTGGCGTGTCGGGGCTGGTACTGGATGCCAACCTGCCGCTGTCACCGGCGCCGGGGCTTGGCTTTCGGCTTGGACTTGGACTTCGCCTTGGGCTTGGGCTTGAGCTTCGCCTTGGGTTTCGGCTTCCGGGTCCGGGCCCGGCGGGCCACGGCGACGGCCTGCTCGGTCCAGACGGTCAGGGTGTCGATGTCCTCGAGCAGGTCGGCCGGCACTTCATAGTACTGCATTGCCTCGCCGTCCGGGCCGAAGGGGCGGAAGGGTCCCATGCCCTGGGCCTCGAAGTGGGGGCGGTTGGTGTCGTCCACCTTGAAGTACACGACGTCGTCGTCCACCAAGGCAAAGAAGGCGTCGCCGCTGTACACGCCAACCCCGCCGAACATGGAGCGGTCGCGGATGGCGGGCGCGGCCCGGCGGAGCTGCTCGAGCACGAAGGCGCGGAAGGTGGGGGTGACGGACATGGGAGAGATGCACCTTCAAATAGGACGGAGTTGCTCCGAGAGGCTGCGCGTCTTCGAGGTGACCTCGGAGCCGGTGTGGAGCGTGGTCTTCCTCTCGATCAGCATGAGATGGCACTCCCGCTCCGCCATTGGATTATGGCGGACGCCCTTGGGAACGATGAACATCTCGCCTTCGTTGAGGACGACTGTTCGGCCTTCCATCTCGATGGTCAACGAGCCCTTGAGGATGTAGAAGAGCTCATCTTCGTTTTCGTGACTGTGCCAGGCAAGTGTTCCCTGTACCTTGGCGACCTTGACGTACGAGTCCTCGAGTTCAGCAACGACCCGCGGTGACCAGTGCTCGGTCAGCGCCGCGGCAGCGTCCCGGGGGCAAACGACTTCAGGCATTGCATGTACCTCACAGAGGGTAACTCCACACTGGAACTCTACTCTTCACCTATCCTACCGCTCCCTCCTGACCCCGGCCAGCCTCTGGCCAGCCCCAGCCGAATCCCCATCTTGACGCCCACCCCACCGGTGCCCTACATTCGGGAAAACCGAAGAAACACCGAAAGAGGACACCATGCCCCCTGCCGCCCAGCCGCCCCGTCCAACCACCTACCTGCCGACGCGCCCCAACCCGTTGACCTACCAGCACATCCGTGTCTGTCCCGAGTGCGCCGGCCCGGTCGCCCATAACTCCGGCTGCGTCACCTGCAGCAGCGTGCGGGTGGGGCCGATGCGGCTGATGGCGGCGGGGCAGCGGGGCAGCGGAGCAGTAGCTCAACTCTCCCTCCTGCCTCCCGGCCCCCCGGCCCCGCTGCCCATCCTCGGCATCGCCGACAGCCGCGCCGTCACCTTCGAAGCCGTCCCGACCCGCTCGATCCTCAACAGCCCCGCGGCCACCCACATGCCGTTCTGGTCGGTCAATCCGTACATCGGCTGCGAATTCGGCTGCACCTACTGCTACGCGCGGGACACCCACCGGTGGACCATGGAAAGGATGGAAGGAGCACGCGTTCCCCCTCTCCACATGGTGGAGAGGGGGACAGGGGGTGAGGACTGCGTGGAGAAGGGGACAGGGGGTGAGGGCGAGTCCTTCGAAAACCGCATCCTCGTCAAGATCGATGCGCCCACCATACTCCGCCGCACCCTCGATCCCGCCCGCATCGACGGCGCACCCATCGTCATCGGCACCGCCACCGATCCCTATCAGCCGGCTGAGCGCCGATTCCGGATCACCCGCGGGCTGCTCGAGTCGCTCCTCCCGCATCGCGGGCTCCACCTCGGCATCATCACCAAGTCCCCCCTCATCACGCGGGACATCGACCTCCTGGTCCAGCTCGCCGAGCGGCACACCGTGAGCATTCACATCTCGCTCGCCGCCCTCGAGGGGCGGCTGGTCCGGCGCATCGAGGCCCGCTCCCCCGCCCCGCACGCCCGGCTCCGCGCCCTCGGCCGCCTGGCGGCGGCCGGGCTCAACGTCGGCCTCCTCGTGGCCCCCATCATCCCCGGCGTCACCGACGGCCGGGCGCAACTGACCGCGCTCTTCCGCGCGGCGAAGGAAGCTGGTGCCCGTCGCGTAGCCGGGGAGGCGCTCCGACTCGGCCCCGCGGCGCGGCGCCACTTCCTTCCGCACCTTGCGCGCGAATTTCCCGACCTCGCCGCGCGCTACCACCGCCGCTACGGACTGCGGCAGACGGCGGGGCAGGACTACACGGCGGCCCTCACCCGGCGCCTCGACGCCATCCGCCAGGAACTCGGACTCGAAGGGGGCAAGGGACTGTGACCCGCTCCGTCCTCTTCATCGATCCCCCCGCCTTCTGCACCACCGTGGAGGCGCTCGTGGCCCCCGCCCTCCGCGGACGGCCGCTCGTGGTGGCGGCCCCCGGCGCCGATCGCGCCACGGTGCTGGCCCTCTCGCCCGAGGCGCAGGCCGCCGGCATCACCCGCGGCATGGCGGTGCGCCAGGCCCGGAAGCGCTGCCCCGACCTGAGGCTGCTCCCGCCCAACCCGAAGCTCTACGCCCGCGCCTCCGCCGCGCTGCACGACATCTTCCGTCGCTACGCGCCGATCATCGAGCCCCGCGGCTACGGCCACGCCTATCTCGACGTCACCGGCACCGGCGCCCTCTTCGGTCCGCCGGTGGACGTGGCGCTCCGCATCCATCGCGAGGCGCGGAGCAGCATCCGGCTCCCCGTCACCGTTGGCGTCGGCGCCAACAAGCTGGTGACGGAAGTGGCGGCGGGGCAGCGGGGCAGCGGGGCGGCAGGGCAGGACCACATCGTGTCGGTGCCGGCCGGCGGCGAGGCCGCCTTCCTCTCGCCGCACCGCGTGACGCTCCTCCCCGATCTCAGCGAGCGCATGCGCGAGCGGCTCGACGACTACCAGCTCGACCTCATCGGCGCCGTGGCCGCCGTGGGCGCTCCCGCCCTCGGCCAGGTCTTCGGGCGCGCCGGCGCCGAGCTCCACGCCAAGGCGCGCGGCATCGACCCCCGCCCCGTCCTCCCCCCCGCCATCCGGCGGGAGTTCCGCGCCGCCCATACCCTGGCCACCGACACCAACGACCTCGGCGTGCTTCTCGCGCTCCTCCGCCGGCTCACCGAACGTCTCGGCGCCAACCTCCGGACCCGGCACCTCGTCACCCGCCGGCTCCGGCTCGACCTGGCCTACGCCGACTACAGCACGAGCCGCCGCATCATCGCGCTTCCCGGCGCCGCCCTCGACGTGGCTCTCCTCGACGCCGCCCGCCGCGCCTTCACCCTGGCCAATACCAAGCGCATTGCCGTCCGCACCGTGGCCCTCGCGGCGGAACAGCTGGCGGAAATGGAAGTGCAGATGGAACTCTTTGAGGCGGGGCAGACGGGCAGCGGGGCAGCGGGGCAGGAGAATGGTGGGGCAGATGGGCAACGGGGCAGCGGGGCCGGAGAACAGGAAGTCGTGATCCAGGCCGCCATCGACCAGATTCGTGATCGCTGGGGGACGCCAGGCATCGCGAGGGGAACGGCAAGGGCGCGGCCCGATCCTGCAGCACGCAATTGCGTTATCGTGCGCTAGGGGTGGGCGTGAGCCCACCCCGCCTGCCGGAGCCGACGACCCCGACGACCGCATAGATAGAAAACAGAAAGGCACACCAATGGCGACGACCTACTGCGAAGTGGCGCCAGGCCACGAATGGCACGGCCCCTATCACGACACCGAATACGGCGTGCCGCTCACCGACGAGTCGGCGCTCTTCGAACGGCTGATCCTGGAAATCAACCAGGCCGGGCTGAGCTGGCTCACCATCCTCAAGAAGCGCGAGGCCTTCCGGCAGGCCTACGGCGGGTTCGACGTCGAAACGGTGTCGCGCTACGGCGCGCGGGACACCAGGCGCCTCCTGGCCGACGCTGGCATCATCCGCAACCGGCTCAAGGTCGAGGCCGCCATCCACAACGCACGGCAACTGCTGGCGCTGCGGAAATCCCATGGCGGCTTTGCCGCCTGGCTCGATGCGCACCACCCGCTCCCGAAACCGGAATGGGTCAAGCTCTTCAAGCAGACCTTCCGCTTTACCGGCGGGGAAATCGTCGGCGAGTTCCTCCTCAGCACCGGCTACCTGCCGGGCGCGCACGTGCCGGGGTGCCCGGCGTACGCGCGGATACTCAAGCTGAACCCGCCGTGGGCGGCGGAGAAACGAGGACTGAGGACTGAGGACTGAGGCTGCGCAACGCCACGTAGTTGCGTCATCGTGCGCTAGGGGTGGGCATACGCCCACCCCGTCTTGAGGACGACCCGCCGTGTTCACTCATCTCCATGCCCACAGCCACTTCTCCTTCGGCTTCGGCGCCTCCAGCCCGGAGGCGATGGTCGAGGCCGCCATCGCGCGCGGCTTCCGCACCCTCGCCTGCACCGACACCAACGGCGTCTACGGCGCCGTGGCGTTCCAGCAGGCCGCCGAGTCGGCGGGCATCCGCCCCATCCTCGGCGCGCACCTCCGGCTCGAGGGACAGGAGGCGGTGGCACTGGCGGTAGATGAACAGGGATGGGGCGCGCTCTGTCGCGCCGTCACACAGATCCATTGGCTCCCCCCTCTCCACATGGTGGAGAGGGGGACAGGGGGTGAGGTGGAGCGGCGCGACGGCGGGGCAGCGGGGCAGCGGGGCAGTGACAGCGGGTCGGCAGGGCAGCGGGGCAGCGGGGCAGTCACGTTGGCTGAAATCATCGCAAATGACCGCAACGGCCTCATCCTCCTCTCGCGCTCGGTGCCCTTCCTCGAGCGGGTGCGCGCGCTGAGCGGGCCGCGCGACCTCTACGCCGAACTGGTGCCGGGCCGGGAGCGCCATGGCGTGCTGGCCGCCGCCCGTCGGCTCGGCCTGCCCGCCGCGGCCACCAACGCCGTCGCCTTCGCGAACCCAGAAGACTGGGCCCGCCACCGGCTGCTCGTCGCCATCGGCCAGAACACGACGTTGGCGGCCTTGGACGGAGCGTCTGCCCCCCTGCCCCGCTGCCCCCCTGCCCCGCCTTCAGCGTGGCTTCGCCCCGCGGCCGATCTTTCGCATTCCTTCCCCGACTGCCCCGACGCGCTCACCGCCGCGGAGGAGATCGCCGAGCGGTGCCGCTGGCGGATTCCGCTGGGCCGGGTGGTGCCGCCCCGAATGACCGACCGCACCGACGCCTTCGAACAGCTCCGCGCGCTGGCCTACGCCGGCGCCGAGCGGCGGTACGGCACGGTGGCGCCGGTGACGCGCGACCGGCTGGAACACGAGCTGGCCATCATCGGGATGAAGGGGTTCGCCGATTACTTCCTGGTGGTGCACGACATCGTGGCGCACGGCCCGACCCACTGCGGCCGCGGCTCCGTCGCCAACTCGGTGGTGAGCTACTGCCTCGGCATCACCCACGTCGAGCCGCTCGGTGCCGGGCTCCTCTTCGAGCGATTCCTGAACCCGGCGCGCACCGACCCGCCCGACATCGACCTCGACTTTCCCTGGGACGAGCGGGACCACGTGCTGGCCTACGTCTTCCGCCGCTATCCCTTTCCCCGCGCGGCGATGGTGGCCAACCACAACTGCTTCCGGCTCCGCGGCGCGCTCCGCGAGGTGGCCAAGGTGCACGGCCGCCCCGCCGGCGAGATCCGTGAGGTGACCCGCCGCATCCCCTGGTATCACGAGGGGGAGCCGCTCGACAGCCTCCTCGCCACGCACCCCAACTTCCAGGGCCTCGACCTGCCGCGAGCGTGGCAAGGCTTTGCCCGAGAGGCCGAGCCGCTGGTCGGCGTGCCGCGGCACCTCTCGCTCCACCCCGGCGGCGTGGTCATCGTGCCGACGGCGCTCACCGACCACGTGCCGCTGGAGCGCGCGGTGAAGGTGCTCGACGGCGCGCCGGAGCTCACCGTTCCCGTCATCCAGTTCGAGAAGGACGGCGCCGAGGACGCAGGGCTCGTCAAGATCGACCTCCTCGGCAACCGCTCGCTGGCGGTGATCCGGGACGCGATCACGGCCGTCCACGCCAACACCGGCCGCCGCATCGACTACACCTCGCAGGAGGCGGGGGAAGATGAGGCGACGAAGGCGCTCTTCCGCACCGGACAGACGATGGGGGTCTTCTACACCGAGAGCCCCGCCTCGCGGCAGCTCTGCGCCAAGTCGCGCGCCGACACCTTCGAGCTGCTGGTGCTCAACACCAGCATCATCCGCCCCGCGTCGAACCGCTTCATCCGACAATACCTGTCCCGGCTCCACGGCGAGCCCTACGCGCCGTTGCATCCGGTGCTTCGGGACACGCTCGCCGGCACCTTCGGCATCATGGTGTACCAGGAGGACGTGGTGCATGTCTGCCAGGCGTACGCCGGCATGTCGCTGGCCGACGCCGACGGGCTCCGGAAGTCGCTGCAGAAGAAGCGCCCCGGCAAGCAGCTGGCCTCCTACGCGGCGGAGTTCCTGCGCGGCGCCCAGTCGCTCGGCCGGGAGGACGCCGTGACCGAGCAGGTCTGGCACATGGTGATGTCATTTTCCGGCTACAGCTTCTGCAAGGGCCACTCGGCATCGTACATCCAGGTGGCGCAGCAGGCCTGCTATCTCCGCGCCAACTATCCTGCCGAGTTCATCGCCGCGGTGCTCGCCAACGGGGGCGGCTTCTATCACCCCTTTGCGTATGTCGCCGAGGCGCGGCGGATGGGGCTCACGATCCTGCCGCCGGACGTGAACACGAGCGAGTTCCGCACGCACGGGGAATGGGCGCGAGGTGCGGATCGGGTTGCAGTTCATCAATGGGCTGTCGGCCGCAGGCGGAGAGCACATTGTTTCGGCTCGTTGCGCGAGTGAACTGCCCCGCGGCCCCGCGGCCCCGCCGCGCGCCCATTTCGCAGACCTGTCTGACCTACGAGAGCGCGCCCACCTCTCCACCGACGACCTCCGCACGCTCATCAAGGCCGGCGCGTGCGACAGCATCGCGGGAGGGCATGACGCGGCCGATGATGTTGTGGACGATTGACAGCGGGACGGCGGGACAGCGGGGCAGCGGGGCGGCAGGGGCAGCAGGGGCGCACGGCTGTGCGCCCCTGCTGCCCCACATCCCGGCCACCCCTGCCCTGCCCAATTATTCCGAGGGGCGTTGTCGCCAGGACCAGTACGCCGCGCTCGGGTTCCTCACCGCCCATCACCCGATGGCGCTGTACGCCGACCGGCTCCGGCGCTTCCGCCTGGTCCGGAGTCCCGACCTGCCCAGGCACGTCGGACACACCGTCCTGCTGGCCGGGATGCTCACCACCGCCAAGCCGGTGCACACCGCAACCGACGAACCGATGGAATTCGCCACCTTCGACGACGGCCACGGGCTGGTCGAGACCGTCCTCTTCCCGCAGGTGTACCGCAGCCGGGGACACGTGCTGTTCGACCAGGGGCCGTTTCTGCTCAAGGGGAAAGTGGAGGAAGAATTCGGGGCGATCTCGGTCACGGTCACCCACCTCGATCGGGTGGACCGGATGCTCGCCCGGCCTGGTGCCTGACCGGGGTGCCGCCGCCCCGCGCCCGGCGTATCTTGGAGGCAGGCTTCCCTCACCTTCCGAGAGCCGGATGCGCCTCACCCTGCTGTGCCTCGCGATCCTGCTGCTGACGCTGACCGTCCCGGTGACGGCCCAGAACGCGCTGGCGCCCAAGGCGGACGCCGCCACGCCTGCCACCGACACCACGCCACCGACGGCGGTTCCGCTGTCGGAAATCCCGGCGAGGGCCGAAGCCTCCCAAGCACGCCTTGACGAGATCCGGCAGCTCCTCCCACGGGCGCGCGACATCGGCCAGATCCGGGACGCGTACGCGGCCACGCAGGACACGATCCAGGCCCTCATGGAGCTCCAGTCCCGCCCCGGCCAGGAACGGCCCACCAAGCGGTCGCTCACGGACATGCACAATGAGTGGGCCCGCCGGATCGGCCAGATGCGGGAGTGGCAGAAGACGGTCGGCGACCGCACCAACGTCCTGAGCGGCGTGCAGGGAGAGCTGACGCGGCGGGAGCAGGGCTGGCGCCTGACGAAGGCGGAGGCGATGAAGGCCGACGTCCCGCCCGACGTCGTGGAGCTCGTGGACGGGGTCATCCGTGGCACCGTCGCGCTGGAGGACAGCGTCGCCCTGCAGTTGGGCGAGGTCATCCGGCTCCAGTCGCAAATCACGCGCACGCTCGCAGCGCTCCAGCAGATGGATGAGCGGATCAACGAGCAGCTGGCCTCCGCGCGGCGCAATCTCCTGCGCCTCGATTCCCCGCCCCTATGGAAGGGGCTGCGCCCCGCCGACGCCGGCCAAGGGCTGGCAGCCACCCTCACCGCCGGCGTGACACGCACCCAGCGGGAACTTGGTTATTTCTTCGAAGCCTACCGGCTGCGGATCTACCTGCACCTCGCCTCGACGCTCGCCATCCTGTTGGCCGTGTTCTGGTTCCGCGGCAAGCTGGAGCCGCACACGACCGAGCAGCCGGCCTACTCGGCCCGGCGCGTGCTCGACCACCCCGCCGCCGGCTCGCTCCTGGCCATCGCGCTGGCGGGGCTCGTCTTCTACCCGCGGGCACCGCTGTCGGTCTACGACCTCGCCCTCCTGGCCACGGTGCCGGCGGTCCTCCGCCTGTTGCCGAGCTTCCTGCCGCCCTACCTGATCCGGCCCGCCATCGCCGCTTCGGTGCTCTTCGCCATCCAGCGGACGGGGACGCTGCTCCTGGCCGGCTCCGGCCACCAGCGGCCAGGCAGCCTGGCGCTGGCCATCGTCGGCGCCGCGGGGCTCCTCTGGCTGCTCCGGAAGGGCGGCGAGTTCGAGGCGATGGGAGCGCACACGTATGCCCGAGCCCTGCGGGGCGCCGCGCGGCTCTCGGCGGCGGCGCTCCTCGTCGCCGCGACGTCGAACGTCGTCGGCAACGTCTCGCTCGGCATGTTCCTCACCAGCGGAGTACTGTCGAGCAGCTACCTCCTCCTGGTGGTCGTGACCGCGGTCCGCGTGGCCGACGGTGTCCTTATCGTCTCGACCCGTTCGCAGGCCGCGGGCGTGTCCCGCTACGTGGCCCAGCGGAAGGACGCGCTGGTCCGGAGCGGCCTCCGGCTGATCAACCTTTCGGCCGCGGTCGGCTGGATCATCCTCACCCTCTGGCTCTTCGACCTGCTGGACCCCGCGCTTGCGTTCGTGAGCGGCATCCTCGCCGCCTCGCTCTCGGTCGGCGAATTGCACCTGTCGCTCGGCGCCATTCTGCTCTTCCTCTTCACCGTCTGGGTGAGTGTGCTGGTGAGCCGGGGCCTCTCGGGACTCCTCGAGGTGGACGTGCTCTCCCGGCTCGACATGCCGCGCGGACTCCCCAGCGTCATCGGGCGCCTCACCCGCTACACGCTGATCTCCCTCGGCTTCTTTTCCGCCCTGGCCGCCATCGGGGTCGACATCGGCCAGCTCACCCTCATCGGCGGCGCGCTCGGTGTCGGCATCGGGTTCGGCCTGCAGAACATCGTGAGCAATTTCGTCTCGGGGCTCATCCTCGCGTTCGAGCGCCCGATCCGCGAGGGCGACCAGATTCAGCTGCAGACGCTGACCGGCGAGGTGCGCCGGATCGGCTTCCGCGCCACCGTCGTCCGCACCTTCGACGGCGCCGAGGTGATCGTGCCCAACGCCACGCTGATCTCCCAGGACGTCATCAACTGGACGCTGTCCGACCAGCAGCGGCGCATCACCGTCTCGGTCGGCGTCGCATACGGGAGCGACCCGGCGCGGGTCAAGGCGCTGCTCCTCGATGTGCCGGGAAAATTCCCCGCCGTCCTCCGGACCCCCGAACCGTTCGCACTCTTCACCGGATTCGGCGACAGCGCGCTCAACTTCGAGCTTCGGTTCTGGACGACCGACGCGGACCGCGTCGCCATTCTCAAGAGCGACGTGACGACCGCCGTGAACGACGCGCTGGTCAGCGCCGGCATCGAAATCCCCTTCCCGCAGCGCGACCTGCATATCCGCAGTGTCGATGGCGCAGCAGCCACCCAGCTGCGCGGGCCGGCGGGCACGGACAAGGAGACCACCTAGATGCGTCGCCTATTTCGTTCCTTCGCGGCCGCTCCCGCCTTCCTCGGCCTCGTGATGACCTGCGGCGGGGACTCAGCCGGGACCACGCTCCCTCCCGGTGCCGTGTCGGTGCGCCTGGAGGAGGTGGCCAGCGGCCTCGCGTATCCGGTGTACCTCACCGCGGCGCCCGGCGACACCAGCCGACTGTTCGTCGTCGAGAAAGGCGGCACCGTCCGCGTGCTGAAGCACGGTGTCCTGCTGCCGACTCCTTTCATCGACCTGAGCGGCCGGGTCACCAAGGGGAGCGAACAGGGCCTCCTCGGCATGGCGTTCCACCCATCCGACAACCGCGTCGTCCTGAGCTTCACGGTCGCCGGGCCCGAGCGGGGCGGGCGATCCCGCGTCGCCACGTTCACCACCGGCGCCGATCCCGACGTGCTCGACCCGGCCAGCGAGCAGCTGGTACTCGAAGTGGACCAGCCGTATTCCAACCACAACGGGGGCCACGTCGCGTTCGGACCCGATGGCTACCTCTACTTCGGGCTGGGCGACGGCGGCAGCGGGGGCGACCCGCAGGGCCACGGCCAGGACCGCAGCGACCTCCTCGGCTCGCTCCTCCGCCTCGACCTCGACCACGGTGTTCCCTACACCGTGCCGGCCAGCAACCCCTTCGTCGGGCAGGCCGGCATGCGCGGCGAGCTCTGGAACTGGGGCCTCCGCAACCCGTGGCGGTTCAGCTTCGACCGGGCCAACGGCAACCTGTACATCGCCGACGTCGGCCAGAACGAATGGGAAGAGGTGGACGTCCAGCCGGCCGCGAGCCTGGGCGGGGAGAACTACGGCTGGGCCGTCATGGAGGGCGAGCACTGCTACACGGGGAGCGGCTGCAACCGGAACGGCCTCGTGATGCCGGTCATCGAGTACGGGCACGGCGACGGCTGCTCGATCACCGGCGGGTACGTCTATCGCGGGCAGGCGATTCCGGAGCTCGCCGGGACCTACTTCTACGGCGACTACTGCGACGGCTGGATCCGGAGCTTCGTCTACCAGGGCGGCACCGCGACGAACACTTCCTCCTGGCCCTCCCTCGACACCGGCCAGCAGATCACCAGCTTCGGGGAGGATGCTCGCGGGGAGATCTACGTCGTCCTGGCCGGGGGGACCATCTACCGGATCGCCCCGGGCAGGTAGCATGGCGGACGGCGACGCACCACTCACAGGCGAAGAGCTGGGTCGCCTCCGCACGGCGCTCCCCGCCGGCGTCCACTTTGGCACGTCGTCGTGGAACTACCCGGGGTGGCAGGGGCTCGTCTACCACAAGAAGTACCCGAAGACCGGCGCCAGCGGGAAGATGCTCGCCGAATACGCGCAGTGGCCCCTCTTCTCCACCGTCGGGATCGACGCGAGCTTCTACAATCCGCTGTCGGAAAAGACCCTCGCGGAGTATGCAGCCGCGCTGCCGTCCGGCTTCCGGTGCGTCAGCAAGGTGTGGGACCGCATCACCGTCCACACCCACAGCAAGCTGCGCGACAAGGCGCACGCCGGGCAGCCCAACCCCGACTTCCTCAACCCAGAGCTGTTCGTCGAGGCTGTCCTCGACCCCTGCCTGCGGTACTTCAGCGACCACGTGGGCCCGTTCGTCTTCGAGTTCCAGGCCATCGCCCACAAGTCGAAGGTGCCGCCGCAGTCCTTCGCCGACCAGCTCGACCGGTTCTTCTCGGCCCTTCCGCGCACGGCGCCCTACGCGGTGGAAGTCCGGAACGAGGAGTACCTGACTCCTTCCTACTTCGCGGTCCTGCGCGAGCACGACGTGGCGCACTGCTTCAACTCCTGGACCCGCATGCCCTCCATCGGGGAGCAGCTCGACCTCCCGGGGGCCGTCACCGCGTCGTTCGTCGTCGCGAGGGCGCTCCTTCGGCCTGGCCGATACTACGCGGATGCGGTGGACGCCTTCCAGCCGTATGACCGGATCCAGGACCGGAATCCCGAACTGCGGGCGGACCTCGTCCGGCTCGTCGAAACGGCGGCCAAGGCGAGGATCCCGGCGTATGTGCTGGTAAACAACCGCGCGGAGGGAAGCGCCCCGCTCACGATCGCGGCGGTGGCCAGGATGCTGGCGTCTGGGGGCGGCACTGCCGGGGCTGCTGTCATCGCGCCCAGGCTGGTGTCACGTCCAGAGTCGTCGAATCAGTCAGCTTGACCAGTCCGCTCCCATCAGGCCGCACAATCCAGATGTCAAAATCGGCCGTCGCCCCTTCAAAGACGAGTGTCGAGTCCCCAGGCCCCCACGCCGGGAACGACGCGTAGAGAGTGTCATCGACCACCAACGGTCGCACATTGCTGCCACCCGCGTCCATCAGGTACAGTGCGCTGAATCCGTCGCGCCCGCTGGTGAACGCGATCGTCTGACCGTTCGAGGACCACGCCGGGAGTTCGTCCGACCCCGAGCTCTGGGTGAGATTCACGACTCCACCCCCGGCGAGGGAAACCAGATAGATATCGATATCGCCGCTTCGATCGCTGGAGAAGCCGATTTGGGTCCCGTCCGGCTTCCAGGCAGGGCCATCATCCCTTCCGGGAGCGTCCGTCACCTGCATCAAGTCGGTGCCGTCGGCATCGACCACGTAAATGTCGTAGTCTCCGTCCCGGTTGCTCGCGAACGCGATCCGAGCGCCATCCGGCGACCACGCGGGGTAGCCGTCTTCCCCGGGATGGTCGGTCAGGTTCCGCGGCTCGGTGCCGTCCGCACGCATCAACCACACGTCGCTCAGCATGGTGAAGGCGATCCATCGGCCATCCGGGGAGATGGCGGGGCGGGTATAGACCACCCCAGACCCTGGCAGGCCAGCGGTGTCGGGGAAGAGCGGCGTGACCTCTCCCCCCGCCGGCGAGATCAGGTGCATCTGTCTCCCGCCATTGCGGTTCGACAGAAACAGGATCACGTCTTGCAGGCGTGGATCCGGCACCGGTGCCGGGGCTTGGGCATCGCTGCAGCCGAGCAGCAGCGGGGCGAGTATCGCCAACTTCAAGTCGCTTCGCATCAACAGCCCTCGACTGCGTCGGTGCCGCCTCCTGGCGGTTTCGCCGCGATGAACTCGCCACCCCCGCCCCCCTGCCCGGTACACACCGGGAAGTCCTGGGAACGGCTGGCACCGGTCTCGTTGCCGATACGCGGTGTGGCCGTCACCCGGATAGTGTACGAACCCGCGGGCACCTGCAACGCATAGCTGTTGGGGCCAAATCCAGTGTCCACGGTGTCGATGACCGCGTTGCTGTATGCCACCACCCACCGGATCATCAGCGTACCGACGGGCGCGTTGATGACGGCAGCCGAGAGCCAGTGGGTGCCAGCTGTAGTAATGGGTGTCGCCACCCCGTTCAGCGCACTGACGCGGAATCCTGGACCACCACCTCCCGTAGTAACCGTGACCGGAATCTCCTGTCCCCAGCCGGCGAACCGACCCCCGAGCTGAAAGGTGGACGGAAGCGGGCTGGGAGAGGAGACGGTAACTTTCGTTGTTCCTTCTCCTTTCCCTGTCACCAATCCAGCCTGTGAGACCGTCGCGATATTTGTCGCGCCTTGGGCCCACGAGAATGATGCGCTTCCGACCTGTGCAGCCGGGGCATTGTTCTGCCGTCGGAAGGTGAAGTGCGTCACGGTCACCTGTTTGGTGGCATCCACCGCGACAGACACCGAGCTCGGCGTGGTCACGAGCCCCGTGACGATCGGCTTGGTCCAGAACGAATCAACTTCGAAAGGCCTGGGCCGGAAGCTGTACGCGCTCAGCACCCCCTCGACCTCATGCTGGCAGACCGTGCCATTGATGGTGCCATCGTCCGGCAGTCGGAATGAGCAATAGGAGGGTGGTGTCTGGTGTGCCCCAGACTGGTATCCGAGCACGTGACCGAGTTCGTGTGTCAGGGTCGTCACTGCGTCATCCCGATTTGTCGAGCACGAGGACGGGTACGCAGGATTGTAAAGCGTCAAGGTCACCGTATGGGCTCCCAAGACATCTGTCGCGCCGCAGTACAGTCCGGACCCGTCGGCCGCCATCACGACGGCCATGTCGTGCGCGCTACTTGAATCTACGGCCTTGAAACGGGGCAGGTTGGGAAAGCTGTCCGGCTGCAGGGCAGCGTTCCACTGACTGACGGCCGGGCCAACGAGCCACGCGGGCCCGGCAATCCGGATGGTGGTTCCACAACTCCAGTAGGGAAAGAAATTCGCAAAGGCGATGGTGGTCGGACTGCCGATGCGCTGGCATGAGGGGGGAGATCCCATCACGCTGAAGGCGGGACCGTCGGGAAGGAGCACCCCGGTGGGCGTATCAGCGGTGCAAGCTGCCAGGATCAGAGAGAGAGAGAGAGAGAGAGAGAGAGAGAGAGAGAGACTCCTGCTTCGGGAAGTCATTCTTGGTCCTTGATTGGAGGGGACTCCCAAACCTACAACACCATCGACATCAGCGCGGTTTAGGCCTCCGTCCTCGACGTCCGCCGCCGCCGTCTCCGCCGGGGGCCGTCCCGGTCGGGCCGCTTGGCCGCATTGTACGCCGACTGCACCAGCAGCACCGCACGAGCCGCATCTTCTCCCGACCCCGGAATCTCGACCCACCGGCCGAAGCCTGCGTTCTCGTTGACGAGGAACGGGCGGGCGGCCCTGGCCTCCAGGAGCTCCTCGCGCTGGCTCTCGGGGAGCTTCAGCACCACGAGATCCTCGCGCAGGAAGGCGAACATCCGACGCCCGTGAAAGAACGCCTCCGCCCCGAACATCTTCCGGGTGGTGACGTTCGGCAGGTCGCTCAGCGCGGCCTGGACGAGGCGGTAGGAGTCGGACATCGGTCGGGCCATCGCGCAGTCACCCTCTCAAGCTGAGTGAACGGGGGCCGCTAAAGTGCAGCCTGGAGGGCCGTTCCGCTAGTCCTCCGGCGTCCAGAGGCCCACGGTCACCCACCACGCCCGCTCTTCCCCCGGGTGCAAGGTCGGGGCCACGCCCCATCCCCCTGCAGCATCCTGCAGTGGAGATATCCTCCGCAAGGCTCCCCCAGGCGCCACTACCAGCTCGGGCATTTCGTCGGAGAGACGGTCGGCTCAGCCTCCCGGCGCCAGCGCGGCCCGCAACTCCGCCAGCACGCCCGCGCTCTCGCAGATCCGCACCACGGTCTCGCCGATCTTGTTGTTCGGGGTCGAGGCGCCGGCGGTCAAACCTATCCGCCGGGCGCTCGAGAGCCAGTGCTCCAGGGTCACTTCTTCCTTGGTGCGGATCGGCTGGTGCCGCACGCTGCCCGCCGCCACGTCGATGCAGTCGGCGTCTTCGATGTGGATGGTCCACACCCCCTTGGCCTGGCAGATGGCGGCCAGGTTGCAGGTGTTGCTCGAGTTGTACCCGCCCACCACCACCATCAGGTCGAGCGGCTCCTCGAGGAGCGCGAGCACGGCGTCCTGCCGCTCCTGGGTCGCCGAGCAGATGGTGTCGAAGCTCCGGAAGTGCTCGTCGCGGTGCGCCTCGCCGTAGCGCCGCGCCATGCTCGTGCCGAACTCCGCCGCGATGGCGAGCGACTCGCCGGCCAGCATCGTGGTCTGGTTGGCGATCCCCACCCGGCGCAGGTCGTGCTCGAAGTCGAACTCCGGCGACGTCTTGCCGGCAAAGTGCGCGGTCAGCGCGGCCGCGTCGCCCCGCCCCTCGATGAAGTCGCACACGAGCCGCGCTTCGTCCATGTCGTAGACCACGAGGTACCGTCCGCCCGGATACTTCGTGACCTGGCTGGCGGTGGCCTTGGTCTCCTCGTGGTAGTGCTTTCCGTGGATGATGGCGGTGTAGCCGTCGCGGGCGTAGGCATCGACCCGCTTCCAGACGTTCAGCACCGAGCCGCAGGTGGTGTCCACCAGCACGCACCCCACCGCCTTCAACCGCTCGAAGTCCCGGATGGTGACGCCGAACGCCGGCATGATGACCACGTCGTCCGTGGTGAGGCCGGAAAAATCGAACTCGCCGTCGGCGCCATGTTCGAGGAAGCGCACGCCCATCTGCTGCAGGCGGCGGTTGACGTGGGGATTGTGGATGATCTCGCCCACCAGCGCGATCGGCCGGTCGGGAAACTTGGCGCGGGTCTCGTAGGCGTACTCGACGGCGCGGTCCACGCCGTAGCAGAACCCGAACTCCTTGGCCAGCCGGAAGGTGAGCGGTCCCGCGGCGATGGTGTGGCCACCCTTCAGGAAGGTGTCCACCACGCCGCTGGCATAATCGGCGGTGAGACTCCCCTCGATGTCCTTCTTGAGGCCGAAGCCCTTGCGGAAGTAGGTCTCGCTCATGGGCTACTCTACCCCGGGGGCTGGAAGTGTTCCCGCCGAGTCCAGTGGCACAGCCACCGGGAGCGGGGGCACATCACAGAGTGTGTCGTTGCCGGCCCGGACGCCGCGGAAGCTGAACTCGAGTGCGGTCACCGAGTCGGGGCCGAGTCCCGAAACGAGCCACGCCTGGCCCTGGCCAGACAGTCCCCGCAGCCTTCCGCCGCGGAGCGTCACCGTGCCGGAATCCCCCCACCAGCCCTGCACCAGCACCTTGCCCATCCAGCGGAGCGCCACCGCGGCGCTCGGCCGCACCTGGACCGGCCCGCCCGGCTCGAGGACGGGATACGACCCCGCGAACGCGACGCTGTCCGTCGGGTAGATCGCGAGCCCCAGTCCCGTATCGCCCTTGGTCGCGCGAAGGTCGAGCCGCCCGGGCCCGACACACCACCGGCCGGTGACGGGCATGGTGGCCGAGGCGGTATCGGTCGGCGTCGTCCAGCGGGCGGTCAGCGTGCCACTCCCGTCGAGCGGGTTGCAGGCCGCCGACAGGAGCGACAGTGCCAGGAGCGCCGATCGCCTCACGAGACGTCCTGCGCGATGCCGAGCTGACGCCGCGCCTCGTCGCGCGTCATGGTGAACGGCGCCAGCTGAGTGATGAATCCCGGCGGGATCGGGCAGGGCTTGAGTGCTTTCCGGTCCACGCAGACCAGCACCATGTGCCCGTCGGCGCAGTGGGTGCCGTCGGGCCGGCGGACCACCTCGAACTCGATCGTCATCGAGGTGCGGCCGACCCGGCCGATGTACGCCGCCACCGCGAGGTGATCGTCCAGGCGCGGCGGGGAGTGGAACTCGGTGTGGACCTGCACCCGCGGAAGGAAGACGTCGTACTGGTCGAAGACGGTGCCGAACGGCAGGCCGGCCGCGCGGAAGAGTTCCGTTTCGGCCAGTTCGAAGAACCGGACGTAGGAGCCGTAGAAAATGATGCCGGCAAAGTCCACGTCGGACCAGCGGACGTATTCCTCTATGATGAAGGGACTTGGCATCTCTGAAGATAGCTTGGCAGGGCGGCAGGGAGGCAGGGAGGCCGAGACAGCCCCGCTGCCCCCCTGCCCCGCGGCCCCGCCTAGCGCGGCGCCCCAAACTGAATATCGAATCTCAGGCCGGTCGTCGGCCCCGCAAGCGGGACGCTCACGTCGAACCGCACGATCCCGTTGAAGAAGGACACCCCCGCCCCCGCCCCGACCAGCGGCTGCTGGGAGAAGACGCCGCCGACCGTGCCCGCCTGGCCGACATCCACGAACAGTACTGGGCGGACCTTCCCCTTGAGCGGCGTCCAGTCCCCCTGCATGGACCAGAATGCCTGTCCCTGGTACGTCCCGTAGTCGAAGCCGCGGACGGTCTTGAGGCCGCCGAGTCGGAACGCCGACTGGGGCAGCGGGTCGGCGGTAGCGACGCCGCCGCGCCCGGTGACGGTGACCCCGCGCATGCCAAACACGCGCTGCCTCAACTCGGCCATGAAGCGCCCCGTGGTGCCGCCCTCCCCGCCCAGCCCCTCCGCGCCGATCCGCCAATTGCCGGTTCCGACCACGCCCTCCAGGCTCGCGGTCACACCGACGAAGAAGCCCTCGGTCACCGCCGGGTTGACGGGAAAATCGCCGCTCCCGCCGAGCAGGTCGTTGATCGCGCTGCGCGCGTCGGTCACCACGCTCTGCTGGTCCTCGAAGCGCGCCTGCAGCGTCAGCTCCAACCCCCGGCCGACGGAGGTCTCGTAGCCGATACGTCCGCCCTGGGCCAGGTAATAGTCGGCATCGTCGTGCGCGGCGAAGACGCCGTTCATCGTGTTCCCGAAAGTGTTCACCTTGAAGAACGGCTCCACCTCGGCGATGGACCGGTAGGCGTCCAGCCGCCAGCGCCCCGACGGCGCCTCACGCACCAGGCCCAGCTGGCCCGTGAGCCGCGCGTCCGAGAAGCCGAACCGCAGCGTCGCTTGCGCCCGGGTGAACGACCAGCCCGGCACGTCAACCGCGTAGCCGTATCCGAGCGACGGGCCCTGAACGCGGTTGTAGCGGAAGATGTCGGCGAAGGCCTCGTAGTTGACGCCTCCCGGCTTGATCCCGGTGACGTCGGACGGCAACTCCTCCGCGAGCGTGGCGAGCTGGGCCTGCACGTCGCGCACCTGCTGATCTTCTTCGGGGTTGAGGTCGAGCGTAAGCGAGTCGCCCCAGGCGGCGTAGGCCTTGAGCGTATCCACGGGGGGCCGGTGCACCTCGTACCTCCCGCCGGCCCACGTGCCTGAGCGGACCACCGCCGCAAGCGAATCGGACTCCCGGTCCATCGTCCTCTTCGCGCCCGAGTCCGGGGGCGGAGTGTCGAAGACGACCGGCGCACCGCTGTTGATGTCGTAATCCCAGAAGGTGGTGATGGCCTCGAAGGGGATCACGATGTCACTGATGATCGGGATCTGGAGGGTGCCCGAAAGCACCTGCCGCGACGGCATCCAGTAGCGCTCGTCCTGCAGGCCGTACTCCAGGTCGGAATCCACCGTGAGAATCCGGTTGATGAAGGAGTTGGCGCCCTTGGCCCCGCCGAGGGTCTTGAGGTCGGGGTCGTCATCGTCGCGATCAACCCAGAGCTCGGTGCCGACGTAGCGGAAGGTGAAACGGGCCACCTGCGCGGTCGCGGAGTCGATCCAGAGCGTCCCGGCCACGAGGGAGGGGCCGGGCCGGGACGGGACGACCTCCACCGAGTAGAGACGGACCGTGGTGCCCCTGGCGGTGGTGAGCGCCAGGCTGTCCGTCAATTCGTAGCGGTACCACTCCGGCCCGTCCGCAGCGAGCGGATGGAGGGCCGCACGGGTCGGGAAGTCGTTCCCGAAGATGCGGACCGAGTCGCCCAGCCCGCGCGGCACGAACCAGGGCCGGCTGAAATCGCTGGAGAGGGTGATGTCCTTCGAGCGGCTCGCGTTCCGACGGCCGAGGATGTCGAGTCGCAGATCATTGGGGGCCTGCCAGTGGACCGTGCCCTCCTGCTCCTCCACGGCGTACGTCGGCACGCGCGCCCATTTCCGGCGCCCGAGCGAGAACGACACCCGGTATCGCAGCTTGGCGGTGTAGTCGGAGACGGTCGTGTCGTCGGCGGCGTGGCGTGCCTGCGCGCGAAGGACGAGCGCGCGGGTGGCCTCGGAGGAGAAGGTCGGGAGCGTGTCTGCGGTTGGTGCGGGCGCGACGTTCGGAGCGGGGGCGGCGGCGAGGATGACCGCCGCGGTCAGGAGGCCGAGGCCCACCGGCTCCGCCCGTCACGGTGAAGCCCATACGCCTTGAGTCGGCGCCAAAGCGTCGTCCGGCTGATTCCAAGGCTCTTCGCCGTCTCGGCCAGCTTCCAGCCGTGCGCGTCGAGCGAGGCGACGATGGCGTCCTTTTCCCGGGCGGCCAAAGTAGTAGGACCTTCCGTCGCGGGGAGGAAGAGCGCCTCACCGAGCTCGAGCGCGCCGACTCGGAGGGGGCGGATGCGGCCGCCGAGGGCGGCGAGCCGCGGCTGCAGGTCGTCGGCGGTCTCGGTGCCGAGGTCCACATCGCCCTCAAGCTGCGCGCGGGCCTGGCTGTTGGCGTACAAGACCCTGCCGGAAGCGTCGAACACGACGACCCCCTCGCTGAAGCCGTCGAGCAGGGCTTTGGCGAGGGGGGAAAAGACGGAAGGCAGGGGGGTCGGGTGCGATGGCTGAGGGGCGTTCATAAGGGGGGATACGCCGGCGCAGCGGAAAAGGTTTCAATCAGGGACACCGCAGCTGATCCGGAAAAGTCCACCAAGCCATATACACAATGTTTTAAGGTCAATTCTGAACACGTTTCATTCCCACCGACACTAGACCAACCTCGCCGGGTCGAGTGACCCTTGGCGTCTCTTCGCGTCTTCGCGGTAACAGCTGTTCCCCGCAAAGGCGCAAGCAGACAAAGGTCTCGTCGCCATCACCTACTCCCCGGCATCGACTCTACCGGTACCTCGCGCTGCTGGCGCTAGTCTCTCCGAGAGATCACCAGCGCCAGACCCAGGAAGATCGCTGCCCCGGCAATCGCGGCCCGGGTGGTCACGCGCTCCCCGGCGAGCACCGCGGGTGCCACCAGCGCGGTGAAGAGCGGCTGCAGGTAGATGTAGACCGCCACGAGATTGGGAGAAACCCGCTTCAGCGCCCAGATGTTGAGGAAGTACGCGACGATCGTGGGGAAGACGACGATATAGACCACCCACATCCAGGTCACGGGGCGCACGGCGGCAAGGTCAACGGTGGCCAGACCCAGCAGGCCGAGCGGAAGGGTCCCGAGGGCGCTGAACATCATTACGTAGGCGCTGACCGCCACCGGCCCATAGCGGAGCACCATCGCCTTGGAGTGGACCAGGTAGAGCGAATAGCAGAACATCGCGACGACGATGAGGAGATTTCCAAGCGCCATGTCGGGAGCGAGGGACAGCCGGTCGGGTCCGATGAGGTAGATCGCGCCGAGTCCCGCGACGGCGATACCGCCGAATTTCAGCGCCGAGGGTGGCTCTCGGTGGCTGAGCACCGAGTAGAGGACGGTGAAGATGGGGATCGTGGTGACGAGGATGGTGGCGTTGATGGCGGTGGTGTGACCGAGGCCGATCAGGAAGAGGGTCTGGTTCAACACCACGCCGAGGAGCCCCAGGACCGCGAGCCGGCCCAGATCCTTCCGGTCGGTTACCCACCGCCGGGTCCAGAGCAGGTTGACGAGAAGCAGAACGGCCGCCGCCCCGACGACGCGGAAGAGAACGATGGATGCCGCCGGGAAGTCCCGGAGCACGATCTTGCCGATGATCGCCAGGCTGGCGAACAGGATCTGAACCAGGAAGAGCAGGACATGCACGCCGACTTGCACAGAAGGCCCTTTGACTAGATATTGTGACTGACTGGTCAGTCAAGTCTATAACTTCAACATGGACAACGTATTGAAAGACACGAATCGTCTCTGGTGCAGCTGCCGTACTGGTCCGCGAAGGCCTGCAGAACTGGAGCGTGGATCGCGTCGCCGCCGAGGTCGGCTGCGCCAAGGGGCTGGTGGCCTACCACCATGGCAGCAAGAAATCGCTGCTCGCCGCGGTCGCGCTACTCCTCAGCCGCCGCCGTCTGGCCGGACGCCTCGCAGCGCTGCAGGGCTCCGGGGCGGATGCCCTCGACCGGCTCTGGCAGTCGCTGGTGGGCGAGGTCCGAGCCGGTGAGTGGGCCGCCTGGGCCGCGCTGACGGCCGAACCAGGCATCGACACCCGGGGCGATTCCGCCGCCGACGTTGCCGCCTTCAGCATTGCGATCAGTCGTGTTCTCGAGGTTCCACCGTTCCGCCCCGAGGAAGTCCGTCTGATGACCGCCGCACTCGACGGCTTCCAGGTGGCGCTGCACTCGGGGGCGCCGGAGGATGGCATCCGGGAGGCCTATCACCGGCTCTGGCTGTCGCTCCTCCCCTGACTAGCGGCCGCGCCTGCCTCCACGGCCGGGGCCGCGCCCGCCCTTCCCCCCGCCACCGCCGCCACGCCCACCGCGCCGTGGACCGCGGAACTCCGTGTGCCGGCCCCTCCGCTCGCGCGGCTCGTTCTGGATCGCATCCCGCAGCTCGTCGAGCGTCCGCCCGCGCAACGCCGGCTTCGGACCCCGCATCACGCTGAACCAGAGGGGTCGGTCCACCTTGGGCAGGTCCTCCGCTTTCAGCCGGCGCAACTGGCCCTCCCGGAGCCGCAGCACGACGACTCCCTGCCCGTCTTCCACTTCGTAGTCGAGCGGCACCGCATCTCCGAGCAGGTGCACCATCGAGGGAAGCTCCAGCAGGCGCGCCCGGGTGGGGGCGTCCACCAGCGCATCGGCGTCCAGCGCCACGCGAGTGCCGAGGAACTGCTGCCAGCCGGTCACCTCCGCCAGCGCGCTCCGGATGCGCGGGCGGAGCGCCGCGGAGGAGGCCTGCGCCAGCGTCCCGCCCGAGCGCCGCCAGAGCTCGCCGAGTTCGGAGAGCGCACGCCGGATCCGGCCCTGGTCCGGATGCGGCGTGTCACCCGAAATCAGCGCGTCGGTCAGGGCGTCGCGCGCCTGCTCCCGAAGCTCGGGAGGAACCTCGCCGCGGAGTTCCTCCACCACCGTCTCGAGTTCGAACCCGAAATAGGTGAGCCGCCGCGACAGGGCGAGGTGCCGGTGCTTCCTGGCCCCCGCCACGCTGATGACCGGCTGCCCCTTCCGGGCGTTCTTCCGCACCAGGTCGTACGGAATCGTGGTCCCCTCGATCCCGGCCCTCGCGATCCCGTTCCGGTCGCCGAAGTACCGGAGCGTTCCGGCCACGGCGCCCCAGCTCCCTGCCATCGAGGTCTTCGAGATGCGTGCCTCGGTCCCGTCCACCGTGTGCTCGTCGATGACCAGGTCGAACGGCATGACGCGGGCAACCAGCTCGATGAACCGGGTGCGTAGTTCCTTCGAGGCATACGGCATCGTCTTGGGCAGCGGGAGCTCCAGCGCGCGGTACACCGCCGCCACGCCGAGAGCGGTGTCCTCCACCGACTTGACGAGGACGCCGCGCTTCTCGGCCCACTCCGTCAAGCCGTCCTCGAAGAGGTGGCGCGGCAGCCCGTACACCTCACCCAGATAGCCGTGCTGGTTGACCGCCTCGGCGTACACATTGGCGGCCGTCAGGTGGTCGCTGCCGTTGGCGATGAGCCCGTGAAGCTCGCGCTCCTCCCGCGTCATCCGGTGGAGCGAGTCGATGTTGGCCGCGGTGGCCACGAGCGGCACCAGCTCGGGGTCGGCCCGTACCAGCAGCTCACCCCAGGCGCGCTCCACCGGCATTGCCTCGACCTCGCGTCCGTAGGGCGTGAGCCGGCCATCCTTGATGAGCCCCCGGTCGATCAGCACGTCCATCGCGCGGCGGTACGCCGTCCGGTCGAGCGGCACCGGCAGGTCGAGGTCACCGGCGTCCACCCCGATCGAGGCGCAGGTGATGGCCACCCGCTCGGCGTCGCCGGCCAGCTGGAACTCCGGCGGCCCCGGCACCAGCTCCTCGAACACCATCCGCCGGTCGGAGAGGATGTAGACCTCGCCCTTGGCCACCCGGCCGTGCACCCGGCCCGCCATCTGGAGGATCTCGTTGGCGCCCAGGTAGAGCCGGTGCAGCACGTTGCGCCCGCGCTCCACCACGTTGCCGTACCTGGCGTCATAGATCACGACCGTATCGAGGCCGCGCACGTTGATGGCCGACTGGCCAGCGGCCGTCATGGCGAGCAGGAACGGCTTCTGCGGATCGCCCTCGAGGAAGTTCCGGATGACCCGGATCGGCTCGCCGCCGTGATAGAACGCCGCGTTGAGTCTCGGGTACCGGGCGCCGAGGTCGGCGGCCAGCTGCTCCACCTCGCGGCGGGTCGGCACGAAGACTGCCACGCCGCGCTTCTGCTGCAGGAGGTGCCGCATGAAGCGCTCGTCGAAGAACTCCTCGGCCTGCTTCGCCTCCACCTTCACGCGGGCGCGGAGCGCGGGGTCGAACGCTTCGGTCACCAGCACGTTGTCGCTGCCCAGGTACTTGGCATAGAACGATGGGTCCACGGTGGCGCTGAGCCAGATGAACCGCACGCCGGCCCGCTTGCCGAGCGCCAGGCAGAGCTCGAGTTCGGCGGAGGTCTGGTGGATTTCGTCCACCACCACGGTGTCGTGCCGGGTGATGAGGTCGTCCTGGAACCACCGCCGCGCGATCCCGGTGGTGACGATCACCACGTTCCACGTGGGCGTCTCGGGCGTCGCCTCCCGCTCCCGGTTGACCACGCCCACCCGGAGCGACTCCCCGAGAATGGACTCCGCCACGGGGCGGATGCCGAGGGTCTTCCCGGTGCCCGTGCCGGCCACGATGCCGAAGCCCTTGCCACCCAGAGCCCATTCCCGAAGCTCGGCGCCGTGCTCGCGCTCGAGCACCGTGTCCACGCCGGTCAGGCCGAGCGCCAGCTCGATCGTCTCGCACGCGGCGCGGGTCGGGGCGATGACGATGACGCGCCCATGCGAGGGACGTTCCCGCTTGAAGGCGTCGGGATCAGGCGGGAGGAAGTGATTGCGGGTGGGATGCACGGAAGGAAGATAGGCGGAAACGAAAACGGGCGCCCTTCTCGGGGCGCCCGCCGTTCGCAGGAGTTACCGCGCCGGCTAGTTGCCGGTCGCACCCTTCGCTGCCGCCGCCTTCTTCTCGAGCTCTTCCTTCAGCGCGCTCAAGTTGAAGCTGGCCCCCGCCTGCATCGGCGGGAACTCGATGAAGCTCTGGGCGCCGGCCGCGATTTGCTTCTGGACCAGCACGAAACGCCAGAATTCGTACGCGTACCAGTTGTAGAACGCCAACGAGCCGACGGCCCCGTTCGGCAATCCCATCCGCTCGAACGGATCGAGACGCAGATTGACCAGGATCGGCCAGTCCGGCTTGACCGTGCCACCCAGCCAGCCACCCGGTTGGTCCAGGAAACGGTACTTGAAGTCGTCCACCCGGACGGCCCCCAGGGTGGTTTCGGCGAAGTACCAGATCTCGTGCCGGGCCGACGGTCCCTTGCCGGTCAGCAGGTTCATCTGGTTATACCCATCGAGGTACACCTTGTAGGTCGTGCCCCCGAGCTGCTTGCCGGCCCGAAGGTCGCCGGCGATGTCTCCCTGGTACCCGGCGGCCGACACCAGCGTCGGGAACCAGTCGAGCCCGGAGAAGATGCCGTTCTGGATCGTGTTCGCGGGCACCTTGCCGGGCCACCGGATGATGGCCGGCGCCCGGAAGCCGCCCTCCATGACCGTCCCCTTGGCGCCGGCAAACGGCGTCGTGCCGCCATCGGGCCAGGTGAAGGTCTCGGCGCCGTTGTCGGTGGTGAAGATCAGGATGGTGTTCTGATCGAGCCCGTTGGTCTTGAGGTACTGCATGACCGACCCGACGATGTCGTCGAGCTGGGCCATGCCGGCTTCCTGGATGCTCCAGCCGTTTTCCGGCGTCCGCATGGCCTGGTACTTCGGCGAGAGGTGCGTCACCACGTGCATGCGGGTCGGGTTGAGCCAGAGGAAGAACGGCTTGCTGGCGCCACGCGCCCCATCCATGAACTTCAGCGCGTTGGCCAGGATCTCGTCGTCGATCGTCTCCATCCGTTTCGGGCACAGCTCCCCATCGTCCACGATCTTCTGCTTCCCAATCTTGCCCCAGCGCGGCTGCACCGTCGGGTCGTCCACGGTGGTCGCCCAGCTGTGCACCATGTTCCGGGGGCCGACCGTCTCCTTGGCCGCGGGCGGATAATTGGGGTGGCACGGGTCTTCCATCGCATCGAGGTGATAGAGGTACCCGTAGAATTCGTCGAATCCATGCATCGTGGGGAGGAACTGGTTCAGGTCACCCAGGTGGTTCTTGCCGAACTGCCCGGTGGCATAGCCCATCGACTTGAGCACGGTGGCGATGGTCGGCGCCGCGGCGGGCATGCCGATCGGGGAGCCGGCCTGGCCCACGGTGGTGAGCCCGGTGCGGATCGGCAACTCGCCGGTGATGAAATTCGCGCGGCCGGCGGTGCAGCTCGCCTCGGCGTAGTAGTCGGTGAAGCGCATCCCTTCGCCCGCCATCCGGTCGAGGTTCGGCGTACGGCCGGCCATCATGCCCTGGTTGTACACACCGACATTCGACCAGCCGATGTCGTCCGCCATGATGACGACAATGTTGGGCTTCGGAGCCTGCGCGGCGGCTGGCGCCGCCGCGGCCATCGCCGCCAGGGAAAGCGCAACTGCCGCGATACGTAACGTTCGGGACGGTGCCGTCATCTGTTTGATTCTCCAGGGGGTGGGTTCGATCGGTGGAGGCGTGTGAGACTTACCCCGCCGCGAGGAGATTGGCAACTCAACTGGTCACTGTCGGGTCACCGAATGCCAGAGGGGCGGGCCCCGGCACTCTTCGCCGACGCCCGCCCCCCACGCGATACCACATTGCCCTATTCGAACGCGAAAACGCGTTTCCAGTCCTGCTTCATGCTGACAACGGTCCACCCCCTCGCCTTCGCAATACTGTCGAGGGCCACCGAGAAGGCGCCGACCTTGGTGTCCGGGAGGCCCCGGGCCGGCCCGTAGGCATATTCCCGCGTCGCATCGTCGTGGAGGAGCAGCATCGACAGGCGGGCGCCGTCGCCGGTGCCTGTGTATTCGAGCATCTGCTGGTCGCCGCTGGTGTTCCCGAACGCAAAGTGAGGCCGGCGGCCGATCATGAGGTGAATCCCCTCCGCCTTCCCTGCATTGTTGTCGTCGAGCATGACCTTCGGATCCTTCGTGAGCACCGCCTTGCCGCTCTTGTCGTGACTATAGGTCGTGGTGCCGGCGGTGCCGATGACCTGCTCCGGCGGGATTCCGTAAGCCTGTTCGGAGATGGTCCTGACGAAATCCTGTCCCCCGCCCGTCACGATATACGTCTTGTAGCCGTTCGCCCTCAGATAGCGCAACAGTTCCACCATCGGCTGGTAGGCCAGGTCGGGGTACGGCTTCTTCCACCGCGGGTCCCTTGCGCTCGCGAACCAGGCCTTGGCTTCCGACTGGAACTGCTCCACCGTCATGCCCGTCGAGGTGGCCGCCAACAGCTTCATCAAGTCTTCCATCCCCAGCCTTGAGATCGCCGCCCGGTCTCCGGACATCACCGTCTTGAACGGTTCCTGGCCGGCGAGTGCCGGCTTCGCCTTCACCACGGCAGGCACCCGGGCCAGCACGAACTCCACCTGCGTGTACACGGGATGCTCGACCCAGAGCGTGCCGTCGTTATCGAAGGTGGCGATGCGCTCGGCCTCGGGCACAAACGCGGGGGAGCCCTTTTTCGTGGTCGCGTCCACGAACTCGATGATGGCGGCCTTGGCGGGGCCGTCATTCCAGGACGACAGGTGGTCGCCCTGCGCATAGACATGGGTTCCAAAGGCGAGAACGGCTCCCGCCACACCGATTCCGATCCGCCCGCACCGCTGAAGTCCCCGCATGCTGCGCTCCTTCTGGAAAACGAGGTGGGCACCTTCACTTAGGAGATGCCCACTTCTCACGTTCTTAGTATTGACCAGCCCTGCTACTCGCCGGCGTGACTGCCGGTCTTCGACTCCTGCATTTCCTGGATGATCTGATCGAGGTTGTAGCTCGACGGAGTCTGGAGCGCAGGGAACTGCTTGTAGGTCATCAGCTCCTTCATCCACAGCATCTGGCCAATGGGCAACAGGTTCCAGTCGTAGATGTACGCCGTGCTCGGCGCGGCCAAGGCACCACCCATGCCCAGGAGGGTCAACTGGCTAGCGCCGACGGCCGCCTCGAACGGATCCCGCTTGAGGTTGCCGACCTGCGTCCAGTGAAAGGACTGAACCCCCAACAGGCCGCCGGTGGCGTCCGAGGGTGCCATGGCGTAGTAGAACTTCCAGTTCTTGTATCGCACCGCCGAGGGATGCGTCCCGCTGTAGTAGAAGAGGTGGTCGCGCGCGGATTCGCCCTTGCCCTCCAGGTAGGCGCGCTGGTCGAAGCCATCGAGCGTCGTCTTGATGATGCCGGGATACTTGCCGGCCTCGATCTGCTTCTTCAGTCCGTCACCAGTCGGGCCACCAGCGATGTTGACGAGGGTGGGCAACCAATCCAACATCGAGAAGATCTGGTCGTTGGTGGTGCCCGCCGGGATGTGTCCGGGCCAACGGGCCATCATCGGGACTCGCATGCCGCCTTCCCAGGTGGTCAGCTTGCCGCCCCGGAATGGGGTGACCCCGCCGTCCGGGTAGGTGATGACCTCGGCCCCGTTGTCCGTGGTGAAGACGACGATGGTGTTGTCCAATTGCCCCATCGCCTCCAGCTTGGCCAGCACCAAGCCGATGTTGTCATCCATCTGCTTCATGCCGACTTCGTTGATGCCCCAATCCTTGCCGCCCTTTTCCCCCAGCATCGCCAGGTACTTCGGCGAAAGCATCGTGGTGATGTGCATGCGCGCCGGGTTGTACCAAACGAAGAATGGCTTGTTGGTCTTCTTGGGGTCATTCCGGTCAAGGAAGTCGATGACCTTGGCTGAAATTTCCTCATCAACGGTCGTCGAGCGCTCCAGGGTGAGCGGCCCCTCGTCCTTGCAGGTCTGGTTCTTCTCCGTGCCGTCCGACGAGGTGCACCAGAGGACAGGCCGGGGCGGCGTCATACAGAGCGTTGTCGTCGGATCCACGGCACCGGGGACCTCCTTCAGGCCAGGCACCGGCGTGTTCTTGCAGGGTGGCACAACGGCCTGCACCGTGGGGCTGCTGTTGATGTCCGGGAAGCTGACCCCCTGCATCGCATCCAGGTGGTACAGGTAGCCCCAGAACTCCTGGAAGCCATGGGCCGTTGGCAGGGAGTTCGTCTTGTCGCCCAAGTGGTTCTTGCCGAATTCGCCCGTGTTGTACCCGAGATCACGCAGAAACACGGCGAGATCCGGGGTGCCTGGCAACAGGGAAGTACTGGATCCCGGCAGTTGCGGCATGATCATGCCAGCCCGCAAGGGGTTCATGCCGGTGATGAATGAGGTGCGTCCGGCGGTGCAGCTCTGTTCCGCGTAGGCCGTCATGAACAGCGTGCCTTCGCGCGCGATGCGGTCGATGTTGGGCGTCTCCCCGACCATCAGGCCCCGGTGGTAGGCGCCGACGTTCATGATGCCGATGTCGTCGCCCATGATGAACAGGATGTTCGGCTTCTGGGAGTTGGTTTGAGCCAAACTCGTGGCAGGGGTGGCACTCCCGAGCACCGCGAGAAGGACCGCGGCGGTGCGCGAGAGGAATCTGGTGGGTCGCATCGGGAGCCTCCTCAGGGGGGTGAAGCTCTACGAACAGTGGTCCAACGGCTGGACGCACCCCATCAGACTACAGGACAATTTGGCCATGGGCAAGTGCTTTTGTCCCCTTTCCGTAACGGCAAGCCAGAGGGGCGGGCCCCGGCACCTTCGCCGAAACCCGCCCCCCGGTCCTGCATCTATGTAAACGCCTCTCTGGAGGCGGGAAGTGGGGCCTCGCGGCCCCGATTAATCGTCCCAGTCGCGGCCGTCGCCGTTCGGGCGGTCATCATCGTACTCATACCCGTGGGACGAATTCCTGTCGTAGCTGCTGGAGTACCCGTACCGTTCCGGACTGGCCTCGGCCGGCAGGTAGAACCGGCCGCCGCGCTCCCACACCATGACCGGGAGGAAGTACCCGCCCCGACGGTAGCGGCGGTCCACGGACACCAGCGTGAAGTAGCGACCCTGGGAGTAGTACAGCGTCACCGGCCGGTACCCATGGCGCTGGTACCACTGCGCCGACTTGCCGTGGCGCCCGTGGCCCCGCTCGATGAAGACGACCTGCTGGGCGTACCGCGCCATCTCGACGCGCCGTCCGCGCACCGGCTGGTACACCACGATCGGGCGCGGCGCGAAGACCGGCTCACCCACGGCAATCCGGCCCTGCACCGGACCGCTGGTGACGATGACCGCGCCGGACACCTGGGCGGCGGCGGGAGTGGCGAAATTGGGGAACGCGACGAATGCGAGAGCTGAACCGAAGAACGACGCGGCCAGGGGCCGACGAATGTTGGCGAGCATGGAACCTCCGTGATTCCCTGTTGGAGACGCTCGCGGGAAAAGCGAGGCGCGTGCCAAATGCGCAACCGACTACTGGAAAAGGAGTTACGCCGGCAACGAGACTTCGCTGGTGTCCGCCCACGAGGACGATAGCAGTCTGCCTGCTGGAATCGATGTGACCCGCGGCACACTCCCCTCGACTCGAGCACGCTGGCGGCCTACCTTTGGGCCGATCGCCTCCTTCGACCAGGACAGATGCACGTGCGTTCCTACCGGGTTTCCGTCGCCAAGGACTATCTCTCCTTCTCCTCGGCGCATTTCATCACCTTCCGCGGCCACAAGTGCGAGTCCCTGCACGGCCACAACTACCGCGTCGCTGTCGTGGTCGAGGGCGACGTCGACGCCGAGTGCCTCTTCGTTCTGGACTTCGCAGTGCTGAAGCAGGTCATCAAGCCGATGGTGGAGGCGGTGGACCACAAGGTCCTCCTGCCCACCCAAAACGAGAAAATCGGGCTCCGCGAGGAACACGACGCTGTGATCGTGGACTACTTCGGGAAGGGGCGGTTCGTCTTCCCCAAGTCCGACGTGGCGCTGGTGCCGGTCAAGAACACCACCGTCGAGATGCTGGCCGAGTATTTCGCCGTCGAGGTGCGGAACGCGCTGCAGGCCGCCGGGCACACCCACCTGACCCGGCTCGACATCGAGGTCGAGGAAAGCCCAGGCCAGTCGGCCGGGTTCAGTGTGCGCTTCGACGGGAAGGAGTGAGGAATGACGACCCGGGAACGGACGTGGGATTTCGAGAGCATCGGCGATCGCATGCCTCCCGGATGGGAGTTCCAGCAGGACGGGATCATCCGCTTCTATGAGACCGACGGCTGGCCCACGACGCTCATGGCCGTGAACGCCATCGGCTTCCTCTGCGAGGCGGCGGACCACCACCCCGACCTGACCGTGAGCTGGGGGAAGCTCTCCGTCCGCCTCAACACCCACACGGCCGGCGGCGTGACCGACAAGGACCTCGAACTGGCGCGGGAAATCGACCGGCTCGTGCTCTGGCGCCCAGGGACGGGCTCGGCGCTCCGTGGCACGCCGCGCCCGTTCGTCCGGGAGGGGTGAGATCTACCTGCCGGTGCTGATCGAGGAACTGCACGACGCGCCCTCCCCGGCCGACGCCTGCGCGCGATTGCTCGACCTGCCCTTCCCGCTTCTCCTCGAAAGCGCGGCCCGCGGTGGCTCGATGGGCCGCTATTCCTACCTGACCGCCGATCCCTCACAGATCTGGTCCACGCACCCGGGCGACGACTCGGACGCGCTCGAGCAGGCGGCCGCGTATCTCGCGGCCCGTCGCGCCGACACGGTACCGGGCCTCCCCCCGTTCCAGGGGGGCGTGGCCGGCTTTCTCGGCTACGAATTCGGCCGGCGGCTCGAACGGCTCCCGGCGCCGAGATCCGACGACCTGCGCCTGCCCGATGCCTGGCTCGGCGCGTACGACTGGGTGGTCGCGTGGGATCACCTCGAGGGACGAACCTGGGTCTTGGCGGGGCAGCGGGGCAGCGGGGCGATGACGGCGGGGCAGCGGGGCAGCGGGGCAGCGGGTCAGTCGGCCGAGGACAGGATACGGGATATCGCCAAGCGACTTCGTGGGTCGGCGCGCGTGATTGTGGCTCCGACGGTCGTGGGAAACACGCCAACGCAGATTCAATCGGGGTTCACGCGCGATGAGTACCTGCGCGCCGTCGAGCGGGTGCGGCAGTACATCCTGGCGGGCGACATTTTCCAAGCCAACCTCTCCCAGCGATTCGAAGCGCCCTGGCCCGGCGACAACTTCGACTTTTACCGCCGACTCACGGCCGTCAATCCCGCGCCGTTCGCGGCCTATTTCCGCGGGGACGGCTTCGCGGTGGCGAGCGCCTCCCCGGAGCGGTTCCTGCGCGTGGACCCCGACGGCCGGGTCGAGACGCGGCCCATCAAGGGTACGCGGCGCCGCGGCGAGCCACTCCGGCGGAGGATCGCCGGCTCGCCGACGAGCTGCTGGCGAGCGAGAAGGACCGCGCCGAAAACGTGATGATCGTGGACCTCCTCCGGAACGATCTCTCGAAAGTCTGCCAGCCGGGATCGGTGGAGGTCCCCGCGCTCTGCGCGCTGGAAAGCCACCCGACGGTCCACCATCTCGAGTCCATCGTGACGGGACGGCTCGAGGGCGGCCGCAGCGCCGCCGACCTGCTCCGGGCCGCGTTCCCCGGCGGCTCCATCACCGGCGCCCCGAAGGTCCGCGCCATGCAGATCCTCGCCGAGCTCGAGCCGGTCGCCCGCGGCGTCTACTGCGGGGCCATCGGCTGGCTCAGCGTGACGGGCGCCATGGACACCAGCATCGCGATCCGCACCGTCACCCTGCAGGACGGCCGGGCGACCTTCCACGCCGGCGGCGGGATCGTGGCCGACTCCGTGCCGGCGCTGGAGTACCAGGAGACACTCGACAAGGCGGCGGGCATCCGCCGCGCGTTCGAGGCGGCGCCGTGATCCTCCTCCTCGACAACTACGACTCGTTCGTCTGGAACCTGGCGCGCTACGTCCGCGAACTGGGCGGCGAGCCGCTGGTCCTGCGCAATGACGCGGTCACGATCGAGGATGTCGCCGGCCTCGCCCCCAGCCACATCATCATCTCGCCCGGCCCCTGCACCCCGAGCGAAGCGGGGGTGTCGCTCGACGTCATCCGCCGCTTCGGTGCCTCGATCCCGACGCTCGGCGTGTGCCTCGGGCACCAGGCCATCGGCGCGGCCTACGGGGGGCGGGTGGTGCGCGCCTCCCGTCCAATGCACGGCAAGACCTCGGACATTACGCACGACGGCACCGGGCTCTTCGCCGGACTGCCCTCCCCCTTCAAGGCGACGCGCTACCACTCGCTCGCCCTGGAGCGCGGCTCGCTCCCGGCCGACCTGGTCGTCACGGCGACCGCTGAAGACGGGGAGATCATGGCGGTGCGCCACCGAACGCATCCCGTGGTCGGCACGCAGTTCCACCCCGAGTCGGTGCTGACCGAGGGCGGGCACGCGATCCTGGGGCGGTTCCTGGCGGGCGGCTGGTAAGCGGGGCGGCGAGTCAGTCGCCGAAGCTGATCCCGATGTCGCGGGCGGTCTGGAGCGTGTCGGAGTCGAGAGGAACGAGCTTGGTCCGGCCGATGACGTCCACCAGCGGCACGGTCGAGATGGTCGGCGGCGTGTAGGCCACCATCGTCCCGAAGCTGCCGGCGGCGATGGCCCGCACCGCCGCCGTCCCGAACCGGAGGGCGATGAGCCTGTCCGACGTGGTGGGGCCGCCGCCGCGCTGCAGGTGCCCAAGGACCAGGCTCCGCGTCTCCTTGCCGGTCCGCTCCGCGATGGCGGCAGCCACGCGGCTCCCGACGCCGCCGAGGCGGTCCACGGTGCCCGCCGCCCGCCGCTCGACCAGCATCGCCTCGCCGCCCTTCGGCCGCGCCCCTTCCGCCACCACCACGATGCTGTAGTGCCGGCCGCTGGCCTCCCGCTGCCGGATCGCGTCGCAGACCCGCTCGATGTCGAAGGGGATTTCCGGCAGCAGGACGATGTCGGCGGAGGAGGAGACCGCGCTGTGCAGCGCGATCCACCCGGCGTCGCGCCCCATCAGCTCGACCACCATGACCCGGTCGTGGCTTTCCGCCGTGGTGTGCAGCTTGTCGATCGCCTCGGTGGCGGTGGTGACCGCGCTGTCGAAGCCGAAGGTGACCAGCGTGCCGGCCACGTCGTTGTCGATGGTCTTCGGCACGCCGACCACCGGCAACCCCTTCGTCCAGAGATCGTACGCGATCCGGAGGCTGCCGTCGCCGCCGATGGACACGAGCGCGTCGAAGCCGCTCGCGCGGAAGGCGGCGATGAGGTCGTCGGAGCGGTCCACCTCCGCCACCGAGCCGTCCGGCTGCGGGGTGGCCCAGCGGAAGGGATTGCCGCGGTTGGTGGTGCCGAGGATGGTGCCGCCCAGATGGGTGATGCCGCGGACGGCGGCGGTGTTGAGCGTCATGATCCCGTCGTTGCCCAGCAGCCCGCCGAACCCGCGCCGGATCCCGTAGCACTGCCAGCCGCGCTGGTGCGCGGCCAGCACGACGGCCCGGATGACGGCGTTGAGGCCCGGGGCGTCGCCGCCGCCCGTGGAGATCGCGATCCGCACGGCGGTCAGGCCCGGGCCTCGCGCACCAGGCGGAGCACCTCGCCCGGTTCGGCGTGGCGCTTCAGCGCCTTCTTCGAGAAGATGAGCCGCCCGTCCATGGTCACCTCAAACACTCCGCCCGAGGACTCGATGAGCTTCACCTCGGCCTCGGGATATGCGTCCTTCAGCTCGGCCGCCAGACCGGCGGCCCGGGGACGATAGTTTCAAACGACGCAGAACTGGACCGTGAACTTCATCGCATCCTCCCGGGTTCGGGGCGACGGCGCGTGCGGGGCTCCGTCAATCGTAGTGCGGGGATGGGTGCTTTCCAAGGCGCCACTGCTTGCCACGCCCACCCCGCGCCCGTATCTATGAGGACAATGTCGACTCTCCGCCCGCGCGCCCTGGCGCTCCTCGCCCTCTTCCTCCCGCTTGCCACCCCGACCCACGCGCAGCGCCGGGAATACCGCCTGGAACTGGGCGCCGCCGCCGCCGTCACCTCGTTCGCCTCGGTGACCGACCTCGACCCCGGTTTCGGGGGCGCGCTCCGGATCGGCTTCTGGCTCCCGCTGAACCTGGGCATCGAGGTGGAAGGACTGACCTCCAGCGCCAAGACGGCCGCCGGTTCCACCACCGACGTCCTCTCCGGCACCGCCTCCCTGCTCTACAATATCCGGCTCGGCGAGTCGAGCTCTCTCTTCCTCAAGACCGGGCTCGGGACGACCAAGTACGGCGACTCCTGTCCGACGGTGTCGGTGCCCGGGTCGGGGCCGTGCGGCTCCGCCTCCGAGTTCGTCTTCGGCGGAGGATTTCGGGCGGCGCTGTCACCCACGATCATGATCCGCGGCGAGGCCGACTACCAGAACAACAGCGACGTCGAGTCGTTCAGCAATCTCGTCGGCAGCCTCGGCCTGGCCTTCATGGTCGGGAGCCGGCCGCTCATCGACACCGACCGGGACGGCGTGTTCGACCGGAAGGACAAGTGCCCCGCCACTCCGGTGGGCGCCATCGTGAACAAGCAGGGCTGCCCCTCGGACAGCGATGGCGACACCGTGCCCGACGGCCTCGACCGGTGCCCCAACACCCCTGCGGGTGCGACCGTGAACGACGCCGGCTGTCCCTCCGACACCGACAAGGACGCCGTGGTGGATGGCGTGGACCGGTGCGATGACACCCCCGCCGGTGCGCAGGTGGACGCCTCGGGCTGCCCGTTGGACGCCGATGCCGATGGCGTAGCGGACGGTCTCGACCGCTGCCCGGCGACGCCGGCAGGCGCCACCGTGGACGCGCTCGGATGCCCAGGGGATTCCGACAACGACAAGGTGCCCGACGGCATCGACCAGTGCCCGACCTCACCCGCCGGGGCGACGGTCAACAGCTTCGGCTGTCCCCCCTCCGCCGCGCCGCCTGCTGGTCCGCTTCCCGCCGCCGGGGCTGCAGCCGCTGGCGCCGCGGCCGCCACCGCACCGAGGCCGGGGCCCTGGGTGGTGCCCGGCACGGCGTTTGCCCCTTCGGGCAGCACCATCAGCGGTGCAGCAGAGCTCGCCGTCCTCGATTCGGTGGCCTCGGTTCTCAGGGCCGACCAGCGACTCGTGGTCGAGATCGTCGGCCACGCGAACGACGCCTCCTCCCAGACGGCCGACATCCAGCTCTCTGCCGCACGCGCCGATGCCGTCAGGAATTACCTGCTCGGCAAGGGCGTCAGCCCTCAGCAGCTGCAGGCCCGCGGCGCCGGTTCGACTGGCGCGGACCCCGACGATCCGCCCAGCCAGAACCGCCGGACCGACATCAGGATCGTCGGCTCCTAGCCTCGTCCGCCCTGACCCCCTGCACGACCACTGGCGTCCTGCAATGGCCTGCCCGGCCGGAGCGTTCCTGTGCGTGGATCAGGCGTGTGCATCGTCCTCGCGATCGGTGCCATTCTCGGCACTCCCCTGCTCGCCCAGGAGGGGCGGTGGCACCGCGAGTTGCCGGAGTCCTACGGCATCGACTTCCTCGCCCCCCTTCCCGCCCTGCCGGCCCACCTGCACTCCCCCTGGCCGAGCCCGCCGCTGGTGCGGCCCCCCGACCAGGTGCGCGCCCTCTACGTCAACGCCTGGGCATTCGGCGGAAGCCGGTTCCGCGAACTGATCCGGCTGGCGGACGAATCCGAGGTGAACGCGCTGGTCATCGACGTCAAGGACGACACCGGCTTCCTCACCTACCCCTCCACGGTGCCCACCGCGATCGCGATCGGCGCCACGAAGGAACTGCGGGCGCGGGACGCCGAGGCCCGCGTCCGCGAGATGCTGGCGCACGGCATCTACCCGATCGCACGGATCGTGGTGGCCAAGGACCCGCTGCTCGCGGAGCGGAAGCCCGAATGGGCCATCCAGAGCAGCGCCGGCGGACTCTGGCGCGACCGCCGCGGCACCGCCTGGGTGGACGCCTTCAACGATTCGGTGTGGGTGTACGCCGCGCAGCTCGCGGCCGAGGCGATCGAGATGGGGTTTGCGGAGGTGCAGTTCGACTACGTGCGCTTCCCGGACGAGCCCCGCGCCCGGATGGCGACGGCGGTGTTCCCCGCGCGCCGCGCCGGCGAGTCCACCCGCCAGGGGGTGCAGCGCAACCTGACCCTGCTCCGGAGCCGGATGCGCCCGTACGGCGTGCCGGTGACGCTCGACGTCTTCGGGATGACGACGGTCATGACCGGCGACATGGGGATCGGGCAGGTGTGGGAAGACCTGGTGGCGGCGTCGGACGTCGTGCTGCCGATGGTGTATCCGAGCCATTACGCGCCCGGGATGTACGGCACCCAGACCCCGAACGCGGAGCCGTACCTGGTGGTGCGGCGGGCGCTGGAGGATGGGCTGAGGCGGAGCGCGCTGCTCGACCGCCCCGCGAGCATCCGGCCCTACCTGCAGGCGTTCACGCTCGGCGCACCGCGGTACACCGGGCGAGCATGTGCGCGAGCAAATCCGCGCGGCCGCCGACGTCGGCATCGAGAGCTGGGTGCTGTGGAACCCCCGCAGCGACTACCGCGAGGCGGGGCTGGTTCCGGCCAGGCTGGCCTTGGGCTCCCAGCCGGTGATGTAGCCCGCCAGCGCGCTGGCCGCCGTGGTGTACGGGCTGGCCAGGTAGAGCTGCCCCGGGCCGGACCGGCCGGGGAAGTTGCGGTTGATGGCGCTCACCGTGACGGTCTTCCGGTCGTAGCTCACCCCCGGCCCCGCGTTGATGCAGGCGCCGCACGACGGCTCGATGATCTCCGCCCCCACCGCCTCGAAGATGTCGACGTACCCCCGCTCCACCGCATAGCGCTTCACGTCCTGGCTGCCGAACTGAATGTAGAAGCGCACGTCGGGATGGATCCGCTCGCCGGCCTCGGCGGCCTCCCGGAGCACCGCCGCGTACATGTCCATGTCTTCCTTCTTGCCCGCCGTGCAGCTGCCGGCGTAGGCGATGTCGAGCTTCACCTGCTCGCCCAGTTCGCGGATGAACTGCCCGTTGCCGGGGTCGCCGGGGAGGGCGATCATCGGCTCGAGCGCGGCGGCGTCGATGTCGATGACCTCCTCGTAGTCGGCATCGGCGTCGGAGAAGAGGCCCTCGAGCATCGCCTCCACCTCGGGGCGCGGCAGGCCGCGCTCGCGGACGAGGTAGTCCACCGTCACCGCGTCGGGCGCGATGATGCCGGTGAAGGCCCCGACCTCCGCGGCCATGTTGGTCATCGTGGCGCGCTCGTCGATCGAGAGCGCGCGCACCGCGTCGCCGGCGTACTCCACGATCTTGCCGATGGCCCGCCCGCTCTTCACGTACGGATGCCGCAGGATCTGCAGCATGAAGTCCTTGGCCGTCACGTTGACGGGCTTCCGGCCGTTGACCCGGATCAGCACCGACGGCGGCACCTTGAGGCGCACGTCCTTGGTCAGCCACGAATTGAAGATGGCCGTCGTCCCGACGCCGAACGCCACGCACCCCACCGCCCCGCTGTGCGGCGTGTGGCTGTCGCTGCCGATGACCACCTGCCCGGGGAGGACGTGCCGCTCCAGCATCTTGGAGTGGCAGATGGCCTCCGAGCCCTGGACGATGCTGTTCCGGGCCGTGCGCGGCAGCTCGCCGTACAGCGTGATCCCCTGCTCCTCGGCGAATTCCTCCTGCTTCTTCTTCAGCTCGAGCGCCACGTCGAGCAGCCCCTCCGCCTTGCGGGCGTCGGTCATGGCCAGCTCGAGGAAGGTCAGGTGATCGCGGAAGAAGAAGATGGAGCCGGGGTCCACGACCTTCTCGTCGGCGCCGACGAAGTCGCGCCAGAAGATGGCGGCCATCGGCGTCACGTACTCGTGGCTGAAGCGGATGTCGGTGCGGACGAACCCCTCGTCCCCCGGCTTCACGTACGGCACCCCGACGCGGTCGCCGGAGAGGTCGGTCACCCACCGCCGGGCCAGCACCTTCTCGGCCAGCGTCATCGGCCGCTTCGGGGTGGTGACCTCGGGCACCCGCACCTTTCCCTGCATGCGGGCCACGTTGTACTGGAACAGCCCGCCGTGCTCGATGATGCCCCGCGTGATGCCGCCTTCGCCGGCCGTGAAGACGGAGAGCGGGATCGGCTCGCCGCGGCGCACCCGGTCGAGGACGGCGAAGTCGGTGCTCGTGAACACGCCGAGGTTCTGGCAGTTCTCCCGGTAGATCCGTTCGATGTTCTCGGCCACGACCAGCTTCACGCCCGCCATCAGCTCCGCATAGGGTGACTGCTCCCGGCTCGACCCCTTGCCCCGCCGCTTGCCGCTGACCGAGGCCACGAAACCGCCGGCGCGCACGGAGCCGCGAGTGATCGGGAACTCCTCGCCGCACTTGAGGCCCAGGTAGGGGAAGTCCCCCAGCGTCTGGTCGTAGTAGTAGCAGATGTAGGCGGGGGTGATCTCGTCGGTGGAGATGTCGTCGCGGAGCGGAATGTCCGGCGTCCAGGTCAGGTCCTGGCCCTGGAGCTGGCTCCGGACGAGCGCCGGGTCCACGGTGAGGTAGAGGACGCGCCCCTCGAAGGTGATGGCGTCGGGGAGCGTGGTGATCGGGCGGGACTTGAGGCTTTCGAGCATGGCGCGGCGGTCTCCTGGTTGCCTCAAAATGCCCGCGCGGGAACGCGGGAGCAAGGATTGTTTGCGGCGGGGTGGTGGCGGGGTAGAATACAGGCCATGCGCCTCCTGACCATCCTCCTGCTCGCCGCCATCGCCTCGACGCCGGCAGCCGCCCAGTCGCCGTGGATCATCGCCCCGCCAACCGGCATCGTGCAGCTCGGGACGTTCCAGGACTCGACCCTCTCCGAGGCGTCGGCCGCCGCCGCCAGCCGGCGGCAACCAGGCGTCATCTGGACCCTCAACGATTCCGGCAATGCGCCCTGGGTGTACGCCGTGGACACCGCGGGGCACGCGCTGGGCACGTTCCGGGTGCTGGGCGCGAGCAACTTCGACTGGGAGACGCTGACCATCTCCCCCTGTCCGGCCGGCAGCTGCCTCATCATCGGCGACACCGGCGACAACCCCGAGCTTCGGCCGAGCGTCACGCTGTATCGCGTGCCCGAGCCGAAGGTCGCGGCTTCGGCCGCCGGGGTGCTGACGCCCACCGCGCCGGCGGACACGCTCAACGTCCGGTACCCCGACGGTCCGCACGACGTCGAGGCGATCTACGCCGATTCGGCCGGCGACACCTTCCTCGTCACGAAGGGCCGGACGAAGGGGATCCTGCTCTTCCGCCTCCCCGCGAGCGCATGGGCGGCGGGCGGGTCGGCGGTGCCGGAGTTCGTGGACTCGCTGCCGATCATCCCGGACATCAGCATCGGGCACTGGGTCAGCGACGCCGCCATATCGCCGGACGGGCGTCATGTGGCGGTGCGCACCTACTCCGCCGTCTTCTTCTTCACCGTCGGGACGGGGGGACGGCTGACCCCGGACCACGGACGCGAGTGCTTCTTCGGGCTGCTGGAACCGCAGGGCGAGGGCGTCACCTGGCTGGACAACCGGCGACTCCTCCTGACCAGCGAAGCGAGCTCGACCAGCCGCGGCACCCTCTACCTGCTCGAGTGCGGCCAGGAATAGCGGCCGCAGTCTCCAACCCCAGTGGCATCCATGCGACGAACCGCCGTCCTGCTCGCCTCGGCCCTCCTGCTCCTCCCCACCCCGGCGGTGCACGCGCAGACGGGTGTGGACAAGGCGGCGAAGGCCGTCTCCGCCGACGTCATCCGCGCCCACATCGATTTCCTGGCCAGCGACGCCCTCGAGGGGCGGGGCAGCGGCACCCGGGGCGGCGACCTCGCCGCCCGGTACATCGCGGCCCAGTACATCCGGCTCGGCCTCGAGCCGGCCGGAGACGACAGCACCTACTTCTTCAAGGTGCCGCTCATCTCCTTCACGCCGAACCCGGCGCTTTCCCTCGGCGGGACTGCGGCGGAGTATCCGAAGGACTTCGTGCTGAACCCGATGCGCTGGGACTCGCTGGTGACGGTGGACGCGCCGCTGGTCTTCGTCGGCTACGGCATCGTGGCCCCCGAATACGAGTGGAACGACTACGCCGGGCTCGACGTGAAGGGGAAGGTCGTGGCGGTCATGGTCAACGACCCCGGGCTCCACGACTCATCGACGTTCAAGGGGAAGGTGCTCACCTACTACGCCCGCTGGACCTACAAGTTCGAGGAGGCGGCGCGCCAGGGGGCGGCGGGCGTGCTGCTCATCCACACGGAGGAGAGCGCTACCTATCCCTGGGGGACAGTCGAGGGAAGCGCGACCGGCCGGCAGGTCCGGCTGGAGAGTGCGCCGACGTCGCTCAAGGTGACCGGATGGGTGCAGCACGACCTGATGGCGCGCGCCTTCAAGACGGCGGGCGCCGACCTCGACCGGGCAATGGCCGAGGCGGGGAAGCGCGGGTTCGTCGGCTCCGAGCTGCCGATCCGGGTGGCGGCGACCGTGCGGAGCACGATGACCCGCACCGAGATCTTCAACGTCCTCGGCCGCCTGCCGGGGAACGGGGGCCCGCTCGCGAAGGAGGCCGTGGTGCTCGGGGCGCACTACGATCACCTCGGCATCGCCAAGCCGGTGGACGGCGACTCGATCTACAACGGGGCCCGCGACAACGCCGCCGGGGTAGGCGAGATGCTGGCCATCGCGGAGGCGCTGAACCGCGCCGAACTCAGCGGCAAGCGCTCGATCATCTTCGCGGCATTCGGCGGGGAGGAGGCGGGCCTCCTCGGGTCGCAGGCGATGATCGACCGGCCCTTCATGCCGCTCCAGAACGTGGCTGCGATGCTCAACTTCGACGGGGTGAACCTCTTCGGGCGGACCCGGGACATCGCCGCCAACGGCTCCGACCAGTCGTCGCTCCTCGGCGCGTTCCAGGCGGCGGCCCGGCTCGAAGGACTTCAGGTGACCGAGGACTCGGCGGGGATGTACCGCGGCACCTTCTTCCGGTCCGACAATTTTCCCTTTGCACGGGCCGGCATCCCGTCGCTCTCGTTCGAGCCAGGGAGCAATTACGTGGGGAAGCCGAAGGACTACGCGAAAAAGGCGCAGGCGGAGTGGACCAGCAAGCGGTACCACCGCCCCCAGGATGAGTTCGGACCCTGGTACTCGCTGGAGGGCACCCTTCCGGAAACGCGCGTCGGGCTCCGAACCGCCATCTATGCCGCCGATGCTTCGGGCCAGCCGACTTGGGATGTGGACTCCGAGTTCCGCGCGGCGGGGGAGGAGAGGCTGAAGCAGGGCGGATCGAAATAGCATGAAGACATTAACCAGTCACTGTCATGACAATTGTGCATAGTCGAGAACCGCTGAGGATCGAGTCTCATTTGGTTTTGAATCGCGCTAAGGCGTTGCCATTAAAAAGATTAGCTTGACTTACCAGCTGTGGGCTCACCTCTGTCCTTCCACACTCCACTAGACCTGAAGTGCTCCGCAGTGTAGTTTCGCGGGCGTTCCGCACCGGAATTCCGCCGACCAGGAGCCACTTCTGGAACTCCCATCGCAGCATCGCGTCCCGCTTTCCTGGCTGTCGCAGCACGGAGGGGAGATCATCGCCCTTCGCTGCCTGACCGAACTCGCTCCCGCCGGCACTGTGGACCCCACGGCGATCGACGCCGCACGCCAGGCGGTGGTCGCCGCCAAGCCGGTGGCGGCGGTGGTCAAGAAGCAGAAGGACACCGGTGTCTGGGCCGCCAACCTGCTCGGCTTGGCCGCATCGAAGGCCACGGGGGTCAAGGACGTCGGCACGATTCCGCAGTACCGCCGCCTCCTGCAGATGGGCTTTCCGCTCTCCGGCCGGCCCTTCAAGCTCGCCGACCGGCTCCTCTTCCGGCTCCTTTCGCGGGACGACGATCCGGCGTTGCTCTTCGAGTTCCGGAAGATGGCCGCGGGCGACACGCACGCGGAGTCCTGGGCCCGGTGGGTCATCCGCGAGGCCTCCTGTGCGGCACTGGCCGAGGCCGGTCATATCGAGGATCCTCGGCTTCGGGGCTCGGCGCACAAGGTGGCGAGCGCCGTCTCGCAGTTCCTGCGCAGCCCCCTGTCCGAAAAGCCGTTCGTGAAGGTGGCCGGGAAGACGATCCTGCACCCCGAGGCGTACCCTCCGAGCTGGTATTCGGTGGCGATGGTGGCCTCGATGCCCTCACTCCAGCGGGAGCGAGCGGGCTTCACGGAGCGGCTGGGACACTACCTGGCCCAGCCGGCGCCGAAGAAGGCCTACGCGCTCCACGTCGGCAAGAAGACCGTCAAGCCGCAGCACCTCCTCCTCGGCGACCCCATCGAAGCGGACGGCAAGGGCAACGCCAAGGATGTGCCGCTCGCGCTGCACTACATCGAGCTCCTCGCGAAGATCGGGGCGCTGCACACCGCGCCGGTGGCCACCAAGGTGCTGTGCCGGCTGCTGAAGGACAGCGACGAGAACGGCGTGTGGCATCCCAAGGGGCTGCGCAGCCTCCCGAAGACAATCAACAAGATCACCTACCACTCATTCCCCCTGGCCACCGAATCGAAGAGCCACGAGTCGCGACAGGTCGACGTGACCTTCCGGCTCGCCCTGATCGCGAAGCACCTGGGGTGGAAGTTGGAGATGGTTTAAGGCGGGGCAGCGGGGCAGCGGGGCAGCGGGGCAGCGGGGCAGCGGGGCAGGAAGCTGGAGTTGAGTGACGGGAGCGCAATCGCGCTCCCGTTTCCGTTTGGTTCCCCTCAAGCTTTCGGACTTGCGGGGTCAGTAGTCCTATCCCATACTACTCCGCATGCGCACTCTCAATCTTATGCCATTCGGGTTCACCCCGACGGAGAGTCTCGTCTACCAGGTCCTGCTGACCACGGGGCCAGGCACAGGATACGGGATCGCCCGGGCAGCGAGCCTGGCTCGGGCCAACGCCTACAGCGCACTCGAAGGACTCGTGACGAAGGGTGCGGCGAGGGTCGAGGGCACGCGCCCAAAGCGGTACCGACCCGAGGCGCCGACGGCGCTGGTGGCGCGGATCGCCAGCCAGCACGGGCAGGCGCTGGATGCCCTCCGCGATCACCTGGCCGAGATCTCGGTGCCGGAGTCCCCGACCCTCGTGGAAATCGAATCGGCGCGGGGGTCGCTCCAGCTCATCGCCCACGACATCGGTCGCGCGACCACCTCCGTCCGCCTGCTTGCGCCGGCCGACGCCTACCCGGTCCTGACGCCGGCGCTCCGGAAGGCCGCCGGTTCGGGGGTCACGCTCGACCTCTGCGCCCTCGAGCAGGTCGAGCTGCCGTTCGCCACGGTCCGAGCGGCGCATGCCGGACACCAGTGGCCGGGTCAGCCGCTCGTGGCGGTGGTGGACGACCGGAGCGCGGTGATGGCGGCGCGGGTGGGCACCGATGTCCGGGGGCACTGGAGCACGGCGCCTGCCTTCGTGGCCGCCGCGGCGCTCGCCTTCGAGCGGTTCGGGACCGCGCCATGAGCGATCCGGTGGCCGAGGCGCTCCGGGAACTGCGCCGCGAGTACCATGCGGAGGCGCCGGCCCGGGTGGCGGAGCTGGAGCGCGGACTGGCGGCGCTGGCGGCGGGGGAGGATGGAGCGGAAACCAGCCTGACGATGCTCTTTCACCGGCTGGCCGGATCGGGCGGCGCCTACGGCTTTCCGCAGGTGAGCGCCACCGCCCGGGAGCTTGAACGGTTGCTGCGAAGCGAACCCCACTGGACGCCGGCCCGCCTGGCCGAGGTCCAGGCGGGAATTCAGGAAATCGCCGACGCCTTCAACAACGGCGGCCCCGCGTAGCGGTTCAGTGCGCGAACCGCTCGACGAGCGGTGCCACGTCCCTCGGATTCTCGTCCCCGAAGAGCAGCCGGCCTTCCCGCAACGACGCACCGCGCAGCGTCAGCGCGAGCACCTCGCCCAGGCTGTCCACCGGAAACACCTCGATCAGCTTCCGCACCTCTTCGGGCAGGTCCTCGAGGTCCGGCTCGTTCTTGCGCGGCAGGACGATCTTCGTGATCCCCGCGCGCACGGCCCCGAGCACCTTCTCCTTGACCCCGCCGATCGGCAGCACGTGGCCGCGCAGGGTGATCTCGCCGGTCATCGCGATGTCGTTCCGCACTGGCCGGCCCGAGAGCGCCGACACGAGCGCGGTGGCCATCGTGACGCCCGCGGACGGCCCGTCCTTCGGGATGGCGCCCGCCGGGACGTGGATGTGGAGGTCCCGGTCGAACATGTCGTCCTTGATGTGCAGCCCCGCGGCGTGGGAGCGCGCGTAGGTCCAGGCAGCGCGGGCGGACTCCTTCATGACGTCCCCAAGCTGGCCGGTGAGCGTGAGCTCTCCCTTCCCGCGCATGGTCGACGCCTCGACGAACATGATGTCGCCGCCGGTGGCCGAGTAGTACATCCCGGTGGCGACGCCGACCTGGTCCTCGCGCGCGGCGCGCTCGGGGAAGACCCTCGGCCGCCCGAGCAGGTCGTCCACCCCCTGCTGATCCACGCTCACCCGCTCCACCTCGTCCGCGGCGATCCGGCGCGCGACCTTGCGTGAGAGCTTGCCCAGCTCGCGCTCCAGCTGGCGCACCCCCGCCTCCCGCGTGTAGCTCGAGATGATCTCCTGCACCGCGCTGTCGGCGATGTCGATTTGCGCGCCCGAGAGGCCGTTCTCCTCCAGCTGGCGGGGGATGAGGAAGTTCCGCGCGATGACGAGCTTTTCCCGCTCGGTGTACCCGCTGAACTCCACCGTCTCCATCCGGTCGAGGAGCGGCGCCGGGATGTTTTGCGGGAAGTTGGCCGTCGCGATGAAGAGCACCTCGCTCAGGTCGAACGGCACGCCGAGGTAGTGATCCACGAACGAGTCGTTCTGCGCCGGGTCGAGCACCTCCAGCAGGGCCGCCGCCGGGTCCCCCTGGAACGAGACGCTCAGCTTGTCCACCTCGTCGAGCAGGAAGACGGGATTCCGGGTGCCGGCCTGCCGCATGCCGTTGAGGATCCGTCCGGTCATGGCGCCGACGTAGGTGCGACGGTGGCCGCGGATGTCGGCCTCGTCCCGGGCGCCGCCGAGGGAGATGCGGACGTACTTCCGCCCCATGGCGCGCGCGATGGACTTGGCCACCGAGGTCTTGCCGACGCCCGGGGGCCCGACGAAGAGGAGGATGGGGCCTTTCGCCCCTTCGGGGCGAGGCGGGGCGGCGGGGCCGCTGGGCAGCGGGGCCGGGGACTCCTTGCTCGCCTGCCCCGCTGCCCCGCTGCCCCCCTGCCCTGCCCGCAGCTGGCGCACCGCCAGGAACTCCAGCACCCGGTCCTTCACGTCGCCGAGGGCGTAGTGGTCTTCGTCGAGGATCCGCTGCGCCTCGGCCAGGTCGAGGTGTTCATCGCTCCGGGCGCTCCACGGCAACTCGAGGATGGTCTCGAGGTAGGTGCGGATGACCTGCGCCTCCATGGATTCGCGCGCGATGCGGCCGAGGCGGCCGAGTTCGCGGTCCACCTCGCGGCGGGCGTCGGTGGGCAGCTGGAGCGCGGCCAGCTTGGTGCGCAGCTCCTCCATGTCGTCGGACTCGTCGTCCTCGCCGAGTTCGCGCCGGATGGTCTTGAGCTGCTCGCGGAGGAACATCTCCCGCTGGCGCTCGCCGAGCTCCTCCTGGACCTGCGACTTGATGTCTTCCTGGGCGTCCACCAGCCCGATCTGGCGCTGGATGTGGACGAGGAGGCGGCGGAGCCGGTCCTCGACCGAGAGCGTCTCGAGCAGGGTCTGCCGCTGGACCGGAGTGATGTCCACGTAGCCGGCGACGAGATCGGAAAAGCGCCCCGCATCGTGCACGCCGGCGAGCACCTGCTGGATGACCTCTTCCGGCAACCCGGACTTCTGGCCCAGCTCGGCCGCGCGGCTCCGCGCCTCGCGGTGCAACGCCAGGAAGGCCGGATCCTCGGGGTTGAGGGGCGCGAGTTCCTCGGCGTCGCGCACGACCGCCTGCAGAAAGCCGTCTTTCTCCACGACATGCATGGCGATGCCACGCCGCTCGCCGTGCAGGAGCAGCTGCATGCCTGCGAGGCCGCGCTGCAGCTGCCCGATCCGGGCGATGGTGCCGATGGTGTACAGGTTTTCGGGGTTGACCTGCTCGACGTTTTCGCGCTGCGACACGGCGAAGACGAGCTTCTCGGGTGTGGCCAGCGCCGCCTCGATGGCGCGCAGGGTGCCGGGACGGCCCGCCCCGATCGGCGCGGTCACACCAGGAAAGAGCACCACGTCGCGGAGCGGAAGGACGGGAATGGTCATGCGTTCGGACATCGGATTTCCTCACATCCCTCGACGTGCGAGGGCGAAAATGGCAGGTGAGACGCGTTGTTGAGGGTGAGAATGCACCCCCTATGCCATCCGGAGGTGCCGGAATCTCTTTGGGAGGAACCTCCGTATGGGTCCCCCGGGTGCAATACGGAACAGACCTCGGGGGGCAGGACGTCTTCCCTGCCAAAGCGACAGCCCGAAACGCGTTGCGACAGGCGGCAAGCTGAGCCGGCCCACGATGTTGCCCAATCGGAAGAAGGGCGACAGATTGGTGTGTTCCCGGCCAACCCGCGTCCGGAACCTCACCACCCAGGACTTGAGCCTCGATGAACGCACCTCAGGACACATCCCTCGCCTCCCGGCTCGGCCACGCCCTGGGAGACGCCTACACGATCGAGGGTGAGATCGGACGGGGTGGGATGGGGGTCGTTTACCGGGCTCGCGACGAGCGCCTGCAGCGCCGTGTCGCCATCAAGGTGCTCCCACCCGAACTGGCCTTCCAGGACGAGATCCGGCAGCGCTTCATGCGCGAAGCGCAGACGGCCGCCCGGCTCTCCCACCCGAACATCGTGCCGATTCACGGCGTCGACGAAGGGGGCGGGCTGGTCTATTTCGTCATGGGGCTGGTCGACGGAGAATCGCTCGGCGCGCGGATCAAGCGCCGGGGCCAGCTGCCCGCTGAGGAAGTGCGCCGCATCATGAAGGAAACGGCCGACGCGCTGAGCGCCGCCCACGCCTTCTCCGTCGTGCATCGCGACATCAAGCCGGACAACATCCTCCTCGAGGGCACCCGCGGCCGCGTCATGGTCACCGACTTCGGCATCGCGAAGGCGCTGTCCGCGGCGGGCTCGGGCGCCACCCTCACCGGCGCCGGCGTGGCCATCGGCACCCCCGCCTATATGAGCCCGGAGCAGGCCGCGGGCGAGCGGGAAATCGACGGCCGGTCCGACGTGTACAGCCTCGGCATCGTGGCCTACCAGATGGTGACGGGTGAGCTGCCGTTCCAGGCACCGACGGTGGCCGGGATCCTGATGAAGCAGATCACCGAGCCGGCACCGATGGTCACGCTCAAGCGGCCCGACGTGCCGGAAGACCTGGCACTGGCCATCAGCCGCTGCCTCGAGAAGGACCCCGAGAACCGGTGGCCCACCGCCGACGCGCTCCGACGCGCGCTCGAGACGCGGACCGTGACCGGCTATCGCCCCACCGGGACCAGCTGGCGGGCTGGGCGCACGGCGGGCCGCCCCACCACTCCACGCTCAGCCACATCGGAGCGGCCGCTTCGGCCGCTGGCCGGGTCGGTGCCCGCGCGGCGCAACGACCGGGCGCTCGCAAGCCGGGACCGGCCGCCACTCCGCTCCTCCCGGGACCTGGACAAGGACGACAAGATCCGCCCGCCGGTGGATACTGGTGAACCGGAAATCGTCCAGAAGACGCGCGCCATCTTCGCGCGCTGGGCCGCGGTGTCCGGCGGCGTCATGCTCATCAACATCGCCACCGGCATCGGCGAGCCGTGGTTCCTCTTCGTGGCGGGCGGCATGGGCATCCCGCTGCTCCGGAGCTACGCCACCCTCTGGCAGTCGGGGTACAGCTGGCGGGACGTGCTGAGCCGGCCGGCGGCTCACGACTCCGCGGAAACCAAGCTCACCTCAAGCGGCGGCAAGCTCCCCCGTCTCCTCCCGGCCCCGACGGCGGCCGACTACGGGCTGGGACTCCCGCAGATCCAGCAACTCTACCGCGACCGTCTGGCGATCCTGGGGTTGATGGAGCGGCTGCCGGCCTCGGAAAAGAAGCTGCTCCCGGAGGTGATCCAGACGGCCGACGCCCTCTTTGCCCGAGCCACCGACCTCGGCAAGACGCTGCACGCCATGGACGCCAACCTCGAGACCGGCGGCTTCAGCCGGGTCGAGGACCGGATCGCGGCCATCATGCGGGAGCCTGACGACGAGGAGCGGGCCCGGCGGATCGGGCTGCTGGAGCGGCAGAAAAACCAGATGGCGGAGTTGCGGAGCCGGCGGGACCAGGTGGCGGCGAACCTCGAGTCCTGCATCCTGGCCATGCAGAACGTGCGATTCGACCTGCTCCGGCTGAAGTCGGCCGGCGTGGGGGCCGTGCTGGGCGACCTGACGAACGCCACCCAGCAGGCCCGGGCGCTCAGCCGCGACGTGGACGGCGCCATCGCCGCGGCGAGCGAAATCAAGGAGGCGATGGAACCTTAGAACGCGGCGATGACGCCCAGCCGGAGGCTGGTGTAGTTGAACGAGACCTTGCCGCCGAGGTCCAGGTTGCCATCCCCCGCGGTGGCTCCCTTCTTGGGGTCAACATTCACCGTCACGTCATTGAAGTACCAGCCGAGCGCAGCCCCCCACCGATCCGAGAAGAAGTACCGGGCATACGCATCAGCCTGAATGACCGAGACATCGTACCGATCCACCTTCCCTCCGATACCCCGGACATCCCCCCCCAGGTACCAGCGATCGCCCAGCCGCCATTGGCCGAAGGCACCCAGCGCGCCCGTCGGAACGGTCAAGCTTCTCTTCACATTGATCGTTGTGTCGGCGCAGTCCGGCCCGACGCAGCCAGTGGCCGTCCCGTCGAATTGGAGGTCGAAGAAGATGGCCCCCAGTCCGAGCTCAACTCCGATGACGTGCGTCTCCTTGGCCCAGATCGAGTACTTGAACGCCAGACTGACGGTGCTCGAACCGACCTTGGTGTTTGCGTCAATCTGTCCGAATATCGTGTTGTCGCCGATGACCAGGGAGTCAGCGTAGCTGACCGTGCCACTTTGGTTGATGAACTGATAGCCGACATCGAATTCCGTGTGGCGCCCCGGCTTCCAGCCCAATATGAGGGCCGGCTGGACCGAGTTGCCCGAAATGCCGAGGTGGTCCTTGAAATTGAGGTCGGTGCCTACTCCGCCGTTGGCGGCGTCCAACCGGGCGGTTGAATTGTTCAGGACGGTCGTGAAGAAGGCGCTTGCCTGGAACTTGTCATATAGGTGATTGTGATCAGTGGTGCTGTCCTGGGCGGACAGTGGGGGGGACGCGACGAGCGCCAGGGCCACCGGCGCGATCCACAGCCCGAACCGAGCGATTCCGAGCATCATGACACCACCCGAATGGAATGCCGCGACCGGCTCCGGAGGCGAGCCGCGGCGAGCGCAATCAAGGAAGCGATGGAGCCCTGAGCGTCGCTAGAACGCGGCGATGACGCCGATCCGGAGGCTGGTGTAGTTGAACGAAACCTTGCCGCCCAAGTCCAGGTCGCTGTCCGACGAGGCGTCACTCTTGGCGGCCACGTCCACCGTCACGTCATTGTAGTACCAGCCCGCCCCTGCTCCCCACCGGTCCGAGAAGTAGTACCGCGCGAACACATCGGCCTGGAAGATCGAGACATCGTACCGGTCCACCTTCCCTCCGATACCCCGGGCATCACCACCCAGGTACCAGCGATCGCCGAGCCGCCACTGGCCGAAGACGCCGAGCGCACCCGTCGGTACGGTCAACTTTCGGTCGACGCTGACCGATCCGCTGCCACAGTCCGGTCCGGCGCAGCCATCGGCCGTCGCGTCGAACTGAAGGTCGAAGAAGATCGCCCCCAGCCCGAGTTCAACCCCAGCGATGTACTTCTCCTTGGCCAGGATCGCATACTTGAACGCCAGGTTGGCGTTGTCCGAACTGATCTTCGTGTCGGCGTCGATCTCCCCGAACACCGTGTTGTCACCGATGACCAGAGAGTCGGTCCAGGTGCGCGATCCGCTCTGGTTGATGAACTGGTAGCCGACACTGAGTTCCGTGTGGCGCCCCGGCTTCCACGCAAGACCGAGTGCCGGCTGCACCGAGCTGCCCGAAATGCCGAGCACGTCCTTGAAGTTGAGCGTCGTACCTTCTCCGCCGCTGCCATCCACCCGGGCCTCGGAGTTGTTCAAGACGGTGGAGAAGTCGAGCGTCGCCTGGAACTTGTCGTAGAGGTGGTTCACCGTCGAGTCCTGGGCAGCCAGCGACCCCGGCACGCCGAGCGCGAGCACAGCCACGGCGGTCCAGCGGGAGAGGCGAGCCAACGAGCGGGTCATATGCACTCCAAGTATTAGAAGGCGGCGATCGACGCGATCGCCTCGCGAAGCGATTCCACCTGTGGAAGTATCACATCCTCGAGCTCGGGCGCGTAGGCCACGAAGGTGTCGGTGGCCGCCACCCGGCGCACGGGCGCGTCGAGCCACGCGAACGCCTCGTCGGCGATCCGGGCGGCGATTTCCGACCCGTATCCCCACGAAAGCGAGTCCTCGTAGGCCACGATGACGCGGCTCGTCTTCCGGACCGAGGCGTAGATGGTGTCCCAGTCCACCGGGCTCAGCGTGCGGAGGTCGATGACTTCCGCGCTGACGCCCGTGGCCTCCTCGAGCTCCTTGGCTGCCACCACGGCCCGCTGCACCACGGCGCCATAGGTGACCACCGTGACGTCCCTCCCCTCCCGGACCACCTTGGCCTTGCCGAAGGGGATCATGAAATTGGGGCCAGGGTTGGGCGCCTTGTTGTAGGTCTGGCGGTACAGGTGCTTGTGCTCGAGGAAGATGACGGGGTCGTCGCTCCGGATGGCGGTGCGGAGGAGGCCGTTCGCGTCGAGCGCGGTGGAGGGGCAGACGACCCGGAGGCCGGGCACTCCGGTGAAGATGGCCGCGCCGGTCTGCGAGTGGTACACCGAGCCGCCTTTCAGGTACCCGCCGTAGGTGACGCGCACCACGACCGGCGAGCTGAACGCGTTGTTCGACCGCCACCGCATGAGCGCCAGCTCGTCGCGGAGCTGCATGTAGGCGGTCCAGATGTAGTCGAAGAACTGGATCTCGACCACCGGCTTCATCCCGCGCGTGGCCATGCCGATGGCCCGGCCGACGATGTTGGCCTCGGCCAGCGGCGAGTTGTACACCCGGTCGCTGCCGAACAGCTTCTGCAGCCCCCAGGTCACCTTGAACACCCCGCCCTTCCCCTTCACGTCACCGATGTGCGCCTCGCGGCTCACATCAGCCACGTCCTGACCGAAGACGACGATCCGCGGGTCGCGCGCCATCTCGTCCTTGAGGCAGCCGTTGATCAGGTCCACCATCGTGGTCGGCTCGCCGGTGAACTGCGGATCGTCCTCGGTGTCGAACTGCTCCGACGTCGGGTCGACGTCAGGGGAGTAGACGAAGTCGTAGATGGTGTCCGTGGCCGGCTGCGGCGAAGCGAGCGCGGTGTCGGTGGCGACATCGACCTCCTCCGCCACCGCGGTCCGGATGCGCTCGATTTCCGCCTCCGAGGCGATTCCCTGCGAAACGAGCCAGCGCGGGAAGGTCGTGACCGGGTCCCGCTCGGCGTCCGCCTCCCGCTCCGCCGCGGTCCGGTAGTTGACCTCGTCGTCGGACAGGGAGTGGCTGTACGGCCGGATGACCTTGGCGTGCACCAGCGCGGGGCCCTTCCGCTGGCGGCAGTAGTCCACGGCACGCGTCAGCGCGTCGTAGGACGCGAGGACGTCGCAGCCGTTCACTTCCTGGATGTAGAGATCGGGGAAGCCGGCGAGCAGCTTCGAGATCGAGCCGCCGGCGGTGTTGACCTCGACCGGTGTCGAGATGGCGTACCCGTTGTCCTCGACGAGATAGACCACCGGCAGCTTGAGGTTGCAGGCGGTGTTCATCGACTCCCAGAACTCGCCCTGGCTGGTGGTGCCGTCGCCCGTCGAGCAGAAGACGACCTCGTCGCCGTGGTAGGGGGTCTCCGGCGTGGCGATCCCGGGGGTCCTGCTGGAACGCAACCACGCCTCCGCGCAGCCGACCGCCTGGAGGAACTGGGTCCCGGTGGGGCTCGAGGCCGAGACGATGTTGAGGTCCTTGTGTCCCCAGTGCGACGGCATCTGCCGTCCGCCGGAATTCGGGTCGTCGGCGGCGGCGACGGCGGAGAGGAGCTGTTCGGTGGCCGTCATGCCGAGGCCGAGACAGAGGGCCCGGTCACGGTAGTAGGTGTAGAACCAGTCGTAGGCGGGGCGGAAGACCTTGGACGCCGCCACCAGCACGGCCTCGTGCCCGGCGCCGGAAATCTGGAAGAAGATCTTGTTCTGGCGCTTGAGCTGGATTTCGCGGTCGTCGATCCGGCGGGAGAGCAGGATCAGGCGGCACATCTCGAGCAGTTCCGCCTTGTCGAGGCGGGAGGAAGGCGCGCTCTTGGTGGGCGCCGACGTGCGAGTGGCCATCAGGGTGTCACCCTTGGTGGAGACGGAGAAAACCGTCGAAAACCGACACCCACAAAATACCCCTGCCGGCGCCCGGGAGAAAGCGGCCCGGCATCAGCCGCCCCACCCCTCCGGCTTGACGTCCGCGAGGACGCCGTCCAGGTCGTTGAACTTCACGCTCTTCGGCTTGGAGGGCAGCGGGCCGAGCTCGAACTCGGTCAGCGGGCCGGTGACCTTCTTTCGGACGCGCACCCACTGGTCCTTGCCCATCTCGAGGCCGATCGGCACGTACGCCTGGAACTCGGCCGGGACGTCCTGCTGACGCACGCGAAACCGGACGAGGTACTGCCCGTCCGGCGCCCCCACCACCTGGTACGCCACCCGGTAGGTCGGGATGGCCGACTGGTAGACCCACTGCGAGAAGAACCATCCCATGTCCTGACCGGTGTGCTGCTCCACCGCCCGCTGGAAGTCGGCGGTCGAGGCCCGCTTGCCACGGTAGTCCTGATAGAAGTCCTTCATCAGGCTGGTGAAGCGATCCTCCTGCATCGACTTGAGGTCGATCATCATCGCGCGCAACATGTGCAGCACCCAGGCGCCCTTTTCGTACACGATCAGGTTGTAGTCCCCCGGGTTGTCGGCATCCGCCGTGCGGTAGCCGAGACCGATCGGGGCGGCGTCCTCCCCGCGGACCAGGAGGTCCGCCTTGTACTCGTCGAGGATGTCGAAGTACTGCTTGACGTCCCCGCGGACAGTCTGGAGATACCAGAGCGCCGCGAAGGTCGAGAACCCCTCGCTGAGCCACTGGTCGCGGTAGGTGGCGAAGTCCACGCCGATGCCCCACCACTGGTGGGCCACCTCGTGGGCGCGGAAGACCTCGTTGTGCCCCCGGGTCCCTGTCATGCCGAAGGTGCCCATCGACAGGTGGATCAGGCCCGGAAACGCCTCGCCATGGCCCGCGGGAATTTCCGTCGCATAGAACTGGTCCGCCGGAGGGGGACCGAACAGCGTCGTGTACAGCTTCATGCTCCGCGCGATGTCCTGGCTCACTTCATCGGCGGAGTAGGCCTTCGAGCCGACGGAGCGGTGCCCGCTCTCCGAGACGAGCACCGTGACCGGTGGCGCGCCGGGCTCGATCGGCTGGTACGGCGTGAACATGCCGACGTTGAACGAGGCGTTCCGAATCGGCCGCGCGGTGACCCAGCGGCTCGTGGTGACCCGGCCCGTGGTGCTGGAGTCCGCCAAGGTGCCGACGCTGGCGAAGAGGTAGTTGGAGGGATAGTGGTAGATCATCTCGAAGGTGGCCATGCTTCGACCGGTCAGCGACCGCGGGTACCACGCGGTGGATCCCTTGATGTAGAAGAAGTCCCCGTACCGGTCGATCAGGTCGCCGTGGTAGAAGACCGTGAGCTGCGCCACCTCTCCCGCCGGGAGCACCGCCGGGAGCCGGACCCACATGTACGGGCTGTCCTTCAACTTGTCCACCACCGCGCGGCTCCCGCTGGCCCAAACCGCCGAGTCGACGGTGAATTTCCCGAAGAGGGAAAAGACGATCCAGGGGCCGATCGCGCCTTCCCCGGAGATCCACAGCTTGGCGGTGGCGGAGAAGCCGATATCGCCCGAACCGGTGCTTGGCAGGGATACGTCGAGCGCGTAGTGCCGGACCAGGGCGTCGCCCCGCCGGTCGGGAGCGGCTCCCGATCCGGCGGCCCTCTCCTTCACGGTGGCGGTCGTGTATCCGGAGGTCAGGCCGGTACTCTCCCGTTCCCGCAATTCGACTCCCTCGCCTGCCCGGGGAGTGACGAGGAACATCACCGGGTTGCCGCGGTCGGGAATGATGTGCGCGTAGAACATGCCCCCCGGCGCCGCATTGAGCAGGTCGATCATCACGTCAGGCTCGATGCTGTGGTCCTGGTCGTCACCGAGATAGTCGAGGGCCTGCGAGAATCGGCTCTCGGCGATCCCCGGCACCACGCCCGGCTCGAAGCGCACCTGGCGTTCGAGTTCGGCCAGCGTCGAATCCGAGAAGAAGAGGACCGCCTCGCTGAACGGGGTGGTGAGCGTGGAGGCATCGTGGCGCCGGGTGAGTTGCTGCCGCTCCATCTCCGAGGTCGGCGCGAAAGTGAACGTCCCGCTGCCGCGAAAGACGGCGCCCATGCTCCGGCCGGCAACCGGCTTCAGCAGGACCATCGTTCCGGTCGAAAACTCGAACCGCCCCGCCTCACGCTGGATGACGAGACCGGCCACGGATCCACCCCGCCCCGTGGTGGGGTACATCCGCTTGAGTTCGGCGTAGCCCTCACCCCACGAGGAGGCGGCGGTCGAGGCGGATTGGCCCTGCAGCGCATCCGGGCCGTGCATCGCGGCCAGCAGGACGAGCCACACCGCGAACCGGTGGGTCATCGTGACACCTCGCGATCAGGGGAACACAGGACCGACCTGGCCCTCACGGGGCCCGGTACACCACCCGGCCACCAGCCACGGTGGCCAGCACCTGGGTCTGGGGAATATCCACCGGGTCAATGGAGGTGATGTCCCGGTCGAGCAGGACCAGGTCGGCGCGCGCCCCGGGCTTCAGGACGCCGCGGCGCCCCTCGGCGAAGACGCCGTAGGCGTTCTCCGAGGTGTACGCCCGCAGGGCCTCCTCCACCGTCACTTTCTGCGCGGCGAACCACCCGCCGGGGTTCTTGTCGTCGAGGGTGCGCCGGGTGACCGCGGCGTAGACCCCGAGGAGCGGATCGAGCGGGGCCACCGTCCAGTCGGACCCGAACTCGAGGTGCGCCCCCTGGTCGATCAGGTCGCGGAAGGCGTACGTGGTCTGCAGGAGGGTGCTGTCGATCCGCTTGGCCGCCCACCGCCCGTCGTCGATGATGTGGTAGGGCTGCATGGAAGGGATCACGTTCATCCGGCTGATCCGGGTGATGTCCTCCGGGCGCAGGTGCTGGGCGTGCTCGTCGCGAAAGCGGCGGTCCCTGGGCCCGTTCGTCGCACTCACGGAGTCGAATACATCGAGCAGCATCGCATTGGCCCGGTCGCCGATGGCATGCACCGCCACCTGGAGACGCGCCGAGTCGGCGGCCTGCACCCACCGGTGGATGGAGTCGAGCGGAGTCGTCTCGAGGCCGCGGGTGTTCGGCGCATCGCGGTACGGCTCGAACAGGAGCGCGGTGGTCGACCCGAGCGAGCCGTCCATGTACCCCTTTACGCCATCGATGCGGAGCCAGTCGTCGCCGGGACCGACTTTCGCCACCGTGTCCGCGACCCAGCGCCACTGGTCGATCGGGAAGAACATCTTGGTGCGGACCGTCAGGGTGCCCGCGGCGTGGGCCCGCTGGAACGCCCCGAGCCAGGTGGTCGGCGCGCTCATGTAGTTGACGGCCGTGACACCCTTGGAGGCGGCGAACGCCACGGCACGGGCCAGCGCCGCGTCCAACTGAGCATCCGAGGGCGGGGGCAACGCCGCGTACACCGGAATCTGGGCGTTGTCCTTGAGGACGCCGGTCGGGTCGCCCGTGCGCGGATCGCGCACGATCTCGCCGCCTGGAATGTCCTTGGTGGACTTCGTGATGCCTGCGGCCCGGAGCGCGGCGCTGTTGGCCACCGCCATGTGGCCGTCGAGCCGGTTGACGAAGACGGGATTGTTGGGTGTGACCGAGTCGATCCACTCCTTGGTCGGCAGGGGTGCCCCTGGCCACCGCTCGTGATCCCAGTCGCCGCCGAGGATCCACTCCCCCGGCTTCCGCTCGGCGGCAAAGGCCGCAATCCGGGCGGTGAACTCCTCCGGCGTGTCGGCGGTCCGCAGATCCACGCTGGCCAGCTGGAATCCGCCGTCGAGGAAATGGGTGTGGCCGTCCATGAACCCCGGCACGATCATCGCGCCGGCGGCGGTGACGACCTCGGTCTGCTCGCCCACGTACCGGGCGATATCGGCGCTGTCTCCCACCGCCAGGATCGTGTCGCCGCGCATGGCCACCCCACCCGCCCAGGGCTGGTCGGGATTGCCGGTCCAGACCCGGCCGAACGCGACGAGGCCCGCCACGGGAACGCGGGTACAGGATGGGACAGCGGCCAGGGCGAGGGCGAGAAGCAGCACGGGGCGCACAGAGCGCGGCGGGGCGGTAATCATTGGCGCTTGATCCTAGCGAAGCTTGGTGAGGCGGCGAAGGGACTCGAGCTTTTCGAGCGCCGAGGAACCCTGGGCCGGCGCCGCGGGCGCCACCGAGAAGAGGTCGCGGATGTCGAGCAGGATCTCGAGCATGAGCTGGTCACGCACGTAGGCGGCGTCCAGCTCCTCGAGCCGGCGCTGGTCGCCGGCGGTCCGGGCGCGCTCGTACGTTTCGCGGTACAGCTCCTCGAGATTGGACAGGATCCTGTCGCGTGCGCGCATGGGAGAACCGGTGTGAGGGGTGCGGCGTGCGGGGGTGGGAAAGAAGATGCTATACTCCGGAGCGATTGGCGAGGGGGATCGCGCCCGCCTTCGCCCACCCCAAGAGGCCAACCCGATGACCCTGTCCGACGCCCAGCGCCGAGTGGATGCCTGGATCAGCCAGTTCGAGGAGGGTTACTTCGACCCGCTGACCAACATGACCCGCCTCGCGGAGGAGGTCGGGGAGCTGGCACGGGAGGTCAACCACCGCTTCGGCCAGAAGACCAAGAAGCCCGGGGAGGCGGAGGGGGACATGGGGATGGAGATGGCCGACATCCTCTTCGTGCTGATCTGCATGGCCAACCGGGAGGGGATCGACCTCGAGGATTCGTTCGCCAGGATGATGGCCAAGGTCGAGGGTCGGGACGCGACGCGCTGGACGCGGAAACGGGAATAGGGGCGCACAGCCGTGCGCCCCTATTCCCAGTCCCGAGGCTCCGCTTCCGTTTCCTCCAGCAGCATCCGATAGCTCTCCAGCCGGTCCGGCGCGATGACGCCGGCCGCCGCCGCCTCCTGGATCCGGCACCCCGGCTCGCTCACGTGCCGGCAGTCCTGGAACCGGCACTCCCCGATGAGCGGCCGGAACTCCGGAAAGCAGCTCGCCAGCTCACGCGGCTCGATCCCCCACAACCCCACCTCGTTGAACCCGGGTGTGTCCACCAGGTATCCCCCCTCGAAGGGGAGCATCAGGGCGGACACCGTCGTGTTCCGCCCGCGCCGCAGCTTGGCGCTGAGCTCGCCGGTCCGGAGCGTGAGCCCCGGCTGGAGCGCATTCAGCAGGCTCGACTTCCCCGCCCCGGAGGGACCGGTCACGACGGACTCCCGGCCGGCCATGGCCGCGCGGAGCTCGGCGAGCCCTGCACCCGTCCTGGCGCTGGTCCGGAACACCGGATAGCCCGCCTTGCGGCACCGTTCCTCGAGCCAGATACCCGGATCGAGATCGACCTTGTTGATCACGACGGCGGCGGGGATTTCGTTGGCCTCGGCCACCACGAGCAGCGGTCGATGAGCTGGGGGACCGGCGCGGGATCGCAGTTCGAGGTCACCACGAACACGGTGTCGATGTTCGCCGCGATCGGGCGGGTGCCGCGACCCAGCGGCACACGGCGTTCGAGCAGGCTCTTCCGCGGCGCCACGTCGGTGATGGTGGCGAGGCCGCCGACCGGATCGGGGAGGAGGGTGACCCGGTCCCCCACCACGACGCGGGGCACGTCGCGCTTGGTCTTCCCGCTCAGCACCGCGCGGACTTCCCCGTCGGTGGTGGCCACCCGGTACGCCGCGCCGTCCCGCTCGAGGACCGTGCCGGCGACCTCCGTCACCACTCCCCCGGCTGCCCGGCGATGGCCTGGTCCAGCGCCGCCTTCACGTCGTACAGGGAGAGCGCCTTGAGCCGCTCCTCCGCCTCCTCCGGGGTGCGCCCCCACGCGAGGAACTCGGTCTCGACGTGGCCGACCGGGGCGGCGCCGGCCGCGTCCCACCGCACGAAGAGCAGCGCGGCGCCGAATCGCCCCCGCTGGTCCGGCTCGTCGTCCACGTAGAGGCCCACCGAGTAGGCGTGCCCGTCGCTCCCCCCGAAGGCGGCCGCGCGCCCGTGCTGGGCCATGTATCCGCCGAGGGTGGCCTCCATCAGGGCTTCAGGGCGAGCGTCTCGCGCACCACGTTGCCGAAGATGAAGACGATGTTGGCCGGGCGCTCCGCCAGGCGGCGCATCAGGTAGGGATACCACTGGGTGCCGAACGGGATGTAGACGCGCATGTTGAAGCCGTCCTTCCGGAGCCGCTCCTGCAGGTCCCGGCGCACCCCGTACAGCATCTGGAACTCGAAGCGCTCCGCGGGAATCCCCTCGCGCGTCACGAAATCCCTGGCGTGCTCGATCATGCGGGTGTCGTGGGTGGCCAGCGCGGGGTAGTTGCCGTGCCGAAGGAGCTGTTCCATCAGCGCGACGTACTGGCGGTCCACGTCTGCCTTGTCGGGGAACGCGACCTCCGGCGACTCGAGGTACGCGCCCTTGCAGAGCCGGACCCGCGCCCCCATCCCGATGAGCCGCGCAATGTCGTCGGCCGAGCGGCGGAGGCAGGACTGGATGACCACGCCGGTGTGCTTCGAGAATTCCGCCAGGAGGTGCCGCTCGAAGAAATCGAGCGTGCGCTGGGTGTAGGCGGATCCCTCCATGTCGAGCCGGACGAAGCCGCCGAGTTCCCGCGCCTTCGTCAGGATCCGGCGCATGTTGTCGACGCAGAGCGCCTCGTCGATGTCGAAGCCCATCTGCGTCAGCTTGACCGAAACGTTGATCTCGGCGCCGCTCGCCGCCAGGCGGTCGAGCATGCGGAGGTACTCGTCCCGGGCGCCGATGGCCTCGGCGTCGCGGGTGACGCTCTCGCCCAGGAGGTCGAGCGAGGTGGTGATCCCGAGCCGCTTCAGTTCGAGGGCGGCTGCCGTGGCGGTCTCGCTCGTCTCGCCGGCCACGAAGCGGCTGGCGAAGCGCCGGGCGAGGCTGTTGCGCCGCAGGAAGTTGAACACACCCTGTTGCTCCGACAGCCACAGTAGGAAGGTGCGCATCATCGCCAGGTGTCCCTCGACCGGAGGCCGCAATGGGTTGCAGGTAAATTCGACCAGCGCCACGAAGGTAGCTAACCTACGTCAGGACAACAAGTTCCAGAATCCATTCCACGGCTAAACGCCTTCTCAGACGGAACTTAGGGGGGCTTTTCCGGCGCGCGCCCTCCCGGCCCGGTGCTTGCGTTCTACCCCCCTGCAGGACATAACAACGACCCGCCCGATAAGAGCACACCCGGAGCGATCCGGGGCCGCAAAACTTGAGGTCTCTGGCCGCCGGCCGGAGATAGCTCGGTGCCGAAGGCAGGCAGAAAAGCGGGGCCGGACGCGTCCATCCCTCCAGGGATGCGACCCCATGGCTTTGAGCTTATCGGGCGTTGTGGAGACACCATGCGCCCAGCATCGATTCACCGCAGGTTCGTTCCCGCCCTGGCCATCTGGCTCGTCGCGGCGTCGTGCACCGGGCTCGAACCGAGCGCGCTGCCCGACGGCGCCGTCCCGATGGCAGCCCCCGCCGAATACTCCGAGTGGTACGCCCGCACCGAGGTGTGCGCCGAGCTGCGCGGCGCGCTCGAGGGCATCGAGTGGTATGTCGTGCCCGACGTCGCTACCTTCGAGACGGACATCGGCGAGAAGGTGGGCCTCTGGGAGCGGGTCGGCAACGTCTCCCGCATCACCATCGCCGGGTACTACGTGGAGAACGAGATGGTCGTCCGCCACGAGATGCTCCACGACCTGCTGGAGCGCACGGGCCACCCGACGGAGTACTTCGTGAATCGCTGTCACCTGACGTGGGAATCCTGGGACGCCTCGGAGTCGTGACCGAGCCCTTCCTCGGCATCCTGGAACTGACCGACCGCGGGACCGCTTTCGTACGGCGTCGTGAATCCGGCTACTCGCCGGCCGACGGCGACCTCTTCGTCCCTCCCCATCTCGTCAAGCAATACGGCCTCCGCACCGGCGACGCGATCGACGGTGAGGGCGGCCGCGGCGGCAAGGGCCGCGGCCCCAGCCTTCAGAAGGTGACCGCGATCAACGGCCTCGCGCCGGAGGACGTCGCGCGGCGCCCCGAGTTCTCGAAGCTGCCGGCCACCCACCCGAAAGAGATGCTCACCCTCGAGGTGCCGCCCGGCACCCGACGCACCGCCCACGAAATCACCCGCCTCATCGACCTGCTCTGCCCCTTCGGCAAGGGGCAGCGCGCGCTGATCGTGGCCCCGGCCAAGGCGGGCAAGACGACGGTGCTGCAGGCGGTGGCGGAAGGGGTGGCGCGGAACCATCCCGGGGCGCAGCTCTTCATCCTGCTGGTGGACGAGCGGCCGGAGGAAGTGACGGAAATGGAGATGGCGGGGGCGGGCGAGGTGGTGGCGTCGAGCTTCGACCAGCCGCCGGAGCGCCACGCCGAGGTGGCCGAGCTGACGCTGGAGCGCGCCCGCCGCCAGGTCGAACTCGGGCGCGACTCCGTCATCATCCTCGACTCCATCACCCGGCTCGCGCGGGCCTACAACACCCTCGAGCGCGGCACGGGGCGGACGCTTTCCGGCGGGCTGGACGCGAACGCCATGGAGAAGCCGAAGCGCTTTCTGGGCAGCGCCCGGTACGTGGATCCCTCGCGGGGCGGCGGGTCGCTGACGATCATCGCCACGGCGCTGGTGGACACCGGCTCCAAGATGGACCAGGTCATCTTCGAGGAGTTCAAGGGCACCGGCAACAGCGAACTCGTGCTGAGCCGCGAGCTCGCCGAGCGGCGCATCTACCCCGCCATCGACATTCCCGCCAGCTCCACTCGGCGCGAGGAGCTCCTCTTTTCCCCGGAGGCGCTGGCGGCCTCGCACGCCCTCCGGCAGCGGGTGGCGGGCATGCCGTCCATCAACGCGATGCAGGAAGTGCTCTCGCTGTTCCGCGGCGCCAAGACCAACGCCGAGCTGATTCCGACGCTGACGAAGTAACGACAGTCACGCGGATCAACGAAACGAGGCGTCCCTCCGGGGACGCCTCGCTTCGCATTCGGGGGACAGTCTCGACCAGTACTACCGGGTGTACTCCGCGAACGAGCGCGCGGCCGGGCTGCACTCCGGCCAGGTGGTCTGCTCGCCGGTGCGCGGGTTGAGGGGCATGACGCGGCGGACGCGCGGCATCTGCTCGGGATCCTGGGCGGCCAGGTAGGTGAGCATGGCGGTCAGGGTGGCGTTGTTCCGCACCTCGCTCAGCACCAGCTTGTCGTAGGTGTCGCGGTTGGTGTGCCAGGTGTAGCTGAAGTACTCCCAGGGGAGAGAGCCGAGGCCGAAGCCGGGCGCTCCGTAGCAGGCCACGGAGGCGTTATCGGAGCCGCCGCCGGCCGGCGATCCCGGGATGCCGAAGCTCCGGAAGTTGCCGGTGATTTCACCCGGCACCTTCGAAAGCCAGTCGGACAGGAAGGCGCCACCGTCCATGAGGCCGGCGGCGTTCATGTTCACCACCCGGCCGGTGCCGTTGTCCTGGTTGAAGAGCGCTTGCAATCCCTCCACCACCTTGGGATGGTCCGCCATGTAGGCGCGCGAGCCGTTGAGCCCCTGCTCCTCGCCGCTCCAGTGCCCGACCAGGATCGTGCGGCTCGGCTTCGGGAGCACCGTCTTCAGGATGCGCATCGCCTCCATCATCGTGACCGTGCCGGTGCCGTTGTCGGTGGCGCCGGACGAGCCGTCCCAGCTGTCGAAATGCGCGGAGAGCACGACGTACTCGTCCGCCCGGTCCGTGCCCGGGATCGTGGCGATGGTGTTGAACACCGGCACCTCGCCCAGGTCCTGCGACTCGGCGGTGACCCGGAGGACCGGCCCCTGGTTGTTCTGCGCCAGGCGGAACACCAGCCCGTAGTCCTCGCAGCTCAGCACGGCGGCGGGCACCTTCGTCGTCTTGCCGTCGAACACCCGGAACACGCCCCAGCCCGCCGACCAGTTGCTGGTGAGGACGCCCTTGGCGCCCGCAGCTTCCAGGGCCAGTTGCAGGGCCTTGTTGTTGAGCCCGGTCCGCTTCACCCGCGCCGCCCAGGCCGCGCGGTAGTCCGTACGATCCTTGACCATGCGGTCGAACTCCGCCGGCAGCGCCGACTCCTTGTAGCTCGAGTCCGTGCGACAGGAAAGCTCGGGCGCGCTGATCATGACGTAGGCGCCCTTGACCGACGTGACCGCGCTGGCGAAGGCCGCCGAGTCGGCGGCATCGGGGAGGATCACGACGGGGCCTTCCACCGGCTTGCCCTTGGTGCCCGGGCTCCACGCCAGGATCATCCCCTCGAGCGAGCGGACGCGGGGCGCGATCAGGTCGAAGTGGCTGGCGCCGCGCTTCCACCCTTTCCACGTGCCGTACTGCACGTTCTCCGCATCAATGCCCCACCCCTTGTAGGTGGCCACGAGCCAGTCGTTGCCCGCCTTCATGCCCGGCGAGCCGGTCAGGCGCGGGCCGATCGAATCGGCGAGGACCTGGGCCAGCCGCCCGACCTGCGAGCTGTCCATGCCCATGGCCCAGATCTGCCTGATGACCGGATCGTTCGATGGAAAGCTCTGCGCCCAGGCCGCCGGGGCCGGGGAGAGCAGGAGGGCCAGCAACCCCAACCGGATCATGCGTCGCATCATGGTACCCCTGGAAATGAGAGGAATCGTCACGCTGCTCGGGACCCACTATCGTCGTAGAAGCGCCCGCCGTGCTCCGCCATGGCCACCAGCGAGGCCGCCGGGGCAAAGCGCGGGCCGAACTCGGCCTCGAGCGCGCGAAGGGTGGAGACCACCTGCGCCGCGCCGAGGTCGTCGATCATCCGGAGCGGGCCGCCGCGGAACGGGGGGAACCCGATGCCGAAAATGGCGCCGATGTCACCGTCGCGCGGGGAGCGCACCACGCCCTCCCCCGCCGCCATGGCCGCCTCGTTCAGCATGGCGTACACCAGGCGCTGCTCGATCGTCTGCGGGCTGACACGGTCCGACGGGGAGATGGAAAGCAACCGGTACACCTCGGCGTCCACCCCGGCCTTCTTGCCGTCCTGGTACCGGTAGAATCCACGTCCGCTCTTCCGGCCGAGCCGCTTGTCGGCCAGCATCCGCCCGATGACGTCCGCCGGCGCCAGCCGCTCGCCGAACGCCTGGTGCATCACGCCGCCGCCCTTGGCCGCCACGTCCAGGCCGACCTCGTCGAGCAACGCGATCGGCCCGACCGGGAAGCCGAACCTGGTCATGGTCCGGTCGATGGCTTCGATGGGCGTGCCTTCCGTCAGGAGATGCCCCGCCTCGTTGAGGTACGGGGACAGAATCCGGTTGACCCAGAACCCCGGGCGGTCGGCCACGACGATGACCGTCTTGCCCATGCGCCGCCCGAATTGGACCGCCGTCGCGATGGCATCGGGCGAGGTGGCCGCGCCGGGGATGACCTCCAGCAACGGCATCCGGTCCACCGGGCTGAAGAAGTGCATGCCCAGCACGCGGTCCGGATGATGAGCGCCGGCGGCGATGTCCGTGATGGGGATGGTGGAGGTGTTCGTGGCAATGATGGCCCGCTCGCCGACCGTCGCCTCGAGATCGGCGACGACGCTCCGCTTCACCGACAGGTCCTCGAAGACGGCCTCGATGACGAGGTCGGCGCGCGGGAACCCGGAGAAGTCCGCGGTCCCGGACAGAAGCGCCGACAGCCGCTCGTACTCCTGCCTGGTGATCCGGCGGCGCTTGAGACGTCCGTCGAGGATCCCGACCGATGCCTTGAGTCCCTTCCCGACGCGCACCAGGTCCGCGTCCTTGAGCCGGACCTCCACGCCCGCCTGGGACACCGCGGTGCCGGCGATGCCGGAACCCATGAACCCGGACCCGACCACTCCCAGCCGGCGCACCGGCCGGGGCGTGGCGGTTCCCGGGGCCACACCGTCGTCCTTCTTGAGCGCCGTGGTGGCGAAGAAGATCTGGACCAGCTTTCGCGAGACGGGGCTCACGGCGAGTTCGCCGAAGCGGCGATGCTCGTCGACGAGGCCGGCGCGGAGGCCGCGTTCCATGCCGGTCCGCACCGCCTCGAGCGCGCGAGAGCGGCGCGGGATAGTGCCCGCCGGTCTTGGCCAGCACCGACTTCCGCGCCATGCGGTACACCAGCGCCCGGCCGAGCGGGTTCCCGTCGAGCAGGAGCCCCGCCAGACCGCCGCGCCGGGGCCGCCGCGGCACGCCGGACTCCATCAGCCGAAGCGCCGCGGCCATGGCCGCGCTGCGGAGCAGCGACGGCGGCACCAGTTCGTCCACCATGCCGAGCTTGAAGGCCTTCGCGGCCCGCTCCGACTTGCCGGCCAGGATGATGTCGAGCGCCGCCCGGACGCCGATGAGCCGGGGCAATCGCTGGCACCCGCCCGCTCCCGGGAGAATTCCGAGCTGCACCTCGGGCAGGCCGAGCTGGGTCTTGGGGTGGTTGCTGGCGAGCCGGTAATGACAGGCGAGCGCCAGCTCGAGCCCGCCGCCCAGGCAGGCGCCGTGGATGGCGACGATGATCGGCTTCGGGAACGCCGCCAGCCGGTCCATGGTGGCCTGCCCGTCGCGCGAGAGCGCCTCGGCGGCGGCCTGGTTCGGGAGCGCCACGAACTGCTCGATGTCGGCCCCGGCGATGAAGCCGTCGGGCTTGCCGGAGATGCAGCAGCGATCGCGCGCACCGCCTTCGTCGGCGCGGAGCCGCTCGAGGAGCGACTCGAACTCCGCCTTGACGGCGGCGGTGAGGATGTTGACCGGCGAACCGGGTTGGTCGATCGAGACGACGGCGACGCCCTGCTCCTCGACCACGGTAAAGGTGCTCATGCGCGCTCCAGGACCATCGCGAAGCCCATCCCACCCTGGGCGCAGATGGAGATCAGCCCGAACTGCACGTCGCGGCGGTGCATCTCGTTGGCCAGCGTGGTGACGATCCGTGCGCCGGTGGCGCCGAAGGGGTGCCCGATGGCGATGGACCCGCCGAGCACGTTGGTGACGTCCCAGTTGACCTCGCCTACCGGGCCGGGAAGCCCGAGGCGGTCCGCCCAGGCCTTCGACCCCCACGCCTGCACGTTCGACAGCACCTGCGCGGCGAAGGCCTCGTGGATCTCGACCAGCCCGATGTCGCTCCAGGCGAGGCCGGCGCGCTCCAGCGCCCGGGGCACGGCGACCGCCGGCCCCATGAGGAGCTGCCACCCTGGATCCACCGCCGCCACGGCGTAGCTCCGGATCGTGGCGAGCGGCCGATAGCCGAGCGCGCGAGCCTTCTCATCCGCCATCAGCACCACCGCGGCACCGCCGTCGGTCAGCGGGGAAGCGTTGCCGGCGGTGACCGAGCCGTACCGGCGGTCGAACACCGGCTTGAGCTTGGCGAGCGCCTCCAGGGATGTATCGGCCCGGACCCCGTTGTCGCTCGTCAGGACGTCGTCCATCCCGCGGCCGCCGAACCAGGGCGCGATCTCGGCGGTGAGCCGGCCGTCCGCGGTGGCGGCGGCGGCGCGCTGGTGACTCACCAGCGCCACCCGATCCTGGTCTTCCCGGCGGATGCCGTTTTCCTGGGCCATCTTCTCGGCCGATTGTCCCATCGACTCGCCCGTCGACGGCTCGGCGATGGCCGGGGTGACCGGCACCAGGTCCTTGAGCCGAATCCGCGACAGCACGCCGAGCCGCTGCCCGAGGCTCCGGGCCTTGCTGGCCTCCACGAGCAGCGTGCTCATCCGGCGCGAGTGGAGGATCGGGATGTCGGAGAGGGACTCCGCCCCGCCCGCGACGACGACGTCCGCGCGTCCGAGCATGATCTGGTCGGCGGCGTTGACGATGGCCTGGGCGCCGGAGGCGCAGGCGCGGTTCAGCGAGTAGGCGGGGATGGTCTTGGGAAACTGCGGGAGGAGGCTCACTTCGCGGGCGATGTTCGGCACCAGGACGGAGGGGATGACCTGGCCGAAGATGACTTCATCCACCTCGGAACCGGGGAGGTCCGTCCGGTAGAGCAGTTCCTTCGTGGCGTGTCGCGCCAGGGTGACCGCCGTGACGTCCTTGAGCGCCGTGCCGCTCTTCGCGAAGGGAGTCCGCACGCCGGCGACGACGGCTGCCCGTCGCCCGGCTGGGATCGTCAGCATGTTATCGTTCGTGCGTTAAGGTTCGTCAGGGCGCCGTCGGGCCACGACACTCGCGACCGCGCGCCAGCGCTCCACGTCCACCGGCTCGAGCACCTCGCGCCCATGCAGGACTTCCAGCGGGACGATCAGCCGGGCCAGCTCGCCCCTGGCGAGCAGGTGCTCGTCGCGGGTGGGCCCCCAGCCCAGTTCTCGCTGGGTCGCGAGATAGGTCTCCATGATGAGCGTGCCGCCCGGCGCCAGGAGCCCGCGGACGAGCGGCATCCGCTCCCTGTCAAGATAGTTGAACACCAGGACAGCATCAAAAGACGGGACCGCCGGCCAGTCGGCGTCGAGATCCACCTGCTGCCAGTCGACATCGAGCCCGCGGGCGGCCGCCTGCGCCCGGCCCGCCGCCAGGGCGGCCGTGTCGCGGTCCCAGGCGGTGACCGCCGCACCACGCGCGGCGGCGGCCAGGCTGTGCCGCCCGTCGCCACAGGCCAGATCCAGCACGCGCATCCCTGGCTTCACCAGGTGACCGTGCCACGTAAACCACGTACTGGGCAGGGCAAGCCGCCCCTCGGGAGCCATGGACACTCGCAACGTTTCCTTCCGGTGTGCGACCTTGGACAAGCTGACGGCCAAGCCCTACGACGTGCTCGTCATCGGCGGCGGCATTACCGGGGCGAGCATCGCCCGGGACGCCGCGATGCGCGGCTTCCGCACCGCCCTCGTCGAGGCGCGAGACCTCGCGTCCGGCACCAGTTCGCTCTCCAGCCGACTCATTCACGGCGGCCTGCGCTACCTCGAACAGGGACATTTCCGGCTCGTGCACGAGGCCACGCGCGAGCGCCGGACCCTGCTGCGCATCGCCCCGCACCTCGTGCGCCCGCTGGCCTTCGTCTTTCCCGTCCACAAGGGCGACCGGGTGCCGCTCTGGAAGCTCGCGGCCGGCATGATGCTGTACGACCTGCTGGCCCCGCTCCGGAATGTGCGCCGACACCGCATCCTCGGCAAGCGCGCGCTGCTCGCGGAGGAGCCGATGCTCCGCGAACGGGGCCTCGTCGGGGGGGCCCGGTACTACGACGCGCAGTGCGACGACGCCCGCCTGGTGGTGGCCACCGCGCGCTCGGCGATGCTGCACGGCGCCGACGTCGCGACGTACACCCGGGTCATCGGCCTCGAGCGGAGCGGCGGCCAGGTGCGCGGCGCCGTGGTCGAGGACGAGCTCATGCGCCAGGGACAGGTGCGGGCGGCGGTGGTCGTGAACGCCACCGGCCCCTGGTGCGACGAGCTCCGCCGGCTGGAAGATCCGTCCGCCAGGCCGCTGCTGCGCCGCACCCGCGGCGTGCACGTGATGGTGCGGCGGGAACGGCTGGGGCACACCGCCGGGATCACCCTCACCAGCCCGATCGACGGCCGGGTCATGTTCGTCCTGCCCTGGGGCGACTTTTCCTACATCGGCACCACCGACACCGACGAGCCCGGCCCCCCCGAGGCGGCCGCACCCGCGGAAGCCGACGTGCATTACCTCCTGCGCTCCGCCAACGCCTGCTTCCCGCAGGCGCACCTGACAGAGGAGGACGTCGTGTCCAGCTGGGCCGGTGTGCGTGCCTTGCTCGACACCGGCGATGCCGGCTCCGCCTCCTCCGTCAGCCGGGAGCACGTCATCCGGCGCGGGCCGGGCGGCATGATCACGATCGCCGGCGGAAAGCTCACGACCTGCCGCTCGATGGCGGCGGAGCTGGTGGACGAGGTGGCGGCGGAGCTGGCCCGCCGGGAGGGCCGACCCCGCCCGGACCAGCCGCCGACGGACACCGAGCCACTCCCGGGCGGAGAGGCCGCCGACCTCGCGCCGATGCGCCAGACGATCCTGGACCTCGGTCTCGGGGCGGCGACCGCCGACCACCTGCTGCAGCACTACGGCACCGAGGCGGCGGCGATCTGCAACCTCGGCCGCCTGGAGCGCGGGCTGCTCGCCCGCCTGCATCCCGACCATCCGGCCATCGAGGCCGAGGTGGTGCACCACGCGCGGCGGGAGCTGGTCACCCATATCGACGACGTGCTGGTGCGCCGGATCCATCTCCACTACGAGACGCCGGACCATGGCGCCCAGGCCGCGCCTCGCGTGGCTGCCCTGCTCGGGAAGGAACTGGGCTGGGAGGGGGAGGGGACGGCCCGGGAGCTGGCCGCCTGGCGGCCGCTCAGTCCGCCGCGGGCGCCTGCTGCACCACCTGGAGGAGGCGGGTCTCCACCTCCTCCAGCGACACCGGCTTGAGCAGGATGCGGTCGGCGGGGATGGTGTTCTCGCCGGCGCGCATGCTGTTGGATCCGCTCGTGAGGTGAGAGAGGTCGCCCGAGAGGAAGACCACGCGGTCGGCCAGCACGGGATGGCTCTTCCGCAGCTCCGCGTGCAGCGCAACCCCGTCCATCCTCGGCATCCGCAGGTCGGCCAGCAGGACATCGAACCTTCCCTCCGTGGCCGCGATCCGCTCCAGCGCCTCGACGCCGTCGCCGGCTTCCTCCACCACCGCGCCACGCCGGGTCAGGAAGCGCGCGATGGGGCGCCGCAGGGCGGCCTCGTCGTCCACCACCAGGATGCGGACCCCGTCCAGGGTCGCCGGCAGCACCGGACGAGTCTGGTCGCTCGGCGTCACGAGCAAGTCGGAGTCCTCCGCGGGACGGAGCCGGAGCTTGAACCGTGCGCCGCCGTCCGGTGAGGCATCCGCCTCGATCTCGCCTCCCGCGTCCCGCAGGATCTGGCGCGAGATGTAGAGCCCGAGCCCGGTGCCCTGCCGTCCCTTCGTGGTCACGAAAGGACGGAAGATGCGGCGGCGGACCGCCGTCGGAATGCCGGGGCCGTTGTCGGTCAGCTCCAGCCAGACGCCGTCGGTGTCCTGGCCGCTCTCGATCGTGATCAGCCGTGGCGGCGTCACCTGGCGGACGGCGTGGATCGCGTTGCTGAGGAGGTTCACGAAAACCTGCTCGAGGCGGGCCGGATCGCCCATCACGCGGGGGAGCTTCGGGTCGATCCGCGCGTCGAGCGTGATCTCGGCCACCCCGAACTGGTAGGAGACCAGGTCGATCGCCTCGCGCAGCACCTTGCCGAGGTTCGCCGTTTCGGCGCGCGGCTCGCCGCCGCTCCGCGCGAAGCGGAGCAGGCCGGAGAGCAGCTTCCCCGCGCGCCGGGACTGCCGGAGGATCTGCGTGAGATCCTGCCGGTCGTCGGCGCGCAGGTCGTTGTCCTCGAGCCGCTGCTGCGTGATGGCCGAGATCGCCATCAGCGGGTTGTTGACTTCGTGGGCGACGCCGGCGATCAGCTCGCCGGCGGCGGCGAACCGGCCCTGTTCCTCCGCGCGCTCGCGGAGCACCGACGTCATGTGGTTGAAGTGCTCGGCCAGGCGCCCGATCTCGTCGGCGTGGCGGATCGGCACCTGGGCGTGGAGGTCGCCCTCGGCGACCTGCGTCAGCCCTTCCTCGAGGTCCCGGAGCGGCGCGCCGAGCCGGCGGTAGGCCAGCAGGAGGACGGTCGGGAGGAAGAAGAGACCGACGACGAGCCAGATCACCACGGCCCGGAGCGCCTGCCCCGTGGCGCGGGACAGCTCGTCCTCGCGCCGCACCAGGTCGGACAGCCCGCGGCGCTCCGCCTCGGCCAGGTGGCGGTTCATCTCGCCCACCAGCGCGTTGACGGACATCATCCGCGCCTGGGCCGCCTCGTAGCGGCCGAGTTCCAGCAGGCTGACCACCTCGAGCGCCGCCGTCTCGAGCCGCGCGATCGCCTCGTCGGCGGTCGCCATCGCCGTGCGCATCGCCTCCGGCACCGCCGTGTAGGCGCGGGTGCTCCGCTCGTCGGGCGCCTCGGACAGCTGGTCCCTGAGGCGGTTGAGCTGGGCCGGATACCCCGGCGGCCCCAGCGTGACGAGACCCTGGAGGTCGCGCACCTGGGCCTCGAGCCGCTGGGAGCGCCCGTTCAGCATGCCGAACAGCTCGACCACCGGCTCCGTGTCCCGCCGCAACAGCACCGCCCCCGGGTGCATCCGAACCGCCAGGAAGATCGAGACGCCGAGGACGTACAGCCCCACCATCCCCACGAGCAGCAGGAACAGCGTCCGGATGCTGAGGGCGCGCCACCGCCGCCGTGCGGGCCGTGGAGACTTCGGCATCACCAGACTCCCGCTTCCGGCACGGTGACGGGGACGCCGTCCCGGAGCCGGACAAGGAGCAGTGTGCGGTGGGCGTCCCGCCGGAAGCTGATGTCGCCGGTGACGCCCTCGTACGGCGGCCGGGAGCCGCCGAGCGAATGGAGCCAGTCCCGGACCCGCGCACGATCGGGGCCGGCCTCCCGGATGGCCTGGGCCAGGACCATGACGGCGTCATAGCGCATGGCCTCGAACGCGGTGGGGTCGCGGCCGGTGTCGAGCCGGTACCGGTGGATGAACTCGCGCTGCACGGGAATCGTCGTGTCCGCCACCCAGAAGGTGGTGAGGTAGAGCGAGTCCGCGGCCGGCCCCGCCTCGGAGATCAACTCGGCCACCTGGTCGTAGGCGCCGTCGGCGGCGAGGAGACGGATCGAGGGGTCGAGTTCGAAGAGGAGGGCGGCCATCCGGGCCACCTCGATCCGCCGCCCGACCAGCACGGCCAGGTCGGGCCGGCTGCGGCGGACCGAGGCCTCCACCAGGGTCTCGAGATCGGCGCCGATCACGTACGGCACCTCGTCCACGGGAGCGAGCCCCCGGTTCGACAGCCAGCGGGCCAACTCCGTCCTGATGCCCGTCCCGTAGGCACTGTTCACGAAGTACACCGCGATGCGGGTCGCCTTCAGGCCGTCCACCGCCACCTGGCCGAGAAACGCGGCCTCGACCGAATCGCTGGGCGCCATCGGGAAAACCCACCCGCCCACTTCCCACAACCGGCCGCTGGTCGCGGTCGGCACCACGAGCGGGACGCCGGCGTCGCTGTAGATCGGGGCGGTCAGGAGGGTGCCACGGCTGCCGGCGTGGCCCACCACCCCCATTACGCCCGGCAGCGCGACCAGGCGGCGCGCCCGCGCAATCTCGACGGAGGACTCCGTGCCCCCCGAGTCCCAGTCGCCCACGATTCGGATGGCGCCGTGGGTGGTGTCGGAGGGAAGCGACGCGGCCGCCACCAGCGCGGCGCGCTGGCCGTCCCGGGGGAAGGCGTACCCGATCACGGCTGCGCCCGTCGGCTCCTTGCAGGCGGCCGACGCGACCGTGAGAACCAGGAAAGCCAACGGCAGGTGCGATCGCATGGAATGGGGGTGACGGGGGGCCGCCGAGCGGGAGCGCCCGGGAGGTTACCGACGCGCCGGAACGGAGGCAAGAGCCCGGCGGCCTGCGGGCACCGCCCGGCCATGGCGGGCGGTTATCTTTCGGTCCGACTTCTGGGGCCCCGGCCCTTCCGACCAGACCTCTTCAGGCACCGGAGCAGTTCGTGGACTTGAACGTGTTCGAGACGGCCAACGCCGGGTTCGCGCAGGCCGTGTACGAGGAGTTCTTGCGGAACCCGGCCGGCGTGTCGCCGGAATGGCGCCGGCTGTTCGAGAGCGGCGTCGTCGGCGAGCAGCCTGCCGCGGGCGCCGCGCCCGAGCGATCGGCCCCGGCCGGCAACGGCGCCTCGGCCACCCCGCACGCCACGCCGGCGCCCGCCGCTCCTGCGGCGGCCGCGACACCCGCCCCCGCAAACGCGGTGCTGCTGAAGGGCCCGGCGGCCCGGCTCGTCGCCAACATGAACGAGAGCCTGAGCGTTCCCACCGCCACGACATTCCGCGAGATGCCGGTGGCGGCGCTCGAGGCCCATCGCGCCCGCCTCAACGCCGCGCTCGCCGCCGCGGGGCGGAGCGAAAAGATCTCGTTCACCCACCTGATCGGCTACGCCATCGTCCAGGCGGTCAAGCTGCACCCCTCCATGGTCGACGTCCTCGCGACCTACGACGGCGCGCCGCACCGCGTGGTCCCCGAGTCGGTCGGTCTGGGCATCGCCGTCGACATGGAGCGGAAGGACGGCACCCGCGGCCTGGTGGTCCCCGTGGTCAAGGCCGCGCACACGATGGACTTCGCCGCGTTCCACGCGACCTACGAGACGCTGATCGAAAAGGCCCGGACGAACAAGCTCATGCCGGACGACTTCTCCGGCGGCACCATCCAGCTCACCAACCCGGGCGGGCTCGGCACGGTGGCCTCCGTGCCGCGCCTGATGGCCGGGCAGGGCACCATCGTGGCCGTCGGCGCCATCAGCTACCCGCCGGAATTCTCCACCGTGGGCGCGGAGCGGATCCGGGAGCTGGGGATCAGCAAGGTCATGACGATCACCAGCACCTACGACCACCGCGTGATCCAGGGCGCCGAATCGGGGAGCTTCCTCCGCACGATCGAGCGGTTCCTCTCGGGCACCGAGCCGTTCTACGAAGCGATCGCGGAGAGCCTGCATCTCCCCGCGACGACGGGCATCCCGGCCACCGCCGTGGCGCCCGCCGCGCGGGCGCTGTCCGAGCCGTCGGCGGCCTCGCCCGACGAGTTGTCCCGCGTGGCCGCCGCCATGGGCCTGATCAAGGCGTTCCGCACTCACGGCCATCTCGCGGCCCGGCTCGATCCCCTCGGCAGCGAGCCGATCGGCGATCCGGCGCTCGATCCCGACTCCCTCGGCCTCTCGCCAGACATCCTGGCACGCATCCCCGCACGCGTCCTGCGCGTGGCGGTCCCGGGCGACACCCTGGCGGAGGCGCTGCCTCGCCTGCGGGAGACCTACTGCGGAACGATCGCCTACGAGGTCGAGCACATCTCCGACCACGCGGAGCGGGTGTGGCTCCGAAACGCGATCGAGTCCGGCGCCTACCGCCGCCCCCTGCCTGCCGCTGAGCGGAAGCAGCTCCTGGCCCGCCTCACAGCCGTGGAGACCTTCGAGCGCTTCCTCCACAAGGCCTACCTCGGCCAGAAGCGCTTCTCGATCGAAGGCGTGGACGCGCTGGTGCCGATGCTCGACCTGGCGAACGACCTCGCCGCGGAGCAGGGCGCCCGCGAGGTGGCCATCGGGATGGCCCACCGCGGGCGACTCAACGTGCTGGTGCACACCGTGGGGCGGCCGTACGAGTCCATCATGGCGGAATTCGAGGGGCACAAGGCCCACCCGGAGGAGCCCGACGCCGGCACCGGCGACGTGAAGTACCACCTCGGCGCGGAAGGCACGATCCGCAGCTCCACCGGGAAGACGGTGACCGTGAGCGTGCTCCCGAACCCGAGCCACCTCGAGTTCGTGGGCCCCGTAGTCAACGGCCGGACGCGCGCACGGCAGTCCTCGCGCAACGGGCGGGTGATCGAGCACGACCCGACCGCCGCCCTCCCCATCGTCATCCACGGCGACGCGGCGTTCGCGGGCCAGGGCGTGGTGGCGGAGACGCTGAACCTCGCCAACCTGGCCGGGTACGATCCCGGCGGCACCCTGCACATCATCACGAACAACCAGATCGGCTTCACGACCGACATGCGGGATTCGCGCTCGACCCGGTATGCCTCCGACCTGGCCAAGGGCTTCGACGTCGCGATCATCCACGTCAACGCCGACGACCCCGAGGCGTGCCTGAGCGCTGTGCGGCTCGCCATGGCGTACCGGGCCCGGTTCCGTAGCGACGTGCTCATAGACCTGGTGGGTTACCGCCGTTGGGGCCATAACGAGGGCGACGAGCCGGGCTACACCCAGCCGGTCATGTATGCGCGGATCAAGGACCTGCCGACGGTGCGCGCCACGTACGCGGACCAGCTGGTGCGCGAGGGCCTCCTGAGCGCCGCAGAGGCCGAGGCGCAGGCCGAGCAGGCGTACCAGCGGCTGGTGGACATCCAGCACGCCATGAAGACCGCCGCCGCTCCCCGCGCGGACGGGCAACCCCAGGTGCCGCCCGAGGCGGCGGCCATCGAGACGGCGCTCCCCGCCCACTTCCTCCTGGCGCTCAACGAGGAACTCCTCACCTGGCCGGAGGGGTTCACGGCGCATCCCAAGCTGGCGCGCCAACTGGAGCGGAGGCGCAAGGACATCTCCACCCGGTCCGGCATCGACTGGGGCCACGCCGAGGCGCTGGCAATGGGCTCCCTCCTGCTGGAGGGAGTCCCCATCCGGCTCACTGGGCAGGACAGCGAGCGCGGCACCTTCAGCCACCGTCACTTCGTCCTGCACGACGTGAACACGGGCGAGCGGTTCTCGCCGATCCAGCGGCTGTCGGGCGCGCAGGCGCCGATCGAGATCCACAACAGCCCGCTTTCCGAGCTCGCCACCATGGGATTCGAGTATGGATACAGCGTGGCGGCGCCGGAGGCGCTCGTGCTGTGGGAGGGACAGTTCGGGGACTTCGTGAACGGGGCGCAGGTCTTCCTGGACCAGTTCCTGGCGGCCGGGCAGTCGAAGTGGGGCCAGCGGACGCGGCTGACGCTGCTCCTGCCGCACGGCTACGAGGGACAGGGACCGGAGCACTCGAGTGCCCGGCTCGAACGGTTCCTCCAGCTCTGCGCCGAGCGAAACATGCGGGTGGCCAACTGCACCACCCCGGCCCAGTACTTCCACTTGCTCCGCCAGCAGGCGCACAATGGCCTGGTGCGGCCGCTCATCATCATGACGCCGAAGAGCCTGCTCCGGCTCCCGGCCGCCGCGTCCTCGTTGACCGATCTCACCGACGACACCTTCCGCCCGGTGCTCGACGATCCCGCACGGCCCACCGGCGCACGCCGTGTCGTGCTCTGCTCGGGCAAGCTCTACTATGAGCTGGTGGCGGGCGCGGGGGAGGACCAGCCTCGGCCGGCGATTCTCCGGCAGGAATTGCTCTACCCCTACCCCGCCGAGGAGCTCCGCGCGGTGCTGAACCGGTATCCGTCGGTGCGGGAAGTCGTCTGGGCGCAGGAGGAGCCGAAGAACATGGGGGCGTGGACCTTCGTGCAGGAGCGGCTCCGGGCGCTGCTGCCTGAGGGCGTGACGCTCCGCTACGCCGGACGGCCGGAGCGCGCGAGCCCGGCCGAGGGATACCCCTCGGCGCACGCAGGCGAACAGGCGAGGATTGTGGCGGAAGCGGTGAAGTAGGCGGGGCAGATTGGCAGGTGGGCAGGGGGGCAGGGAGGCAGGGAGGCAGTATGTAAGAACGGGCGCACTATTGTGCGCCCGTTTCATTTGCTGCCGCCCTGCCTAACCGCCCCGCTGCCCCGCCTCCGGCCGTCAGGCCGGGAGTATCGGCCTCTCCGACGCCTTCCGGGCCAGTTCCTTCAGCGGCTCCGAGAGGTGGTCGCCGTAGTGGAGGAGGAAGACTCCGCGCGAGCGCCGCTGCATGAGGAACGCCACGAGCGGCGTGTCGGCCTTGGCCGCGTTGCAGTCGCGACAGGCCAGGACGAGGTTGTCCGGGCGGTCGTAGGCGTCCTGGCCGCGCCGCGGACGGACGTGATCGAGCGTGATGGCCTCGGGAGCCGTCTCGATTCCGCAGTAGGCGCAGATGGAGCCGTGTTCAGCGAGGAGCCACTCGCGGTGACCGGAATAGGAACGACCGGCGGACCGGCGGAAAGAAGGGGCGGCGACTGCTGCCGCGTTCGTGCTGGGATTCCTGCGTCGTCTGGATGTTCGTGCCACAAACCCTGCCTGAAGTGTCGTACACGGTCCGGACCATCCGGGCCGCCTAATGCGTTGTCATTTCAACCCTTAAAAGTACCATGTCGTACCCTCCCACGACAGTCCCCCGCCCCGGATTGGCCAATGCACCCAGAATCATCATCGAGGCGATGACGTTGTAAGATATTATTTGCCAATCATTTACACCACAGGCCCGGACCGAGGAACGGGACTGGAGTCTACTTCCTGACCATGACCCAGAGTCCGTGGAAGAGGATGGCCGTGGAGACCCAGCCCACCACACTCCAGCGCAGGAAAACCCGCCGAAGCCCCGCCGAGTCGTCCGCCGCCATCCGTTCCAGCCGGAACTGGTCGGGGATGAGCACCACCAACCAGAGCAGGGTGGCCAGGCCCAGCGAGGCCACGCCCTTCACCAGCCACGGGGTTCCCCAAAAGGGGAGTGCCCGGGCAAGGATCAGCTGGATGCCAGAAAAGGTGAGGAGCGCCGCGCCTCCTGCGGTGAACAGGAGGTCGGTCCAGAGGATCGCTCGCGCGACCGGGCGAAACGGGAGTGCGGCCCGCTGGACATAGAGAAACCCCGCCCAGAAGCCGGTAACGGTCACGTTCCCCACGAGCAGGACGGCACCGAGGACGTGCAGCGCACGCCAGGTGGACAGCTCAACCATTGCGTTCCTCGTAGGGGCCGTCGAGCCAGCCCAGGCGGTGACGGATGCGGTCCAGCCGCTTGTTCAGGGAGATCGAGCCGCGCACCAGCACGCGGAACTCGTCGAGGCGCTCCTCCCGCCTGGCGGCATCGAGTTGTTCGATCACCGCCGAGAGCCGTTCGCCGATCTGCTCGGTCAGGGTCCGTCGGTTGTCTGAACCCGGCCGAACCACCCAGCTCTCCCCCACCCAGGCAAAGGCCTCCGGAAGGTGCTCGCCGAGATACCCGTACCGGAACCCCACCGGACAGATGCGCACGGGAGTGTCGGCGGTGAGGGCGAGGTGCGCCGCGCCCGCCTCCAGCGTCGCCAGCGGCTCGGCGGCGGGGCGCCGCGCCCCCTGCGGAAACACCCAGAGTCCGGCCGACGGGGTGAGCACCGCTCTCGCTCGCTCCAGGTCGGCGTACGCACGGGGCGCGGATGTCCGGTCGAGCGGGAGCGCGCCGACCCGCAGGAAGAACCGGTACCGGGCCAGGTGCCGCGCCTCCATCAGCACGTAGAACGTCGTGCCGAGGGAGCGGCCGACGAGGTAGGCCAGGAAACCGTCCCACCAATTCGTGTGATTGGCGACGAAGATCGTCGGTTGGGCGGCGCCCGGGGCCGCCCCACTTGCCGGACGGCGCACGTGAACGGCGGCGAACTGTCGTGCCGCCAGGTGCCGGAGGTAGCGCTCGAAACCGGCCGCCACCCACGGGCGGGGCGGGATGGTGGGCCGAAGCGACTCGGTCAGGCGGACTGCTCCCTCGGGAGCGCGGCCCAGGGCAGGCGGTCCTGCCACAGCGCGCGACCCAGGATGACGAGCTTCCGCGGGGAGGACACATGCGCGCGAAACCGGAACACATCGTAGTCCTGTCGCTCGATCGCATCGAGGATGCCGGCGTAGGTCCGCTGCATCAGCCGCACGGTCATCCGGGATCCGTCCGTGGGAAAGAGGTCCACGACGGCGTCGCCCGCCGCGAAGTGCTGCCGGGCCCGCCGGACCTGGAACGCCATGAAGCGCCGGAACGCCGGCGTCACCACCCGTCGCTCGAGCGCCGCGCGGTCGAGGCCGAAGGCGGCGAGCTCATCGGCGGGAAGGTAGATCCGACCCTCGCCCAGGTCCTCGCCGACGTCACGCAGCACGTTGGTGAGCTGCATGGCGATGCCGAGCCGCACTCCGTGGGCGTCGAAGCCCCTCCGCTCGGCGCCGAGCACCGGGCCGAGCATCAGCCCGACCACACCCGCCACCTGGTAGGAGTACCGCTCGAGATCGGCGAAGGTCCGCATCTCGACCGGCTCGAGGTCCGTCGCCACGCCGTCGAGGAGTTCGAGCAGCGGCCGGAGCGGGACCGCGTGACGGCGCAGTGTGTCGCCGAGGGCCAGCCAGCGCGGATGCTCCGCCTCCGCCCCGGCGTGCAGGGCGCGCACGGTGGCGCCGAGCAACGTGAGCTGGTGCCGCACCTCCGCGACCGGACGGTCGCCGCGGAGATCCACGAGGTTGTCGGCGTAGCGGCAGTAATCGTACAGCGCGAAGATGGCGCGGCGCTTGGCCACCGGCACGAACCGGCTGGCGAAGTAGAAGCTCCGCGCCCAGGACGCGGTGACGCGCTCCGCGTCGGCGTAGCTGCGTTCGAGCGCCGTGGAGGTCACGCGACCGCCCCCTGTTCGGCGACGATGCGCTCGACGACCAGCCGGGACGAGATCAGCACCATGGGCACGCCGCAGCCCGGGTGGGTGCTCTGCCCGACGAAGAAGAGGTTGGTGCAGTCGGCGTGGCGGTTGTGGGGCCGGAAATACCCGACCTGGTCGATGCCGTGAGCCAGCCCGAAGGCCTCGCCGCGGGTGGCGCTCAACTGGACCTGGAAGTCTGCCGGCGTGAAGGTGCGCTTCGTGACCAGGCGACGGCGGAGGTCCGTGAGCCCGAACCGCTCGAGCCGCTGCAGCATTTCGGCCTCGAGCCGAGGACCCTCGACCGCCCAGTCGATCGGCCGGGCGGGGTCCTGGCTCGGTACCGGGACGAGGATGTAGATGTTCTCCATCCCCTCGGGCGCCAGCGACGGGTCGGTCTTGCTCGGGTTGCAGATGTAGAACGCGGGATCGGCCGGCACCTGGTGGCGCTCGAAGATGTCGTCGCAGGCGCGACGGAGGTCGCCCGGCACGATCAGGTTGTGATGGGGGAGGTCGGGATATGCGCCGTCCACGCCCAGGTACATCAGGAAGGCGGAGCAGCTGAAGTCGAACCGGTCGATGCCCTCGTACCGTTCGCCCAGAAGCGACTCGTAGGCATAGGGGAGGTCGGCGTTGACGAGGACGATGTCCGCGTCGAGGCGGCGGCCGTCTGCCGTGCGCACCGCGGCGATCCGCGCCCCGTCGCGCTCCAGGCCCGACACCTCCACCCCGTACTCGATGTCCACCCCGAGTTCCCCGGCCAGCCGGGCGAGGGCGCGCGGGATCGCATGCATCCCGCCCATCGGGAAGTAGAGGCCGCCGGCCACCTCGGTGTACGGCAGCAGGCTGTAGATGGCCGGCGACTCGTAGGGCGAGAGCCCGAGATAGAGCGACTGGAAGCTGAACGCCTGCTGGAGGCGCTCGTCCTTGAAGTAGCGCCCCACCATCGCCTGGAGGCGTTCCATCGCCCGGGCGCGCAGGAGGAGCAGCCCGTTCTTGACGTTGAAGAAATCGCGGCGCCGGTGGACGTTCCGGTCCACGAACGCCGCCAGGCCGATCGCGTAGAGCTTGGCCGTTTCGGCCAGGAAGCGCAGGAATCTCGGCCCCACGCCGGGCTCGATCCGCTCGACACCCTCCAGCATCCGGTTAATCCGGCTGGTCACCTCCAGGGAGGTACCGTCGGCGTAATAGACCCGGTAGTTGGGGTCGAGCTGGCGCAGGTCGAGATAGTCCTCCAACCGGCGGCCGGCGTCGTCAAAGACCTTCCGCAGGTAGTCGGTCATGAGGAGGAGCGTGGGGCCGGTGTCGAACTGGAACCCATTCGATTCCCAGACTCCGCACCGCCCGCCGGGCGTGGCGTGGCGTTCGAGCACGCGCACGCGGTAGCCCTTGGCGGCGAGCCGCACGGCAGCCGCGAGGCCCCCCAGCCCGGCGCCCACGACCAGCACTTCGCGACCGGCGGAGGATTCGAGACGTCCGCCAGGCCGTGAAACGACGTCCAACTCGATGTCGGACAAAGCAGTAGCCACAGGGTACTCCCGGAACGGCCGGATTAGCGGCGGACAGCGGGCGCGGGGCGGCCCAGTTCCAGGTGGAACCCGTGATGGAGGAGAATGTTCCCTGCGGGGAAGGCGCCGCGACCGCCGATGACGGCACGGACGCCAGGCGGAAGCCGAGGCACGAAGCGATTGAGAGCGGGCAGGTTGCGCTGGACCAGTTCGGGATCGCTGGCACTGAGCGCCACGGCGGCTGGACGAAGGGTCCAGGCGGCCTGGATCACCTCGTCGAGCGGGAGGTCGGCTCCCAGGTAGTGCACCTGCCAGCCCTCGGACTGCGCGGCCGCCAGGGTGGAGAGGAGTCCCCATTCATGCCGTTCGCCGGGTAGGCCGGAAGCGAGGAGCAGCGGTCCCTCGCCCGGCGCCTCGCGGATGGCGCCCTTGAGGGCGTGCACCACCACCTCGCTCGCGAGATGCTCCGAGGCGATCGGCAGCTTTCCGAGGCTCCAGAGGTCGCCGATCTGGGCGGCCAGGGGGAGCACCACTTCCTCGGCGAATCGGCGAAGACCCATGCGGCCAAGCCGTTCGGAAACCAAGGCCTCGAGGAGGTCCCGATCGTATCCACGAACGGCCTCGACGAAAGGGGAGAGCGGCGATGCATCCCCGGCGGCGGCTTCGGCACGGGCGAGGACGGCGTCCCGGGAATCGATAGCGAGGTCGCCGATTCGTTCTCCCGCATTGACCAGCCGGGCGAACGCACGAAGGAGCGCAACTTGGGAGGCGGTGTAGGCGCGGTACCCGTTCGCCTGGCGCTCCGGCCTCACCACGTTGTACCGGCGCTCCCACGCCCGGAGCCGAGCCGTGCTCAGCCCGGTCAGTTCGGCCACTTCCTGGATCTCGTAGGTCTGTTCAGGGTCGGTCACGGGCGACAAGATGCCTTCCGGGTGAAGGGTTGTCAAAGGTTCACGGCCCCAAGAGTGGACGCGTCCTGATACCCCGCATCTCCGTAAAGGTCCCGAGCCCGTGGCCGTCCGCCGTGGTCCGCGGGCCGGCGCCAGCTCGCAGTTCGCGCTCCCGTGCGCGGGTGACGGTGAACGGCGCCCGGTGTTATTTTGCCTCCGTCATCACACCGCACATCGCCACCGGAACACACAAGACGGGAGTCGGGTCCTGACGCTCCACACCGCCGCGCCGCGCGCGACCGCCCCGATCCTCTCCCCCGTCCAGCCCGACATCGCCTGGACCAGCATCAACACCATCCGCGTCCTCGCCATGGATGCGGTCGAGCAAGCCAACTCCGGCCACCCGGGGACGCCGATGGCGCTGGCGCCGGTGGCGTACCTGCTCTGGACCCGGCACCTCAAGCACAGCCCCCGGCACCCCGACTGGCCGGACCGCGACCGCTTCGTGCTCTCGTGCGGCCACGCCTCCATGCTGCTCTACGGCCTGCTGCACCTCACCGGATACGACCTCTCGCTCGACGACCTGCGCCAGTTCCGCCAGTGGGGCTCCCGGACCCCCGGCCATCCGGAGCGCGGCCACACTGCCGGTGTGGAGACGACCACCGGTCCGCTCGGCCAGGGCATCGGGAATGCGGTGGGGATGGCCATGGCGGAGCGGTTCCTCGCGGCGCGGTTCAACGTCGGCGGCGCCCCGCTGGTCGACCACCGCACCTGGGCGCTCGCCAGCGACGGTGACCTGATGGAAGGGGTGGCATCGGAGGCCGCGTCGCTCGCCGGCCACCTTCGGCTCGGGAAGCTGACGGTCATCTACGACGACAACAGCATCACCATCGACGGCCGGACGGAGCTCGCCTTCTCGGAGGACGTCGGGGCGCGCTTCGGGGCCTACGGGTGGCGGGTGCTCCGGGTGGACGACGGCAACGACCTCGCCGCCATCGACGCCGCCCTTTCCGATGCCGCGGGCCAGGAGGAGCGGCCCACGCTGATCGTGCTCCGCACCGTGATCGCCGACCCCGCCCCGACCAAGCGAGACACCCCCGGCGCGCACGGCGCCCCGCTCGGCGCCGAGGAGATCCGGAAGACAAAGGCGATCCTGGGCTGGCCCGACGAGCCGTTCTTCGTGCCGGAGGCCGCCCGCGCGGACATGGGCGCCGTGTCGGCTCGCGGGGCCGACGCAGAGGCGAGCTGGCAGCGGAGCCGCGCGGCGTACGCGAAGGCGCACCCCGCCGAGGCGGAGCGATTCCGCCAGTGGATCTCCGGCGAGCTTCCCGAGGGATGGGACGCCGGGCTGCCGACCTTTGGGACGGACGCCAAGGCGGTCGAGACGCGAAAGGCGTCCGCGGCGGCGCTCAAGGCGCTGGCCGCGTCGCTCCCCAACCTGATTGGCGGCTCCGCGGACCTGGCGGGCAGCACCGGCACGGCACACGGACTGGGCGGGGACTTCGGCCCCGGCGTGGCGGGACAGACGGTGCACTGGGGCATCCGCGAGCATGCGATGGCGGCGTGCATGAACGGCATGGCGGCGCACGGCGGGGTCCGCCCCTTCGGCAGCACCTTCCTCGTGTTCAGCGACTACATGAAGCCGTCCATTCGCCTGGCGGCCCTGATGGGGTTGCCCGTCGTCTACCTCGGCACCCACGATTCAATCGGCGTCGGCGAGGACGGCCCGACGCACCAGCCGGTGGAGCACCTCGCCATGCTGCGCGCCATCCCGAACGTGGTGGTGCTCCGGCCGGGCGACGCGAACGAGACGGTCGAGGCGTGGCGCGCGGCCGTCCAGCGACGCGAGGGTCCCACCGTGCTGGTGCTCACGCGGCAGAAGCTCCCCGTCCTCGACCGGGCCGCGCTGGGTTCGGCGGCGGGGGTGCGCCGCGGCGGTTACGTGCTCTACGACCCGCCGGGCGGCGCCCAGGCCGTCGTCATGGCCACCGGCTCGGAATTGTCGGTGGCGCTCGACGCCGCCGCGCGGCTCGGGCAGGACGGCGTTCGCGCGCGTGTCGTCAGCCTGCCCTCCTGGGAACTCTTCGCCGCCCAGCCCGAGGCGTACCGGGACGAGGTGCTCCCGCCGGCCCTCCGCGCGCGGGTGAGCGTGGAGGCGGGCACCTCCTTCGGCTGGCATCGGTGGCTCGGCGACACGGGCGAGGCGGTGAGCCTCGACCACTTCGGCGCCTCCGCGCCGGGCGAGCGGCTCTTCAAGGAGTTCGGCTTCACCGCGGCGCACGTGGCGGACACCGTCCGTCGCGTCCTCTCCCGTTCCACGTGAGCGACCCCATGGCGAGCGACAATCCCCTCGTGCGGCTCGGCGCCCTCGGGCAGAGCCCCTGGTACGACTTCATCACGCGGGAGCTGATCGCGACCGGCGAGCTGCGGGCGCTGATCTCCGAGGATGGCCTGCTCGGGATGACCTCCAACCCGACGATCTTCGAGAAGGCCATCGCGAGCAGCGCGGACTACGACGACGACATCCGGCGGCTCGCGGCCGAGGGGCACGGCGCGGAGGAGATCTTCGAGGCGCTGGCCATCGCGGACGTGCGGGCGGCATGCGACGCCTTCCGCGCGGTGTACGAGCGGACCGGCGGGGCGGACGGGCTGGTGTCGCTGGAGGTCTCTCCCACGCTCGCGCGCGACGGCGCGGCCACCGAGGCGGCGGCCCGCCGGCTCTGGGCGGCGGTGGCGCGGCCCAACCTCATGATCAAGATCCCCGGCACGGTGGAGGGGCTCGGCGCCATCGAGCGCTGCATCGCCGACGGGATCAACGTCAACGTGACGCTGCTCTTCTCGGTGACGCGACACGAGGCGGTCATGGAGGCGTACCTGCGCGGGCTCGAACGGCGCGCCGCGGCGGGACAGCCACTCGACCACGTGGCCTCGGTGGCCAGCTTTTTCGTGAGCCGGGTGGACACGAAGGTGGACCCGATGCTTGAGCGCGCGGGACGCGCCGACCTCCGGGGCACCATCGCCATCGCCAACGCCTGCCTGGCGTACGCCGCGTTCGAGCGGGTGTTCCGCGGAGCGCGCTGGGCCGCGCTCGCCGGGCGCGGCGCGCGGGTGCAGCGCCCCCTCTGGGCCTCGACCAGCACCAAGGACCCCGCCCTCCCCGACGTGTACTACGTCGAGGCGCTCATCGCGCCCGAGACGGTCAACACCCTTCCGCCCGAGACGTTCACGGCGTATCGCGACCACGGCGCGCCGAAGGTGCGGATCGCCGAGGGGACCGCCACGGCGTCGGAACGCCTCGCCGCCCTGGCCGCGGCGGGCATCGACCTCGACACGGTCACGCAGGAACTGGAGACGGAGGGCGTGGACAAGTTCGCCGCCTCCTTCCGCTCGCTGCTCAGCGGCATCGACGCCAAGGCCGGCGCGCTGGCCGGGTAGGACCCCTCCACCGGAGACACACCTCGATGTGGGCCTTCCTTCGCCGGACGACCCTCACCCAGTGGATCATCGTCGCGACGATCCTGGGTGTGGTGGTCGGGTACCTCGACAACGCGGTCTGGACCACGGTAGACGTGGGGGCGGCGCTCAAGCCGCTGTCGTCGATCTTCATCCGGATGATCAAGTCGATCGTCGTCCCCCTCATCATGGCGAGCCTCGTGGTGGGCATCGCCGGGCACGGCGACGACCTCAAGCGGGTCGGGCGCCTGGCGCTGAAGTCGTTCGTGTACTTCGAGGTGGTGACGACCGTCGCGCTGCTGGTGGGCCTGGTGGCGGTCAACGTCGCCAAGCCGGGCGCCGGCGTGGTGCTGGCCGGCTCCGCCGAGGCGGGGCAGCAGTTCGCGAGCACGCCGACGACCCTGTCGGGCGTGCTCGAGCACACGGTGCCCACCAGCTTCTTCGACGCCGCCGCGAAGAACGAGGTGCTGCAGGTCGTCTTCTTCACGGTGCTCTTCGCCATCGCGCTGGCCCGGGTCCCGGCGGCGAAGCGCGAGCCGCTGCTGAAGTTCTTCGAGTCACTCAACGACGTGATGTTCAAGTTCACCGACATCGTCATGCGGTTCGCCCCCATCGGCATCTTCGCGGCGATGGCCGCCACGATCGGCGCCAGCGGCATCGAGCTGCTCCTGAACCTGGGCAAGCTCGTCCTGACCCTCTACGTGGCGCTCGTCGTCTTCGTGCTCGTGGCGCTGGTGCCGGTGGCGCTGCTCTTCCGGATTCCGCTGCGGGCGTTCTGGAAGCGGGCGCGCGAGCCGTGGCTCATCGCCTTCACGACTGCGTCGTCCGAGGCGGCGCTGCCGCTCGCGATGGAGAACATGGAGAAGTTCGGCGTGCCCCGCCGGATCGTGGCCTTCGTGCTTCCCACGGGATACTCGTTCAACCTCGACGGCTCCACGCTCTACCTGTCGGTGGCCGCGCTGTTCGTGGCCCAGGCTGCGGGCGCCGACCTGACGATCAGCCAGCAGCTGGTCATCATGCTCACCCTGATGCTCACGAGCAAAGGGGTGGCCGCCGTGCCCCGGGCGTCGCTGGTCATCCTCTCGGGGGCGCTCGCCACCTTTGGCCTGCCCCTCGAGGGCGTGGCCGTGATCCTCGGCGTGGACGCCTTCATGGACATGGCGCGCACCTCGGTGAATCTGCTGGGCAACTGCCTGGCGTCGGCGGCGATGGCGCGGTGGGAGGGAGAGGCGGAGTTCGAGACGTAGGCGGGGCAGCAGGGCAGCAGGGCAGCAGGGCAGCAGGGCAGCAGGGCAGCAGCCTAGCCAAGGCCGAACAATGAAGGAAGCTCCGAAGGGTGGAGCGGACGCACCTCCGGCAGGAGGCCGGTGGCGGCCGCCGCCGCGCCCAGGACATCCTCCGGTGCCAACCCGGCGGCCCGCATCTCACGAATCCCCGTGTCCCGGTTGGCCTTGCTCAGCTTGGCTCCGGTGGGCCCGTGGATCAGGGGATGGTGGAGGTACCGTATCGGCGTGGTGCGGCCGAGCAGGCGGGCCAGCCGCAGCTGGCGGCCGGTGGACTCGAGCAGGTCCTCCCCGCGGACGACGAGGTCCACCTCCTCGAGCCAGTCGTCCACCGTGACGGCGAACTGGTAGGTCCATTGCCCCAGGCGGTCGCGGGCCAGGAGATCGCCGCACTGTGCGGCAGGGTCCTGCGCCCGATCGCCGAGCCGGAGGTCCGTGAAGCGTTCCATCCCCGGTTGGATCCGCACCCGGACCCCTCGTCCAGCCGCCAACGCCAGCTCGCGGTCCCGGCAATGTCCGTCGTAGGGCGTCTCAACGTTCGGAAGGTCCGCAGCCGACTCCTGTAACCGGCGGCGCGAACAGTCGCAGGCGTAGACCAGCCCTCCGCCCGCGAGTCTTGCCAGCTCCCGCTCGTACACCGCTCCGCGATCACTCTGGCGGTACTCGCACCGGCCGGCCCGGTACTCCGCGGATTTGCCGAGATCAGGCTCCAGGCCCAGCCACTCGAGGTCCTCGAGCAAGGCCTGCTCGTACCCGGGGCGGGAGCGGCCGCGGTCGTGATCTTCGACACGGAGCAGGACCCTCCCGCCAAGGGCGCGGGCGACCCCCCAGACCCAGACCGCGCTCGCGACGTGACCGAGGTGCAGGTAACCGGTCGGCGCCGGTGCAAACCGGGTAAGCGGACGGTGCGGCGCATCGGAAGGGAGCAGGAAGGGCATGGCAGGAATGATAGCGAGCGCCCGGAGCCTGCCCACGCTGCTTCACTATTCCGAGAGCGCGGGTTAAGGTACAGGCGCATCCGGGCGCCACCATGCGGCAGCGGGATGCCCGGACACTTTGGACGGCGTGGGAGCGCATCTCGATGAAACCGATGACCATTCATTCCCGACGGTGGCGGCAGGGCCGGCGATGGCTCCTGTCATTCGCCGGGGTACTTCTGCTCGCTCGCGCGGGAGCGGTCGTGGCCCAGGACAAGGCTGCGGCACCTTCCCCGAGTGGTAGCGCCTCTGCCGCCGCGGACACGGCAAAGCTCCCGATGGGGCAGATCGAGGCGCTGGTGGCCCCGATCGCGCTATATCCTGATCCGCTCCTGGCCCAGACCCTCGTCGCGGCCACCTACCCGCTCGAGATCATCCAGCTCGAGCAGTGGATGGCCAAGCACCCCGGCCTCAAGGACAAGGCGCTGGCCGATTCGGTGGCCAAGCAGCCGTGGGACCCGAGCATCCAGTCGATGGCCGTACTGCCCGACGTGGTCAAGCGGCTCGCCGACGACATCCAGTGGACCACGGAACTCGGCAACGCCTTCCTGGCGCAGCAGACTGACGTGATGGACGCCGTGCAGGCGCTGCGCAAGAAGGCCATCGAGAAGGGCGCCCTCACCTCGAACGAGCAGCAGAAGGTCGACACCCAGGTCGTCGAGAAGCAGACGGTGATCGTCGTCCAGCCCGCCAACCCTGATGTCGTCTACGTCCCGGTGTACACCCCGACCGTCGTCTACGGTCCGCCGGCCTATTATCCCTATCCTCCGATCTACTACCCGCCGCCGCCGCCCCCGGGAGCGTACTTCGTCGCATTCACGGCGGCCGTCGTATGGCGATCGGCTGTTTGGGGAGGCTCCTGCTGTTACGCCGGGTGGGGACACGGCGGCGGGAACACAGTCATCATCAACAACAACAACAACTTCAACCAGATCAACCACTACGGTGGCGGTGGCAACAACAACTGGCAGCACAACCCGTCGCACCGAGGTGGAGCTCCCTACCCCAACCAGAACGTCTCCAACAAGTATGGCGGCGGGCAGGGCCAGCGTGGCGGCGGCGCCAGTGCAAGCACGCGGCCGGCCGGTGGCGCGGGCGGTGCGGCGGGTGGGCGCCCGACCGCCGGTACCCAGCCGGCTGGTGGCGCGGGCGGACGGGCTCCGAGCGCAGGAACGCAGCCAGCCGGCGGCGCGGGCGGACGGGCTCCGAGCGCAGGAACGCAGCCAGCCGGCGGCGCGGGCGCGCGGGTCCCGAACGCCAGCACCCAGCCGTCACGCGGCACTCCCAGCAACCAGGTCGGCAGCCGAGACGTCCCAAGCTCCCGCGGCGGCCAGAGCGGCTTCAGCGGCGGCCAGGGCGGGTACAGCGGCGCGAACGCGCGGGCGAGCAGTTCCCGTGGCGCCTCGAGCATGGGCTCGAGCAGTTATGGCGGCTCACGGGGTGGGGGAGGCGGCTCGCGGGGTGGCGGAGGGCGCCGATGATGAGGACCATGACCATGCGAATCCCCTATCGTCTCGGCGTGGCCGCCGCCCTGTGCGGCCTGCTCGCAGGGTGCGGCACAAAGGAAGGTCCGGCCGCGTCAGTGCCGGAGAGGACGTTTGCCACCGCGGAGGAGGCGGTGACCGCGCTGATCGCCGCCGCGGAGCGGTTCGATGTCCCGGAACTGAAGGCGATCCTCGGCCCCGAGGGAGAGCCGCTGGTGGCGTCTGCCGACACCGTGGCGGACCGTAACCACGCCGCCGCCTTCGTCTCGGAGGCGCGCGTGCAACAGCAGCTCGAGTTCGATTCCGCGGGGACGTCCGCGGTGCTGAGCGTGGGCGCCGAGAACTGGCCGATGCCGATTCCCATCGTCGCGCAGGACGGCCGGTGGTACTTCGACGCCGCCACAGGCAAGGAGGAGATCCTCCGCCGGCGCATCGGCCAGAACGAGCTCGACGCGATCACGATGTGCCGCGGCTTCGTCGAGGCCCAGCGCGCGTATGCACTCATCCGGCACGACGGGTCGCTCCTCAACCAGTACGCCCAGCGCATCGTCAGTACGCCCGGCAAGCAGGACGGCCTCGCTTGGCAGAACGCCGACGGCACCTGGGAAGGCCCGGTGGGGGAGGAGATCGCCCGCGTCATCACCGAGGGCTACTCAGACCGCAGCCAGCCGTTCCACGGGTACTACTACAAGGTGCTCAAGGGCCAGGGGCCGGCCGCACCGCTGGGCGCGATGGACTTCATGGTCGAGGGGGCAATGATCGGCGGGTTCGCGCTCGTGGCCGCGCCGGCCGAACACGGTGTGACCGGCATTCAGACATTCATCGTGAGCTGGGAGGGCGTGGTCTACCAGAAGGATCTCGGCGACCAGACGCTCGACACCTTCCGTACGATGGAGCTCTACAACCCCGATTCGACGTGGACGGCGGTGGAGCAGCCCTGACCCCGCTTCGTACCCGCGCACGCACGGGGCGATGATCCGCGCCAACCGCACCACGACAAAGGCCCTCCACCTGGAGGGCCTAAGTCGTTCCGTGGAGCAAGAGGCGCCGGCGAGAATCGAACTCGCGAATAGAGGTTTTGCAGACCTCTGCCTTACCACTTGGCTACGGCGCCGGGAGGGTTAACATCGCTACGAGGGGGCCAATTCTCAAGGTTGCTCCTCTTCCACCGGAAACCCCGGCTGCCCGGCCCCGTAGGGCATCCATTCCCAACCGACGAGTCCCCTGATGCGCCGTACCGCCCTCGCCAGCGCCCCGCTCCTGCTTGCCTGCCTCGTCGCCCCGGCGGGCGCCCAGGAGGACGTAATGACGCTGCGGGCCGAGCGCCTCGCGCCCGACCTGACGGTCCTCTCGGGATTCGCCAACGGAAATATCCTCGCCCTGACCGGGCCGGACGGCACCCTCCTGGTGGATGCCCAAAGCGCCAAGCGCGTCGGCCTGGCCGACTCGGTCCTGGCCAGCCTCGGCGCCCCGCCCGTGCGGTGGGTCATCAACACCCACTACCACGGCGACCACGTCGAGGGCAACGCGCTCTTCCGCGGGCGCGGGGCCGAGGTCGTCGGGCAGGAACGGCTCCCGGTGCAGATGGTGAAGGACACGACGATCACGTCGTGGGGCGACTGGCACCGGACGCCGGCCGCGCCCGCCGCGATCCCGACCCGGACCTTCCGCGATTCGCTCACGATGCGCGTCAACGGACAGCGCGTCGTCGTGACGCACATCCCCGCCGCGCACACCGACGGTGACGCCATCGTGTGGCTCCCCGACGCCAACGTGCTCCACATCGGCGACCTCTTCGAACACCAGGCACCGCCCTTCATCGACTGGTGGGCCGGCGGGCGGCTCGCGGGCATGCTCGCCGGGGTGGACTGGGGGCTCGAGCACAGCGACAGCGCGACCCGCATCGTGCCCGGCCACGGACCGGTGGGCACCCGCGGCGACCTGCTCCGGTACCGCGAGATGCTGCTCGGCCTGAGCACGATGGTGGCAGGCCACGTGGACGCGGGAGACGGCGTCGAGGAAACGCAGGCCGCCCACCCCGCGGCGCCGTGGCAGCCCATGCTGGGCAGCCAACGACGGATGGACGCGCTGGTGGCGCTCCTCTACCTCGGGCTGACGGAATTCGAGTCCGCCGCCCTCAAGCCCAGGCTCGTTCCCGGCACCCCGGAGGCGCGCCTCCCCTGGCTCATCGGCTGCTGGGCGACCTCGCGGAACGGACGGACCATCGAGGAGCGCTGGACCGTGGCGCCCGACGGATCGCTCGCCGGACGCGGACGGACGCTCCGCGGTGGCCAGGTGGTCGACTCGGAAGTCGTGCGGATCACCGTCGACCACGGGACCCTGCGCTACACCGCCAATCCCCAGGGCCAGGCCGAAGCGGTGTTCGTCGCGTCCGACGTGACGGACAGCAGCGTGACCTTCGCGAACCCGGCTCACGACTTCCCCACCCGGATCACCTACCGTCACGGCGCCGGCGCGCGGCTCTTCGCCGAGATCGCGGGCCCGGGGAGCCAGGGTGAACGGGTGATCCCCTTCCCCTACGCGGCGGTGGTCTGCCAGGACGATTAGTATTGCCCGGATGGCACCCGCACCCTCCGGGCGCGGCCTCCCCATTGCGGGGCCGGCGCATCCTCCCCCCTTCTGGCTGACCGCCGAACACTTCGCCGCGGCGCTCCTCTGGCTCCTCGCGGGCGCGGTCGGATTGGTGGTCTCCGCGGGCGACCTCGCGTCGGGCAATTTCCTCGCGCCGCGCCTCCTCGCCGTCACCCACATGTTCACGCTCGGCGTGCTCACCACCACCATCTTCGGCGCGCTCAACCAGTTCTTTCCCGGGGCGCTCGGCATCTCCATCCGGAGCGTGCGGGTGGCGCACTGGACGTGGGTCTTGCACACCGCCGGCACGCTCACGCTCGTGACCGGGTTCTGGGTCTGGCGCCCCGCGATGCTGGGCGTCGGCTGGCTGCTCCTCTTCGCGGGGGTCTTCGGCTCCAGCTGGAACCTCCTGCCCCAGCGCCGCAAGGCCCCGCGCGGCCTCGTCGTCGGTCGCTACGTCTCCGCCGGACACATCGCGCTGGGGACGGCGATGCTCGTGGCGCTGGCGCGCATCGGCAACAGTCTCGGCTGGTGGCCGCTCGACCGGATGGCCGTGGTGGTCAGCCACTTCCACCTGGCAGTCTTCGGATTCGTGGTGTTCACGGCGGTCGGCGTCGGCAGCTGGATGCTGCCGATGTTCCTGCTGGCGGCCAGCGCGCCGACCTGGCCCCTGCGGTGGATCGGACCGGTGGGGATGTCGGGCCTCGCCATCCTGACGGCGGGGGCCCTGGGCGCCTGGCCCCTGCTGACACGCGCAGGCGGAACGCTCGTCCTCGCCAGCGCGCTGCTCTACCTCGTGCAGCTGGGGCTCTATTTCCGGAACGCGGAGCGGCGGCCGATGGACCCCGCCATGGCCCACGTGGCCGTCGGCGTGATGCACTTCGCACTGGCGGTGGTCCTGGGGGCGACGATCCTGGCGGGAAACACGTCCGTGCGGAGCTGGCTCGCCTACGGCCTGCTGGCCATCGTGGGGTGGCTGACGCTGCTGGTGGTGGGGGTGCTCTACAAGATCTTCCCGTTCCTGGCGTGGATGAACCTCTTCGGGCCCCGCGCGGCGCAGGCCGGCGCGCCGAAGCAGGAAGACCTGACGTCGACGGCGATGGTGCGACTGTCGCTGGTGCTGCTGACCCTGGGGGTCTGGGGCCTCGTGGGGGGCGTGCTGGCGGGGCACACCCCGGTCATCCTGGCCGGCGCCTCGCTCTACCTGGCCGGCGTGCTCGCGGTGCTGGGCCAGTACGTGCGCATCCTGCTGCTCGCCCGGCCCCTCCCGGCTCAGCGCACGGTCACGCTGTCCACGAAGTAGCTGGTCTCGCCGAAGCACTCGGTGGGGATGCCCTTGTGCTCCGTGTAGTGCACCGCGATGTGCTTCCCGATCGCGTCTCGGAGCTGCCGCGCCACCTCGTCGTCGCGGACGCTGAACGCCCACAGCACCGGCATGACGCCCGGCACCGACGTCATCGCGAGCTCCCCCTCGTACGTCTTGCAGATCCAGCCCTTCTCCGAAAACTTCTGGAGGATGCCCGCCCGCTCCCCGTCGGAGAAGTCCCAGGTGAGCGCCGCCCAGGTATAGAGGACGAACAGCGCGATCGGCGCGAGCAGCACGCTCAGGAGGATGAGCTTGGTCTTCCGCTTCAGGCCGCGGCGGGGGGCTTCCGGCACTGGCTCTGTCATGACGACTCCAGGGAGAACGGGACGACAGGAAAGTAGGGGCGCGCCGGCTGGCGCGACAGCGTCAGCGGCCCGGCCGCTGGGCGTTGAGGCTGAAGACGAACCCGCGGCCGAGCGAGACGACCCACCCGGACCCGACCGCATCGTTCGCAAAGCGCCACGACAGGTCCACCCGGGACACGATGCCCTGGGACGACCGCGTCTGTGCGATCCGCAGCCCAATCCCGACGTCGGTGCCTGTCCGCTCCGGACTTCCGCTCCACCACGCCCCTCCGTAATCCACGTAGGCAGCCACCCCCAGGCTCACCACGCCGAAGAAGTTCGGCCAGATGAGCCTCCTCGCCTCCGCCGTCGTGAAGAAGGCCCGGTTCCCGGTGAAGCTGTGGACGCCGAAGGCCCGCGGTCCGCTGGTCAGCCCCAGGTCGAATTCGTAGCCTGGAGCGGGGTCGGTCAGCCACCCGGCGCTGCCGTGCCACACGAGCTGGGAGTTCGAGTCGGGGTTCCAGGCCACGGTCGTGGCCAGCACGGTCCCGCCGGAGTCCACGCCCTCGGCGTTGATGAGCCCGTCCGAGATCCCGTTGAAGAGAATGAACCCGTTCCGAAACGGCGCCCCGAGGCGCAGGGCCGCGAACAGACCGATGCCGGCCGTGTCGTAGCCGAAGAAGGCCGGCGCCGCGTAGACCCCGGTGGTCAGCGTGGTGCTGAGGTCGATGTCCTCGGTGCGCGAGAATGTCTGGAAGCCCGTGCGCGCGATGTAGCGCACACGGGATGACTCGATGAAGGCGCCGAACGCGGCGGTGACGGTCTGCGGGATCGGGCCGCTGTCAGCCGCAGGCTGGTAGTTGTCGCGCACCACCTGGGCCAGCGCCCCGACCCGCGTGTAGCGGCGTTTCTCCCGGTGTACCGCCCACGCCGCCGTCGTCCGGATGGCACCCATCACATGGTCGAGGGTGTCCACCGGCTCGTCGATGCCGTCGAGATACTGGTAGACGGTTTCGTCCCGGTAGTCCGCGATGATCGAGAATCCGCGTGCGTCGGTCACCGAGTAGAACGGGCGGATCACGCGGCCGCGGATCACGGTGCCGTCGGAGCGGTCTTCCCAGCGCGCCCCGACCCCGACGTTCGACCCGAGGAATCGCGGCTGCGAGGCCTCGAGCGCGAAGGTGGTCCGGACCGGGTCCGAGGAGAACGACACGCCGGCGCGGCTGGCGGTGCCGAGGAAGTTGTCCTCGAGGAAGGAAAAGCCGATCGCCACCTCGTTGCCCACGGTCCGGAGGCGGCCCCCGACCCGCGTGGTCCATCCGTCGCGGGTGGTCACCCGCATCCCGACCCCGCCGCTGTCGGCAGGGACGGAGTCGATGCGGACGTCGCGGAAGATGCCCATCGCCCGGAGGTTGCGGGCCGACTCGGCCACGAGCACCGAGTCGTACGGTTCCCCCACGCGGAAGAGCAGCTCGCGCTGGATGACCTGGGCCCGGGTCCGGAAGTGCAGCCCGTTGACCAGCCGCTCGACCCAGTGGTCGGCCTCGGCCGAGTCGAAGATCTCCTGCCGATTGAGCTCGATGCCGCGGATGACCGGCGGCCGAACGGAATCGCCCGCCACTTGCGCGGCGGCCACGGCGGGGATGAGGAGGAGCGCAAGAGCGAGGGTGAGGCGGCGGGCCAGAAGAGACTCCGGGAGCTCGATCGGATGTGAGGGAGCCGGGCTGCCCCCGTCCCGCGGAATGGACGAAGGCTATCTCAGGCTCTCCAGCAGGCGCCAGAGCTCCACGGCGCTGAATTCGTTGAAGCGCTGCAGGATGTCCTGCTCGCTCCACTCGAGGAGGATCCAGGCCGAACTGCGCGTGAGCTCGCCCTGCAGGAAGTGCACGCGACCGGCCACGGTCTGTCCCTGTGCACGGGTTTCCAGAAACACCTGCCACCGGTCGTCCGCGCGGCCGAGGTCGCCGAGATGGCGCGCCGTCGGCGCGTCGGGCACCGCGGCCGGAAAGGGGTGCTGCGGCTGTGCCATGTGCCCTCCGAGATGCCCTCACGGTAACGACTTCCGGCATCGGGCGCCAGCGGCCGCGCGGTGCCCCTCCCCGGCCGGCTCGGTTAGATTGGGTCCACTTATGGCATCGACCGTTCGCTGCGCAGGGTGCGGTACCCCCTCGGACGGGGCCTTCTGCCAGGAGTGCGGCACGCCGCTCGACCGGCGGGGAAGCCGGGCGAAGAACCGCCGAGCCTGGCTGGTAGCCTGGACCCTGGCCGCGGCGGCGGTTGCCGCGGTCGTGGCCGGGGTCATCTGGGGCGCCCCGGAACCGGTCGTCCCCGCCATGGCCGGCGCCGGGGCGCGGCCCGTGGCGGCGCCGCTCCCGGACCTCGCCAGCCTGAGCCCGGAGGAGCGCTTCGCCACGCTCTTCGACCGGCTGATGCGCGCGGGCGCCGAGTGGGACAGCGCCACGGTGGCCAGCCTGTCGCCGCTGGCCGTCGAAGCCTACGCCCAGCTCGACTCGGTGGACGCCGACACACGTTTCCACGCCGGGTTGATCGCCATCCAGATCGGGAATTTCCCGGGCGCGCACGCCCTCGCCGACACGCTGGAAGCGCGCGATCCCGGGCACCTGTTCGGGCCGATCCTGGTCGGCGCGCTCGCCCGGCTCGAGGGGGACACCGCCGCGTACCGCCAGGCGCTCGTCGAATTCCGCGCGCGCGCCGACGCGGAGCTGGCGCGACCCGACCGGCCCGAATACGTCGAACACCAACAACTTCTTGCCGAAGTCCGGCAGGCAGCGGAGACCAAGTGACCAGGACCATCCACGTCGCCCACAGCCCCGACTCCGACGACGCGTTCATGTTCTATGCGCTGGCCGAGGGCAAGCTGGACACCGGCGACCTGCGCTACGAGCACGAGCTCTCGGACATCGAGTCGCTCAACCGCCGGGCGCTCACGGCCGACCTCGAAGTGTCGGCGGTGTCGATCCACGCGTACGCCCACCTCCACCGGACCTACGCCCTCCTGGCGAGCGGCTCCTCCATGGGCGACGGCTACGGGCCCCGGCTCGTGAGCAAGTCGCCGGCGCCGGCGGACCCGCGGGAGGCGCTCCGCGGGCTCCGGGTCGGGATCCCGGGCACGCTCACCACCGCCGCACTCGCGCTCCGGCTGTACCAGCCGGCGGTCGTCGAGGTGATCATCCCCTTCGACCAGATCGAGGACGCGGTGCACCGCGGCGACGTGGACGTCGGCCTCCTCATCCACGAGGGCCAGCTGACCTACGCCGACGACGGACTCCAGCTCTGGGAGGATCTCGGGGCCTGGTGGGGGCGGGAGACGGGGCTGCCGCTGCCTCTCGGTGGCAACGTGGTGCGGCGCGACCTCGGTCCCGTGGTGACGGCGCAGGTGGCCCGCGACCTCCGGGCCAGCATCGAGTACGCGCTCGCCCACCGGCGCCCCGCCCTGGAGCACGCGAAACAGTTCAACCGGGGCATCGGCGACGAGCGGACCGACACCTTCGTGGGGATGTACGTCAACGAGTGGACGGTGGACTACGGACCCCGAGGCCGAGAGGCGGTGCAGCTGCTGCTCGACCGCGCGTTCGAGGCGGGCCTCATCCCCGAGCGCGTCGTGGCGGAGTTCGTCGGATAGGCTAGGTTTGTTGCGATCCCCCCGCACCGGAGGCTGTCCGTGTCGATGCCAGAGGGCCCGTCGTCGCTGCTCGTGGTCGACGATGAAGAACCGATCCGCGCCGCGCTCGCGCGCTACCTGACCCAGCAGGGGTACGAGGTCAGCACCGCCGCCTCCGGTGAGGAGGCGCTCGCCATCCTCGGGCGGCAGAAGATCGCGGGCATGCTCCTCGACGTGCGGATGCCCGGCCTGAGCGGGATCGACCTCGTGCCGCAGGCGCTCGAGCTGGAACCACACCTCGCCATCCTGATGCTCACCGCCGTGACCGAGGCCACCACCGCCGCGCTCTGCATGCAGCGGGGCGCGTTCGAGTACCTCATCAAGCCGATCGACCTGGTGGACCTCGGGCGCGCCCTGGAGCGGGCGCTGCGCCGCCGCGCCTCCCAGATGGAGACCGCGCAGGTCAACCAGTGGCTGAAGGAGGAGGTGGCGATCCGGGCGGCCGAGGTGCGCCGCGAACGCGCGACGCTCGAGCGCGTCACGATCGCCACCCTCGAGGTGCTGGTGAACGCCCTCGAGGCCAAGGACCCCTTCTCGCGCGGCCACTCGGCCCGGGTGGCGGATCTTTCCGCCATGATCGCCGCCGAGCTGGAGCTGTCGGACGAGGACATCGAGGTCATCCGCACCGCCGGCCGGCTGCACGACATCGGCAAGATCGGCATCCGCGAGGAGGTGCTGGCCAAGCAGGGCCCCCTCACCCCGGCCGAATACGAGCACGTCAAGGATCACGTGATCATCGGAACCCAGATTCTCGCCCCGCTCGCGCACCTCCATGGCGCCATCGCGTGCATGCGCAGCCACCACGAGCGGTGGGACGGCGAAGGCTATCCCGACCGGCTGCGGGGCGAGGACATCCCGCTCGGCGCGCGGATCCTCGGCATCGCCGAGATCTTCGACGCCCTCACCACCTCCCGCCCCTACCAGGAGAAGATGCCGGCGAACTTCGCGGTCGACCGTCTCCGGGACCTCGCGGGTACCGCCGTGGACCCCGCCGTCTTTGCCGGGCTGGAGGCAGTCATCGCCCGCCGGCAGACCCTCGTCTTCCTCGAAGACACCAACCCCGCCTGAGGTACCGGCGCGCCGAACGCTGGCGCGATTCGTGCACCTCTGCCCTGAACTGTGCCCCGCGCGCCACCGGCGGCGGCGCTGCGGGGCCACGCAGCACAACCTGTTGACCATCAACGTCTTGGAGCGCCGGTTCTCCCATGGCGAAGCTGATCCTTGTCATCGATGACGGCGCGGAGCAACGCCGGTTCCTCGAGCGGACCCTGTCCGCGGCGGGGTACCGGGTCGTGACCGCCCCGGATGGCGAATCCGGCAGCGCCGCGGCCCGCTCGCTCCTCCCCGACCTGATCATCCTGGACGTGATGATGCCCGGCATGAACGGCTACCAGGTGTGCCGCACGCTCAAGGCGGACCCGGTCACCGCCGACCGTCCGATCCTGGTGCTGACCGCGAAGGACGAGCCCACCGATCACTTCTGGGCGCGGGAGGTAGGGGCCGACGATTTCCTCACCAAGCCGGTGGACCTGCCGGAGCTCATCCGCCGCATCGAAGACCTGACGGAGCACCGGTGATCACCCTGCCCATCATCCTCGGCGTCGCGGCCGCGATGGCCGGTATCGGGCTCGTGGCGGTGCTCTCCTGGCTGCTGTACACAACGTACCTCAACCGGCTCGAGCGGCGGCTCGCGTACCGGAAGGGGCTCTATCGCGACCTGGTGACCGGACTGGCGCGCCGTGACCGCGAGCTGCTCGAGCCGCAACTCCGCGAACTGACGACGCTCAAGGATTTCGAGGCGCTGGAGGCGGTGCTCGAGGAGCAGGCGCGGGGCTCCACCGAGCGTCCGGCCTGGTTGCTCGACGCCTACGACCGGCTGGGGCTGGTGGACAAGTACGTGACCCGGCTCCGCACCGCGACGAAGTGGCGCGAGCGGGCGTTCGCGGCCGAGTTGCTGGGCCGGGTGGGCAACGCGAAGGCGGTCCCCGCCCTGCTCGACACGGTGGCGGCCACCCGCACCGAGGATGCCGACGTCCGTGAGATCGCCCTCCGCGCGCTGGCGCGCATCGGCGACCCGCGCGCGCTCACCCCGCTGGTGAACGCGCTCAAGCAGTCCGAGGTGTGGCTGGTTCCGCGTATCGCCGACATCCTGACGCGACACGGCGACCTGGCCGTCGACCCGATGATCGGGTTCCTCGAGGACCCTGCCCGTCATCCCGCCAGGGCGTGGGCGGCCAGCATCCTGGGCGAGGTCGGCGCCGCGCGCGCCTTCCCCTCCCTGGTGCGCGCGCTGACCGACCTCGACGACGAAGTGCGCGCCAAGAGCGCAAGCGCCCTCGGCCGGATCGGCGACGGCCGCGCCGTCGGTTACCTCCTCGACCACCTCCTCAGCGACCCGGCGCCGTTCGTGCGCGCGCGGATCGCGCAAGCGCTCGGGCAGTTCGACCAGCCGGAGGTGGTGGAACGACTCGTCCGCGCGCTGGGCGACCCGGCGTGGTGGGTCCGCATGCGGAGCGTCGAGGCGCTCGAGCAGGTCGGCGCCCAGGCCGAGGGCCCGCTCCTCCTCGCGCTCGACGACGCCGACCCCGAGATCCGGATCCGCGCCGCCGTCGCCCTGGAGCGGCTCGGCGTCCCGGCGCGGCTCATCGCCGCCATCGAGCGGGGCGAGAACACCGTGGAGGCGACCGAGACGCTTGCGCGGTTCGGCAACGCCGGCGCCCGCGAGTTGCTCGCCGAGGGGCTGGGGCACGTGGCCGCGCCGGTACGCGGCGCGATGATGGAGGCCATCCGCCGGGCGGGGCGCCGGGACCTGGCCGCCGAACTGGTGCAGCTGTCGCGCACCGACACCGAGCCCGCCCTCCGCGCCACCGCGTTCGACGTCCTCCGGGCCCTCGGCGTGACCGAGGGGATCGCGGCGGCGCTCGACCACCTCAACGACCCCGACCAGCGGGTCCGCACCGCCGCGATGCTGCTCGTCGGGCAGCTTGGCGGCCCGGAGCTGGCGGACCAGATCCGCCCGCGCACCGCCGACCCGGACCCGGCTGTCCGCGCGGCGACCGCCACCGCCCTCGGCCTGACGCAGGCGCGGGGCGCGGCCGACGACTTCATCCGGCTGCTCAAGGACCCCGACGCCGGCGTTCGCGCCGCGGCGGCCCGAGGCGCGGCCGACGCCAACGCGCGCGAGGCGGGTGCGACGCTCCTTGGCCTGCTGACCGACACCGACCTCGAGGTGCAGCGGGAGGCGGTACTCGCGCTCGGGCGGCTGGGCGACCCCTCGGTCGCCGGCACGCTGCTCAGGCACCTCGCGGGGGCCCGACCGGAGATTCGGGGCGCCCTCGCGACGTCGGTCACCCGGCTCGACCTGACGCAGGTCCCGGCGCTGCTCGATCGGCTCATCGAGGCCGGGGACCGGGAGAGCAAGCTCGCCGTCGTCCGGACGGTGTCCCAGCTCCGCACGCCGGCTGCGCCGTCGATTCTCGGCGTCCTCTGGCGCGACCCCGACGCCGCGGTGCGCGCCGCGACCGCCGCCGCGCTCGGCCGCCTCGGTGGCCCCGACTCGATCCGGCTGCTCACGGCCGGACTCGACGATCCTGACGAAGAGGTGCGGGCCCAGGCCGTGGACGCCCTCGCGCGGCTCGGCGCCGCCGACGCGGGCCCGGCCGTCCTCGGCCTCCTCCTGCGGGATCCCTCCACACGGGTCCGCGAGCGTGCCGCCCTCGCCACGGGACTCATCCGGACCGCGGGCGGCGAGGCGGGGCTGCTCGCGGCGAGCGTACAGGCCGAGGCATCGCTCGCGGTCCGCGCCGCGGCGCTGCTCGCGCTGGGCGGCTACGAACAGGAGAGCATGGTCGGCCGGCTGATCGAGATGTCGGACAACCGCCAACTGCGCGACTTCCTGGCCGACCGGATCAAGCACGATTCCGAATACCGGCTGCTCGCCCAGCGGCTCGGCGCGTCGCGCCACGTGGAGCTGCAGGCGCTCGCCGCCACGACGCGGGAGGACATGGAGACCTCGCTGACCGAGGGGATCCGCGGCGCCCTCGACCCGGCGGAGCGCCTTCGCCTGGTGAGCGGGCTCCGCGCCTTCCAGGGCGACCGGAGCCGCAACGCGCTGCTCCAGGTGGTGCGGAGCGACCCGAACCCGACGGTCCGGTCAGCGGCGCTGACGTCGGTAGCGGGCATGCTGGACCCGTCCGAGCTGGAGCGCGCCGCCGTCCGGGCGCTCTCCGACCCGGACGCGAACGTCCGCAACACGGCGGTGGCGCTCTTCGCGCGGATCGCGCCGGAGCGCGCACTGCCCAGCCTGATCCGGATGCTCCGGCCGGACGACGACGACCCCGTCGTCCTGCAGGCGGTGGCCGGCCAGGCCGAGGCGAGCTTCGACACCTTCGTGGACCTGACCCTTGGCCTGGGCGCGGGCGGGTCGGAGTTGATCGCGGTCTCCAAGGTGGCGCGCTACATCCGCCACCCGCACCTGCCCGCGCTGCTGCCACCCATGGCCGCCAGCCGGGCACCGGAGGTGCGGGAATCCCTCGTGCGCCTCTGGCGCCACCGCCCCGACCTGATCGACCCCGTGCTGCTCGGGCGGCTGGCGCATGATCCCGTGGCCGCCGTCCGGGTGGCCGTGGCCTCCGCCTGCGCGGCCGGCAACGTGCCCGACGCGCTGACGGAGCTGGCGGCCGATCCGGTGGAGGACGTCCGGGCCATGGCGGGCCTCGCCGCGTTGCTGAGCGGGGCGCGGGACGTGCTGCCCGCCGACGCGTCCCGCGCCGTGCTTGCCGCCGCCGCCGAGACGGTGCTGCCCCGCGCCGAACTCCAGCGGCGGGCCGCCGACCCGTCGGCGGATCGCCGCCGGGCCGCGGGCATCGTGCTCGCGCTGCTCGGCGACCCGGCGGCCCGGCGGATGGCGGAGGACGATCCGGTGCCCGCCGTCCGGCAGGCGATCCGCGCGGGGCTGCCGGAGGCGTGATGTACCAGACCTTCCTCGCCACGCTCACGGTCATCGCGGTCGCCGCGCAGCCGCTCTTCCTGGCGTACTTCCTCTTGTACAACAGCTACACCCTGCTCCTGATCGCGCTGTCGGCGCGCCAGGTGCGGCGGAAGGTGGCGGGCCACTTCATCGAGGACCTCGACCTGATCGACGACAGCGGCTCGACCAAGCCGCTGACGATGATCGTCCCGGCCTTCAACGAGGAGGTCACCATCGTCGACTCGGTGACGAACCTCGTCCACTGCGACTATCCGCGGTTCGAGGTCGTGGTGGTCAACGACGGCTCGAGCGACCAGACGCTGGAGCGGCTCAAGCGCGCCTTCAAGCTCCGCCGCACCGACCTCCCCTACCGCGAGGCGATCGGCACGGCGCGGGTCCGGGCGCTCTACGAGTCCACGGCCGTCCTGCCCAAGGGCGTCCTCCGGCTGGTGGTCATCGACAAGGAGAACGCCGGCAAGGCCGACGCGCTCAACGTCGGCGTCAACGCCTCGACCGCCCCGTACTTCGTCTGTCTCGACGCCGACTCGATCCTCGACCAGCGCGCGCTGAAGGAAATGATGCGGGTCATCCAGGAAGATTCCCGCGTGGTGGCCGTCGGCGGCCAGGTGGCCATCGCGAACGGCTGCACCATCCGGAACGGGCGGGTGGTCAGCGTGGGGCTGCCGCGCCACCCGCTGGCGCGGTTCCAGATGGTCGAGTACCTCCGCTCCTTCACCACCGGGCGCACCGGGCTGGACCGGCTCGACTCGATCCTCATCCTCTCCGGCGTCTTCGCGGTCTTCGAGAAGGAGACTGTCATCCGCGCGGGGGGCTATCTCACGCCGTTCGTCCGGCACCGGATCGTGGAGGAATACGTCGCGGCGCGCGCGGGTACCGTCTGCGAGGACATGGAGATCGTGGTGCGCCTGCACCGCTACATCCGCGACAAGCGCCTCGACCGCCGCATCGCGTTCCTGCCGCACCCGGTGGCCTGGACCGAGGTGCCCGAGTCGCTCGAGTCGCTCCGGAAGCAGCGCGGCCGCTGGTACCGCGGCCTCCGGGAATCGCTCTTCTATCACCGCGCCATGCTGCTCCGGCGCCGGTTCGGCCGGATCGGCGCGTTCGCGCTCCCGACCTTCTGGCTCTTCGAGTATTACGGCCCGATGATCGAGATGGCCGGGTACTTCTTCTTCGCCTTCCTGCTCTTCCTGCAGTGGGCGTTCGACATTCACCTGATCAACTGGCCGTACGCCATCGCCTTCTTCCTGGCGGCGTTCGGCTACGGGATGCTGGTGAACCTCTTCGCGGTGCTGGTCGGGGCGTGGCGCTTCCGCCTGGGGCTGGCCGACCGCCTGCAGCGCGGGCTCCTGCCCTTCTCCCGGCGGCGGGACGTGCTGGTGCTCCTGGGCTACGCCATCCTGGAAAACGTGCCCTTCAGCTTCCGCCACATTACTCTCTACTGGCGGCTCCGCGGCCTGCTGGACGCCTGGCGGGGCAAGACGACGTGGGAAAAGTTCGCGCGGGTGGGGTTCCGGACCGAGACGGAGGCGGCACGTGGCTGAACGGAGCGCATTGCGCATCCTGGTGGTGGACGACGATCCCGCGATGGTCCGCCTCGCGGCCGCCGCGCTCACGGCGCACGGGTTTACCGACCTCGAGCACGTGGCGACCGGCCGTGACGCCCTCCTGGCCGCCGCCCGGGCCGACGTGCTGCTGCTCGACCAGAACTTGCCGGACCTGGCCGGGCGCGAGGTCCTGCTCGCGCTGCGGGCGTGGCCCGAGCCGCCGAGCGTGGTGATGGTGACGGCCCACGGCAGCGAGACCTTCGCCGCCGACGCGCTCCGGGCCGGGGCGGAGGACTACCTGGTCAAGGACGCCTCGCTGGCCGCCATGCTGCCGGAGGTGGTGGAGCGGGTGCGCCGGATGCGATCGCTCCGCGAGGCGCTGGCCACCGCGGAACGGGAACTCCTGCACGTCGAGCGCCGGGCGGCGGTGGGCGAGATGACGGTCACGCTCCACCACGAGATCAACAACCCCCTGATGGCCGCCACCGCCGAGCTGGAGCTGCTGCTCGGGGGCCAAGACGCGCTGTCCGGCGCCCAGCGCCAGTCGCTGGAGACGGTCCGGGGGATGCTCGAGCGGATCCGGGAAATCGTGAAGCGGGCGGGAGCGCTGCGGCGCGCCGCGACCGCGGAGTACGCGCCGGGCGTCCAGATGATCGACCTGCAGGCGGGGAGCCCGCGGCCAGAAGTGCCGTCCAAGGGCCGCGCGCTCGTCCTGGTGCCCGAGGAGGGCACGGCACGCGTGCTCGAGTCGTTGCTCCGCCGCGCCGGCTACGCCGTCCAGCGGGTGGCGGGGCCGGCGGGGCTGGTACCGGCCTCCCAGGGATTCGACGTATCGCTCGTGGTGGCGGCGGAGCGCTCGCTCCCGGCCAACCTCCCCGGCCCGGCCCAGCGGCCGTACCGCCTCTTCATCCTGCAGGACGGCGACGGCACCGCCGCGCGCGCCGCCGAGCCGAGCGAGACCCTCGGCCTGCCGCTCGACCCGGAAGGCCTCGCCGCCGCACTCGCCTGAACTCGGGGCCTAGGCCGGCGCGGCGCCCGCCTCACGCTTGGCCTGCTGGAACGCCATCGCCCGCAGGCGGGCCACCCGCAGCCGGATCGGCGGGTGCGAGGCAAAGACATCCCCCACGATCCCCTCCCGGTCGCTGATCCGCCGCTCCGCCGGATCCACGATGCAGAGGTGCGCCGCCCCCTGCGCGATGCTGCGCGTCGCCCCGGCGGCGGCGTCCAGCTTCTCCAGCGCGCGCGCGAGCGCCTCGGGGTGCCGGGTGAACTGGGCCGCGGTCGCGTCGGCCAGGTATTCCCGCTTCCTGCTGACCGCCATGGCCAGGAGCCGCGACACGACCGGCGCGATCAGCAGGGTTAGCAGCCAGAGCACGAGCAGCACCGCTCCCAGCGGATTGCCCCCCTTCCCTCCACGCCCGCCCCCGCCGCGCGACGCACCGCCGACCCGGCCCCCGAGCCGGAGGTACCGGCCCAGGGCGTCGGAGAGGAGCGCGATCGCCCCCAACATCCCCGCCAGCAGCGTCATCAGCTTCACGTCGTCGTTCTGGATGTGCGCCATCTCGTGGGCCACGACGCCCTGCAGTTCGTCCCGGTCGAGCGCCGCGAGGAGGCCCTCCGTGACCGCGATGCTCGCATGCCGCGGGTCGTGCCCGGTGGCAAAGGCGTTGAGGTCCTGATCGGGCACCACCCAGACGGTCGGCTTCGGCAGTCCCGCCGCGACGGCCATCTCCTCGGCCACGTTCGCCAGCTGCAGCTGCGCCGGCGAGGCGGGGGTGACGACCTCCCACGCCCCGGCCGCCAGCAGCACCCGCCGGGGGCCGGTCTTCCAGGCGAAATAGCAGAGGGCCGAGGCGGCCGCGGTGACCAGGAGGCCGATGAAGGGGAGGGTGTGGCGATATTCGCCGGGCGGAGCATCGGCGGTCAGCAGGTAGAACGCGTAGTCCCCGCCGAAGCCCACCCACGCGAAGAAGAGCAGGAACCCGGCCACCAGCCAGACCGAGCGGCGGCGGTTGGCCGCCTGCTGCGCGAAGAGGTTCGCGTCGCTCACGCGCCCGGGGCGCGGGACGTCAGGTCCACCGTCGGGACGGCGCGCTCGCCGGCGTCGGCGATGACCCAGAGATCCGACGGGGTCGCCTTGGCGATGCCCGCGACGAGGTTCACCGGGAACTGCTGCTGCTTCGTGTTGTACTCGGTGGCCACGTCGTTGTAATGCTGGCGGGAGAACCCGATGCGGTTCTCCGTGCTCGTCAGCTCCTCCTGGAGCTGGAGCACGTTCGCGGTGGCCTTGAGGTCGGGATAGTTCTCCATCAGCGCGAAGAGCTTGCCGAGCGCCTGCGTCAGCTGCCCCTCCGCCTCCGCGGTCGCCTTGACCCCCTGCGCCCCCATCGCCTTGGCCCGCGCGCTGATGACCGCCTCCATCGTGCCGCGCTCGTACTCCATCGCCCCCTTGACCGTGTTGACGAGGTTGGGGATGAGGTCGTGCCGGCGCTTCAGCTGCACGTCAATCTGCGTCCAGCCGTTCTGCACCTGGTTCCGGAGGCTGATAAGGGTGTTGTATGCGCCGACCCCCCAGAGGAGGACCACCGCAAGGACTACGAGAAGGATGATCGTCGTCATGCCGGACTCCCCGGATAGTGTGAACGCCTCAGGACGCGGGCGGCGTGCCGGTCCCCGCCTGGTCGAGCAGCTGCGCGATGTCCCGGGCAATGGCGCCCTCGGCACCGGGCGCCTGCAGCGCGGGGTGCCGCTCGTCGAGCAGCAGTTCCACACCGGGGCCGCAGGGAATGCGCCGGCAGGTGGTCGGCCGCGGCGGCTGGCCCGGTGCCGGCAGGGCCGATTGCATCGCGCGCGCCACCCGACCCCTCGGCTCGTGCGTCCCCGGCCCGGCCAGCACGCGCTCCGGCGACGGCAGCGCGGGACCCAGCACCCCCGCGACCCGCCGCTCAAGCATGTCGCCGGCCAGTTCCGCCAGTTCCTTGCCGAGCGAATCGAGCGTGGCCCCCTCCATCTGCCGCAGCTTGATGGCCAGTACCTGCAGCAGGTGGCGGTAGCCGTAGGTGGCCGCCGTCCCGCGCCCCTCCGGCGGGCTCACCAGGCCACGGGCCACGTAGAACCGGATGGTCCGCTCGCCGGGCAACGCCCGGGCCGCGGCGTTGACGGGCACGATATTCGACGCCTCGAGGAGCGCGCCGGCGAGTGCCGCGAGGTCGCGCAGGCTCCAGGGCGCCAGCGGGCGGTACGCCCGGAGCGCCACGAGGGGATCAGCGCCCGACAGCGATGCCAGTCCGGCGGGGAATGTCATGCGGAGTTCCCGGAGGAATTTGAGATACTGGGCGCGGGGCCGAGGACGCCGCGCAGCGCCGCCGCCAGCTCGAGCAGGTCGAAGGGCTTGGGGAGGAGCCGGGCCCCACGGCAGGCGGCGGGGAACGCCTCGACGGTCAGGGACGGATCCCCGCTCACGAACACCATGCGCCCGGCCAGCGCGGGCCAGCGCGCCACGATCTCCGCCCCAAGCGCGGCGCCCGACATGCCGGGCAGGTGGTAATCCAGCAGGATGGCGTCGGCAGGACCCCGCTCAAGGGCTGCGAGCGCCTCCCCCGCGGTGGCCACGGTGACCGGCTCCCACCCCTCACGTCGAAGCAGCCGGCCGACGGCGTGCCGGATGGCCGGCTCGTCGTCGACGACGAGCACGCGCGAAGTCATGTTCGAGCCGCCCCTCAGGGGTGAGAAAGAACCCGCAACTTGCCTCCGCAGCAGGGCGGGAGCAAGGCCCGTGCGCTGGGAGGATCACGACCGCCTCCGCAGGATGACGCCTCCCGGGCGCGGTGCCGTACCGTGGGCCCATGAACCGAGGCGTCACCCTTCCCGAACTGGTCGCCACCGTAGGCATCGTCGCACTGGTGCTCGCCATCGCCGCGCCCCGGCTGACGGAGCCGCTCGACGTGCTGGCGGTCGAGCACGCCGCGGGGGAGATCGCCGGGGCCCACGCGAGAGCGCGGGTCGCCGCCGTGGTGGAATCGCGCATCACGCGGCTCACCGTGGGACTCGACAGCCTCACCATGGACGTGGTCGGCCCCGACGGGCCGGCCAGGCGCTGGGCCTCGGCCGGCCCCGGCCGGTTCGCCGTCGTCATGGCCGGGGGCCAGCGGACGCTGACCTTCTCACCCACTGGAGTCAGCATCGGATTTTCCAACGCATCGTGGACGTTGACGAAGGGATCGGCCCAGCGGCGGGTGGTGATCTCCCGCCTCGGGCGGGTGCGCATCGAGCGATGAGCGGAGCGAAGCCTGGCGAGGACGGCAAGCCGAGCGGGGCGGTCGCCGCCGGAGGACGGCACCGGTGGAGGCCGGGTCCGGAGGTCTCGACGACTCCGGGCCACCCCCAGGCCCTATCCCGCCGAACGCCCCCGCACCGCGACCGCCTCGAGGTGATAGAGCCGGATCTTGTGAAGCAGAGTCGAGCGGGAAATGCCGAGCAGCAGCGCCGCCTGGCGCTTGTTCCCCCTCGTGTGGCTGAGCGCGAGGGCAATGTGGCGCCGCTCGGCGTCGGCCAGCGAATCGGGAGGCACCGGGCTCGCGGGCGTGAGCGAGCGGCGGAGCGCGGCCAGGTCGAGGCCCGGAAGGGAGAGGTCGATGCACACACCGGCAAGCCCCGGGACGCCGAGCGCCTCGGCGGCCTCCGCGCCCGTCCCGGCCGGCACGGCCTGATGCCCCGCCGCGCTCACCACTTCCGAGAGGCGGCGGGCGCGCTCGGGGTCGGTCGTCACGACCAGCAACGGCAGGGGGTCCATGACGGGAGAAGGTATCCCTCAGGCGGACAGGAGCAAGGATCGTGATCACGCGGAGGCTGTTACCTTTGCTCCGTTCCCTTCTCCCCTACCGAGCAGCCTCGATGAGCGACCCCACCGATCTCCACGGACTCTCGCCCGGACAGCGGGTCCAGGACCCGCTGCTGATCCTGGAGGTCGAACGCAGGGGCGGCGACACGCCGCACACGGTCCTCACCTTCGCGAACGCGTCGGGCCGGTTACCGAGCGCGCCGTTCTGGCTCGAGGACCAGCCGAAGATCGCGGGGCTCGCGCCGGGAGACGTCGCCCAGGTCATCGGCGAGGTGGCCCTCTACCGCGGCCAGCGCCAGCTCAAGGTGAGTTCGATACGCCCGCTGCCGAAAGGCGCGGTGGACCTTTCCCTCCTCGTCCCCTCCATCGGCGACCCCGGCCCGTACTGGAAGACCCTCGACGGCTGGCGCGCCGAAATTGCGCGCCCGCGCCTGGCGGCCACGCTGGACCTCTTCTACCGCGACGACGACTTCCGGCAGCGCTACGAAGCCTGTCCCGCCAGCCTGGCCGGACACCACGCGTTGCTGGGCGGCTTGCTCAAGCACACCGTGGAGGTGGCCAGCATCGCCCGCGCCATCGCACGGGCCTGCCGGGCGGAGATGGACCTCGTCCTGGCGGGTGTGCTCCTGCACGACATCGGCAAGCTCGACGCCTACCGCTGGGACGGGGGCATCTTCGAGATGACCGAGGCGGGCACGCTGCATGGCCACGTGGTGCTGGGCGCGCTGATGGTGGATCGCGCGGTGCGCGCCGCGGTGCCGCCGCCGTGCACCGAACAGGAACTCGCCATCCTGCAGCACCTCGTCCTCTCGCACCACGGCCGGCTGGAGTACGGCGCGGCGGTGGCGCCGATGACGCTGGAGGCCGAGGTGCTCCACTACGCTGACAACGCGAGCGCCAAGACGGCGAGCATGGCCGAGGCGCTGGCGGACGCGGGCAATTTCGATGGTGAGAGCCTGGTCAGCACGCGAGGGCTCTGGCAACTCGACAGGCGGCGGGCGTATCGGGGCCGGAGCGACTGGGGAGGCTGACCGGGCCGACGCGGAATACCGAAATGCAGAAACGGCCGTCCGGTTCTTCGCCGGGCGGCCGTTTCCCACAATGACCCGACGGGGCGAGGCCCTGTCGGTCGTAGCCCCGGCCGGACCGAAGTCGAGCTGGGGTCGTCGTTGCGAGCGCTGCGAGTCGGGTCGGGTCGCGGACCGTCCCTTCGCAAGGCATCCCGAGGCGCCAGATCGGGGTGGGCGGAGCACGCGACTGGCTCCACCTGGTCCGGACGGCCTTGGTCCAGGATCATCGGTGATCGTGCCCTTACGGCCTCGATCCCCTCCCCTGCTCCTCCGGTCCGAACCCATCTGAGCCGACCTGATCCTGCCCTGAAGGCAGTCACTGGAACGTCCCAGACGCACCTCAAAGCTAGGGGTGCTGTAAAATCACGCAAGTGCCTGTATTTATTCGGGTTACGGGATCTTGTGTGGGGGGAATGTGGAGGGGTAATCCGATGCTGGACAGCGCCGTAACGAGCTTGTCCACCGTTTGTGGAAATGTGTATCCACAAATCCCCACGGCCCTCACCGAGGGCCGGGGCTCAGCTCTGCTTGGTGCCCGGGGGCGGAAGCTTGACGTTGATGAAACGAAGGTAGGTCTGGGCGGTCCGGCTGAAGGCATCCAGCTTGGTTTGAAGCTGCTTCATCTGGTACGGGGCGTTTTCGCGGAGCGACACCTGGCTGGTGTCCGCGGCGAGGGCGGTCCAACGCTTCTGGCAATCCCGAAGCTCGCTCGCGAAGGCGGGCATCGCCTTCAGGAGATCGGCCTGGGCGTTCTTCTGCCCGGGTGTGGTCCAGACTCCCTGCTCGGTGACCGTCTTGGCGTTGGCGAGCGGGGCCGCCGAGCGGGCGCAGGCGGCCGCCACCGACCGGGCTCGCGCATGCATCCAGGCAAGCGAGCTGGAGGGGCTCATTTCGCTCATCAGTCGGGAGCCCGCCGCGGAGATGGTGGCGGTGGAGTCCCGCAGGACGATGAACGCGCGCTGCTGGACCGCATGGGCGGCGTCGAGCGCGGTGTCCGGCTCGACGAACTGCTCCCGGCCGACCTGTGCGTGGAGCGGAGCGGCGGCCGCAAGCGCCACGACGGCGGCGAACACCCGACGGCTCATGAGTCCATCCCGACTTCGATGTACCGGCAGACGACGTCGCCGTCGGGCAGGGCGAAGAGACAGCCGCCGGCGGAGGCCGCGAACCAGCCGGCCATCAGCGGGCGCGGCGAGTCCAGTTCCTGGAGGATGGGGCCGAGCCAGCGGCGGAGGTGCCGCAGCTCCGGCGCACGCCGCCCGAGGAGGGCCATGAGCGCGCCGATGCCGGAGGTGGCCCGGAGGAAGTGGGCCAGGGCGTGCGCCCGCTGATTGAACTCCACCGCCTTCACGCCGGGCTCGTCGTAGAGGACGGAGCCCTCGAAGACGTCCATCGGCGGGGCGTCGAGGCGGGGGCCGAGGTAGACGAACTGCCGGCCGCGATCGGTCTTCCGCTCCACGACGGCCGCGGCCGTTTCACTGGTCAGGCGCCCGGCGTGCAGGAGGTCGTCGTCCCGGAGGATGCCGACCACACGGGTCCACTCCAGGGCCGCGAGGGCGGTGTCCATGGGGCAGCCGGCCTGGTCGTCGATGGCGATGAAGCGCGGCGCTTCGCCCGCCCGGAGCATGAAATGGGCGAGGCCTTCGGCGCGGTCGTTGAAGCTGCGGACGACGAGATTCTGGGTCGTGGTCATAGGGGACGGAAGATATGCGGATTCCGCCCCCGGGGCCACCACCAGCCCGCTAAGGCGTCAGCTCGTTCTTCGGCTCGACCCGGACGATCCAGAGCCCGGAGAAAACGTCCGGCACGTAGATCTTGCCGTCCCGGTAGATGGCTCCCCACGCCATGGCGGCGTTCGGAAAGTTCCCCTTCGAGTCGCCGGTGTACACGTGGGCGATCTCCCGGTCCTGGGCCAGGAGGTCGCCTCGCAGTTCCCCGCTCACGTCCAGGACCCGCAACCCGCCCTGGTAGTCGCCGAGGTAGAGCGTATCGCCGGCCACCCAGACGTTGTGCGTGCCGCCGTCCCTCGGCTCGTACCAGGCCACCTCGCGCGGCTTCGTGATGTCGGAGACGTCCAGCACGTGGAGCCGGCCGTAGGCCCGCCCGAGCCCGAGGAGGCTCGGCCCGGCGGTCACCTGCGGCTTGGCGGCGAAGACCTCGTCGCCGACGAATACGTAACGCCCGCTCCGCCAGGCGGTGTGGGTCCCGCGGATGAACCCGGGCCCGCCGACCGCCGCGACGTCGCGATAGAGCGACTCGAGGTCGTACTTGTACTGCGAGACGAACTGCGGGTTCTCGGGGCTCCCGCCGCGCATCCCGTTCCCGACGTCGAGGATGATGAGGCCGTCGTTCCAGTAGCTGAGGTAGGCCAGTCCGTCCTGCACGTCGATGTCGTGCAGCATCCGGCCCGCCCCGGTACCCGGCGTTTCCCAGCGCGCCACCTGCCTCGGCGCCATCGGGTCCCGGATGTCGATGACGCGCATCGAGCCCGTCGCGTCGTCGGTCAGGTAGACGTACCCCCGGTAGATGAAGGTGCTGTGCACGCCGCCGCTGACCGTCTCGGTGAATTCCGACACCACCTTCGGGTGCGCGGGATCCTCGAACGACAGCACGACGATCCCGTTCTTCCGCGACGATGCGCCCTCGCGCGTGAGGACCCCGTACCGCCCGTCCTCGGTGGTCATGATGTCGTTGATGGCGCGGGCGTCCACCATGACCGAGTCGGTGATGACCGGCGCGGCCGGATCGGCGAGGTCGATGGCGTACACCCGGTCGCCGAGGGTGGAGAGGTAACCATGCCGTCCGTCGGGATGGAGCCAGAATTCCATCGTCGCGAACCCCTTCACCGGGACCCGCCCCATCAGCGTCGTGGGGCGCACGACGTCCCGCGGGACCACGGTGATCGTGGCGGTGGCGGCTCGCCCCGCGAAGGCGCCGACGGCCCGGTAGGTCCCCGGCTCGCTCGCCACGAAGGCGCCGTCGGACTCGATCAGGCCGGAGCCGGGATTCACCATCCACTCGGGGAGGACGTCGGGCACGGCGGCGCCCGACCGGTCGCGGGCCTCGAAGACGAGCCGCACCACGTCGCCGGTCCGCACGGTGGCGACGGCGGGCTTCACCTCCACGGTGGCGACGGGATTGGCGACCACCGACAGCTGGAGGGTGGCGCTCGCCTGGCCGGCGCGCGCCGTCACGCTGGCGCGCCCCGGCCGGACCGCCGTCAGGATGCCGGTGCTCGAGACACCGACGACCCCCGGTTGGTCGGAGGTCCAGCTGACCGGATCGTGCCGCCGGTCGCCGTCGGCCGAGGTGACGGTGGCGGAGAGCGCCACGGCCTGGCCGGCGTAGAGCCGGCGGGGCGCCGGCTCGAGGGTGATCGCCGCCGCGGGGCCGGGCACGATGGTGATGACGGCGAACGCGGTCTTCGCGCGACCGCCGCCCTTCGAGGACGCGAGGGCCGTCACCCGGAGCGCGCCGACGGCGCCCGCCGTGGCAAGCCCGGTGCTGTCCACCGTGCCTTCGAACTGTCCGCCGGCCTGGAACCAGCGGATGCGGACGTCCGGCAGCTCGCGCCCCGCGGAATCGAACGCCTGGGCCGTGAGGCGGAGCGTGTCCCCGACCGCCACGGCCGCCTCGGCGGGGCGGATGGTCACGGAGGCGACGGGCGTGGGCGTCGGCACCTGCTGGATCATCAGGGCAAGGGCGAGCAGCATCGAGTGTCTCCGCAATGGGGGATCGCACAAGTTACACGCCGCCGGGGCGGCGTCCACCTCCCGCGCGTGGCCAACCCATCCGTCCATGGATAGATTGCCGCATGGAGAGGGACCATGCGCATTGAGTGGACGTCGTACCAGTCGCCCGTCGGCGTGCTCACGATCCTCGAGGCGCGCGAGGGCCCGCTGATCGTGGAATTCGCCGAACGGACCGGGCGGCTGAACCTGGCGGAGCGCCTGCGTGAACGGGCGCCTGGGGCGGTGATCGACACCGGGCCCTGCCGGCAGGCCACTTCCTGGCTCACGGCCTACTTCGCCGGCCGGCCGCGTCCGTTCGCCTACCCCGAATACCTGCCCGACTACCTGAGCGTGACCGACGCCCAGCAGGCGGTGTGGCGGGCGCTGACCACCATCCCTTTCGGCGAGACCCGGTCCTACGAAGACATCGCGACGCTCACCGGCATCCACCCGCGGGCGGTCGGGCAGTTGAACGGCTCCAATCACCTCGCGATCCTGCTCCCGTGTCACCGGGTCGTCGGCAAGGACGGCGGCCTGGTCGGGTACGGCGGCGGCCTCGAAACGAAGGCGTGGCTCCTCGACCACGAGTTGCGCTCGGTCGGGCTGGTCCTGTCCGCGCCGCCGGCGTATTGACAGAAATCCCCTCGTTTCACAGCTTGCACCATGCACGGCAGTCGCACGAACGGAGTCGTGGTGGTTCTCGCCGCTCGGATGCGCCAGCTCCGGTCGGCCGTTTTTTTCCCGTCGAACTGAGGTTGCGGCAATGGCGAAGGGCACCGTGAAGTGGTTCAACGACGCGAAGGGCTTCGGATTCATCGCGCAAGAGGGAGGCAAGGACGTCTTCGTGCACCACACCGCGATCACCATGGAGGGATTCCGGTCCCTGGCCGAGGGAGACGCGGTCGAGTTCGACATCGTCGAGGGACCGAAAGGCCTGCAGGCGGCCAACGTCCGGAAGGCCTGATCGTCGCCCGGCGCGGCCTCGCCGCCGCCCTTGCCGTCCTCTGCGCCGCGGCGCCGGTCGCGGCGCAGGGGACACCCCTCTCCTTCTTCGGCTTCCGGGCCGGCGTCCCCCTCGCGGCCATCGACGCGCAGGTCCGCCTCCTGCTCGGCACCGGACTCTCCTGCCAGCGGAGCAAGGCCGACCCGCGGCTGCAGGAGTGCCGCGCGACGATCGCCGATCCCGCCGCCAACACGCCGGTCTCCGTCTGGCTCGCCGCCATCGACAGCATGACGGGCGTGATCACCATCTCAGCGACGCTCACGACGGCCGATTTCTCGCGCTGGCGCGACGAGATCGAGGGAATGCACGGCCCGCGCGCCGCCACGGTGCAGGGGGCGCAGGGCATGGCGCAGTGGATCGTGCACACCCAGATGCTGCGCCTCACCTGGCGCGCGGGGACGGGCCGCGTCGAAACCTCGGTCAGCATCGTCGATGGCCCCGTCCTCGACGGGTGGAACCTCGGCGACACCGCCCCCGCGCGGATTGCCAAGCCCCGCCCACCCGGCTAACCTACGGTATCTCCCCTGAGCACTCGTCCGCACGCGCGGATTTCCACAGCATCACGCCCGGAGTCTGACGTGGTCCTGCATTTTCCTCGGCCGGGTCGGACGCGCGCTTGCGCCGTCCTGCTGGGCCTGGTCGTCCTTGGCGCCTGCGGGCGGGGGAGCGGCCCCGTGCAGATCGGCGTGGCCGCCAACTTCACCGACCCGCTGAGCCTTCCCATCCGGTACGGCGCCCAGCTGGCGGCGGAGGAGATCAACGCGGCGGGCGGCATCAACGGCCGGCCGATCGAGCTGGTGGAGCGGGAGGACTACGCCGACGCCGATTCCGCCGTCGTCGTGGCCACCGACTTCTACAACTCCCCCGTGGTCGCGGTCATCGGCCACGGCTTTTCCGGACCCACCCTCGCCGCCGCCCCGGTCTACAACGGCGGCAGCAACCCCCTCCTCGAGATCGCGCCAGCCGCCTCCGCCCCCGCGGTGACCGACGCCGGCCCCTACACCTTCCGGCTCTGCCCCAGCGACCTCGCGCACGGCTCGGCGCTGGCGCGCTGGGCGCGCGAGCGGCTGGGACTCACCCGCGGCGCGGTGTTCTACACGAACAGCGAATACGGGCGCGGCATCCGCACCGCGTTCGAGGCGGAGTTCGCCTCGCTCGACGGGGCGGTGGTGGGCTCCTATCCCTATCTCGGCGACACGCCCGACGTCGGCCCCTACGTGGACCTCCTGTCGCGGGACAAGCGGGCGCAGTTCATGCTCATCGCGGGCTACGACCCCGACGCGCGGACCATCCTGACCGAGGCGCGGAAGAAGAACCTGGCCATCCCCGCGATGGGCGGCGACGGCCTCGAGCAGATCGCGCTCAGCGGCCCGGTGGCCAACGGCACCTACGTCACCTCCTCGTACTTCAGCCAGACCGCCACCGCGGCCAACCAGCGCTTCGTCAGCGCGTACAAGGCGCGATTCCCGACGGCCGGCGAGCCCAACGGCTCGGGGGCGGCCGCGTACGACGCCGTCTACATGCTGCAGGAGGCGATGCAGCGGGTCGGCACCGACCGGAAAGCAGTGCGCGACGCCTTCGCCGGCATCGGGACCGTCACGCCGGCGTTCGAGGGGGCCATGGGCACCATCGCCTTCGACGAGAACGGCGACGTCCCGAGCCTCAAGATCTACGTCGGCCAGGTGCGCGACGGCGTCATGCAGCCGGCGGAGGGGCAATGAACCCGCTCAAGAGCCTGCGGAGCCGGGTCAGCCTGGGCATGACGATCCTGGTGACGCTCGTGCTGCTCATCGCGGTCAGCGCCACGCGGGCGGTGCGCTCCATCAGCCAGGCGGTCGAGACCGAGACCACCGCGCTGCTGGCCGGCACCGAGGCGGGCAGCGGCCTGGTCGGCGCCATCCTCAACGAGATCCGGAGCGCCGAGCAGTACCTGCTCGACCCCTCCGTCGCGCTGCAGCAGGAGTTCATCGCCAGCGGCGATTCCGCGTACGCCTACCAGCAGACGTTCCGGCAGCTCACCGGCCTCTCGACCCAGGACCGGTACATCACGAACAAGATCGCCGAGGAACAGGCCGCCATCGAGGTGGCCTACGCGATGGCGCACGCGCTGGCCGACCTCGGCCGGGACGCGGAGGCGCGGCGCTTCGCCAACGCGGCGCGCGAGCCGGCCGACACCCTGGTGGCGGACGTGCGGGCCCTCTCCCGCTCGCAGAGCACGCGGGCGCTGATCCGGATCCAGAGCCTGCGCGAGGAGGCCGGCCGGCGGGAGCGGAACGTGTGGGCGCTCTTCGGCCTGGCGCTCATCCTCGGCGTCGCGACCACGATCTACACCGTGCGCACCGTGGACCGCCCGCTCCGCCGCCTGGTCGGCGCCGCGGAGCGCTTCGGCGCCGGCGACCTCCGCCCGGTCACGCTCGGCGAGATGCCCACCGAACTCGGCCGGCTCGCCGCGGCCATGGACGAGATGGCCGCGCGCCTGCGCGAAGTCGTCGGGATCGTGGTGAAGGAGTCGAACCAGATCAGCGGCAGCGCCAGCGACTTCTCCGCCATGAGCGAGGAGCTGGCCGCCAGCAGCGGTGAGATCTCCACGGCCATGGTCAAGATGTCGCACAGCGCCGAGTCGCAGGTGCACGGGATGCGGGACGCCGACGGGCTCCTCGGCCGGCTCCGCGCCACCGCCGCCGAGGCCGACGAGGCGTCCACCCGCGTCGTGGCGCTGGGCGACACCATCCGGGACCTGGCCGTCCGGCACCGCACCGACGTGGCCGCCGCGGGGCAGACGCTGCTCGACGTGCGGGAGGTGGTGCAGACCTCCGCGCAGCAGGTCCAGGAGCTCGCCCGGAAGTCGGAGTCGATCACCGAGTTCATCGACCTCATCAAGCAGATCTCGTCGCAGACCAACCTGCTCGCGCTGAACGCCGCCATCGAGGCGGCGCGCGCCGGCGAGCACGGGCGCGGCTTCGCCGTGGTGGCCGAGGAGGTGCGGCACCTGGCGGACTCCAGCGCCCGCGCGGCGGAGGACGTGACCAAGACGGTCCAGTTCATCCGGAACCAGGTGCGCGAGGTGTCGGGCACGATGCAGGTGGGCACGACGAAGGTGCGCGGGATCGAGGGGGTCGCGAACGCCGCCGCCCGCGCCCTCGACGACATCGGCGCCGCGGTGCAGGAGGTCCGGACGGCGGCGGCGGTCGTCTCGGCGCAGGCGGCGCTGAACCGGACCATCGTGGACCAGCTCGGCGGCAAGACGGCCGAGGTGGCCGCCTCCGCCACCGAGCACGCGTCGGCAAGCCAGGAAGTCACGGCGGCCGCGGAGGAGCAGAGCGCGTCCACCGAAGAGATGGCCGCCGCGGCCGGCGACCTGCTCCAGGGCGCCACCCGGCTCACCGATGCGATGAGCGCCTTCCGGACCTGACGCACCGAGCGCCCGAAGGCAGAGCGCCCCCCGGCAGCAGGTGCCGGGGGGCGCTTTCGTGTCCAGGTGCCGGGCTAGCGCTTCTTCTTCTTTGCGGCCGGCTTCTTCGGATGCGCCTTCGGTTTGGCTGGCTTGGCCTTCGCCTTCGGCTTGGCCTTGGACGGCGCCTTTGCCTTGCCAGCCTTGGGGCGAGCGGCGATGCGGTCGAGCTTCTTCTGGTGCGCCGCCTTCAGGTCGGTCATGAGCCGGTCGCCCTCGTCCTCGGCCAGGAGGCCGCGGCGCGTGGCGTACTTGACGAGCTCGTCGGCATCGGCGATGTCGAACTCCGAGAGCCGGGCCGCCGCGCGGATGACGTTGACCAGCGCATCCGCCACAGGGCTCCGGAGCACCGTCGCGATGCCGGGAAGGCTCTCGAGCAGGGTGGAAATCTGGGCGCCACCTAGTTCAGAAACCACGGGAACTCCTTCGGACCGGGACAGCCGGCGTGCTGACACGGCGTAACGCTATGTCGCGTTAAGCCTTGCAGGCGCCAACGTACCACACCGGGACCGCGCCGTCAAGCCGAGACCTCCCGGGTGGGGTGATTCCGGCCATCATCCCTGCGAGAAAAGACAGCAAGCAGCCAGTATCGCGCCACCATAAAGCCATCACGGCGGATTGTCCACGATACGTTCCCGGAAGCGCTTTCCAGGCGCTTTGCGCGACCCACTTTCGAGCCATACATTGTTGGGAGGGGACGCCGGATCGCCCCTGGAAGGACCGCCCATGGGACGTCGGGGCATCAAGGAGTTCCGGGCGCCCGAGGCGCTCGCGCTGGTCGCGGCCGACCGTGACCGGAAGCCGTTGGTGTGCCCGTCCTGCGGCACCGCCACGATCAGCCGGACCCCCAGGCGTCCGCCGCCGGACGCGCCGCTCGAGCTCGGGCGGATCGCGCTGCTCTGCTCCAAGTGCGGCCGCAGCGCCGCCTACCTGCCGCGCGCGCCCGACCCCTCCCGCTCGCCCGAGTCTCCGTACCATCCGCCCGGCGCGTCCTAGGGAGCGACCACCCCGCGGTAGATGACGTAGGGGAGCAGGACGTAGAGGATGAGATCCCGCACCAGGTAGAACAGGACGAAGGCCGCCACGGCACGCCAGCCGAGGCGGCGGACTTCCGCCCAGCTCCTCGGAAAGCGCAGCCATCGCCGGAACCGTCCGGCCGGCGCGCTCCCGGCTACATCGGGCGGCTGAAGGTCCGTCCCCATCGGATGGCCGTCAGGAAGGGGACCGGTTTCCAGCTGTTGGCGTCATAGCTGTAATAGATGAACATCGGGCGGCCCCGCACGTTCTTCCGCGGCAGGAATCCCCACATCCGGCTGTCGTGGGAGTTGTCCCGGCTGTCGCCCATCATGAAGTACGAATCGGGGGGCACGACGATCGGCCCCCAGTCCTGCAAGTCGGGGTTGTAGGTGGCGGTGTCGCGCCCGACGAGGTGCTTGACCTGCCACTGGCGCATCACGAACCGCTGCTCCGGCCCCGCCATCGGCAGCGGGGAGGCGTGCACGACGTACGGCTCGTCGAGGCGCACGCCGTTGCGGATCAGCTGCCCTCCCTCCATCGCCAGCGTGTCACCCGGCATCCCCACCATCCGCTTGACGACGTCGATCGGCTCCTCGACGGAGTCGAAGACCAGGATGTCGTTGCGCTGCGGCTCGCGGAACGCGGGGAGCCGCTTGTGGACCAGCGGAATCTCGGCGCCGTAGAGGGCCTTGTTGACGAAGAGGAAGTCGCCGACGAGCAGGGTGTTTTCCATGCTGCCGGACGGGATGCGGAAGGCCTGCACGAGGAAGGTCCGCAGCACCAGCCACACCAGCAGCGCCACGGTGATGGACTTGATCCAGTCCCAGAGCCAGAGCACGAAGGAGTGGTGGGCGGGGGGGGACTTCGGCTGGGCCATGAGCGGCGTCACATCCACGTGAAAGTGAGGGGACGGTAAGCTAACCCCCCGGGCCGGACCCGGTGAAGTCCTGCGCGCCGCGGGGCACCGACGCCACCTACGCGCGCCGGTGCCCCGCAGTTTCCCCGGGTTGCCCGACTACTGGACCCAGTCGGCGATGAAGAGGTTGGTCTCCCCGCGGGTCTTGGCGTTCCGGTTGGAGGCCCACACCAGCTTCTTGCCGTCGGGGCTGAACATCGGGAACCCGTCAAAATCCGCGTCGAAGGTGACCTGCTCGAGGCCCGTGCCGTCCACGTTGACCAGGAAGAGGTCGAAGTTCCGCCCCTTCGGGTCGAGGTGGTTCGAGGTGAAGATGATCCGCTTGCCGTCGTGCGTGAAGAAGGGGGCGAAGTTGGCCCCGCCGATCCGCGTCACCTGGCGCGGCTCGCTGCCGTCGGCGTTGGCCACCCAGATCTCCAGGGCGGCCGGCCGCACGAGCCGCTGGGCCAGCAACCCGCGATAGTCGGCGCTGTCCGTCGCGGTCACGGGATAGGAGGCGCGCCACACGATCTGCTTGCCGTTGGGCGAGTAGAAGGCGCCGCCGTCGTACCCGATCCGCGAGGTGATCCGCCGGACGTCGGAGCCGTCGATGTTCATGCTGTACAGGTCGATGTCGCCGTCGCGCGTGCTGGTGAAGATGATCCGCTTGCCGTCGGGCGACACGGTGGCCTCGGCGTTGTAGGCCTTGTCGTCGGTCAGCTTGGTGAGCTCCGAGCCGTCGCTGCGGGCGGCGTAGATCTCGAAGTGCCCGAGCGGCCAGACGTAGCCCTTCGACATGTCGGGGCGCACCGGGCAGGCGGCGTCGTGCTCGAAGGTGCTGCTGTAGAGGATGCGCTTGTCGTTGTCGTAGAAGTACCCGCAGGTGGTGCGGCCCAGCCCGTTCGACACGCGGTGGACGCCCGACCCGTCGATGTTCATGATGTATTCCTGGTCGCACCCGGCGGTCAGGTCTTCCTGGCGCTGGAAGATCAGCTGCCGGCCCGACCGCGAGAAATACGCCTCCGCGTTGTTGCCGCCGTGCGTGAGCTGCTGGACGTTTCGAAAGTGCGTCTCGCCGGGCAGCGCGGCGACGGGCATGGCGGGGGTGGCCACGACCGCGACGGTGCCGCGGCAGGCGAGGAGCGGGGCGGCGGCGATGACGAGCGCCAACGATGCGGTACGAATGGGAATCTCCGGGTTCTTGGGCCCACCAGAGTACGGACGCCGCAGGGGCACGGGCAATCCGTAGGATTACGGACTCGCGGCGTCAGCCGGACAGGGCCGCCAGCACTTCGGCGGCGTGGCCGCGCGGCTTCACCTTGTCGAACACCCGCGCGATTTTCCCTCGCGCGTCTATGATATACGTCTTGCGAAGCACCCCGAAGTACTTCCGCCCGTACATGCTTTTCTCGCCCCAGGCGCCGTACGCCTCGGCCACCGCGTGGTCCTCGTCGGCCAGCAGCGTGAACGGAAGCTCATACTTCTTTTTGAATTTCTGGTGACTGGCGACGCCGTCCGGCGACACGCCGAGCACCACGGCGCCGGCCGCCTGCACCGCACGCCAGCTGTCGCGGAACTCGCAGGCCTCGGTCGTGCAGCCGCTGGTGTCGTCCTTCGGGTAGAAGTACAGCACCACGGGGCGGCCGGCGAAATCCTTCAGCGCCACGGGCGCGCCCGCGTCCGAGGCCAGCCGGAACGCGGGCGCCTTCGCGCCGGGCCCGAGGGCGGCTGGCGCGGGCGCCATCAGGCCGCGAGCCGGTACAGCGTGCGGCGATAGCTCTTGTGCCGGCGGAAGTGCTCGCCGGTGCGCTTGCCGGTGAAGTGCTTCTGCTCGAGCTTGGCGATCTTCTTCCGCCACTTCCACTGCACGAACTTCATCAGCGTCGGGTGCGACGCCTCGAACTTCGCGCGGAGGAGGGCGTACGCCGGCATGATGGCCTGCTGGTACGCGAGGTTCAGCAGGTCGAAGGTCGGCGCGATCTGCGCCGTCATGTCGGTGTCCTTCAGCATCGTGAACCGCGAGGCCGCCATCATCGCCTGGTAGCGCCGGATGTCCTGGCCGCCGCCGATGGGGCTCTTGGTGTCCGAGGGGACCTTGAAGATGTCCGAGATGAGGATGTACCCGCCGGGGTTGAGCATCGCCTCGGCCTTGGCCAGCGCGACCTCGGCCTTCATGAAGAGAAAGCTTTCGCTGAACAGGATCAGGTCGAACTTCCGGTCCAGTTCGAACTCCTCGAACTTCGACAGGTACACCTTGGCGCGGTTCCCCACGGCGGCCTGCGCCTCGTCGTTCAGCCAGGCGTTGGGCGACAGGCAGACCACCTCGTAGCCGCGGTCGAGCAGCTTGCGCGCGGTGTTGCCCGCGCCGCAGCCGACGTCGAGGATGGACTTCACCCCCGCGGGGATGTCGTTCATCAGCTCGTCGGTATAGCGCGCCTGGGCCACCGGAAGGTTGGCGGGGATGAGCGGGAGGTCGTCGGTCCAGTAGCCGTAGTGCAGGTCACGCATGCCGAGCGCGAACCGGCCGAGGACGAGCCCCAGGGCCAGCCCGAATTCGGGCGACTTCAGCGCCGGAGCGGGCGGGACGAGCGAGTGCGGTGCGTCGGTCATGGTTGGATGCTACCTGTCGTCCGGGGGGTCGGCCGGTACGCGGATGCGCACGCCGGTGACGTCGCCGACCCCGTCCTCGACGGTAAAAATAGTCTCGGGGACCAGCCGCCGCTGGCCGCGCACCGGAATCACCACCGCCGGAACGGCGGCGCCGCGCCACCCGGGAACGGCGTCGGCCACCCTCGCCGGCGCGTCGGCGTGCGCGAGGACCAGCGACCGGGCGGCGTCGGCCGAACCCGTGGCCTCCGCGAGCGCGCGCAGCAGCCGGAGGCCCAGCGCGTGCGGGTCGGAGGCGTTGTCGGCGGCGAGCACCGTCAGCTTCTGCGCGTCGCCGAACCCCACGATCGGCGCGCGCTCCAGCACCGGGAGCAACAGCCGTTCCGTCATCCACTCGGCCAGCCCCTCGGCCAGGAAAAGATCCGACCTCACGACCTGCAATCCCGTCCCCGCGTCCCGCAGCGTCCCATCGACCGGCAGCGTCAGCCGGTGCCGCTCCATCATCAGGTGCTGCCACTCGTGCAGCGCCGTCGCGACGGCGAAGAGCGGCGGGGTGCCAGGGTCCTCGATGATCTCGTCCTTCGATTCGAGGAATCCTGCCGGGCTCCCGGCCGCCTCGTCGGCGACGCTCGCCAGGATCCACGGGCCGCCGGCTTCCAGCGTCGCGTTGGGACCCAGGTCGAGCTTCAGCCGCCGGAGGACGTCCAGCAGCGCCCCCGTGCCGCGCCTCCGCACCCACTCCTCCGCCGTCCAGTTCTCGGCGATCACGACGCGGCCGGCCGCCTCGGTGGGGATCCCGACGCGCGGCACCGCCTCGGGTATCCCGAAGTAGCGGGGACGGATCGGGGGCACGGGGAGGTCGGGCATCCCCCAGGCGGTGCGCATGAGCCCGGCCGGCGAGGTGAGCCGGCCACTCACCAGCACCCAATTCGCCGAGAGGAGGAACGACACTGCCTGGCCCTGCCACGACGCGGCGTCGCGATAGCCGTCCACCACCGCCTCGGCCATCTGCGCCGAGGGCTGCCCACCCCGGACCAGCCGCTCGCGTGCGGCCTGGTACGCAGCGCTGTCGCGCGCGCGCAGGACCGCGAGGTGGTACAGGGCCAGGGGCAGGACGGAGGCCGATGGTGGGACGGTCGCGGGGAGCAGCCCGGCCGCCGCCAGCGCGGGGCGGGTGTCCTCCCAGGTGAGGGTCCGGTAGCGGCGGCGCGCTCCGTCGAGGGCCGCCGCGTGCAGGTCCACCAGCCATTCGCCGCGGGGACGGAAGAGGGCGTCGAACCGCTGCTGCTCGGTGGCCGGGAGGTCGGCCCGGATGGCGGTCAGCGTGCGCACCATGGCCGCGACCATTTCGTCCCGGCGCGCCAGCCCGAGCGAAGGCAGGAAGCCGAAGTCGCGGACGGAATCGGCGGGAATCGGGGCGAGCCCGGCGGCGAGCGCGAGCGCGTCCGCCCGCCCGCCGGGGCCGGGTTCGCGATTGGCCGCCTCCACCCAGGCGCCCGGGAGCCGGAGGTCGGTCGTGTCACGGCCCAGCATGAGTTGCACCGCACGGAACCGGGGCAGCGCGGCGTAGAACTCCGCGTCGTCGGGCAGTCGCTCGGCGCTCCACTGCCAGCCCCGCCCATGGCCGCTCGTGGCCTGGCCGGCGAGGGTGGCGCCGGCGAGCCGTCCCGTGAAGCTCATCGGCTCCGGCGTGTCCACGGCGAATTCCACCACGCCGCCCGTGGCGGTGCCGCCTGCCCGAAGGGCCGCCGGGGGGCCGTCACTCGATTCGAGCGACAGCGTCCCGGTCAGCGCGCCGCCGCGCACCACGAGGCGGAGGTCGCCGCGCAGCATCGTGGCGCCGCTCGTGAGCCGCATGTGCCAGCGGCCGGCGACCGACGCCTGGGCGGCGAGGGTCCCGGCCGCGAGGCCGAGCAGGACGACGAGCGACGTGATGGCCCGGCGGATCCTCCGCGGGACCTGGCTCAGGAACCCTCTCCGGGGGCCGGCGCGGCGGGCTGCTCGGTCGGCTTGACCATGACCGGCATGCCGTCCTGCAGGCGCTCCTGTCCGCCGACGACGACGGTGTCACCGGCGTCGAGCCCGCTGCGAATCTCGGTCGTGCCCGGCGTGCGAATGCCGAGGCCCACCTGGCGCCGCGACGCCTTGCCGTCCTGCACCACGAACACGAAGTTCGCGCCCTGGATCGGGACGATGGCCTCTTCCGGCACCACGACCGCGTTGGGGCGAACCTCCGCCGCGAGGCGCAGGTCCACGTACATCCCCGCCTGCAGGGTCCGCTTCGGGTTCGGCACGAGTGCCTTGACCGTGATGGTGCGCCCCGGCAGCTGGACGACCGGGTCCACGAAGTCCACCGTGCCGATGAACTCCTGGCCGGGGAGGGCGGCGACCCGGAACGCCACCTGCTGGCCCCGACGGAGCCGCTCGGCGTACCGCTCCGGCACCTGGAAGGCGGCCCGCTCCGGATTGACCGTCTGCAGGCTGACCAGTTCGGTCGAGGAGGTCACGTAGTCGCCGAGGCTGACCATGCGCTGGCCGGTGACGCCGCCGAAGGGGGCACGGACCGTCGTGCGGGCCAGCCGGAGCTCGAGCAGGTCGAGCTGCGCCTGCGTGCTGCGGGCCGTCGCCTCGGCGCGCTCGAGGTCGGCCTGCGAGGAGGCCTTGTCGGCGATCAGCTGCCGGGTGCGCACGAGCGCCTGGGCCGCGAGGTCGCGATCGGCCTCGGCGCGCGCCACCTGCGCCTTCAGCTCCGCGTCGTCCACCTTGAAGAGGGCGGTGCCCTGCGCCACTTCGTCGCCTTCGCGGAAGAGGATGCCGGTGATGCGGCCGTCCACCTCGGGGCGAAGGCGGATCGACTGGACCGCCTCGATTTCACCGGTGGCGGCGATGGCGTCCACCACGGTGTCGACCCGGGCGACTGCGGCTTCCACGAGCATGGCCGGCGGTCCGCCACCGGCACCGGGGCCGCCGGCGCCGGCGGGAGCGTCACCCTTGGAACAGGCGGCGGCGAATACGAGCAGAAACAGGGTCGGGTGTCGGGTCACTGGGCGCTCTCACTGGGGAAAAGTCGGCGGCCGAGAATCACTTCGAGCCCGGCCAGCGCAAGCTTGGTGGAGTAGCGGGCCTGGACGAGGCCGGCTTCTGCGTCGGCCAGGTCCACCTGGCCGTTGAGGAACTCGATGATGTCCACGGCGCCGGCGCGGTACCGGGTGTCCTGCACGCGGTAGTTCTCCCGCGCCACGATGACCGCTTCCGCGGCCAGCACGGCGGCCTCGGCGGCGGTCAGGTACGCGGCATAGCTTCGGGTCACGTCGGCCAGGGCGCCGCGCTGCAGGTCGTCGCGGACCGCGACGGCCACATCGTTGGCCGCCTTGGCCCGGGCCAGCGCGATCTCCCGCACGCCGTTGTTCCAAATCGGGAGTGTGATGGTGAGCGAGCCCGACGTCCGGTCGGCGGCCTCCGGCCAGAACTTGTCGTCATATGCGGCGACGGTGCCCGACAGCGTGACCCAAGGCAGGTAGAACGCCTTCCGGGCGCGCACCGTGGCGGCAGCCGCACGGGCCTGCGCTTCGGCCACGCGGATTTCGGGCCCTTGCGAGAGCGCAATCTGGACCGCCTGCTCGAGCGTGATCGGGAGCGCCGGCGCCGTCGTCGTGTCGGCCCCGGCCGCGTCCACCGCCACCGACCGGCCGACCCGGCGGCCCAATTCGGCGCGTGCCACGTCGAGCCCCGCCACCTCCCGGAGGAGGTCCACCTTGGCACGGGTCAATTCCAGCAGGACCTGGAGCGAGTCGGTCTGGACGGCGGCGCCGGAGAGTACCCGCGCCCGCGAGGTCTGGAGCTGGGACTCGGCCCGCTCCAGGCGACGCTGCGCGACCGCGACCAGCCCCTTCCGGGCCTGAACGTCGTAGAACGTGGCCTCGGTCTGGGCCGCCGCGAGGAAGCCGGCGCCGACCTCGTTGGCCACTGCGCCCTGCAACTCCGCCGTGGCGCGCTGGTAGTCGGCGACCTTCCAGCCGCCGGTGAAGAGCTCGTACCGTGCGTCGAGGCGCGCCGTCACGATGGTGTTCGACAGGCTGTTGGTGCCGAAGTTGAACGACGGCGTCGTGGAGCCGGTGAAGTCGGTCGAGGCGGTGAAGGACGGCAGCACGAACACCAGCATGGCCGCCCGGCGGACCCAGGTGGCCTCCGCCACGAAGCCGGCGGCCTGCACGTAGTTCGGGTCGAACCGCGTGGCCTCGGTCAGCGCCTCGGCCAGGGTGACCTGCGGGAGCGTGTCCGCCGGCGCTCCCTGGAGCGCCAGGAGCAGGGGGAGGATCATGCGTGCCCCGCGGACACCGGCTCCGCCACCGCGCGGCGGGCCCCCATCTTTTCACGCAGCAATTCGAAGAGCACGTACACCACCGGAACGAGGTAGAGGGTCAGGAACGTCGAAACGAACATGCCGCCCACGATCACGTAGCCGAGCGGCTGGCGGCTCTCGGAGCCGGCGGAGAGCCCGAGCGCGATCGGCAGCGCGCCGAAGATCGTGGCGAAGGCGGTCATCAGGATGGGCCGGAGCCGCACGCGGCCCGCCTCCAGCGTGGCCTCGAGGAGGCCGAGGCCCCGCTCGCGGAGCTGGTTGGCGTATTCCACCAGCAGGATCGAGTTCTTCGACGCCAGGCCGATGAGCAGGATCATCCCGATCTGGCTGTACAGGTTGAGGGTCGAGCCGGTGAGGAACAGGGTCACCAGCGCGCCGGTGACGGCCAGCGGCACCGCCATGAGCACCGTGAAGGGGTGGATCAGCGACTCGAACTGCGCCGCGAGCACCATGTAGACCACCAGCAGTGCCAGCCCGAACGCGAGATAGAGCGCGGTGCCGCTCTCGGCGAACTCGCGCGACTCGCCGCTCAGCGCGGTCGAACTGCCGCGGGGCAGCATCGTGGCCGCCGCGGCGTTCAGGCTGTCGAGCGCCTCGCCGAGCGTGAAGCCCGGCATCAGGTTGGCCGTGATGGTGAAGGACGGCACGCGGTTGAAGTGGAAGAGCCGCTGCGGGCCGACGCCCTCGTCCACCGTGGTCACCGCCGCCAGGTTGATGAGCTCGCCCCCGCGGCCCCGCACGTAGAGCGAGCTCATGTCGGAGGGGGTGGCCCGGTCGGCCGGGTCCATCTGCACCATCACGTCGTAGAGCTTGTTGTCGCGGGTGAAGGTGCTGACCCGCCGCCCGCCGAGCATCGTCTCCAGCGTGGAGCCGACGTCCGACACCGACACGCCGAGGTCCTCGGCGCGGTCGCGGTCGTAGCGCACGGTGAGCTCGGGCTTGTTGACCTTGAGGTTGGACTGGACGTTGACCAGCCCGGGAATCTGCATCGCGCGCCCGAGGAACGCCGGCATCACCGCCGTGAGCGAGTCGAAGTCCGGGTGCTGAACCACGAACTGCACCGGGCTCCCGAACCCGCCGATGGGCGAGGGGGCGAAGGCGAAGGCCATGACGCCGGGGATGCTGAAGAGTCCGGGCATCACGCCGCCGATCACCTGCTGCGTGCTCTTGGCGCGGTCCCGCCAGTCCTTCATGTTGACGAAGACGAACCCGCCGCTCACGTCGCCACCCATGCCGACGATGCTGAAGTAGGAGTTGATTTCCGGCACCCCGGCCATCACGGCCTCGACCTGCTTCTGGTAAGTGTCGGTGTACTGCACGGTGGCGCCCTGCGGGCCGGTGGTCATCGCCATGAAGAAGCCGCGGTCCTCCGCCGGGATGAACTCGCTCTTGAGCGCCTTGAAGGTGACGGCCGCCAGCACCAGCGACCCGACCGCGCCGCCGATGATGATCCAGCGCCGGTGCACCGCCCAGCCGAGGGTGGCGGCGTAGGTGGTCGCCATCCAGTCGAGCCCCGCCTCCAGCGCCTTGTACACCCGGCCGTGGCTCTTCGGGACCCGCAGGATCCGGGCGCAGAGCATGGGCGTCAGCGTCAGCGCCACGAAGCCGGAGATGACGACCGATCCGGCCAGCGCCACGCCGAACTCGTTGAAGAGCCGGCCCGTCGTGCCGGTCAGGAAGGCGAGCGGCGCGAACACCGCGACCAGCGAAATCGTCGTCGCGATGACGGCGAAGCCGATTTCGCTGGTGCCCTTCATGGCCGCGCTGGTCGGGTCCTCCCCGAGCTCCTCCTGGTGCCGATAGGCGTTCTCGAGCACGATGATGGCGTCGTCCACCACGAGCCCGATGGCCAGGATGAGCGCCAGCAGGGTGAAGGTGTTGACCGAGTAGCCCAGGATGAACATCGCGCCGAAGGCGCCGATGATGGACACCGGGATGGCCAGGCCGGGGATGATCGTGGCCCGCATGTTCCGGAGGAACAGGAAGATGACGACCACGACGAGCGCAAAGGCCAGGAACAGGGTCTCGATGGTCTCGCTGATGGAGCGCTTGACGTAGATGGACTGGTCGAAGGCGGTGCGCAGGGTGACGCCCGGCGGCAGCGCCTCCTCGATCAGGGGCAGCGCGGCGCGGATGGAGTCGGCGACGTCCACCATGTTGGCCTTGGACTGGCGGACGATGCCGACCGCGACGGCCGACGTGCCGTTGAAGCGGAGCATGCTCCGCTCGTCGCGGGGGCCGAGCTCGACGCGGGCCAGGTCCTTGAGCCGGACCAGCTGGCCGCCCTGGTTGGCCACCACCAGGTCGCCGAACTCCTGCGGGGTCTTGAGCTCGCCCAGCGACCGGACGGTGAACTCCCGGTTCTCGGACTCGATCCGGCCGGCCGGAATCTCCACGTTCCGGCTGCGGATGGCGGCCTCGACGTTCTGCACCGTCAGGTCGCGCGCGGCCAGTTCCTTGGCCGAGAGCCAGATCCGCATCGAGTAGCGCCGCTCACCCGCGATGAACGAGTTGCCGACGCCCGGGATGGTCTGGAGCCGTTGCTTGACGACCCGGTCGCCGATGTCGGAAAGATCGAGCAGGGAGTAGTTCTCGCCGGAGAGCGCCAGCCAGTAGAAGGGCTGGGCGTCGGCGTCCTGCTTCGCGATGACCGGCTCGAGCACCTCGCGCGGCAGGCGACCGCGCACCCGGCTCACCTTGTCCCGGACGTCCTGCGCGGCGCTTTCCACGCTCCGGCCCAGGTTGAACTCGAGGGTGATGCTGGTGGACTGCTCCGCGCTGGTGCTGGTCAGCGTCCGGAGCCCTTCCACCGTGCTCAGTTCCTCCTCCAGGATGTCCGTGACCGCCGACTCCATGACCCGCGGATTCGCGCCGGGAAGGAAGACCGAGACCGAGATGATCGGGGGGTCGATGTCCGGGTACTCGCGGACACTGAGCTTGGTGTAGCCGATCGCCCCGAACAGCACGATCGCCAGACTCAACATCGTTGCGAGGACGGGGCGCTTGACTGAAGTATCGGATAGAAACATGGGCCAGGTTCCTGAGCGGGCCGATGGCGCAGGGACTCCGGACTACTCCGGACCCATGCCAAATGGCGAATATGCTTATACGGCTTGGAGTTACGAAAAGTTCCCGCCAAGTCGGCGGGGATTAGGATACACGTACGAGCACGGGAAGGAAAGGATTCCGGACGGGCGGGACGGGGAGCCGAGCCCCCCGGGGGTCAGGCGGCGGACTTACGGGCCAGCGCCTTGTCGATGACCGGGCCTGCGAAGAGCGCGACCATGGCGTTGACCAGCACGCCGATGAGCAGGGTCACGAACGTCAGGGCCGCCAGGATCAGCCCTGCACCAACGCCGGCCAGCACCATTTCGACGAAGCTGAACATGACGCACTCCTTGGGGGTATCGTCCGGCAGGAACGGCAGTAGCTTATACCCATCCAGGGCCCCGAGCAACGGGGCCCGCTTCCATGCACCCCAGGCACACGAGGTCTCCATGCGACGACTGCTCGCCAGCACGGCTTTCGCCCTGATGCTCGCCGCCCCCGCCGCCGCCCAGCAGCCCGACCCGGACAAGGCCGTCCAGGGCAGCGGCACCCTTCCCGCCGGCTGGATGGCCCGCGTGGACGGCGGCGCCGCGCTGACCAAGGTCAAGTTCGAGGCCATGCCGCCGGGCTGGCATATCACGCTCGGACCGGCCGCCATCTTCTACCAGCCGGCCGACACCGTCAGCGGCAACGCCCACGTGGCCGCGACCCTCCACCTCTTCCCCGGCGCCACCCATCCCGAGTCGTTCGGCATGTTCCTCGGCGGGCAGGACCTCCAGGGGGCGAACCAGTCCTACACCTATTTCCTGATCCGCGGCGACGGCAAGTTCCTGATCAAGCGGCGGAAGGGCGACGCCACCACGAACGTGGTGGCCTGGACCGCCAACGCCGCGGTCAAGGCAGCCGACTCGACCGGCCACTCCTCGAACGAGCTGAGCATCCTGGTCAAGGACGGGAAGGTGTCGTTCATGGCCAACGGGAAGGAAGTCTATTCCGCGAACGCGGCCGACGTGGACACCAAGGGCGTGGTCGGCGTGCGGATCAACCACAACCTCAGCATCCACCTCGAGAAGCTGCAGGTCCACCGGATGTAGGGTCCGTCAGGCGCGGCGGTCCAGCTCACCACGGGCCGCCGCACCCACTTCCCCTTCCCCCTCCCGCACCAACCTGGTCAGCGCCGCGCGCGCCGCGCGCGTCGGCGAGGCCGCCAGCGCCGCCACGACCTCCAGCCGCTCAGACAGCGAGAGCCCGCCGCGCGACAGGAAGCCGCGCTTCCGGAGCGCGAGCGTCGCCATCGCGGCGGCGGCCTCGGGAGCCTCGATGCGCGCGAGCGCCTTGAGCATCACGCGCCAGGTGGCGGTGTCGCGTTCGGCCTCCAGCGCGGCGAGCAACGGCATGGCCAGCGCGCCGCTGCCGCGCCGGCCGATGGCGCCGGCGGCGTCCTGGCGTGTCTCGGGGCTCGGATGGGCCAGCCCCTGCCGCAGCGCCTCCGACCCGGACTGCGCCGGGTACCTCGAGAGCGCCTCGAGCGCGGCCCCGCGGAGGCGCGGTTCCGGATGCCCGAGCAAGATGCGGAGCCCGGGCAGCGCCTCCGGCGCCATCTGGCGGCCGAGCGCCTCGGCGGCGTGCCGCGCCTCGTACCATACCGGGCTCCGGAGGAGCGGCACGAGCACCGGGACGGCCTCGGGCATCCGGCCGAGGGCGTCGAGGAGAAAGCGGAGCGGGATGGGCGACTCCGTCTTCCGGAGCGCCTCGATCATGAGCTCCGCCGCCTCCACACCGCGCCACTGGAGCACCTCCGCGGCCCTCGCCTGCTCTTCCGGCGTCCGCACCGCATGTTCGATGATGCCCACCAGCAGCGGCTTCGAGAGCGCGCGGCGGGCGGTGATCGACACGGTGCGGCGGTCCACCTCGGGTACCCGGCCCGCGAGCCGCACCAACGCCTGGGCGGCGTGGAGCGCCTCGGTCCACGCCCCTCGCTGCCGCGCCGACCCGAGCGCCGCCGTGAGCGCGGCCACCTCCGCGCCGAAGGCGGTGTGCGCCCGATCGTCCTCCCCGGGAAAGTCCTGGCTTCCCATCAACACCAGCGGCGGCGGCTCCGCCACCGCGCCGGCCGGCGCCGGCGGCTTCCAGGAGTTGGGGATGAGCTGGGCCACCAGCTCGTAGCCGAGCGCTGGGTGCTCGGGCAGCGGGGCGTCGCCACCGAGCGCACGGGCCAGCGCCTCCAGCGCCTCGGCTGGGGCGCCGGCCGCGATGGTGAGCACCTCGATCTGCCGGCGGAGCAAGTGGGACCGGAGGTTGGCGATATCGTACTCGCCGGAGCGGAAGAGCCCTGCCTCGACGGAGACCGGCGCCGCCGACACGAGGCGCACCACGTCCGCGAGCAACGGACCGGCCTCCGCCGCGCCGGACGTGCCGGCGCGGTACGCCGCGATCAGGCGGCCGTAGGCCGTGACGAAGGCGCTCGGGGGCGTCATCCGGCCTTCACCTCGGTCCAGATCTGGTAGTACCGCTGCGTCTCCTCGCCGAGGTCGCGGTAGAACTCCAGCCGAGTGAGTTCCTCGGCCGTGGGATACGGTACGGGATCGCTCAAGAGGGCGGTTCCGGGGGCGTTCGCGGTGCCGTAGCCCGTGACGGCTGCGTTGCGGGCGGCGACCTCCGGCCGGAGCATGTAGTCCAGGAACCGGATCGCCTCGACCACGTTCGGCGCATTGGAGGGAATGGCCATGGTGTCCATCCAGATCGAGCTCCCCTCCCTGGGTACGGTATAGGCGATCTCGGGCGACTCCGCCGCCGCCTGGGCGGCATCCCCGTTCCACATCTGGGCGACCCAGACATCCCCGGCCACGATCTGTCCCCGCACCGGGGCGGAGATGTACGCGAGCAGGTTGGCACGGGCGGCCAGCGCATCGGCCTTGGCCTGCCCCAATTCTGCCGGGTCGGTCGAATTGACGGAGTGGCCGCGATATCGCAGCATCGCGCCGAGCACCTCCCGGGCGTCGTCCATCATCGTCATCGACCCGGAGTAGGCCGGGTTGAAGAACACCCCCCAGGAATCGGGCGGCGTGGCGACTTTGTCCCGCCGCCACGCGATGCCCGAGGTCCCCCACTCGTAGGGCACGGCGAAGTCGGGGTGCGGATTGGCCGACGGGACCTGGAACATCGGCGCAATGTTGCCGAGGTTCGCCAGCGCACCGTCCGGGATCTGCAGGAGGAGCCCGGCCTCCACCAGCGAGGGAAGGAGGTAGCTGGTGGGAAGGATGATGTCGTACCCCTGCGCGCCGGCGAACAGCCTGGCGAGCATCTCCGCGTTGCTCTCGTAGGTATCCACCGTGACGCGGATCCCGGTCTCCCGCTCGAAATCGGGGACGGTCCCGGGTGCCATGTAGTCGGACCACATGTAGACATTGAGACGGGGGCGCCGGTCGCAGGCAGCCATCCAGGGCAGGAGACCGACCGCCGCCCCCGCCGCCGCGGTCGCGCGCACGAAATCCCGGCGGGAAGGGGTGGCGGTGGAAAGCGCGCTGTCGGAGGGAGCTGGCGGCATCGTCGCAGGGGCCGTGGGGAAGTGGGGGACCGCCCTAAGCTACACGCCGTACGCCGGGTCCGCGAACCTCAGGCGCCGCGCGTTCCGCCCAGTCGCGAAGCCAGCGCGATGGTCCCGGTGGTGAGCACCACGAGCACGGCACTCACGGCGTTGATGGTGGGCTCGACCCCCCGCCGCACCATCGAGTAGACCAGCACGGGGAGCGTGGTGGATCCGGGGCCGGCCACGAAGAAGGTGATGACGAAGTCGTCGAGGGAGAGGGTGAAGGCGAGCAGCGCCCCCGCAAGGATCCCTGGTGCCAGGAGGGGGAGGGTGATGCGCCGGAAGGCGGTGGCCTCGTCCGCCCCGAGCGCGAGGGCCGCCTCCTCCAGCGAGCGATCCATCCCGCGCAACCTGGCCAGGACCACCACGGCGACGAAAGGCGTCGTGAACGCGACATGCGCCACGAGCACGGTGCCCACCCCCAGCGGCACGCGAAGCGCCACGAAGAGAATGAGCAGCGAGATGCCCGCCACGATCTCCGGCGTGACGATCGGCAGGTAGAGTCCCCCCTCGATGAGGCGCCGACCCCGGAAGGGGCGCCGGGAGAGGCCGAGCGCGAGCAGGGTCCCCAGGAGCGTCGCGACCAGCGTGCTGAGGGTCGCGACGGTCAGGCTCAGGCGGAGGGCGCGCAGGATGTCGGGCCGCTCGAGAAGCCGGGCGTACCAGTGGAGGGTGAACCCGCTCCACGACGCCGCGAAGCGCGAGCTGTTGAAGGAGTAGAGCACCAGCACCAGCACCGGGAGGTGGAGGACGAGGAAGATCCCGCCGACCAGCGCCACCAGGAGGGGGGAGAGGCGGCGGGTCACGCGGCGGCCTCCGCGTCGCGCACCCGGAGCCAGGCGAGGAGCCCCACCAACACCACCCCCATCAGCGCGAAGGAAACGGCCGCGCCGAACGGCCAGTTGCGCGCGGGGCCGAACTGGTTCTGCACCAGGTTGCCCAGCATCATCGTCTTGGCGCCACCGAGGAGGTCGGGCGTCAGGAAGGCGCCGAGCGAGGGGATGAATACCAGCAGCGACCCCGCCGCCACGCCGGGGAGCGAGAGCGGCAGGATCACGCGCCGGAACCGGGAAAACGCCCGCGCACCGAGCACTTCGGCCGCATCGACGAGGTCGAGATCGAGTCGCTCCAGCGAGGCGTAGATCGGCAACACCATGAACGGCAGGTACCCGTAGACCAGGCCGGCGAGTACCGCCCCCGGGGTGTAGAGGAGCTCGAGAGGGGCGGTGGTCACCCCGAGCCCCATCAGCGTCGAGTTGACGACGCCTCCCCCCGCAGCAGCACGATGATCGCATATGTGCGGATCAGGAAGCTGGTCCAGAAGGGAAGGATGACCAGGAAGAGCAGGATGTTCCGCCAGCGGCCGGCGCGCGCGATGACGTAGGCGACCGGATAGCTGAGGACGAGACAGAGGCCGGTGGTAGCGAGCGCAATCCAGAGCGTGCGCCAGGCGATCGCCACATAGAGGGGATCGAGAAAGCGCCGGTAGTGCTCCAGCGTGAAGCCAGGCGCGACGCCCCAGTACGTGCCGCGATGCATCACGCTGTATCCCAGCAGCACGACGAGCGGCACGGCGAAGAAGGCCGCCAGCCAGAGGAGGCCCGGCGTCAGCAGCGCCCACGACCCCGCGGCGGGGCGGCGCGCGAAGTAGGCCAGGAGGCGGCGGCGCGGCGAGGAGGTCACTCCGGCTCCAGCACCTGGCAGTCCTCGGGGCGCCAGGCCACAACCACGGCGTCGCCACGGCGCCAGCGGAGGGGGTTGAGCAGCTGCCCCTCGTTCCGGAGCGCCACCCGCACCAGGCGTCCCTCGGACAGCGTCACCACGACGTGCATCGTCTCGCCGAGGTAGACGATGTCCCGCACGGTGCCCGGGAGGGCGTTTTCCCCGGCGGGGACGGCGCCCGGTTCGAAGAGGTCGAGCCACTCGGGCCGCACGGCGATCCGGACCTCGCCACCCGCGGAGATGCCGGCATGATCCGGCACCAGGAAGGCGCACCATCGGCCGCGTCACCGTCCGCTGCGGTCCTGTCCCGCTGCCCCGCTGCCCCGCCGTCCCGCTGAACAGATTCGCCTCCCCGATGAACCCTGCGACGAACTCGGTCCGCGGGTTTTCGTAGATGTCGGCCGGCGTGCCGACTTGCGCCACCCGCGCGGCGCTCATGACGGCGATCCGGTCGGACATCGCGAGCGCTTCCTCCTGGTCGTGGGTCACGTACACGAACGTCATCCCGAGCTCGCGGTTCAGCGTCTTCAGTTCGAGCTGCATCTCCTTCCGGAGTTGCAGGTCGAGGGCGCCGAGCGGCTCGTCGAGGAGGAGGATCGCGGGATCGAGCACCAGGGCGCGGGCCAGCGCCACCCGCTGCCGCTGGCCGCCGGAGAGCTGGTGCGGCCGGCGGCGGGCGAAGGTGGCCGGCGCCAGCCGGACGAGCCCGAGCGCCCGCTCCACCCGGCCCGGAATCTCAGTGCGCGGGATCCGGTGCTCCTCGAGCCCGAAGGCGATGTTCCGCTCGACCGAGAGGTGGGGAAAGAGGGCGTAGCTCTGGAAGACCATCCCGATGCGGCGCTCGTAGGGGCGCCGGACGTTGACCACCTCGCCGTCGATGCGGACCTCGCCGCCGTCGGGGTCCGGCGTCTCGAATCCGGCCAGCAGGCGGAGGGTGGTGGTCTTGCCGCATCCGCTGGGGCCGAGGAGGGAGAAGAACTCGCCGCGCCGGATGGAGAAGGAGACCCGGTCGACGGCGCGGGTGTCGCCGAACGACTTGCTGACGCGGCGGAACTCGACAATGGGCGGCGTCTCGGTCACACGCGGTCGTCCGGAAGTGGGGGGAATGGCGAAGATACCGCGGCGGGGGTCGGGTCGGCAGGGAGGCGGGGTGCGCCGCTATCTTTTCGGCATGCAACTTCCCCTGCCGGTGGTCGGGCTGGAGCGCGCGGCCGCGATTCTCGAGGCGGTCATCCTCGCGGCGCTGGCGGCGCTCTGCCTGCACCTGTACCGGCGGTACCGGAAGCCGTACTTCGCCTGGTTCGCCGCGGCGTGGGGCATGTACGTCCTACGCATGTGGGCCATCCTCAGCTTCCTGACCACCGCGCGTCCGGGCTGGCTGTACTGGCACCAGGTCTTCACCGGCTGGACCGCGCTGGCCCTGCTCTGGGCGGCGCTGGTGTTCGTGCGCCAGCCCCGCTGGCGGCACGTCTACTTCCTGGTCGCGCTCTTTCCCCCGATCTGGTCGTACATCGCCATCTACCGGCTGGACCACTTCGTCTGGGCGGCACTGCCCGCGGTCCTCTTCCTCTCGTTCGCGACGCTGGCCACCGGCTGGGTGTTCTTCCGGCACTTCGACCGGGTCGGCGGCACCGGCGCCGGGCTCCTGGCCGGCTCCTTCCTGCTCTGGGGCATCCACCACCTCGACTACCTGATCCTCCGGGCGCAGGGGGCGTGGAATCCGTGGGGCTACTACCTCGACATCTTCTTCGAGCTCGCGGTGGGCACCGGCGTCCTCCTGCTGGTGCTCGACGACCTGCGCCGCGGCCTCGGCGCCCTCGGCGCGCTGTCGGGCGACCTCCAGCGCGCGGGACGGGAGGACCAGGACGTGGTGGCGGCGCTCCTCGAGCGACCGCTGGCGCTGCCGGCGGTGAGCGGCACCGCGCTCTACGCGCGGACCGAGGCGGGGGTGCGCTGCATCCGGGGCGCCGGGGCCTGCGCCAACTGGCCGCCGACGCCACCACCGGAGCTGGCGGCCCGGCTCGCCCAGGCGATGGACTCCGGCCGGCCGCAACTCGGGCCGTCGCCCGCGCGCCGGGGGCGCGACCACCTCTACGAGGCGGTGCTGCCGGTCTTCCGCGGCACCGAGGCGTCGGGCGCCCTCGTGCTGACCGGGACCGCGCGCGATCCCTTCGCGGCGCTCGACGAGCGCTTCCTGGTGACCCTCGGGCAGCAGGTGGGGGCCGGCCTCGCGAACGCCGACCTCACACGGCGCCTGCACGCCCGCACCGTCGAGCTGGCGCGGCTCTCGGCCCGGATGGTGGAGCAGCACGAGGAGGAGCGGCGCCGGCTGAGCCGGGAGCTGCACGACGAGACGGCGCAGGTCTTTTCCGCGGTGAAGATGGAGCTGGGCGTGCTGCGCGACGGCGTGCCGCCGGAGGCCGCGGGGAGGATCGACCACGCGCTGTCGCTGGTCGACACCGGCATCCGCGGGATCCGGAGCGTGGTGCACTCCCTCCGCCCTTCCCTGCTCGACGACCTTGGCCTCCTGCCGGCGCTCCGCTCGCTCATCACCGAGTTCACCGAGCGGAGCGGGCTCGCCGTGACGCTCGAGGCGCCGAGCACGGTCCCGGCCCTGTCGAAGGACGCGGAGCTGGCCCTCTTCCGGGCGCTGCAGGAGGCGCTGTCCAACGTGGCGCGCCACGCGGAGGCGAAGTCGATCGCCGTCGCGATCCGGCAGGACGGCGGCGTGTTGACGCTGACGGTGCAAGACGACGGCCGCGGGCTGCCCGACGGCATCACGCCCTCCACGATCGAGCGCCCGGGTCACATGGGCATCACCGGGATGCGGGAGCGGATCGGCGCGCTCGGCGGGTCGGTGACGGTGGAAGCCCCCGAGGGCGACGGCGTGCGGATCCGTGTGGCGGTGCCGCTGGCCGGTGCGGGTTCAACAACCAAGGAATGAAGCCATGACGGACGAGACGACTCCCATCCGCATCCTGATCGCGGACGATCACGCCATCGTGCGCGAGGGCATCCGCCACGTGTTCCGGCAGGCACCGGGCTTCGAGGTGGTGGCCGAGGCGGCCAGCGGCGACCAGGCGCTGGCGATGGCCAGGGAACAGGTGCCCGACGTGGCGGTGCTCGACATCACGATGCCCGGCATGACCGGGCTGCAGGTGGCGGCGGCGCTGCACGCGGAGCTGCCCGGGGTCCGGGTGGTCATTCTCAGCATGCACGACAACCCCGAGTATGTGCTCGAGGCGGTGCGGGCCGGGGCCCACGCCTACCTGCTCAAGGACCTGGCCGCCACCGAGCTCCGGGCCGCCGTGGTCGCGGTGCACGCGGGGGAGTCGTATTACAGCCGGCAGATCGCGGCGATGCTCACGACGGCGGTCCGCGGCGAGCTGGAGGAGGCGCAGCGCGGCCAGGCGCTCGACGCCCTGACCGGGCGGGAGCGGGACGTGCTGCTCGGCATCGTGAAGGGGGAGACGAACAAGGAGATTGCGGCGCGGTTCGGGATCAGCCACCGCACGGTGGAGACCCACCGCGAGAGCCTGATGCGGAAGCTCCGGATCCGCACGGTGGCGGGGCTGACGCGGTTCGCGCTGGAGGCGGGGCTGGACGTGGGGAGCGCCTGAAGCTGCGAACCTTCGTTAGTAGAGCACATGCCCAGGTCTCGGGGATACCCCGCCGTCAATCACCGATCTGACCTGTCGCGAGCAGAAGCCCAACCACGGCCCAGAAAGCTACGACGGCCGAGCCGAGCACTAGCCCCACTGTCTTGATCTCGTTGACTTCCCTCACTTCCACCTTGACCACGTCGGTCATCGCCACGCTTGTCGTGCGCGACAGCTCCGAAACTCCCCGGAGCGAATCCCCTGCCACATACGGAGATGTCAGCTGGAAGTGCGCTCCGGACTGGAGCGTAATCCAGGCCTTCTTGACCGGCTTGGGCGAGGCCTGCAAGTCAGCCGCCGGGTCGGCCAGAACACGAGAGCTGGTGCAGCCGGGGAGATACGCCGCGAGCAGGATGGCTGCGGCGAGTCGAGTAGAGCGCATCGTTTCCTCCCAGTCAAAGACCTGCCGCGGGGTTGATCCGCTTCGCGCTGGAGGTGGGGCTGGACGTGGGAACGACCTGACGGTCGCGGCGCGCTCGGCCACGTCGATCAGCCTCCGCCGGCGATGATGGCGAGGACTCCGACGACGGCGCCGGCCGTCAGGAGCAGGATGCCGACCGCCAAGAGCAAGTCCGTGCCGCCGCACCGAGGCGAGTCGTGTCCAACGCATCTGACGTCGCATGGGAGCCGTCCTCAGTAGTACGTGAAGGTGATGCCATCCGCGACGCAGGTCTCGAGCGAGGCCTTGATCAACGGGCTCCAGCCGTTCCGGTCGGTGCCGTTCATCATTTCCGCCGCCGCACACGCGGCCAGCACCATCTTGCCCGCCGGATCATCCCGTCGCACTTCCATCAGCTCGACGTCGGCCATCGAAACGGTCACCGTGTCCCCTTCGACGGTGGTTCCGCGGATGAACCCCTCCTGGAGTTCGATGGCGGTGAGCTCGAAGCGCTCGCCCGTCCACACGGTGACCCGCGCCTGCCGCATCGAGTGCGGATCCGCCTGCGCACCCGCGGACAAGTCGGCAACGACATGGTACAGGCCACACGCGGGGAGCCATGCGGCGAGGAACAGCCCGGCAGCGGCTAGACGAATGTGGTGCATTGGGCCCCCCTCATTCAGGACAGGGGAAGGGTGCCACCGGCGCGTCAAGCCGCCGTCAAGCACCCCCGAAGCACCGCGCCCCTCCCCAGCTGGCCGGAGAGGGGCGGTCCGACACCCGATCAGCCGACGTCACTCCTCGATAGCAGCTTCCTCGATCAGGCGCGGATCGATCCGGCCCGGGAGCATGTACAGGATCGGCATGCAGGCGAAGAGGACCAGCCCGACCTTGGGGAGGAACGCCCCCGCCAGCGTGGCGGCCAGGTACACCGCGATGCCCATCGAAATCCGCTCGCGGAACAGCTCGGCCACCTCCGGGGTGACCTCCTCGGAGACGAGCCCGTGTCCCACGGCGTGGTTCCAGTGGAGCAGGTGCATCAGCCCGCCGAGGAGGAGCGTGCCGCCGTAGATGAGCAGGGAGGCGGGCTGGAGCGGGTAGCGCGCCAGGAAGGCCGTCGCGAACGGGACGAAGGCGACGCAGAGCAGGTAGAAGATGTTGAGCCAGAGGAGGGCGCGGTCCACCCGGCGAATGAAGCGGAACTGGTTGTGGTGGCCGATCCAGATCATGCCGAGGATGACGAAGCTCACGACGTAGCCCGCGACGCTGGGGAGGAGGCCGGCCAGGGCATCCACCATTCCCGTGCCGGTCACCGGCTCGGCCAGCTCGGGAACGCGCACCTCGAGCACCAGCAGCGTCATCGCGATTGCGAAGACGCCGTCGGCAAGCGCTTCGACTCGGCGGGACTCCATCGTGCCTCCGGAAGCAGATCGAAGGCCGGAATCTAATCGCACGCGTTCCGCCCGCCTTGCCCTGCGCCCGCTATTCGGCGAAGTCGAGCGTCCAGTCATCCAGCGCGTTCGAGGTCGCCACGCCGATGAGCACGGCGGCCCCCACGATGCCCACCACGAGCACCATGGTCGCGGTGCCGTCCGACTTGCGCACCTGCACTGTCCGGATATCCGCGAGGGGCATTGCCACCGGCTGGGTGGTCGGGGCGCCCTTCTTGATTACCACGGTCGTCCCGAACAAGCTGTCATCGACCACCCGTGGCGCGTCCACGGTGAGCGTCGCGCCGGCAACGGTGGTCACGCGGACATGCTCCAGTGGCTTTGGGCTGGCCGTCAGCTCGGCCAACGGTTGGGTAGTGGGCTGATAGCTGGTGCACGCCGGCAGGTACGCGGCGAGCAGCAACAGGGATACCATGCGACGGAACCGCATTAATGCCTCCGCAAGTCCGCTCGTGCTAATCGCACAAATACCCGCAATCGATGCTCTTCGCCGAGCTGACCAACAAGGCCACGAGCCCGGCCGTGACCGCGACAATGGCGATTGCCGCCCCGGTGCTCAGCTTCTTGGCCGGCTGGACCATCTCCACCTTGCTGATCGTGGCAACCGGAATCGCCACCGGTGGGCCGCTTGTTCGCGACAACCCCTCGGTCCCGCGGAGGGTGTCGGACTCCACCCTCGGGGAGGTCACTTGGATTCGGGTTCCATTGGTGAGCGTCACCCGAACCTGCTGCACGGGATCGGGTGGCGCGGTGAGCTCGGCCAAAGGCCGAGCCGTCGGCTGATAGTGGGCGCACGCCGGCAGGTACGCGGCCAGCAGCAGCAGGGATACGACTCGACGGATCGACATATCGACCTCCACTAAGGCGCGCGGCCTGCCTGGGCCGGCGCGTGAAACACGGATCACTGGCGCACTGCGCCGAACAGGCTGGCGGATGCCGCCACCGTCCCGGCGATCAGCGCGCCACCAATCACGTACCCGAGCGGCTTGGAGGCGTGCGGCTTCCGGAGGTCCGCCTGCCGGATCGCGTCGAGGGGCACCGAGACCGGGGAGTAGCCGGCGCTGGGGGCGTCCTTCGGGTACCCATAGAGCGACCCGCCAGCCACGTAGGTGTCCTGCAGGGTCACCTGCTCGCCCGACACCAGGGTCAGGCGCATCTCGTTCCGGCCGTCGTGGGCCGCCACGAACTCGGGCAGGGGCGTGGTGACCGGCTGGTAGCTGTGGCAGGCACCGAGGGTCGACACCAGGAGCAGGGCAGGGAGAATCCGTGGGAACCGCATAACCGCCTCCAGTCAGGGTTGCGACTGGAGGGTGCGGCAGGGGGGTCAAGCGGGAGTCAAGCGGCGCTCGGTTAGATTCCGGCCATGCCCCTGCCGGCCAGGCTCCCCGAGCGGATTCCGACCGTGGTGCTGGACAGCCACGAGGCCCTCTCCCGCACCATCGCGCGGCGGATCGCCGAGGTGATCGCCGGGACGGCGCGCCGCCGGTGCGCGGCCCGTGCTCGGCCTCGCCACCGGCTCCACCCCGATCGGGGTGTACCGCGAGCTGATCCGGATGCACCGCGAGGAGGGGCTGAGCTTCCGGGGGGTCGTCACCTTCAACCTCGACGAGTACTACCCGATGACGCCGGGGAGCATCCACTCCTACCGGCGCTTCATGCAGGAAAACCTCTTCGACCACATCGACATCGACCCGGCCGACACCCACGTGCCCGACGGCGGCGTGCCGCGCGACGGCGTCCGCGCGATGGCGGACGCCTACGAGGCGGCCATCCGCGCGGCCGGCGGAATCGACTTCCAGCTCCTGGGCATCGGGAAGACCGGCCACATCGGCTTCAACGAGCCGGGCTCCGGCGCGGAGAGCCGCACCCGGCTGGTGCAGCTCGACGTGATCACCCGGCGGGACGCGGCGGCGGACTTCTTCGGCGAGGAGCACGTGCCGCGCGAGGCGGTCACGATGGGCGTGGCGACGATCCTCGAGGCGCGGGAGATCGCGATCCTGGCCACCGGGGAGCACAAGGCGGCCATCGTGCGGCGGGCGGTGGAGGGGGAGGTGGACCTCGAGGTGGCCGCCACCTTCCTGCAGCGCCACCCGAACACGACCTTCTACCTCGACACCGCGGCGGCCGCAGAACTCACCCGCGTCGCCACGCCGTGGCTGGTGGACGAGGTGGAGTGGACGCCGGAGCTCGCGGTGCGCGCCGTGGTCTGGCTCTCGCTCCGGACCGGGAAGGCGATCCTCAAGCTGACGCAGGGCGACTACGCCGAGCACCAGCTGTCGTCGCTCGTGGCGCGGCACGGCTCGCCAGGCGCGGTGAACGGCCTCGTCTTCAACGCGCTGGGCGCGAAGATCCGCGGGAAGTCGAAGCTCCCCGAGGGCCGGCGGGTGATCGTCTTCTCCCCGCACCCCGACGACGACGTGATCTCGATGGGCGGGATCCTGCACAAGCTGGCGCAGAACGGCAACGAGATCACCGTGGCCTACATGACGAGCGGCAACATCGCCGTCTTCGACCACGACGTGCGCCGCTACGTGGACTTCCTGGAGCGGCTGGCGCGGGACCGGGGCATCGGGAAGGGGGACGTGCCGGGGTTCACGGCCCAGGTGCGCGAGTTCCTCGCCACGAAGCAGCCGGGCACGGTGGACAGCGACGCGATCCAGGACCTCAAGCGGATCATCCGCGAGGGGGAGGCCGTCAGCGCGCTCGAGACGATCGGCCTCGGCCGCGCCAACGCCCGCTTCCTCAACCTGCCCTTCTACCAGACCGGCAAGGTGCGGAAGGACCCGATCGGCCCCGCCGATGTGGCGATCGTCCGCGCGCTGCTGGAGGAGGTCCGCCCGCAGCTGGTCTTCGTGGCCGGCGACCTGTGCGACCCGCACGGCACCCACCGGATGTGCAAGGAGGCGATCGACCGCGCGCTGTCCGGAGATGAGCGGCACGCCGCCGGAGGTCTGGCTCTATCGCGGGGCGTGGCAGGAGTGGCCGGTGACGGAGGCGACCTGGCTCGTGCCGATGAGCCAGGAGGAACTGAAGCTCAAGATCCAGGCGATCTTCAAGCACCAGAGCCAGAAGGACTCGGCGCCCTTCCCCGGCGCGCACGACGAGCGGGAGTTCTGGCAGCGGGTGGAGGCGCGGAACAAGGAGACGGCGGAGATGCTGAACCGCCTCGGGCTCGCGGAGTACTTCGCGATGGAGGCGTATGTCGTCGGCTGACGCCGACGAGGCGGGGCAGCGGGGCAGCGGGGCAGCGGGGCAGCGGGGCAGCGGGGCAGCGCGCGAAGCTACCGCTCCACAGGTAGCCCGGCACGCTCCCACGCACCGAAGCCGCCGGTCAGGTTGATCACGTCGGTGATGCCCTTGGCCTCCAGCAGGCTTGCCGCGATGACCGACCTCCCTCCCCCCTGGCAGTGCAGCACGAGCGGGCGGCCCACCGGGACGTCATCCAGCTGATCGAGCAGGTACCCCAGCGGAATATTCTCCACGCCCGGGAGGCGACCCGCCTTCCACTCCGCCTGGCCCCGCACATCGAGCACCGCCACCTCGCCCCGTTCCCGCCGGCGGGCCAGCTCGTCCGGTTCGATGATCGCCGTGTTGCCGAAGGCGCGCCCGGCGCTCCCCCATGCCGCGAGCGCGTCGGATCCGAACCACCCCGCAGCCCCATCCAGTCCGATCAGCGCGAGATCCCGCAAGACCACGTCGAGCGGCTCCGCCGAATCCCCGCTCACCAGCAGGTAGAACGGCTTGTCGTACGACAGGAGCCACCCCGCCCAGGTGGTGAAGGACCGGCCCAGCGGTATGTGGACAGTCCCTGGGATGTGGCGGGCCGCGAAGACATCGCTCGGGCGCGCGTCCACGATGGTGGCGCCGGCCGCGAGGAGCTCCGGGAGCCGGGTCCCCTCGAGCCGCGGTGGGCGGCGGAGTCCATCGAGGATCGGGGGGCCGTCGCGGTTCAGGCGCTTCATCTCGGCGAAGTACTTCGGCGGCTCCGGCTGGTCGGCGAGGACCTGAGTGACGAACTCCTCCTCGCTCTTCGCGCCGAACGCCCAGTTGAAGAGCTTCTCGTACCCGACGGTGCTCTGCGGCACCGCGCTCATCCCCTTGCCGCACGCCGAGCCGGCCCCGTGCCCGGGCCAGACCTGCAGGTGGTCCGGGAGGGCGCGGAATTTCTCGAGGCTCTTCCAGAGTGCGCGCGCGGCGCCATCCGCCGAGCCCGCCACCCGCGCCGCCTTCTCGAGCAGGTCGGGCCGGCCGACGTCACCCACGAAGACGAAGTCGCCGGTGACGATGCCCATCGGCCCGGTGGCGCCCGCAGTGTCCGTCACCACGAACGCGAGGTGCTCGGGGGTGTGCCCGGGGGTGTGCAGCACGTCGAAGCGGATGTTGCCGACCATGAAGTGGTCGCCGTCGTGGAGGAGCACCGCCCCGCCCTGCCTGGCGAAGGCGTATTGCCAGCCGGGCCCTCCCTCGTCGGAGAGGTACATCACCGCGCCGGTCAGGTGCGCCAGCTCCCGCGAGCCGGAAAGGAAGTCGGCGTGGATATGGGTCTCGGTCACGTGCGTGATCCGGAGACCCTCCTCCTCGGCGGCGCGCACGTACTGTGCGGCGTCGCGATTGGGGTCCAGCACCATGGCCTCGCCGGTGGCGGCGCAGCCGATGAGGTAGCTGGTCTGGGCGAGGGTGTCGTCGTAGAAGCGTTGGAAGAACATGGACGGGTTCCGATGGAGAGCTAGGGCTGGCCGGAAAGACTCTTGAGAAGGATGGCCACGCCGACGACGACGAGCAACACCGCGAATCCCTGGCGGAGATGGCCCGGCTGGACCCGACGGGCGAGCCGGGTGCCGAGGAAGACGCCGACGATGGCGATGGCGGTGAAGGCCGCCATCATCCGGACGTCGACGTCCACCTTGCCCCAGTATCCGGCGAAGCCCGACGCCGAATTGAGGGCGATGACGCCGAGCGAGGTGCCGACGGCTTCCTTGACCGGCACGCCCAGCAGCAGGACGAGGGCTGGCACGATCAGGAACCCGCCGCCCACGCCGACCAGCCCGGTCAGGACCCCCACCGCGCCGCCGATGAGCGCCACGAGGACCGGGTGCGGCTTCGCGGCGGGTGCCGCGTCGGCCGGCCGGCCGCGCCACATGAAATACGAGGCGGCGAGCATCACGACGGCAAAGAGCACCAGCTGGGCCGCCGACGGCACGAGGAGCGCCAGGCGCGCGCCGAGAAAGGTGCCGAGCATGGCCACCGGCGCGAAGGTCAGCACGGCACGGCCGTTCAGTTCCCCGGCCCGGAGGCGCCCGAGGGCGCCGGCGGCGCTGGTCACGCCGACCACGGCCAGGCTCATGGCGATGGACGGCTTCACGTCGTAGCCCAGCACATAGTGGAAGATCGGCACGGTGAGCACCGAGCCGCCGCCGCCGAGGAGGCCGAGGGAGACGCCGATGACGAGCGCGAGGAGGAGACCGAGGAGGGGCATCGGCGAATCCTCACCCCCTCTCCCCCTCTCCGGCAAGCGGAGAGGGGGGACGCGTGGAAGGATGGCGCGTGGAGCGGACAATTACTATATTACTAGATAGTTGTATAGCACTTACGCGGGAGGACTCCATGGTCGAACTCAGCGACACCAACGCGGCCGCCATCGCCGAGCGCTTCAAGGCGCTGGGCGAGCCGATGCGGCTCCGGCTGCTCCAGGCGCTCCGCGCCGGGGAGTGCTCGGTCGGCGACCTGGCCGAGCGCACCGGCGGCGGCCAGGCCAACGTATCCAAGCACCTGCAGGTGCTGCTGCAGCAGGGGTACGTGGACCGGCGGAAGGAAGGGACCACCAGCTGGTACCGGATCACCGATCCGCAGGTGTTCACGATGTGCGAGCTGGTATGCGGCGGGCTGGAGGAGGAGCTGAACCGCAAGAAACAGCTCCTCCGCCGCCGGAAGTAGCGGTCAGGCCTTTTTCGGCTGGCACCCGAAGAGGCGGAGCCGGCCGAAGACCCGCTCCGGCAGGCAGAAGCCAGTGAAACTCGACTGCAGCAGGTTGAATCCCACGAATGCGGTGAACAGGAACCAGGCGGGGTGCACCCAGTAGCCCAGCGCCACCGAAGCCATCGTGAAGAGCCCGGCCATCCGCCGAATGATGTTCTCGTTACACATGCTCCACCTCCAATCCTAGAAAAACGAGTCGACGGGCATCACGGCCACGTGCAGCCGCTCGCCCGTGGGGAGTTGCGCCGCTCGGCAGTGCGTGGCGGCAGTTGCCGCCAGCACGTCCTCCACGACGGAAAAGCACATCGTCACTTCGCCGGGCCAGGCGCGGGTGCCGGCGCGGGGGCCCGTGAGGCCGTGCCCGCGGCCCCCCTCGAAGCAGGTGTGGCCGGGCACCCCGGCCTCCTCGAGCAGCGCGCTGGCCCGGGCCGGCTCGGCGCCGCTGTAGGTCAGGATCAGCATCTTCATGACGTCGCTCCTTCGCGGCGCCGGAGCTCCCAGTAGAGGAGCGGCACCACCACCATGGTGAGCAGGGTGGCCACGATGGCGCCGCTCATCAGCGCCACGGCGAGGCCCTGGAAGATCGGGTCGAGCACCATCACCAGCCCGCCGATGACGACGGCGGCCGCGGTGAGCGCGATCGGCCGGAACCGCACCGCGCCTGCCTCCAGCACCGCCTCGCGCAGCGGCCGGCCCCGCGCCTCGGCGAGCTGGATGAAGTCCACCAGCAGGATCGAGTTCCGCACGATGATCCCCGCCAGCGCGATCATCCCGATCATCGACGTGGCGGTGAAGAAGGCGCCGGTGAGGGCGTGCCCCGGCAGGATGCCGATGAGCGTGAGCGGGATCGGCGCCATGATGACGAGCGGGATCTTGAACGACTGGAACCACCCCACCACCAGCACGTAGATCAGCACCAGCACCGCCGCGAAGGCCAGGCCGAGGTCGCGGAAGACCTCGATGGTGACCTGCCACTCCCCGTCCCATTTCATGGCCGTCTCGTCCAGCCGGTCCGGCGCCACCGCGTTGTACCGCGCGATCGACGCCCCGTTGACCTGGACGGTGTCGAGCGCCTGGTTCATGGCGAGGATGGCGTACACCGGCGACTCGATGGTGCCGGCCACGTCGCCGGTCACGTAGATGACGGGGCGGAGGTTCTTCCGCATCCGGAGCGAGGAACGGGTGGTGGATTCCACCGTGACGAACCGCCCCAGCGGCGTCGGGCCGCGCGGCGTGGCCACCGGCACCGCCAGCAGCGCCTCGACGCTGCTCCGATTGGCGAGCCCGAGCCGCGGCACGATGGCGACGCCCTCCCGCGCGGTCGGCACGCTGGCCAGCCCGGCGTCGGCGCCCGAGAGCGCCATGGTGAGCACCTGCGCCACCTGCTCGACCGTCACGCCCGCCTCGGCGGCGCGCACCCGGTCCACGCGGAACGACCGCTTGGCCTGGGGCGCCTCGACGGTCCAGTCCACGTCCACCACGCCCGGCGTGGACTCCATGACCGCCTTCACCTTCGTGGCCGCCAGGAGCCGGGTGCTGTCGTCGGCGGCGTAGACCTCCGCCACCAGGGTGGAGAGCACGGGCGGGCCGGGGGGAATCTCCGCGATCTTCGCGTTCGCGCCGAAGCTCCGGGCGATGGAATCCACCGCGGGCCGCACCGCCACCGCGATGTCGTGGCTCTGCCGGCTCCGTTCCCCCTTGGGGAGGAGGTTGACCTGCACGTCGGCCACGTTGGCGCCGCGGCGCATGAAGTAGTGGCGCACCAGGCCGTTGAAGTTGAACGGCGCGGAGGTGCCGGCGTACGTCTCGGTGCTGATCACCTCGGGCACCGTGCGGAGGTACGCGGCCACGGCGCCCGCCGCGGCGTTGGAGGTCTCGAGCGTGGCGCCCTCCGGCAGGTCGAGCACGACCTGGAACTCCGACTTGTTGTCGAAGGGCAGCATCTTCACCTCGACCAGCTTGACCGCCAGGAGCCCCATGGACACCAGGAGCAGGCCGACGATCCCGCCGTAGAACACCAGCCGGCGCTTCGGGAGGTCCATGAGCGGCGTCATGATGCCGGTGTAGAACTTCGCGAAGCCCGACAGCTCCTCCGGCTCGTGCGCCCGGTCGGGCATGTGCGGACCGGGGGCCACGTGTCCCTTGAGGAGGCGAAGCGCCAGGTAGGGCGTGATGATGAACGCCACCGCCAGCGAGGCGAGCATGGCCGCCGAGGCGCCGACCGGGATGGGACGCATGTAGGGGCCCATGAGCCCCGAGACGAAGGCCATCGGGAGGATGGCGGCGATGACGGTGAAGGTGGCGAGGATGGTCGGGTTGCCGACCTCGTCCACCCCCTCGACCGCGGCCACGTCGGGGGAGCGGTCGCCCATCTGGAGGTGGCGGTAGATGTTCTCGACCACGACGATGGCGTCGTCCACCAGGATGCCGATCGAGAAGATCAGCGCGAACAGCGTGATGCGGTTGAGCGAGTAGCCCAGCGCGTAGTACACGAAGAGCGTCAGCGCCAGCGTGACCGGCACCGCCACCAGCACCACCAGCGCCTCGCGCCAGCCGAGGAAGAGGCCGATCAGGACCGTGACGGACAGCGTGGCGATCAGGAGATGCAGCATCAATTCGTTCGACTTCTCGCTGGCCGTCTCGCCGTAGTTCCGGGTGACGTCCACCAGCACGTCGGCGGGGAGGAGCCGGCTCCGCGCCTCGTCCACCCGTGCCAGCGCGGCGTGCGCGATGTCGGTGGCGTTGACGCCGGGCCGCTTGGCCACGGCGATGGTCACCGCCTGGGCGCCGTCCTCGCCCCGCGCCGCGTGGGTCACGTAGTCGGTGGCCTCGGCGGGCGCCTCCACCACGGTAGCCACGTTCCGCAGGTACACCGGCGCGCCGCGGTTGGCGACGACCACGTCGCCCGCGTCCCGGGCGGAGCGGATCGGCGCGCCGACGGTGACGAGGAAGACCTCGTTGGCGGAGGCGAACTCGCCGGCCGGGAGCCGGACGTTGGCGGCGCGGAGCGCCTGCATCACCTCGCCCGGCGTCACCCCGCTCCCGGCCAGGCGCGCCGGGTCGAGCGTGACGCGCAGCTGGGTCGGCTCGCCGCCGATCAGGTCGATGCGCGCCAGGTCGGGAATCGTGGCGAGCTCGTCGGCCAGGTGGGTGCGCCATGGCGCGGAGCTCGTCGGAGCCGTAGCCGCCGCCGTGCAGCGTGAGCGCCAGGATCGGCACGTCGTCGATCGAGTGCGGCTTGACCATCGGCGGCATGGCGCCCGGCGGGGCCTGGTCGGCGGCGGAACCCATCTTGGTGAAGACCCGGCTCACCGCCCGGTCCTGGTTCTCGCCCACCTTGAAGCGCACCGTGACCAGCGTCATCGCCTCGCCGGCCATGGCGTAGACGTACTCCACACCGGGGACCTCCCACATCAGCTTCTCGATCGGCCGAGTCAGGAGGTTCTCGACCTCCTCGGGGGAGGCGCCGGGCATCACGGCGATGACGTCGATCATCGGCACCGAGATCTGCGGCTCCTCCTCGCGCGGCGTGGCGAGGATGGCGAGCGTGCCCGACCGCGAGCGACGCGATCGTGACGAGCGGCGTCAGTTTCGAGCGCAGGAAGGCCTGCGCCATCCGGCCGGCGATGCCCATGATCAGCGCTCCCCGCCGGCCACCACGACGGTGTCACCGGCGGCGAGGCCGGAGAGCACCTCGACGGTGCCATCCGTCGTGCGGCCGACCTTGACCCAGCGCAGCGTGGCCTGGCCGTCGGCGACGGTGCGCACGCCGGCGAGGTCACCCTGGCGGACGATGGCGGCCGACGGCACGAGGATGGCGCGACGCATCCCGCGCGGCAGCGCCAGCGTGGCGGAACTCCCGCTCAGGAACTCGCCGCGCGCATTGGGAACGAGTGCGTTGACGGTGTAGAGGTTGCCGCCGGAGGGCACGACCCCCTCGACCCTGGCCTGGACGGAGACGTCGCCGATGGTGGCCGTCACGGGGGCGCCGGCCTTGAGGCCGCGCACCGCCTCGGGCGCCGCGCTGACCGACACCCGCAGCGTGCTCGCGTCCTCGACGCTCACGAGCGGCGCGCCCGGCGCCGCAAAGGAGCCCGGGTCCACGAAACGGTGGGTCACGACACCCGCGAACGGCGCGCGGACGTCGGCGTACGAAGCCGTGGCGGCAAGCTCGGCGGCCATCGCCCTGGCGCTCGCCACTGCGGCGGTGGCGCGGGCGAGGCCCGTCTCCGCCTGGTCGAGCTGCGCCTTCGTGGCGGCGCTGTCGGCGTAGAGGGCGCGGATCCGGCCGACCTGCACCGTCGCGTCGGCGTGCACCGCGCTGGCCTCGGCGAGTCCGGCCTCGACCTGCGCACGCTTGGCGTCGAGGTCGCGCGCGTCGAGCCGGACCAGCGTCTGTCCCGACGCCACGCGGTCGCCCTCGTGCACCGGCACCGCGGTGACCGAGCCCATCAGCTTGGTGCTCAGGGTGGCCGCGCGGATCGGCTCGGCGATGCCGGCCGCCTCGAAGGCGTCTACGACGGTCGTGTCGGTCACCGCCACGCGTGCGCCGTCCAGCGGAAGTCGCTCGCTCGGCGCGGGTTCAGCGTCGCGCCCGCAGGCTCCAACGGCGAGGCTCGCCATCAGAATGCCGGTGACCGGAAGGATCTTGCGCATGTCAATTCTCCAGGACAGAAAGCACCATTAGGTCGGCACCGGCAGCTTGCCGGGCCGCCGCATCGGCGGTGATGGTCTGGTAACGGGCGTCGGACAGGCCGAGCCGGGTCTGGGTCTCGACCGCGGCGGCGCTGAGGAGTTCGGCGACGGTGGCGAGGCCACCGGCGTACTTCTTCGCCACGATGCGGTGCGCCTCGCTTCCCTGCTCCACCGCCACCTCGGCGATGCCGAGCCGGGCGACGGCCACGGCGAGCTGGGTCTGCGTGGCGGTCTGCTCGAGCGCGGCCTTGGCCTCGGCGGCCTCGGCCATGGCGCGAGCTGCGTCGGCGCGACCCAGCGCCGCCTGCCGGCCGCCGATCTCGGAGGCGCCGGCAAAGGGCGTCCACGACGCCATGACGCCGACCGTGTAGCTGCTCTGGCCACCGAAGAGCTGGTCGGGGCTGTTCCAGTCGAAGCGGCCGAACCCGTTGATCCGCGGGAGGTAGACGGCGTTGGCCCGGTGCACGTCGCGCTGGGCCGCCTCGATGCCGAGCTGCGCGGCGGTCACGTCGAGCCGGGCCGACGCGGAGTCGCCGGAGGGGAGTGACAGGAGGCTCCGGATCTGGGCGGCGGAGGGGAGCGAATCGGGCAGGATGAAGGCGGTGTCGCCCGGCTGGCCGAGCATCAGCGCCAGCTGCGCCCGGGCAATGGCCGCGTTGCCGCGGGCGCCGATGAGCTGCGCCTCGACCTGGCCGGCCTGCACGGCGGCGAGGAGGGCGTCGGACTTGGTGGCGAGGCCGTTGGTGACCATGGATTCGGCCGCGCGCACGTGCGCCCGGGCGGCGGCGGTGGCGGCCTCGAGAGTCAGGACCTGCTCGCGGGCCAGGATGGCGCCGAAGTAGGCGCGCGCCACGTCCACCCGCGTCGCTTCTCGGGTCCAGCCGGCGCCGGCCTCGGCGGCCGCACCGGCGCTCGAGGCGGCGGCCCGCCCGTACCAGGCGTCCACGTTGATGAGCGGCACCTCGGCGACGAGGCCGCCAGTCCAGTTGGTGACCGCCGCGGGATAGTTGAGGCTTGCCGGGTCGAAGGAAGCCATCGACACGCCCCGCTGCTGCAGCGTGAAGCCGAAGGCGGCGAGCGGGTTGTCGGTCTGGGCCCAGCCGGCCTCGGCGCGAAGCGTGGGGAGGATCCCCTGGAGCGCGGAGGTGGCCTGGGCGCCCTGGGCGCGGGCGCTGCCGCCGGCGATCCGGTTGGCGTAGGCGGCCGAATCGGCCCGCCGGAAGGCGTCGGCCAGGGTCAGCGGCGCCTGCGCGCGGAGCGGCGCGGCGAGCGTGAGGGTCAGGGCGACAAGGATGGTCGGTCTCTGCATGCGATGGCGTCCTTGGTTGGGCGTCGGTGCCCTTTCAGTAATCTACAACTATATAGTTATATATAAGAGATGTCAACACCCCCGTCTTGGACGGCCTCACCCCCTGCCCCCTCTCAGATCGGTCTCGTCCTCACCCCCTGTCCCCCTCCACGCATCGTGTACCTCACCCCCGTGACCCCTCCACGCCTAGTCCTCACCCCCTGTCCCGCCGGTCGACGGGAATGGTCCGGAGGGCGATCAGGGCGCGTCCCCCGGAGAGACCGCGGCTCGGAGGGGGCGCGCCCTGCTCTCGCCTGGAGGACCATCCCGAGCCGGCGGTATATCTTTGGCCATGCCTGAACGCGAAACGCCCGGCACCGTCCGGCTCGACAAGTGGTTGTGGGCGGCGAGGTTCTACAAGACCCGCGCGCTCGCGGTCGAGGCCATCGACGGAGGCAAGGTGGACGTCAACGGCCAGGGGGCCAAGCGGGCCAAGGCGGTGCGGGTCGGCGACCGGATCCAGTTCCGGCAGCCCCCTTACGCGTGGGACGTCGCGGTCCGCGGCCTGAGCGAGCGCCGCGGCCCCGCCAGCGTGGCCGTCACCCTGTACGAAGAGACCGGCGAGAGCCGCGCAGCCCGCGAGACGATGGCGCTCCGGCTCAAGAGCCTGCCGCCGCCGCTGTTCCTCGAGAAGGGGAAGCCGGACAAGAAGCAGCGGAGGGAGATTGAGCGGTACAAGAGAGGGGAATGGAGATGGCGGGGCAGCGGGGCAGCAGGGCCGGTGGGCAGCGGGGCAGTGGGGCAGCGGGGCGGTTCTGATCGCGCTCTTGTCCGGCTGTGGAAGTAACGCTGGAACTTCCGTCCCGGCGCCGGTGCACTATTCCGTCGTCCACGTCGATTCCTTCCCTTCCCTGATCCTCAACGAGCGGCGGGTGGCTGGACGTGTACCTCCCGCCGGCATACGACTCGGCGGGAAAGGCACGCTACCCCGTGCTCTACCTGAACGACGGACAGGACGCCACGGCCCTCGGCCTCCTCCCCACCCTCGACTCCCTCACCGCCCGCGGCCGCATTCCTCCCCTCATCGTCGTCGCCATCCACGCCAACGACCAGCGCCTGCAGGACTACGGCACTGCCGGCACGCCGAACGCGCAGGGCTTCGGCGCCCGCGCGCACCTGTACGAGCGGTTCGTGCTGGAAGAGGTGATGCCGTGGGCCGCGTCGCGCTACCGGCTCCGCGGCGGCCCCGCGCACACCGCGGTCCTCGGCAGCTCACTCGGCGGCCTCGCCGCGTTCGACCTGGCCTGGCGGCACCCGGACGTCTTCGGGACAGTGGGGGCGATGAGCGGATCGTTCTGGTGGCGCACGCAGGACGGCACGCTGGAGCAAAAGCAGGCGTCGCGGGTGGCGCTCAGCATGGTGCGAGAGGCGACCCCGCTCCCACGACTCCGGATCTGGCTCGAGACCGCCGACGGCGACGAAACCAGCGACCGCGACGGCAACGGCATCATCGATTCCATCCAGGACACCGACGACCTGGTGGACGCGCTCGTGGCGCGGGGCTACGTGAAGGGGAAGGACGTGGTGCACGTGACGGTGGCGGGCGGGCACGATCAGGCGACGTGGGGAAGGATCTTGCCGGAGTTCCTGTGTTGGACGTACAGGAACTGAATTCACGAAAACACGAAACCACGAAAACGGAAAGTCCTAGCCGAACACGTGTCGTGCCTTCGTGGTTTCGTGCTTTCGTGGGATCAGGTTCGCAGTGCCACTGAACTCAACAGCTCACTCGACCCACGCTTCCCATCTACGCCCCACCTTGACCGTGAACTCGTAGTGCGTCGCGGAGTCCGGCCGGCCGGCGCCGAGGGCCATGAGCGAATCGCGCAGCGGCTCGGGCACGACGAGCGTCCCCGGCAGCAGGTCGCCGATGCGCCCGGTGATCCTCGACGGCGCCGTCACCGTGCCCGCGGAGTCGCGTGTCGCGGGGGTGAAGTCGAAACCATAGGTGGCCGGCAGGATGAGGTAGCGGCCCCGCTCGGGATACTGCGCGCGGAGCGCCAGCGGATCGCGCCCGATGTCCACCGCCATGAGTCGGCTGCCCATCCCGTCCGGCCGCGGGGGAATTGGGTCGCCGTGCTGGTGGCCTTCCGGCTCCGCCACCGGCGCGACCCGTGACGCGGCGACGACCGAGTCGATCCGCGCCCGCTGCACCGCCTCCCACCGTTCCCATTCCGGCCCCGCCACCTCCAGCACCACGTACGCCTTCCGCTTCAGCTCGACGAACCTCCCAGGGTACCCGGTGTCGCCCTCGGCCGGAAGCCCGGGGAAGCCCAGCGCCTCGAGGCGCTCCCGTGTGAACCAGGTGTCCTCGCCGGCGGGACCAAGCGCCGTCTGCCAGCGCAGCCGCAAGATGAGCATCACCTCCGCCTGCTCGTCGGGCGGGAGGTAGGCCTGCGCCTCCCGCTCGCTGAGCCGGACCACGGCGTCGGGATTGCCGGCGCGGTTCCGTGCGACGTTTGCGAGGATGGCGCCGTTCACCAGGACGACCAGCGCTCCAGCCGCCAGCAAGTTGCGATTGATCATCGGGCGCCTCCCGAACGGGCCTGCAGGCGCTTCAGCACGACCATCACCGCGAGCGCCATCCCGCCCAGCACCAGGAAGAAGAGCCACCGCGGCATCCAATCCCACCACCAGTCCATCGCCTTGATGCAGAGGAGGATGACGAACGCGGTGACGCCGGTGTAGGTGACGTGGTTCCACTGGCGCCGGATGCCGGCCCAGATGGCCAGCGCGGCCGCCGCGAACCCAAGCACCTGGTACACGATCTCAACGCCGTCCTCGCCGAGGGGCAGCACGCTCCCCGTGCCGGTACCGGCGTAGAACAGCACCACCCAGAAGAAAACGAGGAACCCGAACATCCGGTACACGATACCGAAGCCCTCGCGCGCGCCGGCCATCGGGATGAACCCGAGGGCGATCGCCGCCACGGCCGCGGGGAGCAGGGACTCATGCCGGTAGAAGAGGTCGCTCCAGTAGGAGCCGCCGAGCGTGAGGAGCGTCCCCGCCACCCAGAGCGCCCCGCTGATGAGCGCGGCCAGGAGCAGCATGCGGAAGCCGTACCCGTGGGCCAGCGCGCCGCCGAACGCCGCCAGGAAGAGGAAGGCGTGCTGCGACGGGACGAGATTGAAGATGGTCCCGAGGGTGGAGACGTCGGTGGCGAAGAGGGCGAACGCCACCAGGGCGGCGAGCCCGGCGAAGTAGAGGGTCTTCTCGCGGCGGGCCGCGAACTCGGTGAGCCCGAGCATCGCCAGCGTCCCGGCGGTCAGGAGCCCCACCTGGGTGCCGGTGGCCAGCGCGCCCCAGAAGCGGTTGACGAAGAGGACCACGGCGATGCAAAGCGCCAGGGCGCCGAGGAAGGAGGCGAGGCGGAGGCCGAGAGCGAGCTGGCGGCCGGAGGTGGTGGTGGCGACGTCGAACTGCCGTTCGAGGTCGGCGAGGAGGGCGTCGTGATGCGCGGCGATGCGCGCGCGCTGGGCGTCGTCGAGGACGCCGCCCAGCTCCTGCTCGAGCTGGGCGAGCTCTTCCCGGAACACCTCGATGCGGTCGGCGCGCGCCTGTGCGTCTCCCCGTCCGGCCATGGCCCCTCCTCTAGGCTTCCTGCCCCTGCTTCACGTAGATCTCGCCGCCACGCCGGCGGAATTCCACCGACTTCTCCTCCAGCGCCGCGGCGTATTCCCGCACGTCCTGCGTGATCTTCATCGAGCAGAACTTGGGCCCGCACATCGAGCAGAAGTGCGCCACCTTGGCGCCGTCGGCCGGCAGCGTCTCGTCGTGGAAGGCGCGCGCCGTGACCGGATCGAGCGCCAGGTTGAACTGGTCCTCCCAGCGGAAGTCGAAGCGCGCCTTGCTGAGGGCGTCGTCCCACGCCTGTGCGTTGGGGTGCCCCTTGGCCAGGTCGGCGGCGTGCGCGGCGATCTTGTAGGCGATGACGCCGGCCTTCACGTCGTCGCGGTCGGGGAGGCCGAGGTGCTCCTTGGGGGTGACGTAGCAGAGCATGGCGGTGCCGTACCAGCCGATCATCGCCGCGCCGATGGCGCTGGTGATGTGGTCGTAGCCCGGCGCGATGTCGGTGGTGAGCGGCCCGAGGGTGTAGAACGGCGCCTCGCCGCACCACTCGAGCTGCTTGTCCATGTTCTCCTTGATGAGGTGCATGGGCACGTGGCCCGGCCCCTCGTTCATGACCTGCACGTCGTGCTTCCACGCGATCTTGTTGAGCTCGCCCTGCACCTTGAGCTCGGCGAACTGCGCCTCGTCGTTGGCGTCCCGGATGGAGCCGGGCCGGAGCCCGTCGCCCAGCGAGAAGGAGACGTCGTACGCCGCCATGATCTCGCAGATCTCGTCGAAGTGGGTGTAGAGGAAGTTCTCCTTGTGGTGCGACAGGCACCACTTGGCCATGATGGAGCCGCCGCGGCTGACGATGCCGGTCATCCGCTTGGCCGTCATCGGCACGAAGCGGAGCAGGACGCCGGCGTGCACGGTGAAGTAGTCCACCCCCTGCTCCGCCTGCTCGATCAGCGTGTCGCGGTACGCCTCCCAGGTCAGGTCCTCCGCCACGCCGCCGACCTTCTCGAGCGCCTGGTAGATCGGCACCGTGCCGATCGGCACCGCGCTGTTCCGGAGGATCCACTGCCGGGTCTCGTGGATGTTCTTGCCGGTGGAGAGGTCCATCACGGTGTCGGCGCCCCAGAGGGTGGCCCAGCGGAGCTTCTCGACCTCGTCCTCGATGACCGACTTGACGGCGGAGTTGCCGATGTTGGCGTTGATCTTCACCGCGAAGCCGCGGCCGATGATCATCGGCTCGACCTCGGGGTGGTTGATGTTGGCCGGGATGATGGCGCGCCCGCGGGCCACCTCGCTCCGGACGAACTCGGGGCTCATCCCCTCGCGGAGGGCGACGAATTCCATTTCGGGGGTGACCTCGCCCCGCCGCGCGAAGTGCAGCTGGGTCACCGGACCCCGGCCCCGGAAGACCGGCCGCCGGAGGCCCTCCGGAATCAGTTCATCCCCACTCCCGCTGGGCAGCGGGGCAGCGGGGCTGCGGGGCAGTCTGTCGACATCGCGTTCCAGTATCCACGGAAGGCGAGGGGTGGGGAGGCCCTGGCGGACATCAGTGCCCTGCGGGCCGCTGGTATCGTAGACGCGGAGGGGAGGCTCGCCGCCGGACAGCACGATCTCGCGGACCGGCACGCGGATGCCGCGGCCGCCCTCGATGGTCACCTTGCGGGAGTTGGGAAAGGCGTCAGAAAAAGAAGAGGCAGTCATTGCCGCGCTCCCTTCGCCGGTATCAGCCGGATCAGGTTCCAAGGGTATCGTCTCAATCCGTCGCGCGGACGTGCGCGGGGATGCCCCTGGCGGTGTGCTTCAATGGTAACACCTCGGGCTCCCCGGGCGCGCTCGGCGCAGGGAATGGTCCGAAGGGGCGTCGGTTCGAATCCCCCGAAGAGACCGTGGCTCGAAGGGGGTGAGAACCGCAGCCCCGGAGGACCATCCCAAGCTGGGCGCGCCGGCCAGGCCGGTAGCGGTCGGCCGGGCGAGGGAACGGTCCTCTGGGCAGAAACGTCGCGAGCCCTACGCGCCAAGGTCGCTCCGGGCGTCGCGACTGACTGCCCTCCGGACCATCCCCTCGCCCAGGCCTCCCGCCGGTCAAGCCCTCCACGTTCGGCTGACCGCGACAATCGCCGTGTCCCTACCCCGCCACCCGCAGCTTCCCGCGATCCACCTTGCCGAGGTGGGTCCGCGGAAACTCGTCGAGGAAGACGACCTCCCGCGGCGCCTTGTACGGCTCGAGCCGCTCCCGGACAAAGGCCTTGAGTTCCTCGTCGAGGCCGGACGTTTGCCGATTGGCGATGACGAAGGCGTGCGGCTTGGTCAGCCCCTGCGCGTCCACCACGCCGACCACCGCCGCCTCCTTCACCGCCGGGTGCTGCAGCAGGCAGTTCTCCACCTCCTGCGGCGCCAACCAGCGCCCCCCCACCTTGAGCATGTCGTCGCCGCGGCCGCAGTAGGTGAAGTAGCCGTCCGCGTCGCGCCGGATCATGTCGCCCGAGACGTACCACTCTCCCTGGAAGGCCTGCATCGTCTTTTCCATCTGCTGCCAGTAGGCGATGGCCCGCGCCTTTCCCCGCACCCGGAGCCAGCCGACTTCGCCGTCGGGCAGCTCGTTCCCTTCGTCATCCGTGACGCGCACCTCGAACCCCGGCACCACCGTCCCCATGGTGCCCGGCCTGACCGCGCCCGGCCGGGCCGAGATGAACACATGCCACATCTCGGCGGTGCCGAGGCCGTCGAGGAGCTCGACGCCGAAGGCCGCTCGCCATCGCTCGTACAGCTCGACCGGGAGCGCCTCGCCGGCCGAGGTGGCCAGCCGGAGCGAGGAGAGATCCGCGTCGCCCGCCGCGGGGTGGCTCACCATGTGATTCACCATGGTCGGCACGTTGACGAGGACGGTGGGGTGGTGCGCGCGGATCAGCTCGAAGAGGCGCTCCGGCGTGGGCTTGTCGGGGTAGAGCACCGACCGCGCGCCGACGGAGAACGGGAAGAAGAGGTTGGTCCCCATCGCGTAGCCGAAGAAGAGCTTCGGCACCGAGATGGTGACGTCGTCCTCGGTGAGCCCCAGGACGCCCTGGCCGTAGGCCGCGGTGGTGTGGGCGAAGCTCCAGTGGCTCTGGAGCACCGCCTTGGGGTGCCCGGTGGTGCCGCCGGAGAAGAGCCAGATGCAGGCGTCGTCGCGGTGGCTCGGAAAGGTGTCGAGTTCCAGCGACTGGGCCTCGAGCCGGCGCTCCAGCGTTTCGCTGCCCGCCACCATCAGCTCGCCGAGGAGCGGGGCGTCGGCGCGGGCCGTCTCGAAGTCGTCGCGGTTGTCCCGGTGGACGAAGGCCGCCCGTGCCCGGGTGTACTGGTAGAAATAGGAGATGGCGTCTGGCTTGAGGTCCGGGTTGACCATCACCACCACTGCCCCGATCTTCAAGATGCCGAACAGCGCCGCCACGAACTCCGGCCCGTCGGGCAGGGCGATGATGACCCGCTGCTCCGGCATCACCCCCGCCTCCCTGAGCAGGTTGCCGTACCGGTTGGCCATGCCCTGCACGTCCCGGTAGCTCCAGGTCCGCTGATCGGTCACCAGCGCCACGCGCGACCCGCGTCCCTCGCGGATGCGCGCATCGAGCAGGTGATCGGCGATATTGAAGCGCTCCGGCGGCTCAAAGGTCACGGGCGGACTCCCGGGTGGAACGAGGCATTGATGACGGTGTGCTGGCTCCAGGCGGCGACCTACGAGGAGGTGGCGGCGCTCGACCGGCGGCGCGCGGTGGCCGTCGTGCCGCTCGGCGCCACCGAGGCCCATGGCCCCCACCTGCCGCTCTCGACCGACGTGATCATCGTCGAGGCGATGGCCCGGGCCGGCGCCGAGCGGCTGTCGCGGCAGGGGGCGACGGTGCTGGTCCTGCCCACCGTGGCGCTCACCCCGGCCCCGTTCGCGGCGGCCTTTCCCGGTACGCTCTCCACCCGGCCCGCCACGCTGGTGGCGCTCCTTGAAGATGTCGCCGACGCGCTCGCGGCCCAAGGGTTCAGCCGCCTGGTGTTCATCAGCGCGCACCTCGACCCCGAGCACCTCGGCGCGGTGCGCGAGGCGGTCGAGACGATCCGCACCGACGGCCTGAGGGTGGCGTTTCCCGAGCTCTCGCGCAAGCCGTGGTCGCTCCGACTGGGAGAGGAGTTCCAGACCGGCGCCTGCCACGCCGGGCGCTTCGAGACCTCCATCGTGCTGGCAGAGCGGCCCGACCTGGTGCGCGACGTCCGCCGGGAGCTCGCGCCCAACCCGAACTCGCTGTCGGTGGCGATCCGCGCCGGGCAGGCCACCTTTGCGGAGGCGGGGGGGCCGCGCGCCTACTTTGGGTGGCCGGCGGACGCCACGGCCGAGGAAGGCCGCACCCTGATCGACGCGCTGGGCGGCATCCTCGAAGAGGCCGCCCTTCCCCTGCTCCAGGATGATTGAGAGAGTACCCTGATGCGACTCGACGGCAAGACGGCGGTGGTGACAGGTGGCGGCCAGGGAATCGGCGCGGCGGTGGTGCGCGCGCTCGCCGACGCCGGCGCCTCGGTGGTGGTGTCGGGCCGTACTCTGAGCAAGCTGGAGCAGATCGCGGAGGAACTGCGCGCGGAGGGGCGGAACGTCTGGGCGGCCGGCTGCGACGTGAGCGACCCCGCCTCGATCCTGCGCCTCGCGGCGGTGGCGAAGGAGAAGCTCGGCCCGGTGGACATCCTGGTCAACAACGCCGGTATCGCGCATTCCGCGCCGATCGCGCGGACCAGTCTCGAGGACTGGGAAAAGATGATGCGGATCAACGCCACCGGCGCCTTCCTCTGCCTGCAGGCCTTCCTGCCCGACATGCTGGAACGGAAGTGGGGGCGGATCGTGAACGTGGCCAGCATGGCGGGGCTGATGGGCATGCCCTACATCATCGCCTACACGGCGAGCAAGCACGCGCTGGTGGGGCTGACCCGCGCGGCGGCCGCGGAGGTGGGCAAGCACGGCGTGACCGTCAACGCCGTCTGCCCCGGCTACGTGGAGACGCCGATGACCGAGGCCACGATCGAGAACGTGGTGCGGAAGACGGGGAAGTCGGCCGAGGAGGCGCGCGCCGCCATCCTGTCCACCATGCCGGCGGGGCGGATGATCCAGCCCGACGAAGTGGCGACGGCGGTCCTGGCGCTCGTGACCGACGAGTCGGGCCGCCGCAACGGAGAGGCCGTCGTCATCGACGGCGGAGAGGGGCACGCATGAGCTGGGACATCATCAACCCCCGTGGCCAGCCCAAGGGGTGGAACGACGGCCTGCTCTCCCCGGCCGGGGGGCGCACCCTGTTCGTGGCAGGGCAGACGGCGAGCGACGGCTCCGGCCGGGTGCACCCCGCCGACTTCGTCACGCAGTTCCGCCTCGCCCTGGCCAACTCCCTCGCGGTGGTGCGGGCCGCCGGCGGCCAGCCGACCGACATCGGGCGGATGACGGTGTACGTCCTCGACATGGAGCAGTACCGCGAGTGCCGGCGGGAGCTGGCGGGGGTGTGGAAGGAGCTGATGGGGAAGCACTACCCGGCCATGGCGCTGGTGGAGGTGTCGGCGCTGCTGGACGAGCACGCGCTCCTCGAGATGGAGACCACCGCGGTGGTGCACCACCAGGACCGGAGACTGGTATGACGATCTCCCCGACGTCGTTCCTCTACGCGCTGGACGCCGCCACCGGCGTCGCGACCATCACCCTCAACCGCCCCGACAAGCTCAACGCCCTCACCTTCGAGGTGTACCGCGAGCTGACCGACACCTTCCGCGCGCTGGGCGGCGAGCCGGGTGTGCGCGCGGTGGTCATCACCGGCGCGGGGCGGGCCTTCTGCTCCGGCGGCGACGTCGAGGACATCATCGGCCCGCTGCTCAGCATGAAGCTCCCCGAGCTCCGGATCTTCACCCGGCTCACCTGCGACCTCATCCTGGCCATCCGCCGCTGTCCCCGCCCCGTCGTCGCCGCGCTCAACGGCACGGTGGCCGGCGCGGGCGCCGTGATCGCCTCGGCCTGCGACTTCCGGGTGGCCACGGACAAGGCGAAGATCGCCTTCCTCTTCGTGCGGGTGGGGCTCTCCGGCGCCGACATGGGGGCGGCGTGGCTCCTGCCCCGGCTGGTGGGCCACAGCCACGCGACCGAAATGCTGATGACGGGGGAGTTCACCTCCGCCGCGCGCGCCAAGGAGATCGGGCTCTACCACCAGGTCGTCGAGGGCGACGTGATGCCCGCGGCCAGGGCGCTGGCCGAGAAGCTGGCGCGCGGCCCCAAGGACGCGCTCGCCGCCACCAAGGCGGCCATCGACCTCGAGGCGGCGATGGACCTCGAGGCGGGACTCCGCCACGAGGCGGAGGAGCAGGCGCAGCTGATGCTCGGCCCCGACTACAAGGAGGGGTACCTGGCGTTCACCGAGAAGCGGGACCCGAAGTTCCCATGACGAGACCGGACATCGACCCCGTCGCCGCCTTTCTCGAGCCGCGCCACTCGCAGGTGGCGGCGGCGGTCAACACCTTCGGCCAGAACCAGCTGGTCCGGAAGCCCGATCCCGACACCGACGCCGAGGCGCGGATCAGGGCCCGCGCACTGGTGCCGCTGCTGGCGACGGCGGGGCTCTACAACGCGGTGAAGAAACTCGACCTCCGCGCCGTGTCGCTCATCCGCGAGGGGCTGGCGTGGCACTCGCCCCTGGCCGACGAGGTCTACGCCCTCCAGGCGCTGGGCTCGATGCCGATCCGCCTCGGCGGCAGCGAGGCGCTGCAGGCGCGCTGGCTCCCCCCGATCGACGACGGCGCGCTGATGTGCGGCTTCGCCATGACCGAGATGGACGCCGGCTCCGACGTGGGGGCGATGACCACCCGCGCCACGAGGGACGAGCGGCCAGTGGGTGCTCGAGGGCCGGAAGTCGTTCATCTCGAACGCCGGCATCGCCGACGTGTACACCGTCTTCGCCTCGACCGACCCGAAGGCGGGCGCCAAGGGGATCTCCGCCTTCGTGGTGCCGGCCGACACGCCGGGGCTCACCTTCGTCGGCGCCCAGGTGATGAGTGCGCCGCACCCGCTGGGCGAGCTCCACTTCGAGCGCTGCCGCATTCCCGCCGATCACATGCTGGGCGAGCCGGGCCGCGGGCTCGGCCTCGGCCTCGCCACGCTCGACCGGCTCCGCGCCACCGTCGGCGCCGCCGCGTGCGGCATGGCGGCGCGGGCGCTGGACGAGGCGGTGGCGCACGTGAAGAGCCGCACGCAGTTCGGGAAGCCGCTGGCCGACTTCCAGCTGACGCAGGCGCGCATCGCCGAGATGGCCACCGAGCTGGCCGCGGCGCGGCTCCTGGTGTACCGCGCGGCGTGGGCCAAGGACCAGGGTGCGGAACGGGTGACGCTCGAGTCGGCGATGGCCAAGAGCTACGCCACCGAGGCGGCCCAGCGGATCGTGGACGGCGCGGTGCAGCTCCTCGGCGGGCGCGGCGTGCTGGCCAGCCATCCGGTGGACCGGCTCTACCGGGCGGTGCGCTCGCTCCGGATCTACGAGGGCACCACCGAGATCCAGCGGCTCCTGATCGCGCGGGAAGTGCTGGGCGGGGCATGAAGGTCGCCATCATCGGCGGCGGGCCGGGCGGGCTCTACCTCGCCATCCTGCTCCGCCGCGCCAATCCCGCCACGCAGGTCGTCATCTACGAGCGGAACCGGATCGAGGACACCTTCGGCTTCGGCGTCGTGCTGTCCGACGCCACGGAGGGGATCCTGGCCGAGGCGGACGACGTCACCCACGCGGCGATGTCGGCGGTGATGCACCGCTGGGGCGACATCGACGTCCACATCAACGGGCAGTGCATCACCTCCGGCGGGCACGGATTCTCGGGGATTTCGCGGAAGGTGCTGCTCGAGATCCTGAGCGACCGGGCGCGGGCCATCGGCGCCGAGCTCCGGGAACTCACCGAGGCGCCGCCGGTGGAGACGCTGCTCGCGAGCCACGACCTGGTGGTCGCGGCCGACGGCGTCAACAGCGCGGTGCGCGAGTCGCGGAAGGCCGCCTTCGGCGCCAGCGTGGACCTCCGCCCCAACCGCTTCGTCTGGCTCGGCACGTCGCGTCCCTTCCCCAGCTTCTTCTTCTCCTTCCGGCAGAACGCGCACGGCCTCTGGCGGGTGCACGCGTACCAGTACGCCGAAGGGGAGTCCACCTTCATCGTGGAGACGACGGAGGCGGCGTGGCAGGCGGCGGGGCTCAAGGAGAACGACGAGGCCGCGACGATCGCCTACTGCGAGGCGCTCTTCAAGGAGGAGCTCGAGGGGCACCGGCTCGTCGCCAACCGCTCCATCTGGCGGCAGTTCCCGACGGTGCGGTGCGAGCGCTGGTCCGACGGGCGGCTGGTGCTGCTGGGCGACGCGGCGCACACGGCGCACTTCTCGGTCGGCTCGGGCACCAAGCTCGCCATGGAGGACGCCATCGAGCTCTCCCGGGTGCTGCAGGGGGCCCCCGACGTGGCCGCGGCGCTGGCCACGTACGAGGAGCAGCGCCGGCCCGGCGTGGCGAGCGTGCAGCGCGCGGCGCAGGCGAGCCTCGAGTGGTTCGAGGCGACGGAGCGCTACGACGACCTCGAGCCGCTGCAGTTCGCGTACAGCCTGCTCACGCGGAGCCTCCGCATCACGCACGAGAATCTCCGCACCCGTGACCCCGCCTTCGTGGAGCGGGTGGAACGGTGGTACGCCGACAAGGCCGGCGTTGTGCCGGTGCCGGGCCGCCGGAGCCCCCCGCCCTTCCTGACGCCGTTCAAGTTGCGCGACCTCGTGCTCACCAACCGGGTCGTGGTCTCCCCGATGTGCCAGTACTCCGCGGTGGACGGCGTGCCGAACGACTGGCACCTGCAGCACCTCGCCAGCCGGGCAGTCGGCGGCGCGGGACTGGTGATGACGGAGATGACCGACGTGAGCGCCGAGGGGCGGATCACCCCCGGATGCACCGGCATCTACAATGACGCGCAGGTGGCGGCGTGGAGGCGGATCGTCGACTTCGTGCGCGACGCACGCGCCCGACACGCGGATCGGCATGCAGCTGGGACATGCGGGGCGGAAGGCGGCGACGAAGCTGATGTGGGAGGGAGACAACGAGCCCCTCCCGACGGGAGCCTGGCCGATCATGTCGGCGAGCGCCGTTCCGTGGAAGAAGGAGAACCAGGTTCCCCGCGCGATGACGCGCGAGCGACATGGACCGGGTGCGCGACGAGTTCGTGGGCGCTGTCGGGCGCGCTGTCGAGGCGGGATTCGACCTCATCGAGGTCCACCTGGCCCACGGCTACCTGCTGGCGAGCTTCATCAGCCCGCTCACCAACCGGCGCACCGACGAGTACGGCGGGTCGCTCGAGAACCGGATGCGCTTTCCGCTCGAGGTGCTCCGCGCGGTGCGCGCGGCGTGGCCGGCGGAGAAGCCGCTCACGGCGCGCGTCTCGGCCACCGACTGGCATCCGGACGGACTCACCGGGGTGGAATCAGTCGAGGTGGCGCGGCTCATCGGGGCGGCGGGGGTGGACGCGGTGGACGTGTCGGCGGGGCAGACGGTGCCGGATCAGCGTCCTATATATGGACGGGCGTTCCAGACGCCCTTTGCCGACCGGATCCGGCACGAGGCGGGGATGGCGACGATGGCGGTGGGGAACATCCAGAGCCACGAGGACGTCAACGCCATCCTGGCGGCGGGGCGCGCCGACCTGGTGCTGATGGCGCGGGCGCATCTCTGGGATCCGTACTGGACGCGGCACGCGGCGTACGCGCTGGGGCATCCGATGCCGTGGCCGCCGCAGTACGAATCGCTGGATAATTACAACGCGAGGATCTGACAGAGCGGCCGCGGCCCCGGAGTCGCGGCTGAAGCCGCGGCTCGGCTGATGTCGCTGAAGCGACACCAGCGCCCGACCTTCCTGCCGTTACTACCTCCCTGCCCCGCTGCCCGT
>CAVZRK010000006.1:460000-1307082 GCA_963777835.1 uncultured Gemmatimonadales bacterium | reverse complement strand
GGCCGTCACGGTCGTGCCGCCCAGGAAGCCGCTCCGCATCTGCTTATCGTGCGCGAAGCCCAGGAACTTCCATTCCGTCAGGGCCTCGGGCATCGTGAACTCCATCCGCACCACGCCCTGCGAATCCGACAGCAGGTGCGGGAAGAAGAACGCCGTTTCATCGAGGTTCGTGCGCGCTGAGACCTGGCCCAGGTCCGGTTCAGGCTCGGGAAGCTGCAGGCAGTTCTTCCGGGATTCCTTTGTTGCTATCCGAAGGAGCAGGTGTGACTCCCGAATCGCCCCCGCGGCTGCTGCGCGATGGTGCCCCCCCAATAGGAAGAGTACACATACACGAGATCGTAGGGGAAATGCCGGTAAGTGAGAGGACGTACCGGGAGGTCCGCATCCCGTAGGAATAAAGGGATACGAACGAAATCGGCACATTCTCGAACCGGCTGGTCAACCGGCTGCTCTCTTGGTAGAAGCCGGTGAAACTGTGCAGCCAGTCATGTTCCAGATACTGATCGAGCGATGCATCGTAGAGGGCCGCAGCCATTTCGGCGACTGCCTTGGCCGCATCGGTCCCCTGGATGACCGCCGTCCACGTCTCTTTCTGCCCCGGCTCCAGCAGCGACCGGAAGTGCTCCCAGGTGATCGTCAACTGCTTGTTCGTCCAGGGCACGTCCACAATCCGCTCGTTGATGTACGCCCGATTCTCGCGAACGTACGTCACGCGGACCGTGAACCCGCCCCGCATGGACTTCGGCGACCTCCTCGCTGATGACCTCCTGCGTGCGGGCCGGGTCCGTCCACCAGGCCCGCAGGACCTTGCCGCGGCATTCGAGCTCCACGTAGGCCCGGCCGGTGTCGTAGCCCGTGCCCCAGAGGGCAACGAACGTCTGTCCCGGCTCCACCGACCATTGCGGGGCCGCGAAGTGATTGGCGATCTTGACGGCGAAGTGCGTCGCCTGCGGGTCCACGACGTGGATAGTCTGCTGTGCGGTGACGGTCTTGCCGAAGCGGTCCTGCGTCTTCACCATCGCCCGATAGATCCCGGCGGGCAGACTCACGGGACCGTGACCCAGCCCCGGGCATCCGTCTGGAACGGCTGCTCGCTCGCCAGGACATCCGGCTCCCAGGTCTGCGGATCGGACGCATCCGGCGTCGATTCCGCCGCATCGACCGAATCTCCGGCGCATCCTCAGCCACCGCTCTCACTCGCGGCGTAGTCGAAGACACGTCGTCGAGCCGAGCGATTTGCGGCCCACCTTCTCCGGCTGCCGGAGCGAGTACACGCGAATCGTGCCCTGGCGGGCTCGGGCACGCCGTCGAGCGACTGCGTCTGAACCGACAACTCCACCGGCGCGGCGGCCGTCTGCCAGGCATTCGCCTCAATGGAGGCCTGCAACGCGGTGTATCCGGCTCGCACGGTGCGGTCCGCGGACCGCGTCTCGCCCGTGGTGTCCGTCACGTCCGCATGGATGGCGAACTCGAACACCGGCTCATCGCTCTCCAGCACGGCCAGATCCGGCTTGGCCGTGAACTGGACGTTGAACGAGCCATCGGATTCGGTCATGGCTGTTCCAAGGCCGATCACCTGCGACTGGCTCGGTGCATACCATCGGGCCCACCAGTTCCAGACCGGGTATCGAACATAGCGCGTCACGCGCCATTCGACCTGGGCTCCGCCGATCGCGGCGCCGGTGTACGCCATGGCCTTGCCCGGCACAGTGACCTCGGTATTGAGCCGGGGCGCATCGGCCGGCGGCTCGAACTGCACGCGGAACTTCGGCCGCTTGTACTCCTCGACGTTGAAGGACGCGATGCCGGACAGACCGCTCGCTCACCAGGGACATCCGGCCCATCAGCCGATCCTGCGGAGCGATGAAGCTGCCGCTGAACGAGCCGTAATCGTTGCTCGCATGTTGCTGGCGGGCAATCTCCTGACCGTTGACGTCGCGGAACACCACCAGCACTTGCCGATTGGCCAGCGTCTGATAGCTGTCGCCGACCGTGTCCGTGTGGATGCAGATGCCCTTGTAATAGATCGTCTGGCCCGGGCGGTAAAGCGAGCGGTCGGTAAAGAGAATGGTCCTCTCCGACGGCGCCGGGTCCGAAGAGGGCTGGTTGATGGTATAGGTGTTCACGCTCGCCAGCTTGTCGCCCTCATGTTCCGCCACGAACAGAAAGCTGTTCGACTTGGCGCCCGTGAGGAACTGGAACATGCCGTTCTCGTCGGACGACGTTTCTTCGCCGGGCACGTATTCGTACTTGTCGGTCTTGAAGTCGTACAGCCACCGAGCGACCCTCGCACCAACGACGGGCTCGCCGGTTCGGGCATCGAGCACGAATCCGTCGACGCGCCGCCCCGGTTCGGGGTTCGCACGACCAGCGCCAGATCGCTGACCCAGATGGGCGCGATGCTGATGCTGCTCTCTTGGAAGGAAGAACTGTGGCTGACGATGAGGAAGTAGAAGCCCTTGGCGAGGCCTTCCGGCGCGGGCAGCGATTCGGTCCGCTGCTTATAGTCCGCGGTGGCCGGCAGCGTGGCATCCCACTGGAGCGCAGGCTGGGCGGCGAGCAGACGACTGACCATCTTGCCATAATCCCCCGCCCACCCGGAAGACCGGCCATGTTCGGCAAAGTCAAAGGGCACGAGCCGGAAGAAGATTTTGGTCACGTTGCGATACGTGACCCGAATCTCCGGCAGCGGATCGTTCCACACCCGCTCGGTCGAGACCGAAGCGGACTTGCCCTCGATCTGGCGAACCAGGCTCTCGCAGTACGCCGAGCGAATACTTGTCGGGTACGCCTCCCATCCCTCCATGGCCAACGCATGCGCCTGGACATAATCCCCCTGCTGATACAGGAGATTCGCCCATTCGTACAGCCCATGGGCGGTGATGTCGAGGCCCTGCCACTGATTCACGAATCGCTCGAGGGCAGCCTCATACAACTCCACTTTCTGGGCCCCTACGGCCTGGTTGTAGCCGAAGAGGAGCCGTTGCAGATCGGCGTCGGCCAGGGCCCTCTTATCGCCGTCGTTCCGGTGGAAGGCCAGCAGCGACTGGTACAGGCGGACGGCCTTGAGCTTCGCGGACTCTGAGATTTGAGATTTGAGATCTGAGATCTCAGAGGGCTCCCAGGCGAGGAACTCCTCCACCGGGGCGAAGATCGGACTGTCGGCCATGATCTCGAACGCGTCCATCGGCACCGCCCCGGCCTGCTCGCCGGAGCTATAGAAGAACAGCGCCTCGAACGCCAGAAAGTCGTAGAGCGTCGGCCGGTACCGATCCGCCATGGTCCCCTTCTCGATCAGGTCGTCCCACTGGGCGATCGGGACAGCCTTGAGCTGGGCTTCGCCGGCCAGGGCCAGCGTGAAATGCTTGTCGATCTCCGCCAGGATGCGGGCCAGGTCCCAGGTCGTGAAGTCCTCGCCCGGCGGCTGGGCGGTCTGCGTCCTCGCTACAATTCGATAGCGGTCGGCCTGGAAATACTGCCAGTACCAGTGGGCCAGGATCGCCTCCATGACGGGCTTCATCGGCTCCGGGGCAGTGGCAATCTGGGCCTGGAGCGAGCGGATCATCTCCGTCGAGTTGATCCCCTGAATCCGGCCCTCCTGGACGATCTTCATGCAGATGGCCTTGGTCGCCTCGGCGTACGCCTGGTCCTGTACGGCCCCGGGGATGATTTGATCCAGAACCGAGATCGCCGTCTGGGGCAGGCCCTTGTTGATCGCGTCGGTCACCTGCTTCCACAAATCGTCGCGCGGCCCGGCCCAAGCCACACTGGCCAAGATCCCGACCACCGCCGCGACCACCAACATTCGAATCCATCTCATACCAGAAACTCCCATCAAACAATACCTATCTTATTATATCGCCCGGCCTTGTGCCGGTGTTCACAATAAACCATCCCCAACGTCACGGCTCCCCATCACACGTAACCCCCTCCCACCGCAGCCGCGGATAATCCCGCCCCTCACAGATCGTCCAGATTTGCTCGAAGTTCCAACCAGAGAAACTGGTCTGCTGTCGCATCTGTTCCGTGGTCCTGGCTATGCCACCGTTGCTGGTCAGAACTCCACTTGCTTCAGCATCCCAGTAAGAATCAACGACCACGACACCGGAAGCGGAAGAAGCACCCGCGAATTCACATGGTAAGCGCAACACGGCAATAGAAGAGACATCGCGAGTCAGATCCGGTAGTTTGGAGTTGTTCAAGGACTTCAAACTACGGAGTGCTCGCGATGTCGTACCATCATCTTACCATGGACGAACGAAATGTCATCTACCGAATGCGATTGCAGGGCTACCCGGATGCCAAGATCGCTCGCTGCCTCGGCTGCCATCGAGCCACCATCGGTCGCGAGTGCCAACGCAACGTCAACGTCGAGGGCCGCTACGAGCCGGCCAATGCCCAGACGCTGGCCAACAGCCGCCGGCGGGCCCATCTGTCTCGGCCCAAGACCGGCCATGGTCGCCTGATGGCCTATGTGGGCGAACGCCTGGTTGACTGCTGGTCGCCCGAACAGATCGCCGGACGCGTGTCGGCCTGCCCCCCGCCGGACCTTGCGGGCCTTTCGATCAGTCACACCACCATCTATCGCTGGATCTGGGGCGATCGCCAGCGAACGCAGCAATTCCGTCCCTTCCTGCGAATCGCTTGAAGACCGCGTCGCAAACCCTATGGAAAACCCTCCCGCCAGGGCCAGATCCTGGGCAAACGGTCCATCGACGAACGCCCCCCAGAGGCCAACGAGCGAACCCGTCTCGGCGATTGGGAAGGCGACACCATGGTCGGCAAAGAACGTAAGGGATACCTCGTTACCTGTGTGGATCGGGCCAGCCGCTACCTGATCGCACGCAAGGTCCACGCCTCGCCGCCGAGCCGGTCGCCGAGCAACTCCAGCGAACCATCCGCCGATTGCCCGCCGGCAAACGCCGCAGTCTGACCCTGGACAACGGCCGGGAATTCGCCCGGCCCCTCGAGCTGGAAAAGAAGCTCGACCTGCCGATCTACTTCGCCCATCCTTATCACTCTTGGGAACGGGGAACCAACGAGAACACCAACGGCCTGCTGCGTCAATACCTGCCCAAGGGTTCCGACCTGACGCTCGTCACCGTCCAGCAGCTTCGCTCCCATGTTCGCCAGCTCAACCATCGGCCCCGCAAGTGTCTGGACTTCCACAGCCCCTTCGAGGTCTTCCACGCCAAGCCCTCGGGATAGCCCTTGCGGCCACGCCCCATCACCGATACACTGACAAAGCCGTAGCGGAGGATAGGGCCCTGTTGGGAAACAACCCGAGCGCCGCTGCGGACCAGGGGCAGGGGCTACGTTGTGAATATATGACGTCGCCTTATCCTCTATCCTGTCTCTGGCCCAAGGCGATAAATCCCAGGGGTCTGGGGACAGAGTCCCCAGGCACTCGAATGTTCCTGTGCTATCGGATCGCTCGCGCTTTCCTCCGAATGGCTGTGTTGCGCTTCGCGTGTTAATGCGCCACCCACCAATCCCCCAGCCACATCACTCTGGACCGGACCGGCCGCATAGCAGCGCGTATCGCGCCGCGAGACTTCCGCACCGGGACCAGCGGAGGTCTGATCGCCTCCGCACTCACAACGATGGTGCCGGTCTGAGAGAAGGGCATAGTCCCGCCGGCTACGAGGTTCCCGACGAGTCCACCGGTCTGAAGATACCCTGCGACGAATGAAACGGAGCAGCAATCCAAGAGCTTCTCATGGTTCTCTCCGACTAATCCACCCACAGAATCATACCCTGAAACCGACCCTGCTGCACGGCACTGACTGACAAATCCGGTATTGATGCCGCTCAAGCCGCCGAGACAACGGGAGTAGCCTTCTGCCTCGACCACGCAATCGGCAGAACAACGGTTAATGCTGCTTCGATTCCTCCCGTCCAATCCCCCAACGTACCTGGATTCGTATCCGCCAAGAACAAGTCCCACGGCGTGGCAATCGGTGAGAGCCCCGACATTGTCCCCTGTGAATCCGCCAACCGCGGTGGATTTCATTCCGGCAGTGACGACGCCATGTACACGGCAGTTGTTGACAGGGCCGTAGATCCTGCCTGCCAGGATACCGACGCCAAATGAGGCGTCGCCGGCGGACACTTCCGCTCCTTCGACAATGAGATCATGGACTTTGCCCCTGCCATCGATGCCGCCGAAAAGACCTATACAGGAGGCGGCATATCCCCCCCTGATAACCAGCCCGGTGACCTTGTGACTATCACCATCCAGAACGCCGCGGAAATGGGTCCCCTGATAGCCCGGCGTGATCAGATTTACGTCCGGTGCAATGATCGCCCGGTCAAACACGCGGCCGCCCGGCAGATTCGGGTCCAGATCGATGTCGCGGATGAGAACAAAATGCTTGCTCAATAGATTCGTGTCCGAGCCGATGCTGATGAGTTGCTCGGCCGTGGCGATTCTGTATGGGTCGTTCGGCTCCCCCGTCCCACCGGCGAATTCCAGGGCCCTGCTCGTCGGGGCAGACACTGCGATCAGAATGGACAGAATGGCGGCTACTCGTCGCATTCGACGCCCTCCCATCGCAGCCGGGGATAATCCTCTCCCTCGCAGACTGTCCAGATGTGCTTGAGGTCCCAGACGGCCGCGAGGAATGGGGCCGCTGTCTGCATCTGGGCCGTGGTCAGACCCGCCGCGTTGGCCGGAGCCGGCGGCCAGTTGCCGAGGACTTCTGCCACATCCGAGACATCCGCGTCGCAGAAGCACGCCGCGACGTTGATGGGCGGGTCGCCGGCGTTGGCGAAGCCCGTCTTATTCACATAGCCGGCGAAGCCGCCCGCGGAAGCAAGCTTGGGATCCGGATCGGAGGCCGTCACGGGCGACGCGGCGTAGCAGCGGTCGATGTGCCCGAGGCGGCCCACAGTGCCGGAGAATCCGCCCGTGAGTTCTCCGCCCGTCACGTCGGCGCGACAATAGCTGTCGCTGATCGTCGCATTCATCGCATCTCCCACGAAGCCGCCGACGCTCCTTTCGCCCGTAACGACGCCAAGACAATAGGATTGTGTGACGGTGGAACTGGCGGCAGAGCCGAGGAGGCCGCCCGCGGTGTACCGTCCGTAGACATCCGCCTGAGCGGCGCAGCGGTGGATCGTGTCGTAGAGCGAGTAACCGATCAGGCCGCCGGTGTACATCTGACCCGTCACGACGCCGTTGACCCGGCAATCGAGCAGGTTCAGCGGCAGACCGGTCATGCCCATAAGTCCGCCGACGGCATACTCGCCGCTCGCCTGGACGTCGGCGCGGCATTTGGAGACGTCGCCGCCCAGCGACTGGCCGAGGAGCCCACCCACCGCCGCCATGCCCAGGACCTGCCCGTCCACCGAGCAATCGGACACTTCGCCCAGGCCCAGCCCGATCAGGCCGCCGACATACTGGCGTCCGACGACGCTCACGTTATGCAAATGCAGATTCCGGATGACGCTCTTGGACGCGGGCGCAGGATCGGTGCCCCCGGAGGGTCTTGTGTAGGAGAAGCCGCCGCCAATCGTGTAGGAGATTTCGTAATTGTGCGAGATCACCGAGGCGCCGCCCACGAGGCCGAACACGCCGACGCCCAGCGCACGCGGCTGCGAGATCGTCAGGTTGGACAGCGTGTGACCCCCGCCGTCGAACCGGCCGTTGAAGGGCATGCGATCGAAGCCGATGGGCAGGGCCTGGCTGTGATCGACGTCGTTGAAGTCGAGATCTGCGGTGAGGACGAGACTCTTGTCGAAGTCCTCCGGGTGGCATCCGATGGTCAGGAACTGCTCGGCCGTTTCGATGCGATAGGGATCGTTGGGCTCACCGCTGCCGCCCCCGTAGCCAAGTTGCCCTTTGTCAACCCAGACGCCGGATGGGCCTCGTATCGGTACTGGCCGCCACTGCCATGAGAGCTGTGGGTAGCTGTGGCGGTCATAAAGCCACCACGCGCCGGTGTGCATCCAGGGAGTGTACGTGGAGCCGGACATCATTTCCGCCGTGGTGCGGCCCTCACCGGCGGCGCTGTCGAGAATGCCGCTGGCCTGGATATCCCAGAAGCAGCGAATCGCGGTGCCGGGGTTGGCGAGGATGGTCTCGCCCGCGCGGGAGAACGTGCTGGCCTCGCTCCGACCGACCAGGCCGCCGGGCCAGCCGATGCCCCGGACTCGTCCCGCCGAGAAACTGAAGTAGACGAGTCCCCCGCTGTTGGTCCCGATGAGCCCGCCAACGGCGCCCGTCCCGCTCACGTCCACGAGTGCGTAGCACGTGTTGATCAGCCCGTTGTTGACGCCGACGAGTCCGCCGATCTCGTCGCTGCTCGCGGCAAGGGCCTGGATTTCTCCTCTACCGCCGGGCAGTCGCGATCCGCTGCGGCCCGGCGATGGTCCCAGTTGCGTAGCAGGCGCAGGATCGTGCCGCTCTCGTTGACGGCCACCAGGCCGCCGGAGACAAACGCCAGATCACCGGCCACAGCCCGCTGAATGCTGACTCCCTCAAGCCCCAAATCTCTGATCTCGCCAGCCCCGCTCACATGGGCGAACAGCCCCGCCAACCCCTCATTCTCCGCCTGAATGACGAGATTCTGAATGATGTGGCCGTCGCCGTCGAAGACGCCGGTGAAGCTGCCGTAGTCCCGTTCCGGCGGCTTGCTGGGCGGCCGCACTTGAGGCTGGGGTCCGCAGGGTGCGATCGGACTGTGCGGGAACACCCGCCCACCCGGCAGATTTGGGGCCAGGTCGATATCCTTGACGAGCACAAAGTGCTTGTCGAGCAACGCCGGATCAAACCCGATGGCGGTCAGTTGTTCGGCGGTGGCGATCTGGTACGGATCGTTCCGTGTCCCCGTCCCGCCGGCGAATTCAACGCCCCACGCCCCGGCACAATAGCTCAAAATCAGAATGGTTGCCAGGACGCTGTGTGTCGCTCGGCGATTCTGCGAAGTTGCCATATCTGTTCTCCCGAAGAATTTAGATGAAATCATGAGAACACGCCCGGGGCCCACTGCGACCCGGGCGTCGAATATCATCACCGCACCGAAGTCGAAACGTTCACGATCGTGATGTCCGCGTGACAATTGATGATGCTGCCCTGATTGACGCCCACTAGGCCGTCGTTACCGTTTCGGCCGATCAGAATGCTGTCATTGACCGAACAATCGGCCAAGGTCCCCTCGTTGCGCCCGGCCAGAACGCCGACAGCCGACGTGCGCGTGCTGCGACTGGGCGTGCCGGAGGTGGACGGGGTCTTCAGGATCGCCTCCCGCAGGTTGAGGCCGCGGACCGGTCGAGTACTTGTCGCCAAGCGTGAAACCGCGAACGCCAGCGAGTCCTTCTCCTCGGCGGGAGTCAGGTAGAGCCGCTGGGTGATGGCGACGCTGTCGAGCACCACGCCGGTCGTGAGCAGTTCCAGCCAGCCGAACGAGCGCAGGAGTTCGGCGGCGCGGATCGGTCCGGCGTCGTCCGGCGGCGGCTCGATGTAGATGGTGGCCGTGGCCTTGTATTCGGGCTTCGAGGAACCGCGTGGCCACCACGCTCGCCGCGGTGCCGACGAGGATGACCGCCAGCATGAGCCACTTGTACCGGCGGAGCGCCGAGACGTATCGACCCCAGGGAATCCCGGCTCCGGGAGGGGCGGCGCCGCACGCCAGACTGCCCAACGGCGCCGAGGTCGGCTTGACCCTCGACGGTGATGGAGGAGTGGTCCTCCCCTGGGGAGACTGGCTGGATCTGGCTGGGGGTCATCGGTGCAGTACTCCGCTCAAGTTGCGAGGCCGGTCGGGAGCTGGCTCACGCTCGACAAAGGTATCAGAATGCCCTCGATAACGCAATTGGGGGGCCGTTTCAGAGCTGTGAGCTAAAACATTGTTGCATAAATACTTAATGCCATTATTACCGCCTCGTACAGCCGCAAACCGATGCGCCTCGGCATCAATGTTGCCCTTCTGCACCGCTGGTGTGGTTATGTTGGGACGGTTTGCCTCACCCCCGAAGCTCGCGGCTGAAGCCGCGGCTCGGCTGATGTCGCTGAAGCGACACGTGCCCGACCATCGTCACCCCGGCGAAGGCCGGGGTCCAGTTGGACCGACCGACGGAGCAGGCGTATGACGAGTCCCGCAGCCCCGGCCCCATCGGGCCCAGATCAGGCGAACCGCGATCCGCTGTCGATCCCGGCCGACGTCAAGTCGAGCATCCGGATCCTGGTGGTGGACGACGAGCGGACCCTCCGCGAGTCCTGCGCCAGCGTGCTCGAGATGGACGGCTTCAACCTGACCGTCATCGGCCGCGGCGAGGAAGCGCTCGAGGCGGTCAAGCGCCGCAAGTTCGACATCATGCTGGTGGACCTCTACATGTCGCAGGTGAGCGGCATCGACCTGCTCCGCGCCGCCCTCCAGCACCATCGCGACACCATCGTGGTCGTCATGACCGGCAACCCCAGCGTCACCAGCAGCATCGAGGCGCTCCGCGCCGGCGCCTGGGACTACCTCCCCAAGCCGTTCTCCGCCACCCACCTCCAGGTCCTGATCGGTCGCGCCTCCCACGCCGTGATGGTCACGCGGGAAACGCACGACCTCCGCGCCCAGCTGATGGCACAGTCCGGCATGGGTGAGAAGTTCCACATGATTGGCGTCTCGCCCAGCTTCCGCAAGGCGGTGGAACTGGCGCGCAAGGTGGCGGGCACCGACGCCTCGGTGCTCATCAGCGGCGAGAGCGGCACCGGCAAGGAACTGATCGCCCAGTTCATCCACCACCACAGCCGGCGGGCCAGCCGCCAGCTGGTGCCGATCAACGCCGCCGCGCTGCCCGAGCCCCTCCTCGAGAGCGAGATGTTCGGGCACCGGAAGGGGGCCTTTACCGGCGCCGATCGCGACAAGCCGGGCCTGCTCGAGACCGCCAACGGCGGCACGCTCTTCCTCGACGAGCTGACCGAGATGCCGATGTCGCTGCAGGCCAAGCTGCTGCGCGTCATCCAGGACGGCGTGGTCCGCCGGGTCGGCTCCGAGCAGGCCGATGCCGTGGTGGACGTCCGCTTCGTCTCTGCGATGAACCGGGACCCGGAAGAGGCCGTCAAGCAGGGCCTCCTCCGGGAGGACCTCTACTACCGGCTCCGCGTGGTGCCGATCAAGCTGCCCGCCGCTCCGGAAGCGGCTCGAGGACATCCCGATCCTCGCCACCCACTTCCTGACCCATTACTGGCAGCGCCACCGGCAGGCGGGCGACCGCGCTCCCCGGCTCAGCGAGGAGTCGATGGCGTTCCTCCGGAGCCGGCCCTGGAAGGGGAACGTGCGCGAGCTGCAGAACGTCATCGAGCACGTGGCGGTCCTGGCCGAGCCCGATCACCTGATCCAGCCGGACGAGATTCCGATCTACGACGACGCGGCCGACTGGCCCGCCGAGTCCGCCGGCATGCCGACCGGCGTGATGGACGAGGGCTTCCACAGCGCCAAGGACCGGGTCATCGCCCACTTCGAGCGGGAGTACCTGGCCCGCCTCGTGGGCCGTGCCGGCGGCAACATGTCGAAGGCCGCGCGGCTCGCCAGCATCGACCGGACCACGCTCTACCGGCTCATGGACAAGCACTCGTTCCAGCGCGGTGACCTCGAAGGGAACGGTGCGTGAGGCCAGACCCGCTGGCCGCCTCACCGCCGCCGATTCCCGGATGCCTCCCTCGGCGGCGTGGACGACCGCCTCTGGGTGGCGCTGGAGCGCGCCGCCAGTCGGGTCACCGCCGAGTGGCGCCTCCTGGCGGAGGACGCGGTCTCGGCCGAAGAGGCGGGCGCGGGGCTGGCGCATCTGCTGGGGGGGATGCTCCGGATCGCCATGAACGAGGAGCCCGATGCGGAGGCGTTGCCCCGGTCGGTGCTCGGGCGGCGGCTCCTGGCGGTGCTGCGCCGGCATTTCGTGAAGGAAGTGCGCGCGCTGGAACAGGCGCCCGATGCAGGGCAGCTGCTCACCGTCTTCAGCTGCTTCGAACAGCTCTACACTCACCTCGAATCCGACTGGTCCAAGCGGTTCGCCGAGCGCATGGGTGGGGCCGGCGGACTGGAACTGGTCGTCGAGGTGGCCCACGACTTCCGGAGTCCGCTGACCTCGATCCTCTTCCTGGCCGAGACCCTGAAGCAGGGGCGGTCCGGCCCGGTCACGCCCCTGCAGGAGCGCCAGCTCGGGCTCATCTACAGCGCGGCGTTCGGGCTGAGCGGGGTCGCGTCCGACGTGGTCGAACTGGCCCGCGGCGGGGACCGGCTGGTCGAGCTGGAGCCGACCCCGTTCTCGATCGCCGACATCTTCGAATCGGTGCGCGACATCACCCTGCCGATCGCCGTCGAAAAGGGCCTGGAGATCCGCTTGTTGGCCCCGGCAGCCGATCTGCGAGTCGGCCACCCTGTGGCGTTGTCGCGGGTACTCCTCAATCTCAGCACCAATGCGCTCAAGTTCACCGATGAGGGCGCTGTCGAGGTCGGAGGGCGGAAGCTCGACGGCGACCTGGTCGAGTTCTGGGTGCAGGACTCCGGACGCGGCATCCCTCCTGGCGCGATGGTTTCCCTCTACGAACCGTTCCGACGCCGCCAGCGGGCCGGCGAGTATGCCTTCTCCGGCTCAGGCCTCGGGCTCTCCATCTGTCGCAAGCTGGTTGAGGCGATGGGTGGCGAACTCAAGGTCGATACCGAGGAGGGGAAGGGCACGAGGTTCCATTTTTCGATCGCGCTTCCCACCGCAGCGAACTAGCAACACACCCCAGGTCATTGGTAGTGCCTTCGCGCTCTTCGCGGCTTCGCGGTGACAGCTGTTCACCGCAAAGGCGCAAAGGACGCCAAGGTGGCTATATTTGAAGGTTCCATAGCCTACGGAGCCCTAGCTGTGCCAACCAGCCATCTCGCCACCCTGTTCCAGGAGCGGGTGCAGGCGCATCCCGACCGGGAACTGGTGGTGCATGGCGCTCGGCGCATGACCTACGCCGAGGTGGACCGGCAGGCCGCCGGGCTGGCGGCGTCGCTGGCAGGGCTGGGCATCGGGGCGGGGGATAAGGTCGCGGTGGACCTCCCCAACTGGCCCGAGTGGATCGTGGCGTTCCTGGCCGGCGCCCGGCTCGGCGCCACGATGGTGCCGGTCGATCCGGCGCTGAGCTTCCACGAGCTCAAGTACCAGCTCCGGCACTCGGAGGCGCGGGCGGTCGTCACGCCGGAAGTCTGGAACGGCACCGACTACCTCGAGCTCTACGAGGAGCTGCTCCCGGACCTTCCCGACCTCCACCACGTGATCACGGTGGGGCCGGAAGACGTCTGGACCGACGACAGGTTCGTACAATTCGAGGATCTGGTGCGCACAGCGGAGGGGCGCACGGCTGTGCGCCCCTCGGCTGTGCGCCCCTCCGCCGCGAGGCTGACGAACCCCTCGCCCTCCTCTACACCTCCGGCACGATGGGAAAGCCGAAGGGCGTGCTGCTCTCCCACCGCAACCTGGTGGAGACGGCGCGGCTGAGCGCGGAGGCGCTGGAACTCCGCGACGGCGACCGCGCGCTGGCGGCGGTGCCGTTCTTCCACGTCTTCGGCGTCTCGACGGTGGTGGGGACGATCTGCGTCGGCGGCACCCTCGTGCTGCAGGAGCGGTTCGAGGCGGGAGGAGCGCTGGAGCTCCTCGAGCAGGAGCGGGTCACCGTCTGCCATGGCGTGCCGACGATGTTCCAGCTCCTGATGCGGGACAGGACCTTCGCGGGCCGGGATCTCACGGCGCTGCGGACGGGGGTGGTGGCGGGCGCGCCGGTGTCGCCCGACCTGGTGCGGAAGATTCGCACCTGGTGCAACGTGGAGATCGCGTACGGGCTCACGGAGACGGGCCCCACCATCTGCATGACGCGGCCCGGCGACCCGGCCGAGCGTCGCGCGCAGACGGTGGGATGCCCGCTCCCCGGGGTGGAGGTGCGGGTGGTGGATCTGGCGACCGGGAGCCTCCATGGGCCGGAAGCCGTTGGCGAACTCGCGGTGAAGGGCGCCAACGTGATGCTGGGGTATCACCGCATGCCGGGCGAGACGGCGCGGGCCCACGGACCGGAGGGGTACTTCCTCACCGGCGACCTCGTGGTGGTGGACGAGGCGGGTGCCGTGCAGGTGGTGGGACGCCGCAAGGAGATGATCATCCGCGGCGGCAACAACGTCACGCCCAGGGAAGTGGAAGACGTCCTCCGGACCCATCCGGCCGTGGACGACGTATGCGTGGTCGGCGTCCCCAACGAACTGCTCGGGGAGCTGGTGTGCGCCTGCGTCGTGCCGGTGGAAGGGGCCATCCTGACCGGCGACGAACTCAAGGAGTTCGGTCGCGACCAACTCGTGGACTACAAGGTTCCCGACCTCGTGCGCTTCTTCGACACCTTCCCGATGACCGGGTCCGGGAAGGTGAAGCGAATGGAGCTCGCGCGGGTGGTGAGCCTGGAGCTGAACACTACGTGAACAACCGTCACATCATCCGCGCCGGCCGACCCGCCGGCGCCACCGCCCCCGTGCACGCCCCGAACGCGGCGCTGCTCATCGACTTCGACAACGTCACCCTCGGCATCCGCTCCGACCTGACCAAGGAGCTGCGGACCCTCCTCAACAGCGACATCATCAAGGGGAAGGTGGCGGTCCAGCGCGCCTACGCCGACTGGCGCCGCTACCCGCAGTACATCGTGCCGCTCTCCGAGTCGTCGATCGACCTGATCTTCGCGCCCGCCTTCGGCACCAACAAGAAGAACGCCACCGACATCCGCCTCGCGGTGGACGCGATCGAGCTGGTCTTCACCCGGCCCGAGATCGGCACCTTCATCCTGCTCTCCGGCGACAGCGACTTCTCGTCGATGGTCATCAAGCTGAAGGAGTACGGCAAGTACGTCATCGGCGTCGGCATCCGGGAGTCGGCCAGCGACCTCCTGATCCAGAACTGCGACGAGTACTACTCGTACAGCGACCTCGCGGGGCTCACGAAGGAGGAGGACACCCCCTCCATCCAGCGCGACCCGTGGGAGCTGGTGCGCGAGGCCGCGGCGCAGATGGTCCGGAACGACGACGTCATGCGCTCCGACCGCCTCAAGCAGGTGATGAAGCAGATCGACTCGAACTTCGACGAGAAGAACGCGGGCTACAGCCGCTTCAGCAAGTTCGTGACCGACGCCGGCGCCAAGGGGATCCTGGTCGTCACCAAGATGGAGAACGGCCAGTACGAGATCGCGCCGGTGGCGGGCGGCACGGAGCCGCGGCAGGGGGGCAGGGCAGCGGGGCAGCGGGGCCGGACGCCAGCGGGGCCGCGGGGCAGCGGGGCCGTAGGGGCGCACGGCAGTGCGCCCCATTCCGCCACCGCGCCAGCGTTATCGGAATCCGACGAGAAGAAGGGGCGTGGACGGCGCCGTGGTCGTGGCGGCCGGGGCAGGGGCGAGGAGCGCGCTGCCGGCGAGGGTGCCGCGGCCGCCGGGAGCGGTCCGAAGCCGCTGTCGCTCGCCTCGGCGTTCCAGCTGATGGGGCAGGCGCTCTCCGAGATGCCGAACCCTGTGGCGCACGAGTCGCTGCGCGCCCGCATGGCGGCGCTGCACGGCCGCGAGGACGCGCTGCTCGAGGCGGGGCGCTTCATCAAGCTGCTCCGCCAGGCCAACGACGCCGAGGTGGCGGACGTCCGGAAGACGGGCGACGACACCTACGAGGTCTCGGTGCACCCGACCGACATCATGGTGCCCCGCCAGCGCCCCGCATCGAGGCCCTCGCCTGCGGTCGAGGCGGTCGCCGCGCCGACGCCGAACGGTGCGGCAGCGGCTGCCGCGCCAGCCGTCGTTTCCGTCGCCCCGGCGGCGCCGGTGCGTTTCCGGCGCGGGTCGCGCATCGGGACGCACAAGCCAGAGATCCCGATGGTCGGCGTGGTGACGGTGGATGATGATCAGGCGGGGCAGCGGGGCAGCGGGGAGCGGCGAAGAAGCCGGCCAAGCCTGCCAAGGCGCCGAAGCCGGCGGCCGAAAAGCCGGCGGCGGCCCCGAAGAAGAAGGCGGCCCGGAAGCCACGGGCCAAGCCCCTCCCAATGGTCGGCGTGGTTTCGGTTGATGATGATCAGGCGGGGCAGCGGGGCAGCGGGGCGGTGAAGAAGCCCGCGAAACCTGCCAAGGCGCCGAAGCCGGTGGCGGAGAAGCCCGCCCCTGCCGCGAAGAAGAAGGCGGCCCGGAAGCCACGGGCCAAGAAGGCGGAATGAGCGACACGGGACGGGCAGCGCTGCTGCCCGTTTCCTTTTTCCGCCGCCCCGCCGAGGTCGTCGCCCACGACCTGATCGGGGCGGTGCTGGTGTCCACCATCCGCGGTGTGCGGACCGCCGGCCGCATCGTGGAGGCGGAAGCCTACCTCGGCCACCAGGACCCCGCCTCCCACGGCTACCTGAACCGCCGCCACGCCCAGAACGAGGGGCTCTACGGCCCCGCAGGGTCCTGGTACGTCTACCTCTCCTACGGCGTCCACTGGTGCGCCAACCTGGTGGCCGGAAGGACCCCGAACGAGGGCGCCGTGCTGATCCGAGCCCTGGAGCCGCTGGAAGGGCTCCCGGCCATGCGCCGACGCCGCGGGGGTGTCCCGGACCGGGTGCTCGCCGCCGGGCCGGGGCGGCTCACCCAGGCCCTCGGCGTCACCCGTACACTCGACCAACTCCCCATGCGCGGCGCGCCCGTCGAGGTGTTCCGCGGGGAGCCACTGGCGAATCCCGTGGCCACCCCCCGGATCGGCATCACAAAGGCGGTCGAGTGGCCGCTCCGGTTCGTGGAGGGCGGTACCCGCTGGGCCTCACGGCCCGCCTGAATAACAAAACCCCCTCTCCCGGAGGGAGAGGGGGAAGGGGGTGAGGGGCCCGAGGAGGCTCGGTGTGAGGGGTCGTGCAGCTTTCGCCTAGTCGACGTCGTCCCGCGACTTGCCGAGGCTGATCCGCGCGCCCGCCTGTCCGGTGTACACCGAGCCCTGGATGAGGTCGAAGTCGTTGGCCGCAGTGGCGGCCGAGAGCGAGCCGAAGACGTTCAGGATGCCGACCCGGATCTCGACGCCGGCCACGAACTGCATGAACCCGGTGCTGCCGAGTTCCTCGGCCTGCTGCTCGTTGGCGTACTGCTCCTCGAGGTCCACGAACGTGCCGCCGACCTGGAGGTTCGACAGGGTCTGGATGCCCCACCCGAGGCCGACGAACGGCTGGATGTGCGACTTGAGCGGGTAGGCCATCAGCATGAAGTAGTAGCGATTGATGTTGTCGAAGGTGACGTCGCGGGTCACGTTCTCATCGAAGGCGTCCGGCATCGAGGCGGCTTCGCTGCTGCCGAGGCCGATGTCCACCGCCACGAGCAGGGCGGCTCGCTTGGCGGTGATGAGGGCGTTGCCGCCGAACATCGGGATGGTGCCGCGGCTCTGCGCCGCCGTCTCGAAGTTCATGCCGCCGCCGGAGGCGCCGAGGTAGAAGCGATATGCGCCCACACCAGCGGATTGGGCGCTGAGCGAGGTGGCGCCGGCAAGGGCTGCCAGGCCGAGCGTCGCAAGGGCACGGGTGAGCACACGCATCAGTCTGCCTCCTGGAAGAATCGGCCCAAGGGGATCCGTGGACCGGTCGCAGCACGGCGATTCGTGTCAGCTTCGGGCAAATTCCTTGCCCCCACGGCCATGGGGGGAGGGAGCCGGGCCTGTCCAAGATAGGAAACACCGGTCTAAAACACTAGACCCCAAGGGGTTGCCCCCGGTCATCTCGGGCAGATTGGGAGCGTTTGGGTGGTGGGCTCGTGGGGCAGAACCCCCGCATCGACTTGCAGGGTGACGGGGGGGTTGCAAGACGCCTAGGGGATTGGGGTTGGGACCCTGCGGCCCATTCGGTCATTGCGAGGAGGCCCCAAGGGGGCCGACGAAGCAATCTCGGGCTGGATCGACCGAGATTGCTTCGGCCGCTTCGCGGCCTCGCAATGACAGAACCTAGCGGCTCAAATCAGCCCGAGCTTGGTCCCCACCTTCTTGAAGGCGGCCAGCGCCTCGTCCAGGTCCGCGCGGGTATGGGCGGCGGAGACCTGGCAGCGGACCCGGGCCTGCCCCTGCGGCACCACCGGGAAGCCGAACCCCGTCACGAACACCCCCTCGTCCAGCAGCATGTTGCTCATCCGGATGGCGGCGGAGGTCTCCCCGAGGATCACCGGGATGATCGGGGTCTCGCCCGCCAGCGGCTTGAAGCCGAGGCCGAGCAGCTGGTCCCGGAAGTACCGTGCGTTCTCCCGAAGTTGGGTCACGCGCTCCGGGTGCCGCTCCAGGAACTGGATGCTGGCCAGCGCGCTCCCCGCCACGGTGGCCGGCAGCGCGTTCGAGAAGAGCTGGGGCCGCGCCCGCTGCGTCAGGTAGTCGCAGACCTCGGCGGTGCCGGCCACGAATCCTCCCGCCGCCCCGCCGAGCGCCTTGCCCAGGGTCGAGGTGATGATGTCCACCTGGCCCACCATCCCGAAGTGCTCCGCCGTGCCCCGCCCGGTCTTCCCGAGCACGCCCGGTGGAGTGGGAATCGTCCACCACCAGCACGGCGCCGTATTCGCGGCAGATGGCCGCGATGTCGGGGAGCTTGGCGATGGCGCCCTCCATCGAGAAGATGCCGTCGGTAATCACCATCTTGACCTTGCGGTCGGTGGCGGCGGCCAGCTTGGCGCGGAGGTCGTCGAGGTCGGCGTGCTTGTACACACCGGTCTGGCACTTGGTGATCGCCTTGGCGAGCCGGAGGCCGTCGATGATCGAGGCGTGGTTGAGCTGGTCGCTGAGGATGAGGTCGTGCTCGGTCAGGAGCGTGCCGGGGACGGCCTCGTTGGCGTTCCAGCAGCTCACGAAGCTGAGCGACGCGGGCGTCCCGACCAGCCGCGCGCACGCCTCCTCGAGCTCCCGGTGGATCGTGAAGGTGCCGCAGATGAAGCGAACCGACCCGGTGCCGGCGCCGTACCGGTCGAGCGCCGCCTTGCCGGCGGCCACGACCTCCGGCTCGTTGGAGAGGCCGAGGTAGTTGTTGCACGAGAGGATGATGACCGAGCCGCGGCCCTCCATCTCGACGCGCGCGGCCTGCGGACTGGCCAGGTAGTTGAGCTGCTTGTAGACGCCGTCGGCCTTGAACTGCGCCAGGTCGGCGTGAATGCGCGCGTCGAGGTTGGTGCTCACGAGCCGATCTCCAGGATGACCTTGCCCGCCTGGCCGTCCTTGATGACCTGGATGGCGTCGGCGATCTTCTCGAGCGGGAAGCGGTGGGTGATGACCGGCATCGGGTCGAGCTGGCCGGCGCGGAGAAAGCGCTGCATCACGTGCCAGGTGTGGTACATCTTGCGGCCGGTCACGCCGTAGAGCGTCAGCCCCTTGAAGATGATGTCCCGGGCGAAGCTCACCTCGGTCGTCTTGCTCGGCGTGCCGAGGAGGTTGACCCGGCCGCCGAGGCGCGCGGCGGCGAAGGCCTGCGCGTGGCCGGCGGGATGGCCGCTCATCTCGCAGACCAGATCCACCCCGTCGCCCTGGGTCAGCTCCTTGATGCGCGCCAGGACGTCGTCCCGGCCGGGGTTGAGCGTCACGTGCGCGCCCATCCGGCTGGCGATGCCGAGTCGCTTGTCGTTGAAGTCGCTCGCGATGACGAGCGAGGCGCCGGCCGCCCGCGCCACCCCCACCGCGAAGCAGCCGATCGGGCCGCAGCCCAGCACCAGCACCGCGCTCCCGATGACGGCGTCGCCCTCGAGCACCGTGTGGAAGGCGTTGCCCATCGGGTCCATGATGGCCCCGACCTCGGTGGGGATGCCGCCGAGCTTCATGACGTTGGAGGCGGGCATCGCGATGTAGTCGGCGAAGGCGCCGTCGCGGTCCACGCCGATGATCGAGGTCCGCTGGCAGAGGTGGCCGTTGCCGGTGCGGCACTGCAGGCAGTGGCCGCAGATGATGTGCCCCTCGGCGGTCACCAGGTCGCCGACGGACAGGAGCCCCTCGGCCGCCGCCTCGGGTCCCATCTTCTCGATCCGCCCGGCGAACTCGTGGCCGATGACCACCGGCGGCTTGAGCCGGTTGCTGGCCCAGGCGTCCCATTCCCAGATGTGGAGGTCGGTGCCGCAGACGCCGGCGTGATGGACCCGGATCAGGACGTCGTTCGGGCCGCAGGCGGGGACGGGGACGTCCCGCAGCTCCATGCCGATGCCGGGGGAAGTCTTGACGAGAGCGCGCATGGGAGCCGGGGTTAGGGAAGGGGGGAATATAATGCCAAGCACGAGATTGCTTCGGCCACTTCGTGGCCTCGCAATGACAGAATCTCCGACCCGGTTGTCATTGCGAGGAGGCCCCGAAGGGCCGACGAAGCAATCTCGATTTGTCCCTAGGCGGTTCGTTCAATCCGCACCGCACTCACCTTGAACGACGCGATCTTCGCGTAGGGATCGAGCGCGGGATTGGTGAGCAGGTTCGCCGCCGCCTCGCGGTAGTGCATCGGCACGAACACCTGCCCGCGCGCCTGCCGGTCGGAGACCCGGACGCCGATCAGGATGCTCCCGCGCCGCGAGGTGATCCGGACCGTCTCGCCGTCGGACACGCCGAGCTCCGCGACGTCGGCCGGGTGCATCTCGACGACGGGCACCGGCTCCCGCGAGTCGAGGCCGGTCGAGCGACGGGTCATGGTGCCGGTGTGCCAGTGGTACATCTGCCGGCCGGTGCCCATCACGAAGGGGTACTCGGCGTCGGGCAGTTCGTTCGGCGGCAGGAACTCCACCGGCACGAAGAGCGCCTTGCCGTCCGGCGTCGGGAACTTGTCGTCGAAGAGGAACGCGGTGCCGTCGGAGTCGGGCGTCGGCACCGGATACTGCAGCCCGAAGTTGTGCCGCCGGAGGCCGTCGTAGGTGAGCCCGCGCCAGGACGGGGTCACTGACGCGATTTCCTGCATCACTGCTTCCGCGTTCTCGAACGGGCTCGCGAGGCCGAGGCGCTCGCTCAGATCGATCAGGATGTCGAGATCACGCCGCGCCTGGCCGGGCGGGGGCAGGGCCGGCGAGGAGAGCTGGATCCGCCGCTCGGTGTTGACGAAGGTGCCTTCCTTCTCCGCGAAGGACGAGCCGGGCAGCACCACGTCGGCCCAGCGGGCGGTGTCGGTCAGGAAGAGGTCCTGCACCCCCAGGAACTCGAGGCCGCGCACCCAGTCCTCGGCGTGGGCGATGTCGGGATCGGAGATGACCGGGTTCTCGCCCATGACGTAGAGCCCGCGCACCCCGCTGTCCGGCTTGGTCATCTCGGTCACCATCAGGCCGTTCTCGAGCGACAGCGATTCCGCCGGGAGCCCCCACGCCTTCGCGTACTCTGCGCGGTTCTCCGGCCTGGTGACGGAGCGGTAGTCGGTGTAGGCGAACGGAATGGCGCCGACGTCGCTGGCGCCCTGCACGTTGTTCTGCCCGCGGATCGGCAGCATCGCCGCGCCCCAGCGCCCGATCATCCCGCAGGCCAGGAGCAGGTTCAGCAGGCTCGCCACGATGTCGGTGCCGGTGGCGTGCTGGGTGAGCCCCATGGCCCAGAGCGTCGAGGTGTTCGGGCCCCGGGCGTAGAGCTCCGCCGCCAGCCGGATCTTCTCCGCGGGCACGCCGGTGAGCTTCTGCCCCACCTCGAGGGTGTAGGGCGCCACGGCGGCCCGCACCTGCTCGAATTCCCTGGTCCGGGTGCGGATGAACTCCCTGTTCTCCAGCCCGGACTGCAGGATGTGGTTGAGCATGGTGCTGTAGAGCGCCACGTCGGTGCCCGGCAGCAGCTGCAGGTGCACGTCGGCCAGGGCGGCCAGCTCGGTGCGGCGGACGTCGGCCACGACGAGCTTCGCCCCGCGGGTCACGGCCCGCTTGACCAGCGCGCCGAACACCGGGTGGTTCTCGGTGACGTTCGCGCCGGAGATGAAGATGACGTCGCACGCCTCCTCGATCTCGCGCATCGAGCCCGACGCCGCCGAGGTGCTGAGGGCGCGGCTCATCGCGGCCACCGAGGTCGAGTGGCAGAGCCGGGTGCAGTGGTCCACGTTGTTGGTGCCGAGGGCGCCGCGCACCATCCGCATGAAGAGGTAGTTGTCCTCGTTGCTGCACTTGGCGGAGGAGAGGGCCGCGAGCGCGCGGGGGCCGTGCTGGCGCTTGATGCGGAGCAGCTCCTGCGCGGTGAGGCTCATCGCCTCTTCCCAGGTGGCCTCGCGGAAGGCGTCGTACCACTCGGCGGGGGTGCTGGCGCGGTCGCGCACGTCGCCGTCGCCCACGATCGGGAGGCCGGTCTGCGGCGGCTTCCCCACGCTGCGCTTCGGCGGGCGCGGCTTCTTGGTGCCGCCCATCTCCTCGATGGTGAGCCACGGCCCCTCGCGGTGCCGCGGCGTCTCGCCCGTCCAGCGCCACGCGCCGCCTTCCTGTACCCAGCCCTTCCGGATCAGCGGGACGGTCAGCCGGTCGCGGTGCTGCGCGAAGTCGGTGCCGAAGCGCCCCTTCACGCAGGTGCTCCCCTGGTTGGGGGTGTTCTCCTCGATCCACGGCGACGTGACGCGGACCATCTCGCCGTCCTTCACGTGCAGGTCGACCTGGCAGCCGACGCCGCAGTAGGGGCAGACCGACCGGGTGACGGTGTCCGGATGCCGGACCGCCTCCGCGCCGAACCGCTCGCGGGGAATCACCTCGAAGATGGCGCCGGTGGGGCAGACGCGGACGCACTCGCCGCACCAGGTGCAGCCGGCGTGGTCGGGGTCGCCGTCGCCGCCGACGATGATCTCGGTGTGGGCGCCCCGCTGGCCGACGTCGAGCACGCCCACCTCCTGGATGTCGTCGCAGGCGCGGACGCAGCGGGTGCAGAGGATGCAGAGCGACATGTCGTGCTGGATCATCACGTCGCCCGGCCGGTGTCTCCTCCCCGCAGCCCGAGCGGCTGTTCCGAGGGCACGGCACCTGGTAGCGCGTGACGTACTGCTCGAACTCGTTGCGCGGGGGCGGCGCGTGGCCGTTCCCCTGGAGGTGCTCCAGCGGATACCGCTCGAGGAGCATGCCGAGCACGCCGCGGCGATTCTCCACGGCGGCCGGGCTCTCCGTCTGGACCACCATGCCGTCGGCCGCCGGCGTGGCGCAGGCGGGCAGCAGCTTCCCCTGGCCCTCGACGGAGACGAGGCAGATGCGGCAGTTGCCGACGGTGGGGAGCTTCGGGTACCAGCAGAGGGTGGGGATCTCGACGCCCTGCGCGCGCGCCGCGTCGAGGATGGTGTCGCCCTCGGCGATCGGCACGGACTGTCCGTTGATTGTCAGCGAAGGCATCGTCTGGTGTGGCCCGGGCGAGGAGGGGATGGATCGAGTTTACGGGGCTTTGGGTCTGGCGGCAAGGGGAGTGAGGCTGGAGTCTAGTCAGGCTCCGCGGCAGGCCAAGGATTCCTGCGTAGCGCCTCCAGTGCCGCCATGCCCCGAGATGGGCTCGCGCGCGATTCGTGCAGTCAGCTCTCGTGGATCGCAAACGCCTGTTGGAACGCCTCGCACCTGCCCTGGCCCCGCTCCGGCTCCGCCGTTACGCTGGCCTGACCCTGGCGACAGTCAGCCTGGCCGTCATCGCGTGGGCCACGTTGCGCCCCGGGTTGGGCGCACCCGGGTCGCTTTCATCCGACGCGAGCTTCCTCGACTTCCTGCTCAATATGTTGTCGAGCCGGCTTCCTACCGCTACGGTTCCGCTCGAACCGTTCCTCGCGCCTTCATCGGGCGGCGAACAGTGGTGCTCGCCGCGCCCGGCTCACGTCGCGGTCAATGGTCTGATCCGTGCCCGGACGTCGGCGGGGTGCCATGGGTGAGTGCGAGGCGTCGAGGCGTCCCACATTCGCTCTGGATCGGTTAGCGCCGAGTTCGCCTCGACGAGCTGATCTGCATCGCCGAACCATGCCTCGGGACGGTCACGGTCCGGGTGCGCTCCCGTAGTCGCCGTCACCGGTGGGTCCGCGTCGGTCCCAATGCGTGGACCTGTCTGCGCTCCAATCGATTGGACGCGTGTCGGCACTCGTGCTCGAGGGCCGGTTCTTTGGCGGCTGTCAGGCGGTCGGCCAGTTAGGTTGTCGCTGCCGGTCAGCCGCCAATTCAGGCTGCGCTCGTCGGCGATCACTGGCGTGAGGACGGCGCGTACGGCGCCTGGGTGTTCCAGCGCGTCGAGGCCGGCCACCTCGACCGTCCCGCCTCCGGGACGACCAGCGTCGCAAGGATCTTGAACAGGGTCGTCTTGCCGGCGCCGTTTGGTCCGAGCAGCCCGAAGAACTCGCCGCGACCCACTTCGAGCGAGATGCCCTGGAGCACTGCGGTCCGGTCGCGCCGCAGGGGATGGCGTGCCACCGCACGCCACGATCGGCGGACCGGGAAGCTCTTCTGTAGTCCGTGGACGCGCACGACCGAGAGGCCGCGTGGGCCGGTCAAGCGGGCCCGCTCGGGACCGCGCCGTCGCTGTGCCACGTCTCCATCACCGAGGCCAGCTCCCCCAATCGCCCGAAATCCCTTGGCACATCGAGCCGGAACACGGGAAGTGCGTCGGCGACGATACCGCACCGAGTGAGGAGGTTGGCCCGCTCCTTCTTGCCGAGCAGCGCGCCGATCTTCGCCTGGCCCAGCAGCGCAAGGGTCGCCTCGACGGTCGAGAGTGCGTGGCGGGCGACTCCCGCGGAGTCTCCCGGTCGCATCGGGGCCAACAGGTAGATCCCGCCCAGCGGCGCCGGCTCGAAGGCATGCTGGCTGGCCTCCGTCCAGCGACGTTGGATCTTGGGCCCAACCTGCAGATCCGGCGCCGCCAGCGACCCCCGTGACAAGCTCCGGGCGGAGTCCTCCCAGAGCTGGACGACCGGCACGCTCGGCAGCACCGTCAGGGGTTCCGTGCAGGACACGACGACCAAGTCATCGGCGAGCAGCCGCGCTCCCCGCTCGACCAGTGCGGCTGCCGTCGTGGACTTCCCATGGAACTTCGGGGCCAGAAACGCGATGGCACGACCTCCGAGCTCGACGGCGCTGCCATGCAGCGCCAGCAGGCCTTGTTGATGGAGGGCGACCGAGATCACCCTGCCCAGGATATCCTTGCGGACGGCGTTCAAGTCGGGGGCGCTCGGCGGGCGCCAAGCGATCTCCGCCCCATCGGCGGAGATGTCGAAGACACCGGTATCGTCGAAGCTCAATCGGAGTCCCTGCTCGTGGTGCACCAGGGTGACCCGTACACCGGGCTCGACCGGCTCCTCCCCGAGCATGACCGGATTGAGCGCAGGAGCAAGGGTTTCGGAACGGGTCAATTGCCAGCAGACGGCCAGTCCCCGGGCCGGGGTGAGCTCGGGTAGGCTCAGGTCAGAGCGGAACGTCCCATTGAGGAAGTGGTAGTCAGGCATCAGGAGGGATGGTGAGGGGGCCGGCCAGCGCCATTGAAAGCCACTGGCCGGTCCACCCTTGGGAGCTAGGAGCGTCCACCGCAAACGCCCTGCGGATAGAAGCATCCGTCGGCGATCGTGTAGCCCCAGGCCTGAATCCCGCCATCACCATCGGCACCGAACCCCAGCAGGGTCAATTCCCGAAGGGATCCAAAGCGCTTCAGTGCTGGCTTTTCATACATGCGTAACCACCTCCTCACGTAGTGGCGAGGGAACGCCGGGTCCTGCCGGCACAGTCGGCGGCCGCTTGCCGCCGCCAAGACTTATTTCTCTTCCGCGCAGCCAGAATTCCACGCGCATCGCATCGAACAGCTTGATGCGCACGGTCTCGTCGCCTTGATGTTGCCATCGATCGGCCGCTTCCCTGAGTCGTGCAGGCTCCACGATGCCGAGGTCCGCCAATCGCAACGGCTCCGCGAACAGGCGCCGCAGCAGCGCCGGGTAGCTTTCGCGCATCCTCCGTGCGGAGAATCCCGACGTGACGCCCGTGCGCCTGGCCCGAGGCGCCAGCAACGTCGGCGGAAGCAGTCCTTCCATGGCCCGGCGGAGGAGGATCTTGGTCTCCGTGCCGTCACTGCGCTCCGCCACCGGTCGTGAGAGCGCGAATTCGACCACGCGCAGGTCGAGGAGCGGTGATCGCGCCTCGATCCCCTCCTGCATCAGGCGCGCCCGCATGTACGCGCCGGCCCAGCTCCAGGCGGGCGCCGTCGACGAAGAGGACGTTCTCCGATTGCGCATGACTCTCGGCGCGTACGGAGTTCAGTACCTCCAGGTCCCGACGGCGGAGATCGTGGGCCACGATGAAATCGGGCCGTACCCATGGCGCCGGGGCCATTTCCATGTAGTGGTGCGGGAGTCGGCGGCCCGCGACTCGCTCGCTCGCACGGATTACCGTTTCCGGCAAGAGTGGCAGTATGCCCGCACGCGCCAGGTATTTCCATCCCTGCCCCCGGCGAGACCGGACCCGGGTGGCGAGGCTGCCCACCTGCCCGCGCCGGAGGTGGTCCGCCATGACCACATCGGACACTTGAAAGAGGTTGTCACCGCCGCAGCCGTCCAGGGCAATCCGGGCGCCGGTGGCACGCGTGCCTCTCGCCAGCGCTCGATTCCAGAGTTCGTAGAGGTGGGCAGGCGGCTCATCCGCGGTCGCGGCGCGTTCCTCCAGCCCGTCGAGCAACGGGATCTCGTCGCTCTGGATCCAGTACGGCTCGGCGTTCCATCTCGCGCTCACATCCCGGATGAACTCGTCCTCGCGGCCGGGATCGCCTTCGGGGTAGCTGATGGAGACGGGGCGGAGCCGGTGCCGTTCCGAGGCAGGAAGGGCCTGCTGCCCCGCGGCGAAGACGGCCGTCGAATCCCATCCCCCGCTCATCCAGACCGCATTGGTTCCAGAGCCCATTCGCTCGACTGTGGCCGTGCCGAGGAGCGACCGAAGCTCCAGCGCCGCTTCGCCCGGGTCGGAAGGCGTTTGGCTGGGCGCCAGGGGTGGATGCCAGAATCGCCCAATCCGAAGGCGTCCCTGCCGCCAGGTGAGCGTGTGGCCAGGCGGGAGCGGGATCGACGCCTCGGTACGCGGTGTCGGTGCCATTGCCCCAGACGAATCCTGCGACCTGAGCACCCAGGGCAGCCGAGATTGAGATCCTCGAATCGGTCGGTCAGCTCGGCGAGGGCACGGGCCGACGACGCGAGCGCGATTCGATCCCCGACCGGGGCGAAGTAGAGCACCCGCATGCCGAGTGGATCCCGCGCGGCGGTGAGCTTTCGCTCCCTCCGGTCCCAGACGATGAAGGCAAAGTCGCCGAGCAGGTGCTCGGCGAGATCCGACCCCCACGCCCGATACGCCGCCTGGACCAGATGGCTCGGTGTGAAGCCGTCAGGCGCAATCCCCTTGGTCGCGAGCGCCCTGGTCAGCTCTGCCCGGGCATAGAGGGTCGCATCAGCTGCCACGATCAAGTCATCGCTTTCGAGCACCAGCACCTGGCCGGAAAAATCTTCCTGCGATTCCCACGACTTGCGGGTGACCGCCAGGAATGCTGTCTCGTCCTGCCAGGTCCGCTCGGTGTCACCGCCGAGGAACGCGAGGCGGGCCAGCGCGCCGTCCATTCGCTCGCGGCCTCCCGGGCCAGTGACAGCAAGGAGGCCGCTCATCGTGCCAGCGCCGAGAAGTCATGAAGAGGCGTGAAGCGCGCCACATGCGCGGGTTCGTCGCCGATCACCTTGCCGTCGAGTTCGATCCAGGCGTGCGCGAGAAATGCCTCCCGATCACGCACCACGCCCACTCGGACGACCGCTGCCCCCGCGCCGGATCGGGCGATCATCCGCTCCAGGGCGACCGCGCGCACAAGGCAGGTGGGACGAAAGGCGCCATACCGCGCAGCGCGATCTACTGCGGCCACCAATGGGGCAAGGCGGCTCTGTTGAGCCCTGTCACCCGGGTGCCTCGCCTCGATCGTCCGGAGCAGCGAGCCCTTCGGTCGACGGCGTACCGTCCAGAGTGCCATGGCCAGGTAGGCTTGTGCCACCATAAGCTCACCGAACTCGCGAGCCGACAGGCTGAAGATGCGCCGGAGCAGGTGCACGAGCCGCGGCGCCCCACCGTATTCGCCGCTCATGCGGCCACCACCAGCTGGTTCGATTCCAGTTCGGCGAGCAAGTCAAGGACGTCGGTGCGCAGCACCTCGGGGGGAACACCCGGATATGAACCAGCGAGGCGGGCACAGAGTTCGTCGATCTCCGTGCACATCGGAGGCAGCAACTGCCAGACATGCGCTCCTACAGCATTGAGGCCGAAGTAGATCTCCTCCTCGATGTGCAGCAATACGGCCCCGTCCGAGACCGTCTTGAACAGCACTCCGGGGTGCGGGCGTGGGAGCATGGAGGGACAGGCCTCGTGGCGGAGTGCCCGGAGACCAGGAATGCGGATGGTCACCCGTGGTCCGAGCTGCTTGACGATCGGGCAAGGACTATGCCGATCTTGTTCGTTGTGCCACTTCCGTAACACGTTACTGGACAATTGATTACGTGCGGGCTCGATGGTCTGGAGGCGGGAACTAGTGCCATCGGTGCGGCAGTACTGTTGCCGGTAACACAAAGCCCCCGGTCATTCGACCGGGGGCTTTTCAGTTCCTGCTGGAGCTCCGAGGCTGCCGTCAGGCGGCGACCCGCTCCACCGGAACCCGCTCATGCCAGGGACGGCCTTCGCTCGCGTCGTCGGACGCCCAGAGGTACGCCCAGAAGCGGACAGGGCGAGCCGCGGCGCTGGGAGTGCGGATCACGATCCCGAGGGTCGTTTCGTCGAGCAGGACTGGAAGGCTGGTCATCTGGCACATCCTGGCGGTGGTGATTCCCGGCCTCGTGCCGGGACCACACAGTAAGAGCACCGCACGTGCCGCGATTGCCAGCGTTGTAACTGTATGTCTTATTGAAAGTTACGTGGAAAGCTTCAGGAGGGCCGTGTCGAAGCGACACGCGGTTGGAGGTCAGCGGTGTCGTTTCGACCCAGTTCCTTGGAGAAGAGAAGCCCCTCGCGCCGCCCCCGGCCATGGCCCGCCCGTGGCGCCTCTTCCTGCCCCCATCCCTCGTAGAGCGAGCGGAACGCGTGCGGGGCGAGTCCCCTGACCGGAAGCACCGCGTTCACTCCCCCCGGCTCGGTCAGGGTCTGGATCTGCTCGATGACGGCGCGGCGACCGTCCGGATCGAGCGGCATCAGCTCGCTCGCATCGATCACCGCCAGGTTGACCGGGCGGACGAAATCGGCGATCGGGTTCCCGGTCGCCACCACATACGCGAGGAACTGGCTCCCCAGCGACTCCGACGCCATCCGCGACTCGACCCGCTCCACCGTCCCGATGTTGCCCGCCACGAAGGTGACGTTCACGTCGTGCGCGGCGAGGAGGTAGGTGGTCGGCTCCGCGCCGGTGCCGAACACCAGCGCCGAGTCGCCGGGTTCGAGCCGGGGGAGGAGGCGCGCCACCGGGCTCCCCGGATCCACGCCCCAGTGCATCGGCTCGCGCTGGGCGGCGCGCAGCGTCAGGTACTGCTGGCGCCACTTGGCGTAGGTCCGCAGCCTGAGGCGCTTGATGATCAGCCGATCCATCTGGTCGGCCATCATGACCTCGGTCAGCATGAACTGACCCTCGATGGTCGGCTGCATCTCCGAGACCACCTCGTCGCCGAGGCGAAGGAGCTCGTCGCGCGGCATCGAGTTCTTGAACGCCTCGATCCGCTGCATCACGAATTCCTGGTACTGCTGCTTCAGCGACGGCGGGGACCGGCGTCGGCGCTGCTGGCGGGCCTGCTCGGGGGTCAGCACGGCTCGACGTGCACCTGGACGTGGTTGAACCCGAGGTCGTCGCGCAGCTTGTCCTCCACCGCGTCCGCGATCTCGTGCGCCGCCGACACGTTTTGGGCACCGTCCACCGCGATCGTCACCTCGGCGAAGCTGAGGGCCGCCGCCGTGCGCGAGCGGATGCCGTACGCCGAGCGGACGCCGTCGACTTCCTCCGCGGCCTTCTTGATGGAGGGCTCGTCCACCGCCGCGCCGTCCACCAGCGTCGGGAGCGAGTGGCCCACGATTTCCCAGCCGACTCGCACCACGAGGAGGGCGACGACGATGGCGAGGATCGGGTCGGCCATCGGGTAGCCGTAGTGGGTCAGCGCGAGGCCGCCGAGCACGGCGAGGGTGATGAACACGTCCACCCGGGTGTGGGCGGCGTCCGCCAGGAGGATGGCGCTTTTCATCCGGCGGCCGGCCCGGGTCTCGTACCAGACCACCCAGAGGTTGATGAGGAGGGTGAAGCCCAGCAGCCCGACCTGAAGTGGCGTTATCACGAGGGCCGGCGCCCCTGTCAGGAGGCGCTCCCAGGCCCCGCGCAGCAGCTCGAACACCGACAGCGAGAGGAAGACCACGATGAGGAGCGCGCCGAGGCTCTCGAACTTCGCGTGGCCGTAGGGGTGCTCCGCGTCGGGGCCCTTGGAGGCGAAGCGGACCACGGCGAGGCCGAAGAGATTGTTGATCGCGTCCACGGAGGAGTGCACCGCGTCGCCGACCACCGCCAGTGATCCGATCCCGAATCCGACGACGAACTTGACGGCCACCACCGCCAGGTTCGCGAAGAGGACGGCCAGCAGCACGTCGCGCACCTGGCGGGTGCGCTCCTCGACGACGGAATCGGGGCGGGACATGGGGGAAAAGTCGTACTGCAGGGGTGGCAGGGCAAGGCAGCGGGGCAGCGGGGCAGTCAAAACGGGCGTCCCCCCGCTCCCGGAGGGAGAGCGGATGGGGGTGAGGAGTCTGCCTTGACTAAGATGATTAGGCAAGTATCTTAATGGTGTGATCGACCAGACCTTCAAGGCACTCGCCGACCCGACCCGCCGGGCCATTCTCGCAATGCTGCGGGACGGGGACCTCCCCGCCGGGGAGATTGCCGCGCAATTTCCGGTGGCGTGGGCGTCGGTGTCGCACCATCTCTCGGTGCTGAAGGAGGCCGGGCTGGTGCTCGCCACCCGGGACGGCCAGTTCATCCGGTACTCACTCAACACCACGGTGGTGCAGGATGCCTTGCAGCACCTGCTCGAAATCGCCCCTCGCCGCAAGGAGCGCCGCAATGCGTAAGATGATGCCCGCCGTCCTCATTACCGTCGCAACTCTGGCCTTTTCGTGGTGGGCCTGGCCGCAACTCCCGGAACGGGTTGTGACGCACTGGGGCGTCAACGGCCAGCCCAACGGGTGGTCGTCCCCCGCCTTCGCCGCGTTCCTCATGCCGGCGGTGATGGCGCTGATGACGCTGATCTTCGCCGCCCTCCCAAACATCGACCCGCTCAAGAAGAACTATGAGTTCCACGGGTCGGTGTACTTCCTGCTGGTCAACGTGATCATCGGCTTCGTCGGCATCGTCCAGGGCCTGATCCTCGGATCGGCACTGGGATGGCCGTTCGACATGCGGTCGGTGCTTCCGGTCCTCCTCGGCGCGCTGTTCGTCTTCATGGGGAACCTGCTGCCGCGAATCCGGCCGAACTGGTTCATGGGCATCCGGACGCCGTGGACGCTGAGCAGCGAGCGGGTGTGGCGGAAGACGCACCGAATTGGTGGCTACGCATTTACGATCGCCGGGCTGGTGTTCGTTGCCACAGCGTTCATTCCGATGGGCCGAAACTCCACCACCGCAATGCTGATGGCGGTCTTCGGCATGGTGCTCTGGCCGGTGGTCTACTCCTACCTCGAGTGGCGGCGGGAGAAGGAAGAGGCCGGCACCGGCAGGAACCCGACCGCCGGATGAGTCGTCGGGCCTCCGTTGTTCTCCTGACCATGGCGCTGGCGTGGCCTTCCATGCTGGCGGCGCAGTCCATCGGCTTCGTGGAGCGTGACACCGCGGTGGTCACCGGCAAGATCCGGCTGCCTGCCACCATCACCGTTCCCTCGGGTGCCGCGCGGGCGCCGGGTATCGTGCTGGTGCACGGCTCCGGCCCCAACGACCGCGACGAGACCGTCGGCGCCAACAAGCCGTTCCGCGACCTCGCCCACGGGCTCGCCGAGCGGGGCATCGTCGTACTCCGGTACGACAAGCGAAGCAAGGTGGCGCCGCTCTCTTTCATGGGAGGGACATTCACTGTTGACGATGAGGTGGTGGACGACGCGCTCTCAGCGGTGTCGCTCCTTCGCGGCCTCCCCGAGGTCAACCCCGGCTGGGTGGTGGTGCTGGGCCACAGCCTGGGCGGCATGCTCGCGCCGCGGATCGGTGCGCGGGACACCGCGCTCGCGGGGCTGGTCATCCTGGCGGGCGCCACCCGATCGCTGGCCGACATGATGGAGGAGCAAATCACCTACATGCGCGGCCTGCCGGGCGCGGACACCGCCGCGATCGACAGGGCGCTCGCGGGACTGGCACCGAGCCTGGCGGCGGTTCGCGCGCTCATCCCGGCGGATTCTGGCTCGCGGAAGCCCATCCTCGGCGCGCCGGCGGCGTACTGGCTGGACCTGGCGGCGTACTATCCGGTCTCTGTCGCCGCCAAACTCCGGATGCCGATTCTCATCCTGCAGGGCGGCCGGGACTACCAGGTGACGAGGGTGGACTTCGAGGCTTGGCGGGAGGGGCTGGCGGGGAATACGGCGGTGGAGTTCCGGGAATACCCGAGCCTCAACCACCTCTTCATTGCGGGCGATCGGTGCGCCGAATCCGGCGGAGTACGGTGTGGCCGGAACAGTCGATCCACAGGTCATCTTGCCGACATCGCGGAGTGGGTCAAGGGCCTACCTGTTCGGTGGCGATAAGGCATGGGGAACTGTTGTCGGAGCTCCCCCCGACAGCCTCACGTTCTCCCCAATCCGGGAATTTCCCCGTAGTTTCCCGCTCTAGGGAACCTCTTCACGCGCCTCGAGTGCTTCCGAATCTGGGTGCGCCCTTGCTCCCGGGTCGGTCTTGACCCCAGTATTGTCCGGGTGCGGTGACGGGCCACCGACGCGGCATTGTCGGAGTGAACCGGTATCGAACTTGCGTTCAGGCCAACGGCCTGTCCTCCATCGGGCTTGAGATTCCGCCACGAGTTGGCCGGGCTTGCACCCTGCCGCGAGAAGGTCCAAATGCTACGGGTATTGGCTCAGGTGGTTGCCGACGCGCACTTTTATCATCGGCTGACAACCGTTGGGCAACATGCGGCAACCTGGCGAGTGCTCCTGACCGCATTCAGGTCAAGGGGGCTGTGGTTGCTCGCGGCGCATCGCATCGGATATTTCACCACGACACGTCGCAACCTCCGCAGCCTGAAATGGTGGCTCGCGCGGGTAGTTGAAATGCCGGCTTACTACCTGGCCAAGATCAGGTGCAAATCGGAGATGCTCGGGGATTGCGAACTTGAAGGCCCGGTCTACCTCCCTGACGGGGGGTACCTCATGTGTGGCGCGGCGCGGGTGGGGGCTGGTTCGCTGATTCACAACCACGTCACCATTGGGTTTGGTGTCGCCGACGGCAACGTGCGGCGCCCCCGGATTGGCCGGGAGGTGTGGATCGGGCCTGGATGCATCATCGCGGGAGATTTGGAGGTGGGCGACGGCGCCACGTTGCTGCCGGGCACCTATCTGACCTACAGCGTCCCCCCGCGGTCGGTCATCCGGGGCAACCCCGGGCGGATCATCCAACGAGGGTACGACAACACCCGCCTGCGGCAGTCGAGGGAGGTGGTCTACGTCCTCCCCGACACTGCTGGTGGTTGACCGCCCCGTGTCCCCGGCGTTTCTCGCGGATTGCTGCCGCATGCAGCACTCGACCCACGTCTCCGCCTTGCAAGTCGTTCGCCTGCTCTTCACTTCGGCGGGGACGCAGGCACTGCTGGGCTATCGGCTCGGGCGCCGCCTGACTCTACTGCGCGACACGGGAAAACTCCCCTTGCTCCGGCCCTTCGGCTGGCTGCTCTACTGGTTGATCAACGGCTATACCAGGGCTGCCCACGACATCCATTTGGAACTCACGGCGGACATCGGGCCAGGATTGTACATCGGGCATTTCGGAAATATCGTGGTTCGAAATTGCAGGATTGGAAGCCATTGCTCAATTCACCAGTCCGTGCATCTCGAGCCGGCCGGCGATGATCGAGGGCCGGTAATCGGTGGCCATGTCTGGATCGGTCCGCACGCGCAGGTCATCGGGCCCTACCACGTTGGGGACCGATGCACCGTGAGTGCCGGCGCTGTGGTCTCGCGCGACATCCCGAGTCGCTCGCTCTTCATGGGTAATCCCGGGCGCGTCATCATGCAGGAGTACGACAACAGCGACATCCTCTGACGGGGCACCGGGAGAATCTTCGGGTGCATCAGTCAGCTCGAAGGACGGCCCCTTTCAGGTATCCGGTCTCGGGAATCGTGATCACCTCGGGATGGTCGACCGCCTGGCCAAGGACGCGCTCGAGGGTCATCCTGCGCCCGCTGTCGGCGGCGGCGTCGGCCAGCATCTTGAGGAACTCGGCGCGGTGCAGGTGATACGAGCACGACGCGGTCAGCAGCACCCCCCCCGGCGCCAGAATTCGCATGGCGCGCAGGTTGACCTCGGCGTAGCCGCGCAGCGCCTGCCCCAGCGCGCCACGGTGCTTGGCGAAGGCGGGGGGGTCCACCACCACCATGTCGAAGCGGCGGCCCGCGCGCTCCCACGCGCGGAGCGCCTCGAAGGCGTCTCCCTCCACCCAGTCGATGTTGTCGAGCCCGTTCAGCACCGCGTTCTCGGTGCCGCGCGCCAGCGCCTCCCGGCTGGCGTCGAGCGCGGCCACCCGTCCCGCCCGCGTGGCCATGTGCAGCGCGAAGGATCCGTGATACGCGAAGCAGTCGAGCGCGGTGCCGCCGGGCCGCACCAGCTGTGCGGCGAGCAGTCGGTGCTCGCGCTGGTCGAGGAAGGCGCCCGTCTTCTGGCCGTCCCAGGGCGCGGCCAGGTAGCGGACCGTGCCCTCGCGCACCTCGATCGCCTCCGGCACCGTGCCGTGCATCAGCACGATCTCCTCCGCCAGCCCCTCCTGCTTTCGCACCGCCACGTCATTCCGCAGCAGGACGCCTTCCGGCTCGAACAGCTCCACGAGCGCGGCGACGATGTCGTCCCGCATCGTCTCGAGGCCGGCCGAGAGCACCTGGGCCACGATCCAGCGGTCGTAGCGGTCCACCACGAGCGAGGGGAGTCCGTCGCCCTCGCCGTGCACGACGCGATACGCGTTGGCGTCGATGCCCGCGCGTCGGGCATTCGCGGCGGCGATGCGGCTGCGCCACCAGGCGCGGTCGATCGGCGCCTCGGTGCGCTCGAGCAGGCGGAGCCGGATCTCCGAGCGGGGCGACGCCAGCGCCTGGCCAAGGAAGCGGCCCCGCGGGTCGGTCACGGATACGACGCCGGCGGCCTCCACCTCGTCCATCAGGTCGCTGCGAAAGATCCAGGGATGGCCCCGCGTCCAGCGGGCCGCTCCCCGATCGCTGACGCGCACGGGCTTCACCGGCGGCTCCCGGGTCGGTAGGTTCGGTCGGTCATGACGCACAATCTAGCGGAAATCCTGCGACTGGTGCTGGTCACCGACGACGCCCTGATCGGCGGCCGAGACCTCGTGGCGACTCTGCCTGGCGGCGGAACGCGGCGGTGTCACTGCCGTTCAGCTGCGGCTCAAGGAGCCAGCGCCCGCGAGCTCGCCGTCGACGGCCCGTGCGCTCCTCGCCGCGCTTACCGTGCCGCTCTTCATCAACGACCGGCTCGATGTGGCGCTGGCCGTCGGCGCCGCGGGCGCGCACCTCGGCCCCGACGACATCCCGATCGCCGTGGCGCGGCGGATCGTCCCGACGGGTTTCTGCTCGGTGCGTCGGTCGGCTCGGCGGCCGAAGCGGGGCAGGGGGCCGGCGCAGACTACTGGGGCGTGGGCCCGCTCCGTGGCACGGTCACCAAGGCCGACGCCGGCCCGGCGATCGGACTCGAGGGCTTCGCGGCCGTCTGTCGGCTCGCGCCCCGCGGGGTGGCGTGCGTGGCGATCGGTGGGGTGTTGCCGGAGGATGTGGCGCCGGCCTTGGCGGCGGGCGGCGCAGGGGTGGCGGTGGTGCGGGGGATACTGTCAGGCGAAGAAGTGGAAGGTGCCGCGCGCGCGTACGCCCGGCACGCTGATCCGGGAGCGACAGGCTAGACGGCGCTCTGCGCGGTCTTCAACACGATGTACCGGGCGATGGAGTTAAGGGTGCCGAAATTCGCTTCGGTGATCTCGTCCTCCGCGACCTGGAAGCCGGCCAGATCCTCAACGAATCCGATCACCTCCATGACGCCTAGCGAGTCGATGACGCCTGCCCGCAACAGCGACTCGTCGGGGTCTACCCGGAAGTCGGGGCGCATGTAGAGAAAGCTCTCCGACAGGAAGGTCCACACCTTCGCCCTGATTTCCGCTTCCGTCATTGCCCACTCCCTGAGTTGACACCTGCCTCGATTCCGAACGGCGATTCCCGCAGAACAACGTCGGCGCCCCCGAGCGGCAAGGCGGCTGCGTGCCGGCGCCGCCCGATGAACTGACTGTGCCACAGCTGCGTCGAGAGGATCGCCACCAGCGCCTGGTTTTCCCGAAATCCAGTGACGCGACCGGCGCGGCAACGCCGCACCAGCCCGGCTACCGCCCGGGCGTCGAACAGCCCGACCCGCGACACCTCGGCCTCGCCGAGCAGCTCATCGACATACCCCGGCTGCCCCGGATGGAAGAAGGCGGGTGCGTCCGGCGCTCGATACGGCTGCTTCGGTCGATTCCCGACGCTTTCCGGCAAGATCGGTGCCGCCCACCGCCGGAGGACGTCCTTCTCCCGCAATCCCCGGAGCTTGCTCCGGGTGGGGAGGGCCGCGGCGAACTCGAAGAGGCGGTGATCGAGGAACGGAAAGCGGCCTTCCACCGAGTGCGCCATGCCCATCCGCTCGCCCTGCGAGCTGAACAGATAGCCCGAGAGCAGGGTGGTCATTTCGAGATAGGCCGCCCGATTGAGCGCCGACCATGAGGAAAAGCCCGGCGGGAGGGCGTCGCGCAGCTCCGACATGACATCGCATCCCAGCCAGCGCCGCCCGAGTGGCCTCGCCGTACGCGTCCTTGATCCGGCTGGTGAGCCCGAACCGGGGCAGGTGGGAAAAGAGCGGATCGCTGATGGGACCCGCCTCCAGGAAGAACCGGCGCCACATCTCGCCCCCGCCGTGTCCCTCCTGGAGGAGATACGGGTAGAGCCGATCGAACAGCCTCGGGCGCGATGCCGAGCCGGGGTGCCGGAGGCAGAACTGACGGACCACGGTTTCCTTGAACAGGTCGTACCCGAGGAACAATTCATCCGAGCCCTCCCCGTCAGCACGACCTTCACGCCCTGTGCCGCCGTCAGGCGGGACAGCAGGAACATCGGCGCGGGGGCGGTCCGGACGATCGGCGTCTCGGCGTGCCAGATGACGTCGGGGAAGACCTCGCCGATTTCCGACTGCGAGATCGTCTGGACGGCGTGCACGCTCTTGAGCTCGGACGCGACGAGCCGCTGGAAGGCGCTTTCGTCGAACCGCGGATCGTCGAACGCCACCGAAAAGGTCCGCAGGGCGAACGGCGACCCCCCCGCCGCCAGGGCGCAGGTGATGCTCGAATCCAGCCCGCCGCTGAGGTAGCCGCCCACCGGCACGTCGGAGCGCATCTGCAGGTCCACGCCGCTGCGCATCAGGGCGTCGAGTTGCGCGATCACGTCACGCGGCTCGGCTCCCTCCTCCGGGTACTCCAGCTGGTAGTAGCGGGACACCCGCAGGGCGCCGTCCTGCCAGACGGCGAACGTCCCGGGTTCCAGCTGGCTCACGCCACGGAACACGGTGCGCGGCGCGCGCGCCGCCCAGAAGGTGAAGACCTCGTCCAGCCCGGCGAGGTCCGGCGCCGCCTCCACCTCACCGCCGGCGAAGAGCGCCTTCGCCTCGGACGCGAACCAGAGGTCGCCGTCGCGCATGGCGTAGAAGAGCGGACGGATGCCGAAGCGGTCGCGGGCAAGGAAGACGCTGCGGGTGCGCCCGTCGTAGATGGCGAGCGCGAACTGGCCATTCAGCCGATCGAGGAAGGCGGAGCCCCACTGCTCGTACGCCGTGGACCAGGACCTCGGTGTCGCTGCGGGTCCGGAAGGTGTGCCCGGCCGCGACCAGTTCCTCGCGCAGCTCGATGTAGTTGAAGATCTCGCCGTTGAAGGTGATCGCGATGCGGCCGTCTTCGTTCGTCAGCGGCTGGGCGCCGCCCGACACGTCGATGATGCTCAGCCGGGCGTGGCCGAGCCCGACCTGCGGCCCCGTGAAGACCCCGTAGCCGTCGGGGCCGCGGTGCCGCACGGCCGCGATCATCCGGAGCAGGACGTCGGTACCCACCCCCTGCGGCTCGCGCCTCGCGAGGCCGACGATGCCGCACATCAGTCGTCCAGGGGGGAGGTCGTGATCTTGCGGCACGGGCTCGACGAGCAACGGCGGCCGGTGGAGGTACCGCGTGGTCGAGCGCTTCTGCTCGATGTCCCGGAACGCGCGCCCGACCTGCTCCGCCGTGAGGCCGAACTCGGAGGCGGCGCGGTCGACCGACCACCCCGCGTTGGCGGCGTACAGGACCAGGTCCATTTGGCGCACCGGCAGGGCGAAGTAGAACTCTTCCTGGCTCTGGGGCAGCGAGTAGGTGTCGGTGGTGGGCATCCGGGCGATCACGTGGGCGGACACGCCCAGGTATTCGGCCAGCTGGTACACCTGGGTCTTGTAGAGATGGGCGATCGGCTTCAGGTCGGCGAGCCCGTCGCCTCCCTTCACGAAGAACCCCTGGTCGTATTCCAGGCGGTTCGGCGTGCCGAGCACGGCGTAGTGCAGCCGGTCGGCGTGGTAGTAGGTCAGCATCGTGCGGACCCGCTGCTTGAAATTTGACGCCGCCACGATGTCGCGGTACTCCGCCCCCGGCAGGCGGACCGTCCTGAGCGCGCCGCCCGGCGGAAGCACCGCCAGCTGCGTCACCTGCAGCCGGTCGGCCTCGAGCGGAGTCCCCGGCATGACCAGCTTGCAGCGCCAGCCCTCGCCGAATTCCGGCACCACCTTCCGGATCGCGTCATCCCGGCGCTTGTAGCACCCGGCAGCATCCAGGATCGGCGAGATGTCCTCGACCGCGTACGGGATCCCGAGCCGGCGCACCGTTTCCTCGAACAGCACGCGGCTCTCCGGGTCGGAATCGCGCTCCGGGAGGAAGATCCCGAACACGTGCTTCGGGCCGACGGCCCGGACCGCCAGGCCGGCGCAGACCGAGCTGTCGACCCCGCCGCTGATGGCCACCACGAATCCGCGGCGCCGGAGGGTCTCGCCCAGCTGCTGCCGCATCGCGTCGGCGATGCGCTGGGTCGTGGCCGCCGCGTCGATGCGGAGGACGTCGGGGATCGGGGTGCTCATGCGCCGCTCCCGGTGGCCAGTGCCTTCGTGTCGTGCTTGCCGCTCGAGGTGCGCGGCAGGGTGGCGTGCGTCTCGATGCGCGCGGGCTGCATGTAGCGCGGGAGCTCGGTGCCGACATACAGCTTGAGCGCGTCCAGCGTCCCCTCCTCGGCGAGCACGACATGGGCGATGATCCGGTTGCCGCGCGCATCGTCGGGTTCGGTGGTGATGACCGCCTCGAGGATCTGCTTCGAGGCATAGATGACGCTCGCGACCTCGTCCGGGCTGACGCGGTACCCCATCGTCTTGATGATCCGGTCGTGGCGACCGACGTAATACAGAAAGCCGTCCGCGTCGCGCCGGACGATGTCCCCCGAATACACGACCCGCTCCACGTCCGGCGTGCCGGCCGGCCGCAGGGGATTTGGCCGGTAGACCTTCGCCGTGGCCTCGGGGTCGTTCCAGTATCCGAGGGCGACCGTGGGGCCGCGGTGCACCAGTTCACCCTCCTCGCCGGGCTCGGCTTCGCGCTGGTCGGCCGTCAGCACCATGATCTCCGCGCCGGGAATCGCGCGCCCGATCGAATCGGGCCGCCGATCCACCTCTTCGGGCGGGAGGTAGGTGCTCCGGAACGCCTCCGTCAGGCCGTACATGAGGAACAGCCGGGCCTGCGGGTGCGCCTCGCGCAGCGCGCGCACCGCCTCGGCGGGCACCCGCCCCCCGGTGTTGGTCATGACGCGCAGGGCCGGCAGCGTGGCGCGGAAGGACGGCGTGCCGAGCAGCTGCAGCCAGAGCGGCGGCACGCACGGCAGCACCGTGACTGCCGCTTCCCGCAGCGTCCGCGCGACCGTCGCCGCGAGCGGCGAGCGCTCGATGACGAGCGTGGCGCCGACGAGCAGGGTGGTGAGCAGCTGGTTGAATCCGTAGTCGAAGCTGAACGGAAGCAGGCTCGCGATGCGGTCGTCGGGCGTCAGCCCGGTGTACGTCGCCACCGACTAGGCGCCGGCCCAGAGGTTGCCGTGCGAAATGAGCACGCCCTTCGGCAGCCCGGTCGAGCCGGAGGTGTAGATGATGTTGGCCGGGTCCTGCCCGACGCGCGCGACCGGCGTGAACGCGGCCGGCGCGAGCGGTTCGTCGAGCAGGACGGTCTGCGCGGGCGTGTCCAGGGGCCGGCCGAGCCAGCCGAGCATCTCGGCATTGGTCAGGAGTACCCGGGCCCCCGAATGCCCCAGCACGTGCTCCACCTGGCGCGTCCGCAGCGACTCGTTGACGTTGATCGCGATCCCGCCAACCGCCAGGATTCCGAAGAAGGCGGCGGTCGCTTCCGCGCCGCGGTGCAGCAGAATGCCGACCCGGTCACCTGGTTCGACGCCCGAGGAGCGAAGGCGAATTGCCACCGCCAGCCGCTTGTCCGAGAAGCTCGGCGTACGACGTCGTCACGGGTGCCGTCGAGCAGGGCCGTATGGGGGCCGCGCGCGGCCGCGGCGTGCCAGAGCAGCCACGCCGCGTTGGGCGCGAACTCGGGGGCAGCGTGGAACTGGGATGCGTCGTCAGGGCGAACCACGTGGCGGGCTCCTTGAGTGTCGCCAAGCACCGCGAGGAAGCCTCGGCGGCGGCGCGCTGCCCCGAGGCGTTGAGGTGCCCCCCGTCGGTCGGTCATTTCGGGGGCGAGGGTGTAGACCGTATCCCCGTCGTGCGTGACAAAGGAGCGCGATCCGTCCGCGTGGGTGGACTCGATGCGTGCCAGATCGAAGACCGGCTCCTTCCCGGCATACGACTGCCGCAGTAACGCGTTGTACCGGTTTCGGATCACGTTCAGGTCATCGGTGGTCGGCTGACCCCGGAGCCTGGCCATGAGTGTGCTACGGTATCCGCCCTTCCGGGTCAACGGCATGGTGACGTGGACGACGGTCAGGCCCGGCACGATCGTCTTGAGCAACGCGATATCTGCCTGGTATTCCGCGAAGAGCGAATCAGGGTTCCGGCCGCCTTCCACGTCCACGTAGCAGAACTTCAGCAGCGCCACGGAGGGCGTCCCGCCTATCACCGCGTTGCTGAAGGCAGAGACTTTCGAAGCGGGGTCGCCATTGTACCCGATGTGAGCGTGGTAGAGGCCGGGTGGACTGCTGGAATCGACCGGAGAGGCCGCAAATACCTGGAGCGGAATCTCCGGGTGGTCAGCCAGGACATGCTGGACGCCGTCGATGATATTGGCACCAACTGACTGATGGCCGAAAAAGATCTGCTTCGTCGCGAGCGCGCGCCACTGGGAGTCGCTCACCTCGGAAAAGGAAGGTTGCGGGACCTCGGGCCCCTCGGGAATCCTCATCGGCGATCCTCCACACGACGCAATCAACCAGACGCAGCACAGGGCGGCCTGACCACCATGGCGCCGACGGCGCTGTCGGTCAGTGCTCATGTCGACGCCCCTCGGGCTCGGGCAGGTCGCAACGCGCCGTCAGCGCCCGGACAATGCCGAGGCGATCGCGGACCGCACGGACCTCGCTGAATGCCCGCCGGCCCGCCAGTCGGCGCTCGAGCAGCGGACCCTGGGCAGCGCCGAGTTCAAAACAAAGCCAGCCGCCCGGGGCGAGAAATTCCGGTGCCTCGGCGACCAGCCGGAAAAGGATAGAGAGCCCGAAGTCGCCGCCGTCGAACGCGGCGGTGGGCTCGAAGCCACCCACTTCGACCGGCATCTCCTTCGCCTTGTGCGACGGGATATACGGCGGATTACAGACGATAACATCGAACCCTTCCGGTGATGGGTTCAGGCCCGCAAGCGCCCCGAACAAGTCGCCTTGACCCAGTGTGACACGATCAGCGACGCCGTGCAACTCGACGTTTTTTGCGGCCAGGGCGAGCGCATCGGCCTCGAGGTCGGTGCCCCAAACGGTGGCTCGCGGTTCCTCGACGGCGAGGGCGACGGCAAGGTTTCCGGAGCCGGTGCAGAGGTCCAGGATCCTCGCTCGCCCCGCTAGGGTGGCGCGTTCGCGAGCTAGATCGAGCGCTGCATGCCCAAGGAGTTCCGTCTCCCGTCGTGGAATGAGGGCGCCTGGCGCGGTGAGGAACTCATGGCCCAGAAACTCCTGACGGCCAGTGAGGTATGCGAGCGGTTCCCCCGCCAAGCGACGGCCGAGGAGGTGCTGGAAGGAATCGGTCTGCGACGGCGTGAGCGCCGGGAGGGCGGCGCTGCTTCGACTCACCGCGCGAGGCACGCCGGCGGCGGCCAGCCAGAGCGCCCGGGCGGTCGACTCCGGGGTCTCGTCGGGCTTGTCGGCGCTGAAGTGTGCGTCCTCTCTGAGCCTCGCGACTGCGGCTGCGAGGGAATGCATGAAGTCGGAGCCCCGCAGCGCCTGATCTTCAACGCTCACCTAATCCCGTCCTTTCAGCGCAGCAGCGAAGCCGACGTGAGGGCAACAATGGGCCTGATACTCTCTGCGAACACCGCCTACTTGCCAAGCCGGCCCTCCGTAAACCTGAAATCCAGAGATCGGCAGCGGGCATTTGCGCGATTTCCCCACGGCCCCAGGTTGGGAGCCGGGCGCGTCGCCGACAAGCAGAACGCATCTTTCAGGCCAGTCAATACAACCAGATATATGGGGTAAATATATGGTAATGAATGGCTTGGAGGTGATGCTGGTGGGAACAAATTCTGTCTTGCCGTCTGGGAAACAGAGTGTAGGTTTTGCGCAACACCGAACGTCTGTTCCGCCTAATTCATCTCCGGCGGCGGCAGCACCCCTTCGCGCACCCTCCGGATGGCGGTGAGGTGTTCCCGGTAGGTGCGGCTGAAGACGTGCCGGCGGTCGGGGCCGGCCACGAAGAAGAGGTAGGGCACGCTCGCCGGGTTCAGCACCGCGTCGATGCTGGCCGTGCCCGGTGAGTTGATCGGGCCCGGCGGTAGCCCCGGGTTCAGGTAGGTGTTGTAGGGCGACGGAAACTTGTAGTCCTTGGTCAGCAGCCGGCTCTTCCGCGTGCCGGTGGCCAGCTCCATGCCGTACTGCACCGTCGGGTCCGCCTGGAGCGCCATCCGGAGCCGGAGCCGGTTGAGGTACACTCCCGCGATCACCGGGCGCTCGTCGTCCACCAGCGCCTCTCCCTCCACGATCGACGCCAGCGTCAGCACCTCGAGCCGGGTCAGCTTCATCGAGTCCCGCCGCGCCTCGCGCTCCGGGGTCCAGAGCGACACCGCCTGCCGCACCATCAGGTCCACCAGGTCCTCCGGCACGATCGTGAGCGGCACCAGGTAGGTGTCGGGGTGCAGCCATCCCTCGTACGACGGCCCCTCGGCGCCCGCCGCACGGAGCCGCGCGGTGTCCCGCGTCGCGGCGAGGAAGCTGTCGGCGGAGATGCCGAGCTGCGCCTCGGCGAGCTCCGCGACGCCCCGGAGCGTCTCCCCCTCGGGCGCCGTGAAGCGCACGAGCTTGCCGCGGCCCTCCGTCAGGATGCGGAGCAGGGTGCTCGCCGTCTCGCCGTGCCGCAGTTCGTAAATGCCGGCCTGCGCGCTCCGGTCGGCGCCCTTGAGGCGGGCCAGGATCCGGAACCACGTCGGATGCTCGAGGACCTGGTGGACGGCGAGCGATTCGCTGATGGCGCGGAGGCTGGCTCCGGGGGGGATCGTGACCTGCTCGAGCGGCGCGTCGGGGGCGGGGCCGCCGCAGGCGGCGAGCGTCGCCGCCAGCGCGAGCGCCAGGCGCGCGCGCATCAGGCGCCGGCCCTGCGGTAGTCGAGATACTGCTGCAGGAGTACCGTGGCCGCGAGCGCGTCCACGTCTTTCTTGCGGCCGCGAGTGCGGCCGCCCATCTCCCGCACCGCGTCCAGGGCGAGCGCGGTGGTGAACCGCTCGTCGGCCATTTCCACCGGGAGCCCGGTGCGCCGGCCGACGTCCGCCGCGAGCGCGCGCGCCGCGGCGCTGGACGGGGTTTCCTTGCCTTCGAGGGAGATGGGGAGGCCGACGACGATGCCGACCACGGGGTCGGCGTCGAGCAGGGCGAGGAACTGCGGCATCGGGAAGCGCTTGCCCGCGCGCCGGCTCAGCGTGGTGAGCGGCGAGGCGAGGATCTGGCCCTCGTCGGACCGGGCCACGCCGAAGCGGATTTCGCCCCAGTCCAACGCCAGGATGCGACCGACGCGGGGGATGGCGGTCATGCGTCGCCGGTCGGGATGGCGCGGTTGGGCGCACGGCGTGCGCCCCTACTGCGCCATCGTGGCGAAGAACTCCTTGTTCGTCTTGGTGCGCTTCATCCGCTCCAGCAGGAATTCCAGCGCCTCGACCGGCGGCATGTCGGCCAGGAAGTTCCGCAGCAGGTACACCCGGTTGAGCTCGTCCTTGTCCATCAGGAGCTCTTCCTTGCGGGTGGAGGTCTTCTGGATGTCGATGGCGGGGTAGATGCGCCGGTCGGCCAGGCGGCGGTCGAGCACCAGTTCCATGTTGCCGGTGCCCTTGAACTCCTCGAAGATCACCTCGTCCATCCGGCTGCCGGTGTCGACCAGCGCCGTGGCGATGATGGTGAGCGACCCGCCGCCGTCGATGTTCCGCGCGGCGCCGAAGAAGCGCTTCGGCTTCTGCAGGGCGTTGGCGTCCACGCCGCCCGAGAGGATCTTGCCCGAGTGCGGCACCACCACGTTGTGGGCCCGCGCCAGGCGGGTGATCGAGTCGAGCAGGATGACCACGTCCCGCCCGTGCTCCACCAGCCGCTTCGACTTCTCGATGACCATGTCGGCCACCTGCACGTGGCGGTCGGCCGGCTCGTCGAAGGTGGAGGAGATGACCTCCGCCTTGACGTTCTCCTCCATGTCGGTGACTTCCTCGGGACGCTCGTCGATGAGCAGCACGATGAGCACCACCTCGGGGTGGTTCTCGCTGATGGCGTTGGCGAGCTTCTGCAGGAGGATCGTCTTGCCGGCCTTCGGCGGGGCGACGATCAGCCCGCGCTGCCCCTTGCCGATCGGGGAGAGCAGGTCCACCACCCGCATCGAGAGGTCGCCGGTGCTCTGCTCCAGCCGGATCCGGCTGTCCGGATACCGCGGCCGCAGGTTGTCGAACGCGATCCGGTGCTTGGTCTTTTCCGGCTCCTCGAAGTTGACGCTCTCCACCTTGAGCAGCGCGAGGTACCGCTCCCCCTCCTTCGGCGGGCGCACCTGGCCCATGACGGTGTCGCCGGTGCGCAGGTCGAACCGCTTGATCTGGCTCGGGGAGACGTAGATGTCGTCGGGGCCGTACAGGTAGTTCCAGTCCTGGCTGCGCAGGAAGCCGTACCCCTCGGGAAGGATCTCGAGCACGCCCTCGCCCCGGATGACCGTGTCCGAGTCGAGCAGCGACTGCTCGATCCGGAAGATGAGGTCCTGCTTCCGCAGCCCGGAGTAGTTCGTGAGGTTGAGCTGCTCGGCGAGCGTGTGCAGCTCGGCGACGGACTTCTGTTTCAGCTCGGCGATATCCACGGAGAGAACTCCGAAAGGGGGCGCCCGGCCCGATGGGGGCCGGTGGCAGGGTAAAGCGGGATGGAAGAATCCAGAGTGGTGATCGGGTATTGACCGTCTATGGGGAGTGCCCCGCACGGGCGGGGGCGACGAACTCGTTGCGCTTGGGGAGTGGACTTCACAGCCGTAGAGGTACCCCAAACGTAGAGGCTCGCCCGGGATGCGTCAAGGCTGTGGCGGGGCAGGGCGGCAGGGCGGCAGGGTGGCAGCCGGGGCGCCGCAGCCACTGCCTGCCCGGCCTGCCCCGCTGCCCCCCTGCCCAGCCTCCCAAAGTACTTTGGGACTATTGCGTAATTCCCACAATCCCATATCTTTAGCACAGTTGCACCGGACGGTAGGCCGCTCGCCCGCGGCTTCTGGGGAGGCTCCGACATGCCAGCACAAACGCTCCGCACCACCCTGGCCCGGGATTCCCGCGAGCCGGTCCTGCTCGATCTCCCCAACATGACATACGCCGGACAGACCCTCGCGGTCCGCCTCATCCTGCGGCTCGACGACCAGCGCGTCTGGCGCGGCAAGCTGCAGTTCCAGGCGGCCGACGCCGACGTCCCCCGTGAAACATTCGAAATCTTCTGCGGCGCGCGGGAGCAGGATCTCTGGGAATCGGTGCAGTCGCTCCGTGAGCATCACTTCCGCGACCTCTATCGCTCACTGGAATAGCATGGCCGAAACCGACCAGTTCAGCCGCCTGCGGCACGACCTTGCCAACCCCCTCTCCGCACTCCTCGCGGAGGCCCAGCTCCTCCTGCTCAACGAATCGAAGCTCGATCCAGAAACGCTCACCAGCATTCGGGAAATCGAGGCGCTCGCCATCAGGATGCGGACCCTGCTCCGGGACCGGTAGCCGATGTGTCGCCGCCCCGTCACGCGCCGGCCCCGCGCCACGGTGCCGGTTCGCCTCTCCCCGCGTGCCTGGTCCACCCCGCAGTGGATCTGGCCCGGCCGCCGCCGGAAGGGGGTACGGGGGGCCTTCCCCGCCCGCTGAACGCCACCCCCGCAGACGTACCATTCCCTGCCGCACGCGCCTACCTTCCAAATACCCCCGACTTTCCCTCTTTGTGCCGAGCTGCCAATGCGTACCCCCGTGCTCCTCCTCGCCGCGCTGACCGTCGCCGCGCCGCTTGCCGCCCAGCTCCCGCAGCGCGCCGTCCGCCGGACCGTCCCGGTCACCCGCTCGTTCCAGCGCGGCCTCGAGGCGGGCACCCGCGACTCGACGGGCCGCCCCGGCGCCAGGTACTGGCAGCTCCGGACCGACTACTCGATCGACACCCGGCTCGACCCGGTGACGGGGACCGTCTCCGGCCGCGAGACGGTGACGATCACCAATCCGAGCGATTCGGCGCTGAAGGAGCTGGCCATCCGGCTGGACCAGAACCTCTTCGCTCCCAATACCGCACGGTCCAGCCCGAGCGCCGCCATTACCGGCGGCGTCACCGTGAGCCGGATGCGCGCCAACGGGCGCGAGATCAACGTGGACAGCCTCCGGGAGCGCTGGAGCACCACGACGCTGATTCGGGTCAAGCTCGACACCCCGATCCCCGCGGGTGGCACCGGGACGCTCGAGACGAGCTGGGCGTTCAAGGTGCCGGTGATTCCGGAGGGACAGCGCGGCGACCGGATGGGCGCCTGGACCAACCGGCTCTTCCAGCTGGCCCAGTGGTATCCGCGCGTGGCGAACTACGACGACCTCCGCGGCTGGGACCAGGACCCGTACATGGGGAACTCGGAGTTCTACAACAATTTCGGGTCGTTCGACGTCCGCATCGACGTGCCGGCGGGCTGGCTGGTCGGCGCCACCGGCGTGCTCGTGAATCCGGCGGAAGTCCTGACCCCGACGGTCATCGACCGGCTCGCCACCGTCACCGCGAGCGACAGCCAGATCGTCATCGTCGGCCCGACGGAGCGGGGCGCCGGAAGCGCGACCGTGGCCGGCTCGCGCCTGGTCTGGCACTTCACCGCGGACAGCGTGGCGGACTTCGCCTGGGCCGCCTCGAACGAGTTCGTCTGGGACGCCACCCGCGCCACCATTCCTGACAAGGGCGTCATCCCGATCCACCTGCTCTATCTCCCCGAAAACACCCGGTTCAAGCAGACCGGCGCCATGGCCCGGCACGCGCTCGAGTTCTACTCGAAGCTCTGGATGCCGTACGCCTGGCCGGTCTTCACCCAGGTGGACGGCCCCGAGGGCGGCATGGAATACCCGATGCTGACCATGAGCGGCCCCGGCTTCGGCGTCACCGACCACGAGATCGGGCACCAGTGGTGGCCGATGATGGTGGGCGTCAACGAGACCTGGTACGGGTGGATGGACGAGGGGTTCAACAGCTACATGAACATCCTCTCCGGTGCGGCGTTCCAGGCGAAGCCCGCCAACCTCGACGGCGTCGGCCAGCGCTACGGCAGCATCTCGGGCAACGAGACCGAGACCAACATGATGACCGACGCCAACTACGACGGCCCGATGTATGGCTTCACCACGTACATGAAGGCGCCGATGATGCTCTCGATGCTGGGCGCCATCGTGGGCGACTCCGCCGTCACGCGGGCGATGTCCAACTACGCCCGGACCTGGCGCTTCAAGCATCCTTCGCCGTGGGACTTCATGTTCGCCATGAACCGCGAGCTCGGTCAGGACCTCGGCTGGTTCTGGTACTACTGGCTCTTCACCACCGAATCGTCCGACGGCGCCATCAAGTCGGTCACGACGCGGGGCGACAAGACGTACGTGACCATCCGGCAGGACGGTGAGATGCCGTCGCCCATCGTTCTGCGGGTGGAGTTCGCCGCCGACGGCCCAGACCTCAAGCCGATGAAGGGCGCCGTCATCGAGGGGAACGTCGCCACGGTCACCGAGCCGGCGGACGTCTGGTTCAGCGGGAGCCGCGTGTACGTCGTGGAACTCGACTTCGGCAAGCGGAAGATCGAGAAGCTGGTCCTCGACCCGCAGCGGCGCTTCCCCGACCGCAACCCGTCGGACAACAGCTGGCCCGACGCGACCCCCGCCCCGGCGGGCCCGGCGCGCACGCACTGAGCGTGGCGTGACGTCGCCGGCCCGGCATTTCGCCAGCGACAACGCCGCCGGCGTCCATCCAGACGTGCTGGCGGCCGTCGTGGCCGCCAACGAAGGGCACGCCCTCGCCTACGGGGCCGACCGTTGGACCGCGGCGGCGCGTGCGCTGTTCAAGAGGGAATTCGGCGAGTCGTCGGATATATCCCTGGTGCACGGCGGCACCGGGGCCAACGTGGTGGCGCTCGGGTCGCTCCTGCACCCGTGGGAGTCGGTCCTCTGCGCCGCCACCGCCCACATCAACGTGGACGAGTGCGGCGCTCCCGAGCGCTTCCTCGGCTGCAAGCTCGTCCCGCTGGCCACGCCCGATGGCAAGCTCCGGCCGGAAGCCATCCGGGCGACGGTCACCGCCGTCGGGGTGGACCATGCGGCGCACCACGTCCTGCCCCGCGTCATCTCCATCAGCCAGAGCACCGAGTACGGCACGGTGTATCGCCCGGAGGAACTCCGGGCGCTCTCGGCGGTGGCGCGGGAGCACGGGCTGTTGCTCCATATGGACGGCGCCCGGCTAGCCAACGCCGCCGCAGCGCTCGACCTGCCGCTCCGGGCGCTGACTGCCGATGTGGGCGTGGACGTGCTGTCGTTCGGGGGGACCAAGAACGGCGCCCTTGCCGCGGAGGCGGTGGTCTTCTTTGACCCGGCAAGGGAGATGGGGGTCCGGTTCGGGCGGAAGCAGGCGATGCAGCTCCCGTCCAAGATGCGATTCATGGCGGCGCAGTTCGAGGCGCTGTTCCGGGACGGGCTCTGGCGCAGGAACGCGCTGCACGCGAACCGGATGGCCCGGCGTCTGGCCGAGGGGGCCGCCACGGTGCCCGGCGTCAGCATCACGCAGCCGGTGGACGCCAACGCCGTCTTCGCCGTCCTGCCGAGGGAGCGCATCGCAGCGCTGCAGGAGAGGCGGTTCTTCTACGTGTGGGACGAGCCGAGGGCCGAGGTACGCTGGATGTGCTCGTTCGACACGACGGAGCAGGACGTGGATTCCTTCGTCGCGGACATGCGCGAAGTCCTCGCCTGACCCCGGGCCGGAAGGCCCGTTCCATCTGGTTTCAATCTTCCTTCACACACGTCGGCGCACGTTGCAGAGTCCCTCTCCCTGTCTGGCTGAGGAGGAGTGCTCGTGCGCGCCATTCTGACCCCCCTCGACGGATCTCGGCTCGCGGAGGAATCGCTGCGTGCGGCGTGCGCCACCTCGCGGCGCACCGGTGCGGTCCTCCACATGGTGCTGGTGCATCACCCGGTGGCCCCGAACGCGGACTCCGCCGCAATGGCCACCGCCATCGACGAACTCGACCGTCTCGCCAGGGAAGGGGAGGAGCGGTACCTCGAGCAGATCGCCGAACGCATGCATTCGGCGTATGGCATCCAGGTCGAGACCGCCATCCTGGATGGCCCAGTCGCCGAGACGATCGGGGCCTATGTGCGGCAGGTCGGGGCGGGGCTCGTCGTGATGACCACGCACGGCCGAGGCGTGGTGAGCCGCTTCTGGCTCGGGAGCGTGGCCGACCACCTGCTCCGGCACCTCGACGTGCCGCTGCTGCTGCTCAGGCACCAGGAGACGCAGGTGCACGACAGCCGGATGGCGTTCCGCCGGATGCTGATTCCGCTGGACGGGTCGGAGCGGGCGGAGGCGGTCATCGAGCCGGCGCTCCTGCTCTGCCCGCCGCCGACCGCGGAGATCGCGCTGGTGCGGGTGGTGCCGCCGGCGGAGAACGGGCTCGCGGAGGGTCGGGGTGCGGCGGCGGTCTATCTGGACGAGGTGGCCGACCAGCTGGAGCGCAGGGGGTGCCGGGTGAGCACCACGGTGGTGGTCTCGGACAGCCCGGCGCAGGCCATTCTCGACCAGGGCCGGCCCGAGGCGACCGATTGCATCGCGATGGCCACGCGGGGGGCGTCGGGGGTCAGGCGGCTCGTGCTGGGGAGTGTCACGGACAAGGTGGTGCGGGGGGCCGACGTGCCGGTGCTGGCGCTTCACCCGCCCGGCGTGGAGGTCTGATTCCCGGGATTCCGCTTCCGTGGCCAGCGACGGGGGGAGCGGATCAGGGCCTTGGGGAGGGAACGTGGAGATTCCCGGTCGGCGGACTCGGGTTCAGGAGCCAGCCAGGGGAACTCCCGGAGGAACTCAGGGGTCGGGCGGGGGCGGGTACGCATGGTGGGGAATCTGGGCGCGGCCGGTAAAGGGATGGTGAGGGTAGCGTGAAGCCCGGCTCACCGCTGGTTCACGGGTGTGTGATGGGTTGGGGCGTAGGTTGGGGGTGTCTCTAGCAGGGAGGAACCGATGCGGGTCAGCGAACTGATGCAGTCGAACCTGGTGACGATCCCCAGCGACAGCCTGGTTTCCGAAGCGATCATCTCCCTGGCCGACGCCCACGTGACGGGGCTCCCGGTGGTCGACGCCAACATGCATCTGGTGGGCGTTCTCTCCACGAGCGACATCCTGACCGCGCTGGCGGAGCGGACGCCGGACACGGAGCCGGGCGCGATGTTCGAGGACATGCTGGTGCGGGACCTGATGACGCCGAAGCCGATGACCATCGAGCCCCAGGCCGAGGTGAAGCAGGCGGCACAGCAGATGCTGTACGCCAACGTACACCGGCTCTTCGTGGAGAAGGACGGAGAGTTGCTCGGCGTGATCTCGCAGAGCGACGTCGTGCGCGCGGTGGCGAACGCGCGGGTGTGAGACCGGAGGGACGCTCCTGGGGGAGGTGCAAGGCCCCACCGTCCGACCGGACGGTGGGGCCTCGTCTCTTGTCAGGGTGTCGCTGGCAGTCTCGCAATTCCCATTCGCTTGAGTTCAGGTGAGACGAGCACCACGAAGCGGTGCTTCGACCCGATGAGGGTGAGGCGACCCACCCGCTGGTAGCCGCTCTTGGACTGCCCCTTCTTGGAACTGAAATTCGTGACGTCGACGTAGCCGATCATTCCCACCTTGTCGCGCCACTCGGGTCGGTTCAGGACCTCGTGGTGTCGAAACGGCTGCAGGCCATACCCTCGGTACTCTGGCGGAGTGAACCCCGCGAAGTTATATGCGTATTGGGGCGGGATGCTGATCCGGAGCCCGGGAATGAGGAGGGGTCGGCCGAGCGTATGCACCCAGGTATACCCGGCGATCTTGCCGTCAATGGTGCTCAGAAGGCAGGCGTCGCCGTTTCGAAATCCGTGCATCAACTCGTCACTGATTTGCCAGCTTCCTTCCTGCTTCATCCACAGGAGGTCTTCCTCGGTTGCGAGGCGGGATCCGTGCTTGGTGTACTTGCCAGGATCGAGTGGCAGCAAGTGTTCTCGGGTCAAGCGAATGACATCGAAGCGCCGGATGTGGAGGAGTCGGTTGGCGAGGTCGTAGAGAAACTGCCATGCCGCATTGCCGAATCCGACCCGGCTGGCTTCGTCCTCGAAATTGCGAAAGATGCTTCGTAGGTCCATGGTGCCGTGTCCGCCTTCCAGGAATCAGGGCATCGAGCTCAGAGGTCGCCGTCGCGTGCAAGTAGCGGTCGCAGCGCCTCGACAGCTTCCGCAGGCGACGCACCCCGGTTCAGGCGACAGGCCAAGTCTCCGGCCAACTCGGCGCGGCGCTCGTTGAGGCCATGCCCGACGTCGGCAGACACCGGCAGCAGCACGGCTCCCGGAATGGCCCGAGTCACCGAGTCGGCGTACTCGAAGGGGACCGCCGGGTCTCCGCGAGACCACACGACGAGCGTCGGGGCCCGGATCGCGGGGAGTGCGGCCGCCCAGGGGGCACCGTACGATGCCGTCACCGTCAGCGCCTGTAGTGCCGTGCTCGTCGGATAGAGTCGGCGGTAGATCCCGCTCGACGCGATGCGAGTCGCGATGTCGTTCGCCACCCCTTTCCGGTACAAGAACCGGTAGCGACCACCGTAGGTGAGGGCGCCGGGGTACCCTGACGGCGCCATGAGCATCAGCGCTCGGACACGGTCAGGATACTTCGCCGCGATCCATGCCGCCAGCGATCCGCCCATGGATCCTCCGACCAAGGTCACTTGAGCGATGCGCTGGGAGTCCAGGAACGCAATGATCCTGGCCGCTTGCTCCGGAAGGGCAAAACTCTCAGTGGGCCAGGTCGATCCCCCGTATCCGGGGATATCGATCCGCACGGCTTGGCCGCATCGGGCCACTTGGGACCACGATGCGTCCCATACGGCGAGTTGGTTGTTGAATCCATGTAGGAAGAGCATGGTGTTGCCGGAGTCGCCCGCGCGATGATACCGGATCAGCCCAGGCCCAACGGCAACGGTCTCGGAACCCTCGACCTCGATGAGTGCTGGCGCGCGGCTCGAAATCGCCGCCAAGGCAGGAAAGGCGGCCGCTGCCATGAGGGCGATCGCGCAGCCGACTGCGGCAAGGGCGAGCATCAGGAGCGGAGCCGATCTCATCAGGTGCTCCACGGTGGGGTCTGCGGCTTGCCAGGCGCGGACACGGGACAGCAGGGTTATCGTGCAATTTCTTGCACGGGGCGGTCGCCGGCAGGGGGCCGGCTCGAACCAGCAGGGGCGGCATCCATGCCAAGCGCACGTCGTGTACCGCTCCTCGGGCTCGACTGGCATGGACGATGCTCTTCACAGGACTTTCGTCCTATATGGTAACCCGACCGGAGGTCGTTGACGATGCGGACGGCTGATCGCATTGCATTCGCCGGGCTTTGGCCTGTCCCTCTGCGCGCCATGCCGCGCTGGAGAATGGCCGAGAAGTGAGCGCCCCGGAGCCGAGCTTCGGCAGGCCGGTCGACCTGGTCCGGTACTGGAGCGAAGAGGAGTTCGCCACCTCCCAGGCCGCCTGGGACGGGCTGCGGGCGCGATCCACTGCCGACCCGCTCTTTATGGCGTGGGACTGGCAGTGGTTGTGGTGGAAACACCACAGAGACGTCATGGGTGGCGAGCTTGCCATTGTCGCCTGCTACGCCGGGGCCGACCTGGTTGGCTTGGCCCCGTTCTATCTCCATACCGCCACCCATCGCGGTGGGCTGCGCGCCAGCCGGCTGGAGGCCATCGGGTCCACCTTTCGCGATGGCCGGGGCGTCTTCTCTGAGTACCTTGATATCATTGCAGATCGAAGTCGGGTCGACGACGTGATATCGGCGATCGCGAAGCACCTGCTTGCCGACACGCGGTGGGAAGGGCTGGTGGTGGGAAATACACCGGCCGCCGGTGTCGCTGCGCGGATGGTCCGTCGCCACTTCGCCCAGGGGTGCCTGATTCGGGAGGTCGATCCTCTCGAGGCCCACGTGGTGGAATTGCCAACGGATTTTGCGAGTTATCTCGGGCTCGTGTCGGGCAGCATGCGCCGAAAGCTCTGGAACCAGCGGAGCAAGCTCGTCGACCCCGCGCTCGTCGTGGCCGGCCCGGATGACGCCTGCGGGGTGTTTGACCAGATCGACGCATTCCATATGCGTCGCTGGAACTCGCCGCAGTATGTCGGTACCGCCCGTGCATTCCACTTCGCGCTCGCCCCCGTGCTGCTGAAGCGGGGCGCCCTGCGCCTGAGTACTCTGTATTCTGCCGGGACGCCGATCGCGGTCATGTACAACGTCCGTCTGGGGGACACTGAGTACAACCTGCAGTCGGGATTTGATCCAGAGCGCTCGACTGGCTTGTCGCCCGGGTACCTTCATTTTGGCTATTGCATGGAAGTGGCGTGCCACGAGGGCGTGAGGCGTTTCGACCTCCTTGCTGGAGAGGGCAGGTTCCGCCAGTACAAGCAGGACTTCAACACGACCGAAGTGCCGCTCATCACGCTACAGGTGCTCAGAGCCCGGCGGCTGAGGCTCCTCTACAGGGTGTACGACATGGTGGCCGGAGGGTCTGGGCGGTTCAGGCGGTCGCGCGGGCAGGCGCCGGTTCGGGCGGAGGCACAATGACGGCAGGCATTCCTGGCATCAGCGGGTTCGCAGCGTATGTCCCTTCGTATCGGGTCCGGCTTGAGGACTGGTGCGGGTGGACGGGCAATTCCTGGGAGAAGACGCAGGCGGTGATTGGTGACAGCTTCCGCATGGCGGGACCGCACCAGAATGTCTATACCATGGCTGCGGAGGCCGCCCTTCGGCTGATCCTCGTGCACGAGATCGACCCCCAGCGGGTGGGCTACCTGGCCCTCGGCACCGAGTCGAGTACCGACAACGCCACCTCCGGAGCGATCGTGGTGCGCGGGTTGATCGACGCAGCGCTGTCCGCCCGCGGCCTCCCACCCTTGGCGCGGGACCTCGAGGCGCCCGAGATCAAGCAGGCATGCATCGGTGGGATATACGGGATCAAGGGGGCCCTGCGATATCTCCAGGTGGATGGCGTAGATCGGTCGGCCATCGTGATCGCCTCTGATATTGCCGAGTACGCGCGAGGAAGTTCGGGTGAGCCGACGCAAGGGGCGGGGGCGGTCGCGATGCTCCTGGAAAGCGACCCGAAGCTGCTTGCGATCGACCTGTTGTGCTCCGCAAGCGCCTCAAGGTACAGGGCGCTGGATTTCCGAAAGCCATTCAGCCGCTACCGTGGCCAGGGCGGGCTGCCCGGGCATCGACTGCGTGATTTCCCGGTCTTCAATGGGAAGTATTCTACGGCGTGTTACACAGACGAGACGATCGCATCGCTGGAGGCGTTCTTTTCCCGGCGATCCGGTGGGCGGGCCGCATACCTTCGTGAGCTTGGGGCGGTCTTCATGCACCGACCGTACGATCGCATGCCCGTCGCCGCCTGGACCCTTGGATACCTCTTCGCACTCGCGGCCGATGGGACCGCCGGGCAAGCCGAACTCGCTGGGTATGCCGCGGCCGCCGACGTGGACTTCCAGGCCCTGCTGGACGAGATGGGGGACTCCCCCGACCTCGTGGGCCGGGCACTCGAGGGTGCGCTGATTGACGAGCCATTTCCCCTGGCCGCCCGGGCGGCGAAAAGCTTCAGGTCGACCCCTGCCTACCGTTCCGTCGTCACCGGGAAGATGAGCCTGGGCTCAGGGGTCATGCGGGAACTCGGAAACCTCTATTCTGCTGCCCTCCCCGCTTGGCTGGCGGCTGGGCTCGAGGAGGCGAGCGAGCTGGACGCTGACCTTGACGGCAAGGACATTCTCCTCGTCGGATATGGCAGCGGTGACGCCTCTGAAGTGCTTGCTGCCTCTGTGGTCACGGGATGGCGGGGGGCCGCCGCGAAGTCGGGGATGCGGGCGGCGCTGTGTGATCCGTGCGACCTGGGCCCGGCGGAGTATGCGGCGATGCATGATGGGTCGGTCGGTGGAATCCAACCGCGCGATGATGCCGCCTTCGCCATCGATCGGGTTGGCGGCACCGACACGCCCGGCTTCCAGGACCTCGGCGTCGAATACTACCGCTACCGTGAGGAAGGAGTGGCCAGTGTCCGGTCTGGACCCTGAGGGCGTCCCCGATCCGGTGCCGAGTGCAGCGCGAGCGCTCATCGGACGCCGGTCCACCCGCCGGTTCGAAGTCACCGCCAGGGACATCAAGCGATTCGCGCAGGCGATCGGCGAGCCCAACCCGGTCCACTTTGATGAGGCCGCCGCGCATGCCGCCGGCTACGAGACCATCGTCGCGCCTCCGCTCTTCTGCCAGGTGATGACCTTTGAAGACCTTCCACTCGACCAACTTCCCGCCGATGGATCTCCGGCGGAATTGGCCGTGCCGCTCCCCGCTGAGCGGACGGTCGGCGGCGGGAGCGAGTACCGCGTTCACCGCCTCGTTCGCGCGGGAGAGGTGGTGACCGTGACGACCGTGCTCCGTGATGTCACGGTCAAGAGTGGCAAGAGTGGACCATTTTTTGTCGTCGCGGTCGAGACGGAGTTTGCTGACTCGAACGGCCATCCGATTGCATCGGAACTGGCCACGTACGTGAAGCGCACGTGATGCCGCCACGGCGGGCACACGAGCCGGCACATGCGCCTGACTGGTCCGTGGGAGGCGCGCTCCCGCCCCTGGTCGTGGTTCCGACCCGTGCGCATCTGTTCATGTTCAGTGCCGTCACCTGGAATCGGCACCGCGTGCATTACGACCAGCCTTCGGCGGTTCGAGAGGGGCTACCCGATGTCGTCGTGCACCGGGGTCTGGTGGGTAACTACTTCGCACGCCTGTTGACGGGTTGGATGGGCGGGCATGGGGGGGCGATTGAGACGCTTTCGTGGAGAATGCTGAAAAGCGCTGTCCCAGAGGCAACTCTGACCCTGCGGGGGCAGGTCACTGGAATCGAGCGCGCGGAACGTGACGAGGTGGCGACCTGCGACTTGGAAGCTGTGGATGAGGCAGGGGGCGTGATCGCAAGCGGGCGGGGGACACTGCGCCGTGCCCTGCCGCCAGGGTAATCGCGCATGCCTCGCCGTGACCTCCGCCACATCCTCGCCCGCCTGCCGGGCTACTTCCGGTCGAAGGTCCTGGGCAGCGTGGCGTTGCTTCCCTACGGGCGGATGCGACACAGGCGCCTGCTGCAAGTCGCGACCCGCGTGGATAATCACACCTACACCAGCTTCCTCCGCTCGCCTGTCCAGCTCGAGGCCTTGGTCGGCCCCGCGCTCCAGCATGTTGACACAGGGGCGGACTCCGGCCCGATCCAGATCAACATCTTTGCCTGTTCCAACGGCGCCGAGGCATACACCGTCGCAAGCGAGCTCGCACACCGTCGGCCGACGCTGCGGTGGCAGATCCGGGCTTCGGATCTTCATGCCCACACTGTCCAACAGGCGCGCCTGGCAACCTACTCGTCCGAGGAGCTGGCGCAGGGGCCCGGGTTGCCGGCTGCTTTCGTGCAGCAAACCTTCGATGCGGCGGGGGATGCGTGGGTGGTCAAGCCTGCGCTCCGGCAGAGAGTCGCATTCGAGCAGGCTGACCTGCTCGATGGCACGCTGGTCGCGCACATGCCACAGGCTGACATCGTCTTCCTCCAGAACGTGTTGTTTCACATGCCACCCCCGCTGGCCCGAAAGGCCTTCGCCAACGCGATCGCCACGATGAAACCGCGCTCGGTGCTCTTCCTCGATGGGATGGAATTGGACATGCGGGTGGAGTTGACGCGGGCCGCAGGTCTGCAACCGCTCGGCTACAAGGGCAGGGAAATCTATGAGTATTCGCGGCGCCACATCGCGGCGAACTGGTGGGACTACTACTATGGCTGTGAGCCGTACTGGGCGCTGGCCGCGGACCGTGATCGGCGCTACGGGACGATCTTCCTCAAGGGGTAGGCGGCAAACCGGACACGCCGGCGATGAACTTCCGCAACGCCCGCCACACGACGAGCGGGATGCCGTGCTCTCCCTCGAACGGAACCCACGTCACCTCTGCGCCTGCGGCGACGCACATCTCGCGCAATCGCTCCCCCGCGTGAAAGCCCAGGTCGGGGTCGTGGGTGCCGTGGCTCACCAGGATCGGGAGCCCCGCAAGTGCCCCGGTCAGTGGCGCCCATTCGTCGGCCGAGATGCGGGAGGCGGACAGGAGCGCCAATCCCGCCACGCGCGGGCGGTCACGGAGTATCGTGTCGCAGGCCAGCATCCCCCCCTGGGAAAACCCGACGAGCACCAGCGGGCAGCCGGCGTGTCGGCGCTCGACCTCCTCGATGATCCGCCCGAGCAGCGCCCGGGCCGCCCCCGCTCCCGCCGGATGTTCCTCGGCCAGGTCGCGGGGTCCGATGGCCATCGCCGCCGCACGGCGTTCCTGGTCGATCGGCCACCACGCACGTCCCTCGACCTCTGCGTCGAGCGGCGCCTCGGGCAGGTAGAACACTCCCGGCGCGCCCATCGACCCCGCGAACGGCGCCAGGTCCTCGGGACGCATCGCGTACCCGTGCAGGACGATCACGGCGACGCGCGGCGCCTCGGCCACCTGCACGACGATGGTGCGGAGCCCGGCGATCCGTTCCTCGACCTGCCTCACGCCTGCTCCAGTCCCCGCACGAGCTCCCGCCACAACAATTCGTGCATCCAGGCGGACGAGAGGCTGTGATCGCACCCTGGCAGGTGGGCGATCGGGATGCGGCCGCGCCGCCGAAGTCGCGGCAGGACCCACCCCGCACCGACTCGCAAGCAGCGCTTCTCCCGGGTCACCGACCGAGAAGACGAACCGGAGTGCCGTTCCCCGTTCGACCACGCCGCGCAGTTCGCCGCCGAGATCTTCGCTCGGGGGCAGGCCGATCGAGCGTCGGAGGTTCCTCGCGAGCCCGGCCAGGCGGTCGGCCGCGCGATGGGCCATCACCTCGATGATCGGCCGCAGCGCCACCTGGCCCCGGAACAGCTTGAGCCACTTCTCGGCCTGCAAGGCGGAGCGCTGGTACTGCGCCGCGGCTTGCACCATCTGGAAGGGAGGATATGAGAGTGACATCCCCTCCTTCCAGAAGAACACGAGCGGATTGACCACGGTCACGCCGTCCATCGGCAGCCCTGCCACCGCGCCCTTGAATCCGTGATAGGCGCCGGAGCAGAGTCCGGTCACCTCGACGCGACTGACGCCCGGCCGATTCCGGACGAACGTGATCGCCGTTGCGAGATCGCCCACGGCGAAGGAGGTGTACACGTCGTTCTCGGGAGCGCCCGGATGCGGCGCGCTGTCGCCGATTCCGGAGACGTCGTACCGCAGGACCAGCCATCCCTCCCGGGCCAGCCTCCGGGCGAACTTCACGTACATCCTGCCGTTGCCGATGTGGTGATTGGCGCCTGAATTGAGCAGGAGGATCGCGCGCGTGGGGGTCGCGGCGGTGGGGGCGGTCAGGATTCCGAAGAGCCGGCTCGACCCGTCGAGGAAGTGCGCGCTTTCCACCACGCCCGGCGCCGTCTCCACAGGCCCGCTGGGTCCGGCCGCCGGCGGCACGAAGCGCTCCGCGCGCAGGGCAGGGAATCGGGTGGTCAGCCAGTCGGCGAAGCGCGACACCATCTGCCCGGGCACTCGCGCCTCGTGCGGGTCGAGCGTCATCTCGACGTACCCCGGCAGCACCCCGGCCTCGACACGGGCGCCGAGTTCCTGCATCCGTGCGGACCAGGCCTCGCTCGGGGCGCGGTCGTCGCGGTCCATGACCAGGCAGACGGCGGCGGGCGGCCGGTCCAGCGCCGCCAGGTCGACTGCGCCGATGGCTTCGCGGGTCTCCGGACTCAGCAGGAGCCCGATGCTCTCGGTGACGCCGTCGGGAAGGGCCAGCTCCGGCGGGGGCTCGGCACGGCCCATGGCCGCCTGCAGGGCCCGCACCTCGCGCAGCCACGCCCTGCCGTTCACGACCGGGGCGATGACCGCGAGCCCGGTCACGTCCTCGCGATCGGCGGCCGCCAGCGCGGCGATGGTGGCGCCGAGCCGGACGCCGAGCAGGCACACGGAATCCACCCCGGCTTCGCGGCGCAGCGCATCCACGGCATGGTGCACGCTCCGCTGCCACGCGCCCCATCGATCGGGATCCAGGTCCTCTCCCGCCGAGTCCCCCGTCCCGTCGTAGTCGAACCGCAGCGTCGGATATCCGAGAGCCGCCGCCGATTCGGCGAAGTGCCGCAGGCTTCGGTGGGCACACAGCGCTTCGTAACCGAACGGGTTGCAGATGACGACGCCGGTCGAGCGCTGGGTGCCGTCACCGGGTGGCCGGTGCAGCCAGCCGAGGAGGGGGCGATCTGGCGGGCCGAAGTACAGGAACTCGGCGCGGGGCAATTGCGGCGCCGCCGCTGTGGCAGCGCTCAAGCGCTGGTCACCTTGGCGGCCGTTTCGGCGTTCAAGGCGCGCACCGATCCGCGGGGCGTCGGACGGCTGGCATCCGCGCCCTTGCCTGGCGTCAGCCGCAGCGACCTGCTCTCCCCCGGTGCCAGGTGGAAGTAGTTGTCGCTGCAATCGTACCCCTCGACGTCCACGTGCACCGACTGGGCGAACCGCCGAGTCCTGACGGAGAGTTCGAAGTCGCCCCCGCCGAGGGGCCGAACCTCCGCCGCCAGCCCGACGTCGAGCTCGCGTGCGGTTGGATACCCGCTCGTGAAGTGAAAGGCTCGCGCAATCTCCTGCCCCTGTGCGTTCCGGACGGCGGCGGCTACCACGTCGTGCGCCGGCGGGCCGAAGCGATAGGCGTACGAAAGGTCGCGGAACTCCTCGAAGAGCTCCCCGGCATTGAGCTCGATCGCGCCCCGGGTCGGCACCGCGACTGGCATCGTCCCGTGCCCCACGCGCACCTCGCCGGCGCGCCACAGGGTCAGGGAGAGCTCGCCGGTGATCGTGTCGCCGGTGTCGTTCACCAGGTGCACGCCGAGGCCGTTGCCGCCCTCATCGGACAGATGGAGCGACACCGGAGCCAGCGCACGCCGCAGGTAGTGCCACGCCGCCTTCGGCACGCCGGTGGCGTCCACCACGCCCCACCCCGCGCCGGGCCAGAGGTCTCGAAGGAACCAGACCAGCCCGCCCCGCGTCGGCGAGCGCCGGCGCCGCCATTCGCCGAAGGTCTGCGCCATCACCTCGCCGGTCACCACGCGCCCGAGCGCCAGGTAGCGCTCGTGGTCCCCATACCGGAGTGCCACCGGGTCCGCGCCGAAGAGCCGCGCCAGGTAGTGGTCGCGTACGTCGTCGAAGTCCCACCCGGCGCCGAGGTCGCGCGGCGACCGCGACTTCCATTCGGGGTGATGCACCTTGATGCCTGCTCCCCCGGGCTGGTGCGCGAGGGAGCGTTCCTCCGGGATGTTCGCGAACGCGAGGCACTCGGAGGCGAATCGCACCTCGGCGCGCCGGGCGTCCTCCAGCGGGCGCAGGTAGGCGCCGACGCCGTAATAGGAGGTCGACCCGGCGTTCCCCTGGTGCGGAAAAGTCCCCCCGTGCGCCGAGGAGGGCCAGTATGGCGTGGCGGGCGCGTGCTCCTGGGACACGGCGGCCAGGTGCTGGTGAAACAGCGCCGGCGACCACCGGGCCCGCTCCGCCCCCCACATCGCGGCCTGCTGCTCCCCTTCGCTGTTGCCGCAGAGGATGGCAAGCGACGGCCGCCCCTGGAGCCTGGCCAGCTGCTGGCGGGCCTCGAGGGACACCTGCTCGACGAACGCGGCGTCGTCCTCGGGATAGTCGAGGTTCGCGAACATGAAGTCCTGCCAGAGCAGGACCCCGCGGCGGTCGCACTGGTCGAGGAACGAGTCGGATTCGTAGACCATCGTCCCGCCGACACGCAGCATGTTCATGCCGGCGTCCACCACCTGGTCGAAGGCCTGTGCGAGCGCTCCTGGTTCGTTGTCGAACGAGACAGGGTCAAGCGGCGTCCAGCAGGCGCCCCGGCAGAAGACCGGCACGCCGTTCACCTTCACCGCGAAGTCCCCGTCCGTCGAGTCCAGTGACACCGTCCGGAAGCCGGTCGAACCGAGGTCCACGGCGACCGCGCTCTTGCCCACGGCGATCTCGAGCCGGGCCGAGTACAGCGCCGGATCGCCGTGGGTATGCGGCCACCATTGGGCCGCCGCAGGCACCGACAACCGTCCCCGGAAAAGCCCGGCAGTGGTTCCGGCCGCCAACTGCGTGCGATGTTCCCGCCCGTTCCGGTCGAGGATGACCGAAACGGCCCTCGGGGCAGGGCCATCGATCGCGTCCACCTGGCAGGAGAGGTCGAGGACACCCTCCATCGTCGTGTGGATTCGCACGTCGCTGACGGTGACACCCTGCCGCCGCTCGAGGCGCACCTCCCGCCACGGGCCGACGGCGGCCGCCGGCGGGGACCAACCGGGCGTCCGGCCCAGAAGCGTGGTCCTGAACCAGCGGAGCTGCTGGTTCTCCACCATCGGCGCCCGCCAGCGCGGGCGGGGTCGCCGCGCCGACAGGGCTGCGTCGAGCGAGTGAAAGCGGATGACGAGCTCGTTGTCGGGTCGGACCAGGCTGTCCACCCGGCGCTCATGCGCGGTGAACATGTCCGTGGAGGAGAGGAGGCGCTGGCCGTTCAGCCAGACGTCCGCGACGGTGGCCAGTCCGTCGAGGCAGAGCCAGAGCTGCTCGCCCGCCTCGGCTGGCGCCGTCTCGAACCGCGTCCGGTACCACCAGTCCTCGCCGTCGAACCGGCGCGGAGCCCCGTCGAGGCTCCAGCGCCCCGCGGCACGCAGGGCGGCGGCCGCGGTCATCGGTCCGGCGCAGGCGATCCATTCGAGGGAGGAGTCGAGCCGGGTGGGGTCGTCGAAGGCCCCCGGCGGGCAGGAGGCGAGTTCCCAGCGGGCGCCGAGCCGCTCGGCGCTGTGGCCGGAGATCCCGCGCACCCGGCCGCGCATGATGCCGTCAGCCCCCGACGAGTTCGTCGATGGCGGAGCGGATGGCCGAGACGCTCTCGAACACGCCGCGCTTGAGCATGTGGTCGGGGAACTCCACGTCGAACTCGCCCTCGAGCGCCAGCATCACGTTCACGCTGGCGTGGGAGGTCATGCCGGCCTGGTAGAGGTCGGCGTCGTCGGCGAGCTCGGCCGCGTCCACGGACAGCCGCCCATGCTCCTTCAGGATGCGCCGGATGCTGTCGGTACGGGCGGCGGTGGTCGAATCGGTCATCAGGGCGTGGTCTCGTGGATGGTGGTGATGACGACGGCGGTGGCGTAATCGCCCTCGTGACTCAGGCTGAGCGCGAACGACTCGGCCCCGAGCCGGGTGGCCGCCTCGCGCACCCTGCCATGGAGCGCCAGCTCGCAGGCGCCGGAGGGCGCGCGGAGGACCTCAATATGGCGCCAGTCGCAGGGATCCTCCACCAGGCCCAGCGCCTTCATCGTCGCCTCCTTCGCCGCGAACCGGGCCGCGAAGCGCTCCGGCGCGCTGGCTGGCGAACTGGCGGCGTAGCCGATCTCGCCGTCCGTGAAGACGCGCCGCACGAAGCGGTCGCCGAACTGCTCCAGCGATTCGGCGATCCGGCTCACCTGCACCAGGTCGATGCCCACCCGCCAGGTGCCCGTCGGCTTCATGCGGAGGCCCCTGCCGGCTGGGCCGCGGCCCAATGGTCGAGGGTGGCCATGCCGCCGTCCCAGGCGCCGGCCATCTCGTCGAAGAGGGGGGCCGCGTCGAACGGCTTCCTGCTGTTCACCGCGCGGGCCGCCTTGAGGATGAAGGTCTTGGCCAGGCCGCTCACCTCCTGGAACCGGTCCGCGGCCGGCCGAAGGTCGTCATGGCCTCCCGCGTCCGCCAGCCAGCGCAGGTGCAGGGACAGTAGTTCCGCGGCGGCGCCGAGTTGCCGGGTCGTCGCGAACGCCCAGGCGTGGTAGTGCGCGAGGCCGAGCTCCTGCAGGCGCGGAAGGTCCTGCTCGAAACGCGCCTGGAATCGCCGCACCGGACTGGTCGAGGGACGGCGGCCCAGGGACACCCCGAGTCGTGCCGCAGCCAGCTGAGCCAGTTCCCCGGGGGGCCGGCGGACCACCCGGTCCACCCGCACCAGTTCGGCGAAGAGTGGGAGGAAGGTCGGATCGGGCGCCGCACCGACGCGGAAGAGCCGGTCGAAGTCCGCCCCCTCGAGCTCGAAATAGCCTGCGTTGTGGAAGTAGCCGAGCCGCTTGGCGTCCTCGTCGAGGTCGGCGAGGACGATAGTGGACTTGACGTGGTTGCGCTGATAGTCGGTCCCGGCCGTGTCGGGCAGCCAGAAGGAATCGGCCTCGGTGCTGATGAACTTCCCCTCGGCAAGGTGATGCCGCGCGTGCTCGATCAGCGGGAGCCAGACGTTCATCTCCTGGACATCCACGCCGAAGAGGACGCGGAGATCCTCGTGGTTCGGCTTCAGGAAGGTGAAGTTGTCGCCCTCGAAGTCGATCGCGGCAGCGACGCCCAGCGCGGCGAGCGGCTCCAGTCCGAGGGCGTGGAGCATCTCGATGATGACGTCCACGTAGCAGTTCCGCTCGACCCAGTCGCGGTCGGGGGCGTGCACGGCGTGCCGTTGATACCCCGCGGCCGCCAGGCCGGGGATCACGCGCAGCCTGGTCACGGCCAGAGCCGCTTCCGGACGCCGGGCGGCCAGGCGCCCGGGTCGAATCCGTGGGTCTTGAAGAGCGCCATCACCACCCGCTCGAGGCCGAAGCCGAGGCACGCCGAGTGGGCCGTCTCGCCGCCGGGGAGCTTGATGTCGAACGCCGAGCCGAACTTGTCCTGGTGGTAGTTGAAGGAGCAGCAGGCGGTCGGGTTCTCGAGGGAGACGACCGGGATCAGCACCTCGAACTTGAGCTTCTGCTCGATCTGGCCGGCGGCGAGGATCTTCCCGCCCCGGCCGAAGAACGGGTCGGCCGCCACGTCGGCCTTCGCCGGCAGCTCCAGCGACTCCAGGAGTTCCACCCCGCGTGCGAGCCAGTGGTCGCGCCAGGCGACCACCGTTTCCGGATTCCCGATCCGGATGAACTCCCGCACCCGGAAGGAGCGCATGCGCGTCGGCTCCAGCGAGGGCTCCTGCCGGTAGACCCACGCGAGCATCGTCACATGTCGGCCCCCGGCGGGGACGGTGCCGGTGCAGGTCGGGTAGAACGGATAGCAGGCGGCCGGGTTGAGCACGACGTCGGTCTGCTGCAGCGCGCCGCCCCAGGGCTTCCCCTCGGCGATCTGCTGTGACACGGTGCGCGCCTCGCGTTCGTTCCCGACGAAGCTGTGGATCGCCCCGCACAGGGTGGGGAAGGAGTCCATGTACCCGGTGCGCTCGATGATCATCTTGTCGATGACCGGGGGGAAGGTCATCGACTCGACCCCGTCGTCTTTGGCGGTGCGGACGATCAGCGCATCCATCGCCTCGAGCACATCTTCGAACACCGGCCCTCGTCCGAAGGCCCCGAGCGGGCCGGCGGGGACGACGAGTCCATGCCGCACCAGGTCGTCGTAGAACACGGTCGCGTCGTAGGTGGTCATGCGCGTCAGGCCTGGTCGCCCTTGGCCACCAGCAGCATCGAGGCGCTCTTGGCCAGGATCCGCTCGTTGCCCACCATCAGCGCGCCGGAGAGGGTGTCGCGGTAGTGTCGGCCGACGCTGAAGGGGCTGTCGTTCTTGTAGCCCATGATGCCGATGATCTGCAGCGCGTGATGGACGATCTGCGGGGCCGCCTCCGAGGAGGCGATCTTCAGGTTGTTGAACCGGAGCGCCCACGCCATCGTGTTGAGCGCCTCGCGGTCGTCGTTCAGGGCGTCGAAGTCCGCGGCGGCCGCCATGACGTTGCTGCGCATCGCCTGGAGCATGACCGACACTTCCGCGAGCCGGGTGGCCGTCGGGGGGATCGTGCCCGGCGTCTTGCGGGCGGCGGCGCGAACGAACGCCGCGGCGCGGTTCACCGCGTCGGTCGCGATGCCGGTCCAGAGCGCGGACCAGAGGATGTGCGAGTAGGGGACCATCGACTGCGCCGAGGAGTCCGCGAAGGAGCCGGGGATGATCTGCGCCTCGGGGCCCTCCGCCTCCACCTCGAACGGCGGGCTGCAGGTGCCGCGCATGCCGAGGGTGTCCCACTTCCCCTTGAGCGTGAGCTTGTAGTCGCCGGGCCGGATCAGGACGAGGATCTGGTCGCTCGCGGCGGCGTCCGCCGCGCGGCGGCAGGTGACGAGGAGGTCCTCCGCCTCGGCGCCGTAGGAGACCGTGGTGGCGTCCTTGACGAGCTTGAACCGCCCATTGCCGCGCTCGATGGCGCAGATGCTCGAGCGGGTGTCGCCGCCGACGCCCACCTCGGAGGTGATCGAGGCCATCAGGATCTGGCGGTCGGCGATTTCCCGGAGGTACGCCTCGAAGAACGGCGAGGTGCGGGCGTGGCGGACCACGCAGGCCACCTGGATGTGGTGCATCGCCAGGACCATGGCGCTCGAGCCGCAGGACTGCCCGAGGATCAGGCACTGCTCGACGAGGTCGCGCATCGAGGCGCCGGAGCCGCCGAGTTCGACGGGGACGAGAGCGGAGAGCACCCGCGCCTCGCGGAGGGCGGCGAACGTCTCGCTCGGGAAGCGGGCCTGGGCGTCGACGTCGGCGGCATGCTTCGCGGCCACCTCGGTCGCGATGCGGCGGGTTCGGGCGATGAGCTCGCGGCCGTCAGGGGCGGCGATCTGGCTGGGCGCTGACATTGGCCTACCGGGGTAGAGGGACGATCCTGCGGCGCACATGCCCGCCCGGTGAGCCGAGGGGGCGTTTCGCCATGGAGGACAACCACTTAGCAATGTCTGTGCCGATGGTAGTTGGCCTGTTCCACACGACCAGGAATTCCCACTAAGGTTATGATGCCGCGGTGATTGGCGCATCATCCGGGCGCAAGTATTTGAATTGTAGGTGCTTACCGACCTTCTCGAGCATCCGATGGCCTCGAGCGGCCGGCCACCGGGCCCTCCGGCATCGCGGATGGGCGCCCCATCTGTGGCGTCTGCGCCCCGCTCCCTATCTCAGTCGACCGGAAGCAGTTGCAGCGAGTCGAGTCCCTCTAGGATCAGGGAGGCAGCCACCCGATAGCCGAGGGGGCTGTAGTGGGCGCCTCCCATGTCGCCGTGGGCAAACAACAGGTCCCGTCGCTCGTGACCGACGAACGCAGGAGTCAGGTCGATCACAGGCAGGCCGGCGTCACTCGCCGCGGCCAGCACTTCAGGTCGTGCGGCGTCGAACGGGAGCCGGTCTACGGAAAAGCAGCGGCCCCACTGCGGCAGAAACACGAAGACCATACGGGCGCCCATCGCCTCCGATCGACTCTTCGCGGTCCTCAGCACATCGCTGAAGAGGGGCAGTTGCGCGCGGGGGTCGCGAGTCTCCCCGCTGCGGATCTGGTCCAGCAGTCCCCGTAGCGAGCGGAGGGTGACGAGCCCACGGAGACTGACGCGTGGAGCGAGTCCGTTCGGCTCGTCGGTCTCGGCGTAGCGGAGGTCGATCCACTGACGAAGGCTCGAGTCGATCGCGTGCTGGCGGGCGGAGAGGTCCTGCCTGTGCCCTGGGTCGAGGTAGTGCGTCAGTTGGGCGGAGCCCCGCTCGCGTGCCAGGTCTGGCAGGTCGTTTTCATAGTAGATCCAGAGCACCACCGATGGCCTGGCCTCGATGCCGTACTCGGTGAGGATGGCCAGCTCGGCGAGCGGGCCGCTTCCGCCTGTCCCAAGATTGAGGGTGGCGGGCCAGACCTTCCGCACTTGGCTCGCAAGGGTGCTGTCCGAAGGGACGCAGTACCCGTGAGTGAAGGAGTCGCCGATGAGCACGAGTCTGGGACCGGACGCGTCCCAGGTGGCATTCGGGTTATTGAAACCGTGACGATCGCTCTCGTACGTGTGGTATCGGCCGTCTTCGTTGCACAGTTGTACCGTTTCGGCTCGGGAGACACCCGCCAGCGGCATGAACGGGGCGGTGAACGCACGATTCCGCGGGGTTTCGGGCGCGGTGGCATCGAGCATCACCTGCGGCACGATTGACGGGACGGCAGGTACTCCGGAGGCGCGGAGGTCACGAACTACGTCGGGGACGGAGCGTGAATCCCGCTTGCGTCCGGTGAGCACCTCGATTGCGAGAGCATCCCGCCGTGAGCGGCGCTGTTGGAGGCCCTCGACGACCAGCTCGGTGGCCAGAATGAGAGAGGCGCTTGCCACGAGGGCCAACGCGAGCCCGATGCCGGCCGGGGGGCGCAGCATTCGCCCGACGATGCCGAGAAGCACGCCGCACATCCCGACCCCGTACCAGAAGAGGGCGCGAGGGTCCTGGATGGACTGGAAGTGGATGGCGGCGTAGGCCAGCAACGCAAGCGAAGTCCCGGCGACGCCCCCGAGGAAGCGGCGTGCGAAGTTCGCGAGATTACTCCCCGGCGTTTCTGTCAAGGCTGGGTTTGCCCCCGTGCTCCGTTCAAGGTGAGTCGCGGCGCTGGCGCCACTGGCACAGATTCTGCACCTTTCATGCCCTTCATCCCCAGACAGGAACATGCCGCCATGGCACAATCCGCCGCTAGACTGCCGCCCCCGTCGCCGAGCCAGCTGAGTCTGGCACTCGGTGTGAGCCGGGCGGCCATGATCTGGGGAGGATTCACGCTCCTTGTCCTGTTCGGGGTTGCCTTCCTCGTCCGCGATTCGCTTCGTTATCTCGAGTGGACTGAGGACGTATACCGGCGGTTCTGGCCCCAGCGGATCATGCTGGCCACACACGTCCTGACCGCGAGCCTTGCCCTGATTGTCGCCCCGATCCAGTTCAGCGGCCGGATCCGCCAGCGTTGGCCGAAATTTCATCGCGGGGTCGGTTGGTTCTATGTCGTGTGTGCGCTCGCCTCCGGCCTCGCCATGTTTCGCCTCGGCTTCTACAGTTGCCCGGAGTGCGTGCCACCCTTCGCTATCTGGTCGTTTCTCTTCTTCACCGTGACCGCCCTGGCGTTGCTCATGGCCATCCGGCGGCGGTTCGAGGCGCACCGGCAGTTCATGATGCGCAGTTGGGTCCTCATGAACGGATTCGTCTTCGTCCGCCTCGACACGTACGTCGAGTATCCGCTGCCTGCCGGCCCCGGTGTCAACCGGGCCGCCATTGTCCTGTGGGTCTCGTGGGTGGTCCCCTTGCTCGCCACCGAGATGTTCCTCAGTTGGTACCCCCTCGCGGCCCGAAAGCGGGCCGAGGTGAAGTCCCGGGTGAACGCTTGATGGCGGCGGGCACGCCGCCAGCCTCGTCCCACGAGCGCCTCTTGCCCCTCGACGGGGTCCGCGGCTTCGCCATCCTCATTGTCGTCCTCCACAACGCCGGCTGGATCGCAGGGGAAAGTGAGCAGTTCCTCCTCAAGCTTGCCGGCGCCGGCACGGCGGCGGGATGGGTAGGAGTGCAGCTCTTCTTTGTCCTGTCGGGGTTTCTCATCACGGGTATCCTGCTCGACACCAGGCACAAGGCGCGCTATTTCCAGTCGTTCTACCTGCGCCGCACGCTCCGCATCTTCCCTCTCTACTACGCATTTCTCGCGCTCACAGTCCTCGTCGGCCCGTTGGTGGCGTGGAGCCCGGCCTGGGTCGAGATGGTCCGGCTGCATCACTGGCCGTACTGGTTTTACATCCAGAACTGGGCGGCCCCGTTCGAGGTTCAGATCACCGGCCTGTCCCACCTCTGGTCGCTCGCCGTCGAGGAGCAGTTCTACCTCGTCTGGCCCCTCGTAGTTCTGCTGCTCAACCGGCGCGGGGTCATCGGTCTCTCCCTCCTCATGATCTTGGGGACGCCGCTGCTGCGCCTCGGGATGCGGCTCGCCGGAATGCCGGAGTATTCCGCCTACATGTTCACGGTCGCCAGATGGGATGCGCTGGCCGCCGGCGCGCTGATCGCCGCCTTGCTAAGGAGCCCAGGCGGGCGAGCTGCGCTCGCCCGCTGGCAGGCACCGGCGGCCATCCTGGCGGGGGTGGGGCTCTTCGTCGTCGTAGTCGTTCAGCGGGGGTTCAATTCGACCGAGATCCCGGTTCAGGTGATCGGCCAGAGCGTGATCAGTATGCTCTCCGCGTACATTGTCCTGCTGTGCGTGGCTGGCGGATCGACCGCAGCACGGGCGACCCAGCGCATCTTCTCCGCCGGCTGGCTTCGTGTGCTAGGCAAGTACAGCTACGCGATGTACATGTTCCACCTGCCTATTCACCAGCTGCTGGAGCCTGTGCTCGTCGATGTGGTACGCGGGGAGGACACGCCGAGCCGTCTCATGCGCCTGTTCCTGTACCTCGTCCTGGTCCTCGGGCTTTCCCTGCTTGCCGCGATCGCATCTTGGTATGCGATCGAGCGGCCCTTCCTGAACTTGAAGGACCGGATCGCACCGCGCCCCGCCTGATTCCCCAACGCACAAACCCCGCCATCCACTCGGATGACGGGGCTTCGTGTATCGGCTCGACATGGGCCCGGCGCGACTCGAACGCGCGACCTCTTGCTCCGGAGGCAAGCGCTCTATCCAACTGAGCTACGGACCCGAGACACGCCCTACGATGATAAATGCTTGGAGGTTATCCCTTCAATGGGCCCGGCGCGACTCGAACGCGCGACCTCTTGCTCCGGAGGCAAGCGCTCTATCCAACTGAGCTACGGACCCGAGACGCTCTCTACGATGATAAATCCTCGGAGATTTATCCCTTCAATCGGGGCGGCCGGATTTGAACCGGCGACCTCCTGCTCCCGAAGCAGGCGCGCTACCAGGCTACGCTACGCCCCGTCCCTGCAACTATGCGCCCAAAGGGACTCGAACCCCTAACCTTCTGATCCGTAGTCAGATGCTCTATCCAATTGAGCTATGGGCGCGGACTGCATGGGCGGTACAAGGCTCGAACTTGTGACCTCCACGATGTCAACGTGGCGCTCTAACCAACTGAGCTAACCGCCCGAAACTCAGACGGACAGTAGGCAGCGGGACCGGCGGTGAGGAGGCCATCCAGCGACGTCTCACGGCCTCACTGCCCTGTCTGCCCTGACTGTCCGTCCGAATAGCGGGGGTGGGATTTGAACCCACGACCTCCGGGTTATGAGCCCGGCGAGCTACCAGACTGCTCCACCCCGCGACGTTTTCCTCTGGAGAGCGGGAAACGGGACTCGAACCCGCGACCCCAACCTTGGCAAGGTTGTGCTCTACCAACTGAGCTATTCCCGCAATGACGAGGGACGGGAGTCTAGCCGAGTCCCCGCCCTCGCGCAACCGCTCCGAGCGCATCCCGCCACCCGGTCCTGTCTGGGAGTGGAGGCGAGGGGGATCGAACCCCTGACCTCGTGAATGCCATTCACGCGCTCTCCCAACTGAGCTACGCCCCCATTATCTATTCCGCTGCCGCCGAAGCCCGAACCGAGGCGCTTGCGCGACAGCACCCAAACCTAGACGCGGGCTGCACGTGTGTCAAGCAGAACCCCCACAGTCACGACCTTTCCCGGTGCAGGCCCCGTAATGCCCGTCAAGAAGTCCGCGAAGCAAGCTACCATCGGAACGCCCGATACCGCCAGCCCTGCGCCCCCGGCCTCCGCTGCCTCGCCGCCCGCGCTCGGCGCCCGCCCCGCGCCATCGGCGCGGGCGGCGCCGAACGCGACATCCTCGACCAGTACCTCTTCGAGGTCAGCAAGACCCCCCTCCTCACCGCCGAGCAGGAGCTCGCCGTCGCCCGGCGGGTCCGCGCCGGCGACCAGGACGCCATGCAGGAGCTGGTCAAGCGCAACCTCCGCTTCGTCATCTCCGTCGCCAAGAAGTACCAGAACCGCGGCATGGCCCTCCCCGACCTCATCGGCGAGGGCAACATCGGCCTCCTCACCGCCGCCCGGAAGTTCGACCCCGACGTCGGCGTCAAGTTCATCTCCTACGCCGTCTGGTGGATCCGCCAGGCCATCCTCGCCGCCATCGCCAAGCAGGGCCGCACCGTCCGCGTCCCCCTCAACCGCACCGCCGACCTCTCCCGGATCATCCGCGCGACGGAAATCCTCCGGCAGAAGCTGGTGCGCGAGCCCACCCCCGAGGAAGTCGCCGCCGAGGTGTCGCTCTCCAAGGACGTGGTCCAGGCGCTCATGTCGCTCAACACCAGCGAGGTCCGGCTCGACGCCGCCCTCGACCCCGGCGGCGAGCGCACCCTCATCGACCGCTTCGTGGCCGACGGCCAGAGCGACGTCGAGGCCCGCGCCATGGAGCGGTTCCTCTCCGAGGAGATCCAGCAGGCGCTCTGGCCACCCTCCCGCCGCGCGACGCCCGCGTCCTCCGGCTCTACTTCGGCCTCGACGACGGCCACGAGCACACCCTCGAGGAGATCGGCGGGATGCTCGGCGTGACCCGCGAGCGCGTCCGCCAGCTCCGCGACCGCGCCCTCAAGCGGCTCGGCGAGGGCGACGTCGGCCGGGCGCTGGCGAGCTTCGCGGCCTAGGCGTACCTTCCACGGGTGACCCACCCCGCGCACCTTCGGGAATCCGCCCTGGGTCGGCAGGTCGCCGTCGTCGGCAACTTCACGCTCGACGCCGCCCGCGCCCTCCGCGACCGCCGCACCTGGGGCCCCCTGCTGCTGGAACAGATGCGCCGCCTCGGCGTCGAGTCGGTGCCCATCGCCCTGTTCATCGCCCTCTTCACCGGCATCGTCCTCGCCCTCCTCAGCAAGTACATCTTCACCGGCGCCGTCCCGCATCTACTTCGTCGGGACCCTCGTCGGCAAGTCGATCATGCTCGAGCTCGGTCCCGTGCTCACCGGCATGGCGCTCGCCGGGCGGGTCGGCGCCAACATCGCCGCCGAGCTGGGCACCATGCGCGTCACCGAGCAGGTGGACGCCCTCGAGACCCTGGCCTACGACAAGTACGCCTACCTCGTCGTCCCCCGCGTCCTCGCCGGCACCCTGATGTTCCCCATCGTGACCGCCCTGGCCGTGGCCGTCGGCGTCGCCGCCGGGTACTTCACCTCGCTCAACCTGCTCGACCTCTCCAGCGCCGAGTTCGTGAAGGGGCTGCAGATCTTCTACAAGTTCAAGGACATCTGGTACGGCCTGGTCAAGGCCGCCAGCTTCGGCGCCGCCGTCACCCTCCTCGGCTGCCTGCAGGGACTCGCCACCTCCGGCGGCGCGGCCGGCGTCGGCCGGCGCACCACGCTGGCCGTGGTGCTACGGCTGCGAGGCGATCCTGGTGCTGGATGCATTTTGGGCGGTGGTGCTGCTGTGAGGCGAGGCAGCGGGGCAGCGGGGCAGGTGGGCAGGCTTGCCGCTTCGGGATCTCACCGGGCGTCCCCCCTCTCCACATGGTGGAGAGGGGGACAGGGGGTGAGGACTCGAGGCGGGGCAGCGGGACAGGGCGGCCGCGAGGTGACGGCGAGATGATCCGTTTCGAGAACCTCCACAAGGCCTTCGGCGAAAAAGTCGTCCTCGACGGGCTCTCGCTCGACGTGCCCGAGGGGGGGACCACCGTCCTCCTCGGCTACTCCGGTTCCGGCAAGAGCGTCCTGATCAAGCACGTGGTGGGGCTCCTCACCCCCGATGCCGGCAGCGTGAGCGTGGACGGCCAGGTGGTGCACGAGCTCGACTGGGAGGGGCTCACCGCGCTCCGGAGCCGCATCGGGTACGTCTTCCAGTTCTCCGCGCTCTTCGACTCGATGAGCATCGAGGACAACCTCCGGCTCGGCCTGGCCCGGCGCGACCTCTCCGAGGACGAGATGCACGAGCGGGTCGAGCAGAGCCTCCGCCTCGTGGGGCTGAGCGGCACCGAGAAGCAGTTCCCGTCGGAGCTGTCCGGCGGGATGCGGAAGCGGGTCGGCGTCGCGCGCGCGATCGCCCTCCGGCCGCGGTACATTCTGTACGACGAGCCGACCACCGGCCTCGATCCGGTCACCTCGGCCGTCATCGACCAGCTGATGGTCCGGGTGCGCGAGGAGCTCGGCACCACCGCCATCGTCGTGACGCACGACATCCGGAGCGCCTACACCGTGGGCGACCGGATCGCCATGCTGTACGAGGGCCGCATCCGCCAGGTGGGCACGGTGCAGGAGATTCAGCAGACGGAGGATCCCGTGGTGCGACAGTTCATCGAGGGACGGCCGGACATCCAGGACGCCCGGGGCGCCACCGCCTTCGCGAGGGGGGGCGCGTGAAGCAGCGCAACGCCTTCATCGTCGGGGCGACGTTCCTGGTCGCCCTCGCGCTGACCGTGGCCGCCGCCATCTGGCTCGGCCGCATCCAGCTCGGCAGCCGCCCCGAAAAGGTCACCGTGCGCTTCCGCACCGTGGACGGCCTCGGCGTCGGCGCCCCCGTCACCCTGCGCGGCGTCAAGATCGGCACCGTGCACTCCATCGAGCTGGCCGACGACAACTGGGTCCTCGCCACCCTCAAGCTCCAGGAACGCTCCGAGATCCCCGCCAACCCCGGCGTCATCGCCTCGACCGCCAGCCTCTTCGGCGAGTGGGAGGCCAAGATCATCTCCCTCGACGATCCGCTCGACGACCCGACCGTGGTGGCCGAGCTGATGGCCGCCCGGCGCGCCGGACCGACGGACTGGCCCGGCGCCACGCTCCCCGACATCGGGCAGCTGACCGCGCAGGCGGGGCGGATCGCCGGCGACATCGCGCTGCTGACCGACCGGGTGGGCGCCGTCTTCGACTCGACCACCGCCGAAAAGGTCCGGAACAGCCTCGACGACTTCCTGGCGATGATCAACCGGCTGACGGCGTTCGCCAACAAGCAGACCGAGAAGGTGGACGTCATCTCGACCACCGCCGCCGCCGGCACGCGCGACTTCGCCGACGCGGCCGAGAACCTCCACGCCACGCTGGCCCGCCTCGACTCCGCCACCAGCGAGGGGCAGATCGCGAGCATCGTCAACTCGGCGCAGGGATCGTCCACCGACCTCCGCGCCGCCACCGCCGACCTCCGCGGCCTGCTCAGCGCGGCCCGCGAGCACGAGACCAACCTGGTACGGATCCTCGTGGCCGCCGACTCGATCATGGGGCGGCTGCAGGCGGGGCAGGGGACCCTCGGCATGCTGACCAAGGATTCCACCCTCTACAACGAGACCACCGCCACGATGGTCGAGCTGCGGAAGCTGATCGCCGACATCCAGGTCAATCCGCGCAAGTACTTCAAGTTCTCGGTCTTCTAGCCCGATGTCGAAACGGAAGCCGGAGCGCGAGGTCAGTGCGGGCGGGATCGTCTTTCGGCGGTTCGGCGCCGAGGCGCGTTTCCTCCTGATCAAGGATTCGTATCGCCACTGGGGGTTCCCCAAGGGGCACCTCGAGGAGGAGGAGACGCCCGCCGAGGCCGCCCTGCGCGAGACGGCCGAGGAGACCGGCCTCGAGTCGCTGGTGCTGCACGGCCCGATCCGGATCATCGACTGGCACTTCCGCTTCCGCGGGCGCTCGATCCACAAGTTCTGCCACTTCTTCCTCTTCGAGAGCCCCGAGGGTGACGTGATCCCGCAGGAGGACGAGGGGATCACCGACCATCAGTGGCTGCCGCTCGAAAAGGCGCTGGAGCAGCTCAGCTACGACAACGCGCGCGGCGTGCTCCGCCGCGGCGGTGAGATGTCTCGCACCCTGGTGGCCGTCGGCGCTGGCCGGCCGAAGAAGCAGCCCGCCCCCGTCTCCGCGGAGGGCTGACGGTGGCGGCCATCGCCGCCCTGCTCGACGGGCGGGGGGCCGTGACGGCCCTCCGCCGCTCCCTTCCCCGCGGCGGCCCTGGCGTCGTGGCCTGCCGGACGCCCGCGAACCTGCGCCAGCTGCTCGAGAAGCGAATCGTCGAGGCGGTGGTCTTCGCCCCGCGCCCCGGCCTGCTCGATGAGTGGGCCACCCTCCGCGCCGACTTTCCCGGCATCCCCATCGTCGCATTCGCCCCGTTCCGCCCCGACGACGGGGACGTGCTCGCCGAGTGCCGCCGGCAGCGCGTCGCCGCGGTGGCGGTCGAGGGGGTGGACGACCCGGTCGTCGGGGAACTGGTGCGCCGAGTGTCCCTCGTCGCCTCGCGCCGGCGCGCCCTGGCCGACGCTCCCCGCCTGCTCCGGCTCGCCGACCCGCTCCAGCGGCAGGTCTGGGACCTCCTCCTCGACAGCGTGGACCAGCCGGTCACCACCGCCGACCTGGCCCGGAGGCTCGACATGTCCCGGGAGCACCTCTCCCGTCAGTTCGGGGCCGGGGGAGCGCCCAACCTCAAGCGGGTCATCGACTTCCTGCGCGTGGTGGGCGCTGCGCAGCTGCTCCAGAACCCCGGTTACTCCGTGGCGCGAGTGGCCGGGCTCCTCGCGTTCGCCTCCTCCAGCCACCTTGGCTCCACCGCACGCCGGATCGCGGGGATCGGGACGGCAGAACTGCCGCGGATGACCCCCGCGGAGCTGCTCAGCCGGTTCGTCCGCGGGCACACCAGAAGCAGGCTGTAGCTGTACGGCACCCCCGCGGCAGGGGCGCACGGCTGTGCGCCCCTGCCGCGGCGCCCGTTGCCTCCGACCCTCTTATGTGATTATTTTCACAAGCTGTAGACGAACCGATTCTCCTCACCCCTTCTGGTGACACAGGCGACCACACACATGGCCACGGAATCAGTGCTGCGCCCCGGCGAACTCAAGGACGCGCTCCTCAAGGAGATCGCCGCCGCCAACCTCGCGTCCATCGACACCGCCGACGTCGGCACCGTCCTCGAAGTGAAGGACGGCGTGGCCCGCATCTACGGGCTGACGAAGGCGATGGCCGGCGAGATGATCGAGTTCACCGCCCAGGAGACCGGCGAGACGGTGACCGGGCTGGTGCTGAACCTCGACGCCGACAGCGTCGGCGCCGCCATCCTGGGCAACTACCTGGTGCTGAAGGAGGGCGACGAGGTCCGCTGCACCGGGCGCGTGCTCGAGGTGCCCGCCGGCCCGGCCCTGCTCGGCCGCGTGGTGGACGCCCTCGGCCGGCCGGTGGACGGGCTCGGCCCGATCAAGGCCACCTCCTCCCGCCTGGTGGAGATGGTGGCCCCGGGCATCATCGTGCGGCAGCCGGTCAAGGAGCCGCTCCAGACGGGCATCAAGGCCATCGACGCGATGATCCCGATCGGCCGCGGCCAGCGCGAGCTGATCATCGGCGACCGCGGCACCGGCAAGACCGCCATCGCCATCGACACGATCATCAACCAGAAGGGCACCGGCGTCGTCTGCGTGTACGTCGCCATCGGGCAGAAGCGCTCCACGGTGGCCAGCGTGGTCGAGCGGCTCCGCGAGGCCGGCGCCATGGAGTACACCATCGTCGTCGTCGCCTCCGCCTCGGAGCCGGCGCCGCTGCAGTACATCGCCCCGTACGCCGGCGTCGCCATGGCGGAGTACTTCATGTACGAGGAGGGGAAGGCCACCCTCTGCGTGTACGACGACCTCTCCAAGCAGGCCGCCGCGTACCGCCAGCTCTCGCTGGTGCTCCGCCGCCCGCCGGGCCGCGAGGCGTACCCCGGCGACGTGTTCTACCTCCACAGCCGTCTCCTCGAGCGCGCCGCCAAGATCTCCGAGAACGCCGACGTCGTGAAGCTCGACCCCCGGATCAAGAAGCCGGGCGGGTCGCTCACCGCGCTGCCGATCATCGAGACGCAGGCGGGCGACGTGTCGGCCTACATCCCGACCAACGTCATCTCGATCACCGACGGCCAGATCTTCCTGACGACGGACCTCTTCTACTCGAACGTCCGCCCGGCCGTGGACGCCGGCATCAGCGTGAGCCGCGTCGGCGGCAACGCCCAGATCAAGGCGATGAAGCAGGTGGCCGGCCCGCTCCGGCTCTCGCTGGCGCAGTTCCGCGAGCTCGAGGCCTTTTCGCAGTTCGGCTCCGACCTCGACGCCGCCACCCAGAAGCAGCTGGCCCGTGGCGCCCGCCTGGTCGAGGTGCTGAAGCAGCCGCAGTACGCCCCGGTGCCGGTCGAGCGCCAGGTCGCCATCATCTACGTGGTGACCAACGGCCACCTCGACGACGTGGACGTGGCCCACATCCGGAAGTGGGAGCAGGACTTCCTCGACTACCTCGAGTCGGCGCACCCCGCCGTGCTCGACGGCATCCGGACCAAGAAGGCGTTCGACAAGGACCTGACCGCCGCGCTCGAGGCGGCCATCGCGGCCTTCAAGCCGCTGTTCCGCGCCGCGTAATGGCCAAGTCGAAGGCCCTCAAGGGCCGGATCCGCTCCGTCACCAACACCCGCAAGATCACGCGGACGATGGAGCTCGTGGCCACGTCCAAGCTGAAGCGGGCGCAGGACCGGGTCGTCGCGACCCGGCCCTACGCCGAGGCGCTGCGCGGCGTCATCGCCGACCTCGTCACACCCGAGCTGGCCGAGGGGTTTCCCCTCCTCCGGCAGCCGGCGCCGCCGTCCAAGGGTGGGCCGACGCGCGCCGCGCTGATCCTGCTCACCTCCAACCGCGGCCTGGCGGGCGGCTTCAACGCCAACCTGATCAAGGAAGCCCGCCGCCGGATGGAGTCGCTGGAAAAGGCCGGGTACACCGTGGACCTCTACGCCGTCGGCAAGAAGGGCGTGGGGTTCTTCAAGTACCTGGGCCGGACGATGGCGGCGCAGCGGACGGACGTGACGGACAATCCGACGCCCGACCACGCCGCCGAGATCATGGCGCCCCTCATCGAGGCGTATTCGAAGGGGGAGCTGGCCAGCGTGGACCTGGTGTACGCGGCGTTCATCAGCCCGCTCACCACCCCGCCAACCACCCTCCGGATCCTCCCGGTGGAGCCGCCGGCGGCCAAGGCGGGCGCGGCCCGCGCGGACTACATCCTCCGCCCCGACGCCGCGCAGCTGCTCGACCGGCTGCTCCCCCTGTACGTGCGCAACACGATGTACCGCGGGCTGGTCGAGACCAGCGCGGCGGAGCACGGGGCGCGGCGCACCGCCATGAAGAGCGCCACCGACAACGCGGGCGAGATCCTCGACCTGCTGAAGCGGACGTACAACCGCCAGCGCCAGGCGGCGATCACGCAGGAAATCGCCGAGATCGTCGGCGGCGCCGCGGCGCTCCAGGGATAATTCGCTCACTCTGAACCCTACGGGATATCATCGCATGGCCACCGCAACCGCCACACAGAACATCGGCACCGTCGTCCAGGTGATCGGCCCCGTCCTCGACGTGGAGTTCGAGCCCGGCCACCTGCCCGAGATCTACAACGCCCTCCTCCTCGAGGACGCCAGCGCCGCCCAGCCGATCCGGCTGGTGGCCGAGGTGCAGCAGCACATCGGGCAGAACCAGGTGCGCGCGGTGGCCATGAGCACCACCGACGGCGTGGTCCGGGGCATGAAGATCACCGACACCGGTTCCGCCATCACCGTCCCGGTCGGCGACGTTCCCCTCGGCCGGATCCTGAACGTCCTCGGCGAGCCGGTGGACGGCGGCGCCCCGATCCCCGCCGGGGTCCTGCGCTGGCCCATCCACCGCGAGACCCCGAAGTTCGTGGACCTCGAGCCCAAGACCTCCGTCTTCGAGACCGGCATCAAGGTCATCGACCTGATCGCCCCGTTCGTGAAGGGCGGCAAGATCGGCCTCTTCGGCGGCGCCGGCGTCGGCAAGACGGTCGTGATCATGGAGCTCATCAACAACGTGCAGAAGGGCCACGGCGGCAAGTCGGTCTTCTGCGGCGTGGGCGAGCGGACCCGCGAGGGCAACGACCTCTACCTCGAGATGGAGGAGAGCGGCGTCATCAAGTCCACCGCCCTCATCTACGGCCAGATGAACGAGCCGCCGGGCGCGCGGCTCCGGGTCGGGCTGACCGGGCTCACCGTGGCGGAGTACTTCCGCGACGTCGAGAACCAGGACGTGCTCCTCTTCATCGACAACATCTTCCGGTTCACCCAGGCGGGCTCCGAGGTGTCGGCGCTCCTCGGCCGCATGCCGAGCGCCGTCGGCTACCAGCCGACCCTGGCCACCGAGATGGGCGACCTGCAGGAGCGGATCACCTCGACCAACAAGGGGTCCATCACCTCGGTGCAGGCCATCTACGTGCCGGCCGACGACCTCACCGACCCGGCGCCCGCCACCGCCTTCGCGCACCTCGACGCGCAGGTCGTGCTCTCCCGCGCCATCTCGGAGCTCGGCATCTACCCCGCCGTGGACCCGCTCGACAGCTCGAGCCGGATCCTCGTCGCCGCAGTACGTCGGCGACCGGCACTACAACGTCGCCATCGGCGTGCAGCGCACCCTGCAGCGCTACAAGGCGCTCCAGGACATCATCGCGATCCTCGGCATGGACGAGCTCTCCGAGGAGGACAAGCTGGTCGTGGCGCGGGCGCGCCGGATCCAGCGCTTCCTCTCGCAGCCCTTCTTCGTGGCCGAGCAGTTCACCGGCTTCCCCGGCAAGTACGTCAAGCTCGAGGAGACGATCGAGAGCTTCGAGCGGGTGCTGTCGGGCGAGTTCGACCACCTGCCGGAGCAGGCGTTCTACATGGTCGGCGGCATCGACGAGGCCGTCGAGAAGGCCAGGAAGATGGCGGCGTCGTGATGCGTGTCACGGTCATTTCCCCGGACGGCAGCATCTTTGACGGGGAGGCCGAAAGCCTCCAGGTGCCCGCCTACGATGGCCAGGTCGGCATCCTGCCGCACCATGCCCCATTCATGACGCTCCTCGGCGAGGGTACCTTGCAGGTGCGGGTCGCCGGCGGGGAGCGTGCGTTCACCGTCCGCGGCGGTTTCCTGCAGGTGGTGGGAAACGTCGTCCGCGTCGTCGCCGAACATGCCAAGGAGGTCGTCCATGCGTCGTAGCCTGCTCGCCGCCGTTTCGCTCATCCTGCTGGCCGCCCCGGCCATGGCCCAGGAGACCGGCACGCCGGTGTTCCTCGGCCCCGACCGGCTCTTCCAGAAGTCCGCGTTCGGCGTCTCGATGTCCGACCCCGGCAGCGGGATCGCCATCGAGGGCTACTACCGCATGGCCAGCAATCCGAAGTCCGACTTCGGCTTCCGCGTCGGCTTCGCCGATCCGGGCAACGACGCCAACACCGCCTTCCTGCTCGGCGCCGACTACCGGATGCGGCTCCTCAACCACACCGAGGACTTCCCGCTCGACGGCGCCCTCATCCTGGGCGCCGGCGCGTCGCTCCTCGAGAACAACAACACCCTCCTGATCCCGGTCGGCTTCTCCATGGGCCGGAAGATCATGCTCGAGAACTCGACGACCAGCTTCGTGCCGTACTTCACCCCCACGATCATCCCGACCTTCGCCGACGACAGCGACATCAACTTCGCGGTCGGCCTCGGCGTGGACATGCAGTTCGGCTCCAAGTTCGACCTCAACGTCAGCGGGTCGTTCGGCGACCTCGACGGCATCTCGGTCAGCTTCTCCTGGCTGCACTAGCCGCCTCGATCCTTCGAACGGAGCGCTTGATGATCCGTCGGCTGGCCGCCCTCGCGGCGTTGACTGCCCTCGCTGCCTCGCTGCCGCCCGCCCCGCCCCTGGCGGCGCAGGTACCCCGGCTCCCCGTCATGAACAACGGCGTGCCCCGCGGCATCCTCGTCGCCGGCGACGTCGGCTTCCCGAATGACGCGGCCGGCGGCGGCACCACCTACGCCGCCACTGGCGCCATCGGCCTCGGCATGCTCGGCTTCACCGCCACGCTGGGCGGCACCGAGCCCGACGGCGGGACCTCGACGGGCGTCTACGGCGGGACCGCCAACCTCCGCGTCATCGGCGGTCCCCTGGTGCCGTTCTTCGTCAACCTGCAGGCCGGTGTGGGCTACGCCGACCTCGACGGGCTCAAGGTGACCCATGTGCCCGTGGGCGTGGGCATCGGGCTCACGATACCGCTCCCCATCTTCGGCCTGAAGCCCTGGTTCGCGCCTCGGTGGGACTACGCCTCCTATTCCGGCGTGGCGAGCGGCGACGAGTCGGCCTTCGGCTACAGCGCTGGGCTCGACGTCGCGTTCGTCTTCGGGCTCGGCCTGCGCACCGCCTACGACTGGGTGGACGGCGATCCTGAGAACCCGTCGACCTGGTCGGTCGGCGCCAAGTGGTCGTTCGGCCTGTGAGGCGCGCGCTGAGGGTGCTGCCGCTCGCCGCCGTCCTCCTGGGCGGCTGCGTCCAGAACATCGACGCGACGCGCGTCGGTGTCCCGGTCACGCTGGCCTCCGCCGCGGGCACGCCGATGCCCCCCGGCGGGGAGCGCTTCAGCGTGACCGGCAAGGCGGTCTATGCGTTGTGGGGGATCACCGCGATCAGCGGCCCGGCGCTGCACCAGACGCTCGCCGGTCAGCTCGTCGGCGGGAAGGCGCTCGTGGACGTCAAGATCAAGGTGCGGAGCCGCTGGTCCGACGTGCTGGTCACCGTGCTGACCGTCGGCATCATCGTGCCGCGCACCGTCACCGCGGAAGGAATCGTCGTCAGGTAGGGCGCCGCGCCGCCTCCTCCACCAGCGCCGCCGACGCCTCGGCCGCCCCGAGTCCCTGTTCGACCACCGCGCGCGCCGCCTGACCCTGGGTCAGGCGGCGCGTTTCGTTGTCGAGCCAGCCGCGCCAGAGTGCGTGCAGCGCCTCGCCCGCCTCCTCCGTCCCGAACTCCGACAGCGATTCCGCCCCGCCCGCCGCGAGCAGCAGCCCCGCGTCGCGGCTGTTGTGCCACCGGGGGCCGAAGACCACCGGTATCCCGCACGCCGCCGGTTCCAACACCGAGTGCAACCCTGCGCGGCCAAACCCGCCGCCGACGTATGCCATCCCCGCCGAGGCATAGAGGGCGGCCAGCACACCGACACGGTCCACCAGGAGGAAGGGGACGGGGGAGTCGCCCGCCGCGCTGAGACGCACCGGGCTCGGGAGGCCGAGCCGGGCGGCCTCGCGCTCGATGGGGGCCAGGTGCGCCTCCGTCGGTTCGTGGGGGACGAGGATGAGTCGCGCGTCGGGGCGGTGCACGTGCAGCCGCGCGAAGGCGTCGAGGATCACCCGCTCGTCGGCTGGCCAGGTGGACCCCGCCACCATCGTCGGAGCGCCCTTCCCGAAGCGGAGCAGCGGGTCGTCGGGGCGGACCGCGCGCACCTTCTCGACCACGCTGTCGAAGCGGGGGTCGCCGGTGACGCGGATCCGCCCGGGCAGTGCGCCGAGCTGTTGGAGGCGTGCGGCGTCGTCGGCGGAGATGGCGCCGGCCAGCGACAGGCTCGCGTAGCCTGGTCGGAGGAGCTCGCGCACCGGCCACCGGAGCCGGCCGCTCCCAGGGGCCACCGTCGCGGCCACCATGATCACTCGGGTACCGGCGGCCGTTGCGCGGGTGGCGAGTTCGGGCCAGAGGTCGAGCTTGGCAAAGGCCAGCACGTCGGGCCGGAGCGCCGCGAGCAGGGCGTCGGCCTGACCGGGGAGGTCGTACGGGAGGTAATCGGCGACATCCACCGGGAGGCGCCGCCCCAGCGACTCGGCGGACGGGCTGAACCAGGTGTACACGTACTGCCAGTCGGGATGCCGGCGGCGGACGGCCATGAGGACGCTTTCGGCCTGCAGCCCCTCGCCGACGGAGGGGGCGTGGAGCCAGAGGAGCGGCCGCGCTGGGTCGCGCGAGCGCTTGCCCCACGCCACCAGCCGGTCCACCGCGCCACGGCGCCCGTCGTGGCTCCGCGCCACCTTCTCGTTCGCGAGGCCCGCCAGCGGCACGAGTGCCGAGGCGAGACGGGCGGACACCCGGTAGAGGGGAGAGGTCGATGGCATCGCCGGAATGTCCCGGCCTCGGGGGAGTTCGGCAAGGCCTTCGGGCGGGGCAGCGGGGCAGCGGGGCAGGGGGGCAGGAGGTGATTTCTGTCATTGCGAGGAGGCCCCGCGAGGGGCCGACGAAGCAATCTCGGGGCTAGATTCCGGCATGCCACCGACCGCCCCATCCTACTGGCGGGACACCCGCGCCCCGCGCTACAGCCTCCTCTACGCGCTCCCGCTCCTGCTCGCGTACGAGGGGCTGGCCTTCCTGCTCTCCGGCGACGCCATCAGCGGCGTCCGGAACGGCGCCGACGTCCTGCTCAAGAGCGCATTCCTCTGGCTCGGGGGCCGGGACGGGCTCCTCGTGTTCGGGCTGGCGCTGGTTGGGGTGTCGGCGGTGCTGGTGTGGCGGGACATGCGGCGGGGCGGCACCCTCACGCCGCGCTACTTCGTGGGAATGATGGCCGAGTCGGTGGTCTACGCGCTGGCGTTCGGGCTGGTGGCGGGTACCCTGACCGGGCTCATCCTCCGCGCGGCGACCCCGCTCAGCGCGGGGCCGATGGCAGGGTTCGACCTGCCGACGCAGATGATGATTTCGCTCGGGGCTGGGCTCTACGAGGAACTGCTCTTCCGGGTGCTGCTCGTGTCGCTGCTGGCCCGGCTGGCGCGGGTCGGCTTCGGGTGGGCGCCCTGGGCGTCGGGGGTGTTCGCGGTCCTGATCGGCGCGGTCGTCTTTTCCGCCTTCCACTACATCGGCCCCTACGGCGACGTGCTCGAACTCGGCTCGTTCACCTTCCGGGCGGTGGCCGGCGTGCTGTTCAGCGCGCTCTACCTGCTGCGCGGCTTCGGCATCACCGCCTGGACCCACGCGCTGTACGACGTGTTCCTGTCACTGACGCTGGCGTAGCATCACTTCTGTCATTGCGAGGCCTCGTAGAGGCCGAAGCAATCTCGATCGCAGCCGCCGAGATTGCTTCGTCGGCCCTGCGGGGCCTCCTCGCAATGACAGCGATCCTACTTCGCCGGCGCCGTCTTCGCGGCGTACACCGAATCCAGGATCGGCCGGAAGACGGTGAGCGGCTGCGCCCCCGCCATGATCCCACCCTCGATATAGAAGCTCGGCGTGCTCTTCGCGCCGGAGCGGACCGCCGCCTCCGCGTCGCTCTTCACCTCCGCGAGCGTCGCATCGGTGCTGAGGCATGCCTGGAACGCGGTGCGGTCGAGCGACGCTGAGTCGGCGAAGGTGAGGAAATACTCCGCCGGCGCCGTGAGCGGCGCCCAGGTCTTCTGGTTCCGGAAGAGAAGGTCGTGCACCGGCCAGAACTTCCCCTGCTTGGCCGCGCACATCGCCACCTCGGCGGCTGGGGTGGCGTTGGGATGCATGGGCAGCGGGAAGTTGACGAAGATCCAGCGGACCTTCCCGGTCTGGATGTACTCCGCATCGAGCGTCGGGAAGATCTCCAACGCGAACCGCGCGCAGTACGGACACTGGAAGTCCGACATCTCGTAGACGGTCACCGGCGCGGAGGCGCTCCCCTTGGTGCGCGCGGCCATCGGATCCTGGGCGCGGGCGGGAGTGGCGAGGGCCAGAAGGGCGAGCAGCGGCAGGGCGAGGCGCATGATCGGGTCCAGGTCAGTAGCGTGGGCGGTTGACGCCGGTGGTGGCGTCGAGACGGACGGTGTCGGAAGCGACGGGGACGTTCCAGTACCATTCGGCGTTCGGGTCGTTCGGGTCCCAGGAGCGGGCGTAGATCCACCAGGGGCCGCCGCGGAGCCTCAGCACCGCGGTGCCGGAGGCGTCGGTGGTGTCGGCCACCGGCTCCCGGTGGCGGGCACGGACGATCGAATCCACCGCCCTGTCGTAGCCGCGGTAGGTGCTATCTTGCCAGTCGCGGATGAGCGCGCGCAGCGACTCGCTCCTGGCCACGAACTCGGGGCGCGCCGCGTTCAGGTCGGCGCGAGCCCTGGCCGCCTGGGCGTCGATGGCCCGCATCGAGTCGCGGATGCCGACCCAGCGGCGGTATGCCTCGTCGTACTCGGGGCTGTTGCGGTCCATGGTCTCGAGGCGCGCCTTGAGTGCCGTCAGGGTGTCGCCGTACCGGTCGATCTCCGCGACGACGGCGGTGTATGCGGCGAACGGCGCCCGGTACTGCGCGAAGAGGCTGTCCAGCGCCGCAGTGGCGGGCTTGGGGGTCCGGGCCCGGCCCTCGAACACGGCGACGAGGCTGTCCCGGTCGTAGGGGAGCGCCACGAAGGAGAAACCCGCCGTGGGATTGCCGGCGGCGTCGAGTCCGGGGATCGAGGCCAACACGGTGACATCGCGCTGCCGCTGGCAGGCGGCGCCGAGGAGGAGCAGGACGATGCACCAGCGGGACACAGGCGGCTCGAAGGCGGGAATCGAAAGGTGACAGGACGCATGAAACCTATCGGGCTCGCGCTTGCGCTTCAACTCGCATTCGGCACCGGGGCGCTCTCCGCCCAGCAGCCGGCGGACACGCTCTTCCCGGCCCGGCCCACCGGCTACCTGACGGACGTGGCGGGTGTCGTGGACCCGGCCTCGGCGGCCACGATCGACTCGCTCGCCGCGCGGCTCCGTGCCGTGACCGGCGCGGAGATGGCGGTGGTGACGCTCCCCACCATCGGCGACTACCCCGCTTCCGACGTTGCGCTGGCCATCGGCCGTGCGTGGGGGGTCGGGCAGGCGGCCGAAATCGGCGACGCCCGCCGGAACGCCGGCGTGGTGGTGCTGCTGGTCCCACGCCGCGAGGGGGAGCCGAACTCGGGGCAGATCTTCATCAGCACGGGGCAGGGCCTCGAGGGGATCGTCACCGACGCCGCCGCGGGCGGGATCCGGGACGCAATGATTCCCGAGCTGCGGATCGGGCAGTACGGCCCCGGGCTCGTGACGGGGAGCCGGCTGCTGGCCGCGCTGGTCGCCCGCGGCCTGGGTGCCACCGACACCACGCTCACCGAGCCGGGCCGCCGGCATCCCGTGTCGAAGGGTCTCCTGCTCTTTCTCTTGGTGATCGGCATCATCGTGGTCGTGACGATCGCCCTCGCCGCCCGCGGGGGTGGGCCTCCGACGTCGGGCGGTGGCCGGCGGCACCGCCGTTCGCCGCACGTATATTGGGGCGGTGGCGGCGGAGGCTGGGGCGGGGGTGGTTTCGGGGGCGGATTCGGTGGTGGGGGAGGCGGCTTCGGTGGGTTCGGTGGCGGCGGTGGATTCAGTGGCGGCGGCGCCGGCGGGAGGTTCTAGATGGCGGACGTGGTGCAGACCCTGGTCGAGCCGTTCCTGCGCGAGTGCGACCGGCTCCTCGGCCGCGGCTACAGCGCCGTGCTCCACGGCTCCGTGGCGCGCGGGGAGTACCTCGAGGGCTGGTCGGACGTGAACCTGCTCCTCGTGCTCGAGTCCGCCTCGCCCGACGTACTCGGCGCCCTGGCCACGCCATTCGCCTTCTGGGCCAAGTCGCGCCAGCCTCCGCCCCTCCTGCTGTCCCGCGCGGAGTGGCGCCGCGCCGCCGACGTCTTCCCGGTCGAGATCACCGACATCCGGAGCGCCTACCGCGTGCTTCGTGGCGACGACCCGCTGGCGGACGTGAGCGTCCGCCCGGCTGACCTTCGCGCCGCGCTCGAGCGGGACCTGCGGGGGCGGCTCCTTCGGCTGCGGCAGGGGTTCGTGGCGCTGGCGGCCGATCCCGGCGCCCTGGCGGGGCTGGCACGCGACACGGCGCCCTCGGTGGTGGTCCTGCTCCGCTGCGCGCTCGTGCTGGCGGGCGCGCAGCTGCCGCCCACCCGGGCGGACGTCGCCGCCACGGCGAGTCTCGTCGCCGGCTTTCCCCCGGCGCACCTGTCCGAGGTGCTCGCCCACCTCGGCGACGGGGAGTGGAGTTGCACGCCCGACTGTTTTGCCGGATACATCGCGGCCGTGGAGTCCACGGTCCGCTACATCGATAACCTGTCCCCCGGAGACCGTCCATGAATCGCCGCTTCATGCGCCTCGCGCCTGCACTCGCCCTCCTCCCCCTGCTGGCCGGCTGCGGGTACAACCGCATTCAGGCGCTCGACGAGCAGGTGAGCAGCGCCGAGAGCCAGATCAAGGTCCAGCTCCAGCGCCGGGCCGACCTGATCCCGAACCTGGTGGAGACGGTCAAGGGGTTCGCGAAGCAGGAGACCACGATCTTCACCGAGGTGGCGGACGCGCGCTCCCGCCTGGCGGGGGCGGTGCAGGGGGGCAACCTCCAGGAAATGGCCGACGCGAACCAGGCGATGAACGCCCCGCTCGGCCGGCTGCTCGCCATCGTGGAGAATTATCCGGAGCTCAAGTCGAACGAGAACTTCCGGCAGCTGCAGGACCAGCTGGAGGGGACGGAGAACCGCATCTCCGTGGCCCGGCAGGACTACAACCAGGCCGCACGCCAGTACAACACCTTCGTCCGGACCTTCCCCTACAACCTGACCGCGAAGATGTTTGGCGCGTCGGGGCCGAAGGAGTACTTCGAATTGACCAATGAAGCCGCTGCGGAAACTCCTAAAGTCCAGTTCTGAGCAGACGTCCCCCCTCTCCACATCGTGGAGAGGGGGACAGGGGGTGAGGTGAATTGACGGCGGGGCAGCCGCAGGGCGGTAACAACGAGGGGCAACCGACATGGTTGCCCCTTGATGCATCCTGGAATGGCCCGAGATTCGGCCCTGCCTCCGCTGCCCCGCTGCCCCGCCCCTTAGTCCGTCACCACCCCCGACGGCAGCACATAGTTCAGCGGATCCACCGCCCGGCCGCGGACGTGCACCTCGTAGTGGAGGTGCGGGCCGGTGGCGAGGCCGGTGTTGCCGACCAGCGCGATGCGCTCGCCGCGCTCCACCCGCTCGCCCCGGCGCACCAGCAGCTTCGAGGCGTGCGCGAAGCGGGTGGTGATGCCGTACCCGTGGTCGATCGAGACGGAGTAGCCGTAACCGGTTTCCCAGCCCGCGCTGATGACCGTGCCGGCGGCCGGGGCCTCGATCGGGGCGCCCATCGGGGCCACCACGTCGATCCCCTCGTGGGCCCGGGCGACGTGCAGCACCGGATGCTCGCGCATGGAGCTGAAGGCGCTCGTCAGCCAGCCCTGGGTGGGCAGGATGGAGGGCAGCGCGGCGAGCCGGTCCTTGTGGGACTCCAGGCTATCGGCGGCCTCGCCGAAGGAAAAGGCGAGCAGGTTGGCGCGCCGGATCATCGCGTCGAGGTCCACCGTGACTTCGGTGGCCTGGCGGACGAGTTCGCTGCGCGGGGCGCCCGGGGCGATACCGGCAGGCGCCGGTCCGCCGATGCCTGCCTGGAGTACCTGCGGGTCGGTCGGCTCGAGGTTCGCCAGCAGCCGGATCCGCGCGTCGCGCTGGGTGATCCGGCCGAGGGTGTCGGAGAGGGAGGCGATGCGCGCGTTGAGCTGGCCCAGCGTCGCGGCGAGCTGCTGGTTTTCACGCTCGAGGCGGGCGGCGCGCGACAGGTCCACGCTGCGGCTCACGGTGGCGTAGCCGAGGACGAGCGCCAGCAGGACGAACAGGCCAAGCCCAAGCGCCCCGACCTTCAGGACCGATTGGGAAACCTGGACGGCCCGGGACGCGCCCGTGCCTTCGGGTACCACCATGAACGTCCAGCGGCGATCTGCCATTCCACCGACCTATGTGATGGGAGTCTGGGCAGAGGATACGCAATCCACGGGCCCCTCCGCCATGCCATCCGGAAATGCAGCCACGCCGCAGGTCCGGACTTTCCAGAAGCGCGAAAAATGACCCCGGGTACAGCCGAAGTCAAGGAGGCATGGTAACAGTATAAGTTGTTTTGGATCAACTAGTTACGGTTGGTTCCGGGCGAGGGAAGAGCCCGTCGGGCTTCCGGGTGCGCGCCCCCGTCACCGGAGGGGCGTCCAGAGTGCCCCACTTGGCCGACGCCGCCTCTCCGGGTAGCCCGAGGACCCCCCAGAGTTCCTCGGCTTTGCCCGGCATCAGGGGACTCGCCAGAATGGCCATGCGGTACAGGCAGCGGGCCAGGGAGGCCAGGGCGGCGTCGAGTTCGGCATCCTTGCCCCCCTTGGCCAGCACCCATGGAGCAGTCTGCACGATGTACTGGTTTGCTGCCGTAACGATTCGCCACGCCGCATCAGCTGCACCGCGCAAGTCGTTGCACTTCATCGCGGCCTCGTACGCCTGGATCGCATCGGCGCCAGCCTGGTCCAATGAGGTCGGCTCGGACATCGGGACCACGCCGTCCCGATACTTCGCCAGCATCGCCAGGGAGCGACTGGCCAGGTTGCCCAGCCCGTCGGCGAGTTCGGCGGTGTACACGTCTTGGAAGCGGTCCCAGGTGAAGTTGCCGTCGCTGTCCCACGGGATCTCGCGCAGCAGGAAATAGCGGAACGCATCGGGTCCGAAGCGGTCGATGGCCTCGCCGAGATCCAGCTTCGTGCCGGCGCTCTTGCTGAAGCGCTCACCGCGGAAATACACGAACCCGTGGGCCCAGACCTGCTCGGGCAGCGGCAGGTCCGCCGCCCGCAGCATGGCGGGCCAGATCACGCAGTGGAAGCGGGTGATGTCCTTGCCGATGACGTGCAGTTGTGCCGGCCACGTGGCGCGGGACGCCGGGGCGCGCGTGGCGGTCCAGTAGTTGGGGAGGGCGTCGAACCAGACGTAGGTGGTCTGCTGCTCCCCCTGGCTCGTGAGGCGGGGGAAGGGAACGCCCCAGCTGAAGCGGGAGCGGCTCGCCGAGATGTCGTCCAGTCCCTGGTGCAGCAGCCCGAGGATTTCGTTGCGCCGGCTCTCGGGCTGCACGAATCCGGGATGGTCCTCGATCAGCTTCAGGAGAAAGTCGCGGTACCGGGAGAGCCGGAAGAACCAGTTCTGCTCCTCCACCCACTCCAGGGTGCGCGTCGGGTGGAGCTCGCACCGGTCGTCCACGATCTCGGCGTCCTGCTTGAACGACTCGCAGCCGACGCAGTAGCGGCCGCGATACGACTGCTCGTAGAAGTCGTCGGGGTTGCGCTCGAAGATCCGCTCGATCAGCTCGCGCACTCCCGCCTTGTGCTCCTCGGCGGTGGTGCGGATGAACTGGTCGTGGGAAATCCCCAGCCGCGCCCACATCCCCTCGAACCGCCCCGCCACCTGGTCCACCAGCTGCTGCGGCGTCAACTCCGCCGCCGCGGCCGCCTGGGCCACCTTCTGGCCATGCTCGTCCATGCCGATGAGGAACCAGACGTCGTCGCCGCGGAGGCGGTGGTATCGGGCGATCGCGTCGGCGCCGATCTTCTCGTAGGCGTGTCCGAGGTGCGGGTCGCCGTTGGCGTAGTCGATGGCGGTGGTGATGTAGAAGCGGGACACTCAGCCCCCGCCGTCCTGCGAAGGACTCTCGGGGCCCCCGGGGCCGCCCCCGCCACGCCGCCGCCGACCGCGCCGGCGGCGCTTCGACCGTGAGGGCGCCGCTGCGGCCGCCTCGTCCGCGGGCGGCGTCACGGTCGCCTCGGCCGGTGGCGCTTCCCGGCGCGGCGGACTCGGGCGGGGTGCCGGAGCCGGAGCCGGCGCAGGAACCGCCAGCGGCGCGGAGCCTCCCGCCGCCTCCACTTCCTCCTTGAGCTGGAGCAGCGGCACGATCCGCTGGCCCTCCTCGTTCCGGAGGAACACCCGCTCGCGGAAGAGGTCCACCGCCACCACCTTCTCCTGGCCTCGCGAGGTGACGACCATCCGGCCTTCCTTCGGGAAGCGCTTCCGGGTCGTCACGTAGAACTCGTGCTCGTACTTGAGGCAGCAGAGCAGGCGCCCGCACCCGCCGGAAATCTGGGAGGGGTTCAACGAAAGGCGCTGGTCCTTGGCGAGCCCCAGGTTGACGGGGGAGAGTTCGGTGAGCCAGGTGGAACAGCAGTATTCGCGGCCGCACCGGCCGACGCCGGAAAGGCGCGCCGCCTCGTCGCGGACGCCGATCTGGCGCAGCTCGATCCGGGTCTTGAACTGCCCGGCCAGCTCGCGGACCAGGTTGCGGAAGTCCACCCGCTTTTCGGACGTGAAGTAGATCGTGAGCTTCTTGCGGTCCCACTGCCACTCGGCGTCGCTGATCTTCATCGGGAGGTTGTGGGCGCGCACCCGCTCGATGATCTGCCGGCGGACGTCCTCCTCGGAGCGGCGCAACTCCTCGTGGGAGGCGACCTCCTCGCGGGAGGCGCGGCGCAGGATGGGGGCGCGGTCGCCGGGGGGCGCCTCGCCCGAGGCGCACCCGCCACAGCTGGAGCCGCATTTCTTCAGCGCCGTCTCCCCGACCGCGCTGATCCGGCCGAGGTCCTGGCCGCGGTCGGCGTCCACGATCACCGGGTCGCGCATCCGCAGCAGGTCCTCGTCCCCCGCCCAGTCGAACAGCCCCTTCCGGTTCCCCTTGAACCGGACCTCCACGGTCTGCGGCATCAGGCCTCGCTGTACGCGCCCATGGCGCCGTACTTCTCGGCGCGACGGCGAACCAGTTTCTCGGGGCGGACCTTCCGGAGCTCGCCGACGTGCCGGAGCAGCGCCTCGCGCACCGCCTCGCCCGTCGCCTCGTGGTCGGTGTGGGCGCCGCCCGGCGGTTCCGGGATGATCTCGTCGATGACCTTGAGCCGGAGGAGGTCGGCGGCCGTGAGCTTCAGCGCCTCCGCCGCGCGCTCGCGCTGCGACGCGTCCTTCCAGAGGATGGCGGCGCAGCCTTCGGGGGAAATCACGCGTGTAGATGCTGTTTTCCAGCATGAGCACGCGGTCGGCCACGCCGAGGGCCAGGGCGCCCCCCGATCCGCCGACGCCGATGACGATGGTCACGATCGGGGTCGGGAGCACCGACATCTCGAGGATGTTCCGCGCCAGCGCCTCCGACTGCCCGCGCTCCTCGGCGCCGAGGCCGGGATAGGCGCCGTCGGTGTCGATCAGGGTGATGACGGGCGCGCCGAACCGGGCCGCCAGCTTCATCAGGCGAAGCGCCTTCCGGTACCCCTCCGGGTGCGGCATGCCGAAGTTGCGCCGGAGGTTGTCCTTCGTGTCGCGCCCCTTCTGGTGGCCGATGACCATCACGGTGTGGCCGCCGAGCCGGGCCCAGCCGCCGACGATGGCGGGGTCGTCCCGGAAGAGGCGGTCGCCGTGGAGCTCGATGAAGTCGGTGAAGATGCTGCTCAGGTAGTCGAGGGTGTACGGCCGGCGGGAATGCCGGGCCACCATGACGCGCTGGATGGGCGTCAGGTTGCGGTAAATCTCGTCGCGCTGGGCGGCGAGCTTCGTCTCCAGCGCCTGGATCTCGTCGGTCAGGTCGGTGCCCCGCTCGGTGCTCGAACGGCGGAGCTCCTCGATCTGGCGGTCGAGTTCCTGGAGCGGCTTCTCGAATTCCAGCGTGTACGCCGTGGCCATGGCTACCCCGCCTTCACGTAGTGAACGGCACCGGCACCCAGCAGGTCGCGGAGGGCCCGGAGGAGGTCGTCGTCGGGGGCGATGCGAAGACGGCGCGCGCGGAGCCGGAGGGCCTCGCCGTTGCCGTCGCTCCACTCAATATAGACCGGCGCCGGCCCCGGGTGCGACGCGCAGAGCGCGGCGGCGGCCTTGACGGCGTCGGGGGGCGGGGCGTCCGGGGCCCGCCAGCGGAGGCTGACCCCCAGGGCGCCGCTCGCGCGCAGCTCCTCGAGCGGGCGCGCCGATTCCACGACGAAGGGGGCCCGGTCCTCCCCCCGGTCCCGCGCGCTGTACCCGCCGCCCAGGAGGATGGCCGCGTCGGCCCGGATGACCTGGTTGAGCTTGGCCCACGCCTCCGGGAAGACGATCGCCTCCGACGTCCCGTGGAAGTCCTCGAGGGTGAGCCGCGCGTACTCCTTGCCCGTCTTCTTCGAGATCTGCCGCTTGAGCCCCGTCACCACCGCCGCCACGCTCACCTCGTGCTCGCTCCACTCGTGGAGGGTGGCCGTCGTGCGGGTGCCGAACAGCTCCACCTCCGCGCGGAACCGCTCGAGCGGGTGCCCGGAGATGAAGAAGCCGATCACGTCCTTCTCCCGGGCCAGGCGCTCGGCCTCCGGCAGCGGGGGGACGTCGGGGAGGTTGTGCCCGGCCGGCCGGGAGGTCGGCAGCACCTCGCCGAACAGGGAAGACTGCCCCGCGTCCCGCTCCTGCTGCCGCAGCTGCGCCTCACCGAGGGCGGCGTCCAGCGCCTCCAGGTACTGCCGGCGATGCCCGCCGAGCCCGTCGCAGGCGCCGGCCACGATCAGCGACTCGATGACGCGACGGTTGCCGAGCCGCAGGTCGATCCGGCCGACGAAGTCCCAGAGGTCGTGGAAGGGGCCGTCGCGCCGGGCCTCGATCATCGACTCGATCACGCCGGCGCCCACGTTGCGGATGGCGCCGAGCCCGAAGCGCAGCCGGTTCTCGCCGACGACGGTGAACTTGAAGCCCGATTCGTTGACGTCGGGCGGCAGCACCTCGAGCCCGAGCTCGCGCGCCTCGTTGATGTACTGCACCACCTTGTCGGTGTTGCCGATTTCCGAGCTGAGGAGCGCCGCCATGAACTCGGCGGGGTAGTGCGCCTTGAGCCACGCCGTCTGGTACGAGAGCACCGAATACGCGACCGAGTGCGACTTGTTGAAGCCGTACCGGCCGAAGGTCTCGATCTGCGCGCCGAGCTCCTCGGCCAGCCGCCGTGGATGGCCCTGGGCCATGGCGCGGTCCACGAAGCGACCGACCTCCTGCTTGATCAGCGCCTCGTCCTTCTTGCCCACCGCCTTCCGGAGCACGTCGGCTTCGGCCAGGCTGAACCCCGCCAGCACGTTCGCGATGCGCATCACCTGTTCCTGGTAGGTGATGACGCCGTAGGTCGGCTCCAGGATGCCCTTCAGGGACGGGTGCGGGTAGGTGACCGCCTCCTGCCCCAGCTTCCGGCGGATGAACACCGTGTGCATCCCGGCATCGAGCGGCCCCGGCCGGAGGAGGGCGTTGGTGGCCACGAGGTCGTCGAAGCGGTCGCACCGCATGGCGCGCAACGTTTCGGTGGCGAGCGCCGACTCGAACTGGAAGACGCCCGCGGTGCGGCCCTGCCGGAGGAGCTCGTACACCTTGGGGTCGTCGAACGTGGTGACGTCGAGGTCGGGCGCCGTGCCGTGGCGGGCCCGGATCATGGCCAGCGCGTCGTGGATCACGGTCAGGGTCTTGAGGCCGAGGATGTCCATCTTCAGCATCCCGACCTTCTCGAGCGCCCCCATCTCGTACTGCGTGATCATCACGTCTTCGCCGCCGGCGGACTGGCCGGCCCCCTTCGTGGGCGCGGTGCAGACCGGCACGTAGTCGGGCAGCGGGCCCGGCGCGATGACGACGCCGGCGGCGTGCACCGACAGGTGGCGCGAAATCCCCTCGATCCGCGAGCTCAGGTCCATCAGCCGGCCGTACACCGGGTTGCTCTTCACCAGCTCCCGCAGCTCGTCCACCTTCTTCACGGCTTCGGGAATGGTCACGTTGAAGCCGGGACCGGAGGGGATCAGCTTGGTGATCTTGTCCGCGTCGCCCGGGGCGATCTTGAGGACGCGGGCCACGTCCTTGACGGCGGCGCGCGCCTTCATGGTGCCGAAGGTGACGATCTGCCCGACGCTCTCCCGCCCGTAGCGCTGCCGCACGTACTCGATCACCTCGCCGCGCCGCTCGAAGCAGAAGTCCACGTCGATGTCGGGCATGGAAACGCGTTCGGGGTTCAGGAACCGCTCGAACAGCAGGTCGAACCGGAGCGGGTCCACGTCGGTGATGCGGAGCGCGTAGGCCACCAGCGAGCCGGCCGCGGAACCGCGGCCCGGTCCGACCGGGATGCCGCGCTCCCGCGCCGCCGCGATGAAGTCCTGCACGATCAGGAAGTAGCCGGCGTAGCCGGCGGTGTTGATGACGCCGAGCTCGTACTCGAGCCGCTCCAGCACCGGCTGGGGCAGGGGGGTGCCGTAGCGCTGCGCCGTCCCTTCCCGGGCGAGATGGTCCAGGAGCGCTTCGTCGGTGGCGTACTCGCGCGGCCGCGGGAAACTCGGGAGGAAGTAGCGCTTCTCGAAGTCGAGCTCGCAGAGGTCCGCCACCCGCTGGGTGTTGTCGATGGCCTCCGGGTGGTCGGGAAAGAGGGCGCGCATCTCCTTTTCCGACTTCACGTACGATTCCTGCCCGGTGAAGCGGAAGCGCTTCGGGTCGTCGAGGTCGGCGCCCGTCCCGATGGCCAGGAGCACGTCGTGCGCCTCGGCGTCCTCGCGGCGGAGGTAGTGCGCGTCGTTGGTGGCCACCACGCCGAGACCCAGGTCCTGGCCCAGCCGGAGCATCCCCTCCGTCACGAGGTCTTCCTCGGGGATGCCGTGCTTCTGGATCTCCAGCCAGAAGCGGTCCGGGCCGAAGCACTTGGCGAACCAGGCCGCGCTCCGGCGCGCCTCCTCGTAGTTGCCCTGACGCAGGTAGAGCGACACCTCGCCCGAGAGGCAGGCGGCCAGGCAGACGATCCCCTCGGAGTGCGCCTCGAGCACCTCCTTGTCGATCCGCGGGCGGCGGTAGAAGCCCTCCGTGAACCCGATCGAGCTCAGCTTGATGAGGTTCTTGTAGCCGGTGCGGTTCTGGGCCAGGAGAACGAGGTGGCTGTAGAAGGCGGGAGCGCCGGACGGCTTCTCGCGCTGGCGGCGGGAGCCGAAGGCGAGGTACGCCTCGAAGCCGAGGATGGGGCGGATCTTGGCGGCCTTGGCCGCCTCGTAGAACGACCAGGCCGCGTGGAGGTTGCCGTGGTCGGTGACCGCCAGGCTGTCCATGCCCATCCCGCGGACATGGTCGACCAGCGCATCGAGGCGGTTGGCGCCGTCGAGGAGCGAGTATTCGCTGTGGGTATGGAGGTGGGCGAACGCCATGGCCTGCCGAACGTGTCGCGCTCGGGGGCCGCCGGCGTCCGGCGGGACACCTGCGGGGCGGCGCAACGACGCGTTGAAAGAGGGTCTGGCCCCTCGCCCCGGGCGCGGGACGCAGGCACGAAACCCGTCGAGGGAGGGAAGCTATCGGCCGGGGATGTGATTGTCAAAAGCCGTTGTGACGTCTTATTTTGCAGCCCTGACCCCCTGCCCGAGACGCCACCCCGGAGCCGCATCCGTGAAGTCCTTTCGACGCCGCGCCACGCTGCCCCTGTGCCTCCTTGCCGGCATTGCCGCCTGCTCCGGTGGAGACGGTGGGACCGGCCCGACCGTCCCCGATCTCAGCTGCAGCCCGGGCCCGGCGCCGACGGTCATGAATGCGGGTGAGTATCGCATCCTGAATCCCAACCTCTCCGAAGGCTGCCTCCGGCTTCCGGCGGCGGCTGCGTCCGGCGCGGAGTACCTCGTGGCGGCGCTCTCCACCGCCGGCCAGGTGACGTCGACCGGGGTCACGATCGACTACGCCATGCAGGGGAGCAGCGCCGCGGCCGCCGCCGTCGCGCCGCTCCCCTCCCCGCTGCTGGAAGCCTGGCGCCCGGCCGGAACGGCGGAGGACTTTCACGCCATGCTCCGGATCCGCGAGCGGGCGCTCGCCGCTTCGCCCGGCGCCCACCTCGGTGCGGGCGCTCCCCCGGTGCAGTCCGTTCCACCCGTGGTCGGCACCAAGGACACCTTCCAGGTCTGTGGCACCACCACCTGCTCGTCGTTCAAGACGGTGATCGCCACCGCCAAGTACGTCGGGCCCAAGGGCGCCATCTTCCTCGACGACGTGGTGCCGGCGGGTGGCTTCACCCAGGCGGACATCGACACCCTCGGGATCCTCTTCGATGGCGGCGTGGCGGGCACGGCGCCCAACATGTACCAGATCGACACCACGGCGTTCGGGCGCGAATCGGACATCGACGCCAACGGGAAAGTGATCTTCCTCCTCACCGACGCGGTGAACGACCTGAGCGGCAGCTGCACCGGCGGCAGCATCATCCTCGGCTTTTTCTACGGCGGCGACCTCCTCCCACGCACCGGCGGCAATCCCGGCTCCAACGAGGCCGAGATCTTCTACGGACTGGTGCCCAACACGACCGGCGGGTGCGCCGTCTCGCTCAACTTCGTCAAGCAGCAGATCGCCCCGGTGTTCATCCACGAGTTTCAGCACATGATCTCCTACAACCAGCACGTGCTGGTCCGCCCGGGTGTCAGCGGGGAGGAGGTCTGGCTGAACGAGGGGCTCTCGCACTTTGCCGAGGAGCTCGGTGGCCGCCTCCTGGGCGACGGACCGGGCCAGGGCCTGGCCTCGACGCGGCTCGTGCAGTTCATGATCCCCAACCTGCTCAACGCCAACGACTACCTGCTCGATCCCGAGGCGCATTTCCTGATCACGCCGGACAACTCCACCGGGACGCTGCAGGAGCGCGGCGCCAACTGGCTCTTCGTGCGGTGGCTCGCCGACCATTACGCCGTCGACACCATGGGCACGAGCCTGACCCGGCAGCTGGTGGGCACCTCGCTGCTGGGCAGCGCCAACGTGCAGGCCGCGACCGGGGCCACCATGAGCACGATGGTCCCGCTCTGGCAGCTGGCGAACTACCTCGACAACCTGCCCGCCTTCACGCCGGCGGACGAGAAGCTGCAGTACCCGAGCTGGGACTTCCGGTACATCTACGACACCCTCAACGCCCAGCGCCCCGACCTGGTCTCGCGCCCGTACCCGCTGCGGCCGGACAGCACCACGACGGGCACGTACAGCCGCACCGGCACCCTTCGCGGGGGGTCGGGCCGCCACCTGCGAATCCTGCAGTCCGCCGGCGCCAGCGGCGTCGACGTGGTGCTCGCCCGGAAGAGCGGCGAGGGCTTCCCTGATGACCGGGGCGTGCGCTTCGGCGTGGTGCGGATTCGCTGACGGGGATCCGGGTGCGGCACATCGTGCTGGCCACCCTTGCGGCGGCCCTCGCCGCCCCGGTCGTCGCGCAGGCGCCGCCGGCCATCGTCACCACGCTCCCCCCCTCGACCCGCTCCGCCGCCATGGCCGACGCCGGCGTGGCGCTCATCGGCGACGCCGGCAGCGTCTTCATCAATCCGTCCGGTCTCGCCACGATCAAGGTGCTCAGCCTCGAGGGTGCGTATGCCCCGTTGTCCGGCGGCGCCTCGCTCTGGCAGGCGGCGGGAGCCTTCCGCCTGGGCCAGTTCAACCTCGGGGGCGGCGCCGCGTACCTCCTGCTGCCAGACACCTCCGCCTACGTGGACAACGTGACGTGGGTCGGGTCCGCGGACTTCCGCTTCGGGCTCCTCTCCATCGGCGCCTCGGGCAGGTACGTATCGGCGGAGGACACCAGCGGACAGGTCAACCGCTCCTTCACCACCGACGCCGGCTTCACCGCGGCGGTGTTCGACATCATGGCGCTGGCGGTGTCGGTGCAGAACATCGGCAACCAGCAGCTCTCGGGGCTCGGCGTGAACCTGCCGACCACCACGCACCTGGGGTACATGCTGAACCTGGTGGATCCCCAGGGCACTGGCCGCCTGCTCGGCACCATCGAATGGGTCTGGACCGAGGGGCGGGACACGCGCTTCCTCGTTGGCGTGGAGGCGGGGGCGGTGATCAAGGGCGCCGGGGTCGTGGTGCGCGCCGGCTACGGCCCCGCGCCGCTCGGCCCGACCGAAGGGCGATGGACCTTCGGCGGCGGCGTGCTGCTCGGGCGGCTCGGCCTCGACTACGCCTACCAGGACCAGAACTTCTTCGGCGACGCCATGCACTCCTTCGGCCTGCGACTGACCCCGTGAGGTGGGAATGCGATGGAGCCCTGTCCGCGTGATCGTCGCCATCGTGGCCGTCCTGATGATCGGGTTCAGCACGGCGTATGTGTCCAGCGGCGAGGTGCGGTACCTGACCCGTGCGGGCCTCGAGGAGACCCAGATCCTCACGGAGCGGAAGCCGATCGCCAAGGTCCTCCGGAATCCCGACCTCGACCCCGCCGTCCGCGGCCAGCTCGAACTGGTGCTCCAGGCGCGGGATGCGGCCGCCGGCCTCGGGCTCGAGGCCGAGGACACCTACACCCAGTACACCGACGTCGGGCGGGACACCCTCCTGCTGGTCCTCTCGGCCTCGCCGCCCGACTGTCTTTGCCCGGTCACCTGGAAATATCCGATCGTGGGTCGGGTTCCCTACAAGGGGTTCTTCGACCCGAAGATGGCGCGCGCCGCGGCGGAGAAGCTCGACGACCAGGGGCTCGACACCTACCTGCGCCCATCGGGGGCGTTCTCGACCCTGGGGTGGTTCAACGATCCCCTCCTCTCCACGGCGCTCGGCGGGGATTCGGTGGAGATCGCGGCTCTCGTCTTCCATGAGGTGGCCCACAACACCCTTTACGTGAAGAGTGCCACGCCGTTCAACGAGACCTTCGCGCAAATGGTGGGATACCGGTCGGCCGAGGCGTTCTTCCGCGGGCGGGGGGACAGCGCGCTTGCCGCGCGCGCGGCGGATCGCTGGCACGACGAACTGGTGCTCGCCGCGTTCTACGACTCCCTCGCGGCGAGGCTCGACACGCTGTACGCGTCCAGGCCGGATTCGGCGGCGCTCGCCGCGGGGCGCGCCGAGGCGGGGCGCTGGTCGCGAGAGCAGCTCGAGGGGCCGGTGGGAGCGGAGTTGCGGACGATTCAGGTGGGGCGGATGGCGGACCGCCCGGTGAACAACGCGCGCCTCATCGCGGCGCGCATCTACCGGGCGCATTCCGCCTGGTTCGAGGAGTGGTACCAGCTGAACGGGGCGGACATCCGGCTGTCAGTAGAAAGGCTCCAGCCGGTGGTGGCTGGAGCCGAAGGCGATTCTGCGTTCGCCCGCCTGGAGGCCGCGCTCCGCGGGGGTGGGGAGCCGGTTACGTCAGTCGGCGTGACCCCGTAGGCGTCGGCCCCGCAACCGGCCCTGCGGATGCCGGATGGCCTCCTCGGCGACGCTGAGGTCCACGCGCACCCGCCCCGAGCCCTCCAGGATCCCCGCCACATCCGCCACCGGTCCAGAGACCGGCTGGAAGACGGCGAAGCTCAGCCCTTCCTCGCTTCGCAGGATCTGCCGTGTGGCCATTGCCCAGGACGACCCCGCCCCGCCCGGACGGAGCCCCACCACGAGCGGCACCGCCTCGGTCGGCAGCGACTTTCCGTCGTGACCCGGCAGCGAGAGCGCGGCGGCCAGAGCCACCCATCCGTCCCACTCGTCCGTCGTGACCAGGTGGGTGAACTTCCACTCCTCCTCCCGCACCACCGTGATGAACTCCTGCACCAGGCGCTCCGGCGAGGGATGGTGCTCCCCGTCCGAGCGGGTGAGGAGCGACGCCCCGTGGTCGCCGAACCAGCGCTGCGTCGGCGTGAGGTCGGCGGGACGGCGGCCGGAGAACGCCGCGTACCGCCGGGTGATGGCCACCTGCCGCTCCGCCTCGGCCCGCTGCTCCGGGAACTCGGCCGATTCCACCGCGCCGGTGAAGGCCACCTCGGCGGCCAGGTACCGGCCCGCGCCGCGCAGGATCTTCCCGCGCAGGTGCAGCGTGCCGCTGTGCGGCTCGAGCGCGAAGGCGCGGTCCAGCGCCAGCAGGGCCCGGTCGTGCTCGCCGAGCCGGTACGCGGCGTAGCCCGCCTCGTGCCAGACCATCGCGAAGTCGGGATTCCGCGCGGCGGCCTGCTCCAGCGCCACCAGCCCCTCGCGGTACCGGCCCAGCTCGACGAGCGCTGCGCCCTTGAGGGCGAGCGGCAGCGCGGACTCGCCGAACTGGTCGGCGGCTTGCGCCGAGAGCGCGAGCGCCTCTTCGAAGCGGCGCTGGCCGCGCAGCATCTCGAAGTACTCGCACCAGGCCAGCTTCAGGTCCGGCTGCCGGTCGATGAGTTCGAGGTACGCCTCCTCCGCCTCATCGAGCGACGCGTCGCGGAGGAGGTGCCGCGCCCGGGCCAGGGCACGCTCACTGGGCTCGGTGGCGAACACGCGGAACTGGGATGTGGTGAACATGTCGCGAATGTATCGGCCGGACGGAATCGCGCCAGAGGGGGCGCCATCGGGGCCTGTCGCGCCGGCCTCGCGCCCCGCCGGGTTCCGTGTACCTTTCCCCTGTTCTGCCCGCCCATCACCGTCGGCCCTTCCGAGGACGTCTCCCCATGGACACCGGATTCGTGACCCGCGAACAGGAGCGCCTGCTGGGCGAACTGTTCACCTTCCTGCGCATCCCGAGCGTGAGCACCCTGCCGGCCAACGCGGCGGACTGCCGGCGCGCGGCCGACTGGCTCGTGGACGAGTTCAAGCGGCTGAAGTGCGCCAAGGTCACCCTGCTCGAGGGGAAGGGGCACCCGATCGTCTGGGCGGAGAGCCCCCGCGTCCCCGGCAAGCCGACGGTGCTGGTCTACGGGCACTACGATGTCCAGCCGCCCGATCCCCTCGACGAGTGGATCTCTCCGCCGTTCGAGCCGACCATCCGCGGGCCGAACTTGTACGCGCGCGGCGCGGTGGACGACAAGGGCCAGGTGTTCACCCTGCTCAAGGCCTACGAGTCGGTGCTCGACGCCGACGGCCGGCCGCCGCTGAACGTCAACTTCATCATCGAGGGGGAGGAGGAGTGCGGCGGCGACGTGATCGTGGATCGCCTCAACCTCGAGCCGGAACGCACCCACGCGGATGCGGTGCTCGTGGCCGACATGGGCTACTACGCCCCGGGCATCCCGGCGGTCTACACGGCGCTTCGCGGCATGTGCTACGCCGAGATCCATCTCCGGACGCTGGAGCGGGACCTCCATTCCGGCACCTATGGGGGCGTGGCGCCCAACGCACTGGAGGCGCTCTGCCGGCTGTTGATGGACCTGAAGGGGGTGGACGGCCGCATTCACATCCGCGGCCTCTACGACCAGGTGGTGCCGCCGACGGAGGCCGAGCTCGAGGCGTGGAGGGGGCTCCCCTTCAACGTGCACGAGTACATGAAGGAGGAGGTGACCTCCACCGCGCTCACGGGCCTCAAGGAGTATTCGATCCTGGAGCGGACCTGGGCCCTGCCGACCTTCGAGATCCACGGGATCATGGGCGGCTTCACCGGCGAGGGGGCCAAGACGGTCATTCCCGCCAAGGCGGCGGCCAAGGTGAGCCTGCGGCTCGTGCCCGGGCTCACCCGCGACGGTGTGCAGGCGGCGCTGGAAAAGACGGTGCAGGCGCTGGCGCCGACCTGGGCCAAGGCCGAAGTGCGGCCGCTCCACGGGGCGGACCCGGTGGAGGTGGACGTGAACGCCCCGGCGTTTGCCGTCCTGGATCGCGCGTTCGAGGAGGTGGTGGGGCGCCGAACCGTTTCAGTGCGGGCGGGCGGTTCCATCCCGATCGTCCCGAAACTGGGGATGACGGGCGCCCCGGTCCTGCTCACCGGCGTCGGGCTGCCCGACGACGGGCTGCATTCTCCGAACGAGAAGATCGCCGTTCAGCAGATTTGGGACGGGATCCGGGTCTTCGGACGATTCTTCGAGATGATGGCGGAGGAGAAGCCGACGAAGCGGTGACGCCTCAACCGGCCACGAGCGCCCTGATCGAGGCGATCACCCCGGCCACGAGGTCGTCGGCCCAGTAGTCACCGGGGTGCTCGGAGGCGGGGAGGGCGGCGGCGCGCTGTTCCAGGTAGGTGATTGCGGTGGCCGTCCATTCGGACTGCGCCGACGGCACGACGGCCCACGACCCGGTGGCGCGGAGTTCCAGGGCGCTCAGCGCCTCGAGTTCCCCCTCGAGGCCGCGGATCGTGGCCGGCGAACGAAGCCGGGCGGCGATCAGGTCGAGCGCCTGCGAGGCATCGGGATCGAGCTGGTCGGGATTCGGTCGATGGGCATGCCTGGCGTCGGCGATCATCTCGGCCAGCCGGATGCAGACGGCCCGGACCGCCGGCGTCAGCGATGCCGGTACGTCTGCGGCCCAGCTGTCGGCGGCCCGCAGGATCTGCGTCACGCGTTCGTCCGCGATCGTCTGCGGTGTGCGCTTGGGAAGAATGTCCGCCATGGAGTGGAGATTGGCGGAGCCCACCTAGAAAGGCAACCTCGGCGCCGTCAGGTTCCAATCCTCGAACATCGCTGGGTGCGGCGTGCGGTCGAATACCCGGCCGAAGGCCTCCGTCACGGCGTCGCGCGTGACGGCCGCCAGATCTGCCGGGGCGGCGGATCCGAGCTCACGTTGGACGCTGGTCATCGTGACGCCGGCGATCCCGCAGGGCACGATCAGGTCGAAATAGTCGAGCTCGGTGGAGACGTTCAGCGCGAATCCGTGGAAAGTGACCCACTGCTTCACGTGGATCCCGATGCTCGCGATCTTCCTCCCCTTCGTCCAGACGCCGGTCTGCCCGGCGCTCCGCTCGCCGGGGATGCCCAACGAGCCCAGGGCCACGATCAGCGCCTCTTCGACGGTGCGGAGATACCAGTGCAGGTCCTGTCGGTGGTGCGACAGGTCGAGGATCGGGTAGCCCACCAGTTGCCCGGGGCCGTGGAAGGTCACGTCGCCGCCGCGCTCGACGTCGAACACCTCGACGCCCCGCGCACGGATCTGGTCCGGGGAAAGCGGAAGGCTGGTCTCCCTGGTCCCGCGGCCGAGCGTGACCACCGGGTCGTGCTCGACGAGGAGGAGCAGGTCTTCCGTCGTCTCCCCCTCCTGGCGCGCGCGGCAGAGCCGGCGCTGGAGCTCGAGCACCTCGCCGTACGGACGCCGGCCGAGTTCGGCCACGAGCAGCCGACGCGCCTCGCTCACTTGCCTGCCCGCAGCCGCCGAATCCGCCGCCCCAGCGCCCACGCCCCGACCCCGCAGGCGAGCGCCGCCAGCCCGAGGCCTGCGGCCCCGCCGAGTTCGTTCACGGGAGTGAGGAGCAGCGCCATGACGAAGGTGGCGAAGGCGGTCACCAGGCTCAGGCCGCCGCGTCGGTAGAGGGGAACGGGTGCCAGCGCGGTCCAGCAGGCCAGGGCGGCCACGCCGCAGGCACCGAGGGTGCCGAAGATGAGCAAGACGGCGGCGGGCTGGTTCGGGTCGGGCTGGTCGGTCGGTGGGCCCTGCGCCACGAGCGCGCGGACGCCGAGAAGCACGGCCGCCACCAGTGCGGTGCCGAGGAGGATGCCGAACCCGATGGAGGCACCGGCCAGGGGGACATAGTCCTCGGCCGGGGCCAGGGGGTTCCAGTGTTGAGGGCGGTCGGTCATGGCAGGGCAGGGGGGCAGGTTGGCAGGGAGGCAGTCTACGTGGAGGCGGTTCCTGCCTCCCTGCCACCCCGCCTCGCGGCCCGGCCTACGTGTGAATCACCCTCCCCATCGAATCGAGCGCCGCCTCGGCGATCGCTTCCGACAGGGTGGGGTGGGCGTGGACGGCCAGGTCCACTTCCTCGACGGTGTACTCGTTCTCGCGGGCCACCGCGAGTTCGTGGATCATCTCGGAGGCGTGCCCGCCGACGATGTGCGCGCCGAGGATCTCGCCGTACTTCTTCTCGCGGATGATCTTGACGAAGCCGTCGGTCTCGTTCGACGCCCGGGCGCGGCCGTTGGCGCTGAAGGGGAAGCGGCCGACCTGGAAGTCGAGCTTCTTCTCCTTGCATTGCTCTTCGGTCAGCCCGATGCTCGCCACCTCGGGATGGCAGTAGGTGACGCTCGGGATGTTGTCGTACCGGATGGCGTGCGGCTTGTGCCCGGCGATCCGCTCCGCCACCACGGCGCCCTCGCGGCTCCCCTTGTGCGCCAGCATCGGCGGGCCGGCCACGTCGCCGATGCAGTAGACGCCGGGCGCGGTGGTCTCGAGCGTGGCGAGGTTCACCTTGACGAAGCCGCGGTCGGTGAGCTGCACACCGGCCTCCTTGAACCCCATCTCCTCGGTGTTGACGGCCCGTCCGGCCGCCATCAGGACCTTGTCCGCGGTGATGGACTTCTTCTCTCCGCCGGCCTCGATGTCGAGCGTGACGGAGTCCTTGCCCACCGTGGCCTTGAGCACCTTGGCGCCGGCCAGGACCTCGATGCCGCGCTTCCGGAAGCGACTTGGCCAGCGCGTCGGAGCACTCGGCGTCCTCGATGGGGAGGATGCGGGGCAGCGCCTCCACCAGCGTCACCTTGGTCCCGAAGGCGTTGAAGATGTCGGCGAACTCGGAACCGACCGCGCCGGCGCCGACGACGATCATCGACTTGGGCGCCGCCTCGAGAAAGAGCGCCTCGTCCGAGCTGATGACGGTGGTCTTGTTGATCTCGAGCCCGATCTGGGGAATCCCCTTGACCCGCGAGCCGGTGGCGATGACCACCGCCTTCTTCGCCTCGTGGACGTCGGCGCCGACCTTCACCTTCCGGCCCGGCAGCAGGGTGCCGGTGCCCTTGATGACCGTCACCTTGTTCTTCTTCATCAGGAACTCCACCCCCTTGGAGTTCTGCTCCGACACACGACGGCTCCGCTTCATGGCCACGCCGTAGTCGGTCTTGACGGTGCCGACCTCGATGCCGAGTTCCTTGGCCTGGTGCGCGATCAGGTTGATGGACGACGCGCTGTGGAGCAGGGCCTTGGTCGGGATGCAGCCGATGTTGACGCAGACGCCGCCGAGCTTGTCCTTCTCGACGACGGCGGTGCTGAGGCCGAGCTGGGCGGCGCGGATGGCGCAGACGTAGCCGGCCGGTCCGCCGCCCAGGATGATGAGGTCGAATGAAGCCACGGTGAGGTTCCTCGGTATCAGGTCGGGCGGCCGGGGCCGCTAGTAGACGATGGCCAGCGGGTTCTCGAGCATGCCCTTCAGGGTGCGCAGGAACGCAGCCCCGGTGGCGCCGTCGATGACCCGGTGGTCGCACGACATCGTGAGCCGGAGCCTCCGCCCCGGCACGACCGCGCCGTGCTGGACCACCGCCTGCTCCACGATGCTGCCCACGGCCAGGATGCCGGCCTCGGGCGGGTTGATGATGGCGGTGAACTGGTCGATGTCGAACATGCCGAGGTTCGACACGCTGAAGGTGCCGCCGGTGTACTCCTCGGGCCTGAGCCGGCGCTCCCGCGCCCGGCCCGCCAGCTCCTTCACCTCGGCGGAAATCTCGCGGAGCGACTTCCGGTCGGCGTTCCGCACGACCGGCGTGATCAGGCCGTCCTCGACCGCGACGGCCACGCTGAGGTGCACGTCGTTCCAGTAGCGGATGCGGTCGTCCTGCCACCAGGCGTTGCACGCCGGGTGCGCCTTCAGCGCCGCGGCCGTCGCCTTCATCACGATGTCATTGAAGGAAATCTTCGCCCTGCCTCGCTGCCCCGCTGCCCCGCCGAGTTGAGCGCCTCCCTCGCCTCCCACGTCCGGTCCATGTCCACCTCGGTCGTGAGGTAGAAGGTGGGGATCGGTCCGATGGACTGCGCCAGTCGCTTGGCGATCGTCTTCCGGATCTGGGTGAGCGGGACGTCGTTGTACGCTCCGGCCGCAGGCGCGGCGAACGCGGCCGCCGCGGCGGGTGCGGCCTTGTCGAGGTCGCGGAGGACGATCCGGCCCTCGGGGCCGGAGCCCGCGATCGCGCCGAGGTCGAGGCCGCGCTCGCGGGCGACTTTCTTCGCCAGCGGGGAGGCCTTCGTCCGACCGCCGGGGGGCGGGGCAGCGGGGCTGCTGGGCAGCGGGGCAGCCGGCAGCGGGGCCGCGACAGCGGGGCTGCGGGGCAGGGGAGCGGGGGCGGGCGTCGCCGAGGCGGCCGGCGCGCCGCCGGTGAGGGCGCTGATGTCCTCGCCCGGCTGGCCCACGACGCCGACCAGCTTGGCCACCGCCACCGTGGCGCCCGCCGGCACGAGCTGCTTCAGCAGCACGCCTTCGGCCCGCGCCACGAGCTCCATGACGGCCTTGTCCGTTTCCACCTCGGCGATGACATCGCCGATGCGGACCGGGTCGCCTTCGTTCTTCTTCCACTCGACGAGGCGTCCTTCTTCCATCGTCGGCGAAAGGGCTTCCATCAGGACTTTTGAGGCCATGCGTCAGATCCCGGTGTAAAGAACCCGCTTGACGGCGGCGATCACCTTGGCCGGGTCGGCCTTGGCCGCCCGCTCGAGATGCTTGTTGTACGGCATCGGCACGTCGGACCCCGTGACCCGGAGGACCGGCGCGTCCAGCTCGTCGAACGCGTGCAGCTGGATGACGTCCACGATCTGGGCGCCGACCCCGGCAAAGGCCCAGCCCTCCTCCACCACCACGCACCGATGGGTCCGCCCCACCGAGTTCAGCACCGTCTCGGTGTCGAGCGGCCGGATGGTCCGGAGGTCCACCACCTCGGCGTTGATCCCCTCGTCGGCCAGCTGCTCCGCCGCCTTCAGCGCCACGGTGACCGTCTTCGAGTGGCAGACCAGCGTCACGTCGGTGCCGGCGCGCTTGACGTCGGCCTTGCCGATGGGGACCAGGTGCTCGCCCTCGGGCACCTCGCCCTTCACGTTGTAGAGCATCTCCCCTTCGATGAACACCACGGGGTCGTCGTCCCGGATGGCGCTCTTGAGGAGCCCCTTCGCGTCCGCCGGCGTGCCGGGCGTGAGCACCTTGAGGCCGGGGATGTGCGCGTACCACGACTCGAACGACTGCGAGTGCTGCGCGGCGAGCTGGAGCGCCGCGCCGCCGGGGCCGCGGAAGACGATGGGACAGCCCACCTGCCCGCCCGACATGTAGCGCATCTTGGCCGCCGAGTTGACCACCTGGTCGATGGCCAGCAGGGCGAAGTTCCAGGTCATGAACTCGATGACGGGGCGGAGCCCGACCATGGCCGCGCCGACCCCGATGCCGGCGAACCCCAGCTCGGCGATCGGGGTGTCCACCACGCGCAGCGGCCCGAACTCCTTCAGGAGCCCGCGGCTCACCTTGTACGCGCCGTCGTATTCGGCCACTTCCTCGCCCATGAGGAAGACCCGGTCGTCGAGGGCCATCTCCTCGCGGAGCGCGGCGTTCAGCGCGTCACGGTAGGTCAGGAGCGCCATCTCACCGTCCTCCCGCGAGCACGTCGGTCCAGAGCTCTTCCGGGGCGGGGTCCGGCGATTCCTCCGCGAAGGTCACGGCATCCTCCACCTCGGCCATGATGTCCGTGTCGAGCGCCTTCACGCCGGCCTCGTCGATCATCCCCGCGGCCACCATGTGCTTCTCGAGCAGCTTGATGGGGTCCCGCTGGCGGAACTCCTCGACCTCTTCCTTGCTGCGGTAGGTCCCGTGCGCGGCGTCGGACATCGAGTGCCCCACGTAGCGGTAGGTGCGCATCTCGAGCAGGGTGGGGAGCGACTCCAGCCGCGCCCGCTCGACCGCGCGATCCATGGCGCTCCGCACGGCGAAGACGTCCTGCCCGTCCACGACCTCTTCCGCCATCTCGTAGGAGTAGGCCCGGTGCGCCAGGTCGAGCAGCGAGCTGGCCCGGGCGAGCGCGGTGCCCATGCCGTAGCCGTTGTTCTCGACGATGAAGACAGCGGGAAGCTTCCAGAGCGCCGCCATGTTGAGCGTTTCGTGGAACGAGCCGATGTTGACCGCCGCCTCGCCGAAGTAGCAGACCGCCACCTGGTCCGTCTTCCGGTACTTGGCCGCGAACGCCATGCCGGCGGTGAGCGGGATGTGCCCCCCGACGATGCCGTGCCCGCCGAGGAAGCCGAGCGACGCGTCGAAGAGGTGCATCGAGCCCCCCTTGCCGCGCGAGCAGCCGGTCGCCTTGCCGTAGAGCTCCGCCATGACCGAGCGGGCCGAGAGCCCGCGGGCCAGCGCGTGGCCGTGGTCCCGGTAGGAGGTGGTGATGTAGTCGTCGGCGCGGAGCGCGGCGATGCTGCCGACCGCCACCGCCTCCTGGCCGATGTACAGATGGCAGAAGCCGCCGATCTTCCCGAGGCTGTACGCCTCGCCCGCCTTTTCCTCGAAGTGGCGGATGAGCAGCATCTGGCGCAGGTAGCTCCGGCACTGCTCCGGGCTGGCCCCGGGGTCGGAGGTGCGGGACGCTCCCTTCACGCGGGTCTGGGCGCGGGTGCCGGCCATCAGGCGCTCCTCATTTCCTTGGCCTTGTCCACCTGCTCCCACGCGTGGTAGGAGGAGCGGGTGAGGGGGCTCGCTTCGACGTGCGAGAAGCCGAGCCGCAGGCCGATGTCGCGGAGTTCGGCGAACTCGTCGGGGGTGTAGTAGCGGGCGATCGGCAGGTGGCCGCCGGAGGGACGGAGGTACTGGCCAAGGGTCAGGATGTTCACGTCGCTCTTCCGGAGGTCGCGCATGCAGACCAGCACCTCGTCCCACTCCTCGCCCATGCCGAGAATGATCCCCGACTTGGTCAGGGCATCGGGGCCGCCCATCCGGCGGGCGTTGGCGAGGAGCCGGAGAGCCCGGTCGTAGCGTCCACCGGGACGCGCCAGGCGGTAGAGCCGTTCCGGCGTCTCGAGGTTGTGGTTCAGGATGTCCGGGCGGGCGTCCATCACGATCTGGAGCGCCTCCTCGGAGCCCTTGAAGTCGGGGATGAGCACCTCGACGGAGGTCTCCGGCATCCGGGCTCGGATTTCGGTGATGCAGCCGGCGAACGCCTCGGCGCCGCCGTTCGGGAGGTCGTCGCGGTCCACCGACGTGATGACCACGTGCTGCAGGCCCATCCGGGTGACCGCCTCGGCCAGCCGGACCGGCTCGACCGGGTCGAACGGCTTCGGGGTCCCGTGGGCCACCGCGCAGTAGGTGCAGTTCCGGGTGCAGACGTCACCCAGGATCATGAAGGTGGCGGCCTTGTGCTCCCAGCACTCACCGATGTTGGGGCACCGGGCCTCCTCGCACACCGTGTGGAGGCCGAGCTCCCGCATCATCCCACGAATTTCGACGTAATTCTGCCCACCAGGGGTCCGGACCTTGAGCCAGGACGGTTTCCGGACCGGCGTGGCGGGCACGGCGCTGCTGGCCGCCGGCGGGGGCGGATGGAGTCCTGGTCAGCTGGACGAGCGGAACGGCCACCGACGGCTCCTTGAGGCGGCGAAGGCCGGGAAAGACCCCGGCCGCGGCAGGGTAGGAAACTAGTCGCCCGGGGAGGGGTGCGGAAGACGTTCCGCCGCTTTGGGATAGGATGCGGGGAGGGGGAACGCAAACGGCCCCCCGGACCATGCCGGGAGGCCGCTGTCGCGTCGGTCTGCCGCTAGTTGATGGCGACCCGCAGGAGGACCATCAGGGCGGAGTTCTTCCCCTTTTCGTCCTTGATGGCATCGGTAAAGCCGTAGTCGTACCGGATATCGAAGCCCCAGGCGTCCTTGCGGAAGCCGACGCCGATGGTGCCGCCGAAATCGGTGCTCGTCTCGATGTTGTCGTCCGCGCACGGGAACGACAGGGTGTCGGCCGAGGTGCTGCACTCGGCCACGAACCCGACGTACGGGCCCACGTAGGCGAAGGGTCCGCCGTCCTCCTTGAACTCGTAGCGGAGGAGGACCGGAATCTCGATGTAGTTGAGGTTCAGGCTCACCTCGGTGTCCTCGAGGCCGGCGCCCTTGTTGATGTAGAGCACTTCAGGCTCGATCAGGAGCGACTTGGCCACCGGGATCCCCACGAAGACGCCGCCGGCAAACCCTGTGGAGGACCGCACCGACACCGAGTCGTCCACCCCCATGAGGGTCGAGAAGGACGCGCCGCCCAGGAAGCCGACGTCCGCCTTTCGTTGCGCCGACGCCGTGGTGGCGGTCATTGCGAGAGCGATCAGCGCCAGACCGGCGAGGGTGGAACACCGACGAAACCAAGTGCGCATGTGTGCCTCGGGTTTGGGAAAGTGCCGCCGAAACCGTCCCCGGTCTGGCCGGAACGGATGGATAGTACGGCCAGACTCGGCGATGGGGAAGGGGGCGAGGATTCCCGACTGAATGTTCGGGAATTCAGGGCGCGGGGGCGGTCGCGAAACGGCCCCCCGGGGTCTCCCGGGGGGCCGCTCGTACCGCTACGACTGGAGACGAACTACTTGATCATGATCCGGGCAAGGATGGCCCACTGGTTGTTCTTCGCGGCGATCTCGTCGAAGGTGTCGCCGAAGTCGAAGTCGTAGCGACCTTCGAGGCCGAACCGGTTCTTCTGGAAGCCGAGGCCCAACACGCCGCCGAACGTCGTGGTCGTGGAAAGGCCATCGTCTTCGCAGCTGATCTCGGTGTCGCCGTCGGTCTCGTTGCACGAGATGCTGAACCCGACGGCGGGGCCGGCGAGCAGGTATGGGCCACCGGCGTCGTTGAAGTTGTACTTGAAGAGGACCGGAATCTCGATGTAGTCGTTGTTGAGTCGAAATCGAAGTCATCGAACTTCGTCCCCTTCATCGAGTACAGCACCTCGGGCTCGATGGCCATCCGCGCGGCCACCGGGAGCGCGAAGTAGAAGCCGCCGACGAATCCGGTCCGGGTCGACTGGTCGACGCCGTCGAAGTCGTCGCCGCTCATGTTGGCGAAGCCGACGCCGGCGAGGAGGCCGAACTGCTTGGCGCCCTGGGCCTGGGCGGTCAGCGCCGTGGCGCCGAGGGCCAGCGCGGCCAGCGTGGAAATCCGAAGGAACTTGCGCATTACGTTCTCCTGAAGAGTGGGTGGTGTTGACGACTTCGTCGTACGGGTGCTGCATCCATCTTGCGAAACAGCCCCTCGAATCGCTCCGGGGGGCTGTTCGCAAAGCGAGAAACGGTTACTTGGTGAAGCGAAGCATGATCGTCCAACCAGTATTACGGACGTCGAGATCGACATCCGTGTCGGTATCCGGGTCGGTGAAGGAGACCGCATCGCCCCAGTCGTTCATCCACCGGCCCTCGATGCCGAAGCGACCCTTGGCGTAGCCGAGGCCGGCCATGCCGCCGATCGTGGTGTTGACGTTCAGCCCGGGGATGTCGCTGCACTTCTCATCGTAGCTCTCATCGGTCGGGTTGTACGTGCCGGAGTCACTGCAGCTGATGTTGAAGTTCACGGTGGGCCCAACGAGGAAGAAGAACCCGCCGTCCGGCTGGGAGTTCCAGCGGAAGAGGATCGGAATCGTGATGTAGTCGAGCGTCTCGGTGCCGGTGTAAGTGGCGTTGTCGTACTTGGCGCCCTTGCTGATGTACAGGAGTTCGGGCTCGATCCAGGTGTTGCCGCCGCCGACCGGGAGCCCCACGAAGAGACCGCCGACAAACCCCGTCTTCGAGGTGGTTCCCTCGGAGATGAAGCACGTATTTGTCCCGTCGTACGTGCACCCGCTGAAGTCGGTGAAGTCCACGCCAGCCACGATGCCGACTTGCTTGGCACGCTGGGCTTCCGCCATCAGGGCGGTCACGCTGAGCGCCAAGGCGACGAGTACTGAGATCCGGAACAGCTTGCGCATTGCGGTCTCCTTGAAGGGTGGTTCACATGCCTGGCAACTCGACGGCGTTGCCACGATCGTACCGCCTCAGCGGCTTCCGAGAATCGCCAACCTGAACATCAGCGACCAGACCCCGTACGAGGCGTCGATGCCCTCGAAGGTGTCGCTGAAGCCCGACTGGTAGTGGGCCTCCGCGCCGAGCCGGCCGAACTGGATGCCCGCGCCTGCAATCCCGCTCCACAGACCGGATTGCGAACTGTCGCACTCGCCGCTGGTGTTGTCCGCGTTGACGCTGCAGCTGACTTCCCAGCTGATGGCGGGACCGGCGAAGATGTTGAGCTTCCCGAAGTAGACCTTGAGGAGCATCGGCAATACGATGTACCCCTGCGCCACGTCGTACTCGACGTTGGCGGTATCGGCTCCCTGAAACCCCTGGCCCTGGAAGAGGAGTTGCCCCTCGGCCGAGAAGCGCGACCCGAGGTAGATGTTGGCGTAGAGCCCGCCGGCTCCCCCGGTCTTGGAGTCGACGTTGATCGCGTCGGCGTCGCTTCCGGTCAGGGTGGCGGAATTGACGCCGCCCGTGAGGCCGACGGCAAGCTGGGCGGAGGCGGGGGCAGCCAGCAGCAGACCAAGACTGACAGCCAGAGTAACCAAACGGAGCCTACGGGTCATGCTGCCTCCCCCTGAAATGGCTGAGTCGGACGGGCTTCCGCCCCGTCCCGGTGTGACCTGAACGTTACCACGATGGGTAATTTGTGCCAAATGCGCAAGGGGGTACCCGGGGATAACCGGTATTGGGGGTAGGGATTTAGGTCCCCGGACCTCAAGTGGGATGTTGGGTCAGGAGAAGGGGCGTATGTCAGTCACCGGCCATGAGCTCCTCGACATACGAATGGAGGTCGGCCCGGAGTTTCGTGTACTGGGCGCCGGTCGCCGGTCCGTAGAAGCCCGCGTGGATCTTCCGGATGCGGCCGGTCCGGTCCAGAAAGAGCAGGGTGGGGTAGGCCGTAAACCCCTCCAGCTGGGGCAGCGTCGCCGCCGTGAGCTCGGTGTCGTTGACGCCGGCCAGCAGGACGGGCCATGGAATCCCGAACTTGTCGCGGAAGCGCGCGACCAGCTGGCCGTCAACCTCCGGATCGCCGCTCACCTCGTAGGCGAGGCTGACCGCCTCGAACCCCCGCGCATGGTAGGTCTGGTACAGCTCCACCAGCGTAGGTGCGGCATCGTGACAATTGGGGCACCAGGTCCCGAAGATGTCCACCATGACGATCTTCCCCTGGAACCGGGGGTCATCGTTGGTGACCAGCTTTCCTTCCAGGTCAGGGAAGGCGAACCGGAACGGGGCGGTCGTGTCCGCCGTCGTGACTTCGGTGGGCGGCCTGAGATGGAGGGTGCCGGTGGCGCGCGTGGCCGTGAAGGGGGTCTGGCTTCGGAGGCCCGCGTGAAAGATGCCCCGCAGGCTGTCGCCCTCCACCGCCCCGGTGATGAGGTAGACGAACGACCCGTCGAAGTGCCCGATCGAGAACTTCTCCCCCGAAGCTTCTCCCCAGAAGGCGCCGTAGTCTCCCGAGTTCGAGAGCACCGTCCCCATCAGCCCCTCGGCCGAGTTGCTGAAGTCCAGGATTCGCGGCGAGAGCCGGCCCTCGGCGCCGAACCAGGCGTTCCACTCGCCCAGCAGCGCGGGGTTGCCCGGCTTGGCGGGCCACCGCCCCGGGGAGGCCCTGAACGGAATGGTCCGGGGGCCACGGTTGCCGACGTTCGAGTAGGCGCCGACGAGTGAGTCGCCCACCCGGACGGCGCGGATCGAGGCGGCGTAGTCGCCCAACTCGAAGACCACGGTGTCCCCAGCCGTGCGCACGCCGGAAAAGGGCTGGCAGGAGCCGCCGTTGCAGAGCCGGGCGGCGAGCGGCGCAGACCCGCTGTCCACCTCGATCGAAAAGCGGAGCGGGCCGCCGGAAAGATCCAGCGTGGCGCGCCACGGGCCGGCAAGCGGGGCCGAGCCTGAGAGGAGCGCGGCCACGAGCACTGCGGTGAAGGACGTCAGGCTAGCTCCCGGGTTTGGTCGGCAGGTACTTCTCGCCCGCTTCGACAGGGGTGGGAATGGTGTTGCCGGACCACGGGACAGGGCAGGGATACACCGAGCTGTATGCGCAGAAGGGATTGCGCGCCCGGTTGAGGTCGATCCGATAGGTGCCATCGGGGGCCGGGGTCAATTCAACGAACCGGCCGGCCGGGTAGGTGCCCCGGTCGTTGGTCTGGTCCCGAAAGTAGACCTGGAGCTCGGTCTCCTCGGTGCCTGGCACCGGCATCCGCATCACGAGCAGCCGCGTGCCGGCGGCCCCGAGCGGGACCCTGATTGATCCGGCCGTTTCGGCCTCCACCTCGATGCCGTCGAGCGTCAGGACCCTGCGCCGCTCCCGCCTGGCCGGCGCCTCGAGGGAGGCCGTGAAGGTGAGCTTCGGGTCCACGCCGTACCATCCGGGTGATGTGCCGGAGGGCTTGCCGAATACCATCAGTACGGTGCCGCGTCCGGTGCCGAGCACCTGGAGAGTCCACGGCGGCATGGCTACCGGTCGGCCACGAGGCAGCGGGCGGCTCTTCCCGTCCGCTCCCGTGAACGTCACCAGCCCGTCGCGCTCCGTCACCACGGCCGGTCCGAACCCGCGGAGGGGGATGTCCGCCGTGTCGGGGCCGAGGGTGACGCGCCCCTCGAGTCGTTGCATCGCGACGGCGGCGAGCGGACTCGTCGTCGAGGTGGAGAGCCACTCGGAATAGGCGCGGCGCTCGGCGGCCAGCGCGGAGGACTCCTGGGCCGAGACGCTCCCAGCCGCCGTCAGGAGCAGAAGCAATGAGCCGGAGAATACCCTTACCACTGCCAGAACCTGCCCGGATCGAAGGCGCTGAGATCCTCGATGACCGTGGGTTCTCCGGCGAGGAGCTGGCGGATGAGCACTCCCGTGATGCCGGAGAGGAGAATGCCGTTCCGGCCGTGTCCCGTGGCGTACCAGAGCCCGCCGAGCGATGGGTCGGCACCCAGCAGGGGCAGCCCGTCGGCGGAGACGGGGCGGAGTCCCGACCAGGTGCGGATGACCGGAAGCCGCGCGAGCGCCGGGCAGAGCTGGCTCGCGCCGGCGAAGATCCGCGCGAGCCCCGCGGCGGTGACCTCGTTGCGGAAGCCGGCGTAGTCCATCGTCGAGCCGACGGTGACTTCATCGTCGTGGCCCACGAGGTAGGCGCCCTTCCCGTAGACGATGGCGCGCCCGATCCCCTCCGGTGCGGGCAGCGCCGCCATCTCACCCCGCACCGGCGCCACGGCCAGCGGCCGCGGCAGCCCCTCGAGCAGGCCCGACCAGGCGCCCGCTGCGATGACCACGTCACCCGCCGGGTGGCGGGCCTTGCCGTGTACCGCCGCCACCCGGTCACCGTGGCGCTCGATGGCGACCGCCCGGTCGGGAATGAGCGTGGCGCCGAGTCGCACGGCGTCCGCCCGCAGCGCCTGGACCAGTTTTTGGGGATCCACCCCGCCGCCGGCCGGCGCCCAGAGCGCCCCTCGTGCCGGCCCCAGCCACGGCCAGCGGGCCTTCGCCTCCTCCGCGTCGAGCCAGTCCACATGGAGCGACTGCTGCCGCTGGTGCGCCACCTGCGCCCGGAGCCTCGTCTCCTCGGCCTCATCGAAGGCCACGTGCGCGATCCCCTCCTGCCACATCCCGATGTCCGCGCCGATGGACTCCTTCAGCCGCTCCGCCAGGACGGCGAGACGATCCCGGCCCGCGACGCCGAGCGCGACGATCGGGTCGTCGGTTTCCCTGGTCTCCACCTCCGGCGCCAGCATTCCGGCCGCGGCCCGCCAGGCAGGACCGTCATCGAGGTCGGGGTCCATGAAGGCCACTGACCGGCCCGAGCGCGCCAGTTCCCTGGCGCACGCGGCGCCGATTGCGCCTCCACCGACGACGATAACATCATGTCCAGTTGTCACTTACCGCTCCACGAAACTTTTTGAAACATACCGGCGTACGGCTGTCACGTCCGTCAACCTGGAGGGGTGCAAGATGGTACGCTCACTGGTAGGCTTCGCCGCGTTCGCGGTCGTCGCCATGATCGTCCTGAAGATTCTCGGTTCGGTGTTCGGCATCGTGCTCAGCCTGATCGGCACGATCATCTATTTCGCCTTCTGGGGCTTCATCATCTACCTCGTCCTGCGGGTCTTCAGCCCGGGCACGGCGGACAAGGTGAAGGAGACGATCTCCGGCAAGCACTCCGCCTAGACCAGGCGGCCACCCCTTCAGGTCCCGACGCGCCCGGCATTCCGGGCGCGTCCTGCTTTTTCGGCGGCCTCGCCGCGCTCATCCCGCCAGTTGTTCGAGCACCGCCCAGTACAGCAACGGGAACATCAGTTCGTGGTGGCCTGTCACCTGGATCCCGGTGCCGCCGGCCAGCGTCGGGCGCTGCACCACGTTGACCCTCGGGCGGTAGTGCCGCTGCATGTCGAAATCGGCCGCCAGGAAGTGGGTCGGCTTTCCGCCGCCGAGGTTGCGCGCGACCGTCAGCGCCTTGAGGAAGACCTCCGGCATGATGACGGCGCTTCCCCAGTTCATGACCACGCCGCCCTGATCGATGTCGGGGAGCGACCCGGCCAGCCGAAGGAAGTCGCGCTGGCTGGTGGCGCCCATGGCGGCGCCGTCCGCGGCAGGATGCTGGTGGATGATCTCGGCGCCGATGGCGGTGTGGACGGTGACGGGGACGCCTTGCCGGTGACAGGCGAGGAGGACCGACACGTCGTCGCCGGGGCGCTCCGGGCGCGCGGACAGGTAGAGGGCGAGTCCCTCCCCCATCCCCCGGTGGTCCCGGGCGGCGGCCGAGATCGCGGCGTTCATTTCCCGCCCGGTCTCTTCCGCCATCCCGAAGGTGCCGTCGCCGAGTCCCGCGGCCACATCCTCGCTGGTGCCGCCGAAGGCGGCCAGTTCGAAGTCGTGGATGGCGGCCGCGCCATTCATCGCGATGTGCGTGACGATGCCGCGGCGGATCCAGTCCGCGATGAGCGGGCCGAGCCCCACCTTGATGACGTGCCCGCCGAGCAGGAGCACCACGCCCCGCTTTGCACGGGCGGCGGAGACGACGGCATCGGCGGTGGTCCGGAGGTCACGGGCTGCGAGCACGTCCGGGAGGCTGTCGAGGAAGGCGCGGAAGGAGCGGTCGCCGGCCGGCGGGTGGGCCAGGAGCGCCGGCTCCACCTTGTTCGAGCGCCCCGCCACGGGCACGGTGCGGATCTTCGAGAGGTCCGGCTCGCGGTAGCTCATGTGGGAGACGGCGCCTTCGTCGCGGGCAGGGGCGGCAGGTGCATCTCCTTCAGTCGCATCGTGATGGTGCCGAACACGAATCGGATGCGGATCTGCACCGGAATGCGCCGCTCGTCGTCGGTCAGCCAGACGCGGGTGTCGGACTGCTTGCCGAAGAGGCTGCCCTTCTCGCCCACGATCGGCTGCACCACCAGGCACATCACCTTGGTTCCGTCAGGGAGCTCCATCTCCTCCCGCTTGTGCACCTTGAGCACGACGGGGTTCAGTTGCTTCCGGAAGTAGCGGTCGAATTCGTAGGTCTTCCCGACCTCGAGCGGCGTGACCCGCACGAAGTAGAGGAAGGCGGCGTCGTCGGTCGGGAACCTTGAGGACTCGCCGGTCCGCTGCCTCGAGAGCTCGTGCCAGACGCCCGAGTCGGGGAAGATCTCGTAGTGGCGGAACCGCGTCTTCCCCCCCTCGAACTGGCGCTGCACGAACCGGCGCGAGAGGAGATCCTGCACCCCGGTCCATGACTCGAGCGTGTCGTCGAGGCTGTACAGCGGTACGCCCCCGGCCAGCGTGAACCGGAAGAGGAAGGCGTCCACGCCGCGGACGGTGTCAGTGCGCACCACCTCGACCCGTCCCTCGCCGAGCGAGACGATGCCGAGCTTGGCGGCGTAGGTCAGCCGTTCGCCGACGGCGAACGGGTAGCTCGGGATCGGCGCCGGGGCGGCGGTCGGCGCCCCGATGGGCGCCTGCAGGGCGAGGAGCAGCGCGGCAGCGATCATCTGCCCGCCGATCGCCAGAGCGCCTTCGCGGCAGCCCACGGGTCGTAATCGAGCGGATGCTGCAGCAGGTCGTACCGCTCGCGCGTCTCCACTCCGTCCACCTTCCGGGACACCGCCGCCGCCCGCGCGATGAGTTCGGCGTTGGCGGCCCATCCGTCGGACGTCAGGACGGGCCCGGTCCCGGGCAACGCGTCCTTCGCCACACTGAGGCGCATCGCAAGGAATCCGCTCACCGTGTCCCGGACCCCGGCCACACGCCCCCGCCGGCGGAGAAGCAGCGGTGCGTACCGCCTCAGGAGGCGGTGGCCGCGTGTCGGCGCCCCTTCCCCCTGGCTTTCCGCCACGACGAGGTCGGCGCCGCTGTCGAATTTCTTCAGCAACTCGGGAATGGTGGCGGGATCGTGGAGGAAGTCGGCATGGAGCACGACGGCGGCGTCGCGCCGGGGCCGGTCGCTCAGCATGACCGCGTGACGAAGGAGGTTTTCCACCGTCCGCGCGTAGCCGGCGTGCCGATCCTGCCGGAGCACCGTGAGCGGCAGCACCTTCGAGTACGGTGCGAGCACGTCCGGCGTCGCATCGGTGGATGCGTCGTCTCCCACGAGGAGGTGATACTCGCGGGGAGTGGCGGTAAAGACCTGGCGAATCTTCCAGAGCAGAAGACCGACGGTCTGGGCCTCGTTACGGCTGGGAATGCATATGTAAAGCATTGCTCGTCAATGGGCTGAGTTGAGGGAACGATATACCTGCAGGACGCCCTCGGCCATCCTTTCGTCGCTGAACTCCCGGACCGCCTCCCTGGCCCTGGCCACCTGGGCCGCCCGGGCCTGGGGATCCGCGAGGACCGAGAGCACCGCCTCCGCGAGCGCGACGGGGTCGCGCGGCGGGACGAGTCGGCCCGCGCCACCCCGCAGCAGTTCCGGGATTCCCCCCGCGGCGGTGCCGACGACCGGGATGCCGAGCGCCATCGCGTCGAGGACCGACGTCCCCAGCCCCTCCTGGATGGACGACATCACGAACACGTCCGAGGCCGCCACGAGCCGGGCCCCCTCCGGCACGTGGCCGAGGAGGTGGACGCGACTCTGCAGCCCGAGCTCGCGGATCAGCGACTCCACCTTCAGCCGCAGGTGTCCCTCGCCAGCGATGGCCCAGTGCAGGTCGGGGCGCCGGGCGGAGGCGAGCGCCGCCGCCCGAACGAGGGTCGTGTGGTTCTTGACACCCACGAGCGCCCCGGTGGTGATGGCGAGCGGCGTGCCGGGGGCGAGTCCGAGGCCGGGGCGGGCGTCGTAGGGAACGGTGCGCTGCAGGTCGGCCAGGTCGATGCCCGAATGGACCACGGTCACCTTGGCCGGGGGGGTCCCGGTCGCCACGAGTTCGCGCCGGACCGCCTCGGAGACGGCGATGATCCTGTCGGCGCGGCCCCAGAAGCCGGTGCGGCGCACCGGTACGTCGACCCGGCGGCTGGCCACGAGAAAGCGGCCGGTGACGTACGACGCGAGGCCGGCCAGGGTCAGGGCGTGGCTGTCGTGGGCGTGCAGGATGCTCGACCGGTCGGCGGCGCGCAGCGTGGCCGCGAGGGCGCGCAGGTCGAGCGCGCCGTCCCAGGCAGGCGTGCGCGTGGGAATGCGATCGTTCGTGAGCCGGCGCGCGAGCTCGCTCCCGCGCCCGGTCACCACGACCTGGCTGATCCCTTCGTGCTTGGCGAGCGCGCGGGCCAGCAGCCACACCTGCCGCTGCCCACCTCGCCATTCGCGCCCGGACGCGACATGCACGATCCGGAGGGTCATGTCGGCGCCGCCACCGCGCGGGCCAGCAGCGCGCGCAATTCCGCGAGGCTGAACGGCTTGTTCAGGAAGGGGTGGGGCTGCGACTCCAGGAACGCGGTGGTGTCGCCGTGGACGGTGTCGCCGGTGCTGAAGACGACGCGGCCGGCGGCCTCCGGGTTCCGCTGCTTCAGCGCCTCGAAGAACTCGCGCCCCGTGAGCCGCGGCATTCGCAGGTCGGAGAGGATCAGGTCGAACGTCCCGGCGGCCGCCAGCTCCAGCCCCGCCTCTCCATCGCCGGCCACCTCCACCGCGTGCCCCCACGCCTCGAGCGTGGCGCGCATGTAGTGCAGGATGTGCGGCTCGTCGTCGATGACGAGGATCCGGAGCGGGGCGGTGGAGGCCGGCTCGGTGACCGGGAGGGGCGCGGGCATCCCGCGGCTGCTCCGGGGGAGCTCCACGGTGAACCGCGCGCCCTGTCCGGGCGCGGTGGAGAGCGCGAGGCGCCCGCCATGTTCCTTCACGATGCCCTGGCAGATCGAAAGCCCGAGCCCGGTCCCCTGGCCCTCGGGCTTGGTGGTGAAAAAGGGCTCGAAGACCTGCGCCGCCACCTCCGGGGTCATCCCCGGTCCGTCGTCGCTGACCTCGACCGCCACGCCGTCGCGCCACGGCCGCGCCCGGATCACGATCCGGCCGGCCCGGCCCGCGGACTCGATGGCGTGGGCGGCGTTGTTGATCAGGTTGACGAACACCTGCTGGATTTGTCCGGCGTCGGCGTCGATGGTAGGGAGCCCGGGTTCCAGGTCGAGCAGCAGGTCGACGCGCCGCGAGACCATCTGGGTGCGGAGCAGGGTGAGGGTGGCGTTGAGGAGCGGCTCGAGCTCGGTCGGCCGCCGCGCGTGGTCCTGCTTCCGCGCGAAGTTCAGCAGGTTGCGCACGATGTTGGCCGCGCGCTCGGCCTCCTGCTGGATGACCCGCACCGGTTCGACCAGCGGCGGGGGCACGTCCCGCCCCTCGAGCAGGAAGTCGGCGAACCCGATGACCGAGGCGAGCGGATTGTTCAGGTCGTGCGCGATGCCGGCGATCAGTTGTCCGATGGCCGACATCTTCTCAGATTGAATCAGCTGGTCCTGCAGGCGGCGGCGGTCGGTCTGGTCCTCGAACACCAGCACGGCATCCCCGGCCGCCGGGCCGATGCGGTAGGCGCTCACCGCAAAGGTGCGCGCGCCGGCGCGCAACTGCACCTCGCGCCCGCTGCCGGGAGCGGCCAGCGCGGCGGCGAGTCCCTCCCCCCACGCCGGGGGTACCAGGGCGAGCCAGGGACGCCCCGCGATCGCGGTGGTCGGTGCGTGGACCAGTTCGGCGAAGGCGCGATTGGCGCGGCGCGCGCGGCCGTTCACGTCCACCAGGCAGAGCGCATAGGGGACTGCGTCCACCATCCGCTCCCACGCACGGCGCGCGTCCTCGTGTGCGGTCTCGCGCGCCAGGTGCTCCAAGGCCAGCGACGCCGCCTCGAGGTGGGCCTCGAGCAGCATGCGGTCGAGCACGGCCGGGGCGTGCCCGCGGATCAGCACTGCGGCGGAGCCGATGGCGGTGCCATTTACGGTGAGGGGCGCAGCGAGCCACGTGCCCTCGGCGGTGCCGGTCTCGATGGGACCGGCGAGCGCGGCCTCCAGCGGGGGCTTCACACCCGCCGCGGCGGCGCCCGGGACGGCCACGGGCATGAGGATTGCGCGGTCCTTGTCGACGAGCGCGGTCGCCACCGGGGTGTTGAGGAAAACGGCCCGGAGCGCCTCGCCGAGCCGCACGGCCACTTGTGGCGCCTCGCGGATGGCGAGCAGCGACCGGGAGAACTCCGTCAGCCGGCGGAGCGTGACCGCATCAATCACGGGGGACCACCTGATGATTGTGGCAGACACCCGAGGACGGCTGGACCAGTCCGACCTGCAGCTCGTGCTCCTGCTCCTGGCCCGAGGCTCCGCATCGGCCCGCGTGGGCTGGGAAAAGCGCCTGGCGCGCGAGGGTCCGGGACCGTTGCTGGACGCCCCGGAGCTGGCAGAACGCCTCCTGGCCGTCCGGACCCTGCTGGCCCCCTCCGAGGCGCTCTTCCTCTACGTGATGGTCCGTCATGCGCTCCGGGTGGAAGGGGTGGACGACGCCGATCTCGCGGACTACCTGGCGGCGCTGCTCCTCGCCTTCGGGCAGCGGGACCGGGCCTGGCGCGTGGACTGGAACGACGACCAGCGGCATCGCTACCTCGTGGACATCGTGGCCGACCTCGAGGCCACCGAGGGCGACCGGCGGTTCAAGGTGATGGCGCACCTGGGCAACTACGCGCTGTGGCTCGCGGGCGTCTTTCCGGACTACATCGCCGCCCGCCGCGTCCGCCGCGGTGGCCCCGGGCTGGGCTACTACGATTCGCTCGGTCGCCGCGGCTACGCGCTCGCCGCCGACCACGCCCTGGCGGATCAGCTCGGCTTGGAAGCCGTGTTCCGGACGGCGGCGGAGCGCTTCCACGTGGTCCGCGGCGCGCTCACGGCGCTGAGCGACCGGGTGTTCTTCCCGAACGTGGTCACCGCCGACCGCGTCGGGCGTGCCGTTCAGCGGGGAGATGGGCTGCTCTCCTGAACGCTGGCCGCGGCGGCGGCCACGAAAGCACTGAACAACGCCCGATCGGCCGCTCCCGCGGAGCCGCGCTCCGGGTGCCACTGCACCGCCACCAGCCACTCGCCTGAGTCGTCCGACTCCACGGCCTCCACTACCCCATCCTCAGCCCACGCCGTTTCCAGCAATCCGGCGCCGAGCACACGCACGGCCTGGTGATGGGTGGAGTTCACCCGCAGCGACACGGTGCCCAGGATCTCCGCCGTGCGCGTTCCGGGTGCCACGCGCACCGCGTGAGTCGGTGTGGCCGGGGGTGCGGCCTGCCGGTGGGCCACCGGCCCGGGTCGCTCGGTCGGCAGGTCCTGCCAGAGGGTGCCGCCGGCCGCGACATTCACGAGCTGCATCCCTCGGCAGATCGCAAAGACCGGCATGCGGCGCGCCCGCGCGGCGGCCAGCAGCGCGAGCTCGAACTCGTCGCGCGCCGGCTCGACCGATTCGAGGGCGGGAGAGGGCGCCGCAGCGTACCGGGCGGGTTCGATGTCGGCGCCGCCAGTGAGGAGGAGCCCGCCGCACCCGTCCAGCGCTTCAGCGGCGCGCGCGGCTCCGATGAGGGGGGACAAGACGAGCGGCATCCCGCCGGCTTCGAGGACGGCAGCGACGTACTCCGCGTTCACGCCGGTCCGGTCCACGCCGTCCACCCGACGAAGCAGCCCGCTCACCGCGATCCGGGGCGAGCTCACTGGAGCACGGAGTCCGGGAAGACGGGGCACCGGGCGTCCTCGTACTTGCCCGGGTCGAGCTGGATGCCGAGAAGGGGAACGGTGCGGGACTCGATGGTGACCGTCCCGAGCACCGGCGCCTGCGCGATGGGGCTCCCCTCGTAGATCAGGACGCCGCGGGCGGAGCCGTCGGTGTTCATGACCAGGACGCCGAAGCCGGGGGTGATCGACGGGGCGAGCGTGCCCTCGACGCCCACGACCCAGGCCGAGTCGGTGCGGCCGACGATGGCCGGCATCGCGGGGCCCGCCACCATCCGGGCCACGAGGCGGGGCGGCAGCGAGTCGGGCGGGAGGCCCAGCGTCTGTCCCGGCGTGGCGAACTCCGACAGGAGCATGGTCGGCCCGGCCAGTGCGGCGACGCCGCAGGCGGAGCGAGGGTTGCCCTCGCCGCAGGCGGCGGCGAGCAGCAGCAGGATTGTCGCGAGAGGGCGTGCCATGTCGGGCCTCCGGTTCGGCGTCGCGCCGGACGCGCGACCATCGTTGAAAGCTAATCCGAACGGGCGGGACCGGGGGCGCCTCGCTTGACGCCCCCAGAGCGGATCCGTAACATTCGCCATCCTGCCAGAAAGGCCCAGCCAGTGGCTTCGTACGACTTTCGCTGCACCGCCTGCGACCACATCTTCGCGCGGCACATGCCGATGCGGGACCTCGGCCGCGTGAAGGTGGCGTGCCCCGCCTGCGGTTCCACCAAGGTCGAGCGGATCTTCACTCCGTTCTACGCCAAGACCATCCGGAAATCCTGACGGTGTTCGAAAACCTGCGCGACCGACTCGACCGGTTCCTCGCCGAGCGGACGCCGCCGGCCGATGCGCGGGAGCAGCAACAGGCGTTGCACGCGGCCCTGGTGGACGCCAAGGTCGGGCTGGCCACGATGCGTGACGCGCTCGGATCCGCCGAGCGGAGCCTCGCATCGGAGCGGCAGCAGCTGGCCGACGCCGAACGGCGGGGCCGCATGGCGGCCGAGATCGGGGACCAGGAGACCGCCGACGTGGCCAACCGGTTCACCGCACGGCACGCGGAGCGGGTGCAGCTCCTCGAGCGGAAGGTGGCGGTGCAGCGGGACGAGCTGGCAATGGCGGAGCGCGAGTACGAGTCGATGCGGGAGGAGTTCCAGCAGCGCCGGGGCGCGGTGCCCCCGCCGGCCGGGACCGGCCCCGACGTGGACGACGCGGCGCTCCGCCACCAGCTCGACCGGGCGGCGCGCGAATCGGCGGCGGATGAACAGCTCGCCTTCCTCAAGCGGAAGGTGCGGGGCGAGGGATGAGGCGCGCGGCGCCGCTCGTCCTGCTCGCCCTGCTCGGGCCGCTGTCGCGCCTGGCGGCCCAGCAGCCCACCGTTCCACCAGCCCACTTCGAGAAGCTGGCGCACACCTACAGCATCGTGGCGTGGGACTCCGTCACCGGCGACCTCGGCGTGGCGGTACAGTCGAAGTTCCCCAACGTGGGCGGCATCGTGCCGTGGGGCGTGGCCGGTGTGGGCGCCGTGGCGACGCAGAGCCTGGCCAACACGGCGTACGGCGAGCTCGGTCTCCAGTTGATGGCGCAGGGCGCCACGGCCGGCGAGGCGCTCCGGATCGTGATGCGCAGCGACACGATGCTCGGCGACCGGCAGGTGGGCGATGGTGGACGCCCGCGGAAACGCCGCGAGCTTCACCGGCGAGCGGACGTTCGACTGGGCCGGTGGGCGCGTCGGGGCACCGGAGGGGCGGGGCGACGTGGCCGGAGGCAAGGGGCAGGTCATCACCGGCCGCGGTTTCGCCGCGCAGGCCAACATCATGGTGTCGGACCAGACGGTGCGGAACATGGCGGAGAGCTTCGAGCGTTCGACGGGGCCGCTTCCCGACCGCCTCATGGCCGCGCTCGTCGCCGGCCAGGCGGGCGGCGGGGACAAGCGCGGAATGCAGTCGGCGGCGCTCCTCGTGGTGCGGAAGGGCGGGGGATACCTCGGCGTCAACGACCGCTTCGTGGACATCCGGGTGTATGACGCGCCCGATCCGATCGCCGAGCTGGCGCGGCTGCTCGCCCTGCACAAGCTGCACTTCTTCCCGACGGAGCCGGCGGACCTTGTGCCGATCACGCCGGCCATCGTGCGCCAGCTGGAGCCGATCCTGCTGGCCGAGCCGGCGGGGCAGGCGCAGAAGTGGCTGGCGTCGCCGCAGGGGACCGCCAACGCCGCCTTCCTCGCGGCGCTGCGCGACTTCATGTACTGGGAAAATTACGACGTCCGGGTCCGGATGGACGGTCAGATCGACCGCGTGGTCCTGCAGGACATCCTCGCGAAGCGGGGCGCGGCTCCCTGAGCCGGCGCGCCCGCCCACTTCAACCAGGAGTCAGCTTCGTGGCCACTGCACCTTCGCCGGCGAGCGATACGGCGTTCTTCGGGCACCCCCGGGGACTGTCCACGCTCTTCTTTACCGAGATGTGGGAGCGCTTCGCCTACTACGGCATGCGCGCCATCCTCGTCCTGTTCATGACGGCGTCGGTCGCCGCCGGCGGCCTGGGCTTCGACGTCGGGCGGGCCGGCGCCGTGTACGGGACGTACGTGGCGCTGGTGTACATGCTCGGGCTGCCCGGCGGGTGGGTGGCCGACCGGATCCTCGGCCTCCGGCGCTCGGTGTTCTACGGCGGCATCCTCATCATGTTCGGCCAGCTCTGCCTGGCGGTGCCGGGCGCCAAGCTCTTCTACCTCGGCCTGGCGCTGATCATTCTCGGGACCGGCCTCCTCAAGCCGAACGTCAGCGCCATCGTCGGCGAGTTGTACGGCAGGGAAGACACGCGCCGCGACGCCGGCTTCTCGATCTTCTACATGGGCATCAACCTCGGCGCCTTCATCGCGCCGCTGATCGTGGGCTGGCTCGCCCAGAGCGACACGTTCAAGGGAGTGCTCGAGGGGATGGGCATTCAACCCCACGACGTCGTGGAACTGGGGCTTCGGCGTCGGCGCCCTCGGCATGTTCTTCGGCATCATTCAGTACCGGCTCGGCTGGAAGCACTTCGGCGACGCCGGCATCCACCCCAGCGTGCCGGTCGAGTCGGCCGAGGGGCGGTCGGCCCGGCGCCAGCTCGGCGGCGGATTCCTCGGGCTGGTGGTCCTGATCGGGGTGCTGTTCCTCCTGGTGCGCCAGGGGGTCATGAGCGCCGAGAGCATCACCAACGGCTTCAAGTGGGTCTACCTTGCCATCGTGCTCGCATTCTTCGCCTGGCTCTTCGCGGGGAACAGCTGGACGAAGGAGGAGCGGAAGCGCCTGATCGTGATCGTGGTGCTCTTCGTCGGGGCGGCGATCTTCTGGTCCGCCTTCGAGCAGGCGGCCACGAGCCTCAACCTCTTCGCCGCCAACAACACCCGGAACAGCGTCCTGGGATGGGCCTTCCCCTCGAGCTGGTTCCAGTCGGTGAACGCGCTCCTGATCATCATCTTCGCGCCGGTGTTCGCCTGGATCTGGATGTCGCTCGGCAAGCGCGATCCGTCGAGCCCGGCCAAGTTCGCGTTCGGGCTGGTGTCGGTGGGCATGGGCTTCGTGGTGATGGTGGCCGCGGCCAAGGCGTCGGCGAACGGCGTCCTGGTGAGCCCGTGGTGGCTGGTCGCCACCTACCTGCTCCACACCATCGGCGAATTGAGCCTGAGCCCGGTGGGACTGAGCTCGATGACGAAACTCGCCCCGGACCGGGTGAAGGGCATGATGATGGGGGTCTGGTTCCTGGCCGCGTCGGTCGGCAACCTGATCGCCGGCGGCGTCCTGGGCTTCTACGCGACGTTCACGCTGCCACAGGTCTTCGGCGCCGTGGCGGCGTTCGCCATCGTCTCCGGCCTGGTGATGTTCGCGCTGGTATTGCCGATCAAGCGGATGATGGCGCGCACGGACTGAGTCGGCGGCGGACCGCCGGTCATGTACCGCGATCGGCGCGGGGCGCTCAGCGTCCCGCGCCGATCCACATCCGGACCGCCATGAACACGAGAAAGACCGCGAAGAGCCGCTGCAGGGTGGCGGGCGGCGTCCCGATGGCCAGCTTGGCGCCGAACCAGACGCCGAGGAAGATGCCCAGCGCGATCAGCGCGGACGCCTTGATGTCGAGGAGGCCCCGCCGGTGGTACTCCATCGCCCCGAGAAGCCCGACGGGGAGGAGCAGCGCGCCTAGTGATGTGCCGGTGGCCTGGAGAATGGGCCAGCGGCCGACGAGAACCAGGGCGCTGACGACCACGAGGCCGCCGCCGATGCCGAAGAGCCCGGACAGGACGCCGGCCGCGAGGCCCAGACCGAGGAGGAGCAGGGTGGACATGCAGTGGGGCTCCGCGTGGAAGGATGTCCTCAAGTATGCCGGAGCCGGGTGGCACGCGCCACCGGGCCGCCGATGAAGCGCGTCCGCGAGCTCGAGGTCGAGCTGCCCGGCGGACCGCGGCGGGCGCTGCTCCGCACGCCGGCGCAGGGCGGGGCCGGCGCGCTGCCGACGGTCATCCTGCTGCACGGGGCCGGGGGGACAGCGAAGCTTGCGCTCGGGAATACGGGGTGGACCGAGCTCGCCGAGCGCGAGGGGATCCTGCTGGCCTACCCCGAGGGGACCCGGCGGGACCAGGCCTCGCCGCCGATGTTCCTGCAAAACCCGCAGGCGTGGAACGACGGCTCGGGCCGGGGCCACACTGCGCGCACCGGCGTGGACGACGTCGGCTTCATCGGGGCGCTCGCATCGGAGCTCGTCCAGCGCCAAGGGGCCGACGCGAGCCGGATCTACCTGGCGGGATTCTCGAACGGTGCCTCGATGGCGTTCAGGGCGGGCGCCGAGCTGGCCGGCCGGGTAGCCGCCATCGGGCCGGTGGCCGGCCACTGCTGGGTGGCGCCGCCGCCATCGGCCCGGCCGGTGCCGGCGCTCATGATCTTCGGCGGGCAGGACCCCCTCAACCCTCCGGATGGCGGGGAGGTGAAGACGCCGTGGGGAAGCGTCGAGTACCACCCGCCGGTCCTCGAGTCGTTCGACCGCTGGCGCGCGTTCAACCGCTGCGCAGGTGAACCGCAGACGACCGCGGCCGACGGCGTCCAGGCGTTCCACGCCACCGGGTGCCCAGCGGGCGGCGAGGTCCGCTGCGTGATCATCGACGACCTGGGCCATCATTGGCCGGGGGGGCCGCGCCTCCTCCCGCCGTGGATCGCCGGGCCAGCCAGCACCCGCGTCGATGGCGCCCGCCTGCTCTGGGATTTCTTCCAGGCGCATCGCCTCGGCTGACGTCGCCGGTCACCCGGTCGTGATAGATTTCCCCGAATGAAGACCACGAAACTTCTCCCGGCGCTCCTGGCCACCACACTGCTTATCTGTGTCGCGTGCGAAGCGAGGCGCGCCCCGTCGGCCGGGACGCCCGAAGCGGGCGGGGAGTCAGCGGCGCGGGAGTATCCGAACCCACGGCCGAAGCCGAACTTCGTGCTTACGGACACCGAGGGACGGCCCTTCCCCTTCCGGGACTCGACGGAAGGGTCGATGACGCTGCTCTTCTTCGGCTACACCAACTGCCCGGACGTCTGCCCGGTCCACATGGCCAACATCGCCGCGGCGCTCCACAAGCTTCCCGACAACGTGGCGCGCCAGGTCAAGGTCGTCTTCGTCACGACGGACCCGGAACGCGACACACCGCTGGTGATCCGGGCCTGGCTGGACCATTTCGACAAGCGTTTCATCGGCCTCACCGGCACACAGGCCGAGGTGGATTCGGCGCAGGTCGCCATGCGGCTCCCGCCGGCGTACCGGGAGGAGATCCCCGGCGCTCCGTACCAGGTGGGCCACTCCGCGCACGTCATCGCCTTCACCAAGGACGGGATGGCGCGCTTCGCGCTTCCCTTCGGCACTCGGCAGTCGGAGTGGGCGCAGGAGATTCCGCGCCTCGTGGCGTACCCGGGCCAGCCGTGACGCGCCGCCCCCTCCCGCTCCTCCTGCTCGCCCTGGTCGCCTGCGCCCCGAAGGGGCCGGACCTCGAGGTCCGCGACGCCTACAGCTACGAGTCGGTCCTCGGCAACGTCGGCGTGGTCTACTTCACGATCGAGAATCGGGGGACGGCGGCGGACACCATCGCCGATGTCGAGGTGACGGGCGCGCTCGTGGCCATGATCCACGAGCAGGTGGCGAACGGCGCCATGGTGGAGATGCGGCACGTCGGCGTCCTGCCGATCCCGCCGAGCTCCACGGTGGTCCTGGCGCCAGGCGGCCTGCACGTCATGACGGAGGGGCTCGACCGCGCACCGGTGGCGGGGGACACGCTGGAGGTGAGGCTGCGCTTCACCCGCGGCGGGGAACTGAGGTTCAAGGTGCCGGTGCTCGCGTACGGCGTCGAGCCGTGAGGCGCGCGCCATGACCTGGTGGTGCGCGGCGCGCGACGTGGCGTGGACCTGGAGCTGGCAGGCCTATCCAGGGGTCTGGCTCTTCGTGCTGGGCATCGGCGCGGGGTTCTTCCTGACGATCCGGCGGCTGGCCCCGCGGCATGCTCCGCCGGGTCAACTCCCGCTCCGGCGGGGGCAGGCGGGGTGGTTCGTCGGCGGGCTCGTGATGCTCTGGGTGGCGACCGACTGGCCGATCGGCGCGCTCGGGGCGGGGTACCTGCTCACGGTGCACACGGCGCAGTGGATCCTCTACACCCTCGTCGTGCCGCCGCTCCTCCTGCTGGGGATCCCGGCGTGGCTCCCGCTGGCGGCGGCTCCCGGCTCGCGCACCGGCCGCCTGCTCCGGCTGCTGGCCCGGCCGGTGGTGGCGCTCCTGATCACGGATGCGATCCTGATCGCGTCGCACCTGCCGCCGGTGGTGGACGGGTTCCGCCGCAGCCAGTTCGGCTCGTTCACGGTGGACCTGGCCTGGCTCGTCGGCGGCCTGGTCATGTGGTGGCCGGTGCTGGCGCCCAATCCCGCCATCAGCCGGGTCTCGTACCCCTGGAAGATCGGTTACCTCTTCCTCAGCACCCTGGTGCCGATCGTGCCCGCGGCGTTCCTCACCTACGCCGACTACCCGCTGTACGCGCTCTACGAACTGGCTCCACGGGTGAACGGCATCGCCGCCATCACCGACCAGCAGGCCGCGGGGCTCATCATGAAGGCCGTCGCGGACCCGATCATCTGGCTTGCGATGGCGGTCGTCTTCTTCCGCTGGCAGCGGGTGGAAGAGGCGGCCGACCGGGCGGAGCGGGAGCGGCGGGGCAGCGGGGCGGGGGGGCAGCGCGGCAGCAGCTGAATTTCCGACTCCATCCCCAGCGTCCTCACCCCCCGTCCCCCTCTCCACCATTGGTCCTCACCCCCTGTCCCCCTCTCCACCATGTGGAGAGGGGGGACGCCGTGAGGACTTCATTCCGCGCAGCAGCTGCGCGGCGGCGGCTCCCTCCCGCGTCCCCCGGTTGAGGCTCGCGAACCGGGCCAGCTCCACCTGCATTCTTCCTCCGTCACCCATCCGCTGGTACAAGTCGATCAGGTCGTTTCCGATGATCCGCTCCCACTCCCCTCCGGCGCCGGTGCGGCGCGCCGACAGGTAGGCCGCCTCCGCCCCCGCGTGGTCCGCCAGGGGGCCGGCCAGCAGGCGCCCCAGCCCGACCCAGGCGGCCGCGTCGTGGGGCGCCTCCTGCAGGTGTGCCCGGTAGGACGCCGCCGCCTCTTCGAGCCGCCCCTGCGCCGCCAGCGCCTCCTGCCGCGAGAACCCCGGAGGTCTCGGCGCGGTGCGGCCGGCGTGGATCTCGGTGATGAGCCGCGAGGCGCCGCGTGATGTGGCCGCATCGACGAGCAGGATGAATCCCCAGGTCAGGGGAAAGAGCAGGAGGAGCCCGAGCAGGAGAAAGGCGGGATGGAGCCGAAGGCGGGTGACGAGGAAGAAGACGGTGAACGCGCCGATGATGAGCGCGGGTCCGCCGAGGAGCACCACGATGCGCAGCAGCTGGGCCCGCTCGGCGGCGTCTCGCCCCGGCATGCTAGAACATCACTTCGAACCCGAGGCGGAACAGGCGCGGCGAGCCGTACTGGAAGACCGGCGTGTTGTAGTCCCGGGCGGCGCGGACGTAGAGCGGCAGGAGTTCCCCCTCGCCGGCGATGATGCCGTTCGCGTCCAGGTCGGCGTAGGCACGGTACCGGGGGGACTCGTAGGGGATCGGCTCGGGGTGCGCGTCGTACGCCGCCTTGGCCTGGGCCTGCAGCGCAGCCTCGTCGATGGTCGGCGTGCCGGTGTCGCGGCGGACGGACTCCACCCTCGTGACGTTGAAGACGTTGCGGATGTCGAGGTAGATGCTCCCCATCACGCGCCCGAGCGGGATCGGCTTCCGGATCAGGAAATCGGCGGTGGAATACGAGGGCAGTCGGAGCCCGTTCGGGTCGCTGGTCAGCGAGTCGCCGGTGGCGTTGTAGGTCGAATACGGCAACCCCGACTGGTAGCGGAGGATGGCCGCGGCCTCGAGGGCGCCGAGCGGGTGGCCGCCGAGCACGACCGGCCCCGCCGTCGGGTTGAGGACCGACTGGAAAATGGCCGTGAAATTGTGGCGCTGGTCGTAATCGAGCGGGTATTCGACGCGGCCCGGATAGATGGTGTCCCCGGTGCCCGGCTCGATCGTGGGCATCTGGAGCCGGAGGAAGGCGTTCGTCGAGGTCGCCGTGGCCTGCTGCAGGACGTACGACACCTGCAGCCCCCAGCCGTGGGCCATCTCCTTGGCGGCCAGGATCTCGAGGCCCTTCACGCTGCCGTAGTCGGTGTTGCCGAAGATCGAACTGTCGGGGTTCGTGCCGAGCGGGATCGTCGAGACCAGTCCGTCGAGCTTCTTGACGTAGGCGCCGATGCGCAGCGTGAAGAGCTCACGGGGGCGCAGGCGCAGGCTGAATTCGAACTGGTTGCTCTGCTCGAAGCCGAGGTTCGGGTTGCCGCGGCGGTATCGACCGGTCCGGGTCGAATCGTCGAACGTGGCGTCGACCAGGTACTGGAGGTCGGGTGGCATGCTGAAGCGGCCGTAGGTCGCCACGAGCGTGGCGCCGCTGAGCACCGTGGAGACGGCGAAGCGCGGGTTGAGCGAGGATTGCTGCCCGAGCTGCGTGTCGTTCAGGTCCATGCCGGGGTCGAAGTAGTCGTAGCGCAATCCCGCGGAGAAGGCGAGGTCCGTGAGCCGGGTCTGCACCTCGGTGTAGGCGGACCCTGCCTGGGGGGAGAAATCGGAGGCGCTGGCCGGCGGGACGCTGTCCCCCACCGGCAGGTAGGCCTGGATCCGCTGGAAGGTCTGGACCTGCTGCCCCAGGTATTGGGCGCCGACGTACAGGTCCGTGCTGTGCCCGAGACCGATCGTCGCGTCCAGCTGGGTGCGAAACTCCTCGAAGTGGTTGTAGGCGATCTCCCCCCGGGATCCTCCGGTCAGGAAGAAGGCCGGGACGCCCCACGGGGTGGAGGTGCTGAAGGTGGGGTTGCTGAACCCTGCCACGGCGGCGTTGGCGGCGGCGGTATCGAGCCGCTCCGCCATCTCCTCACCCTTGAAGTGGAACGTCTCCCCGGTGAAGGCCCCGAACTCGTAGTCGGGCTGGCTGACCAACTCCCCGCGATGGAAGTCCTTCCCGTACCACCCCAAGCGGAGGTCGACGATCAGCGGCGTGCGGGCGCCCGGCAAGGACGCGTGCTGGAGGTCGGCGGTGACGAGGCCGCCGGTGATCCGCTGGGCGGGCGCGAACCCGAGCTCGTACTTGAAGAGCTGGTCGTAGAGCAGGCCCTGCTGCTCGCCGTACAGGCCGAACAGCCGGAGCGTCTGCTGCCGGCCGATCGGTATCATGAGCTTGCCCGCAAGGTCCAGTTGTTCGCCGCTGTTGTGGGGCAGCATCGCCACCGCGTCGGTGCGGGGATCGAGGGGGTCGGTCGGTGGAGGGGCGCTGACCGGACTTGCGTCCATCCGTCCGGTCGCGTCCACGACGCCGAGGAATGTGATGCCGGCCACGAGGGGTCCGTCGGCCTGGAGGATGAGCCGATCGAGGCCGAAGTCGGCGTCGCCCGTGAAGAGGCGGTCCGACTCGTACGTCGCCTGGCCATGCCAGGTCGGCCCGCCGTCCATCGTGACGACGTTCACGATTCCGGACAGCGCCTGGCCATAGCGTGCGGAGAACGCGTTCGTGGTGAGGGACGCCTCGGTGACCATGCTGGTCGGGATCCGGACGCCCAGTGAGTTGGTGGAGGCGTCGAGCTGGTTCTTGACCCCCATGCCGTCGAGGACGAAGCTCTGCTGTCCGAGCCGTCCGCCGCGATAGCTCTGTCCCACGGCTCCGGCCGAGAGGGTGATCGCCTCGTCCAGGGTGCTCACGGGGAGCCGTCGGAGTTCCTCCGCGGTGACCTTCACCGTCGTCCCGACGGCCATCGGATCGAGGACGGGGTCCTTGACCGCCTGGATGGAAATCGAGTCCACAGGGACGGATGTCGGCGTCATCGCCAGGTTCACGACCAGGGTGCCACTGGCCTGCACGACGAGGTCCCCCCGCTCCGCCGGCGTGTACCCGATGAGCACGGCGCGGAGGGTGTACGTGCCGCTCCGGACCTCGCGGATCCGGTAGCGCCCGGCGGAGTCGGAGACGGCGCCACGGCGGCCGTCCTCCACCGTCACCGTGACATTGGCGAGTCCCCTGCCGGTTTGCGCGTCGGTCACCACGCCGGCGATGGCCCCGGTGGACTGCGCCGCGAGGGGCGCGGCACAGGCGAGGAGGGCGACCCCCGCCAGCAACCGGGCCCTCACGGGGCCTCGAACAGGTATAGCTCGCCGACCCGGCTCACGAGCTGGTGGCGGGTCTGCGGGCCGACGCCTGGCTCGTATCCCTCCGCCACCAGGCGGACGGTGCTGCCCGCCGGCGCGAACTCCGGCCGGCGGAACACCATCGGGGTCTGGGCCTGGAGGACGGTCTCGACGCCCGTGGCGAGGTCCACCGAGATCAGGGCGCCGCCGCCGTCAGGCTGGATCGGGCCGAGGAGCGGGTCGTCGATGTACGCGACCTCGCCGCCCACGACCGCCACGAGGCGCGCACCGAGTACCGTCACGTCGCGCGCGATGCCCTGCGCGCCGAAGTCATGCGCGATTGAGAACTGGGCCGACGGCAGGGCGATCCGATAGACCCGGCTGTCGTTGATGAGCGTGTAGTACAGGGTGTCGCGGGTGGTGGAGAGGGCGACGGAGCTGGCGCCGTAGGTGCCGGGGACGACGGTGAGCGTCGGTTGCGCGCCAAGCAGGTCCATTTCCACCACTTCGAGGCCGGTGACGATGGTGTCGAGTGCGCACCCGTTGCACTCGCGGGCGTAGATGACCGACTGCCCGACGTACATCACCCGGTTCTGGCCGAGCCACCGCGCCATGGAGATCATGCCGTGGGTGCGGCCGCCGGGGACGGTGTACGGAAGGGGCAGCACCCGTGCTGCCGAGAGGGGGTCCGCTCAGCGAACCGACGTAGACGCCCGCCGTGTTGGGGGCGGTGGCCCCGGGTCGGCTGGCGGTCCGGACGTACAGGAGGCGATCGTCGCCGAAGAGCGAGGGAGAGTCGAAGGTATCGGATGAATCTTCGGCGGCGGGGTTCGGATTGCAGATGGTCCGGAAGGCCGAGCCGCCGGTCGCGGGGAGTTGGGCGATGCATCGGTCGCCGTCGGGGGTGCTGTACCGCTGGGAGGAGTAGAAGAACGACCCCCCGTCGTCCGCCCACGACGGATGCTGGTCGGTGCCGGGATTGTAGGTGAGCCGGGCCGGTGTGCCGGGCTGGAAGGGCCTGTCGCTGCCCGTGTCCGGGGTGTCGAAAGGTTCCTCGTGACTGCATGCTCCCACGGCGAGGGCCGTGAACAGCAAGAAGTGCCTGATTGTCATCGAGTTCCCGGGGCCGCAGGATGGTGGGGGGTGCAAATGTGACCCGGCGGATCGGCTTTCGCCAGACCGCCGCCGGAGGTCACGGTCTGCACGAGCGGGTGACGATGTGACGGGGCGGGGATGCACACCCCTACGCGACTTTGTGTAACAAAGTACTTGACGGCACACAGCCCTCGTGGTATCCTCTCTCCTCATGACAACTGGCCCCACTCCTCCCGACGATCCCACCGCCCTCGGCGACCGGGCGCTCGAGAACCTCTCCTTCATCCGGAACACGATGGAGCGGGCCACCTCCTTCACCGGTGTGCCGGGGTGGGGCGGGGTCGCCATGGGGTGCACCGCGCTCGTCGCCACGGCGGTGGCCGCCCGAACCTCCACGCCGCAAGACTGGCTTCGCGTCTGGCTGGTCGAGGGGGTGGTGGCCTTCCTCCTCGGCGCCTGGTCCCTCGGCCGGAAGTCGCGGCGCCTGCAGGGTACGGCGTTCACGCGGCCCGCCCGACAGTTCTTCCTGAGCTTCGCCCCGCCGGTCCTGGCGGGCGCGCTGCTGACTGCGGTGCTTTGGCAGGCGGGCCAGGCGCAACTCCTCCCCGGCACCTGGCTGCTGCTCTACGGCACCGGCGTCGTGACGGGCGGCGCCTTCTCGGTGCGCGCCGTCCCGCTCATGGGGGTGGTGCTGATCCTGATCGGCGCCGTGGCGCTGTCCTGGCCGGCGTGGGGGACGGCGGGACTGGCCGTGGGGTTCGGCGCGGTGCAGATCGCCTTCGGCCTGTACATCGCGCGGAGGCACGGTGGCTAGGTCGCCGCACGCCCGCAAGCAGGCCGCAAGCCCGCCCGCCGCCGCCCCGCTCGGGGCCGTGCGCGGGGGCCGCTCCCGCGCTTCCGCCGAACTCGACGACCTGATCCACGAGCGGAAGCGACTGGCCATCGTGAGCGCCCTGGCGGGGCACGACTGGCTCTCCTTCACCGAGCTCAAGGCGCTGGTGGACACGAGCGACGGCAACCTGAGCGTCCACGCGCGCAAGCTGGAGGATGCCGGCTACCTCGAGTGCCGGAAGGGGTTCGCCGGCCGCGTACCGCGAACCGACTACCGCCTGACGGCGCGCGGCCGGCAGGCGCTGGCCGGCTATCTCGACCACATGGAAGCGCTCATCCGGCGGACCCGAGATGCCTGATTCGCCCGCCCCTCCCGGACTGCACCTCGCCGTCATCCTCGACGGCAATGGCCGGTGGGCCACCCAGCGCGGACTCCCCCGTTCCGCCGGTCACCAGGCGGGAGTGGCGGCGGTGCGTCGGCTCATCGAGGCCTGCCCATCCGCCGGCATCGGGACGCTGACCCTCTACGCCTTCTCGTCCGACAACTGGACCCGGCCCGACCGCGAGGTGCGGTGGCTGCTCCGCCTCTTCCGTGAGCAACTCCGGCGCGAGTCGGCGCGCTGCGAGGCGGAGAGCATCCGGCTCTCCGTCATCGGCCGGCGGGATCGCCTCCCCCTTCCCTTGCTGACGGCCATCGACCGCGCCGAGTCCGACACGAGCGGCGGCCGGCGGCTGCACCTCCGGCTGGCGGTTGACTACTCCGGTCGCGACGCCATCGTGGCCGCCGCCATCGCACTCGCCGGGCGGCCATCGGCGACGCGCGAGGAGTTCTCGCGCGCCGTCACCGACGGCGGGCGCGGCGGACCGACGGTACCGCCCGTCGACCTGCTCGTCCGCACCGGCGGCGAGCAACGGCTCAGCGATTTCCTCCTCTGGGAAACCGCCTACGCCGAGCTCTACTTCACCCGGACCATGTGGCCCGACTTCGACGAACAAGAACTGCGCGCCGCCCTCCACGAATTTCGGGGCCGCGAGCGGCGATTCGGCGGCCTGCCTCTCAGCGCCACCGGCTGACATCACCCCTGGAGAACGCACCCATGCTTGCCCACCTGCTCGGCGTCCTTGGCCTTATCGCCGCGGCGCTCCTCCTGATCGTCGGCCTCGGGATCACCGTCTTCGCGCTGGCGCGAGGCGACCGGGCGCTCGCGCGCCGCACCGGCCTCGCGACGGCGGCGTTCACGGCGCTTTACCTCGTCGGCACCGCAATCTCGGTGGGCGCGGCGCCGAGCCGGGTCCTGCCGCTCGGGCAGGAGCTGTCGTTCTGCGGGTTCGACTGCCACCTCCACGTCTCGATCGTCGCGGTCGAGACGGACGAGGACCGCATCGGATTGGTGGTACGCGCCCGGAGTGACGCGAAGTCCGAGCCGGAGTTCCCCCAGGAACTGCAGTTCCGCCTCGTCGGGAAGGATGGATCGGTGCTGGTGCCGTTCCAGGAGGGGAAGACGTTCGAGGAGCCGCTCGGTGCCGGGGCGTCGGCGGTCGACACGGTGACCTTCGTCGCCCCCTTCGCCGGCACACCGTATTCGCTGCGGGTCGTCTATCGCGGGCTCCCGGAGGCCCTGCTGCTCGGCCCCGCCAACAGTCGCGCGGCGGGAAAGACCACGCTCGGTCTGGGAGACTCGCCGACATGAACAGCCGCACTGGCCACGCGCTCGCGCTCCTTGGGGCGGCGGCGGCGCTCGGGATCGTCGGGGACGTGCTCCGGGTCTGGGCTCCGGCGCGACTCGACGTCACGCTCTGGGGAGTGGCAGTGCTCCTTGCCGTCTTCGCGCTGGTCCGCGAGCGGCGCGCTCACGGCGCCACCGCGTGCAGCGTGGCTGGCCGGCGCGGTGGCGCTCGTCCTCCCCTGCATGATCTGGAGGGATTCACCCACCCTCTTTGCGCTCGACATCGTGGCGATCCTCGGCCTGCTCGTCCTGTCCACACCGGCCACCGCAATGCAGTCACTGGACCGCCTCGGCGTGTCCGACCTGATCCGCGGCGGGTTGTGGATGGGGGCTTCGGTGGCGGGCGGGCCTGTTCCAGCGGCGGTCGCCGACGTCCGCTGGGCCGAGCTCCCGCTGACGGCCCGGACTCGCCGGCTGTCCGCCGTGGCGGTTGGGCTGCTGGCCGCCGTGCCGGTGCTATTCCTGTTCGGCTCCCTGCTGAGTCAAGCGGATCCGCTGTTCGGCCAGACCATGGCGAGCATCCTGGCCATCGATCTGGAAGCGATTGCGACGCACCTCTTCCTGACCGGACTCATGGCTTGGGCGGCGGCCGGCCTGCTGCGCGGCGGGTTCTGGCGCGAGGGCTGGCTCCCGCCGGCCACGTTCGCACTCGACCCGCGGGTCCCCCCGGCCACCGTACTCACCTTTCTGGGCGCCATCGGCGTGCTCTTCGCGCTGTTCGTCGGCTTCCAGGCGAGAGAACTCTTCCTCGGCCCCGGCGAGTTCCAGGCGCTGACGGGGACGACCATCGCGGAGTATGCCCGGGCCGGCTTCTTCGAACTGGTCGCCGTGACGACGCTGACGCTTCCCTTGCTGCTGGCCGCGGACTGGCTGCTCGCCCGCCACGAGGCCGCACAGATTCGTCAGCTTCGACGCCTGACGGCGGCCGTCCTCGTCCTCCTCGCCCTGCTGCTGGCCAGCGCCTACAACCGGATGCTGCTCTATCGCTCCTACTACGGCCTCACCGAGGACCGCTTCTATACGCTCGCGTTCATGACGTGGCTGGGCGTCCTCCTCGCGTGGTTTGCCGCCACGGTGCTGCGGGGGCAGCGCGCGCGGTTCATGCCCGGCGCGGTACTCGCCGCGCTGGTGGCGCTCCTGGCCCTCAACGTCGCCAATCCAGACGCCTTCATCGCCCGGGCGAACCTCGCGCGCGCGGTCGAGGGCGCATCGTTGGACAAGGAGTACCTGGGCCGATTGAGCGCCGACGCGGTCCCCGTCATCGTCGACGGCGCCATGCAGCTGGAGGCATCGGAGCGATGCGCGTTGCTACGGCAGATGGAAGCCCGGTGGGGTGTGGAACTGGGTAAGAGCGGGCCGGCCTCGTCATGGAACTTCGCGCGATGGAAGGCGCGTGGCAGCGTCGGGCCGGCCTGGGAGGCGGTGCGCGGCTGCGCGCCGCCGGTGGAGGGTCAGGGCACCGACGCCAAGTTGTAGAGCGCGCGGAAGGCGCGAAACGTCTCGGCGTAGTCGGCATGCGTCACCCGCACCGTCCGGGCGCCGATTCGCTCGCTGCCCGGCACCAGTTCGGCCATGTCGGCGTGGTGGCTGGAGCAGAAGTCCACTTCGATCGTCGAGGGCGACGCCACAGTCCACGGCTTCGGCGGCTTCCGCACACCGGCGGCAACCCCGTCGCGGATGAGCCGGCACGCTTCGGCGGGGGCCAGCGACCGGGCGCCGTGCCGAGCCACCGCGTGCTTCACCACCACCGCGCGAGTGCCCTCGCCGAGCAGCGCGGCGCATTCGGCGGCCAGCGCCTGGTCTCCCGACACCAGGGCCACCGGCACCCCGAACCTTCCGGCCAGCGCAGCGTTCAGGCCCACTTCCCCGACCGGCTTGCCGTTGAGCCGCACCTGGAAGATCCGGTCGGTGTAGGTGTGGTCCAGGATCGCGTGCGCGGTACCCGCCTGCGCGTGGTAGCCGATGAAGCAGGCGGCGTCGAAGCCCGCGTCGATCCCCTCCAGCATCGACCTCGGCTTCGTGGAGCCGCTCGTCAGCTCCGCGGCGGGGTGCAGTTCCTCCGCCAGGATGTTCCGCATTTCCCAGTGGCTGTCGTTGACCACCACGCGCGTGGCCCCCGCCGCCAGGGCGCCCTCCACCGCGGCGTTGGCCTCACCCGTCATGATCCGCCGGAACCGGCCGTACTCGCCGGCGCACCGGGGATCGATCGGGTTGGTCTGGTCCTCGTGGACCACGCCCGCCACGCCTTCCATGTCCACGGACAGGTAGACTCGCATCGTCGCCTTCCTCAGTAGACCCGGCCGCCGAGCGGCACGGGGCGTTCCGGCTGCAACAACACCACCTGCCCGGCCTCGTTGGGCACGCCGAGCACCAGCACCTCCGACACGAATCCCGCGATGCGCCGCGAACCGAGGTTCACCGCGGCGATCACCTGCCGGCCCACCAGTTCCTCCGCCTGGTAGACATCGGTGAGCTGCGCGCTGGAGGTGCGCTCGCCGGCCTCGCCGAAATCCACCCAGAGGCGGTAGGACGGCTTCCGCGCGCCGGTGTTCGGCTCGGCGCGGGTGATCCGTCCGACGCGCAGGTCGAGCAGGCCGAAGGCCTGCACCGCGGCCTCGCTCACAAGAGCTCTCCCCGCGACACCGTCACCGCCTTGCCCCCGAGTTTCACGCGCGCGCCCTGGACCTCGACACGCACCTCGCCGCCCCGCGCCGACGCCTGGAAAGCCAGGAATGACGACTTCCCGAGCCGACCCTGCCAGTAGGGCCCGAGGACGCAGTGCGCCGAGCCCGTCACGGGGTCTTCGTCGATTCCCACCGCCGGCCCGAAGAAGCGCGAGACGAAATCGTACCGGCCCCCGCTGCAGGCGGCGGTGACGATGACCCCGCGCGCGTCCACGACACGGAGGGCGCGGAAGTCCGGCTCCATGGCGCGGACCTCGGCTTCTGTGGCCACCTCCACCAGGAAATCGAACTCCGACTTGAGCGTCGCGACCGGCGTCCCGCCGAGGGCGGCGGCCATGCCGGCTGGCGCCGGGGCGCGCACGGCCGGCTGCGCGGGAAAGTCGAGCTCGATCCAGCCGTCTCTCTGGACGGCGGTCAGCAGTCCGCTCCGCGTGTGGAACCGGGCGACGGCACTCGGCTCGAGGTGCCGCTCCGCCCAGAGGAAGTGCGCGCTCGCGAGAGTCGCATGGCCGCAGAGTGCCACCTCGACCTCGGGGGTGAACCACCGGAGGCTGAAGCCGTCGTCGCCGCGGAGGAGAAAGGCGGTCTCGGAGAGGTTCATTTCCCGCGCTACCGCCTGCATCCACGCCGCCTCCCTCTCCTTGTCGAGGAGGCAGACGGCGGCGGGGTTTCCCGCAAAGGGACGGTCGGTGAAGGCGTCGATGTGGAAGAGTTGGAGCGGCATGGAGGAGGTTCCGGAAGTGAAAGTTCTGCGTCAGGCGGGGGAGGGCGGCTCGTCGATGACGGCGTCGGCCTCGATCTCCACCAGCATGCGAGGGTCGATGAGGCGGCTCACCTCCACCATGCTCGTGGCGGGGCGGATCGTGCCGAAGCGCTCGCCGTGCGCACGCCCGACGGCCTCCCACTGGCCGATGTCGGTGACGTACATGCGGGTCCGGACCACGTCCGCGAGCGTGGCGCCCGCCTGCGAGAGCGCCCGCTCGATGTTGTCGAGGGTCTGCACCGCCTGGGCATACGCGTCGCCCTCGCCGACGATGCCGCCGCTCCCGTCGGTGGCGGTGGTGCCCGACACGTGCACCCACGGGCCCACCCGCACGGCGCGGGAATAGCCGACGACCGGCTCCCACGGGGCGCCGCTCGAGATGTTCCGGCGCGTCACGGTGCGGTGCCCGCGTGGTGGCACGCCACCTGGGCCGCGCCGATCTGGTGGAGGAGGGGCCGCTCGGTGGTGCAGCGCGCGTCCTTGGCGGGGTGCGGGCACCGAGGATGGAAGGCGCAGCCCGACGGCGGATTGGACGGACTCGGCGGGTCGCCGGGCAGCACGATCCGGAGCCGCTGTGTGTTGGGGTCCGGCACCGGCACCGCGGAGAGGAGCGCCGTGGTGTAGGGGTGCGCGGGCCGGGCCAGGACATCCTCGGTGGGGCCGGTCTCGACGATGCGGCCGAGGTACATCACCGCCACCCGGTGCGCGATCTGCCGGACCACCGCGAGGTCGTGCGCGATGAAGAGATAGGAGATGCCACGCCGGGCCTGGAGGTCGGCCAGGAGGTTGAGCACCTGCGCCTGGACCGACACGTCGAGCGCGGAGACCGGCTCGTCGCAGACGATGAAGGCGGGCTCCACCGCGAGGGCGCGGGCGATGCCGATCCGCTGGCGCTGGCCGCCGGAGAACTCGTGGGGGTACCGCGTCGAATAGTCCGGGTCGAGGCCCACTTCCTCGAGGAGCCGGGCGACGCGGGCGGGAATCTCGCCGCGCGGCGCGAGGCGGTGGATTTCCATCCCCTCCGCGATGGCGTCGCCGATCGTCATCCGGGGATTCAGCGAACTGTAGGGATCCTGGAAGATGATCTGCAGGCGCTGGCGCGCCTGGCGGAGCGCCGCCGCCTGGAGGGCGAAGAAATCCTTCCCCTCGAAGGCGACGGAGCCGGCGGTGGCGTCCTGCAGGCGGAGGATCGTCCGCCCGACCGTGGACTTGCCGCAGCCCGACTCGCCGACCAGGCCGAGCGTCTCGCCCTTGCCGACGGTGAACGAGACGCCGTCCACCGCGCGGACCGGCGGCGACTTCCGGGCGAGGAAGCCGGTCGCCTTGTAGTGCTTGACGAGGTCGCGGACCTCGAGGAGCGGTGCGCTCATGCCTGTCGTCCTTCCGCGAGCCAGCAGCGCATTCGATGGGCGTTGCCGACAGGGAGCGCCGGCGGGTCGTCGGTGGCGCAGCGTGGCAGGGCGGCGGGGCAGCGGGGGTGGAAGCGGCACCCGGCGGGCCAGGCGGTCGGGGCCGGCACGGTGCCCGCGATCGGCGTGAGGCGGGTGACCGCACCGGTGATCCGCGGCACCGAGGCCAGGAGGCCCTTCGTGTACGGATGGGACGGCCGCGCGAAGAGCTCGGCGGTCGTGGCCTCCTCCACCAGCCGGCCGGCGTACATCACCGCCACCCGGTCGGCGCGGCCCGCCACGATGCCGAGATCGTGCGTGATGAGGAGCACCGCCATGCCGCGCGCCGCGCGGAGGCCGTCGAGCAGCTCGAGGATCTGGGCCTGCACCGTCACGTCGAGCGCGGTGGTCGGCTCGTCGGCGATGAGCATCTCGGGCTCGGAGGCGAGCGCGATGGCGATCATCACCCGCTGGCGCATGCCGCCGCTCATCTGGTGCGGGTAGACGTCGAGGCGCTCTTCCGGATCGGGAATGCCGACCTCGCGCAGGAGCTCGAGGGCGCGCGCCCGGGCGGCGCGCTTCGACACCTTCTGGTGCGCCCGCACGCTCTCGCCGATCTGGTCGGCGATGGTGAAGACCGGGTTGAGGCTCGTCATCGGATCCTGGAAGATCATCCCGATGCGCCGGCCCCGGATGGAGCGGAGTTCCTCCGGCCCGAGCCCCAGCACGTCGGTGCCGTCCAGCCGGATGGCGCTGCCGGGCTGGATCTGCCCGGGCGGGGGCACGAGCCGGAGGAGCGCGAGGGAGGTCAGGCTCTTGCCGCAGCCGGATTCCCCGACGAGCGCCAGCAGTTCGCCGCGCGCCACGGAAAAGCTGACGCCGTCCACCGGGTGCGAGGTGCCGTGCCGGGTGGGGAAGGTGATGCGCAGGTCCTCAACTTCGAGCAACGGTGTCATGCGCTCCGGGGGTCGAGGGCGCCGCGCAAGGCGTCGCCGAGGAGGTTCACGGCCAAGACGGTGGTCGCGATGGCCAGGCCGGGAAAGATGCTGGTCCACGGCGCGGTCGTCAGGAGGGGGCGGGCGTCGAGGATCATGCCGCCCCACGACGGGGTGGGAGGCCGAACCCCGATGCCGAGGTAGCTCAGCCCCGCCTCGAGCAGGATGACGTCGCCCACGCCCAGCGTGGCGGCCACGAGGATCGGCCCGGCCACGTTCGGGAGCAGGTGCCGCAAGATAATCCGGCCGGGGCCCGCCCCGAGCGCCGTGGCGGCGAGGACGAACTCCGCCTCGCGGAGCCGGAGGACCTCCCCGCGGACGATGCGGCTGGTGGCGAACCAGCCTGTGGCGCCGAGGACCAGGACCAGCGCGCCGAGGGGCATCTGCTCCCACACTGCCACGAGGAGGAGCAGGAGGAAGAGCCGGGGGATGGCGAGCGCGCCGTCCACCATCCGCATCAGGGCGCTGTCGAGCCAGCCGCCGTAGAACCCCGCGAGTCCGCCGACCAGCGCGCCGAGCGTCACCGCCAGGAGGACCGCCAGCCCGGCCACCGAGAGCGAGATCTGGCCGCCGGATACGACGCGAGAAAGCACGTCCCGGTTGAGCTGGTCGGTGCCGAAGGGATGCCCGGCGCCCGGCGGCACGGCGCCGGCCATGAGGTCCGGCATGGCGGAGGGGTCGGGGAGCATCCAGGGCGCGACGAACACGAAGAGGGTCAGGAGCGCGATGATGATGGCGCCGAGGCGCCCCGACGGGGAGGTCAGGGCGCGGAGCAGGAGGCGCCAGAGTGAGCCGGTCATGCGTGGCGCACCCGCGGGTCGAGGGCGTAGTAGGCCAGGTCGGCCAGCAGCCCGCCAAGCAGGACCTGCGCGGACACCAGCATGGCGGTGCCGAGGATGACAGGATAGTCTCGCGCGCCGACGGCGTCCGCGGCCAGCGAGCCGAGGCCGGGCCAGTTGAAGACTTGCTCGACGAAGACCGACCCCGACACGAGCATCGGCAGCCAGAGCCCGAGGAGCCCGACGACGGGGAAGAGCGCGTTCCGCCAGGCGTGGCGCCAGAGCACCTGGCGCTCGGGGATGCCGCGCGCGCGTGCGGCGAGCACGAAGTCGAGCCGGAGGACCTCGAGGAGCGCCGTGCGCTGGTACCGCATCACGGCGGCGAGGCTCACGGCGGTGAGGGTGACGGCCGGCAGGATCAGGTGACGGAGCACGTCACCGGTCCGCGCGAGCCACGAGGCGTCCGGGTCAAGGAGCGGGTCGTGCATCTGTGCCACGGGGAGGAGCTGGAGCCGGATCCCGAAGAACCAGGCCAGCACGAGGCCGAGCCAGAACGACGGCATCGCGTAGAGGGTCAGCGAGGCGCGGGTGAGCCACCGGTCCGCTCGGCTTCGACGCTTCACCGCCTGGAATACGCCGAGCGCGATCCCGATGCCGAAGGTCAGGAGGAGCACGGTGCCGCCCAGGAGGAGCGAGGCCGGCAGGCGGCTCATGACCAGCGTCGAGACCCTGGTCGGATAGTGCTCGATCGAGACGCCGAGGTCGCCCGCGAGGGCGCCGGCGACGAACGACGTGAACTGGGTCGTGATCGGCTGGTCGATCCCGAACTTGTGCCGGAGGGCGGCGACGGCCTCGGCGGACATCTGCCGGTCGCCGGCGAGGCGCTCGAGCGGGTCGCCGGGCGTGAGCCGCATGAGGACGAAGAGGAGGACGGTGACCACCACGAAGGTGACCACCGCCTGCAGGATGCGCCGCGCGAGCCAGCGGGTCACGTCAGCGGCTGGGTCCGGGGGCCCAGCGCCAGACGGCCGACCAGGGCGCCACCGGGATCAGCTCGACCTGGCGGATCCGCGCGTTCACCGCCATCGGCGTCGTGAGGGTGTAGAGGAAGACCGCCGGGGCGTCCGCCGCGATGGTGCGGACGGCCTGGCGATAGAGCGCGAGCGCTTCCTTGCGCGGCGCCCGCAACGCCAGGGCAAGGAGGGAGTCGACCTTCGGGTCGCAGTAGTACGCCTTGTTCGCGCCGCCGCGGCCCGCGCAGCTCCAGCTCTGCACCATGCCCTGCCGGGGATGGATCCATCGACCCCTGCGCGAAGTCGAGGTCGAACTCGCCGCGGTTCCGCCGCTCCACCCAGACCGGCCGCGTCGAGCCGGTTGATCTCGATGCGGATCCCGACCTGCCGGAGCTGTTCCTGGATCTGCAGCGCCAGTTGGCCGCGGGTGGCGTCCTGGCTCGGGTAGTTGAGGGTGAGGGCCAGCGGCGCGCCGTTCTTGTCGAGGACCCCGTCGCCGTCGGAGTCGGTCCAGCCGCGCGCGCGCAGCTGGGCGCGCGCACCCGCCGGATCGGCGGCGGCCGGCTTGAAGCCAGGATCGCGGATCCAGAAGAGCTGAGGAACGGGGCCCTCGGGCACGCTCGCCCACGATCCGAACGTGGCCTGCACCATGCCCCGGCGGTCGAGTGCCTTGACGATCGCGGTGCGGACGGCCGGGTCCGACAGGATCGGGTGCGGGCGGCTGAGGTCGGCGGGGTCCCGCTGGTTGAAGCTGAGGTACCCGACGGTGGTGGTGGGCATCGGGTAGACGCGGACGCGTTTGTCGGCCGTCACGCGGGCCACGCTGCTCACGGTCCCGGGCGCGGCCAGCACGTCGGCGTCCCCGCTGAGGAGGAGGTTCATCCGTGCTTCCGCATCGCCGACGGTGAGGTACAGCACCCGGCGGGGGCCCGGCTTGCCCAGGAAAAACCGGTCGTATGCGGCGAGCTCGAGCTGCTGCTTCGGGACGCGGCGCGTCCAGCGGTACGGGCCGTTCCCGATCGGGGCGGCGGCGAACGCCGACTTGGCGAGCGCGCCACGGGGGATCGTGTCCACCAGGTGCGCCGGGAGGGGATAGACGTGATACACCGCATCGTACAGCTGTTCGTCGTACGGCTCGGTGAAGCGCACCACGAGGTGGCTGTCGTCGGTGGCGGTCGCCTCGGCGACGAGCCGGAGCAGGAGGGCGCTTTGGGCATCCACGGCGGGGTCGCGGGCCAGGTTGATGGCGAGTGCGGCGTCCCGCGCGGTGACGGGCGTGCCGTCCTGCCAGCGCGCCCGCGGGTCCATTTCGAAGACCAGCGTCAGGGAATCGCGCCGGGTCCAGCTCCGCGCGAGCTGCGGGACGAATCCCTTGTCGCCGCTCGTGATGTTTTCCGGGCCGAGCCGCGCGAGGGGCAGGAAGAGCAGGTCGCTGACCGACCTGTTCACCGCGCTGTTCGCCAGGAGCGTCGGGATCGGCGAGGCCGGCTCCTGCCCGCCGACGATGACGACGGTCTCCTGCCGCGTGGCGCCCTGACCGTGGACGGCCGCCGCGGCGAATGGGGAGGCGAGTACCAGGAGGAGAAGGGCAGGGCGCAAGGTGCGTCGCACGGGCGAACCTCGGGCTGGGGAAGCGTTCGGGGTGCTCTCGTAATGTCGCACGGACAGGGGTTCCCGCCAACCGCGGACGGACCCCTCACCCCCGGCCCCCTCTGTCTTAACCCCTCACCCCCCCCGGCCCCCTCTCCCTCCGGGAGAGGGGGTGGTTACCTGCGCCAGGTCCAGTCGGCGCCGCGGAACCGTGCGACGTGTCGGTCGGTGGCGCCCGCGAGCGCCGCTGCGTTCGTCTCGCTCGACCAGGGCTCCGGAGACCACCCGCGTGCCGCCTCGGCGAACGCCCGGGCCACCTCGTCGAACGGGACCGGGGCGCTTCGCACCGTCGAAAGCGCGATCGACCCGTCCGGTGGCGGAGTGCCGAGGGTCAGGTCACTCACCAGTTGCTGGGATCCGCGAGCAGGATGGAGCCGTGCTGCAGGAAGGCGCCGCCTTCGCGGAGTTGCGCGCTCCCCACGACCTTCCCTCCCGGCAGCATGACCTCGCCGCCGGCCGGGGAGGCGAAGCAGGCGCCGGCGTCGAGCGCGCTGGCGCGTCCCGGCGGGGAAGCCAATCCGGCAGGGAAGCCGAGCGCGCGTAGCGCCTCGGCGATCGTCTCGTGGATCCGCCGGTAGGATTCCGCCAGGGTCCCAAACGTTTCGATGGGAGCCGCCACGGCGTAGGTCACCTCGTCGGCATGCCACACCGCCCGACCGCCGGTCGGCCGGCGCACGGTGTCGAGCCCCTGTCGTTCGATGGCGGTGCGGTCGTACCGCCGGAGCGCCGGTTCGTTCCTGCCGAACGAGAGACAGAACGGCTCCCACCGGTAGATCCGCAGAAACGCACGGCCCTCCCCGGCCGCGAGGTCGAGGAGGGCCTGGTCCACCGCCATGTTGTGCCAGCCGGGGCGCCCCGCAGGGTCGACGACGAGCGTCCAGCGCATCGTGGCTACGACCCGTAGCTCTCCACCGGCGGGCAGGTGCAGACGAGGTTTCGGTCGCCGTAGGCGCCGTCCACCCGGCCCACCGTGGGCCAGGACTTGTGCTCCCGGGTGGCGGCCGACGGGAAGGCCGCCAGCTCGCGGCTGTACGGCCGGTCCCATGCGTCCGCGATGACACGCTGCATGGTGTGCGGGGCGTTGGTCAGCACGTTGTTGGTCCGGTCGGCCTTCCCCTCCTCGATCTGGCGGATCTCGCCGCGGATGGCGATGAGCGCATCCGCGAACCGGTCGAGTTCGGCCAGCGGCTCGCTCTCGGTGGGCTCGATCATCAGGGTGCCCGCGACCGGGAAGGAGACGGTCGGCGGATGGAAGCCGTAGTCGATGATCCGCTTGGCGATGTCCTCGACCTCGATGCCGGCGGTGGCCTTGAAGGGCCGCATGTCCACGATGCACTCGTGCGCGACGGTGCCGTTCGGCGCGGTGTAGAGCACCTCGAAGGAGCCCTCCAGCCGCTTGGCGAGGTAGTTGGCGCTGAGGATCGCGACCTTGGTGGCCTCGGTCAGCCCCTCCGCCCCCATGAGCACGATGTACGCATAGGAGATCGGGAGGATGGACGGGCTGCCCCACGGCGCGGCCGAGACCGCGCCGCTGGCCTGGAGGTGCCGGAGATCCACCACCGGGTGCCCGGGCAGGAACGGTTCGAGGTGCGCGGCCACGCAGATCGGGCCCATCCCCGGACCGCCGCCGCCGTGGGGAATGCAGAACGTCTTGTGCAGGTTCAGGTGGCAGACGTCGGCGCCGATGTCGCCGGGGCGGCAGAGGCCCACCTGGGCGTTCATGTTGGCGCCGTCCATGTACACCTGCCCGCCGTGCTTGTGCACGATGGCGCAAATGTTCTTGATCGAGGCCTCGAAGACGCCGTGCGTGGACGGGTAGGTGACCATCAGCGCCGCCAGCGTGTCCGTGTGCTCAGCGGCCTTCTGCTTCAGGTCCTCGACGTCGATGTTGCCCTTCTCGTCGCTGTTGACCACCACGACGTTCATGCCCGCCATGACGGCGCTCGCGGGGTTGGTGCCGTGCGCCGATTTCGGGATCAGGCAGGTGGTCCGCTTCTGGTCGCCGCGGGCGTGGTGATAGGCGCGGATGACGAGGAGCCCGGCGTACTCACCCTGCGAGCCGGCGTTCGGCTGCAGCGACACCGCCGAGAAGCCGGTGATTTCCGCCAGCGCCGCCTCGAGATGCCGGAACAGCATGTGGTAGCCCTGCGTCTGCTCCGGCGGGGCGAAGGGATGGAGCCGGTTGAACTCACGCCAGCTGACGCCGACCATCTCGGTGGTGGCGTTGAGCTTCATGGTGCACGAGCCCAGCGGGATCATCGCCGAGGTGAGGGAGAGGTCCTTGGCCTCGAGCTTCCGCATGTAGCGGAGCATGTCCGTTTCCGACCGGTGCCGGTGGAACACCGGATGGGTCAGGTACGGCGAGGTGCGGCGGAGCGCGGCCGGGATGGCGGGGGCCGGCTTCTCGCCCGTCTCGCTCAGCATGTACGGGAGCGCCTCGTTGAGCGAGAAGGTGGCGATCAGGTCGGCCAGGTCGTCGAGGGTGACGGTCTCGTCGAGCGCGATGCCGATCCGGTTGCTGCCGATGGGGCGGAGGTTGATGCGCCGGCCGCGCGCGTGGTCGAGGATCCGGGGCTGGGCCCACGGCTCCACCTCGACGCAGAGGGTGTCGAAGTAGGACTCGTGCACCAGCTTGTACCGCAGCCGCCGGAGCGCGGCGGCCAGGAGCCCGGTGATCGAGTGCACCCGCTCGGCGATCCGCTTGAGGCCGTCCGGCCCGTGATACACCGCGTACATGCTGGCCATGACCGCCAGGAGCACCTGCGCCGTGCAGATGTTGCTCGTGGCCTTGTCGCGGCGGATGTGCTGCTCGCGGGTCTGGAGCGCCATGCGGAGCGCGGGGTTGCCGTCGGCGTCCTTCGACAGCCCGATGATGCGGCCCGGCAGGAAGCGCTTGTGCGCCTCGGTGGTGGCGAAGAAGGCGGCGTGCGGGCCGCCGAAGCCCATCGGCACGCCGAACCGCTGGCTGTTGCCGATGGCGATGTCCGCCCCGAACTCACCGGGGGGCGCCAGCAGGGTCAGCGCCAGCAGGTCGGTGGCCACCGTCACCAGCGCGCCGGCCGCGTGGGCCGCCTCGCAGAACGTGCGGTGGTCGCGGATGGCGCCGTCGGTGGCGGGATACTGAATCAGCGCGCCCACGACGCCGGTCGTGAACTTGAAGGAATCGGGGTCCGCCACCACCACGTCGATGCCCCGCGCCTCGGCCCGGGTCTGCACCACCGCGATCGTCTGCGGGTGACAATGGCTGTCCACCATGAACACCGGGGTGCCCTCGTGGTGGGTGACGGCGACCGTCATGTACATCGCCTCGGCGGCGGCGGTGGCCTCGTCGAGCAGCGAGGCGTTGGCCACCGGGAGGCCGGTCAGGTCGGCGATGACGGTCTGGAAGTTGAGCAGCGCCTCGAGGCGCCCCTGTGCGATCTCGGCCTGGTACGGGGTGTAGGCGGTGTACCAGCCGGGATTCTCGAGGATGTTCCGCTGGATGACCTGCGGCGTGAATGTCCCGGAGTAACCCATCCCGATGTAGGAACGGAACACCTGGTTCTGGGCGGCGATGCGGCGGAGCTCCTGCAGCACCTCGCGCTCGCTCCGACCGGGAGCCAGCGCCAGCGGGCGGCGGAGCCGGATGTCCTCGGGGATGACCGCGTCGATGAAGGCGTCCATCGACTTGTAGCCTACCGTCTTGAGCATCTTGTCGATGTCGGCGGGGCGGGGTCCGAGGTGGCGGGACACGAAGCGTTCGGTCTGGACCAGGCCGGCGAGCGGGGAAGCCGGGGTCGGTTTGGCAGCCATGGAATTACGTCCTCAGGGCATATAAGGATGCACGCCCCGGTCCGGGGGGAACGGGGCGCGCGGTCAACCGGGGCACTGCGTCATCGGATGGTTACTCGCCGATGTGCTTCTTGTAGGCCTCCGCCGAGAGCAGCGACTTCATCGCCCCGGCGTCCGCCACCTTGAGCTTGATCAGGTAGCCGGCGCCGTACGGGTCACTGTTGACCGCGGCCGGGTTGGCGTCGATGGCGGCGTTGACCTCGACCACCTCGCCCGCCAGCGGGCTGTAGAGCTCGGAGACCGCCTTGACCGCCTCGATGGTGCCGAAGACGGCGTGGGCCCCGAACTTGTCGCCCTTCTTGGGGAGGTTGACGAAGACGACGTCGCCGAGCTCGCCCTGGGCGTAGTCGGTGATCCCGACCTGCACGATGGCGGGGTCGCTCGTCGTCTTGACGTATTCGTGGTCGCTGGTGTAGAGGAGATCGGCCGGCACGTTCGACACGCGGGCTCCTGGAAGATGGTCCGGGGCGGAGAATAGACCGAAAACGGCCCGAAATCAAGCGGCGGCGGCGCGTGCCTCGAGGGCGAGCCAGACATCGCGGGCCCGCCGCTCGAGCTGGGCGCGATCGCCGTCGTTGTCGATCACGAACTGGCTCTGCGGGCGCTTGGTGTCGCTCGGGAGCTGCGCGGCGATGAGCCGCTCGGCGTCCTCCCGCGGCAGGCCGCGCATCGTCACCAGCCGGTGGAGCCGCACCGCCTCGGGGGCGTCCACCAGCACCACGGCGTCGAACTCCGCCGGGTCGGCCGCCTCGAACAAGAGCGGGATGTCGGCGACGATGATCTTCGCCCCCGCCGCGCGGGCCGCGGCCACCAGGGCGTCACGCTGGGCGCGGACCGCCGGGTGGACGATGGCGTTGAGGTCGGAGCGGGCGCGGGTGTCCTCGAGGATCAGGCGGCGGAGGGCGGGGCGGTCGAGCTCACCGGCGGGGGTAAGCACCGCCTTTCCGAACCGCTTCACGATCTGCCGGAACACCTCGGTGCCGGGGCGCTGGAGGTCGCGCACCACCTCGTCGGCGTCAACGATCCCGGCGCCCCACTCCCGGAAGAGGGCCACGACCGAGGACTTGCCGGCGGCGATGTTGCCGGTGAGGGCGACGATCACAGGAGCGCCCGCTGGTCTTCGTCGGCGCTCGGCACCCGGTGGCAGTGCCGGCAGCGGGCCTCGTAGCTCTCGCGGCCGCCGACCATGATGGTGGGGGAGTCGTAGCGGGCGGGCTTGCCGTCGATGAGCCGCTGGTTGCGGCAGGCCTCGTCGCCGCAGACCACGCAGATGGCGCGGAGCTTGGTCACCTGCTCGGCCACGGCCATGAGCGAGCCCATCGGGCCGAACGGCTCGCCCCGGAAATCGGTATCGGTGCCGGCCAGGACCACGCGCACGCCGCGGTTGGCGAGGGCGGTGGTGACCGTCACGATGTCGTCATCGAGGAACTGGGCCTCGTCGATGGCTACCATTTCCGAATCGGGACTCACCTGCCGGAATATCTCGGCGGCGGTGTCCACCGGCGTGGCGTCGATTTCGAGGCCGTCGTGGCTGCTGACCCGGTAGAGGCCGGCGTAGCGGGCGTCGAGGTGGGACTTGAAGACTTCCACCCGGCGCCGCGCGATGATGGCGCGCCGGACCCGGCGGATCAGCTCCTCGCTCTTGCCGCTGAACATGACCCCGCTGATGACTTCGATTGAACCGGGTCGGCTTCCGTGGAACATCCGGGAGGTCTCCACAAGCGGGGGACGCTGAGGTTAGCGCGCGGAGGGGGTGGGGTCAAGCACGCAAACGTCGCGCAGGCGATTGCGCGGTCTTGCGGCGCCGGAGTCCGCCGCACCATATTGCCGCCGCCCCCATTCCCGCCGATGCCGTCGAAGGAGTCCAGCGTGAAGAAGTCGGAACTCGTGGCCGCAGCCGCCAAACGGCTCGACCTTTCCAAGGCGCGGGCGGGTGAGGTGGTCGATGCGTTCTTCGGGACGGATGGGATCGTCGGAGCCGAACTGCGGAAGGGGAATACCGTGCAGATTTCGGGGTTCGGGAGCTTCGAACCCCGCCAGCGCGGCGCCCGGAACGGCCGCGACCCGAAAACCGGGAAGTCCATCTCCATCCGGGCGTCCGTCGTCCCCGCCTTTCGGCCGGGAAGCGCGCTCAAGGCGCTCGTGAACCGCCGGAAGTAGGAGCCCGCCGCTTCGGCGGCGCCGTGACCGGGCCCCGATCCACCTTGGCCATGATCTTCTTGTTCCGCACCGTCCGCCCGTCCATCCCCCGCACGATCTGCTCCACCTCGGCCGCCGGCAACTCCACCAGGCAATAGGCTTCCTTCAACTCGATCCGCCCGATCTTCGACTTGTCGATCCGGACTTCCTTGGTGAGGACCGCCACGAGGTCCGCAGCGGTCGTGCCGTCCTGACGGCCCACGCTCACGAACATTCGTGCGGTGGCGTTCGGTGCGGCCGGCACGGCCGCCACCGCGGGCGCCTCCACAGGACGCGGCGCCGCCACCACGGGGGTGCTCACATGCCCGGTCCAGAGCTGGTACAGCGCGGCCGCCACCGCCGAGGGGTCGTGCCGCTCGAAGATCGGCGCCAGGGCCAGGAGCCCTGTGCCCGGAACGCCGGCGTCGAGCACCTGGGCAATGGTGGCCCGCCGGCGCGCCGCCTCGTCCTGCGCGGCATCCACGACGCCGGAAAGCCGGAGGATTCGGCGGGACGACGTGATCCGCGCTACGTACTCCTCACCGGCCGGCGGCACCAGCATCACCACGGGCCCGGCTGCGATGAGTGCCCGGAGTTGCGCCGGCGTCGGAAGGTCGTATGCGACCACCAGGTCCGTCGGCTCGACCGGGCCATCAGTCACCGTGGCGTCGGCGTCGTGGCCAGCCATCGCGGCCTTCACCGCGGTCACACCTGCCTGATCCAGGCACCAGACCGTCACCCGCGCCGGGTCGAGCAATTCCACCACCTCGGCCACCGCCGCCGCGCGCCTGGTCCACGGCGTGCTCACGGTGCGCACCGGCCCGACCGGCGTCATCGGCGGCGCCTCGGCCGGCAGGAACCCGACGGTCAGCGCCTTCCGCGCGTAGCGCTCGATGACGTCGGCCGCCGCCTCGGGCTGCGCGGTGCACACGATGCGCTGCGTGTCCTTGCCGAGGTCGTGCATTAGCACCGCCAGCGCCTCTGCGCCGCCCCACGACTCGGGCCAGGCAAGGACGACGGTGGCGAGCTGATCGGTCTTGAGCACGGAGCGCTCGACCAGCTGGCGGGCTTCCGCGGGCGAGACGACGAGGACGTCCGCCAGGTTGGCGCGGAGGTGCCGGGTGGTGCGGAGCAGGTTGCCGGCGGAACGCACACGGCACGAGGGCATGGCCCGCGTGGCGGCCTCGGTCCAGTCGGCGGATGTGTCGGGAGAGGTCAGGATGAGGGCCCGGAGTCCGGTGGAAGGCGCCGCAGCCAGCCGCCTGCCGAGCGCGGCAAGGATCGGGAGCGCGCCGGCGGCGCAGGGGGGCAGGGCAGCCACGACGTTGTGGCCGCGCTCGGCGGTGACGGCCGCCTCGGCGAGGTCGGCAGGTGATGCAAACATGTCGATGACTCGGACACAGGACCCTCGGTTGTCAAATAGACGGCTTGCGCCGGGACTCAAGAATAAGCGGGCGGCGGGCCGGATGCCACCAAGGGCGCAGTTGACATCAACTTGCCGGGTGGGGAGCTTTCGGCTCGACATTTTCCTTCCGCTCCGGACTCCGCAATGCCCGAACCGCTCTCGATCAACCTGGTGCACCTCAAGGCCTCCGAGACCATCGCGATCAGCGCGGAAACGAAGCGACGCCGCGCCGCCGGCGAAGAGGTGTACGACCTCAGCCTGGGCGAGCCGGACTTCGACACACCCCCGCTCGTGGCGCAGGCCGGCGTCCAGGCCATCCAGAAGGGGATGACCCACTACCCGCCCAACCCCGGCATCCCCGAGCTGCGGGCCGCCATCGCGAGGAACCTCTCCGCGCAGAGCGGCGGCCGGCCGGTCAATCCCGACCAGATCCTGGTGAGCTCCGGCTCGAAGCATTCCATCTTCAACGCCTGCTTCACCCTCTTCGGCCCCAATGACCAGGTGCTGATCCCGGCGCCGGCGTGGGTGTCGTATCCCCAGATCGTGCATCTCTGCCGCGCCGAGCCGGTGCTGGTGCCCGGGGACATCGAATGGGGCCTCAAGGTCAGCGCGAAGGACCTCGACAAGCACTCCACCACGCGCACCAAGGGGCTCATCATCTGCTCCCCCTGCAACCCGACCGGTGCGGTGTACACCCTGGCCGAGCTGCGATCCATCGCGGAGTGGGCGAAGAAGAACGAAGTGTGGATCATCGCCGACGAGATCTACCAGCGGATCAACTACGGGGCCGTCTCGGCACCGAGCTTCCTCGACCTTCCGGACGACCTGCTGGAGCGGACGGTGGTCGTCTGCGGCGCCAGCAAGGCGTACGCGATGACCGGCTGGCGGATCGGCGCGGCCTTCGCGCCGCCGCACGTGTTCAAGGGGATGGCGGCGCTGCAGTCGCACACCACCACCGGCGCCAACCATCCGGCGCAGTGGGCCGCGGCCACGGCGTTCGGCGACGAGCGGGTGGAGGCGGACGTGGTGAGGATGGTGGCGGCGTTCCGCGCCCGCCGCGACCGGCTCGTCTCGCGGTTCCGCGCCGAGGTGCCCGGCGTCGAGTTCGTCGAACCGCACGGCGCGTTCTACTTCTTCTTCCGCGTGGACGGGCTGACCGGGCCGGGCGGCGGCGGGGCCGCCTTCTGCGAGAAGTTGATGTCCGAGGAGGGAGTGGCGCTCGTGCCGGGTGCCGCATTCGGCGACGACCGCTGGGTGCGTCTCAGCTATGCCGCCGCGGACAAGGAACTGGACGCCGGCGTGGACCGCATCATCCGCTTCATCAGGCGGCTGACCGCGGCCAGGGCCGCGTAGGGACGCGCGATGAACATCGATACCCGCGTCGAACCTCTCGAGGGACGACTGCCGACCGTGGAATGGCGGTGGGACGTCGAGACCGACATCCTCTCCGGCGGATTCCGCGCGGCCCTGGGCGATGGCGGCCAGGAGGGGAGCGTGGAGCTCTCGGATGAAGAGGGATCGGTGGTCGTCCTCGATGTGGCCGACGGCGTGCTTTGCGGCCTCGACGTCGTGGTCTGGCCTGAGGTGGACACCGTGCCGGGGCTGGCGCCGCCCGCCGGCGCACGGAGCGGACGGGTGGTCCTCCCAACCAAGTCGGCGCGGCAGGTCGTTTCGGCCGTGGAGGTGGACACGACACTCTCCGTGTCGGCCACGCCCGACGAGAAGGTCGTCCACCTCCGCATCGGCGGCCGCCGCGACGTCGAGGTGGTGCGCGTCGCCGATCACCTGCTCGTGGAGCTCGACCACAAGCGCCGCCTCGCGGGGTTCTGGCTGACGGAGGTCCCGCCATTCGCCCCGACCTGATCGGCCGCGTCGTCGCCACCGAGGCCCGGCCCTCCACCCCACACCAATTCCATTTCACGGCCGCTCGGGAATCTCCCGTGGGGGTCGGCGCCATCGTGCGCGTGGACGCCCCCGGGCGGGTGGTGTTCGGGGTCGTCATGGACGCGGCGGCCTACGACGAAACTCGGCTCTACACCGCCGCCGTGCTCCGCCAGGACCCGGAGGAGCCGCTCCAGCCGGTGCCGCTGGGTGAAGTGCGCATGGCCACCGACGACGACGTGCGGATGGCGCTCCGGATGGACGGCTACACCGGTGGCGATCGTGGCACTGGCATTCCGGTCGGCACCTATGGCTCCGCCGGGCTGGCCGCCCCGGTGTATCTCGACGCCGATTTCCTCCTCGGTCCCGAGGCGGCGCACCTCAACATCACCGGCGTGTCGGGCCTGGCCACGAAGACGAGCGCCGTGGAGTTCCTGCTCGCCAGCATCTTCCAGACGTTCCCGGCGCACAAGGGGTCGGTGGCCGCGCTCTGCTTCAACGTGAAGGGCCCAGATCTCTGCTTTCTCGACCAGCCGGCGGGGTTGTCGACGAAGACCTCGCCTCCTACGCCCGGCTCGGATTGTCCCCCACGCCGTTCGACAACGTGCGCTACTACGCCCCCTGCAAGCCCGACGGCGTCAACCTCAACACCCTGCGCACGCACCCGGACCTGGCCGCCAACACCGAGCCGCTGACCTGGGGACTGCGCGAGGTGCTGGAGTACGCCGAGGTCGTCCTCAACCGGGACGACCTGGACGCCAAGGCGGACGCGTTCATCGATTTCCTGGCGGACCGGGTGGTCGGCCGCGACTTCCAGGCGCCGGAGCTGCACCCTCAGGAGTGGCGGGTGCTGACCTTCGCCGACCTCGAGGCGTTCTTCCGCGCCATCTTCGACTTGCTGGAGAACAGCAATCGCGGCGACGTCTGGCGGACGCACCACATCGCCACGATCCGGAAGGTCCGGAACCGGCTCGGCAACATCACGACGCGGGCCAAGGGGCTGGTGACCGACGACGGCGCCTCGAACGACCTCCCCTGGGGCGCCTTCGCGGACCGCACCGTGTACGTGGTGGACGTGGCGAGCGTGGATCCGCTGGCGCAGGACCTCGTCTTCGCGCGCGTGGTCAGCAAGCTCCGCGAGCACCTCGAGCGCCGGGACCTCGGTGTGGACCACGTGGTCGTGTTCGTGGACGAACTCAACAAGTACGCGCCCGCCGACGGCCCCGACACCTACGTGCGGAAGATGCTGCTCGACCTGTCGGAGCGCGGCCGGTACCTCGGGCTGGTCTTGTTCTCCGCGCAGCAGTTCCGGTCGCAGGTGCTTCGGCGGGTGGTCGGCAACGCGGGGACCACCATCTACGGCCGGATGGATCCTGACGAACTGGCCACCGCCGGCTATGCGACGCTCTCGCCGGCCACCAAGATCAAGCTCGCCACGCTGCCGAAGGGCGAGCTGATGGTGCGGCATCCGCACTTCACCCAGCCGATGTTCGTCCGCTTTCCCCGGCCCTGCGTCCTCTCCGGCCGCGAGGGCGTGGAGCGGTTCCCGCCCGCGCCCGACCTCCCCTTCGACGAGGCGGTGGCCCGGCAGCTCCGCTCCATGGACCCGACGATTGTGACCGACCGGGTCCGCGCCATCGTGGATGGGCGGCGGGAAGACGACGTGCGCCGGGCGCTCGCCCGCACCCGGCAGCTGCGTCCCGACGATGTTCTGGCCTACTTCACGGCCGCGCTGGGCCGGCGGGTCGAGCCGGAGCTCGTCGACCGCAGGACCGGCGTGATTCCCGCTCCGTGGGACGCCGGACCCCTATTCCGGCTAGCCGTCCATTTTGTCATTGCGAGGAGGCCCCGCTGGGGCCGACGAAGCAATCTCGATGGTTGTGGCCCAGCCCGAGATTGCTTCGGCCACTCCGTGGCCTCGCAATGACTGAAGGGGTAGTGCCTTGCCCCCCGCCCCCGGGCGGCGCATTCTCCTACCTGTGAAAATCGCGCACCTCGCCGACCTGCATCTCGGCTTCCGGCAATACCATCGACAGACCCCCGCCGGCATCAACCAGCGTGAGGCCGACACTGCCCTTGCCTTCCGGCAGGCGGTGGACGGCGTGCTGGCGGCGCGGCCCGATGCCGTCATCGTGGCCGGCGACCTCTTCCACTCCGTCCGCCCGACCAACGCCGCCATCGTCTTCGCCTTCCAGCAGTTCCAGCGCATCCGCGCGGCGCTGCCCGACGCGCCGATCGTCCTGATCGCCGGCAACCACGACACGCCCCGTTCCACCGAGACCGGCAGCATCCTCCGCCTCTTCGACGAGCTCGGGGTGGACGTCGCGACGCATGAGGCGCGGCGCTTCATCTACCCCCGGCTCGAGCTCAGCGTCCTGGCCGTGCCGCACGAGGCGCTGGTGCAGGCCGAGCGGCCGGTCCTCCGACCCGACGGCAGCGCGCGCTACGAGGTGCTCGTGGCGCACGGCGAGGTGGACGGCGTCTTCCCGTCCGACCGCTCCACGGTGGAGTACGGCGGCGCGCTCGTCCGCGCCGACGAGTTCGGTCCCGGCGAGTGGAGCTACGTGGCGTTCGGCCACTATCACGTGCGGACCGAGCTCGGGCCCCGCGCCTGGTACTGCGGTTCGCTGGAATACGTCAGCACGAACCCCTGGGGTGAGCTGCGCGACGAGGCAGAGAAGGGGGTGGCGGGGAAGTCGTGGCTGCTGGTGGACCTCGACACCGGCATCGCGGAACCTCGGCCGATCGTCCCGGCGCGGCGGGTGCTGGACCTGCCCCGGCTCGACGGCAGCGACATGTCCCCGGAGGAGCTGCAGGCGGCGATCACCGCCCGGGTGGCGGCCGTTCCCGGCGGCATCGCCGACCAGGTGGTCCGGCTGGTCGTGACCGGCGTGCCCCGGCACGTCGGCCGTCAGCTCGACCATGCGGTGCTGCGGGGATGGAAGTCGGAGGCGCTGCACTTCCAGCTCGACCTGCGGCGGCCGGAGCCGACGCGGTCCGCCGGCGTCGGGGCACCGGGCCGTCGCCAGACGCTGCCCGACATCGTGCAGGACTACCTCAGCCGGCGCCAGCTGCCCGCCGGGATCGACCGCGCGGCGTTCGTGAACGAAGGGGTGGCGCTCGTGGCGTCCGCCGAACGCGAGCTGGCGGAAGACTGATGCAGATCCACCGTCTCCGGCTCGTGAACTTCCGGCAGCACGAGGACTCCGAGCTGGTGCTCGGTGCCGGCCTGACCGGCATCGTGGGCGCCAACGGCTCGGGCAAGTCCACGCTGCTCGAGGCCATCGCCTTCGCGATGTACGGCACGCCGGCGGCGCGCGGCACCCGGGAGTCGATCCGGCGCCGCGGCGCGCCGCCCCGCTCGCCGGTCCGGGTCGAGCTCGACTTCGCGCTGGGGGCGCACGAGTTCCGGGTCGTGCGAAGCCTCAGCCAGGCGGAACTCTTCCAGGACGGCGATCCCGCGCCGATCGCCAACAGCCTCGCCACGGTCACCGAGAAGCTCTCCCACCTGCTGGGGATGACGCGGGCGGAGTTCTTCAACACCTACTTCACCGGCCAGAAGGACCTGATGGTCATGGCCAGGATGAGCGCGCCCGAGCGCGCGCAGTTCCTGGCCCGGGTGCTCGGGTTCGAGCGGCTGCGCATCGCGCAGGAACGCCTGAAGGAGACGCGCAGTGAGCTGCGGGCGCGCCTGCAGGCACTGCAGGCGGGGCTCCTCGATGCCGGGGCTCTCGATGCGGAGGAGCAACGGGTGGCGGCGCTGGCCGCCGCGGCCAGCGACCGTGACGCAAGGGCGCAGGAGGCGGTGCGACTGGCCGCCCTGCGGTTCGCCGAGGCCACCCCGCGCTGGGACGCGATGCAGCAGCTTCGGACGCGGGTGCAGTCGCTCGAGGGCGACATCCGGGTGGCGGAGCACCAGGTCACCACCTCGCAGGAGCGGACCCGGGACCTCGACCGGCAGATCGCCGATGCCCTGCAGGCGCAGGCGCACCTCGCGGCGCTCGCGGAGGAGCTCGCGCCGCTGGCGGCGCTTCGCGCCGAACACGAGGCGCTCCAGCAGCTCTACGCGGCGTCCTCGCACCGGGCGGGGCTGCATGCGAAGATCGAGGCGGCCCGGGCCGCGCTGGCGGACCTCGACCTGCGTCTCGCCGCGCTTCCCACCACCGCCCAGCTCGAGGCGGCGCGGTCCGCCGCCACGGCCGCACGCGCCGCGGCCAACGCGGCTGCCGAGCTGGCGGAGGAGAAGCGCACGACCTGGGTGCGCGACCTGCAGGACGCCACGACCAAGCGGCAGGCGTTGCTCGACCAGTACGCCGACCTGCAGGAGCAACTCGACCGGATCACGGCGGCAGGCCAGGACGGCGCCTGCCCGACCTGCTCCCGTCCGCTCGGGAAGGACTTCGAGCCGGTGCTCGCCGTGCTCGGGCGGCAGCTGGAGGAGGTGAAGTTCAACGGGAAGTTCTACCGTCAGCGCCTCGACCAGCTCGAGGAAGAGCCGCTCGAGGTGCGAGAACTCGAGCGGCAGCGGGAGCAGGCCGAGGCGGCGGCCGAGGCGGCGTCGGCCGCCCTCAGCCGGCTCGAGGCGCCGCTCAAGGACGCGCCGGCCCTGCGCGAGCGGCGGGCCCGGCAGGAGAAGGCGATCGCGGAGCTGCAATCCTCCCTCCAGGGCGCCGAGGGCACCTACGATCCGGAGCGGCACAAGGTCGTGCAGCTCGAGCTCAAGACGCTGGAGGCGAAGGCGCTCGAGGCGGAGCGGTACCGGGCCCTGGCGGAGCGCGCCGCGCGGCTCGCACCGGAGCTCCTGGCCGCCGAGCAGGCGGTCAGCACCCGCGAGGAAGTGTTGACGGCGCTCCGGCATCAGCGCGAGGAACTCGGGTTTTCGGAGCCGGTGTTCGAGGAGGTGCGCGCCTTGATGGCCGCCGTCGACGAGGAGCGCCGCCGCGCCGAGCTGCAGGTGGTCGAGGCGAAGGGCGAGCGGGCCACGGCCGACGAGGCCGCCCGCGCCGCGGCCCAGCGCCGCACGGAACGGACGCATCGCGAGGAGGAGGTGAAGCGGGTCGAGCAGCGGTTCCTCGTCACCCAGGAGCTCGACCGGGCGCTCACCGACCTTCGCACCGACCTCAACACCCAGCTCCGGCCCGACCTGTCGGAGCTGGCCTCCAGCTTCCTGCGCGACCTGACCAACGGCCGCTACTCCGACCTGGAGCTCGACGAGAGCTACACGCCGACGCTGGTGGACGAAGGCGAGGTCAAGCCGGTCATCTCCGGGGGCGAGGAGGACGTGGCCTACCTCGCGCTCCGGCTCGCCATCAGCCAGATGATCGCGGAGCGGGCGGGGCAGCCGCTCTCGCTCCTGGTGCTCGACGAGATCTTCGGGTCGCTCGACGAGGAGCGCCGCGCCGCGGTGATGGACCTCCTCCGCAGCCTGGCCGACCGCTTTCCGCAGGTCGTCCTCATTACCCACATCGAGGCGGTGCGGGAAGGATTCGACCGGATCATCCGCGTCGAGCGGGACCCGGCGCGCCGGGTGTCGGTGGTGCGCGAGGAGACGCTCGAGGGAGGGGGACGCGATGTGGCGGCGTGAGCGCGCGATCCGCGGCCCCGAGCGCCCCACCGTCGCGGACATCGACCCGCTGAACAAGATCTTCTCGCACGCGTTCACCGACCGGTACCGGCGGGACGGCATGCCCGGGGTGCGCGTCCCCCACCTCAACGACCTGGTCTGGCGCTTCGCACTCGAATCGGCGGGGCGCGGCGCGATGGTCTGGCGCGACAAGTCCGACGAGATCGTGGCCTTCAACCTCGCGCACCGCTCGGGCGTCGAGGGGTGGATGGGCCCCCTCGCTGTGCGCCCCGACCGCCAGGGGGAGGGACTCGGGCGGCAGATCGTGCAGGCCGGCATCGACTGGCTCACGTCGCAGTCCGCGCGGACCATCGGGCTGGAGACGATGCCCCGCACGGTGGACAACATCGGGTTCTACAGCCGGCTCGGCTTCCTCCCCGGCCACCTGACCGTCACCGTGGCCCGCGCGCCGGAGCCGAACTCCACCCCCGGCTGCACCCGACTCTCCCAGGAGCCCGCGCCCGCCGCCGCCATCGACGAGTGCAACGCGCTGACGGGTCAGGTGGCCGCGGGGCGGACCTTCGAGCACGAGATCCGTCTGACCGGAGAACTGGGCATCGGCGACACCACGCTCTACCGCCGGGACGGCGCGCTCGCGGCGTTCGCGGTCTGGCACATCACCCCGCTCGCCCAGGGGCGGCCGATAGAGGACCTGCGCGTCCTCAAGCTCGTGGCGGAGGACCCGCCGGCCATGCATGCGGTGCTGGGCGCGGTGGAATCGGTGGCCGACGCCGACGGGGCGGAGCGGGTCACGGTCCGGTGCCAGACGGCCCAGGGCGAGGCGTACGCCTCGCTCGTCGCCGCCGGCTGGCAGGCGCACTGGACCGACCTGCGGATGACGCTGGCAGGGTGGCCGGAGCAGCCCACCGCGGGCATCCTGTTTTCAAATTGGGAAATCTGAACCGCTAACTCCGCTCCGGCCGGAGCGCCCACCAGCGGACCGCGAGGACGACGCCGGCCGCCAGGAGGAGGTGCACCGCCCCCGCGGTGACGCCGGTCACGAACGCGAGGATGTACCAGAGCGCCAGCGCGGCGAGCGCAAGGACGAGCGTGATTCGGGACGACATCGGCAGGCTCCAGCGTCGTTATTGACTGGGTCGGGACCGTTCCGTATCTTAGCAGTGTCGGGCGGTGGTGGGGAACCACGTGCTTGAGCCAACAGGTCCGTAGATTGGGTCCACATACCGTGGCCGATGCCATGCCCCCCGGGGGAAGACAGAAGCCAGGGCGAGGATACCGCGAGTTTTCTTCGGGCTTCAAGACACCCTCCCCACTGCCGTCCGCACCCGGGCGCCGACGCACCTCGTCGGCGCTTTGTGCTTCCCCATCAGGGAGCCCCGATGCCCTCGTGTACCATCACCCGGCGGGTCCACTTCAACGCGGCCCACCGACTCCATAATCCCGCCGAATCCGATGCGTGGAACCGCGCCACCTTCGGCCCGTGCAACAACCCCAACTACCATGGGCACAACTACGAGCTCGAGGTGACCGTCGAGGGCGACATCGACCCGAGGACCGGGTACGTCCTCGACATCGCCGTGCTGAAGGACCTGGTGGACCGGCGCGTCAGTTCCGTGCTGGATCACCGCAACCTGAATCTCGACGTGCCGTATTTCCGGGACCACATCCCGTCCGCCGAGAACATCGCCGTCTTCTGCTGGGAGGCGATCGCGCCGGTCCTCCCGGCGGGACGGCTCCAGCGGATCCGGCTCTGGGAAACTCCGAGGAATTATGTCGAGTACTACGGTGGCTGACACCCCGCTCGCGCCGCTGGTGCGCTCGCTGCTCGCCGGTCTCGGCGAGGATCCCGACCGCCAGGGCCTGGTCAAGACGCCGGACCGGGTCGAGGCCTCCCTGCGGTGGCTCACCCGGGGGTACGGCCTCACCGTCGAGGACGCCGTCGGCGACGCCCTGTTCGAGGAGGAGCACGAGAGCATGATCCTCGTGCGCGACATCGAGTTCTACTCGCTCTGCGAGCATCACCTCCTCCCCTTCTTCGGGGTGGCGCACGTGGCGTACATTCCCGACAGGCGCATCCTCGGCCTCTCCAAGCTGCCGCGCATCGTGGACATCTTCGCCCGGCGGCTGCAGGTGCAGGAGCGGCTGACCGACCAGGTCGCCAACGCCATCATGGACGTCGTGGCGCCCCTCGGCGTGGGCGTGGTGCTCGAGGCCTCGCACCTCTGCATGATGATGCGCGGGGTGGAAAAGCAGCGCTCGCGCACCGTCACCAGCGCCCTGCGCGGCATCTTCACCACCGACCCCAAGACGCGCGCCGAATTCCTCCGGCTCGCCCACGGGACCGGCGCCGAGTCGGCGTGAGCGCGCTCCGCGGGAAAGTGGCGGTGGTCACCGGCGCCTCGCGCGGCATCGGCGCAGCCACGGCCGACCTGCTCGCCCGGGACGGCGCGCGGGTGGTCCGCCTGGCCCGCTCGCTGAAGGAGCGGCGCGCCGGGGAGGCGCTCGACGTCCGCTGCGACGTGACCGACGCGGCGCAGGTCAGGGTGGCCGCCGACCTCGTGCAGGCGGAGTGGGGAGCGCCCGACATCCTGGTCAACAACGCCGGCGCGTTCCACCTGGCGCCGTTCGAGGAGACGTCCACCGCCGACTTCGACGCCCAGGTCGCCGCCAACCTGCGGGGGCCGTGGCTCGTCGCCAAGGCGTTCGTGCCGCTGATGCGGGCGGGCGGGGGCGGGCGCGTCGTGACCATCGGTTCGGTGGCCGATCACGTCGGATTCCCCGGCAACGCCGCCTACGCCGCGGCCAAGTACGGCGTGCGCGGCCTGCACGAGGCCCTCCTCGCCGAATACCAGGGCTCGGCACTACGATTCACGCTGGTCTCGCCGGGACCGACCGACACCGCGGCGTGGGATGCCGTCGATCCCGACTCCCGTCCGGGGTTCACGCCCCGCGCGCGGATGCTGCGTCCCGAGGATGTGGCCGCCGCCGTGGCCTTCGCCGCCACCCGGCCGGCTCACGTGCAGCTCGACTGGCTCCGGCTCGGACCCGCGTGAGCCGTCCCCAACCGACCCTTCCACGGTGCGCTCCATGACGCTCGCTCGATTGTTGATGCTCGGTCTCGCGCTCCTGCCGGCGCCGGCGTTCGCGCAGGCGAAGCTGCCGCCGCTGCCCGATTCCACCGGCTGGGGCGTCCATGTCCTGACGTTGGCCCGCGATCCGTCGGGCGGCATCTGGGCCGGGACGTACGGTCAGGGCATCTACGTCCTTCCCGCCGGCGGGGTCGCCTGGCAGCAGATCCGGAGCGACACGACGGCCACGTCGCTGTCGTGGGACTTCGTCCATTCGATCGCGTTCGGCGCCCGCGGGGAGGTCTGGTACGGGACGGTGGGCAACGGCTGGGGCGTCTCGCGCGACGGCGGGCGCACCTGGCGCAACTGGAAGTTCAGCGAGCTCGGGCCGGAGTGGCAGTACGTGGCGCCCGCGGGGATCGTGGTCCGCGGCGAGGCGACGTATATCGGCACCGCCGACGGCGTGCAGGTCACGAGCGACGGCGGCGAGCGATGGACCGCCTTCGTGGACGCGACCGGGCCGGCGGCGCGCGGCCCCGCCGACAGCGTCCTCCCCATCCTCCCCAACGAGTACATCCGCCGGATCACCCGCTCGCGGACCGGCATCCTCCTCTCGACGCTGCGCGGCTCGGTGGCCATGAACATGAGCCCCGACGGCACCATTTCCCTGAGCCAGCGCGGCTACGCCGGCTTCCCTCCGCTGGCTCGGCTCGACAATTGGCGCGGCACCCTCTGCGGCATCCGCGCGGTGAACGACAGCACCCCCTGCTACGAGCGCGCCGGGCGTCTCGCGCGCGCCGCCGAGGCGCCGGCGGCGCCCCGGACCACGTGGTTCGAGCGGCCGATCGCCCTCGACGACAACAGCTTCATCGACCAGACCTACCGCTACGGCTCGACGATGGGCGGCAACTTCCAGCCCCACCAGGGCGTCGAGTTCAACAATCCCGACGGGACGCTGGTCCACGCGATCGGCGGCGGAGTCGTGGTGTATGCGGGGCCGGCGGAGGCGGGGGCGCTCACCGTGGCCATCCGCCACGACTCGATCATCGAGGCCGACGGGCCGAAGCTGCTCTTCTCCGTGTATTACCACAACTCCGCCCTGCGAGTGGCCGTGGGGCAGCGGGTGGCGGCCGGCGACGTGATCAGCGAGGTCGGCAACACCGGTCGGGCGACGAACGACCACCTTCACCTCGAGGTGCACGTGGCCCCGACGGCCGACGTGGCGCTGATCGTGGATTCCCTGCAGCGCTACCCCGCCTACACCACCAACCCCGAGCTCTGGATCCAGCCGCTGCCCGGCACCGGGATCGTGGCGGGGCAGGTGCTCGACGACGAGGGCAAGCCGGTCCAGCAGGCCCGGATCTACGGCATCATCAAGCCCGAACCGGCGGAGACGCCCTACTCGTTCGCCGAAACGTATGGACCGAAGAACCATCCTCACCCGCTCTACGACGAGAACTTCGCCGTCGGCGACGTCCCGCCGGGCACCTACCTCGTCGGCACCGAGATCGGCGGCCGGAAGGTCTTCCGCAAGGTGACGGTGGAAGAGGGGAAGCTGACCTGGGTCGTCTTCCGCCCCTGACCCATGTTCATTGAGCTCACCGACATCCTGCGCTGTCCCGCCGAGCACGAGGAAAACGTCCTCGTGCTGCTGCCGGACGGCGTCCTCGATCGCCAGGTCCGGGGCGGCCACCTCGGCTGCATGGATTGCGGCACGGTCTATCCGGTCCGCGAGGGGGTGGCGGAGTTCGGTCCCGCGCCCCCGGATATCCTGCGTTCCGAGCGCCTGACGGGGGCGGCCATGGCGGCGCTGCTCGGGCTCGGCGGGCCGGGCGGCTACGTGGTGATGGTGGGCGGTGCGGGGGAAGGGTGGGAGGGATTCTCGGAGGCGTCGGAGGGGGTGCACGTCCTGGCGGTGAATCCGCCTGCCGGCGTGCCCGCGGGGCGGGGCGTGAGCCTGGCGCGCGGCGGCCGCATTCCGGTCAAGAGCCGGCAACTGCGGGGGGTGGTGCTCGGTCCCGGCTTCGCGTCCGATGCGGCGTGGCTGGCCGAGGCGGTGCGATGCCTCCTCCCCGGCCTCAGGGTGGTGGGGGAAGGCGTGACCCCGTCCGCGCCGGAGCTCGAGGTGCTCGCCAGCGCGGACGGGGTCTGGGTGGCGCAGGCGCGGCGCGGCTAGTAGACCGTTTCGACGCCCCCGGCGGCGTACAGTTCTTCGATGCGCGCCTGGTGGATCTTCTCGACCACCCGACGCTTCACCTTGAGCGTCGGCGTCAGTTCGCCCGCCTCGATGCTGAAGTCGTGGTCGAGGATCAGGAACTTCTTCGGCATCTCGTACTGGGCCAGTTCGCGCAGCGTCTTCTTGATCTCGCCCGTCAGCTTGTTGTGGATCACGATGTCGCCCAGCAGCGCGGCGTCGGTGCGCCCCGTCATCCCCTCCGCTTCCGCCCACTTCCGCAGCGTCTCCATGTTCGGCACCACGAGCATGATCGGATACTTGCGCTTGTCGCCGATCATGACGGCGCTGAGGACGAACGAGTTCGTCTTCACGAGGTTCTCGATCGGCTGGGGCGCGATGTTCTTGCCGCCGGCGGTCACGATGATGTCCTTCTTCCGGTCGGTGATCCACAGGTAGCCGTCGGCGTCGAGCTTCCCGATGTCGCCGGTGCTGAACCAGCCGTCGGCGCTCAGGACCTCCGCCGTGGCCTCCGGCTTGTTGTAGTACCCCTTCATCACGTTGGGCCCGCGGGTCAGGATCTCGCCGTCGGCGGCGATCTTGACCTCGACGCCGGGCACCACCTTGCCCACGGTGCCGAACCGCGCCCGCCCGAAGCCGTTCACGGTGATGACCGGCGAGGTCTCCGTCAGGCCGTAGCCCTCCATGATCGGCAGGCCGGCCGCGTAGAAGAACCGGGCGATGTCGGCCGCGAGCGGGGCGCCGCCGGAGACGAAGAACCGCAACCGTCCGCCCACCCGGGCCACCAGCTTGGAGAAGACCAGCTTGTGCCCGATGCGGTACTTGAAGCCGAGCGCCGCCGGGATCGGCTTCCCCTCGATGGCCAGTTCGGCCCATGCCTCGCCGATGCGCTTGGCCCAGAGGAAGATCTTCTGCTTGGTCGGCGACCCCGCCATCGCGTTCTCCAGCACGCGCGCGTAGATCTTCTCGTAGAGGCGCGGCACCGAGCAGACGACCGTCGGCCGGAGCTCGCCCATCTCGATCGGGACGCTCTCGATGCTGGTGGCGTAGTTGATGATGGCCCCCTGCTGCGTCATGCAGTAGTGGCCCGCCATCCGCTCGAAGATGTGGGAGAGCGGCAGGAAGGAGAGGCACTCGTCGCTCTGCCGCAGGTCGAGGACCTGGAGCCCGGCCACCACGTCGGAAGTGATGTTCCCGTGGGTGAGCATCACGCCCTTCGGGTCGCCGGTGGTGCCCGAGGTGTAGATCAGGGTGGCGAGGTCGTCCGGCTTGACCGCGAGGGCGTCGGCCCGCCAGGTCGGGTACTTCGGGATGGCGGCGCGACCCTTGGCGAGGACCGATTCGAAGGTGATGGCGCCGCCGGTGGCGGCGTCCGCGTCGAAGACGACGATGGTCTTGAGCGCCGGCAGGTTGCCGCGGATCTCGAGGATCTTCCCGAGCTGGGCGGCGGAGGAGCAGCAGACCGCCACGGCGCCTGAGTCGCGCAGGATGTACTCGATCTGGTGGGCGGGCAGCGTGGGGTACACCGGCACGTCGGCGCAGCGGCAGGCCAGGCAGGCGAAGTCGGTCACCGCCCATTCGGGCCGGTTTTCGGAGAGGATGGCCAGCCGGTCGCCGGCGTTGACACCGAGCTCGTGGAGCCCGATGCTGAACGCCTGTACCTGGGAGAGGAGGTCGGCGAAGCTGGTTCCGACCCACGTCCCGCCGCGCTTGACTCGCATCGCGACGGGGCGCGAGGCCGAACGGTCCATGGCGCCGAAGAAGAGTTCGTTGAGTGTGCGGGGCGGGGTGCTCACGGAACCTCCCGAGAATCGTCGCTAGATGCCGAAACGAATGATCCAGCGCTGCCCCGACCCGGGGACCGGCTGGTTGTCCTTGTAGCGGGTGGCGCGGATCTCGACGATGGCGCTGTCTGGCGGCGCCACGCCCGGAATGCGCGCGAGGGTGACCGCGTCGACCGGTTCGCCGTTGGCGGCGGTGGTGGCGGTGTCGGCCAGGCCACCGGTGGAGAACTGGACGGTGCGGGCTGCCGTGTCGGCGAACACCGGCTCCACCACCTCGTAGATGATGAGCCGGCCGGCGATCGGCCCGACGGGGTTGTACGACTCGAGCCGGGCCACCAGCGGTGTCGTGGTAGTGCTCGCCAGCGTGTCGAGGGTGACGGTGTCGGGGGGCACCAGGATGAGGGTGTCCGGCGTCGCGACGACGGTCAGGATGTTGAGGGGGGACACGAGCCCGTCGGAGATGGCCTGCACCCGGCCCTGGCCGGGCGACTTCCCGAGCACCACGCCGGAGACGCTGTCCACCGCGATGACCAGCGTGTCGGGCGTGGACCAGTAGATGGGGGCGGGGATCGGGTCGCCGTTCCGGTTGACCGCGACGACGGTGTACGTGACCGTGTCGCCGACTTCGACCGCGCTGCCGGGCGGGGCGGTCACCTGCAGGGCGACGACGGTGTCGTCGCTGGAGGCGAGCTCGCTGCAGCCGGCCAGCGCCATGACCACGAGCCCCGTCCGCGCGAGCTTCACCCCTGTCCCCCTTCCACCGCCCGTTCGGCGTCCTCGAGCGCCGCCTCCGCGTGCTTGATCCATCGGTCGGCGTCGGGTCCCTTGGGAGGCCGGGCCAGGAAGGCGCGGAGGTGGTCCGCCGCGAGTCCCGCGTCGCCCCGCTTGAGGAGGAGGAACGCCACGCCGTAGTGCGCGCCGACCAGCGTCGGGTCGAGCTCGATGGCGCGGCGGTAGTGGCGGATGGCCTCGTCGGGCTGGCCCGTCTTGGTGAACGCGATGGCCATGTTCTGCAGGATCCGGGTGTCCTGCGCGTTGTCGCGCAGCGCCAGCCGGTAGGAGGTGAGCGCCGCCTCGAAATCCCCCTGCCGCTCGAGCGCCAGCGCCTCGTTCAGGTAATCGAGGCGCTGCGGACGCAGCGTGGAGGACTTTCCCTTGCCGAGCAACCGACGCCAGAAGCTCATACGGTCGACGGATCCTTGACGCGGGGTGAGAAGGGACTCAAGTCGTGGTATTCTCGCAAGATAGCCCCGATTTTGGAGGGTCGCAACGTGGTTGCCCGACCCGGAGCGTGGGGGTAGTTTGGAGCATGCCTCGAGCCCCGAATCTCGACACCCGCGAAGTGATGGAGATCGACTGGCCGTTCTTCGGCGAGGTCTGTCGCGCCCTGGCGCTCAAGGTCGCCCGCGAGTTCGATCCCGAGATCGTCCTCGGCATCGCCAAGGCCGGCGTCATGCCCGGCGTTGTGATCGCGTCGATCCTCCAGCGCGAGTTCGCCTCGATGGTCGTCACCCGGCGCAGCGCACGGAAGGAACCGGTGCTGGTGGCCGGCCCCCCCGCCACGATCCGCGGACGGCGCGTCCTGGTGGTGGACGAAACCTGCGAATCCGGCAGCACCATGAAGCTGGCCCTGAGCGAGGTTCGGCTCCTGCAGCCGGCCGAAGTGCGTACCGCCGTGTCGTTCAAGACCGGCCCCTACCTCCCCGACTTCCACGCCTTCGAGACGGACAAGTTCATCATCCTGCCGTGGGACAGGGAGATCGTCGTGGACGGCGAGCTGGTGCCCCATCCCGAGTACGCCGCCCGACGCCCGTGAAGAACCGGCTGCGCGACGCCCTCAATTCCTCCCGGGCAGATTACACCGAAATTCGCCTCGAGCGGAGCGTCACCTCCGCGGTGACCTTTCGCGGCCCCCGCCTCGAGGGGGCGACCGTGAGCACCGACGAGGGGGGCTTCGTTCGCTGCCTGAACCGGGGCTACGGCTGGGGCATGGCGAGCTTCACCTCGCTCGACGACCTCCCCGCCATGGTGGCCCGCGCGCACGAACTTTCCCTGGCCGTGCGGCTCGACGCCCCCATCCGGCTCGCCGACGTCCCGGTCCGCGAGGCGGACGTGACCCTTCCGCTGGGCGGCGACGTCCGCGGCATCCCGCTGGACGTCAAGAAACGCCACCTCGAATCGCTGAACGCCCTGATGCTCGGCCGGGACCGGCGCGTCGTGGACACGCAGGCCGCCTACCGCGACGAGGTGGTGGAGTATTGGTACGCCAACTCGGAGGGCACCATGCTCTTCGAGCTGCGGCCCGAGGTGACCCTTTCCGCCGTGGCGGTGGCGCGGGACCAGGGCACCATCGAGCGGGCGCTCGAATCGCTCGGCCGGCGCTCCGGATGGGAGGCCGTCCAGCACCGGGAGGACCAGTTCCTCGCCGCCGCCGATCGTGCGGTCGCGCTGCTCGGCGCCCCGCGCGTCCGGGGCGGCACCTATCCGGTGGTGCTCGACCCGAAGCTGGCGGGGGTGTTCGTGCACGAGGCGTTCGGCCACCTGAGCGAGGCCGATTTCGTCTACGAAAATCCCCAGGCCCGGGAGATGATGACCCTCGGGCGCCGCTTCGGCGGACCACACCTGACCATCGGCGACGACGGGAGCGCTGCCGCCCTCCGCGGCACCCTTCCGTTCGACGACGAAGGCACGCCGACGCGGAACACGGTGTTGATCCAGAACGGCGTGCTCGTCGGGCGGCTCCACTCCCGCGAAACCGCCGCGAAGATGCAGGAGGCGCCCACCGGCAACGCCCGCGCCCTTTCCTTCCGCCATCCGCCGATCGTGCGGATGACCAACACCTACATCGCCAGCGGGACCGGCACGCGCGACGACCTCTTCCGGGACATCACCCTCGGCATCTACGCCTGCGACGCCCAGGGCGGCCAGACGTACCTCGAGGACTTCTCCTTCACGGCGGGCCACGGCTACATGATCCGCGACGGCCAGCTCGCCGAGCTGGTCAAGGACGTCGTGATCGCGGGGAACCTCTTCCAGACGATGGACCGGATCGACCGGGTCGCCGGCGACTTCCAGTGGAACGAGATGGGCGGCGGATGCGGCAAGGGAGGGCAGGCGCCGCTGGCAGTGACCGAGGGCGCGCCGCACGTGCGGCTCAGCGAGGCGCTCGTGGGCGGGAGCGTCGCATGATCGCCCGGCTCCTCGAACAGGCGTCCCGCCGCGCCGAGTCCGCCGACGCCGCCGTCAAGAACGACGAGACGGTGACGCTCGTCTTCGAATCGGGCCGGCTCAAGAGCACCGCGTGGTCGCAGGAGCGGGGCGTCAATGTCCGGATCCGGGCCAATGGCAGGCTCGGCTTTGCCGGCACGACGGCCAACGACCCGGAGGCGTTGTTCGAGGCGGCGCTCGCCTCGGCCGCCATCGGGGACCAGGTGGACCTCATCTTGCCGGCACCCTCGCCGCTCCAGGCGGTCCGTACCCATTCCCCCGCGGCGGCGGCTGCCTCGGTGGCGGACCTCGCCGCGCTCGGGCAGTCGCTGGTGGAGCGCCTGTCGCATGACGGCTGGCAGGTGAGCGCCACGGTGGAACGGAGCGTCGGCACCGTGCGGGTGGCGAACACCCGGGGCGTCGAGGCCAGCTACGACGTGACGTCGGTTTCGCTCTCCGCCGAAATCACCCGTGTCTCCGGCGATGACATCCTCATGGTCGGCGATTTCTGCGCCGCCGCGGACCTCCCCGGGGAGCCGGGGGTCGCGGCGCTGGCCGCGTCGATCCGGCGGCGGGTGTCATGGGCCGAGCGGCCTGCTGCGCCGCCGCGGGGAGAGCTGCCGGTCCTGTTCACCCCCGCCGGATCGGGTGCCCTCTTCCTCCCCCTCCGCCAGGCCTGCCTCGGCAAGGCCGTCCTGCAGGGGATCTCCCCGCTCGGCGGTCGCATCGGGGAGCGCGCCTTCGACCCGACGCTCACCGTGACCGACGATCCCTGGGTATCCGGCGCCTCCGGCTCCCGGGCCGTCGATGACGAAGGGGTGCCGACCCGGCGCCTCCCGCTGGTGGAGGGCGGCGTCGTCGGCGGCTTCGTGTACGACCTCGAAACGGCGGCGCGCGCCGGGGTCCCCGCCACCGGCCACGCTCGGCGCACCACCTTCGGCAAGCCGCAGGCGGCGTACTCGAACCTGGTGGTTTCCCCGGGCGAGTGCAGCTGGGAGGATCTCCTGTCCAAGGTGGCCGACGGCCTCATCGTGGACGACCTCATCGGCGTGGGGCAAGGCAACGTGATCGGCGGGGCGTTTTCTCACCCGGTGGCCCTGGCGTATCGCGTCGTCGACGGGGAGATCGTGGGTCGGGTGAAGGACGCGGCCGTAGCGGGCAACGCCTATGAACTGCTCGGGCGGATCGCCGGGTTGGGGCGAAACGTGGAGTGGCGGGGGAGCCTTGCCGCTCCCGCGATACTCCTGGAAGGCGTCTCGGTCGCGCCTCGGTAGCTGCTGCAACCTTTTCCCGTCGGGACCCGTCCAACCTCCTGATCCCTTCCTTCAGGAGCCCGCACCGTGACCCACCCCGTTCGCTTCCTGGCCCTCGCCCTGGGCATCTCCGCAAGTTCCGCCGCCGGGCTGTACGCCCAGCAGGCCGAGCGCGTCGAACTCTCCGGCGGCACCATCAAGGTCTACAACCTGATCGGCACCCTGCAGGTCTCGGGGGCCTCCGGCGGCGCCACCGTGGCCGAGGTCACCCGCCAGGGCGGCGACGGCGCCAAGCTGAGCGTCGAGCATGCCGCCGGCACCCTCCGCGTAGTCTATCCTGGCACGCAATTCGTCTATCCCGCGCTGGGCGGCAATTACGAGGCGAGCCTCCGGGTCCGGGACGACGGCACGTTCAACGGCGACGACGACAACGACGGAGACGGCCGCAAGGTGAGGATCTCCTCGAGCGGCAGCGGTCTCGCGGCCTGGGCGGACGTGCGGCTCATGTTGCCCGTCGGTGTGCGTGCCGAGCTGAACCTCGGCGTCGGCAAGGTCACGCTCGCGAACGTCAACGGTTCGATCGAGGTCGAGACGGCGAGCGGTGACGTGGAGGGCAAGGCGACCGCGGGCTCGCTCTCGATCGACACCGGTTCCGGCGACGTGACACTGGCGGGCCACGACGGCGACCTGTCGGTGGACACCGGTTCGGGAAATATCGTCCTCAGGGCCGTCAAGTCGACCGACGTGTCCCTCGACACCGGCTCCGGGGACGTCCGCGTGGACGGGCTCACCGCGACCCGGCTCGAGATCGACACCGGCTCTGGTGACGTGGTGGTGAGCGCGGCCGATGTGCGCGGCGTAGGCGTGGACACCGGGAGCGGCGAGATCCGGATCGGCCTGACCGGCGACGTCGAGGAGCTGTCGGTGGACACCGGCTCGGGTGACGTGGAGGTCATCGCGCCCAAGTCGCTCGGCGCCGCCGTGGAGATCGAGACCAGCAGCGGGGACATCACGACCGAGTTTCCGCTCCAAGTGACGCGGAAGGGCCGGGATGGATTGTCGGGAACGATCGGCAACGGGAAGGGAAGGATTTCGATCGACACGGCCTCAGGCGACGTGACGCTGAAGCAGCAGCCCTAGGCATGGGTCGGGGCGCACGACTGTGCGCCCCTACTTCGCCGGCCCGAGCGCCTCCGCGTAGGTGAGCCCCCGCGACATCCGGTCGTAGAGCACCGAGAGCGAGTCCGGTGCGCCGACCAGGAAGCGGCACCGACTGTCTCCCCGCGTGCGGCACTCCACCTCCATGACCGCCACCTGCCCCTGCGCCATGCGGCCCAGGAAATCGGCGAGCATGCCGCTGGTCAGGTGGCACGCGGGATACGAACTGCCCTGATCGGGGGCCGCTTCGGCCCAGTCCTCGCTGTCCAGCGCCATCACGGCGGGCGCGAGCTCGCTCACGGTCAGCGTGCCCCATCCGTAATCCCCGAAGAATCCCTTCAGCGCCTCCGGCAGGTACGCCGCATCGAGGTCGCCCGGCTGCATCACGCCGTACGCGGTCTGGAGCCAGCCCGCAAACGCCGCATACAGTCCTTCACCGCCGGCGACCCCCGCTTCCTGCAGGAGCGTGGCGGTCTGGACGCCGCGGTCCCGCTCCAGGCTGGCGCGGAGCTGGTGGAGGGCGCGCCGGCCGAGGCCGAGGCACTGGTACTGCGAAAACGGTTCGGGATTCGTCATGGGGTTCTCCTCGCCGGAAGATTACGGGCGCGGGGCGACGCGGCGCAAGAGCTCCGCCTCGTCGATGACCGGGACGCCAAGGGCCGTGGCCTTCTCGAGCTTGCTGCCGGCGTCGCTGCCGGCCACCACGAGCGAGGTCTTCTTGCTCACCGAGCCGGACACATGGCCGCCGGCGCGCTCGACCAAGGCGGTCGCCTCGGTGCGCGAGAGGGTCGGCAGGGTTCCGGTGAGCACCACCGTCATGCCGGTGAACGGGCCGTCCGTCACCGTGGCATCGGGCTCCGTCATCCCGAGCCCGAGCCGCTCGAGCCGCTCGACCAGGTGCCGGTTCCGCGCCGTGCGGAAGAAGTGGTGCACCGCCGCGGCGATGACCGGCCCGACCCCCGGGACTTCGTTGATGGCTTCCTCGCCGGCATCGCGGAGCGCCGCCATGGTGCCGAACCGGCGAGCCAGGAGCACTGCCACCGTCTTGCCGACGTGGTGGATGCCGAGGCCGAAGAGCAGGGTGGAGAGCGGGCGCGCCTTGGAGTCGGCGATGCTCTTCACGAGCTGCGCCGCCGACTGCTCCGCGAACCGCTCCAGCGCCACGAGCCGTTCGGCGTCGAGTTCGTAGAGGTCCGCCACGTCGCGGATCAGCTTCGCGTCGAGGAGCTGGCGCACCCGCTCGTAGCCGAGGCCGCGGATGTCCATCGCCTCGCGGGAGGCGAAGTGGACGATCCCCTCCAGGATCCGGCCCGGGCAGGAGACGTTGGGGCAGTAGCGGACGACCTCGTCCGCCGGGCGATCCACCGGCGTACCGCAGACGGGGCACTCCTCGGGCATGGCGAACTCGACTTCCGAGCCGTCCCGGCGCTCCCGCAGCGGTCCCATGACCTGCGGAATGACCTCGCCCGCCCGGACGACCTCGACCCAGTCGCCGACGCGGATGTCCTTCTGCGCGATGATCTCGTCGTTGTGGAGGGTGGCGCTGCTGATGGTGACCCCGCCGAGCTCGACCGGCTCGAGCACGGCCCAGGGCGTCAGGGCTCCCGTCCGTCCCACGTTGACGCGGATCTCGAGGAGCCGCGTGACGGCCACCTCCGGCGCGAACTTCCGCGCGACCGCCCAGCGCGGCTCCCGGCCGCCGACCACGCCGAGGTCGTCGTGCAGCGGGAGCTTGTCGATCTTGACGACGACGCCGTCGGCCTCGAAGGGGAGGGTGCGGATCATCGTCTCGTACCGTGCCACCGCCTGCTCGCACCGCGGCCAGGTCGGCGTGCCGGGCGCGGTGCGGCGCCACCGGCAGCCCCCACGCCTCGAGCTGGTCGAGGACTTCCCACTGCGTGGCGGCCGTCAACGCCCCCTCGACCACTTCCACGTGGAAGGCGAACAGTCCGAGCCGCCGGCTGCGGGTGATGCGGGCGTCCAGCTGCCGGAGGCTGCCGGCGGCGGCGTTCCGCGGGTTGGCAAAGGGTGGGTCGCCCGCCGCTTCGCGGTCGGCGTTCAGCCGCTCGAACGCCTTGCGGGAGAAGTAGACCTCGCCCCGAATCTCCATGAGCCCGGGATGTCCCTGCCCCTGCAGGATGAGGGGGAGGCCCGGGATGGTTCGGAGGTTGGCGGTCACGTCCTCCCCGACGGTGCCGTTGCCCCGGGTGGCGCCGGTCACGAACCGGCCCCCGGCGTAGGTCAGGTTGACGGCGGCGCCGTCGATCTTGATCTCGGTGGTGTACCCGCCGTGTCGCGCGTCGGCGTTGAGCCTGGCGTTGCGGTCCTCCCAGGCGGCGAGTTCGTCGTCGCTGAAGGCGTTCGCGAGCGAGAGCATCGGCCGCAGGTGGGTGTGCTTCCGGAGCGCGGTGGCGGGCTCCGCGCCGATGCGCTGGGTGGGGCTGTCGGGGGCGGCCAGCTCCGGGTGGGCCTCTTCGAGCGCGCGAAGCTCCCGGAAGAGGCGGTCGTACTCGGCGTCCGGGATCTCGGGCGCGTCGTGGACGTAGTAGGCGATGTTGGCGCGGTCGATGAGCCGGCGCAGCTCGGCCGCGCGTTCCGCCGGGCTCACCGTCCGGCGGCCTCCTGGGCCAGCACCGTCCGGGCCACGCCGACCAGCCGGTCGAGTTCCTCCGCCGTCGCGCGCCCCAGCTGGCCTTCCTCCCACGGGCCTTCCTTCTGCGCGTACGCTTCCAGCAGGCGCCGGATGAAGCCCAGCAGGGCCACACGCTCCCGGTCCTCCTGCCGCCCCACCCCTTCCTCGCCGCGGCGGGACTGCAGCCGCTCGAAGCGATGCGCGTTTCGGAGCGCCTTGGCGGTCAGGCTGGCCACCACCTGGCAGAACTTCACGTCCACGTCGGAGAAGCTCGGCCCGTCGCGGAAGGTGCGCAGGAAGATCGCGCCGATGGGAGTGCCCCGCCAGGTGATCGGCACCACGGTGATCGACTTGACCCGCCGGTGCGTCAGCGCGCCGCGAACGTGCCGCAGCGTCGGGTCGTTGACGGCGTCGGGGATGAACACCGTCTGCCCGGAGTGGATGGCGCGCTTGAGCTCCGGGTACCGGTCGAGGTCCACCACGTAGTTCCGGATGCTCGGGTCCTCGAAACTCGCCACCAGGCGGACGGTCTGCCCACCGCGCTCCGACAGGTAGATGGCGCACCGGTCGAGGCCGAAGGCCTCGCCGAGCTTCTTGGCGATGGACTGGACGATGTCGGCGAAGTGCAGCGATCCCCCGATCTCCTCGAGGATCTCGATGACGGCGAGCAGGTGGCGCCGCTCGTGCTCGAGCGACTGCACCCGGGCCGAGAGGCGCTCGAGTTCCTCGGGAGACGTGCCGGCGGTCTGGATCATGGGAATCCGTCCTCTTATTTCTTGTTCGCGATGGACTGGAGGAAGCCTGCGGCTTCTTTCTTCCAGACCGGGTCCATCACGTCGATGAGGGGCAGGGCGGGAATCAGCTCCAGCTGCTGCCGGGCCAGTGACCACTGCTTGGTGTCGATGTAAATCAGGGCCAGGTCGTAGTGGTGATAGATGAACTCGGGCCGGATCGCGATCGCCCGCTGCATGTACGCCACGGCATTGTCCCACGAGGCCTGGTTGAACACCGCCCCGCCCAGGAAGCTCTTCGCAAAGAACCGCTCAAAGCTCGAGAGGCGCATGATCTCGGCGTTCCAGCGCCCCATGACGTGGAACGCGCCGTCCTGGCGCGGGTTGAGTTCGATGGCCCTGAGCGCGGCCGTGCGGATCTCGGTGGCGCGCTGCACTCGCGCCTTCTTCCCGAGCGTGAGCGAGGTCCGCCCGATCGCGTTGGCCAGCGCGAAGTACCCGTCCGCGCCGTCGGGGTTCGCCGCCACGGCCCGGGTCGCGTACCTTTCGGCCAGCCGGTACAGCGAATCACGGGCCGGGTCGGGAACGCTGTCCGGGGTCTGCTTGCCGATGTCGACCGCGGCGACGGAGGCCCGCCAGTTGGCCTCGTAGCTCGTCGAGTCGATGGCCATCGCCGCCTGGTAGTCCTTCAGCGCCGCCGCCGGATTCCGGGCGTCGAACGCCGCCACTCCCCTGGTCACCAGGTCGGGCACCGATTGGGCGGCCGCGGGGGCGGTCAGGAGGACCGCGAAGAGGGCGGCGGGCAGCAGGCGCACTTCGGCTCCGGGTGTGGGGGTCCATCAGTTGGGAAGGGTGCCTTAATGGTGATTCCATCGCTCATCGAATGCAAGCGAGACGGGGGAGAGCTCCCCTCCGGCACCTGGGCCGCCATCGTGCGCGCCTACGCCGCGGACGCGATTCCAGACTACCAGATGTCCGCGCTGCTGATGGCGGTGGTCTGGCGAGGGCTCTCCAACGCCGAGCTCACCGAGTTGACCGCGGCCATGCTGGCCTCCGGCGAGCGGCTCCAATTCGACGGCTGGGCCGTACCGCGGGTGGACAAGCACTCGACCGGGGGAGTCGGGGACAAGACCTCGCTCCTGCTGGCCCCGATGCTCGCCTGCTGCGGGGCCGCCGTGCCGATGATGTCGGGCCGGGGCCTCGGCCACACCGGCGGCACCCTCGACAAGCTGGAGTCGATTCCCGGGTTTTCCACGCAGCTCGCGCTTCCGGCCGCGACCGCGCAGGTGCGAGCACTCGGCTGCGCGCTCTTCGGCCAGACGGCGGAAATCGCTCCGGTGGACCGGCGGTTGTATGCGCTCCGGGACGTCACCGGCACCGTCCCGTCGGTGCCGCTGATCGCGGCCAGCATCATGTCGAAGAAGCTCGCCGAGGGATTGAATGCGCTGGTCCTGGACGTCAAGGCGGGGAGCGGGGCGTTCCTGCCCGATGAGGCGCATGCCCTCGAACTCGCCCGGACCATGATCGACCTCGGCGAAGCGAGTGGAGTCCGGACGGTGGCGCTGGTGACCGCCATGGACCGGCCACTCGGCCACGCGTGCGGTAACGCGCTGGAGGTGGAGGAGTGCCTCTTGGCGCTTCAAGGGGAGGGGCCGGCCGACCTCATGGAGGTCACCCTGGCACTTGGGGCGGAGGCGCTGGTGGCTGCGGGTCTGGAGCGCGACCGCGAGGCCGCGCGCCGCCGGCTGCAGGGCACGATCGCGTCCGGGGCCGCCCTCCGGAAGCTGGCCGAAATCATCGAGGCGCAGGGTGGCAATCCGGCCGTGACGGATGATCCCGCCATCCTGCCGCAGGCCCCGCATTCGGTCGTTTACATCGCCCGGTCCGCGGGGCGGGTCGTGGCGGTGCACCCGAGGCCGGTGGGGCAGGGGATCATCGCCATGGGCGGCGGCCGGACCCGGGTCGAGGAGGAGGTGGACCCGTCCGTGGGGTTCGTCATCACGGTGCGCCCCGGGGACCGAGTGACCGCCGGCCAGCCGCTGGCCACCATCTACGCCGCGCGACACCGCCGGCCTGGATGCCGGTGCCGAGGCGCTCGACCTGGGCCATCGCAATCGGGGCCGGGCCGCGCCCGCGCCGCGTCCGCTCGTTTCCCACCGCGTCACCGCCCGGGGATCGAGGCGCTCGCGGGCTGACATCATCGCCGTTCACCATTCACCCGAGGGTTCTCATGGCCGCTGAACCACAAGATCCGTCCAATCACGCCCGGTACGTCACCGGGTATCACTTCGTCCTCTCCGCGATCCTCCTCGTGGTCCTTGGCTGGCAGGTCACGATGCTTGCGAAGCGCCCGGGAGTCCCGACCGCCATCGGCCTGGCGCTTGCCGTCGGGCCTCATCCTCATGTTCTGGTACATGCGGGTGTTCGCCGTCACCGTGCAGGACCGGGTCATCCGGCTCGAGGAGCGGCTGAGGATGGAGGCACTCCTGCCGGCGGACCTCAAGCCCAGGATTCCGGAGTTTTCGCCACAGCAGCTCGTCGCGCTCCGATTCGCCTCGGATGCGGAACTGCCGGCGCTGGCTCGGCGCGTGCTCGACGAGAAGCTCACGGACCAGAAGGCGATCAAGCGACTGATCAAGGAGTGGCGGGCGGACCACCTGCGCGCCTGAGGTCGGCGGCGAGGGATGTCACCTGAGCAGGGTGACACCCAGGACGGTGAGTGCGGCGATGAGCTGCCCGGCGACCACGTCGCCCGGGTAGTGGACTCCGAGGGCCACGCGGCTCCACCCGACGAGCATGCCGAATCCAACCAACGGTGCGGCGAGGTGCGGAAACGCGACGCTGTAAGCCAGCGTAACCGCCATGCTCGACGTCGCGTGCCCAGACGGGAAGGAGAACCGGTCCGGATGGTCGATGCCGACGGGCTTTTCGGGCCGGGGCCGACCCACCAGCCGCTTGATGACCTGGACGACGACGTGCGAGATGGCCAGGCTGGCCGCCGCCGACCAGCTGGCCGATCGATCCCAGAGCCCGAGCCACATCGGAACCACCACCGAAGCGATCGAGGCGACGGCCCCACCGGCGTGGGTGATCGCGAGCCAGGCGTCGCGCATGACACGGTGAGAATCGGCGGAGAGGCTCCACCGCGCGTACAGCCCCCGGTCCCGCTCCGAGAGGTGGCCGAGGAGGCGAAGGACGAACGTCATGCGGCCGCGGGGAAGCGTCGCTCCGGCTCGCCACCCGGGCCGCGCGACGCCAGGCGCGGCAGCCCCATCGATTCGGCGAGCGGCCGGCCGGTCCACAGCGCGGGCCGGTGCAGGCCGAACGCCCACGCGATCGTGGCCGGGACGTCCAGGAGCGAGGCGCCATAGCCCGAGCACCTGCGGAACGACCTGGCCGCCGGCGAGGATGATCGGGATCGTGGTGTCGAGCGGGTGGCGCGCTGTTGTGATCCCGCGCCAGGAGCCCGCCGCCTCCATGGTCGGCCAGCGCGATCAGCAGGGTGGCCGGGTCGTCCACCACGTGCAGCTCGCGCACCAGCCTGCCCATCGCCGTGTCGAGGCGGCGCGCCGCTCCGTGGTAGGCGGTCGAGCCCCAACCATGTGCGTGGCCCGCCCGGTCGGCGTCCAGCCAGTGCAGGAGCGACACGGCGCGGTCGCGGCGGTGCAAGCTGGGAAGCGCCGCATCGAGAATCTCGTCGGCGCTGTGGCCGGTGAAGGTCGCCTCGATCCCGAGCCGCTCCGTGACACGCTTCGCGACACCGGCGGTCAGCGGGGGGAGCCGACCGCGAAACGCGCGGACCGGCACGTCATGCCGGAGGAGGAACTCTGGAAGGGTGAGGATGGGGCCGTTCGGACGGTGTCTGGCGATCCGGTCGCTCTCGACCCCGTGGATGCGCGGCGGAACCCCGGTCAGGAGGGATGTCAGCGCGGCGGGTGTGATGCTCGGTCGGACGGTCTCGCCGGCCAGGGTGTAGGCACCCCCCTCCGCCAGCCGGCGGAGATTCGGGAGGGGGAAGAGCGGGATGGCATCGGCGCGGAGGCCGTCGAGAATCACGACGATGACTCGGGTAATTCCGGTCGGGCTGCGCACGCGGCCTCCAGGGTCGTGTGGAAGATCTTCTGGCACGACCCAAAGCTCCCCGGCGCCTGCCACGGCCTCGCGACGGCCGTGTATCGGGAGTGTCTAGCCCTCGAGTGCGGTTCCTTGACTCATACGTGACCGAATGGTGATCAAATCGTCAAGTGTGACGCGCAGTTTGCTCGCCCATGTCTACCCATCTGCCCGATCGCCCGCTCCGCGCACTGTATTGCACCGATACATATCCTCCTCAGGTCAACGGTGTGTCGGTGGTCACGGCCCTCTCGGTCGAGGGCCTCCTTCGGCGGGGTTGGGAGGTGGCGGTGGTCGGGCCGGCGTACCCTGCCGCGATGGCCGACCCCTTCGGGACCTCGGGCGAAGCCGGGCGAGTTCCCCTGCGCGTCGCCATTCCCAGTATGCCCCTGCCAGGGTACTGCCGACGTCCGGCTCGCCGCCCCTGCCTGGCGGACCATCGCCGATGCGATCAAGGCCTTCCAACCCGACCTGGTCCACAGCGCCACGGAATTCGTCATCGGCCGGTTGGGCCAGCGCGAGGCGCTCCGTCGCGGCATTCCCGTCGTTTCCTCCTACCACACCGATTTCTCCCGATACACCGAATCCTACGGCGCCCCCTGGCTCCGGCGCCCCGTGCGCGACTACATCGGCCGCTTTCACCGGCGAAGTCGCCGTGTGTTCACCCCCGGCCTGCTTGCCCGCGACGAACTCCACGCCCTCGGCGTGATCGACGTGGAGGTCTGGGGCCGTGGGGTGGATGTGGAGCGATTTCATCCCCGGCACCGGAGCGACATGCTGCGCCAGGCCTACGGAGGACGCGACACCTTCCTGCTGCTCCACGTCGGTCGCCTGGCCGCGGAAAAGGGGGTCGAACGGATTCTCGAGGGCTTCGCCGCGGCGCAGGAGGCGTTGCCGGATCGCGACGTTCGTCTGGTCATCGCGGGCGTGGGCCCGCGCGAGGCCGAGCTGCGCGCCGCAGCCACCGACGGGGTCACCTTTCTTGGCAACCTCGACCGGCGAGCCATGCTGCCGACGCTCTATGCCAGCGCAGACGCCTTCCTCTTTTCGTCGCACACCGAGACGCTCGGACTGGTCATCCTCGAGGCGATGGCGAGCGGGCTCCCGGTCATCGCGACACCTGCGGGGGGCGTGGCGGATCACCTTCGCGACGGCGTGAACGGCCTGGCCTATCCGCCGGGTGACATCGCCGCGATGGGACGCTCCATCTGCGCCGCGGTCCGCTCGCCTGCCCTGGTCCGCCAGCTGGGTGCGGGTGCGCGCGCGACGGCGGAGCGACTCTCCTGGGACCATGAACTCGACCGGCTGGACGCAAGCTACCGCGAGGTCTGTGAAATCAAAGACGCCCCCCGCGCGGTGCGCGAGGAGCGTCTGTCCGTTCCGGCCTGAACCCGGTCAGACGTCCAGGTTCGTCACGTAGTGGGCGTTCTGCTCGATGAACAGGCGGCGGGGCTCGACCTCGTCGCCCATCAGCTGCTCGAAGAGGTTGGAGGCCTCGACCGCGTCGTCGAGCGTCACCCGGAGGACGGTCCGCTTTTCCGGGTCCATCGTGGTGTTCCAGAGCTGCTCCGGGTTCATCTCGCCGAGGCCCTTGTAGCGCTGGATCATGATGCCGGCCTTGCCGTCGCCCCCGCCGAGCCGCTTGACGTACTCGTCCCGCTCCGGCTCGCTGTAGGCGTAGTACTCTTCCTTCCCCTTGGCCACGCGGTAGAGCGGCGGCTGGGCGATGTACACGTACCCGGCGTCGATCAGCTCCGGCATCTGCCGGAAGAAGAACGTCAGCAGCAGCGTCCGGATGTGGGCGCCGTCCACGTCGGCGTCGGTCATCAGGATGATCTTGTGGTACCGCACGTCCTCCAGCTTGAACTCCTCGCGGACGCCGGCGCCGATGGCGGTGATCATCGACCGGATTTCCTCGTTGCTGAGGATCTTGTCGATGCGGGCCCGCTCCACGTTCAGGATCTTGCCGCGCAGCGGCAGGATGGCCTGGAACGCCCGGTTGCGGCCCTGCTTGGCGCTGCCGCCGGCCGAGTCGCCCTCGACGAGATAGATCTCGCAGAGCGCCGGGTCGTCGAGTGAGCAGTCGGCCAGCTTGCCGGGCAGCACCGCGTTCTCGAGCCCCGACTTCTTGCGGACGAGGTCGCGCGCCTTGCGGGCCGCCTCGCGCGCGCGCGCGGCGCTGACGGCCTTGTCGAGGATGGCGCGGACGACGGGCGGATGCTCCTCGAGGAAGCTGCCGAGGTGCTCGTTGACCACCTGCCGGACGATGCCCTCGACCTCGGAATTGCCCGAGCTTGGTCTTGGTCTGCCCCTCGAACTGCGGCTCCTTCACCTTCACGTGGAGGACGCAGGTGAGCCCTTCGCGCACGTCGTCGCCCGAGAGGGTGAAGTCGGCCTTCTTGAGGGCACCCGAACGCTTGGCCGCTTCGTTGACGGTGCGGGTCAGGGCCGACTTGAAGCCGGTCAGGTGCGTCCCGCCCTCGTGGGTGTTGATGTTGTTCACGAAGGTGAAGGTGTTCTCGTTGTAGCCGTCCTCGTACTGCAGGGCGACGTCCACCTCGATGTCGTCCTTGATCGCGGAGAAGGCGATCGGCTTGGGGTGGAGCGGCTTCTTGTTCCGGTTGAGCCATTCGACGAACTGGACCAGGCCGCCCTTCGCGAAGAAGGTGTCTTCCTTCGGCTCGTCCTTCCGCTCGTCGCGCAGCGTGATGGTGATGCCCTTGTTCAGGAACGAGAGCTGGCGGAGCCGGTCGGCCAGCGTCGAGTAGCTGAACTCGAGGACGGAGAACATCTCGGGGTCGGGCTTGAAGGTGACGGTGGTGCCGGTGCCCTTGGCCTTGCCGAGCACGTTGAGCGGCTTGGTGGTCTTGCCGCGCGCGAACGCCATGTGGTGGCGGCTGCCGTCGCGGTCCACGACCACTTCGAGCCGCTCCGAGAGCGCGTTGACCACGGAGACGCCGACGCCGTGCAGCCCGCCGGACACCTTGTAGGTGGACTTGTCGAACTTGCCGCCGGCGTGCAGCACGGTGAGCGCGAGCTCGACGCCGGGGATCTTCTCGATGGGATGGATGTCCACCGGAATGCCGCGACCGTTGTCGGTCACGGAAATGACGTTGTCCTTCTTGATCGTGACGGAGACCTGGTCGCAATATCCGGCCAACGCCTCGTCGATCGAATTGTCCACGACCTCGTACACGAGGTGGTGCAGGCCGTTCTCGCCGGTGGAGCCGATGTACATCGCGGGCCGTTTCCGGACCGCCTCCAGCCCCTTCAATACCTGGATCGAACCTGCACCGTAGTCCTGCCCCTTCGGGCCAGCCGGACGATCATCTGCCATGGGTGTGAAGCCTGGTTCAGGGTGGGCCGTGACGGGGGCCTCCAACGCCCTGAATGATAGATGGTAAACCTTTGCTGGTCAAGCCATTAGGGCCATTTTCCGGAACCAATTGCCGCCCCCTCGGGATGGGTCGTGATGGCTGCCTGCGACCGTCCCTGTTGCCTGCGCGCACGGCCCTTCCCAGATTGGGACCAGACGCTCGGCGCCACCACCATTCGCCACGGCCTTCCTCACAAAAGTTGGGAAGCTCATGGGGACTGTCTTCGCTGAATTCCTCGCTGCCCGGGCTCGGCCCCGCTATTTCCGAATATTCCTGTTGCTGATCGCGTTCGCCCTCGCGGGGGGTACGCCTGCCGCCGCCGTGCAGCGGCCACTGGTCATCGAGATCGACAACGACGCCCTCAACGTCGGCGTGCTGGGGGCGCCGAGCGACGGGGAGTACTCCCACGGCATGCGGCTCTTTCTGCCGGTGGGGGGCCGGTCGCCGCTGGGAACGTGGCTCTTCCCCGAGTTGACCGTTTGCGGTGGCGCTGAGGCGCAGCAGGCCTGCCAGGACTGGACGCTCGTCCTCGGGCACCAGATCTACACCCCCGGCACCAACTACAGGCGGTTCTGGCCCGAGCGCCGGCCGTTCGCGGGCTGGCTCGGCGCCTCCATGCACACGGGAGTGCACACGACCCGGCTCGACCACCAGCTGACGCTGGCGCTTGGCGTGACCGGGACGCCGTCGCTTGCGGAGCCGGTCCAGCGCTGGTTTCACGACCTGCTGGGGGAGGGGACCTCGAGGGGATGGCGTGGCCAGCTCGCCAGCGAACCCACCATCGGCATCGCGTATCGTGGGGCGCTGCGGGCGGCGCAGTACCGGCTCGGGCGATCATCCAGCCTTCGGGTTCGCCCGACCTGGTGCGCGGGGGTGGGCACGGTACGGACGGAGGTGGGGGCGGGGCTCGAAGGGGCCATCGAGTTCGGCGCCGGCGGGGCCGCGGAGTGGCCTGGCATCGAGTCCACCCGGCCGGCCGCACCGGTCTACCTGCTCGGAGGCATCTCAGGGCGGATGGTCGCGGGCGATCTCTTTCTCGATGGCGGATTCTTCCATCAGGGCCCAAGCGTGGGGCACGAGCCCTTCGTATACGTGGCGGAGGTCGGCGCGGGCATTCAGCTGCAGGGCCGCAGGATCGAATGGCGCGTGATCAACACCTCGCGCCTCTACCCCACCCAGCCGGGACCACACACCTACACCACCCTCGCTATCGTCCAGTAGCTTCCCGCTCAGTCCTCAGTCCTCAGTCCTCAGTCCTCAGTCCTCAGTCCTCAGTCCTCAGTCCCTTCGTTCCAGCGGCCCGGCGATCCACCGAATCGAATTGATCCTCCCCTTCCGGCCGGCGTTGACGCGGGCCAGGATCCGAGGCGTCATCAGGCTCAACTCGGTGGCCCACGGCGCCGTGGCCACGCGCACCCGCAGCACCCCGTCCGCGGATACCGATTCCGCCTGGGTGACCGCAGCGATCTGCGGCCCGACCAGCTCGGGCCAGCGCTGCACCACCTCCGCGCGCTCGACTCCCTTCCCGAGTCCCGATGAGGCGAGGTACTCCTCGAGCACCTGGGACAGGGGAGTCAGCGGCCGCTTCTTGTCCACGGATCGTGCTCCTCGGCTCATGTCGCTTCCGTGATGGCACCGTTGAGGACAGCCCAGACCGGCAACCGGAGCCCCGAGGGGAGTTCGTCCCTGCGCGGCGCCGTCACGAAGACCTGGCCGACCCGCTGGGCCAGCAGGCGGTCCGCCAGCCGAGCCTGTCGGTCGGCGTCCAGTTCGGCGAAGACGTCGTCGAGCAGCAGGGCGGGGGGAACCCCGCGCGCCTCCTCGATGGTCGTCAACTCAAGCAGCCTGAGCGCCACGGCCGCGCTCCGGAGCTGGCCGGTGGATCCGTACTCCCTGAGCGACCGGCCGTCCACCGTGAGGATCAGGTCGTCCCGGTGCGGCCCGATCGTCGTCATCCCTCGGCCCAGGTCACGGCTCCGGACCCGCTGGAGCGCCTCGGCCCACCCGACAGGGTCCGCGAGCGCCGCGTCGGTGCGGTACGACAGCCCGACCGGCCCGCGCTCACCGAGTGAGGCGAAGCCCTCCGCGAACCGGCCGGCTGCGTTCGCCACCCAACGCAGGCGGAGCGCGGTCACCTCGCTGCCGGCCGCGGCGAGCGGCGCGTCGAAGGCGCGCGCCAAGGGCTCCTGGCCCTGGCGGAGCGCCGCGTTCCGCTGGGCCAGCGCGGCCCGGTATCTCACCAGCGCGCGGAGATAGTCCGTCGAGGCGAGCGAGAGCATCCGGTCGAGGTACTGCCGGCGCTCCGTGGCCGGGCCGCCCGCGAGCGCCACGTCCCTTGGCAGGAACGCCACGGCGATCCACGCGCCGACGGCCTCGGAGAGTCGCGCCACTGGCGCCCCGTCCAGCAGGATTCGCTTGCGGCGGTTGCCGGCGGTGTAGGTCACCTCGGCGGTCCGGCTCCGCTGGCCGTCGTGGAAGGCGGCCTCTACCCGGAAACCCGGCCCCCCGAACTGCGTCAGCTCGGCGTCGGTCGCGCCCCGCAGGGCGCGGAAGAGGACCGGATATCCGAGCGCCTCGAGGAAGTTGGTCTTGCCCTGCGCGTTCGGCCCGAGGAGCACGGCTCCGTCAGGCGGCAAGGCAAGCTCGAGATCGCGGAGGTTCCGGAATCCGCGGAGGACGATGCGCTCAAGGTGCACGGTGCGTCAGCTTCCGCGGAACGACGCCGTCCGCTTCTCCAGGAAGGCCCCCATCCCCTCGCGCATGTCGTCGGTGGACGCCAGCAGCCCGAAGTGGTTGGCTTCGAGGAGGAGCGCCTCCTCCAGGCTCATCTCCAGCCCGGCGTCCACCGCCTCGATGCAGAGCCGGACCGCGAGCGGCCCGTTCGCCAGGATGGTGCGGAGGAGCTGCTCCGATTCGGCCATCAGTTGGTCGGATGGCACCACCCGATTCACGAGCCCCATCTGCAGCGCCTCCTCGGCGCCGACCATCCGGGCGGTGAGCAGGAGGTCGAGCGCGCGTCCCTTGCCGACCAATCGCGGGAGCCGGACGGTGCCGCCGTAGCCGGGGCCGATCCCCAGCTTGACCTCCGGCTGCCCGAACTTGGCGCTCTCGCTCGCCACGCGGAGGTGGCACGCCATGGCCAGCTCGCACCCGCCGCCGAGGGCGAAGCCGTTCACGGCGGCCACGACCGGCTTGCCGCACCGCTCGAGGCGCCGGAAGACTGCCTGCCCGCGCATCGCCCGGGCCTTTCCCAGGAACTGGGTCTGCTTGGACAGCTCGCCGATGTCGGCCCCGGCCACGAAGGCCTTCGGGCCGGCGCCGGTCAGGATCACCCCTTTGACGGCGTCGTCGGCCTCGATCCGTGCGACGGCCTGGTCCAGGTCCGCGATGACCGCGTCGTTGAGGGCGTTGAGCTTGTCGGGGCGGTTGACGGTGACGATGGCGATGCCGTCGCGCACCTCGTAGAGCAGCGTCTGGAATGACATGGGTGAGGTCGGGTTGGAGGGCGGTGGCCAACTTTCCGTGACGAGAGCATTTTAATGCCATGACGCGCCGTGTGCCTGTTCAGGAGCCGTCGGGCCATGGCGCCATCCGGTCGGGGGTGGCGTGACCGAGTCGCGGCAGGTGGTCCGGGCCGAAGTGGCCATGCTGGCCGTGGTGCTCATCTGGGGCGCCAACTTCAGCTTCATGAAAATGGCGCTCGGCGAGATGTCGGGGCTCGCCTTCGCGGGGCTGCGGTTCACGCTCGCCGCCTTCATCCTGCTCGCGGTGCTCCAGTGGCGCGAGGGCTCGGTCGGCGCCCCGAGGGAGGCGTGGTGGCCGCTCGCCTGGATGGGGGTGCTCTCGAACACGCTCTACCAGGTCTGCTTCATGTACGGCCTCACCCACACCTCGGTGGCCAACGCCTCGCTCATCGTCGCCACCACTCCACTTATCGTTGCGTTCCTCGGCGCGGCTACCGGCATCGAAGCGCTCCGCCGCCCGGTGGTGACCGGCGGGCTGCTCGGATTTTCCGGCGTGGCGCTCATCCTCGCGGGGAAAGGGGCGGAACTCGGCGTGGGCCGCCTGGCGGGCGACGCCGCCGTCTTCGGTGCGACCCTCTGCTGGGCCGTGTTCACCCTGGGCGTGCGGGCTCTCCGGGTACGGATCTCCACCCTGCGGCTCACCACCTGGACCATGGTGACCGGCGCGCCGGGGCTCCTGCTCCTCGGGGCGCCGTCGCTGCGCGCGCTCGACTGGGGTGGCCTCAGCCCGCGGGCGTGGAGCGGGATCGCCTACTCCACCCTGCTTGCCATCGTCGTCGCCTACATCCTCTGGAACAACGCGGTGCGCGTGGTCGGGAGCGGGCGGACCGCCATCTTCAACTCGATGATCCCGCTCGTGGCCATGCTCGTCGCGTGGCCTCTCCTCGGCGAGCACCCGCGCCCGGTGCAGATCGGGGGCGCCGTGCTTATCGTGAGCGGTGTGCTCCTGTCCCGGCGCGCGGCACAGGTCAACCGCCCCGCTGCCCCGCTGCCCAGCCGATAACATGCCTTCGATACTGTCCATCGATTCCGGCACCACCGGCACGACGGCCCTCGTGATCCACCAGGACGGCTCCGTCATTGGCCGCGGATACCGGGAGCTCCCGCAGCACTTCCCCCGCCCTGGCTGGGTGGAGCACGATCCCATGGACCTCTTCCGCGGCGCCATCGAGGCCGGGCGGGAGGCGATTGCCCAGGCCGGAGAGCACCCTGTCGGGCTCGGGATCACCAACCAGCGCGAGACGATCCTGCTCTGGGACCGGAAGACGCTCGAGCCGCTGGGACGGGCCATCGTCTGGCAGGATCGGCGGACCGCTGCCCGCTGCGCCGAGCTCCGCGCGCTGGGTCTCGCCGAGATGCTTCGGGAAAAGACCGGCCTCGTGCCGGATCCCTATTTCTCCGCGACGAAGCTCGAGCTGATGCTGGCGGACCGGGAGGTGCGGCGCCGTGCGGAACGAGGGGAGCTCGCCGCGGGAACGGTGGACAGCTGGCTCGTCGCAAGACTCACCAACGGCGCGGTGCACGCCACCGATCACACCAACGCCTCGCGGACCATGCTGTACGGCCTCGAGTCGCGGACCTGGGATCCGGAGCTTCTCACCCTCTTCTCGGTCCCAGCCGCCCTGCTGCCGTCGATCGTGCCATCGGGCGCGGTCAGCGGTGAGTGCCGGCCCGGGCATTTCGGCCACGCGATGCCGATCGCCGGGATCGCCGGGGATCAGCAGTCTGCGCTCTTCGGGCAGGGGTGCGTCGAGGCGGGGAGCGCCAAGAACACCTATGGCACGGGCACGTTCCTGCTCATGCACACGGGGGATCGCCGACCGCACTCGCCGCACGGCCTCCTGGCCACCGCCGCCTGCGGCCCCCGCGGCGAACCGGCGTACGCGCTCGAAGGCAGCGTCTTCATCGCCGGCGCCGCCGTCCAGTGGCTCCGAGATGGCCTGGGGATCGTGGCCCGCGCCGACGAGTCGGAGGCGCTGGCCCGCAGCGTGCCGGACACCGGCGGCGTCCACTTCGTCCCGGCCTTCGTCGGCCTCGGCTCCCCCCACTGGGAAGCGGAGGCGCGCGGCACCGTCACCGGCCTCACCAGAGGAACCACCCGCGCGCACCTGGTGCGCGCCGCGCTCGAGGCGATGGCGTTCAGCAGTGCGGAGCTGGTGGAATTGATGCGGGACGACGCGCGCCTCGGGGCGGGGGCGCTCCGGGTGGACGGGGGCGCGAGCGCCAACGACTGGCTCATGCAGTTCCTGGCCGACGCGCTCGGGACGCCCGTGGAACGGCCCGACATGTTCGAGACCACCGCGCTCGGCGCGGCCGGGCTGGCCGGGATCACCCTCGGTGTGTGGCGCGACACGGAGCAGTTCCTCGAGGGACGGCGCTTCGCCCGGTTCGAGCCGGCGTCCACCGGGGAGGAACGGAGGCGGGGCCGCGAGGGCTGGGACCGGGCCGTGCATGCGGCCCTTGCGTGGGCCCGGTTCGAGAAAGCGGAGACCGAATGACGGACGAACGCGGAACGGCCCCGGGCGATGTGCCCGGGGCCGTTCGTCCTTCGAGGCGCAGATCGCCTTACTTGATGGTGATCTTGCTCCGCACTTCTGGTGCGGCCTTCGGCAGCGTCACGTTGAGCACGCCGTCGGTGTAGTGCGCCTCGATCTTCCCCTCCACCACGTGCGCCGGCAGCCGGATGGTCCGGACGAACTTGCCGGTCTCGCGCTCCCGATACAGGAAGTTCTCGCCGGGAACTTCCTTGGCGGCCTCGCGATGGCCTGTGATGGTCAGCACCTCACCTGTGAGTTTCACGTCCAAGTTCTCCTTGGGCATGCCCGGCACCTCGATCCGGACCATGTACGCCGCATCGTTCTCGGCGAGGTCCAGCGTCGGCAGCCATGTGCCCTCGAATCCCTTGACCGCGAACTCGGGGAAGAGCGGCCCCGTGAGGAAGGGATCGAACAGACGATCGATCTTCTCCACGTTGCCGAGGATCGGGTTCAGCTTGGCGAGTTTCATAACGCCCCCTGGTGAATGGTGCAACCACAAGCTATCACCGAGGGGGTGAAACGATGATGAACGGGCGGCGAAACTTTCTTCTCCGAGGCGCTCAGCTGCCCAGCAGCATGCCCGCGGAGGCGCCGACCGCGTAGAGCAGGAACGCCTGGAGCGCCATCGCCTGCGCCGGCACGAGCCGCGCGGTGTCCTCCGGGGAGGCCATCAGGATGCGCGCCGCGGGCACGAACCGGAACGCCGCCACGCCGCCCAGCCACACCCACGGGGGCAGTCCCGCGGCGGGGAGCAGCGCGAGGATGGCCGCTGCGGCTACGCCGAGCCAGGCGAAGCCTGCGGCGGCCCCCGCGCGCCCCAGGCGCACCACCAGGGTGCGTTTTCCGGACAGGGCGTCGGCGGTGTAATCCGGGAATTCGTTGATCCAGAGAAAGGCGGCGATCAGCACGCCGAGCGGGAGGGAAAGCAGCACGATTCCGGTCGGGATGGTGCCGCGCTGGACGAGATAGGTGCCGGCGGTGACCAGGGGGCCGTACGACACCGCCACCGCCATTTCGCCGAGCCCGCGGTAGCTGAGCCGGAAGGGCGGGGCGTGGTAGAAGAAGGCGAACGCCATCCCCGCCAGCCCGAACCAGACCACGCTCGGTTCGCGCCACCCCACGATGATCATCCCCGCCACGGCGCCGAAGAGATATCCCCCGATGGCGATGCCCCAGGCCTGGCGCCGGGTAAGGAGCGCGTCCACCAGGACCCGTTTCCCTCCGGAAAACGGGCTTCGGTCCTCGTCCCGTATCCGCAGGTCGGTGCCCGAGTCCCAGTCGAAGACCTCGCCTGACGCGTTCTTCGCCACCTCCACCGCGAAGATCCCGAGGACGGTCAGGAGCAGCCACCCCACCGCGATCGGGCCTGCAGCGGCCGCCGAGGAGGCGCCAAGGAGCATTCCGGCGGCGGAGGCAAGCGAGATCTTGGGATCGGCGAGCCGCCAGAACCCCCGCGCGAACTTCGTGGCCATCGTTTCAACCCCTCTTCACGCCGGCTTCAGCGCGGGTGTGGTACCGTAGTGGCACGATCTCTTTCAGGAGGCTCCAATGAGAATCGTGAAGGCTGCACCCGTCATGGCGAAGGTGCGGGACGACATCGACCAGGTGTTCGATCGGATGTTCCGCACCACCTTTGCCCCCGAGGCCCTGCTGCGGACGCCGGCACCGGCACCCGAGGCTTGGCTCCCCCCCTTCGACCTGCTCGAGACCGACGCCGAGTATGTCGTCCGGCTCGATGTGCCGGGCGCACACCGGGAGAATCTCGACATCACGCTCGTCGGGACGCTGCTCACCCTGAGCGGCCGCCGCGAGTTCCCCGCCGCCGAGGCGAATGAGCGCTACCTCCACGCGGAGCGGGAGTGGGGCGAGTTTCACCGGATGATTCGGCTCCCGGCGCCGGTGCTGCAGGAGAAGATCACCGCCACCTATCAGGAGGGTGTGCTCCTCGTCCACCTGCCGAAGGTTCCGTCGGCGGTCACCAGCAAGATCCTGATCAAGTAGGCCGCTGGAATATGGACGGACGGCCCCGGGCATGAGCGCCCGGGGCCGTTCTGATTCTTGTCCTGCCTCGCTGCCTCGCTGCCCCGCCGATGTCACTTCCCTCCCGGCACCTTGCTCCCGTGGCAGACCGTACACATCTGCGGGTTCTTCTCCCGCAGCTGGTCGGCGTCGAAGCCGGGGCCGTGGGGATTGAATCCGCGGCCGTAGAGCGCCGAGTGACAGGTGAGGCAGTCCTTCTCGACGTGACACGAGGTGCACGTCTCCAGGCTCTGGCGGGCCGCCTGGCCGTGATTGAGCAGGAAGCCCTTGAAGGCGTCGTGGTATCCGGCCGCGAGCGGCCCCTTCGGGCTCCCCAGCCCGGCCTGGGCGTGGCAGTTCTGGCAGAAGGCGCCCGGGTTGTGGCAGTCGCTGCAGTTGGTCTCCCGTGAGTAGGCGGCGGCCGGGTGCCGCTCCAGGAAGGTCTGCGGGTGGTACTGCGGCGTGCGCTCCGGCGTGCCCCGGTGGCAGTCCAGGCACTGCGGCCGGGCATGGCACCCCTGGCACGACTGCTGATTGCTGTTGGCCACCGGGGCGTGGATGGCGCTGAAGTCCGCCATGTGGCTCGCAGGGCGGCTCCGAACCACCACCGCGCCTTCGCCCCGGCCTGGGCCGCTCGCGTACAGCGTCGTGACCGGCTTCGGCGGCGCGATGTGGCAGGCGACGCAGCTCTCCTGCGTGTGGCAGGTCTGGCAGGCGGCGGTGTTCTTCTGCGCCGACTTGCCGTGCAAGGTGACGAAGTTCGGCTGCTGGTGCGTGGCCGGGGCGGTCAGCGTCACCGGGATGGCGAGCGACCGGGGGTCCGGGGCCAAGGCCTGGATGGTCGGCGTCTCCGGGGCGTTCACGTGGCAGGTGATGCAGAAGTCCTGCGCGTGGCAGGTGGCGCAACTCGGGGCCACCTGGTACGTGGTCGGCCCGGTGCCGAGCTTCGCCTGGGCCCCGTGGCCCCCCGCGCCCATGAAGCCGGGCGCGTCGTGCGACGGGGGAGCCGGGAACCCCTTCACCTCGGCCGAGGTGAGGGTCGTCGCCTGGGCGAGCGTGAGGTGGCAGGTGGCGCAGGCGGTGTCCGGCGCGGCCAGGTGCGCGGTGCGCACACCGTGGCAGCTCAGGCACTGCTCGACCACCGCCGGCTGGACCGTCATCCACGGGCTCCCGGCCGGTGCATGGCACGCCTGGCAGGCCACGGTGGAATCACGCCCCGCCTTCTCGGCCACCTCGCGCCGGTGCTCCGTGTGTGTGAACCGGAGGTTGCTGCCCTCGGGCGCAGGCGCCGTCCAGTTGACCCGGCGCTCGACAGTGCCGTCGTGACAGGCGGCGCAGCCCTTCCCGGTCGGGAGCAGCGCCATGCCGCCGTCGGTGGCGCCGGCGTGGCAGGCGGTGCAGGTCGGGAACACCTTGGCGTGCTGCGGGTGATCGAACCGGTCGGGCTGCTGCGCCGCGAGGGGGGCGGCCGTCAGGGCCAGCGCCAGGGTCAGCGACGGGAGTACATACCGCATGTCAGTACCCCGCCGGACGGTTGGTGATGGCCTTGGGGAGCGGCAGCCGATCCGCCGAGCTGAAGGTCAGCACGGCCTTCGCGCCAAAGCGGAGCTGGTCCCACTCGAACGATGCGGCATCGGGGCGCTGCCGGTCCTCGTCGTACCGGGCCAGCGTGAACGCGAAGGTCAGGTTGTCGCGCGCCACCACCGACGCCTGCATGCCGTACACCAGGACGACCGACTGGTCCCACCGGTACTCCAGCGGCCGCGAGAGCGAATTCCCGTACACCATGATGGAGTACTGGCTGGTCGGCGCGAAGGTCACGCTGCCGTCCCACCCGCTGGAGGAGGCCCCAACCCCGAACTCGTTCTGGTAGCCCAGCTGGGCCTGCCAGGCGTTGGAGATCTGGTAGGTGGCGCCGCCGGAAGCCCGCCAGCCCGCGTCCTCGATCTGGACCAGTGGCGCATCGACGCCGGCGCTGTCGAACTGGTACGACTCGCCGCGGACCCGCACCTGAAGGCGCTTCGTCGCTTGGTACGACAGCGAACCATACCAGGCGTTGTACGGCACGGGGCTGAAGGCGCCCCAGACCGTCCAGAGCTCGTAGAACGGCGCATACCGCCGGTAGCCGGCCACCACGCCCACCTTCGGCGTCGCGAAGCGCAGCGCGGCATCGGCGCTCCCCCAGCTCGCGCTCGCCATGTCATAGATGGCCCCGCCGACGAGGCTCCACGCGCCGTAGGGCCGCAGGGTCGCCGACGCCGCGACGCGCTCGGAGCCGAAGTAGTCCGTCGTCTGGTCCACCTCGCGTCGGTACTCGGCGGTGATCTCGGCGTGGGGCGAGTTCCACGCGCCCAGCAGGCCGGCCACCAGCGGGCTCTGGGCGGGCTGGTATTCGCCTTGGGGACTCACGTCGCTCGAACTGACGTAGAGGTTGGCGCCCTGCGCCAGGCCGACGCCGAAATACCCGGAGAGCTGCAGTCCGGCGCTCGCGAGCCGGCCGGTCAGCTGGCCGCCGTCGAACCCGTAGGCCCCGAGACGCCCGGCCACGAGCTTCCGGCCGGCGACGATGGTCCAGGCCGGCGCGGCATACTCGGCGTACCCCTCGATCAGCTGGAAGTTGGGCGAGGTGCCGGGCCAGGAGGCGGCGGTGTTGAAGTCGGTGGTGGCGTAGCCGTTGACCTGCACCCGGAGGCCGGGGAGCCCGAGCCCCCACATGGTGAGCGCCGCCTGGGCCACCGCGGGAGCGGTCGTCTGGACCGGCCCCGGGACCCAGTAGTTGCAGTAGGGGAGGCCGGAGGTGCACGTCACCGCGTAGCCGGTGGGTGTTTCCAGGCTGCCGTTCCCGGTGGTGACCACGCTGTCCACCCGGATGCTGTCCGCCGTGTATCCGCGGAAGCTCACCCCCTGGATGCCGCCGGTGAGCCGGAGGTTGTAGCCCTGCGCGGCTGCGGCGCCCGGCAGGAGGGCGAGCAGTCCGGCCGCGGCGGCGGCGATGCGGAGGTTCATGCCCCCCTCCCACCGACCAGTCGGGTCCGCCACTCAGCGGGCGTCGCGTCGAGATGGCAGGGGGTGCACTCGCGACCGGGATAGTGGTCCGCCTGCTGCGGCTGGTGGCAGGTCAGGCAGAAGGGTCGCGACGGCGTCAGTTGCGCGATTCGCGCCGGAGTATGGCAGGCGTCACACCCTTCGTGCGCCACGGCGGGCGGGGTGTGGGGGGCGGTGATGTCGCCGCCGGCATGGCACGCCGCGCAGTTGTCGGCCTCGGTGTGGTGCTGCTCGTGGCAGGAGACGCAGTCCTTCACGGGCGCCGCGGGTGCGAGGCTCACCGCCGTGGCGTGGCACTCCTTGCAGGCCACGTCCGTGTGCTGCGTGTGCTGAAAGCTGACCTCGCGGGGGCGCGGGGCGTGCTGCGGCACGGTGATGGTCACCTGGACCGGTTCCGGCACCAGCTCACCGGAGGTATGGCAGGCTGCGCAGTCCCGCTTGGCGGCCGCGGTGTGATGGCAGATCTGGCAGCCGCGAGGCGCCGAGAAGTTGAGCGAGGAGGTCGGGTTCGACGTCGTGTGGCACGCGATGCACGACATGTCCTTGTGTCGGGCGTGCTCGAAGCTGTCCGCCGGGGCCCGAGAGACCAACGCCGCCGGAGGGTCGTCATCCGGCGGCGCGTCGCCCTTTCCGTGGGGGCTGGTCGGGTCTGGCAGCGCCGACACCGACCGGAGCGCCTTGGTTGTGTCGAAGGGCACTGGAGGCGCTCGACCCGCCGCCTTCCCGGTGGCGGACCCGCGCACCCGCTCGTGGCAGGTGGCGCAGGCGCTGGCGTCCACGCGCGCCGCGTGCGGCGTGTGGCAGGTCTCGCAGTCCTCGATGCCCTTGCGGTGCGCCGCGCCGGTGTGGAACTCCACCTTCCGCCAGTCGCCGTGGCAGGCGGCCGTGGCGCACGACTTGAGCGCGTCGCCCGGCTGGACGTTGGTGTGCGGGTTGTGGCACATGCCGCACTTCCCGTCGTGCGGGTCGTGCGTCGGGTCGAAGTCCTTCAGCCGCTCCTTCATCTCGTGGCAGCTGAAGCACTGGGCGTCGCCCGGCACCAGGGTGCCGGTGGCGGAGTCCACGGTGGCCAGCTTGGGCACCGCCGCGGTGAACTCGTGGCAGACGGCGCAATGCAGCCCGACCGCGTCCGTCATCTTGCCGAGCTTGATGGTCACGTCGTCGGTCAGGTGGCAGCCCTGCTGCGCGCAGGTCGAGTCCACCGGCTCGAACCGGTGCGCCGAGCGGGCGTGGCAGGTCAGGCACTCGACGTTCTTGTCCTTGAGGGAATCGGACTCGAAGTGCACCCGGTGCCCGGCCGTCGAGACGATCTCCTGCCAGGTCTCCTTGGCCTCGCCTGATTCGTGGCAGCTCTTGCACACGGTGGGCGGCACCTTGGCGTGAGGCGGGACCTTGTCGGGCCGGTCCACCATCCAGAGCACCAGTTCCTGGGCCTGGGCGATCTTGTCGGGCAGGTGGCAGTCATGGCACTCGAGGGTGTCGTGCTTGCCCTCGAGCTGGTTGACGATCAGGTAGGTGCCGGTGTCGGGGCGCACGAACGGCTGGCCGGCCGGGATGAAGACGTGGCATCCCCGGCAGAAGTCGTTGTCGTGCTCCATGTAGTGGTTGACCTTGTATCCCACGCCGGCGGCGACCAGGAGGAACACCCCGGCCGTGGATGCCATCAGGAGCTTGGTGCCCTGGCTTCGGGTGGTGAGCCAGGTCCAGATATCCCGGCGGTGCTTCCAGAGCAGCCAGAGCGCCGTCATGCCGACGACGGCGCCGATGACGATGCCCGAGATCATGACCCAGCCGGGCCGCTGGAAGATCCACTGCACCAGGCTGACCACCGGGTCCGGCAGCGGGGAGGGAACCAGCCCGCTGTCGGCCTGGGTGGCCTGCAACGAATCGACCATGGCCCCCGGCGTGGTGCCGGGAGCCATGGTCGGGAAGAGTGAGAAGAGTGTCTGGGCGATCACGCGGTTAACGTGCGGCGCTCAGCTTCGATTGTCCAGAGGTGTACCGGACTCCCTTGCGGCTCAGCGCCTTGTCCATCAGCGCCTTGACCGTCGGGCTGGGCGGCGCCGGGAGGAACGCGCCGTACACGTCGAACACCTCGGCGATGCTGGCCGCCAGCAGGGCCTCGTAGTAGAACGGGTTGTGGACGCCGTAGGAGCCGTCGTTGTGGCCGTAGAGATCCTCGGCGAACATCATGGCGTTGAAGAGCGCCCCTTCCGCCGGCGACACGATGTTGTCGTTGGCGTTGAAGGCCTGCACGCCGTCCACCGTCGGGTTGGCCGCGCGGTGAACAGGAGGTTGCGCAGGAGCCGGCGTCGCCGGCGTCCATGTACGGCTCACCGCCGGTGTTGAGTGCCGGCTTCGAGGTCGTTCCAGAGCTGGTCGGCCAGGTTGGCGACGACGGCGCGCTCGTTGACCAACGCCGAGGCGGCCACGTCCGCGCTCGCATGGCAGCCCGCCTGGAGACAGCCCGTCCAGTTGCGGGTGGTGCTGGGCAGGTAGGCGCAGCTGTTGTCGATGACCGGGACGCCGGTGACCGGGTCCAGGCAGGGGTCGGGCGAGAAGAGGTGGCCGACCGACTCGAGCACGAACGCGCCGGTTGAGGCGTCAGTGACCGTGAAGGCGTTGACGTGGCAGCCGGCGCAGAGCCGCGGGTTGTTGGTCGAGGCGTGCGACGTGTAGGCGATGTTGGTGTCGTACGCGAAGTTCCGCGGGATGTAGCCGGCCCCGGTGCCCAGGACCACCGGGCCCTGTGCGGAGTGCGGGCCGCGCTTGGTGACGGTCGCGGTCGAGTTGGAGAAGTTGCTCGCCGGCGTGGTGTTCCGGTTGTGGCAGCTCATGCAGAGGTTGACGGTCACGTCGCGCGAGTCGATCGGCGCGCGGAGCTGGCCCTCGTAGGGGCTCCCGTGCGGGTCGTGGCAGACGGCGCAGGTGGCCGGTGGCAGCGTCGTGATCTGGCCGACCGAGTCCTTCTCTACATAGTGGCTCGGCTCACCGTTGAACCGGGCGAGGGCGGCCCGGCCCTCGTGGCAGGAGGCGCCGCAGCCCGGGGCGGCCGTCGTGCCGGCGGGAGAAGCGTTGGCCGCGGAGTCGGCGTGGCCGGTCTGGGCCCACTGCTCCACGAATGGCGCGTGCTCGCCACTGTGGCAGCCGCCGCAGCTGGCGGTGGTGTCCTTGGTGGTGCCGTTCATGCCGTAGATGCCGGCGCGGGCGTAGGGCCGGTTCGTGGTATTGGGGTTCGACACGTGCTCGTAGCCGGGGCCGTGGCAGCTCTCACACTGCACGTCGTGGTAGGCCGCGACCTGCACCGCGTCGTACCCGGAGGTGAGTGAGTCGGGCCCGACGGCGGCCGAGTTGCCGTACGCCGTGACGGTGTGGCAGCCGTAGCAGTAACTGGCCGCGTGCCCGGAGTTGACCAGGTCGTCGTAGGCGTCGGCGTGCTTGGTGTCGATCCACTGGCCCTGGTAGCCCGAGTGGCAATTGCCGCAGGTGGTCTGCTGCGTGGCGGCGTCGTAATAGCCCATGAAGCCGCTGACCGAGTCCGGCGGCGGATTGAACTGTGGCCGCTCGACATACTCGGTGTTGGTCTCGGTACACGCGGCCACGAAGACGAGGGCCAGCGTGCCCAGGAGGGCGGCGAAGGATCGGGAACCGATAGCGCGAGACGTCATAAGAATGACCCTTGAGTGAGGGAGGACGCGCTCAATTTTCCCTGCTCCGTGGATTCGCGCAATGGGTCTCCGTGGCAATACGGGGGTCTCGTTACAAAGTTTATGGTTCCTTCACTAAGTCTTTGGCAAATCTTGGTTTCACCCCCACCATTCCGACCCTCGACAGCTGTCCGTCGCCCCCGAGCGCGTCGCTCTCGATCGTCTCGCTCGCTGCCGCAGGAGCGAGTCTCTCCGTACTCTTACTGAAGTCATCTTCAGAGACTCTTCAGCGCCGATTTATCCGCACGGGCGAATCTTCGGTCTGTTGCATTCCCCCCGACGGCGGGTTCCGCCCGCCGCCGGTCCATCCCGCACCAGTGGACCGGAGGTCTACACGATGTTCTTCCCAACGCAGTTCCCGTGGGCAAAGGATCAGTCCCTCGGCGAGCACCTGGAGGCCAGCGGCGTCTCGCGCCGGGACTTCCTGGAGTTCTGCGGCCAGATGGCCGTGCTCCTCGGGCTGACCGAGATGGCCGCCCCTCGCGTGGCCGCCGCGCTCGAAGGCGTCAAGCGACCGGTGGTGATCTGGATTCAGCTGCAGGAATGCACGGGCTGCGTCGAGAGCATCCTCCGCAGCGCCGATCCCTCGATCGGCGAGCTCATCCTCAACATCGTCTCCCTCGACTACTCCCACACCCTGATGGCGGCCTCCGGGACCGCGGCCGAGGCCGCGCTGGCGTCGTCCATGAAGGCGAACATGGGGGAGTATCTCCTCGTGGTGACCGGCTCGGTCCCGCTGGCCGAGAACGGCATCTACACGACCATGGGTGGCCGGACCGCCAAGGATGTGCTGGTGGAGGTCGCGGCCGGCGCCAAGGCGGTCTTCGCCGTCGGCGCCTGCGCCCACTGGGGCAGCGTCCAGGCCGCCAAGCCCAACCCGACGGGCGCGGTGGGCGTGGCCGAGATCATCAAGGACAAGCCGGTGGTCCACCTGACCGGGTGCCCGCCGATCGCCGAGACGATCACCGCCACGTTCGTGCACTACCTGACCTTCGGCGCGCTGCCGGAACTCGATTCGGACGGCCGTCCGCTCTTTGCCTACGGGGCGCGGATCCACGACCAGTGCCCGCGGCGCGCCAACTTCGACGCCGGCCAGTACGTGGAGATCTTCGACGACGACGCCGCCCGCAAGGGGTGGTGCCTCTACAAGGTCGGGTGCAAGGGGCCGGCGACCTTCAGCCCCTGCCCGATCTTTCATGTGGAACATGAAGACCAGCTGGCCGATCGGCGCCGGGCATCCCTGCATCGGGTGCACCGAGCGCAACTTCTGGGATACCATGACCCCGTTCTACAACCGGCTGCCGAACGTGGCCGGGCTCGGGATCGAGCAGACCGCCGACACGATCGGCGCCGCCCTCGCCGCCGGTGCCGTGGCCGGCGTGGCCGCGCACGCTGCGGCCACCACCGTCCACCAGATCCGGTCTCACCGCAAGGCCGCCGCAGCCGAAGGAGCACACGATGGCCAAGACTAAGGTGGTCGTAGACCCCATCACCCGGATCGAGGGACACCTCCGGATCGAGGCGCAGTCGGAGAACGGCATGATCTCCACCGCCTGGGCCTCCTCCACGCAGTTCCGCGGGATCGAGACCATCATGCAGGGCCGCGACCCGCGCGACGCCTGGGCCTTCACGCAACGGATCTGCGGCGTCTGCACCGTGGTGCACGCCGTGGCCTCCTGCCGCGCCGTCGAGGACGCGCTGGGCATCACGATCCCGCCCAACGCCACGCTGATCCGCAACCTGGTCCACGGGATGCAGATCATCCAGGACCACGTCATCCACTTCTACCACCTGCACGCGCTCGACTGGGTGGACATCATCAGCGCGCTCAGCGCCGACCCGGCCAAGACGGCCGCCATCGCGAAGAGCATCTCCCCCTGGCCCAACAACTCCGCCACCTACTTCGCGGAGGTGCAGAACCGGGTCAAGACCTTCGCGGCCGGCGGCCAGCTCGGCATCTTCACCAACGGCTACTGGGGCCACCCCGCCTACAAGCTCCCGCCGGAGGTCAACCTCCTGGCGGTGGCGCACTACCTCGAGGCGCTGGACTGGCAGAAGGACGTCATCCGGCTCCACACGATCTTCGGCGGCAAGAACCCGCACCCGAACTTCCTCGTCGGCGGCATGGCGAGCGCCATCAACCTCAACGACACCGCCACCATCAACGCGGCGCGCCTGGCCGACGTGCAGGCCATGATCACCCGCGCCAAGCGCTTCGTGGACGAGGTGTACTGGCCGGACGTGCAGGCCATCGCCGGGTTCTACAAGGACTGGGGGGCCATCGGTGGCGGCACCGGCAACTACCTGACCGTGGGCGAGTTCGCCTCGGTGGACACCAACGACCTCGACTCGTTGTACTTCCCCCGCGGGATCGTGATGAACCGCGACCTCTCCAAGGTGTACCCGTACGACCACACCCTGGTGAAGGAGGGGATCACGAGCTCGTGGTACGAGTACAGCGGCGGCGACGCCGCCTCGCTCCACCCGTGGGAAGGGGAGACGGTGCCGAAGTACACCGGCCCGCCGACCCCGTGGACCTACCTGCAGGACGAGAAGAAGTACACCTGGATGAAGTCGCCGCGGTACGACGGCCGGGCCATGGAAGTCGGTCCGCTGGCGCGCATGCTGGTCGGCTACGCCGCGGGGCAGAAGGACATCAAGGAGATCGTGACGGAACTCCTGACCCGGCTCGACGTGCCGCCGGCCGCGCTCTTCTCGACGCTCGGCCGGGTCGGCGCGCGCTGCATGGAGACGGTCCTGGTGGCCAACCAGATGCAGAACTGGTATGGCCAGCTGGTGGCCCGCATCAAGAACGGCGACACCAAGACCTTCAACGGCGACAAGTGGGATCCCTCCTCTTGGCCGAAGACGGCGCAGGGCTACGGGTACCTCGACGCGGCCCGCGGTGCGCTGGGCCACTGGGTGCAGATCGAGGACGGCAAGATTTCCCGCTACCAGTGCGTGGTGCCCAGCACCTGGAACTGCTCCCCGCGCGACGAGGCCGGCGTGCCCGGTCCGTACGAGGCGGCGCTGATGGACCACCATCCGCTGCTCCGGCCGGAACAGCCGCTGGAGATCCTGCGCACCATCCACTCGTTCGACCCCTGCATGTCCTGCGGCGTCCACGTGCTCGACGCCGACGGACACTCGGTCGTGGAGGTCAAGGTCCAATGACCGTCCCGACTCCGCGGCATGGCCCCGCGCCGCCGCCCATGGCCGATTCTCCGCTCTTCCCCCTCGGCGCCCGGTTCGCCCCGCCCAGCGGCAACTACCGCTGGGTGGAGCCCTGGGGAGCCCCGCTGCGCGTCATGCACTGGGTGGCGGCCCTCGCCATCCTCGTGCTGATCGTGACCGGGTTCTACATCGGGCGTCCCTACTTCATGACCACCGGCGCGCCGCCCCAGTACCTCATGGGGTACATCCGGCTCATCCACTACGTGGCGGCCGGCGTGTTCGTCATGACCGGCCTGGTCCGGGTCTACTGGCTCTTCGCCGGCAACCAGTTCGAGCGGCTCCCCGCGCTCTTCCCGGTCCGGAAGCGCGACTGGGTCAACCTCGTCACGCAGGTCAAGTACTACCTGATGATCCACCCGGAGCGCGCGCCCCATTACATCGGGCACAACCCGCTCCAGCAGCTGAGCTACACCACGACCTACGTGGTCTCCATCGTGGTGATGATCACGGGCTTCGCGATGTACGGCCAGGCCGCGCCCGGCGGATTCTTCTACACGATCACCCAGCCGCTCACCCTCGCCGTCGGCGGCATCCAGGTCGTCCGGCTGGTCCACCACCTCTGCGTCTGGTGGTTCATCATCTTCCCGATCATGCACATCTATCTCGTGATCCGGAAGGAAGTCACCGAGCGCGGCGGCGGGTTGTCGGGCATCATCAACGGCGGGCACTACATCCGCGCCGACAAGCAGTATGTGGACGAATAGCGCCCGGCCGGTCCTCGTCCTCGGCCTCGGCAACCCCATCATGGGCGACGACGGGGTCGGCATCGTGGCGCTCGAGCAGTTCCGGGAGCGGTTCGAAGTCTCCGAGGGTGTCGAGCTGATGGACGGCGGCACCTGGGGGATGAACCTGCTCCCGTACATCGAATCCGCGGGCAAGCTCCTGCTCGTGGACGCCATCCGCGCCGGGCTCGAACCCGGCGCCGATGTCTTCCTCGACGGCCCCGACCTCCCCCGGGTGCTGGGCCAGAAGCTCTCGGCCCACCAGGTGGACATCGTGGACGTGCTCACGCTGGCCCAGGTGCGCGGCACGCTGCCGGCGATGACGGTAGCCCTGGGCGTCGAGCCGTCCACCATCGAGATGCGCGCCAGCATGACCCCCGCGGTGGACCGCGGGGTGGCGCGGCTGCCCGAGCGGATGGCCGGCCAGTTGAGGGAATGGGGAATCCGCGTGTCGCCGCGGACGCCCGCCCATGCATGAAATGAGCGTGGCGATGGAGGTCTGCCGGCTGGCGGAGGAACGCCTCTCGCCCGCGGAGCTCCCCCAGCTCATCACCGTCGGGCTCGATGTCGGGGATGATTCCGGCCTCGAGCCCGACAATCTTCTCTTCTGCCTCGAGGCGCTCCTGGCCGCCCCGCCGTTCCACAACGCGCGGCCCGACCTGACCCGGTGCCCCGGCGACGTTCTCCGCGTGACCTACCTGGAGCTTGACGATGACCGTCCGGACGATTGAACTGCGCGAACCGGTGATGGCCCGGAACAACGAGATCGCCGAAACCGTCCGTGCGCGCCTCGCCGCGGCCGGCGTCCCGGCGCTCAACTTCGTCTCGTCTCCCGGCTCGGGAAAGACGCTGCTCCTCGAGCGCACGCTGGCCGCCCTCGGCGACGAACTCCGCATGGCGGTGGTGACCGGCGACGTGCAGACGCAGAACGACGCCGACCGGCTGGCACGCCACACGACCCGCCTGGTGCAGGCCGTGGTGACCGGTGGGGCCTGTCATCTCGACGCAAAGCAGGTGGACACCGCGCTCGAGGCCATCGACCTGGCGGCCACCGACCTGCTCTTCGTCGAGAACGTCGGCAACCTCGTCTGCCCCGCCAGCTGGGACCTGGGGGAGGACGCCAAGGTGGTGCTCTTCTCGGTCACCGAGGGCGAGGACAAGCCGCTCAAGTATCCGAAGGTGTTCCGGCAGGCCCGGTACGCCGTGCTCACCAAGACCGACCTGCTGCCGTATGTCCCGTTCAACGTCGAGCAGGCGCTCGGCTTCGCGCGCGAGGTCAACCCCGACCTGCAGTTCTTCCGGACGTCCGCCCTCACGGGCGAGGGGCTCGACGAGTGGTTCAACTTTCTCCGGCAGCTGGCTCGGCGCCCCGCCTCGGTCTGAGCGACCGGGAGGGGCTCGCCGTACGGGTCACGGGCGTCGTGCAGGGAGTGGGCTTCCGCCCCTTCGTGCACCGCCTCGCCGTGCGGCACCAGCTCGACGGATGGGTGTTGAACGCCGCAGGCGAGGTGCGGATCGAGCTTGAGGGGGCGGCGGGGGCCCTGCAGGAGTTTCTTGACGCGCTCGAGCTCGAGGCGCCTCCATTGGCGCGGATCGAGCGGGTCGAGGTGGAGCACCACGCGGCCCGGGGGCTGAGCGGCTTCGCCATCGAGGCGAGCCAGGACCAGCCCGACCAACGGCAGCCGGTCTCCCCCGACGTCGCGGTCTGCGCCGCCTGCGAAGCCGAGTTGCGGGATCCCGCCAACCGCCGGTTCGAGTACCCGTTCATCACCTGCACCGACTGCGGTCCGCGCTTCACGGTCATCCACGCCATGCCGTACGACCGCGAGCGGACGAGCATGGCGGCGTTCGCCCAGTGCCCCGACTGCCGCGCGGAGTACGAATCGCCGGGGAGCCGGCGGTACCACTCGGAGACGAACAGCTGCTTCGCCTGCGGGCCGCGGCTCTGGTTCGCGGCGGCGGACGGGGTGTCGCGGACGGCGGGCGCGGACGAGGCGCTCTCCGCCGCGGCGCTCGTCCTCGTCGGCGGCGGGATCCTCGCAGTACGGGGCGTCGGCGGCTTCCAGCTGGCGGTGGACGCGACGGACGAGCGCGCCGTGGCCCTGCTGCGCGAGCGCAAGCGGCGGGAGGCGAAGCCGCTCGCGGTCATGGTCCGCACGCTGGAGGACGCGGCGCGGCTCGGGCGTGTCGGCGCCGCGGAAGCCGAGCTCCTCGCCTCCCCCGAGCGGCCGATCGTGCTGCTGGAGCGGCTCGAGCAGGGGCAGTTGGCGGCCGGTGTCGCGCCCGGGCTCGGGTGGGTGGGGGTGATGCTCCCGACGACGCCCATGCATGTCCTCCTGCTCGACCGGGTGCGCCGCCCGCTCGTGATGACCAGCGGCAACGTGAGCGAGGAGCCGATCGCCACCGGGAACGAGGAGGCGCTCGCCCGGCTCGCCGGCATCGCCGACGGCTTCCTGCTTCACGACCGGGAGATCGTGTCGCGCTACGACGACTCGGTCGTCCGCCCGACCGGCGTCGGCCCCATCCTCCTGCGGCGCGCGCGCGGCTACGCCCCGCTCCCGCTCGACCTGCCGGTGCCGAGCCCGGTGCCGTTCCTGGCGGTGGGGCCGCACCTCAAGAACACCTTCACCCTCGTGCACGGCCGCCGGGCGTTCGTGAGCCAGCACATCGGGGATCTCGAGAACCTCGAGACGCTCGAGCACTTCCACGCGTCGCTCGAGCGGTTCAAGGCGCTCTTCCGCATCGAGCCGGAGGCGGTCGTCCACGACCTGCATCCCGGATATTTCTCGACCCGCGTGGCACGGGAGTCGGGATTGCGGGTGCTCCCGCCGGTGCAGCACCACCACGCCCACGCCGCGGCGGTCATGGCCGAGCACGGCCGCACCGGGCCGGTGCTCGCCCTCGCGTTCGACGGCGTTGGGTACGGGGAGGACGGCACGGTGTGGGGCGGGGAGATTCTCCAGGCGGACCTGCTCGGTTTCCGCCGGGTGGGGCACCTCCGGCCGGCGCCGCTCCCCGGCGGCGACCTGGCGGCCCGCAACCCCTGGCGTGCCGCGCTCGGCTACCTGATGCTGGACCAGCACCTCGCCCCGGCATTCGCGCTCGCGCTGGACGGCGTCCAGGAGGCGGAGCGCGCGATGGCGGAAATGCAGGCGACGCGGGGCGTGAACGCGCCCTGGGCCTCCTCGATGGGGCGGCTCTTCGACGCGGCGGCGGCGGTGCTCGGCCTGCGGCTCAAGGCGGAGTTCGAGGGCCAGGCGGCCATGGAACTCGAGTCGCTTGCGGGGCGGCGGGTCGCCTCGGAGATTCGGGTTGGCCTGGAGCGGACCGACGGCGGTGCCTGGATCATCGACCCGTTGCACCTGCTGGCCGTGATCGGGTCCCGGCGCCAGCGCGGCGACGACCTCGCCGATCTCGCAGCGGACTTCCACGCCAGCGTGGCGTGGGCGGCGGCGGAAGTCGTCCGGCGGCTCGCGGAGGAGACGGGTATCCGGACCGTCACCCTCGGCGGCGGCAGCTTCCAGAACGCGCGGCTGCTCGCCTCGATGGTCGGGCGGCTGCAGGGGTTCGGGCTGACGGTGCTCTGGCCCCGCCGGCTGAGCCCCAACGATGGCGCCATCAGCTACGGCCAGGCGGCGGTGGCCGCGGCGCGGCTCGCACAGTGACGGACTGACCCCAGGAGGCGTTCCATGTGTCTCGGCATTCCAGGACGGATCGTGGACATCCGCGGCGATCGCGGGCTTCCGATGGGCACCGTGGACTTCGGCGGCGTCCGCCGGGAAGTCTGCCTCGCCTACGTGGCCGACGAGGTGCAGGCGGGGGACTACGTGGTGGTGCACGTCGGCTTCGCCATCTCCAAGGTGGACGAGGAGGAGGCGCAGCGGACGTATGACATGCTCCGCGAGATGAGCCTGCTCGAGGGGGAGCTGGGGGCGACGCCATGAGGTACCTCAACGAGTATCGCGACCCCGCCGTCGCCCGCGCCCTGGTGCGCCAGATCCTCGACACCGCGACGCGGCGCTGGGTGCTCATGGAGGTGTGCGGTGGGCAGACGCACACCATCGTGAAGCAGGGCCTCGACGAGATCCTGGCGCCGGCGGTCGAGATGATCCACGGCCCGGGGTGCCCGGTGTGCGTCACGTCGCTGGAGCAGATCGACAAGGCGCTCGCGCTGGCGGCCCGGCCTGACGTCCTCTTCACCTCGTTCGGCGACATGCTCCGGGTGCCCGGCAGCGAGTGCGACCTCCAGCAGATCCGCGCCCGGGGCGGGGACGTGCGGGTGGTGTACTCGCCGCTCGACGCACTCGAACTCGCCATCAAGCACCCCGACAAGCAGGTCGTCTTCTTCGCGGTCGGCTTCGAGACGACGGCCCCGGCCAACGCGATGGCGGTCTTCCGGGCCCGGGAGCTGGGCGTCGGCAACTTCAGCGTGCTGGTGTCCCACGTGACGGTACCGCCCGCCATGATCGCGATCCTCGACGCGCCGGACAACCGGGTGCAGGGATTCCTGGCCGCCGGGCATGTCTGCAGCGTGATGGGGTGGACGGAGTACGAACCGATCGCCGCCCGGTACAAGGTGCCGATCGTCGTGACCGGCTTCGAGCCGGTGGACATCCTCGAGGGGATCGCCCTCGCGGTGCGCCAGCTCGAGGAGGGGCGTCACGAGGTGGAAAACCAGTACGTGCGGGCCGTCCGGCGCGCGGGTACCCCTCCGGCCAGGGACCTCGTCAACCAGGTCTTCGAGCTGGCCGACCGGAAGTGGCGCGGGGTGGGGACGATCCCGCGGAGCGGGCTCGTGCTGCGGCCGGAGTTCTCGGATTTCGACGCGGAGCTCCGCTTCGGGCTGGAGGACATCGCCGTGGACGAGCCGGCGGAGTGCCGAGCCGGCGAGGTGCTGCGCGGCACCCTCAAGCCCTACCAGTGTCCGGCGTTCGGCAGCCTCTGCACCCCCGAACGGCCGCTCGGTGCGCCGATGGTCTCCTCGGAAGGAGCCTGCGCCGCCTACTACAACTTCGGCCGTCACCGGGCGGCCGTGGCCCCGGAGTCGTGACATGACGGCCACCCTGGGCAGCGGTCCGTCGTGCCCCGTGCCGATCGTGGACGCCGACCGGATCCAGCTGGGTCACGGCTCCGGCGGCAAGATGAGCGCTGCGCTCCTCAAGGAGCGGTTCCTCCCGCATCTCGGCAATCCGGTGCTGGAGCAGCTGGGAGACGCGGCGGTGCTCCCGGTCAACGGGAGCGACATCGCCGTCTCGACGGACACCTTCGTGGTGAGCCCGGTCGAGTTTCCCGGCGGCAACATCGGCTCGCTGGCGGTGCACGGCACGCTGAACGACCTGGCGATGGTCGGCGCCCGGCCGGTTTGCCTCACGGTCGGATTCGTGCTGGAGGAAGGGCTCGACATGGCGTTGCTCGACCGGGTCCTCGCCTCGATGGCGGCGGCGGCGGCCGAGGCGGGAGTGCCGGTGGTGTCGGGCGACACGAAGGTGGTGGAGCGGGGAAAGGCCGACAAGCTCTACATCAACACGACCGGCATCGGCGAACTGCGGCCTGATTTCCGCCCGGGGCCGGACCGTGCGCGCGTCGGCGACGCGGTGCTGGTGAGCGGACCGATCGGTTCGCACGGCATGGCCATCATGGCGGCGCGCGAGGGCATCGCCTTCGAGGCGGCCATCGAGAGCGACGCCGCCACCCTCTTCCCGCTGGTGGAATTGCTGCGCGAATCGGTCGGGCCGGCGGTCCACGTGCTGCGCGACCCGACCCGCGGCGGCCTGGCGAGCGCGCTGAATGAAATCGCCGCGGCGTCGAAGGTGGGAGTGGTGCTCGAGGACGGTGCGCTGCCGGTGCCCGGGCCGGTGGCGTCGGTGTGCGACCTCCTCGGGCTCGACGTCATGTACGTGGCCAACGAGGGGGTGCTGGTCGCGTTCGTGGAGGCTGCTGCGGCCGACGCCGCGCTCGCCGCGCTGCGCAGCCACCCGCTCGGACGGGCAGGCGGTCATCGCCGGCACCGTGGTCCGGGAGCATCCCGGCATGGTCGTCCTCCGCACGGGGCTCGGCGGCACGCGGATCGTGGACATGCTTCCCGGCGACCAGCTGCCCCGCATCTGCTGAGTTCCTAGACCAGCGCGCGGTGCCACTCTCCGGTCGGTCCGGCTACATTTCCGCCGGACCGATCCCAACTCTCATACCCTGGACCCTGCCCGATGGCTGCCAAGCACACTCGTTGCCCCTCCTGCGGCGCTGACGCCGAAGGGAACTTCTGTCGTCAGTGCGGAGCCAGCCTCGGCCCCCGCGCCTGCAGTTCGTGCAAGGCCCCGCTGGCCGCGGGCGCCAAGTTCTGCGTCCAGTGTGGCACACCCGCCGCCGGCGGCGCCGGTGGCGGAACGGCCACCCCGGCCGCGCCCGGCGAGCGGAAGGCGTGGGCGGTCGCGGCGGTGGTGTGCGCGCTCCTGCTCGTGGTTGTGCTGGCACTCGTGGTCAAGGGCAGCGGCGGCGCGGCGGAGGCGGCCGGTCCCGTCGGTGCGGGGGGAGCGGTGGCTCCCTTCGCGGGCGGCGGGGGAGAGGGCACGCCGCCGGACCTCAGCACCATGACCCCGCGTGAGCGCTTCGACCGGTTGTACAACCGGATCATGCGGGCGTCGGAATCGGGCGACCAGCAGACGGTCACGACGTTCACCCCAATGGCGCTCCAGGCTTATGAACAGCTCGACTCGGTGGACGCCGACGCACGGTTTCATCTTGCAACGCTCAAACTGCACAGCGGCGATGTGGATGGTGCTGAAGCCATTGCAGACACCCTCCTCAAGAAGGATCCAGGCCACCTGTTCGGCTACGTGATCCAGGGCACGGTGGCCCGGTGGAGGAAGGACGATGCTGCCCTCAAGAAGGCCTACAAGGACTTCCTGGGACATTACGATGCAGAGATGAAGAAGGGCCGCCCCGAGTACGGCGACCACGAGCGGATGATGACGGACTTCCAGACGGCCGCAACTTCGGGTTCGTGAGCCTGAAGGGGGCCGTGAAGAAGTCCTTAGGCGGTGCCCCGGCACTTGCTCCGGGGCGGCCGTCCGTTGATTGTTGAGGAGTCGAGTCGGAATCCCCACCACACGCAGGGAGATGGACCATGAAGCCTGGCCACAAGTTCCTCTTCGGCGCAGTGCTGATCGTCGGCAGCGTCGGCCTCCTGATGTTCCAGGGAGTGAAGGAAACGGGCGTCTATTTCCTCACCCCGACCGAGCTCGCCTCGAAGGCCTCCGCCGATCCGACCTTCCACAACGTCGGCGTGAAGATGGGCGCCCGCGTGGTGCCCGGCTCGGTCCGCCGAGACGCCGCCACCCAGACGGTGGACTTCCAGGTCACCGATGGCACGCAGGTCTACCCCGTGACCTACCGGGGGCTGGTGCCGGACACCTTTACGGACGCCAGCGACATCGAGGTCGTGGTCGAGGGCCGGCTGGGCGCGGACGGGGTCTTCCACGCCACCGACGTCCTCGCCAAGTGCGGGTCGCGCTACGAAGCCACGCCTGAAGCTCCTCCCGCAGCCTGACGCGCGATGACACTCCTCGGGCAGTTCGCACTGTGGGTCGCGTTTCTCATCGGGTCGTTCGGGGCGGTGCTCTCCTTCTCGGGGCGTTGGCAGGACCGCCCTGACCTCGAACGCACCGTCATTCGTTCGGTGTACGCGCTGGCCGCCGCCCTGCTCGTCGCGTCGCTCTCGCTCTGGAAGGGTCTCTTCGCCCACGACTTCAACATCGAGTACGTGGCGGCCTACACCTCGCGGAACCTCCCCACCTACTACATCGTGTCGGCGTTCTGGGCCGGCCAGAAGGGCTCGCTGCTCTTCTGGGCCGTGGTGCTCGCCTGCTTCTCGGCGGTCGCCCAGTGGATCACCGCGCGCCGGTACGCCGACCTCCTGCCCTACGTGGCGGGCGTCACCAACATCGTGGTGGTCTTCTTCGTCCTGGTCATGATCTTCGCCGCGAATCCGTTCGAGCGGCTGAACTTCATCCCCGAGGACGGCCGCGGCCTCAACCCGCAGCTGCAGAACATCGGCATGGTCATCCACCCGCCGATGCTCTACCTCGGCTACATCAGCGTCACCATCCCCTTCGCCTTCGCGATCGCGGCGCTCCTCCGGCGCAGGCTGGACAGCGGCTGGATCGTGGCCATCCGGAAGTGGACGCTGGTGTCGTGGGTGTTCCTCTCCATCGGCATCGTGCTCGGGATGTGGTGGGCGTACGTCGAGCTCGGTTGGGGCGGCTACTGGGCCTGGGACCCGGTGGAGAACGCCAGCTTCCTCCCCTGGCTCACGATGACGGCGTTCCTGCACTCGGTCATGATCCAGGAAAAGCGGGGGATGCTCAAGCGGTGGAACCTCTCGCTCATCGTGGCGACCTTCCTGCTCAGCATCTTCGGGACGTTCATCACCCGCTCGGGCGTCATCGCCAGCGTGCACAGCTTCACGCAGTCCAACGTCGGGTACTTCTTCCTGGCCTTCCTGCTGGTGGCCGGCGTCCTCAGCTTCACGATGCTCTACACCCGCTGGGACGAGCTCGAGCCGGACGCGAAGCTGGAGTCGATGCTGAGCCGCGAGGCGGCCTTCCTCTTCAACAACCTCGCCCTGGTCGGCATCGCGTTCTCCGTGCTGTGGGGTACCCTCTTCCCGATCCTCTCCGAGGCGGTGCGGGGCACCAAGATCACGGTGGGCCCGCCCTTCTTCAACCGGGTCAACGTCCCGCTCGGGCTCTTCCTGCTGGCGCTGACGGGCATCGGTCCGCTCATCGCCTGGCGCAAGGCGTCCGCCCGGAACCTGCAGCGGCAGTTCCTGCTGCCGGTCGGGTTCGGGCTGCTGGTCGGCGTGGCCGCTCGTCATCGACGGCATGCGGGACATGTACCCGATCATGACCATCGCGCTCGGCGCCTTCGTGCTCGGCACGGTCGTCCAGGAGTTCTACCGCGGCGTGCGGGCGCGCCACCGGATGCACGGCGAGTCGGTCGTCCCTGCGCTCTTCAACCTGATCGCGCGGAATCGGCGGCGGTACGGCGGCTACATCGTGCACGTCGGCATCCTGCTGATGTTCGTCGCCTTCACCGGCATGGCGTTCCGGGTGGACCAGGAAGCGACGCTCAAGCCCGGCGAGTCGGTCGAGATGCAGAGCCCCTACGGCGGCACCTACAAGCTGACCCACCTCGGCGTGTCCCAGTACAACGCGCTCAACCGGGTGGTCTCGGCTGCCACGGTGCAGGTGGACTACGACGGCAAGTCGCTCGGCGTCATGAAGTCGGAAAAGCGCCAGCACGTGGACAGCTTCGGCCGCCCGACGTTCGAGCCCTCCACCGAGGTCGGCATCCGGAGCGACCTGCGGGAGGATCTCTACATCGTGTACGCCGGCTCGGTGGATGGCACGGAGGAGGCGGTCTACCGCTTCACCATCAACCCGCTTGGTCTGGTGGGTCTGGTTCGCCGGCATGGTGCTCGTGGTCGGCGGCATTCTGACGATGTGGCCGGGCGGCGGCGGGATCGCGGACACGCGGCGCACCCAGGCCGGCTACGAGGCGACGCTGGTCGGCGCGGAGAACGCCTGAGATGACCTCGACGATGACCGAACGTCGAGAATTCTTCCGGCAGGTGGCGTTGGGCGGGCTGGCGCTCGCCGGGGCAGGGGTGCTGCGCGGGCAGGCGCCGCCGCAGGACGCGCCCGGCGGCGGGGAAACGGGCCGGCTCTACAATCCCAACGCCGTGCAGCAGCGCGCCCCGACGGTCGGGGCCGACAACGACGCGCTCATCATGGGCGTCGAGAAGACCCTCAAGTGCCAGTGCGGCTGCAACCTCGACATCTACACCTGCCGCACCACCGACTTCACCTGCACCACGTCGCCGGCGCTCCACCGCGACATCGTGGCGCTGCGGGAGCAGGGCCTGACCGCGGAGCAGATCCGCGAGGATTTCGTCCGGCAGTACGGCGAGCAGGCCCTGATGGCCCCCAAGGCGGAGGGTTTCAACCTGGCCGGCTATTTCGTGCCGGGCCTCGTGATGCTCCTCGGCATCGGCCTCCTCTCGATGTGGATCCTCCGGCGCCAGCGACAGGTGGCCTCGGTGCCCTCGCTCGCCGCGACGGAGGCGGTGAACATCTCGGCGGTGGCCGGCGCCACGCCGGAAGAACTCGAGCGCCTTCGGCGTGCGCTGTCGGAGGTCAAGGACTGATGTGGATCGAGGTCGTCGCCGCGGCGTTGGTGGGGTTCTCGCTGCTCTGGCTGGTCTTCGAGCCGGTGTTCACCACGGCGGGCGCCCGGCCCGCCGACGCCATCGACATGGACGCCCTGGAGGACCTCGAGGATACCCGGAGCGGCGTGGCGCTGGCGGCGCTCAAGGAAATCGAGTTCGACCGGGAGACGGGCAAGCTCAGCGACAACGACTACGAGTTCCTGAAGCAGAAGTACACGGTCGAGGCGCTGGCCGCGATGCGGGCGGAGGAGGATCCCACGCCCGAGGACCTGGAGGCACGCGTCGAGGCCCAGGTGTCGGCCCGGGTGGCGACTCTGCGCTCCGACGGCGGGACCGAGGCCGTCTGCGGCGCCTGCGGCACCATGGCCGGGGCCGGCGCCCGGTTCTGCCCCGCCTGCGGCAAGCCCCTCCGGGCGCCGACGGCATGCGGCAAGTGCGGCACCGACCTGGTCCCCGGCAGTCGCTACTGCGCCTCCTGCGGCGGGCGGGTCGCCGCCTGAAACTGTCCCGCCCCTCTTCCCGTCTCGATAATCAGCGGTACACTTCCCCGGAGCGCCCGAAGTCTTGGCGCTCCGTTCGGTGTCGGTCCCCAGTCAACCCCACCCGGAGCCGTACATGCCAGGTCGAGGAATCGTCCGAACCCTCCTTGCATCCCTGAGCGTCCTGTCGCTCGCCTGCGCCTCCAACACGGTCAACAAGACCAGCCCGGCACCCGCCCCCGCGCAGGGCGCCGCCGCCAAGCCCGGCGGTGACAAGCCCGCCGCGACGAAGACCCTCGCGGAACTGACCAAGACCTCGGTCAAGTACCCGGGCCTCTTCACCATCTACCAGGATTCGGTGACCGGGGCGCTCCAGATGGTGGTCCGGAAGGACCAGGTCGGGAAGGAATACATCTACTTCTCGGTGACCGACGAAGGCGTGCTGCCCGCCGGGAGCTTCCGCGGCGCGTTCGGCCCGAACAACGTGTTCGCCGTCCGGAAGAACTTCAACAAGATCGAGTTCATCACCCAGAACACCAGCTTCTACTTCAATCCCGCCAGTCCGCTGAGCCGGGCCGCCGACGCCAACATCAGCCCCGGCGTCCTCGCCTCCATCGAGATCGCCGCCACCGACACCGCCACGGGCGAGTACCTGATCAAGGCGGACGACCTCTTCCTCACCGAGACGCTCCGGCAGGTCAAGCCGTCCCCGAGGCCGGGGGCGCCTCCCGGCGCCGGCTTCACGCTCGGCAGCCTGAGCAAGAGCAAGACCCGGGTCGAGTCGGTCAAGTCGTATCCGTTGAATACCGACGTGGTCGTGACCTACGTCTACGAGAACCCGGCGCCGACCGCCGGAGGCGGACCAGAGGTCACGGACCCGCGCAACGTCAGCGTCACGATCCAGCACAGTTTCATCGAACTGCCCGTCAACGACTACCGGCCCCGGTATGCGGATCCCCGGGTCGGGTACTTCACCGACGATGTCACCGACCTGACCTCCACGAGCGTCACCCCGTGGCGTGACATGGTCACGCGCTGGAACCTGGTCAAGCAGAATCCGGGCGCCGCGCGCTCCGATCCGGTGGAGCCGATCACCTTCTGGATCGAGAACACGACACCGGTCGAGCTCCGGCCCGCCATTCGCGAGGGCGTCCTGCGCTGGAACGAGGCCTTCGAGACCGCGGGCTTCACCAACGCCGTGGTGGTCAAGGAACAGCCCGACACCGCCACGTGGGACGCCGGCGACCTGCGGTACAACGTCCTCCGGTGGACGGCGTCGCCGACTCCGCCATTCGGCGGGTACGGACCGAGCTTCACGAATCCGCGGACCGGCCAGATCCTGGGCGCGGACATCATGCTGGAGTTCATCTTCGTCACCAATCGGCTGCTGCAGTCCGAGTTGTTCGACGTCGCCGGTCAGAGCATGGCGCTGTCCTCGGACCAGTCGGCCACGGACGGCTGCGCCGCCCAGTCCCTGATGCAGCAGCAGACACTTCTTGGGGTGGCGGCGCTGCAACTGGAGGGCGCCTCGGACGCCGAGGTCAACGCGTTCGTCCAGCAGGCCGTCATCAGCCTCGTCCTGCACGAGGTGGGGCACACGCTTGGACTCAATCACAACATGAAGGCGAGCCAGATGCTGTCGCCGGCCCAGCTCCAGGATTCTGCCCTCGTGGCCAGCCGCGGCGTCTCCGGGTCGGTCATGGATTACCACGCGGTGAACCTGTCCCAGCCGGGCGCGCGGAAGACCGTGCCCTTCGACACACGGCCCGGGCCGTATGACCGCTGGGCTATCGAGTTCGCCTACCGTCCGTCGCTCGCCGATGCCTCGGCCGAGACGGCCCGGACGACGGCGCTGCTCAACCGGTCCACGGAACCAGACCTCGCGTTCGGCAACGACGCCGACGACATGCGCTCGCCCTCCGGCGGCATCGACCCGCGCGTGATGGTCGGGGACCTCAGCAGCGACGCACTGACGTGGGCCGCTGGGCGGTTCACCCTCGATGATACGTTGCTGGCGCATATCGGGGGCCGGTATCCGAAGCCTGGTCAGGACTACGCTACGCTGCGCACCGCGTACCTCATGGTGACGGGGGATAAGGCGAACGCCGCGGTCGTGGCGTCGCGCTACATCGGCGGCGTCTATGTGAGCCGCGCGGTGGACGGCCAGCCCGGCGCGACGGCACCGTTCATGCCGGTGCCGCTCGCCGAGCAGCAGCGGGCCATGCAGCTGCTCCGGACCGAGTTCTTTGCGCCGGACGCGTGGAACGCATCGCCGGCATTGCTGGCTGAGCTCCAGCAGCCCCGCCGCGGCTTCAGCGGCCCCGGCCAGCCCGCGCTGCACGCCCGGGTGCTGGCGGCGCAGCGGGGGGTGCTGATGTTCCTCCTGGCGCCGCCCACCCAGGCGCGGCTCACCGATTCACGGCTCTACGGCAATCAGTACTCGGTGGCCCAGATGATGTCGGACCTGACGGACGCGGTCTTTGCGGCCGACGCTCGCGGCAACGTCAACACCATCCGGCAGAACCTGCAGCTCGAGTACGTGACCCAGCTGGCGGCCATGCTGCGCGGCCCGGGCGCCGCCACGTACGACCACGTCTCGAAGTCCGCGGCGGTGGCCAGCCTGAAGAAGATCCAGGCCCAGGTAGCCACGCCGGTCGGGGACGCCGAGACGCGGGCGCACCGCCAGCACGTGGCGCTGGTGGTGGGGCAGGCGCTCGACCCGAAGTCCTGAAGCTAGAAGGCGTACTGCACGCCGAGCCCGACCTGTCCACCCCAGAGGGTGGATGGCTCGAACTCGGCGGGGAGGTCGGTCGCCTCGAAGGGTGATTCCGAGACGGAGCCCCCTCCCGAGGCGACCAGCCGCCAGCTCTCCGAAATCGGCGCGGCGAACTGGAGCGCCGCGATGCCGCCGATGGTCGTCCGGCTGTCCAGGCCGGTGATGGTCCAGAGCCCGAGCGCCGGCCCGGCCGACAGGCTGAAGCCGGCGCCTCCCTTTCCTACCCGTAGCACCCGCACGGTCACGAGTGCGGAAATGCCCCACTCCCGGACGTCCAGCGTCCGGTCCACCAGTTCCACGTCTGGCCCCCGAAGCATGAAGTTCGCCGAGAGGTAGGAGAGCCCGATTCCGAGCCGGAAGTCGCCGACCGTGTGGTCGGCGGTGACTGCCCAGGTGACCGTCGGGCTCAGGGTGTAGCTCAGGTCCGCGCTCGTCGTGTCGATCATTCCCCCGCTGAACCAGGTCTGGCCCGCGCCTGCCGACAGCTGCCAGGCCCGCTCCTGCGCAGCGAGCCCGTGTGCGAGGCTCATCGCCGCCACGAAGGTCCACACGAGCAATGTTCTCCACCGCCTCGATCGGGTCATCTGCACTCCATGGGTGGGGCGGGGGAGGGTCCTCCCCCGCCGTCAGTGGTCATCGCATTTCGAGATTGAGCCAGCCGTTGACCTTCGTCTTTCCCTGCATCACCGCCCAGTGGCCTACCGGGCTGGTCCTGCCGAGCACCGAATCCGCCATCGCGATCCCGATCAGGTCGTCGTTGGTCTTGATCAGGTTCGCGATGGCGGTGATGAGATTCGCCCCGCTCTTGGCGGCCACGACGATCCGGACGATGCCGCCCGGGGTCACGACCTTGACGTCCTTGAGGCCGATGTAGCTCTGGTACGCGCTCTTGAGCGCTTCCAGGGCGGCGCCGAAGCGGTCTTCGTCGGTCTTGATTTCACAGGCGGTGTCGTCGTCCTCCAGCGCGAGGATGAGGTAGGACTTGCCGGGGAATGCCAGGTTCATGGCGTCCATCTGCGCCTGGGTGAACACCTTGACGCCGGCTGTGCTGCTCCAGCTCGTGCTATTCATGTCCCACTGATATCCCGCCGGCGCATGTTCCCCGACGCACTGGAAGGACACCATGGTCGCCGTGTCGGTCGAGCTCATCGGTCCGAGCACATGCAGCTCAAACTCGGGATTGCCCTTCAACCAACCCTCAAACGTGTCCACAAACTGGGCTTTCGTCAGGTAGAGCGACTGGCCCGGCGGACTGAAGGTGCCCCCCGTTCCCCCAGTCCCGCTCCCGCCCCCTCCACCCTGGCCGGTGCCGTCCCCGCCGCAGGTGAGCAGGTCGCAGATGGCGCCCTGCGGGCCCGAGGGGGCATCGAAGTCCGTTTCCAGCGGGACCAGCGCCAGCACGGGGATGTCGGGCGGGCGCGCCGGGTCGAGCAGCACGCGCCTGCCGCGCGTGTCGTAGGCGACCGGGACATCCCGGTCACCGATGGCGGTGGCCACCAGCAGGTTCGTGCCGCCGTCCCACCGCTCGAGGTGACCCGGGACCGGGAAGTAGAGCTCCGCGGTGAGGCCGGCCGTCGCCTCGGACATGACGACGGATTCCGCCTCGCCGTCGGCCTTGGACATCGCGCCGAGAGCGCGCCCACCATTCCTGGAGAGCAGCCGCTGAAAGTGGAGCTTGTGCTCCACGACCGGGGACTCCTGCAGCTGGGCCCGGAGGTACTGCCGAAAGTCCGGGTCGTCGAGCGCGCGCGCAAGACGCCGGGCCTGTCGCTCGAGCCGGTTCGCCTCGGCGGACCCGCCAGGGGCGGGCGCGACCGTTTCCGGCCCCGCGCCGGCTCCGTCGGGCCCGGTGGGTGAGGGTGGGTCGTGGTCGGTGCAGCCGACCGCCGCGGCCAGCAGCGCGAGCGCGGCCAGCTTTCGCCTGGGGAACATGGGGCCTCCTTGGGGAATGGGCGGGCGCCCATTGCGAGCGCCAGTGTGACGGCGCGCCCAAGGTAGGAGTGGAGATTGTCGGGATCGGTACCGCGAATCTGCGGGGTGGGGCTAGAGTTCGAGCTCCTGCAGCCGGCGGAGCCCGATGCGGAGCGGGAGAATCGTGGAGGCGGCGCAGAGCGCGGCCACCACGAGCATGCTGACCACGACCTCGGTGCTCCAGCCCGGGTCGCCGCCGGCGGCGATGGCGCGCAGGTAGCTGGCGACCGGCATCGCCTCGATGACGATGACCAGCGCCAGGAGGCTCAGGCTGGACATCATGAAGACCAGTCCGCCGAAGCTGGTCGGGATCTGCGCCGCGTTCTCGGTGCCGAACTGCGGGAAGAGCGCCCCCAGCCCGAGGGCCAGGGCGCTGGCGGCGAGGGTGTACATCGTGATCGTGAGCACGCTCATCAGCATGATGAAGGCGCTGGCCTGCAGGAGGGTGTTGGTCACGATGGTCAGCGTGAGCGCCACCACCATGAGCGGAAGCGTCCCGATGAAATACTTGCTCCAGAACATGGCGCGCAGGTCGAGCGGGCTCGACTTGAGCAGCCAGAGCTCGCGCCCCTCGAGCGAGATGGCGGGGAAGATGAACCGCGCCGCGATGGCCGCGAGCACGAACCCCGCCAGCCCCTGGTTGAGGAACACCACGAGGGTCACGAAGAAGACCGGCACCTGCTCGCCCGAGAAGAGCTGCAGCGTCTGGATGTTGAAGACGTACACCGCCAGCAGCACCGCCAGCAGGATGAGCTGGCTCCACTGCGTGGTGTCGCGGAAGAAGAGCCGGAGGTCCTTGAGGATGAACTCCCGCCGCGCCGGGCCCGCCGTGCGGAGGAACGGCGCCAGGGCGCGCTCCCAGGCTCCCCCACGCACGAAGGTGTCCTTCCCCTCCTGCGCCTTGCTGTATCCCGACAGGTAGTACCGCTGGTGCAGCGCCGAGCCGACCACGCCGAGCACCCCGGCCGTGGTCCAGAGGAGCAGGATGGGCAGCGGGTCGCCGATGCGGAGCAGCCAGTTCATCACCATGTCCGCCGCCCATTCGCTCGGAAGGAACGGGTTCGTCGGCCCCTGCAGCATCGAGAAGTAGTCGAGCAGGTTGCGAAATCCTTCCGGTCGCGCCAGCTGCTCCGGCCGGATGAGCCGCAGGAGGAGCACCACGCCGCCCACCGCGCCGACCGCCACCAGCGTGAGCAGGTCGCGGGTCTTCCGGGCCGGGAAGATGTTCACCAGGAGGAGGGTGAGGAGCGTGCCCAGCACCGCCGGCATGACGAGGAAGGGGATCAGCGCGGAAATGACGATCAGCGGATACAGCGCCCCCCCGTCGAACACCATCCCATAGGCGGTGAAGATCGGCACCGCCACCAGCGCCACCATCCAGGAGGAATGGACCGTCGTCTCCGCCAGCTTGGAGAGGTACACCCGGAGCCAGTCCACCGGCGCGGCCACCACCAGGTCGAGGTCCGACGCCAGGAAGAATGTGGAGAGCGCGGTGATGATGTTCGACAGGAGCAGCACACCGAGGAACGTGAGCAGCAGCACCGCCAGGAGCTTCGTCGCCACCAGGGTGCCGATTTCCGGGACCCCCTGGAAGTACTTCAGCACCCGGTACGAGACGCCGAACACCGCCGACCAGAAGCCGAAGCCGACCAGCGCGAGCAGCAACAGCCGCAGCCCGGCCCCGGAGCGCTCCTGGCGCACCCGGGCCATCGCCGTTCGCCACTTGGGCGACAACAGTGTCCAGAGCCCCGGCTGCGGTGGGGGGCCCGGCCTCGTCGTCGCCGCCGCCGACTCAGTCATCGAACATCCCCGAAAGGGAGCTGGGCACCTCGCCGCCGGTGAGCTTGAGGAACAGCCGCTCGAGCGTCATCCCCTCGGAGGCCGTCTCCCGGCGGAGATCCTCCATCGTACCCGACGCCGCGAGGCGCCCGTGGTGGATGATCGCGATGCGGTCGCACATCGCCTCGGCCACCTCCAGGGTGTGCGTGCTCATGAGGACCGTCCCGCCTCGGGCGACGAACGCGCGCAGGAGGTCCTTGAGCGTCCGGGCGCTCTTCGGGTCGAGACCGACCATCGGCTCGTCCACCACCACCACCTCCGGCCGGTGGACCAGGGCGCTCGAGATCAGCAGCTTCTGCCGCATGCCGTGGCTGTATGACTCGGTGAGTTCGTCCTTCCACGGTGTCAGCTCAAACAGCTCGAGCAGTTCGTCCATTCGCCGCTCCACGGCGGCCCCCTCCTGCCCGTACAGCGCCGCCACGAACCGCAGGAACTCCGCCCCGGTGAGCTTCTCGTACACGTACGGGCGGTCGGGGACGAATCCCAGCTTGGCCTTCGCCGCCTCGGGGTCCCGGTGGATGTCCTCGCCGCCGATCGTCACGGAGCCGCCGGTCGGCTGCAGGATGCCGGCGATCATCCGGAGCGTGGTCGTCTTTCCCGCGCCGTTCGGCCCAAGAAATCCGAATAACTCGCCCTTCGGGACCTCGAGCGTGAGGCGGTCCACCGCGGTGAAGCGGCCGTAGTTCTTGGAGAGGTCACGCAGCTGGATCATGGGGCCGTCGGTGTGGTAGTGATCGCGGGGCGTACCGCCCCGAGCATGGGAATGACGGTCGTGGGGCGGGAAGAGGCGTCGATCAGGAGCCGGAAGTGCCCTGCGTCCGCCGGCGCCTGACCGAGGGTCGGGTCGACAGGCATCCAGGCGCCGAGCCAGACCTCCGCCCACGCCCGGTACCGGAGCGGGCCGCCGTTGGAGAGCAGCCCGACGACCTGCCGCGCGGGAATCCCGAGGGACTGCGCCATCGCGACGAACAGCGCGGCGCGGTCGGAGCTGTCGCCGCGCCGCTCGAGCAGCGTCTGGAGCGGCCCTCCGAGGTTCGGCCGGCCCGCCTGGATGCTCGCCGCCACCCAGGCCGCGAGCCGCCGCACCTGGTCCGCCGGGCCCGCCGTGTCGCTGCCCGCAATGCGGCGAGTGTCCACCACGATCCGGGCCGGAAGGGGGCCGGTCGGCAATCGTGCCGCCACGGAATCGGGCAGCGGCGTCGACGCCCGGTTCACGGCGGGCGAGCCCGCCCGTGAGGCGAGTCCGCCCTGCACGACATCCTGCCAGGGCGTGACGAGTTTCGGTGCCGCGAGCCGCAGGTCCACGGCGCCGAGCGCTACACGCCTGGGCGCCCCGTCCACCGGCTCCGGCGTCGAGACTTCGAGCGGCGCCGCCTGCACGTTGCGCGGACGGCGTCGCACATACCCCGAATTGACGATCTCGTATGGCCCGCGCCGTTCGGTGAGTCCGAGGGGCGTCTCTCTCACGATCACTGCGCCCCCGACGTCGATCCACGCCCGGACCGGCATCCCGTACTCCACCCAAACGGCCCGGAGGGCCTGGAGGGTGTCGAGCCCGGAAGGGTTCCACCGGCCCGACGCGGAGTCCATCACCGCGCTGTCGGCCACCACGATGGTGCTCTCGGCGCCGATCCGGATGTCCCAAGTGCTGACCGTCAATTCGACCGGATCGAGGACGGGTACGGAGGTGTTCGTCCCTGCCTTGAGGCCGCCGCGCGAGGCGAGTCCGATCGGGACGGCGTCGGGCAGGAGGACGCCGGCAGGCAGCCTGACCTCCACGGTGTCGGGCCGCGGCTGCCCCCGTCCAGTGATGACCACCGACAGCACGCTGTCGTCCTGCACCGTGGCTACGAGCGACTGCTGACCCGCCTCGCCGCTCACCGAAGTGGTAAACCCGACCAGGCTGAGCCCGCGGTCATACAACGCCTCGGTGGTCGTCAAGACCCTCCGGGGCACGACCGGGACGGGGACATCCGCGTCGAAGCGGGAAGTCACCCGGATACCGTTCGCCAGGGTGTCGGTGGAGACGGACCGGAACCCCACCTGCGCGTCGCCGGCCTGGAGGGCGTAGAAGGTGGTCGTCGGCGGCAGCCGCACGGTCGTGGTTGCGGAGGACTCCTCCCCCGGCTCCTGGCGATACTCGCGCAGCACGAGCCAGCCGAGCGCGAAGACCCAGGCCGACACCAGCAGGGCGGCGAGGTACTTCCGCTTCAGCGTCCCACCCGCTGGATGGCGGCCTCGATGATCTCGCGTTCCTCGTCGCGCTCCGCGACGATCTGGAGCGACGTGGGCGGTTGCCCGCTCCGGCAGTGCATGGCGAACGTTTCCGCCATCAACGCCGCCGCGTCCGCCAGCCCGAGCTGGCCGGCGCCGGCGCCGATCGGCGGGCCGGCAATCCGGTCCAGGCCCCACGCCGCCGCGCGCTGCCAGGCCGAGGTGAGCGCACGCCGGACGGTGTCGCGGGTGGCGTTCGCCTGGTCTCCGCGGATGACGGTGTGGATCACGAACTGGGCGGCGAGGTCGCCGGAGCCCGTCACCACCGCCGAGCCGATTTCCATGGCCGACTGGACACGACGTTCCTCGGCGAACGCGGGGCCGGCCAACTGGTCCATCCGGCTCGAAACGGAGGCGACCGGGTCGAGGGTGTCGCTGGCCGGGCGCAGGACGGCGTCCACGGGCATGAACGCGAGGTCTTCCACGACGACCTCGATCACCGCGGAGCCGCCTCGCGGGCCCGGCGGTACTTTTCGCGAGCCTCCTCCGGACGCCCCAGCCGGTCGAGCACCCGCCCCATCAACTGAAACGACTTGGGATTGCCCGGATCGAGCGCCGCCGCGCGCTCGAGCGCGGCCAGTGCCCCGACGTCGTCCCCCAGTTGGTGCAGCGCCTCCCCGAGGTAGTGCTCGGCGTCGGCCCGCCCGGGCGCCAGCTCCGCGGCGCGCCGGAGGTGCTCCGCCGCCTCCAGCGCAACGCCCTTCCGCCACAGCGCGAATCCCAGCTCGAAATGGGCGTCGGCGTCGTCCGGGGCAAGGCGCAGCGCTCGGTGCAGGTCCGCCTCCGCTTCCGGATGGCGCTTGAGCCGGGCGAGAAAGGCGCCCCGAGCGACCAGCGGCTCGGCCTGATCGGGGCAGAGCCGCACCGCCTCGCTCAGGTGGCGGTAGGCCTCGTCCTCGACGCCATGGCGTTCGTGGAGCCGCGCAACTTCCGTCCGGCCAGCCAGGTGACCCGGCTCGAGTTCCAGGAGCTCCCGGAAGAGCTCCTCCGCTTCGGCACGGCGGCCCTTGCCCGCGGACTCGCGGGCCAGGCGCAGGAGGCGCTCCGCCGCGGTCTCCGGTGCCTCGGCGTGGGGGTCCAGCCCGGTGGCCTGCGGGATTTCCGCGGCGAACGGGCGCAGGGGAAAGCTGGCGTCCGCCGACCGGGGCGTCGGATCGCCCTCGAGTGTGTCGGGGGCGAAGAGGTCTCCCAGGGCCTGCTGGCGACCACTGGTTCTGCTGTGTCTCGAACGGCGCATTGAAGGCGGGGAAGCGGGGAAGCGGGAAGGGGTTCACGAACCCCGGAATGAGGAAAAGTGCCTAGGGGCAGCGCAAAAGGGAACGGCCGGCCTTTCGGCATCCCAGCAGGAGAGTTGAATCCCGGTGGCGTTCCGGGGTATCCTCCACGGCTATGGCAGAAGAATTCCTGGTGGTCCGGGGCGCCCGCGAGCACAACCTCAAGGGCATCTCCGTCACCATCCCCCGGAACCGCCTCACGGTCATCACGGGGCTCTCCGGCTCGGGCAAGTCCTCGCTCGCCTTCGACACGATCTACGCCGAGGGGCAGCGGCGCTACGTCGAGTCGCTGTCGGCCTACGCCCGGCAGTTCCTCGGGCTGATGGAAAAGCCCGACGTGGACGTCATCGAGGGCCTTTCCCCCGCCATCTCCATCGAGCAGAAATCCACCGGCCACAATCCGCGGTCCACCGTCGGCACCGTCACGGAGATGTACGACTATCTCCGGCTCCTCTGGGCCCGGGCCGGCGTCCCCCATTGCCCCAACGACGGCAGCCCGGTGGAGCGCCAGAGCGCCAGCCAGATCACGGACGCCGTGCTCGCCTGGCCGGAAGGGACGCGCATCGAGGTGCTCGCGCCGCTGGTCCGGGGCCGGAAGGGTGAGTTTCGGGACCTCTTCGAGGACATCCAGAAGCGCGGGTTCGTCCGCGCCCGGGTGGACGGCGAAACCTACGACCTGGCCGCGATGCCCAAGCTCAACCGGCGCCAGAACCACGACGTCGCCGTGGTGGTGGACCGGCTGGTCGTCCGGGCGGCGGACCGCGGGCGCCTCAACGACTCGATCGAGACGGCGCTGAAGGTGGCGGATGGGGTCGTGGAAGTGATCCGGCAGGGCAGCGGGGCAGGGGGGCAGGGGGGCAGGACCACGACGGTGACGTTCTCCGAGCGATTCGCCTGCCCAACCTGCGGGCTGTCCATGCCCGAGCTGGAGCCGAGACAGTTTTCGTTCAATTCACCGTTCGGCGTCTGCGCGGACTGCCACGGACTCGGCACCCGGAGGACGGTCACGCCGGAGCTGATTCTCGGCGATCCGCGAATTTCGATTCTCGAAGGCGTCATCCTCCCGTGGGGGGAGCCGACCGGGTATCTCCGGAAGGTGGTCCTCCCGACCCTGGCCAAGGCGCTCAAGTTCGACCTGGCCGCGCCCTGGAGCGCGCACAGCGAGGCAGCCCGCGAGGGGCTGCTGTTCGGGCTCCCAGGCCGGAAGTTCAAGTTCCAGGTGGAGGGGCGCGGTTCGTCGAAGGGCGACTACGAGAGCGAGTGGGAGGGCGTGCTCCTCAACGTCGAGCGCCGGTATCGCGAAACGGCCAGCGACGCCGCGCGGACCGCCCTCGAGGAGTACATGGTGGAGCAGCCCTGCCCGGCCTGCGCGGGGCGCCGGCTCAAGCCGGAGAGTCTCGCCGTGCTGGTCCAGGGGAAGAGTATCGGCGACGTCGTGGACCTTTCCGTCGAGAAGGCGGTCGAGTTCTTCGAGGGCCTGCCCCTCCGCGCCCCCGGCAAATCGGGCCTCGATCCCGACATCGCCGGCCCGATCCTCAAGGAGGTGGGCGACCGGCTCCGCTTCCTCCGCGACGTCGGGCTGGAGTACCTCACGCTCGGCCGTGCCGCCGGGTCACTCTCCGGCGGGGAGGCGCAGCGGATCCGGCTGGCCACGCAGATCGGCTCCCGCCTGGTGGGCGTCCTCTACATCCTCGACGAGCCGAGCATCGGGCTGCACCAGCGCGACAACGAGCGCCTGCTCGGCACCCTGCGCGGCCTGCGAGACCTCGGCAACACCGTCATCGTGGTGGAACACGACGAGGAGACCATCCGCGCCGCAGACCACGTCATCGACCTCGGCCCCCGCGCCGGGCGCTTCGGCGGCGAGGTGATGGCGGAGGGCACGGTGGACGAGGTGCTGGCCCATCCGACCTCGCTCACGGCCCGGTATCTCCGTCGTGAGCTCCGCATTCCCGTGCCGGCGGTGCGCCGGGAGGCGGACCCCCGGAAGCGGCTGCGCATCGTGGGGGCGCGCGCCAACAACCTTCGCGACCTCACGGTGGAGCTTCCGCTCGGCCTCTTCGTGGCGGTCACCGGCGTGTCGGGGTCCGGCAAGTCGAGCCTCGTGACCGACATCCTCTACCGCTCGATGGCCCGGCACTTCTACCGGGCGCGGGTGGTGCCCGGCGAGCACGACCGGATCGAGGGGTTCGACCAGATCGACAAGGTCATCGAGATCGACCAGAGCCCGATCGGGCGGACGCCCCGGTCCAACCCGGCCACCTACACCGGGCTCTTCACGCCGATCCGCGAGCTCTTCACCCAGCTCCCCGAGGCGAAGATCCGCGGGTACGGCCCCGGACGCTTCTCCTTCAACGTGAAGGGCGGGCGCTGCGAATCCTGCCAGGGCGACGGGCTCGTCAAGATCGAGATGCACTTCCTTCCCGACGTCTACGTGCCCTGCGAGGTGTGCAAGGGGCGCCGGTACAACCGGGAGACGCTCGAGGTGCGCTACCGCGGCCGGAGCATCGCCGAGGTGCTCGACCTCACGGTGGCGGAGGGGCTCGACTTCTTCGAGAGCCAGCGCCGGATCGCCGACAAGCTGGAGCTGCTCAACGACGTCGGGCTGGGCTACATCCACCTCGGCCAGGCGGCCACCACCCTCTCCGGCGGCGAGGCGCAGCGGGTCAAGCTCGCCACCGAGCTTGCCAAGCGCGACACCGGGCGTACGCATGTACATCCTCGACGAGCCGACCACCGGGCTGCACTTCGAGGACGTGCGGCTGCTGCTCGAGGTGCTGCACCGGCTGGTGGACAAGGGGAACAGCGTCGTCGTCATCGAGCACAACCTCGACGTGCTCAAGACGGCCGACTGGATCGTCGACCTCGGCCCCGAGGGAGGGGACCGGGGCGGGCTCGTCGTGGCCGAGGGGACGCCGGAACAGGTGGCCGGGGTCCGCGACAGCGAGACTGGGCGGTTCCTCGCGCGGGTGCTCCGCGAGCGGTAGCCGGACCGGTCACCCAGAGTGAAAATTCCGAGGCGGCTTCATGCACTCCACTTCATGTCCAGGTGCCCCGTGAACATCCACACAACGCTCGTGCCGTTCGTCACGGTTCTCGTCCTTGGCTCCGCGGCCGTCGAGGCCCAGGCGCCGCAGGCGCCCCCGGCCGACCCCGCCGTCCTCACGGTGGACCGGATCTTCGCCTCGCCGGATTTCCGGGCGCAGTCCTTCGGGCCCTCGCGCTGGCTCGGCGACGGGTCGGCCTACACGACGCTCGAGGCCCCCGCCGACTCCGGCAAGGGCCGGGACATCGTCCGCTATGACACCCGCACCGGCGCCCGCTCCGTCCTGGTCAGCGCCACCGCGCTCGTGCCCGCGGGCGACACCGTCCCCCTCGACATCGAGGAGTACAGCTGGTCGCCCGACCTCGGCACGGTGCTCATCTTCACCAATTCGAAGCCGGTCTGGCGCACCAACTCCCGCGGCGACTACTGGGCCTTCGAGCGTGCCAGCGGCCGGCTCCACAAGCTCGGCGGGCCGGCGCAGCCCTCGACCCTCATGTTCGCGAAGTTCTCTCCCGACGGCCGGCGCGCGGGCTACGTCCGCGAGAACAACCTCTACGTCGAGGATCTCGCTTCGGGCGCCATCACGCAACTGACCATGGACGGCTCGCGCACCATGATCAACGGCACCTTCGACTGGGTGTACGAGGAGGAACTCGGCCTGCGGGACGGCTGGCGCTGGAGCCCCGACGGCGCGTCGATCGCCTACTGGCAGCTCAACGCCGACGAGGTGCGGGATTTCGACATCATCGACAACACCGACTCGCTCTACTCGTTCAACAAGCCGGTCCAGTACCCGAAGGCGGGGCAGGCCAATTCCGCCGCGCGCGTCGGCGTCGTGGCCGCGACGGGGGGCGCCACCCTCTGGCTCCAGATCCCCGGCGACGCGCGCAACAACTACCTCGCGCGCATGGACTGGGCGAACAACTCGACCGAGGTGTGGGTCCAGCGGCTCAACCGCCTCCAGAACACCAACGAGTTCCTCATCGCCAACGCCGGTACGGGCGCCGTCCGGACGGTCTTCGTGGACCAGGACAGCACCTGGGTCGAGACGGTGGACGACCTGACCTGGCTGGACGGCGGCAAGCGCTTCCTGTGGACCAGCGAGCGGGACGGATGGAACCACGCCTATTCCGTGTCCCGCGACGGCTCCGACGTCCGACTGCTGACGCCGGGCGCCTTCGACGTCCTCGGCGTCTCGTCGGTGGACACCAAGGGGGGCTGGCTCTACTTCAGTGCCTCGCCGGAGAATCCGTCGCAGCGGTACCTCTACCGCGCGCGGCTGGACGGCACCGGCCGGCCGGTGCGCCTGACCCCCGCGGGACAGGCTGGGGTGCACGCGTACAACATGTCTCCCAACGCCGCGTACGCGCTCCACAACTGGTCGTCGTTCGGGAAGCCCTGGACCACCGAACTGGTGGCGCTGCCCTCGCACCAGTCGCTGCGTGTGCTGGTGGCGAACACCCAGTTGAAGGAGCGGGTCGCCGCGCTGCGGACCGGTCCCGCCGAGTTCTTCTCCGTGGACATCGGCGGCGGGGTGTCGCTCAACGGCTGGATCATGAAGCCGCCGGGGTTCGACCCGAAGCGCAAGTACCCGGTGCTCTTCTACGTGTACGGCGGACCGGGATCCCAGACGGTCATGGACAGCTGGGGCGGGAGCACCTGGCTCTGGCACGCCATGCTGACCCAGCAGGGGTATCTCGTGGCCAGCGTGGACAACCGGGGCACCGGCGCGCGCGGTCGGGACTTCCGCAAGGTCATCTACGGCCAGATGGGCGTCATCGAGACCCAGGACCAGGCGGCCGCCGCACGGGCCATCGGTCGCTGGGGCTACGTGGACTCCACCCGGATGGGCATCTGGGGCTGGAGCTACGGCGGCTTCATGACCCTCAACACCCTCTTCCAGGCCAACGACGTGTACCGCATGGGAGTTGCCGTGGCCCCGGTGACCCACTGGAAGTATTACGACAACATCTACACCGAGCGGTACAACGGCCTGCCGCAGGAGAACGCGGCCGGGTACGAGCGCGGCTCGCCGCTGACCTACGCCGGCCAGCTCACCGGCGATCTCCTGGTGGTCCACGGCACCGGCGACGACAACGTCCACTACCAGAACACCGAGGCGCTGCAGAACGCCCTCGTCAAGGCCAACAAGCAGTACACGATGATGTCGTACCCGAACCGCAACCACGGCATCTTCGGCGGGAACACGACGCGGCACCTCCGGACGCTCCTGACCGAGTACATCTACGAACACCTGCCCGCGTCGGCACCGGCGCCCATGCCCTAGCGGGGCCCGCCGCTGGCGAGCCTCCGGCCGGGGTCCTACATTGACGGTGACCCCGGCCCGGAGGCGAAGATGAAATACGAAGAAGTGGTCAGCCTGCTGGGGTACGCAGGGGACCACGAGCAGCCCGTCCGGATCACCCTGGGCGGCGCGACCGAGGTGGTGGGCGTCCCGACCTCGCTCGACACCCATATTGCGGCCCACGAGGTCTACTTGCGGCCGATTGGGGTCGAGGACACGGAAATCGCCCTGTCCCTCGGCGACATCCAGCAGGTGGAACTGCTCTGAACAGATGATCTCACTCCTGGACATCATCGGACCCGTCATGGTCGGGCCCTCGTCGTCTCACACGGCGGGGGCCTGCCGTATCGGGCTCTTCGCGCGGGCACTGCTCGGGGGCCAGCCCGACCGGGCGCTCGTCGAGCTGCACGGGTCGTTCGCGCGCACCGGCCAGGGCCACGGCACCGACCGCGCCATCGCCGGCGGGCTGCTCGGGTTCCGGCCCGACGACGAGCGGCTCCGCGACAGCGTCGAACTGGCCGCGTCGGCCGGCCTCGGGGTCACCTTCCAGAACGCGAAGCTCCGCGGGGACCACCACCCCAACACCGCGCGGCTGACGCTCTGGCAGGGGGAGCGCCAGGTGGCCGTCGTCGGTTCCTCGATCGGCGCCGGGCGGATCCTGATCACCGCCATCGACGACTTCCCCGTCGAGATCGCCGGCACGCTGCCGACCCTCGTCATCGTCGCGGTGGACCAGCCGGGCGCGGTCGCCGCCATCACCACCACGCTGGCCGCGCAGGGAGGCAACATCGCCACGATCAAGGTGTCCCGCCGCCAGAAGGGCGGGAACGCCATCCACGTCTACGAACTCGACGAGCCGGTCGGCGCGGAGGCGCTGGCGGCGCTGCTGGCGTTGCCGCGGGTGAAGAGTGTCCGCGCCATCGGAAGGGTGGACGGCTGATGGAGTCGCTCAACGACGCGGTGACGCGTGCGGTCGCGGCAGGATGGTCGCTCGGGGAACTGGCGCTGCGAGAGGAAGCCGCCGAAGGATTGCGGACTCGTGCGGAACTCGAGGCCGGCCTCGGCCGGGCACTGACTGTCATGCGAGGCGCGGTGGCGCGGGGGCTTCCCGGCGACCTCCACAGCGTGAGCGGGCTGGTCGGAGGCGACGCCGCCAGGCTGAACCGGCTGACCGGCCCGCTCTCGGGCACCCTCTTCACCGACGTGCTGGCCAACGCGCTGGCGGTGCAGGAAGTGAACGCGGCGATGGGTGTCATCGTGGCCGCGCCCACCGCAGGCGGCGCCGGCGTGCTGCCGGGCGTCCTGCTCGGGCTCGCGGGAAGGGGCGACATATCCGATGAGCAGCTGATCAGGGGCCTCGCCACTGCGGGGCTGATCGGTGCCGTCGTGGCCACGCGGGCGTCGCTCAGCGGGGCCGAGGGAGGGTGCCAGGCCGAAACGGGCGCGGCGGCGGCGATGGCCGCCGGGGCGGGAGTGGAGGTGCTGGGCGGATCGCCCACGATGGCGGCGCACGCCGTCGCATTGGCAATGCAGGGCACCCTTGGGCTGGTGTGCGACCCGCTCGGCGGCCTCGTCGAGATTCCGTGCGTCTTCCGGAACGCGACGGGTGCGGCCATCGCGCTCGCCGCGATCGAGATGGCGCTGGCCGGCATCGAGTTCCCGATCCCGGCCGACGAGGTGATCGACACGATGGGCGAGATTGGCCGGTCGATGGACGTCCGATATCGGGAAACGGCCGGAGGTGGCTTGGCGGCCACCCCGACCGGGAGGCGACTTGCGAAGGAGAGGCTGGTCCAGATAAAGCGTTCTGGTAAAAGCGTTTAACTATTGCTGTCCGTGCACGATGAAACAAATTGAAACATAGGGCCGTACTTCCACTATTCACCCCTGGAGAAGGCTGTGGACATGGAAGGCGTACTCGCAATCACGTTCATATTCGGGGGCGGGACCCTTTTCCTCCTCTCCGTCAGCCCCATCGGCAAGGCATACGCCGAACGGATCAGGGCCAAGACGCATGAGCTGGCTCCTCCCGATCCGCAGGTGCTGGCGGAGCTGGACGACCTCCGCAGCCAGGTCAGTGAACTGCATGAGCGGGTGGACTTCACCGAGCGGCTCCTGGCCGAGCGCCGCGACGCCGCCCAGCTTCCCCCGTCGTAGCGGAGCGACGCATGTCACCTCCGGAATTCATCATGGCCATGACCCTCATCGGGTCGGGCGTGGCGCTGGTCTTCTACTTCGCCATGCCCGCCCGCAAGGCGATGCTGCGCAAGATCGAGGGACCGGCGCAGGGCGCCGACCCGCACCTCCTGGAGGAAGTGGATCAGCTCCGGGACAGGGTAGGGGAGCTCGAGGAACGCCTGGATTTTGCCGAGCGGCTGCTCGCGCAGCAGCGCGACGCCGCGGAACTGCCGCCCGGAGGAGCTCGATGACCATGCTCGCCCTGCCTGTCCTGATGCAGACCGAGGTGATCGCGCCGATTCCGCCGATCCCCGACATTCCCATGCCGCCGTGGATGTTCATGAGCCCGCCGGCCCTCGTGCTCACGTCGCTGGGGTTCTTTGCGGCGGTCGTCCTGATCACGTATCCGCTGGTGCGGGCGCTGGCCCGCCGACTGGAAGGCCGCTCGGCCCCTGACCCGGCGCTGGCGGCCGAGGTCGAGGAACTGCGGGCGCGCGTGGCGGAGCTCGAGCAGCGGCAAGGCACGCTGCACGAGCTGGAAGAGCGGATCGACTTCACGGAGCGACTCCTCGCGCAGCAGCGCGAGCAGGCCCGGCTCCCCCACTAGCGGCGAGGCGGTCACATGGGGTCCGGAGACGTCGCGGCGATTTTCATCAGCGGGTTCTTCATGTTGTCCATCGCGAGCGTCATCATCCTCCGCGGTCCGCTCGGGAAGGCGTGGGCGCGCCGGATCGAGGGCGGGAGCGGGCAGGTGGACACACACGTCCTCCCGGTTGTCGAGGAACTGCAGGGCCGGGTCGCCGAGCTCGAGGAGCGGGTCGAGCGGATCCACGAGCTGGAGGAGCGACTGGACTTCGCCGAGCGGTTGCTGGCGCAAGGGCGCGAGCCGGTCCAGTTGCCCGTCCCGCGGGACAGGATGTAGTGATGGGCGACAGCATCGGGAGCTTCGGGTTCTGGATCGCCATCGGCCTCATCAACATGGCCTTTTGGGGGGCCATGACGCCTGTCCTCAGGGCTTGGGCCGACCGGATTCGCGGATCGGTCGCCCCGCCGGCCGACATCGAGGCGCGCCTGACGGCGCTCGAGGCGACGCGGCCGGTGACGGGGGAGACGGACCTGGTGTACCAACGGATGGCGGAACTCGAGGAGCGGCTGGACTTCGCGGAGCGGCTGCTCGCGCAGGGGCGGGAGAGCCCCCGAATCGAGGAGGGGCGGTGAGCTGGATTCGCCGGATGGTCGGCTTGGATGGGGTGGATATCGTCATCCAGTTTGGAGTCACCGGTTTCGCGATGATCGTCGCCGGCAGCTTTGCCAGCGAAAATCCTGAGGCGCTGGTGGCAAGCGTGGGCGCGATCTCGATGGTGGTCCTGGGGATTCGGCGGCACCGTGCACTGCAGCGCGGACCGCAGGCCGCGATCGGCGAGGTCACCGGCGAAGTGATCGCCGACCGGCTCGCCGACGTGGATACCCGGCTGCAGGAGGTAGATGCACTGAGCTATCGGGTCCACGAATTGGAGGAGCGTCTCGACTTCGCTGAGCGCCTGCTGGCGCAGGCCCGTGAACCGGAGCGGTTGGCATGAGGGAATCCAACGTCGGGCTCTATACCACCGTCACCATCGTTAGCGTGGTGCTCCTGGGCGCGTTCATCGCGCTGTCGGTCGTGATCGGGGAGGACTTCGCGATTCCCGCCCTGGTTACCGGCGGCGTGGTCGGCTCCATCGTCCTGCGCGGTCCGCTGGGGAAGGCGCTGGCGCAGCGAATTACGGAGGGCGCTGTGGGGCCGGCGGAAGTGCCGCCGGAATTGCTCGAGGAGATGGACGAGATGCGCCACCGGATGGTCGAGCTCGAGGAGCGGGTGGACTTCACGGAGCGTCTCCTGGCCCGGCAGCGGGCCGACGAGCCTGCGCAGCTCCCGCCCGGTTGAAGAGCGTTTGGCGGCCCGGTGGCCGCGGTTAGATTCTTGCAGAGGGGGTCGAATGCTGACACGGGATGACGTACAATCTTTCCTCGACCGCATGGAAGTGCGGGGGGGCACCGTCGAGGAGCTCGGGGAAGGGCTCTGGAAAGTGCGGACATCGGAAGAGGCGGAGGTGGTGGTCAGCTTCGCGCCCCCGGTCCTCATCCTGCGGGTGCGGGTCATGGAGCTGCCGGCCGACGGGCCCCGGCGTGCCGAGCTGTTCCGGCAGTTGCTGGAGTACAACGCCGCCGACCTGGTGCACGGCTCCTACGGGGTCGAGGGGAATCACGTCGTGCTGACGGACACCCTGGAACTGGAAAATCTCGATTTCAGCGAGTTCGAGGCCAGCTTCGATTCGCTCACGCTGGCGCTGGCGACCCACTTGGGCGCTCTGGCGCCTTACCGCGAAAGGTGATGCACGATGGGGATCTTTGACCGCCTGTCCACCATGCTCCGGTCGAACATCAACGACCTGATCAGCCGGGCCGAAAACCCGGAAAAGATGCTCAACCAGCTCATCATCGACATGAAGAGCAACCTGGCCAAGGCCAAGCAGGAAGTGGCCGGCGCCATCGCCGATGAGAAGAAGCTGCAGGCCGACGCCGAGACCATGCGCAAGCAGGCCGAGGACTGGGAGCGGCGCGCCATGCTTGCCGTGCAGGAGGGGCGTGACGACCTCGCCAAGCAGGCGCTGCTCCGGTACAACGAGCACCTGCAGGGGGCCCAGCAGCTCCACGAGACGTGGGTCAAGCACAAGGCGGAGACGGAGTCGCTCAAGGGCTCGCTCCGGCAGCTGAACGACAAGATCGAGGAGGCCAAGCGCAAGAAGAACATCCTCGTGGCGCGGGCCCGCCGGGCGGAGGCGCAGCACCGGATCCAGGAGACGATGTCCGGCATGTCGGACAAGAGCGCCTTCGAGTCGTTCGAGCGGATGACCGAGAAGATCGAGGACGCGGAGCGGAAAGCCCTCGCCTCGGCGGAGCTGCAGGAGGAGTTCTCCGGCGACCAGCTCATGAAGCAGTTCGAGGCGCTCGAGTACCACGGCAGTTCCGACCAGCAGCTCCTCGAGCTCAAGGCCAAGATGGGCCTGCTCGGGGCCGGCGGCGCGAAGGAGACGCGCCAGATCGGCAAGGGCGGGGAAGACGTCCACGAGGCGGAAGTCCTGGAAATCGAGAAGGACGACCACACCCAGAGCTGACCAGCATTCTGTCATTGCGAGGCCGCGCAGCGGCCGAAGCAATCTCGGGCCCGATCGCCCGAGATTGCTTCGTCGGCCCGTGCGGGGCCTCCTCGCAATGACGGAAAGGGGCTACATTCCGCGACCCCTCAACCCGCCAGCGAGCACCCATTCCGATGACCGCCCCACGCTTCCTGGTCCTGGCCGACCGCGACTTCGGTCCCCTCACCTCCAAGACCGCCAACTCGATCATCCGGTACCTGCCGGACCGGACCGTCGCCGTCCTGGACAGCCAGCTGGTCGGCAAGACGGCGCAGGACGTCCTGGGCTACGGCGGGGCCATTCCGGTGGTGGGGACGATGCGCGACGGTCTGGCCCTGAAGCCCGACGCCGTGCTGATCGGCATCGCGCCGGTGGGGGGGCGGCTGCCGGAGCAGTGGCGGACCTGGCTGGCCGAGGCGCTGGACGCCGGCTGCGACATCTGGAGCGGGCTGCACAGCTTCCTGGCCGACGACCCGATGCTGGTGGAAAAGGCCCGCGCCAGCGGGGCCAAGCTGCTCGACCTGCGGAAGCCGCCGGCCGACATTCCGGTTTCCAGCGGCCGGGCCAAGGAGGTGGACGCGCTGGTGGTGCTGACGGTCGGCACCGACTGCAACGTCGGCAAGATGACCGCCCAGCTCCAGCTCGTGAAGGAACTCAAGGCGCGCGGCCAGCGGACCACCTTCGTGGCCACGGGGCAGACGGGAATCATGATCGAGGGGTGGGGCATCTCCGTGGACGCCGTGGTGTCCGATTTCACCGGGGGCGCGGCGGAACAGCTGGTCCTGCAGGGGAGCAAGGACGCGGACATCGTTCTGGTGGAGGGGCAGGGGAGCATCAACCACCCCGGCTACTCCGGGGTCACCCTGAGCCTGTTGCACGGCTCCTGTCCCGACGCCCTCATCTTGTGCCACCAGGCGAGCCGGGTTCACGTCGGCGACTACCGGCCGGGTGCCTGGGTCAAGATCCCGCCGCTGACCGACTACATCCGGTGGTACGAGGACATCGGCTCGGCGGTGCACCCCACCAAGGTGATCGGCATCTCGCTCAACACCTACGACCTCGACGACGCGGCGGCGAAGGCGGCGATCGCGAAGGCGGCGAAGGAAACCGGGCTGCCGTGCACCGACCCGGTGCGCTACGACTCGGCGCCGCTGATCGACGCCATCCTGGCGGCGCGCGAGAGGCTCACCAAGTAGCCGAAGGAATCCGATCATCCGCACCATCTGGCTGGCGGCACTCGTTGTTTCGATCGTTTCGGTCAGCCTTGCGGCGCCGGCTTCCGCGCAGGATTCCACCGCCAAGCGTGACAGCGCCGTCGCCAAGCTCAACACCGGCCAGCAGATTCGCATCAGCGCCGAGGGAATGGCGAGGCTAACCGGGCGGGCCGGTGTGGTATCAAACGACACGCTCGACTTCGCCGAGGACAATGCGGTGCGGCGGATTCCGATCTCGACGATCGATACGCTGTGGATCCGCGGTGGTGCCTCAACGGAGGGCGCGATCGTAGGCGCATCGCTCGGTGCCATCTTTGGAGTGCTGGCTGTAGCCTCATTCCAGGGTATGGACGACGCCGGGGGCAGCGACGACGGTTCAGTCGGACAATACATGGCCGGCGCGTTCTTGGTCGCTTTCCTTGCCGGAGGGGTGGGAGCACTTGTCGGCGGGGCAATTCCGAAATGGAAGCGTCAGTACCCGTGACGCGGCCAGGGCCTAGCGAGCGGAAGGTGGGGGCAGCGGCGGATCGTCATCGTGCAGCGCCCGCACTGCGGGCGTCGTGAGGTCGTCGAACTGCCCGCGCCGGGCGGCCCAGGCGTACGCCGCGATGGCCCCGGCCAGCAGCAGCAGCGCAATCGGCAGGACCACATAGAGGACGCTCAAGCCCCCTCCTCGAACGTCCGGCTCCGCCACGACGCCAGCACCACCGTGATGGAGCTCGCAGGCATCAGGATGGCCGCCAGGAGCGGGTTGATCCAGCCACCCATCGCCAGGGCGGCGCCCACCACGTTGTAGACCAGCGACACCGCCACGTTCCGCCGGATCACGCGAAGCGTCCGCTCCGACCCCTCCATCAGCTCGTCCAGCGCGGACAGCCCCGGCCGCGAGAGATACACGTCCGCCACCGCGAGCGACGCCTCGGCGCCGCCCCGCACCGCCACACCCACCGTGGCGCGCGCCATGGCGGCGGCATCGTTGACCCCGTCGCCCACCATGACGACGGCGCCCTGTCTGGCAGCCCGCTCGACCTCCTCGAGCTTCCCTTCCGGCGTTACCTCGCCGCGCCAGTCACCGCTGCCCACGCCCACCTGGCCCGCCACCGCCTCCACCACGTCGCGTGCGTCGCCCGAGAGGAGACGCACCGACCAGCCCCGCTCCCGGAGCCGCGCGACCACGCCCGGCGCCTCCGCCCGGAGGGGGTCGCCGAACGACGCGGCGGCCACCACCGCACCGTCCACCGCCACCCAGACCGGGGTGTCGGCCGCGGAAGTATGGTCGGAAGTCGGCGGAGCGCCGGTGGCGCGCGACCCGACGAACACCGGCGAGCCCACGACCACCTCGCGGCCGGCGACCCGGCCCTCGATGCCACCTCCCATGGTCTGCCGCACGGCGGCGGCCATCGGGGCGTCGAGCCGGGGCCAGGCCTCGAGGAAGCCGGCGGCGACGGGGTGGCTCGAATGCCGCTCCAGCGCCACGACCAGCGGCCTGGCCGACTCCGGCCCGTTCCACGCGGTCATCCGGAAGCGGCCATCGGTGAGGGTGCCGGTCTTGTCGAGGTAGATCGTCGCCGGGCGGGCGAGCGCTTCGAGCGCGTCTCCCCCGCGGATCAGGATGCCGCGCCGGGCCGCCCGCCCGATGGCAACCGTCACTGCGAGCGGCGTAGCGAGCGCCAACGCGCAGGGGCAGGTGACGATGAGGAGGGCGATGGCGTTGTCCAGCGCCGCCTCGGGCGAGACGCCCCGCCAATACCACCAGGTCAGCGCGGCCAGGAGCAGGACCACCGCCACGAACCACCCCGCCAGCCGGTCGGCCAGCAGGACGATGCGCGCGCGGCGGCTCGCGCCCGCCGCCACCTCGCGTACGAGCCTGCCGACGCGGCTCTCCTCGCCACTCTGCGTCACCGTCACGCGGAGCGCCGCCGCCAGGTTGACGGTGCCGGCCCAGACCATCGCCCCCGGCAAGGCGGCGACCGGCCGCGATTCGCCGGTCAGGAGTGAGAGGTCCACGCGGGACGCTCCCTCCGCCACCGTCCCGTCGGCCGGGAAGGTCTCGCCGGCGCGCACCTCGACCAGCACGCCCGGCAGGAGCGCCTCGGCGGGCACCTCGCGGATCGCCTCGCCCTCCACGATGCGCGCCACGGAGGGGGTGATCCCGTGCAGGAGACTCGTGGCGTCCGTCGCCGAGCGCTGGGCCCGCTGCTGCAGGAAGCGGCCCACCAGCAGCAGGAACACCAGCATGGCGACGCCGTCGAAGTAGATCGGACCGGTATCGGTGACGGTGTTCATGGTGCCGCGGACGAAGCCGGCGCCGAGCGCGATGGCGATCGGCAGGTCCATGTGCAGCCGGCGGGTGCGGAAGGAGGCGAGCGCGCCCTGGAAGAAGACGCGGCCGGGCCAGATCAGGACCGGGGCGGTGAGGAGGAGGCTCAGCCAGCGGAAGTAGCGCACGAAGGCCGGCTCCATCCCGGCGAACCACCCGCTGTAGAGCGCCACGGCCAGCATCATCACGTTGCCGGCCAGCGCCCCCGCCACGCCGATCCGGAGCATGGCGGTCCGGTCCTCCGCGCGGCGCCGCTCTTCCACGCGCTGCGCGCGGAAGGGATGTGGCCGGTAGCCGAGGGTGTCGAGGAAGCGGGCGATGGCGCTGAGCGAGGTGGAGGCGGGATTCCACGCGACGTGCGCCAGCGCCCGGCCGACCTCCAGCTCGGCGCGGAGGACGCCGGGCACCAGCAGCGGCACGCGCTCCACCAGCCAGACGCAGGAGGCGCAATGCACGCCGTCGAGGTAGAGCTCGGTCTCCGCGGTGCCGTCGGGCCTGGTGCGCACGTACAGCGCGTGGAAGGCAGGGTGGTCGAACTCCTCGAAGGACTTGCCGCTGGGCGCCACGGCGGCGGACCGCCGCTCCGGCAGGTCGTAGTATCGGTCGAGCCCGCCATCGTGGATGATGGCATACGCGGTGGCGCAGCCGCCGCAGCAGAAGGAGTGCTCCCCGTCCGGTCGGAGGAGCGCCGTCGGCACTGGTAGCCCGCAGTGCGCACATGCGGTGGCGGCCCGTGCCCGGTCCGGGGGGCTAATGGTGGTCATGCGCTGCGGCTGGCGAGTGGGATGCGTGGGCGGGCTGGAACTTGCCCGCGACGGTCAGGACGCCAAGCACCACGAGCAACGCCGCGGTGAGGACCGGGAGCCGGGCACGGAGCGGGCCGGCGGCGCGCTGCGCCAGCGCGCCCACGCCCGCCAGCACCGGAACGGTCCCCGCCCAGAACGCGGCCATGACGAGCGCGCCCTCCGGCCCCGAGCCGGTGCTCGCCGCCGTGGCCACGAACACATACAGCCAGCCGCACGGGAGGAGCGCGGTGAGGAGCCCGATGGAGAGCGCGCGGACGATCGGCGGTTTGTCCGCCAGACGGGCGATGGCGCGGGTGAAGAGGCGCTGGAATCCGGCGGGCGCGGCGGTGGCACTCCGTCCGATGCCGGCGGCGGCGGCGAGCTTCGCGAGCCCCCACAGGATCAGCAGGAGCCCGGCGGCCACGGCGGCGGGGCGCTGGAATCCAGCCAGCCGCCCGGCCAGGTCGAAGCCCGCGCCCGCCATCCCCGCCGCGAGTCCAAGCAAGGAATAGGAAACCAGCCGGCCCGCGTGATAGGCCGCGTGCGTCAGCCGGCTCGGCCGTGCGTCCTGCTGTCCGCTGAAGAAGCAGACGAATCCGCCGCACATCGCCGCGCAGTGCGGGCTGCCGAGCAGGCTGGCGCCAAGGACGGAGAGGACGAGCGCGGTCATGGCGCCCCGGGCGCGCCGTTGTCCACCGTGGTCCGCTGCACGAAATGATCCGGGCCCCGCGAAGCGGTGAGATCCACGCGCCAGAGCCCCTGGGCGGTGGTGGGAATCCGGGCGGCGTAGAGCCCCGGTCCCGTCGCGAGGAGCCGGGCCTCGTGGAGGTTGGCGCCCTCGGCGTTGTGACTCGCTTCGACGCGCACGTCGGCGGAATCCACGGGGCGCCCATCGGCGGTGGTGAGGTTCACCACGATGGTCGCCTGGCCGCCCTCGGGCGATGCCATCCGGACGGCGGCCCGCCATTGGAGGGCGTCGCTCCGCGCACGCCGGGCCACGGTGGAGTCCCACAGCACGGCGCGCTGGTAGTAATCAGGTTCGACCGCGAAGGACGGATCGCTGTTGGCCTTCCAGAGGAGGGCGAAGTTCGCGGCGACCGTGACGACGAGCACCGCCACGAGGGCGGCAGGCCACCACCGTGCGGCGTTCATTCGGCGTCCCCGTCGTCGTGCTCCCGCGCCGGGCCGACCAACTCGAACGGGATGTCGATGGTGAACCCCGCCCCGTCGGTCACCCGGATCACGGAGGGGAGACGGTCGTCCTCGAACCGGTCCTCCGGGACCACCACGAAGATGCTGGTCTCGGCGGTGCGTGACCCTGCCACCGCCACCGGGTTCTGGGGCGCGATCAGCGACGCCCCCTCCACGCCGGACACCTCGAGCCGATAACTGCGCTCGGCGGCGTCCCGATTGGTGATCTTGACGCGGACCTGGTTGACGACGCTGCCGTCGGGCTGCCGCGTGAAGGGCGCCCCGGCGCCACGGAGCAGGGTGACGTCGGTGTCGGCCTTCGTGCCGAGGTTAAACGCCAGCAGCCCCACGGCGACCACAAGCGCGGCGGGGTAGAGGATGACGCGGGGGCGGAGGAGGCGGGTCGGCTTGCCCTCGACTTCGTCGCGGGAGGTGTAGCGGATGAGGCCCCGCGGCTTCCCGACCTTGTCCATGATCGCGTCGCAGGCGTCGATGCACTGGGTGCAGTGGATGCACTCCATCTGCAGCCCGTCGCGGATGTCGATGCCGGTGGGGCAGGTGAGGACGCAGGCGCCGCAATCGATGCAGTCGCCGGCGCCCGTCGGGCGGTCCTTCACCTGGTGCGCGCGCGGCTCGCCGCGGAGGGGGTCGTAGCCGACGATCACCGACTGCCGGTCGAGCAGCACCGACTGCAGCCGTCCGTAGGGGCAGGCCACCAGGCAGGTCTGCTCGCGGAAATAGGCGAAGTCGAAGAAGATGAGCGCCGTCGTGCCCGCCATGATCAGGAACGAGGTCGGGTGCTCCAGCGGCGAGCGCTGCACCCAGTGCACCAGTTGCTCGATCCCGACGAAGTAGGCCAGGAAGGTGTGGGCCAGGAAGAGCGCCAGGAGGAGGTACACGCCGTTCTTGGCGAGCCGCCTGGCCGTGAGGCCGCCCGCCTTGTCCATGGCCAGCGACCCGCTCCGGCCTCCCTCGAAGAACCGCTCGATGGGCCGGAAGAGGAACTCCATGTAGACCGTCTGCGGGCAGGCCCACCCGCACCAGACCCGCCCGAAGAGCGCCGTGAGCAGGAAGATCGAGATCGCGATGCTCATCAGCAGGAGCATGAAGAGCAGCGTGTCGGTCGGCAGGAAGGTGTAACCGATCAGCGTGAACTGCCGGTGCGGCACGTCGAGCAGGACGAGCGGCTTGCCGTTCAGCCTGAGGTACGGGATCAGGAAGAAGATGACCATCAGGACGTACGCCACCACCCGCCGGATCCGCCAGAAGCTCCCCGGGGAGAGCTTCGGGCGGAGCCAGCGCCGGGACCCGTCCTCGTTGAGGGTCGAGAGGACGCGGCCGGGGGCGCTTGGATGCGACGATGGGGTCGTGGTCATGACCTTCGCTTCTCTCCCTAGCTCCCGTTCACCGGGGCGGCGGCCGCGGTGTCCGCGGTGCCCTCAGGCGGCTTGGGAGCCGCCGGCGTGGTGCCCTGCAGCGAGATGACGTACGCCACCACCGCGGTCACTTCGTCCGGCTTCAGGCTCTGGCCCCACGCAGGCATGCCCTTGGCGAGCACCCCGTCGTGGACGGTGGCATACACGGCCGCAGGGCTGCCACCGTGTATCCAGAACGTGTCCGTAAGGTTCGGTCCGATGACGCCGCCGCCGTCGGGTCCGTGGCAGGCGACGCAGTAGGCGCCGAACACCGTCTTGCCGCTCGCCAGCGCGGCCGGGTCGTTGCTCATCGCAAGGAGCTGGTCGGCGCTGGGCGCGGAGCTGGGCTCCGGCGGGCGCGCGGCGTTCGCGGCGGCCACCGCGGCGTCGTAGTCGGCGATGCGGCCCTCGCCGACGCCGACGCCGGGCACGTTGAACCAGAAGAGCGCGGCCCAGACGATCGTGCCCCAGAAGATGTACAGCCACCACCGCGGCATCGGGTTGTCGTACTCCTGGATGCCGTCGTAGTCGTGATGGAGCAGCCGGTCTTCGTCGTGCGAGGCGCTCATGACGCATCTCCTCGGCTCTGGCGCGGTGACTGGGGGTGGACGTCGTCCAGCGGCATGCGGCTGGCCTCGTCGAACTCACGCTTCCGCGACGGGGCGAAGACCCCGACCGCGATCAGCAGGAAGGCGAGCATGAAGATGACCAGCGCGACTTCCGCGTAGGTCGAGAGCCCGGCGTGGCTCATGATGTCGGAGAGGCGCATGTCACGGCGCTCCCGCGGCGCTCGCCGCCGTCGGGGCGCTCACGTCGCGCCCGAGCCGCTGGAGGTAGGCGACCATGGCCACGATCTCCTTGTCCGAGAGGTCCGCCGGCCCGCCCTGCGACGCGATGGACTGCGCGATGGTCTGGGCCTGCGCCCGCGCCATGGCCGGGGCGTCGGTGACGGCGTCGCCGTACGGCACACCGAGCATGACCATCGCGTCGACCCGGCTCTGGATCTGCTCGAAGTTCAGTGGGTTCGTCAGCATCCACGGGTAGCTCGGCATGATGGACTGCCCCACGATGTCCCGCGGATTGTCGCATGTGCCGTACGTGCCAGAGGTCGGGATACTTGCCGCCCTCGCGCGCCAGGTCGGGCCCGATGCGGCGAGACCCCCACAGGAACGGATGGTCGTAGACGAACTCGCCCGGCTTGGAGTACTCGCCGTAGCGGTCGGTCTCGTAGCGAAGGGGCCGGATCATCTGCGAGTGGCAGTTGAAGCACCCTTCGCGGATGTAGAGGTCCCGTCCCGCCAGCTCGAGCGGCGTGTACGGCTTGACCGACGCGATGGTCGGCACGTTCGACTTGATCAGGAAGGTCGGGATGATCTCGAAGAGCGACGCGACGACGACCGCGAGCGCCGTCAGCACGGTGAACGTCAGCGGCAGCCGCTCCCACGTGCGGTGCCACGCCGCCTGGGTGAACCGCGCCAGTGCGCCGGCGGGGCGGGGCGCGGTGAGCTCCTCGTAGTCGCCGGCGAGGGGCGCCGCCTGGACCACCGGCTCCTCGTAGGCGGCCGGGCGCGACTTCCAGGTGCGGAAGAGGTTGTAGCCGAAGAGGACCATGCCGGTCAGGTAGAGCGACCCGCCCACCACGCGCACCCAGTACATCGGCATGAGGCGCATGACGGTCTCGATGAACGCCGGGTACTCGAGGCGGCCGGTCTCGTCGAAGGCGCGCCACATCAGGCCCTGCGTGAGGCCGGCCGCTGTAGATGGCGGTCGACGTAGAGGATGATGCCGAAGGTCGCCAGCCAGAAGTGCAGCTCCGCCAGCTTCTGGCTGTGGAGCTTCGTCTGGAAGAGGCGCGGCGCGAGCCAGTAGATCATGCCGAACGTCAGGAAGCCGTTCCAGCCGAGGGCGCCGGTGTGGACGTGGGCGATGATCCAGTCGGTGTAGTGCGCCAGCGCGTTGACGCTCTTGCACCGAGAGCATCGGCCCCTCGAAGGTGGACATGCCGTAGGCGGTGATCGCCACCACGAAGAACTTGAGGATCGGGTCCTCGACCACCTTGTGCCAGGCGCCGCGCAGCGTCAGCAGGCCGTTGATCATGCCGCCCCACGAGGGCATCCAGAGCATGACGGAGAAGATCATGCCGAGCGTGGACGCCCATTCCGGGAGGGCGGTGTAGTGCAGGTGGTGCGGCCCGGCCCAGATGTAGAGGAAGACGAGCGTCCAGAAGTGCAGGATCGAGAGGCGGTAGCTGAAGACCGGCTTGTCCGCGGCCTTCGGGCAGGAAGTAGTACATCAGCCCGAGGAACGGCGTCGTCAGGAAGAAGGCGACGGCGTTGTGGCCGTACCACCACTGCATGAAGGCGTCCTGGACGCCGGCGTAGATCGAGTAGCTCTTCAGCGGCCCGGCCGGCACCGACAGGTTGTTGAAGATGTGCAGGATGGCCACCGTCACGATGCTGGCGATGTAGAACCAGAGCGCGACGTACAGGTGCCGCTCGCGCCGCTTGGCGATGGTGCCGAAGAAGTTGACGGCGAACACGACCCACACCACGGCGATCAGCGATGTCGATCGGCCACTCGAGCTCGGCGTACTCCTTGGCCTGCGTGAAGCCGAGGGGCAGGGTCAGGGCCGCGAGCACGATGATGAGCTGCCAGCCCCAGAAGTGGACGGCGCTCAGCGCGTCGCTGAACATCCGGGTCTTGAGCAGGCGCTGCGACGAGTAGTACGCGCCGGTGAAGAAGGCGTTGCCCGCGAACGCGAAGATGACCGCGTTGGTGTGCAGCGGGCGGAGCCGGCCGAAGCTGAGCCAGGGGATGTCGAGGTTGAGGGCCGGCACGGCCAGCTGCAGGGCGATCAGCAGCCCCACGGTCATGCCGATCAGGCCCCAGACGAAGGTGGCCCAGAGGAACTTCCGCACGATGGCGTCGTCATACCGGAACGATTCCAGCTGTGGATTCATGGCGGCTCCCGGTCCGGCGTGTGGTGGTGTCAGGCCTCAGGCCTGTGGAATGGGCGCCGGGGCCGATCGGGCGGCCCGGAGCGCGTTGAGGATCACGGCGATGTCGATCACTTCCTGCAGCACGGCCCCGGCGATCGGCGGAATGTAGCCCGCCGCCGCCACGAGCATGGCGACGCCGCTCATCCCGAGGCCGGCCCAGATGCTCTGGCGGGCGATGCGCATCGTCCATCGGCTGGTCTCGATGGCCTCGGCCACGCGCCCGAGGTCGTCCGCCAGGATCACGATGTCGGCCGCTTCGGCGGTGATGCCGCCGCCGTGCGAGGCGAGGGCGATGCCCACGGTGGCGGTGCTCAGCGCGGGGGCGTCGTTGGTGCCGTCGCCCACCATCACGACGCGCTCGCCCGACGCGAGCGCCTCCTCGAGCAGCCGCACCTTGTCGTGCGGCAGGAGGTCGGCGTGCGTCTCGGTGAAGCCGAGCGCGGCGCCCATGGCCTCGACGTTTTCCCGGCGGTCGCCGGAGAGCAGCGCCATCCGCCCGATGCCCAGGGCGCGGAGGCGGTGGAGCAGGGCGGCGGCCTCCGGGCGCACCGCGTCGGCGAACTCCAGGAAGCCGGCGGCGCGTCCGTCCACCGCCACGTAGGCGCGGAGCGCGGCGCGATTGCCGTCCGTCGCGTCGAGCGACTCCACCGCCCCCGGCGCCATGCGGCGCACGTACTCCCGCGCCCCGACCACCACGACCCGCCCCTCCACGCGACCTTCCACGCCCTCACCCGGTGCCTCGCGGATCTCGTTCGCGGCGGGAAGTCCGACGCCTCGGCTCCGCGCTCCTTCGACGACTGACCGGGCGAGCAGGTGCCCCGATCCATGCTCGACCGCGCCGGCCAGCGCCAGCACCTCCGCCTCGGTGAAGGGCGCCACCGGCGCGATGCGGGCCAGCGCGGGATGCCCGATGGTCAGCGTCCCCGTCTTGTCGAACATCGCCGCCGTGACGCCGCCGAGTTGCTCGAGGGCCACACCGTTCCGGATGACGATCTGGCGGCGCGCCGCCCGGTTCAGGCCGCCGATGATGGCCACCGGCGTGGCGAGGATCAGGGGGCACGGAGTGGCCACCACCAGCACCGCGAGCACCCGCCGGGCATCGTGCGACACCAGGAACGCCACCACGCACACCGCCAGCGTCAGCGGCGTAAACCAGACCGCATACCGGTCCGCCAGCCGCTGGAGCGGCGCCTTGCTCGCCTGGGCGGAGCGCACCAGCTCCACGATGCGTGCGTAGAGGCTTTGCGAGGCGAGCGCCTCGGCCCGGACCGTGAGCGGGCTCTCCCCGTTCACCGAGCCGCTCGGCAGCCGGCTGCCGGGCCCGGCGCTGACCGGCACCGGCTCCCCCGTCAGCCGCGAGACGTCCACGTGCGACGAGCCGATCGTGACGACGGCGTCGCAGGGGAGCATCTCCCCGGGCCGGACCAGCAGCAGGTCGGCGACCGCCACCTCGTCGGCGGCGATGTCCTCGACGGTGCCGTCGGCGCGGAGCCGGTGCGCCTCGTGCGGCGCGGACTCCTCCAGCGCGCGGACGGCGGCGCTGGCCCTTCCCTCGGCGAAGCGTTCCAGCGCCTCGCCGCCAGTCTGCATCAGGACCACCACCAGGCCGGCCAGCGGTTCGCCGAGCGGGACGGCGGCCAGGATGGCCAGCATGGCCACGATGTCGGCGGCTGCCCGTCCACGGAAGAGCCCGGCGAGCGTCCGGAAGGCCACGGGGAGGCCGGTCAGGACGAGCCCGGCCATCCAGATGGAACGGCTCCACCCCGACAGATCGGGCTGGAGCCGTGCGAACAGGCCGGCGAGAATGAAGACCAGTGCGGCCCCCGGCACGAGCGCCGGGGGCAGTCGGCGGGTCACGCCGAGCGGGTCGCGGCCGTGTGGTTGGCGCGGAGGCAGAATCCGACGCCCCGCACGGTGGAGATCAGGTTGCCGCCGGACGACGCCGCCAGCTTCCGGCGCAGGTTGCCGACGTGCACGTCCACCACGTTGCTCTCGGGGTCGAAGTGCATGTCCCAGACCTTCTCGAGCAGCGTGGTCCGGCGGACCACTTCTTCCGGATGGAGCAGGAAGAACTCGAGGAGCTGGAATTCCTTGGGAGTCAGGTCCATGGGCTGGTCGTCCATGCGGACCTCGTGGCGCAGGCGGTCCATCGAGAGCGGACCGTAGCGGAGCGTCTCGAGGCGCTCGGCGCCGCCGCGCCGCACGAGGGCGCGCATGCGGGCCAGGAGTTCCTCGAAGCGGAACGGCTTGGCGAGGTAGTCGTCCGCCCCCGCGTCGAGACCGCGGACGACATCCTCCACCGCGTCCCGCGAGGTGAGCATCAGGATGGGGGTGTTCCGCCCCTCGCGGCGGAGTTCCGCCGCCACCTGGAAGCCGTTCTTCTTGGGCAACACGACATCGAGCAGGATGACGTCATACTGATAGACGTGGGCCAGCATGGTGGCTTCGTCGCCGTCCGGCGCGACGTCCACGGTCCAGCCCTCTTCCTTCAGGCCCTGTTCGATGAATCCGGCGACCTTCCGGTCGTCCTCCACGACGAGAACTTTCATGGACTCGAATGTATGAGGAGGAAGTGAACGGCAATGGAAGGCATTATGAAGAAGTCTTCAGCTTTCCGCTACCTGGCAGCTCCAGAATGAAGCAGCCCCCGACTTGGGGCCGGGCCTCGGCCCGCAGGTCGCCCCCGAGGAGCCGAGCCAGCCGGCGGGAGAGCGGCAGCCCAAGCCCGACGCCGCTCTCGGAGCCCTTGGTCTGGTAGATGTCGAAAATGCGGTCGAGGTCATCCTCGTCCACTCCTGGCCCCTCGTCCACCACTTCGATGCGCACCCGGCTGTGATCGCCGAGGAGGTGCACCTGGATCGCGCTCCCGCTCGGCGCATGGCGTGTGGCGTTTCCCAGCAGGTTGATCAGGATCTGTTCCACCCGGTGCGAGTCAGTGAGGATCGGCCCGACGCGAAGCGAGGAGTCGAAATCGACCCTGATCCCGCTGGCCTCGGACATGGGGGTGACCCGTACGATCGCCCGCATCACCATGACGGACGGCTCGACCTCCTTGATCACCGGCTTGAGCCGGTCCTCGTCCAGCCGGCTGAGGTCGAGGAGGTCGTTGACCAGGGCGATCGCCTGTTCGGCGGAATCCAGCACTTCGAAGGCCGCCTTCGGCACGGTCGCCGGGTCCTTCTTTCGCACGAGCATTTCGGCCCAGCCGAACACCCCGGCCAGCGCGTTGCGCAACTCGTGATTGACCATGGCGAAGAACCGTTCACGCGAACGCTGCAGCTGCTGCACCTCCTCCAGGAGCCGGGCGCTCTCCTCGTGCAGCCGGGCGTTCTCCACGGCGGCGCCGGCCTGCGCCGCGAGGAGCCGGGCGATGTGCTCGTCGTCTTCGGTGAATGCCGGCCCGTCCACCTTTTCGGTGAGGTAGAGGATGCCGAACACTCCGCGGCGCCGCTCGATCGGCACGCCGAGGAACGACTTCATCGGCGGATGCCCAGGCGGAAACCCGGTCGAGTCGGGGTGCTTCTGGAGGTCCGCGATCCGGAGGATCCGCCGGTCCCGCATGACCGTTCCGAGCACGCCTCGGCCGATCGGGGGGGCGCCGATCCGGATTCTGGTCTCCTGGTCGATCCCCGCGGTGACAAACGCGTCGAGCTTGAGGTGGTCGTCCGACAGCACCCCGATGGCGGCGTAGCGCGACCCGATGATCTGGCAGGCAAGATCCGCCACCCGCTGGAGGACGCCCTCCAGGGACAACTCCGAGGTCAGGAGCAATCCGGCGGAGACCAGTTGCTCCAGCCGCTCGGGGGTCGAGGGGGGAGGGGCAGGGGGGGGAGGCATGGGGGGAAGGTACGCGGACGGCGTGGGAGAGCGGAAGATGAGCCGCTTTCTTCTCGAATCCTTCATAATGTCTTCAAGGGAATCGGACGACTTTGCGTCATCACTCACTGCGGAGCGCATTGTATGGAGCTTCGGCACGTGGTGGCGGCTACGGACCAGTCCGAGGCCGGTCACCACGCCGTGCTGGTCGCCGCGCGCCTCACCGAGCACGCCGGCGCACGATTGACGGTGCTGTCCGTCCGGCCGGTTTCGCCGGCCGGGGCGGCGGCGCAGCGCCCCGTGTCCGACCAGGAGGGCCAGACGCTGCTCCGCGACCTTTCGCAGCGGCTCGAGGCCGACCTGCGGCGCCATGCGCCGGGCGTCTCCCCGTCATTCACGGTGCTCTCGGGCGTCCCCGGGATCGAGATTCCGCGCTACGCCGAGGAGCACGCGGGCGACCTGCTGGTCCTGGGGCGCAAGCAGCGCACCCAGCGGCAGCGAATGTTCCTCGGCGACACCGCCGACGCGGTGGCGCGCCGCAGTCAAGTCCCGTGTCTGTTCATCGGCGTGGATTGTGACGACTTCGCGCCGATGCTCGTGTGCCTCGACTCGACCGAGCGCAGCGTGCAGGTGTTCCAGGCGGCATCGGACTTTGCCCGTTCCGCGGGCACGAAGCTGCAGGCGGTCACCGTCGAACCGGTGTGGCTCAATGAACCGGACGACCTGGCTGCGGCGCTGCCGGCCTCGAGGACCATGCGGCTCAATCGCACGCTGGACCGGGGAATGGGGCCGACCGACCTCCGGATACGGCGCGGCAACGTCCTGTCCGAACTCCTCGCCGAGGCCGCCGACACCAGCGCCCGGTTGCTCGCGTTCGGGTATCACCGGGGCGGCCCTCCAGGCATCGTCGAGGGGGGAAGCGTCGCCCGCGGCTTGCTGCACTCGGCGCTCTGCGCCGTCTTGACAGTTCCACTCTGATTCCTTCACTGTTTGAGGTACAACATGCGTCGCCTTGCCCTGCTGACTATTGTCGCTCCGTTCCTCCTCGCCTCGACGCTCTGGGCCCAGGAGCCGACGCCTGCCACGCCCCCGCCGATGGCCGGTCACGCGCATGCCATGGGGCCCGCCACGGGCGCCGGCGGCGGCTGCGGCGGTGGTGGGGAGAACTGCCCCTGCAAGGCGATGATGGCCAAGATGGATTCGGCGAACGTCCAGATCGCCGAGTTGACCGAGAAGATGAACAAAGCGAGCGGCAGCAAGAAGACGGAGGCCATGGCAGCCCTCCTGAACGCCATGGTCCAGGACCGGCTCATGATGCAGGGCGTGGTGAAAATGATGCACACCCACATGGAAGGTCAGATGATGGGCGGGATGGGTGGCATGGGTGGCATGGGTGGGAAGGCTGCCTGCGCGCCTGGCTCGGACTGCTGCAAGGCCGCCGGCGGGGCCGGCTGCGGCGGCGCGGCCGCCGCCCCGGCTCCAAAGGAATAGCATGCTGAATGCGGCCACCGGTTCGCTCCTCGCCGTGTCCGATGCGGCGATGGGACTGGCGGTGGCGGCGCTGGTGGGGCTCGCAGTAGGCATCGAACGACAATGGTCGGGACACGCCAGTGGTCCGGACGCCCGCTTCGCGGGCGCCCGGACCTTTTTCCTGCTGGGCGGCGCGGGCGGCATCGCCGGCATCCTGCTCGCCGAGGAGGCGGTCGCCGCATCGGCCACGCTGATCGGGGGCGTCGCCCTCCTGGTGGCGGCCGCGTATGTGATGGCCAGTCGGCGGGGGACGCAGGACACCGACGGCACCACCGAGGTGGCCGCGCTGGTGGTCGTCGGCCTCGGCGTCCTGGCCGGCCTTGGCCACCTTCGGCTCGCGAGTGCCGCCGGCGTGGTCGTGGTGCTCGCGCTCAGCGAGAAGAGCCGGATCCACGGGTTCGTGACGCGGCTCGACGACTGGGAGCTCCGCGGCGCCCTGCAATTCGCGGTGCTGGCGCTGGTGGTGCTCCCGTTGATGCCCAAGGGGCCCTACGGTCCGCTCGGCGGCGTGTATCCGCAGGCGCTCTGGATCCTGGTCCTGGTCTTTTCCGGACTCAACTTTCTCGGATTCGTGGCCCGGCGCGTCGTCGGCGTCACCCGGGGCTATGCGTACGCGGGACTCGCCGGGGGGCTCATCTCGTCCACCGCGGTCACCCTGAACTTTGCCCGGCGGAGCCGCCTCGAGCCGGATGCGGGGATGGGCCTCGCCGCCGGCGTGGTGGGTGCCTGCACGATCCTCGTGGTCCGCGTCATGGCGGTCACCTTCTTCATCAACCAGGCGGCGGGCTGGGCGCTGCTCCCGATGGCCGCGATTCCGTTCGCCGCCGGCGTCCTGTTGACTGCGTGGGCGTTTCGCCCTGGGACCCCTGCGGGGGATCCCGCCACCGTTCCCATCGAGCCGCCCAGCAACCCGCTGCGGCTGGGCAGCGCCATCCGCCTGGCCCTCCTGTTCCAGGGCGCGCTGATGGCGCTCGCCTGGGTGCGGGGGGAATTCGGCGATCCGGGCGTGCTGCCGCTCGCGGCGCTGCTCGGGCTCACCGACATGGACGCGCTCACCGTCTCCATGGCCCGTCTCGGCACCGACGGGGGGACGGTCCGGCTGGCGGCGCAGGCCATCACGGTGGGGCTCCTCAGCAATACCGTGCTCAAGTTCGCGGTCGCAGTGACACTCGGCACCTCGCAATTCCGCCGCCTCGCCGGCGCCGGCCTCGCCTACCTGGCGGCCGCCACCGTGCTCGCGCTGCTGCTGGTCTGAGCGTGAGGCTGCTTATGAAAGGACGGACACGATGATCAAGAGCATCCTGGTGCCGCTCGACGGCTCCCCGTTCGCCGAGCAGGCGCTGCCCTGGGCCGCCTGCCTCGCGAAGGTGTGCGGCGCCCACCTCGAGCTGGTGCGGGTGCACGACCCGGTGCCGCCCTGGACCATCGCCACCGAGGGCGCCGTCGCCGCGACGACAGTGGACCCCACCATCCGCGACGCCGAGGAGCAATACCTGGCCAACTGCGCGGCGCGTCTCGAGGAAGGGGGGTTCGCCGGCGTCACACGAAAACTGATCGAGGGGGACGTGGTCGAGCAGATCGCCTGCCATGCGGAGGACAACGCCTTCGGGCTGGTGGTGCTGGCCACCCACGGGCGCGGGGCGATCAGCCGGCTCTGGCTCGGCAGCGTCTCCGACGCCCTGGTCCGCCGCCTCACCGTGCCGGTGCTCCTCATCCGCCCCACGGAAGGGACGGCGGTGCCCCGGGCGGAGCGGTTCCGGAAGGTCTTCGTGGCCCTCGACGGCTCGACGGAATCGGAGTCGGCGATCGCGCCGGCGCTGGCGCTGGCCGACCCGAAGGGTTGCGAGGTCGTGCTCCTTCGGGTCGTCCCGCCGGTCCCGATCGTGGGCGACGCGGGGATGTCCGCCGCCATGCCGGTCGACGACACCCTCACGAAGGCGCTGGTGGAACAGGCGGAGGCCTACCTCGAGGGAGTCGCCGCGCGGCTCCGCGGGCCGACGGTCAAGGTGTCGGTGCGGGTCGTCGTCGAGCCGGGGGTGGCGCAGGCGGTGCTCCACGAGGCGGCGCTCGCCGGCGCGGAGCTTGTCGCGCTCGCCACCCACGGCGCGCGGGGGCTCCGCCGGATGGTGCTCGGCAGCGTCGCCGACAAGGTGCTGCGCGGGGCCGATCGGCCCGTTCTCCTGACGCGGGTGCCGGAGCGCGGGTAACTCGCGCCGCATCGCGCCGCCGGGGTCACGGATTCCGGCGGCGCCCTCATACCGTGCCCGGATGACCACGCGCCACCCGGATCTGGGCACCTGCCTCCTTCCCCTCCTCCTCACGCTCCCCGCCGGGGTCGTCGCCGGCATCCCGGCGCGGCCCCGACCCGATCATCCCTGCCTGGACACCGACCTCCACGCCTTCGGCCCGCGCCTCAGGGCCGACCGTGAGGTACGCCACGCCGTGAGCCGGGCCCCCGGGCGCGTGGTGGTGGAGACCGGGAGCGTGAGCGTGCCCGTGCTCGAGGCGGCCCTGCCGGTGCTGCGGCAGGCGGGCACGGTGGTGCTCATCCGGTCCGACGACCTCGGACTGCTCGTGCGGCTGGCGGACCTGGTCCTGCAGGGCGGGGGGACGGAACCGGCTTGGCTCCGGGCGGAGTCGTATCGTGCAATGCGCTGCCTGGAACTCCGGGTGGATGGGGCCGCTCCCGCGCCGGCGGCCTGGATTCGTGTGCCGCTGGACGGCCCCGAGGGCGCTGAGGCGGTGCTCTCGGCGGCGCGGGCGGACGGGATCGTGGTGCGGGAGAGCCGGGTCGCCTACGGCCGACCTCCGGTGCGTTGACGCCGCGCGCGTGGGCCGTCTAGGTTCCGCGCATGACGCTCCGCCTCTACAACACCATGACGCGCCAGGTCGAGGACTTCGCTCCCCTGACGCCCGGACGGGTCTCGCTCTACACCTGCGGCCCCACCATCTGGAACTACGCCCACATCGGCAACTTCCGGACGTTTCTCTTCGAAGATCTCCTCCGCCGGTGGCTGGAGGCGAGCGGGCTGACCGTGTTCCACGTCATGAACCTGACCGACGTGGACGACCGCACCATCCAGGCGGCGGCCAAGGCAGGCGTGACGCTCCGGGAGCACGTGGAGCCGTACGCAGCGGCCTTCTTCGCCGACCGGGACTACCTCCGGATCCTCCCGGCGCACGCCTACCCGCGCGCCACGCAGTTCATCGCGCCGATGATCTCGCTGGTGGAGTCGCTGCTCGCCAAGGGGATCGCCTACCGGGGCGACGACGGCTCGGTGTACTTCGCGATCGCCCGGTTCCCAGCGTATGGCCGGCTGAGCCAGCTCGACCAGCGGGAACTTCGGTCGGGGGCGAGCGGGCGGGTGAGCAGCGACGAGTACGCCAAGGAGGACGCGCGGGACTTCGTGCTCTGGAAGGCGGCGCAGCCCGACGACGAGGCGGTGAAGGCGGCGTGGGACGCGCCCTTCGGCCGAGGGCGTCCGGGCTGGCACCTCGAGTGCTCCGCCATGGCGCTCGACCTGCTGCGGGAAAAGTGGGGCGGGGACGTCCTCGACATCCACTGCGGCGGCGTGGACCTGATTTTTCCGCACCACGAAGACGAGATCGCCCAGAGCTGCGCGCACACCGGGAAGCCGGACTTCGCGCGGGTCTGGATGCACGCGGAATTCCTGAACATCCGCGGCGCCAAGATGTCGAAGCGATTCGGCAACATCACGACGGCCCGGGACCTCAAGGAAGACGGCGTCGATGCGGCGGCGCTCCGGCTCTTCTTCTTCCAGACCCACTATCGCCAGCGGCTCGACCTGAACGACGAGTCCATCGCGCAGGCGGTGGCGGGGCTCCGGCGGCTGGGGGACTTCGCCGCCCGGCTCGAGGGTGCGCCGGCCGCGCCGAACGGCGCCGTGGGCGCCGCGGCGACCGCGGAACTCGAGGGGGCGGCCACCCTGCTTCGGGAGCAGTTCACGGCGGCCCTGGACGACGACCTCAACGCCCCCCGGGCGGTGGCCGCGCTGTTCGACTTCGTGACCGCCGGGAACCGGGCCCTCGACCGGGGCGCCGGGGCCTCCGGGCCTGCCCGGGAGGCGTTCCGCTGGGCGGCGGGCGTGCTGGACGTGCTCCCGACTCCGAAGGCGGCGGACGCGGAGCTGGCGGCGTGGGTCGAGGAACGGATCCAGGCCCGGCGGGCGGCGCGGCAGGCCCGGGACTTCGCGAAGGCGGACGCCATCCGCGATGAACTGGCGGGGCGGGGGGTCACGCTGGAAGACGGGCCGGGCGGGACCAAGTGGAGGGTCGGCTAGGCGGGCCTTGTACCCGCGGGTGCTGGGCGCCAAATTCTGGATGCTCTTCTCACTTACCCCTCCCGGAGATCCTCAATGTTCAACCGCTCGTCCCGAGGCGCCGCCCGCGCGGCGCTTGCCGCAATCGGCCTCGTCATGCTGGCCGCCGCCGCGCGTCCCGCAACCGCCAGCGCCCAGGAAATCATGAGCTCGGTCTCGGCCAAGCACATGGAATCGATCCTGAGCAGCATGGGCCTCGACTTCGAAAAGAAGAGCGACACGTCGTGGCGTGTGGACCTCGACGGCAAGAAGGTCCTGCTCATCATGGCGAACGACAATACCGATGCCCAGCTGTACATCGGGTTCGGCGACACCCAGGTCAACGCCAAGCAGATGAATGAGTGGAACGCGGACCACCGCTTCGGCCGCGCCTATGCCGATGACGACGGCAACCCGGTGCTCGAGAGCGACCTGGACTTTGCGGGTGGGGTCACGGACGACATCATCAAGGCCTGGATCAAGTTGTACGGCGCCCAGGTGAAGTCCTACATCAAGTTTCTGAGCGACTGAGCAGGTCTGATCGCGAATCGGCCCCCGGTCCATCGCTGGACCGGGGGCCGAATTGCATGCAAGTGCGTGCTGGCGACTGACTGACGGCGCCTACTGCCAGGTCTGGCCGCCGTCCGCGCTCCTCAGGACGAGTCCCTTGCTCCCGACCGCGACGACGGTCCGGGTGCCGGCAAAGGCCACCGAGCTCAGTGTGACGTTCTGCCCCGTGGGCCGCGCCCGCCAGGTCTTCCCGCCGTCCTCGGTGAGGAGGATGGCGCCGTGGGCGCCGACCGCAATCCCCCTCTGGTCGTCGGCGAAGGCGACGGCCGTCAGGTCCACGTTGGTCGGGGCGGTGACCGGGTCCCAGGTCGCGCCACCGTCGGCCGTCTCCAGGATCGTCCCGCCGTCTCCCACCACGAATCCCTTGCCGCCGCCGAGCATGGCGATGCCTGCCAGGGACTTCGAGGTGCCGGCCTTGATCTGGGTCCAGGTCTGCCCGCCGTCCTTCGAGCGCAGGACCATGCCGTCCTTCCCGACGGCCACGACGTTGTCCTGCCCGGCGAACGCGGCGTAGAGGAGCCCCGTCGAGACGCCGGCCCGGACCTCGCGCCACGTCGCTCCGCCGTCGCTCGAGCGGAGCATGAGCCCGCTCCCTCCGACGGCCACCGCCTGCTGGCCGCGCAGCGCGAGATGGATGATCAGGCCTGCCGAGCTCCGCTCCACGAACGTCCAGCTGCTCCCGCCGTCGGTCGAGCGGTACATATGCCCTCCGCCGCCCGCGATGAGGACGTCGCGCGCGGAGAGGTAACTCACCGTCAGCATGCGGGTCTTCGGCGTGAGTTCTGGCCCGGACGGGGTCCAGGTGACGCCGCCGTCGGTGGTCCGGGCTACCAGGCCGCCCGTGCCGACCAGGATGCCGTTCTTGGCGTCGGCGAACGCGACCTCCGAAATGAACCCGGAGTCGGCCCCCACGATCGCCTTGGAGGGCTTGCCTCCCGCGGGGGGTGGCGAGGCCGGGGGCGTGGCGGCCGGCTTGGCGGCTCCGGTGCCCGCCGGGGGAGCCGCCTGCGTCGTGACCGGCTTGCTCGCGACCGTGGCCGGGGGCTGCGTGGCAGCGGGTGCCGCCTGTGCAACCGCCGTAGTGTCGGGTGGGGTCGCGGCGGGCTTCTTGGCCGTGTCGGCCGGAGGGACGGAGTCGGAACCGCTGGTGTCAGGCACGGCTGCGGTCTGCGGAGCCGGCGCCTTGCCGGCCCCGCCGAGCCCTGGGACGAAGTTCATGGCGGTGACGCCCGCGGACACGACGGCCAGGATGGCGAAGGCCTGGAACCAGGGGTCGCTGCGAAGTGGACGCACGGCTACTCCGTCCGTGAGATGGAGAGGGAACGGTCCGGCCCGACCCCGAGCCACACCTTCTTGGCGCCGTCTTCCTTGGCCTTCAGGATCGCGTCCTTCGTGACGGTCTGGAGGTAAGCGCCCAGCTGGCGCACGCCGTACTCCTTGAACGCCTCGTTGCCTTCCACCGCGCTCAGGATGACCTCGGGGGAGGCGTGCGCCACCTCGATGTCATACTCCTTCCAATGCGAGGCCAGCTGCAGGCACGCCACTTCGGCCACGTGCATGGGGTGCAGCTCGTCCATCAGGTAGATCCCGGTCCAGCGCGCCAGGAACGCCTTGTCGAAGCCGCCGGCGTCGGCCAGCGCGTCCCGGCTCTGTCCCAGCCACGTCGCGGCGTCCTTCGATTGCGCGCGGATCTGCCGCAGGGCGGGCACCGCTGCGTTGGAGGTCGCGAAGAAGACGGTGCCGCTGAAGTCCACCAGCTTGCCCGAGCTCTTCTCTCGGCAGTTGCCGGCGTCGAGCACGTCGTAGAGGCAATGCTGGACGTCCTTGTGCGACTTTTCGATTTCGTCGAAGATCACCACACGGTACGGGTTCTCCAGCACCGGGCGGGTCAACGCGCCGCCCACCTCGTACCCGGGCATGCCGGGCGGCGGGCCGAGCAGGGTGTAGACGTCGTCGGGGTGCTTGTACTGGTTCATCCGGAGCACCACCGGCTTGGAGTTCGGGAAGAGCGCCTGCCCGATGAGCGTGGACAGAAAGGTCTTGCCGGTGCCAGTCGGGCCCACGAGAAGAAAGGCGCCGATCGTCCGCCCCGGCTTGGCCAGCTTCAGCCCCCGTTCGAGCTCGGAGAAGATCACGTCCACGACGGCGTCCTGCCCGCGCACGTTTTCCTTGAGCCACGGCAAGAACCGGTTGATGGACATCTTGTTGAGCTTGGCGTGATCCACCAGATGCGCCCTGCCGGCTTCCCGCCGTGCCTCCGCCCGGCCGCGAAGCAGGAGGACGGCGATCCCCACGAGCGACGCCGCCAGGATGCCCGGCGCGATCAGGGGACTGACGCGGTTGAGGCCGATGACGGCGCCGGACAGGATCACCACCATCATGATCAACTGGTATGGCGCCGCCTGCGATTCCGCTCTGGTCATTGGATCGTCACGCTCCAGTCGTCGCTGCCGCCCTGAGGCATCACGGTGCTGCGGATCTCGCCCTGGGAAGTGGTCACGCCGAAAGTCACTCCGCCGCCACCGTCCTGGACCGCGAGCACATGCACCTGCGCGTTCGTGCCGACCGGGAGCGGGATCAGCACGTCCTGGCCGGCGTTGCTGAGCAGGATCCGGCCGTAGGAGGTGCCGTTCACGAAGATCTCGACGATGTCGCCGTCTTCCGCGATGTCGTCGAGGACGTGGAGGCTGTAGATGACCTGCCGGCCGTCGGCAATCCCGGCACGCGTCTCTTCGGGGGCCTGGGCGAGCATCTGGCGAACCGCCTGTTCGGTCTCCGCCACGGGCGCCGGGGCCGGCGCGGCCGGCTTCGGGCTGTCGGGCGCAGGCTTCGGGCGGTGGACCACCGGCGCGGGTTGGGGCGTCGCAGCCGCAGGCGGCGCGACGTCGGGAGCGGCGGTCGGTGCGTCGGTTGTGGTCGTGGGGGGCGGGCCCGCCGGCACCGTCGCTGCAGACGGCCCCTTCGGCGGGGCGGGGAGGGCGCCCTCGGCGATAAGCGCCTTGGCGAGATCGGTCGCGGGCTGGTCAATGTCCGCCGTGCCGAGGGCCAGCACGGTCACGGCCGCGGAAGTCGTCTGCTCGACTGCCGGCGGCTGGGTCGGTGCGCCGCCGATGGTGCCCTGGTAAAGCATGCCTCCGACGAGGACCACGGCCACCGCGCCGAGCAGCCACCACGGGGTCGAACGCTTCCCCTTGCCGGGCCCTCCGGAGGGATCGGCCGGGGGCGGTGCGCTGTAGGCGCCGCCGCGGCCGGCGACCGGCTCCGCGTCCCGTCCGCGCGGGGAGGAAGAGGCGGGGCGGATGCGATCGGGGCCGCGCGGCCCGCCGGCGTCAGGTCCAGTAGCCATGCGGCGTCACCTCGGAGCGGAGTGGGGCAGGGTGGTAGTGTGAGTTCACGCGGACGGCGCGTTCGGCACGACGGGGGTCACCCGCGGATTGCCGTCGTCGCCGACGTCGATGGTGACTTCCTTGACGCCGTTCTCCTTGGCCTCGGTCAGCTGGAGGGCGAACATGTCGAAGATCACCCGGTCGAGCTCGCGGACGCCGAACCGGCTCACCTTCTGGCCCGCGATCAGCGCCTGGACCAGCAGTTCCGGGGCGACGAACTGGACCTTGACCCCGTACTCCTTGCCGAGCTTGGCCAGCTTGAGGATCGCGATTTCGGCGATGACCATCCCCTCGAGCGGCTGGAAGACGTACACCCGGTCGATGCGGCCGAGGATCTCGGGGCGGAACACCTTGCTGTCGGCCAGGTAGCTCTTCACCGCGTTGACCATCTCGTGATAATCCGACACCTCCGCCTTGATCTTCCCGATCTGCTCGGCGTGGGCGTTGCTGGTGAGGATGATGATGGTCTGGGAAAAGTCCACCGTCTTGCCGGAGCCCTGCTCGGTGAGTCGGGCCTCGCCCATCAGCTGCAGGAAGAGGTCGAAGACCTCGCTGTAGGCCTTCTCGATTTCGTCGAAGAGGACCAAGCGGCGGGGGTTCGAAAGGACTGGGCGGGTCAGCTGGCCGCCCATTTCGGACGCCACGTACCCGGCCGGCGTGCCGATGAGCCGGGTCTTGGCTTCTGGGCCGGTGAACTCGGAGCAGTCGAAGCGGAGCATCGCCTTCTCGTCCTGGTACAGATATTCGGCGATCGCCTTGGCCAGCTCGGTCTTCCCGGTGCCGGTCGGCCCGAGGAAGAGGAGGTTGGCGATCGGGCGGTCGCTGGTCCGCTTGGCCGACTGGAGCCGGAGGAGCTTGGCAACGTCCTCGATGATCGGTTCCTGGCCCTTGACCCGGGAGCGCATGTGGTCCTTGAGGGCGGTCTCGTCGATCTTGTTCGGGCCGGACTCGTTCGCCTTCTTTTCCAGCATCGCCTTCAACTGGTCCCAGTCGGTCATCTTGTTGAGGTCGGCCATGTTATCGTCGTCCCGGGGTGCTCGTGGAGCCGCCTTCGACCGGCCGTGCCGAGGCGACGGCCGGAGGGCGGCCGAACCTGGAAAGGGCGTCATTCTGGCGACAGTAGTGGAGCGGAAGCATCCGAATGTATCAGGGGGAAACCGATACAGGAAGCAGGAAATCGGCTGGCCAGGGGTCAGGGTCGGGCCCCCCCCCAGCCCCGCATCCCCGCCGCTCGTCAGCAGTTGACTATTGCTATGTCCCCCTCTATCATATGGGTCTGCCTATTTTGGCTTTCGCGCTGACGTAGCTCAATTGGTAGAGCAGTGGTTTTGTAAACCACCGGTTGGGGGTTCGAGTCCCTTCGTCAGCTCCAGCTGAAGTGCAGGAAAACTCTCGAGGTTCAAACCCCGCCCAGTTGGTGGCGGGGTTCTGTATCGGGGGGTAGCAGGCAGCGCGGTGGGGTGGCCGAGTGGCTAATGGCAGCAGACTGTAAATCTGCCGGGCTTCGCCCTACGTAGGTTCGAATCCTACCCCCACCATGCCTGGCAGCGGGCCATGGTCAGGCAGCAGGACACCGGCGGGTGTAGCTCAGTTGGTAGAGCGTCAGCCTTCCAAGCTGAGGGTCGCGGGTTCGAGTCCCGTCGCCCGCTCTGGACGTGAGGTTGCTCGCGTAGCTCAGTCGGTAGAGCGCATCCTTGGTAAGGATGAGGTCACCGGTTCAATCCCGGTCGCGAGCTCTGGCAGGGCGTCGCAGGGCGCTGGAGTACCACTTTTACGGAGGGCGGACAGGCGGACAGACGGACCGGCGACCGGCACACACTGCCCCGCCGCCCCGCTGCCTCGCTGCCCCGCTGAACTATGCCGCGCGAAAAGATCATTCTCGAGTGCACCGACTGCAAGAACCGGAACTACTTCACCGACAAGAACCGTCGGAAGCATCCGGAGCGCGTCGAGTGGAAGAAGTACTGCCCGCGGTGCGACAAGCACCAGCTCCACAAGGAGTCGAAGTAGGCATGGAGACTTCCGCGCAGGGTGGGCGCGCGCTGGAGGCCGGCACCGGGCTCGGCGGCTGGGTCCGCCGCACCGGGCACTTCCTGGTCGCCGTGCGGGCCGAAATGAAGAAGGTCTCGTGGCCGTCCACGGACGAGCTGAAGAAGGCCACGCGCATGATCCTGATCATGTCGGTGGCCCTCGGGCTCCTGATCGGCTGGCTCGACCTGCTGCTCCAACTGATCCTGGTGGACGGCGTCGCGCGGCTGGCTCGGTGATCGCCATGGACTACCGCTGGTACGCGATCCAGACGACCGCCGGCCACGAGAACAAGGTCCGCGGGCTGCTGCAGCGGCGCATCGACGAGGATCCTCGGGCCGCCGACGAGCGGCTGGTGCGCCAGGCGCTGGTGCCGGTGCAGGAGGCCGTCGAGATCAAGAACGGCAAGAAGGTCACCGTCGAGCGGAAGCTGTACCCCGGCTACGTCCTCGTCGAGATGGGGATGAGCCAGGAGGCGCTGCACCTGGTCAACAGCATCCAGGGCGTCATCAAGTTCGTCGGCACTGGCAAGCTGCCGCAGCCGCTGCGCCAGGAAGAGGTCAACCGGCTCCTGGGCGTGGCCGAGCAGACGTCGGACGCCTCGCCGAAGGAGGAGATTCCCTTCCTGCCCGGCCAGGTGGTCGAGATCACGGAAGGCCCCTTCTCCGACTTCAGCGGCACGGTCGAGGAAGTGCTGGCCGACAAGGGCAAGGTCAAGGTGTCGGTCAGCCTCTTCGGCCGGCCGACGACCGTCGAGCTGGATTACCTCCAGCTTCGCGGTCACTAGGGCGGCAGGCGCCGCTCTTGCGCCCCTCCGGGGGCTGCACCGCCACCGCGCGGAACACGCGGGAGCCAGGGGCGGTTGATCGCCCCGGCGCACCACGAGGAGTCGTATGGCGAAGAAGATCCAGGCGCTCGTCAAGCTGCAGGTTCCGGCTGGCGCCGCGAACCCCGCGCCCCCGGTCGGGACGGCGCTGGGCCCGCACGGCGTCAACATCATGGAGTTCTGCAAGCAGTTCAACGCGCGGACCCAGAGCCAGAGCGGAATGGTGATCCCCGTCGTCGTGACCATCTACGGCGACCGGACGTTCACGTTCATCACCAAGACCCCGCCGGCCCCGAACCTCCTCCTCAAGGAGGCGGGCATCGAGAAGGGGAGCGCGCAGCCCAACCGGACCAAGGTCGGCAAGGTCAGCTCGGCGCAGGTCAAGAAGATCGCCGAGATCAAGATGGCCGACCTCAACGCCGCATCCCTCGACAGCGCCATGCGGATGATCGCCGGCACTGCCCGGTCGATGGGGCTGGAGGTCATCGACTGATGGCCACTCACGGCAAGCGGTACCTCGCCGCGGCGGCCACGGTCGACCGCAGCAAGACCTACAACAGCGCCGAGGCGTGCGCCGCCGTCAAGGCGGCCGCCAAGGCCAAGTTCAACGAGACGGTGGACGTGGCGGTCCGGCTCGGCGTGGACCCGCGGCACGCGGACCAGGTCGTCCGGGGCACCGTGGTCCTGCCGCACGGCACCGGCAAGACGGTGCGGGTGCTGGTCGTCACGCAGGGCGAGAAGGCCAAGGAGGCCGAGGCGGCCGGGGCCGACTTCGTCGGGCTCGAGTTCCTCCAGAAGCTGAAGGACGGGTGGCTCGAGTGCGACGTGATCGTCGCCACGCCGGACGTGATGGGCCAGCTCGGCCAGCTCGGCCGCGTGCTCGGTCCCCGCGGCCTGATGCCGAACCCGAAGGCCGGCACGGTCACGCTGGACGTGGCCAAGGCGGTCCGGGAAATCAAGGCGGGCAAGATCGAGTTCCGGGTCGACAAGACCGGCAACGTGCACGTCCCGATCGGCAAGGTGTCGTTCAGCGAGGCCCAGCTGGCGGAAAACCTCCAGGCGTTCATGGACACCATCATGCGGGCCAAGCCGGCCGCGGCCAAGGGCGTCTACATCCGGTCGGCGACCGTGTCCAGCACCATGGGCCCGGGCGTGCGGCTCGAGACGGCGGGGTACAAATGAGCAAGACCGAACGGCAGGCGGAGGTCGAGACCCTCACGGCAGCCTTGAAGGCGTCTCCCAACGTCTATGTCACGGATTTCAGCGGCCTCAACGTGCTCCGCATGACGGAATTCCGCCGTCGCCTCCGGGCGGCCGGCGCCAGTTACGTCGTGGTGAAGAACACGCTGGCGCAGCGGGCCCTCGCGGCCAACCAGATCGAGGGGCTCGACGCGCACTTCAACGGCCCGACCGGCCTCGTGCTGTCGCACGACCCGCTCTCGGCCGCCAAGGTGCTGACCGAGTTCGCCAAGGAGTTCGGCGACAAGCCCACGGTCAAGATGGGGCGGGTGGACGGCGCAACCGTCACCCCGGCCCACGTGAAGCGGCTCGGCGAGATCCCGCCGCGCGAAGTCCTGCTGGCCCAGCTGGCCGGCGCAATGAACGGCGTCCTGTACACCATGGTCGGCGCACTCGAGGCACTGCGTGAGCAGCGCAGCGCCGCGGCATCCTAACCCGACGGAGAGCATCCCGATGAGCACCACGATGAGCAATGAGCAGATCCTCGACGCGATTGGCAACAAGACCGTGCTCGAGCTGGCGGACCTGATCGAGTCCTTCAAGACGAAGTTCAACGTCTCCGTCATGGCCGCCCCGGCGGCGGGCGCGGCGGCGGCGGCCCCGGCGGTCGAGGAGCAGACCGAGTACTCGATCGTCCTCAAGGACGGCGGCGCCAAGAAGATCCAGGTCATCAAGGTCGTGCGCGAAGTGACGAGCCTGGGCCTGAAGGAAGCCAAGGACCTGGTGGACGCCGGTGGCGTCATCAAGGAGGGCATCTCCAAGGCCGAGGCGGAAGAACTGAAGAAGAAGCTCGAAGAGCAGGGCGCCACCGTCGAAATGAAGTAGGGCCCGCACCCGCCCGCCGGGAGGACCCGGCGGGCGCCTGCGACCACCCTGTTTCAGCGAGACGGCATGACGAACCTGCGTTGGTCCTGAATTCCAGCGACGTCCGAGCCCCGCGGGGTCCTCGCCTTCCGGCGGGGGCCCCCATCCCGGGGCCCTTTGTGTTGCATGAGAGTGAGCCATGACTGATACCCGACCGGTGATCACGTTCGCGAAGCACGAGGGCGGCATGCCGATGCCGCACCTCCTCGACATCCAGACGCGCGCCTTCGAGTCGCTGCTGGTGCCCGACGACGTCGGCGGCGCGCGGCAGGACGTGTCGCTCGAGCGCGTCTTCCGGGACCTCTTCCCGATCTCGGACGTGAACGGGAAGTACACCCTGGACTTCGTGCGCTACGCCCTGGGCGAGCCGAAGTACTCCGTCGAGGAGTGCATCGAGCGCGACATGACGTACGCCGCGCCCCTCAAGGCCACGCTGCAGCTGGTGGTCTTCGAGGAGGTCGAGGGCGAGAAGCGGCCGAAGAACATCATCGAGAAGGAGGTCTACCTCGGCGAGCTGCCGATCATGACCCCGCTCGGGACGTTCGTCATCAACGGCGCCGAGCGCGTCGTGGTGAGCCAGCTGCACCGCTCGCCGGGCGTGGTGTTCGAGGAGGACATCCACCCGAACGGGCAGCGGCTGTTCTCGGCGCGGATCATCCCCTTCCGGGGCTCGTGGGTCGAGTTCACGATCGACATCCACGACGTGATCTACGTCCACATCGACAAGAAGAAGAAGTTCCCGGCCACCGCGCTCCTCCGCGCCTTCGGCTACGGGGAAAACGCCGACATCCTGCGGCTCTTCTTCGCCACCAAGTCGCTCTCGATCACCGGCAAGATCGAGACCCGGCAGGAGCGGCGCGAGGTGGTGGGGGCCGTCCTGGCCGCCCCGGTGGCCAACCCCGAGGACAAGCGGGGCGACCCGCTCGCCGCCGTGGGCGACGAGCTCACCCCCGAGCGCCTCAACGTCCTGCGGCAGCGCCGGCGTCAAGTCGGTCGAGGTCTTCGCCGGCTACACCACGCTCGACCTCCGGGACGAGGAGCAGCCGACCACCACGCGCGACCGGGCGGACCACGTCCTGGCGTTCGACGTGGCCGACCCGTCCACCGGCGAGGTCGTCGCGGAGCGCGGCGCCACGCTGACGGACACCCTCCGCCGCAAGCTGATCAAGGCCGAGGTGCGCCGGGTGGACGTGCTCCTGGCCGCCGGGCGCGGCGACAGCCCGCTCATCAAGAACACCCTGGCCAAGGACCCGACCCACTCGGAGTCCGAGGCGCTCGAGCAGATCTACTCCCTGCTCCGGCCCGGCGAAGCCCCCAACCTCGAGACGGCCCGCGAGGCCCTCAAGCGGCTCTTCTTCAACCCGAAGCGCTACGACCTCGGCCGCGTCGGCCGGTACAAGATCAACCAGCGGCTGAAGCTGAAGCAGGACCCGAACCACACGGTCCTGACCGAAGAGGACTTCGTCGCGATCATCCGCTACCTGATCGACCTGAACGACGGCCGCGGGTACACCGACGACATCGACCATCTCGGCAACCGCCGGATCCGGTCGGTCGGCGAGCTGATCGCCAACCAGTTCTCGGTCGGCCTCTCGCGCATGGCGCGGCTCGTCAAGGAGCGGATGAGCATCAACTCCGACCCGGAGAAGATCTCGCTCGACGACCTGGTCAACGCGCGCACCGTCTCGGCCGTCATCCAGGCGTTCTTCGGCTCGTCGCAGCTGTCCCAGTTCATGGACCAGACGAACCCGCTCGCCGAGCTGACCAACAAGCGCCGGCTCTCGGCCCTCGGCCCGGGCGGCCTGACGCGCGAGCGCGCCGGCTTCGAGGTCCGCGACGTCCACTACTCGCAGTACGGCCGCATGTGCCCGATCGAGACGCCGGAAGGCCCGAACATCGGCCTGATCACGTCGCTCTCGACCTACGCGCGGATCAACGACCTCGGCTTCATCGAGACCCCGTACCGTGTCGTCCGGCACGGCAAGGTGACCGACGAGATCCGGTGGCTCTCGGCCAGCGAGGAAGAGGACTACGCGGTGGCCCAGGCCAACGCGCCCCTCAAGGCGGACGGCACCTTCGAGGACACGATGGTCCTCACCCGCCGCGGCGACGACTACCCGCTCCTGAAGCCCGAGGACATCGAGCTGCATGGACGTGGCGCCGGAGCAGCTGGTGTCCATCGCCGCCGCGCTCATCCCGTTCCTCGAGCACGACGACGCCAACCGCGCCCTCATGGGCTCGAACATGCAGCGCCAGTCGGTGCCGCTCCTCTTCCCGCAGGCGCCGCTGGTCGGCACCGGGCTGGAGGAGAAGGTGGCCCGGGACTCCGGCGCGGTCATCATCGCGCGCCGGGGCGGCACCATCACCCGCGTCACGGCCGACGAGATCATCGTGGACGCCGGGACCGTGGGGCTCAAGGCCGGCGCGGGCCCGCTCGCGCGGCTCTCGCAGCACGACCGCTACCGGGTCAAGAAGTTCTGGCGCACCAACCAGGACACCGCCATCAACCAGCGTCCGCTGGTGCAGCTCGGCCAGCAGGTCGCGGAGGGGCAGGTCATCGCCGACGGCGCGGCCACCGAGGGCGGCGAGCTGGCCCTGGGCAGCAACGTCCTCGTGGCGTTCATGCCCTGGTACGGCCACAACTTCGAGGACGCCATCATCCTCTCCGAGCGCCTGGTCAAGGACGACGTCTACTCGTCGATCCACATCCAGGAGCTCGAGCTCCACGTCCGCGACACCAAGCGCGGCCAGGAGGAGATCACCCGGGAAATCCCGAACGTCTCCGACGAGTCGCTGATCGACCTCGACGAGCGCGGCATCGTCCGCATCGGCGCGCACGTCAAGCCGGGCGACATCCTGGTCGGCAAGATCACGCCGAAGGGCGAGACCGAGCTGTCGCCGGAAGAGAAGCTCCTCACGGCCATCTTCGGCGAGAAGGCCAAGGACGTGAAGGACAGCTCGCTCAAGGTCAGCCCCGGCATGAAGGGCGTCGTCATCGACGTCAAGATCTTCAGCCGGATCGAGGACCTGGTCGTCGAGAAGGACCGCGGCGAGCGGATCGGCGAGGTGCGGCGCATCGAGGCCGACGAGAAGGCCCGCATCACCGCGGTCATGATGGAGGAGCTGCACGCCTTCCTGAAGGGCCAGGAAGTGGCGCTGATGCTGAAGGCCGGCACGGTGGAGGAGTTCCTCTCCCAGGGCACCAAGCTGACGGCGCAAGTCCTCGAGGGCATGGACCTCTCCGAGGTGGACCTCAAGACGCTGCGCGTGGCCGACAAGGCCGCGAACGAGCGGATCCGGGCCACCATCGACGCCGCCGCGCGCGAGCGCGCCCGGGTCGAGGAGAGGGCCGAGGACCAGATCGACAAGATCCTCCAGCCGGACGAGCTGCCCCCGGGCGTCATCCAGCTGGTCAAGGTGTACATCGCCGAGAAGCGGAAGATCTGCGTCGGCGACAAGATGGCCGGCCGCCACGGCAACAAGGGCATCGTCGCCCGCATCGTCCCGGAAGAGGACATGCCGTTCCTGCCGGACGGCACCCCGGTGGACATCGTCCTCAACCCGCTCGGCGTGCCGAGCCGCATGAACGTCGGGCAGATCCTCGAGACCCACCTCGGGTGGGCCGCGCGGATCCTCGGCTTCGAGGCCAAGACCCCGGTCTTCCGGGGCGCGGACGAGGCGGAGATCAGCGTGCTCATCCGGCTGGCCGGGCTCCGGTGGGCCGCCGACGCGCTGCACCTCGGCGCGGCGGCGCCCGACGCGGCGCCCGAGGTCATCACCGCCATGGTGGCCGACCTGAAGAAGGCCGCCACCGACGCGGACCGGACCGCGCTGGGGCGGGTGGGGATCGAGGTCCTCGGGCACCGGGCGTCGTCGGCCGACACCAAGGCGCTCTACAAGGAGGCGCAGGCCTTCCTGGTGGACGCGGCCAAGGAGCTCGCCAGCCGGGAGCAGGCGCAGGTCCGGATCGAGCTCGAGCACCATCGCGCCATGCTGGCCGACGCCGGCAAGGCGGAAAAGAAGACCCTGGACAAGGCGCTCAAGGAGCTGGAGCGGAAGGCGGAGCTGTCGCCGGCCGAGCTGCTCGAGGCGAACGGCCTGCCGGCGCTCGGCGGCGTGCTCGGCGCCAAGTCCGAGGCGGCGTGGGACGAGGCCTCGGCCGAGCTCCTGCGCGCGGCCGGGATCACCCCGGGCGGCAAGGCGCGCCTGCGGGACGGCCGGACCGGGCAGGAGTTCGCCGGCGACGTCACGGTGGGCGCCATCTACATGCTCAAGCTGAGCCACCTGGTGGACGACAAGATCCACGCCCGCTCGATCGGCCCGTACTCGCTGGTCACGCAGCAGCCGCTCGCCGGCAAGGCGCAGTTCGGCGGCCAGCGGTTCGGCGAAATGGAAGTCTGGGCGCTCGAGGCGTACGGCGCGTCGCACGTGCTGCAGGAGATGCTGACGGTCAAGTCCGACGACGTCAACGGCCGCAGCCGGGTGTACGAGGCCATCGTCAAGGGCCAGAACCTGGCGGAGCCGGGCATCCCGGAGTCCTTCAACGTGCTGGTCAAGGAACTCCAGGCGCTGGGGCTCAAGGTGACCCTCGGCACGACGGCCGAAGGCGACGAATAAGCGGCAGCTGACTGACGACGTGTCCGCCGGCGCGGCATCCGCGCCGGATTCAAGAATGAGGCAGCAATGATCGATTTTCGCAGCGGTCGCGAGCCCAAGAGCTCGAGCTTCGACTACATCAGCATCCGGATCGCCTCCCCCGAGGAGATCCGCGGCCCCCGGGACACCAAGGAGCGCGAGCGCCTGGAACTGCAGGGGCAGCGGACCTGGTGGTCCTGGGGCGAGGTGACGAAGCCGGAGACCATCAACTACCGCTCCTTCAAGCCCGAGAAGGACGGCTTGTTCTGCGAGCGCATCTTCGGCCCGGTCAAGGACTGGGAGTGCCACTGCGGCAAGTACAAGCGGATCCGGTACCGCGGCGTCATCTGCGACCGCTGCGGCGTCGAGGTCACGCTGTCCAAGGTGCGGCGCGAGCGCATGGGCCACATCGAGCTCAGCGTGCCGGTGGCGCACATCTGGTTCTTCAAGACGCTGCCCTCGCCGATGGGCAACCTGCTGAACATCACGCTGCGGGAGCTCGAGCGGGTCATCTACTACTCGAACTACATCGTCATCGAGCCGGGCAAGCAGGAAACGGAAGTGGACGGCAAGGTGGTGCCGGTCAAGCACAACCAGCTGCTCGACGAGGACGAGTTCCTCGCCATGAAGCAGAAGGCGCGCGACATGGGCGACACCATGTTCAAGGCCGACATCGGCGCCCCGGCGGTGCGGGAGCTGCTGAGCCGGATCGACATCAAGAAGCTCGCGGACGAGCTCCGCGCCGGCGTGTCCACCGAGACGAGCCAGCACCGCAAGAAGCAGATGCTGAAGCGGCTCAAGATCGTGGACGCCCTCCTCAGCTCCGGCGACTCCGGCGACCTGCCGAACAACCCGGCCTGGATGATCCTCGACGTGGTGCCGGTCATCCCGCCGGACCTCCGGCCGCTGGTGCCGCTCGACGGCGGGCGCTTCGCCACGTCCGACCTGAACGACCTGTACCGCCGGGTCATCAACCGGAACAACCGGCTCCAGAAGCTCATCCAGCACCGCGCGCCGGAGGTCATCCTCCGGAACGAGAAGCGGATGCTGCAGGAGGCGGTGGACGCGCTGTTCGACAACGGGCGGCGGAGCAAGGCCATCCGGGGCCGCGGCAAGCGTCCGCTCAAGTCCCTGAGCGACATGCTCAAGGGCAAGCAGGGCCGCTTCCGGCAGAACCTGCTGGGCAAGCGCGTGGACTACTCCGGCCGGTCGGTCATCGTGGTGGGCCCGGAGCTCCGGCTCCACCAGTGCGGCCTGCCCAAGGCGATGGCCGTCGAGCTCTTCAAGCCGTTCATCATCCACAAGCTGGTGGAGAACGGCATCGCGGAGACGGTCAAGCGGGCCAAGAAGATCGTCGAGAAGGAGAGCCCCGAGGTCTACGAGATCCTGGAGCAGATCATCCAGGACCACCCGGTGCTGCTGAACCGCGCCCCCACGCTCCACCGCCTCGGCATCCAGGCGTTCGAGCCGGTGCTGGTCGAAGGCAAGGCCATCCGGATCCACCCGCTGGTCTGCGCGGCGTTCAACGCCGACTTCGACGGCGACCAGATGGCGGTGCACGTGCCGCTGTCCTTCGAGGCGCAGATCGAGGCGCGGGTCCTGATGATCGCGTCGAACAACATCCTCAAGCCCTCCGACGGCCGCCCGGTGGCGGAACCGTCGCAGGACATGGTGCTGGGCTCGTACTTCCTCACGAAGCTGCCGCCGGGCGCCGAGGAGCCGGTCCCCGGCGTCCTCGCCGACCTGTCGAAGCGGAGCGCGGCGTGGAAGGACGCGCCGTTCTTCTCGACGCTGGCCGAGATCGAGATGGCGCTCCTGCACGAGACGGTGGCGTACCACACCACGATCTTCTACTGGTTCCAGCCGCCGGCCGGCTCGGTGCCGCCGCGTGACGCGGGCTGGCTCCCGACCACCGCGGGCCGCGTGCTGTTCAACAGCATCGTGCCGCGCAAGATCATCCAGAGCGGCGGGTTCCGGAACGCGCTGATGCGGAAGAAGACCCTGTCGCAGCTCGTCCTGACCAGCTTCCTGGAGGCCGGCCTGGCCGACACGGTCATCTTCCTGGACCGGCTCAAGGAGTTCGGCTTCCGGTACGCCACGTCCGGCGGCATCTCGATCGGCATCGAGGACCTGGAAATCCCGGTCGAGAAGGTGACCCTGCTGGAGGAGGCCGACAAGCGCGTGCAGCGGTTCCAGCGCGCCTACAACACCGGCCAGATCACCTTCGGCGAGCGCTACAACAAGGTGATCGACGCCTGGACCCACGCGAACAACGACGTGGCCGAGGCGATGATCAAGCACATGGGCGCCTCGCGCGGCGGCTTCAACCCGGTGTTCATGATGTTCGACTCCGGCTCCCGCGGCAGCCGCGACCAGATCCGGCAGCTGGCCGGCATGCGCGGCCTGATGGCCAAGCCGCAGAAGAAGCTGACGGGCGGCATCGGCGAGATCATCGAGAGCCCGATCAAGTCGAACTTCCGCGAGGGCCTGACGGTGCTCGAGTACTTCATCTCGACGCACGGCGCCCGGAAGGGCCTGGCCGACACCGCCCTCAAGACGGCGGACGCCGGCTACCTGACGCGCCGCCTGGTGGACGTGGCGCAGGACGTCACGATCACGGAAGAGGACTGCGGCACCATCCTCGGCCTCGAGATGAGCGCGCTGAAGGAGGGCGAGGACATCATCGAGTCGCTGCGGGAGCGCATCCTCGGCACCGTGGCGCTGGAGGACGTGTACGACCCGAACAAGCTCGACGAGGACGGCGACCCGAAGCTGCTGGTGGCCTCCGGTGGCCTGATCAAGGAAGACGTCGCCGACGAGATCGACGAGGCGGGCATCGACAAGGTCAGGATCCGCTCGGTGCTCACCTGCGAGGCGCGCCGCGGCGTGTGCCGCATGTGCTACGGCCGCAACCTGGCCACCATGGAAATGGTGGACATGGGCGAGGCCGTCGGCATCCTGGCGGCGCAGTCCATCGGCGAGCCGGGCACGCAGCTCACGCTGCGCACGTTCCACATCGGCGGCACCTCCGCCCGCATCGCCGAGGAGGCGGAGCGGCGCGCGCGGTCCGACGGCCTGGTGCAGTACACCCCGGACCTCGAGTACGCCGACCTGGCGGTCGAGTACGAGGACGGCGAGAAGGGGCAGATCCGCATCGCGCTCACCCGCGAGGACGAGTCGGCCTCCGACGAGACGAAGGAAGGCATCCTCATCACCGACCCGAAGGACAAGAAGCGGGTGCTCAACCGCTTCCCGGTGCCGGAGGGCGCGCTCCTGCAGGTGCGGGCGGGCGACTCGGTGCTGAAGGTGGACCCCCGGCAGGGCGCGCGCGCCTCGGTGCTCTACACCTGGGACCCGTACAACGACCCGAGCATCATCAAGGTCGACGGCGAGCTGCGGTGGAAGGACCTGGTGCCGGGCGTGACCCTGCGTGAGGAGCTCGACGAGTCCACCGGCCTCCGCTCGGTGGTGGTCGTGGCCGACCCGGACAAGGAGCTGCACCCGTCGGTGCTGGTGTACGCGCCGAACCGGAAGGACCCGCAGGAGTACATCCTGGCGGAAGGCTCGCGCATCATCCTCGGCTCGCCGACGGACCTGGTGAGCCGCGCCATGGAAATTCCCGACGAGGCCAACCCCTGGTCGCCGAAGTTCAAGGTCGAGGAGTACCCGATCAACGTGGCGTGGCCGAACAAGACGAAGAAGGAGGCCAAGGACAAGACGGTCTTCCTCTCGCCGGCGGTCAAGGTGCCCAAGGGCGTCACGGTCACCAAGATCCCGCGGCAGGCCTACAAGACGCGCGACATCACCGGCGGCCTCCCGCGGGTGGCGGAGCTCTTCGAGGGCCGCCGTCCGAAGGACCCGGCGACGATCGCCGAGGTGGACGGCCACGTGAAGTTCGGCGAAATCAAGCGCGGCAAGCGCGAGATCTTCGTCTACCCGATGGAGGAGGGCGTCGAGCCGCAGCTGTACGAAGTGGCGGCCGGCAAGCACCTCCGGGTGCACGAGGGCGACAAGGTCCGCGCGGGCGACCGCCTGACCGAGGGCCCCGTGAACCCGCACGACATCCTGGGCATCAAGGGCCCCCGCGCGGTGCAGGAGTACCTGCTCAACGAGGTGCAGGAGGTGTACCGCCTGCAGGGCGTGCGCATCAGCGACAAGCACATCGGCGTGATCGTGCGGCAGATGCTGCAGAAGGTGCGCGTCGTGGATCCGGGCGACACCAGCTTCCTCGAAGGGGAGACGGTGGACAAGCTCACCTTCCGCGACGAGAACGACCGGGTCATCCGCAAGAAGGGCAAGCCGGCCAACGCGGAGCCGGTGCTCCTCGGCATCACGAAGGCGTCGCTCACGACCCAGTCGTTCATCTCGGCGGCGTCGTTCCAGGAGACCACCCGCGTCCTCACCGACGCGGCCATCCGCGGGGCCAAGGACAACCTCCTCGGCCTCAAGGAGAACATCATCATCGGTCACCTGATTCCGGCCGGCACCGGCATCTACCGGTACGCCGAGATCGACATCGAGCCGCCTCCGGGCTTCGAGCCCCCGCCGCCGCCGCCCCCGGTGGAGGCGGTGGAGGCCCCGGTCGAAGTCCTGGTCGGCATGCTCGACGACGAGCTCTGACCACGGCTTGTCTTGTGAGGGCCCCTGCAGCGTCCGGAACCCGGTTCCGGACGCTGTTCGGTTTCGGGAAGAAATCACCAGCGCCGAGTCACCCCCTGGGCCCGGCCGACACTTTGGGCGAGCGAATCGCGAGGGAGCGCAGCATGCGGGTGCAAAGCGGAATGGCGCGGGCGGGGCTGGCGGCAGTGGCGGCGGGGCTCGTGTTCGGCTGCTCCGGCGACGGCGGCAGCGGCCCCTCGCAGGAGGCGACGACCATCGCGGTGGCGTCCGGCAGCGTGCAGAACGGCACGGTCGGCACGGCGCTGCCGACGCCGATCGGGGTGCGGGTGACGGACGCCGGCGGCGATCCCGTGGCGGGCGTCGCGGTGACCTTCGCGGTGACCGATGGCGGTGGCGCGGTCGCGGCGGCCGCGCCGGTCACCACCAACACGCAGGGTGAGGCCTCGACCACCTGGACCATCGGCACGGTGTCCGGCGTCAACAACAACGTCGCGACGGCCACGGCCGCCGGGCTGTCCGGCTCGCCGGTCACCTTCCGGGCGAGCGGCAACGCCGGCGCCCCGGTGAAGGTGACGGCGGTGTCGGGCAACAACCAGAACGCGGTCCTCTTCCAGGGGACGGCCGCACCCCTTGTCGCCGAGGTCACCGACGCCTATGGCAATCCGGTGGCCGGGACCACGGTCAACTGGTCGATCTCCGGCGGCGGGTCAGGTTCCGTCGGGGCGACGGTGACGGACGCGGTGGGGCGGACTTCGGCGACCCGGATCGTGGGCGGCACGATGAGTGGCTACATCACCACGGCGACGCTCGCGAGCAACGGATCGGTGTTCTTTGACTTCGTGACGCTCGGCACCGCCGTGCCCAGCACGTACAACGTGGAAGTGGTGTTCCTGACGCCCGTGACGGCCAACCAGCGTACCGCCTTCCTCGACGCCGCGGCCCGCTGGAGCAGCATCGTGGTGTCGGGCTTCACGCCGGACACGGTGATCGCGGATGCGAAGAGCTGCAGCGACAACACACCGGCCATCGACCAGGTCATCACGTCGGTGCTGATCTACGCGACGATCGCGCCGATCGACGGGCCGGGCCAGATCCTCGGCGGCGCCAGCCCGTGCTGGGTCCGGATCCCGGGCTACCTGACCCTGGTCGGGGACATGACCTTCGACGTGGCCGACATGGGCACGCTTGAGTCGATGGGCCTCCTGCAGACGGTCATCCTGCATGAGATGGGGCACGTCCTCGGGTTCGGGACGCTGTGGACGTACGTCACGCCGTCGCTGCTGACCTTTGGCGGCACGGACTCCACGCAGTTCAACGGGACGAATGCGATTTCGTACTACACGGCGGCGGGGGGGCTGACCGCCTTCCCGAGCCTCGCCCCCGTGCCGGTGGAGAACACCGGCGGCCCGGGCACGCAGGACGGGCACTGGCGCGAGACGGTCATGACCACCGAACTCATGACGGGGTACGTCGCGGCCGGGGCGAGCCCGCTCAGCGCCATCACGATCGGCAGCTTGGCCGACCTGGCCTACACCGTCAGCTACGCCACCGCGGACGCCTACAGCATGACGGCGCCGCCGGCCGGTGCGCCTGGCCGAATCGAGAATGTCCTGCAAATGCGCGAGTTGCCGCGGACCGGTCCGATCCGGGGCATCGACCGGCAGGGACGGATTACCAGGGTGCGGTAGGCCTTGGGTCGCTCCAGTGATAAGTAATTGATTCACAACAGGATAGAGCCCCGTAGCTGCTCTGGCGCTTGCCGGAACGAGGTGCGGGGTTCTTCCTTCGGAACCCGAAGTCCCTCCCTTGACTCCGGTTTGAACGCCCTCTATCTTTGGTGTCTGCCGCCATTTAGCGGCCATTTTATCGACCACGGAAAAGCGCAGGGTATGCCGACCATCAACCAACTCGTCCGGAACGGTCGCAAGACGCCGGCCTACAAGGGCAAGTCGCCCGCGTTGAAGATGAATCCGCTGCGGCGGGGCGTCTGCACGCGCGTCTACACCACGACGCCCAAGAAGCCGAACTCGGCGCTCCGCAAGGTCGCCAAGGTCCGGTTGACGAACGGCTTCGAGGTCATCGCCTACATCCCGGGCGAGGGGCACAACCTGCAGGAGCACTCGATCGTGTTGATCCGCGGCGGCCGCGTGAAGGACCTGCCGGGCGTGCGCTATCACATCGTCCGCGGCAGCCTCGACACCGCCGGCGTCAACGACCGCCGCCAGTCGCGCTCGAAGTACGGCGCCAAGCGTCCGAAGGCCGGCGGGGCCGGAGGGAAGAAGTGAGCCGCCGGAACAAGGCGGTCCGGCGGCCGGTGCCGCCCGATCCGCGATACGACAGCCAGACGGTCAGCAAGTTCGTCAACAACCTGATGACCGAAGGCAAGAAGAGCACGGCGGAGGGCATCTTCTACACCGCCATGGACCTGATCGAGGAGCGCACCGGGCAGCCGGGCGTCACGGTCTTCAAGCAGGCGGTCAACAACGCCAAGCCCGCGCTCGAAGTGAAGAGCCGGCGGGTCGGCGGCGCCTCGCTCCAGGTGCCGGTGGAGGTCCGTCCGGACCGCCGCGGCGCGCTGGCCATGCGGTGGATCATCGGCTACGCGCGGGAGCGTTCCGAGAAGACCATGGCGGAGCGGCTGGCCGCGGAGCTGATCCTGGCCTCCAAGGGCGAGGGCAGCACCATCAAGAAGAAGGAAGACACGCACCGCATGGCCGAGGCCAACCGGGCGTTCGCGCACTACCGCTGGTAGGCGCCTAGCTGGACGGGCGAGCCTGGTGCTCGCCCGATAATCGGACCACGTGACGGCGGCCAAGACCGCCAGCCACCTCTGGTCTTCCGACGAAACTGCGAGGGAGTCCATGAGACTCCTCGTCTCGGGGGAAACCCCGGACGTGCGCGGAGCGATACCACGGGCACCTGCCCGGCTCGGTCGCCCCGCTTTTTCGCTGAATAGAGACCAGAGACAGGGATCGTATGTCGCGTGCAACGTCGCTCGAACTGTACCGGAACATCGGCATCATGGCCCACATCGATGCCGGGAAGACGACTACGACCGAGCGCATCCTCTACTACACCGGCAAGAACTACAAGATCGGTGAAGTGCACGAGGGCGCGGCCACGATGGACTGGATGGAGCAGGAGCAGGAGCGGGGCATCACCATCACCTCCGCCGCCACGACCTGCTTCTGGCCCCGGAACAACGTGGTGCACCGGATCAACATCATCGACACGCCCGGCCACGTGGACTTCACGGTCGAGGTCGAGCGGTCGCTGCGGGTGCTCGACGGCGCGGTGACCCTGCTGGACTCGGTGGCGGGCGTGGAGCCCCAGACCGAGACGGTGTGGCGCCAGGCCGACCGGTACGGCGTGCCGCGGATCATCTTCGCGAACAAGATGGACCGGGTCGGCGCCGACTTCGACCGCTGCCTGTCGATGATCCGGGGCCGGCTGACCAAGCGGGCGTTCCCGATCCAGCTGCCGGTCGGCTCGGGCGAGACCTTCACCGGGCACATCGACGTCCTGCGCCGGGTCGAGTTCATCTTCGACGAGGAGACCCTCGGCAAGACCTTCACCGAGATGCCGGTGGCCGACGCCTTCAAGGAGCGCGTCGAGCAGGCCCGGCACGAGGTGATCGAGGCCGCGGTGGAGTCCGACGACGCGCTGATGGAGAAGTACCTGGCCGGCCAGGAGCTGAGCCTCGACGAGATCCACACGGCCATCCGGAAGGCCACCTGCTCCGGGTCGATCGTGCCGGTGCTCTGCGGCGCCTCGTTCAAGAACAAGGGCGTGCAGGCGCTGCTCGACGCGGTCATCGACTACCTGCCGAGCCCGATGGACGTGAAGCCGGTGCAGGGGCACCTGCCGCTCCACGACGACACGCCGGCGCACCGCGAGGCGAAGGACGACGAGCCCTTCTCGGCGCTGGCCTTCAAGGTGGCCACCGACCCCTACGTGGGCCGGCTGACCTTCTTCCGGGTGTACTCGGGCTCGCTGAAGTCGGGCAGCTACGTGTACAACAGCACGAAGGACAAGCGCGAGCGGGTGGGGCGGCTGCTCCAGATGCACGCGAACAAGCGGGAAGAGATCGAGGAAGTGTGGGCGGGCGACATCGGCGCCGCCATCGGGCTCAAGGACACCCGGACGGGCGACACCCTGTCCGACGAGGACAACCCGATCATCCTCGAGGCGATGAAGTTCCCGAACCCCGTCATCGACGTGGCCATCGAGCCGAAGACGAAGGCGGACCAGGACAAGCTGACCATCGCGCTCCAGAAGCTGCAGGAAGAGGACCCGACGTTCCGGGTCCGGAGCGACGCGGAGACGGGCCAGACGATCATCGCCGGCATGGGCGAGCTCCACCTGGAAATCCTCGTGGACCGCATGAAGCGCGAGTTCAAGGTCGAGGCCAACGTCGGCAAGCCGCAGGTGGCCTTCCGCGAGACGATCCGCAAGAAGGTGCAGAACGTCGAGGGCAAGTTCATCCGGCAGTCGGGCGGCAAGGGCCAGTACGGCCACGTCGTCATCCACGCGGAGCCGGCCGACGTCGGCCAGGGCTTCGTGTTCGAGGACAAGATCGTCGGCGGCGTCATCCCCCGGGAGTTCATCAAGCCGGTGGAGGCGGGCATCCGCGAGGCGCTGGAGAACGGCGTGCTGGCGGGGTACCCGATGGTGGACGTGAAGGTGTCGCTGGTGTTCGGCAGCTACCACGACGTGGACTCGAGCGAAATGGCGTTCAAGATCGCCGGCTCGATGGCCGTCAAGGAAGCGGCGCGGATGGCCAACCCCGTCCTGCTGGAGCCGGTCATGGAGGTCGAGGTGGTGAGCCCCTCCGACTTCCTCGGCGACGTCATCGGCGACCTCTCGAGCCGGCGCGGCAAGATCGGCGGCATGACGCAGCGCGGCGACGCGCAGGTGGTGGCGGCGCACGTGCCGCTGGCGGAGATGTTCGGCTATTCCACCACGCTCCGGAGCATGACGCAGGGCCGGGCGGTGTACTCGATGCAGTTCGACCATTACGAAGAAGTGCCGAAGAACATTGCCGAAGGCATCATCACGAAGCAGCAGAAAGGCTGAGGCCGAGAGGCACTCAGCGCAACCCACATCTCGACAGGATAGCGAGCCATGGCGAAGGCGAAATTCGAGCGGAAGAAGCCGCATGTGAACGTGGGCACCATCGGCCACGTCGACCACGGGAAGACCACCCTCACCGCGGCCCTGACCAAGATCTCGGCCGACCGCGGCTGGGGCACCAAGTACATCCCGTACGACGAGGTGGCCAAGGCCTCCGAGTCGCAGGGGCGTCGCGACGCGACCAAGGTGCTGACCATCGCCACCTCGCACGTCGAGTACGAGACGCAGAATCGCCACTACGCGCACGTGGACTGCCCGGGCCACGCCGACTACGTGAAGAACATGATCACCGGCGCGGCGCAGATGGACGGCGCCATCCTGGTCGTGTCCGCCACCGACGGCCCGATGCCGCAGACCCGCGAGCACATCCTCCTGGCCCGCCAGGTGAACGTGCCCTCGATCGTGGTGTTCCTGAACAAGTGCGACCTCGTGGACGACGCCGAGCTCCTCGACCTCGTCGAGCTCGAGGTCCGCGAGCTCCTCAGCGCCTACCAGTACCCGGGCGACGACGCGCCGGTCATCCGCGGCTCGGCCATCAAGGCCATCGAGGGCGACGCGGAGTGGATCAAGAAGATCGACGAGCTCTACAACGCGCTCGACACCTTCATCCCCGAGCCGGTGCGCGACGTGGAGAAGCCGTTCCTGATGCCGGTCGAGGACGTCTTCTCGATCACCGGCCGCGGCACGGTGGCCACGGGCCGCATCGAGCGCGGCAAGATCAAGGTCGGCGAGGAAGTCGCGCTGGTCGGCTTCGGCTCCGAGAAGAAGACGGTCGTCACGGGCGTCGAGATGTTCCGGAAGCTCCTCGACGACGGCCAGGCGGGCGACAACGTCGGCCTCCTGCTCCGCGGCGTGGAAAAGACCGACATCGAGCGCGGCATGGTCCTGGCCAAGCCGGGTTCCGTGACCCCGCACACGCACTTCGAGGCCGAGGTGTACGTGCTCCGCAAGGAAGAGGGCGGGCGGCACACCCCGTTCTTCAAGGGCTACCGTCCCCAGTTCTACTTCCGGACCACGGACGTGACGGGCTCGGTCGAGCTGCCGGCCGGCGTCGAGATGGTCATGCCGGGCGACAACATCGGCGTCAAGGTGGAACTGATCACCCCGATCGCCATGGACGAAGGCCTCCGCTTCGCGATCCGCGAGGGCGGACGGACCGTCGGCGCGGGCGTGGTGACCAAGATCCTGAAGTAAACGGTCCGGCTGGGCCGGGAGGCAGGGCGGCGGGGCAGTTACTGCCCCCCGGCCTCCCTGCCCAACGGCCCCGCCTTCGAGAAACGAGAATATGATGGCTCAGAAAATTCGCATCCGCCTCAAGGCGTTCGACCACGTGGTGCTGGACCAGGCCGCGGCGGACATCGTGCGCACGGCGGAGAAGACCGGGGCCCAGGTGTCCGGCCCGATCCCGCTCCCGGTGAAGATCGAGCGCTGGACGGTGCTGCGCAGCCCGCACGTGGACAAGAAGAGCCGGGAGCAGTTCGAGCTCCGGACCCACAAGCGCCTGCTCGACATCAACGACTCCCGCCCGCAGACGGTGGACGCGCTGACCAAGCTCGACCTGCCGGCGGGCGTGGACGTCGAGATCAAGGTCCAGTAGCCATGACGAACGGACTCATTGGCCGGAAGCTCGGCATGACGAGGGTCTTCGCCGAGGACGGCACCGCGACGCCGGTGACCGTCATCGAGGCGGGGCCCTGCCAGGTGGTGCAGGTGAAGACGGGCACCGTCCAGCTCGGTTTCGGCGCGCAGAAGGCCAAGCGCGCGAACAAGGCGGACCTCGGCCACGCGAAGGCGGCGGGCCTCGAGGCGGCGCCCCGGGTCATCCGGGAATTCGACGTGGCGGGCGACACGGCGCCGGCGGCGGGCTCGACCGTGACGGTCGAGATCTTCGCGGCGGGCGAGCGGGTCAAGGTGACCGGCACGAGCAAGGGCAAGGGCTTCCAGGGCGTGGTCAAGCGCCACGGCTTCGGCGGCGGCCCGGCCACTCACGGCAACACGCGGCACCGGAAGCCGGGCTCGATCGGGCCGGGCACCAATCCGTCCCGCGTCATCAAGGGCAAGAAGATGCCGGGCCATCATGGCGCGGCACGACACACTGAGCTCGGCCTCACGGTCGTGCAGGTGGATGCCGAACGGAACCTTCTCTTCGTGCGCGGGGCCATCCCCGGGTCGAAGAACGGCATCGTGACCGTTTCCAAGCAGGGAGGCAAGAGCCGCCATGATTGAGGCTCCTCTTTTCTCGTCGGCAGGCGCCAAGCTGAAGACGCCGTTTGCCCTGCCGGTCGCGACCTTTGACGGCACCGTGAACCAGGGCGTGCTGCACGAGGCCGTGAAGGTGTTCCTGAACAACCAGCGCCAGGGCACCCAGAAGGCCAAGACCCGGGCGGAAGTGTCGGGCGGCAACCAGAAGCCCTGGAAGCAGAAGGGCACCGGCCGGGCGCGGCAGGGCACCACGCGTGCGCCGCACTGGCGCGGCGGCGGCGTGGCCTTCGCCCCGACCCCGCGCGACTGGCGCACCGGCATCCCCAAGAAGATGCGGCAGCTGGCGCGCAAGTCGGCGCTCAACGCACGCGCGGCGGATGGGCTCCTGACGGTGGTCGAGCGGCTCGACTTCGCCGCGCCGAAGACCAGCCAGATGACGGCGCTGCTCGACAAGCTGGGCTTCGAGGGCCGGAAGGTCCTCGTGCTGACCCACGGCATCAACTCGGCGGCGTACCTGAGCGCGCGGAACCTGCCGCGGGCGGGGGTGCTGCCGTACGCCGAGGCGTCGGCCTACGACATCCTGTGGGCGGACGCGCTGGTGGTGGAGCAGGGCGCGCTGGGCGGCGAGGCTACGGCCGAGTCGGCCGAGGCCGTCGCGCCGAAGCGGGTCAAGGCCGCCAAGCCGAAGGCCGTGAAGGCCAAGCCGGCCGCGGTCAAGAAGAAGGCGGCGCCGAAGGCGAAGGCGCCCAAGGTGAAGGCTCCGAAGGCGGGCGCGCGCCGGTCGACCAAGGCCGCCCCGAAGAAGAAAGGCAGCGAGTAAATGCCCGCCCTGCACGAAGTGATCGTCAAGCCGCTGATCACCGAGAAGAGCTCGGCGGCGTACCAGGCGCGCAAGGAGTACGCGTTCCAGGTGCATCCCGACGCGAACAAGTTCCAGATCCGGGACGCGCTGCTGAAGCTGTTCGGCGTCACCGCCACCGACGTGCGCACGATGCAGATGCGCCGGCACGAGGTGACCCGGGGCCGGACGCGGGGCACGACCGCCCGGTGGAAGAAGGCCATCGTCGTCCTCAAGGACGGCGAGACGCTTCCGGTATTCGAGGGCTGAGCCAATGACGATTCGACAGTTCCGACCCATGACGGCCGGCACGCGGTTCCGGTCGGTCTCCGGGTTCGACGAGATCACGCGCGGCACGCCGGAGAAGTCCCTGCTGGAGCCGCTCACCAAGAGCGGCGGCCGCAACAACCAGGGGCACCTGACGTCGCGGCACCGGGGCGGCGGGCACAAGCGCCAGTACCGGAAGATCGACTTCAAGCGCAACAAGTTCGGGATCCCGGCCAAGGTGTCGGAAATCGAGTACGACCCGAACCGCACCGCGCGCCTGGCGCTGCTGGTGTACGCCGACGGCGAGAAGCGCTACATCCTGCACCCGGCCGGCCTGAAGCAGGGCGACACGGTCATGTCGGGCCCGGGCGCGGACATCCGGCTGGGCAACGCGGTGCCGCTGTCGGAGATCCCGCTCGGCACGATGGTGCACAACGTGGAGCTCAAGATCGGCAAGGGCGGCCAGATGGCGCGCTCGGCCGGCGCGGGCTGCCAGGTGGTGGCCAAGGAAGGCGAGTACGTGACGCTGCGGATGAAGTCCACCGAGGTCCGCCGGATCCACGGGCGGTGCCTGGCCACGATCGGCGAGGTGGGCAACGCGGAGCACGAGCTCCTGTCGGTCGGCAAGGCGGGCAAGAGCCGCTGGCTGGGCATCAAGCCGAGCGTGCGCGGCGTCGCGATGAACCCGGTCGACCACCCGCTGGGCGGCGGCGAGGGCAAGTCGTCGGGCGGCCGTCCGCCGGTCTCGCCGTGGGGCAAGGCGGAAGGCAAGAAGACGCGCCACATGAAGAAGGCGTCCACGAAGCACATCGTTCGCGGCCGTCGCCGCGGCAAGGCCACGAAGTAGGCCACTGGGGATCACGACATGGCACGCAGCATCAAGAAGGGCCCGTTCGTCCAGGACGCACTGCTCCTGAAGGTCGAGGCCCTGAACCAGAAGAACGAGAAGAAGGTCGTGAAGACCTGGAGCCGGGCGAGCACCATCCTGCCCGAGTTCGTGGGGCACACCTTCGCCGTCCACAACGGCAACAAGTTCGTGCCGGTGTACGTGACGGAAAACATGGTGGGACACAAGCTGGGCGAGTTCTCGCCCACGCGGCTGTTCCGCGGCCACAGCGGCAAGATCGTGGCGGACAAGAAGGCCAAGCCGGAGTGACGATGCCAGGCACAGCGATTCAGCGACTGGTGCGCCAGTCGCCCCAGAAGATGCGTCTCGTCGCGGACCTGATCCGCGGCAAGGACGTCAACGAGGCGTACGCGATCCTCAAGTTCAACAAGAAGCTCGCGGCCCGGCAGATCGAGAAGACGCTGAAGTCGGCGGTCTCGAACGCCGAGCAGAGCGCCTTGCGGGACAACGAGGCGTTCGACGTGGACGCGCTCTACGTGTCGAAGGCGATGGTGGACATGGGGCAGCCGCTCAAGCGGTTCACGGCCGCGGCACAGGGCCGCGCCACCCCGATCCGCAAGCGGACGAGCCACGTGACCATTCACGTGGCGACGAAGGGGAGCAACTAATGGGGCAGAAGACCCATCCGATCGGTTTCCGGCTCGGCATCGTGCAGCCGTGGCGGTCCCGCTGGTTCGCCACCAAGGACATGCCGGCGCTGCTCAAGGAAGACGAGCTGATCCGGAAGTACCTCAAGGCGCGCCTCGGGCATGCGGCCATCGCCGACATCCACATCGAGCGCAAGCCGGGCAAGGTGACCGTCACGGTGCACACCGGGCGGCCGGGCGTGGTCATCGGCAAGCGCGGCGCGGAAGTGGACAAGCTGCGCGACGAGCTGGCCCAGCTGACCGGCAAGGAAGCCGCGATCAACGTCGAGGAGATCAAGCGGCCCGAGGTGGCGTCGCAGCTCGTGGCCGACAACATCGCGCACCAGCTGGTGCAGCGGATCAGCTTCCGCCGCGCCATGAAGCGCGCGGTGCAGAGCGCCATGCGCATGGGCGCCCAGGGCATCCGCGTGCGGGTGTCGGGGCGGCTCGGCGGGTCGGAGATCGCGCGGACCGAGGGGTACCGCGAGGGCCGGGTGCCGCTCCACACGCTGCGGGCGGACATCGACTACGCGACCTCGACGGCCAAGACGACGTACGGCACGATCGGGATCAAGGTCTGGATCTTCAAGGGTGAGGTGGTCGAGGAACTGACCGGCCGCACCTACAGCACGGGGGCCTGAGGACCATGCTGGCACCGAAGCGGGTCAAGTTCCGCAAGACGTTCAAGGGCCGGACCAAGGGCATCGCCTCGCGCGGCATCGCGGTGTCGTTCGGCGAGTTCGCCATCAAGACGCTCGATCCGGGCTGGATCACGAACCGCCAGATCGAGGCGGCCCGCGTGGCCATGACCCGCGAGATGAAGCGCGGCGGCAAGGTGTGGATCCGGATCTTCCCGGACAAGCCGATCACGAAGAAGCCCGCCGAGACCCGCATGGGCAAGGGCAAGGGCAACCCCGAGGGCTGGGTGGCCGTGGTGCGGCCGGGGCGGGTGCTGTTCGAGGTCGAGGGCGTCACGGAGGAGCTGGCGCGCAAGGCGCTGGCCCTGGCGCAGGCGAAGCTGCCGGTGCGGACGCGCTTCGTCAAGCGCGAGGAGATCTGAGCGATGAACGTGACTGAACTGCGGGACCTGTCCGACGACGAGCTGAAGGCGAAGCTCGCGGAGCTGAAGGAAGAGCGGTTCCGGCTGCGCTTCCGGTCGGCGAGTGAGTCGATTGACAACCCGATGCGGTTCCGGACGTTGCGCCGGGACATCGCGCGGATCCTGACGGTCCTGCGCTCGCGCGCGACCACCTCGTAAGGGCACACCATGGCAGAAGCGACCACGACGACCCGCGCGCAGCGGAAGACCCGCACCGGGGTCGTCAAGAGCGACAAGATGCAGAAGACGGTCACGGTCACGCTGACCCGGCGGTTCGCGCACGCGACCTACGGCAAGATGATGACCCGGACCATCACGGTGAAGGCGCGGGACGAGCACGGCGCGAAGGTGGGGGACACCGTCCGCCTGATGGAGACCCGCCCGCTCGCGAAGACCGTGAACTGGCGCGTGACCGAGATCGTCAAGCGGGCCAAGTAGCCCAGGGAACGAGGAAGACATGGTTCAGCAAGAGAGCATTCTCAGAATCGCGGACAACTCCGGCGCCCGCAAGGCGCTGGTGATCCGCGTCCTCGGCGGGAGCCGGCGCCGCTACGCGGGCCTCGGCGACACCGTGGTGGTGGCCATCAAGGACGCCATCCCGACGGGCCAGGTGAAGAAGGGCGACGTGGCCAAGGCGGTCATCGTGCGCACCGTGAAGGAGACCCGCCGCAAGGACGGCTCCTACATCCGGTTCGACGAGAACGCCGCGGTCCTGATCGACGACAAGGGCGAGCCCCGCGCGACCCGCATCTTCGGCCCCGTGGCGCGCGAGCTCCGCGAGAAGCGCTACATGAAGATCGTCTCGCTGGCGCCGGAGGTCCTGTAACATGAAGCCGCTCGTGCACAAGAAGGCCAAGCGCGTCCGCCAGAAGCCGGTGGTCCGGCTCTCGCTCCCGATCACCAAGGGCGACACCGTCCAGGTCATCTCGGGCGACGACAAGGGCAAGCGGGGGAAGGTGCTCCGCGTGTACCCGAAGACCGGCCGCGTGACCATCGACGGGCGTGAACGTCGTGAAGCGGCACCGCCGCGCCACGCAGACCGCCGAGGGCGGGATCATCGAGTTCCCGGCGCCGATCCACCACTCGAAGACCATGCTGATCGACCCGAAGAGCGGCGAGCCGACGCGGGTGCGCCGGCGGCGGGACGCCGACGGGACGGTCGAGCGCATCGCCGTGAAGTCCGGGCAGCCGATTCCGAGGAGCAGGTAAGATGGCGACCACGAAGGAGAAGGCCCCGAAGACCGGCGGCACGCCCAAGGCCGGCAAGGACAAGGCCGCCCCCGGGGCGACCGACGCGGCGCCGAAGGCGGCCGAGGGCACGCCCCGGCTCCAGACCTACTACGAGACGGTGGTCCGGGCCCGGCTGGCCAAGCAGTTCGGCATCACGAACCCGATGCAGGTCCCGCGCATCGTGAAGGTCGTGCTGAACGTGGGCATGGGCGAGGCGAGCAAGACGCCGAAGCTGCTCGACGCGGTGGTGGTGGAGCTGGGGCAGATCACCGGCCAGAAGCCGGTCGTCACCCGCGCCAAGAAGTCGATCGCCAACTTCGGCCTCCGGGCCGGCGTGCCGGTCGGCGCCTCGGTGACCCTCCGCGGGGCGCGGATGTACGAGTTCCTCGACCGCTTCATCACGATCGCGGTGCCGCGCGTCCGGGACTTCCGCGGGCTGGCGAACAAGAGCTTCGACGGCCGGGGCAACTACACGACCGGCATCAAGGAGCAGCTGATCTTCCCCGAGATCGACTACGACAAGGTCGAGAAGATCCACGGGATGGACATCACGGTGGTGACGAACGCCGGGCGGGATGACCTGGCGATGGCGCTTCTTCGCGAGCTCGGCTGGCCGTTCCGCGGAGAGACGCCGGTCCCGATGGCGTGAAAACCCGGCGCCCCGCGGGGCGCCACCAGGAGAGACGATGGCAAAGACCAGTTGGATTGAACGAGCCAAGCGCACGCCCAAGTTCAAGGTGCGCGCCGTCCGCCGCTGTCAGCGGTGCGGGCGGTCACGGGCAGTCCTGCGCAAGTTCGGCCTCTGCCGAATCTGCTTTCGAGAGCTCGCGCTCAAGGGAGAAATCCCCGGCGTGCGCAAGGCCAGTTGGTAAGGGGACGCACGTAACATGAGCATGACAGATCCCGTCGCGGATATGCTGACTCGCATCCGGAACGCCTGCTCCGCGGGCCACCGGCGAGTCGACGTGCCGGCGTCCAAGCTCAAGGTCGAGCTGGCGCGCCTGCTTCTCGAAAATCACTACATCGCCGAGTGCAAGGTGCTCGAGGATGGCGGTCGCGGCGTGCTGCGGCTGTACCTCAAGTACCACAACGAGCTTCCGGTCATCCGGGAACTCCGGCGCGTCTCGACCCCGGGCCTCCGGCACTACGTCAAGTGCCGCGACCTGCCCCGGGTCAAGAACGGCCTCGGCATGGCCATCGTCTCGACCCCCAAGGGGCTGATGACGGACCGGGAGGCGCGCACCGCCAACCTCGGCGGCGAGCTCCTCGCCGTCGTCTGGTAGGAGGCGCCATGTCCCGTATCGGCAAGAAGCCGGTGGCGGTGCCGGCCGGCGTCACGGTGGCCCTCAAGGGCAGCCATATCGCGGTCAAGGGCCCCAAGGGCGAGCTCGCCCGGAGCCTGCACCCCGAGATGGCGGTGGCCTTCGCGGACGGCCAGGTGTCGGTGTCCCGGCCCAGCGACGAGAAGCGGCACAAGGCGCTCCACGGCCTGACCCGCACCCTCGTGGCCAACATGGTCGAGGGCGTCACGAACGGGTACCAGAAGGTGCTGGAGCTGCAGGGCGTCGGCTACAAGGCCGAGACCAAGCCCTACGGCATCAACCTCATCGTCGGTCTCTCCCACCAGGTGCCGTTCAAGGCGCCCGAGGGGATCAAGATCACGGTCGAGAACAACACGGTGGTGCGGATCCAGGGCGCGAGCAAGGAACTCGTCGGGCAGGTCGCCGCCGAGATCCGGTCCGTCCGGCCGCCCGAGCCCTACAAGGGCAAGGGCATCCGTTACCAGGGCGAGCAGGTCCGGCGCAAGGCCGGCAAGACAGGAGCGAAGTAGTCATGCGCGCGATTCACGCACCCAAGACGCGCCGGGAACAGCGCTACCGCCGCCACCTCCGGGTCCGGCAGAAGGTCGCCGGCACCCTCGAGCGCCCGCGGCTGGTGGTCTTCCGGTCGCTGAAGCACATCTCCGCCCAGCTGGTCAACGACGACCTCGGCGTGACGATCCTCGGCGTGACGCGACACCAGCGAGGGGATCGCCATCGAGGGCACCGGCAAGGTGGCCCGCGCCAAGGCGGTCGGGAAGCTCGCTGGCGGAGAAGGCGAAGGCCGCCGGCTTCTCCTCGGTGGTGTTCGACCGGGCAGGTTACCGATACCATGGCCGCGTGCAGGCGGTCGCCGACGGCGCGCGCGCCGGCGGACTGGAGTTCTAGCATGGCTGACGAACAGGCAGCGGCACCCGGCACCACCACCGAGGCGCCGTCCGAGCAGGGCCAGCAGCGGCGCGGCCGCGGCGGGCGCAACGACCGCGACCGGGGCCCCCGCCGCGACCGGGACCGTGACCGGAGCAGCGACCACGTCGAGAACGTGATCGCCATCAACCGCGTGGCCAAGGTGGTCAAGGGCGGCCGGCGGTTCTCGTTCAACGCCCTCGTGGCCGTCGGCGACGGCAAGGGCAAGGTGGGCGTGGCGACCGGCAAGGCGAACGAGGTGTCGGAGGCGGTCCGCAAGGCCGTCGACGCCGCCAAGCGGAACATGATCGAGGTGCCCCGGACGGGCGCGACGATTCCCCACGAGATCATCGGGGAACACGGCGCCGGCCGCGTGCTGCTGAAGCCCGCCGCCACCGGTACCGGCGTCATCGCCGGCGGCCCGATCCGGGCCGTGCTCGGCTGCGCCGGCATCACCGACATCCTCACCAAGAGCCTCGGCTCCCCGAATCCGCACAACATGGTCGGCGCCACGATGGACGCGCTCTCGCGCCTCGTGTCGGTCCGCCAGGTGGCGCGCGAGCGGGGCATCGAGGTCAGCGACCTGGCCTACAAGCCGCGTCAGGAGGGCTGAGCCATGGGACGCAACCCGGTCGTCGGGCGGCAGGGGCCGAAGCACCACGCGGCCACCATTCCGGACGAAAAGAAGGCCAAGCGCCTCTCGGTCAAGCAGATCCGCTCGGGCATCGGCCACGCGGACACCATGCGGCGGACCCTCGCGTCGCTCGGACTTCGGCATCACCAGCAGACCGTCGAGCTCGTGAACTCGGCGTCGGTCCGCGGGATGCTCTTCAAGGTGCGTCACCTCGTCGAGGTGACGCCGGCGCAGGAGGCGTGATGGCGAAGGCGAAGGAAGCGGCGACCCCGTCGGTCACCCTGTCGACCCTGAAGCCGGCGGCCGGCTCCACCCAGTCGCGCAAGCGGCTCGGGCGCGGCCCCGGCTCCGGCCTCGGCAAGACGTCGGGCAAGGGCCACAAGGGTCACAAGGCGCGCACGGGCGGCTCGACCAACCCGGGCTTCGAAGGCGGCCAGATGCCGATGTACCGGCGGCTGCCGAAGCGGGGCTTCACCAACCCGTTCAAGGTCACCGCGGTGCCGATCAACCTCGCCCGCCTCACGGCGGTGGCGGGGGGCGACGTGACCCCCGAGACGCTGGTGGCCGCCGGGCTGATCAGCAACGCGGAGCAGGCGATCAAGATCCTCGGCACCGGCGAGGCCGCCCGGGCCTACACCGTCCGCGGGATTCCGGTGTCCGCGTCGGCCCGCGCCAAGATCGAGGCGGCCGGCGGCAGCGTTGAGGCGTAAGTGACTGCTCCGAGCACCCCGGCGTTCAATTTCGACCCGGAGCTGAAGCGCAAGCTCCTGTTCACGGCCCTGGCCCTGCTGCTCTACCGGATCGGCGCGCACATCGCCGCCCCGGGGGTCAACGTCCAGGCCCTCTCCGACTTCATCCGGAACTCGGCCGCCGCCGGGTTCTTCGGGCTGTACGACATGCTGGGCGGCGGGCTGTCGCGCGCGACGGTCTTCGCCCTCGGCATCATGCCGTACATCTCCGCCTCGATCATCTTCCAGCTGGTCGGCGGCGTCGTGCCGACCATCGGCAAGATGCAGAAGGAGGAGGAGGGCCGGAAGACGCTCACGCAGTGGACCCGGTACATGACCGTGTTCATCGCGTTCGCCCAGGCCTACACCTTCACGCTCTTCACCGAGTCGATCCCCGGCGCGGTGGCCAACCCGGGCTTCGCGTCGCGCACCGTCATGGTGGTGACGCTGACGGTCGGCGCCATCTTCGTGATGTGGCTCGGCGAGCAGATCACCGAGCGCGGCATCGGCAACGGGATGAGCCTGCTCATCACCTTCTCGATCCTCGAGCGGCTCTGGCCGGGGATCCTGCAGCTCTCCTCGCTCATCAAGGGCGGCGTGGTGTCGCCGATCGGCGCCCTCTTCTACCTGGCCGTCCTCGTGGGCGTCATCGCGCTCACGACGATGATGACCATCGCCGCGCGCCGGATCCCGATCCAGATCCCGCGCAAGGTCATGGGCCGCGGCCGCATCCGCGAGGGGCAGAAGACCTTCATCCCGATCCGGCTCCTCACCGCCGAGCGTGATGCCGATCATCTTCGCCCAGACGATCATCATCGTGCCGGGCACCGTGGCGAGCTTCACCAAGAGCCCGCTGCTCCGCGACGTGGCCGGGTTCTTCAACCCGGGCAGCCTCCCGTACAGCATCGTCTTCTCGGTCATGGTGCTGCTGTTCAGCTACTTCTACACCTCCATCATCTTCAACTCGGTGGACGTGGCGGAAAACCTGAAGAAGCAGGGCGGGTTCATCCCCGGCGTGAAGCCGGGCGCGAGCACCGCCGACTACATCGACGACGTCCTGGTGCGGATCACCCTGCCCGGCGCCATCTTCCTGGCCGCGATCGCCCTCGTCCCGATCTTCATCAGCGCCCGGATCGGCGTCCAGCAGCAGTTCGGCGGCACCTCGGTCCTGATCGTGGTCGGCACCCTGCTCGACACGCTCTCGCAGGTCGAGCAGCACCGCCAGCTCCGCAAGTACGACGGTTTCATGAAGTCCGGCCGGGTCAAGTTCCGGGGCACGGCAGCAGCGGTTCATCTAGGATCGACGAGGTGGGCGGCGTGACGAGGACTGAGGACCGAGGACTGAGGACTGCACTGCGGCACCCTCTCAGTCCCCAGTCCGCAGTCCTCAGTCCTTTTTCGGGAGGCGCGCGGATCATGGATATCTTGCTGATGGGCCCGCCGGGGGCCGGGAAGGGCACCCAGGGCGCGCTGCTCTCCGAGTCGATGGGCCTGCCCACCTTCGCCACCGGCAATCTCCTGCGCGACGCCGTCAGCCGCGGCACCCCCCTCGGCCTCCAGGCCCGGGCGGTCATGGAGGCGGGCAAGCTGGTGAGCGACGACATCATCCTCGGCGTGATCCGCGACGAGCTCGACCGGCCCGCCGCCGCCGGCGGGGTCATCTTCGACGGCGTGGTCCGCACCATCCCGCAGGCCGAGGGGATGGAGCGGCTCCTGGCCGACCGGGGGCGCAAGCTGAACGCGGTGCTCTTCTTCGACGTGCCCGACGCCGAGATCATCGGCCGGATCGAGCGCCGCCGCGGCATCGAGGGCCGCCCGGACGACGATCCGGCGGCGGTCGCCACTCGTCTGCAGAGCTACCGCGACCAGACCGCGCCGGTGCTCGCGTGGTACGAGTCGCGCGGCAGCCTGATCCGCATTCCCGCCGTGGGCCCGGTGGACGACATCGCGACCCGGGTCCGCCGGGCGCTGGCGCTGCAGGGCACGTGATCACCCTGAAGTCCCCGCGGGAAATCGAGACGATGGCCCACGCCGGGTCCATCGTCGGCGCCGTGCTGGAGCTGCTCCGCCGCGAGACGAAGGCGGGGATGTCCACGGAGGACCTCGACCGGATCGCGGAGGCCTTCATCCGGAGCCACGAGGGGGCCACCCCGTCGTTCAAGGGGCTCTACGGCTTTCCCAAGACGCTGTGCACCTCGATCAACCAGGAGATCGTCCACGGCATCCCGTCGAAGAAGCGGGTGCTTCGCGAGGGCAACATCGTGAGCGTGGACGTCGGGGTGCACTTCGACGGGCTGCACGCCGACTCCGCCACCACGATCGGCGTCGGCGAGATCTCGCCCGACACGCAGCGGCTTCTCGACGTGACCCAGGCGAGCCTGGCGGCGGGGATCGCCGCGGCGCGCGTCGGCAACCACGTCGGCGACATCGGGCACGCGGTGCAGACGGTGGCGGAAGGGGCGGGGTTCGGCGTGGTGCGCGAGCTGGTGGGGCACGGCATCGGGGCGCGGTTCCACGAGGAGCCGCAGGTGCCGAACTACGGCGTCCCGAAGCGCGGGCCCCGGCTCCTCGAGGGGATGACCATCGCCATCGAGCCGATGATCACCATGGGGGACCCCGCCACCCGCACCCTCCCCGACAAGTGGACCGTCGTCACGGCGGACGGCAGCCTGTCGGCGCACTTCGAGCACACGGTGGCGATCACGAAGGGCGGGCCGAGGATCCTGACGGCGGGGCAGGGGGGCAGCGGGGCAGGGGGGCGGTAGGCGCCTCCCCGTTCGGTCCTCAGTCCTCAGTCCTCAGTCCTCAGTCTCCAGTCCTCAGTGCACTAAGTCATTCCCCGATATTCACTTGCGGCGCCATGACGGGTTGGTAGCTTGCCAAATGCCCCGTATCTTCTCCGGCATCCAGCCCTCCGGCGACCTGCACATCGGCAACTGGCTCGGCGCCGTCCAGAACTGGGTGGCGCTCCAGGCGCGGAACGAGTGCTTCTTTTCCATCGTGGACCTGCACGCCATCACGGGGCAGCACGACGCCGCCACCCTGGAGCGGCGGACCCTCGACATGGCGGTCGGGCTCCTCGCCGCCGGCGTCGACCCCGCGCGCTCGACCTTCTTCGTCCAGTCGCACGTGCCGGAACACGCCGAGCTGATGTGGCTGCTGACGTCGGTCACGCCGCTGGGTGAACTGGAGCGGATGACGCAGTTCAAGGACAAGTCGCAGAAACTGGAGAGCGTGCCGGCGGGGCTGTTCAGTTACCCGATCCTGATGGCGGCCGACATCCTGCTCTACCGTGCGGAGCAGGTCCCCGTCGGCGACGACCAGCTGCAGCACCTCGAGCTCGCGCGCGTCATCGCGCGGCGCTGGAACGCCCAGTTCGGCGGCGGCACCGACGTCCTGCCGGAGCCGCAGTCGCTCCTGACGCCGGCGCGGCGGATCCTGGGTCTCGACGGTCAGGCCAAGATGTCGAAGAGTCTCGGCAACACCATCGGCGTCCTGGAGGGGCCGGAGGAGGTCTGGCAGAAGCTCCGCCCCGCCATGACCGATCCGGCGCGCAAGACGAAGAAGGACCCGGGCAACCCGGACATCTGCAACATCTACACGCTGCACAAGCATTTTTCCCCGCCGGAGACGGTGGTCGAAGTGGCGCGCAAGTGCCGCGGCGCCGAGTGGGGCTGCCTCGACTGCAAGCGGGTGCTGGCGGACCACCTCTCCGCCGCGCTCGCCCCGATCCGGGAGCGCGCCGCGTCGCTGCGCGCCGACGAGGGCGCGGTGCGCGCGGTGCTCGCCGCGGGCGCCGAGCGGGCGCGGGCCGTCGCGCGGGTCACGCTCGCCGAGGTGAAGGCGCGGATGGGGTTCCTGCCGGCCGCCGGGCCGGCAGGGCGCTGACCGCGGGACGAACCCTGGCCGCCCCCCGAGCGGGGGGCACGAGGTCCCATGGAAAAGATCATCAAGGCCGCCGTCGAACGGGGCGCGTCCGACCTGCATATCAAGGCGGGCGACGTCTTCCGGGCGCGGATCAACGGCCGGCTGGTCCCCCTCACCAAGCAGCGCCTCACCCCGGACCAGACCCGCGCCATCGCGCACAAGCTGATCCCGAGCGAGGAGGACCGCGCCCACCTCGAGCGGATGCGCGACTTCGACTGCTCGTGGGGCATGCCGGGCGTCGGCCGCTTCCGGGTCAACGTGCTGCGGCAGCGCTCCTCGTTCATGATCGTCATGCGGGTCATCCCCTTCGCGGTGCCGTCCATCGAGTCGCTCGGGCTTCCCGACGTGATCTCGACGCTGGCCGACTCCGAGCGCGGGCTGCTGCTGGTGGCGGGCGTCAGCGGGAGCGGCAAGACGAGCACGGTGGCGGCCATCATCGAGCACATCAACCGCACCAAGCAGAAGCACGTCGTCACCATCGAGAACCCGATCGAGTTCCTGCACCGGGACATCAACTGCTCCGTGACGCAGCGCGAGGTGGGGGTGGACACCGAGAGCATGGCGGTCGGGCTCCGGGCCGCGCTCCGGCAGGATCCCGACGTGATCCTGATCGGCGAGATGCGCGACCCCGACACCGCGGACATCGCGGTCAAGGCGGCCGAGACGGGGCACCTGGTCGTGTCGGTCATGCCGACGCCGGACGTGCCGACGTCCATCGAGCGGATGGTGGCCATGTTCCAGCCGGACGAGCGCGACATCGGGCGGGTGCGCCTGTCGGAGGCGCTGCGCGGCATCGTGGCGCAGCAGCTCCTGCCGAGGGCCGACGAAGAGGGGCGGGTGGCCGCCATCGAGGTGCTGGTGGGCACGCCGCAGGTGCGGGCCTGCATCAAGAACCCCACGCGCTGGGGCGAGCTCCGGACGCTGATGTCCCTCGGCCGCGACCAGCACGGGATGCAGACCTTCGAGCAGAGCCTGGCCGACCTGGTGAAGAGCGGGTCGATCACCGAGGAGACGGCGCACGCGGCCACCCGGGGCGAGCCCGAGCCCGAGGGGCGCGACCGACGGAAGAAGGCGCGCTGATCCATGGCGCGTCCGCGCGAGGTGCTGGCGCTCCTGCTGGACTCTCCCCGGGAGGCGGGCACCCCGGCGGCGGCGCACGCCCGGCGGCTCGTGGCCGACCACCTGCGCACGCTCGACTACCGCGTGGTGGAACAGCCCTTCGCCTTTTTCCCCTCCAGCCTCAACGCCCTGCCGATGGTGGCCGCCGGCCTCGGCTGGCTCACGCTGATCCAGATTCCCCTGGCCACGGTGCCCGGCGCCCCCCGGTGGGGCGCGCTCGCGGCCTGGGTGGTCGGGCTGGCGGCGCTGGCGCTGCTGGTGCGCGGCACCGCGCTCGGCTGGTCGTCGCTGGGGGGCGGCGTGCGCCAGGACGCCAACCTCATCGCCACCCGGGGCGACGCCCCGGTGCGCCGGTGGATCGTGGCGCATCTCGACACGAAGGCGCAGGGCCAGTCCATGGCGGGCCGGGTGGTCGGGGCCGCGGTGGTCGTGCTGGCGGTGCTGGCGCTCACGGCGCTGGCGGTCGCGCGGCTGTGGGGGCCGCTGTCGAGCGACACGGTGGCCTGGGCGGCGGTGCTCGCGCTCGTCGCCTGCGGGCTCGCGGCGCGCGGCGGGTTGCGGGGGACGACCGTCGGGGCCCGGGACAACGGATCGGGGCTCCTGGCGGCGCTGGTGGCGGCGGAGGCGGCCCCCGCCGCCGGGGTCGGGGTGCTGATCACCGGCGCGGAGGAGTTCGGCCTGGTGGGCGCGCGGGTCTTTGCGCGGGAGTACGGTCCGCAGCTGGTGGGCGTCGAGGTGGTCAACCTCGACACCCTCGACGACCAGGGGACGCTCTACGTCGTGTCGCATGACGCGCCGGGCGCGCGGCTGGCGGGCGGCGTGGCCGCGGCGCTCGGAGGGGTGGCGCCCGTGGTCCGCGAGCGCGGGCAGCCGCTCTGGGCGTACGTGGACAGCCACCCGCTCGCGCGCACCGGCGCGGCCGCGCTTACGGTGGCGCGGCTCGACTGGGGCACCCTCCGGCTGATGCACACGCCCCGCGACACGCCGGCGGGACTCGAGTTCCGGACCGCCGAGGCGGTCGGCCGACTGGTGGCCACGCCGATTTGACCGGGAGCGCGGCGCGCGCTAGCTTTTCCCCGAGGATGCACGGGCCCCGCAAGGGGCCCTTTGTGTTGGCCTGAGCCCGCGTGAGGGACCATGTTCGATCCGAAGACCCAGTGTGTCGTGGTGGTGGGCGCGCAGTGGGGAGACGAAGGCAAGGGGAAGCTGGTGGACGTGCTCTCGGAGCGCGCCGACTGCGTGGTGCGCTACCAGGGCGGCGCCAACGCGGGGCATACCGTCGTGATCGGCGAGGAGCAGTTCATCCTCCAGCAGATCCCCTCCGGCATCCTGCACGGCGGCGCCACCTGCGTCATCGGCAACGGGGTGGTGCTGGACCCCGAGACCCTCTTCAAGGAGCTCGACGGGCTCACCGGGCGCGGGGTGAACACCGCCGGCCGGCTCTTCGTGTCCGAACGGGCGCACCTGGTGCTGCCGTACCACAAGCTGCTCGACGCCGCCAGCGAAAAGTCCCAGAAGATCGGCACGACGGGGCGGGGCATCGGGCCCACCTACGAGGACAAGTACGGGCGGCGCGGCGTGCGGGTCGTCGACCTCCGGGACGGCGCCACCCTGCGCGGCCTGCTGGCGGAGCGGCTCGACCGGGCCAACCGCCTCCTCGCCATGATGGGGGCGGCGCCCGCCTCGCTCGACGAGCACGTGGCCCTGCTGGAGCGGCTGGCGCCGCGCCTGCTGCCCCTGGCCACCGACACCGGCCTCCTGGTGCACCGGGCGCTGCGCTCGGGGAAGCGCGTGCTCCTCGAGGGGGCGCAGGGCGCGCTCCTCGACGTGGACCACGGCACCTACCCCTACGTGACGAGCTCCAACACGACGGCGGGGGGCGCGTCGGTCGGCTCCGGCATCGGCCCGACCGCCATCGACGGGGTGCTGGGCGTGGTGAAGGCGTACACCACCCGGGTGGGGAACGGGCCGCTGCCCACGGAGGCGCTGGGAGACGGGGGGGAGGCGCTGCAACGGATCGGCGGCGAGTTCGGTGCCGTTACCGGGCGGCCGCGGCGCTGCGGCTGGTTCGACGCCAACGTGGTGCGCTACTCGGTGCGGGTCAACGGGCTCACCGGCCTGGCGGTGACGAAGCTCGATGTGCTGGACACCTTCGGCGAGATCCCGGTGGGCACCGGGTACACGATCGATGGAGAGTTGACGGAGGAACTGCCGGCGGAGGTGGAGCGGCTGGAGCGGGTCAAGCCGGTGTACGAGGTGCTGCCGGGGTGGAAGCGGTCCACCGAGGGCGCGCGCCGTATGGCCGACCTCCCCCCGCAGGCGCGTGCCTACCTGGACCGGCTGCAGGACCTCGCCGGCGCCCCCATCCGCTACGTGAGCGTGGGGACGCGGCGGGACCAGATCATCGAGGTCTGACCCTAGCTGATCCGGTTCTTCTCGTAGCGCAGGTTCCGGGGCGCGAACCACCAGCCGTAGGCCCGGGTGACCGGCTGTCCGTTGTTCACCCGCAGGTCGGTCGGGTCGGACTGCAACCAGGCGAAGACGCGGATCGCCAGGATGTCGTCCCAGTCGTTGTCGCCGTTGCCGTCGAGCGGATTGGCGGTGGCGGCCTCGGTGCCATCGCTGAACACCAGCCGCACCCGCATGCTGTCCACGCCGGTCGCGATCAGCTCGCCCTTCGGCGTGCCGTTCGGGTTCAGTTCCTGGGCCCGCATCAGGGCGCCGTTCTCCACCCAATACGCCACGAACTTGAGTTTCGTCACCGCGACGCCATTGTTCGGCAGCGTGAGCCCGCGTGCGTACGCCGCCTCGTGCTGGAGCAGGATGGTGTCGGGGCGGAACGTCACCGACGCGATGGCGCCGCTGCGGGTGACGTTGGTGACCTCGATCAGCCGCCGCTCGTTGTTCGCCTGCAGCATGGCCAGGTCGTTGGCGGCAAGGTCCCACGCGACGGTGTCCAGGTCCACGCAATAGGTGCCGCAGCTCCCGGTGGCGGCGGCGAGCGGCGCGCCGCCGTACTGGAAGGTGTGCGGCGCCGCGGCGGTGTCGTTCACGTACGGCACGCTCAGGATCACGATGGTGTCGTTCCGGACCGAGAGGCTGCCGAACTGGACGCTGGAGGCGATGCCCACGCCGGTCTCGGAGAGATCGCGGTTGAGCGCCTCGTTGATGAACCGGGCGTTCCGCTGCAGCCCCTCGCGCATCCGGCCGCCGGCCAGGCCGCGCCAGGTGGAGGCGACCACGGCGGTGGCGGCCGCCAGGACGACCAGCCCGACGATCATGGCGATCATCAGTTCGACGAGGGTGAAGCCGGCCCGGCCGGCGGGAAGACGCACACGCATGGCGATCACCGGTAGATGAGGGTGACGATCTGGACGGGCTGCGGGCCCCGCGGGTAGGTGACGTTGCACGTGGCCTGGTAGAGATTGTTGCCGAGGTCGGCGATCGTGAGGGAGCGCTGATACTTGCCGCCGCCCGTGGCCGTGCCCGTCTCGTCCACCGCCGTCGCGCCTTCGGAGGCGGGGACGGCGGTGCGGCTCCGGACTTCCTCGACGTAGTTGCGCGCGATGCCGAGCGCGATGTCGCGCTGCGCGCTGGTGGCCTGGGCGCGGACCAGCATGGCCTGCGACCGGCCGAGGGCCAGGATGCCGATGCTGAGGATGACCACGGCCATGATGACCGAAATCAGGGTGAACCCCGCTTCATGGTTCCGCTTCATCGCCAATAGCCTCCCTCAGAGGTCCAGAGCCGGATGCCCCCGGCGCCGGAGACGGTGACCGCGGCCACGGCGGCCGTGTCACCAGCAAACTGCACGATAGACGACGCCTCGGGTGCCGAAGGGGGTGGAGAGGCCCCGGCCGTCGAAGTTGATCTGGGGCGTCGGGAAGGTGATGGCGCCCGCGCCCGCGAAGTCGGTGATGTCCGCCTGCCCGGCCCGTCCGAAGGTGGCGCCGGTCGGGAGGACCCGGGTGCCGAAGGCGTGGAGCGAGTCGCGCTCGGCGACCGTCTCGCCGATGTTGTTGTCGCGGTCGAAGTCGAGGTATCCGGTGTAGGAGTTCCCGACGGGGTCGAAGACCACCCGCACGGTGGCGCGGTGGGCCATCGCCTTGGAGCGGGCCACCTCGAGGTCGGCGGTCAGCTGGCTGGCCGCCTGCCGCGCCTTCGTCTTCTCCGACACCCGGAACCGGGGCACCGCGATCATCATCGCCAGGCCCATGACGACGATGACGATGACCATCTCGATGAGCGTGAACCCCGCCCGGGTGTCGCGTCCGGTGACGGCCATCCTAGAACACCGGCCGGAACGACGTCTGGACCACGCTGCCCACCACCGGGGTGCCCGGGGGGAGGTTGTTCGGGTCGCGGAAGCGGAGGTCGAACGCCCAGTCGCGGCTCGGCGCGTCGTAGTACGCAGGTCCAGGCCCACCGGCGGCGCACGGCGTAGCGGCTCTGGAAGAGCGAGACGAGCGAGCCCCGGTACACCATGGCGATGCCGTTCCAGTTCTCGAGGAACCGCGGGAAATTCTCCAGGCCGCCGCCGTAGCTGCCGCCGCTCGTGGCGGGGGGCGGGGTCGGCACGGAGCAGCCGGACCGCTGCCAGTCGCAGGGCGTGGCCGAGTGGCCGGCGGCGATGGCGGCGTAGACGGTGGTGGCGGACGCGCCGCTCTTGGCCGGATTGGTGCGGTCGCTGCCGCCGCCGGCGTTGCTGTTCGTGCCCGACGTGGGGACGGGGTGGCTGCCGGTGCCGTCGTTCCACGCGTTGGAGAGAATGGTCAGCGCGTCGGCGATGAAGGAGGCGGGCTGCCAGCCGATGGTGTTGTAGTTGCCCTGGATGTACAGCGGGCGGTCCGTGGCGATGGTGATGGGGGCCCGGAGCGTGGCGCCGTTGATGATGCGCACGGCGGGATAGTCGCGGTTCGCGTTCGTCGTGCTCGCGTTGGTGAAGGTGATGTACACGATGCTGTAGTCGCGCGCGGAGTTGCCGGCCGCCCAGGTCTGGAGCTGGCCGACGTTCAGGTTGAACACGTCCACGCCGATGTTCTCGCGGCCGTCCCAGAAGCCCTGGTCGTTGCCGCTGAAGATCAGGCCGCACGTGGCGCCGGTCGGGCAGCGGCGAGCCGATGATCGTGAGGCCGGCGCACGTGTTGACGTTGTTCAGCTGGGCCAGGTCCACCGTGATGTGGGCGGTCGCCTTCCAGGCGAACTTCACGGCGCGGGTGTCGGCGTCGTCCCCGCCGTTCCGCGGCATGATCAACTGGATCGGATCCATGCCGGACGGGAGCGGCAGCCGCAGGGGCTGCACGCCGCTCACGCCGGTCATGACCCGCCCGTTGAACAGGGCGTTGCTGGCGGTCACGAACGACTGGCCGGGGTTGCTCCGGCTGTCGAAGTTGAGCGACTGCGGGGTGCCCGCGGCGTCGTCGATGTAGACGCGGGGCTCCCGGTAGTTGGTGTTCTTCCGCTGCCAGAAGAGGCTGTCGGGGGTGGTGATGAGGTCGTGGAAGTTGGTGTTGCCGCTGCTGCTGCCCGGCGTGAGGTACAGGTTCGCGTTGGTATGCACCCAGCCCGCGAATTGCATCGTGGGGCCGTTGTGGATCTCCAGATCCTCGTTGTAGAACACGCCGAACTGGAAGAGCGGGATCGACTGCGCGTTCGCGGTGACCACCACCTGGGCCCGGTTATTGGCGGGGTCGGTGGCCGTGATGCCGATGTCGATCTGCTGGTTGAGCCCCACCAGCCCGCTGAACGGTCCGTAGGTGATGGTCCGCGGCACCGTGGCGCCGACGGCCGTGACCGTCGGGGTGGCGAAGGTGAAGCCGCTCAGCGACGGGAGCGTGATGGACGCGAGGTCCGCCGAGCTCAGGATGCCGTCGGTCATGTTCTGGGCCAGCTGCGAAATGACGGCGTCCGCCCCGGCCTCGGCCGCGTAGGTCACCCGCGTGCCCCGGTAGTCCACGCTGCCTGCCCGCTGCACCATCACGTAGCCGGCCACCGAGGCGCCGACGAGCACCGAGATCAGGACCAGCACGATGAGCGTGGCCTCGAGCGCGAATCCGCGCCGGTCGGCCAGGAGCGTCGTGATCCGGCTCGGGGCCGGCGGGGTGAGTTCGTGGCGCATCTCGGACTCCTGCTTCGGGTCGTTGGGTCGGGCTCATGGCCACGAGGGTGGCCTGACTGCGGTCCCGGAGGAGCAATTCGGGTGCCGACTCCCGGCTGAGTGTCAAGTGATGGAGAGCCAAGGCGTTAGCACTTTGACCCGGAGCCATTTTCGCGCAACCGGGAGCCGATCGCGCCGCGGATTGCGTGCAAGGTCTTGCAGAGAACCCGTTGCTTGTCGGCCCCTCCCGCCCCGTCTATTATCCCGCGTATCGCGACTCCTCCTCCACTCCCGTCCTTGTGAGCCGGCAGATGGCCGACACCACCCTCATGGACAAGCTCGTGTCGCTCTGCAAGCGGCGCGGATTCGTCTTCCAGTCGTCCGAGATCTACGGCGGCCTCGGCTCCGTGTGGGACTACGGCCCGCTGGGCGTCGAGCTCAAGAAGAACGTCAAGGACCGCTGGTGGCGGGCCATGGTCCACGCCCGCGACGACATCGAGGGACTCGACGCCGCCATCCTGATGCACCCCAAGGTGTGGGAGGCCTCCGGGCACGTGGCGGGCTTCACCGACCCGCTGGTGGACTGCAAGACCTGCAAGGCGCGCTTCCGGGCCGACAAGATCCAGGACGCGCAGTGCCCGCAGAAGCCGAGCAAGCACCCGGGCGAGCACACGCACCTGCGAGCTCACCGAGCCCCGCCTGTTCAACCTGATGTTCAAGACCTTCATGGGCCCGGTGGAGGAGTCCGCGGCGGTCGTCTATCTCCGCCCCGAGACGGCCCAGGGGATCTACGTCAACTACCTGAACGTCCTGCAGGGCTCCCGGCAGAAGGTGCCGTTCGGCATCGCGCAGATCGGCAAGGCGTTCCGGAACGAGATCACCCCCGGCAACTTCATCTTCCGGACCCGCGAGTTCGAGCAGATGGAGATGCAGTTCTTCGTGAAGCCCGGCGCCGACGCCGAGTGGTTCGAGCAGTGGCGCGAGCTCCGGATGGCGTGGCACCACGCCCTCGGCCTCAACCCGGCCAAGCTCCGCTGGCACGAGCACGGCCCGGGCGAGCTGGCCCACTACGCCAAGGCCGCCTACGACATCGAGTACGAGTTCCCCTTCGGCTGGAACGAGATCGAGGGGATCCACAACCGGACCGACTTCGACCTGCAGCGGCACCAGGCCGCCTCGGGCAAGAAGCTCGACTACTTCGACCAGGCGGCCAACGAGCGGTTCGTGCCGTACATCGTCGAGACCTCCGCCGGCGCCGACCGGGTGACCCTGACGACGCTGGTGGACGCGTACCGCGAGGAACAGGTCGAGGGGGAGACCCGCGTGGTGCTCGGCTTCCATCCCTCCATCGCGCCGATCAAGGCGGGCGTCTTCCCGCTGGTCAAGAAGGACGGGATGCCGGAGTTCGCGACCCGGCTCTACCACGACCTCAAGCGGCAGGTGCCCGCCTTCTACGACGACAGCGGGGCGGTGGGGCGGCGCTACCGGCGCATGGACGAGGCCGGCACGCCGTTCTGCATCACCGTGGACGGCCAGACCCTCCAGGACGGCACGGTGACGGTGCGGCACCGGGACGCGATGAACCAGGACCGTGTGGCGGCGGACACCTTGGCGGCGTGGATCAAGGAGCGGACCGGGGACTGAGGACTGAGAACAGGGGCGGACGGATGAGCGGCAACCTGCGGGAGATCGGCGGGCGCAAGCTTCGGCCCGAGAGCCTCATGATGAGCTACGGGTACGACCCGCGGCTCAGCGAAGGGGCGGTGAAGTGCCCCATCTTCCAGACCTCCACCTTCGCCTTCGAGTCCGCCGAGGCGGGCAAGGCGTTCTTCGAGCTGGCGTACGGCCTCCGGGAACAGCGGAGCGGGGAGGAAATGGGGCTGATCTACAGCCGCCTCAACAACCCCGACCTCGAAATCCTCGAGGGGCGGCTGGCGCTCTGGGACGAGGCGGAGGCGTGCGCCGTGTTCGCCAGCGGCATGGCCGCCATCACCACCTCCCTCCTCGCCTTCCTCACCCCCGGCGACGTGCTCATCCACAGCGAGCCGCTCTACGGCGGCTCCGACCACTTCATCAAGCACTTCCTCCCCCGCCTCGGCGTCATTCCCGTCGGCTTCCAGGCCGGGGTGCCGATGGCCGACCTCGCCGCCGACCTGACGGCGCGGGTCGCCGGCCGCCCGGTGGCGGCGGTGCTCCTCGAGACCCCCGCCAACCCGACGAACGCGCTGGTGGACATCCGGGGGATCGCCGACCTGGCCCACGGCCTCTCGGCGCCGGGCCGTCCCGCCGTGGTGATGGTGGACAACACCTTCCTCGGCCCCGTCTTCCAGCACCCGCTGCAGCACGGCGCCGACCTGGTCATCTACTCGGCGACCAAGTTCATCGGCGGACACAGCGACATCATCGCCGGCGCGGTGTCGGGCAGCCTCGCGACGATGCTCCCCGTACGCACCCTTCGCACCTTCATGGGCACGATGATGAGCCCCTGGTCCGGGTGGCTGCTGCTCCGGAGCCTCGAGACGCTCAAGATGCGGATGACGGCCGCGATGAAGAACGCGCGCTACGTGGCGGACTTCCTGGCGGAGCACCCCAAGGTGCAGGCGGTCCACTACCTCGGGCACCTGACCGAGGATTCGCCGATGTTCGACGTGTACCAGCGGCAGTGCGTGGCGCCGGGCTCGATGATCTCGTTCGACGTCGTGGGCGGCGAGGCGGCGGCGTTCCGCTTCCTCAACGCGCTCTCCATGGTCAAGCTGGCGGTGAGCCTGGGCGGCACGGAGTCGCTGGCCGAACACCCCGGCTCGATGACGCACGCCGACGTCCCCCCTGCGGACCAGGCCCGGATGGGCTTCACCCCGGGGCTGGTGCGGCTGTCGGTGGGGGTGGAGCACTACGAGGATCTGATCGCGGACCTGGCGCAGGCGCTCGGCGCTGCGTAGCGCGGCGGGGCCGGTGGGCAGTGGGGCAGGGAGGCAGGACTGAATGCGACTCGGTGACTTCCGTTCCCTCGTGGCGCGCCTCAGCAAGGAGGTGCCGGAGGAGTTCCTCGACGGCATCGCCGAGATCACCGTCTCGCCCCGCGCGGTGCCGCATCCCACCCGGGCCGACATCTTCACGCTCGGCCACTGCATCCCCTTCCACGCCGGCGACACCGCCGCTGCCGACGAGATCCAGAGCCGGGTCGTGCTGTATCACGGCTCGTTCCGCGCCCTGGCCGAGCTCGACCCCGACTTCGACTGGCGCACCGAGACGTGGGAAACGCTCACCCACGAGCTTCGCCACCACCTCGAGTGGCGGGCCCGCGAGGGGGCGCTCGAGGCGTTCGACGAGGCGGCCGAGCAGAACTTCGCCCGGATGGACGGGGAGCCGTTCGACCCGCTCTTCCACCTGAGCGGCGAAGCGGTGGCGGAGGGGGTGTACCAGGTGGACGACGACTTCTTCCTCGACCGGGTGGTCCGGCGGCTCCCCGATTCGCTGGAATTCGGCTGGCACGGCCGGGCGTATCGCGCGACGGCCCCGGTGGGGACGGTCCTCCCCGCCTTCCTGACGGTGGAGGGGGTCGACGACCCGCCGCCGGGGGAGCTGGTGCTGGTCCTGCGCCGGCGGGCGGGGCTGTTCGACCTCTTCCGCCAGCCCCGGCCATTCACCGGGATCGTGGCGGCGGAACCGACGGCGGGCGATTAACTTCCATGCCTCGACTCATGCGCCGGAGGGATGGAATGCGGGGCACGTTCCTGTTGGGATTGGCACTCGTCGCCGCGCCGCTGGCCGCCCAGACGACCACCGCGGCGTACCGGGTGGGGGTCGTCAGCGAATCGGGCGACATCATCACCTGGCTCCGCCCCGAAGGCAGCGCCCTGGTGGTGGACAAGGTGGTGCCGGTGGGGGTCATGCCGGCCGACATCGACGGCCCGCACAACATCACCGTCTCCGCCGACCAGCGCTGGTACTACGTCTCCATCGCCCACGGCACGCCGTACGGCACGCTCTGGCGGTTCGACGCGAGTAACGACACCCTGGCCGGCCGCGCCCAGCTGGAATTCTTCCCGACCACCATCTCCGTCTCCCCCGACGGCGAGTTCGCGTTCGTGGCCAACTCCGACTTCCACGGCGACCACCCCCGCGTCAACTCCATTTCGGCGGTGTACACCCCCGACATGATGAAGATCACCGAGATCCCGGCGTGCGACATGCCGCACGGCGTGAAGGTGAACCACGCGGGGACGGCGGTGTGGGTCTCCTGCATGCACAGCGACGAGTTGCTCCAGATCGACGCCGCCACCTTCGACATCACGCGCCGCGCGAAGACCGGCTCCGGGATGGCCATGCCCGCCGCCGCCGGGGCCCACGCCGGCATGAATCACGGCGCGCCGGCCACAGCGCCGGCGCCCGCGGCCGCCCCCGCCGTGGACAACGAGTGCGCCCCGACCTTCGTGAGCGTCTCGCGCGACGACCGCACGCTGTACGTGGCCTGCAACCACAAGGGGACGCTGCAGGTCTGGGACGCCGAGTCGCTGACGATGCGCGCCGAGATCGCGGTGGGCGCCGGCGCCTACAACGTGGAGCCGTCGCCGGACGGGCGGTTCGTCGTGGTGACCAACAAGAAGGCGCAGAGCGCCAGCGTGGTGGACGCCCGGACCCTCAAGGAGCTGGCGCGGGTGCCGACCACCAAGAAGATCGTCCACGGCGTCGCGTTCAGCCCCGACAGCCGGTACGCCTACGTGACGCAGGAGTCCATCGGCGCCGACCCCGGCGCGGTGGACGTGATCGACCTGACCACGCTCACCAAGGTGAGCACGACCCCGCTGCCGGCCCAGCCGACCGGCATTACCATTCTCAAGCGCTGAGCGGATTCGTCATGGTGCATGAAACGGTGACCACGCTGGCCGGCCCCGAGGTGCTCCTCCGCGCCAAGGCGTTCTTCACGCAGCGGATGCCGCAGTCGGCGGCGTTTCCCGAGTCGGAAGGGCCCGGATACCTGACCCTCCGCGGCCAGGGGGGCGAGGAGATCGCCCTCGCCGTGTTCCCGGCGGACGGGCACACGCGGGTGCGCGGCTCCACGCTCTTCTTCGACCAGGCGCTGGCGCGGTTCCTCTCCACCCTTCCGACGCCCGTCGGTGGTGCCCGCATGAGCGACGACGGGATGCTGGTCCGCGTCACGGTGCAGGACACCTGGGATACCGTGGAACTCAAGCTGCCTCCCACCGCGTCGGTGGCCGAGCTCAAGCTCCGCGCGCTGGTCATGATGCACGTGGCGAACGACCCCGGCGGCTACGAGGTCAAGTATCGCGGCGCCTCGCTCCGCGACGAGACCGTGTCGCTCGCGTCGGCGCAGGTGGTGGACAACGCCGCGCTGATCGTGCTCCCCGTCCGCCGACGCCCGGTCAAGTAGGCCCCTTTCCTCCCTCGGCGGGCACGATGGCCGTCGCCGTCTACAGCCACCCCAGCTGTACGCTCCACGACGCGGGCCCCGGGCATCCCGAGGCCCCGGGCCGGATCGTGGCCGTGATGGAGGCTTTGGGGGCGCTTCCCGGCGTCGAGCTCCACACCGCCGGCCCCGCCACTCCCGATGTGCTCCTCGCAGTGCACACCCCTGGGCACCTCCAGCTCCTGCGCGACACCCACGCGGCGGGGGGAGGGCGGCTCGACCCCGACACCGTGATGAACGCCCGCAGCTGGGACGCGATGCTCGCCGCCACCGGCGCCGTCCTCGAGGCGGCCGGACACGCGCACGGCGGGGCGGGCCACGCCTTCGCGGCGGTACGGCCACCCGGCCACCACGCCCTGGCCGACCGCGTCATGGGGTTCTGCCTCGTCAACAACGCGGTGCTCGCGGCGCGGCGGTTCCAGGCGCTGGGGCGCCGCCGGGTGCTGATCGTGGACTGGGACGTCCATCACGGGAATGGCACCCAGGCGCTGGTCGAGCACGACGCCGAGGTGCGCTTCGTGTCACTGCACCAGTCGCCGTGGTGGCCGTTCACGGGGGCGGCGTCGGAGCGGGGCGTGGGCAATGTGTTCAACGTGCCGCTGCCCGGCGGGCTGGAGCCGGAGCAGTATGTGCGGGAGCTCTGGCTGGCCGTCGAGGCCGCCACCAGGGAGTGGACGCCGGACGCGATCATCGTCTCCGCGGGGTTCGATGCGATGGCGGGAGATCCGCTCGGCGGCTTCACGCTGCAGCCGCGCCACTACCGGGTTCTCACGGAGCGGCTTCGGGAGCGGATGCCGGAGGCGCCGATCCTCGGCACCCTCGAGGGCGGGTATGTGCCGGGACGGCTCGCGAAGGGCGCGGCGGCGTTCGTGGCGGCGCTGGGATGACTGAACCCACGAAATCACGAAGGCACGAAAGGACCTGTGACTCAGCCAGGACCATTTTCCAGTGTATAGGCAGGTGTCTTTCTTTCGTGCTTTCGTGTTTTCGTGTTTTCGTGAATTCAGTTAGGTTACGGCCACCAACTTCCATCGGGTCATCACATGCTGCGTCTCCAGGCTGAATACCTCCTCCTCCGCACCCGGCATCCCTTCATCATCGCCCGGGGCGGGCAGAGCGATTACAAGACCGTCTGGGTGCGGCTGACCGACGGGGACGGCCACGAGGGCTGGGGCGAGGCGGCGCCGACGAAGTTCTACGGCGAAACCCCGGAAACGGTCATGGAGGTGCTCCAGCATTACGCGCAACACCTGCCGGCCGACCCGTTCGACCTCGAGGAGACCGACCGCCGCCTCGAGACGGCGCTCCGGGGCAACCCTTCGGCGCGGGCCGCCCTGTCCGCCGCCATGCACGACCTGGTCGGCAAGCGGCTCGGCGTGCCGGTGTACAAGCTGTGGGGTCTCGACCCCGCCAAGGCGCCGATGTCCACCTTCACCATCGGGATCGACACGCCGGAGCGGATCCGGATGAAGGTGCACGAGGCCGCCGAATACCCGATCCTCAAGATCAAGCTCGGCAGCGACCGCGACCTGGAGATCCTGCAGACCATCCGCGACGCCACCGACCGCGAGCTGCGGGTGGACGCCAACTGCGGCTGGACCGTCAAGCACACCATCCAGATGCTGCCCGTGCTCGAGGAGTTCGGCGTGACGGTGCTGGAGCAGCCGCTCGTCCCGACCGACGTGGAGGGACTCGGGGTCATCCGCATGGCCGCGTCCATCCCGATCATCGCGGATGAGTCGTGCCGGACCGCGAGCGACATCCCCGGCCTGGTGGGGCAGGTGGACGGCATCAACATCAAGCTGGCCAAGTGCGGCAGCCTCCGCGAGGCGATCCGGATGATCGCCGTCGCGCGGGCGCACCACATGACGGTCATGGTCGGCTGCATGATCGAGAGCTCGCTCGCCATTACCGCGGCGGCGCACTTCACGCCGCTGGTGGACATCGTGGACCTCGACGGCGCGGCGCTCCTGGCGGAGGACCCGTTCGTCGGCGCCACCATCGCGGGCGGCCAGCTCCGCCTCCCCACCGGCCCGGGGCTCGGCGTCACGCCGCGATGACCGAACGGTACGCGCAGGTCGCGCTTCCGCTCCCCCTCGCCACTCCCTACACCTACCAGATTCCCGAGACCCTGGCCGACCGCGTGGCGGCCGGGGCGCGCGTCGTGGTGCCGGTGCGCGGCCGGGAGTTGATCGGCATCGTCACCGCCATTGAAGCGCCCGCCCCCGAGATGACGGCGCGGCCGATCCTCGCCACGCCCGACGACGAGCCGGCGCTGACGCCCGCGCTCCTCCGCACGGTCGAGTGGATGGCCGGCTACTACGGCGCGCCGATCGGACTCGCGCTGAAGGCGGCGCTTCCGTCGGGCCTGTGGGGCGGCAGTGAAGTCGTGGTGGATATCGCCGCGGCATCCCGGGTCCCGGGCGGCACGGGCGCCGAAATCCTCCAGTGGCTGGAACGGAAGGGCGGGTCGGCGTCGGTTCCGTCCATCGCCCGCGGGATGAAGCGCGGCGTGTGGGACGCCGTGGACCGCCTGGCGCGCGTCGGGGCGGTCACCCTTCGCGTCGTGCCGCCGGACACCGGCGGTGGCGCCGTGACCGAGCGGCTCCTGGTGATTCCCGACCGGCGGCTCACGCTGCTCGAGCGCCAGGAGGCGTTCGGGAGCAAGCCGAGGCAGCGCGCGCTGTACGAAGCGGTGGAGCAGCTGGGCGGCAGCGCCCCGGTCGCGCACCTGCGCACCCAACTCGGATTCAGCACGGCGCTGATCCGGGCGCTGGTCGGCGGAGGGCACGCCGCCGTCGAGGAAGTGGAGCGGGTGCGCGATCCCTTCGCCGGCGAGGCGGGGACGCCGCCGCCCGAGGGACTCTCCGGCGACCAGCGGCGCGCGCTCGCCGACATCGAGGGGCTCGCCGCGGGGGAGGGGGCGCTCCTCTTCGGGATCACCGGCAGCGGGAAGACGTTCGTCTATCTCGAGGCGATCCGGCGCGGGCTCGAGACCGGCCGCGGCGCCATTATCCTGGTGCCCGAGATCGGCCTGACGCCGCAGACGGTGCGGCGAGTCCGTGGCATGTTCGGCGACGACGTGGCGGTGCTCCACAGCGGACTTTCCGACGGCGAGCGGGCCGACGCCTGGCGCGCGCTGCGGCGCGGGGAGCGGCGCGTGGCGGTCGGGGCGCGGTCGGCCATCTTCGCGCCGGTGGCCGCGCCTGGCGTGATCGTGGTGGACGAGGAGCACGAGGCCACCTACAAGAACGGCGAGTCGCCGCGCTACCACGCGCGGGAGGTGGCCGCCGTCCGCGCCCGGCTCGAGGGGGCCCGCCTGGTGCTCGGCAGCGCCACGCCATCGCTCGAGAGCTGGTCCGAGGCGGGCCCGGGCAAGCGGCTCACGCTGGTGCCGCTGCCGGAGCGCGCCGGGGCGGGGAAGCTGCCGCCGGTGGTGCTGGTGGACCTGCGCACGGCGCCGAAGATCCCCGGCTCCGGCGCGATTCCCTGGTCCGAGGAACTGGACGGGGCGGTGAGCCGGGTGCTGGCCCGCGGCGAGCAGGGGATGCTCCTCCTCAACCGGCGCGGCTTCGCGGCGTTCCTGCAGTGCCCCGACTGCGGCCACGTGCCCGAGTGCCCCTCCTGCAGCATCAGCCTGACGGTGCATCAGTCGCCGCCGGCGCTCCGCTGTCACTACTGCGCGCACGAGGCGCCGCTCACGGAGTGCTGCGCGGCCTGCGGCCACGCCGTCGCGCAGATGCGCGGCGTCGGCACGCAGCAGCTGGAGCGCTGGCTGGCGGAGCGCTTCCCTTCGGCGCGGCTGGCCCGGATGGACCTCGACACCACCAGCACCAAGTGGGCCCACCACCGCATTCTCGGCACCGTCGAGCGGCGGGAGGTGGACCTCCTCCTCGGCACGCAGATGATCGCCAAGGGCCTCGACTTCCCGAACGTGACCCTGGTGGGCGTGGTGGACGCCGACACCGCGCTGCATCTCCCCGACTTCCGGTCGGCCGAGCGGACCTTCCAGCTGATCGCGCAGGTGGCGGGCCGCGCCGGGCGGGGCCCTGCGGGGGGGCGGGTGGTGGTCCAGACGCGCCAGCCGACCCACCACGCGCTCCTCCGCGCCGCCAGGCACGACGCGGAAGGATTCCTGGGGGACGAACTCGCACTCCGGGCGTCCCCCGCCTATCCCCCGGCCACGGGGCTCGTGAACCTGGTCGTCTCCGGCCGGGAGGAGACGGCGGTGGGTCGTGTGGCCGCGGAAACGGCCGAGTGGGCCGCGGCGCTCGCCGAGCGACACGGGCTCGAGCTCACGGTACTGGGGCCGGCCCCCTGTCCGCTCGCGCGAATCAAGGACCGCTGGCGCTGGCACGTGGCCCTCAAGGGAGAGGGGGGTGTCCTCGGACGCGTGGTGCGGTATGCCGCGACGCGCCTGGCCGGGTCGGGCGAGCCGCGGGTCACCATCGACCGCGATCCGGTCAGCTTGCTCTAGCCGCACGCGCCGTGCAGGTTCAGGCCTTCCCCCAGCTCCCCACCCCAGAAGGACCAGATGACGAATCCGCCGAACGCCCGCAGGGGATCTCGCCCGTTATCGCTGCTGCTCGGGGGTACCGGCATTGTCGTCGTGGCCGTGAGCCTGCTGATGCTGTACGTCGGCAGGATCCTGCTCCGGGACGACACCTTCGCCGACCGGGTGGACGCGAGCCTCGAGGACCCGCGCGTCGGCGAGTTCATCGCGCTGCGGATCACCGATGTCATCATCGCGCAGAAGCCCGATCTCACGGCGTTCCGGCCGATCCTCGTGGTGGTGACGCGCGGAATCGTCACCTCGGGGCCGTTTCGCGGGTTGATCCGTCCTGCCGTGATCAAGGCCCACCAGGCGGTGCTCTCCTCGACCGCCGAGAACATCCTCCTCGCCATCCCCGATGTGGGTGTGCTCGTCCAGGAGGCGCTGGCGAACATCGGCCCCGAGGCGGCGGACCGGGTGCCGGCCACGCTTCGACCGGTGCTGGAACTCGACAAGGCGGCGCCGACCGTCCGCGCCGCGGCCCGGGTGCTCGGATCGCTGGAGACCCTCCGCGGGTTCGGGCGGCTGGCGCTCCTGGGCGGCGTCGGCTGCCTCGTCCTGGCCGTGGTCCTTTCCCCCACGCGCCGCCGGACCGGATTGTCGCTCGGCGTCGGGGTCGCGACGGTCGGCGTCGTGCTGGCGCTGGCCGTCCCGGCAGGCCGGCTCCTGCTGGCGTCGGCCATTCCTGACGCCGGCGCCGCCGGCGCTGCGGATGGACTGTGGATGGCGTTCTTCGCCCCGCTCAGGGCCGTCGGCATCGTCGTGGCCATCGTCGGCGCGGCGCTGGCGCTGATCGCCCTCCCTGGCGACAGCGCCGAACCTGGCGTGATCGGGCGGCAGGCGTGGGAGTTCGTGTCCCGCCACCGCGAGCGTGCCCTGGCGGAAGCGGGACGGCTGCTCGCGCTCGGGCTCGCCGGGCTTGCCGGCGTGGTCTATCCGGGAGCCGCGCTGAAGGTCGTCGCGGTCGCCGCGGGCGCGATCCTGATCCTGAGGAGCCTTGCCGGGTGGCGGCGGCTGGCCCAGCCGCACCTGCCGGAGGAACTCCGTCGAGCTCGGGAGAACGTGCACCTCTGGCCCACGGCCCTGGCCGGCATCCGGATCGTGGGCCTGCTGGCGCTGGGCGTCGGGGCCGTGGCGGTCGTCCTGCGGATTCGTCCTCCGGAGCCGCCGGTCGAGGGTGGTGGCAAGTGGTGGCGCCTGCAACGGCGCGGTCGAGTTGTGCAGCCGCCGGCTCACGAGAGTCGTCTTTCCCGGGGCGCACAACGCCATGGGCTCGGCCACGAACCCCGCCTGGCTCTTTCCGAACCAGGACCTCGACATTCGGTCGCTGCTGGATCGCGGCGTGCGGGCCTTCCTGCTCGACCCCTACCGCGGCAACGTCATGGGCGACAAGGTCCGGACAGATTTCGACGCCACCCCCTATGCCAAGCTCAAGACCGCGAACGTCATCGGGAACGAGGCCTGGGCGGCGGGGATGCGGATCCGCGAGCAATTCACCGGCGAGCTTGGGCCGAGCGGCCTGTATTTCTGTCACGGGTACTGTGAGCTCGGGGCCATTCCCGTCGTGCCGACCCTGCGCATCTTCACCGACTTTCTCGCCACCCACCCGGGCGAGGTCCTCATCATCGACTTCGAGGACTACGTGGTGCCGGCGGACGTCGATTCCATGTTCGTGGCCAGCGGGCTCATCGACTACGTGTACAAGGGTCCCATCGAGCCGGCGTGGCCGACCCTCGGCGAGATGGTGGAGAGCGGCGGCCGGGTGCTGGTGCTCGGGGAATACGACGTCGGCACGCTGCCCTGGTATCACCTCGCGTGGGGCGGGCTCATGGCGGAGACCCCGTACACCTTCCACACGCCGGAGGAGTTCTCCTGCAAGGCCAACCGGGGGACGCCTCGCGGCGACCTCTTTCTCATCAACCACTGGATCGAGACGACCCCGACGCCGAAGCCGAGCAACGCGCAGATCGTCAACCAGCAGGACGTAATCGTGAAGCGGGCGCGGCAATGCCGCCGCGAGCGGGGGATGACGCCGAACATCCTGGCGGTGGATTTCGCGGGTATCGGGGACGTGGTTGGCGCGGCGCGCGCGCTGAACGGATTGCCGCCGGTGGCCTCGGCGCCCTGAGCCCAGCAGCCCGGCATGGTCGAGGGGGATTCGACTTGAATCCCCTCTCGGCCACCCCTAAGATTCCCCTTCCTATGGCCACTCCCCGCTACACCCCACCCGACTTCACCAAGGCCCCCTTTGCCGGTGCACCCGCGGCGCGGTTTGCGCCCCTCCCGGCCGACGGCGTCCTGCCCGAAGACTTCTTCTCCACTTCGAACCTCCCGACCTACGTTCACCTCGGGGGTGGCAGGTGGGTCATGCCGACCCGCCCCCGGATGGACTGCGTCATCGTCCGGCGAGGGGAGGAGTTGACCATCGCCGAACCGCGGCGCCTCAAGGCGGGGGAGCAGATCGTGATGGGTGAGGCGGAGGACGGCAGCCAGGGGGTGTACGTGCACTCCGCCGGCTTCCTGGCCGGCGCGCACAGCGGCAACGAGTTCCGCTTCATGTCCACCGAGGTGAGCCGCGAGCGCCCCGTGAACTACGAGGAGCTGGCGGCCCGGATCGGCGAGGAGAAGCGGCGCGGCGGGTACGTGATCTGGGTGGTGGGGCCGGCGCTGGTGCACTCACGCGCGCGGGCCGACTTCGAGTGGTTCATCCGGAACGGGTACGTGCAGGCGGTGCTGGCGGGGAACGCCGTGGCGGTGCACGACATCGAGGCGGCCATCTTCGGCACCACCCTCGGGATGTCGAACACCGGCCAGCCGACCGACGGCGGCCACGGGCTCCACATGCGGGCCATCAACCGGGTGCGCGCGCTCGGCTCGATCGAGCAGGCGGTGGGGCAGGGGCTCATCAAGAGCGGCATCATGCACGCGCTGGTCACGTCCAAGGTGCCGTACGTGCTGGCCGGCTCCATCCGCGACGACGGCCCCCTCCCCGGCGTGGTGCAGGACTCGCTCGCCGCGCAGGACGCCATGCGGGAGCACGCGGTGCGCGCCACCGGCGCCATCTTCGTGGCCACCGCGCTGCACGCCATCGCGGTGGGCAACATGCTCCCCGCCTTCCACACCCATTACGACGGCGTGCCCAGCGAGCTCATGACGATCTGCGTAGACCAGACCGAGTTCGTGGTCAACAAGCTGAAGGACCGCGGCACCCACCAGGCCTACGGCGTGGTGACCAACGCTCAGGACTTCATGCACGTCCTCCGCCTCTACGTGGAAAAATGGGAACAGGCTACCCGCTAGCTGCGCCGGCGGAGCCGGGCGCGGGCGCCGGCTGGGCGCTCCTTGCCGAGGCGGTGGCCACCCAGCTGCCGGTGGCGGACCTGCACGGGCTCTGGGTGTTTCGCCCGTTCCGGCGCGAGGGCAAGGAGTACGGTACCGCCATCCTCTCCCGCGTCGAGGACGACCGCCTGGTGATCTACACGGCGCGCTACGCCCACACCCTCAAGGGGAAGAAGCGCGGCGAGTTCGTGTCCGAGTTTGCCGAGGTGGGCCGGGGGCCGCTCGAGGCGCTGGACGAGCTCGTGGCCCTGGTGCCGAAGCGCACCGAGGAGGAGCCGCCGGTCCAGATCCCGCTGGAGCGGTGGTATCCCGTTGAGGCCGATGGCGCACCTGACCTCGGCTGAGGCCGCCGACCTCCTCGAGCGCTTCCGCAACTACCTCCGGGAACATCGGCTCCCCGTCACGCAGCAGCGCGACCTGGTCGCCAGCGCGGTGTTCACCTCTCCCGACCACCTGACCGCCGCCGCCGTGCACCAGCGCCTCTCCCGACAGGGGAAACAGGTCGGGATCGCCACGGTGTACCGGACGCTCGAGCTTCTCGTTGAAAGCGGGCTCATCCGGCTGCACGAGTTCGGCGACGGCTTCCGACGCTACGAGGGGGCCGCGCCGCAGGGCTCCCACGGGCACCTGGTCTGTTCCGCGTGCGGCGGGGTGGAGGAGTTCACGACCGAGCGCCTCGAACGCATGCTCCCCATCATCGCCGACGAGCACCAGTTCCGCTATCGCACGCATCGCGTCGAGCTGCACGGCACCTGCCGTGACTGCCAGCGGCGCGCCCTGGAGGGTCTGTGAGCACTCCCGACCAGATCAGCTTCCTCGTGGCCTTTGCGGCGGGGGTGCTGAGCTTCCTCTCCCCCTGCGTCCTGCCGCTGGTGCCGAGCTACCTCGGCTTCATCACCGGGATGACGCTGGAGGAGATGGGTGGCCGCCGACGGCTCGCGATGACGCACGCCCTCCTCTTCGTCTTCGGGTTCGGGCTCATCTTCGTCATCCTCGGCGCGAGCGCCACCGCCCTCGGCTCGGCGCTCAAGTACTACCAGGTCTGGCTGCAGCGGGTGGGTGGCGTGCTCATCATCCTCTTCGGCCTCTACGCCCTCGGCGTCTTCAAGTTCGCGTTCCTGCAGCAGGAGCAGCGGGTGCACCTGGACCGGAAGCCGCTCGGCTACCTCGGGTCGGTGCTGGTCGGGATGGCGTTCGCGGCGGGATGGACGCCCTGCATCGGGCCGATCCTGGGCGGGATCCTCGGGATGGCGGCCACGCAGGGCGACGTGGGGCGGGGGATGGCGCTGCTGGGCACCTACTCGGCCGGGCTGGCCGTACCGTTCCTCGTGGCGGCGTGGGCCATGGAGAGCTTCCTCGACTGGTTCCAGCGCTTCCGGAAGTACCTGCCGTGGGTCATGCGGGCCAGCGGCGTGCTGCTGATCTTCGTGGGACTGCTCATGGTGACCGGCGAGTTCACCCGACTCGCCGGTTGGTTGCAGGGGCTCACGCCAGAATTTCTCAAGGGACGGCTGTAGGGTTCACCACACCGTTTGGCCCCCTCTATCGCGAAGTCCTCACCCCTGTCCCCCTCTCCACCATGTGGAGAGGGGGACGCGCCCCGCCTAGTTGCCTTGCTGTCCCGCGTTCACCAGTGACTGCAGCGCCTGGTCGAGCGTGAAGCTCCCCGCCTTTTGGCGCGGCGGGAAGGCGACGAACGTGCTGAGGAACTTTGCCACGTATTCCTGCGCGGGCACCAACACGTACACGTGTTCGACGCGCCACTTGTCGTAGCTGATGCTCTCGTGGTCGCCGATCTCGAACGGATCCGAGCGGAGATTGAAGAGCTTCGGGAACCGGAGCGGCGTGAAGGGGTCCTGCCACACGTCCAGCCCCTGCGAGCGTTGTTCCGCGAACACCACCTTGTACTGGTTGTACCGCAATCCTACCAGCGATCCATCGTCATTGAAATAGAAGAAATCCTTCCGGGGATCGGGGCCCTTGCCGCTCAGGTAGTCGGTGAGGTTGTACCCGTCGAGGTGCACCTTGAAGGTCTTCCCGCCCACCGTGGTACCCGGTCAGCAACTGCTGCGTTCACGTTCGGGTTGCCCGCCGCCGCCACCAGGGTCGGCACCCAGTCCTCGTGGGACACGATGTCGTTCAGCACGGTGCCGGGCTTGACGGTGCCCGGCCAGCGGATCATGCCCGGCACGCGGTAGGCGCCTTCCCAGTTCGACTGCCTTCTCGTTGCGGAAGGGCGAGGTGCCGCCGTCGGGCCAGGAGAACTTCTCGGCGCCGTTGTCGGTGGAGTACATCACGATGGTGTTGTCGGCGATGCCGAGGCTGTCGAGGAGGCCGAGCAGCCGGCCGACCAGCGCGTCGTGCTCCACCATGCCGTCGGGATAGACGCCGAGGCCGGTGACGCCCACGCTCTTCGGCTGCAGGCGGGTCCAGATGTGCATGCGGGTGGAGTTGAACCAGACGAAGAACGGCTTCTCGTCCTTGTGCGCCTGCCGGAATGAACCTTGACGGCCGCTGCCTCGAACTCCTCGTCCATCGTCTCCATCCGCTTCTTGGTGAGCGGGCCGGTGTTCTCGATCCGCTGGCCGCCGTCGGGCAGCGCCCAGGTGTGCAGCACGCCGCGCGGAGCGTACTTGGCGCGGAAGGCAGGGTCCTTCGGGTAGTCGGGGTCCTCGGGCTCTTCCTCGGCGTTGAGGTGGTAGAGCGAGCCGAAGAACTCGTCGAAGCCGTGCATCGTGGGGAGCATGGCGTCGAGGTCACCGAGGTGGTTCTTGCCGAACTGGCCGGTCGCGTAACCCTGCGGCTTCACGAGCTCGGCGAGGGTCGGGTCCTGGGGCTGCAGTCCTTCCTTGGCGCCGGGGAGTCCCACCTTCAGGAGGCCGGTGCGGAAGGGGCTCTGGCCGGTCAGGAAGGCGCCGCGGCCGGCGGTGCAGCTCTGCTGGCCGTAGAGATCGGTAAAGAGCGCGCCCTCACGCGCGATCCGGTCGATGTTCGGCGTCCGGTAGCCCATCTGGCCGAGGTTGTAGGCGCTGACGTTCCAGTAGCCGACGTCGTCGCCCCAGATGACGAGGATGTTGGGCTTGCCCCCCGCCTTCTTGGCGGGGTTCTGGGCGTGCGCGGCTGGCGTGACGGCCAGGGCCGCGGCCAGGAGCACCAGGGAGAACTTTCGCATTGGAAGCGCCGCTCCATGTAGGGGGTAAGCGTCAATGATAATCAGCGCGGCGTCGTTTCACCTCACCCCCTGTCCCCCTCTCCACCATGTGGAGAGGGGGGACGAGCGAGTCAGAAACTCACCACCCCGAAGAAGCTCAGCACGCTCCGCGTGACGGTCGGCTCCGAGTCGAAGCCGAGCAGCGCCGCGTTCTCGAACGTGACGCCCAGGTCGCTCGAATACGACGCCCACTCCCCCTTCAGGCTCACGTCGATCCCGCGGGGGATCGGGGCGTTGCTCCGGAGCAGGAAGAACTCGAGCCCCGCCCCCCAGTGCGTGGTGTTGGGCCAGAGATTGCTCGCTGGAAAGAAAGTGGGCTGCCGGACCCAGGGACCGTCGGAGTCCGCCAGCGGCACCCCGTCGGTGCTGATATCCACCGCCTGGTACCAGCTCCAGCCGTAGCCGATCTTCACATACGGCTGCAGCCCGCCGGTCAGCAGGTTGTACCGGATGCTGCTGGCCAGTTCGTAGAACTTGAGCGTGCCGGTGACGTCGAACGGGTCGTCGGGCCGGTCCTCGAGCGGCACCGAGATGCTGAGCCCGCTGCTGGAGTTGTGAAAGGTGTTCTCGGTGACGAACCGCTTGCCCAGGTAGAAGTCCATCTGTACGACGTACGAGGTCGCGTCCGCGGCCACGTCGGATTCGTCGCCGAGGGCCCCCGTACCGGCCGCCGCGGCGAGTCGGCCCACGATCTCGCCGAGTTGCGGGCCGTTGAGGAGCAGCGCCGTCCATTCCGGCGTCATGTTGGCGGTCATGACACCGCCCGCCAGCGACATGGTCCGGACCGGCAGTTCCGCGATCGGGGAGTAGTGCACCGGGAACGGCCCGAAGAGCCGGCGGACCGGGAGTAACAGCACCTTGTAGATCACGTCGATGGGCGGCAGGGTGATCAGCGCCACGACAGGTGCGTTCAGCCACCCCAGATTGTTCTGCACCTGGTCCAGCGAGGACGCACTGATGATCGTGTGCAGTCGCTGCGGGTCGTAGAGGTAGAACCCGCCGGTGGCGCCGTTCCGGTTCCAGCCACCCCACCCGCCCATGTAGGTCAGCGTGAAAGGCGGGACGTTGCCGGTCTCGGCGTGGCTGACGATCCCCGCGAAGGGCGACTGCGAGGCGGGGTACCCGGACCGGATGGGCAGGACGAACCAGGCCCAGTCCCGGCGATACTCCGGGTCGGCGTACACCTGGGTGTAGATCCGTTCCCAGTCCGGCAGGAGCTTGACGCGCCCGACGGAGTCGAAGGGCTCCACGTAGTCCGGGAGTGGAGCGCCGCCGGTCAGGTAGGCCTGGTGATCGAACTCCTTCAGCACTTGCTCGGCGGCTTCCGCGGGGCCGATGCCGGAGTAGATCCCGACGAACGGATAGGTGCCGTGCCCGTCCTGGTTATGGGCGCCGGGGGAATACAGGAACAGGTCGAGGCCCTTGCTGTCGGCACCGATGTAGGCGATGGGGTGGGTGTTGACCTTCGTTTCCGCACTGTCGGCCCAGGCGCGGTACCGGACGATGGCGTCCATCTCGGCGGCGCCCGCGCGCCCGTTGGCCAGGGCCTTGGACTGCCGACGCCATTCGTCGCGCGGGGCATAGGCGTTCGGCGCGCCGAAGGACACCGGCATCACGTTGTAGTGGAAGTAGTAGTCGATGCGCCGGATCACGAGGGGATCCTCGCCGTCGAGCTGGTCCGGGCCGCGGCGGAGGAGCTCCTCCACCTGGGCGGCGGTCTGGGGCGCGGTCACCTGCGACATCGGGCTGATGACCACGTTGATGTGCTCCCAGTCCCCCTCGTGCTTGTTCCCGGCGTCGTTGAAGGGGTAGAAGAACCAGTACTGCACGATGAATTCGTAGCGCGGCTCCTGGATGCCGACCACGGTGACTGGGGCAATGAAGGGGTGCGCGTAGACCGAGATCGCGGGGTCGTACTTGCGCTGCAGCCGACCGGTCGCCGGATCCTCGAAGGCCGCCTTCCAGGTGGCTGGTCCATACCCCGGCCAATTCCAGTAGAGCACCGAGAAGGGGTCGTAGTCGGCGTCCACGGCGGCGGTGTTGAAGGACTCGGCTAACGGCTTGTTGGGGTCGAATTCCCGGAGCAACTGCAGGACGCGGCAGTCCTCGATCGGCGTTTCGAGGCGGAGGAGGGCCAGCAGGCTGTCGCGGGATACGGTGCCCGCGGGGCAGGGGTGGTCGCCGAGCGACGCGAAATCCACGGTCTCGGTGCCGAGCAGCTGGGCGCCGGCGTAGGTGTCCCAGCGATCGATGGTGAGCAGGGTGGCGCCGCTGATCTGTTGCGCCCGCTGCATGTCGAGCGGCACCAGCCCGGTGTTCCGGATCATGAAGGGTGCAAAGCGCACGCCCAGCGCCTGCAGCAGCCGGCCGCGGCCGTCCTCGATCCCGTCCCGGGGGGCCTCGTCGACCACGGCGGGGCCCATCGGGGGGCCGTACAGTCCGAAGACGCTGTCGGCCACGGTCTGCCGGATGATGCGCGGATAGGAGAGCGGGACGTACTTGAAGTACTCCTGCTTGGTCATCTCGGCGGTCTGGGCGTGGAGCGGGCCCGCCAGCGCGAGGGCAGTGGCGACGACTCCGGCTAACAGCGGGATGCGGGCGGACGACGTCATTTCCTGGCGCCTTTCAGTCCTTCAGGAAGTACTCCACCGTGCTGACCACGCGGACCTTCTTCGCGATCTGCCCCTGCTCCTGGATGCCGGGCGCCTGGTCCCGCGCCAGGATCTCGAAGACGCCCTGGTTGGCGCGGCGGATGCCGCCGAGGTGGCTCTTCGAGTCGGTGGCGAACTGGTCGGCCGATTCTCGAGCCCGCGCCGTGGCCTCCGCGATCATCGCCGGCTTCAGCTCGTTGAGCCCGGAGTAGACGAAGGTCGGTCCGCCCATGCCGTACTCGGCGCCGGACGAGAAGACGACGCCGGCCTGCACCAGTTCGCCCACCTTCTGGCTCGCGGCGAGCACCTTGGCCGGCTCGCTGCTCCGCACCATCAGCGTCTGGTTGATGACGTAGCGGGTGACGACGTCGGAGTTGCGATACTGGTTGGTGAAGGCGTCCGTCACCGAGAACGACTGCAGCTCGGTCAGCGCGGTGTCGATGCCCTGGCGTGTCAGGAACACCCGCACCTGCTGCAGCTGCGTCTCGAGCCGTGCGTAGGCGCGGCCGAGGTCGTTGTCGCTCACCACAATGCGGAGCGGCCAGAGCGCCAGGTCCGCCTGCGCGTCGCGCTCGGAGATGCCCTTCACGGTCACGTAGCGGTCGGCGGTCCGGCTCCGCGCCAGCCCCGCGCCGGCGAGCCAGCCAGCCGCGGCCAGGCCCAGCGCCAGGACCACGGCGCCTGAGATCACGGGCTCAAGCTTCTTCACACCATGCTCCTCTGATGACTGTAGATTCGGCCCCGCTGCCCCGCTGCCCCGCTGCCCCGCTGCCCCGCTGCCCCGCCGCCCCGCTGGCAAACCCCTCACCCCCCGGCCCCCTCTCCCTCCGGGAGAGGGGGGACGCCCGTCAGACTTCCAGTTGTTCCTCGATTTCCTGTCGCCGCAGCAGCTCCCAGTACCTTCCGCCGGCTGCCAGCAGGTCGGCGTGGACGCCCTGTTCCACCACCGTGCCGCGGTCGAGGACGATGATCCAGTCGGCGTCGCGCACCGCCGCGAGGCGATGCGAGATGATGACGCTCGTCCGGCCGGCCAGCGCGTCGCGGAGCCCGGCCAGGATCCGTGCCTCGGTGTGGGCGTCCACCGCGCTCAGGGCGTCGTCGAGGATGAACACGGGGGGATCCTGCGCCAGCGCCCGCGCGATGGCGGCGCGCTGCTTCTGGCCCCCGGAAAGATTGATACCCCGCTCACCGAGCAGGGTGTCGTAGCCGTTCGGCAGGTCGGGGAGCGCCTCGGCCAGCTGCGACACCTCGGCCACCCGCTCCAGCCGGCCGTCGTCGGGCGCGCCGAGGAGGACGTTCTCCCGCACGGTGGCGCTGAAGAGAAAGGTCTCCTGCGGCACCACGCCGAGGTTCTGCCGCAGCTCCTCGAGCGAGATGGTGCGGACGTCGAGGCCGTCGAGGAGGACGCGACCCTTGTCGGGGTCGTAGCTCCGGGCCAGCAGTTCGGCCACCGTGGACTTGCCGGAGCCGGTGGCGCCGACGATGGCCAGCGACTGCCCAGGCCGGACCTCAAATGAGACGTCCTGCAGCACCCAGCCGCGGTCCTCGGCGCCCGGGTACTTGAACCAGACGCGCTCCAGCGCGACGCTCCGCGCGCCGCGACGCGGCGGCAGGAGGGCGGGGTTGGTAGGCGAGGTGATGGCGGGCCGCTCGTGGAAGATCGCGTTGATGCGTCCCATGGCGGCCTCACCCCGCTGCACCAGCGTCACCGCCCAGCCGAGCGCGATGAGGGGCCAGGCGAGCATCATGAGGTATACGCCGAACGCCACGTACTCGCCGACGCTGACCGTGCCCGCCATGACCAGGCGTCCGCCGACCGCCAGCACCACCACGCCGCCGAGCCCCGCGAGGAGCGCCAGCAACGGGTGGAAGGCGCCCTGTGCCTTGGCCAGCGAGATGTTGCGGAGCCGGTACTCGTCGTTGAGCCGCCGGAACTCCGCGGTTTCCGCCGCCTCCTGGCGGTATGCCCGCACGATGCGGAGGCCGGAGAGATGCTCGTGGACGTGGGTGGTGATCGTCCCGAACTGGTCCTGGATGGCCAGGGTGCGGATGTGGATCCGCTGGCCCAGCGAGATCATCACCACGGGGAGCCCGAGGAGGGGCAGCAGCGCCAGCGCCGTGAGCCGGGGGCTCATGGAGAGCATGGCGGGGAGCACCATCGCGACGCGCACCGCCGTGTCCACCATGTACATCAACGCCGGGCCGGCCGCCATCCGCGCGGCGAGCAGGTCGTTGGTCGAGCGCGCCATGAGATCGCCGGTGTTCGAGCGATCGTAGAAGGAGGGCGAGAGCCGGCCGAACTGGCGGAAGAGGTCGTTCCGGAGGTCGTACTCGACCCAGCGGCTCCCGCTGTTGAGGAGCTGCCGCATCCCGAACCGCGCGGTACCGCCGAGCAGGGTGACGCCGACCAGGAGGAGGGCGGCCCGCGCGACGGCGGCGTCGCCGGCCCCGCTGTCGATCAGGTTGATGCCCCGTTCCAGGATCTTGGGGCCGAGCGTGATGAGCGCGTTCGAGATCACCACGCATGCCAGGCCGACGGCGTAGGTGGACCTGTATTTTGTGAGGTAGGGCACAAGCGCCCGGAGGGACTTCAACATATATTTCGGGTTACCATGTGATGCAATTTCGTCTGGTGCAGTCGCACCGGGCAAGCCGTCTCAACAGGAGTTAGACCATGCGTAATCTACTCACCGCCCTCTGTGTCCTGGGCCTCGTCGCCTGCGGCGGCGGCGAAAAGTCCGATGCCGCCGTCGCGGACAGCCTGAGCCGCGACCTCCAGCTCGCCCAGCAGGACTCGACCAACCCGATGGCGGACACCGCCGCCACGCCTGCTGCAGCCCCCGCCGCCGCACCGGCCGCCGCGCCGACGGCCGCCGCCCCGAAGCCGAAGCCCGCGGCCCCGAAGCCGGTCGCGCCGGCGCCGCCGCCGGAGCTCGTGGCCGGCGCCACCTTCTCGGCCACCGTGCCTGACACCGTCAGCTCCCGGACCACCAAGTCGGGCGCCATGATGCAGGCCAAGGTCGGTGCGGACGTGAAGGACACCGACGGCCGGGTCGTCATCCCCGCCGGCTCCACCGTCAACATCCGGCTCGACCAGTTCAAGTCGGCGCCGACCAAGGGCGGCAAGGAAACCTTCTCCGCCTCGCTCGTGTCGGTCATCATCAATGGCACCAGCTACCCGATCGCGGGCAAGGTGGACCATCTCGACTACACGCTGAAGGGTCGGGGCATCACGGGCGGGACCGCAGCCAAGGTCGGCGCGGGGGCGGCGGTCGGGGCCATCATCGGCAAGGCCGTCGGTGGGAACACCACCGGCGCCATCGTCGGCGGCGTGGCCGGCGCCGCTGGCGGCGCAGCGGTGGCCAATGAAACCGGCGACCAGGACATCACCGTCCTGCCAGGCGCCCAGGTCACGATGACGGTGACGGAGACCTTTATCAAGACGTGAGCAACGGCGGGGCTGCTGGGCAGCGGGGCAGGATGGCCGTTATCGGCTGTCACTGCCCCGCGGCCCCGCTGCCGCGCCTTCTCTAATATCCCGCCCCTCCCCCTCCCAGCCGCGGATCGCTGACGCCCTGCCACCCGGTCGGCGTCCGGATGATCGCCTCGATGTCGCCGGTGTAGCCGTCTTCATTGACCTTGTGGCCCAGTTTCCTGAGCTGCTCCACGGCGGCCGGCTGGAACCCGCCCCGCTCCACCCGGATCACGTCCGGCAGCCCCTGGTCGTGGAGCCGCGGCGCGGTGACCGCATCCGACAGCGACATCTTGTGGTCCAGCACGTTGCTGATGACGTGATACACCATGGTGATGATGCGCGGCCCGCCCGGTGTACCCACCACCATCTGCAGTTGCCCGTCGGCGCCCACCACCATGCTCGGCGTCATCGCCGAGAGGGGCCGCTTGCCGGGCTGGATGGCGTTGGAGTCTCCCTGCACCAGCCCGTACATGTTGGGCCGGCCGGGTGCGCTGGCCAGGTCGTCCATCTCGTCGTTGAGCAGGAACCCGGCGCCCGTCACCGTCACCGCGCTGCCGTAGCTGTTGTTGAGCGTCGTGGTAATGCTGACCGCGTTCCCCTCGGCGTCCACGATCGAGTAGTGCGTGGTGGAGGGGCCGTCCTTGAGGCCGGGCCGGAGGTCCTCGGGAGGCGTCGCGCGGCGCGGGTTGATGGTGGCGCGCCGCTCGGCGGCGTACTCCTTGGAGAGCATCTGCTGCACCGGGTTGTGCACGAAGCCGGGGTCGCCCATGTAGGCGTTCCGGTCCATGAAAGCCCGCGCCATCGCTTCGGCTTCCAAATGCATGAGTTCGGCAGAACCGAACGGCGGCAGGGGGGAGAACCCCTCCATGATGTTGAGGATCATCCCCATCGTGGTGCCGCCCGAACTGGCCGGCGGCATCGAGTAGATCGTGTCGCCGCGGTAGGTCAGGACGATCGGGTCGCGCCAGTAGGTCTTGTAGTTGGCCAGGTCGGCGTGGGAAATGATCCCGCCGCTCCGCTCCATCTCCGCCACGATGAGATCGGCGGTCGTGCCGGTGTAAAAGCCGGCGGCCCCCTTGTCGCGGATCCGCTCCAGCGTCTTCCCGAGGTCCCGCTGCACCAGCGTGGAACCGACCACGGGGGGCTGGTCGTTCGGGAGGAACTGCGCGCGGGAGGCGGGGAAGAGGTAGAGCCGCGACATCTCGTCGCCGATGGACTCGCGGCGGTACTGGTCCACCACGTACCCCTCGTTGGCCAGCCTGATGGCGGGGTCGATCAGCTGCGCGAAGGGCAGTCGGCCGAAACGCTGGTGCATCTCGAGCAGCCCTGCCGGCGAGCCCGGGACCGCCGCGGCCAGCGCGCCGGTCAGGCTCAGGTCGTTCGGGTCGCCGTCGGGATCGAGGTACATGTCGCGGGAGGCGCCGGAGGGGGCCATCTCGCGGTAGTCGAGGGCGTAGGTGGCGCCCGTCGCCTCGCGGTAGAGCAGGAAGCCGCCGCCGCCGATGTTGCCGGCCTCGGGGTGTACCACCGCCAGGGCAAAGCCGACCGCCACCGCGGCGTCCACCGCGTTGCCGCCCGCCCGCAGGATGTCGAGCCCGACCTGGCTCGCGATCTTGCTGCCCGAGACGACGACGGCGCTGTCGGCGTCGGTCACGATGGCCTTGCCGGCGAACTTCCAGCCGTCCGCCACGCCCGAGGGCTGGGGACCGGCACAGGCGGCGAGACAGAGCAGGAGCGGGGCAGCGGAGCGGTGTAGGTGCACGGGAGTCCTCTGTGGTGGGAAGCGCCCGGAGTGGAGGTTGCCCCGGAGCGAAAGGCTGACCTAATTTAGCGATATCTCTCCCGTGGCAAGTCGGGCTTCCTCCTCACCCGGTCCAGGTGCCCCCGTGCGCGACCCCAGGCTCACCGAGCGGCGCAATCCGCGCACCGCGGCCATCGACACCGCGACCAGCCTCGAGATCGTGGACCTGATGTCGGCGGAGGACGCCGCCGTCCCCGCGGCGGTGGCCGCCGCCCGCGAGCCGATCGCCCGGACCATCGACCTGATCGAGGCCGCCTTCCGCTCCGGGGGGCGGCTCTTCTATGTCGGCGCCGGCACCAGCGGCCGGCTCGGCGTGCTCGACGCCTCGGAGTGCCCGCCGACCTTCGGCTCGGAGCCCGAGATGGTGCAGGGGATCATTGCCGGCGGGCTCCCGGCGCTGGTCAAGTCCGTCGAGGGAGCGGAGGACGACCTCGCCGCCGGTATCGCGGCCGTGGACGAGCGGCGCGTCGGCGCCACGGACGTGGTGGTCGGCATCGCCGCCAGCGGCACCACGCCGTTCGTGCGCGCCGCGCTGGGGCGGGCGCAGGCGCTCGGCGCCCGCACGGTGTTCCTCAGCTGCACCGCGCCGCCGCCGCTGATCGCCGACACCTGCGACGAATGCATCACGGTGCTGGTGGGCGCCGAGGTGGTGACCGGCTCCACCCGGCTCAAGGCGGGCACCGCCACCAAGCTGGTGCTCAACCTCCTCACCACCGGCGCCATGGTCCGGCTCGGGCAAGACCTACGGCAACCTCATGGTGGACCTCCAGGTCCGGAACCAGAAGCTGGCCGACCGCGGCGAGCGGATCGTCATGGAGGTGGCCGCGGTGGACCGCGACGCGGCGCGCGCCGCGCTCGAGGCCGCGGGCGGCAGCGTGCGCACCGCCATCGTCATGCTGCGTACCGGGAGCGATCGCGCCACGGCGGAAGGGCGGATCGCCGACGCGAAGGGCCGCCTCCGCGCGATTCTCGGTGACCCTCCCCCCGTGGAGCCAGCCTGATGGAACGCCCCTCGCTCATCGTCGGCCTCATGTCGGGCACGTCACTCGACGGGATGGACGCCGCCCTGGTCCGATTCAACGGGCCGACCCGCGCCGAGCTGGTGGCGTTCTCCTCGCGCCCCTACGACAAGGAGGAGCGCGCCAAAGTGCGCGCGGCGGTGGAGGGCCGCGCCGCCGCCCCCGCGCTGGCCCGCCTGCACGTGCTGATCGCCGAGTGGGCCGCCGAGGCGGTGCAGGCGGTGCTGCACGCCGGCGGAGTCCGCGCCGACGCGGTGGACGGGATCGCCTTTCCGGGGCAGACCATCTGGCACGAGCCTCCCTTCGTGAGTTGGCAGCTGGGCGAGCCGGCGGTGCTGGCGGAGGCGTTCGGTGTGCGGGTGGTGAGCGGGTTCCGTGCGCGCGACGTGGCGGCGGGAGGGCAGGGTGCGCCGCTGGTGCCGATGGCCGACCTGCTGCTCTTCTCCGACGCCGAGCGCAACCGCGTCCTCCTCAACCTGGGCGGGATGGCCAACATCACCCTGGTGCCGGGCGGGGGCCGGGAGACGGGCGCCATCGCGTTCGACACCGGCCCCGGCATGGCCATCATCGATGCCGTGGCGCACCGGGTAGACGAATCGCTCAGCTGCGACCTCGACGGGGCGCTGGCCGCGGCGGGCACGGTGAACGAGGCCGTGCTCCGCGACCTGCTGGCGGATCCGTACTTCCACGACGCGCCTCCCAAGAGCACCGGGCGGGAGCGTTTCGGCGACGCCTACGCCGGCGCCCTCTATGCACGCGCCCCCGGCGCCGATGCGGTCGCTACCGCGGTCGAGCTCACCGCCCGCTCGGTGGCGGACGCCGTGCGCCGCTGGGCCGGCGACGCCGGCGAGGTGGTGGTGTCCGGGGGCGGGGTGCACCACCCCGGCCTCATGGCGGCGCTCGGACGGCAGCTGGCGCCGATTGCGGTTCGCCGATTCGACACTCTCTTCTTCGACGGCGACGCCAAGGAGGCGGTGGCCTTTGCCCTCCTCGGCTACCTGACGCTGCACGGCCAGCCCGGGAACCTCCCCGCCGCCACCGGCGCCCGCGGCGCCCGGGTGCTCGGCTCGATCACCCCGCCGTGATTCCCGGCCGACTGATTCTCCCCGCGCTCCGCTGGCGGGACGACACCGGGTTTGCCCACGAGGCAGGCGTGATCGACGCCGCGCTCAAGTTCGGCGCGGGCGGATTCGTCTTCTTCGGCGGCCAGCCCGAGGCGGTGCGGACGCTCACCGCGGAGCTGCAGGACCGCGCGGAGCGGCCGCTCCTGCTGGCTTCCGACCTCGAGCGCGGGGCGGGGCAGCAGTTCCCGGGGCTCACCGAGTTCCCGCCGCCCGGGGCGCTGGCCGCGCTCGACGACCCCGACGTCATCAGCGCGGCCGCCACCACCACCGCTCGCGAAGCCCTCGACCTCGGCATCAACTGGGTGCTCGCGCCCGACGCCGACCTCGATATCGAGCCCGCCAATCCCATCGTGCAGACGAGGTCGTTCGGCAGCGACCCCGCAATGGTCGGTGTTGACGCGGGGACATGGGTCCGGAGCTGCCAGGAGGCCGGCGCGCTGGCCTGCATCAAGCACTTTCCGGGGCATGGCCGCACCACCCGCGACAGCCACGACGAAGTGCCGACGGTGGATGCCGACCTCGCCACGCTCGAGGCCACCGATCTGGTGCCCTTCCGGATCGGAATCGCGGCGGGGGTCGCCACGGTCATGACGGGTCACCTCCGTGTGCCCGCGCTCGACCCCTCGGGCACGCCGGCGACATTCTCCGCGCCCATTCTAACCTACCTGCGGGACACGCTCGGCTTCCGGGGTCTCATCGTGACCGACGCTCTCATGATGGGCGCCGCGGTGAAGGACGCCGCCACCAACCCGTCGGTGCGTGCGCTCGCGGCGGGATGCGACGTGCTGTGTTATCCGGCGGATCCGGTGGCGGCGCACGAGGCGATTACGGATGCCATTCGGCAGGGAGTCTTGTCCGAGGAGCGTGTGGACGAGGCGATGCGACGCTATGGAGAGGCGTTGTTGAGGGCCCAGCTTCGACTCGCCTCCGATCCACCTCACCCCCTGTCCCCCTCTCCAGCAAGTGGAGAGGGGGAACGCGCGGAGGGATCGGTATCCATCGCCGACCGCCTGCTGGCGCAGGGACCGGTCCGCGGCGCGGCAGGGGCGCACAGCCGTGCGCCCCTACCGCGCCTCACCGCTCCGTTGGAACTCATCGTGGTCGACGACGACCAGGGCGGCGCGTGGCCCGCATCGCCGAACGATTACGTCGAGCGGGCGCTGCGGAGCGCCGGCGTGCCGCTCGGCCCGGGCGGCAGCCGCGTGGTGCTGGCCTTTGCCGAGCCGCGCGCGTCGAAGGGGCGCGCCGGGTTCGGGCCGGCGTCGCTCGGGGCGCTGCGGGCGTATGCCGAGTCTGACGCCGTCATCGTCTTCGGCCATCCGCGGCTTGCCGCCGAGGTGCCGGGGAGCGCGCCGCTCCTGGTGGCGTGGCACCGGCAGCGGCTCATGCAGGAGGCCGCGGCGCGCTGGCTGGCGGGGCGCATCGGGTGAGGGCGCTCGACTGGGGCGTCGTCGTCGTGTACCTGGTGGGCACCCTCGTGCTGGGGCTCTGGGTGGCGCGGCGCGGGGCCAGCAGCCTGACCGAGTTCTTCGTGGGGGGCCGCGCCATCCCCTGGTGGCTCGCCGCCACCTCGATGGCGGCCACCACCTTCAACGTGGACACGCCGCTCTACGTGGCAGGCCGGGTGGCGCGGGACGGCGTGGCGGGCAACTGGGAGTGGTGGTCGTTCGCGCTGATGCACGTGCTGGTGGCGGTGGTGCTCGCCAAGCTCTGGCGCCGGGCCCGGGTGCTCACCGACGTCGAGCTCACGGAGATCCGCTACGGCGGACGGCCGGCCGCGGGGCTTCGCGCCTTCCGCGCCTTCCTGATCGCCGTCCCCTTCAACTGCCTCAGCATCGGCTACGGCATGCTCGCCATGCGGAAGGTGGTCGTGGCGCTCGGCGTCTTCGACAGCCTGCCGCCACTCCCCGGCGACGAGCGGCTGTGGGCCATCCTGCCCATCCTCGTCATCGTGGTCATCTACACCGCCGCCTCGGGGCTCTGGGGCGTCGTGGCCACCGACTTCCTCCAGTACATCCTGGCCATGGCGGGCGCCTTCACCGTCATGTTCTACGCGCTGGCGGAGGTGGGGGGGCTGTCGGGGCTCACGGCGGCGCTCCGGGAGAGCGGACAGGGCGACAAGCTGAACCTCCTCCCGACCGGCCCCGACGCCACCCTCCCGATGAGCACCTTCCTCGGATACCTGTTCGTGCAGTGGTGGGCGTTCCGGAACAGCGACGGCGGCGGGATGTTCGTGCAGCGGCTCTCCTCGACCGCCGACGAGAAGGAGGCGGCCAAGGCCGCGCACCTCTTCAACATCCTCAATTACGTGGTGCGCACCTGGCCCTGGGTGCTCGTGGGGCTCGCGGCGCTGGTGGTGCTGCCGCAACTCGCCGATCCCGAGCTGGCCTACCCGATCATGATGGTGCGCTACCTCCCCACCGGCGTGCTCGGGCTCGTGTTCGCGAGCCTGGTGGCGGCGTTCATGTCCACGGTGTCCACCCAGGTCAACTGGGGCGCCAGCTACGTGGTGAACGACCTCTACGCGCGCTTCTCGAACCAGCGCGACGAGGCGACCCTGATGCGCGCGGCGCGCTGGGCGTCGGTCCTGCTGGCGGTGATCGCGGGGGTGGTGTCGTTCTTCATGGACAGCGTGGGCGGGGTGTTCCGGTTCATCATCCTGATCGGCACCGGGCCGGGGCTGGTGCTCCTGCTGCGCTGGTTCTGGTGGCGGGTCAACGCCTGGGCAGAGATCTCGGCGATGGCTGCGGGGCTCGTCCTCGCGGTCCTCGGCTCCACCAGCGCCTTCGCGGAGTTCACCTTCGGGCAGCGGCTGATGCTCTCCGCCTTCGGGTCCATGGCGGTCTGGGTGCCGGTCATGTTCCTGACCGCGCCGGAGCCGGCCGCGGTGCTCGACGCCTTCTACGCGCGGGTGCGCCCCGCCGGCGCCTGGGGCCCCGTCCGCGCGCGGACGAACCTCACCGCGCTCGACGACGGGGTGCGGGATGCCCGGCGGTGGCTGGCATGGTGCGTGGTCATTCTCGGGGGGACGCTGCTCATCGGGTGGGTGATACTGGCGTAGCACCCCGATCATGTCGTGCGCCGGCTCCATGTTCAACTCACGCCCTGCCTCCCTCTCCAGCAGCTCGGCCCTCACCCCCTGTCGCCTTCTCACGCAGTCCTCACCCCCTGACCCCCTCTCCACCATGTGGAGAGGGGGAACGTCATGGGAGACTCGGTGAGCGAGGCTGCCCCGCTGCCCCGCCTTTCCTCCTCACCCCCTGTCGCCCTTTCACGCAGTCCTCACCCCCTGTCCCCCTCTCCACCATGTGGAGAGGGGGAACGTCATGGGAGACTCGGTGAGCGAGGCTGCCCCGCTGCCCCGCCTTTCCTCCTCACCCCCTGTCGCCCTTTCACGCAGTCCTCACCCCCTGTCCCCCTCTCCACCATGTGGAGAGGGGGGACCTGGGAGGAGAGCCCGAAGCGCGTTCTGGATGTTTGTTTGATTCGCTTCCTCATTACGGAGCCGGACGACTCGAATGCCCCTTGCCTCGAGGAGGCGGTCGCGTGCCAGGTCCCGCTCCTTCGCGGCCGTCGATTCGTGTACGGCACCATCAAGTTCCAGGACGATTCTGGGCCGGGCGCAGTAGAAGTCCACGATCATCCCATCTACTACGACTTGCCGCCTGAACTTGAGCCCAAGGCACCGCCGGTTGCGCAGGATTCCCCACACCTCTCGCTCGGCTGACGTCGGGATCCGTCGCATCTGACGTGCGAGTCCACAGACCAATCCCCGGGGCTGTTTCCGCATACAGCAACATCGGGCCGAGGGCGATTGACCAAAGCACCGAAATTACGCAAACCGTCCCCCCTCTCCACATGGTGGAGAGGGGGTCAGGGGGTGAGGACTGCGTGAGAGAGGGACAGCAGATTGCTTCGGCCACTGCGTGGCCTCGCAATGACAGAACCCCGACGAACGTCCCCCCTCTCCACATGGTGGAGAGGGGGTCAGGGGGTGAGGACTGCGCGAAAGCGGGTCAGGGGGTGAGGACTGCGTGAGGGAGGGACAGCAGATTGCTTCGGCCACTGCGTGGCCTCGCAATGACAGAACCCCGACGAACGTCCCCCCTCTCCACATGGTGGAGAGGGGGTCAGGGGGTGAGGACTGCGTGAGGGAGGGACAGCAGATTGCTTCGGCCGCTTTGCGGCCTCGCAATGACAGAAGCGGGTGCGACTTTCGGGAGCGCTGCCCCGCTGCCCCGCTGCCCCGCTGCCCCGCTACCCGCCTTACTGCAACTGATCCAGCAACTCCAGCGCAAACTTCATCGGCACCGCGTCGTAGAGCCGTCCGCCGGCCGACGGCGCCGCGGTGGCGATGATCCCCGCCACGAGTCCCTCGGCGTCGATGACGGGGCTCCCCGCGCCGACGCTCGACCCCCACCCGTCCACGGTGATGAATCCCGGCGCCACCCGCGCCGCCGTCCCGGTGGCGGTGGTGAGGGACACGGTGGCCTTCCGCCAATCGCCGTCGGGCGGAGGAGTGATCGGGGGCGCGTGGCCGACGATGGCGAGCGGCCTGCCCGCGGCCACCGGCGGCTCCTTCCACGCGAGCCCCTGGACCACGGGGATCCCGCCGCGGAGCGGCACGCGCAGGAGCGACACGTCTTCCGTGGTGTGGGTGGCCACGATTTGCGCGGCGATCGGCCGCGCCGCGCCCGGCATCAGCACCTGCACCTGCACGGGAGCGTTGCCCTGCGCGTCCACCACCACTTGCCGGGTCGTGAGGAGCACGCCGCCGGTCCCGTCGCGCCGCACCGCGAAGCCGGTGGCCAACGCGGTGCTGCCGTCGGCGTACTGGGCGATCACGAGCCCCACCGCGGGCAGGCTCGGCGCCGCGACGACGGCCGGGTCGAACTCCGCCGCCCGCGCAATGTCCCGTTCGCGGGTGATGGCCGAGTCGAGCCGCGCCATGATGCCGGGGCTCTCCAGGGAGCCCGGTCCCGCGGCCTCGAGGGAGGCGCGGAGTCGGCTGGCCGCCGCGCGGGACGAATCGAGCGACGCCTTCATGGCCGGCACGACGGCCTGCAGCTCCGCCACGCTCGCCATCAGGCTGTCTGCGGTGGCCAAGAGGAGGAGGTGCGCCTCCTGCGCCTCCCGTTTTGCCACCTGCTGCCGCCAGAAGAAGAGCGCCGCCGATACCACGAGCACCGCGGCGGCCACCGAGCCGACGAGCCGGACGAGCCGACGCTTGTGGGCCGCCCTGGCCGCCTCGCGCGCGAGTTGCCCCGCGTGCTCCTCCTCCATGATCCGGTTGAGCTCCTCGGCGCTGAGGGCCGGCTTGGCCGGCTGGAACGCCGCCGGTTCCCTGGCCGGTTCCGCCACCTGCGCCCGGTCCGACACGAGGAACTGGAGTTCCGGCCCCGACGCGCCGAGCCGCAGCAGGTCCCCGTCGTTCAGGGGCTGCTCCTCGGAAATTCGCGTGCCGTTGAGGTAGGTGCCGTGGATGCTGCCGAGGTCCCGCACCGTCCAGACGCTGTCCTTCTTCTGGATGACGGCGTGGCGGTTGGAAACCTCGGTGTCCTGGTCGGCGTCGAGCCGCACGCGGCAGGTGGGGTGGCGCCCGACGCTCGAGACGGCGCCGGTGAGCGGCTCGACGGCGCCGGCCCGACCGCCGGAGAGGATGGCGAGGCGCGGGGTCATCGGGTGATCAGAAAGTAGAGCAGCGCCGCGGCCAGGAGGATCGCGGCGCCGATGAGGCCGACCGGCGGGCGGGGACGGAGCGGCCGCGGTTCGGGCGCCGGCGCCGGCTGCGGCAGCGGCGGCAGCTCGACCTTGCGGGGCTGGACCCGGATGCCGCCAGTCTGGAAGCCGACGCGGAAGTCCTCTTCCGCCGGCTCGTCGCCGGGCAGCTGCACGACGTGGTGCCCCGGCTCGGGCGCCGTGGCGCTGAGCGGGAGCCCGTCGCCGTCGAAACGCGCCGCCACGACGGTGATGTTGTCGGGGCCGCCCCGGGTGTTGGCCAGGTCGATGAGCGCGCTGCAGAGCTGGGCCAGGTCGGCAATGCGCCCGGCGTACTCGGCGAACTCCTCGCGCTTCACCTGGCCGCTCAGGCCGTCGGAGCAGAGGATGAGCACGTCGCCGCGGCGGAGTTCCTCGTAGGTGAGGTCCACACGGATGTTCGGGTCGGGGCCGAGCGCCTGCAGGATGATGTTTTTCCGCTCGCTCTTCTCGGCCTGCTCCTCGGTCATTTCCCCGGCGTCCACGAGGCGCTGGGTGAGCGACTGGTCCTTGGTGAGCTGGGTGGCCACGCCGCGGCGCACCATGTAGGCGCGGCTGTCGCCGATCTGCGCCAGGTAGAGGTCGGTTCCGTACACGCCGGCCGCCGTCACCGTCGTCCCCATGCCGCGGACGTCGGGGTTGGCCTTGGCGTGAGCGTGGATCTGCCGGTTGGCCTCCTCCACCGCCTCGCGCACCCGGAACGCGAACTTCTCGCGGCTGGTGTCGCTATCGGCGGTCCACGTCTTCATCAGGTGCTGGTGGATCGCCTCGGCGGCCAGGGCGCTGGCCAGCTCACCGGCCGCCGCGCCGCCCATGCCGTCCGCCACCATGAACAGTGAGCCGCGGGGGCCGATGTGGCAGACCTGCGCCTCGGAGGCGTCGCAGAGCTTACCGGTGCTGAGGTCGGCAACGAGGTAGGTGTCCTCGTTGTGCTCGCGGGTGCGGCCGACGTCGGTGCGGCCGGCCACCGACACATGGACGGAGGGGGTCGTCACCGGCCGGCGCAGTTCTTGGGGCTTGCGATTTCGGTGGAACTGCGCGCCACGAGAGCTCCGGGGCCGAAAGGGGTAGGGGAGGCGGAATCTAGGCCGCCACCGGGAGGCCGTCAATCGCTCGGACCGCTCCCGGAACGGGCCGAGGGTGCTTGTCGCAAGTCGTGTTCTTGAAGTACCTTCCGCCGATGCGCCTGCGTCACCTTCCACTGCTCGTCCTGGCCCTGATTGCCGCTGCGCCGCTCGCCGCGCAGCAGGCCCGCCCGAAGGCCAAACCGAAAACCGCCGCCGTCCCGGTGGATCCGAACCGGGGCCGGCTCCCGGCCATCAAGCCGGTGACGGGGCCGCTCGACCTCAAGGTGGTGTATCCCGCCAAGGGAGACGTCGTTTCCGCCGGCGAGTGGTCGTTCCTGCTCGGGAGCACCGGCACCGGCGACGCGCGGCTCACCATCAACGGCGACTCGGTCAAGGTGTGGCCCAACGGCGCCTTCCTGGCCTGGCTCCGCTTCCCGCCCGACAGCGTGATGGCGTTCACCCTCGTAGCCGTACGAACCGGCGGCGCCCGGGATTCGATGACCTACCGCGTGCGCCGAGCGCCGCGGGCGGCGCCGCAGACCACCCCGCTCTGGATCGACACCCTTTCCTTCAGGCCGCAGGGGCGGGTCTGGTGGCCGGCCGACGAGTACCTCCCGCTCTCCGTGCGGGCCGCCGAAGGCTCCGAGGTGCGCCTGGTGCTGCCGGACGGCGCCGTGGTGCCGCTCGCCAATTCGGTGGGCTACGACGACGTGTCGTGGGGAGTGCGCGCGTTCGACCGCGACACGGCGAGCCTGGCGCGGTCGGTGCGCGCCGACCGTTACGTCGGCGTCCTCCGTGGCCGCGCCTTCGGCGCCGACCCGGGGCCGCTGCTCGGCGCGGAGCCGCCGCCCGGCTGCCCCCGCTGCCGGCGGCGGAGCGCCGAGGGCGCCGACACGCTGCTCGCGGTGGTGGAGGCGATCAAGGGCGCCGACACGGTGCGGGCCCGGTGGCCGCTCCGGGTGTCGCTCCTCGACAGCCTGCCGGTGGTGGTGGAACTGGACGACGACACCGCCGGCACCGGCAAGACCGACCGGCTGACGGTGGGACGCGCGGCGCCGGGAGCCACGTACAACTGGTTCTTCCCCTCCGGCACGCGCGCCAACGTGTCCGGCCGCCTCAACGGCGACCTCCGCCTCCACCTGTCGGAAACGTCGCTCGCCTGGATCAACGCCGCCGACGCGCACGCCCTCCCGGCGGGCACGCCGCCGCTCGAGGCGGTCGTCGGGTCGGTGGTGCTCAGCTCCGCGCCCAAGGCCGCCACGCTCCGCATCCCGCTCAGCGCGCGGGTGCCGTACCTCGTGACCGAGACGGAGTCGTCGCTGACGGTCCGGCTCTACGGCGCCTCGGGCGACGTCAACTGGATGCGGTACGGCGGGGCGGACTCGCTGGTGGAGCAGATGACCTGGCAGCAGGCGACGGCGGACGAGGTGACCATCACCCTCGACCTCACGAAGCAGGTCTGGGGGTACCGCACCCGCTGGGACCGAACCGATCTGCTCCTGGAGATCCGGCGCCCACCCGCCATCAAGCCGGCGCGCCCGCTGGCGGGGCCTCCGCATCGTGGTGGACGCCGGCCACCCGCCCGGCGGCGCCACCGGCCCCACCGGGTACCGGGAGGCCGAGGCCAACCTGGGCGTCTCGCTCAAGCTGCAGGCGCTCCTGGAGCAGGGCGGGGCAGAGGTGCTGATGACCCGCACCACCGACACCCCGGTGGACCTGGCCTGGCGGCCCATCTACGCCGACAGCGTGGACGCCGACCTGCTCATTTCCGTCCACAACAACGCCCTCCCCGACGGGGTGAACCCCCTCACCAACAGCGGCACCAGCGTCTTCTACAACCAGCCGCGGAGCGCGCCGTTCGCCATGGCCGTGCAGACCGCCCTGGTCAAGCGGCTCGCCCTCCGCGATCTCGGTGTGGGGAGGGGGGACCTGGCCCTCGTCCGCCCCACCTGGATGCCCTCCATCCTGACCGAGGCGATGTTCATGGCCATCCCCGAGCAGGAATCGGCGCTCCGCACCCCGCTGGGGCAGCGGATGTACGCGGAGGGGGTGTACGCAGGGGTCTTGGCGTACTTGAAGGACGTGGCTGGGGGGCGGGGCAGCGGGGCAGCGGGGCAGTAGACTGCGCAAGGCAGAGTGTGAATCCAGCGGCGAGTCGGGCGTCACCCGAGAGTACACTCCCGTTGACAGGACCGATGAACTCTCCATTCGCACCAATCAACTGCCCCGCGGCCCCGCGGCCCCGCTGCCCCGCGCCCCGCGGCCCCGCTGCCCCGCCGTGACTGCCCCGCGGCCCCGCAGCCCCGCCAAGGCCATCGCGGCCGCCGCGGCGATTCTGCTGGTTGCCACCCCGCTCCGCGCCCAGTCCGCGGCGGACCGGATGGCCATCGAGTCCTGGCGCGACACCCTCTCCCAGATCTCCGACACCATCTTGCTGCTCCGCCGGGAGCGCCTCATGATCACCGAGGCGAAGGCGGACCGCGACAACACGATGCTCCACCTCCGACTCGGCTTCCTCTCGCTGCGGTACGGTGACCTGGCGGGGGGGCTGCATTATGAGGACGCCGCCTCCGAGTTCGAGTGGGCCACCCAGCTCGAGCCGACCTGGCCCTACGTCTGGTACGGGCTCGGCATGGCGGAACTGGCCATCGGCGACTCGCAGATCGCCATCGTGACGGGGCTCAAGACGATGGTGGGCAAGGACGCGATGGCGCGGGCGGCCGACGCCTACGCCCGCTCCGCCGAGGTGGACCCCGGCTTCGTGCAGGGGCTGGTGGAGCTGTCGAACACGGCGCTGGCGCAGCGGGTCAACATCCGGCTCGACGTGGCGCTCGACGCGCTCCGCCAGAGCGCGGGCACCAAGTCGGCGGCAAATCCCCAGGTGCTGCTGGCGCGCGGCCGGATCGAGCGCGAGGTGGGCAGCCCCGATTCCGCCATCGCGGCGCTGACCGCCTACCTGGCCAACGGCGGCGACAAGGGGCTCGGCTACCTCGAACTGGCGCGCGCCCAGCTCGGCACCGGGCGCGACGCCGGCGTCCCCAACTACTACGACGGCGCCGCGTACGACGACACCCTCAGCGTGCCGCTCTACCGGCAGGACCTCGCATACTTCGCCACGCCGGAAGAGCTGGCAGGCTTCGACTCGACGGCGGGGCAGGGCCGCTCCACCTGGCTCCAGGAGTTCTGGACCGGCCGCGACAACCTCAGCCTCCGGAGCCCCAACGAGCGGCTCAAGGAGCACTACCGCCGACTCTACTACTGCCGCCAGAACTTCCGCCTGGCCAGCGTCAACCGGCACTACAACATCGAGGAGATCTACCACTCGGGCAGCCAGGAGTTCGACGACCGCGGCATGATCTACATGCGGCATGGGACGCCGTCGGACCGGTCGTTCTACGCTGCGCCGGGGATCGAGCCCAACGAGACCTGGGTCTACCGCCATCCCGACGGGGACCTGGTGTTCCACTTCGTCTCGCGCGAGGACGTGCAGGACTACAAGCTGGTCGAGAGCCTGCTCGACATCTTCGGCTACGCCACCGCCGTGCAGCTCCAGGGGGCCACCACCTCCCTGTCGAGCAACTCCACCACCGAGGCGCTGCTGACCTCGCGGGAGAACATCTCGCCGCTCTACACCAAGATGAAGGGGGCGGGGGGCGCCAGCATCAGCCGGTACATGGCCGAGGAGCGGAGCACGGGACGGCAGAGCTACCAGCGAGGGACGACCTCCGACAGTTACGAGCTGCGGTTCGACCGGCCCATCAGCGCCAAGGTCAAGGTGCTGGCGGTCGGGCGGGACTCCGCAGGCGCGCTGGTGCAGGTGGCGTACGCCATCGCCGGCGGGTCGCTGACGGGAATCGCCACCTCTCGGGGGCAGGTCTATCCGGTCCGGGTCCGCTTCTCGGTGCTCGACTCCGCGGGCAAGGCGGTGGCCTCCCTCGACACCACCCGCTTCTTCCTCTCGCGCGCCCCGGTGCCGGTCACCGAGCACCTCGTGGGGCGGGCGCAGGTACACGCCCCCCCGGGGGTGCATCAGTACCGCATCATGATCCAGCAGGGTGAGGCCGCCGGCATCATCCTCCCCACCGACACCGTCCGGATCAGCCCCGACACCCGGCACTCGATCAGCGACCTGGTGCTCGGCCGGCGCGCCAACAACCTCTCCTGGGTGGCGGCCCCCGAGGACACCGTCTACTTCAATCCGCTCGAGACCTTCCGGCGCACCGAGGAGATGCAGCTCTACTACGAGGTGTACGGGGCGGCGCCGGGCACGCCGATGAGGACGGAGATCGTGGTCCGGAAGGGGGGAAGCGGCGGCCTCTTCGGGAAGGGCGGGTCCGCCATCAGCCTCAAGTTCGACGAGGTGTCCAATGGGTTCACCGACCGGGAGAACCGGACCATCGACCTCTCCCGGCTCAAGGCCGGCACCTACACCCTGGGCGTCAAGGTGACCCGGGGCGACAGCTCGAACGACTATCGGACGCAGCAGTTCACGATCGTCGACCCGTAGGGTCGAGGCGGGGCAGCGGGGCAGCGGGGCAGGCGGTCAACCCTCACCCCCCGGCCCCCTCTCCTGAGTCCTCACCCCCTGACCCCCTCTCATGAGTCCTCACCCCCTGTCCCCCTCTCCACCATGTGGAGAGGGGGGACGTGCTTCCGCCCCGCTTCCCCGCTTCCCCGCCTCCCTGTCAGCCTGTAGCTTTGCCCCATGCATTGCGCCAATTGCGGCCACAAGCTGGAGGACGCCTGGACCGCCTGCCCGATTTGCGGGGCCAGGGTCGGTGGCGGCGCTGATCCGCGTGCCGTGGCCGCGGGGGACCTCTCCCAGACCAGCCTGATCCGCGACACCCTGGCTGCCGAGTACGAGATCCTCGAGGAGCTCGGCCGGGGCGGAATGGCCATCGTCTTCCGGGCCCGCGAAAAGGCGCTGGACCGCGAAGTGGCCGTGAAGGTCCTGCCGTTTTCCCTCGCGTTCGACGCCGAGTTCGTCGAGCGGTTCCAGCGCGAGGCCCGCACCGCGGCGCAGCTCGAACATCCCAACATCATCCCGATCTACCGGGTCGGCCGGAGCGGCCAGGTCATCTTCTTCGTGATGAAGCTGGTGCGGGGTGGCTCGCTGGCCACGCTCCTGCAGGGGGGCGGGCGGCTGCCGCCGGCCGACATCCGGCGGATCCTGGTGGAGTCGGGGCGGGCGCTCAACTACGCCGCGGAAAAGGGGATCGTCCACCGCGACATCAAGCCCGACAACATCATGTTCGACGAGCACGGCGCCTCGGTCATCACCGACTTCGGCATCGCCAAGGCGGCGAGCGGCCAGCGGCTGACGGGCACCGGGATGTCGATCGGCACGCCGCACTACATGAGCCCGGAGCAGGCGCGGGCGCAGGAAACCGACGGCCGGAGCGACATCTACTCGCTGGGGGTGGTGGCGTACCAGGCGCTGCTGGGGCTGGTGCCGTACGACGGGGAGGACTCGTTCTCCATCGGGTACAAGCACATCATGGAGCCGATCCCGGAGCCGGTGCTCAACACGGCGGACGAGCGGCGGCTGTTCCAGGTGATCAAGAAGATGATCGCCAAGGACCCGGCCGACCGGTTCCAGACGGGGCTGGACCTGGTGGAGGAGATCGAGGGGCGGCCGGCGGCGCCGAGGAGGATTTCGGGGGCCAGCACGCGGGAGCGGCTGGCGGCGATGCCGACCACGCCGATCCCGGCCGTCACGGCGGACGCCACCGGCACCAGGCCGGCGCGGACGTCCGGCCCGGGGCGACCCGTCATGCAGCGCTCGGCGGCGCAGCGAGACCTCCGGGAGCGGAAGAACCCGCTGGGGTGGATACTGCTGCTGGTCGTCCTTGCCGCCGGCGGCGCTGTTCGGGGCTGGGAAGACTCGGTTACGGACCGTTGGCCCAGGCCGCTCCGTGGATTCGACCCCGGCACCCGTCACGCCGGTCGCCATCGCCCCGGCGGACACGACGAAGCCAGACAGCACGAGTGCCGACAGCACCAAGGCGGATTCCGCAGCTGCCTCGCTGCCCAGCAGCCCCGCCGATACTGCCCCGCTGCCCACCGGCCCCGCGGCCCCGCCCAGCGGTCCCCCCGGCTTCCTCCGCATCGTGGGGCTGCCCCGGGGCACGACCGTCATGGTGGACGACCAGGCGCCCGATTCGACCCCGATCCGGCTGAATCCGGGCCCGCACATCGTCGCCATCTCGGCGCCGCTGCATGTGTTCTATGTGGACACCGTCAACATCCGGTCGGGGCTGGAGCTGACCTTTGCGCCGGACCTGACGCCGGTGGGGGAGCCGCTCCGGACCCGGCGCGGGGGGACCCAGAGCCTGGGGCCGGTGGACACCAGCGTCCCGACCTGCGACCGGCCGGGGCGGGGATACAACAAGGACCAGGTCTGCTGGGACGTCCGGGCCGCGCCCCTGGCGCCGCCGCGGGTGACCGTGCCGGCGGGGATGTTCCCGACGCCCCGGCCCGCGATCCTGCTGGTCAAGGTCAACGCCGACGGGACGACGGCGGAGGTCGCGCCGTTCCGGCCGTCGGACAACGCCGAATTCAACGACCTGGCCAACCGGTACGCCCTGACGATGCGCTGGACGCCGGCAAAGAAGGACGGGGTGCCGGTGGTGGGGTGGACCCAGATCCGGCTGGAGCCGGTTACTCAATGAGCCGAGGGACGTCCGTGCCGAAGATCGACAAGAGCGCCTACGTGGCGCCGACCGCCGTGGTCATGGGAGACGTGACCCTGGGGCCGGAATCGAGCGTCTGGTACACCTCTGTCCTCCGGGGCGACATGGCGCCGATCGTGATCGGGGCCCAGACCAACATCCAGGACGGCACCATCGTCCACGTGGACGCGGGGTTCCCGTGCACCATCGGCGAGCGGTGCGGGGTGGGGCACAAGGCGATCCTGCACGGCTGCACGGTGGAAGACGAGTGCCTGATCGGGATGGGGAGCATCCTGCTCAACGGGGTCCGGATCGGGACGGGGAGCGTGGTGGCGGCGGGGGCGGTGGTGCCGGAGGGGATGCAGGTGCCGCCGGGGAGCCTGGTGATGGGGGTGCCTGGGCGGATTGTCCGGCAGGTGACGCCGGAACTGGCGGAACGGATCACCGGCACCTGGCAGCATTATGTGGATCAGGCGCAGGGATCATCGGGCGGGGAAATATCCGATGGTGTAACCCGGGCCCGGGACGTGGCGCGGTGTAGGGGCGCACGGCTGTGCGCCCCTACACCGCGAAATGCCCCGCGCCCCTACACCGCGAAATGCCCGCGCCCCTACACCGCGAATGCCCGATCGTCGTTTGTTCGATCCGGTGTCGCAATGCGTCCGATCGTGGGTCAGGGGCGCACAGCCGTGCGCCCCTACCGTCTATCATCATCTTTGTGATGTTAACACTTAATTTTCCCGCCACTCCGGCATTTTTTCGCGCATTGCTTCGCGTCATCCTTTTACCTACTTTGCATCCCACTCTTCGGTACTGTCCCGTTATCTTCTAGAGACATTCCGAACCACCAAAAATTTCCCTTCGTATGAAGGGATGGGGCCCGCATGACTCAATCCTCGCCACGGGGCGCGCTCGACCTGTCCCCGAACGCCTTGACCGTCCTCGAAAAGCGCTACCTGGTCAAGGACGACGCCGGCAAGCCGGTGGAGTCCTCCGAGGACCTCTTCTGGCGTGTGGCGCGGACCATTGCCGGTGCCGACAAGAAGTACGGCGCCTCCAGCGGCGCCATCGAGGAGCTGGCCACGGCCTTCTACGGCTCCATGGCCCACCGCGAGTTCATGCCGAACTGCCCCACCCTCATGAACGCCGGCCGGCCCCTGGGCCAGCTCTCGGCCTGTTTCGTGTTGCCGGTGGAGGACACCTCTCCAACGGCAAGAACGGCATCTACGACACCCTCCGCTCCATGGCGCTGGTGCACCAGTCGGGCGGCGGCACCGGCTTCGGCTTCTCGCCGGCTCCGGCCCAAGAACGACGTGGTCCGCTCCACCATGGGCGTGGCCTCGGGGCCCGTCTCCTTCATGACGCTGTACGACGCCTCCACCGAGGTGGTCAAGCAGGGCGGCACCCGCCGCGGCGCCAACATGGGCATCCTCCGGGTGGACCACCCCGACATCCTCGAGTTCATCGCGTGCAAGGACGACACCACCAAGATCACCAACTTCAACATCTCGGTGGCCATCACCGACGCCTTCATGACGGCGGTCGAGGCCGACGCCGAGTACGACCTGTTCCACCCCAGCACCAAGGCGGTGGTCGGGAAGCTCCGGGCCCGCGAGGTCTGGCAGAAGATCATCCACGGCGCCTGGGCGCACCGGCGAGCCGGGGGTGTTCTTCATCGACAAGGCCAACCACTACAACCCGGTGCCGCACCTGGGCGCCTACGAGGCCACCAACCCCTGCGGCGAGCAGCCCCTGCTCCCGTACGACGTCTGCAACCTCGGCTCGATCAACCTCGGCGTGTTCGTGGAGAACGGCAGCCTCGACTGGGACCGCCTCCGCCAGACGATCCACCTCTCGACCCACTTCCTCGAGAACGTGATCGACGCCAACAACTACCCGCTGCCCGAGATCACCGACCTGGCCCAGCGGATCCGCCGCATCGGCCTCGGCGTGATGGGCTTGGCGGACGTGCTCATCAAGCTCGGCATCCCCTACGACTCCGAGGAGGCCGTCGACCCTCGGCCGCCGGGTCCAGGCCTTCGTGGACGACGAGGCCAAGGTGGAGTCGGAGCGGCTGGCCGTCATCCGCGGCGCCTTCGCCGAGTGGGAGCAAGAGCATCTGGGGCCCGGACGCCACCTGCGCGCGCGATGCCCAGGGCAACCGGATCCGCCCGATGCGGAAGCTCCGGAACTGCAACGTCACCACCGTGGCGCCGACCGGCACCATCTCGCATCATCGCCGGCTGCAGCTCGCGGCATCGAGCCGCTCTTTGCGGTGGCGTTCATGCGGAACCAGGCCGGCGTGCTGATGCCCGACGTGAACGAGGACTTCGTGGCCATCGCCAAGCGCGGAGGGGTGGTACTCCGAGGACCTGATGACGCCGGATCGCCGAGGCGGGGCACATCAACTTCGAGGAAGTGCCGGAGAAGTGGCAGCGGGTGTTCGTCACGGCCAACCACATCAAGCCGGAGTGGCACATCCGGATGCAGGCCGGCTTCCAGGAGGCGAACGACAGCGCCATCTCGAAGACCTGCAACTTCGCCAACGACGCCACCGAGGCGTACGTGGAGGAGATCTACCGGCTGGCGTACCACCTCAACTGCAAGGGCGTCACGGTCTACCGTGACGGCTGCCGCGACATGCAGGTGCTTTCGACCGGCGCCACGGCCAAGAAGGTGCAGGAGCAGGCGGTTTCCAGCGGCGCGTCGGTCGCGCGCGCGGATCTGGCGCCGCTGGAAGGCCGAGCGGCGGCTTCGAGCCGACGTCCACGCCGCGGACCTCATGGGCGAGCTGGCCGAGATCCGGGCCGAGAACGAGCGGCTCCGGAAGATGGTGCACGACCTGGAGGCCGAGAACCTGCAGCGGCGCCAGAAGCGGAGCCGGCCGGAGGCGCTGCAGGGCACCACCCGCCGGGTGGAGACGCCGCTGGGCACGCTCTACGTGACCATCACGGAAGACGACAAGCGACCAGCCGTTCGAGGTGTTCATGAGCCTCGGCAAGGCCGGCGGGGCCCTGATGGCCGACGTGGAGGCGATGGGCCGGCTGGTCTGCCTGGCGCTGCGCTCAGGGATCCCGATGAAGGAGATCCACCGCCAGCTCCGCGGCATCAGCTCGGACCGCGACGATCGGCCTCGGCACCAACAAGGTGCTGTCGGTGCCGGACGCGGTGGGCATTGCCATCGAGAAGTGGATGCAGGACAAGGCGGGGGTCCAGCAGGAGCTGATGCCGACCGGCCAGGCCCAGGCCGAGGTGGCGCCGACGGTCAAGGTGACCCAGGGGGCGCAGCAGTTCGAGATGATCAGCCACCACGAGCCGATGTCCGGCGCCTGCCCCGACTGCTCCTCCCAGCTGGAATACGCCGAGGGGTGCATGAAGTGCCACGTGTGCGGGTTTAGTGAATGTGGGTGAGGTGCACCGCGTGACCTGCAACAATCGGAGGGCCTCCAGAGATTGGGGGCCCTTTGTGATGGTGGAATCGGTAGCTAAACGGTCTGATTCCTATTTGGTGGCTGTGTGGGCATCAGTGCAGTATTGGCCGCACCGTCCACGGTGCAGTAAACACCTCACATGGAGGTCGCAATGACATCGTCCGACGCTGACCGCTCGGAAGTTGTAGTCGTCGACGTGCAAATGCCGTTCATGTCGATGGTGACATTTATGGTCAAGTGGACTTTGGCCTCCATTCCAGCGCTCATCATTCTCGCAGTGATCGCTGCAGTACTCGCCGGGATGTTTGCGGGACTGTTCTCAGGACTCGCGAACAGCTGACCACTAGACGCACTACCTAGCCAGCGCATGGAATGGCAAGGGCGCGCTAGCTGCCACGCAGCGCGCTCGCAGCTGATGGGCGAGTCGTTTGGTAGCGCTCACCGTTTAGATTAGAGCCACATCATGACACCACCATCCGATTCGATCGAGCTTGGTCGAGCCCGCGCCGAAGCTCAGCGCCTCTCCGAGAGGCAACTGCGCCGTTTGCACGTTGAAGGTCCGGCTGGCATGAGGCCGGGGGCTTGGGACATCCTTGACGAGGAGGTGACCAGGCGGCGGGGCGAAACGGAGGCGCTGGTGGCGAGCAGTCTCGCGGAGGAGCGATACCCGGCTCTCAGGACAGTGATTCGTGTATTCAAGACACTCGCCACACTCGCGCTTGTTTTCGGCGTACTTGCCTCACTGGCGCTCGTTGCCGGCCTTTCAGGTGCGATCGACCTACCTCGGGAGAGTTACCCGATCGCCCTAGCCGCCGCGTTGGCATGTACCTGGTTGGCAATCATCTACTGGGCCTCGGGGGAACTTATTGCCCTTCTCATCGACATTGAGGCCAACACTCGTGCGTTGCGGCATCCCATTAGGACGCTCACTTAGTCAGGGGGCGTTCACTAATCAGCGCGTGCAGCCGACGAGGGCGCGCTGACGACGGAGGCCGCTGCACCGGTGGCCTTGACCCCACGTCGGGCTCCTTCTGTGCTGGAAGAACAAGCTGACCAGAGAGGAGTGGCGAGACTCCTTCACCGTCGATAGACTCTTTTGCATCAAACGGCCGAGTACCTGCGGCTTCCTAGCCACAAGCACGGTCCATGTCTAACGCTTACTACAGTGCCTCCATCGATGGCTTCTTGGCCGCCGCTCCCGACGCGATTCTTGGTGAACTGACCAGGAACAGCGCCGGTGGGGTCGACCAGGCACAAGTCGAGGCATGGCGGCGGGAGATCGATCTGCTCCAGCGGTCTCTCAGCGAGCTCGAAGGGGCGGTCCACTTGGAGTTTGTGGTTCCGAGAATTGGCAGCCGTATAGATGCCACCATCATCGTGGGGGCAGTCGTATTCGTAGTCGAGTTCAAAGTGGGTGCGAAGGACTATCTGCGGGCGGACATGAATCAGGCCTGGGATTACGCCCTCGACCTAAAGAACTTCCATAGCGCAAGCCACCAACTCAATATCATACCCATTCTTGTCGCGACCGACGCCATCCACTCAGATGCGGTGTTGGGCGCTCCGCATGCGGATGGGGTATTTCCTCCCGCGTTCGCGAATGGGGCTGGGCTGCGGCACTTGGTGCAGCTCGGCTTGGCCGTCAGCCATGCGCATGGCATGGATGGGATGGAGTGGGCGCGAGCCCCCTACAGGCCGACTCCCACAATCATTGAAGCTGCCCAGGCGCTCTTCGCCGGCCACTCGGTCGAGGCGATTGCCAGCCATGAGGCGGGAAGTCGGGATCTAGCCGCAACGACCGGGCGGGTGGAGGCGGTGATCGACCGGGCGCGGGCGGAGAGGCGGAAGGCCATCGTATTCGTGACGGGAGTTCCTGGGGCTGGGAAGACGTTAGTCGGCTTGAACATCGCGACGAAGCGCCGAGACCTGGAGAGTTTGACACACGCGGTATTTCTGTCTGGCAATGCTCCTCTGGTAGCAGTGCTTAGGGAAGCGTTGACGCAAGATGGGTTCGCCGCCCGTCGCATGCGCGGTCCAAAGCTGCGAAAGGGAGATGTGCCCAAGAGGTCAAGGCATTCATCCAGAACGTTCATCACTTTCGTGATGAGGGGCTCGTCCAAGGCGGCCCACCAAGTGACCATGTCGTCATCTTTGATGAGGCTCAGCGAGCATGGGATCGGGAGATGACAAGCGAATTCATGAAGAGGAAGAAGGGGCGCCCCGACTTTGACCAGTCGGAACCCCAATTTCTTCTCTCGTGCATGGACCGGCATTGCGACTGGGCGGCGGTGGTTTGCCTAGTTGGGGGAGGGCAAGAGATTAACCGGGGGGAGGCCGGGATTACCGCCTGGCTGGAGGCGGTCCGGGACCAGTATCCCGAGTGGCGTGTGCACATCTCCCCCGAATTGGCTGATAGCGAATACGCCGCTGGCCACGCGATTGAGACTCTGAATGGCAAGGTGGAAATGACCGCGGATCCAGACCTTCACCTGGCCGTCTCAGTCAGGTCATTCCGAGCGGAGAATGTGTCCAAGTTCGTGAAAGCAGCGCTCGACTGCGACCGTGCCACCGCCCGCCGTGTCCTGGAGCCAATGCTCGAGCGGTACCCAATGGCGATCACGCGGGACCTTTCTGCCGCGAAGGGGTGGGTAAGACGACAGGCGCGTGGCTCGGAACGGGTTGGTGTGGTGGCATCCTCCGGCGCCCAACGGCTCAAGCCTCACGCCATCGACATCCGATTCGACGTGAATCCGGTCCATTGGTTTCTGAAGGGAGCCGATGATACGCGATCAAGCTACTACCTGGAAGATGCTGCGACTGAGTTCCAGGTTCAGGGTCTGGAGCTTGATTGGACCTGCGTCGCCTGGGATGCCGACCTTCGTTTCTCGGGTGAGGGATGGCAGTACCGCTCATTTCGGGGGAACAGGTGGGACCAGGTAAGGAAACCGGATCGCCGTCAATACCTCCTCAATGCGTATCGAGTCCTTCTGACCCGAGCTCGGCAAGGGATGGTGCTCTTTGTGCCCGAGGGGGATTCGGCCGATCCGACGCGGGACCCAACGTTCTATGATGGGACTTTCGAGTACCTGAAGGACTTGGGAGTACCCGTACTCTAACTCGGTGTGTGTGTATTCAGTCAGCGACACCAGCCGTCCCGCCTTCCCACTTTCACCACGCTAGCCCCAGCCAAACTCCTGGCCCCAGCCCCTCCTACAGCTCGCCCAGCGCCGCTCGTCTCCGGCCCCTTCGCCGATCCCAGCTCCAGCCGAATTGCGCTTACCGTTTCACTGAGTGCCGTGAGTGCGAATCTGGTGTGTGTGGGCAGGGTGCGGAGTGGGATGTGTGGAACGACCGGAGACCGCCATCCGGGGTGGCGGCCACCCCTCGCGGGGGTCTGGCGAATGGCCCCTAAGTTGGCGACCATTCATGGGTTAGCAGGCGCTGGCGGGTCCGCGCCGATAGCACCCTGATGAAACGTCGCCCCAAGAGATCCAGCTTGCCTACGAACGCAGCCACGAGGCGGAGATGAACAAGGCAGCCCAAGAGTGCGCCCGTACGGACCTCGGCCTCGGAGGCACGCAGAGGGGGCCCGTCGGTGCCTTCCGCAACAGCACTGTCTCGGTCGTGTGCGATCAGGTGCCACTTAGCATCATCGTGCACATGGGGAGTGGCCAAACGTCGGAGGTGTGGCTCCCCGAAAGTCCGCTGTCCCAGCTTAGGAGCGGCGACCCGGGATGGGAGCGAACCATCGACCTCATGGATGGCGTGGCCTGATGTCGGCGGTAGGGAAGCCTCTTAGAGAGCGCGTTCTGGACGAATTGCAGCGGAAGCCTGGGCAGAAGGCCTCTGAATTGGCGAGCACACTCTCTGTCGCGCGGCAAGATGTGAGTCGCTGCCTGAGCTCAGAGCTGGCCGGGGTGGTTCAGCAAGGCAGTGACTATCGATGGCGCCTTGTACGGCGAGGCGATGATCAACAGGCGGCTGTCGCGCCTACACCGGGCACCGAGATCGCCCGCCTCTGCCGTTATTACCTCGAGTGCATCAGTCAGGATATGGACGAAGGCGCGAGCGCCTTTGCCCGCAATCAGTATGGCGACCTCGACTATGCTCAGCTGGGGGCAGTGCCGATCTCGAGCGATGCCGAGTGGTGGAACGCCCCCGGGGTCGGGCGCCTGGTAGAAAAAGCGCGGGCTGCCCGGGGCAAGACGACGCTCTGGCTTGGATATCCGATGCGGTTGGGAAAGGCCCGCACGAAGAGCTGGGAAGGCTTTTTCGTCGAGCCGGTCCTGATCTGGCCGATTGAATTGCCGACCACCAATGATGAGGCCCCGAGTATCGACGAGAGTATGCCGCTGGTGAACCCCAAGTTCCTGCGAAACGTGGCGATGGGCGGGCGGATGCAATTGGCCCAAGAAGCTGCGAAACTGTCCGATGAGCTTGGATTGAGCGTGCCGGCGGATGAGTTGCCCCAGGTGGACGAGCTCGTCGAGCGATTGAGGAGGATTCGACCGGACTGGGACTGGCAGGAGGGCCTGGACCCCGCCGACTGCAGTGCTTCATCCTCGCTGTCCCACCTGTCGAAGCCGGGGATCTACAACCGCGCGGTCATCATTGCGGGCGAAAGGACCCCATACACCCGAGGCCTGGAGACCGAGCTCAAGGCGCTCGCCGAGATGCCGCCTGCGCGGCTGAAGGGGACGGCGCTCGGGCGTTGGCTGGCGGCAGACCCCACAACAGCCGCGTCGTCAATGGAAGCTGGTCCACTCATCGAAGTGTTGCCGATGAACACCGAGCAGCGTGCCGCCGTGCAGGCCGCGCTCACGGCGCCCCACACAGTCATCACAGGACCACCCGGCACCGGCAAGTCGCAGGTGGTCACCAACATCCTGGTCAACGCTGCCTGGCGAGGGATGAAGGTCCTATTCGCGAGCAAGAACAACAAGGCAGTCGATGTTGTCGAGGCTCGAGTCAACGGACTGGGCAACCGGCCCGTGCTCTTGAGGCTGGGCTCGAAAGACTATCAGGGCAGCCTCGCGGATTACCTCACCAAACTGCTCGCGGGCGAGCCTGGTCCTGAGGTGCGGGAGAGCTACACCGATGCCCTTGAGCGTCAAAGGGGTCTCGAGGCTCGACTTGCCGAACTGAACATGGCACAGCAGACGACACTACAGTGCCGGAATATTGTTGACGGTCTGGACACGGAGTTGGTTGAGGCCCGCCAACTCTTCGGCGTAGGGTTTCCCGCTTTGACAAATGACCTCAGGGACCGCGCGACCGAGGTCTACCAGTCGCTCGGGGCAGCCGTGGATGCTGCAGACCGGGATCGGCAAGGGTGGTTGGCGAGGACCTGCTGGGGGATCATACGGGCCCGCCGATTAGAGCGGCTTGCACGCGCGTCCAATGGCGCTGCAGGTACTCTCAGGGAACTGCACATGTCGTGGCCGGAGTGGAGCGAGGCGTACGGCATTGGTTTACTCAGGGCGAACTTGCAGGAACTGCACCGACGAAGCGAGATGGTCCACAAGGCATTGACTTACAAGAAGGCGTTGAGAACGCTCCAGAGGCTACCGTCGTTCGAGAGCATTGCGCAGCAAAGGGCGATGGTGACTGATCAGCTAGGCCAAGCCTCCGGCCGCCTTTGGCGTGATTGGGTGCAGCTCGCGCCCACGCGGCTCACTGCCGTGCAGCGCAGGGAGGTGGCCGAGCACCCGGCTGCTCTCCAATTGCTGACTGGACCGGATGCACGCCGCGTCCATCCGGCCGTAAGGGAGCGGGCGCGAGCACTACAAGCCAGGGTGGCGGGGCTGTTCCCCTGCTGGGCGGTAACCTCGCTCTCCGCACGAGGCCGAATTCCAATGGAGCCGGGTTACTTCGACCTCGTCGTGATCGACGAGGCGAGCCAGTGCGACATCGCTTCCGCGTTGCCGTTGTTGTTCCGCGCGAAGCGCACAACGATCATCGGCGATCCGATGCAGCTGCGGCACATCAGCGCTCTTTCCAGGCCGCGCGACAGCGAGCTTCAGCACAAGCATGGCCTCGTCGATACCAGGCTCGGCTGGATGTACTCTGTGAATTCACTATTTGACCTGGCAGCTAGCACCGCTTCTGCGGACAGCATCATCAACCTGCGCGATCACCATCGATCGCATGCAGACATCATCGGGTTCTCCAATGCGGCGTTTTACGACGGTCGCCTTCGAGTCGCCACCCGCTACCCGCAGCTCAAGCGCCCACGGGCAGCTCAGCCTGGTGTTGTATGGGAGGATGTCAGCGGTGAGGTTGTGCGACCCCGCGAAGGCGGTGCGCAGAATGAGGCCGAGGCACGAGCGGTAGTGGCCGCACTGGTCGATCTGCTGCTCACGCGCGGCTACGCCGGCAGCGTTGGGGTCGTGACGCCGTTTCGGGCGCAAGCGCAGCTCTTGCAACGGCTTATCAAGCTGCGACCTGAGCTGGAAGGCGTTGTGACGGGTGCCGAGCTGCTCGTTGATACCGTCCATAAGTTTCAGGGTGACGAGCGTGATGTGATGTTCTTCTCCCCTGTTGTCTCACGTGGCATGTCCAAGAGTGCCCTGGGGTTTCTCCAGAGCAATGGGAACCTCTTCAACGTAGCGATCACGCGGGCGCGTGGGCTGCTGCACGTTGTTGGCGACCGTGGTGCGATCATGGGATGCGGCGTTGAGTACCTCGAGAAGTTTGCGAGCTACGTGGACACGCTCGATAGCCCGCGCAGGGAAACGCCGCAGCATTCCAGCCTATCAGTCACTGCGGAGTATCCAATGGTACCCCACCCGGAGCGCGTCTCCGAGTGGGAGCACGTGCTGTACCGCGCGATGGTGGCAAGCGGCCTGAAGCCCATCCCGCAGTTCCGAGTCCAGCAATACGACCTCGATTTCGCACTGTTTGCAGGACAGCGGATGCTCGCAATAGAAGTGGATGGCGAGCGCTACCACCGCACCTGGACAGGCGAGCTGTGCCAGCGGGATCAGCTTCGCAACATGCGCCTGATTGAGTTAGGCTGGGAGGTGCAGCGGTTTTGGGTGTACGAAGTCCGCGACGAGCTTGAGAGGTGTATCGAGCGACTGAAGCGGTGGGCCGAGCGGCGGAATGATCTACCTGCTGGATCAAGGGTCGCGTGACCAGCCCCGCCGGAGCGGTCGTCGATGGAGCCGCTCATGATTTGGGTCGGAGAGCTCGGAAGCGGGACCGGCGGGGCAGTAGACGTGTCCCGCCGCGGCGCAGTGGCGCTTAGCTTAGCGCGGCCATGATGCTAGGTGGGCTGTCGAACCCTGCAGAAGGTGCTTCTCCGACTCATGCGAATCTTCCCTGCCCGCGCCATCCTCCTCGCCGGCCTCACCGTCGGCATCCTCGACGGGCTCGACGCCGTCGTCTTCTTCGGCCTCCGCGGGGTGCCGCCCCACCGGATCTTTCAGGCCATCGCCGCCGGCCTCCTCGGCAAGGACGCCTTCCAGGGCGGCCTGACAACCGTCGCACTCGGCGTCGTGCTCCACTTCCTGATCGCCACGAGTATCGCCGCGGTCTACATCCTGGCGAGCCGGCGCTGGGTTGCGCTCGCCGAGCGCCCCTTCCTCTGGGGGCCGCTCTACGGCGTCAGCGCCTACCTCGTCATGAACCTGGTCGTCATCCCTCTCTCGGCGGCCGCCGGCGCCCAACGCACCCTTCCCGTCGTCCTCAACGGCGTGCTGATCCACATGGTGGGTGTCGGGCTGCCGAGCGCGCTGTTCGCGAGGGCGGCCAGCGATCGACATCAGCATGACGTCCCCCCTCTCCGCTTGCCGGAGAGGGGGACACGGGGTGAGGACTACGCGACAGCGGCGGTTGTCCGAGATTGCTTCGTCGGCCCCTTCGGGGCCTCCTCGCAATGACAGAAGCTCTGTCCGGGCCTCCCCCCTCTCCGCTTGCCGGAGAGGGGGACAGGGGGTGAGGACTACGCGACAGCGGCGGTTGTCCGAGATTGCTTCGTCGGCCCCTCCCGGGGCCTCCTCGCAATGACAGAAGCTCTGTCCGGGCCTCCCCCCTCTCCGCTTGCCGGAGAGGGGGACGGGGGTGAGGACGATCATAGTCGAGGGGGACAGGGGGTGAGGACGTTCATGGTCGAGGGGGACAGGGGGTGAGGACGAAGGCGGCGGGGCAGCGGGTCAGCAGGGCAGGGAGGCAGCATCGAGATTGCTTCGTCGGCCCCGGCATCTATACGGTCCGTCCGACAGCAATAGCGGTCACGCCATCGGGCAGGGGAGGAGCTAGCGTGGGGTTCCCGGCGACGCTCGGTCCGGTATCCCGCCGGCTCGCGCAAAGCCAACGCTTGGGTTATATTCCCGGTGGCCACCATCCTGCGTGCTGGGCGCTTCCGGGTGGCCATCTACGGTCCGCCGCGCGAGCACCCTCCCCCTCATGTCCATGTGGAATGCGGGTCGGGTGTCGTCATCATCCGCCTCGGTGGACCCACCAGGCCGCCCGCCGTGTGGGCGGTGTACGACGTGAGTGACCGGGACGCGCTGCGCGCCTACCGCCTCGTCGAGGTGCATCACGCCCGGCTGCTCAGTGCATGGAGGGATATGCATGGATAGCCAGACTCTGTCGGATCGTCGGGTGCTCGAGCAAATGCGTGCGGCACGCATCCGCGCCGCCCGCATGGACCGAACCTCACCACGCGCGGAAACGGCGCGCTACGACTCCGCAACCGGTGTGCTGCGGATTCGGCTCACGAATGGTGCGGAAGTCAGCTTTCCAACCCGCCTCGTGGCCGGCCTGGCGGGCGTGAGCCCTCGGGTGCTTCGAACGGTGGCAGTCGGCCCCTCGGGCCTCGGCCTTCGGTGGGAGCGCCTCGACCTGGACCTCTCGGTCACTGCGTTGCTCCAACTGTGCTTTGGTGGCCGCACCCTTCTGCGCGCGGCGGGGGCCGCCGGCGGTTCCGCACGCTCCGTGGCCAAGGCACGCGCCGCCCGACTCAATGGCAAGAAGGGTGGGCGCCCCCCGCGGCGAAGTGTCGCATGAAGTCCTCCGTCCCCCCTCTCCGCTTGCCGGACCCCGGCCTTCGCCGGGGTGACAGGGGGACAGGGGGTGAGGACGAAGACGGCGGGGCAGCTGGGCAGGGGGGCAGGTTGGCAGCAGGGCAGGAGCGAGCGAAGGGCTGGACTTACTTGGCCACCGACTTGTGCGCCTCTTCGTACAGCGTCTCCGGGGCCACGTCGGCGCCGTTCGGCCAGACCACCGTCTCGGCCTCGTGGTCCACCCACACCTTTGCGAATAGCGCCGGGTCCCTGAGTTCGGCGAACAGTCCGGAGTCCCGTTCGTAGAGCCAGGGGCGACAGTCGATCTCCCCGACGGTGCCGTCGCTGAACGCGAGGCGCAATCCGAACGGGGGAATGACCTCGACCTGGGTGACCACAGGGTGCATCGCCTACTCCAGGGGTGCCACTCGACGCGGCGGTTCCCCTTGTTGAATTCGCTGCCAACATTCGACCAACTCGGCCTGATGGAGGCTAGCCCAAAACAGCACCATTGCCAAGGGTCGCGGCGGCAGGTAGCCGCTCAGGCACTCGACGGGCGTGATTCCGATGCGGGCCCTGAATGAGCCGTAGCGGACGTGGAAGTGCGGTGGGTCGTGATCGCGCAAATACATCTGGATCACGAGTCCGAAAAAGCGGGAGATTTCCGGCATGACGGCCAAGGTGGCCGGTGCCGGTCCGCCGGTCGCCATCAATGAGACGTGCGGATGGGCGGAATCCTGCAGGCGCTCCCCCCTCTCCCGGAGGGAGAGGGGGACGGGGGGTGAGGGGTTCAACGCCGCCCCGCTGATCTGGGTACACTTCGACGTGATCGACGCCCTGCACTCCCTCCTCCGTGTCTTCCGGCCGCGCGGCCCCACCCGTGAGAGCCCGCTCCGCGCCGAACTGCTGAGCATCGAGCGCCTCGAGGAGCGGGCCCGCGTGCTCGCCGCCAGCTTCACCCTGGCCCGCGGCACCCGGGGCCGGACCCAGCCCTTCTTCCTCCGCCTCGACGACAACGCCCGGGTCCTCCGCGACGCCTATCGCATCCTGGCGGACGACGTCCACCGCGGCGAGTTCCTCGCCCCCGCCGCCGAATGGCACCTCGACAACGCCCACCTGATCGAGTCGGAGTTCCGCGGCGTGCGGCACGACCTGCCGCGCCGGTATTACCGCGGGCTCCCCAAGCTGGCGCCCCGCGAAATGGCGGGCATGGCGCGCATCCACGCCATGGCGCTGGAGTTGATCCGCCACACCGACGGGCGCCTCGATCGCGTGCAGCTGGGTCGGTTCATGACCGCCTACCAGACCGTGGCCCCTCTGACCATCGGCGAGCTGTGGGCCTGGCCCAGCATGCTCAAGATCGCGCTGATCGAGAACCTGCGGCGCCTGGCGGAAGAGACGCTCGCAGCCCGCGAAGCGCGCCTCGCGGCCGACCGCTACCTCGACCAGATCGCCGGCGCCGGCACCGCCGGCGCCATGGCCGCCCTCCCCGACACCCTCGAGACTGCGTTCGTCGTACGCCTTCTGCAGCGGATGCGCGAGTACGGCCCCCTGGTGTCCCCGGTGCGCGCGGCCGTGGAGGAGCGGCTCACCGCCCAGGGGATGACCGCCGAGGACGTGATCCGGACCGAACACCAGGCCCAGGCCACCGCGCAGGTCTCGGTGGGCAACGCGATCACCAGCCTCCGGCTCTGCTCGACGCTGGACTGGGCGCTCTTCTTCGAGAGCGTCAGCCTCGTCGAGCAGGTCCTGCGGCGGGACCCCGCCGCGGCGTACGGCCAGATGGACTTCCAGAGCCGCGACCGGTATCGCCAGGCGGTGGAGGAACTCGCCGAGCCCAGCGGCGAGGCCCAGCTCCGGGCGGCGCTTCGGGTGGTGGAGAGCGCCCGGCACGCGGCGGAGCAGGGCTCGCCGGACGATCGCGCCGCGCACGTGGGCTACCACCTGATCGGGGCGGGGCGGCGGAAACTGGAGACGGACGTCTCCTACCAGCCCACCCTCGAGGGGCGGGCGCGGCGCTTCGTGTCCACCCACGCCACCAGCGTCTACCTCGGGTCCATCGGACTCGCCACCGGCATCCTGCTGATCATTGCCGCCGCCTACGCGCGCGTGTCGGGCGGCGACGCCTGGGCCGAACTGCTCGCGGTGGCCCTCCTCCTCTTTCCCGCCTCCGAACTCGGCATCGCGCTGGTCCAGCGGCTGGCCGCGCACTTCCTTCCCCCGCGCCGACTCCCCCGGCTGGAGTTCCTGCACGGGGTGCCGGAGCGCGCCCGCACCATGGTGGTCATCCCGACGCTGCTGACCAGCGTCCACGGCGTCGAGGAACTCATCGAGCACCTGGAGGTCCTGGCCCTCGGCAACAGCGACCCGCAGATCCACTTCGCCATCCTGAGCGACTTCACCGATGCCGCGGCCGAGTCGATGCCGGGTGACGCCGAGATCCTCGACGCCGCGGAACGCGGGATCGCAGCACTCAACGCAGAGACCGGCGGAGGCCGCCCCGGGCGGTTCCACCTGTTCCATCGGGTGCGCCAGTGGAACTCGCACGAAGGCTCCTGGATGGGCTGGGAGCGGAAGCGCGGCAAGCTCGAGGAATTCAACCGCCTGTTGCGCGGAGCCACGGACACCAGCTTCCACGTCCACGTGGGCGAGCCGGAGTTCCTCCCAAGTGTGCGCTACTGCATCACCCTGGACAGCGACACCCGCCTGCCGCGCAACGCCGCCCGGCAGCTCATCGGCATCATCGCGCACCCGCTGAACCGCCCCCACTTCGATCCCCGGCTCCGCCGGGTGACCGAAGGCTACGGCATCCTCCAGCCCCGGGTGAGCGTCACGCTCGCGAGTGCCGCCGGGTCGCTCTTTTCGCGGCTCTACGCCGGGCACACCGGCGTGGATCCCTACACCACCGCGGTCTCGGACACCTACCAGGACCTCTTCAGCGAGGGGATCTTCACGGGCAAGGGCCTCTACGACGTGGACGCCTTCATGGCGGCGCTCGAGGGGCGGGTGCCCGAGAACTCGATGCTCTCGCACGACCTGTTCGAGGGACTGCACGCGCGGCCCGCCCTCGTGACCGACGTCGAGGTGGTGGACGACTATCCCGCGAGCGTGCTCACCCACGCGCGCCGCCAGCATCGCTGGGCCCGCGGCGACTGGCAGATCCTCTTTTGGCTCTTCCCGCTCGTGCCGACCCGCCAGGGCCTCGAACGCAACACGCTGCCGGTCATCTCCCGCTGGAAGATCCTGGACAACCTGCGGCGCACGCTGGTGGCGCCCGCCACCCTGGTGGCGCTGGCGGGTGCCTGGCTCGTGCTTCCCGGCGCCGCCTGGGTGTGGACCGCGCTGATCCTCGGCACGATGGCGTTCCCGCTCTACCCGCTGGTCCTCCGGTTCCTGGCTGGCCCCGCGCCGCAGCAGCCCCTCCGGGTCTTCTGGCGTCTGCTTGTGGAGGACCTGAAGACCGCCGCCGCCCAGGTGGTCCTGCTGGTGACCTTCCTCGCCTACCACGCGTACGAGATGGCGCACGCCATCGTCCTCACGCTGATCCGCCTCATCGTCACCCAGCGGCGCCTGCTCGAGTGGGAAACGGCGGCGGCCACGGCGGCCCGCTCCGCGGGACTCGCCGTGAAGGGCGGGCTCCTGCTCTTCGTGGGGGAAATGGCCGCCAGCCCGCTGACCGCCCTGCTCCTGGCGGTACTGGTGGTCGGGGCCCGGCCCGACGCACTCCCGGTGGCCCTGCCCATCCTCGCCCTGTGGTTGGGTGCGCCGCTCATCGCCTGGTGGCTGAGCCAGCCCGTCAGGCCCGCGCGGCACCGGCTCGGCGCGGAGGATCGCCTGCTGCTTCACGGGATCGCGCGGAAGACCTGGCGGTTCTTCGACACCTTCATGGGCGCCGCCGACCACGGCCTGCCGCCGGACAACGTGCAGGAAACGCCGGACCCCGTCGTGGCGCACCGGACCTCGCCGACGAACATCGCGATGGGCCTGCTGTCCACCCTCGCCGCCCACGACCTCGGCTACATCCGCACGGACGAGCTGCTGGAGCGGCTCGAGGCGCTGATGACGACGATGGAGGGGCTGGAACGCTACGAGGGGCATCTCCTGAACTGGTACGACACCAGCACCCTGGCGCCGCTGCCGCCGGGGTACGTGTCCACCGTGGACAGCGGCAACCTCGCGGGGGCGTTGATCGCGCTGGCCGAGGGATTGAAGGAGCTCGCGGCATCGCCGCAGTCGCCGGCGCAGCGCCGGTCCGGCCTGCGCGACACCGCCGCCGTCGCCGCGGGCGCGCTCGCCTCCGCGCCGCCGAAAGAGACGGTGCCCGGCGCGGGCGCACGGCTGGAGTCGGCCGTGACCGCCCTGCTGGGCGCCTTGAACGGCGTCGAGGACGCCGAGGAGAGCCTGACCCTCGCCGCCGGCCTGCGGCCGAACCTCGTCGAGGGGCTCGGTTGCGTCGTGCCGGCCGGGGAGGGCGTCGCCTGGGCGCAGACCCTGGCCGTGGCGTTGGCCACCGACGGCCCTTCGGGCGGGCAGGGTGCACGCCTCGAGGCGCTCGCGAGCCGCGCACTGGCTTTCGTGGACGGCATGTCCTTCGGCTTCCTCTACGACCGCCAGCGCCAGATCTTCGCCATCGGTTTCCGGCTGGCGGACGCCGAAGGCCCTGGCCGCCTCGACCCGTCGTTCTACGACCTCCTCGCCTCGGAAGCGCGGCTCGCGAGCTTCGTGGCCATCGCCAAGGGCGACGTCCCCGACAGCCACTGGTTCCACCTCGGGCGCCTGCTGACCAGCGTGGACGGCGCCTCCACGCTCCTCTCCTGGGGCGCCACGCTGTTCGAGTACCTGATGCCGATGCTCGTCATGCGGAGCTACGCCGGGACGCTGCTCGATCAGTCGAGTCACATGGCGGTGCGTCGGCAGGTGGACTACGGCCGGGAGCGGGGTGTTCCGTGGGGGATCTCGGAGTCCGGCTTCAACATCGTGGACCGCCACGGCAACTATCAGTACAAGGCCTTCGGCGTGCCGGGGCTCGGGCTCAAGCGGGGGCTGGGCGACGACCTCGTGGTGGCGCCCTACGCGACCGCGCTGGCCGCGATGGTGGACCCGACCCGGGCCGCGCAGAACTTCCGGCGCCTCGCGCGCGAAGGCGCCGAGGGCGCGTACGGCTTCTACGAGGCCGTGGACTACACCCATCGCAAGGCGCTGGACAGCGATCCTGGCAGCGCCCCGGCGCCTTCGGCCCCGCGGGGCGTCGTCGTGCAGGCCTACCTGGCCCACCACCAGGGGATGAGCCTCATCGCCCTGGCCAACACCCTGCTGGGCGACGTGATGGTGCGCCGCTTCCACGCCGACCCCCGGGTGCAGGCCACGGCGCTGCTGCTGCAGGAGCGGGTGCCGCGACACGCGCCCATCTCCCAGCCGCATCCCGCTGAGGAGACGCGCGCGGCCGCGGCGGCCACGCCGGGGGCGGTGCGGCGGTTCCGGTCGCCGCACACCCGCTTCCCGCACGCGCAGTTCCTGTCGAACGGGGCGTATGTCGCGGTGGTCACCAACGCCGGCGGCGGCGCCAGCCTCTGCCGCGGCCGCGCGGTCACCCGCTACCGCGAAGACGCCACCCGCGACGTCGGCAGCCAGTTCCTCTACCTCCGCGACGTGCGGAACGGGTCGGTGTGGTCGGCGGCCTACCACCCGACGGGCCGTGAGCCGGACGAGTACCTGGTGACGTACCAGCCGGAGCGCGCGGTATTCCGCCGGACCGACGACGGCATCTCGACCCAGCTCGACATCGCCGTGTCGACCGAGGACGACGTCGAGGTCCGCCGCCTGGCCGTGACCAACCTGAGCGACCGCCATCGCGAGCTGGAAATCACCAGCTACGCCGAAATCGCGCTGGTGTCGATCGCGGACGACCTGGCGCACCCGGCGTTCGGCAAGCTCTTCGTCGAGACGGAATACCTGGCGGAGAGCTCCGCGCTGCTCTGCGGCCGGCGGCCCCGCTCGCGGGAGGAGGCCGGCGCCTGGGCAGTCCACGTGCTGAGCGTCGAGGGACGGATGCAGGGGCCGGTGGAGTGGGAGACCGACCGCCTCCGGTTCCTGGGTAGGGGCAGGGGGCCCGCAGATCCCGTGGCGCTCGACGGCCGCGCGCTCTCGGGCACGGTGGGCGCCGTGCTGGATCCCATCGTGAGCCTTCGGCAGCGGATCCGGCTGGCGCCCGGCGGCTTCGTGCGCCTCTCCTTTGCCACGGGGATGGCCTCGAGCCGCGAGGGCGCCATGGCCATCGCCCACAAGTACCACGACCCGAGCGCGGCGGCGCGCACCTTCGCGCTGGCCTACACCCAGGCCCAGAGCACGCTCCGCCACATGGGCATCACGAGCGACGAGGCCCAGCTCTACGAACGCCTCGCCTCCCGCGTCCTCTACACCGACCGGTCGCTCGGTGCCGCACCGGAGGCGTCGTCGGGATCGGCGCTGGGGCGGCCCGGGCTCTGGGCACACGGGATTTCGGGCGACCTGCCCATTCTCCTGGTGCGCGTGGTCGAGGAGGACGACATCCCGCTGGTCCGCCAGGTGCTCCAGGCCCAGGAGTACTGGCGGCTCAAGGGGCTCAGCGCCGACGTCGTCATCCTCAACGAGCATCCGGTGAGCTACCTCGACGAGATGCACGTGCAGCTCGGCGTGGTGCTCGACACCGGACCGTGGGGTGCGTGGAAGCACCGGCCCGGCGGCGTCTTCCTGTTGCGTGGGGACCGGATGAGCGAGGCCGAGCGCCACCTGCTGTCGAGCGTGGCGCGCGCGGTCCTGAGTGGAGATCGGGGCACGCTGATGGCCCAGCTGGACCGGCCCTACGCCGAGCCGCGACTGGATCCCGAGATTGCCGCGCCCCCGGCGGTGCCGATCCCCGAGCACGATGGCCGTGCGGTCGAGGTGCCCCCGATCACCCTCGGCAACGGGTCGGGTGGATTCGCCGACGATGGGCGCGAGTATGTCGTCGTGCTCGACGGCGACGCCGAGACGCCGCTCCCCTGGGTCAACGTCATCGCGAATCCCGGCTTCGGGACTGTCGTGTCGGCCTCCGGGTCCGCCTACACCTGGGCGGAGAACAGCCGGGAGAACCGGCTGACGCCGTTCTCGAACGATCCGGTCAGCGATCCCACGGGGGAGGCGCTCTTCCTCCGGGACGACGAGACCGGCGACGCCTGGTCGCCGACGCCGGGACCGATCCCCCGGACCGGGGACAGCGGTCGCTTCGTGGTGCGCCACGCCGCCGGTGTGTCGCGGTTTACGCACGCCTCCCACGAGATCGCGCAGGAGCTCGCGGTCTTCGTGGACGCCAGCGATCCGGTCAAGTTCTCGCTCCTCACCCTGACCAACCGCAGTACGCGCACGCGCCGGTTGAGCCTGTTCGGCTACGCCGAGTGGCGCCTCGGCCCGCCGCGGCTCGGGGCGCACCTCCACATCGTGACCGAGCAGGATTCGGAGACCGGCGCGGTGCTCGCGACCAATCCCTACAACGAGGAGTTCCCCGACCGGGTCGCGTTTGCCGTCACCAGCGACATGCCCCGCTCCATTTCCGGGAATCGCCTCGCGTTCGTGGGACGGAACGGCCTGCTGGCGCGCCCGGCCGCCCTGAGCCGCCATGTGCTGTCCGGCGAGGTCGGCGCCGGGCTGGATCCCTGCGCGGCCCTGCAGGTGAGTCTCGAGCTGGCGCCGGGAGAGACGCGCCGGGTGTCGTGGACGCTGGGCGAAGGCCGCGACGCTGCGCATGCGCGCGAACTCCTGGCGCGGCACCGGAGCGTCGCGGCCGCCGAGGCCGCGCTTGCCACGGTGACCGGTCGCTGGGACGAGCTCCTCGACACGGTGCGGGTCAAGACGCCGGACGACTCCTTCGACCTGCTCATGAACCGGTGGCTGCTCTACCAGGTGGTGAGTTGCCGGCTCTGGGCCCGGACCGCCCTCTACCAGCCCGGCGGCGCCTACGGATTCCGCGACCAGCTCCAGGACGCGATGGCGTTGTCGTTCGCCCAGCCGGGGCTGTTGCGCGAGCACATCCTCCGGGCGGCCGGGCGGCAGTTCGTCGAGGGGGACGTGCAGCACTGGTGGCACGAGCCGTCGGGCCGCGGCACGCGCACCCGCTGTTCGGACGACCTGCTTTGGCTGCCCTTCGCGGTGGCCCACTATGTCCAGGCGACGGGGGACGACGGCATCCTGCGGGAAATCGTCCCGTTCCTCGACGGACCGCCGCTCGTGTCGGGCGAGGTCGAGGTGTACCTGCAGCCCGGCGCATCCACCCAGGCGGCGTCCCTCCTGGAGCATTGCACGCGCGCCGTGGACCGGAGCCTCACGGCCGGCGCGCACGGCCTGCCCCTGATCGGGAGCGGGGACTGGAACGACGGGATGAACCGGGTGGGGCAGGAGGGTCGGGGCGAAAGCGTGTGGCTCGGCTGGTTCCTGTACGCGGTGCTGCAGCAACTCGGGCCGCTCTGTGCGAAGGCGGGCGACCGGCAGCACGCGGTCCGCTACGCCGGCGAGGCCAGCCGGCTGGCGACCATGCTCGAGCTCGCCTGGGACGGCGACTGGTACCGGCGGGGCTACTACGACGACGGTTCGCCGCTCGGGTCGGCGCAGAACGACGAATGCAAGATCGACTCGATTGCGCAGACCTGGGCCGTGCTCTCCGGCGCCGCCCCCTCGGCGCGCGCGGAGCGGGCCATGGACGCGGTCCGCACCCACCTGGTGCGGCGGGGGACGCGCGCGGTGCTCCTGTTGACGCCCCCCTTCGATCACTCCCGGCAGGATCCCGGGTACATCAAGGGATATCCGCCGGGCGTCCGGGAGAACGGCGGGCAGTACACCCACGCCGCGATCTGGACCATCATGGCCTCGGCCCGGCTCGGCAACGGGGACGAGGCGATGGAGCTGTTCCACATGCTGAACCCGATCAACCACACGCGCACCGCCGCCGATGTGGAACGCTACAAGGTCGAGCCGTACGTGACGCCGGGAGATGTGTACGCCCACGCGGCGCACGCGGGGCGCGGCGGCTGGACCTGGTACACCGGTTCGGCGGGGTGGATGTATCGCGCCGGGCTCGAGAGCATTCTCGGCCTCACGCGGCGAGGAGCGACCTTCGAGCTCGATCCCTGCATTCCGGCGGCCTGGCCCGAGTATGCGATCAGCTGGCGGTACGGGCGCACCCGGTACGAGATCGCGGTGTCGAACCCGAAGCATCGCTGCCGCGGCATCGCGGTGGCCGAACTGGACGGCGTGGCGTGCGACCCCGCCGCCATTCCGCTGGTCGACGACGGGGCCGTGCACCATGTGCGCGTGGTGATCGGGGACCGGCCGCAGCCGCGGCGGAAGTCGTTTGGGAGGTGATGGCGGGGAAGCGGGGCAGGGAGGCGGGGAGGCAGCATCGAGATTGCTTCGTCGGCCCCTGCCGGGGCCTCCTCGCAATGACAGAAGGCTGGAGACAGGATCTCGCGTCGCTTCAGCGACACCAGCCGGGCCGCGGGTTTACCCGCGAGTTCACTCCCCGAAATTCAGCTTCTTCATCAGCGCCTTGAACCGCGGCTCCTCCCGTAGCGGATTCCAGAGTGGATCCACCTTCAGCCAGAACACCTGCTGCGAATTGGCGGCGTAGGCCTGTTCGAGATAGTCGAGCGCGCGTGGGTGGTCACCGAGGCCGCGGTAGAGCAGTGCCAGGTTGAACGGAGCGACATTCCCGCCTGGCGACAGGCCCTTGAGTTCCTCGAGGGTGGCCATCGCACGGGTGCGGTCGCCCGCCATGGCATAGGCGGATGCCAGGTAGGCGGTCACGAACGACGGGGCACCCAGGGCCTGGGCTTGCTCGTACTGCGCGATGGCCCTGGGATAGTCTCCTGCGGAGAGCGCCAGGTACCCTTCCTGGAAGCGCGGATAGAAGAAGGTCGGGTCGAGGTCTGAGGCCTTCCGGATGAGTTCCATCTCCGGCACCGTCTCCCCGACATAGCCGTACGACGCGGCGGCATCGAGCAGGATCGACGCCGAGAGTGGATCCAGTTCGATGGCCCGCCTTCCCTCGGTGATCGACTCGTCGAAGCGCCCCTGGCTCGCCAGCAGGAGACCGAGCTGGTCGTGCGCAAAGGCATAGTTCGGATTGAGCGCGATTGCTCGACGAAGATCTCTCTCACTCCCTTCCCAGTCGAATTCAAACCAGGCTTTGTACACGCCGAGCGAGGTGAACGCTTCCGCCGACATGCTGTCGAGTTGCACCGCCTGTTCTGCCGCGGCCCTGGCAAGCGGCTTCGCATCGAGGACGCTGATGAAACCCTCGTTCCAGGCGGCCCACGCATAGACGTCCGACAGTCCCGAATACGCCGGGGCAAAGGTCGGGCTCAGTCTGATGGCTTCGTTGAACTGCACGATGGCCTTCTGCAGGTTCTCGTCGGTCGGCCGGTTGAAGAAATAGCGTCCCTTGAGGTAGGCGTCGTGCGCTTCGGGGTTCACCGTCGGTGCCGCCGAGAGGCGAGACTGCTCCCCCGACGTGAGTTGCACGTTGATGGCGTTGGCAATGGCCGAGGCCAACTCCGCCTGCAGCGCCAGCACATCGCTCGACTTGCGCTCGAAGGTCTGGGCCCAGAGATGCTTGTCGGCCCGGGCGTCGATCAGCTGCGCCGTGATCCGCACCCGGTCGCCCGAGCGGACCACCGAACCCTCCACGATGGCGTCCACGTCGAGGATCCTGGCGATCTCCGGTGTCGCCGGACGATTGCTCCCCTTGAACTGCATCGCCGAGCCGCGCGAGGTGACCCGGAGCTGGCTGATCGTCGCCAGGTTGCTGGTCAGCTCGTCCGTCATCCCCTCGGCGAAGTAGTTTTGCGTGGAATCCCCGGAGTAGTTGTCGAGCGGCAACACCGCGATCGAACGGATGGTGCTTTCCTCCGCTCCACCCCCGCGTCGCCAGAGGAAAACGGCGGCGACGACGAGGAGGAGCACGCCGATGGCCCATGCCTGCTTGTTCCCGCGTCCTGGAGCGGCGCGCGGCGGCGGTGGGAGGGTGAGAAGCGTTCCTCTGAAGAGGGCGTCGGCAAATTCGCGCGCGCTTGCCTGCCGGTCCATCGGCGCCTTGGCCAGGGCCTGCATCACCGCCGCATCCACCGCTGCCGGCACGGTGTCCCGCAGCACCCGGAGCGACGTCGGCCGCTCGGTCAGCAGCTTGGCGATCATCGCCTGCACCGAGGCGCCCGTCACCGGCGGCTCCCCCGCCAGCATCTCGTACGTCACCGCGCCTAGGGCATAGACATCGCTCCGGGCGTCGAGATCCCGATCCCCGGCAGCCTGCTCGGGGCTCATGTAGCTCGGCGTGCCAAGGGAGAGGCCGGTGCCGGTCAGGCGCTCGCCACCGGCCTCCTGGACGGCCAGGGCAATGCCGAAGTCGGTCAGGAAGGCATTCCCCTCGTACAGCAGGATGTTCTCGGGCTTGATGTCGCGGTGGATGACGCCCTGGCGGTGGGCGTAGTCCAGCGCCGAGGCGATTTGACAGATGATGTCGACCGCCCCGTCGAGGCTGAGCTGCCGCTCCCGCGTAAGGCGGGCCCGGAGTGACTCACCTCGCACGAAAGGCATGACGTAGTAGAGGGCGCCGTCGGCGTCGCCGGAGTCGATGAGCGTGAGGATGTGGGGATGGTCGAGCCGGGCGGTGATCTTCACTTCGGCCAGGAAGCGCTCGGCGCCGAGCGCGGCGGCGAGCTCGGGGCGGAGGACCTTGATGGCCACGTCGCGGTCGTGCCGGACGTCCCGCGCCAGGTACACGGTGGCCATGCCGCCGGCGCCGAGATCGCGCTCGATGCGGTACTGGCTGGCAAGCGCTGCGGCGAGGCGGTCGGGGAGGTCGGTCACTGGGGAGGAAAGATTACCGATTCCGGGGTGACGCGCTAGGCGAACGGGGCAGGAGCGATGTGGGGCGGCGGGTTCACGATCGAGATTGCTTCGTCGGCCCCCGCCGGGGCCTCCTCGCAATGACAGAAGCTCTGTCCGGCCGTCCCCCCTCTCCACGTGGTGGAGAGGGGGAAAGGGGGTGAGGACTGCATGAGAGAGGGGGAAAGTGGGTGAGGACGAAGACGGCGGGGCAGCGGGGCAGGGAGGCAGCGGGGCAGTGGTACCGCCGAACCGACCGGCTAACTCACTTGGCTCCGTGCGGTGCGGCGACCGCGACCAACTCCTGGACCAGCACCCTGTTCTTGCCCGAGTGCTTCACCTGGTACATCAGTTGGTCCGCGAATCGAATGGCGTCGTCGGGGGTGACCGGGGGTGGGTGGAAGACCCCCACACCGATGCTGATGCCGAGGGGCCAGCTGTGCCTGGCGGCCAGCGCGTTCAGGGCGTCGTGCAGCCGGCCGAAGAAGATCTGCGGGCCATCGGGCGTGGTCTCCACCAGCAGCACCCCGAATTCGTCGCCCCCGAGCCGCCCGGCAAAGTCGGTCCCGCGGAGCAGCTTGGTAATGGCGGCGGCCACCTCCCGCAGCACCTGGTCGCCCAGGGCGTGCCCTGACTGGTCATTGATCCCCTTGAACCCGTCCAGGTCGATGTACCCGAGCGCCACCGTCCGGCGGTGCCGGGCGGCGAGCGCAAAGGCCGGGGCACATCGCTCCCGGAAGGTGCGGTCGTTGAGGAGGCCGGTCAGTCCGTCCCGCTGGGCCTGGGACGCCAGGGCCTCGAGCGCTCGGTGGAGCTTGTCGAGCAGGGCGGTGATGATCAGGAAGAACCCCAGGAAGACACCGGCGTTCCAGAAGGAGCTGGTGGTGCCGAGGGACTGGTGGCCACCTGCGGCGTCGACCCAGTACAGGACCAGCGCCGACAGGACCGAAAAGAGCAGGCCGAAACGCTTCCCCAGGTACCAGGCGCTCAGGCCGACGGGGATCGCGTAGAAGATCGAAAAGGAGAGTTCCGCGCCGGTCGCGAAGTCGACCGTGCCGACGGCGCCGAGGAGGACGAGGGAGTAGACCCCAAGCTGGAAGTGGGATCGGGCCGAGAGATACCTGTCCAGTGCAGCGAGCATGGGGCTCCCGGGTGACGGCGCCTGGCGGAGGATCGAGACGACGTCCGCCGCTTTCGTAGGTTACCAAAACCCGCAGGCAACGCAAGCGGGCGCGACACGGGCTGACGATCAAAGGCCCCGCTCGGCGCCGATTCGGTCCTCCGTGCCGATTCGCTTGGCCATAGTTTGCGGGGGATGGTGGGGCGAGTCTCCGGTGATTACATTGTAATCACATCCGGAGGTACCCCATGAAGGCCCGCCTGATCCGAATCGGCAATTCCCGCGGGATCCGGTTCCCGAAGACTGTCATCGAGGAACTGGGCCTGACGGACGAGGTGGACATGCAAGTCCGAACCGACAGCATCGTCATCCGGCCCAGCCAGGGCACCCGCGCCGGGTGGGCTGAGGCCGCGGAGGCGCTGGCCGCCGAAAAGGGCGACGGGCTCCTCGATGCGCCGACCCCGACCAGGTTCGACGACGAGGAGTGGACGTGGTGACTCCAGCGGTGCGGCGGGGAGATGTCTTCCTCGTCGCACTCAACCCCACCCGCGGCCGGGAGATGCGCAAGACGCGCCCCTGCGTGGTCGTCTCCCCGGACGAGCTCAACGCCCACCTCCACACCTGCATCGTCGCGCCCCTCACCAGCGCCTCGAAGCCCTATCCCTTCCGGGTGCCTTGCCGCTTCGAGGGGAAGCAGGGGCAGGTCGTCCTCGACCAGCTCCGCACGGTGGACCGCGAACGCATGGTCCGTCGGCTTGGGCGGGTCAGCCCCAGCGTGGAGAGCCGGGTGCTGGCCACCCTTCAGGAATTGTTCGCGAACTAGACCCGCTTGCCCACCGTCCCCCTCTCCGCTTGCCGGAGAGGGGGCAGGGGGTGGTGTGAGAACGGCGGGGCAGCGGGGCAGCGGGGCAGCTGGCAGCGGGGCAGGTGGGCAGCAGGGCAGTTATTCTTTACGCCATGATCCGTATACTGTCGCTGCGTTCTCCTCGTCGTCCTGGTCGTGCCTGTCGCCGCACAGGAAACCGTCTCCGCGGCCAAGCCGGTCTGGGTGAACCTCGGCTCCGGCGTGTACCACTGTCCGGGCACCGAGCACTACGGCAAGACGAGCCGGGGCGAGTATCTCCCCGAGGCGACCGCCCTCGCGCAGGGCTACAAGCCCAACGGCGGCCAGCGATGCAGCACCCCGGAGCCGATCGTGGCCGGCGAGCCGCTCGCCATCATCCTCCCGGATTCCGGCCCCCAGGCGCCCGCCACCGGGCTCGCCGATTGCCTTGTGATGGTGCTCAAGGACGGCGACACCATCCAGTGCCAGGCGCAGGGCGCCGTCCGCCTCATCGGCATCGACACCCCCGAGCGCGATCAGGTGCCGTTCGGGACCGCCGCCACCGCCGGCATGGCCGCCCTGATCCCCGCCGGCGCCACCGTCCAGATCAGCATGGACAAGACCGCCCGCGACCGCTACGGCCGGCTCCTGGGTTATGCCTGGTACGATGGCGCGTCCGTCAACTGGTTGATGATTCGCCTGGGCTGGGCGGTGAGCGTCAAGTACCCGCCGAACACCCGTTACGCCGAGTGGTTCGACCGGGCGGAGGCGCGCGCCAAGACGGAACAGCGCGGCCTCTGGCGCGTCGGCGGTTTCTCCTGCAGGCCGAGCAGGCACCGGGCGGGGCAGTGCTAGGTGGTCCCCCCTCTCCACATGGTGGAGAGGGGGACAGGGGGTGAGGACTGGGGGCAGGGGGGCAGCGGGGCAGTAGACTTCCAGTTGTAATCCAACCGGGACTTCGCCATGCATAGTCACAGCGCTCGATACACATCCCTGCTGCTCGTCGCGGGTGTCACCGCCTGCGGTCTGCAGGTCAACACCGGCGGCACGCCCCCCAGCTCGTATGCGCTCAATTACCCTGACAGCGCCCGCGTCACCTCGGGACGCGTCGTGCGCTTCGGCGCCAACTACGGCTTGACCGGTCCGAGTCCCGCGTTCGTCTACCGCGACGTGAACGGCCAGGTGACGGGGCAGATGATCGTCTGGTACCGCCGCTACGAGCCGGCGGACGCCGGTGGCCGCCCCGCCGCCGACAGCACCGCCGAGTGGACCAGAATGCAGCAGGCCATGTCGGCGGACCGCGCCCGCCTCAACGGCCAGTACAAGTGCACCTCGTGGGCCCGGGGGTACCAGGAAGGCCCGGCGTGGGTCTGCCGGGTGCCGGACCAGGGCGGTCGCGTGAACTGGGCGCTCGAGCTCGCGCGGCTCGACTCGCTGGTGCAGGCGCAGCCCCGCGTGCCCGAAACGCCCGGCCGCCGGCCGAGCCCAGTGACCCCGCCACCGCCCGCCAACCCCGGCGTGGCCCAGCTCCGCCCCCGTGACGGCGCCTGCATGGACGGCGGCTCCTGGCGCGTGGACATCCGCGATTCCCGCGGCGCACGCGCCATCACGGCGCCGCCCGGTGGCGGCGGCTGCCCCCAGCCGGAGGGCCCCGCCAAGACTTACGACCAGGCCGGCTGGCGCCTGCTCCGCGAGTTCATCGCCGTCATGCGCTACCCCACCTCCACCCTCCTCGGCGCCTGGCAGGGCAGTTCCGTCTGCGTACAGGCCACGTGGAACGCCGCCTGCACCGACGAGGAAGTGATGTACGACTTCGTCCTCGCCGCCAACCAGACGGAGCAGGCGACGCTCCACGCCTCGAAGCTCGTGTCCGGAGCGCCGCGGTGGATGTACGACCTCGACTTCGCCTACGACTCGACCGCGCGGCTCTGGTCCGCCGACGTCCAGACCCGCCGGACCAGCGTCCGCTGGACCTATCGCGTGAAGGGCGATTCGTTGATTGGTCAGCTGGCGGAACTGCCGTCGGGGCGGGTGGCGCGGCGGGTGAATGCAGCGAGAGTGCCTTGAAGGCAGGGCAGCGGGGCAGGGGGGCAGCGGGGCAGCGGGTGGTCGTCGCGGTCCTGATGCTCCTCGCGGGTTGCTCTGCCGATCACAAGACCAGCACCGGCCGAACTGAGCGAGAAGCCGACAGCGTCATCGGGCAGTCGTCCATCCCCGGCGCCGGGGGCGTCAAGAAGGCGATGGACACCCAGGACAGCGCCCGCGCCCGCGCCGCGGCGATCGACACGGCGGCCGCGCAAGAGTAGTTGGTTACTGCCCCGCTGCCCCGCTGCCCCGCCTGCCGCTGAGAGGGGGACAGGGGGGAGGTGAGGACGGGGCAGCGGTGGCAGCTGGCAGTGGCGGGCTGTGACGGACCGCAACTCAAATTGACGCAATGAGAGGCATCCCCTACTCAGAGGCTGCCGGATGCCCCGTGCCCTGCAACTGCTCTTCACCGCCGCTGTCACCCTCGCCATCGCCCCCGCCTGTTCCGCCCAGAGACCCTCGCCCGGCGCCGCCATTCTCTTCGCGAAGGACGACGGTGGATTGACCGTGGCCGAGCAGAACGTGATCTACGAGTCGCTCGGCATGGCCGTGGACTCCGCCGGCACCGGCTTCACCATGTGCGATCAGCCGGCCGGCGCCGAGGTGTCGTTCTCCGACTGGAACAAGGACGGCATCAAGGAGGTCCTCGTCGTCTACGGCAACAGCTGCACCTCCGGCATGGCCGGCAGTTCGGTGGTGCTCTTCGTCAAGGACTCGGCCGCTGCCGGATACAGCACCAACCTCGGCTTCCCCGGCGCCTCCGCCGACCCGCAACCCACCGCCAACCTCGGCTATCCCGATCTCCTCATCGGGCTCCCCGGCTTCTGCTTCCCAGTCTGGCGGTGGAATGGCACCGCGTACGACTTCCTGGAGAGCGTGCCGCAGAGTCCCGGAGGGTGTGATAACAGATAGGCGGGGCAGCGGGGCAGCGGGGCAGGGGGGCGGGCGCGGTAGGGGCGCACAGCTGTGCGCCCCTACCGCGCCGTATCCGCCAGCTCCTTCCTGAACCGCTCCGCCCGCTCCGGCTGTCCCAGTGTGTCATAGATCGCCGCGAGGTCGATCCGCGCGGCGCGCAGGAAGCTGTTCCCCGGCGCGGCGGTGGCGCGGATCACCTCGTAGCCGGCCAGCGTTTCCGGCGCCGCCTCCGTGAACCGTCGCTGACGAAGCAGCGTCCGGCCGAGCTTGATGTGCGCGATCGCGGTGGTGGTGTGGTCGGCCGGCAGCGTCGCGTCGTACATCGCGATCGCCTCGCGGAAGAGCGGCTCCGCCCTGGCGTACTGCTTGTCCCCGTTGTAGGCGCTGGCCAGGTTCGAAAGCGCCACGCCGATCAGGTAGTGCTTCCCGCCGTACGCGGTGCGGTAGATCTCCACCATCCGGCTGAAGTGCGCCACCGCCTCGTCGTACCGGTCCTCCGCCACCGCGATGTTCCCCAGCTCGTTCGTGGTGGAGGCCACCGTCGGGTGCATCGGCCCGTACACCCGCTCCCGGATGGCCAGCGCTTCCTCGAGCAGCGTCTTGGCCTCGTCGTTCCGCTTCTGGTACACCATGGCCCGCGCCAGCAGCGTCAGCCCCGCCGCCGTCTTCGGGTGGTCCTCGCCGTACCAGGCCCGCGTGATCTCGAGCGCCTGCCGGTCGAACGCCTCCGCCGCCGGGTAGTCGCCGCGCTCCAGCTGGGTCGCGCCGAGGTTGATCAGGTCCTCCGCCACCATCGGGTGACGGTTGCCGTGGAGCCGGCGGTTCATCGCCAGCACGAGGGTGTTGAGCGAGTCGGCGGTGTCGTATTGCCCGGCGTAGAAGTGCGTGCTGGCCAGCGCGCTCATGTTGGCCGCCAGCTCGGGCGAGTCGCCGCCCGCCGCCATTCCCGTCAGCTCCCGCTGCACCGCGATCGCCTCGTCGTACCCGCCCCGCGACTGCAGCACCTGCCCCAGCGCCGCCAGCGCCTGTTGCACCGCGGGATGGTCGTCGGGGAGGGCGCGCCGCTCGATGGCGAGCGCCTCCCGGATCAGCCGCTCCCCTTCCTCGAACCGCGCCTGCTCGATCCTGAGTTCGCCCAGCGCCACCAGCCCTTCCGCTACTCCCGTCGCGTCGCCGCCGAGGAGGGCCCGGCGCCGTTCGAGGGACAGGGAAAGGAGCGAGTCGGCCTGGTCGAGGCGGCCGAGCTGCTGCGAGATCGTCCCCAGCGTCTGGTAGAGCTCGGCCTGCACCAGCGGCTCGTGGTCGAGGTTCCGCGCCTCCTCGATGCCGCGCTCGACCAGCGTCACGACGTGCAGGCTGTCGGCGGGCCCCACCGCGTCCTCGCCCCCCTGGAAGAGGTGCACCATGAAGTTCTGGATCCGCTGGGTGCGCGCCGCTTCCGCCACCGCCAGGTTGCGCGCCCGCGCGAGGCGCGCGGTGTAGAACACCACCGTCCCCAGCAGGAGCACGCCGACCGCCACCGTCGCCGCGACTGCCACCCGGTTCCGCCGCACGAACTTCCCCGTCCGGTACCGGAGCGAGTCGGGGCGCGCCTCGAGCGGTGCGCCCTCCAGGTAGCGATCCACATCCCGCATCAACCCCTCGACCGTCTGGTACCGCCGCGACGGCTCCTTGTGCATGGCGGTCAGGCAGAGCACGTCGAGGTCGCCCCACGAGGTGTGCCCCGACGCGCGTCCCTGCGGGCGGCGGGCCACCGCCGACGGTTTGGGCGGCTCGCGATCCACGACGATGGACATCGCCTCCGCCGGCGTCTTGCCCGTGAGGTCGAACGGGGGCTGGCCCGCCAGGAGCTCGTAGAGGATGACGCCGAGGGAGTAGACGTCGCTCTGGATGCCGACGCGCTCGCCGCGGATCTGCTCCGGCGCTGCATAGGCCGGCGTCATCAGCCGCAACCCGGTGCGGGTCTGGTCCACCGTCCCTTCCGCTTCCTCCAGGTGCTTGGCGATGCCGAAGTCGAGCAGCTTCACGCGGCCGTCGGCGGTGACCAGGATGTTGGAGGGCTTGAGGTCGCGGTGGATGACGGCGTGACCGTGCGCGTGCTGCACCGCCTCGCACACCGCGCGGAAGAGCTCGAGCCGGCCCTCGATGCTGGTGTCGTGCGCCCGGCAGTAGTCGGTGAGCGGCACCCCCTCGACGTACTCCATGACGAACCACGGGGTGCCGTCGGGAAGGGTGTCGGCGTCGTGCAGCTGGGCGATGGCGGGGTGGTGGAGCTGGGCCAGGGTGCGCTGCTCGGCGGCGAAGCGCTCCCGCCGCGCGGGCGAGAGCCAGGCGTCGCGGAGGATCTTGATGGCCGCCACGCTCCCCAGGTCCTCGCGCCGGGCCAGGTACACGACGCCCATGCCGCCTTCGCCCAGCAGGCGGGTGATGCGGTAGGGTCCGAAGTCGGTGAGGGGGAGTTCCGCGGTGTCGAGGTGGAGGACCTGCTCCGCTACCCGCGCGAGGTCCTGGTCGAGCGGTGAGTCGGGGGCGTCGTCGGCCTCGAGCAGCCGGAGGACGTCGGCCAGGAGGGCCGGGTCGCCGCCGCAGGCCTCCTGCAGGAAGGCGCGCCGCGCCGTCGCCGGCCGGTCGAGGGCGTCGTGGAAGAGCCGCTGCACACGCTCCCAGCGCCCGGCGTCCATGCTCAGCCGCCCTGGCCCAGCTCCACCGCCAGCCAGGCCCGGGCGGCGCGCCAATCCCGCAGCACCGTCGCCTCCGACACCTCCAGCAGCGCCGCCGTCTCGGCCACGTCGAGCCCGCCGAAGAAGCGGCACTCCACCATCATCGCCTGGCGGGGGTTGAGACGGGCCAGGTCCTCGAGCGCGGCGTCGAGGGCCAGGAGGTCGTCCGCGCCGGCCGGGGCGGACGCGAGCGCCTCGTCGAAGGTCACCCACGCCTTGCCATCGCCGCGCTTCTTCGCGTTCCGGCGCCGGGCAGCCTCGACGAGCACCTGACGCATGGCCCGCGCGGCGATCCGGGTGAAGTGGAGCCGCGACGTGACCCCCGCCGGCGGGGAGTCAGCCAGCTTGATCCACGCCTCGTTGACGAGCGCGGTGGGGCTCAGCGTCACGCCGGGGTCGTCCCGGCGCACGCCGGCGGCCAGCCGGCGGAGCTCCTCGTAGGTGGCGGTGAAGAGCCGGTCCAGCGCCTCCCGGTCGCCGGGTGGCAGGACCAGCGCCTCCTCGCCGACATCCAGCACCGCGCGGGGGTCGCGATGGGGCATGACGGTTTTTCCTCGCGGTCTGCGCAAGGGAAGGGGAGTACCAGACTCGGCAATGCTACCGCCCGGTCAGGCCTTGTCAAATGCCAGCCGTCCATCCCCCCCTCGGAGGTGCCCCATGGCGCTCGAACGCAGCCCCTTCCTGAAGCTGGACAAGTCGATGGTCATCGGCGAACTCAAGTCGGTCGGGTCGAAGGACCCCGACATGCTGCACACCCGCCTGGTGCATATCCGGACCATGGCGGCGTTCCCGAAGAACGTGGGCCTCTACATCATGGTCATGGGGGGGATGTGCACCGCGCTGATCCTGCTGGCCTTCATCGGCATCCCCCTGCTCATCTTCGGCTGGTGGCTGCGGAAGCGCGGCAAGGCCAACCTGCAGGTGGTCGAGGAGGCCTGGAACGACTTCAACGGGACGGCGAGGGTGGTCGGGGCGGTGCACGCGGCGTAAGCGCCTTTGGCGCGGCAGGGCAGTGGGGCAGGTGGGCAGCGGGGCAGTCACGGCCCCCTCCCCCTGCTGCCCCCCTGCCCCGCTGCCCCGCCATTGCCTACCTTATGGGGGTTCACCCCTCGCACGAAGGCAGGCCTCCGTGTCCCCAGCCGACCGCGCAGCCGAAGGCAAGACGCTTTCGCGCGAGCTGTCGGTGTTCCTGATCCAGCTGTCGGTCGGCCTGCACAAGTACGGCACCTATCCCAAGGGCCATCCCGTCATCGAGCACGCCGCGAGCGCGGTGTTCTCCGGGCTCTCGGCCCTCCTGCAGCAGCGGGACGGCCTGGCCATCGGCGTGGCGCGCGACCAGCTCATCGTCGAGGGGGCGGCCACCGACACGGAAAACGCCGTCCTCCGCGACCTCGCCTACCGGCTCCACCGTCACCAGATCGGCGTCATCCGGTTCCGGAAGTCGATCGCCCCGGAGGAGCTGCTGGAGTTCCTCCAGACGGTGAGCGCCGAGGCCAACCGGCAGGAGATGCCCTTCGGGCTCCGGCCGGCCGAGGAGCTCGGTCGCTGGCCGAACATCGAGATCGTCCCGTTCACCTTCGAGCACCTCGAGATCGGTGCCGGGGACACGCAGGCGGAGCAGGGGCGGTCCTCCCAGCTCTGGCTCGGCCTCGCGTCGGCGGCGCTCCGCCGGGGCCGCGCCGGCGACGTGATCGAGGACGCGCCCGACCAGATCGCCTCGGCCATCAACACCCATCGCGAAGACAAGGCCTACGACCAGATCATCGTCGGGTACCTGCAGGAGCTTGGGCGCGAACTGCGGATGCGGGAGGGCGAGTCGTACACCCAGCTCCAGTCGCGGGTCTCGCAATTGCTCTCCTCCCTCGACCAGGACACCGTCACCCGCCTCCTGACGGTGGGCGGGGAGCTGGCCACCCGGCAGGACTTCGTGGCCGACTTCGCCTCGAGCCTCCCGGTCAAGGCGGTGCTGGACCTGGTGCAGGCGGCCGCCTCCGCCAAGCAGCAGACGATTTCCCACTCCCTCCTCCGCATGCTGACCAAGCTGGCGGACCACGCCGACCAGGGGCAGACTGCCGTCCGCGCCGACGCCGACGCCACCTTCCGCAACGCGGTGAACGACCTCCTGACCGACTGGACCCTCGAGGACCCGAACCCCGACACCTACACCATGGTGCTGGACCAGCTCTCGCTGCCGTCGGAGGCGGCGCCGGCGGCCGGCGAGGCCCCCGATCACCTGTCGGAGGCGCCCCGGATCCTCCAGATGGCGCTCGAACTGGACGTCGTCGGCGAGGCGGTCTGGACTTCCCTGGCGCGCGTCGTCGAGGACGGGCGGCTCGACCTGCTGGTGGCGTCGCTCGACGCCGCACCGCACGACTCGATCGCGGCGGAGACGATCTGGGTCCGGCTGGCCGACCCGTCGCTCATGAGCGGCATCCTCGAGCACGGCGACGCGCACCTCGACGCGGTGGAACGGATCCTCGACAGGGTGGGGCTGTTCGCCATCGGTCCCATGCTCGACGCGCTCGCCATCACCGATTCCCGCACCATGCGCCACCGCCTGCTCAACGCGCTCACGGCGCTCGGATCTCCCGTGGGGCCGCCGGCGCTGGCCCGGCTGGACGGGGCGGAGTGGTTCGTGCAGCGGAACCTGCTCATCGTGCTGGGCGCGCTGCCGGAGTGGCCGGCGGAGTTCCATCCGGAAGAATTCGCCATCGCCGACGATCCGCGGGTCCGCCGCGAGGCGATCAAGCTGATGCTCCAGGGTGCGCAGCGTCCCGACCTGCGGCCGCAGGGCATCGTGCTCAGCCTCGGGGACGCCGACGACGCCGTCATGCGCCTGGGGATCAACGCCGCGCTCGAGGGGTGCCCGTCCGCGGCCGAGCCGCTCCTCGCCAAGCTGCTCGACCACAAGGACGAGGAGGTGCGCGTGCTCGCCATCCGGGTGTTCGGCACCCTGCGCAGCCGTCGGGCGCGCGATCTCCTCCTGCAGCAGGTCCTGGCGAAGAAGAAGTGGTGGCGGCGGACGCGGCTCAACCAGCCGTCGCCCGAAATGCTGGCCGCGCTCCGCGGCCTGGCCGCCACCTGGGCCCGGCATCCCGACGTGCAGGTGGTCATGGGCCTGGCGGAGCGCAGCGGCGTGCAGGACATCCGCCAGGCGGCGGGGCTCGCATGAGCAGCCCCGTCAAGTTCCTCACCTCGCTCGGCCAGGTCATGGCCACGATGGCCCTCTACAACCAGGGCCATCCCGCCCGCGAGCGGGCGCTCGACGACTCGTACCAGGAGCTGCAGGACGTGCTGGCCGGTCGCGACCGGCTCAAGTTCTCGTTCATCGGGGGCGACGTCGTCTTCGACCGGCGGGTGGTCCGCGAACTCAAGGAGTGGGACTGGGCCACCCGGCTCGCGGGGCTCGGCATCGAGCGGCTCGAGATCGACCCGGGGGTGACGCGGGAGGACTTCGAGCAGTTCCTCCGCGACACCTTCCAGCGAAGCCGCGGCGAGGCGATGGACACCGCCGAAGTGCGGCATCTCCGCGCCACCGGCATCCGCTACGGCACCCTGGCCCTCGACACCGGCGAGTCGCTGGACTCCGCCGAGGCCACGCTGGCCACCGCCACGATCGCCTACTCCCTGCGCGACGACGTCGAGGCGATCCAGTGGATGCACGGCCACGTCCAGGAAACCGGGGAGCTCCCGCTCCTCGAGGCGGAGACGGTGGTGCGCTCGCTGGCCATCGCCATGCACAGCCAGTCCGAGATCATCCTGCCGCTGCTGCAGCTCAAGGAATTCGACCAGTACACGACCACCCACTCCACCAACGTCTCGGTGCTCGCCATGGCCATCGGCGAGTACCTCGGCTTTGCCGGGCGCGAGCTCCGGGTGCTCGGCGTGTCCGGCCTCCTGCACGACCTCGGCAAGGTCAAGATTCCCCGCGAGATTCTCGTCAAGCCGGGCGGGTTCACCGACGAGGAGTTCGCCATCATGAAGGCCCACCCGAAGGAGGGGGCCAAGCTGATCCTCGACCGCGACGTGCGGCTGGAGGTGCCGGCGGTGGTGGCGTACGAGCACCACATCATGCTGAACGGCGGCGGATATCCCGCCTTCCACTTCGCGCGGGACACCCACTACGCCAGCCGCCTGGTGCACGTCTGCGACGTCTACGACGCCCTCTGCACCAACCGCCCCTACCGCGCTGCCTGGACCTCCGCCAAGGCGCTCGATTACATCGAGGAGAAGTCGGGTACCGACTTCGACCCGGTGTTCAGCCTGCCGTTCATCAAGATGATGAAGGAGCGGAGCGTGCAGCGGCTCTCGCTCGAGGATCCAGAAGTGACGCCGGGTTCCCCCTCTCCACATGGTGGAGAGGGGGACAGGGGGTGAGGACCGCGGACGCTGGAGTCGTCATCATGGCTGGGACGCTGGCCATCGCTTTCTGTGTCCTGAGCCTGCTCCATGTCGGCTGGGCGCTCGGGTGGAGGGGCGGGCAGGTGCAGGTGCTGCCCGAGCGCGACGGCGCGCCGCTCTTCCGGCCCGGGCCGCTCTCCACCCTGGCGGTGGCGGCGGTGCTCTTCCTCGCCGCCCTCCTCGTGACCCAGCGTGCCGGCCTCGGCCGGGAGCTGCTTCCCGCCGCACTCGTGCATTGGGGTTGCTGGGGGGTGTCCATTGCGCTGGTGCTTCGCGCCATCGGCGAGTTCCGGTACGTCGGCTTCTTCAAGCGGGTCCGCGACACCGCGTTCGCGCGGATGGACACGCGGTTGTATTCGCCGCTCGCGCTCCTGCTGGGAGCCGGGGCCGGCTACGTGGCATTCGCCGCGTCGTGAACCGCCCCACCGCCCGGCTGCCCCGCTGCCCCGCCTGATGGCGCTTCGTCCCCTCACCCGACTCCGGAGGCTCTGCCTCCGGCTCCCCGAGGCCCACGAGGTCGAGGCGTGGGGCGCGCCGACGTTCCGGGTCAAGAACAAGCTCTTCGCCATGTACGCCGCCCCGGACAACCACCACGGCGGCGGCCGGCCCGGGCGTGTGGGTCAAGGCGGCGCCCGGGAACCAGCAGCTGATGGTCCGGGCCCAGCCGAAACGGTTCTTCGTGCCGCCGTACGTGGGGCCGAGCGGGTGGGTAGGCGTCTGGCTGGACGGCAAGGTGGACTGGGAGGAGCTCGCCGGCCTGCTGGAGGACAGCTATCGGCATGACGGCGCCGAAGCGGCTGCTGAGGGAGCTGAAATGAACCTGGACGCGGGAGTCTGGTGCGGGGCTTGGGCGAACCCTGTGTAATCGTCGTGGCGAGGGTGTCGGGTTGACGGTGTATACCGTTAACCGGTATACTACACTACCGCCGCGGGGCCAGGGTGATCCGTTCCTTTCGCCGTGCAGGCACCGCCGATCTCTACCACGGACGCGACACCCGCGCGGCACGGGCCGCCTGCCCGGTCGCGATCTGGCGGACGGCGGTCCGCAAGCTGGAATACCTGGACGTGGCGGCCACGCTGGCTGACCTGGCCGCCCTGCCGGGGAATCGTCTGCAACCGTTACGCGGCCGGCGGGCAGGCCAGCACAGCATCCGCATCAACGACCAGTATCGGATCTGCTTCCGATGGTCGGAGGGCGGACCTGAAGCCGTGGAGATCGTGGACTATCACTAGGGGATCGTGACGGACATGCCGATACAATTGCCGGCGCAACGGGCGCCGCTCCATCCCGGGGAGGTCCTGGCCGAAGAGTTTCTGCGGCCGCTGGGGCTCACGCAGGTCGCGGCGGCGGAACGGCTCGCCATTCCGTTCCAGCGGCTCAACCAGATCGTGCGAGGGCGCCGCGCGGTCACTCCGGACACCGCGTTGCGTCTGGCCCAGTTGTTCGGCACCTCGGCCGAGTTGTGGCTGAACCTGCAGCAGCGCTGGGATCTCTATCTCGCTGCCCGTGCACCTGCGGGGCGTTCGATCTCGACGATCCGTCCGCTCCGGAAGGCGCCCTCCCGAAGCCAGAATCGCCGCGCGGTATGAGCCGATGAACCTCCGCCCCATGACCCCGGCCGACTATCCCACCGTGGCGGACATCTACCGCGAGGGGATCGCCACCGGGCACGCCACCTTCAACACCGACGCACCGGCCTGGGAGGCGTGGGACAAGGGACACCTGGCCGCCTGCCGCCTGGTGGCGGTGGAGGGGGAGCGTGTCCTCGGCTGGACCGCGCTCAGTCCCGTCTCCGACCGGTGCGTGTACGGTGGCGTGGCGGAATTGCAGGTGTACGTGTCGGCGGGCGGGCGGGGCAAGGGAATTGGGATCGCCTTGCTCAAGGGGCTCATCGCCGCCGCGGACGCGCACGGTATCTGGACCCTGCAGGCCGGCGTCTTTCCCGAAAACACCGCGAGTGTGACGCTCCACCAGCGGGCCGGCTTCCGCCTGGTCGGGCGGCGCGAGCGCCTGGGCCAGATGAAGGGCGTGTGGCGGGATGTGCTGCTCTTCGAGCGGCGGAGCACCGTGGCAGGCATCGGAGGGGTGTCATGAACGATCGCGGATTCTCCCGACTCCTCGCGGAGAACGTGGCGCCGAAGGCCGGTCGCGGCTCCTGGCACGGCGGCCCGACCGTGGTGGGCGCGCTGCGCGGCGTGTCGGCGCCGCAGGCGCTCTGGCGGCCCGCGCCGGAGCGGAAGTCCATCTGGGAGCTGGCGCTGCACATCGCCTACTGGCACCACACCATCACCCAGCGGCTCCGGGGCGGGGAGCGGGATCCCTTCCCGCGGAGCCCCGCCAACTGGCCCGCCGTACCCGACCGACCCGACGAAGCCGCCTGGAAGCGCGACTGCGCTCTCGTCCGCGCCATGCACCTCGAAGTGGCGGCCACCGTCCGCGCCGTGCCGGTGTCCGCCTACGGGCGCCGCCCCCTCGGCAACCGCAAGTGGACCTTCGGCGAGACCATCCTCGGCGCCGCCCAGCACGAGGCCTACCACACCGGGCAAATCCAGCTGCTCAAGCGACTGTGGGCGTCGGCGCGGTGATCCTTCGCGCACTCCTCGTCTGGCTCACGCTCTGCGCGGTGGCGGTGGCCAACGGGACGGCCCGACAGTTTCTCCTCATCCCGGCGTCGGTCCGTACGCCGGCCATGTCGTCAGCAGCGTCACCCTCTCCCTCCTCATCCTGCTGGTGGCGTGGCTCTCCATCCGCTGGATCGGCCCGCGCCACTGTGCGACAGGCCTGGCTGGTCGGCGTCCTCTGGTTGTCCGCGACGGTGGCCTTCGAGTTCCTCGCGGGACATTACCTCTTCCGGAATCCGTGGCCGAAACTCCTTGCCGATTATGACGTCCGGCAGGGACGGGTGTGGGTGGTGGTGCTCGTCGCCACCGCGCTGGCGCCGAGGTGGGCGGCCGGCGCGCGGGGGGTGATCCATCGACTGACCTGACGGGAGTCCGGCATGCCGCATCGCCTGCGCACAATGCTTTCCACGACCCTTGCCCTGGCGGCCCTCTCGGGCGCCGGCGCCTGCCAGGACGGCGCCGGGCCCTCCGGTGGCACGCCGTCGCTCAAGATCCTCTTCATCGGCAACAGCCTCACCTACTACAACGACCTCCCCGGCACCCTGGCCGCCGTCGCGCGGACGGCGGGGGACACGCTCGCGGTCGAGAGCGTCACCGGGCCGGGCTACGCGCTCCTCGATCACCTCCAGGGGAAGAGCGACGCCGTGGCCGCGGTCAAGCGGGGCGGGTGGGACTTCGTCGTATTGCAGCAGGGGCCCAGCACCCTCGCCGTCAACCGCGACTCGCTGGTGCTCTGGACCGGGATGTTCGACTCGATCATCCGCCCGACCGGCGCGCGGACCGCCCTGTACATGGTGTGGCCTGCGGGCGCCTCGGCACAGGGGATCGACGCGGTGCGGCAGTCGTACCAGCTGGCGGCGCAGTCGGTCGGCGGGCTCTTCCTCCCGGCGGGGATGGCGCTCCAGCTCGCCCTCCAGAGGGACGCCACCCTCCCGCTCCTCGGTAGTGACGCGTTCCATCCCTCGCCGCTCGGGACGTACCTCGTCGCCATCACGATCTACGAACGGCTCACGGGGAATGACGCCCGCGACCTCCCCGACCGCGCCACCGCCAACGGCGCGACTCTGGACGTTCCGGCCTCGACTGTGCAACTTCTCCAGGAGGCCGCCCACCAGGCGAACCTGCAATATTGAGCGAGCCGAAGGAGGTCCCGTGAAGCAGCGGCTGGTCCGGATCGATCCCCTTTCCGCCGCTCGCGTCGTCGGCCTGCTCTACTTCCTGGTCGGACTCCTCGCACTGCCCTTCATCTACTCGATGTTCGTGCTCACCCCCGAGGGGATCGGCTTCAGCCCCACCATCGTGCTGATCGAGCCGTTCCTGCTGTCGGGCATCGGCTACGCCTCCACGGCCGTGGGGTGCGTGCTCTTCAACTGGCTGGCCGGGCGCTTCGGGGGACTCGAGGTCGAGTTCGACGGGGAAAGCGAGCGCTGATGCGACGGTACGTCGCGAATCGACTCTTCCGGATCGGGGCCGTCCTCCTCGCCGTCGGCAGCGGCCCGTTGTTCGCCATCATCGTGGCCGCCAAGCTCGGCCTCTGGCCGGATCCCAACCCGAATCCCATCGGCCCGGGCCTGCTCGCCTTCCTGACCTTTTGGCCGGCGGTGGCGCTGATGGCACTCGGCGGCTTCCAGGTTCGTCGCGCAGCTCGGAGCGAGGAGGAAACGTGAACTTCCGGCGCCACCTGCATCTTCCCTCCACCGAGCGCCTGCTGCTCATCGTTGGCGTGCTGCTCCTCATTGCATTCCTCGTCGTGCTGCTCGTGCAGCCCAGTACGGTGGGGCGCGGCGGGAGGTAGTCCGAGCGACGATTGACAGACCGAGGTTGTGGTCGTCATCTTCGCTCCGTTCCCTCTAGCACGGAGCCTACGATGACCACCGGCCTGATCGCCGTACTCGCCGCGCTTTCCCTGCCGCCCGTCCCCCGCGACACCGTCCCGCTCTACACCGACCTCGGCACGCTCGAGGTCCCGATCACCACGTCGGTCCCTCTGGCGCAGCGCTATTTCGACCAGGGGATGCGGCTCACCTACGCCTTCAACCACCCTGAGGCGATCCGCTCCTTCGAGGCGGCCCTCGCGCAGGACCCGACCTGTGCCATGTGCTGGTGGGGTGTCGCCTTCGCGCTGGGGCCCAACATCAACGCGCCGATGGATTCCGCATCCGGCATGGCGGCGTGGCGGGCCGCGCGGGAGGCCGAGCGGCTCGCCCCGAACGCGACGCCCCGCGAGCAGGCCTACATCCGTGCACTCCAGGCGCGCTACAGCGACCCGCCGGCCTCGCCGCGCGCCGCGCTCGATACCGCCTACGCGGAGGCGATGCTCGCCGTGGCGCAAGCGTATCCGGGCGATCCCGACGCCGCGACGCTGGCCGCCGACGCGCTCATGAACCTGAGCCCCTGGTTCTACTGGACGCCGAGCGGCGAGCCGCGGCCGGCCACGCCGGGCATCCTGGCGATGCTCGAGGCGGTGATTGCGCGGCTTCCGAATCACCCGGGCGCCTGCCACCTGTACATCCATGCGGTGGAGGCCGCGGAGCCCGAGAAGGCGGTGCCCTGTGCCGAGCGGCTCGCGGGGCTGATGCCCGGCGCAGGGCACCTGGTGCACATGCCGGCGCACATTTACATCCGGACCGGGCGGTTCGCCGACGCCGTCCAGGCCAACCAGCACGCCGTGCACGTGGACGAGACCTTCATCCAGGACCAGCGCCCCACCGGCATGTACGCAATGGGGTACTACCCGCACAACTATCACTTCCTCGCCTTTGCGGCCACGATGTCGGGGCAGCGGGCCATCGCGCTCGAGTCGGCGCAGCAGCTCTCGGGCAAGGTGTCCGTGGACATCGCGCGCGACGTCCTCTTCATGCAGTCCATGATCCCGTACTACACCTTGTCGCTCGTCACCTTCGCGCAGTGGACGGAGGTGCTCGCGCAGCCGTTGCCGCCGGCCGACCTCCCGGTGGCGCGCGGACTGGTGCACTATGCGCGCGGCGTGGCGTACGCCGCCAAGGGACGGACTGCGGAGGCGGAGCTGGAGCTGGCGATGGTGAAGGGGGACCAGGTGCGCCTGCCCGAAGGGGACGGGCGCACCGTGCTCGCCATCGCCGCGCTCGCGCTGGAGGGGGAGATCGCCCTTCGCCGGGGCGACGCCGCGGCGGCGGTGGCGCACTTCCGGGCCGCCTCCGACATCGAGGACGGCATTCTCTACAACGAGCCCCCGTTCTGGTACTACCCGATGCGGATGTCGCTCGGGCAGGCGCTCCTCGCCGCGGGACAGCCGGCCGAGGCCCAGCGGGAGTACGAGCGAAACCTGGCGCTCTATCCCGAAAACGTCTGGGGGCTCGCCGGGCTCCGGAACAGCCTGCAGGCGCAGGGAAAGCCGGCCCAGGCCGCGCAGGTGCAGGCGCGGCTCGACCGGGCCGGCGCATCGGCGGACATCCCGATCACCGGGTCGCGGCTCTAGCCGCGCAGGGAGGGCGGACTCGTCGGGTTTGACATTGCCGCCGAAGGGCGCAGATTCCTCCATACCCCCTGTCCACGCATGCGGCGCCCAATCGCACCGGTCGTTCGTGCCGGCACGTCCTGATCGTGCCTGACGCGGGATCGGCGGGTCGAAAAAGGAGTGGCGGATGCTCCCGTTCGGTGTGAGTCCCGTGGGCGTGCTGATGGCCGCCGTGGTCACCTTCCTGATCGGGATGATCTGGTACTCGCCGATCCTCTTCGCCAAGCCGTGGATGGTGCTCAACGGCTACACGCCGGACAAGCTCGTCGAACTGAAGAAGCGGGCACCGAGGGCGTACGGGATCTCCTTCCTGGCGTACCTGCTGCTGGGGGTGGGCATCGCGGCGGTCGTCCGGTTCGACTCGCCGCTGGGCGGCATGTGGACGGGGATGCAGGTGTGGACATTCCTGGTGATGCCAGTCAGCCTGACCGCGTTGGTCTTTTCCGACAGGCGGCTGGGGGCCTGGCTGATCGACGCGGGGTATCAGTTGGTCTATTTTGCGGCCATGGGCGCCATTCTCTCGCGCTGGGGTTGAACTGGGATATGGACACCGAAATTCGCATGGCCCGCCTCCGCGTGGAGTTCGCCCAGCACTATCCGCCGATCACGCCGGGGCAGTGGATGCCCGCCGCCGAGGTCGGGGCGCGGATGCTCTTCTGGCATCTCGAACTGGCCGGCACCGTGCCCCTCGGCGACCGCCTCCTCCCGGAGGAGCACTTCGAGTTCCGCGGCGGATGGACCCGGGGCCGGACCTCACCGCTCCGCACCCGCGCCTACGACGCCAACTCCGTGGAACCCCGCCGCGAGGCCACGGGCTGACGGCGGGGCGCAGCTCCTGCCGCCGCCATTATCTTTGACGCACCCACCCATCGTTTCCATCGCACACTCGAGGTCAGGACGATGTCCGACAAGCCAGAGCTCACCCCCGTCACCCTGCCGCGCCTGCTCGAGGAGCTGCACAACATCAGCGACATGCGGGCCAACGGGGAGTTGAACAAGGACCAGTTCGAGGCGCGGTTCGCCCGCATGATCGGCGAACTGCGGGACCGCCGGATCGACGCCACGCGCGCCGACATCCTGCAGGCCCTCGCCCCGCTGGCCACCGACGGCACGCTCCGTCCAGAAGAGCACTTCCGGCTGACGAAGAAGCTCGGGCTCGTGTGATCCCGCGGCCGCTCGGTCCCGGCGCCCCTCGCGTGCCCCCGGTCGGTTTCGGGGGCATGCCCCTTTCCATCACCGACCGGCCGCCGGAAGCGCAGGGAGTGCGCGTCGTGCACGCCGCGCTCGACGCCGGCGTCCGCCTCCTCGACACCGCCGACGTCTACTGCCTCTCGGACGAGGATCTCGGGCACAACGAGCGGCTCATGGCCACGGCGCTCCGCACCTGGAACGGTCCGCGGAGCGAAGTGCTGGTGGCCACCAAGGGGGGGCTGACCCGGCCCGACGGACGCTGGGACCGGAACGGCCGGCCCGAGCACCTGCGCCGCGCCTGCGACCGCTCCCTCAAGGCGCTCGGCGTCGACCGGATCGACCTGTATCAGTTTCACGCCCCGGACCCGCAAGTGCCGTTCGTGGAGAGCGTCGGGATGCTGGCGGAACTTCAGGGCGAGGGGAAGATCCGGTGGGTCGGGCTCTCGAACGTGTCGGTGGACCAGGTCAACGCCGCCCGCCGTCACGTGGAGGTGGTCACGGTGCAGAACCGGCTCAACCCCTGGTTCCGCGAGGCGCTCGAGCAGGGCGTCGTAGACCATTGCGAGCGGCTCGGCATCGGCTTCCTGGCCTACAGCCCCGTCGGGGGCGGCCGGCTCAACAAGAAGCTCCCGGCGCATTCGCTGGTCAGGGCCATCGCGGACCGGCATGGCGCCTCCCCGCACGCCGTGGTGCTCGCCTGGGTGCTGGAGCAGGCGTCGAACGTGATCGTCATTCCCGGCGCCAGGACGGTGGAGCATGCGCTCGACAGCATGACCTGGCGGGGGAGCTGCGGCTGCGAGGCGGAAGAGCTGCGGGACCTCGACGAGGCGGAGGTCGACCGAGAGCTGAGCGCACCGTCTCTCATTTCCTTTCACTCCTCAGTCCTTTATATTTCCTCGAATGCCCCCGCCCCCGTCCCCGCCGCCAGACCGTCACCACCCGCATCGGGCAGGTGAGCGTCGGCTCCTGTCACCCCATCGTCGTGCAGTCGATGACGAACACCGACACCGCCGACGTGGTGGGGACGGTGCGCCAGGTGGCCGCGCTGGCCCGTGCGGGGAGCGAGCTGGTGCGCGTCACGGTCAACACCGAGGAGGCGGCGCGGGCGGTTCCCGAGATCGTCGAGGGGCTCGACCGGATCGGCGTGGCGGTGCCCGTCATCGGCGACTTCCACTACAACGGCCACATCCTCCTCACCAGGTATCCCGCCTGCGCCCAGGCGCTCGCCAAGTACCGGATCAACCCCGGCAACGTCGGCGGCAAGCGGCGCGACGAGCACTTCCGCGCCATCATCGAGGCGGCGCTTCGGCACGACAAGCCGGTCCGCATCGGCGTCAATTGGGGGTCGCTCGACCAGCAGCTCCTGACCGAATTGATGGATGCCAACCACCGCCTCGGCGCGCCGCGCGAGGCCCGCGACGTGACGCTCGATGCCATGGTCGAGAGCGCCATCCGCTCGGCCGCCCTGGCCGAGGCCACCGGGATGGCGCACGACCGGATCATACTCTCCGCCAAGGTCTCCGCGGTGCAGGACCTGGTGGACGTGTATCGGCTGCTCGCGGCGCGCGGCGACTATCCGCTCCACCTTGGGCTCACCGAGGCGGGCCTCGGCACCAAGGGGATCGTGGCGAGCACCGCCGGGCTGGCCATCCTCCTGCAGGAGGGCATCGGCGACACCATTCGCGTCTCCCTCACGCCGGCCCCCGGCGGCGACCGCACCGAGGAAGTGCAGGTGGCGCAGCAGATCCTCCAGTCGCTCGACCTCCGGAGCTTCACGCCGCAGGTCACCAGCTGCCCCGGGTGCGGGCGCACCACGAGCACCTTCTTCCAGTCCATGGCGCAGGACATCGAGCGCTACCTGCGGGAGCAGATGCCGGTCTGGCGCGAGGCGCGCCCCGGCGTCGAGTCGATGCGCGTCGCCGTCATGGGGTGCGTCGTGAACGGGCCGGGCGAGTCGAAGCACGCCGACATCGGGATCTCCCTTCCCGGGACCGCGGAGGATCCGCGCGCGCCGGTGTACGTGGACGGCCAGCTGCGCGTCACCCTGAGCGGCGAGCGGATCGTGCCCGAGTTCCTGGCGCTGCTCGAGGAGTACGTGCAGGGGCGCTACGCCCCGGCCGAGCCGGTGGCGCGGTAAGTGGCGCACGGTGGGCGGATCGCGGGCCTCCTGCTCGGTGCGTCGCTCTGTGGCGCGGGAGCGCTCGGCGCGCAGGCGCCCGGCGTCGGCGACGCCGCGCCGGTGGTGTCGGTGCACGACCTCGACGGGCAGGCGGTGGACCTCGGCCAGTGGATCGGGAAGACGCCGGTGTTCCTGGAATTCTGGGCCACCTGGTGCACCTCCTGCCAGGCCCTGGAACCGGCGGTGCGCGCCGCGCGGGAGGCCTACGGCGCGCAGGTCGAGTTCATCGGCATCAACATCACGGTCGGGGACCCGCGGGATACGGTGCGCGCGTGGGTCGCGCGCCACGATCCTCCCTACCGGGTGCTGTACGACGACGAGGGCGAAAGTCAGCGTGCCTACGACGTGGCCGCCACCTCGTACGTCGTGATCATCGATCGCACGGGCAAGATCGTCTATACCGGAACCGGCGGGAGCCAGTCCTTCGGGGCCGTCCTCGGCCGCGTCACCGCGAACCAATAATCCTTCGAGGTTCACTCATGAGAACACGCATGATTCTCGGATCGCTGGCCGCGCTCGCCGCCGCCTCCCCGGCGATGGCGCAGGACCCCGCGCCCGCCCCCATGGGGCCGGCCACCGCCATCGTGGTGTCGGGCCCCGAGGTCGGCTTCGCGGCCCCGGACTTCACCGCCCCCTGGGCGGACAAGGCCGGCATCGGATCGGGGGAAGATCCCTTCTCGCTCAAGGCGCTCAAGGGGCAGGTGGTGGTGCTGGCCTTCTACCCGCGCGACTTCACCTCCGGGTGCACGGCGGAAATGCGCACCTTCGCCGATCGCTACGACACCATGTTCGGCGGCGCCGTGCTGGTCGGCATCAGCGTCGACAGCCTCGAGACCCACGTCCGCTTCGCCGAGAGCCTCGGGCTGCCGTTCAGGCTCCTGTCGGACCCGAAGCTGCGGATCGCCGCCAAGTACGGCGCCAAGGGAGACGGGAGCGCCCGTCGGGTGGTGTACGTGATCGGGAAGGACGGGAAGGTCGCCTGGCGGGAAATGCAGTTCAACGCGACCGATCCGAAGGGCTACGATCGCCTCCAGGCCGCGATCGCCTCGGCCCGAGGGACCTCGTGACCCTCCGACACCTCCTGCCCTCCCTGGGCCTCCTGGGCGTCCTCGCGACGTCCGCCCACGCCCAGGCCCCGGCGGGCCCCGGCTACCTCTGGTCCTTCACGGGGGTCGAGTTCTCCGCCTGCGTCGATTTCCTGGTGGAGCCGACCCTTGCCGGCCGGCAGCTCGACCGCGGGGTACCAGGTCATCCCGGCCGCGAGCTTCGGCGCCCTGGCCCCGGTGCTGCAGCCGCGAGATCGAGGGGGACACGGTCCACGCCGCCTGGGTGCCGTCCCGGGTTTGCTTCATCGAGGCCCCCCAGGTCACGATCGGTGACAACCTCCTGACCCCCGAAAAGAAGATGGAGGGGCAGGAGGTGGTCGGTTACTGGGCCATCGCCGCCCGGCGCGCCGACGGTTCGCCGAGCTCCGACCAGTGGTTCGTCGCCCAGTTCTGGACCAACGATTGGCGGCTCAGGAAGCAGACCGAGGCGCAGTTCATCCCGGTGGGGATGTTCAAGCGCTCCCGGCGCCCCATCCCCGAGTCCAATCGCCACCGGTACGAAATCAAGATCGGGAAGACCGTCCTCTCCTGGGACGGGCAGCTGGCGGGCCGCGACTCGACAGCCGCTCCCGATCCGGGCCAATCGAGCCTGATCTTCCAGGGTACCCGGACCATCCAGTGGAAGGCCGCCGTCTCGAGCCAGCCCATCTGGACCCGCACCCTTCCCGGGGTGTTCCGGGTGGAGGGCAAGGACGACCTGGCCGTGGCGCTCCGGGCCTCCCCGATCCGCATGTTCGGTCCCATGTACTGGGGCGGGGCGGCCCGGGTGGAGTTCACCCGGTAGCACCCCCTCTGGCGCCGGGCGGGGTGGGGGGTAGGTTAGCCCCGTCACCGCCCGGAGCAGCCATGTCCACCCTGGTCCACGAACGTCTCGTGCTCGAGCGCTACGGCGCCAGCACCTACGCGAAGATCTTCCTGCCCGCCGGGAGCCTGCCGCTCGGCAAGAGCGTCCCGGTCACGGTCCAGGTGGGCGACCGGCGGTTCAAGACCAGGGGCTGGAGCTTCGCCAGCGGGGCAGGGGTGACCCTGCCCCAGAAGATTGTCCAGGAGCTCGGGCTCCGGGCGGGCCAGATGGTGGACCTGGAACTCCTCGACTAGGCGACCCTTCTCCACAGGTCAGATTCAGGAAATGCTGCGGGGCACCCGGAATCGGGTGCCCCGCGGTGCTTTTATGCAGGAAAATCGCATGTAAAGGCGGAGGTAACGACACTGTCGCCATCTCATTTTCCACATATGATCAAGATCTGTAAGTGATGTTAATAAGAAAGTTGCAACTTCCACTTAAAGTGGAAATTTAAGTCTACCTCTAGTGCTTTGTCCCACAACGACTAAAATCGCTGTTTCCACGCTTTCCACGCAGAATCTGGGGGAAACTTTACCCATTCCACAGCCATGTTGATAGCCAGCATTGAGCCATCCCGGCCGGTCACGAAAGTCCTGTTGGGAAGTGGAAATGAAATATTCACATCCTCCCCAAATGCGGAAATCCCGATCCTCAGGCCCGGGGTCCGTCCCCGAGTCTCGGCAAACTACTTCTCGACCAGTGACGGATGTGGATAACCCGACGCTGTCGCCCTCTTGACCAGCCGTGTTACCTTCTGCCCCGCTGCCCCGCTGCCCCGCTGCCCCGCTGCCCCGCTGCCCCGCTGCCCCGCTGCCCCGCTGCCCCGCTGCCCTCTGTTCCGTTACTATCCCCCGACCCCCATAGTTGAGGCTTTCGTGTCCGGCTCCGACATCCGCCGCACCAAGATCGTCGCCACCCTCGGACCCGCCTGGTCCCATCCCGACCGGATGGCCCAGCTCCTCGACGCCGGGGTGAACGTCGTGCGCGTCAACGCGTCGCACGGGACGCGGGAGTTGCGGGCCAAGTGGATCCGGGACCTCCAGCGGGTCCAGAAGGGGCGCGCGGAGCCGGTCGCGATCCTGATGGACCTCCACGGACCGCGGATCCGGGTCGGCCAGCTGGTGGAGCCGCGGGAGCTCGTCCAGGGCGAGTCCGTCACCTTTGCGCCCGAGGCGGTGGCCACCGCGGCCGAGCTGCCCACCACCTATGCCGACCTGGCCAAGGACATGCACCCCGGTTCCAAGATTCTCCTCGACGACGGCCTCCTGGCGGTCGAGGTGACGGGCGTCCGGGGAGACCGTGTGGACGGGGTCGTGCGCTACGGCGGGCTCCTGAAGGCCAACAAGGGGATGAACCTCCCCGGCGTGGATGTGAGCGCGCCGGCGGTGACCGACAAGGACCGGGAGGACGTGCAGCACGCCGTCGAGCTCGGCGTGGACTACATCGGCGTCTCCTTCGTCCGGCGGGCCGAGGAGCTCAACCAGCTCCGTACCCTGATCCCGAAGCGGGTCCAGCTGGTGGCCAAGATCGAGAAGGACACCGCCCTCCTCCATCTCGAGTCCATCCTCGACGCCACCGACGCCGTCATGGTGGCTCGCGGCGACCTCGGCGTCGAACTGCCCTTCGAGGAGGTGCCGCTGGTCCAGAAGCGCCTCATCCGCGAGGCCAACCTCCGGGGCAAGCCGGTCATCACCGCCACCCAGATGCTCGAGTCCATGGTCCACGCCCCCCGGCCCACCCGCGCGGAGGCGTCGGACGTGGCCAACGCCATCCTCGACGGCACCGACGCCGTCATGCTCTCCGCGGAGACGGCCGTGGGCGATTACGGCCTCGAGGCGGTGCAGGCGATGGACCGCATCGCCCGGGAGGTGGAGCGGCAGCGCAAGGGCCGGAGCGCCGCCTTCGACCTCGCGGTGGGCCGCCGCACCGGCGGCGCCGCCGATCGGTTCTCCCAGCGCCACGCCAGGAGCGAGGACGCCATCGCCGTGGCGGTCTGCGCCGCTTCCGAGCTCCTCGAGACGCGCGTGATCGTCTGCTTCACCTCGAGCGGCTTCACCGCGCGGACGGTGGCCTCCTTCCGCCCCTTCGCGCCGATCGTGGCGGTGACACCGGAGCCCGACACCTTCCGGGCCCTGGCGCTCGTCTGGGGCGTGACGCCGGTGCTGGTGGACCACATGCCCAACTACGAGACCATGCTGCACGTGGCGCGCGGCCAGCTCCTGGCGCAGGGCCTCGTGAGCCCGGGCGACCGCGTCGTGGTGACCGCCGGCGTCCCCTTCGACGTCCCCGGCACCACCAACCTCCTCAAGATCGAGACCGTGTAGCGGATGCGGCTCACCTTCCTCGGCACCGGCACCTCGTTCGGCGTGCCGCAGGTGGGCTGCGGCTGCGCCGTGTGCCGCTCCGACGACCCGCGCGATCGCCGCACCCGCTCGGGCGCGCTCCTCCGCGTCCGGCGGCGCCACCCTCCTGCTCGACAGCCCGCCCGAGCTCCGCCTCCAGCTGGTCGGGCAGGGGGTGAGCGAGATCTCCGCCGTGCTCTACACCCACGAGCACGCCGACCATACCGCCGGTATCGACGACCTCCGGATCTTCACCGTCCGGAACAAGCGCCACCTCCCGGTCTACGGCCCGCCTGAGACGCTCGCGCAGCTCGAGTCCACCTACCGCTACATCTTCGACCCCGGCGTCACCGCCTTCGAGGGCACCTCCAAGCCGCACCTGGAGCCGCACGCGCTCGAACCGGGGGTGCCCGTGACGGTGGCGGGCGTCGAGGTCCTCCCGCTGGCCTTCCCGCACGGCCATCTTCGGGTGTACGGGTACCGCTTCGGCAACCTGGCGTACCTGACCGACGTGAAGAACGTGGGCATGGTGGAGCGGGCCGCACTCCAGGGGGTCGAGGTGCTGGTGCTGAACGCCCTCTGGTGGCGGCCCCATCCCACGCATCTCAGCATCGACGAGGCGGTAGCGCTCTCCCGGGAACTCGGGGCGGCGCGCACCTTCCTGACGCACCTGACGCACGAGACCGGGCACGCGGAGCTCGCCGCCCGGCTCCCGGCCGGGGTGGCGCCGGCCTACGACGGACTGACGGTGGAGGTCTCGAGATGAAGTTGCAGTACGGCAGGATCATCCAGGACCGGCTCGACGGCCAGCACGGCCTCCCGCGCCGGCGGCTCGAGGAGCTGGCCCGCCGCTTCGGCGACGTGCAGGCGGAGGTGCGGACGCGGCGGGCCGCGGGGGAGTACGGGTTCTACCGGCTCGCCGAGCAGGAGAAGACGATCCGGCAGATTTCCGGGTTCGCCGAGGGCCTCGGACAGGCGTACGACCACGTCCTGGTGCTCGGCATCGGCGGCTCCGCGCTCGGCACGCGGGCGCTCCTCTCCGCGCTCCGTCCGCCGGCGTGGAACGAGCTCGACGACGAGGCCCGCGAGTTCTTCCCGCGGCTCACGCTGCTCGACAACGTGGATCCGACCTCGGTGGCCGCCGCGCTGCGCCGCATCGACCCGCGCCGCGTGCTGGTGAACGTGATCAGCAAGTCGGGCGGGACCGCCGAGACGCTGGCGCAGTACCTCGTGGTGCGGCGCTGGCTCGACGAGGCGCTGGGTGGGGCCGCCAGCCGGCACCTCGTGTTCACCACCGACCCGGACAAGGGCGCCCTGCGCGCGCTCGCCGCCCGTGAGGGGATCGCCACGCTGGAGGTGCCGCCGGAGGTGGGCGGGCGCTTCAGCGTCCTGTCGCCGGTGGGGCTGCTGCCGGCGGCGCTCGTCGGAATCGACATCGCGGGGCTGGTGCGGGGCGCCGCCGCCGCGGTGGAGCGGGCCGAGTCGGACGACCTGCTCCGGAACCCGGCCGCCCTCTACGCCGCGCTCCACTGGTCCGCCGACCTCCAGGCCGGCGCCCGGCTCCACGTCCTCATGCCGTACAGCGACCGCCTGCGCGACCTCGCGGAGTGGTTCCGCCAGCTCTGGGCCGAGAGCCTCGGAAAGCGGGTGGACCGGGAAGGGAAGGTGGTGCACAGCGGGCCGACGCCGGTGGCGTCCGTGGGGGCCACCGACCAGCACTCGCAGGTGCAGCTGTTCATGGAGGGGCCGTTCGACAAGCTGATCACCTTCGTGACCGTGGGCGACGCGGGGGAAGACGTCCAGATCCCCGCGCTCGAGGGGATGCCCGATGAGGTTGCCTGTCTCGGCGGCCGGACTCTGGGCGGGCTGCTCAACGCGGAATACGAGGCCACCTCGGCGGCGCTGGCCCGGATGGGCCGGATGAACTGCACCCTCGCGCTCCCCGACCTCTCGCCGGAGGCGGTCGGGGAACTGCTGATGTTCTTCCAGCTCGCGACCGGGTACGCCGGGTGCTGGTACGGGGTGAATCCCTTCGACCAGCCGGGGGTGGAGCTGGGGAAGCGGCTCACCTTCGGGGCGCTCGGCCGGGTCGGGTACGAGGCGCCGGAACCGGCGCCAGAGGACGACGCCGACATCGCCTGAGGGCGTTTGGCGCCGGGGCCGCCGGCGGTCTAGATTTTGCCACCCGGCCCTGTCCCCACTTACGAGGACGCGATTCGTGACCGATCACCTGACTGCCGCCGCCCGCCTCTTCGGCGGTGCCGTATCCCTGGTCCCGGGCGGCATCAAGCTCACTGACGCCGGGGCGCTCCGCGGGCCCGCCACCGACCTCCTGGTCCGCCAGGCGGTCTTCGGGGGCGAGCAGGAGCGCGAGGCGGCCCGCTGGCTCCTCTGGGAGCTGGGGCAGGTCACCGGGGCGCGGCCGGCCTCCATCAACGACCTTTACCTGGCCCGGGGCCGCGGGGAGTGCGGCGGCTTCACCGTGCCGGCCATCAACGTCCGGATGCTGGCCTACGACACCGCCCGGGCCGTCTTCCGGGCGGCGCTGGCGGGCAGGGCGGGGGCCATCATCCTCGAGATCGCCCGCAGCGAAATCGCCTACACCGCCCAGCGGCCCGACGAATATGTGGCGGTCATCATCGGCGCGGCGCTGCGCGAGGGCTACACCCTCCCCCTCTTCATCCAGGGCGACCACTGCCAGGTCAACGCCAAGAAGTACGCCGCCGATCCCGAGGGGGAGGTGGGGGAGGTCAAGAAGCTGATCGCCGAGGAGGTCGCGGCGGGCTTCTACAACATCGACGTGGACACCTCCACGCTGGTGGACCTCGCCCGGCCCACCCTCGAGGAGCAGCAGCGCGACAATTTCGAGCGCTGCGCCGAGATCACGGCGTTCATCCGCGAGCGGGAGCCGGAAGGCATCACGGTGTCGGTGGGCGGTGAGATCGGCGAGGTGGGCCACAAGAACAGCACCGTCGAGGAACTGCACGCCTTCATGCGCGGCTGCCGGAGCACGCTCGACCGGCTGGGCGTGGCCGAGGGGCTGAGCAAGATCTCGGTGCAGACCGGCACCTCGCACGGCGGGGTGGTGCTGCCGGACGGCTCGATCGCGGCGGTCAAGCTCGACCTCGACGCCCTCGCGGCGCTCTCCCGCGCGGCGCGCCAGGAGTACGGGACGGCCGGGGCGGTGCAGCACGGCGCGAGCACGCTGCCGAGCAACGCCTTCGGCAACTTCCCGCGGGTGGAGGCGTGCGAGATCCACCTCGCCACCAACTTCCAGAACATCGTCTTCGACCACCCGAAGCTGCCGGCGGCGCTACGGGCCCGGATGTATGCCTGGCTCGACGAGAACGCCCAGGGCGAGCGGAAGGCCGAGGACTCGGTGGAGCAGTTCTATTACAAGGCGCGGAAGAAGGCCATCGGTCCGTTCAAGGAGGAGTGCTGGTCGCTGCCCCAGGGGGTCCGCGACGCGATCGCGGCGGACCTGGAGAGCACCTTCCGGTTCCTCTTCGAGCAGCTGAACGTGAACGGCACCGACGCCCTGGTGGACCGGTTCATCCACGCGCCGGTGCAGCATCACGCCTCGCTGGACAAGGTGTCCGTATCAGCCGAGGACGACCCTGACGCGGGAGAGTAAGATGGCGCGACGCGACGACGACGACGAGATCGTGTACGTGCGGGACGACGGCGGCTCCGGGATCAAGTGGTTCCTGGCCGGCGCGGCGGTGGGCGGCGTGCTCGCGCTGCTGTTCGCGCCCCAGAGCGGCGAGCAGACCCGCCGCCTCATCAAGCGCAAGGCGCGCGACCTGCGCGACGCGGCGGAAGACGGCCTCGACGACCTGGGCTACCGGTTCGAGGAGGGGAAGGAGCGGGTGCGCGAGGAGGCGGAGCGGGTCAAGGACGCCGTCCGCGACCGCGTGGACGACGTGCGGGAGCGCGCCGCCGACGCCCGGGAGGCGGTCCGGGGCGCCGGCCACTCGGCGCGCGAGGAGCTGGAGCGGCGGCTGGCCGACGCGCGGACCCGCCGGCGCGCGGCCGCCATGGCGGACGACGAGGAGCCCGCGATCTGAAACCGAACCGGATCCGCGGCTGGCACCAGTCCTTCCGCGGATTTCTCGGCCGCACGCTGCAGGCGGCCGACGAAAACCACGTCCCCTTCCTGGCGAGCGCGCTGACCTTTGACGCGCTGCTCGCCGCCATCCCCTTCGTCCTGCTCCTCCTTGTCGGCCTCACCCAGGTGGCCCAGCCCTGGGCGGGCCCCGGCGCGGTGGACCTCCCCCATTTCTTCGAGGGCTTCCTCCCGCCGCACGACACCTCCGTGGGCCGGGACCCGTTCTTCCTCCTCGAAGAGGTCCTGGGCCGGATCGCGGAGTACGGCAGCAAGCTCTCGCTCTACGCGGTGCCGGCCTTCCTCTGGTTCAGCACCCGGCTCTTCGCCAGCATCCGGACCGCGCTCAACCAGATGTACGACGTGAGCGTGCGGCCGCCGGTGCGCCGGCACTTCCTCGTCAGCTACCTGCTGAGCAAGCTGCGCGACGTCGTGATGGTCATCATCACCCTCGGCGTCTTCGTGGCGAGCACCGCCGTCAGCGCCGCCGTGGGCATCACCCGCGCCTACGGGGAGGCCGATTCCCCCGTGCTGCGCTTCCTGTTCTCGTCGCTCGGGCGCTGGATTCCCGAGCTCCTCAGCCTCTCGCTCACCTTTACCCTCTTCTTCCTGATCTACCGCTACGCCTCGGTCCGCCGCATCGACACCCGGGCGGCGCTCGTGGCGTCCGCCTTCGGCGCCGTGGCGTGGGACGTGGCGAAGCGGCTGTTCGCGATGTACCTGGGAAAGGTGGCGACGGTGGAGACGGTGACGGTGGACTTCCACCTGACCGCGATGATCCTCACCGTGCTCTGGGTGTGGTACACGGCGCTGGTGTTCCTGCTCGGCGGGATCGTGGCGGAAACCTGGCAGCTCCGGACGATGCAGCAGGAACAGCGCGCGATTCTGACCTGAGATTGCTCTATCGGCTCCTGGCGGAGCCTCCTCGCAATGACCGAAGGGTTACGGCCCGCCCCGCACCTCCAGCACCAGGTTGCTCAGCTGGTCCGGCCGGCCGGGCTCGGCGGTGACGACCAGCGCCTGCCCCGTGAGCCGCCGCGCCGACAGGTCCCGCGGGTCCACCTCGAGCGTGTAGCGCCCCGGCTTGACGCCCAGCACATAGAAGGTGCCGTCGCCGAACGTGGCGAGCGACGTCCGCTTGCCGCTCGAGGTGTTCGTGAGCACCAGCGTCACGTTCGGCACCGGCGCGCCCTCCTGCAGCACCCGCCCCTCGAGCACGGCGCCGGTCACCAGCGGCAGGTCGAAGTTGCGGAAGGCGTTGGGCGGCGGCTGCAGGCTCGCCGAGCTGAACGCCGGCACGTACAGCGGGTTGTCGAGCGACGTCGAGTCGATCTGGACCACCACCGGCTCGAAGGCGGGGATGTCCCAGACGTGGTAGCGGCCCGCGCTGTCGGTTCGCGTCGTGGAGGAGCCGACCACGACGCGCACGTCGGGCGCGCCGGCCTCGCCCGGGTCCCGCGTCCCGTTGGCGTTGTCGTCGATGAACACGGTCCCCGACACGCCCGAGCGCTGGAGGCCCGGGTTCGGGTTCGCCGGTCACGCGGCCCTGGTGCTTGTCGTAGATGAGCGCGCCCTGCACCGTCTGCACCACGGCCCCCGCGCCGACCGTCGGCGCGACGGCGGTGGTGGTGGCCTGCATCGTGGGCAGGTACGACACGAGGGAAAAGGTGAACGTCGTCCCGGGCACGTCGCGGCGCCAGGCGGCGCCCGCCTCGAGGCGGAGCGCCGGCCCGAAGCTCCGGGCCACGCGTGGCCGCGGCCAGGTTGACGCCGTCCCCGTCGCCGCCGGTCTCGAGGTCGCCGCGGAACCAGAGCGCGCCGAGGAGCGGCCCCCACGTCGGGCGTCCGTTCGCGTACGCCGTCAATCCGGCGAACTGGTTGCTGGTGGCGCCGCCGATGTCGGGCGCGTACCGCTCGAAACGGACGTAGGGGTAGAGCCGCACCCCGGCGGCCTGCACCGACGCCTGCATCCGGGCGCGACTCAGGTCCGCGTCCACGCCTTCGTCGAGCTCCGCGGTGCCCTGGAGGTAGAGCGAGGCCAGGCGACGGCACCGGGCGTACGAAGGCGTCGGCGAGCCACTGCGAGCGGCGTCCCGCCGGGGCGATGACCGAGCGCTCGACCGTTTCGTCGAACGCCGTGTAGCCCGTCGGCGAGCCGGAAGTTCAGCGACGGCTCGAACCGCACCGCGCCGCGCAACCAGCCGCTCCCGACGGCCTCCCCTTCCACCGTGATGCTGTTCCCGATCAGCCCGGTCGCCACCGCGTAGGGGTGGACGAGATCGTCCAGGCCGTCGCGCGAGTAGCCCTCCACGCCGCCACGGACCGTGACCCGGCGGGAGAGTCCATAGTGCAGGTCGGCGTTCAGCGCGCCGTTGCAGAGGGTCGAGATGCACTCGCCCGCCGCGACGCCGTATTCGAACTGCTTGTACGGCAGCTGCTCGCTCACCACGCGGTAGGTCTGGTTGAACCGCCGCACCTGCCCCGTCGGGCCGTAGGCGATGAAGTCCACCGGGTTCTCGCCGTAGCCCACCGGCAGGGTGATGGAGTAGTCGCCGCTGGCGCCGATCGAGTCGTACGCCACGAGCTGCGCGCCGGAGTAGGCCTCGAGCTGCCAGCCCGGCTCCAGGCGGCCGAAGTAGTCGAGCTGCCCCACGTAGGTGGGGCGCACGTAGGGCGAGTTCGTGACCGCCACGCCCCGGACGCCGGCGTAGCGCGGGCCGGTGAGCGTGGTGGTGCCGAGGGTGAGCTGCTTGACGTACGTGTTGTCGATCCAGACGCCCTTCCACGTGGCCGCCAACTCGGCCGTGCCGGCGTCGAGGGTGCCGAGGCTCCGGACGCCGACCTCGAGCGCGCCGCCGCCCACCTGGGCGCCGAGGGCGAACTGGTACGAGGTGCCGCCGACGAGATTGTCGGAGAACGGGAAGGCCACGCTGTAATCCAGCACCAGCCCGTCCCACTTGGTGCGCATCGGTCCCAGGGTGGTGTCCGGCCGTGCGCCGTAGCGCGCGGCCAGGAGCGCGCGCATCTGGTCGCGCAGCATGCGCCGCGCCACCGGCAGCGAGTCAGGGTTGAGGACGGTCACCGTCAGGTCGGGCCAGTTCACCTCGAACTGGAGATCGAGCAGCTCCCCGAGCGGGTCGGCGGCGAGGTACAGCACGCCGTCCCGGAACAGGAGGTCCGAGGTCCCCACCGGAACGCGCCGCCGGCCGGCGATGACGGCGTCGCTGCCGGCCGCCACCCGGAGATCCACCCCGCTCGGTTCCAGCCGCGCCGTGAGGACTCCGTCCGCGCGTGACGGTGTAGGCGATTTCGGCGAGGTCGAAGAACGGTCCGAGCGGCACCAGCGCCACCTCGCCATCCCGGTACGCCGCCACCGTGCGGCTGACCAGGCGGCCGATCGCCAGGTCCACCAGGACGGCCTCGGGGCCGTCGAGGCGGGGCGGCTGGGCCGCGGGGCTGGGTGGCGGGGTGGCGATGGTGTCGACTGGCGGCGACGGGGCAGGCGCGGTCGGTTCGGAGGTCGGCAGTGCCTGGGGCTGTGGCTGGGGCGGGGCGGTTTTCCGCGGTGTCTGCGCCGGTGCGGGTCGTGCGGGCTGCGGTTCGATGGTCGGGCGGAGGGCGCCGCGCGCGGGCCGGGGCGGCGGGGCAGCGGGGCCGGGTGCCGGTCGGTTCGGGGTCACGACCGCCACCGCAGGGGCGGTGCGCGCTCGCGCGGGGGGCGCCTTCGGCGGTTCGACGGCGGCGTGGGGGACGGTGTCCGGGGCGGCGCGGACGGCGGTGGGCGGGCTCGGCCCGCGCAGCTTGTCGAGCACGGACACGAATCGCTCGCCCCCGGTGTACACGCCGAAGGCGAGGAGGATGAACAGCAGAGCGGCGACCAGCTTGGCCAGGAGCCCCACCAGCATGCTAGAGGTAGGTGATGGTCAGGATGATCGTTCCCTGATAGATGCCCGGGGCCTGCGTGGGTGAAGGATTCACGGTGCCGCCAAGATACACGAAAAAGTACGGAGCCGCAGTGCCGCCGAACCGGGCGTTGTTCACGCCGACGGCGGGGTTGAAGATCGTGCCGCCGTTCGGCTGCGTCGTTGCGCCGCCGCCAGCGGGCCGAGTTCGCGGCGAAGCTGATCGGCATGTTGATGCCGGGCACCGCCTGGATGTTCGGCAGCTGGGTGGGCAGCGTGAACCGGATCTGGGTGAAGGCGTTCGGCTGTCCCGCCACGCGGACCTTCCCGGCGGCGGCGGTGTTCTGCACCACCGTCTTCGGGACCCCGCGGGTCACGGTGGCGAAGTCCAGGTTCTGCAGGTTCAGGAAGGTGATCGGCACGCCGTAGACGGTGGCCGTGGCCCGTCCGGTCATGGAGACGCCCTGCGCCCGCGCGAGCGCGGGCGCCAGCATCAGCAGGAGGACGAGGCCGAGGCGCTTCACTTGATCCGGAACTCCACCGAATCCCGCACCGCCGGCGCGGGCAGCGCCGCCTCGGCGGGAGGTCGGTCCGGTCGGTGGTGACGCTGACCCGGACCTTGTAGGTACCGGCCGGCAGCGAATCGACGGGGACGTCCACCCGCGGGTCGAGCGTGTAGTAGACGCCGACCGCGCGATCGGCCTCGGCGACGGTGGCGCCGCGGGCGTCCACGAGTTGGACCCGCGCCGTGCCCGAGGTACGCCGCGGTGCCGGTGCGCGTCATCGGCACCCGCACCGCCACCGTGTCGGCGGCGTAGGAGGCGCGGATCGGCGCCAGCGCGATGCCGGTGGTCAGGGCGCCCTTCCGGTACACCACCGCCGATGACGGTCCGCACCTCCAGGCTCAGCCCGACGCTGATGGCGCCCGAGTCGGGGACGCCGGCCACCGGCACCTGTCCCGCCTTGGCGCTCACGATCAGCCGCGCCCAGTACTCGCCGTCGGGCAGCCCCGCCGGCGGGGACGCGAGGATGCGGATGGTCTGGCGCTGCTGCTGGCCCACGGTGACCCGGCGCGGAAAGGCCTGCAGCCAGGCGGTGGCCGCCGGCTGTCCCGCGGGCGACGGAGTCGAGCAATTCGAGGCCGACGGAGCCCGCCGAGTCGGTGGTCGGGTACCCGAAGCCGAAGGAGACGCCGACCTCGACCGGCTCGTCGCCCGGGTTGTAGAGCGTGATCGAGCCGGACCGGGTGGCGTGGTCGATGAACACGGCGTGTGGCGCCACGATGACGCCCTGCGCCAGGGCGGCGGAGGGAGCCAGCGTCAGCAGGGCGGCCAGCAAGCGTGCAGTGCGGTTCATCGGCCTGTCGTGCTCAGAGGAAAATGACGGTCATGACGATATTGGCGGTGTAGTTGCCGCCCAGCTGCGTCGGCGACGGGGATGACCCGCCCGCCCGAGCGTGATCGTCGCGTTGAACCAGATCGTCTCGTTGTACGGCGCGTTCGGGTTGAAGGGCGTGTTGCCCTGGAACACCGTCGTGAACCCCGCCGAGTTGTTCAGGAACGTGAGCGGCATCGTCGCGGCGGGGGCGCCGATCCGCGTCATCACCGTCGGCAGGGTGAAGGTGATGGTCACGTTCCGGACCAGCACGCCGCTGATGCGGAACTGGCCGGCGCGTACGGCGTCGTTCTGGAGCACGGTCGTCGGCACCCCGGGGATCACGGTGCCGAAGCTCAGGTCCTGGATGCCCGTACCACGCTCTGCGCGCGCAACGCCGGCGGGGTGACGGCGAGCGCCGCCCCGAGCAACAAGCACCACGAACGATCGGGTCCGCGTCATGGGTCCGGAAGGGCGCACCGGCGGCGCAGGCCTGAGCCTACGCCGCCGGTATCACCGCCTCACGGTGTCCGGCTCAGCTGCCGGTGTACGACTACGGTCATGATGATCGGGGCCGGTGTAGGCGCCGGCGACCTGGCCGACGGCCGGGGTCACGGTCGCGCCGAGCCAGATGAACAGCGTGCCGGCCGGCGCCGATGGCGGTCACGGTCGGGGCCGTCGGCACGAGGGCCGTCTGGCTCGCCTGGGTGTTGGTGGCGAACTGTGCCGCCGGTCCAGGTCCCGATCGGGAGGTTGTTCGCGCCCGAGGTCAGGTTGGTCGGGAGGGTGAACGTCACGTTGATGCCCGCGGAGCCGGCCTGACCGGCAATCGGAAACGGCCGGCGGTCGGAGTCCGTCGACAGGACGGTCTTGACGACGCCCGGGAACACCGTTCGCCGAAGGCCAGGTCGCCGTGCCCGGCCAGCGTCAGCGGCGTCTGCACGGTCGCGGTCGCGTTGATGTTGGCGCTCTGCGCCTGGGCCACGGAGGTCCCGACGAGGGTGAGCGCCAGGAGGGCGAGGGACAGCTTGGAGGCGGTGGTCATGATATGCGGGTCCTTTGTGAAGGAAACTGCTGTTGGACTGCTTCTACGCGAAACGGCGATTGGTCCATTACACGCGCCCCGGAATCGGGACGCACCTCAGCGCGGTGGGGAGGGCAAGGGGCGTGCCGATTTCGGCGCGCGGCCACGGCGGCGCACGGAAATATCAAGATTGCTTCAAAGTGGAAGAGCCAAGTCCATACCGGACTTGGAGATAGAGCCGAGGTCCGTCTGTCAAGTAATTCGACATTTGGCTCCAGTTTTCGACGGCTCCGTGGGGTTGGGGTAACCCCTTGTAGTGGAAGCAATTATAACACTTTCCCCCCGAGTCGCGCAATCGGTGGCAGTGGGAAAGAGGGCTGGGCAGGGTGGCAGGGAGGCAGGGGGGGCAGTCCAAGGCGATGCAGCGAGGCAGGGGGGCAGGTCATTGGCACGGTGCTTGCTGCCTTCGGACTGAACCGGCCCGGGCCGAGTCGGCGTGGTCGACGCCGCATTCTGCGAGCCGCTGCCCCGCGCCCAGCTGCCCCGCCAGTCTCTGCCCCGCAGCCTCCCTGCCTCCCTGCCTCCCTGTTATATTCCCCTCGCCCCAGGTCCGAAGGGCGTCGGCGCGCGAACCGCGTCAGGACCTCGCCGGTAGCAGCGCTAAGCGATGTCCGGTGTCGCTTCGGGTCGCCTGGGGCACTTCTCTTCCCTCTCCCGTCCTTCCGCAGGTCGTATCGCCATGGCCATCGCTCTCGCACGCCGGTACCGCCCACGGCGCTTCGCCGATCTCCTGGTGCAGGACCACGTCGCCGCCGCCCTCCGCGGCGCCATCGCCAGCGGGCGCCTCGGCCACGGCTATCTCCTGACGGGGCCCCGCGGCGTCGGCAAGACCACCGCCGCGCGCATCCTCGCCATGGCGCTCAACTGCGAGCGTCGCGAGACCGTCACCCCCGCGGGCGAGCCCTGCGGTGAGTGCGACAACTGCCTCCGCATCTGGAACGGCTCCGCCAACCTCGACGTGATCGAGATCGACGCCGCCAGCAACCGCGGCGTGGACGACGCCCGCGAGCTGCGCGAGCGCGCCATGTACGCCGCCTCCCAGGAGGGGCACCACAAGGTGTACATCGTGGACGAGGCGCACATGCTGACCCGCGAGGCGTGGAACGCCCTCCTCAAGATCCTCGAGGAGCCGCCCCCGGGCGTCGTGTTCGTCTTCGCCACCACCGAGCCGGCCAAGATCTTCAACACCGCCGCCCCGGTGCTCTCGCGACTGCAGCGCTTCGACTTCCGCCGCATCGGCCCCGCCGCCATCCGCACCCGCCTCGCGCAGGTGCTCGCCGCCGAGAAGCTCGCGGCCGATGACGACGCGCTGACGCTCATCGCGCGCCACGCCGACGGCGGCATGCGCGACGCCCTCTCCGTGCTCGACCAGTGCCTCTCCTTCGGCGAGGGCGCCGTGACCGCCGAGCGGGTGCGCGAGGTCCTGGGCCTCGTGGGCGACGAGCAGTACGCCGAGGTGCTGCGCGTCGTCACCGGGCGCGATCCCGCCGGCGTCTTTCCCCTCGTGGCGCGGCTCCTCGACGCCGGCGCCGACCTGGCCGAATTCCTGAACGGCACCGGTGAGATGCTGCGCTCGCTGATGATGCTGCAGGTCGGCGTGGACCCGGAGGAGATCACCGAGTCGCTCCGCGCCTCGCTCGAGGAATACCGCGACCAGCTGACCGAGGGCGACGTCCTCCGGATGCTCCGGCTCCTGGCCGAGAGCGAAACGTCGGTCCGCCGCAGCGGCAACGCCCGCCTCGCGGTGGAGACGCTGCTGCTTCGGTGGACCATGATGGACCGCACGGTGGATCTCGCGTCGGTGCTCTCGGGCGCACCGCCTGCCAGCCCCGCCGCCCCGCCGCCCCCCCGCGCCGCCAAGGCGGCCCCCAGCCCCGCTGCCCCGCGGCCCCGCCTCGAGGCCGCGCCCGTGAAGGGCGCCGGCCTCGATCTGGATGCCCTGATCGCCGCGTGGGAAACCGTCGTCACGCGCGGTCGCGAGCAGGGGAGCTTCCTCGGGGCCGCCCTGGCGGCCTGCGAGCCGTCCAGCATCGAGGGCGCCGTCGTGCGACTGCAGCTCACCGAGGAGAATCCGATGTACCGCGAGGCGCTCGATCGCCAGTCGGGGGCGGTGGACGCGATCCTCTCGGCGGTCGCCGGGACCGCTGTGCGCGTGGAAGTCTCACCCGCGGCGACCGCCGCGCGCCCCGAGCGCCTGACGGAAGAGGGCGTTCGCGCCGAGCGGCTCAGCAAGGTCCGGAAGAAGGACCCGGCGCTCGACGTGGCGGCCACCGTACTCGATCTCGAGGTGATGGAGTAGGAACCCGGGTTGCCCCGCTTGGGTGGCACCCGTACTTTGCACTCTGACAGCGACTTAGGTGTGGAATGGCAGATATTCAGCAACTCTTCCAGCTCGGCCAGCAGGTCCAGGGCCGGCTGCAGCAGCTTCAGATCGAACTGGCGGGCCGCACCGTGGAGGCCGCCGCCGGCGCCGGGCTCGTGCGCGCCACCGTCGACGGCCAGGGCCGGCTCCGCGCCATCGTCATCGACCCCGAGGCCTTCGAGGGTCGCGACGCCGAGCTCCTCTCGGACCTCGTCATGAGCGCCGTCGCCGAGGCGCAGCGGCAGGCCGCGGACATGGCGCAGTCCGAAATGCGCAAGGTGCAGCCCGGTCCGGCGGGGCTGGGGCTCTAGTCGGTGCGGGCCATCGAGGCGCTGATCACCGAGCTGGCGCGCCTGCCCGGCATCGGCCGGAAGACGGCGCAGCGGCTCACCTTCCATCTCCTGCAGCAGGGACCGGATGAGTCGACCAGGCTCGCCCGCGCCCTGGACACCGTGGCCGCCACGGTGCGGGCCTGCGCCGAATGCGGGTACGTGGCGGAAGAGGAGCGGTGCGAGTTCTGCCGCGATCCCCGCCGCGACGCCGGCCTGATCTGCGTGGTCGAGGAGGCGGCGTCGGTGCAGGCGGTCGAGCGGTCCACCGAGTTCCGCGGACGGTATCACGTCCTCGGCGGGCGACTCTCCCCCCTCGACGGCATCGGGCCGGAGGCGCTCCGGATCGACGGACTGCTCGAGCGGGTGCGGGGCGGGGCGGTGCGCGAGGTGATCCTCGCCACCAACCCGTCCATGGAGGGCGAGGTGACGGCCACCTACCTCCAGCAGGTGCTGGCCGGCGAGGGGGTTCGCGTGACGCGCCTGGCGCGCGGCCTCCCGATGGGTGGCGATCTCGAATACGTGGACGGCGTCACCCTGGCGCACGCGTTGCTCGCGCGGCAGGACGTGGCGGGATGAGCGTGCGCGGGGTGCTGCTGGTGACGGGCGCGCTCGCGGGCCTGGCGGTGGGGTGGCAGCTGGCGCAGCGCCGGCTGGACCGGCACCGCGCCGACCTGTTCAGCCCCGAGGTGCGCCGGCGCGCCGACGCCCTCGCCTACATGGCCGGGGAGCGGTCGGCCGAGGCGGCGCGGGTGCTCCGCGAATACCTGGTCTGGGAAACGGAACCCGGCCTCCGGCGTCGCGCCGGGGCGCTGCTCCGGCGGCTCGAAGTCTCCCTCGGATAGGAAGCGCGCATGTCCGGTGCGTCCAGCTGGTCACTCGCAGAGGCCGACCACGACAAGATCGTCGTCCTGCTGACGGCGTTCCTGCGCGAGTCGAACGCGCGGACCGCCCTGCTGGTGGACCGCACCGGCCAGATGGTGGCCACGGCGGGCGAGCCGCCGGAGTTCGACCCCACCACCTTCGCGTCGCTGGCCGCCGCCGACTTCAGCGCCAACGACCAGCTCGCCCGGCTCATCGGCGAGCCGGAATTCGGCAGCCTCTTCCACCAGGGCGAGACCGCCTCGATGTACCTGGCCGACATCGCGCGGCGGGTCATCCTGGTGGTCCTGTTCGACACCCGCACCACGCTGGGCCTCGTCAAGCTCCGGGTCCGCGGCACGGTGGGCGACCTCTCGAAGGTCTTCACGGAAATGTTCGCGCGGGACGGCGGCGTGGCGCCGCGGGTCGAGCAGGACTTCCTCGGCGACGCCGAGGACGAGATCGACAAACTCTTCGGCGAATAGAAGGCACGCGCGCATGTCGATGATCAACTACGCGTCCCGCGAGATCAACTGCAAGCTGGTCTACTATGGCCCCGGCCTCGGGGGCAAGACGACCAACCTGGAGCACGTCTACAACAAGGTCGCGCCGGGCGCCAAGGGGAAGATGATCTCCCTGGCCACCGAGACCGAGCGGACGCTCTTCTTCGACTTCCTCCCCGTGGACCTCGGCACCATTCGCGGCTTCAAGACCCGGTTCCATCTCTACACCGTGCCGGGGCAGGTGTACTACAACGCCTCGCGCAAGCTCATCCTCAAGGGCGTGGACGGCGTGGTGTTCGTGGCCGACAGCCAGATCGAGCGGATGGAGGCCAACATCGAGGCGATGCAGAACCTCTACGACAACATGGCCGAGCACGGGTACGACCTCACGCGCATCCCGTTCATCATCCAGTACAACAAGCGCGACCTGCCGAACGCCGCCTCCATCGCCGACCTGCAGGCCGCGCTGAACCCCGGCTGGCCGGTCGAGGACGCCGCCCGCCAGCGCCCGCTCGCCGATCCCTACCACGAGGGCGAATTCCTCGTCGGACGGACCCAGGACGGGGAGTGGATCGAGCGCGCCACCTACTTCGAGGCGGTGGCCGTCAACGGCGAAGGGGTGTTCGACACCCTGAAGGCGGTCAGCAAGCTCGTGCTCAAGACGCTCGGCTAAGGGGGCCGGGGCGATGTGGAACCTCCCGAACATCGTCACGCTGATCCGGATCTCGATGACGCCGGTCGTGGCCTTGCTGCCGTTCATCGAGGGGTACTGGCCGAAGTTCATCGCCTTCCTGGTGTTCGTGACCGTGGCGCTCACCGACATCCTCGACGGGTACCTCGCCCGCAGTCGCAACCAGATCACCGACCTCGGCAAGCTCCTCGACCCGCTCGCCGACAAGATGCTCCTCCTCGCCAGCCTCATCCCGATCTACTGGATCACCCGCACGCGGCACGACCTCTACGACATCCCGGTCTGGGGCAGCATCCCCCTGTGGGCCTGCCTCCTGATGCTCGGCCGCGAGTTCGCCATGACGGCGCTCCGCTGGTGGGGCAAGAAACACGGCGTCATCATCGCCGCCGGCGGCGCCGGCAAGCTCAAGACCGCGTTCCAGAGCATCTTCATCGGCCTGATCTTCCTCTGGTTCGCCTTCCGCGACGCCCGGCGCCCGCTGGGCCTCGAGTCCAGCCCCTTCTTCCAGTTCTGGAACGAATTCCACGGCGGCCTGGTGGCCATCGCCCTCGTCCTGGCCGTTGCCATGACGGTGTACTCGTTCCTCGGGTACCTGTACCGCTACCGGGCGCTTCTCTCCCAGAACCCGCAGTAACCCCCGACCCGCATGGATGTCGAACTCGTCACGGTCGGCACCGAGCTCCTGCTCGGGTTCACCGTGGACACCAACAGCGCCGAGATCGGGCGCGTGCTCGCGGCGGCCGGCGTGCGCGTCGTCCGGCGCACCGCCGTGTCCGACGACGTGGCCGCCATCCGGGACGCCGTGTCCGCCGCCCTCAAGCGGACCGGCGCAGTCATCACCACCGGCGGGCTCGGCCCGACCGCCGACGACATCACCAAGTCGGCGGTGGCCGCCCTCTTCGGCGCGCGGCTCGTGTTCGATCCCGTCGTCTGGGCCTCCCTCGAGGAACGCTTCGCCCGGTTCGGCCGCGTCCCCACCGCCAACAACCGCGGGCAGGCCGAAGTCCCCGAGGGCGCCGCCGTCCTCCCGAACCGGTGGGGCACCGCCCCAGGACTCTGGCTCGAGGGGGAGCCTGGGCTGGTGGTGATGCTGCCCGGCGTTCCCATCGAAATGCGGAATCTCCTCGCCTCCGCCGTGCTCCCGCGGCTCGTGGCGCGCGGCGGCGCCAGCGTCATCCGCTCCGTCACCGTCCGCACCACCGGCATCGCCGAATCCACCCTGGCGGAGCGGCTGGGCGACGTGGACGAGCGAATCGCCCCGCTTTCGCTGGCCTACCTTCCCGGCCTCGGCTCGGTGGACCTCCGTGTCACCGCCTGGAATCTTCCGGCCGAGGAGGCCGACCGGCGCCTGGCGGAGGCGGCCACCCTCCTGGCCGAACGCGCCGGCGAACACGCCTACGGCCGCGGCGACGATGACCTGGCCGCGCTCGTCCTCGACGAGCTCCGGTGCCGCGGGCTCACCATCTCGGTCGCGGAGTCGTGCACGGGAGGGCTGCTCGGGGGCCGCCTCACCGCCGTCCCGGGCAGCTCGAGCCAGTTCCTCGGCGGCTTCGTCGCCTACGCCGACCAGGCGAAGCAGCGGCTCCTGGGTGTCCCCGCCGACCTCCTGGCCGCGCATGGGGCCGTGAGCGAGCCTGTGGCGCGCGAGATGGCCCTCGGGGCCACCCGGGCGCTCGGCGCGGATGTGGCGGTGTCCGTGACCGGCATCGCCGGCCCCGACGGCGGCACGGCCGACAAGCCGGTGGGCACCGTCTGGCTCGGCTTCGCCTGGCCGGGAGGGAGCGAGGCGATTCTCCGCAAGTTCGTCGGGACCCGGGACGAGGTCCGGGGTCGGGCGGCGCAGCAGGCCCTTTTCGAGCTCTGGAAGCGCCTCCGACTCCTGCCAGAATGACCCGTCCCCGGGGCATGCCGGTTGCTATTAGTTTCCCGTATGCACACTCCACCGGACCCGCAATTGACTGACGACGAAATGGCAGGGAATGACGCCACCGCCGAGGCCCCGGATCCGGCGGCTTCCGGCGCGCACGCCGGCGTGCCTCTCGAGCCGTCGGCGGAGGCCGTCCGTCGTCTCGAGGAAGAGAACGACGCGCTGAAGGACCGGTACGCCAGGCTCGCCGCCGAGTACGACAACTTTCGGAAGCGGACCCTGAAGGAGCGGGACGAACTGACGACCCGCGTCCAGGGGGCCTTCGCCGGCCGCCTGCTCGACGAGCTCGACGACATGGAGCGGCTGCTCGCCGGCGACCCCGCCGTCACCACCTCCCAGGCGCTCTACGAGGGGATGGAACTGCTCGCCCGGAAGCTGTGGAAGGAACTCGAATCGCTGGGTATGGAGCGGATCGATCCCGCCGGCCTTCCGTTCGACCCGGCGCTCCATGAGGCGGTCGCGACGACGCCGCCGACCTCCCCCGAGCAGGACCACATTGTCTGCCGCACCTTCCAGGCGGGCTACCGCTTCAAGGGCGCCCTCCTCCGGCCCGCCCGCGTGCAGGTCTACGCCGACCCGGGGCAGGCCTAGGTGGCGCAGCGGGACTTCTACCAGGTCCTCGGCGTCCCCGACTCGGCCACCACGGACGAGATCAAGAAGTCGTACCGCCGGCTGGCCAAGCAGCACCACCCCGACGCCAACCCGAACAACCCCGCCGCGGCGGAGCGCTTCAAGGAAATCTCCGAGGCGCACTCCGTCCTCTCCGATGCCGAGAAGCGGAAGAAGTACGACCAGATGCGCCGACTGGGGGCGTTTGAGCCGCGCCGCGGCGGCGCGGCGGCCGGGCAGCGGGGCAGTGGGGCCGCGGGGCCTTCGGCGGAAAACTTCGAGTTCGGCGATCTGGGCGGGCTCGGCGACATCTTCTCCTCGATCTTCGGCCGCGGGCGCCGCGAGGAGCCGGTGGCCGAGCACCTCGAGGCCCACGTCGAGGTCCCGTTCCGGGTGGCCATGATGGGCGGCAAGGTCCCCGTCACGCTGCCGGTGACGGAGCCGTGCGCCACCTGCAAGGGGACGGGCGCGGCGCCCGGGGCCAAGGTCACCACCTGCGACGAATGCAACGGCCGCGGCTCGATCTCCTTCGGGCAGGGGGGCTTTGCCGTCAACCGGCCCTGCCCCAAGTGCCGCGGCAAGGGGAGCATCCCCTCGGAGCGGTGCCCCACCTGCGGCGGCGCGGGCGACACGCGCACCGAGCGGCGCGTCATGATCACCGTGCCCCCGCTCACGGAGAGCGGGGCCAAGGTGCGGTTGAAGGGGCAGGGACAGCCGGGGCGCGGGGGCGCGCAGGCGGGAGACCTCATCGTCGTCTTCACCGTCGAGGCGGACCGCTTCTTCCAGCGCGAAGGGCTCGACCTCGTCTGCGAGGTTCCGGTCAACCTGGCGCAGGCGCTCCTCGGCACGCGGCTCCGGGTCCGGACCCTCGACGGCAAGAAGATCGTGCTGAAGGTGCCGCCCGGCACGCAGCCGGGCAGGAAGTTCCGCATCAAGGGGCAGGGGCTGGAGCGGGCGGGGCGGCGGGGCGACCAGATCGTGGCGGTGCGGGTCGAACTGCCGGAGCACCTGACGCCGGAGCAGGAAGCGCTGGCGCGGCAGCTCGCGGACGCGGCGGGGCTCAAGTACTAGGCAGGCGCCCCGCGAGCTCCACCAGCCGGCGGTGGGTCGCGCGTTCTTCCGCGGGCGAGGGCGGCTGCCGCTGCACGTAGGTCCCGTCGGGCAGGAGGTCCCACGCCTGGCGGTTGTCCTCCCACATCAACTCGAGCACTTCGCGCATCGTGCGCCGGTGATGCGGATCCTCGATCGGGGCCACCGCCTCGACGCGACGGTCCAGGTTGCGCGGCATCCAGTCGGCGGAGCCGATGTACACCTCGTCGGCGCCGCCGTTGTGGAACCAGAACGCGCGGCTGTGCTCCAGGAAGCGCCCCACGATGCTGATCACGCGGATGTTCTCGCTCACGCCGGGCACGCCGGGCCGGAGGCAACAGATGCCGCGGATGATGAGGTGGACCTGCACCCCCGCCCGCGAGGCCTCGTACAGCTCGTGGATCATTCCGGGGTCCACCAGGGCGTTCATCTTGGCGAGGATGCGCGCCGGCCGCCCGGCGCGCGCGTGCGCCGACTCGCGGCGGATCATCTCGACGAAGCGCTCGCGCATGGACAGCGGGGCCACCAGGAGCTTCCGGAACCGGTCGGTCACGCCGAAGCCGGTCAGCTCGTTGAAGAGATCGCTCAGGTCCTCGCCGAGGGCGGGGTCGCTCGAGAAGAGTCCGAAGTCGGTGTAGAGGCGGGCGGTGCGCGGGTTGTAGTTGCCGGTCCCGATGTGCACATAGCGCCGGATGTCGGCGCCCTCGCGGCGGACCACCAGCATGATCTTGGTGTGCGTCTTGAGCCCGGACACGCCGTAGCTCACGTGCACGCCGACGTCCTCCAGCCGCTGCGCCCAGATGATGTTGCTCTCCTCGTCGAAGCGCGCCTGCAGTTCGATCAGGACCGCGACCTGCTTGCCCCGCTCGGCGGCGTGCGCCAGGAGCCGCGCGATGCTCGAGTCGCCGCCGGTCCGGTAGAGCGTCAGCTTGATGGCGAGCACGTCGGGGTCGTCGGTGGCCTGCTGGAGGAAGCGTTCCACCGAGGTCTGGAAGCTGTCGTAGGGGTGGTGCAGGAGGAGATCACCCTCCCGGATGACGTCGAAGACGCTCCGTCCCGAGGCCAGCCGCGCCGGCGTGACCGGCAGGAAGGGCGGATCGCGCAGCTCGGGGAGGTCGAGGGAGGCCAGCGTCATCAGGTCGGAGCAGTCGAGCGGCCCCGGCACCTCGTACACGTCCTCGAGGGTCAGGTCGATCCCCTCTTCCTGCACGGCGTTGAACTCCGCCAGCAGCAGCTGCCGGAGCCCGATGGGCGTCCCCTCGCCGACCTCCAGCCGCGAGACCTCGGCGAAGCGGCGGTTGCGCACCTCCTCCTGGATGAGGCTGAGCAGGTCTTCGGCCTCGTCGTGGTCGATCTGGAGGTCGGTGTTCCGCGTGATGCGGAACGAGTGCCAGCTCAGGATCTCGATGCCGGGGAAGAGTGATTCGAGATGCGCGCCGATGAGCTGCTCCAGCGGCAGGAACCGGTGCGCGCCGGGAAGCGTCACCCATCGCGGCAGGATCTTCGGCACCTTGACCCGGGCAAACCGCTCCTCGCCGTCGGCCCCGCGGAGGAACACGGCGATCGAGATGCTGAGGTTCGAGATGTACGGGAAGGGGTGCGCCGGATCCACCGCCAGCGGCGTCAGCACCGGGAAGACGTTCCGGCGGAAGTACTCCTTCAAGTGGGCCCGGTCTTCCTCGGTCGTCTCGCGCATGTCCAGGAGCAGGTGGACCCCGGCGCGCGCCAGTTCCGGCACCACTTCATCCAACAGGCAGCGGTACTGGTCGGCCACCATCGCGCGGGCCGCCAGCGCGATGGTGCGCAACTGTTCGTCAGGCGTCAGGCCGTCGGCGGTGCGCTCGCTGTACCCCGCGTCCACCTGCCGGCGGAGGCCGGCGACCCGCACCTGGAAGAACTCGTCGAGGTTGCCCGCGAAGATCGCCAGGAACTTGACCCGCTCGAGGAGCGGCGTCCGCGGGTCCTGCGCCTCGTGCAGGACCCGCCGGTTGAATTCCAGCCACGAGAGTTCGCGGTTGAAGTACAGCCCGGCGTGCTTCAGATCGGGCAGCGGTGGGGGCGCGGAGACTTCGGCGGGCGATGTCATGACCCTGACAATCTACCCCGGCGGCTCCGCGCCCGGAAGGGATGTCACAAATATGTAACATATTGTGACTAAATGCTTTATGCGGAGAACGCCGGCCCCGGGATGAGCTCCGGGGCCGGCGTCCTTCCCCGCTGGACTCGGCTACTGGACGGAGCGGTAGGGGAACGCCCAGATGTTGGACCGGTAATTGTCGCCGCCCTGGGTCTGGAGCGCCTCGGAGTCGATCGCATCCACCGCCATCCGGGCGATCCCGGGCCGGCGCACGGTCCAGCCGATGGTCCAGGTGCCGTCGCCGTTGTCGTGCATCGGGATCCGGAACCAGGTGTCGCGGTCCGCCCGACAGTGGCGCACGTGGAGGAAGAGCTGTGTCGGCGGGACGAGCCCGGTCCCGGTGGTGTTGGTGACGGCCACCGTCACCACGACGCTGTCGCCGAGGTGGAGGGTGGGCACGCCGCCGTCGAGCGGGTAGATGTGGTTGGGGTCGGTGACGGTCCCGATCGCGACGCCGTTGACCGCCACCGCCATCGAGGTGATCTCGACCGTCCGCCGTGCCGGATCGCTGTCCACGATGTTGCCGATGCTCATCCCGACGAGCCGCCAGCCGCGGGGGGCCGTGGAGTCCTTCACGAAGACCGCGCGGTGCCGGAGCGTCTCGTGCATCGGCTTGGCGCCGGGGTTCGGGACGCCGTCGAAGGTCGTGTCCACCAGGAAGCGGCCGTCGAACCGCACCGCCACCGCCACCTTGGCGGTGTCGCCCTCGATCACGACCACGCGGTCGCGGCTCGGACGGACCGGGGCGCGGCGGCGCCCCCAGTGCTCGGGGGCCACGTACGGATCGCCTGGGGCGGAATACAGGCCGGGGGAGGAGGTGAGGGCGGCGCCCTCGAGGATGTCGTCGCCGCCGGGATTCTCGTCGAAATAGCCGGCGTCGACGTCGAGGTACGCCTGCTGGACCGCAGCCTCGTCGCCGGAGACGCCGGTGGGCGCGTCGTCGCTGCAGGCTGTTGCAGTCAGCGCGAGCGCCGCCAGGAGGGCGGTGGATTGGATTCGCATGGGAACGGCTCCTGTGATGGTCATGTCGGTTGGGCACTACGCCCGGTAGACGATGACCGTGCAGGAACGTTAAGTGGCGTGCGTCGTGGCGGGCGTGACGCCGGTCACCCGGGTCCCGGGCGCTGGTCTCCGCTCACCAGCAAGGCGAGCATCAGGCTCACGATGCCCACCACCAGCCCGCCCCAGAAGGCCGGCCAGAAGCCATCCACGGTGAATCCGAGGTTCCAGATGGCGGCGAGCCGGGCGGTGAGCATGAGCATGACGCCGTTGATGACCAACGTGAAGAGCCCGAGCGTCAGGAGCACCAGCGGGCAGGAGAGCACGGTGAGGATGGGGCGGAGCACCGCGTTCACCACGCCGAAGACGAGCGCCACCGCGAGCAGCTGGAGCGGTCCGTCGGTGAAGTGGATGCCCGGGATGACCTGCACGGCCGCCGAGAGGGCGATGGTGTTGATCATCCACCGGATCAGGAACGGCTTCACGTGGACGCGGGAGAGCATCGGGGTGGCCGGCTACGGGGTGGGGCGCAGCGAGGCGTCGAGCCAGTCGAGCACCGTGCCCCACCACAGCCGCCGGTCGCGGGGGCGAAGGACGAAATGCCCCTCGTTCGGGAAGTACAGGAACTTGCCCGGCAGGCCCCGCAGCCGGAGCGCCGTATAGGCCTGAAACCCCTCGGAGACGTCCACCCGGTAGTCCTCCTGCCCGTGCACGATGAGCATCGGCGTCTGCCACCGCGACGTGTAGTTGGCCGGCGACCACTTTTCCATCGTGGCCCGCGCGGAGGGCATGAGCGGCGTGCCGCCGAACTCGTGGATCGGGAACCAGAGCTCCTCGGTGGACCCCGAGAAGCTCAGCGGATTGAAGATGCCGTCGTGGGCCACGAGGGTGCGGAAGCGGTTCGTCTGCCCCGCCATCCAGTAGATCATGTACCCGCCATACGAGGCGCCCGCCGCCCCCACCCGGGATCCGTCCACCCAGGGGTAGCTTGTCAGGACGTCGAGGCCCTTCATCAGGTCCTCGTAGGGATAGTCGCCCCAGTGCTGGGAAATGCTGTTCGTGAACGCCTGCCCGTAGCCGGTGCTGCCGTGGAAGTTCACGGCCGCCACCACGTACCCGCGCGCGGCGAACATCGCGTAGTTCCACCGCGGGTGCCACTCGTCGCTCCACGCCGACTGCGGGCCGCCGTGGATGAGGTATACCACCGGATACTTCTTTTCGGGATCGAAGCCCGGCGGCTTCATGATCCACCCGAAGACCGAGTCGTCCAGCGCCCCCACGAAGCCGAACGGCTCGAGCGGCGTGAGTTCCACCCCCGCCAGCCACTCCCCGTTGAGCTTCGTCACCTGGCGGAGCCCGCCCCCGGTCGTCCAGTTGGCGGCCCACACCTCGGCGGGGCGGTCGGCGGTGCTCCGGACGAACACCATCTCGTCGCCGCGCGGCGGCACGCGCGCCCCGCGGTTGACCCCGCCCGAAACGAGCAGCGCGCGCCGCCCGTTGGTCACGTCGATCCGGTAGAGCGACACGCCGCCGCGCTCTGGCACCTCCGCGATGAGCGCGCGCGAGTCGGGAGTCCAGCTGATGGCGTCCACGCTCGACATCCAGTCGGCGGTGAGCGAGCGCCGCCGGCCGGTCGCCCGCTCGTAGAGCATCACCTGCTGGCGGTCCGCCTCGAATCCGGGGACCGTCATGGCCAGGTACGCGACGTAGCGGCTGTCCGGGGAGTAGGCGGGGGAATTGTCGTTGGCCAGGTTGTTCGTGATGGCCTGCCGGCCGCTGCCATCGGGCCCCATCACGTAGATATCGTTGTTGGTGCTGGTGGCCAGCGACGAATCGGGGTTCAGCACCACCGCCACCTCGGTCCCGAACTGCGAGAGCGCCACGCCGACGCCGCCGAGCGCCAGGGTCGGCACGTCGCGGTCGTAGGGCGTAACGTCCGTGCCGATCGAGTCTCCCGGCTCCAGCCGGAACAGGTGCTGGCGGAGCCCGACCCGCCATTCGTTCCAGTGCCGGTAGAACAGCTCCGTCCACAGCTTCGCCTCGGTCGGGAACCCGCCGTTCCGCAGGTCGAGCTCCGTCTGGGCGGGCCACCTCACGTCCTTCACGTAGAAGAGCGCCTTCCCGCCAGGCGACACCCAGAACTCCGAGATCCCGCCGGGCACCGCGGTGAGGCGCGTCGGCTCGCCGCCGCGAATCGGGAGGCGCCAGATCTGGGAGCCTTCCTCGCGCGTCGAGATGTACGACAGCGTCCTGCCGTCGGCCGACCACCGCGGCGACCGCTCGCTCCCCGATCCCGAGGTCGCCTCCCAGGTCTCTCCCGAGCCCATGTCCGCGAGCCAGATCCGGCTCCGGTTGCGGTCCTCATCGAGCGAGGGCACCGACACCGTGAAGGCAAGGAGCCGGCCGTCAGGCGACGGCTGCGGATCCGACACGGCGCGCACGGCCAGGAAGGTCTCGATGGTCATCGGCGCGCGCGCCGACTGCGCCGCGGCGCGGCCTGCGCCGGCGGTCACGCCGACAGCGAGCGCGGCGACGAGGAGGCGGTTCACGCGATCACCCCGCCGCCCAGCACCCGCTCGTCGGCGCCGTACAGCACGCCGGACTGTCCCGGGGAGATGGCGCGCGCCGGCGTGTCCAGCAGGAACGAGACGCCATCGTCGCTCCGGGCGGTGACCGTGGCCGGGATGGCTCGCGACCGGTACCGGATCTGCACGCCGCAGCGGTCGCCGACCGCCAGGGGAGCGGCCAGCCAGTTCACCTCGGCCAGGGCGAGCCGGTTTCCCTCGAGCGCCGCTTCCGGGCCGATGACCACCTCGCGGCGCTCCGGCCGGATGGCCACGACGTACATCGGCTCGGCGAACCCGCCCGGGAGTCCGCGCCGCTGCCCCACGGTGTACCGCGCGAAGCCCTCGTGTTCGCCGATGACCTCGCCCGCCACCGTGGTGAGGGGGCCCGGCGTGAGGGCCGGGGCGTCGGCGGGGAGGTGCTGCTCCAGGACGCCCACGTAGTCGTCGTCCGGGACGAAGCAGATCTCGACCGACTCCGGCTTGTCCGCGGTGGCCAGGCCGAGGCGCCGCGCCATGGCCCGGGTCTCCGCCTTGGTGGAGGTCCCCACCGGCGTCAGCATCCGGGCCACCACCGCGCGGTCGATGCCCCAGAGGAAGTAGCTCTGGTCCTTGCCCCGGTCCTCGCCGCGGTAGAGCGCTCCGTCGCGTGCGACGGCGTAGTGGCCGGTCGCGAGGTACTGGCAGTCGAGCGCGTCGGCGTGGGCCAGGAGGTCGCGGAACTTGGTGAACGAGTTGCAGCGGACGCAGGGGATCGGGGTGCGCCCCCGGCTGTACTCCGACACGAAGTTCTGGATGACGTGGAGGGAAAAGCGGTCCTCGAGGTTGAGCACGTAATGCGGGATCCCGAGCCGGTGCGCCACGTCGCGCGCGTCGTTGATCGAGTCGAGGGAGCAGCAGGGGCGGTCGGGCACCGAGTCGCCGTAGCAGAAGAGCTTCATCGTGGCGCCCACCACGTCGTAGCCCTGCGCGACGAGCAGCGCCGCGGCCACGGAGCTGTCCACCCCGCCCGACATCGCGACCAGCACGCGCTCACGCACGCCCGAGCACCCCGGCCAGCTTCCGCACCTTGGCGACCACCGCGGGGAACACCTCCGCGGCACGGTCGATGTCGGCCGGGACGGTCTCCCGCCCCAGCGAGAAGCGCACGGTGCAGAGCGCGAGCGCGCGCGGCACGCCCATGGCCGTCAGCACGTGCGACGGCTCGGCCGCGCCGGTGTTGCAGGCGGAGCCACCCGAGGCGGCCACCCCCTGCAGGTCGAGGTGCATCAGGAGCGCCTCGGCGTCGGCGCCCGGAATCGCCACGCTGAGCACGTGCGGCGCGCGCGGCCCGTCCTCGGCGATCCAGACCGCATCGGGAATCGCGGCGCGGATCCGGGCCGCCAGCTCGTCGCGCAGCCGGCCGAGGCGCGCCGCCTTCTCGCCCTGCTCGCTGGCCGCCAGTTCGGCCGCCCGCCCGAGTGCCACCGACCCCGCCACGTTCTCCGTCCCGGGGCGCAGGCCGAACTGCTGGCTTCCACCGTGGATGATCGCCTCGACCGCCGCACGGCTCCGCACCACGAGTGCCCCGATGCCCTTCGGCGCGCCGATCTTGTGGCCGGAGAGGGTGAGCAGGGTGGCGTCGGCGGCTTCGACGGACACGGGCAGCTGCCCGAACGCCTGCACGGCGTCGGTGTGGAACATCGCGCCGGCGGCGCGGCAGCGCCGTCCGATCTCCTCCACCGGCTGGATCGTGCCCACCTCGTTGTTCACCCACATGACCGACACCACGGCGGGCGAGGCCGCGAGGGTCCGGTCGAGCGCCGACAGGTCGACGACGCCGCGGCGGTCCACCGGGAGGATGGACTCGGCACCGCCGAGCCGCGTCACCGCGTGCGCGGCGGCGAGGACCGCCTTGTGATCGGTGGCGCAGGCGGCCGCGTGCATCGGCCGGCCGGCGGCGCCGGCGGCCAGCGCGGCCCCGATGACGGCGAGGTTGTCGGCCTCGGTGCCGCCGGAGGTGAAGATCACCTGGTTCGGTTCGGCCCCGACCGCCGCGGCCACCTTGCGCCGCGCCTCCTCGACGCCGGCGCGGGCGGTCCGCCCGAAGCGGTGCGCGCTCGACGGGTTGCCGAAGGCGGCGGGGCCCAGGAAGGGCAGCATGGCCTCGAGCACCTCGGCGCGCACGGGCGTCGTGGCGGCGTGGTCGAGATACACCGGGGGGTGGCTCATGGAGGACAAGATACCTACATGCTGGAGACGTCGAGCGCGAGCACGTCGTCGATGCGGACGGTTTCCTGCGTGAAGTAGGGTTCCCCGAACCGGGTCCGGATGAGGGAGCCGTAATGCGCGTTCTGGGTCTCGACGAGGGAGTAGAGGTCCTGCCCGGTGGGGAAGATCTCGCCGGCCGCCTTGGCGCCGTCGAACTGGCTGGCGTAGCAGCGGATGGCCGCAAGCTTCCGCTCGAACTGTGCGCTGATGTCCACCACGAACGTCGGCTTGACCGGGTCCTCGCGGTAGCTGAGCGCGTAGAGGACCTTGTGCGGCCGGTGAGGTTCGCCGGGGGCGTCGTAGCGGGCCAGGCCGGCCAGGAAGCAGGCGTCGCGGCCCAGTTCGGATGCGATCCGGTGGTCGGGGTGGCGGCCGACGGGGTAGGGGAGGATCACGACGCGGGGCCGGAAATGCCGGATCTCCGCGACCACGATCCGGCGCGCCTCCTCCGAGTTCTGCAGGTGGGCATCGGGCAGGCCGGCGTTCCGGCGTTCCGCGACCCCCATGATCCTGGCGGCCGCCTCCGCCTCGGCGGCGCGGAGCGCCGCGCTGCCGCGGGTGCCGCTCTCGCCGGCGGTCAGGTCGAGGATGCCGGCGCTGTGCCCCTGGTCGATGGCGCGAAGCAGGGTACCGGCGCAGGTGAGCTCGACGTCGTCACGGTGGGCCGCGATGGCCAGGATGTCAACGCGCATAGGGGAAGAACTTAGCCGCTTCCCCGCGTCCCCGCCTCCCCGCCTACTCATGCCGAAGGGCCTCGACCGGGTCCATCCGCGCCGCCTTGTTGGCGGGGTACATCCCGAAGACCAGCCCGATGCCCACCGACACCGCCGTGGCCACCACCGCGCTCCAGAGCGGCACCGACGACTGCAGGTCGAGCACCCGCTTCAGCACCTCGCCGAGGCCCAGTCCCACGAGGATGCCGAGGAGGCCGCCCACCAGGGTCAGGGTGGCGGCCTCGACCAGGAACTGCAGGAGGATTTCCCGTCGCGTGGCCCCCAGCGCCTTGCGGAGCCCGATCTCGTGGGTCCGGTCGGTCACCGACACCATCATGATCGCCATGACGCCGATCCCGCCGACCAGGAGCGCCACGCCGGAGAGCGCCACCATCACGCCGAAGAAGGCGGAGGTGAGGCTGCTGATCGTGTCGAGGATCTGGTCCTGGGTCAGGATGTCGAAGGTGTTGGGCACGCCCGGGCGCAGCCTCCGCTCGCGCCGAAGCGCCACGGTAACGAGGTCCTGGGCCCGCTGCACGTCCACCTCGGGGCGCCCCTTGACCGAGATGAACAACCCGTTGGTCTCGTCGTACCGGAGGTTGTACTTGGCCGAGCGGTACGGGACGATGGCGCCGTTCTGCTGCCCCGGCGGCTCGAAGATGTTCTGCGGCTTCTGGTAGATCCCGATCACCCGGAACGGCACGCCGTTGACGCGGACCAGCTGGCCCATGGGGTCGAGGCGACCGAAGAGGTGGTCGGCCGTCTCCTCCTCGAGCACGATCACCTGCTCGCCGGTGAGTTCGGACTGGGTGAAGAACCGGCCGCGCAGCAGGGTGCCGCCCTGGATGTCCATGTAGTGGTCGTCGGCGGCCCAGACGATGAGGGTCTGGGTGCGGGTGTCCCGCGACTCGATGCGCGCGAAGATCTGGATCCACATCCCCGAGTACTGGATCTCCGGGATCTGGGCGATCGCCTCGGCGTCGCTCTCCTTGAGCACCGGCCGGATCCGGACTTCATAGGGGAGGTTGTCGGGATTGATCGGCGTCTGGCTGAAGTACCGCATGACGTAGAACGCGGTGGGGCCCGCGGTTTCCAGCGCGTTGAAGATCTGGGTCCGGACGCCCTGGACGATCGAGGCCATCGTCATGACGGTGGCCACGCCGATGATGACGCCCAGTACCGTCAGCGCGGAGCGGGCCTTGTTGGCGCGCATCGCGTCCAGCGCCATCAGGACGCCCTCGCCCACCCGGCTGAGCGGGATCATCGCCTATTCGGCCCGGAGCGCGGTGATGGGGTCGAGCCGGGCCGCGCGGGTGGCGGGGTAGACGCCGAAGAGGAGGCCGGTGCCGGCGCCGAGCGCGAGCGCGATGGACACCGACCAGGCGGTCACGCGCGCGGGCAGGGGCGTGGCCGCGGACACCAGGAGCGCGAGCGACCACCCCGCCGCCACCCCGAGGATCCCGCCGAAGAACGACAGCGTGGCGGCCTCCACCAGGAACTGGCGCCGGATGTCGCGGCGGGTGGCGCCGAGCGACTTCCGGATCCCGATCTCGCGGGTCCGCTCGTTGACGGTCATCAGCATGATGTTCATGATCACGATCCCGCCCACCACGATGCCGATGCAGACGACGGCGGGGATGATGGTGAAGAGGATCTTCGTCAGGCTCTTCCAGAACGCTACCAGCGCGTCCGCCTTGTCCACGGTGAAGTCGTCGGGCTCGGTGGGCCGGAGCCGGTGCGCCACCCGCATCGCCTCCTGCGCCCGCGCCATCCCCGGCTCCACCTGTTCGGCGTCCCGCATCTTGACGGAGACCACGGTGGTCTTGCGGCGGCCGTACATCGACTCGAAGGTCGAGTAGGGCAGCAGCAGGAACCCGTCGAACGATTGCCCGAGCACCTTGCCCTTCTTCGCGATGACGCCCTTGATCACGAACTCCTGCCCCGAGATCCGCACCTTCCGTCCGATGGCCTTTTCCGGGTCGCCGAACAGCTTGTCGGCCACGTCGAAGCCGACCACCGTCACCATGCGTCGCCCGTCGAGGTCGGGCTCCGTCAGCGGCTCCCCCGCCGCGAAGACGTAGTCCCGCACGATCTGGAACGGGGGGGTGATGCCGAAGATCAGGACGTCGCCGACGCTGGTGTTGCGGTACACCACGTCGCTGGTGGGCGTCGGCCAGCCGGACTGGAACGCCACCGCCTCGGCGTCGGGGAGGGCGCGCCGGACGACCTCGGCGTCGTCCATCGTGACCAGCGGCCGCTTGGCGATGGCCCGCACTTCGTCGTCATCCATCAGGCCGAACGCGACCGGATCGCGCCGCACCTGGAAGGCGTTCGTGCCGATGACCGCGCCGGTGATGTTTTCCTTCACGTAGGCGTTCATCCCCTGGATGATGGCGACGACCGCCACCAGGAACCCGACGGAGACGATGATCCCGAGGAGCGTGAAGAACGACCGCAGCTTGCTGCTGAGGATGGACTGGAGGGCGAGCCGGAATGCTTCGCGGACGGGCATGGGGAAACTTAGCGGGGCGGCGGGGCAGGGGGGCAGGGGGGCCGGCCCAACCGCCCCGCTGCCCCGCTGCCCAGCCGGTTACTCGTATCGCAGCGCTTCGACGGGATCCAGCTTGCTCGCCTTGTTGGCGGGGTACATCCCGAACAGGATGCCGGTCACGATGGAGGCGAGGAGCGCCACCACCACCGACCAGAGCGGCACGGCCGCGGGGATGGGAGTCAGCTTGTTGATGGCGAGCGCGATGAGCCCGCCGAGCAGCATTCCGGCGACGCCGCCGACCAGGGTCAGCGTGGCGGCCTCCACCAGGAACTGGAAGAGCACCTCGCGGCGGGTGGCGCCGAGCGCCTTCCGGACGCCGATTTCCCGGGTGCGCTCGGTCACGGAGATCATCATGATGGCCACGACGCCGACGCCGCCCACCATGAGGCCCACGCTCGACAGCGCCAGCATCACGAGGAAGAACGCCCCCGTCATCTTGTCGAACGTCTCGAGCATCTTTTCCTGTGTCAGGATGGCGAAATTGTTCTCCTGGCTCGGCTTCAGCCCGCGGCTGGCGCGGAGGGCGGTCACCACCTGGTCCTGCGCCTCGTCCACCGTGACGCCCTCGACCGGCATGACCGCGATGTCCATCCACCCCTTCCAGTAGTCCGCCACCTTCTCGAAGGTGGTGTGCGGGATGGCCAGCCGGGCGTTGTCGCCCCCGCCGAAGAGCGAGGCCGCCTCCACATGCAGGCCGATGACCTCGAACGGCAGCCCGAAGATCTTGATCGTCTTGCCGATCGGGTCCAGGCCGGGGAAGAGCGTCTCCGCCAGCTTGTCGTTGATGACCGCGACGCGCGAACCCGCCGAGTATTCCGAGGCGGTGAAGCTTCGTCCGGCCACGATCTGGCCGCCGGTCACGTACACCCAGGCCGGGCCGAAGCCCGCCACCTGCACGCTCGTCAGGTCCACGTCTTCGTACTTGACCGGGCCGCTGGTGAACTCCTGCACCGACACGTCCTGGATGGCGGGGAGCTGCCGGATGAGCTCGGCCTCCGCCACGGTGATCCAGGGCATCCGCCGCCACGGCGACAGCTCGTCCGACCCGTCGGAGATGTTCAGCCCGCCCTGGAAGTACCGCTCCACGAAGAACGTCCGCGGGCCCGCCGACTCCAGTTCCTTCGTCAGCGCGCGGTTGATGCCGGTGATGGCGGACGCCATGGCGATGACGACCATGACGCCGATGGCGACGCCGAGGATGGTCAGGGCCGCGCGGACCTTGCTGGCCCGGAGGGAGTCGAGCGCGATGCCGATGCCTTCGACGGCGCGGCTGAACGTCTGGGACACGGAGTCTCCCCGCTATTCGGCGCGAAGCGCCACGATGGGGTCGAGCCGGCTGGCCCGGGTGGCCGGGTACACGCCGGCCACCATGCCGACGGCGATGCCGAGCCCCACGCCGACGAAGATCGACCAGGGGGCGACGGCCGCCGGGAGCGGGCGTGAGCGCGCGGACGACGAAGGCGAGCGTGATGCCGGCGCCGATCCCGAACGCCGCGCCCACCGTGGACAGGGTGGCCGACTCGACGACGAACTGGGCGAGGATGTCCCGCCGCTTGGCGCCCAGCGCCTTCCGGATGCCGATTTCCCGCGTCCGCTCCGACACCGCCATGAGCATGATGTTCATGATCACGATGCCGCCGACCACGAGGGAGATGGCCACCAGCCCCGGCAGCGCCATGAAGAGCACCCGGGAAATCCGCTTCCACCCCTCGAGCGCGCCTTCCGCGGTCTGCAGGTGAAAGTTGTTCTCCTGGCCCGGCTTCAGGCCGCGCCGCGCCCGCATCAGCGCTTCGACTTCCGCCATGGCCGCCTGCATCTCGGTGGGCCCGGCGGTCTGGATCTGCAGGTCGTCGAGGATGTTGATGGGGCAGATGTAGCGCCGGGCCGGCGCGGTGTACGGCATGACGGCGAACTTGTCCAGCGAGATGCCGAACAGGTTGCCCTGCTTGGCCACCACGCCGACGATCCGGTAGGGCAGGCCCTCGATGACCACGTCCTTGCCCACCGGGTCTTGTCCCGGGAACAGCTTCTCGGCCACCAGGTCGCCCAGGACCACGACCGTCCGCCCCGCGCGCACTTCCTGCGCGGTGAAGGCGCGGCCGTTGACCACCTCGTAGTTCTTGATCTGGAAGTAGCCCGCCTCGGTGCCGACCAGGTCGATGTCCTTGGCCTTCTTCCCGTCGTAGCTGAGCGCCATCCGGTCGGAGCAGAACATCGCCATCGTGGCGGGCGTGGTCACCCGTGCCTTCAGGTACTCCGCGTCGGCGTAGGTGATCCGGGGCCGGCGCCGCCAGCCCATCCAGACCTCGCGCGGCACGTCGCCGGTGCTGATGCTCGGCCGCTGCCGGACCTGGAACGTGTTGAGCCCGATGAGCCGGTTGGCGAACTGGTCTTCCATGTAGACGTTCATGCCCTGCACGATGGAGACCACCGCGATCAGGAACATGACGCCGATCAGCACGCCGATCAGGGAGAAGAAGCTCTTCAGCTTCTGCGCCCGGATCGTCCGGAGGGCCATCGTGACCGCTTCCCAGATCGGCATCGGCTCAGGCCGCCCGCGGCTGGTTGAGGACGTCGCTCGCCACCCGGCCGTCGCGCAGGATCACGACCCGCGCCGCGTGCGCCGCGATGTCCGGCTCGTGCGTGACCATGACCACCGTCTGCCCCTCGGCGTGCAGGGCGGCGAAGACCCGCATGATCTCCTCGCTCGTCGTGCTGTCGAGGTTGCCGGTCGGCTCGTCGGCCAGGAGGATGGCGGGCCGGTTGACCAGGCGCGCGCGATGGCGACGCGCTGGCGCTGGCCGCCGGAGAGTTCGTTCGGGCGGTGGTGCATCCGGTCGGCCAGGCCGACCCGCGCCAGCGCCTCCTCGGCCCGCGCCCGCCGGTCGCGGGCGTTCGTGCCCGCGTAGACCAGCGGCAGTTCCACGTTGTGCAGCGCCGTGGCGCGGGGCAGGAGGTTGAACGTCTGGAAGACGAACCCGATCTCCCGGTTCCGCACCCGGGCCAGGGCGTCGTCGCCCATCCGGGACACTTCCTGCCCGCTCAGCCAGTACTCCCCGCTGGACGGCGTGTCGAGGCACCCGATCATGTTCATGAGCGTGGACTTCCCGGAGCCGGAGGGGCCCATGATGGCCACGTACTCGTTGCGCCGGATCTCGAGGTCCACGCCGCGCAGCGCATGGACCACCTCGGCGCCCATCTCGTAGGCCCGCGTGAGCGCGCGGACGGCGATGACGAGGTCGCTCATCACTTCTTTTCCGCGTCGGGCGCCGGGGCCTTCATGGCCCGGACCTTGGTGCTGTCCTGCAGGTCGCGAATCGTCTGGTAGGTGCCGGCCACGATCGAGTCGCCCAGCTGCACGCCGGACAGCACCTCGAAGAACTCCTCGCCCGCGATGCCCACCTTGACCGGGGTGAAGGTGGCCACGCCCCCGCGGACGATGAACACGCCCTCGGTGTCCTGCATCTTCTTCCCCGCGGCGGAGTCCGCGGAGTCCGCCGCCGGCGCCGCCGGCACGCTCTCGTTGGGCACCGCCTCGTGCTGCCGGACCGTGAGCGCGATGATCGGCACGCTCGGCACCTGGGTGCGCGTGTCGGTGATGATCTTGGCCGTCGCGCTCAGGTCCGGCCGGATGTCCTCCGGCGGGTTCGTCAGCGTGATCTCGACGTCGAAGTCCACGGCGCGGTCGGACGAGCCGCCCGCCGTGGCCGTGGCCGTCAACTGGGCGCTGTTGCTGATCTCGGTCACCCGGCCGACGAACGCCGTGTCGGGAAAGGCGTCGATGGTCACGCGCACCGAGTCGCCGAGGGCGAGGCGGACGACGTCGGTCTCGTCCACCTGGACCTTGGCCAGGATGACGGAGAGGTCGGCCACCGTCATGAGGAGCGCGGTCTCGCGGGAGAAGGTGCCGGGCACGGCCACCTCGCCGACCTCGACGTTGAGCCGGGTCACGCGGCCGTCGAGCGGGGAGATGAGGCGCGTCTTGGCCAGCTGGTCCCGCGCGTCCTGCAGCGTCGCCCGGTTCTGCGCCATCTGGGCGTTGGCGGCATTCAGGTTGGCCGCGGCCACCTCGAACGAGGTCTGGGCCTGCTCCACCGCCTCGGTGGAGATCAGGTTCGGGCTGCTGGTGCTGATCTCCTTGGCGCGCTTCGCCGTGCGCTCGGCCTGGTCGTAGTTGGCCTTGGCCTGCACCTGTGAGGCGGTGGACGAGGAGAGCATCGCCTCGGCCCGCGCGACGGCGGCCTCGTACTGCGCCGGGTCGATCTGGAGCAGGAACTGCCCCTTCTTGACCCAGTCGCCTTCCTTGACCGCGATCTGCGTGATCCGGCCGGTGATGTCGGCGCTGATGTCCACCTTGGTCTGCGGCTCGATCCGGCCGCTGGCCGTCACCGAGGCCACCAGGTCCTGCGCCTTGACCGTGTCGAACCGGACTTCCACCGCCCGCTTGTTGCGGTTGGCCGCGGTCAGGAAGAAGAGGCCGCCGACCACGACGATCAGGATCGCGGCGATGAGTCCGAACTTGGTGCGACGTGACATGGTCATCCTCAGGATTGACGAAGGGGTTGCCCGACCGCCTCTTCCAGCGCGGCCACGGCCTTGTGGTATGCGTACACGGCGTCGACGTAGGTGCCCTCGGCCCGCTGCACCGCGCCCTCGGAGTCGGAGAGCTCGAGCGCCGTGCCCTGGCCCAGCCGGTACCGGTCCTGCGCCAGGCGCAGCTGGTCGGCGGCGGCGATCCGGTTCGCCTCCGCCACCGCGATCGCCTTGTACGTCGCGTCGATGGCGAGGTACCGGCTGGTTACCTGGGTCCGCACCGCCAGGGCCTGCGCCCGCGCCTGCTCGGTGGCGTCGTCGCGGCGCGCCTTCGCCTCGGACACGCGGGTCTCGCGCTGCAGGCCGTTGAAGATCGGCAGCGAGAGGCCGGCGAAGACCTGGAACGGCTGGGTGGTGAAATTCCACGGGAAGACGTTGTTCGCGTCGATGATTTGCTGCGACACCACGGGATTCAGCGCGGTACCGGACGGGTTGAGCCCCGAGTACACGTTGCAGTCGGGAATGATGCCGCCGTTCGGGTATCCGGGAATGCCGCCGGGACCGTAGGTCAGGCCCCGGATGACGTCGTTCTGGAAGGAGCAGTTGGCCGCGGTCGCCGAGGCGCTGCCGTACGCCTGGTCGAGCAGCGAGTTCTCGTCGGTGTATTCCTGCGTGTACCCGGCCCAGGTCGCGCCGGCCCGGAGGGTCGGGAAGTATTCGCTCTTCACCGCGCTCAGGTTGTACTTGGTGGCCTCGGACGACGCTTCGGCGGCGAGCAGGTTCGGGTTGACTTGCGCGGCCGTGGCAAGGAGGTCGTCGAGCGAGTAGGCGGGCTCCACCACCGGGAAGGAATCGGTCAGAGTCACCTGCTCGAAGCCCTCCGGCGCCGACACCCCCATCAGCCGAAAGAGCTCGAGCCGGGCGTCGGCGTTCTGCTGGTGCGCCACGAGCAGATCCACCTCGGACTGGCCCAGGGTTACTTCCGCCTGCCTGACGTCGAGCATCGTCGCCTGGCCGACCTGGTAGCGCGCCTTGGCGAGGTCGAGGAACACCTTGTTCCGCCCCACCTGCTGGACGATCACGTTGATGCGCGCGTTCGTCTGGAGCACGGTCAGGTACTGGGTCTGGACGGCCGCCCGGAGCGACACCCTCGCCGCCGCGATCTGTTCCTGCGTGGCCCGGAGGTTGGCCTTCGACTGGCCGGGGGCGTTGAGGACCCGGCCGTCCAGCGTCCAGCCGAGGTCGATGCTGTAGCTCGAGCCGACCGAGGCGGAAGTCTTGACGACGTTGGTGCCGCCGAAGTTCGAGGAGCCCGAACCGGTGTAGTTGAAGCCACCGGACACACTGGCGCTCGGCAGCAGGGTCCAGTAGGAGCTCTTCACCGCCAGGCTCGCGGGGCTCTCGTTGTTGAGCCACTGCTGGTAGTCAGGATTCTTGGCCAGGGCCGTGCTGAAGGCGTCCGCCAGCGAGAGCCCGGCCGTCGGCGCGGGTTGCAAGCTGGCCGTCGGTGCCGGCGTCGTGGGCTCCTGGGCCGCAGCGATGGACGGAACGAGGAGGCCGAGCACGAGCAGCCGCTTCCAGTGCGTCATGAAGAAGTCCCCAGTGAATTTCGAACGGGTGATGAAAGTCGTGCGCCCCCTACGAGGGGGGCGTTCCACGAGTTTCAGCTTGGGACGAACCCGGCGGAAGATAATGCCAGACAAGGACTTCAGCGGGCGAGGCGAGGCTACTTCGATTGGCGGATGGCGGAGACCCCGTCGGAAAGGACCACGCGCATCAGGCGCCCCGTGGCATCGACGGTGAGCGTCCCGATGACGGCGCCGCTGACCTCGACGGTCGTCGGGTCGGACTGGGTGGCGGTGACCTGCCCGCGGCGTCCGGAACGGGGAAAGAGCACCGGCAGCCGCGCGCCCGCCGGCGTGGCCCGCCGCGCCACGGCCTGGTAGAGGGCGAAGACGCTGTCGTCGAGAATGACGATGCCGGCCGCACGGGGGTACTCGCGGACCGACTCCGCCGCCGACGTGGTCTGGCGGATGGTCAGGTTGTCCTTCAGGGCCGCGCCATACACGCGACTGACCCCGCTCGCCTGCCGGGTGTCGATCTGCAGCGCGACCAGTGCGCCCGTCGAACTCTCCTCGACCATCGCCTGGATCTGGACCGTCGGGGCGGTCGCTGGGTACCTGGCGAGCGAGGCGAGGATGCCGCCGCCCGTCGCCCCCGCCTCGCCGGGTGCGAAGGTGAACTCCTCGCGGCCCAGCGGGGTCCCGCCGCGCTGAATGGCGAACACGCCACGGTCCCCTTGCTGCGCGGCCAGCGGGAGGCCGCAGAGGGTCAGGGTCAGGACCAAGGTTGCAGCTCGCATCAGGACTCCTGGTGCAGGCAACGGACCGCGATCCGGTCCAGGATGAACTCGTACAGGCGCGCCCCCTTGTCGGCCGAGGCCAGCGACGGCCTGGCACGCGGCGTGTCCTCGGCGGCCTCCATCCGGACCAGGTGCGGTGCGATGTGGAGGCACAGCGAGGTGTCCAGCTCGCCGCCGTGCGCCGGGATGCCCGGCTGCTCCAGCAGCGCCCCGAAGTCGAGGGAAAAGATGTCCACGACCTGCACGCGGGCCTCTGTCACCAGCAGGGTGCTCAGCGCTTCCTGGTGCGCCTCGTGACCTTCGGCGGTGACGAGCACGAACTCCCGGACTCCGCTCCCGAGCTCCCACGCCTCGATCAACTCGTTCATCAGCCGGTGCAGCGTCTTGCGGCCGAGCGGCGCACTTCCGGGCCGGGGCCGGTGCGGATCCCGATTGGCTGCGTATTCGACCGCCGGGGCCCGCAGGATGCCGAAGCGCGCGGAAAGATCGTCGGCGAGCCGCTCGACGAGGATCGTGTCGATGCCCAGCGGCAGGTGCGCGCCGTGCTGTTCGGTCGAGCCGACGGGAACGATCAGCGTCGGCCGCCGAGCCAGGCAGCGGGTCACCTCGGCCGGGACCAGTTCCTTGAGCCGCCAGGGCGGAGTCGAACTCATCCTGCGTATAATACGCGGGTGAACCGCTCCCCGCTTCCATGGTGGCTCGCTGGCGTCGCCCTCTCCGTCATCGCCGCCGGGGAGTGGTTGCGTACCCCCACCACTCCGTGGATGATCCTGCTCTCGGCCGGCGCGGTGGTGGCCCTCGTCGGCCTCAGGCCGTGGACCGGTTGGCGCGTCCGCGCGCTTGGCGCGACGGTCGCGCTGCTCGCGCTGGCTCCGCCGCTCACCGACTGGCGACTCGGCCAGCTGGAGGCGGACTGGCCCGCGATCCAGGGCGCACGGGTCGAGCGTGCCACGGACCGGCTGGCGGGCGACTTGCACGCGGCGTACCTCCTCGCCAGCCGGCTGGCGGACGACGCGACGGCCGCTCCCACCGACAGGGAGGGCCTGTTCGGCGCGATGGATCGCGCGGTGTCGGGCGCGCCGCTCGAGGCCGGCGTGGCGGTGCTCGACGAATCCGGTGCCGTCCAGGCCTGGGCCGGCTCCCATCGGCTCGCACCGCGCGGAGACGGTCGGCCGGTGTCCACGACCAGCAATCCCTTCTACCTGGTGCTCGAGGTCACGCGCGACGCGCCCGCCGAGCGCCGGGCCGTCGGGTCCGTCGTCGTCTGGGCGTCGTCTGCCGTGCCCGAGCGGGTGCAGTCGGTCACCGAGGACTTCCGGGCGCGAACCGGCGTGGGGCTGCGCGTCTATCCGGCCGGCACGGCTCCCGATCATCCCGACGTCTTCGACTACTCCGAGCCCACCACCGCCGGACCGCGCCTCCTCTTCAGCGTCGAGCCGGTTCCCCCCGAGCTTGCGGACGCGACCGCCTCCACACGGGCCATCGGTGCGCGCGCGACCGCCTGGCTCCTGCTCCTGACCCTGATCCTGACCGTGGTCGCGGCGGGACATGCCGTCGCCAGGTACGCCGTGCTGATTCTTGGCGTCGGGCTCATGGGCCGGGCGCCTGTCGGCGCCGCCGTGGGGCTCGATTCGTTCTTCTCGCCGATGGCATTTTTCCGCCCGGCCCTCGGGCCGATGGGGAGCTCGGCCGGCGCGCTCGCCACGCTCTCGCTCCTGCTCACGCTCCTGGCGGTCGCGCTCTGGAACCATCCACCCCGACGCCGATGGTACTCCTTCCCCCTCGGCGTCCTGCTCCTGCTCGGAGCCCCGGTGCTGCTCCGGTACTTCGCCCGGGGGATCACACCACCGCCGAACGGCGTGTCGCTCGGAGCCTGGCTCGGCTGGCAGCTCGCGCTCGCCCTCGCCGCGATGGCACTCGGCGTGCTCGCCGCCGCGTTCTTCCGCGGCGCGCCGTTGCGCCAGGGGCGCCCGACCCTGATCTGGTTGGGCGTGGCCCTGGCCCTGGTCACCGCCGCGGTCGGGCTGTACGTCTGGCAGCCGGGGGTCCGTGGGTGGGACAGCTGGTACACCTTCCTCTGGCTGCCCGGCCTCGTGCTGGTGACGCGGCCGGCGGTGCGCGGCGCCACGATCGCCGGGATCGCCGCAGTGGCGGGGAGTGCGGCCGCCCTCCTCACCTGGGGCGCGATGACGGAAAGCCGCCTCGAGGCCGCGCAGCAGGACGCGATGCGGCTGGGTCGCGCCGTGGATCCGGTCGTGGTCCCGCTCCTCGACCGGGCCGGTGCCAGGCTCCGCGAGGGACCGCCCCCTCGCGACGCGTCGCAGCTCTACGCAGGCTGGCTGCATGCGCGCGCGGGGCTCGAGGGGTACCCGGTCCGCCTGGCGCTGCGCGGGCCCGACGGGGCGGTGACGGCGCGGCTGAACCTCGACTCGCTCGAACTGCCGGAGGGGACGGTCTCGAGCCTGGTCGACAGTCTCGGGCCGACGGACTCCGTGCGAATCGCTTCGCTGCAGGGAGTTCCCGGCGTCTACCAGGTCCTGCTGCTCCGGCTCGTGTCCGGCGACCTGCTCACGGTGGCGCTCGGACCGAAGACCAGGTTGCTCGCCGCCGACCAGCTCGGCGCGCTTCTCGACCCGACCGCCCTGGGGGAACCGCCCTACCGAATCGCGCTCTCGCCGTCCACCCCGGGGCTGACTCCCGATACCCGGCGCCTCCGCTGGAAGCGGGAGGGATGGGTCGTCCACGGTGAGCGGTCGGTGCGCGTGGCGGATGGTGTTCGAGTGACCCACGCGGAGGTGGACCTCCGCGGGCCGTTCCCGCTGCTGGTGCGCGGCGGGCTCGTGGTCGTGCTCGATGCCGCGGTGCTGGCCCTGATCTGGCTGCTGGCGGAGGCGATCGCCGGGATCCCGCCGGCCGTTCCTTCGTGGCGGCGCATGCGACGCTCCTTCCGGGTCCGGGTTGCGGTTGCGCTCGCCGCGTTCTTCCTCATTCCCGCCATCGGCTTCGCGGCGTGGGAGGTGTCGCGGCTCAATGCCGAGGCCGATCACCAGCGGGACGAGGCGATCACGGAGGTGCTCCGCGACGTGCTCGCCGCCACGAGCGACCCATCGGTCGCCGCCTCGTCCGCGGTGGGGACGCTGGATCGGCTCTCGGCGCGATTCCGCGCGGAGCTGGCCGTCTATCGCGGCGGTCGCCTCGTGGCGGCGACGGATTCGGTCCTGGCCGCCCTCGCGATCCTGGCACCCCTGCAGGATCCGGACGCCTTCCAGGCCCAGGCGTTCGGGGGCGAGGTCGAATCCGCCGCCGACGAGCCGCTGCTCGGCCGGAGGGGTCGGGTCGGGTACCGGGTCGAGCGGCCGGGTCCCGCCGACCAGCTCGTCGTGCTTGCGGCGCCCCGCAGCGGCGAAGGGACTCGGCTGGCGGCCAGCCAGGCGGACCTCGGGTGGTTCTTCCTGCTCGCCACGGTCATCGGCCTCGTGGCGGCGCTCGCCGCCGCGCGCGCGGTGGCCGAGGCGCTCGCCCGCCCGGTGGCGGACCTGCGGCGGGCGGCGCTTGCGCTCGGGCGCGGGGAGCCGCAGCCGAGGCCGTCCGGTGCGCCGCCCGTGGAGTTCGAGCCGGTGGTGGCCGCGTTCGAGCGGATGACGGCCGATATCCGGCAGAGCCGCGCGGCGCTGGAGGAATCGAGGCGCACCACGGCAGCCGTCCTCGCGACCGTGTCCACCGGTGTGGTGGGTGTCGGTCCGGCGGGGGCGGTGCTGGTGGCGAATCCGCGCGCCGAGGAACTCCTGGGCGGTCCGCTCCCGGTCGGGGACAGCCTCGGCGGCGCGCTCCGGGGCGAGTGGCCGGCGCTGGCCGCGGCCGTGGATGCCTTCCTGGCGGACCCGCAGGCGGCGCCGATGCAGGCGGAGCTCGGCGACGGCGCCCGGCGGCTGGCGTTCGCACTCGCGCCGCTGGGGCCGGAGTTCGGCGGCGCCGTGCTCGCGGTCAACGACGTGACCGAGTTGTCCCGGGCGGAGCGGGTATTGGCGTGGGGAGAGATGGCCCGCCAGGTGGCGCACGAGATCAAGAATCCGCTGACCCCGATGCGGCTCGGGATCCAGCACCTGCGACGGGTGCACCGGGAGCGCCCCGAGATGCTCGGCGCGGCGCTAGACGACACGGCGGAGCGCATCCTCGCCGAGATCGAGCGGCTCGATACCATTGCGCGGGCCTTCAGCCGCTTCGCCGCCCCCGCCGGCCCGGCCGTTGCACCGGACCAGACCCGGCTTGCCCCGGTGGTGAACGAGGTCGTCCAGCTCTATCGGCTGGCGGGGGAAGGGACGGAGGTCGGACTCGAGTCGGACCCCGCGGCGTGGGGCAGCGCGCGCCCGGACGAGGTGAAGGAGGTACTGGTGAATCTCCTCGAGAACGCCCGCCACGCCGGCGCCCGCCATATCCTCGTCAAGGTGCTGCCGAACCGGATCGAGATCCACGACGACGGCCAGGGGATTCCGGCGGACCTGCTGCCGCGCATCTTCGAGCCGCGGTTCTCCACGACGACCAGCGGATCGGGGCTCGGGCTGGCGATCGTCAAGCGGCTGGTCGAAGGATGGGGAGGGACGGTCCAGGTCGAGAGCGAGGAAGGGCGGGGGACCGTGGTCACGGTGGACCTGGCGTGATTCGTATCATATCTTGAATCGTGTTCCCCACGCTGTCGCGCGTCCGCACGACGTCACCCCCGGACCGCCCGGAGGCACCCTGCAGCACCTGAGCCGCTCTTCACGGCGCCAATTCCTCGTCGCGATCGCGGGCGTCATCGCCGGCGCCGCCGGCGCCGTCCGCCCACTCTGGGCCACCGCGCGCATCCGCCGCGGCGACCCGAAGCACCCCACCCCTCGGCCCGGCATCACCGCGGCGAACGTCCTGCCCGATTCCGAGCTCGTCGAGTACCCGGCCGCCAAGACGGCCTTCGAGGCGGTGCGCGAGATCCCGCAGATCGTGGACGGCATCCGCTGCAACTGCGGCTGCGCCGATATCCCGGGGTTCTACTCGCTGCTCTCCTGCTACGAGGGGGCGGGCATGGCGCGGATCTGCGAGATCTGCCAGGGAGAGGGCCGGCTGGCCGCCCGCCTCTTCAAGTCGGGCAAGACGCTCGACGAGATTCGCGCCTCGATCGACGCCCGCTACGGTTGACCCTGCTGCCCGCGCCTCACGGCGCGCTGGATTCCAGACGACTCATCACTGGGGAGACCCCATGCGACGCGTTGAAGTGTGGATGCTCGTGGCCGCCTCCGTGGCCGCGCTGCCGGCAGTCGGCCAGGCCCAAGTGCGCGCCAGCGAGCGCGGCGGCGCCTTCCAGGTGGTGAACGGCACCACCATCACCGTCGAATACAGCCGGCCTGCCGTGCGCGGCCGGGAGACCATGTTCGGCGGCCAGATCCCGTGGGGAGAGGTGTGGACGCCGGGTGCCAACTGGGCCACCACCCTCGAGGTGGATCACGATGTCTCCATCAACGGACATCCGGTCAGGAAGGGCAAGTACTCGGTCTGGATGGACGTGCAGCCGACGGAGTGGACCGTCATCCTCGACCCTCGGGCGCGGCTGTTCCACATGGCCCATCCGAAGCCGGATAGCGCACAGGTCCGCTTCCCCGTGAAGCCCTCGGACGTCCAGGGGGCGGATCTCCTGACCTGGTCGTTCCCCGCCGTGTCGCCCACGGGCACGACGCTGCAGATGGCGTGGGCCGGCAAGTCCGTGGCGCTCCAGATCACGGTGCCGCCGGTCGAGATCCCGGTTCTCGCCGCCGGGGTCGGAGCGCGCTATGTCGGCAAGTACCGGCTGTGGTGGGGCAAGGAGACGAACCAGAGCGAACTGAGCCTCGGTGCGGCGAATGGCCGGGTGACGGGGAGCTGGAGCGGCGCGCCGTTCAAGGTGTGGTCCGACGTGACGCTCGTCCCGCTCGCCGAGAACTGGTTTCATATCGGTGCGATGGTCGACGGCAGCCTATACGACGTGGTGACGGACGTCGTCTTCGAGTTCGCCGTGGTGGACGGGAAGGCGACCGGGTTCGACATTCGCGGGCCGAATGACAACGTGATCGGCCACGGCACGAGGATCGAGTAGGTGAATTCACACATCCCTGAGTGGGGGACCTGATGACGAAGTCCAGGGCCTGGCCGGTGCTGCTCACGACCCTCCTCCTGCTTCCGGGCTCGGCCCGCGCGCAGGTGCGCGCGAGCGAACTCGCCACCGTGTCGCAGACGATCGACGGCACCGTGATCACGGTCGAGTACAGTCGCCCCAGGGTGCGGGGCCGGTCGCCGGTCTTCGGCAAGCTGGTCACCTGGGGCGAGGTCTGGACTCCGGGTGCCAACTGGGCCACTACGCTCGACGTCTCCAAGGATGTCACGGTCGACGGCCATGCCCTCCCCAAGGGCAAGTACTCGGTGTGGATGGAGGTCCAGCCGAAGGAGTGGACGGTCATCTTCAGCCCGAAGGCGAAGCTCTTTCACACGGCGCATCCGAAGCCTGACAGCGGCCAGATCCGTTTCGCGGTGACCCCGGATAGCGGGACAGGGCCGGAAGTACTGACCTGGTCGTTTCCCGATATCAGCATGACCGGGACCACCCTCCAGATGGCGTGGGCCGGCCGATCGGTCGACCTGCGCGTCGCGGTCCAGCCGTCGCACCCGCTCACCCTGGCCGCGGCGCAGGCCGAGCGATTCGTCGGGAACTATTCCGTCCGCTGGATTCCGAGGGATTCGGCCGCGGCCAAGGCGGACTCCACGCCTCCGCCGTTGGAGACGTGGAAGCTGACCTACGGCAGGGAGATGCTGCTGCTGGACTGGGAAGTACCGGACGACGAAGACGCACCCTACCACGCGGTGCTGATCGCCATCGGCGAGGACGCATTCTACCCGGGGTTCTTCGAGGATGACGGCATCTTCGACGCCGCACCAAACCTCGTCACCGAGTTTTCGCTCTCCAACGGGCGGGCGACCAGCTTCGTGATCCGCGGGAAGGACGACCATGTGATGGCGGAGGGCACGCGACTGCCCTGACGCGGAAATCGGCACCTCGCCTCGTGTGTATCGATGAGGCGACGGCGACGGGCGGCGCTACCGTGGAGCACTCCATGGAGGTGCCGCCCGCATGCTTGCCCGGATCCGCTCCGCCGCCGTCCTCGGCATCGACGCCTACCTGGTCGAAGTCGAGGTGGATATCACGAACGGCCTCCCCTCCGTGGCCACCGTCGGGCTGCCGCACGGCGCCGTCAAGGAGGGGCGCGAGCGGGTCACCGCCGCGCTCGTCAACGCCGGGTACAACTTCCCCCTCAAGCGAATCACCATCAATCTCGCCCCGGCCGACGTCCGAAAGGACGGATCCGGCTTCGACCTGCCGATCGCCCTGGGCATCCTGGCGGCCAGCGAACAGCTCGACGCCGGGGGGCTGGCGGAACAGTTGATCCTGGGGGAGGTCGGCCTCGAGGGGGATCTCCGGCCGGTGCGGGGCGCCCTCTCGATGACGCTCGCGGCCCGGAAGGCCGGTCTCCGCGGCGTCATCCTGCCGGCCGCCAACCTGCCGGAGGCGGCGGTCGTCGAGGGGATCGAAGTGCGCGGTGCCCGGTCGCTGACGGAGGTCTGCGAACACCTCGGGGACGGACCCAGGCTGAGGCCGATTCGCGTGGATGTCCGCGCCCTCATGGCCGAGCGGGCGGCGGACGTGGTGGATTTCGCCGACGTCCGGGCGCAGGCCGGCGCCAAGCGGGCGCTGGAGGTGGCGGCAGCCGGGGCCCACAACATCCTGCTGGTCGGGCCGCCTGGGGCGGGGAAAACCATGCTTGCGCGTCGGCTACCATCCATCCTGCCGGGGATGTCGCTCGACGAGGCGCTCGAGACCACCAAGGTGCACAGTGTGGCGGGGCTGCTCGCGCCGGGGCAGTCGCTCTGCACCGTGCGTCCGTTCCGCAGTCCGCATCACACCATCAGCGACGCCGGGTTGATCGGGGGCGGGTCGTCGCCGCGACCGGGCGAGGTGAGTCTCGCGCACGGCGGGGTGCTTTTCCTCGATGAGCTCCCTGAATTCCGGACCAACGTGCTCGAGGTCCTCCGCCAGCCGCTCGAGGATGGGGCCGTCACGCTGAGCCGCGCCGCCATCAGCCTCAGCTATCCCGCGCGCTTCATGCTGGCCGCCGCCATGAATCCCTGCCCCTGCGGGTACCTCGGCGACCCAGGGCACCGCTGCCACTGCACGCCGATGCACGTCGAGCGCTACCTGGCCAGGCTGTCGGGGCCGCTGCTCGACCGGATCGACATCCATCTCGAGGTGCCCGCGGTCGCCTATCGGGACCTCGCGTCGTCCGCCCCCGAGGAGACGAGCCTGGTCGTGCGCGCCCGTGTGGAGGGTGCGCGCCAGCGGCAGCGAGAGCGTTTCACGGGGATGCCGGGCCTCTACGCCAACGCGCACATGACGGCGCGCGAAATCCGGCGCTTCTGTCGGTTGACCGAGCCCGTCGAACTCCTGCTTCGTCGGGCGGTGGCACGGCTGGGCCTGTCCGCGCGGGCCTACCACCGGGTGCTCAAGATCGCCCGGACCATCGCCGACCTGGCCGGAGACGCCGAGCTCGGCGTGACACATGTGGGGGAGGCGATTCAATACCGCACCCTGGACCGCCGCCGGGCGCCCGAGGGCACCGCGGAGCCTGCGCGGCGGGCAGGGGAGGCCGCGGCGTCCGGTTGATGGACGGCCCCGCCAGTCATGAGTACATTGATCCCCATGCGAAGCATGGGGTACTGGTCGCGGTCCCTCGCGGGGGGCATGGCGCTCTGGTTCGGCCTGGTCATGGCCGCGCCCGCCATCCTGCACTCCTGCCCGAAGGCGATGGCGAGCGCTGCCGCCGCCGGGGCGGGGGACGAGCACGCGGTCCACGGCGCCCATCATCCGGATCACCAGAACCAGGATGCGCCAGCCGACTGCCAGTGCCTCGGGAGTTGTGCGCTCGCCTCGGTGGCCGCCATTCCCTCGCCGACAATCGCCGACGTGGCGGTGTCGCCGCCGTCGTCTCACCACGGCGAGCCGATCGCCGCTGAGGCGGCCGCCGTTCCCCACCCGGACCACCTGAACCCCTTTTCGACCGCTCCTCCCGCCCACCTCGGCTGAGCTTCGAGCGCCGTCGCTCGGAATCGGCCCCACTCTCAAAATCCACAGCTCCACGCGCTCCGGCTCTCACCGGGGAAGACAATCGTTGCTGCCGCCGACGCCTTCTGGTTCCTGAGGAACCGGGGGCGTCGGCGGCGACGGGACTCGGCGTTCAATGTCGCTTGGCGATCGCATCACCGCGAATTTCACGAACCGTGCGCTCCGTTCGGCGCTCGGGGCGTGCGCGTGCGCGTGCGCCGTGGCGGCGAGTCCGGTCGAGGCGCAGGAGCCGGCGCCTCCGCGCGTGGACACTACGAAGATCACGGTCGTCACCCCCGTCACCGTCACCGGCCGGCGTGAGCTCGCGATCGCGCCCCCTGTATCCACGGTCGAGGTGAGCAAGGAAGCGGTCCAGCGCGCACCGGCCTCGAACCCCTATGACCTCGTCGGCCGGTCGGCGGGCATCGAGGTGCACCAGCAGGGGCAGGGTCCCGGCTTCGCGTCCAACGTCGTGATCGGCGGGTTCACCTCGGACCACTCGTCCGACGTGCTCCTGGTGCTCGATGGCGTCCCGATCAACCTCCCCATCCACGGCCATGTCGAGGGATACGCCGACTGGAGCATTCTCTCGACCGGGGCGCTGACGACGACGCGGGTCATCCACGGGCCGGCGAGTCCGCTCTACGGGGATTTCGCGCTGGGCGGCGTCGTGGAGACGTACACCGCTGCCGATGCCACCGGCTCGGCCGGCTCGCTGGCGGCAACCACGTTCGGCGACGTGCGCGGCTGGGTGACGGGCGGATTTCACCGGCCGGGGTCGGGGATGCTCGTCTCGCTTGCGGGCCAGAGCGAGGAGGGGTGGCGGCAGAACGCCGACTATCTGCTTGGAAACGGCGTCCTGCGCGGCTGGCGCTCGGTTGGCGCCGGCCGGCTCGAGGGTGGGCTGTACCTCTACGGCTCGAAATGGAACTCGCCGGGGTTCGTGCCGGTGGATCGGTACAATCAGGGCGAGCTCGAGGCGGCCACCGATACGACCGACGGGGGCGACGGGCAGCGGTACATCGGGACGCTGCGGTACGGGCTGCCCCTCGGCCCAAAGACGACGCTGGATGCCCAGCTCTGGGGCCAGCTCGCGCAGTCCACCGTCTACCTGACGCTCCCGGAGGACAACATTCTCCGCCAGACCGCCGAGGGAGACGACCGGGAGGCGCTCGGTTTTCAGGCCCTCGTCAACCGGGCGACCGATGACGGCGAGTTCAGCCTGGGCGCCAGCGGACGGGCGGACTGGACGAGCTACACGCTCGACGAAACGGTGCAGCGCGAATCCGTGTCGGCGGAACAGGCCGACGAAGGGCGGTACCAGGCGATCGGGCTCTTCGCGCGCTGGCGCGGAATGCTGGGTCCCAGGTTCCTCTATGACCTCGGCCTCCGGGGCGACCTGGTCAACTACCAGAGCCTCAACCTGCTCGATTCCCTCGCCGACTGGCAGGAGGCGACCGACCCGGTGGTGAGCCCGAAGCTCGGCGCGAGCTACCTGGCCTCGGACCGGGTCATGCTGCTGGCCTCGCTGGCGCGCGGCTTCCGCGGACCCGTCGGCGTCATCAGCGATCCGAGCCGCCCGCTGGTGACCGCCTGGGCTGGCGAGATCGGCGCAGAGTACAATGCCGGGTCCCTCCAGCTCGGCCTCTCGTTCTTCCAGTTCAACACCGCCAACGAGCGGATCAAGGACCCGGTCTCGCTCGACGTCCTCGCTGCAGGCACCAGCCGGCGCCGAGGCGTGTCCATGACGGCCGCGCTGCTCATCGGCGGGCGGCTGACGCTCCAGGCGTCGGGGACACTCAATGACGCCGAGGTCACCGGCATCGCGGAGCCGGTGGACGTCGCCTTTGATCTCGGGACGCTTCGTCCACCGGTGCGACCGAACTTCCACGACGAGCCGCTCCAGCCCGGCGACGCGGTGCCCGGGGTCTCGGAGTATTTCGGAAGGGTCGGCGCGGAGTACATCTGGAAGGACGGCCTCTCGACCTACCTGCTCACCCGGTTCACCGGTCCCTTCACTCCCATCGGTGAGCCGGGGGTCTCGACCCAGCCGTACGCCGTGGTGGACGTCGGTGGCTCCATCGCCTTCGGGGCGACGACCAGCCTCGACGTGGACCTGCTCAACCTGTTCGACACCAAGTACCCGGAGATCCGCGCCTCCGGATACATCAACCCTGGCGCACCGCGGAGCCTGCTCGTGTCGGTGCGCTTCCTTCGCCCGAACTGATCGGTTTGTCCCAATTCTTCCCCAAGGAGATCTGACCATGCACGCTCGTACTGCCCGCCGCGTCCTGACTCGGCTTCTGCTTCCGTCGGCGCTTCTCGCGGTCGTCTCGCTGGGCGCCTGCAGCGACGACGAGGCCGCCGCTCCGCACGACCACACGCCCGCCTCCGCCAAGCTGTTCGTGAACGACGTCGACGTGAGCGCGAACCTCCTCCTCGAGGCGGATGCGGTCACCCGGGTCGAGGTTCGCTTCTACCACGACGACGGCGACGAGATCCTCGGCACGGAGCTCGATCACTTTGCCGCGCTGAACTTCACGCCTGGCGCCCTGGCCACCCCGGTCATGCTGGTCGACAACCATTATGCCTTTGACGTGACCGCCCAGGCGGGGGCCGGGGCCGGGACCGTCCTCGTCGGCTGGGGCCATGAGGCCGCGGCGGACGACCTGAGCTTCGGCCCCTTCCCGGTGACGGTCGTCGTTCCGTAGGCCCGGCGCCCCGGTTTGCTTCGGCGGCGCTCCCGATTTCTATTCCCGGGGTCGCCGCCGTTTGCTCTCTGATACTTTGGAGCTCCACATGCGTACGCCGTTCCTCCACCGCGTCAGTCTCGCCCTCCCCATCCTTGCCCTGCTTGCCGCGGCCACGCTCGACGCGCAGCAGCCGGCCGCCAAGCCTGCCCGGCCTGCCCGCGCCGCGGCTCCAGCACCGACGCCGGTCAAGGTGGCCACGGTGGAGGGGATCACCGAGTACCGCCTTCCGAACGGGCTTCAGGTCTTGCTGTTGCCCGACCAAACCAAGCCGGTCGTGACGGTCAACATCACCTACCTGGTGGGCTCCCGGCACGAGAACTACGGTGAGACCGGCATGGCCCACCTGCTGGAGCACCTGCTCTTCAAGGGGTCCACCAGGCATCCGGAGATCGGGGAGGAGCTGACCGCGCACGGAGCCAGCTTCAACGGAACCACCTGGTACGACCGGACGAACTATTTCGAGTCCTTCCCGGCCACTCCCGAGAACCTCGAATGGGCGCTCGACCTCGAGGCCGACCGGATGGTGAACTCGTACGTGTCGAAGGCGCACCTCGAGTCCGAGATGACGGTGGTCCGGAACGAGTTCGAGATGGGAGAGAACTCGCCGCAGGGAATCCTCGAGGAGCGGCTGTTCTCGACCGCCTACCTGTGGCACAACTACGGGAACTCCACCATCGGCGCCCGGTCCGACATCGAGAACGTGCCGATCGAGCGGCTTAAGGGCTTCTACCGGAAGTACTACCAGCCGGACAACGCCATCCTCGTGGTGGCGGGCAAGTTCGACGAGGCCGCCGTCCTCAAGCGGATCGCGCAGCTCTTCGGGCCGATTCCCCGTCCCAGCCGGGAGGGCGACAACCGCCTCTGGCCCACCTACACCGTCGAGCCGGTGCAGGACGGCGAGCGGAGCGTCACGCTGCGCCGGGTGGGCGACGAGCAGATCCTGATGGCCGGTTATCACGTGCCCGCCGGATCCGACTCCGACTTCGCCCCGGTGCTGGTGCTGGCGCAGGTGCTTGGCTCGGCGCCGAGCGGGCGGCTCTACCAGGCGCTGGTGGAAACGAAGCGCGCGGCCGCCGTCTGGTCCACCACCTACCAGTTGTATCAGCCAAGCCTGCTCCTGGCCGGAGCGCAGCTGCGGCGGGAGGACACGCTGGCCGTCGCGCAGGCTGCCTTCCTCGCGGCGCTCGATTCCGCAAGCCAGCGCCCGCCGACCGAGGAGGAGGTGGCCCGCGCCAAGCAGACCATCCTCAAGAACATCGAATTGAGCCTGACCCAGACCGATGCGGTCGGCGTGGCGCTGAGCGAGTGGGCCTCCCGTGGGGACTGGCGGCTCATCTTCATCAACCGCGACCGGGTCCGGGCCGTCACCCCGGCCGACGTGCAGCGCGTGGCGGCGGCCTACCTGAAGCCGAGCAACCGGACGTTCGGCGTGTTCCTCCCGACCGACAAGCCCGACCGTGCGGACATCCCCCCGGTGCCCGACATCGCCGCGCTGGTGAAGGACTACAAGGGCGATACGACGATGACGGCGGGCGAGGCCTTCGACCCGACGCCGGCCAACATCGACGCCCGCACCGTGCGGAGCGAGTTGCCCAGCGGCATGAAGCTGGCCCTGCTCCCGAAGGCCACACGCGGCCAGACGGTGAGCGGGACGATCCGCCTGCATTTCGGGACGGAGCAGGGGCTCTCCGGGAAGGCCACGACGGCCTCGCTGGCCGGCGCCATGCTCATGCGCGGCACCACGGCGCACACCCGGCTGCAGCTCAAGGACGAGTTCGACCGCCTCAAGGCGCAGGTCGGCCTGCGCGGCACGGCGGAAGGGGTCACCGTGAGTTTCACCACGGTCCGGGCCAATCTTCCGGCCGTCCTCCGCCTGGCCGGCGAGGTCCTCCGGCAGGCCAGCTTCGACTCGACGGAGTTCGTCACCCTGCAGCGCGAGCGACTGGCGGCGCTGGAGTCACAGCGGACCGATCCGATCGCGCTGGCGCAGACCGCGCTGGCCCGCGCCACGCAGGCCTACGCGCCGGGGCATCCGCGGTACGTGAGCACCATCGAGGAGCGGATCGCCAACACGCAGGCCGTGACCGTGGCCGACGCGAAGCGGTTCTGGGTGGAGTTCTACGGGGTCGGGGCGGGGGAGGCGGCGATCGTCGGTGATTTCGATCCGGGCGAGGCGTCGGCCGCGCTCGCCGAGGTCTTCGGCACCTGGAAGAGCCCCGCCGCCTATGCGCGGATCCCCGAGCTCTACGCCGACAAGCCGGCTGTCACCGAGCAGATCGAGACGCCCGACAAGGCCAACGCGATCCTGCTCGCGGGCACCAACCTGCCGCTGAGCGAGTCGGATCCCGGGTATCCCGCACTGGCCATCGGCGACTACATCTACGGCGGGTCGGCGTTCGATTCGCGGCTGATCGTCCGCATGCGGCAGGAGGAAGGGCTGAGCTACGGGGCCGGGAGCGCGCTCGAGGTGAGCCCCGAGGACCAGGCGGGGCAACTATTGGTCTACGCGATCTCGGCCCCGGAGAACACCGGCAAGGTGGTCACGGCGTTCCGGGAGGTGACCGACAGTGCAGTGGCCGGCGGGCTTCACGCCGGAGGAAGTGAGCAAGGGGAAAGCGGGGTACCTGCAGCAGCTGCAGCTGGCCCGCACCGACGACAGCCAGCTCTCCGGGCAGTTGACCGAACGGCTCTTCCTCGGCCGGACGATGCAGTGGGACGCCACGCTCGAGTCGGCCATCGGCGCGCTCACCCCGGCCCAGGTGAGCGCCGGGTTCCGTGCCTTCGTGAATCCGTCGCGGATGACCGTCATCACAGCCGGCGACTTCGCCAAGGGGAAGGCCCCACCGGCGCAGCCGTAGGGACTAGTGGTCGCCCGGCGGCCGGCGGCGCTCTGCCTTCGTGGCGGAGCGCCGCTTCTTTTCCTTGAGCCGCCGCTCCGCCGCCGAGCGCGGCGGCTTCGTCTTTCGCCGCCGCTTGGGCGGGATCAGCGCGTCCGCGACGAGCGTGTGGAAGCGCTCGGTCACCGCCTCCCGGTTCTTGAGCTGGCTCCGGGTGCCCGCCGAGACCAGCCGGAGCCATCCGTCGCCGTCGAGGCGGTGCCCGAGCGCCTCCACGAGCAGCGCGCGCTCCGCCTCCGTCAGGCTCGGCGAGCCGAGCGCGTCCCACCACAGCTCCACGCGGGTGGACGAGGTGTTCACGTGCTGGCCGCCGGGCCCGCCCGCCCGGGTGGCGCGGAAGGTGAGTTCGTGCGACGGAATGGGTGTGGGCACGTCGGTAAGATATGCGCTACTTTTCCGCGATGGCTACTGTGAAACACCTTGAGGCTCATCTCGACGGACTGTCGAGCGCGGTCCTCGGCTACTCCGGCGGGGTGGATTCGGCGGTCCTGGCCGTCGTCGGCGCACGGCGGCTGGGTCCCTCGAGGTTCCTTGCCGTGATCGGGCGAAGCGCATCGTATCCGGAGGTGCAGTGGCGCACCGCGGTGGAGCTCGCGGCGCGCTTCGGCGTGCCGCTCCTCGAGGTGGATACCCACGAGCTGGCCGACCCCAATTACGCCGCCAATCCCCTGAATCGCTGCTTCTTCTGCAAGTCGGAGCTCTGGCGGGTGCTCGGCGCCGTCGCCGCCGAGCGGAGCTTCGAGTACCTGCTCGACGGCACGAATCTCGACGACCTTACCGAGCACCGGCCGGGGGCCGCCGCCGGTGCCGCCAAGCGGGTGCACTCGCCGTTCGTGGAGCTGGGCTGGACCAAGACCGACGTGCGCGAGGCGGCACGCGAGCTGGGGCTGCCAACATGGGACGCCCCGGCCGCACCCTGCCTCTCGAGCCGGATCCAGTACGGACTCTCGGTCACGCCCGGGCGACTCCGGCAGGTCGAGCGCGCGGAAGCGGTCATCCGGGGGTGCGGAGTCGTCGGCGACGTGCGGGTGCGCCACCTGGGGGAGCTCGCGCGTGTCGAGGTCCTGCCGGCGGAGCGGCCGCTCGTCGAGGCGCGCTGGGCGGAGGTGTCGGAGCGCCTGCGCGCCCTGGGGTTCGCGGGCGCGGAACTCGACGAGCGCGGCTACCGCCGCGGCAGCCTGTTGCCGGTCGCCGCGGGTCCGGCCGGTTCCTGAATGCTCGGTTGCCTCTCGTTGCCGTTCCGGCTGCTTGGCCTCCTCATCGTGGCCGGACTCCTCTACTTCGGCTGGACGGAGCGGGACCGGATCTCGGCATACTGGCGCCGGCTCACCGACCGGCCGCCTGCCACCGCGCCGGGCGAGACCGGTCGCCCCGGGGAGGCGGCACTGCAGTCGGCCACCTCCAAGATCGACAGCCTGAACGGGTGGCGCGCCGACTCGGTGGTACTGACGGCGTCCGAAATGGCGTCGCTCATCGGCGCCGGGCTCGACCGGAGGGTACGGGAGGACCTCGATTCGCTCGCGGTGACGCTCGGCGACGGGCGCATCGTGGTGGCGGCCCGGATCCGGACGGCCGGTGTCCCGCGGGAAGTGCTGGGGCCGCTGGCCGGCGCTCTCGCCGACTGGGAGCCGATCACCGCCGCGGGGACGGTCCTGGTGACCGACCCGGGCCGCGCCGAGTGGCGGGTGGACGCGTTCAGGGCCCGTGACTTCGAGTTTCCGCGCGAGATGGTTCCGCGGATCGTCGGGCTGGTGGCGGGCAAGACAAGCGACGGCGCCGTCCCCATCGTGATCCCGCCGGGCATCGGCGGGGTGCGGGTGTATCCCGGCGGCGTGACCTTGTATTCTTCAGGTTCACCACCATGACCGCGCATCGAATCCTCGTCATCGACGACGAAGCCGGCGTCCGCGACGCCCTCAAGCAAGTGCTGGCCTACGAGGGACACGACGTCCGCGTCGCCGGCTCCGGCGGGGAGGGGCTCACGGTCTATCCGGAGTTTCGTCCACACCTCGTCTTCCTCGACGTGAAGATGGCCGGTCTCGACGGCCTCGACACCCTGACCCGGCTCCGCGAGCTCGATCCCACCGCCACCGTCGTGATGATCTCCGGCCACGGCACCATCGCCACCGCCGTCGAGGCGACACAGCGCGGCGCCTTCGACTTCCTCGAGAAGCCGCTCGACAGCGACCGGCTGCTGGTCACGGTCCGCAACGCGCTCAACCTGTCGGTGCTCGCCACCGAGAACCAGCGGTTCAAGCGCGCCGCGGACCAGGCGCATGCCATGGTCGGCTCCAGTCCGGCGCTTCATGGAGTGCGGGCCCTGATCGACAAGGTCGGGCCGACCGCCGCCCGGGTGCTGATCACCGGCGAGAACGGCAGCGGCAAGGAGCTGGTAGCGCGCGCCATCCACGCGGCGAGTCCCCGCCGGCAGGGTCCGTTCATCGAGGTCAACTGCGCCGCCATCCCGAGCGAGCTGATCGAGAGCGAGCTCTTCGGGCACATGAAGGGGTCGTTCACCGGCGCCTTCGCCGACCGCCCTGGCAAGTTCGAGCTGGCCGATGGCGGCACCCTCTTCCTGGACGAAATCGGCGACCTCTCGCTGCCGGCGCAGGCCAAGATGCTGCGCGTGCTCCAGGAGGGGGAAGTGACCCGGGTCGGGGGCGCCAAGTCGATGAAGGTGGACGTCCGGGTGCTGGCGGCCACCAACAAGGACCTCGAGGCGGAGATCGCCGCCGGGCGATTCCGCGAGGATCTCCTCTATCGCCTGAACGTGGTGCCGATCGTCGTGCCCCCGCTCCGGGAACGGGCCGCGGACATCCCGGAACTCGTGGCGTTTTTCGCGAAGGGGATCGCCGAGGCGGCCGTGGTGCCGTCCCGGCAGTTCGACGCCGAGGCCGTCGTGCGCCTGCAGCGCCGCCCCTGGCCGGGCAACGTCCGCGAGTTGCGGAACGCCGTCGAGCGGCTGATGATCCTTGCTCCCGGCAAGTCGGTGACGGGCGCCGACGTGGATCGGATCCTCGGGAGCGGCGGCGAGTCGGCCGGGGCCGGCGCCGTCAATCCGGACGATCCCTTCACCGCGCCGACCTTCGAGACGTTCAAGCTGGAGGCGGAAAAGGTGTTCCTGGCCGCCAAGCTGCGCCAGCACGACTGGAACGTCTCCGAGACCGCCCGCGCGCTCGACATGCCGCGTTCCAACCTGTACAAGAAGATCGAGCGCTACGGCCTGACGCGGGAGCCTTCGTGAGCGACCAGCCGAGGGACTGGGACAAGGAACTCGCCGCCATCGACAAGGTGATGGCCAAGGGGGGCGGAGCGCCGTCTTCCGTCCCCGCGCAGCGGGGCGGTGCGGCGCCCGCAGCCCCGTCCGGCCGCGCGCTCTCCCGGCGGACCGTCCTGACGACCTGGGTGCGGGCCGCGCTGGGCATCCTGGTCGCGGCGGCGGTCCTCCAGTGGCCGTATGCGCACCGCTGCGGCCTCGGCCTGATGCTGTATCTCGGTGCCGCGGGCATGGTGGCGGTGGCCGGCGCCTGGACCATGATCGTCAGCTGGCACCGCCGGCAGGGCTGGGCCCATTTCGTGGGCCTCGGCATCTTCCTCGGCGGGCTCGCGCTCGTGGCCACCGTCCTGCTCCCCCGGATGGGCTACGCCGCCAGCGTGCTCCCCTGGATGTGTGACTAGCGGCATCCTCCGTTCACTTCGACCCCCGAAAGCCCGATGGCAAAGACCTTCAAGAACTTCATTGGCGGATCCTGGGTGGCCCCGAGCACCGGTACCTGGTTCGAGAACCGGAACCCAGCCGACACGCGCGACCTGATCGGCCGTTTCCCGGATTCCGGCGCCGCCGACGTGCAGGCGGCGGTCCGCTCCGCCAAGCGGGGATTCGAGATCTGGCGCCGCACCCCCGCGCCGGCGCGAGGCGACGTGCTCCGCCGCCTCGGCGACCTCCTGACGACCCGCAAGGAGGAGCTGGCCGACGGCATGACCCGTGAAATGGGGAAGGTGCTCGCGGAGACGCGTGGCGACGTCCAGGAAGGGATCGACACCGCCTACTACGCGGCCACCGAGGGCCGCCGGCTCTTCGGCCACACCGTTCCCTCCGAGCTGCGGGACAAGTGGGCCATGAGCTTCCGGCGGCCGATCGGCGTGGCCGGGCTCATCACCCCGTTCAACTTCCCGCTCGCCATCCCCACCTGGAAGATGTTCCCGGCCCTCGTCTGCGGGAACGCGGTCATCCTCAAGCCGTCGGAGGACGTGCCGCACACGTCGCACCGGCTGGTCGAGATGCTGCTCGAGGCGGGCCTGCCGCCCGAGGTCATCCAGCTGGTGCACGGGCGCGGGGCCAGCGCGGGCAAGGCGCTCGTCGAGCATCCCGACGTGCCGGTCATCTCCTTCACCGGTTCCACCGCCACCGGCTCGTTCATCGGCGAGACCTGCGGCCGGATGCACAAGCGGCTGTCGCTGGAGATGGGCGGCAAGAACGCCCAGATCGTGATGGACGACGCCGACCTCGACCTGGCGCTCGAAGGGGTGCTCTGGGGCGCGTTCGGCACCACGGGGCAGCGCTGCACCGCCACCAGCCGCCTCATCCTGCACCGGAAGATCCACGACCGCTTCCTCCGCCGGCTCGTGGACGCCGCCGAGGCGTTGCGCCTGGGCGACGGCCGGGGCGGCTACGACGTCGGCCCGCTCATCCACGAGCGCTCCCGCCAGAAGGTCGAGTCGTACGTGGAGATCGGGCAGGAGGAGGGCGCCGAGCTCCTTACCGGCGGCAAGAAGCCGGGCGGCGAGCGGCTCGGACGCGGATTCTTCTTCCGGCCGACGATCTTCGCGGGTGTGACGCCCGGCGATGCCGGCTGGCGCAGGAGGAGATTTTCGGGCCGGTGCTCAGCGTGATCCAGGTGCGGAGCTTCGACGAGGCCATCCGCGTCAACAACGGCGTGAAGTACGGGCTCTCGAGTTCCATCTACACGCGGGACGTGAACCTGGCCTTCCGCGCGCTGCAGGACCTGGACAACGGCATCACGTACGTGAACGCCCCGACGATCGGTGCCGAGGCCCACCTGCCGTTCGGCGGGGTCAAGCAGACCGGCAACGGCCACCGCGAGGGCGGCTGGGAGGTCTACGAGTTCTACTCGGAGACGAAGGTCGGGTACGTGGATTACAGCGGTACGCTGCAGCGGGCGCAGATCGACAACTACGATGACTGACGCCCGGTTGCGCCGCCACCGGGCGGCCGCTAAGGTTCGAGGGTAGCGGCCAGCCCACCAGAGGTCTCCACGCATGCGCCCACTGCAGGTCGGCTCCACCCGGCGAGGCCCCACGTCCGACGAGGGGTCGCTCGACCAATACCTCCGCGAGATCAGCAAGTACCCGCTGATCCCGCAGACGGAGGAGGTCACGCTCGCGCAGGGGATCCGCCGCGGCGACGCCGAGTCGCTCGACAAGCTGGTGCGCAGCAACCTGCGCTTCGTCGTGTCGGTCGCCAAGAAATACCAGAACCAGGGCGTGTCGCCTGGCGGACCTGATCAACGAGGGCAACCTCGGCCTGATCCGCGCGGCCCACAAGTTCGACGAGACCAAGGGCATCAAGTTCATCTCGTACGCCGTCTGGTGGATCCGCCAGGCCATCCTCCAGGCCCTCGCCGAGCAGAGCCGCATCGTGCGGGTCCCGCTGAACCGGGCCGGGACGCTGCACCGCATCGGGAAGAAGAGCTCGATGCTGCTCCAGGAGCTCGGGCGGGAGCCGACGCCGGCCGAGATCGCCGAGGGGATGGACATCACGATGGAGGAGGTGCAGAAGACCCTCTCCATCTGCCAGGCCCACCTGTCGCTCGACGCGCCGATGACGCCGGGTGAGGACAACCGCCTCCTCGACTATCTCCCCGACACCCAGAACGCCGGCTCCGACAGCGAGACCTTCGAGCACGCCCTCACGGAGGGGATCGAGGAGGTGCTGTCCACGCTGAAGGAGCGCGAGGCCAAGATCCTGCGCCTCTACTTCGGCCTGGACGGGCCGGAGCCGATGACGCTCGAGGAGATCGGCACGCTGCTCGGCATCACCCGGGAGCGGGTGCGCCAGATCAAGGAGAAGGCGCTGAGCCGGCTGCGGCACGTGAGCCGCGCGCGCTCCCTGGAGAGCTTCCTGTCCTAGGCGGCCGTCAGTCCTCAGATCCCGGCCCTCAGTCCTCTTCCCCCTCCGGTCTATGGCATCCAACTCCTCCTTCGATATTTCCACCGGCGCCGATCTCCAGGAGGTCGACAACGCCGTGAACCAGGCGCTCAAGGAGATCCAGCAGCGCTACGACTTCAAGGGGACGCACTGCACGGTCGACTTCGACCGCGCCAAGGCGGAAATCCGGCTGCACGCGGACGACGACTTCCGGATGAAGAGCCTCCTCGACGTGCTGCAGGGCCGGCTCATCAAGCGCGGGGTGCCGGTCAAGAATATGAAGACTGGCGACTTCGAGGCGGCCACCGGCACGTCGGTGCGTTGCACCGTCACGTTGACCCAGGGGATCGCGAGCGACGTGGCGAAGCGGATCACGAAGGCCCTCAAGGACAACAAGACCTTCAAGAAGGTCACCGCCAGCATCCAGGGTGACGAGATCCGCGTCACGAGTCCCTCGCGTGACGAGCTCCAGGCCGTGATGGCATTCCTGCGTGGGGAAGACTTCGGGATCGAGTTGACCTTCGGAAACTATCGCGGATGAGGCCGGGGTTTACTCCGCTCTTCCTGGCGGCGGCCGCGGCGGCGGTGGCGGTCGCGTCCTGCCATCCGAAGGAACCGGCCACCCTCCCGCCCCCCGAGCGGGTCCCGCCTCCAGTCACGGCCGGGCCCGTGGTGGATTCCGGTCCCGGCGGTCCCCCCTCAGCGCCACTCCCGCCCGACACCGTCGTCAGTACCTCGGACGTCCGCATCGGACTCGTCGTCGGCGCCCCCCAACTCAGGATCGGCGGCGACGGACCGCTGGTCGTAACCAACCCGGCCGGCGTCCGCGTCCTGGACCTCATCGAGGGCTCGTCCTGGCTGGTGCGGCCGGCCGGCGCCGCCATGACGCTGTCCGGGCCAGGCGGGCTGGACGGCGGCAGGCAGGATGCCCTGGTCATCACGCCGCTCCATCCGGGGCAGTACGTCCGCCTCGACGGACGGGACTACCGGGGCGAGGTGTCCATCATTCCGGGTCCCGCGGGGTTGACCGCGGTCAACCGCCTGGGGCTGGAGTCCTACCTGGCGGGAGTGCTGTCGGCCGAGATGGGCAGGCGCGACCCGACCGAGGTGCAGGCCCTCTACGCGCAGGCCGTGATCTCACGGACCTTCGCCGTGAAGAACGCGGGGAAGCGGCGCGCGCTCGGGTTCGACTTGTACGGGACGGTGGCCGACCAGGTCTACGGGGGCGTCGGCGCCGAGACGCCCCAGAGCTGGGACGCGGTCCGGATGACGCGGGCCGAAGTCGTGACCTGGAACGGCAGGCCGATCGACGCCTTCTTCTACTCGACCTGCGGCGGCCGCACCGAGTCCGGCACGGCGGTGTTCCAGCTGGCGGGGGACCCGTACCTCAAGTCGGTGTCGGACCTGGACGGGGACGGGCTGGCCTACTGCCGGTTCTCCCCGCGCTTCCGCTGGCGGGAGGAGTATTCCGGCGACAGCCTCGAGGCGATGCTTCGCCGCACGCTGCCGGGACTGACGCAGGTGGGTCCCTCGTCCGTGTCGCGCGTGGAGGCGGTGAAGGTGACTCGCCGCACTCCGTCGGGCCGGGTGGACGCCGTCGAGTTTACGCTGGCCGGCCGGCGCGTCTCGGTGACGGGGCAGGCGGTGCGGCGGGCGTTCTTGCTGCCGGACGGCGGCATCCTGCGCAGCACCGCCTTCGACGTCCAGGAGCGCGCCGACGGCTCGCGCGTCAGTTGGCTCGCCATCGACGGCCGCGGTGCGGGGCACGGAGTCGGGTTCTGCCAGTGGGGCGCCGTCGGGCGCGCGCGGGCCGGCCAGACTTACGGACAGATCCTCGCCGCGTATTATCCTTCCACGAGAGTCGAACGCCTCAATTGATCGGTCATCCCGGGAGCCAGGCATGGGCGACACGATGCGGGTAGGTGTGATCGGGGCCGGCGCCATCAGCCAGGTGGCGCACCTGCCGGTGCTCCGGAAGCTCAAGGGCGTGGAGGTGGCGGCCATCTGCGACGCCGACTTCCCCAAGGCGCGCGCACTGGCCGACCGGTTCCAGGTCGAGAGCGCCTTCGACGACATCGAGGACCTGCTCGCGAACTCGGAGCTGGACGCCGTCGTCATCTGCACGCCCAACCACCTGCACGAGGGGCACGTCCTCGCGGCGCTCCGGGCCGGCCTGCATGTCCTGGTCGAGAAGCCGCTCGCCCTGAGCACGGCCAGCGCGCAGCGCGTGGTCCGGGCGGCGGCCAAGAAGGACCGGGTGGTGATGGTGGGGATGAACCACCGCTACCGCTCCGACGTGCAGATCGTCCGGAGCTTCGTGCAGACCGGCGAGCTCGGCGACGTGGAGAGCGTGCGAGGGAGCTGGCACGTCTTCCGGCCGAGTCGCGCCATGCTCGGCTGGCGGCTCAAGCGGGACCTCTCGGGCGGCGGCGCCATGCTCGACCTCGGACTCTCCATCCTCGATCTCGGGCTCTGGCTGACCGGCAACCCGAAGCCGGTCCGGGTCAGCGCCACGCTGGACCGGGCCGGCCGCGAGCGTGCCACGGAGCACGCCGGGAGCGCGTTCGTCGTCCTCGAGAACGGCGCCTGCATCTTCGTGGACGTCACCTGGCACCACCTCGGCGAGGGCGAGCGCTTCGGCGTCGGCTTGCGGGGCAGCAAGGGGACCGCGAGCATCAGCCCGCTCAAGGTCTGGAAGGAAATGCACGGGACCCCCGTGGACGTGGCCCCCACCGGGTCGGTGGGCAGGGAAAACACCTTTTCCGCCTCGTACCGCGCCGAGTGGGCCCATTTCCTGGCCGCGATTCGCGGCGAGGCGAAGGCGCCGGACCTCGAGGAGCACGTGGCCCTGCACCGCGTCATCGACGCCATCTACAAATCGGCCGACGACGGCCGCGACGTCCTGCTGTGAGCCGGGGGCGCCGGGTCGCCCTCCTGCTCGGGCTCTGCACGGCGACGATGGCTGGTCGCGGCGCCGCGGCGCAGGCTCCCGCGGATACGGCCGCTCCGCCCGCCTCCGGCGCACCCCGAATCTCCCTCATCACGTTCGGGCCCGGGCACAATCCCTGGAAGGTCTGGGAACTCTTCGGTCACAACATGATCCGGGTCACCGATCCCGCCGCGGGCACCGACATCGCCTACAACTTCGGGATGTTCGACTTCGGCCAGAAGAACTTCTTCTGGAACTTCCTGCAGGGCCGGATGTGGTACTGGATGCAGGGGGACGATCCGACAGGATGGCTGCGGGGCTACGCGCGGGCGGGGCGGTCGATCGAGATCCAGGAGCTGGCGCTCTGCCCCGGAGCAGGCGCGGTCGCTGGCGGACGCGCTCGCGCGGAACGCGCAACCCGACCAGATGTACTACCGGTACGAGCCGTACCGCGACAACTGCTCCACCCGGGTGCGTGACGCTCTCGATGTCAGCCTCGGCGGCGCGCTCGAGCGGGATCTCTCCGCCCTGGCGTCGGGCGCCACCTTCCGCTCGCGCACGGCAGAGCTCACCGCCGGGAGCGCTCCCATCTATTTCGGCCTCATGCTCCTCCTCGGCCCCTCCACCGACCAGCCACTGTCGGCGTGGGAGGACTCGTTCATCCCGATGAACCTCGCCCGCTACCTCCAGCCCGTGATCATGCCCGCGGCAGCGGGCGGCACGGCGCCACTGGTCGCGGCGGCGAGCCATCGACCCGGGACGGGTGAGGAAGCAGGAACTCGGAGGCCGCAGTCGCTGCTCGGGTGGTTCCTGGCGTTCGGCGTGCTCGTCGGGGGAGTGCTCGGGTGGGCCGGGGCGCGGAGCGGGGCGGGGCGGGGGCGGGGACTGTTCCTGGTGCTCGGCAGCCTCTGGAGCCTCCTGTCGGGAGGCGCCGGTTTCCTCATGGTGTACCTGTGGGCCTTCACCGACCACACCTACGCCTGGCGCAACGAGAACCTGCTCCAGGCGAGCGTGCTGGGGCTGGTGCTGTTCCTGTTGATGGCGGGGTGGGCCCGGCGGGGCGGGCCGGCGCCGGCGTCGGTGCGCGCCCTGGCCATTACGATCGCGGTGCTTTCCGCTGCCGGCGTCGCGCTGCAATTGCTGCCCTGGTTTTCGCAGGTCAACGGGGCGGCGCTGCTGTTCTTCGTGCCGGCCAACATCGGCATGGCACTGGGGGCCGCCCGGGCCGCGCCCGCTACGACTGAACCGACCTGAGCCCCTCCTTCGCCGCCGCAAAATCGGGAGCGATCTTCAGCGCCCGCTGATAGTAGTCCGCCGCCGCGGCCTTGTCCCCCTGGTCCTGTGCCAGTACCGCCCGCCCGAAGAGGACCAGCGCATCTGAACTGACCCGAGCCGTCGCTGCGGTTCCGGCCGCGAGAGCCGGCAGGCGCTTCCCGGACATCAGCTGCGACGCGATGTCCGAGATCATCTGCGGCAGCTCGGCCCGTGGCCGCTGACCGCTGGACACCACCTCGAGAATCGTCCCGTTGCCGGTGTCGATGAGGCGCGCGTCGATGCGCACCCGCCCGTAGTAGTCCACGAACGTGCCCGTCACCACGTACCCCGCGCCGAGCTGCTTCCCGACCCGCGCGGCGGCGGCGGCGTCCACCCGACCGCCTCGACTCAAGCCGTCACGGTCGACGATCCGCTGGGCCTCCCCGCGGTCGATGGTGCGAAGGCCGGGGTTGCGCGCCAGTTCGGCGGTGAGCGCGGCCGGGATGGCGCGCCCAAGGCCGGAGAAGTCCAGCGAGTCGAGGCCGTAGGAACCACCGTTCTCGAACGTGAGGATCACGACCGTCGGCGGCGCGGCCTGGGCGTGCACCGGCGCGGCGGCGACGGATCCAAGAAAGAGCATCAGGCGGGCCGTGCGAATCATCGGTCCACTCCTCGTGTGAGTTGCGGTCACAGCGTCACCGTCCATCCCTCGCGCGCCGCGCTGACGGCCAGCCCGGCGGGGGCGGCGGCCCGAGCCATGGCGAGCAGGCCATCGACCTGGGCGTCGTCATGATCGGGGTCGTGGTGGAACAGCGCCAGGTGGTCCACACCGGCCTCCCGGGCCAGGGACACGGCGTCGAGCGCGCTCGAGTGCCCCCATCCCGACCGCTCCTCCGCGAGGACCGGCGTGTACATCCCGTCGTGAATCAGCAGCGCCGCGCCCCCCACGAATCGCGTGAGGTCGGCTCGCCACGTGGCCGGCACCCGCGATGCGCCGCCGGCGCCCAGCTCGTTGTCCGTCAGGTAGGCGAGCGCGGGCCCCCCGCGGCTCGGCGTGATGCGGTAGCCGAGGGCGCCGCCGGGGTGCGAGAGCGGGCAACACTCCACCCGGAATCCGGAGACCTCGACTGTCGAGTCCCCGGAGATTTCGCGCACCGACAGCCGCGCGGCGCGCGCAGCGCGCGGCACGGGGTAGACCGCAGGCTCCAGCTGTCGCTCGAGGACCGAGGCGAGCCCCGCGCCGACCGGAGCCGGGCCATGGATGCAGATGTCCTGTCCGTCGGCGAACATCGGCGGGAAGAACGGCAGCCCCTGGATGTGATCCCAGTGCGCGTGCGAGAGGAGGAGGTCGATCCGCCCCCCGAACGCCTCGCTCCGGAGGGCCTGCCCCAGCGCGCGGATGCCGGTTCCGGCATCCAGCACCAGGCACCGGCCCTCCCCGTCGCGGACTGCCACACACGAAGTGTTGCCCCCGTACCGGATGGTGCCGTCGCCGGGGACGGGGATGGTGCCGCGCGTCCCCCAGAAGGTGACGGAGTAGCTCATCGCCATGCTCGGGGATCGGGGCCAGTTTCGTGCCGTGCGCTCCATGTGACAATGACGTGCCGCGCCGGAGCCCGCGCCGTGACGTGGCTCACGTAGGCCGGACGGCCGCCTCCAGCGCGGCGCGATCGAGGATGCTGACCTGGCGGCGCCCGATCTCGATGACGCCGCGCTCCGAGAGGTGCTGGAGCGTGCGCGACACCGTCTCCCGGCTGGCGCCGATCAGTTCCGCCATGTTCTGGTGGGTCAGGCGACGGGGGAAGGTGTCGCTCCCCGCTTCGGCGGATTGCTGCAGGAGGAGGTGCGCCACCCGGCCGTTCACGTCGAGGAGGCTCAGGGCGCGGATGCGCTCGTCGGCCAGGCGGAGTCGGCTCGACAGCGCCGCCAGCATCGCGAGGCAGAGGTCGGGGGAGGCGCGCAGCCGCTCGTGAAACGCGCCGCGGTAAAGCGTCATGACGTGGCACTGGGTCATCGCGATCACGTGGGCGGACCGCGGGGCGTCGTCCAGGAGCGCCATCTCGCCGAAGACGGCGCCCGGCCCGAGCACGCTCAGGATCACCTCCCGGCCGTCCTCGCCGATCAGGACGACCTTGACGCGCCCCTCGATGACGACGTACATCGCGTCGCCAGGGGCGTCCTGCCGGAGGATGACCTGGCCGGCAGGGTAGGAGCGCTCCCGAGAGGCCTGGGCCAGGGCGACGAGGTCGGACTCCGGAACGGTCGAGAGGATCGGGACCGAGCGGAGAATCTCAAGGGGCGATTGGGTCACCAGGTCTCGGCGGAAGTGGAAGCTGGGACGTTACTTAGAGGGGCGGGCGGAGTCAATTCTGGCATCTCCGGCGGAGGCCCGGATGGCGCCCCTCTCACGCTGCAAAGGGGTCGGTGCGGTGCTTCCGTTCCACCCGTAACTTGTTTATCTTTCCCGGCTTGCGAACCCTGGCCCACTCCGGGCCTCGGCGACCACCAGACGCAGCCAGGAGCACCCCGTGAAGGCCGACATCCATCCCGTATACCAGAAGCTGACGGCCATCTGCGCCTGCGGCAACTCCTTCGAGACCCGCTCGACGTCGAAGTCCATCCACGTCGAAGTGTGCGCGAAGTGCCACCCGTACTACACCGGCAAGCAGCGCCTGATGGACACCGCGGGCCGCGTCGATCGGTTCCGCCGCCGGTATCAGGCAGGCGCCGACGCCCCGAAGGAGTAGGGCATGGAGGCGCGCCTCCGCCAGGCCTTGGCCCGGGCGGAGGAGGTGTCGCGGGAGCTGTCCGACCCCGCCACCGCCCGAGATTCGAAGCGCCTGACCACCCTCGGACGAGAGCACGCCCGGCTGGTGCCGATCGTGCGCACGGCGGAGCGGTTGCGGCGGATTGAAGACGAACTTGCCCAGGCTCGGGAGATGGCCCAGGAGGCCGATCCCGAGCTTGTGGCATTGGCGCGGGCGGACCTCGACCGGCTGCCAGCCGAAGTGGACGCCGCGCGCGCCGAGCTCTACGACCTGCTGCTCCCCCGCGACCCGCTCGACGACCGCGACGCCATCGTGGAGATCCGGGCAGGCACCGGTGGCGACGAAGCGGCGCTCTTCGCCGCGGACCTCTACCGCATGTATACCCGGTATTGCGAGCGGCACGGCCTCCGCATCGAGCTCATCTCGGAGAGCGACGCCTCGCTCGGCGGCCTCCGCGAGGTGATCTTCGCGGTGCGGGGCCAGGACGCCTACGGCCGGCTCCGTCGCGAGTCGGGGGTGCACCGGGTGCAGCGGGTGCCGGCCACCGAGACGCAGGGCCGCATCCACACCTCGGCCGCCACGGTGGCGGTGCTTCCCGAGGCGGAGGAAGTGGATGTCAAGATCGAGCCGAACCACCTCAAGATCGACGTCTTCCGCTCCTCGGGTCCGGGCGGCCAGAGCGTGAACACCACGGACAGCGCGGTGCGGATCACGCACCTGCCGACGGGCCTGGTCGTCAGCCAGCAGGACCAGAAGTCGCAGCTGCAGAACAAGCTCAAGGCCATGGAAGTGCTCCGAGCGCGGCTGCTCGACCGGATGATCGCCGAGCAGGAGGCCGCCCGGGCACAGGACCGCCGGGCGATGGTCGGCACCGGAGACCGGTCGGCCAAGATCCGGACCTACAACTATCCGCAGAGTCGCGTCACCGACCATCGCATCAACCTCTCGGTCCACAACCTGCCTGACATCATGGACGGGAAGATCGAGGAGGTCGTGGAGGCGCTCCGGGTGGCCAGCAGGCAGGAGGAGGCCGCGAGTGGTGGCTGACGTGCCGGCCACCGCGGACGCGGCGCTCGAGCACGCGGCCGCCGCGCTGCGCGCCGCCGGCGTGCCGGATCCGCGGCGGGAGGCGGCAAGGCTTGCCGAGGCGGCCTGGAAGCTGGACCAGGGTCAGGCGCGGCTGCGGCGCGAGCGGGTGCTTTCCGCCGCCGACGCAGACCGGCTGGCAGGGTTGGTCCGGCGCCGGGCTGCGGGCGAACCGCTGGCGCACGTCTCGGGGTATGCCGGTTTCAGGCACCTCGTCCTCGCGTCCGATGCGCGCGCGCTGATTCCCCGACCCGAAACCGAGGGGCTGGTCGCGCTCGTCCTGAAGAGGACGGCCGAGGGCGTGGTGGCGGACGTCTGCACGGGAAGCGGCTGCATCGCCCTGGCGCTGGCCCAGGAGGGCCGGTACGACCGCGTCATCGGCACGGACTGCTCCGGGGAGGCCCTGGATCTCGCCAGGGAAAACGCCGGACGAGCCGGGCTTGCGGTCGAGTGGCGGCTGGGCAATCTCCTCGAGCCGCTCCGGGGAGAACGCCTCGACGTGCTCGTGGCGAATCCGCCGTACCTGACGCAGGACGAATACACGGCGCTCGAACCCGCCGTCCGGGCCTGGGAGCCGCGGCTGGCGCTGGAGAGCGGGGAAGACGGCCTGACCGCGACGCGCGAGCTCCTGCGCGCCGGGCTGGACGTGGTTCGGCCGGGCGGATGGATCGCCCTTGAAGTGGACTGTCACCGGGCGGCCGCCGTGGCGCGCCTCGCGGCCGGGTTCGGATGGGTCGAACCGGCCGTGCACCAGGACCTTTTCGACCGTGCGCGCTTTGTGCTCGCGCGGAGGAGTGAGACGTCGTGATCTGGGAGAAGGCGAAGGACCTCGGCCGCCTGATCGGCCAATCGACCGAATACAAGACCCTCCGTCGCACCGAGCAGGCGCTGCGCGACGATGCGCCGACCGTGGCCAAGCTGGACGCCATCCAGCAGCTCGCCACCAAGGTGGACCAGATGATGGCGCAGGGGCAGATGCCCGACGCCGAAACCACCGCGGCCTACGAGGCGGCGGTGCGGGAACTCGAGGTCAGCGCCACCGGCCAGGCGTATGCCGTGGCCCGCGCCAACTTCGAGAAGCTGATGACCAAGGTCAACCAGGAAATCAGCGAGGGCATGGAACTGGGCGCCACGAGCAGCATCATCACCCTCTGATGCCTGCGCCGGGGTTGTTCGTCGTCGTCGAGGGCCCCGAGGGGTCCGGCAAGTCGACCCTCGTCCGGGCCCTCGCGGAGCGCATGACGTCGGCCGGGCGGGAGCCGGTGGTGGTCCGGGAACCGGGTGGGACCTCGGTGGCGGAGTCGGTCCGGCAGGCGCTGCTCGAGGCGGATCATCAGGTGGCTCCGGTGGCGGAGTTGTTTCTCTTCCTGGCCGCCCGGGCCGACCTCACCGCCCAAGTGCTTCGGCCGGAGCTGGATCGGGGGCGGGTGGTGCTGGCTGACCGGTTTACCCTCTCCACCGAGGTCTATCAGGTCGTCGGACGGGGGCTGGACCGAAACCTGGTGGCCGCGGGGAACGCCGCCGCCACCGGCGGCCTGAAGCCGGATCTCACGCTGGTGCTCGACCTCCCGCCAGGTGTGGGACGGGAGAGGCAGGAGGCGGCCGGCAAGGCGCTGGATCGGCTCGATCGCGAATCGGGCGACTTTCACGACCGAATTTGCCGGGCCTATGTCGCCGTTTCGGGGCCCGGCATTGTACACTTGAATGGGACCTGGACCGCCGAGCGATTGCTCGATGCGGCCTGGACGGCCGTACGGAACGTGCGGCCTGACCTTTGGAGGCAGTCATGAGGCAGCGTTGGGGGCTCATTTTCGCCGTGGCGTGCATCTCGTTCTTCTCGGGCGGGTGGCTGCTGCAGCGTGGCGTGGATAACGACGGCGGCGTCTATCGCAGCGCCCGCCTGTTCGACGACGTGCTCGCGCGGGTCCAGACGTACTACGTCGACAGCATCGGCGAGGCCGACCTCTACCAGAAGGCCACCGTCGGGATGCTGGCGGAACTGGACGACCCGTACACCGACCTGCTCCAGGGCGACAACTACAAGGCCCTCACCGAGACCACCACCGGCAACTACGGCGGACTCGGCATCCAGATCGACGTGCGCGGCGGCTGGATCACGGTCGTGTCCCCGTTGCCGGAGACCCCGGCCGAACGGGCCGGCATCCAGACCGGCGACCAGATCATCGCCATCAACGGCGCCTCGACCGAGGGCTACTCCTCCGAGAAGGCGGTGTCGAGCCTCCGCGGGCCGGCCGGCACCGACGTGGTGCTCTCGGTCCGGCGGAGCGGCGTGCCGGAGCCGATCGAGTTCAAGCTGACGCGCGCGCAGATCCACAACCGGTCGATCTACGCGCCGACGCTCTTCCCGAACAACATCGCGTACGTCGGGCTCACCACCGTGAGCCAGGCGTCGACGAGCGAACTGCGCCAGGCGATCGACAGCCTGCGCGCCGCCGGTGCCACCTCCCTCATCCTCGACCTGCGGGGCAATCCCGGCGGGTTGCTCGACGAGGGGGTGGAAGTGTCGGACCTCTTCCTCGATCCGGGGCAGGAGGTCGTGTCCACGCGCGGCCGCGCGCCGGGCTCGTCCGAGACCTACTCCGACAGCAAGCCCCAGGCGTGGCCGCGGATGCCGATCGTCGTCCTGGTGGACGTCGGGTCGGCCAGCGCGGCGGAGATCATCGCGGGCGCCCTGCAGGACCATGACCGGGCGCTGGTGGTCGGCCTTCCGACCTTCGGCAAGGGGCTGGTGCAGTCGGTGTTCCGCATCGACCAGACCACCGCGCTCAAGCTCACCACGGCGCGCTGGTACACGCCGAGCGGCCGGACGATCCAGCGGACCGCCTCCGACGAGCGCGACCAGGTCATGCAGGCGATGGCGGCCGCCGACAACGGCGGCGTCGTGCCCGACTCGGTGCTGCGCGCCCGGGGCGATTCGCTCGGCCTCCCCGAGTTCAAGACCGACGACGGGCGCATCGTGCTCGGCGGCGGCGGGATCGTGCCCGACCTGATCGTGAGGCAGGACACCTTCACCACGGCGGAGCGCGAGTTCGCCAAGGCGATCGGGTCCAATTTCGCCGTCTACCAGGACATCCTGACCAGCTACGCCCTCGAGCTCAAGAACGCGGGCACGGTGAAGTCCCCGAACTTCTCGGTCACCCCCGCCATGCGGACCGTGGTCTACGACCGGCTGGAGGCCAAGGGCGTCACCATGAGCCGCGCCACCTTCGACGGGGGCGCCACGACGGTGGACCGCCAGCTGGGCTACATGATCGCGCGCTACGTCTTCGGCCGCTCGGCGGAGTTCCGGCGGATCGCCGCCGACGACGAGCAGGTGCAGGAGGCGCTCAGCCTGCTCGCGAAGGCGTCCACGACCGAGGCCCTGATTTCCCTGGGCGACAGGCCGGTGGTGCCTGCCAGGAAGTAGGCGCGTGACCTTTCACGTCGCCGTGATCGGCGCGGGCCGGATGGGCCAGGGCATCGCCCTGGCCCTTTCGCGTTCCGGGGCGGACGTGTCGTTGCTGGGTCGCACGGTGAAGGCGGTGCCGGCGCCGCTGGCGGTCCGGGTGGAGGACTGGGGCGAGGCCTGCCGCGCCGCGGACGTGATCCTCATCGCGACACCCGACGCCGCGATCCCGGCGGTGGCGGAGCGGCTCCTGGGCGAGCGCTGCCTCTCCCCTCGCTCGTCGGTCCTTCACCTCTCGGGCTTGCTCGACCGCGGAGCGCTGGCCGCGCTCGCGCCCACCGGCGCGGGTCTCGGCTCGTTCCACCCGCTGCAGACGGTGGCCGATCCGGAGACCGCGGGGGAGCGTTTCCAGGGCGCGTACGCCGGTGTCGAAGGGGATGCCAACGCGCTCGTGGCCGGAGAGTGGCTGGCCGAGCGGCTCGGGATGACGGCGGTCCGGCTCCCGGCAGGTGCCAAGGCCGCCTACCACGCCGGCGCCACCATCGTGGCGAACTACACCGTGGCGTTGATGGGGATGGCGGTGCGGCTTGCCAGGTCGGCCGGTGTGCCGCCGGAGCTGGCCGGAAAGATCTACCTGCCGCTCCTGCACGGCGCCGCGGTGAATCTAGATCGCCTGGCCCCTCAGGATGCGCTCACCGGCGCCATTCGGCGGGGGGATGCGGGCACCGTAGCGGCGCACCTGGCGGCGCTGGCGCCGGGCGATCGGCGGCTCTATGGGGCGGTTGGCCTGGAGGCGCTGGCGCTGTCACGGGCGGCTGGTCTGGCGGAGAAGTCGGCGGCGGTGCTCGAGCGATTGCTGACGGACGCGGCTACTGGTCGATGACCTTGACGCCTTTCGGCGGCGTGAAGGTGAAGGTCCCCGGCGGCAGCGCGACGTTGGTCTGCAAGTTCGAAAGGGTCAGCGTGCGACGGTTGCCGGACGGCTCGGTCACCTCGATGCGCCGGGGGAGACCGTCGCTCGTCGCGAGCCAGAGCGTGGCGGAAGTGAACGGCAGCCCCTCCACGGCGGGCATCAGCCGCAGGACGTCCACTGGCGTGCCGGCCACGTTGTCTCCGCGCAGCAGGGTCACCTTGTACCGCTCCGCCGGCTTGTCGAGGAGCCACGCGAGGAGGTTGGCGCCGTATCCGGCCGCGCGCGCGATCGGAGCCCGCAGCACCTGGCCGGGTGCCGTGGTCGGCGTGTAGATCCAGATGGAGGTGCCGTCGATCACGATGGCTTCGCCGGCGGGATCGGAGAACCGCATCGAGAGCCGGGCCGCCCCCGCCTGCGCGAGGGTGCCCCGGCTCTTGTACGTCCCGATCATGTCGTTGCTGATGACCTGGTCGAAGTCCGCGGTGAGCGAGCGAAGCTGACGGTAGGCGGCGGAAGTCCGTTCGATGATCGAGTCGGCCCGCTGGGCCTGCATGGGAAGGGCCGACGAAAGCGAACAGAGGAGGAGGGCGGCCGCCGCCCGCCTCACGTGCGCGCCCCGACCGGCTCCGCGATCCGGCGCCCGACCGCCTCGGCGAGGGGCCGCAGGTCGGCCATGAGCCGCTCGAACTGCTCCGGTCGGAGGCTCTGCGCCCCGTCGGAACGGGCCTCGCCGGGATTCGGGTGTACCTCCACGAGCAGCCCGTCCGCCCCGGCGGCGAGTGCTGCGCAGGCCATGGAGGGGACCAGATCGCGTCGGCCGGTGCCATGGCTGGGATCCGCGATGATGGGCAGGTGGGACAGTGCGTGCACCGTCGGGATGGCGCCGAGATCGAGCAGGAAGCGGGTCTCGGTGTCGAAGCTCCGGATGCCCCGCTCGCAGAGAATGACGTCGGGATTGCCTTCCGCCAGCAGGTACTCGGCGGCCAGCAACAGCTCCTCGATGGTGGCGGCGATGCCGCGCTTGAGGAGTACCGGCTTGCCGGCCCGCCCGGCCCGGCGCAGCAGCGAGTAGTTCTGCATGTTGCGGGCGCCGATCTGGACGATGTCGGCCGCCTCCGCCACCGCGTCCACTCCCTCGGGGTCCACCGCCTCGGTCACGATGAGGAGACCGGTCTCCCGCCGGGCGAGCGCCAGCAGCTTGAGCCCGTCGCGCCCCAGGCCCTGGAACGAGTACGGGGAACTGCGCGGCTTGAACGCACCGGCACGGAGCAGGGTGGCGCCCGCCTCCTTGACCGCGTGCGCCGCCTGCAGGAGCTGCCGCTCGCCCTCGACCGAGCAGGGTCCGGCGATGACGGGGACTTCCTCGCCTCCGATGGTCAGCCCGCCGGGGAGGCGGACGATGGTGGCATCCGCCTTCCATTCACGGGACACCAGCTTGTAGGGCGGCGTGACGTGGAGGATGTCCTGCACCCCCTCGAGCGCGCTGAAGGGTGTGCCGTCCACGCGGCCTTCGTTGCCGACCACGCCGACGGTCGTCCGGTGCCGGCCTGGCATCGGACGCGCCTCGTACCCCATGGCCTCGATCGCCTGGACGACGGCCCGGATGTCCTCCGCCCGGGCGTCATGGCGCATTACGACGAGCATGCGTGGTCACTCGCAAGTGGCGAGAAGTGCCGTTCGAACGACGTCTGTCCCACAATACTACCCCGTCCCGTCCCGGTTTGCTCCCCGGTCAGAGCACCGGCTCGCCGAGGCGGACCCCCACGATGGTGGAGACGCCCGGTTCCTGCATGGTCACGCCGTACACCGCGTCCGCCGCCTGCATCGTGCGCGGATTGTGGGTGATGACCAGGAACTGGCTGCTGTGCTTGAACTCGTCCAGCAGCCTGGTGAACCGGCCGACGTTCGAGTCGTCCAGCGGCGCGTCCACTTCGTCCATGAGGCAGAAGGGACTCGGCTTGGTGAGGTAGATGCTGAACAGGAGGGAGACCGCCACGAGCGTCCGCTCCCCGCTGGACAGCAGGTGGATGCGCTGGGTGCGCTTGCCCCGCGGCGCGGCGTGGATCTCGATCTCGCTCTCCAGCGGGTCCCCCTCGATGGACAGCCGGAGGTCGCACTCCCCGCCACCGAAGAGCGTCTGGAAGACGGTCAGGAAATTCGTCCGGACGGCGTTGAACGTCTCCAGGAACATGGCCTGCGCGGTGCCGTCGATCTCCCGGATGGCCTGCTGGAGCGACTGGCGGGCTGCCACCAGGTCGTCGCGCTGCGCGGAGAGGAACTCGAGCCGCTTGCTCTCCTCGGCGTGCTCCTCGACGGCCAGCGGGTTCACCACGCCGATCGCCTCGAGCGCGGCGACGATCCGGGCCGACTCCGCCTCGAGGGTGGCGAGGTCGAGGTCGAGGAAGGGCGCGCCCTCGAAGAGTTCGTCGATCGGGCGCCTCCACTCCGTCTCGACGCGCTCGATGATCCGCCGGCGCTCCGCGCCCGCCTCGGAGAGCTCGAGCTGCAGGCGGTGGTGTTCCTCGGTGGAGCGGTCGAGCCCCTCCCGGTCGTCGTGGACGGTGCGCTCCGCCGTGCCGAGCGCCTCGGTCAGGACCGACAGCGACTCCTCCGCGTCCGCCGCGGCCGCCTCCAGCTCCAGCAGGGTCACGCGCCGTTCCGCCATCTCCTCCCGCCACGCCACCTGCTCGGTCTCCAGCGCCGCCGCGTCGCCCTCGAGCTGGGTGAGCTCGCCGGCCAGATTGGCGGCGGAGCCCGCCGCCTCCTGCCCGATCTGCTCGGCGCGCGCGAGCCGCTCGCCGGCGCCCAGGAGGCGGGCCTCGACGTGGGCCAGCTGAACCTGCCAGTGGACCCGGGCCTCGCGGGCGGACTCCTGCTCCGTCTCCAGTTCGGCGAGCTGCTGGCGGCCGACGCTCAGGGCTTCATCGAGCCGCACCTTGGCGAGTTCGCCTTCGGTCAACGCCGTGTCCACCTCGCGGAGGCGGGATTCGGAGGTCGTGAGGCGCTCATTCACCCGGACGACCTGGGCGTCGGACTCCTGCAGCTCCCGCGAGCGGGTGGCCACCGACCGCTCGGCATCGTCCCGCGCGGAGCCGCCCACCCGCTCGGCCTCACGGGCGCGCTCGGCCGATTCGGTGGCGGCGGCGAGGGCGGTCTCGAGTTCCGCCAGGCGCGCCACGGTGGTGGCGACTGCGGCCTCCGCGGCGGCGAGCGTGGTCCTGGCCGACTGGAGATCGCCCGTGAGCGCCTCCAGCTCGGCCCGGCGGCGGAGGGGGCCCGACGGCGTGCCGACACCGGACAGGAGCACGGCGCCATTGCTGCGGCGCAGCGCGCGCCCGGAGGGGTCGAGCACCTCGGAACCGCCGAGCAGGGCGCGGACCCAGCGCGCCGCGGCGGGGTCGTCGATCCTGAGCGACCGCTCGAGCGGATGGCTGCCTCCGTCCCGGGCCGGTCCCCGTTCGGCGGAGAGGAGGACGATGGCGCCGACGTCGGACCCGGCGTGCCACTCCTGGATGGCGCGTACGGTGGCGTCGTCCCGCACCAGGACGGCGTGCACCCACTCGCCGAGGAGCTTTTCCGCGAGGTCGGCCTCGTCGGCGCCGGTGCGCAGGAAGTCGCTCAGCGGCCCGAGGACACCGCCGCCGAACCGATCGCGCGCGCCGAGGAGCGACGCGGCGCCGGGCGCCAGGCCGACGCGGTCGCGCTCCAGTTCGGCGAGCGCCTCGTGCCGCGCGGAGAGTTGCGCCACCGATTCCTCGGCGCGGCGCCGGTCGGCGCGGGCGAGGGCTTCGTGCTCACGCGTCTCGGCCAGCAGGTGCCGCGCCCGCTCGGCGTCGGCGGCCGCCGCGCGGTGGGCGTCGAGGAGCCGAGCCGCTTCCGCCACCAGGGAGTCGCGGCGCTGGGTCGTGGCCTCGAGTTCCTGCCGGAGGCCGTCGCGCAGGGAGGCCGCCTGCACCGCTCGGTCGCGCAGCGCGGCGAGGTCGGTTTCGAGGGCGGCGCGTTCCCCCTCCAGCGACCGCAGGGTCTGCGCCTGGCGCTGCAGCGTCTCCTCCATCTGCCGCACCTGCGCGCGCTGCTCCGCGAGCCGGGTCTTCACGGCGTCCTCCACGCTCGCGCGACCCTGCAGTTCGCCCTGGATGCGGTCATAATCGGCCTGCGCCGCGTCCCGCTCCTGCAGGGCGACGTCCTTCTCGCGCAGCGCCTGCTGCGCGCGCTGTTCCATCAGCCCGCGCTCCTCGAGGGCGCGGACCCGGCGCTGCCCCGCGTTCGCCAGGCGCTCGGAGGAGAGGTTCAGGTCGCCCTCGAGGCGCCCGAGGGTGACGCGGACCTCGCCGAGGCGCCGCGCGATGTCGGTCCGTGCGGCCTCGGCGGCCGCGCGGCGCCGCGAAGCCTCTTCGCGCTCGGCCTCGAGGGCCGCCAGCGCCGTCCGGCGCTCCGGCAGCCCGCTCGCCAGCTCGGCGTACCGCGCCTCCTTCTCGCGCACGTCGGCGCTGAGGCGGTCGAGCAGCGTCCGGGCCAGGGTCAGCTGGATCGCGAACTTCTCCTCCATCAGCTTGACGTGGCGCTCCGCGCGACCGCGTTGCCGGGCGAGGCTTCGCAACTGTGACTGCACCTCCGCCACCAGGTCCTCGACGCGCTGCAGGTCGAGCGCGGTTTCCTCGAGGCGGCGTTCCGTGCTGTGCTTCCGGTCGCGGTACAGCCCGATGCCGGCCGCCTCCTCGAAGAGGGAGCGCCGCTCGTCGGCGCGGTCGGAGAGGAGCAGGTCGATCATCTTGGCTTCGATGACGACGCCGGCGTCGCCGCCGAGGCCGGTGCCGCGGAGCAGGTCCTGGATGTCGCGGAGGCGCACCGGGGCCCGGTTGAGCAGGTACTCGCTGTGGCCCGAGCGGGACAGCCGGCGCGTGATCTGGACCTCCTGGTACGCGATCGGCAGCGTGCCGTCGGCGTTGTCCAGGTAGAGCGACACCTCGGTCACGTTGACCGGCCGCCGGTCCGCCGAGCCCTGGAAGATCACGTCCTCCATCTTGCCGCCGCGGAGCAACCGGGCGGACTGTTCGCCGAGCACCCAGCGCACCGCGTCGCTGACGTTCGACTTCCCGCAGCCGTTCGGCCCGACGATGGCCGTCACCCCCTCCTCGAAGGTGAGCGTGACGGTGTCGGCGAACGACTTGAAGCCGGAGAGCTCGAGCTTGGAAAGCTTCATGGAGGAGATTCCCGGACGACTACGGGTGATAGATGAACGACGGACGGCCCAGCCGGCGGCCGGCCGACTCGGCCGACTCGCGGGAGGGATAGGGTCCGACGACGACGCGGTACGCCTCGTCGCCGGACTTCGGCGTGATCACGAGCGCCGGAAAGCCCTCATCCCGGATTTCGCCGGCCAGCGCCTGCGCCCAGGCCGGATTCTGGGAGCGGCTCACCTGCAGGTACACGATGGACGGCGCGTCGGCCGGCGCCGCGGGGATGCCCGCGGTGTCGGGGGTCGCCGCGTCGGGCGTGCCCGGCTCGGGCCGCTGGGGCGCCGGTTCCGGCTGGCTGCCAGGAGGCACCCATGGCATCGGGAGGAAGAGGTCGGATGCCGCGCCCTTGAGCCGGCCGGTCTCCGGGAACCCCTCGCCCGACAGGTCCCGCGCGACGACGTCAGCCCCCTCGCGAACCAGCAGGGTGGCGTCGCCGAGCACGGTCGGGAGGTCGGTCGCCCACGGGCCACGCAGCGCCCCGGCGAACCGGCCCGTGGCCAGGTCGACCACCCAGATGGTGTCCCCTTCGGCGGGGCGCGCGAGCAGCCATCCCCCGTACGGTGCGACCCGCAGCCCGGCCGCGGCTCCCGGGATCCGAATGTCGCCGATCCGCTCGCCGGCGTACCGATCGATGACGGCGAGGTCCTCGTCGGCGCGGCCGACGTAGATGCGGTGGCCGGATGCGGAGAAGCGGACGGTGGTCGGGGTGCCGCCTACCCGGATGCGCCGGGGGGGAGTGTTTGCCCGGGGCGCCCAGAGGTAGACGCCGGTCGGCGCGGCCGAGGCGACCAGGTCGCCCCAGGGCGAGGCGGCCGTCTGGGTCGAGGGGAGGTCGGCGGAGATGCCCGGTTCGGACCCGCTCACCAGCAGCGCGCGGGCGGTGTCGCCGCCTTCGATGGCGATCAACTGGCGGTCGCCGGTCCCGTAGAGGGCGGTCGGCCGGCCGGGCAGGGTCGCGTCGACCGGCTGGGCGGAACGGTTCCGGATGCGCACCACGTCGTCTTCATCGTTGACCACCCAGAGGGTGCCCTCGGGGCCGAGCACGACCCCGCGGACGCCATCGGTCAGGACGCGAATGGCGCCGGTGGTCACATCGAGGCCCTGCAGGCTCCCCCCGGAATCCACCGCATACGCCAGCGCCTGGTCCTGGTCGAATCCGACCACCATCTGCAGGGCCGGAAAGCGTGCGCGGCCGCGCCAGCCGAGATCACTCAGGGTACCCCCGCCATAGAGCCTGGGGATCCCGCCGGCGCGCGGGAGCCGAAGGAGGCTGGTGCTGGGGACGGCCTGTGAGGCGGGGGGAAGCGCTCCGGAAGCTGGTCCGGAACTTCCCTGGCAGGCCATGAGGCCGACCGCGAGCACGGTCAGGCCTTTCAGATGTGGGGACGGCACAGGCCAAAAATAGGCGCTTGGCGGGGCGGGGGCCAGACCGACTGCCGGCCCGGATTCAGGACGGAATCAGAAGGGCGGCCCGATGCTGATGGTCCAGTACGCCGGGATCCCGCGGCCCTGCGGATAGGACAGGTCGAAGCGGAGGATCATGTAGCCGAAGAGATTGATGCGGGCCCCGAAGCCGAGCGTGGTGACCGGCGTGCGGGTGAACGCCCGCTGCTCGGGCGTGTCGTTCGGGTCCCTCGAGAACGCCACCGTGTTCCAGCTGTTCCAGGCGACGCCGTAGTCCACGAAGGCGACGCCGTCGATGTAGGGCAACCCCTGCGGTCCGATACCGAGGAACGAATTGACGATCGGGAAGCGAAGCTCGAGGTTGCCGACGGCGATCTCGGTGCCGATCATCTGGTCCAGCGCGGGGCAGGTGCCCACGGGGGTCAGCCCGCCGGGCGATTCGCATTCGTTCCGGTAGTAGGAGCCGGACGTGTGGCCGCGCACGAGGTCGGTGCTGCCGAGGAAGTACCGCTGGCGGTCGGCGTCGGGGCCCTTTTCGCCGACGTAGAGGGCGCGGGCGGCCAGGAGGACGGGTCCCTTGAGCGGGATGTACCGCCGGTAGTCGGCCAGGAGCTGGGTCACGTTCCACCCCCCGACCGTCTGGGCCACCTCGAAGCGATAGCGCGTGCCGAACAGGGGGCCGATCCAGCCCATGAACGTCGCGTCGTAGACGAGCGCGATGGAGGGCGTGGCGATCTGCTGCCCGTCGAAGTAGTAGGTGTCCTGGTACGGGTTGCCGACGATGGCGCCGCTGCTGCGATCGTACACCTGGTAGAAGTTCTGGATGCCCTCGTCCACCTGGCCGAACGTGAGCCCCAGTTCCAGCCGCTGGAACCGGTTGATGTTGTAGAAGCCGCGCCCGAAGATCTGGCGCCAGGTGAGGAGCCTGGTCCGGGTGATGTAGGTGTTCAGTCCGGGAGCCGGATCGTCCCGCACGTCGATGGGCGCGAGCACGTAGTACGACGGCGTCTGCTGGAACCCCACCGCCCAGTTGAGCCGGCCGCTCAGGTTGGCGTACGCGGCCAGGAAGTCGCCCTGGTTGAGGGAGCCGTTGATGTAGCCGGCGAAGATGAGCTGCTCGTCGCCGAGCATGTCGCCGAACTGGATGGCGCCGCCGCCGTAGATCCCGTTGCCGAAATTGTCCCGCGTGTACCCCACGGACGGCCGCGCCGAGTTCTCCGGCGTGAACCGGCGCTTGTACGGGCCGACGGTGAAGCTGCTGGTGTCCGGCAGGAAGAGCGAGGCCGAGTCGAGGAGGCCGATCACGGTGACCTCCCCGACCCGCCGTCCGGCGGTATCGGTGACGACCGGAGCCTGCGCCGCGGCGCGGAAGCCGGAGGGGGTCCGGTAGATCGAGCCGCCTTCGCGCGCCTGCGGGGCGCCCGGCACCTGGACGGCGGCCGGTGCGGAATCGGGTCGTGCCGCGGCCACTGCGACGGAATCGGCCCGCGCCGGAAGCGAGTCCGCCGGCCGTGGCGCAGGGACCGTGTCGGTCCGCGCGGCGAGCGGTGGCGCCGGCGGGGCGGGCCGCCAAGGGGCGCGCTTCAGCGAGCGCGGGTTCTGGATGGTGTAGACGTCGTTGTTCTGGTTCTCGAAATAGACGAACGCGAGCCGGTCGGCTTTCTGCGCCCAACTCAGGGCGGGGGAAAGGGGCGTGGTGGACTGCGCCCCGGTGAAGAGGTTCGTGAGCTGGTAGATGTCGCCACCGAGCTCGTACAGGAAGACGTTGGCGATCCCGGTCCGGTCGGAGACGAACGCGAACGACTTCCCGTCCGGCGCCCACTGCGGGCTGATGTTGCGTCCCTCGTCCATGTGCGGCAGGAGTTCGCGCCGACCGAGGTCGAGGTCATAGAGCGCGATGCGGAAATTGCCGTAGCTGAGATCGGTGAAGTTGGTGCCGGGCCCCTCGTCGGTCACGTAGGCGATCGTGTGCCCGTCGGGTGACCATGCCGGCATCAGCTGGGCGTACTTGTCGCGCGTCAGCTGGCGGAGCCCGGTGCCGTCGGCGTTGATCACGTACAGGTCCGAGATGCCGCCTTCCATCCCGGTGAACGCCAGCTGCTTGCCGTCGGGGCTGAACACCGGCGACGCCAGGCCGCTCAGGTTCACCCGGATGCGGCGGACCGCCTTGCGCCGCTTCGGGTCGAAGATGACGAGGTCGTCGCCGCCCTTGGCCCGGGCCGCGAAGGTGAGATACTTGCTGTCCGGCGACCACGAGGAAGTGGAGCTGATGTACCGGAAGGTCTCGTAGTTGGCGTCGAACACCGACTTCGCCAGCTTCGTGATGACCTCGCCAGTCTCGCCGTCGGCCAGGTAGTAGTCGATGAAGAAGAAGTTCCGCTCGCTCAGGTAGGCGATCCGCTTCCCGTCGGGCGAGAGCGCCGGCGCGATATGCAGCGTGCCGCCCGAGTGCGCCTTGGTGAGAATCGGCTTGCCGACCGCGGACGCCAGCTGCTTCGACGCGACGTCGGGCAGGTAGGTCTCCTGCACCCAGTCGCGCCACTGGACGGACAGCTGGTTCAGCGTGATCCCGAGGACCCGCTGGAACGCCCCCTCGACGCCGCCGCCGCCCAGCGTGGCGGACAGAATGGCGCCGACCGCCTCGTCGCCCCAGCGGCTCCCGATGTAGGCCCAGATCGAGTGACCGAAGCGGTAGGGGAAGATGTAGGGGTCGTAGGTCAGCTGCTGGATGGTGGGCAGCTTGCCCTGGAGGACGGCGTCACGCAGCCACATGGCCGTCTCGGGCGTGATTTGCCCCAGCGAGAGGTACTCCGCCATCCCTTCCGCGAACCAGAGCGGGGGGTTCACCTGGATGATCGTGGCGACGCCCGCGCCGGCCTTGCCGCGCGACCAGGTGTCGTACTGGAACTGGTGCACCATTTCGTGCATCAGGACGTGGTCGAAGTCCTTGTACGACCCCGTGAACGGCATGATGGCGCGGTGCTTCATGAAGTCGGTCACGCCGCCGGTCGCCTCGCCGATGTCCCCGCCCAGCGCGTTCGTCTGCTGGAAGTCGGACGCCGAGGCGTAGAGGATGATCGGCTTGCGCTCGATGAACTTGTGGTTGAGCAGGGTCGAGAGCCGGCCGTACGAGCGCTCGGCCATCCGCGCGGCATCGAACGACGCCGCGCGCTCGACCGGATAGAAGTAGATGTCGAAATGCTCGGTGTGGATGACCTCGAAGTCGAACTTCGTGTACATGACGCGGTTCTGCCCGAAATACTGCGCCGACGCGACCGCGGGGACGGCCGAGAGGAGGGCAGCAAGGCACAGCGACCGCAGCGTCATGGGGGTCCGGTGAGAGTCAGGAGTTCGGCGTGAGCGCCGGGGCGTCGTCCCAGAGGCGCTCGAGCTGGTAGAAGGCCCGTGCTTCGGGGTGGAAGAGGTGCACCACGAAGTCCACGAAATCGAGCAGGACCCACCGGCCCGAGGGCAGTCCCTCGACATGGTGCGGGTGGTGGCCCTGGCGCGCCAGCGCATCGAGGACGGCGTGGGCGATGCCCCGGACGTGCGCATCGGAGGTCCCGGACCCGACCACGAAATAGTCGGCGGCGTCGTTGAGTCCGCGCAGGTCGAGCACCGTCAGGTCACGGGCCTTCAGGTCGTCGGCAGCCTGGAGCGCGGCACGCAGCGTTGGGGGGAGGGTGGCTCCCCGGGTCACCCCGGGCTCCGCGGGTTGGGCGGGGCGGGCGGCGTGCCGTCTTCGACCTGGTAGAACACCGCCCATGCCCCCTCCCCAACGTGCGTACCGAGCACCCCGGTCGCGAGTGAAACGAAGCAGTCCCTCGGCTGGTAGGCCGCCACCAGCGCGTCGCGCACTCGCCGGGCCACGTCCGGCGCCTCCGCGTGGACCACGCCGAACCGGATCTGCCTGGGCCTCGGCTGGAGCTTCGCCTCGAGGAGCGAAAGCACCCGGCCGATCAGCGCTTCACGGCCGCGGGCCCGGTCGATCGGGACCACCCGGCCGGCGGTGTCGAGCGAGAGGATCGGCTTGACGTCGAGGAGCCCGCCGATCCACGCCTTGCCCCGGCTCACCCTTCCGCTGCGGAGCAGGTTGTCGAACTTGTCCACCGTCAGGAAGACGCCGGACTGGTCCCGGACCCGCTCGAGTTCGGTGGCGATGGCGGCGGCCGGCCAATTCGACTCCGCCAGCTCCGCCGCCCGCAACGCCAGCATGCCGGCGCCCAGCGAGGCCGACTTGCTGTCCACCAGCCGCACGTTCGTCAGCCCGCCCGCCTTGATCGCGGCCGCCCCCGACTGGAAGGTGCCCGAGAGACCCGAGGAGACCAGCACCGAGATGACGTCCTCGGACTGGTGCCGTGCCTCCCGGAACACCCGGACGAAGTCCGCCACCGTCGGCTGGGAGGTGCTGGGCAGGTGCGGCGACGACCGCATCCGCCGGTAGAACTCCTCGGGCTTCAGTTCCACCCGGTCCAGCAGGACCTCGTCGCCGAAAATGACCTGCAGCGGCACGAGCGAGATCCCGTGCCGGTCGAGGACGGAGTCGGGGAGGTCGCAGGCGCTGTCGGCGACGATGCCCACCGGCTTCTGTACCCCGTGCTGCAGCCCCCGGTGCTGGGCCTGCATGTCCTCGGCCTTGGTCTTTTCCAGGCTGCCCCAGCGGGACACATAGGTAAAGACGGCGTCGGGGGTGTTCGTATGCACATGGGCATGCAGGATGTCGCCCATGACGGCCACGACGAGCGAACCACCGAAGCCCCGCAGCGCGGCCCGGACCTCGTTGGCCGGGGGGAGCTGCTCGCCGCGGACGACCACCTCGGTGCAGTACTGGAAGTCCTGGTCGGCCGCCACCTCGACGTCCGCGGCCGGGATGGCGAACTCCCCGGTATACCCAGGCTCGGCGGCCAGGATCGGGTCGCCGTCGATGAACCGGACGACGCCCTCGATCATTCGCATGAACCCCATGCCGCCGGCGTCCACGACGCCGGCCTCCTTGAGCACCGCCATCAGCTCGGGAGTCCGGGCCAGGGCGGCCTCCCCCTCGAGGTGCATCTGGCGCATGAACTCGGCGATGTCGGGGGAGCGTGCCGCGGCGCGTTCGGCGGCGGCGGCGGCCTCGCGGGCCACCGTCAGGATCGTGCCCTCGCGCGGGTCGTCGAGGGCGCCGTAGAGCCGCGCCGCGCCGGCGGTCAGGGCCGCGGCGAGTTCGGCGGGGGTGGCGGTGTCCTTGTTTCCGATCGATTCGGCCACGCCCATCAGGAAATGGGCGAGCATCATCCCCGAGTTGCCCCGGGCGCCGAGCACCGCCGCGCGGGCCATGGTGTTCGCGGTGACCGGAAGCGATGCGTCGCCGAGCGCCCGGAGGGCGTCGGCGACGGCGCGAAGCGTCAGGCTGAAGTTGGTGCCGGTGTCCCCGTCGGGCACCGGAAAGACGTTGATGCGGTTGATCTCCTCGCGGCCGGCGGCGACCCAGTCCGACGCGGCGAAGAGGGAACGGGCCAGCCTGGGCCCGTCCATGTAGGCAATGCCGACGCCCATTGGCGGGCGGCCCCTACTCCGCGGCGACCGTGACGCGGACGTCGGCGTGCACCTCGGGATGGAGGCGGACGATGACGGTGTGCTCGCCCACGGCCTTGATGGGGTGGGGGAGCTCGATCCGGCGCTTGTCCACCGTCTTGCCCTGGGCGGCCAGGCTGTCGGCGATGTCCTGGGAGGTGATGGACCCGAACAGCTTGCCTTCCTCGCCCGCCTTGCGCGTGAAGGTCAGTTCCACGGCGGCGAGGCCCGCGGCGGTGGCCAGGGCGGCGTCCTTCTCGGCGGCCAGGCGGACGTTCCGCGCCTTGGTTTCGGCGACGATCCGCTTCTTGTTCCCTTCGGTGGCCTCGTAGGCCAGGCCCTGGGGGAGCAGGAAGTTGCGGGCGTAGCCCGGCTTCACACGGACGAGGTCGCCGGCCTTGCCGAGCGACTTGATGTCATCGCGCAGGATCACTTCCATCATCGGTCCAACCCTCCGGAGGTCGGCGGCGCCATGCGCCGCCGGAAGTCGAGCCAGATATCCGCCAGGCCGAGGAGGGCGACCCCTCCCACGGCGAACGGCAACAGGAACAGTGCACCTACCACCAGCATCACCACAAAGAGGCGCGGCGCATGCCGCAGCGCCGTTGCGAGCACGGCGGAACCGCGCAGGGCATAGAGTCCGACGCCGAACGCGACCAGGCTCGACGCGGGTCCGGCCACCAGGCCGCCGGCATCGAACAGCACCCCGATCAGCCCCACGATCACGACCCAGACGAGGTGGTCGCTGAACCGGAAGTCGTCGAACCGGCCGGGCAGCGGCGCCACCGCCTGCCCGGCGATGCGCGGGGCGAGCAGCGCCGCGAGGCAGAGCCCGGCGAAGAGCAGCAGGGCCATGATGCCCGGGAAGAACGGCGCCATGGGGCGGAGTCCTTCACCGAGGGTGTTGAGCGCCTCGAGCGTGGTCGGGTCGGGGCTCGCACCCCCACGGCTCAGCAGTTCGAGCGCGGCCTGCTCCGCCGCCATCCCCTGGTGGATGACCGCCAGTTCGACGTCCCGCCACCGCAACCCGACGACCGCTGCCAGGGTGGACACCGCGAGCACCACCGCGCCGGTGCCCCGCAACGCTCGGCTCGAGACCGAGCCCCGGCTGAAGAGCAGGAACAGGACACCGACGCCGGCGGAGACGACTGCCGAGGCGCGGATCACTTCCTCGAGCAGGCCGCCGGCCTGGGTGGCCCAGAGCGACAGCCAGAGCGTGAGCGCAATGAGCCAGAGCCAGACGCGCCGCCCATGTGGCCGGCTCGCCGCGAGCAGCACGGCGAGCGGCCCGAACAGAAACGCGGTCATCACGGGCCACGTGAACAGCACGTAGGCCCCGACCGCCAGGCGGGCCCTGAGGGACAGCGGCTGTCCCTCCGTGGGCCGCCCGCTTGCCACGGTCAGCCGCCGTGGCCCTTCAGGTACGGCAGGAGCGCGAGCACCCGGGCCCGCTTGATCGCCGTGCTGAGCTGCCGCTGGTGCCGGGCGCAGGTGCCCGAGAGTCGGCTCGGCAGGATCTTCCCACGCTCCGAAAGGAACCGGGACAGGGTCCGCTCGTCCTTGAAGTCGACGACGCGCACGCCCGATTCACAGATCGAGCAGCTCTTCTGCGGGCGCCTCATTCGTCGTCCTCCCCGTCGCCCTTTTCGGCGTTGGCGGGCACCGGCTGGGGCCCGTCGTTGACCACGATCAGGAAGCGCAGGACGCCTTCGTCGAGCTTGACGGCGCGCTCGAACTCGGGCAGCGCCGCCGGAGAGGTCTCCAGCTTGGCGATGACGTAGTAACCGGTTTCGTGGCGATTGATCGGGTAGGCGAGAGTGCGCTTGCCCCAGTGGGACAGTTGCGGCGCCTCGGCGTCGGGCTGGGCGAGGAGCGCGTGAAAGCGCTCGAGTCGCTCGTTGATTGCGGCCTCTTCGAGGGCGGAATCGAAGATATAGACCGCTTCGTACTGACGGGTCATGACACCTTCCTTTGGACAGTTGCCCCGGCCCGGTGTGGGGCCGAGGAGGAGTATTGTGAGCGGGGAAGTATAGTCGGGACGCGGACTTGAGTCAAAGGGCGGGCACCTTATCTTCCGCCCATGATCCTTCGCTCGATTCAAGTCGGGGTGCCGCGCGCCTACGGGGCCGACGGTGCCGAAGATCCGCTCGACCGTCCCTGGACCAGCGCCATCGCCAAGCAGCCGCTGGCGGGCGCCGTCTGGATCGGCCGGCTGGGGGTGGCCGGCGACATGCAGGCCGACCGCCGGGTGCACGGCGGGCCGGACAAGGCGGTCCTCGCCTACGGGTATCGGCACTACGCCGCGTGGCGGGAAATCCTCGGGCGCCCGGAGGTGGGACCAGGGTGGTTCGGCGAGAACCTGACCATCGACGGCGCGGACGAGCAGGTGGTCTGCATCGGCGACCGGATGGCCATCGGACAGGCGCGGTTCGAGGTGACCCAGCCCCGCCAGCCCTGCGCCACCCTGAACCGCCGTTTCCACCGGAAGGACATGGTCAAGCTGGTGCAGGCGCACCAGCGCACCGGGTGGTACCTGCGGGTCGTGACGGAGGGGTGGGTCGAGGCCGGGATGCCGGCCTCGCTCGCCGACCGGCCGTATCCGCAGTGGCCGGTGCGCGTGGCGTCGGAGCTGATGGTGGAGCGGGCCCGCCGGCGGGAAGAGTGCGAGCGGCTCGCGGCCTGCCCGGCGCTGAGCGAGAGCTGGCGCGGCACCCTGCTGGCTGCCGCGCCGTCCCGCTGAGGCCCGTCAGTTCCTGCGGTCGCCGAAGAGGCGAAGCAGGGAAATGAAGAGGTTGATGAAGTCGAGGTAGAGACTGAGCGCCCCGACGATGGCGTACGAACCCGCCTGCTCGCCCGACACCTCCAGCGCCATGGCCCGGAGCCGTTGCGTGTCGTAGGCGATGAGCCCCGAGAACACCAGGACCCCCACCACGCCCATCACGAACTGCATCGCGTCGTTCTGCCAGAAGATGCCCACGACGCTCGCGATGACCAGCCCGACGAGCCCCATGAACATGAAGCGGCCCATCCCGGTCAGGTCGCGCTTGGTGACGCTGCCGTAGACCGCCAGGGCACCGAACATCCCGGCCGTGATGAAGAAGGTGTTGGCGACCGAGGCGCCGGTGTAGGCGAGCAGGATCAGCGAGAAGGTGACGCCCGTGAGCGCCGAGTAGGCGAGGAACAGTGTCCCCGCCGTGGCCGGCGCCATCTTGGCCACCCGGGCCGAGAGGTACACGACCAAGCCGAGCTGGGCGATGATCAGCCCGAAGAACAGCACCTTGTTGCCGACCAGCGTGCTGACCGCCGCCGGGGAGCTCGCCACCGCCAGCGCCACCACGGCGGTGACGGCCAGCCCGCCGAACATCCACCAGTACACGCCCCGCAGGAAGGTCGCGATGCGCGCGCTGTCCACATCGGAGACGAACCCGGTGCGCCCCTGTGCGGCGCCGAAGGGATTAGCCATGTATGCACTCTCCTAGACGTTGAATCGAAACAGCATCACGTCGCCGTCCTGCACGACGTATTCCTTGCCTTCCGCCCGCGCCAGGCCCTGCTCCCGCGCCGGCTTCCACCCGCCGACGCGGACGAAGTCGGCGTAGGCCACCGTTTCCGCCCGGATGAACCCGTGCTCGAAGTCCGAGTGGATGACCCCGGCGGCCTGCGGCGCCCGATCCCCTTTGTGGATGGTCCAGGCGCGGACCTCCTTCTCGCCGGCGGTGAAGTAGCTCTGCAGGCCGAGGAGATGGTAGGCGGCGTGGGCCAGCCGGTCGAGCCCCGATTCCGTGAGGCCGAGCGACTCGAGAAACTCGGCCCGGTCCTCCGGCGCGAGTTCGGCCAGCTCCGCCTCGACCTGCGCGGAGAAGGTGACGATTTCAGCCGGTTCCTCGTCCCGCTTGAGCGCCGCTTCCAGCGCCGCGACGTGGGCGTTGCCGCTGTTGATCTCGTGCTCGCCGACGTTGGCCGCGTACAGCACCGGCTTGGCGGTGAGGAGGTTGAAGCCGCGGTAGACGGCGGCCTCCTCGGGCGAGGGAACCACCGACCGGGCCGGCTTCCCCGCGGCCAGCGCGTCGCGCAGGGCCTCGAGGAGGCGGGCCTCCACCTTGGCTTGCGCATCGCCCGACTTGGCGGTCCGCGCCGCCTTGTCGAGGCGCTTTTCCACCGAGGCGAGATCCGACAGCCCGAGCTCGATGTTGATGATCTCGCGGTCGCGGGCGGGGTCGACGCTGCCCATGACGTGCTGGATGTCGTCGTTCTCGAAGCAGCGCACCACGTGGACCACGGCGTCCACTTCGCGGATGTTGGCCAGAAATTGATTGCCGAGCCCCTCGCCCTGGCTGGCGCCCTTCACCAGCCCTGCGATGTCCAGGAACTCGACGGTGGCGGGAAGGGTCCGCTCCGGGTGGACGAACGCCGCGATCGCGTCCAGCCGGGGGTCGGGCACCTGGACGACCCCGGTGTTGGGCTCGATGGTGGCAAAGGGGTAGTTCGCCACCAGCGCCCCGGCCGAGGTCAGGGCGTTGAACAGCGTGGACTTACCGACGTTCGGGAGACCGACAATTCCGAGTCTGAGCACGCGGAATTATCGCCAGAGCGGGCCTGCAATGGAAGCGGGGCGCTGGCGCGCCGCCGCACCCCGTGGATACAATTCGGGGGCTGTTGAATTTCCCACGCAAGGCGGTTCCTCATGTCACCATCTTCTGTCGTCCCTGGCGCGGCCAAGTCCGCCGCACTACCCGATGTCCGCGAACGGGCCGTGGTCCGGTTCGCCGGTGATTCCGGCGACGGCATGCAGATCACCGGATCCCGCTTCACCATGGAAACGGCGCTGGCCGGCAGCGACCTCGCCACCTTTCCGGACTTTCCCGCGGAAATCCGCGCGCCGGTCGGCACGACCTTCGGCGTGTCCGCGTTCCAGATTCACTTCGGCTCTGCCGAGGTGGCCACGGCGGGCGACGAACTCGACGTGCTCGTCGCCATGAACCCGGCGGCGCTCACGACCAACATCAAGGACCTCCGGCCCGGCGGTACCGTCATCGTGGACACCGGGGCGTTCACCGAGCGGAACCTCCTCAAGGCGGGCTACGCCGCCAACCCGCTCGAGAACGGGAGCCTGTCGGAGTTCCGGGTCCTCCCGATCGACATCGGCAAGCTGACCGAGGCCGCCGTCGCCGGACTCGGACTCACGTCCAAGCAGACCGCCCGATCGCGCAACATGTGGGCGCTCGGCCTGGTGCTCTGGATGTACGGCCGGGACCGCCAGGTCACCACCGACTGGCTCCTGAAGAAGTTCAGCGACGAGCCCGCCATCGCGAACGCGAACGTGGCGGTGCTGAACGCCGGGCACGCCTTCGGGGAGACGGCTGAGCTGTCCGGCGAACTCCGCCCAGTGTCGATCGGGGCGGCCCCGGCGGAGCGCGGCACGTACCGGACAGTCAGCGGCACGGAAGCCATCGCCTGGGGGCTGGTGGCCGGGCTCAAGGCGGCGGGGCTCGAGCGGATGGTCTTCGCCGGGTATCCCATCACTCCCGCCTCGCCGGTCCTGCAGGTCCTGACGGGGCTCAGGGCCCACGGCGTCGTGACCTTCCAGGCCGAGGACGAGATCGCGGCCATCTGCGCCGCCATCGGCGCCTCCTTCGCCGGCTCGCTGGGCGTCACTTCCTCGTCGGGTCCGGGCATCGCGCTCAAGACCGAGGCCATGGGGCTCGCCATCGCGACCGAACTGCCGCTCATCATCGTGGACTCCCAGCGCGCCGGGCCGTCCACCGGCCTGCCGACCAAGACCGAGCAATCCGACCTCTTTCAGGCCGTGCTGGGCCGCAACGGGGACGCCCCGCTCGCGGTCATCTCCGCCTCGACGCCGTCGGATTGTTTCGACGTGGCCATCGAGGCGGTCCGCCTCGCGACCAAGTACATGACGCCGGTGTTTCTCCTGACGGACGGGTACCTGGCGAACGCGGCGGAGCCGTGGCGCATTCCCGATCCGGCCACGCTGCCGACGTTCCCGGTGCAGTTCCGCACCGACCCCGAGGGCTTCCAGCCCTTCCTGCGCAACCCGGACACGCTGGCGCGGGTCTGGGCCCGTCCAGGCACGCCCGGTCTGGAGCACCGGATCGGCGGCATCGAGCGGAGCGCCACCTCGGGCAACATCTCCTACGACCCGGACAACCACGCCACCATGACGGAGCTGCGCGCCGCCAAGATCGCCGGCATCGCGGCGGACATTCCGGAGCAGGAAGTGTCGCAGGGCGAGGACCGCGGGGAGCTGGCCGTGGTGGGCTGGGGCTCGACGTTCGGGCCGATCCACATGGCGGTGCAACGGGCACGGGCGGAGGGGCGCCGGGTGTCGCACATCCACCTGCGGTACATCTCGCCGTTCCCCCGCAACCTCGGCGAGCTGCTGAAGCGGTTCGACCGGGTCATCGTGCCGGAAATGAACAACGGGCAGCTCGTGATGCTCCTCAGGGCCGCCTACCTGGTGCCGGCGGAGCGGTTCAGCCAAGTGAACGGGAAGCCGTTCAAGGTGTCGACGGTGCTCGACGCCATCCGCGAACGAACCAGCGGGAACGGAAAGGGAGGTGCCGCATGACCGCCACCACCGCGCCGGTCAAGATGCAGCCCAAGGACTTCGCCTCGGACCAGGAGGTCCGGTGGTGCCCCGGCTGCGGCGACTACGCCATCCTCAAGGCCGTCCAGAAGGTGCTGGCCGACATCGGCGCGAGCCGCGAGAACACCGTCTTCGTCTCCGGGATCGGCTGCTCATCCCGCTTCCCGTATTACGTCTCGACCTACGGTTTCCACACCGTGCACGGCCGGGCGCCCGCCGTGGCCACCGGCGTCAAGCTGGCCAACCCGGCGCTCGATGTCTGGGTCATGACCGGTGACGGGGACGGCCTGTCCATCGGGGGCAATCACATGCTCCACGTCCTTCGGCGAAACGTGGACCTGCAGATCGTGCTCTTCAACAACGAGATCTACGGGCTCACCAAGGGGCAGTACTCCCCGACCTCCCGTCAGGGCACGGTGAGCCCCACCTCGCCGCTGGGCTCGCTCGAACGCCCGCTCTCCGCCGCCACGTTTGCCCTCGGCGCCGGCGGCAGGTTCGTCGCGCGCGGCATCGACACCCAGCAGGGGCCGCTGGTCGAGGTCCTGAAGCGGGCCCACGCCCACCGGGGCGCGTCCTTCGTCGAGGTGTTCCAGAACTGCCTGGTCTTCAACGACGGCGTCTTCGACGAGTTCACCGAGAAGGCGGTGGCGGAGGAGCGGCAGCTGCACGTCGAGCACGGCAAGCCGCTGCTTTTCGGCAAGAACCGCCAGCAGGGGCTGCGGCTCGACCCCGCCGCGCTCGCGCTCGAGGTGGTGACGCTGGGCCAGGACGGGGTGACGATGGAGGACATCGTGGTGCACGACGAGACCAACCGCGCGCTGGCGGGGATGCTGGCGGCGCTGGAGCCGCCGGGCCCCGTGGCCCTCGGCGTCCTCTACTGCGCACCAGTGCAGGACTACACGACCGCGGTGTTCGACCAGCCCGTCAAGGGCTCGGGCGACATCGGCGCGCTGCTCAAGCAGGGGAAGACCTGGACGGTCTGAGGCGGGGCAGCGGGGCAGGGGGGCAGTGAGATCGGGGGGACAGGCGAACTTGCCGGTCCCCCCGATGTACATTCTGCCCCGCTGCCCCGCTGCCCCGCTGCCCCGCTGCCCCGCTGCCCCGCCTATTTCGCCAGGCTCGCAAACCAGGGCGCCAGGACCAGGCTCACCACGCTCATCAGCTTGATCAGGATGTTCATGGCCGGGCCGGAGGTGTCCTTGAACGGGTCGCCGACCGTGTCGCCGACCACGGCGGCCTTGTGCGAGTCGCCCCCCTTGCCGCCGTGCGCGCCGCCCTCGATGTACTTCTTCGCGTTATCCCACGCGCCGCCGGCGTTGGCCATGAAGAGCGCCATGAGGACGCCGGTGACGGTGGCGCCGGCGAGCAGGCCGCCCAGCGTCTGGACGCCGAGGAAGGCACCGACGAGCACCGGCACCGCCACCGCGGTCACGCCCGGCACGATCATCTCGCGGAGCGCGGCACGGGTGGAGATGTCGACGCAGCGGGCGCTGTCGGGCTTGGCCGTGCCTTCCATCAGGCCGGGGATCTCGCGGAACTGGCGGCGGACCTCCTCCACCATCCCCTGCGCCGCGCGGCCGACGGCGGTCATGGTCAGCGAGCCCAGCACGAAGGGCAGGGCGCCGCCGATGAACATGCCGATGACGACCATCGGGTTGACGATGTCGAGGCGGAGCACCTCGCCGGGGGGCGCCACGGCGGTGGCGAACGCCGAGAAGAGCGCGAGCGCCGTCAGCGCGGCCGACCCGATGGCGAAGCCCTTGCCGATGGCGGCGGTGGTGTTGCCGAGGGCGTCGAGGCCGTCGGTGATCTTCCGGACTTCGGGGCCGAGGCCGCTCATCTCGGAGATGCCGCCGGCGTTGTCGGCGATGGGGCCGTAGGCGTCCACCGTCATGGTGACGCCGACCGTGGCCAGCATCCCGACCGCGGCGATGGCGATGCCGTAGAGGTCCGCGGCCCAGTACGACACGAAGATGGCCACCCCGATGAGCAGGATCGGGAGGAGGGTGGACATCATGCCCACGGAGAGGCCGGCGATGATGTTGGTGGCCGCGCCGGTGCTCGAGGCCTGGGCGATGTCCCGCACCGGGCGGCCCGAGGTGAAGTACTCCGTGACCGCGCCGATGGCGATGCCGCTCACGGTGCCGGCGATGACGGCGTAGAAGGCGCCCAGTTCCGGCCGGCCGTCCATGCCGAGCGCGAAGTGGTCGGCGAGCCACCAGGCCGCGACGAGGAAGAGACCCGCGGCGATGAGGGTCGTGTTGCGGAGCGCGCTGGCGGGATCACCGTGTTCGAGGAGGCGCATGGCGGCGATGCCGACCACGGACGCGCCGAGCCCGGCCAGGATCATCAGGATGGGGAGCGCTACCGCGTTCATCCGGAACATGTCGGGGATGACGGGGCTGGTCGCGGCGAGCGCCACCGTGGCGATGACGGCGCCGACGTAGCTCTCGAAGATGTCGGCGCCCATGCCGGCCACGTCGCCGACGTTGTCGCCGACGTTGTCGGCGATGGTGGCAGGGTTGCGGGGGTCGTCCTCGGGGATGCCCGCCTCGACCTTGCCGACCAGGTCGGCGCCGACGTCGGCGGCCTTGGTGTAGATGCCGCCGCCCACCCGCGCGAAGAGGGCGATCGACGACGCCCCCATGGCGAAGCCGCTCAGGATCTCGGCGAAGCGGGTGAAGCCGAGGAGGTCGGCGGTGGCGGGGTCGAGCACCAGCCAGGTGACGGCGCCGATGCCGATCAGGCCGAGCGACGCGACGGCGAGGCCCATGACGGCGCCGCCGTTGTACGCCAGGAAGAGCGCCTTGCCCTGGCCGACGGTCCGCGCCGCCTCGGCGGTGCGGACGTTGGCCTTGGTGGCGGCCTTCATGCCGACGAGCCCGGCGATGACGGAGCAGACGCCGCCGAACAGGTACGCCCCGGCCGTCCACGGCCCGATGGCCCAGGCCAGGAGGGCGGCGACGAGGAGGAGGAACGGGGTGAGGACGGCGTACTCGCGCCGCAGGAAGGCCATGGCGCCGTCCTGGATCAGCCCGGCGAGGTCCTGCATCGCGGCGGTACCCTGGGGCTGGCGCCGCAGGTAGACGTAGATCGAGGTCGCGATCAGCAGTCCGGCGATGCCGCCGGCCATCGCGTACACGGGGAAGTTCGTCACTCAGCCTCCGTTATATCGGTTCATGGCCGGCTCGATGCCCTCCGCCAGCCAGCATTCGACGGCGTCCGCCATCGGATCCAGCAGCCCTGTCGAGCGCCTCCCACTCCTCGGGGGCAAACGCGTCGAGCACGAAGTCGGCCAGGTCCCGGTCGCCGGGGGGGACGGGACCGACCCCGATCCGGAGGCGGGCGTAGTCCTGGCGCATCAGCGCCCCTTCCACACTCTTCAGCCCGTTATGCCCGCCGGCGCTCCCGGCACCCCGCAGCCGGAACCGGCCGGCGGGAAGCGCCACGTCGTCCACCAGCACGAGTAGGTCTTGCGCGGGATCGAATCCCGGAAACGAACGGAGCGGGGCGAGTGCCGCCCCGCTCCGATTCATGTAGGTCGTCGGCTTGATCAGCCGGACGTCCGTCCCGTCGCGCCGACCGCTCGCTTCGCGGGCCCGTTCCGCCCGCCGAAACGCCCCGAAGCCCCAGCGCTTCGCCAGGTGGTCGGCGAGGACGAACCCTGCGTTGTGCCGGGTCCGTTCGTATTCGGGGCCCGGGTTCCCGAGTCCAAGAATGGCGCGCAGGGCGTCACTCCTTGTCGTCGTCGCCGTCCTCGGCCTTCGGCTTGCGGATCAGCTCGGGCTCGGTCGACGCCACCTCGGCGACCGGGGCCGCGACTTCTTCCGTGCGCGGCGCCACGACCGTGCAGACCGGGACGTTCGGGTCGTCAAGGATTTCGCCCTTGGCCAGGACGAGATCCCGGACGAAGATCGAGTGCCCGATGGCCAGGTTGGTGACGTCCACGTCGATGCTGGCCGGGATGTCGCCCGGGAGGACCCGGATCTCGATGTCGCGGTGCACGAAGTCGAGCACGCCGCCGAAGTTCCGGACGCCGTCGGGGATGCCGTTGAGGTGGACCGCCACCCGCACGTCCACTTCCTCGTCGGCGTGGATCTCGTAGAGGTCGAGATGCACGATGGTCGAGGAGCGCAGCGCATGCCGCTGGATGTCGCGGAGCAGGGCCTTGATCGGCGCGCGCCCGTCGACGGTGACGTCGAGGATCGTGCTGCCCGTCATGGACGGCAGGAGCCGGGAGAGGGCGCCCGCGTCGATGGCGAGCGGCTCGGGCTCGCGTCCGTGCCCGTAAATGACCGCGGGCACCTGGCCCGAGCGGCGGAGGGCGCGGGCGGCGCCGGTGCCGGTCTGAGAGCGGGAGGCCGCCGCGAGATTCACCTGTTGTGCCATAGTCCGATCCTTCGAGGTAATGGACGCCGACGCGGCGCCCTCAATCGAACAGCGAGCTGACCGACTGGTCGCTGTGGGTGTAGCCGATCGCCTTGGCCAGGAGGCCGGCGATCGAGAGAACGGTCAATTGCTTGAAGTGCCGCTCCGGCGGAATGGCGATCGTGTTGGTGACCACCACTTCCTTGACCGGCGACGCGGCCAGCCGCTCGACGGCCGGTCCGGACAGCAGCGCGTGCGTCGCGCAGCAGTACACGTCGTTGGCCCCGAGCCGCTTCAGCGCGTGCACCGCTTCCGACATGGTGCCCGCGGTGTCGATCATGTCGTCCGGGATGACGCAGTCCCGGTCCTTCACCTCGCCGACGACGTTCACGACTTCGGCGATGTTGGCCGACGGCCGCCGCTTGTCGATGATGGCGAGCGTGGCGTTGAGCCGCTTGGCGAAGCCGCGCGCCATCTTGGCCGAGCCGACGTCGGGCGCCACCACCACCGGATCCTTGAGCCGCTTCTGCCGGAAGTGGTTCACCATGGCCGGCGCCGCGTACAGGTGGTCCACCGGCAGGTCGAAGAACCCCTGCATCTGATGCTGGTGGAAGTCCATCCCCAGCACCCGCGACGCCCCGGCCATCGTCACCATGTTCGCCACGAGCCGGGCGCTGATGGCCACCCGCGGCTGGTCCTTCCGGTCCTGCCGGGCATACCCGAAGTACGGGATGACCGGGGTGACGCGCGCGGCGCTCGCCCGCTTCGCCGCGTCCATCAGGAGCAGCAGCTCCATCAGGTTGTCCGCCGGCGGGTTGGTGGGCTGGATGATGTAGACATCCCGCCCGCGCACGTTCTCGTCGATCTTGACGAAGATCTCGCCGTCGGCGAACCGCTTGATGGTCACCTTGCACAGCGGCTGACCGAGATGCTGTGCCACTTCCTCTGCGAGCGGCCGGTTGGCCGTGCCGCTGAGGAGAAGAATGTGGCTGCGTTCGAGCGAAATCGGCGCCATAGAGCCCTCAAATGTAACCGGGCAACGCGGGGAGAGTCAACTCGCGCGGGGACAACAGGATCCGACGGCGGGAGGATTGGCCCTGGTGGATTCGAACCACCATTCGCAGATCCAAAGTCTGCTGTCCTGCCATTGGACGAAGGGCCAGTGGATTCAAAGGTAAAGCATTGAAGTCAAAGGAGAAAGGACCGAGGCCGGGGCACTCGTGGCACCCCGCTACCCGCCCGCGGTGACCTCGATCAGGCGGCCGTGCTTTCGGCCGAGCATCATCGCCGCGTCGGTGCGATCGGCGGCCGTCCGGTACACGGCCAGGAACGCCGAGCCGGAACCGGTCAGGCGGCAGAGCAGCGGGCGCGTGCCCGCCAGCGCCTCGAACGCGGTCTTGAGGCCGGGCTTCCGGGCAAACAGGGCGGCCTCGAAGTCGTTTCCCGCCATCCGGGCGACGTCGCCCCAGCCCCGCAGTGCGTCGAGGTCGAGGGCCAAACCTCCCCGCTTCGTGGAGTCTCCCCCTTGGTCGATCCAGGCGTACGCCTCCGTGGTCGGCATCCCCTCCGGGGGTACCAGCAGGAGGGCCGGCGCGGCGGGAAGTGGCGGGAGCCGCAGCATCCGCTCCCCATGGCCCCAGGCGAGCGCCAGCCGCGCCTCGCTCAGGAAGAAGGGCACGTCGCTCCCGAGGCGCGCCGCGAACTGGAGCAATTCATGGCTGGGCACCGGGCCGCCGGCCAGCTGGTTGACCAGGATCAGCGCGGCCGCCGCGTCGCTCGACCCGCCGCCCAGTCCGGCTTGCACCGGGATTCGCTTCGTCAGCATCAGGTGGACGCCGAAGCGCCGACCGGTCGCCTGCAGGACCATCTCCGCCGCGCGCACGGCGAGGTTCTGCTCGGCGGGTCCGACGTCGGCGCCGTCGACGCTGATCGTCACGCGGTCCCCGGGCCGCCGCTCCGCCGTCAAATCGTCGGCAAGGTCCAGCAGGCAGAAGAGGGTCTCGAGGGAGTGGTAGCCCGACGCCTCCCGCGCGAGGATGCGCAGGAAGAGGTTCGCCTTGGCCGGCGCCTTCCGGGAGAGGGGTCCGTCAGGCACTTGGCGGGGCGGCGCGCGCCGTGGCGAACAGTCCGAGTCCGGTCCGCGTGGCCGACCAGACGCCGAGCACCGTGATCGGCACGAAGGTGGTGAGGTGGTACCCGACGGCGTAGGCGACGGCCTGGCTCGCGCCGATGCCGTAGAGCGCGAGGACGGCGGTGATGACCGCCTCGAACGGCCCGACGTAGCCGGGCGCGGAGGGCACGGCGATGCCGAAGGCCAGCACCCCCTGCAGCACGACGGCGCCGGTGTAGCTGACCGGCAGGTCGAACGCGAAAAAGGCCAAGTAGAACGAGAGCGCGTTGACGAGCCAGAGCACGATCGACCAGGCGACCACGCCCGCCAACCGGGCGGGGGACTTCAGGACCGCGAGCCCCTGGCGCAATCCCTCGATCATCTCGACGAGACGGAGCGCGATCCGGTCGGACGGGATGAGCCGGCGCACGCTGCGCTCGGCGGCCTTGGGAAATGCCACGACGAGCCCGGCGCAGGCGAGTGCCGCGAGGGCCAGCAGGCCAGCGGTGGTGGCCACCTGCTGTACCGGGATCCCGGCGACCGCGAGCCCCGGCGGCATGCCCGGCATGAGCAGCGCGAGCGCGAGCAACCCCACGACGGTGAGGGCGTCGAAGACGCGCTCCACCGCCACCGAGGCCAGCGAGGTGGTCAGGCGCGCGCCGGTCAGGCGGCTGGCGGCGACCGTCCGCACCACTTCGCCGGCCCGGAACGGAAGGAGGTTGTTCGCGGCGAACCCCATGGCCACGGCGTGCCAGAGGGGGAGCCAGGGGTAGGGGTCGCCGTTCTCCAGGCGCAGGAGGAGGCGCCAGCGGATCAGCCGAAGCGGAAAGAGGGAGGTGGCCACCACCACCGCCGCGAGGAGCCAGCCGAGCCGGACGGCGCGGAGGTACCCCACGGTCTCCGCGAGGTCGACGTCCCGGAACGCCCACCAGAGGAGCAGTGCCGACACGGAGATGGCGAGGAGCAGCTGCCAGATGCGGTGGCGCGAACTGGTCAAGCGGAAGGCTCGAGGGCCAGCGGCACGAGGTCGAGGAGTTCGTCGAGCAGCGGGCGGATGCGCTGGAGTTCGGCGCCGCCCCGGAGCATGCCGGAGAGGTCGCGCCGCACCTGGTCGGCTCGGCGCAGGGCGGCCTCGCCGCGGTAGAGGAGGGTGCCGATCTCCACCGCGTCCTCGGCTGCGGCCTGGGGCGGTGTCGCCACCGTGGGAGCCGAGGGCCGGCCACCACCGTTGCTCCCGGAGGTACGGCCCCGGGCGCCCGAGAGGCGGGCGTACGTCAGGAAACTCCCGGCCAGGGAGGAATCCTCGACCGTCTCCGCGGCGACGAGATCCTCGGGCTCGAGCTCCGGCGCGAGCCGCTCCACGGGGACGATATCGTCGTCGGGGGCGAGCGATTCGATCGGGACGATGTCATCGGGCGCCTGCCCGAGCATCGCCGCCAACCCCGCCAGTTCCGTCGACGCCTGCTCGGGGTCGCTGCGGGGCCCGAGGCCCCTGATGAGGGTGCCCGCCGAGCGGAGCGCGGCCGCGAAACCGGACGGGTCTCCCGCCGCGGTCCCGTTCACGATGGCGAGCCGCACTGCGCGCCCGAACGTGTCCAGGCCGTGCCCGATCGTCGCCGCGGCGAGACGGGGCGAATCGAGCGTCCCGGTGAGGCTGAAGAGCCGCAGGTCGCGCTGTGTGTCCGACTCGAGCCGCTCCAGCTCGTCGGCCGCCTGCACCAGGAACTCGCCATGGGTCAGCAGTTCGACGGATCCGAGCGTCACGGCCGCGGGCTGCTCCGGCGGCGTCCCCGGCCGGACGATGCTCGGCTGGCCGATCGGGCTCAGGGTCTCGATGCCGACCACGTCGCGGTCGTCGGCGAGGCGCCGGATGAGGAGCGAGGCGAAGTGGCGAACCTCGGGCGCGTTGGCCACCGGCCGGCCGGAGTCGGCCACGTCCCGGGCGGCGCGAGTCAGGGCCTGGGCCGCGGCGTCGAAGACCTCGCTCACGCCGGCGGGGGGGGCGCTGGTCCGGAGCAGCCCGCCCACCGCCATCTCGAGGCTGTCGAGCATCTCGGGCAGCGGCGAGAGGTCGGTGAGCGCGGCAAGGCCGCGGAGCGACTGCATGCGGCGCAGGATGTTGTGGAGGGGGTCGCGCGCCGTCGGATCCGCCTCGAGGGCCCGGCCGGCGCGGTCGAGGGCGCTGGCCACCAGCGCGCCCTCCCGGGCGACGAAGGCGCGCACCCCGGCGTTCAGCTCCCCCGGCTCCGGGTGGCCGGCCGGCTCCCCTCCGGCGGGCGGCCGCTGATGGATTCGAGCGCGCGCGAGAGCCGATCGGCCCGTGCCGAGTCGTCGGCAGTCCACTCCCGGGCCTGGCGGACCAGCAGCTTGAGGTCGTCCACGGACTGCCCGACCACTTCAGCCAGAGCGGCATCCCACGCGCGCGCCCGGTCGTGGTAGGCGCGGGCAACGCCCTCCAGCGCCCCGGCCGCCCGGGTGATCTCGGGCTGGTTGGCCATCAGGGCGGAGCCGCGCAGGGCGCGCGCGTACCGGACGAACTCCTCGGACGGCGGGCCGCCGCTGGTGGCCGCCAGTCGGGCGAGCCGCTCGAGGTACTCGCCGGCTTCGAGCGCGAAGAAGTCAGTCGGGCCGAGGGGACTGGGCATGTCGAAACAAGTTAGGGTGTGCCGGGTTCCCGGGAAAGGTTACGGCCGTCCGGAGCCGGTGCGGGCGGCGGTCATGAGGCCCCGCATCCGACGCACGGCGCCCTCGAGGCCCTCGAACACGGCTCGGCTCACGATGCTGTGCCCGATGTTGAGTTCCTCGATTTCGGGAACCGCCGCCACCTCGCGGACGTTGAGGTACGTCAGGCCGTGGCCCGCGTGGACGGCGAGGCCGAGTTCCGCCGCGTGGCTTGCCGCGTGCCGCAGCTGTTCGAGGGCGGCGGGGCCCTCGCGCCAGTGGTGGGCGTAGTCGCCGGTGTGGAGCTCGATGGCGGGCACGCCGAGGTCCTTGGCGGCGTCGATCACGTCGAGGACCGGGTCGATGAAGAGACTGACCCGGCACCCCGCCTCGTCGAGCCGCCGGATGGCGTTGCGGAGCCTGGCGTCCCGCGAACTGACGCGCAGCCCCCCCTCGGTGGTCAGCTCGTCCCGCCGTTCCGGCACGAGGGTGGCCTGCAGCGGCCGGAGTCGGCAGGCCAGCTCCACGATCTCGTCGCTGGCGCCCAGCTCGAAGTTGAGCGGGGAGGGGAGAGACGTCGCGATGGCGACCACGTCCGCGTCTTGAATGTGGCGGCGGTCCTCGCGCAGGTGCACGGTGATGCCGTCCGCGCCGCCGGCCATGGCGGCGCGTGCGGCCTCCAGCGGATCGGGCTCGTCGGTCTTCCGCGCTTGTCGCACGGTGGCGACGTGATCGATGTTCACGTACAGCCTGACTGGCGTCATTGCTCGCACTCCGCGCGCGGTTTACGTTTGAAGCAGTTCACTTCCCAAGGCGGATGGCCCGTGACTCTGCGCTGGATTCCCGGTTTGCTCCTCGTCGCGGCCTGTGCAGGCGGCGGCGCGGGGAGCGGTGGTCCGATGGCAAACCGCTCTCCCGAGACGACCGTCAAGGCGTTCCTGGCGGCGGCCAAGGACACCAACCTCACGTTGATGGCCAGTTACTGGGGCGGCGCGTCCGGTCCGGCCGCCACGAGCAAGCAGCCGCCGGACTACGAGAAGCGCATTCGCATCATGCAGAAGTACCTGACCAACGACTCGGCCAAGGTCGCCAGCCTCGGCACGGTGGACGGCCATCCGGACCAGGTCATGGTGACCATGCGCATCTTCGTGGGCAAGTGCCAGAATTCAGTGCCCTTCATCGTGGGCAAGTGGAAGGACCAGTACCTGGTCCAGAACGTCGACGTCACGGCGGCCGCCAGCCCGGGTCGGCCCTGCGACGACCAGGGGAACCCGATGTAGGCTCCGGCCGCCCTACTCGGTGAGCTCGATGAGGATCCCGGCGGTGGACTTGGGGTGCAGGAACGCGATGCGGCACCCGCCGGCGCCGGTGCGCGGCACCTCGTCCACGAGGCGGTAACCGGCGTCGCGCGCCTGCTGCAGCGCGGCGTCGAGGTCCGCCACGCGGTAGCAGACGTGGTGGATGCCGGGGCCGCGGCGCTCCAGGAATTTCGCGATCGGCGAATCGGGCAACCGGGGCTCGAGCAGCTCCACCTCGGAGTCGCCGAAGGGGATCGACACGATGGTGGCGCCGTCGGCGGTCTCGGCGGGGTGGGGCGCGAGGCCGAGCACGTCGCGGTAAAACGTCAGGGCCTCGCCGATGTCGTGGACGGCGATGCCGATGTGGGCGATGCGAGGGGTGTCCGGCACGGAGACTCCGGCGTGTCAGGTTGGTTGGCTTGAACTTAACTGCGGGGCGCGCAGGCGCGCACCCCGCCGCACACTGGGAGGTTGGACGGACATGGGGCAGAACACGATTGACGTAACCGAGAGCACCTTCGCCGCCGAGGTCGAGCAACACAAGGGACTCGTGCTCGTGGATTTCTGGGCCACGTGGTGCGGGCCATGCCAGATCATCGCACCCTCGCTCGACCAGCTGGCCGCGGAATACGCCGGAAAGGTCCGGATCACGAAGCTGGACGTGGACGCCAACCAGCGGGTGGCGGCCAAGTTCAACATCCGCTCGATTCCCGCGGTGCTGTTCTTCAAGGACGGCAAGCACGTGGACACCATCATCGGCGCCGTCCCCAAGCCGGCCATCGCGTCGAAGATCCAGCACCACCTCGCGGCGTAAGGCGTCGCGTCCCGGGCCGCCCGATCGGGCGGCCCGTCCCGCCGGGGGTCTATGCTCGTCAGCGGCACACGGCTGCTCCATTCCGCCATCCGACTGAGCGACGTCGCCTTCCCGGCGTCGGACACGCTGATTGCGCGCACCCGCCTCATCTATCTCCACCTCGACAACCTGCTCTCGTTCGCCAAGCGCGACCGGGACGGCAAGGTGGACGCCTACTTCCTCGGCTATCTCCCGGACGAGCTGATCCTGCTCTTCTTCCAGCGCGGCGAGCTGGTGACGGCCGCGGGGATCGGGTCGGGCCAGCGCACGGTGCTCCCGATCGCCGAGGCGGTGCGCCGCCTGAAGGCGGACCCGGAGCGGGGCGAGGCGGCCTACTGCGCGGCGCCGACCGCCCAGCTCGAGTTGATGTACCAGGCCTGCGCGGCGCCCGCAGAGCCCTGGGTGGTGGATTCGAAGCACCCTGAGTTGATCTTCCCCCGGGTCGTGGAGGAATCGCTGACCGGGGCGCTCGAGATCATCTCGAACGGCCGGGTCAACTACCTGCAATTCGACCACGGGAAGTTTTCCGGGGGGTACTTCTACGCGCGGCCGGAGTCGGTGCCGCTGCCGGCGTACATCGAGGGGATCTTCCAGCCGGATGCCGACGGCGTCCAGCCCGCGCTCGCCGTCAGCGGCGTGCCGCCGGCGGCCGGCCTGCCTGTCCAGGTGCTGCCGTCGCAGGTGCGGATGTACCGGGAGCTGTACCTGCGGATAGCCGGCGCCATCGAGGCTGAGCTGCCCGAGGACGGGCACCGCAGGGTGGACCGAGTGACCAGCAGGCTGCTGCCCGTGCGGACCGCCCTCGGCCACATTCTCCCCTCGAACGGCGGCGACCCGTCCATGGTGGCCACGCCAGCCGCCGAACTGACCGCGGACCTGGCCGCCTGGACCGGCGCGCTGCTGTCCGAGATCGAGGTGGTTTCCCCGGGCGCGGGCCCCCGGATTCTGCAGGCCACCACGCGGGACCAGCGCCACCTGCTGCAGGCCGCCGGCTTCTATGCGCACTTTCCCTGGAGCCTCACCTGGTAGACCCCGGCACCCTCTACGTCGTCGCCACCCCCCTCGGACATCTCGGAGACCTGACGACTCGCGCCGCCGAGGTCCTTCGAGCCGTCGATGTCGTGGCGGCGGAAGACACCCGCCGGAGCCGGACACTGCTCCAGCACATCGGCGCGACGCCCCGCATGCTCGCCGTGCACGCCCACAGCGAGGCGAGCCAGGCGGAGCCGATCCTGGCGCTGCTCCACGCCGGGCGGTCGGTGGCGCTGGTGACGGACGCCGGGACCCCCGGCATCAGCGACCCGGGCGCGCGCCTCGTCGCCGCGGTGCGTGCGGGCGGCTGCCCGGTCGTCCCTATCCCCGGAGCCTCGGCGGTCGCCACTGCGCTCTCCGCGTCGGGATTGCCGGCTGACCGGTACCTCTTTCTCGGGTTTCCGGCGCGCAAGGGCAGGGAACGAGAGGCGGAGCTTGCCCGGGCGGCCGCGGAGCAATGGACGGTCGTCTTTTACGAGGCGCCGCCCCGCCTCGTCGCCCTGCTGCGCGACCTGGCCGACGCGTGCGGGTCCGGGCGGCGGGCGGTCGTGGCGCGTGAACTGACCAAGATGCACGAGGAGTTCCGCGCCGGGACGCTCGAGGAGCTGTCGGAGTGGTACACCGAGCACCCGCCCAAGGGCGAAATCACCCTCGTGCTCGAGGGCGCCCCGGCCACCTCCACCGCGCCGCCGGACCCAGAGACGCTTCGCGCCCAGGCCGCGTCGCTGCTGGCGGAGGGGCTGTCACGGAAGGACGTCGTCCGCCAGCTGACGGAATCGAGCGGACTCGGCCGTAATGAGGTGTATCGCCTGGTCATGGAGCTCCCGTGATGCACGCCGGGCCCGCCGTCCGGGGCCGTTTCGTTTCGTTTCTGTCCCTCGTCCTGCTCGCCGGCGTCGCCCCGCTTGGCGCGCAGGAAGACGGGGGTGTGACCATCGGCCGCCTGCACTACGACGGGGGTGGCGATTGGTACGCCAACCCCTCCAGCCTGCCCAACCTCCTCGCCGCGGTCCGCGCCCGGACGGACCTCCAGGCGGCCGAACGCGAGCGGGTCGTGATGCTGTCGTCGCCGGCGCTCTGGGAGGTGCCCTACCTCTACATGACCGGGCACGGCAACGTCCGCTTCAGCGACGCCGACCTCGTCACCCTCCGGCGTTACCTGCAGCAGGGCGGGTTCCTCCACGCGGACGACAATTACGGGATGGACGAGTCGCTCCGCCGCGAGCTGGCCCGGCTCTTCCCTGACCGGCCGCTCGTGGAGGTGCCGCTCGATCATCCCATCTACAACCTCGTCTACCAATTCCCTCGCGGCGTTCCGAAGATCCACGAGCACGATGGAAAGCCGGCGCAGGGCTTCGGCATCTTCCTCGACGGCCGGCTTGCCGTCTTCTACACCTACCAGTCGGACCTGGGCGATGGGTGGGAGGATCCCGACGTCCACAAGGACGCCCCCGAAGTCCGCGAGGCCGCGCTCCGGATGGGTGTGAACCTGGTCGCGTACGCGGTGGGGACCGGCCGGTGAGTGCGCGGAGCACCCTGGCCGCGCTCAGCGCGCTTTCCGCTCCGCTGCTCCGGCGCATGGCGGTGGGCGGAATCACGCTCGTGGCAGGCGCCCTGCTGGTGGTGCTTGCGGCCGCCGCATGGCTCGCCCGGCTCGGGGTGGTGGAGACCCTCTGGTGGGTCCCGGCGGCGTGGGTTGCCGCCGCGGCGGTCTCCTTCGCGGCGGTCGGCTTGGCGCTGGTACGCTCCCGGTCGCTTGGCGTGCTCCCGCTGGCCCGGCACCTCGAGGCCGAAGGGACGTGGAGGCTCGGATCGCTCACCGGGATGCTCGCGGCGCCCGCGGCGGGCGTGAGTGCCGACTTGTACGCGGCCGCCGACCAGGCACGCGCCGCCGACCTCGCGGAGCGAGGCCCCGGGGCGCTCGCGTCGGTCGGCGAGGGGGTTCGACGCTACAACAGGATGGGTGCGCTCGCGCTCCTGCTCGGCGCCGTTGGGCTTCTCGGCGCCGGGCCGGGGCGCGCGCCGGTGCGCATGCTGTGGCATCCGGCCGAGGCGCTCGGTCTGGCGCTCGGCGCCGTGCGAGTGGAATCCTCCGCGCTGGCGGTGGACCGGGGAGAGGCGGTCTCGCTCACGGTCCGGGCGCCCGGCCGGCGCGCGCTCACGCTTTGGCGGCGCGCCCCGGGAGAGACGTGGCGCTCCGACGAGGTGCAACTCGACTCGGTGGGGGAGGGTCGCATCTCCTCGGGCCCGCTGGCCGCTGACTTGTTCGTCCGCGCCACCAGTGGAGGCAGGACGTCTGACACATTGCACGTCACCGTCCGCATCCCCGCGTTCCTCGGCTCCCTGTCCGTGACCGCCCAGTACCCGACCTACCTGGGGCTCGAAGACGAGCTCCTCGACGTCGGTCCCGACTCGATCCTCCTGCCAGAGGGGACGCGCCTCCTGGTGGAGGGGGAGGCGACGGCCCCGCTCGCCAAGGCCGCGCTCGTCGGTCCGAAGGGCGCGACGGTGCTCTCGGTGGATGGCGGCCGCTTCAGCGGCCGGGTGCTGCCGGTGGCATCCGGTGCGTACCGCCTGGCGCTGGCCACGGTGAACGGCTCGCCCCTCGCCGGAGACGACGCGACGCTGCAGCTCCGGCTCGCCCCGGACAGCGCCCCAGAGGTGAGCATTCCTGTCCCCGGGGCCGACACCATGGCGCCGCTCGGGCTCACGGTCCCGCTGGTCATCGACGCGCACGACGACCACGGCCTCGCATCGGTCACGATCGTGAGCCGGCGCATCAGCCGGCTGGGCCTCGAGGATCCCGAGCGTCGCGAGCCGGTCGTCGTCCCTACGGGCGCGCCTGAGCGGGTGATGGTGCCGTTCCTCCTGGGGCTGGAGTCCCGCGCGCTCCTCCCCGGCGACACCGTCCGCTACTACGCCGTGGCCGTCGACAACGCGCCGCGGCCCCGCACCGGCCGGTCGCGTGAATACGTCCTGCGCTTGCCCACCGTGGCGGAGATGCGTGCGGCGGAGCGCGCCGCCACGGAGTCGGTCGGGGCGCAGCTCGACGCCCTCGCCGCCGCGAGCAAGCAGCTCCAGCGGCAGACCGAGGACCTGTCGCGGGAGGCATCGCGGTCCGCCGCGGAGACTTCCGGTCGGCGGGACGCGTCGTCCATGTCGTTCGAGGACGCGAAGCGGGCAGAGGCCGTGGCGCGTCAGCAGGAGGAACTGGTCCGGCAAGCGGAGGAGACGCGGGAGGCCATCGCGGCGCTCCAGCGGGCGGCGGAGGAGGCCGGTGTCCAGGATCCGGAGTTCAAGCGCCGCATGGAGGAGATCGCCGAGCAGCTCGAACAGGCGCTGACGCCGGAAATGCGGCAACAACTGGAGGAACTCCGGCAGGCGCTGAGCCAGCTCGACGCCGCCCGCTCCCGGCGCGCGCTCGAGGAGCTGGCCGAGGCGCAGCGGCAGTTGAAGGAGGCGCTCGAGCGGAGCCAGACGCTCTTCGAGCGGGCGGCCATGGAGGGCCAGATGGCTAACATGGCCGCCGAGGCACGGGACCTCGCGGAGGAGCAGGGGCGCTGGAACGAGGACGTGGCCCGGACCGATTCGGCCAAGGCGGCGCGGCAGGAGGAATCGCTCGCGGCCCGCGCTGATTCACTCGCGTCGGATCTGCGGGAAGCGGCCGGGGACATGGAGAAGATGCAGGGCGAGGCGCAATCGCAGCAGCTCGAATCGGCGGCGGAGGCGGCGGAGGCGGCGGCGCAGCAGATGAAGCAGGCGGCCGCGGCGGCCCAACAGGGCAAGCCGGACGCCGCCAGGCGCCAGGGAAAGCAGGCGGAGCAGCAGCTCGACGCCATGGGCCAGCAACTGGAGCAACAGCGCAAGGATGTGCAGGGCGAATGGAAGGCCGAGGTGATGGCGGCCATCGACCAGATGATGGCTGAAACCAGCCGGCTGGCCGACCGGCAGCTTGCGATCACCGAGGCGCTCCGGAGCGGTGAGTCATCGTCCTCCTTCCGGGCGCAGCAGGCCGCGGTGGAGGAAGGGGTGGAAAAGCTGACCGAGCAGTACAAGAAGGTGTCCGGCGAGAACGCACTCGTGCCTCCCCAGATCGGCGCGACGCTCGAGGCTGCCCGCCGGCAGATGGGCGAGGCCAGGGCGGCGCTCTCGACTGCCGTGCCCGGACAGCGCGAAGCCGGGGCGAGGGCAGGGGAGGCGGTGGACGCCCTCAACGCCGCCGCCTACCAGATGGCCCGTGCGCGGGGGGACGTATCGGGCTCCGGCTCCGGGTCGGGGCTGGCCGAGGCGATGGAGCGCATGAACCAGATGGCACAGCAACAGGGCCAATTGAGTCAGCAGGGCGCGCAGATGCTGCCGATGGTGGGTGGCGGCGCGATGCAGGAGCAGATCCGCCAGCTCTCCGCCCAGCAGCGGGCCCTGGCCGAGCAACTCGAGCGGCTCCGGGCCGAGACGCAGTCCGAAGGCGCCGGCGAGCTGGCGGGCGAGGCGCGCGACCTGGCCCGGCAGATGGAGGCGGGGCGGCTCGATCGCCGGACGGTGGAACGACAGGAGCGGCTCTTCCGGCGGATGCTCGACGCCGGTCGCACCCTGCAGGGCGAGGAACAGGATGACCAGAAGGAGCGGAAGAGCACCACCGGCTCCCAGGACGAGGTCCGCCTGCCTCCCGCGCTGAGGGCGCAGCTGGAAGATGAGTCGATGCAGGTGCGGATCCCGAGCTGGGAGCAGCTCCAGCAGCTCTCCCCGGAAGACCGGCGCCTCGTCCTCGAGTACTTCCGGCGGTTGACGGAGCGGCCCACCAGGTGAGGCGCGTACTGTGGCTGGTGCTCGTGCTCCTCGGAGTTGCGCGCGCGCTGGCGGCGCAGACGGAGTTGATGGCGCGCGCCTACGAACAGGAGCGGCGGAGCGACTTCAACGCCGCGGCCCAGGCGTACCTCGAGGTCCTCCGCCAGTATCCAGACAACCTCTCCGCGCTGCTCGGGCTGGAGCGTGCGCTGACGCCGCTCCACCGTGAGGCCGACCTGGCAGGGCCCGCCGAGGCGTTCCTGGCGCGGAACCCCTCCGACGTGGCGGCCTACTCGGTCGCGATGCGCGGGTGGGCTGCGGCCAACCGGCCGGACAGCGTGGCGGCGGTGGCGAGGCGGTGGGCCAGGGTCGAGCCCGGGAGCGAGGCGCCGTACCGGGAATGGGGCAACACGCTTATCGCCCAGCGGGATGGCAGCGGTGCGCGTCGTGCGTACCTCGCGGGGCGCGAGCGGCTCGGGGACCCGTCGGCGATGGCCGGGGAACTCGCGCTCCTCGCCGCTGCCCAGAACAACTGGGAGGAGGCCGCACGGGAGTGGGGCCTCGCCATGGACCGGTATCCCGGGTATCGCCTGACCGCGCGCAACGCGCTGGCCCGGGCGCCAGTGGCGGATCACGAGCGGGTCCTGCGGCAATTGTCTCGCGGCACTCCCGCCGCCCGGAGGCTCGCCGCCGAGCTCGGCGTCCAGTGGGAAGATCCGGACGCGGCCTACGCACTGCTGATGGCCAGCCTGCCGGTGGCCGGCAACGAGTCGCTGGATGCGCTCCGGCAATTTCTCGACGCGGCGCGCGGCATCGAGGGGCCGGCCGCTGCACGGGTCCGGGGCCAGGTCCTCGAGCAGATCGCGGATCGGTCGAACGGCGCGGCGGCGTCGCGCATGCGGCTCGAGGCCGCGCGTTCCTACGCCGAGGGGAACGACGCCGCCTCGGCGCGCCGCATGCTCTCCGCGCTCGCCGCCGACGGCAGCACGCCTCCGGACATGGCGGCCGGCGCCACGGCCACGCTCGTGACGGTCCTGCTGCGCGAGGGACAGGTCGAAGAGGCGGAGCGCCAGCTTGGTGGGCTGCGGCGGAATCTTGGGGAGGAGAACGCCGCCCGCCTGACGCTCCAGGTCGCAGACGGCTGGGTCCGCCAGGGCAATCTGGACCGCGCGGAGGCGGTGCTGGCCGGGGACAGCACGGTGGAGGCGCTGGCGATGACGGGGGTCATCCGTCTCTATCGCGGCGACCTCTCCGGTGCCGCGACCGCGCTCCGATCGGCGGGACCGTTCGCCGGGAGCCGCGAGGAGGCCACGCAGCGCACCGCCCTGCTCGCGCTCATCCAGCCGATCGAGACCGACTCCCTGCCGGCACTCGGTGCGGCGCTGCTCTCGCTGGCCCAGGGCGATTCCGCCGCCGCCGTCGCCAGGCTCGTGACTGTGGCGGATGGCCTCCCCGCCGCGGGAGGAGGTGCGGAGCTGCGGCTCCTGGCCGGGCGCATCGAGACGGGGCTGGGACGCCCCGACGAGGCGGAGCGGCTCTTGCGCGCGGCGGCCGACTCCTCGGCGCCCGCCACCGCGCCCGCGGCCGAACTGGAACTGGGCCGTCTCCTCCTCTCGGTCGGGCGCGGGACGGAAGCGATCGCCCAGCTCGAACACCTGATCCTGACCTACCCTGGGAGCGCTGCGGTGCCCCAGGCCCGCCGAGTCCTCGACGCCGCCAGGGGCGGCATCCCCGAAAGCTGATGCGTCGCCGCGATTTTCTCCGAAGCGCCACCGGCGCGCTCGCAGGGGCGCCGCTGCTCGCGTTCCCCCGCTTGGGGCGGCGGCGGGCTCCATGGCTGCTCGTCCCGATGGACGACACCCAGGCGGACCATCTCAAGGCGTACGGCGTGGTGTTTCGCCTGCTCGAGCGCGGCGGCCGCGCCGAGTGGTTCCTCAACTATCGGAACGGGGCGTTCCTCATCCCCAGCGACGCGGTGACCGCGCGCGACACGGCGCTGGCGGGCGTGACGAGCGAGCCGCTCGACGATGGCGCATTGCTCGGCATCCGCGCCGAGATCCAGATGGAGAACATGGAGGCGGTGCCGCTCGAGAAGGCCCCGAAGGTGGCGGTGTACGCCCCGCCGAATGCCGCGCCATGGGACGACGCCGTCACCATGGCGCTTCGGTACGCCGGGATCGACTTCGCCAAGGTGTGGGACTCCGAGGTGCTCGCTCCGGCCGGCACCGGGCTGGCCCGGTACGACTGGCTGCACCTGCACCATGAGGACTTCACCGGACAGTACTCGAAGTTCTATCTGACCTACGCCGGCGCCCCCTGGCTGGCGGAGATGGTCGAGCGGAACACCGCCATGGCGAGGGCGCTCGGATTCTCCAGCGTCCCGGCCGAGAAGCGCGCGGTGGCGGAGGCGATCGCCGCCTACGTCCATCAGGGCGGCTTCCTCTTCGCGATGTGCGCGGCCACGGAGACCCTCGACCTGGCCCTGGCCGGCGCCGGGGTGGATATCGCGGCCGCATACGCCGACCAGACGCCGATGGACCCCAACGCGACCGCCAAGATGGACTGGAGCCGCGCCCTCGCCTTCCAGGACGCCCGGCTCGAGCTGAGTCCCAACGTTTCCCAGTTCTCCGACATCGACGGCCACGAGGTCAACGCCATGAGCCGCCGCCAGGAACTGGGGAGTTTCCGGTCGTTCAACTTCAGCGCCAAGATCGACCCGGTGGCCACGATGCTGGTGCAGAACCACCGCGAGACGATCCCCGATTTCTACGGGTTGACCACCTCGTTCCGGAAGAGCCGGATCAAGCCGGGCGTGACGATCCTGGCCGACGAGCCGGGCGCCCCGTGGGCCAAGTATCTTCATGGGGAGCATGGACAGGGGACCTGGACCTTCTACGGCGGACACGACCCGGAAGATCCGCAGCACCAGATCGGCGACGCCCCGACCGACCTGTCGCTGCACCCGCACTCCCCAGGGTACCGGCTCATCCTCAACAACGTGCTGTTCCCGGCCGCGAAGAAGAAGGAACTCAAGACGTGACCATGACACGACGCGGCCGGCTCCTCCTCGGGCTCCTGCTGTTCCCCTTCGCCGCCGCCGCCCAGGCGCCCCGCATCACCCCCGCGGGCGATCCGTCGGTGCAGTCGGACTCCATCTACCGGCTCGCGGTCGATCCCCGCGACCATCCCGACGAGTCGGCGGTCTTCCTGCTGGACGACGGCGTCATCGTGGTCGAGGCGGACGGCCGCGAGTCGCGGACGTTCCGCCAGGTGGTGCAGGTCCTCAAGCAGTCCGCGGTCGAGGGGCTGGCCGAGCACTCCTTCTCTTGGTCTCCCGACAACGAGCAGTTCACGCTCAACTGGATCCGGGTCGTCCGACCCGACGGCTCCGTGGTCAGCGCCGGGCCTGCGCAGCAGCAGGAGAGCGACGTCCCCGCGGCGATGGGCGCGCCGGTCTACGCGAACCGCAAGGTGCTGCGCGTCTCGCTGAGCGGCGTGGCGGTGGGCACCATCGTGGACTACAGCACCACCACGGTGAAGACGCGCGCCTGGGTCCCGGGCGACTTCTACCAGTGGTGGGGGGTCAGCACCGGCCTCAGCGTCCAGCGCTCCCGCCTCATCGTGGACGCCCCGGCCACGGAAGCGCTCCGGATCAAGGAACGCAATCTCAACTTTGCCAGGCAGACGACCCGGGCCGGCGATCGCCAGGTGCTGACCTGGGCGACTGGCGGGCTGAAGCAGGTCGAGTCCGAGGCGTACGCCGCGGACTCGAACGACATCTACATGTCGGTGGCGCTTTCCTCGCCACTGACCTGGGGGGATATCGGCCGCTGGTACGGCGGGCTGGCCGCGGACCGGTACGCCCTGCCGCCGGACCTCGCGGCGCGGGTACGCGCGATGGTGTCCGGGGCCCGGAGCGCCCGGGATACCGCGGCGGTCGTCCAGCGCTGGGTGGCCCAGGACATCCGGTACGTCTCGATCGCCCTCGGCATCGGCGGGTATCAGCCGCGGACGCCGGCGGAGGTCGTGGCCGCCGGCTTCGGCGACTGCAAGGACAAGGCGACGCTGTTCGTGGCCGCGCTTCGCTTGCTCGGCTTCGACGCCGTCACGGTCCTGGCCAGCAGTTCCGGCGGCGTGGACCGCGCGCTTCCGTCGATGGAGCAATTTGACCACGCCATCGCCTACGTCTCGCTACCTGAGGGCAGGGTCTACACCGACCTCACGGTGGCGTTGCTCCCGTTCGGCCTGCTTCCGCCGGCGCTGCAGGGGGAATTCGGCCTGGCGGTGCCGGCCAGGGGCGCGGCCGAGGAACTCACCTTCCCGCAGGAGACCCCGGCCGATCGACTCTCGCTCATCGAGTTGAGCGGCAGGCTCGACGCCGACGGCAGGTTTCACGGGGCCTATGCCGAAGAGATGACCGGCTCCCGGCAGTGGGAACTGCGGGACGCGTTCGAGACGCCGATGGACTCGGCGGGCCGCGCGAATTTCGCCCGGCGCATTGCGCAGGGGTGGTTCCCGGGCGCCAAGGGAGACAGCCTCCAGACGTTCAGCGGCCTCGACCTCTCCGAACCGGCGCGGGTGTCGCTGGCGGTGCAGGACGGCCGGGCGCTCCGGCGGTCGGGCGACAACTGGATCCTGGAAAATCCGGTCGGGAGCATCGGGAAGTTCACCGACGCGGCCGACGCCCTGGAAGCGGAGCCGGTGCGGCTGTTCCCGATCGACGCCGCGAAGGTCTTCGGCCCGGAAGAGAACGTGATCAGGGTCCGGATCGCCCTGCCGCCTGGGTGGCGGCCGCAGCTCCCCCCCTCGGTGCACGCCACGAGCGTCTTCGGCGAGTACTGGGGCACCTACGCCTTCGCCGACGGCACCCTCGAGATCACGCGGCGAATCGTCGGCACCCGCGGCATTTTCCCGCCGTCGCGGCTCGGGGACCTCGTCACCTGGTTCCGCGCCATGGGGGAGGACGACGCCCCCTTCATCCTCATCGATCCAGCGCCCGCTCCGTGAAGCTGTCCGAGGCCCGCATCACCGCCGAGGCGACCGCGCTCCTGGCGGCCGAGATCCGCGCCGCCGGTGGCCGCGAGGTCTCGTTCGTCGCCGACCTGGACGAGGCCGGAGTGGTCACCACGGTCCGCGCGGTGGCCCGCGGCACCGTCCAGATGGTGCTGGCCCTGCCGGGCGCCGCCCGACAGGGGCAGATGATGCTCCACAATCACCCGAGCGGAGAGCTCGAGCCGTCCGAGCCCGATCTGGCCGTCGCCGCGCGCCTGCATGACGGGGGCGTCGGTTTCGGGATCATCGACAACACGGGAAGGCGGCTCTACGTCGTCGTCGAGGTGCCGCGCGGGCGAACGCTCGAGCGCCTCGATCCCTACGCGGTCGTCGCCACCCTGGGCGAGGACGGGCCGGTGGCGCGGGTGCTCGGCCAGTACGAGGACCGCCAGAGCCAGCGGGACATGGCGGCGTATATCGCCGACGGGTATAACGACGGGGGCGTGCTGGTGCTGGAGGCCGGCACCGGGGTGGGAAAGTCGTTCGCCTACCTGGTGCCGGCGCTGGCCTGGTCCCGGGTCAACGGGGAACGGACGGTCATCAGCACCAATACGATCAACCTCCAGGAGCAGTTGGTGGGGAAGGACCTCCCGATGCTTCGGGAGGCGCTCGCGGAGGATGGCTGGGCCCCGAAGTTCGCGCTGCTGAAGGGATGGCGGAATTACCTCTGCCTGTCCCGGCTCCAGCACGCCACGGGCGCGCAACAGAGCCTCCTGGAGCCGGAGCGGCAGGACGAACTGGTGTCGCTCGCCGAGTGGGCGTCGCGCACGGCGGACGGGACACTCAGCGACCTGGCCGTCCAGCCGACCAGCGAGGTGTGGGACGAAGTGTCCGCCGAGGCCGACCTCTGCACCCGGGTGCAGTGCGCGTACTTCGATCAGTGCTTCCTCTTCAAGGCGCGGCGCCGGGCGGCGGAGGCGGACGTCGTGGTGGTCAACCATCACCTGCTGGCCGCCGACCTCGCCGTGCGTCAGGCCTCGGACAATTGGGAGGAGGCCGCAGTCCTCCCGCCCTACCAGCGGCTGATCCTCGACGAAGCGCACCATCTCGAGGACGTCGCGGCCTCGCACCTCGGCACCCAGGTCACGAGCCGTGGCGTGCAGCGCCTGCTCGGCCGGTTCGAGCGGAACCGGAAGGGACTGGTCCCGTCGCTGGTCATGGAGCTGTCGGGTCGCGGCGACTTGCTCAGCCGCGCCAGCCTCGACCTCGTGCGTGAGCGGCTGATGCCGGCCATCGGCGACGCGCGGCGGGCCGCGGAGCAGCTCTTCCTCCGCCTGCACGGTCTGGCGGAGGCGGGAGGCGGTGGGCAGCGCCGCCTGACGGAAGAGTTCGAGAAGGACGAAGTCTGGGAGGAGGGGCTCCGGCTGGAGCTCGACGCCTTGCTGTCCAGCTTCGACCAGATCAAGAACCAGGTCGAGACGGTCGAGGATCGGCTTGCGCAGGTGGAATCCACCGAGCGCGGCGACCAGCTCCTGCAGGAGATGCGGGCGGTCGTCCGTCGTCTCAACAGCGTGTCCGACGGGCTGAACCGCACGCTCCGCCCATCGGCGGGCGGGGACCCGACGGTCCGGTGGATCGAGCGTTCGGGGGCCAAGCGGCAGCATACCCAGCTGTCGGCCGTGCCGCTCGACCTGGCGCCCGTGCTCCGACAGCTGCTGTTCGAGCGGCTGAAGACGGTTGTCCTGACGAGCGCCACGCTCGCGGCGGGCGGCGAGTTCGACTTCCTCGAGCGGCGGCTGGGGCTCGCGATTGCGCCGAGCCCGGTCACGATCCGGGAGATCTTCTCCTCGCCCTTCGACTATCCCTCGCAGTGCCTGTTCGGCGTTCCTGACGACTTTCCGGACCCGCGCGAGGACGAGGCGGCGCACGACGCCGCGCTGGCCCAGGCGGTCACCGACCTGGCGCACGCCGCGGACGGCGGCCTCTTCGTCCTGTTCACCAGCCACGCGGCGCTGCGGCGTGCGGCGCAGCAGCTCCGGGGGATGCTCGACCCGCGCTGGCCGCTGCTGGTGCAGGGGGAGAGCAGCCGGGACACCCTGCTGCGCCGCTTCCGCGACGCCGGCAACGCCATCCTGCTGGGCACCGACTCCTTCTGGGAAGGGGTGGACGTGCCCGGGCGGGCGCTCCGCGGGCTCGTGCTCTGCAAGCTGCCGTTCAAGGTGCCGTCGGAGCCGATCACGGCGGCGCGCCTCGAACGGCTGGCCGAGGGAGGAGAGGATGGGTTCATGGGATACCTCCTTCCGCACGCGGCGCTCAAGCTCAAGCAGGGCTTCGGGCGCCTGATCCGGTCGACGTCGGACGTCGGGGTGGTGGTGCTGCTCGACCGGCGCGTGGTGACGAAGCGCTACGGACCGCTGGTGCTGGCCGGACTGCCGAGGGCCGAGCGGGTCATCGGGTCCTGGGCGCAGGTGCGAACCAAGTGCGAGGACTTCTTCGCACGTCACGGGATGGGAGTGCTGGAATGAGTCGCGTTGCGGCCGTCGAAGATCGTCTGCGTGGGCCGAAACTATGCGGAGCACGCCAAGGAGCTGGGGAACGCCGTGCCGGAGCGGCCGCTCCTCTTCTTCAAGCCGCCGAGTTCGTTGATCGCTCCAGGGGAAGCCATCGTATTGCCCGCGGCCTCCTCGCGCGTGGAGCACGAGGCGGAGATCGGCGTGGTGATCGGCCGGCGCCTGCGCCGTGTCACCCCGGTCGAGGCGGAGCTGGGCATCGCCGGGTTCACCTGCGTCAACGACGTGACGGCGCGCGACCTCCAGAAGACCGACGGGCAGTGGGCGCGGGCCAAGGGATTCGACACCTTCTGCCCGGCGGGACCGACGGTGGCGGAGGGGCTCGACTGGCGGACCCTGGAGGTGATCGGGCGGGTGAACGGGGAGGAACGGCAGCGGGGACGCACGGCAGAAATGATCTTCGACATTCCCCACCTGCTCGCCTACATCAGCGCCATCATGACACTGGAGCCTGGGGACCTGGTGGCCACGGGCACGCCGGCCGGCGTCGGGCCGCTCGCCCCGGGCGACGTGGTCGAGGTGGAAATCCCGGGGGTCGGCCTCCTTTCCAATCCTGTTCGGAGCGACACAGAGTCATGACGTCTATCAGCGCGCGCCTCGCCGCCCTCCCCGGATACCCGCTCGCCGAGCTGCCCGCCATCAAGCGGCGCCTCATCGCGGAAGGTCGGGACGTGATCGATCTCGGGGCGGGGGACAACGACACGCCGCCGCCCCGAGTGGCGGTCGAGGCGCTCAAGGCCGCCATCGAGAACCCCGCCAACAGCAAGTACGGATTCCAGCAGGGACACCCGGCGTTCCGGCGCGCCGCGAGCGACTACGTCCACCGGCGGTTCGGGCACCGGTTTGACCCGGCGACGGAGCTCGTGCCGCTGATCGGCTCCAAGGAAGGGCTGGCGCACATGCCCTTCGCCTTCCTGAATCCCGGCGACGTGGCCATCGTGCCCGAACCGGGGTATCAGGCCTACCTCGGCGGGACAGTCCTCGCCGGCGCGGAGCCGCACATCGCGCCGCTTCGCGCGGACTCGGGGTTCCTCGTGGATCTCGACCGAATGCCGGCGTCGGTCCTGCAGAAGGCGCGGCTCCTTTTCCTCAATTATCCCAACAACCCGACCGCCGCGGTGGCATCGCTCGAGTACCTCGAGCGGGTCGTGGCCATCTGCCGGAAACACGAGATCATCCTCGCGTACGACAACGCCTACTGCGACATCGTCTTCGACGGGTACCGCGCCCCCAGCATCTTCGAAGTACCGGGGGCCGACGAGGTCGCGATCGAGTTCTTCTCGCTCTCCAAGAGCTTTTCGATGACAGGGTGGCGGATCGGGTTCGCCGTGGGACGCGCACCGTTCGTCGGCCCGCTCACCCAGGTGAAGACCTACACCGACACGGGGCCGTTTCTCGCGGTGCAGGAGGCGGGGGCCGCGGTCCTCGACAAGGCGGAGGAGCTGACTGCGCCGATCTGCGCGGAGATCGCCCGCCGGCGGGACGCCGCGGTGCCGGCCCTGCGGGCCGCCGGGTTCCAGGTCGAACTTCCCAAGGCGGCGATGTACCTCTGGGTCGGGCTGCCTTCAGGGGTGAACTCGAAGGCCTTCGCGCGTCACGCGCTCGAAGTGGCAGGGGTGCTCGTGCTTCCGGGGAGTGCGTTCGGCCCGGCGGGGGAGGGCTTCTTCCGGATTGCGCTCACCGTCCCGGCGGAGCGGCTGACGGAATCGGTGCGGCGGCTCGCCAAGGCGCTCGCGGGAGTGCAGGGAGCGGGGGGTGAGTCGGCCGCGTGACCTCCAGCTCCCGCGGCCGGCCGGCTGGCCGCCGTGGGCCGTCGCCGCGAGCGTCGTGCTTCACCTGGCGGCGCTCGGGGTCCTCGTCCTCCTGTTCGTACCCAGCGAACAGGCGACGGAAAACCACTTGCTGAGTCCGCTCGCGACGCGTCCGCCCCGTCGCGAGGTTCTCATTGCGCTTCTCCCCGCTCCGAACCCGCTTCCTTCACCGCCAGGCACACGCTCGCCGCTGCCTTCGACACCCCCGGGACCGGTCGACGACCGCCGCGTTGTCGCCCCGACGCCGGCGGGTGGCGCGCCGAGTGATACCGCTCCGGCGTGGGCGGCACCCGACAGGAGCCGGCGTCGTCCCTGGCGTGCGCTTGGCAGTGGAGTATTGTGGGACCGGCGCGCGCCGGCGGCGTCCGAGATGGCGCGCACCCACGCCGAGCTCACCGACAGCGCCGTCAAGGCCATCATCAACCACTATCTCGATTCGCTCGCAGCGCTGCCGGGCGGAGGGCGGCTACTGCCGCCATCCTGGAAGGGAATGATCGGCGGGCGGAGTACGGTACTCGACGGGCACTACATCACGGTGGCGGGGGTCAAGATCCCGGCGCTCATCCTCGCGCTGATTCCGATGCCGAACGGCGGCAACGAATCGAAGGCGCTGGACGTGCAGGGACGGATGCGGGCGCAGGACTACGAGCTGGCGCTCCCACGTCAGGCGGCGGCCGTGGACCAGCGGGAGCAGATCAAGGCGCTTCGAGAACAGGTGGCCGCTGAGCAAGAACTCCGTCGCCGGCAGCGTGTGCCGCCGCTCGAGGCGACGGTCGAATGAGTCCCATGTCCTTCCAGGAATTCGAGCCGCCTCCGGGGCTCCGCGAGCATGTCGCCTGCTACTGGGGCGCCGAGATCGGCGCCGTGGAGGCGGGGCACATGCACCAGGTCATTCCGGACGGATGCGTCGGACTGATCGCAACCCGGCGCTCCGACGGCTCGACGCATCTCACGTTGCAGGGCCCCCGACTCGACGCACTCTGGATCCCAGTGCATGAGGGAGACCGCTTTTGGGGCGTCCGATTCTGGCCGGACGCCGGCGCGCTGCTCCTTGGGCGGCCGGCGCCCGAGCTCCTCGGCAGGCTCGAACCGGCCGCCACCATCCTGGGGCCGCCCGCCGCGTACCTCGCGGCGCGGCTGGCCGATTGCGACACGGCAGCGGCGGCCAGTGCCGAGTGGGGTGTGCTGCTGGGACCGATGGTCTCGGCCTGTCCGCCGCTCGACGTCGTCGTGCGCACGGCGGTCCTCGCCATCGTGGCCGCCAGGGGGGAAGCGCCGCTCGCCGATCTGGCGACGGCGGTGGGCCTGGGCCCCCGCCAGCTGCAGCGGCGATTCAGCGCGGCCGTCGGGCTCTCGCCCAAGCAGTTCGCCCGGGTCCGGCGGCTCCGCGGTGCGCTGTCGCACGTGGTCGAGGGTTCCCCGGTGAGCTGGGCGGCGGTCGCCGCGGACCTCGGCTTCGCCGATCAGGCGCACCTCATCCGGGAATTCGGCGCCCTCGCCGGGCTCACTCCGGTGGCCGTGGCCGAACGGGTGCGCCAGATCGGGCTGGATGGCGTGCGCCCATGACGTCGCATTTCTTCAAGCCACCCTCGACGGCCCAAGGTACCTTGGGACGCGTGCGCCTCCCGGCTGGGAGCGACGCAATCACCGACTATTTCCGAGGAGAGCACTCGATGCGACGGCTAGGATGGATGGCGGCAGGCGTGGTACTGGCGATGGCGGGCGCCGGCGCGGCCGCGGCACAGGGACGGCCGGATCCCGTGGCGCTGCTGGCGGCGCAGCGGCAGGCCATGGCGCCGCTCGCGTTCATGGATGGCGTCTGGCGCGGCACGGCCTGGAATGTCGATTTCTCCGGCCAGAAGCACACCTTGGTGCAGACCGAGCGGGTGGGGCCGTTTCTCGACGGGGCGGTGAAGGTCGTGGAGGGCAGGGGGTACGATGCCGACGGGAAGCTCGCGTTCAACGCCTTCGCGACCATCTCCTTCAACCCCGCCACGAAGGCCTACACGATGCACTCCTACGCGCAGGGCAGCGTGGGCGACTTCACCCTGACGCCGACGGCCGACGGGTTCGTCTGGGAAATCCCCGCCGGGCCGATGACCATCCGGTACACCGCCACGATCAAGGACGGGAAGTGGAATGAAGTTGGCGACCGATTGATGCCCGGGAAGGACCCCGTGCGCTTTTACGAAGGTAATCTCGAGCGGGTGGGGGATACGGACTGGCCCGCCGCGGGCGCCATCGGCCCGAAGTAGCCGGCCCCCAGTCTGAGTTGTTACATGGGGCCGCTTCCGAGCGGCTCCATTTTCTTGATGGCACTGCGGTTGACCAGGATCCGGATGTTGTTGCTCTGGGCGTCCACGGGGACGATGAAGAAGAAAGGACGGTTGGGGGGGAACCGGTTGGTGAGGCCGATCATCACTTCGCCGTCCGGAAAGTGCAGGGCGACCGGCGTCGACCCCTTGATGCGCGGGTCGGCCGGGTCGAGCGCATGCACTTCATGGCGCGCCATGTCACCTTCCAGGGAGCGGACGAAGAAGAGCGCCTTGAGTTCCTTGAGCTTGATCTCCGCGGTGCTACCCTCGGGCGGGCGTACGTGAAAGGTCGGCCGGGTCGGGTCCACGTCGAGGCTGGTGCCCTTGAGCAGCTTGCCGTCGAGATACCGGGCCACCACGAGGTTGCTCATCGGTTCCCCCTGGGTTCGGGCGCTCGTCTGGATCGCCCCGATGTGGCTGCGTTACGGAGTGAACACCGCGGCTCCGCCCTCACCGTCGGTGATGACCCCGATGCCGGTGTTCAGGTTTCCATACGCCGCGGCTCCTCCGCCGTACCGCTCGTTCACACCAGTGCCCATTCGGGACAACTGGGACGCCAGGGCCCGCAGATTGGCCACCGGGGGGCCGCCCTCGCTACCCGCGTACCCCTGCCCGTCGAGCCAGTACCGGCCGGGCGCGATCGGTCCCACGAGCTGCTGCAGCCCGGCGAGGTCCTGCGCCGGCAGTTGCCGGCCGTTGACGTACACACCGGTGGTGCCTCCCGAGATGTTCGCCGGCAGGGGCCCGCCGATCGGGAGACCCGCCACCGTGAATCCGATGGTCGGTCCGCCCTCCTGGCCCCATCCCCCGGAGGTCGCGTCGTACCAATAGCGGCCGTCAGGCACCCGGACCTGGAAGAGCGACTCGAGCATCTGGAGCGTGTCGGTGGGCAGGCGGTTGCGGTTGATGAACACGGCGCGGGTGGCTCCGGCCTGCGCGACGGCTCGGCCCGCTGGAACGAGGGCGCTCGTGAGCAGGAGCGAGGCGAGGAGGATGCTGGACCGAGGGAACAGCCGCGGCGGCAGTGGCACGTGGATCCTCCCGGGGGTCAGAACACACGCTCCAGTATTGGGAGCGGCCGGAATCGTGTCAAGCGTGAATCGCTTTCAGCTCCGCGGTGCCTCGCTCGGCCGGAAGAACGCCCATGTCTCGAGGTCCGGACCCACCCGCGCGTGGCCGGTCATTCGGTATCCGAAATGCTTGTAGAGCTCGACGTTGCGTGGGAGTTCGGTGTTCAGCGATACGCCACGGCTGCCGTGTTCGGTCGCTACCAGGGTGTGCAGGTGATCGAGGAGCACCCGGCCCAGCCCCTGCCCGTGATGCGAGGAACGGACGCCGATCATGCCGAGGTGGTGGTGAGGCTCGTCGGGGTGGAATCCGCTGCTGGCCGTCCCGTACGCCTCGTACCGCATGCGCTCCTCCTCGCCCAGTTCGGCCCACACCGACTGCCTGAATGTCTCGAATGTCGGTGGCGGAATCTTCCCACCGGGCAAGTTGACGAGCGCCGCGGCGACGAGTGACCCGGTGTCGTCCCGTACGCCGAGCATCAGGTCTTCCCTCGCAACGCGGGCTCCGACAAAGAGCCCGACCAGGCCGCGCAAGCGGCTTGCGTAGTCTGGCTTGCTGCCCAGCACGTATCGCATGACCGGATAGTCGAAGAAGGCGTCGCAGAGGACGTCGAGGATCTCCTCGGCCTGGGATGCGGGAACGACCTGTACGGCCGGGGACATCAGACCCCGAACTGCCGCAGGTGATGGACGAAGTGCCGGTGGCAGAACCTACCCCACGATGTCCGGGTCATGCTGCCGAAGAGGGCGTGGTCCGGCCATTCGGCGCGGCTCTCGTCCGTCACGAACCGCTCCACGAGGAGCTCGAACGCCGCCAGATCGGCTTCCCATGTCGTGGGTTTGGAGACGAACGCCTCGCGGGGGCCCTTCACGCGGCCCCTGGGCCATGGCAACCAGAACATCGCGAGTGGCTTGATGATGGGCCACCGCAGCGGCCCGGGCCGCGGGGCGGTCGGGGCGTCGCCGAGAGTGTGACGCATCTGGTCGCTGAGGTGGGCGAGCATGCGGGGTGCATCCATGCGCCCCCAGTGTGCTGGCGCGTCCGGGCGCAGCGCCCGGAACCGGCCGAGGATGACCTGGCGATGCCCTGGATCGAGGATGGTGCGCGTGACCTAGGCCCTCACGCCTGCGTTGAGCCGCGCCAGGCTCTCCTCCCGACCCACGACCACGAGGAGGTCGTTCACCGGCTCCGACACCGTGGAGCCCGTCAGCACCACCCGGACCGGCTGCAGCAGGTCGCCGAGCTTGGCGCCGCGCGCTTCAGCCAGCGCCTTCATGTCGGCGAGGATGCGATCGGAGTGCCATTCAGCCGCCGGAATGCGGTCGAGCGCGTCCGCCACGACGGCCAGGTTGGCGCCGAACGCCGTTCCGAGCTTCGCGGCCAGCTGCTCCCCCTTGGCGTCCCGCACGACGCGACTCGGGTCGAGGCGCACCGCCACCTGCTCGGCGATGTTGAGGATGGTGCGCGAGCGAGCCTTGACCGAGTCGATGAGCGGGCGCAAGTCCCGCCCCGGCGCCGTGACGCCCATCCGCGCCAGCTCACGCTCGGTCGGCGCCAGGAGTGCGTCCGCCGACAGTTGCGACAGGTACTGGCCGTTCATCCACTCGAGCTTGGCGGTGTCGAACACGGCCGGCTTCTTCTGGATGCCTTCCAGCGAAAAGGCCGCGATCATCTCCGCCTCGGGGAGGATCTCCCGGTCGCCGCCCGGGCTCCAGCCGAGCAGCGCCAGGAAGTTCCGCATGGCGGCGGGCAGGATGCCCTTGTCCTGGTAGTCCCCCACCGCGGTGGCGCCGTGCCGCTTCGAGAGCTTCTTGCCGTCGTCGCCGAGGATCATCGGGACGTGGGCGAAGACCGGCGGCTCGTGGCCGAGCGCCCGATAGAGGGCAATCTGCTTGGGCGTGTTGGACACGTGGTCGTCGCCCCGGATCACGTGCGTGATCCGCATCTCGATGTCGTCCGACACCACGGCGAGGTTGTAGATCGGAGTGTGGTCGCTCCGCAGGATGACGAGGTCGTCGAGGTCATGGCCCTGGAAGCTGATGCGGCCGTGCACGGCATCGTCCCAGGCGATTTCCCCCTGCGGCATCCGGAACCGGATGGCGCTCGGCGTGCCGGCCGCCACCTTCGCCTCCACTTCGGCAGCCCCGAGCCGGCCGCACCGGCCGTCGTAGCGGAACGCCGTCTTCATGCCGGCCATCGCCTTCCGCTGCGCGTCGAGGTCGGCGGTGGTGCAGAAGCAGCGATACGCCTTTCCCTCAGCCAGGAGCCGTTCGGCGTCCGCCCGGTGGCGGGCGCCGAAAGCGCCCTGGAAATAGGGCCCCTCGTCCCACTCGATGCCGAGCCAGCGGAGGCCGTCGAGGATGACCTGGGTGTGGGCCTCGGTGCTCCGCTCCCGGTCGGTGTCCTCGATCCGCAGGATGTGCACGCCGCCCATCTTCCTGGCGTACAGCCAGTTGAAGAGGGCGGTGCGGGCTCCGCCGACGTGGAGGTACCCGGTAGGGGAGGGGGCGAATCGGACTCGAACAGACATGGAGCACCACCCGGAAAGGACTGAGGACTGAGGACTGAGGTCGGCGGGGGGAATCCCCCAGTCCTCAGTCCCCAGTCCTCGCTACACGGAGCGGGGGGGATTCGAACCCCCGATAGAAGCTTTAGACCCCTATGTCGGTTTAGCAAACCGATGCCTTCAGCCACTCGGCCACCGCTCCAGCGCGCGAGGAAACTGCCACCGGGGAAGGGTTTACGCAACCCCGGCAGGGTGTGTGGCAGGTGGTTCCATCGGCGTCATATGGCTATCTTCAGGACACCTTCCACCATTCACGGAGCCATTGATGCGCAAGTTCTTGCGGGCGACCGGGCTGGCCATGGCGGTGGGAGCAGGGCTCACCGCCTGCTACCCCGAACGTGCCAGCCAGCCCAACGACTACGCCTCCGTCACGACCGTGTACGACACGCTGTTCTCGTTCGGCAGTGCCGTCACGTTCTATGTTCCCGACAGCGTCGTCCATCTCGGCGGTACGGACGACATCAGCCATGTCTACGACAGCCTGATCGTCGCCCGGACCGCCGCCAACATGGTCGCGGCCGGCTACACCAGGATTCTCGACCCGCTCCTTGCCGACCAGGCCGACCTGACGCTCAACCCGGCAGTGACGGTCTCCGAGAACTACGATTACACCTCGGGCGACTGGTGCGACATCTGGGGGTGGGCCTATCCCTGGATCTGCACCGGTTGGATTCCGGACTACCCGGGCGACGTCGTCGGGTACACCTACACCACGGGCACCATTTTCATTCACATGGCCGACCTTTCCAGCGGCGTGCCGCCGGCGGTGTCGCGCCCTCCGGTCGTCTGGACCGCCGGCATCAACGGCGCCATCTCCGGCAGTTCCTCCAGCGCCCTCGCCCAGTCGATCGCCGACGGTATCGACCAGGCCTTCGACCAATCCTTCTATATCCGCCGGGTGGTGACCCCATGACGCCACGTCTCCGTCTCGCGATGCTGCTCGCCGCCCTCGGCATGGCCGGGGCCGCGCCCGCCGGCGCACAGGTGCTCGGCGGCCTGACCTATTCCTGGGCCAACCCGGCCGGCGACCTCTCCGACAAGTTCATCGGCAACGACAGCTGGCTGGGCGTCTCGGTGGAGGGACGGCGCTTCCTCAACCCGAACGTCACGGTGGGCATCTCGGCCGGGTACACCGCCTTCTACGAAAGCACGACCGAGGCGATCTACTTCCCGGGCGGCACCGTCTCGGGCGAGCAGTACCGCTCGATGAACGTCTTCCCCCTCCTCGTCACCGGCCACCTGTACAGCAAGGCCGGCGGGCGGATCCAGACCTACATCGGCCTGGGGGTCGGCGTCTATTACATGCGGCAGTTGATGGACGTGGGATCCGGAACGGTGGAAACCACCAACTGGATCATGGGGTTCGCTCCTGAACTCGGGTTCATCCTGAACAAGGGCTCCGAGAAGGAAATCGCCATTTTCGGGAAGTACAACTATCCCGCGAACGCCGGGAAGTACATCGGGGGCGAATCGGGCTCGTACCAGTACCTGAGCGTCGGCATCTCGCTCATGGCCCGCCGGTAGCCTCACCGAGGGGATGCACGAACGAGGGCGGGGCGGATGGACCGGGTCAACCCGGTCCGTCCGCCCCGCCCTTGTTTTCCTCCGATATGCCGCCAACGGCGTGGGTGAGATTCGAACTCACGGAACCGTTTCCGGTTCGGCGGTTTTCAAGACCGCTGCCTTAAACCACTCGGCCACCACGCCTTCTCAGCTGACGGGAACGGAGCGCCCCTAGTTCCGCTCGCCCCGCATGATGGTCTGCTGGACCGCCACGGCGATCGAGTCGGCGCGGGCGGCCTCCTCCGTCAGGCCCTCGGACTTCAGGATCACGCCGGTCTCCCGGTAGATGATGCCATAGAGCTGGAGGATCGACGAGGAGGGGACGTCCACCCATCCCCGCGGCCGCTCCCGAGTGGCGCTCTGCCAGTGGTAGGTCTCCCAGAGGAGCTGCCGGGTGACGCCGACGTCCACGAAACCGAGCGTCTTGGAGAGCACGATGCCGTTGCCTTCCTGGATCGGCTTCGGCATCAGCTTCCGCACCAGGCCGGTGGTGAGCAGGTACTCGGTCAGGCCCAGCGTGCCATCCGGGTAGTTGCCGTCGCTCCAGCTGAAGTAGATCGGGCGCTTGCCGAGGTTGTCACGGATCAGGGCCACCGTGGCGATGTCCTGGAGGGTCAGGTAGTCCTGGCCGAACGCGATGACGAGGCTGTCCACCCGCAGGCCGCTGCCCTGCTTGACGGCGATCGCCTCCGGCAGGCTGTCCATCTGCGGGCCGGAGAAGCTCTGGAAGACGGAGCCGTCGGGCCTGGGCCACGCCGCCGCCGGCGCGGCGGCGGTGGAGTCCGCGAGCGGGAGGCCGGTCTCGGCCGGGCTCGGGCGCCAGACGCGGGCGGCCTTGGCGGGGTCGAATTCTGGCGTTTCCCGGCGCTGCAGCTGGCGGAGGTGCCAGCGGGTATTCATCAGCGAGAGGTTGGCGAGCGTCACGTCCGGGCGCACGCCGAGCACTTCCTGGGCGAACCAGAGCGGGAAGGTGTCGTTGTCGCCGGCGGTGATCAGGATGCCGTACGGCTCGACCGATTCCAGCATGTCGATGGCGAGATCCCGCGCGAGGTACTCGTTGGCCCGGGTGGCGGAAGCGTGGTTGCCGGCCAGCGGGATGAGGGCGATGAGGAAGACCGGCGCGGCCGCGGCCCACCGCTTCGCCTCGGGGAGCCGAATCGCCAGGGAGTCGGCGATGCCCCGATAGAGCGCGCCGAGCCCCAGGGCGATGAGCACCCCGAAATAGGCGAACGACCCCATGAAGAAGTAGTCCCGTTCGCGGACTTCCCGCGGGAGGTCCCGCTCCGGGTGCATCGAGAAGCCGTACTTGAAGTTCAGGTAGAAGATGAGCGCCACGGTCAGCGTGCCGAACATGGCCAGGGCGGCCATCCCGGCCCGCCGGTCCCGGCGGATGAGTTCCCAGAGGCCGTAGAGGCCGAGCATGCCGAAGAGCGCGGCCGCGGCCCCCGCGGCGGATCCCCAGTCCCGGGCGTACTGCCAGCGGTAGTACTGCAGGTAGTTGCCGAACTGGGACAGGAGGTCGGCCTGACGGTCCATCACCGACGGCTTGGCGTACTGGACGCGGTTGATGACGTCCATCAGCGCCTGGCTGAAGAAGCCGACCGGCTCTCCCTCGTTGATCGGCGGGAACTGCGCCGCGCGGATCGGCAGGAAGAGGTAGTTCAGCGACACGCCCACGATGACCGCGGACACCACGCCCACCCAGACCCACGGCCGGGTCACCACGCGCCAGTCGGTCCACAGGATGTAGATGGCCACCGCCGGCGCCGCGAGCAGCCCCATCAGGTGGTTCGTGGTCGACAGCGCGATGATGTAGGCGATGAGGATGACCCACCGGTCGCGGTGCGGCCCGGGCTCGTCGTCGCCCCAGTGCACCGCCAGCCAGGTGACCAGCGCCATGGACAGCAGCGAGACGGTGTAGACCTTCTCGTTGACGGTGGACTGATTCCAGATGGTCCACGAGGTGGCGGAGACCAGGGTGCCGGCCGCCGCGGCCAGGAGGCGCCCCCACCGGACCGGGACGATGGTGCGGAGCCAGCGCTCGGCGATCAGGAACCAGAGGGCGGCGGAGGCCGCGCTGGTGAACGCCGCGAAGAGATTGATCCGCTTGGCATACTCGCCGGCGAGCGGCAGCAACCCCCAGGTGTGCGCCAGGATCACGAAGAGCGGGTTCCCCGGCGGGTGCGGGATGCCGAGCACCTTCGCGGCGGCGATGTACTCGGAGGTGTCCCAGAACGCGGTGGTGGGCGCGAGGGTGGCGATGTAGATCCCGAAGACCACGAGGCCGACGAGGGCGGCCCAGCGGTACGGGGTGGCGGGTCTGGTCGTCGTCACGAAGTCTCCGTTAGTGCCTGAACTGCCGCGCGCCGGTGAGGACCATGGCCAGCCCGAGCCGGTCCGCCGCCGCGATGACGTCCTCGTCCTTCACCGACCCGCCCGGCTGGATGATGGCGGTGACCCCGGCGGCCGCGGCCGCCTCCACGCCGTCGGGGAAGGGGAAGAACCCGTCGCTCGCCAGGACCGACCCGCGCGGGTCGTGCCCCTGCTGTCTCGCCTTGTGCACCGCGAGGAACGACGAGTCCACCCGGCTCATCTGCCCGGCGCCGATGCCGATCGCGGCCTCGTGGCGCACCAGCAGGATGGCGTTCGACTTGACGGTCGCGACGCCGGCCCATGCGAATCGCAGGTCGCTCCATTCCGCCTCCGTGGGGTGGCGCACGGTCGGCACGCGCCAGCCCTCCTCCGAAGAGTCGAACTGGAAGCGGTCCTGCACCAGGAACCCGCCGCGCACGCACTTGTAGTCGAGCCCCTGCTCGCCGTGGCTCACCGGCAGCTCCACCACGCGCAAATTCTTCTTGGCGGCGAAGACCTTGAGCGCCTCGTCGTGGAACGACGGTGCCACGATCACCTCGAGGAACAACCCCACCATCTCCTCGGCGGTGGCCTTGTCCACCACGGTGTTGAACGCCACCACGCCGCCGAAGGCCGACTGCGGATCGGTGGCCAGCGCGCGACGCCACGCCTCGCCGGCCGATGACGCCACCGCCAGGCCGCAGGGGGTCGTGTGCTTGATGATGGCGCAGGCGGGGCGCGTGGGCCACGGCGCCACGGCGGCCATGGCGGCGTCGAGGTCGAGGATGTTGTTGAACGACAGCTCCTTGCCCTGGCGCTGCTTCAGGTCCCGGATGCCGCGCGGCTCCTCGGTGACGTACAGCGCGGCCCGCTGCTGCGGGTTCTCCCCGTACCGGAGCGACGCCATCCGCTCCAGCGAGCCGCCCAACCGGGCCGGCAGGCCATCCTCTCTCGGCGTCAGGTACGCCGCGATGGCGCTGTCGTAGTCTGCCGTGTGGGCGAATACCTTGGCCGCGTAGGCGCGCCGCGTCTCGACCGGGATCGCGCCCGCCCGAAGCAGCACCAGGACCTCCGCATAGTCCGACGGCTCCACCACGGGCAGGACGAACTCGTGGTTCTTGGCCGCGGACCGGAGCATCGAGGGCCCGCCGATGTCGATGTTCTCGATCGCGTCCTCGAAGGAGACGTCCGGTTGCGAGATGGTGGCGCGGAACGGATAGAGGTTGACCGCCACGAGGTCGATCGGCGTGATGCCGTGCTCTTCCATGGCGCGGAGGTGCACCGGGTTGTCGCGCCGCCCGAGCAGTCCGCCATGGACCATCGGGTGCAGCGTCTTGACGCGGCCGTCGAGCATTTCGGGGAACTTGGTGACCGACTCCACCGCCTGCACGGGAACGCCGGCCGCCTTCAGCGCAGCGGCCGTGCCTCCCGTGGAGATGATGTCCCAGCCCAGCTGCACCAGGCCCTGGGCGAACGCGACGATCCCGCGCTTGTCACTGACGGAAAGCAATGCCCTCGGCATGGTACTCCCTGATGAGTTCGACTGGTGGTTCAGGCTTCTTCAGGCACCGGCACCGGCCGCCCGGCGCGAGCCGCGGCCAGGACGACCTCGGGCAGCAGTGCGTGCTCCACGGCGAGTACCCGTGCCGCGAGCCGGTCCGGCGTGTCGTCCGGTAAGACGGGCACCCGCCGCTGGGCGAGAATGGCCCCACGGTCGTACACCTCGTCCACGAGATGTACCGTGGGACCCGACTCCGTTGCGCCGCTGGCGAGCACCGCTTCGTGTACCCGCGTCCCGTACATGCCGGCCCCGCCGAAGGCAGGGAGGAGCGCCGGGTGCACGTTGAGGATGCGCCCGGCGTACTTCTGCACCACTCCCGGCGGCACGAGCTTCAGGTAGCCCGCCAACACCAGCAGGTCTACGTCACGCCGGCCGAGCCGGGTGATCCACTCCGAGGCGTCGGCCGGGTCGGAAAGCACTTCCGCCGGGACGCCAGCCTGGCGGGCACGCTCGAGACCGCCCGCATCGGCGCGATTGCTCAGCACGAGTACCACTCGCGCCGGCGCCTCTCCCTGCAGCCGATCGAGCAGCGCCTGCAGGTTGCTGCCGCCGCCCGAGATGCAGACCGCCACGCGATAGGACATAACCCTGAAAAGTAAGGGGGAAACCCCTCACTCCCTAGGGGGCGCCGGAGGGCAGAAACGCCCCCAAAATGAGCCCCACCGCCGCCGGCAGATCATCCACCACCGGAAACCCCGCCTCCTGCGCCTCCGATTCGTGCTTCCGCCCCGCGCCTGTCCGCACCAGCACTCCCCGCCCGCCGAGCGCGCGGACCGGCTGAAGGTCGGAAACACGGTCGCCGACCCCCCAGGAGGCCGGGAGATCGAGGCGCCACTCCTCCGCCGCCCGCCGGTAGAGCAGGGAACCCGGTTTCCGGCACTCGCAGGGCCCCCCAGCAGCGGGATAGTGCGGGCAGTGGTAGGTGGCGTCGAGCACTGCGCCCGCTTCGGCGAATCGCGCGGTGATGGCCCGTTCGACCGCGGCATACTCGGCCGGAGTGATCAGTCCCCGGGCGATGCCGGACTGGTTCGTCACGACGATCACCATGAATCCCGCCGCGTTGAGGCGCGCCACCGCGGCCGCTGCCCCGGGCAGGAGCTCGACCGTCGAAGGATCACGCTGGAAGCCGGGATCGTTGACGAGGGTGCCGTCGCGGTCGAGAAACGCGGCAGGCCGCGGCATCATTCTGCGCAGGCCGCGGCGACCGCGGCCGCCACGTCCGGAAAGGCGTGCACCGGAAGGGTGCGAGGGTCGAGCACGACCATCCGATCCTCGACCCGGGCGACGACCGGCACGTCGCCGAGCCGGAGGGTGAGCGCCAGGGCATCGGCGCCGCGCGGGCCGGGGTCGAGCACCACGAGGGTGGTCGGCAGGTCGGCACCAGGAAAGGAGCCGCCGCCCGTCACGGAGTGGCCCGCGGCGAGGCGGGGCGGCGGGGCAGCGGGGCAGGCTGGCCGCGATGGCGGCGGCGAGTGCGCGCGCCCGTTGCTCAAGTTCGCCGGCGGAGAGCGTCAGCATCCGAAGGACCGGAATCTCCCGCAGCGCCACGGCCGGGTCCCGGTAGAGCTCGAGCGTCGCCTCCAGGGCGGCGAAGGTCATCTTGTCCGCCCGGCTCGCGCGAGCGAGGGGGTTGGCGCGGCAGCGCCCGAGCAGGGCGGCGCTCCCGACGAGACACCCCGCCTGCGGGCCGCCGAGGAGCTTGTCACCGGAAAAGACCACGAGGTCGGCGCCGTCGGCGACGGCGTCGGCGACCCGAGGCTCCGAGTTGAGCCCGAACGAGGACAGGTCCGCCAGGAGCCCGCTGCCGACGTCGTGGACCAGCGGCACGCGATGGTCGTGGGCGAGCCGGGCGAGGTCGGCAGCATGGGGCGCGTGGACGAAGCCGGACTGCACGAAGTTGGACTGGTGGACCTTGAGGATCGCGCCGGTGGCCGGTCCCAGGGCGCGTATATAATCGTCGAGGTGGGTCCGGTTGGTCGTGCCGACCTCGCGGAGCCGGGCGCCGCTCTTCCGCAGGATGTCGGGGATCCGGAACGACCCGCCGATTTCCACCAGCTCGCCCCGGGAAACGACCACCTCCAACCCCTCGGCCACGGTGTTGAGCGCCAGGATCAGCGCCGACGCCGCATTGTTCACGGCCAGCGCGTCCTCCGCCCCCGTCAGCTCCGCCAGCAGCCGGCGACCGTGATCGGTTCGCTGGCCGCGCGTGCCTGCCTCGAGGTCGAACTCGAGCGCACTGTAGCCCGATGCCACCGCCGCGACGGCGTCGAGCGCGCTGGCAGCGAGCGGCGCGCGCCCGAGGTTGGTGTGAAGCACCACCCCCGTGGCGTTCAGGACCGGGCGGAGTGAACGCCGCGCCATCCGTTTCGCCCGCTCCGCGATCTCCGCCCCCCAGTTCTCGGGCACGCCTCCGCGTCCCTTTCGGGCCCGGGCCACCGCCTCGCGCGCGGCGGCGACGACGACGCTGCGAGGCGTCGATTCAAGCAGGACGCTTACGGACGGCTCCTGCAGCAGCCGTTCCACGGATGGGAGATCTCGGCGGGGGTCGGCGCTCACCGGGCCGGCGGCTTGGGCTGCAGAGAATCAGGCGCTGCCGGTGCGGTGTCCTGGGCGGCCTTCAGCGAATCGGCGCCGGCGGCAGTCGTGTCAACCTTCGGCACGGGAACTTCAAGGGGCCCGCGAATGCTCGCCGCCGCACGGTTGGCGTTCCGGAGCGAGTCGATCTCCACCACGTAGGTCGAGCCCGGCTTCCAGGGCTGCGCCACACGAAGGAGGAGCGAGGTGAAGAGCGGGGCCCTGGACGGGCGGATGGTGTCGCCGGCGGGCCGGGTGGGTCCGGCCGGCAGCGGGGCAGGCTTCGGCGCCGTCGTGTCGGGCGGCGGCGGGGGCGGCTTGTAGATCGAATCGTGCACGGTCTTGGGAAGGAGCGACACGACCTCGACGGCCGCCGAGTCCGGAAGGAGCAGCACCCGCACGGTGCCCGGTCCGAAGCGCTGGTCCGGGTCGAGCGGCTGCGTGAACGTGAGGGTGGCCGACAACGAGTCGGACGTCGCCGCCGTCGAGAGGCGCGGGCCGACGGAGTCGTGCACGAACGCCCAGAGCTCGCCCACCGCGGTGCTGTCCCGCGGCACGGGCAGGGAGTCCCATGCCTCACGCCGATCGAGCCGGGCATTCCGGTTCTGGTCGAGGGCGCCATACACCAGGTAGTCGCCGCTGGGCAGCGGGCCGAAATCGAACTTGCCGGCCGAGTCCGCCATCGTGCGGTACCGGAGGCTGTCGGGCAGGAGCACCGCGACGACCAGCGCACGGGGGGCGGGGCGCGCCGTGGTCCAGTCCCAGACCTGCCCGGTCAGGTGCAGTGAAGGAATCGGCGCGCCGGTCGTGAAGGTGACCACCCTGGTGCTGTCGTTCCGGTTCCGGCGGATGTCCATCACGCCGGGAAGGAGCTGGATTCGGTAGACGGTGTTGGGGCGCCATCCTTCGGCGGGCCGGACGGTGACCCGGCTCCGCTTCCAGCGGACGCTGGGCACCCTCTCGCTCGGCGACAGGATGATCAGCTTTTCGAGGTCACCCGTGCCGAGGCCCATGTTCGGGCTGCCGCCCTCGGAGACGGTTTCGTTGAAGATGAACTCGACGTCGCCCGAGAAGTCGGGAAGGACGGCCATCGATTCCGGGATGGTGGCCACGAGTCCGGGGGGGAGGAGGTCGGGCGGGCCCCCCGGCGGCGGTTCGATCTTGGCGCAGGCGATGATGCCCAGCGCGATCGCCGCCCCGGTGAGGCGTTGGACGTTCACGCGCAACCCATGCGCCGTCGGTTCTCGGCCAGGGCGTCCGCCTGTTCCCGCCAGGTCGCGAGCTTCTGTCGCTCTCCCTCGACCACGGCGGCGGGGGCGCGGGCCACGAACTGCTCGTTGCCGAGCTTCCGCTGTTGCGCCTCGACCAACTGCCGGAGTTGCGCCTCCTCCTTGGCCAGCCGCGCGCACTCCCGGTCGCGGTCTGCCGCGCTCAGCGCGATGGACACCTCGATCCCGTCGGGCAGCACGGCCGTCTTGAGCGCGCCCGCGGAAGCGGTTGCGCCGGAGCGGACGACCACCGCGTCGATCGTCACCTTGGCCAGCCGGGTGATGGTCTCGAGCGAGGGTGCGATGCGAGCGCGGGCCGCGGCGCCGGCGGTGGTCAGCGAGCCGATCGCCTTGTCGCCCGGATGCAGGCCGGCGTCGGCTCGCAATTGCCGCAGGCTGGTGATGATCAACTGGACCTCCGCGAATCCGGCGAGGGCCTCGTCGTCGGTCGCACGGTCGTCAGGCACCGGCCACGGCGCCACGCTGACCGAGTCGGCGTCCGCCCGGCCGGGGAGGCGCTTCCAGAGCGTCTCCGTCACGAAGGGCATGACCGGGTGCAGCAGGCGGAGCGCCACGTCGAAGGTCTGCGCCGCCACGGCGCGCGCCACGTCGCCGCCGGGCTGGCTGCCGTAGAGCCTCGGCTTGGCCTGCTCGATGTACCAGTCGGCGAGGTCGCTCCACAGGAAGTGGTAGACCGCGGCCGCCGCGTCGTTGAGGCGGAACTTCTCGTACGCCTCGGTGGCGGCGCGCACCGTGGCGTCGCAGCGGGCGATGATCCATCGGTCGGCGAGGGTCAGTTCCTCGGGCCGGACCACGTTCGCGTGCGGGCCCGCCAGCGGGCGGGTCGGGCCGTCGAGGGTGCCGAGGATGAAGCGGCCCGCGTTCCAGAGCTTGTTGGCGAAGTTCCGGCCCGCGGCGAACGAGGTCTCGAGATCGGCCGGGTCGAGGATCAGGTCGGTGCCGACCGCCATGCCCGAGATGACGGTGTAGCGCAGGGCGTCGGCGCCGTACCGCTCGATCACCTCGAGCGGGTCGATCCCGTTGCCGAGCGACTTGGACATCTTCCGGTGCTGGGTGTCGCGCACGGTCCCGTGGAGGTACACGGTGTGAAACGGCACCTCTCCCTGGAACTCGAGCCCGGCCATGATCATCCGCGCCACCCAGAAGAAGAGGATCTCGGGTGCCGTGACGAGCGTGTGCCCGGGGTAGAACCGATCGAGGTCCGGCGTCTCCGCCGGCCAGCCGAGGCTGGAGAAGGGCACCAGCCACGACGAGAACCAGGTGTCGAGGACGTCCTCGTCCTGCCGGACCGGGCCGCCGCAGCGGAGGCAGGCGGTGAGGTCGGTGCGTGACACGCTGATGTGGCCGCACGCCGGCGCCTCGCAGTACCAGACGGGAATCCGGTGGCCCCACCAGAGCTGGCGCGAGATGCACCAGTCGCGGATGCCCTCCATCCACTGCGCGTACTCGTCGCCTCGCCGCTCGGGAATGAACCGGACGTCGCCGTCCCGGTAGGCCTGCAGGGCGGGGGCGGCGAGCGGCGCCATCCGGACGAACCACTGCTCCGAGAGCCGCGGCTCGACGACGGTGCCGCAGCGGTAGCAGTGCCCCACCGCGTGCCGGTGGCGCTCCACCTTGTCCAGCAGGCCGAGCGCCTCGAATTCCCGCACCACCTGCTTGCGGGCCTCCTCGCGGGTCAGGCCCTGGAACGCGTGCGGGGGCGTTCTCGTTGATGTGCGCGTCGGGCGTCAGGACGTTGAGCGATTCCAGCCCGTGGCGGCGCCCGATTTCGAAGTCGAGCGGATCGTGGGCGGGGGTCACCTTGACCGCGCCGGTGCCGAACTTCGGGTCGATCGCGTCGTCCGCGACGATCGGGATGTCCCGCTCCACCAGGGGCAGCCGGAGGGTGCGTCCGACCAGCCGCGCGTACCGGGTGTCGGAGGGATGGACCGCCACCGCGGTGTCGCCGAGCATCGTCTCGGGCCGGGTGGTGGCCACGGTCAGGTGCCCGCCGCCGTCGAGCGGGTAGCGCAGGTGCCAGAGGCTGCCCGTCCTCCTCCTCCTTTTCGGCCTCCTCGTTGGAGAGCGCCGTCAGGCAGCGGGGGCACCAGTTGATGATGTAGTTGCCGCGGTAGATGAGGTCCTTCTCGTACAGCCGCACGAACACCTCGCGCACCGCCTGGGACAGCCCCTCGTCGAGGGTGAAGTAGGTCCGGCCCCAGTCGCAGCTCGCCCCGATGGCCTTCAGCTGCTCGAGGATCGTGGCGCCGGTCTCGTCCACGTGGTGCCAGACCCGCTTCACGAAGGCTTCGCGGCCGAGGTCGAAGCGGGTCTTCCCTTCCGAGGCGAGCACGCCGCTCCACGACGTTCTGCGTGGCGATGCCGGCGTGGTCGGTGCCCGGCAGCCAGAGCGCTTGTCGGCCGCGCATCCGCTCGAACCGGATGACGACGTCCTGCAGCGTGTTGTTGAGACCGTGGCCCATGTGCAGCTGCGCCGTCACGTTGGGCGGCGGCATCATGATCACGTAGGGGCGGCCGCCCGGTCGGGGCGTGAACAGGTCCTGCTCGGTCCACCACCGGTACAGCGCCCGTTCGATGTCGCCGGGTTGGTATTGCGGGGCGAGCTCGTGCGTCATGCGGAACGGCCTTCGAGCGAGAGTTCGGGCGGCGCGCCGACATTGTCCTCGCCCTGCACCAGGAGGCTGTTGATGAGGTCGGCCAGCCCGTCCACCTGCGACGCGACGCGGACGGCGTGGGCCGGGTTCGGCGATCGGGCACCCAGCCCGTCAGCTCGACCGTCCCCCGGGTCACCGCGACGGCGCGCAGCCCATGGGGCGCCAGGGCGGGGTCCGCCTGCAGCGCCTGGCGGACCGAGTCGGCGAGGGCGACGGCCGACGCACCGTCGGGAGTCCGCACCGCCCGCACCTCGTCGGCCAGCCGGCCCCGGGTGACCCGGCCGAGCCGGCCGGCGGCCCACAGCCCGCCGACGATCCCGGCGCCGAATCCGACCAGCGACCAGCCCAGCGCCTCGGACGAGCTCAAACGCTCCCGCTTCACTCGCATGCTCCTTGTGCAAATATTGGCTAAGACGCGTTAAGTTAACACGTTCGCTCGTGAAGGCGCAGGTACCGTTTCTCCTCGTTCCCGGGGTGTCACATGGCCGACGAACGCTCCCGGATTCCTGCCGGTGAACTCGCCCGCTGGCTCCTCGTGGCGGTGCTGATCGTCGCCGGGATTGCCCTCTATTTCCGTTATGCGCCCCGGTCGGAGCCGATCGTGACGCCGATCATGCAGGACACCAGCCCATGACGCAGATTCGCCTCACGCTTCCCGACAATTCGGTGCGGGAAGTGCCCGCCGGGACCACCAGCCGCGACGTGGCCCAGATGATCGGCCCCGGCCTGGCCAAGGCCGCGATCGCCGCGCGGGTGGACGGCGCCGTCTGGGACCTCGACCGCCCGATCGCACGGGATGCCGGCTTCGCGATTCTGACCGATCGCGACCCGGACGCGCTCGAGGTCCTGCGGCACTGCACGGCGCACATCCTCGCCACCGCGGTCCGCGAGCTCTTCCCCGGCGCCGGCATCGGCTTCGGGCCGCCGATCGAGGACGGCTTCTACTACGACTTCGACGTGCCGCGGCCCTTCACGCCGGAGGACCTCGAGGCCATCGAGCAGAAGATGGCGGAGGTCGTCGAGCGCGATTATCCGTTCCGGCGCGAGGTGGTGGATCGCGGCGAGGCCAACCGGCGCTTCGCCGACGACCCGCTCAAGCTCGAGCGGATCAGCGAGCTGGGCGACGACGAGGTGATCTCCGTCTACACCGACGGTCCCTTCAGGACCTGTGCCGCGGGCCGCACATCCCCTCCACGGGCCGGCTCAAGCACTTCAAGCTCCTGCACGGCGCGGGCGCCTACTGGCGGGGCGACGAGCGCCGCCAGATGCTGCAGCGCATCTACGGGACGGCCTGGTTCAAGAAGGAAGACCTCGCCGCCTACCTCCACCGGCTGGAGGAGGCCCGGAAGCGCGACCACCGGCGCCTCGGGAAGGAACTCGACCTCTTCGTGTTCCATCCCTCGTCGCCGGGCGCGGCCTTCTGGACCGACCGCGGCACGACGATCTACCGCGAGGTCAACGACTATATCCGCGAGCTCCAGCAGCGGGCCGACTACCAGGAGATCAAGACGCCGCTGCTCTACAACAAGACCTCTGGGAGCGGTCCGGGCACTGGGGCAAGTACCGCGAGAACATGTTCCTGGTGCTCGACAGCGAGTCGGGCGAGCACGACTTCTCGCTCAAGCCGATGAACTGCCCGTCGCACCACCTGCTCTACGGCATGCGGAAGCACTCGTACCGTGAACTGCCGGTGCGCTACGCCACCTTCGACGTGCTGCACCGGAACGAGGTGACCGGGGCGCTGTCCGGGCTCACCCGGGTGCGGCAGTTCCAGCAGGACGACTGCCACATCTACCTGCCGTCCCGACCAGATCGCCGGCGAGGTGCGGGCCTGACCCGGATGATCCTCGACGTCTACGCCACCTTCGGGCTCACGGCGACGCTGAAGTTCGCCACCCGCCCCGAGCAGCGGATCGGCGAGGACGCGATGTGGGACCGCGCCGAGGCCGACCTGCGCGCCGCCCTCGAGGCGACGGGGCACGCGTACGAACTCAAGGCCGGGGACGGGGCGTTCTACGGACCCAAGATCGACTTCGACGTCTCCGACTCGATCGGCCGAAAGTGGCAGCTGGGCACCATCCAGCTCGACTACGCCGCGCCGGAGCGGTTCGACCTCGGCTACGTCGGCGAGGACAACGCGGAACACCGGCCGGTGGTCATCCACCGCGCCATGTGCGGCTCCTTCGAGCGGTTCATCGCCATCCTGATCGAGCACTTCGCCGGCGCGTTCCCGGTCTGGCTCTCGCCGGAGCAGGTCCGGGTGCTGCCGATTTCCGACGAGCAGGCGGCGGCGGCGCGGCACGGTCGTGGCGCGCCTGCGGGCGGCCGGGGTCCGGGCGACGCTCGACGCCGGCAACTACACCCTGAACTACCGGATTCGCGAGGGGGAGGTCGGCAAGGTCCCCTACATGGCGGTGGTCGGGCAGCGGGAGGCCGAGGCGGACACCGTCGCGATTCGGGTGCGCGGCGCCGGCAACAAGCAGGAGGTGGTGCCGGTGGAGGCGTTCGTGGCGCGGGTGGTCGAGCGGATACGAAGCAGGGCGCTGGAGGTGTAGCCCTTCTGTCATTGCGAGGCCACGCAGTGGCCGAAGCAATCTCGTGCCTGCCCGAGATCGCTTCGTCGGCCCCCGGCGGGGAGCCTCCTCGCGATGACAGAAGTCACCTCGCGGAGGGCCCGTCCGGCGAGTATCTTTGAGCTGACGATTTCTTCAACATCTGGACGCACTGTGAGCGACTCCACAACGCCGGTTCTGGTCTCCGCCGTCCGCACTCCCATCGGCCGCTATCTCGGCGGCCTGTCGTCCTTTTCGGCCCCGCAGCTCGGGGCCGTTGTCATTCGTGAGGCCCTCCGCCGCGCCGCGGTGGATCCCGCCGCCGTGGACGAGGTCATCATGGGCCACGTGCTCCAGGGCGGGGCGGGTCAGGCCTCGGCCCGCCAGGCCATGATCCATGCGGGGGTCCCCGGCGTCGTCCCGGCGCTGACCATCAACAAGGTGTGCGGATCCGGCCTCAAGGCGGTGATGCTCGCGGCCCAGGCGATCAAGGCCGGCGACGCCCAGTGCGTGGTGGCCGGCGGCCAGGAGGCGATGTCCGCCGTCGCCGCACTACCTGTTCGGGCTGCGGAACGGCATCAAGGCCGGCAACCAGACGATGCTCGACGGGATGATCCACGACGGGCTCTGGGACAGCTTCGGCGACAACCACATGGGCGTCTACGCCGAGTACACCGCCGCCAAGGCGGGCGTCTCCCGGGCGGACCAGGACCGCTTCGCGTTCGAGAGCCACCAGAAGGCGGTGGCGGCGATCGAGGCCGGGGAATTCAAGGCGGAAATCGTGCCGGTCGAGGTCCCCGGCAAGAAGGGCCCGACCGTCGTGGACACCGACGAATCACCCCGCAAGGACACCACCCTCGAGGCGCTCGCCAAGCTCAAGCCGGTCTTCCAGAAGGACGGCAGCGTCACGGCAGGCAACGCGCCAGGGCTCAACGACGGCGCGAGCGCGCTGGTCGTGACGTCCCTCGCCTTCGCGAAGGCGCACGGCCTCGCGCCGCGCGCGCGGGTCACCGCGTACGCGACGGGCGGCGGCGAGCCGAAGGAGCTCTTCTTCGCGCCGATCCTCGCCGTGCAGAACCTGATGAAGAAGGCCGGCACCACCATCAAGGACTACGGCCTGATCGAGGCGAACGAGGCGTTCGCCGTGCAGGCCCTCGCCAACGGCCGCGCCCTCGGCTGGGACTGGTCGCGCGTCAACGTCCGGGGGGGCGCCGTCGCCCTCGGCCACCCGATCGGCGCCTCGGGCGCCCGCGTGCTCACCACCCTGCTCCACGCCATGAAGGACCGCGGCGTCGGGACAGGCCTCGCAACCCTTTGCCTCGGCGGCGGCAACGCCGTGGCGCTCAGCGTGGAGGCAATGTGACCAGCCAGACCGACTCCCGGGCCCTGCCCGCGGTTCCCGCTTCCTCCACCGGCCGGCGCCTGTTCGCCATCGCCGTCGGCGCGCTCGTGGTCGCGCTGGCGGCGCAGGTGCGCGTTCCGCTCCCGTTCACCCCGGTGCCGGTCACGCTCCAGGACCTGGCGGTGCTCACCGTCGGCGGATTGCTCGGTCCGGCGGCCGGCCTCGCGGCGCTCGTCACCTACCTCGCGCTGGGCATCGCCGGCCTGCCGGTCTTTGCGGGCGGCGGATTCGGGCTGGCCTGGCTCCTGGGGCCGACCGGTGGATATCTGCTCGCCTTTCCCGTGGCCGCCTTCGTGGCGGGCGCACTCGCGGCTCGCGGCGGGTTTGCCCGGGCCCTGCTCGGCGCCCTGCTCGGGATGCTCGTCATCCACGCCGGCGGCGTGGCGCAGCTGGCGCTGCTGAACGGCGACCTCGCCGCGGCCTTCCGGCTCGGCTCGGTGCCCTTCCTCCCGGTCAGCCTCGCTCAAGGTGGGACTCGCGGCAGCGCTGGTGACGGGGATCTCGCCGAAGCTGGCCAAGCTGCCTTGAGCCGTCGAGAACTCGGCGGCGGATGGAAGGGCCTGCTCAAGGCGATCGGCTGGTCGGTCGCCTTTGGCGTTGAGGGACTCGTACTCGGGATCGCGGCGGTGCTGGGCCTCGGCGCGCTGATCCAGGGCAAGGCCGACGCCAACTGGTTTTCCTCCCCGGGCCTCCTGCAGGCGTTCGCGCAGGGCGCAGGGCTGACCGTCGGCTTCGGGATTGCGACGTACCACATCGGGCACCGCGTGGTCGGGCGCAGCTGGGAAGAGCTCCGCTGGAAGGGGACGGGCCCGACGGGGTCCTGGTTCGGGAGGGGGATGCTGCTCGGCCTCGCGGCCGCCGCGCTGGCGATGACGCTCGGACTCGGCGTGGCGGGAGCGCACTGGAGCACCGGCGAGGGCACTTTCCTCGACTGGAGCCGCTCGGCGGCGCTCACGGCAGGCGCGCTGGCCCTGCCGGCGCTCAGCGAGGAGATCATCTTCCGCGGCCTGCCCCTCGTGCTGCTGGCGGGCGTGGTCGGACGCGGGAAGGCGATCCTCGTCACCTCGGTGCTGTTCGGGTTGTCCCACTGGGGCAACCCCGACGTGACTCCGCTCGGGCTGGCGAACATCGGCCTCGCCGGCCTCCTGCTCGGCACCGTGTTCTTCGCGCCGGGCGGCATCTGGGCGGCGTGGGGCGCGCATCTCGGCTGGAACCTGTCGCTGGCGGCGCTGGGGGCACCGGTCAGCGGCTTGCCGCTGGCGATTCCGGTACTCGAGTACAGCCCGGGCGGGCCCGCCTGGCTGAGTGGAGGGGCGTTCGGGCCCGAGGGTGGGGTGCTCGCCTCCGTGGCCATGATCGGCGCGATCGCCGTGGCGATCCGCTGGATACCGAAGGGGGAGGGGACGGCATGAGGAAGGCAGCGGTGGTCGGCGCGGGGACCATGGGCAACGGGATCGCCCACGTCTTTGCGCAGAGCGGGTGGGAGGTGGCGCTGATCGACGTCGCCCAACCGGCGCTGGACCGCGGGATGGCCACCATCCGCGGCAACCTGGACCGGCAGGTCAAGAAGGGGACGGTGACGGCCGCACAGGCCGACGAGGTCATGGGACGGATCTCCCCGCACCTGTCGCTCGACGCCGCCGCGCCGGCGGAGGTGGTGATCGAGGCGGCGTCGGAGCGCCCCGACATCAAGTTTTCCCTCTTCGAGCAGCTCGACCGGATCGCCAACCCCGCGGCCATCCTCGCCACGAACACCAGCTCCATCTCGATCACCGAGATCGCCGCCCGGACCAGGCGCCCCGGCCAGGTCATCGGCATGCACTTCATGAATCCGGTGCCGGTCATGCAGCTCGTGGAGGTCATCCGGGGGCACGCGACCACCGACGCGACCGCCGCCTGGACGATGGAGACCTCGCGGGCGCTCGGGAAGATCCCGGTGGAGGTGAACGACTATCCGGGATTCGTGTCCAACCGGGTGCTGATGCCGATGATCAACGAGGCCATCTTCTGCGTCATGGAAGGGGTGGCCACGCCGGAGTCCATCGACACCGTCATGAAGCTCGGCATGGCGCACCCGATGGGGCCGCTCGCGCTGGCCGACTTCATCGGGCTCGATGTCTGCCTCGCCATCCTCGAGGTGCTGCACAAGGGGCTGGGGGACGACAAGTACCGCGCCTGTCCGTTGCTCCGCCGCATGGTGGCGGCGGGACACCTCGGCCGAAAGAGCGGCCGCGGCTTCTACGAGTACGCCAAGTGACATCATCGACCGCCGGCCGGACCTTCCGGGCCGGCGCCTCCACCGCCATCTCCCAGTGAGCGCTGCCATGGATCTCTTCAAGGACATCGCCGGATACGGCCACGAGCAGGTGGTCTTTTGCCACGAGCCTGCCTGCGGCTACTTCGGCATCATCGCCATCCACGACACGACCCTCGGCCCCGCGCTGGGCGGTACCCGCTTCTGGCAGTACGAGTCGACGGACGCCGCCATCACCGACGCCCTGCGCCTGGCGCGCGGCATGACCTACAAGGCCGCGGTGGCCGGGTTGAGCCTCGGCGGCGGCAAGTCGGTCATCATCGGCAACAACAAGCGGACCGACCGCGAGGCGGTGTTCCGGGCCCACGGCCGGTTCGTCGAGTCGCTCGGCGGCCGCTACATCACCGCCGAGGACGTCGGGACCAGCCCGGCCGACATGGAGTTCGTCCACTACGAGACGAACCACGTGGCCGGGCTGACCGGGCTGTCCGGCGATCCGTCGCCGGTCACCGCGCACGGCGTGTACGTCGGCATCAAGGCCACCGCCAAGGCGCAGTGGGGCAGCGATTCGCTGAAAGGCAAGACGGTGCTGGTCCAGGGGTGCGGCCACGTCGGGCAGTACCTCTGCAGCTACCTGAAGGCCGAGGGGGTCAAGCTGATCGTCACCGACGTCGACGAGGCGAAGGTCAAGAAGGTGGTGGAAGCCACCGGGGCCACGGCCGTCGCGGCGGACAAGATCTACGACCAGCCCGCCGACATCTTCGCCCCCTGCGCGCTCGGGGCGGTCATCAACGACGACACGCTGAAGCGCCTCAAGGTCGGCATCGTGGCGGGCGGCGCCAACAACCAGCTCGCCGAGGAGCGGCACGGCGACGCGCTTGCGGCCAAGGGGATCCTCTACGCGCCGGACTACGTCATCAACGGCGGCGGCCTGATCAACGTGTACGGCGAGATCCACGGCTGGACGGCCGAGCGGTCGAAGAAGAAGGCGGGCGAGATCTACGACACGCTCCTCCGGGTGTACGACCTGGCCGCCGAGAAGAGGATCCCGTCGTACCTCGCGGCGGACCGGCTGGCCGAGGGGCGGCTGCAGCAGGTCGGCGGGATGCGGCCGATGTGGATGCCTTCCTAGGCGGGGCAGCGGGTCAGGGGGGCCGCGGGGCAGCCCGCCCCGCCCCCTCCCGGCCGTCTCCCCTTACATTGCTCACTATGTCTGAGATTATCCCCATCGCGTCCGACCACGCCGGTGTCGAGCTCAAGGAGCGGCTGAAGCGCGAGCTGGTCGCGCTCGGCTACGCGCCGCTGGACATGGGCACCAACAGCACCGACTCGGTGGACTATCCCGACTTCGCCCACCCGCTCGCCGAGAAGGTCGAGCACGGCGAGGTGCAGCGTGGCGTGCTGCTCTGTGGCACCGGGCTCGGCATGTCGTACGCCGCGAACCGGCACCACGGCGTCCGCGCCGCCGTGGCCTGGTCGCCCGAAGTCGCGCAGCTCTCGCGCGAGCACAACGACGCGAACGTCCTGGTCCTGCCGGCTCGCTGCATTTCCGAGGACGAGAGCGTCGAGATTCTCAAGCGCTGGTTGAGCACGCCGTTCGCGGGCGGCCGGCACAGCCGCCGGGTCGCCAAGATCGAGGAAGGGGAGGGGACGTGACGCGACACAACACCGCCAGCCTGCGGGAAGCCGATCCCTTGGTCGCCGCCATCGTGGACCGGGAGCTCCGCCGCCAGCGCGACGGGCTCGAGCTGATCGCGAGCGAGAACTTCGCGAGCCGGGCGGTCATCGACGCGATGGGCACGCCGCTCACCAACAAGTACGCCGAGGGGTACCCGGGCCGCCGGTACTACGGCGGGTGCGAGGTGGTCGACGAGGTGGAGCGGCTCGCCATCGAGCGCGCCAAGCGCATCTTCGGCGCCGGACACGCCAACGTCCAGCCGCACAGCGGCGCGCAGGCCAACCTCGCGGCGTACATGGCGCTCATCGCCCCCGGAGACTTGCTGATGGGGATGTCGCTGCCGCATGGCGGGCACCTGACCCACGGCGCCTCCGTCAATCACAGCGGCATGATCTTCCGGGCCGTGCAATACGGCGTCGACCCCGTCACCGGGCTCATCGACTACGACGCCGTCCGCGACCAGGCCCGGCGGGAGCGCCCGAAGCTCCTCATTGCCGGCGGAAGCGCGTACGCGCGGATCATCGACTTCGCCGCCTTCCGCAGCATCGCCGACGAGGTCGGGGCGTTTCTCCTGGTGGACATGTCGCACTTTTCGGGGCTCGTGGCCGGCGGTGTGTATCCCTCGCCGGTGCCTCACGCGCACATCACGACGACGACCACGCACAAGACGCTGCGCGGCCCGCGCGGGGGAATGATCCTCTGCGACGAGACGCTCGCCAAGCAGGTCGACAAGTCCGTCTTTCCCGGGCACCAGGGCGGCCCGCTGATGCATATCATCGCGGCCAAGGCGGTGGCGTTCGGCGAGGTGCTGCAGCCCGAGTTCCGCGGCTATGCGCGACGGGTGGTCGAGAACGCCAAGGAACTCGCCACCGCGCTCCAGGGCCGCGGCTTCGCCATCGTCTCCGGCGGCACCGACTCCCACCTGATGCTGGTGGACCTCCGGCCGAAGGGGCTGACCGGCAAGCTCGCGGAGCAGCTGCTCGATCGCGCCGGGATCACCGTGAACAAGAACACGATCCCCGACGACCCGGAGTCGCCTTTCGTGACCAGCGGCATCCGGCTCGGGACGCCGGCCCTGACGACCCGCGGCATGGGAAAACCGGAGATGCGCCGCATCGCCACGCTGATCGACCGGGTGCTGGTGGGGAAGGACGACGCCACCATCGACAAGGTCCGGTCCGACGTGGAGGCGCTCGCCCGCGCCTACCCGCTTTACCAGGCGGACCCGGCGTGAACGACCTCACGTTCGTCGCGGACGTCCTGACTCGCATCCGTTCCCGTGGCGATCAGTTCGACGAGCGTGCGTATCTGTTCGTGCTCGGCGCCATCGAATACGTCCAGGCGCGGCTGCCGGCGCGCCGGCACCTCGCCGGCGCCGAGGTGGCATGGGCTTGCCGGGACCTGGCGTGGGAGCAGTTTGGGCTCCTGGCGCCGGCCGTGCTCTCCCATTGGGGCATCACCTCCACCGGCTCGGTCGGCCGGGTGGTGTTTGCGCTGGTGGAGGCGGGCTTGCTCGTGGCCCAGCCGGGAGACTCGGTGGACGACTTCACCGAGGTGTACGACTTTGCCCAGGCCTTCCGGAGCGGGTATGTCTGGAGCGGCTCGGGGGCGAAGCAGCTCGAGACCTAGCGCGGGAGGGGTGTATGGAAGGGAAGGACTGGCCGGCGTGTCAGAAGTGCGCGGGAGGCAAGCTGATCCCGCTGTCCGACTATGGTCGGGAGGGCGCCCCGATCACCTACAAGGCGTGGGTATGCACGAATCCCGAGTGCGGGTTCAACCTCCGCATCGACAACGGCGAAATCTCATTCGGGCGGGTGATCGGCCAGAGTTACAAGTAAGCACCGGAGTTTGAGGACCGAGGACTGAGGACGATCTGAAATGCTGATTCCTGTCCTCACACCCGCCGAGGCCGCCAGCTGGGATGAGCGCGCCCTCGCCAGTGGCATCGCCGTCGAGACCCTGATGGACGCCGCGGGGCGCGCCAGTGCAGGAGTGCTGGCCGACCGCTACGGCCCCGCGTTGCGGGGCGGCGCGCTCGTGGCCGCCGGCACCGGCAACAATGGCGGCGACGGGTGGGTCCTCGCGCGGGTCCTCCACCGGCATGATCTCCCGGTCTTCGTCGCGCCACTTCCCGGTCCACTTTCTCCGCTCAATGCGCACGCCCGTTCTGTCGCCCTCGCCGAGGGCGTGCGGGAGGTCTCTCCCGATGGCCCGTGGCCGGCGGTGACGATTGCCGTCGATGCGATCCTCGGCACCGGCGCCTCGGGCGCTCCGCGCGGACCGGCCGCGGCACTCCTCGAGCGGCTCCGGGACCTCCGGGTTCCCCTTGTCGCGCTCGACGGTCCGACCGGGGTGGACCTCCTGACCGGCGCCACGTGGGGACCGGCCGGCGCAAATCTCTCGATCACCTTCGGCGCCCCGCGGCGGGGACATCTGCTCGCGCGCGACGAAGTCGGCGACGTCGTCGTCGTGGACATCGGGCTGCCCTCCGCGGATCCCGCCTGGCCCACGGTCATGACCGATGCGCAGGCGGCGGAATGGCTGACTCCGTTCGCCGCGGGAGCGCACAAGGGGGATCGCGGCCGTGTCGTGGTTCTGGGAGGAAGCCCGGGCATGAGCGGGGCGCTGCGGCTCGCGTCGCGGGGCGCCTTCGGCTCCGGTGCGGGCCTGGTGTTCGCCGTCGCCCCGCAGGAAACGACCTCGCTGCTGACCGCCGCCGAGCCGGATCTGCAGTTCCGTTCCCATCCGCTCGACGAGGCGCCGAGCGCCGCGCTCCTGGACCTCGTCGCCCAGGCGAACGCGATCGTGCTCGGCCCGGGGCTCGGCCGGGCACCGGGCAGCGCCTCCTTCGTGGTGGCCGTCCTGCAGGCCGCCCGCGCCGCCGTCCTCGATGCCGACGGGCTCGTCGCCTTCCAGGGGTCGCTGCCCCGTCTTCGGGAGGTTGCGGGGGGCCGTCTCCTCGTCCTCACTCCGCATCCTGGCGAGTTCCGTGCGCTCTTCCCGCACCTGGCTGGGGCGCTGGACGTCGATCCGTGGGGAGCGGCGGAGGCGGCCTCGTCGGAAAGCGGCGCGACGGTGCTCCTCAAAGGGGTGCCGAGCGTCGTGGCACGCGCGGGGCAGGCGTCCCGCACCATCGCCGCCGGCAATCCCGGACTCGCCACAGGCGGCAGCGGAGACATACTGGCCGGCATCTGCGGCGCGATGCTCGCGGGCGGACTCGCTCCGGAGCAGGCCGCCGCACTTGCCGCCCAGGCGCTGGGCCGGGCGGGTGAGCTCGCGGCCCGTCGGCATACGGCGCGCGCGATGCGCCCGATGGACGTCCTGGCCGCCCTGCCGGACCTCTGGCGCGCCTGGACGCTGGTCCGCACCAGCCCGCCGCGCGCGCGGCCTCCGGTGCTGCTCGAACTCGCGCGCCCGGCCGCCTGAACCGGGGCCGCTCCGGCCGCGCTGGAAGTCGGTACCTTTCCTCCATGCGCCTGATTCTCCTCTCCGCGCTGCTCCTGCTCTGCACCGTCCAGGCCGCTCATGCCCAGGCGTCTCGCAACTGGCGCCCGGAAGACCGGCTGGTGGTCGGCGACTGGACCAGGATCCGGGCGGTGGCCGCCGGTCCTGACCGGGTGTTCATCGTCTCACCCGACGGGGTCCTCGCCTTCAGCCCGCTGCTCCGCCGGTGGGAGGGTCCGTTCCTTCCGCCGGTGCCGGGCGCCCTGGAGCGGGTCACGGCCGGGATGATCGATCCGCTGGACAACAGCCTCTGGCTCTCGGCGTTCGACGGATGGGTCCATTTCCAGCCGGACGTGCAGGTCTGGGAGCGGGGCGAGGCGGGCGGCCGGCTGCTCGACTTCGCGTTCGATCTCGCCGCCCCGTTCGAGGGGCTCCACTTCCGGACCTCGACCGGGTGGTTCAAGGTGCCGCGGGGCGCGCTGGTTCCCATCCCAGCGTCGGCACCCATCCGGCCCTCCCGCCCGGCAACGGTCGAGCAGGCACTGGCCTCGAATCCCGCCCTTGGCGGGGCCGCCTCTGCGTTCCTCCTCGACCCATCGCTCCAGAACGCCCGGCTGACCTCGGCCGCGCGCTCCTTCGACAATCTCGGCTGGTATCTCGGCACGGACGGGGTCGGCGCGCTCTTCGTTGCCGACGGGATGGTCGTGCCGCAGCGACTTCACTTCGGCCTCCCCGGGCCGGTGGTCGGCGCGATCTACGCCGTTCCCGGCGGCATCTGGGTCCTGACCGACCGGATGGAGACGGGCCAGTCGGCGCTCACCTTTGTGGCGAGCGACCTGACGGAGTTTCGGGTCTACAGCGGGCCTGCGGCGACCGGCCTTCCGTATACCAGCGCACGCCGGCTGATCGGCGTCGGCAACGGGTTGTGGGCGGCGACGGACGCCGGCGTGCTCCGGTTCGACACCGGGGATCCCTCGCAGTACCGCCTGTACGACGAGCGCGCCGGGCTTCCCGATCGCCGGGTGGCGTCGATCGCGTCCCGGAGGGGAATCATCGTGGCAGCGACAGCGCGCGGACTGGCCCGGTTCGCCGATACGACTGGCGCAGAGCCGCTCGCGCCCGATTACGCCGGCTCCGTCGGGGCGGTGGCCGTCGGGACCGACACCGCGTGGATCGGCATCTCGACGGGACCGCGCGGCGCGGCGCCTGGCGTGCCGGGGCTCATTCTCCCGGCGGGCGTCGAGGAATCCGCCGCCTTCGGACGGTCGGTCTACGACTTCGCGTGGCTGGGAGACACGCTCGTGGGGATCACGAGCGATCAGTTGCTCTGGCGGGTCCCCGGCGAGGGTCGGTGGGTCATGGGTGCGCCGATCTCGAGCGTCGTCGGTCCGCTGCGCCGGCTGGTCGCCGACGGCGACGGTGTCTGGGTGATGGGCGACCTCGGTGTGGGGTGGACGCGGCTGATCGGTGCGCCAGTCCGGCCCCTGACCGTGGACGGCGACCTCCCGGGTGCACCGCTCGACGTCGCCGTGGACGTGGACTACCTCTGGGTGGGGACCACGGCGGGGCTGGTTCGTTTCCGACTTGCCGAGGTCAGGCCATGACCGACATTCCGCTCGGCGCCGGCGCGGAGTTCGACCGGATCAGGGCCATCGCCGCAGCGCTCGGCCCCGCCGCGAGCGGGCTCGGCAACGACTGCGCGGTGCTCCCGCCCGGATTCGGCGACGTGGTGGTCAGCACGGACATGAGTGTCGAGGGGGTCCACTTCCGGAGGGAGTGGCTCACCTGGAGGGAGATCGGCTGGCGCGCCGCTTCCGCGGCGCTGTCGGACCTCGCGGCCGCCGGCGCCGAGGTGGTCGGGCTGACCGCCAGCATCGGCACTCCCCGAGACGCGCCGGTGGACGAGCTCACGGAGTTGATGAGGGGCGTGGGCGAGGCCGTCACCGCTGTTGGTGGCCGCGTGCTCGGGGGCGACCTCTCCGTGGCGCCGGTGTGGGTGGTGGACATCACGGTCGTCGGCCGGGCCGCGCGGCCGGTCGGCCGGTCCGAGGCGCGGGCGGGCGATACGCTCTGGGTCACCGGCGCGCTGGGCGGTGCACGGGCGGCGCTGATGGCCTGGCAGGCCGGAGGGACGCCGGCAGCCGGGGCTCGCGAACGCTTTGCCCACCCGGTGCCCCGGATCGCCGAGGCACGCTGGCTCGCCGCGCACGGCGCGCACGCCATGATGGACATCTCCGACGGGCTGGGTGGAGACGCGGGGCATCTCGCGGCCGCCTCGGGCGTGCGGCTCGAACTCGAACTCGACCAGCTCCCGGTGCATCCCGACGTGGTCGCCGTCGCCCTGGCCCGGGGCGAGCCGATCCAGGCGTTCGCCGCGCGGGGCGGGGAGGACTACGAGCTCCTCGTGGCCCTGCCGAAGTCGTTCGATGCCGTGGAGGCGCGGCGGTTCCAGCAGGACACCGGCACGGTCCTGACGCGCATCGGCAAGGTGCGAAGGGGGGCCGGCGTCGCGGCCTCCTTCGCCGGGGTTCCCGCGACGCTCGCCGGGTACGACCACTTCGGATGAACTGGCTCCGCACCCTCTGGCTCCTGGTCGTTGGGGTCCCCGTCACGGCCTTCTACGCCAGCTGGGCGGTGTTGGCCTCGTGGGTGGGCATCCGCTACGCGCCGCACAACGTCTACGACCGCATCATGCGCAACTGGGCCGGGCTGATCCTCCGGGCCAATGGCGTAAGGGTGTCGCTCGAGGGTGGCGAGCGGCTGGATCCCTCGCGGTCCTACGTGTTCGTGGCCAACCACACCTCGCTCGTGGACATCTGGGCGCTCCTGGTGGCGGTCCCCAACAGCTTCCGGTTCGTGGCCAAGCAGGAGCTGTCCCGCGTCCCCGTCTTCGGCAAGGCGATGCTGTCGGCGGGCAACATCTTCATCGACCGGGGGAACCTGGCTTCCTCGTTCGCCAGCTACGACATTGCGGCGTCGCAGCTGCACCAGGGGCTGTCGGCGATGGTCTTCGCGGAGGGCACCAGGAGCCGGGACGGCCGGCTGCTGCCGTTCAAGAAGGGTCCCTTCATCCTGGCGATCCGGGCGGGGGTGCCGCTCGTGCCGCTCTACATTCACGGGGCGTTCGAGCGGACCCCGAAGGGCGCCCTCAACGTGCGGCCCGGTCCGGTGGTGGTCCGGGTCGGCGCGCCCATCGACACCGGAGGGCTGACCTACGAAGATCGGAACCAGCTGAGCACGGCCGCGCGCGCCTCGATGGTGCTTCTCGGCGCGCGTTGACGGGTCGGCTGGAGGCCGGGTACCTTGAGGCGCAATTGGCGCTGGTTCACATACTCCCTGGCGAATACATGTCGACCATCATTGAAGTCCACGCCCGTGAAATCCTCGACAGCCGCGGCAACCCGACCGTCGAAGCCGACGTCGTCCTGTCCAGCGGGGCCCAGCGGCCGCGCCGCCGTCCCGAGCGGGGCCTCCACCGGCGAAGCGGAGGCCGCGGAACTGCGGGACGGCGACCCGAAGCGGTTCGCCGGCAAGGGTGTCCAGGAGGCGGTCCGCAACGTCAACGAGCTGATCGGGCCCCGGCTCGAGGGGATGGCGGCGGAGGACCAGATCCTCATCGACAGCGAGATGATGGATCTCGACGGCACCCCCAACAAGAGCAAGCTTGGCGCGAACGCGATCCTGGCGGTGTCGCTCGCGGTGGCGCGGGCGGCGGCGGACGACGTCGGCCTCCCGCTCTATCGGTACCTCGGCGGGCCGATGGCGCACATCATGCCGGTGCCGATGATGAACATCCTCAACGGTGGTGCGCACGCCAGCAACAACGTGGATGCGCAGGAGTTCATGGTCGTCCCGATCGGCGCCGACACCTTCCCGGAGGGGCTCCGGATCGGGGTCGAGGTGTTCCACGCGCTGAAGAAGGTGCTCACCGGGATGAAGCTCTCGACCGCCGTCGGCGACGAGGGCGGGTTCGCCCCGATGCTCCCGACGCAACGAGGCGGCGCTCGACGTGGTGATGCAGGCCATCGAGTCGGCGGGGTACCAGCCGGGCAAGGACGTCGCGATCGCGCTCGACGTGGCGGCCTCCGAGCTCTACCAGGACGGCAAGTACGTCTTCAAGAAGGGCGACGGCAGCAAGCGGACCGCCGCAGGAAATGGTGGCCCTCTACACCCAGTGGGTGGACCGCTACCCGATCGTGTCCATCGAAGACGGCCTGGCGGAGGACGACTGGGACGGGTGGGCGCTGCTCACCGAGAAGCTGCACGAGCGCGTGCAGCTCGTCGGCGACGACCTCTTCTGCACCAACGTGGACCGGCTGGCGCGCGGCATCGAGTCCGGCACCGCCAACGCCATCCTGATCAAGGTGAACCAGATCGGGACGCTGACCGAGACGCTGCAGTGCATCGAGCTCGCCAAGGGGAGCTCGTACGGCGTGGTCATCAGCCATCGCTCCGGCGAAACGGAGGACACCTTCATCGCCGACCTGGCCGTGGCCACCGGCGCGGCGCAGATCAAGACGGGCAGCGCCAGCCGGACCGACCGGGTGGCGAAGTACAACCAGCTCCTCCGCATCGCCGAGGAGCTCGACGAAGTGGCCCACTACCCGGGCCGGGACCTCTATCCGCTGTGAGCCGCGTCGCGATCGCCCGGCTGGTCATCATCGCGCTGGCGGCGGTCTTCGCGCTGCAGGGCGGGGAATACAGCATCTGGAACTGGTGGGAGCTGCGGCGCGCCGAGCAGCGCGAGGCGGCCGCGGTCGCGGAGCTCGAGGAGGTGGTGGACTCCCTCGAGAAGGCGGCCATCGCCATCGAGCGGGATCCGCGGGTGCAGGAGCGGGTGGCGCGGGAGTCGTTCGGGATGATCAAGGACGGGGAGTTCCTGTTTCGCGTGCTTCCGCCCCCGGAACCTTGACCGGGCCGAGGCGCTCGGCTAGCATTGGCCCCCTCAGTCCTCCGTCATTGTTGTGTTCGGCAGGGTAGCTCAGGTGGTTAGAGCACGGCACTCATAATGCCGGGGTCGCGGGTTCGAGTCCCGCCCCTGCTATGGTCGTTGACACTCCCCGAAGTCAGGGCCTCGTCCTTCGGATCGAGTCCCGCCCCTGCTATGCCCCCGAAAGGGGGCCTTTGTTTTGGGCCTCGTCCTTCGGATCGAGTCCCGCCCCTGCTATGCCCCCGAAAGGGGGCCTTCTTTTTTTAGCGCGCCTCGCCGCCTGCCTCACCCGCAGGACGTTCCCGCGGCACCAGCCCGATCACCCGAATCCCCGCACCGCGAGCCATGTCGACCGCGGCCACGACGTCCTCGTAGGTCGCGTCCTCGGCGCCCTCTACGAAGAGCACCTTGCGCCGCCGATCCCGGAACACCTCCGCGATCCTCGCCTCCAGTGCCTCCGCGGCCACCGCCTCGTGGTTGAGGGTGTAGGCCGGACCTCTGGCCACCCGCAGGATGATCTGGTCCCGGTTCTCCGCGGCGCTGGCGGCAGCGCCGACCGGCTCCGGCGGCGGGACCTGGACATCGACGCCCTTCAGCAGCCCCGGCTGGATCACCATGGTGAAGATGAGGAGACAGAGCAGCACGTCCACCATCGGGGTGATGTTGATGTCGGAGACCGCCCCGCCGCCGGCGGAGGCGGCGGGCCGAGGTCGACGGCGGCGTCTCATGGCGAGCGGCCCTCGCGGAGGGCGGCAGAATCGGCGGGAAGCCCCTTCGGGAGGCTGATCGCGCCGATCGTCCGAACCCCCGCGACCCGGGCCGCATCGATCGCGTCGAGCATGACCCGGTAGGGAAGGCGGCGGTCGGCCCGGATGTAGAGCAGGTGGTCGCCGGGACGGGTGAGGTAGAGGTCCCGCAGGCGTTCCACCAGCTCGGCGGCCGGCACGGAGTCCTCGCCCAGGAAGAAGGTGCCGCGGGCGTCGATGCCCAGGGTGACGGCGTCGCGCAGGGTCTGGGGCGTCACGTGGATGGCCGGCGGCGGATCGGCGGAGTATTCGGTCAGGACCGGGGTCACCACCATGAAGATGATGAGGAGGGCCAGCATCACGTCGATCATCGGCGTGATGTTGAGCTCACCCATCACGCCCGATTCCCCCAGGGCGCCGAGGGACGGGACGCGCGAACCCGCGGGCCCGACCCCACCGCCACGCCGCATTGAGACCGACACGTCACACCCCTGCGCCGGCCGCCGTCATGGCGTCGTACCGGAAGGCCACGCCCGCATGCCGGAGCGACAGCCACTCGAGCAGCTCGTCGCTCGCGAAGGCGAGCTCGCCGAACAGCTCTTCGAGCCGGGTGATGAAGTAGTTGTAGAGCCAGAGCGCCGGGATCGCGACGAGGAGCCCGACGGCCGTGGTGATCAGCGCCTCGCCCACGCCGCCCGCGACCGCCTCGAGCCCGCCGCCGCCGGTGGTGGCGATGCCCATGAAGGAGTTGGTGATGCCGATGGTGGTGCCGAGGAGCCCGACGAACGGCGCCGTGGCCCCGATGGTCGCGAGGGCCGAGAGGTGCCGCTTGAGCTCGGCGGCGATGGCGAGCTGCTGGCGGGTCACCGTCCGCTCCGCGGTCTCGACGGCCCGGTCGGCGTACGCGGGATCCGCGACGAGCGGCGCGACCCGCCTCAGTGCCTCGCCCAGGACCCGTCCGAGGGGCGCCGCCGCGTGCTCGCGGGTCAGCGCGATGGCGTCGTCGATGCGGTCGTCCTCCAGGGCGCGCCCGAAGGCAGGTGACAGGAGCCGGTTCGCGCGACGCATGCGGCGCAGTTGCCACCACTTGATCGCGGCGACCGTGAGGGTGAGCACGTTCATGGCGGCGAGCAGCAGAATCACCAGCCAGGGGAAGAGTGTCATCCGGCTCATCAGATCAAACAGATTCACGGAGCCCTCCCTATTTCGATTTTGCCTGGGTCCACTTGAGCGGAGCCCGGACCGTCACGGGCACTGCCAGCATCTCGCCGCCGGAGGCGATCCGGCCGGCCGTAAATCTGGCCTTCCTCGCGACCTCGATCGCGGCACTCCCGAACAAGGGGTGGGTCGCCGAGACGAGCGTCACCGACTTCGGGTCGACGCGACCGTTGGTGTCGACCACGAACTGCACGATGGCCGAACCTTCCACGCCGAACTGCCTCAGCGACTGGGGGTACTGCCGGAGCAGCAGCGCGAGCATCTCGTCCCGGTTCGTCAGTTGCGGCTTGACGGTGACGAGCTCGACCGCGACCGGCTGGTCCGCCGGGGTCTCGACGGCGTCGGAGAGCCGGCCTTCGCGGGCCAAGTCGGCCGCGAGGTCCGCTGCGATGACCGGGGGAGGCTTGCCGCCGGCCACTCCGCCGACGACCCCGCGTCCTGTGTAGTCCTTCTCGTCCACCGCCGCCTCGCCGGGATCGGGTGGTGGCAAGGCCTGCAGGTCGCTCGGGGCTGCCAATTCCTGGAACCCCGCCGCCTTGTCGGGCCGGACCACCGCTTCCTGGACGGCCGGCACCGTCACCGCGGCGCTCACGCCGACCGGCCTCGGCTTGGCGACCCGGCGCGGCGATGCGACGGCTGTCGGCGGTGGGATGTCGAGGTAGGTGGCCGTTTCGAAATCGGCGAGCGACTCGCTGGCCGCGGCGGGTGTGGCGTTCCGCAGGCCGAGGAGCACGGAGAGATGCACGGCGGCAAAAACGGCAGTCAGGAGCAGTTCCCAGGCGCGCCGACCCCGGGTGGCGATCGCAATGCCGGTCATGCCGAGCGGCGGAAACGGGACCTCGGGCACGCTGCCCGGGGGACGACCCGCTCCCGCCGCAATGACCATGACCGGCGTCTGCATGAGCTGCCCTCGCTCCAGTGGGCCCGGGTCTTCCGGGTCCATCACCCGACCAACCTAGCGCGCCGTCGGTGAAGTTCAGGGCAAGGGATGATGAAGAACTTCAGGGGGATTCGATCGGCATCCCCGCCAGCTGTTTCCACTCCGCGAACGACCCATCGTACATCCGCACGTCGTGGCCGAGGTACCTGGCCACGAAGTAGAGGAAACTCGCCTGCACCCCCGTGTTGCAGTAGGTGACTGCGACGTCACCGGGCGCGACGCCTGCGGCCCGAAACATCGCCTCCAGCGTTGCCCGGTCGAGCAGCACCGGCGGGGTCCCGGCCTGGGTGGACTTCCAGAAGATGTTCCTCGCGCCGGGGATGTGCCCGCTCGGCGGGGAGCTGCCGGGGGTGCCGGCGTAATCCGCGGGCGGCCGGGCGTCGAGCAGCGCCACGGTGGAGTCGCCGAGGTGGGCACGGATCCAGGCGGCGCCGGCCAGCACCTCCGGCCTAGGCTCGGGCGTCAGGAGCGCGGGATGGGGCGAGGCCGCCTCCATCGCCACCGGGAACCCTGCGGCGACCCACGCCGGTGTGCCGCCGTCCAGCAGCGCCGCCTGCCGTCCGTGCCCCAGGTAGTCGAGCGTGAAGAAGAGCCGCGCCGCCGAGAGCGCGTCGCCCGTGATGATGACGCGCGAGCTGTCACCGATCCCGACCGACTCGAGCACCGAGTCGAGCACCGCGACGGCCGGCAGTTCCATCAGGATTCCGTCCCGCTCGACGGTGATGGCGGAGAGGGGCAGGTAACGGCTTCCGGCGATGTGGCCCGCGTCGTAGGCAGCGCGGTCGCGGTCCGCGTGGATGACCACAAGCCCCGGCTGGCCCAGGTGCGTCGAGAGCCAGGCCGGCGTGACCAGGAGGGTGTCCGGTGAGGCTGAGAGGGCCAGGATGATCAGGAGCGATGCGCTCATGGGGCCTCCTTCCGCGGGTGTTGGCGGAGCGCCGCCTCCCGCTCTGCAGCCTGCTCCATCATTAGCGAGTAGGCGATGTAATACTTGTAGATGTTGCCCACGTAGGTGACGGTCTCGCGGCCGATCTCTTCGGCGGCCACCAATTCCACGTTGCGGCTCCATCGGTTCGGGTCGAGCCCACGGGCGGCGGCCTTCCGGCGCAGGGAGGCCACCCGTGCCGGCCCGGCGTTGTAGGCCGCGAACGCCAGCAGAGTCCGGTTGAGCGCGTCGATGGAGTCGCCGGCGAAATACCGGTCCATGATGGCCCGGATGTACTTCACGCCGGCGTGGATGTTGGGCTCCTCCTGATGGATGTCGCCCACCCCGAGCTCCTTGCCGGTCGTCGGCATGACCTGCATGACCCCGATGGCGCCGACGTGGCTCCGTGCCGACTGGTCGAGACGCGATTCCTGGTAGCCCTGCGCCATCATGAGCAGGAAGTCCATGTCGTACTGTTCGCCGTACTTCCGGAACAGGGCCACGAGGCGGTTGAACTTCTCCAGCTCGGCCTGGTTCGTGGCGTTCTGGACGAACCGTGTGCTCTTGAGGTAGCGATGGAGCAGCGTGTTTCGGGTGGCCGATCCCTCGGGGTACCGGGCCAGGAAGGCGTTGATTTCCTGCTTGAGTTGTGGACTGTCCTTCCGGAACATCCAGGCGATCTCCCCGCCAGTGCTGATGGCGAGGCCCGGCTGGGGCCGGATGTCGGGGAGCACCTGGGCCCAGAAAGTGGCCAGGAAGTCGTCGATCACCACCAGCGACACCAGGCCGGCGTTCAACATCTCGAGCAGGTCCTCGTTCTCCAGGGCTTCCGGCGCCTCGCGCAGGCGGACGGGCGCGAGCCCGCGCCTCTGGAACCCCGCATTCAGGCGCTGCAAGCTCCCATAATACGAGGAGGACCGTCGGACGAAGACTTCCTGGCCGGCGAGATCGTCCAGGGTACCCACGTGCGGGGAAGCGGGGCCGGTGACCACGATCTCGGACACGTTTCGAAAGGTCGGATTCGAGAAGTCGGCCCTCGCCTTCCGCTCCGGCGTGATGGTGAGGCCGCTTGCCACGATGTCCCCACGGCCGGCGAGCAAGGAGGCGAGCAGTTCGTCCTGCTGGACCGGGATGAGAATCACCCGGAACGGGCGGCTTCCGGTGCGATGTTTTCGGTTGAGCTCGGCCTCGAATAGCGCCGCCGCGTCCACGGTGAGCCCGCGGGGAGTGCCCTGGTCGAGGAAGTAATGCGTCTGGTTGGGGCTCACCAGCACCCGGACGATGCGGCGCGCGAGCATGGAGTCGAAGTCGCCGAACCGCGGCAGGGTGACCGCGCCGAGCACCGAGTCCTCGGCCGTGAGCCGCGACGCCTCCGCCTGGGCCGCAGTGTCGGCGCTCGCTCCGCCGAAATCGCCGTCCGACTCCGGCGACGAAGCGCGTCGGGCGAGCAGCACGGCGCCAGTGGCCACGAGCAGGATTCCACCGACGAGGAGCGGGGTGCGGCGCAAGAGGAAACTCCGGAGTGGATGCGTGGAGTCTACCCCGGTTGGCCCCGGGATTGAAGCGCTGGCCGGGCCTCAAGGACTCCTCCCGAAAGCGCATGAACCGGCTAAGTTTGGGCTCGATCCCGCAACCCTGATTGGGAGCGTCCTGTGTCCGACCGCAGCCCCGGCGAGCGCCTCCGCGGACTCTCGAGTCTCGTGGGCAACACCCCCCTGCTTGCCATCGAGTGCGAGTACCGCGGCGCGCGCCGGGTGGTGCACGCCAAGGCCGAGCACCTCAACCTGTCGGGCAGCATCAAGGACCGGATGGCGATGCACATCCTGCGGCAGGGGTACGCCTCGGGCGCCCTCCGCGAAGGGGCGCTCATCGTCGAGGCCACGAGCGGCAACACCGGTATCGCCTTCGCCTCCATCGGCCGCGCGCTCGGTCACGCGGTCACGATCTTCATGCCGGCCTGGATGAGCGCCGAGCGCATCAATCTCCTTCGCAGCCTGGGAGCGGGAATCGTCCTCGTCAGCCGGGAAGAGGGCGGGTTCCTCGGGAGCATCGCGCGCGCGGAAGAACTCGCGCGCGCCACACCCGGCGCCTTCCTGCCGCGGCAGTTCTCGAACCGCGACAACTGCGAGGCGCACTACCAGACGACGGGCCCGGAAATCGTCGGCCAGCTCGCCGCGGAAGGGCTGGCTCCCGCCGCGTTCGTGGCGGGCGTCGGTACGGGCGGCACCATCATGGGGGCCGGCAAGTTCCTGCGGGAGCGCGTCCCGGGCGTCCGGCTCCACCCGGTAGAACCCTCCAACTCGCCCACCATGTCGACCGGACATAAAGTGGGGCAGCACCGCATCCAGGGTATCTCGGACGAGTTCATCCCGCCGATCATGGAACTCGACAAGCTGGACGCGATCCTGGCGGTGGACGACGGCGACTCGATCCTCATGGCCCAGAAGCTCGCCACGACGCTCGGCATCGGCGTGGGCATCTCGTCCGGCGCCAACTTCCTGGCGGCCCTGCAGGCGCAGGAGGCGCTGGGGCCCGATGCCGTGGTGGTCACCGTCTTCGCCGACGACAACAAGAAGTACCTGAGCACCGACCTCCTGCGCGACGAGCCGGTCCGCGCCGGCTTCATGAGCCCGGACGTGACGCTCGTAAGCGTCCGCGCCCTCCGCCGCGTCTGCCTGACGTGTCGGTATCCCGATCCCGCCCCGACCCCGTGGGAAGTCACGGCGGCCCGCTGACCCGACCCCGCGTGCCCGCCCCGTCCGCCGACGCGCCGTTCGACCTCGACGAGGTGCTTCGCACGCTCGCCCGGACGCCTGAGGCGCTGCGTGAGCTCCTCGACGAGGTGTCCCCCGCCAGCGCCGCCGCGGCACCCGACGGGCAGTGGAGCGCCTTCGACGTGGTCGGCCACCTGATCGACGGCGAGGAGACGGACTGGATTCCCAGGGCTCGCCTCATCCTGTCCAAGGGAGCGGACCTGCGGTTCGAGCCGTTCGACCGGCACCGCCACAAGGTGCGGAACCGCGGGAAGTCGCTGGACGACCTGGTGGACGAGTTCTGCTGGCTCCGCGACGCCAATCTCGACGCCGTGAAGTCGTGGCGCCTGAGCCCCGGGCAGCTCGCCCTGACCGGCGAGCATCCTGAATTCGGGACGGTCACGCTGCGCCAGCTTCTCGCCACCTGGGCCGTCCACGACCTCGGCCATCTTGCCCAGGTGGCCCGCGCGCTGGCCAGTCGCTGGGGTGACGAGGTTGGTCCCTGGCGCGCCTACCTGCCCGTGCTCGGAGACTCCCGGAGTGGCTGACCGGCATTTCGGAGGCGCCCGCGGGTTGCTTCCCGCCGTCGGGCAGGCCGCGCTCTGGCTCTCGGGGTGGCGGATCACGGGGCGGCTTCCGGCGGTGCCCCGGTACGTGATCATCGTGGCGCCCCACACCTCGAACTACGACTTCTTCGTGGGGCTCGCCGCCAAGTTCTCCCTGGGCCTGCATGCGAAATGGCTGGGGAAGCACTCGCTCTTTCGCGGGCCGGTGGGCTGGCTGCTTCGCGCGCTGGGAGGCATCCCGGTGGACCGGGCACGGCCCGACGGGACCGTCGAGGCGGTCCTGGCTGAGCTGCAGGCGTCGCCGACCTTCGTGCTGGCGCTGTCCCCGGAGGGAACGCGGAAGCACATCGCGCACTGGAAGACGGGCTTCTACCGGATCGCCCTGGCGGCGGACGTGCCTGTGGCGCCGGTCGCCTTCGACTGGTCCACCAGGACGATCGCGCTTCTGCCCCCGTTTCGGGTGACGGGTGACCAGGCCGCGGACATCGCACACCTCCGCGGACTCTTCCGGAGGGAGATGGCGCGCCGCCCGGAGTACTTCGCCGATGTCCATCCCTTGGAGGGCCGGTGAGGGGGATGCCCCCGTGGGCGGCCTGGCTTCATCGGGCCAACTTGCATCTGAGCGGTGAGCTGCTTGGCGGGCCCCGCGTCCTCAAGCTCGCCTGGGTCATCAATGCCCAGAAGCTCGGGTCGCTCCCGTTCGTGTGGCTCCTGATGTGGGTGTACGATGACTGGTCCTTCGTGGCCTGGGTCTACCTTGGGCTGTACGGCAGCTATGGCGTCGCCTGGTTCCTGAAGGACATGGCGTTCCCGGACCGCAACTGGCAGCGCCGCGTCACGTGGGGCGGGGGAGCCGCGGCCTTCCTGCTCGGACTGGCACCGTACTGGGTGCTGCCCTGGTTGCTGGTGTCGGGCCGCGGCCATCCTCCCACCTCGGCATCGCTGGTGGCGTGCGCCATCGGGGTGCACACGGTCGGCCTCTTTCTCATGGTGGCCGCCGATGCCCAGAAGACGTTTGTCCTGCGGGAGCGGGCCGGGTTGATCACCGACGGGATGTTCCGGCTGGTGCGCCATCCGAACTACCTCGGCGAAATGATGATCTACGGCTCCTACGCGCTGCTCGTCGGCCACTGGGCGGCGTGGGCCATTCTCCTGGGGATCTGGACGGTGGAGTTCGTCCCCAACATGCTGGCCAAGGAGGCTTCCCTGAGCCGGTACCCCGAGTGGGAGGCCTACCGGTCCAGGGCGGGTGCCCTCCTGCCGAGGCTGAGACGATGAACACACAGCTCGCGACGTTCGGCGGGGGCTGCTTCTGGTGCCTGGAGGCGGTCTTCGAGCAATTGAAGGGGGTGCATCGAGTCGTGTCGGGGTATGCGGGCGGCACGCTCGCGCATCCGACGTACGAGCAGGTCTGCGGCGGCCGGACGGGACACGCCGAGGTGGTGCAGGTCTCCTTCGACCCCGCGATCATCTCCTATCGGGACCTGCTCGAGGTCTTCTTCTCCATGCACGACCCGACCACCCTGAATCGCCAGGGTGCCGATGTGGGCACCCAGTACCGGTCGGTGATTCTCACGCATTCCGACGACCAGCGGGCCGAGGCGGACGCGATGATCGGGCGGCTTGGAGCCATGGGGCTCTGGAGCGATCCGATCGTCACCGAGGTCGTGCCACTCACGGCCTTCTTCCCCGCAGAAGAGGGGCACCAGGGGTACTTCCGCGCCAACGCCGGGCAGCGCTACTGCCAGATCGTGATCGCGCCGAAGGTCGCCGAGTTCCGGAAACGTCACCTCGACCGACTCCGGGGCTAGGCCTGCGCCGCACCGTGCGACGAATCCCCCTGATGCTCCGGCTCCTCTTGGCGGGGCTGCCCCCCGGTGCGCTTTGGGCCCAGGGCGACGCACTCGTGGAGACCGCTCCACCGACCGCCCCCGTGATACCCGGTCCAAGGCCGATCGCGCCCGCCCTGCTCGGGCTCGATGTGCCCGCCGCCGGGTCTGTCGTCCACCCGACTGACACCCTCCCGTGTCCCGACTGCGACCCGCCGAAGCGCTTCTGGGTGGCGCTTGCGGACCTGATGGTCGTCCAGTTCATCCCGTTCGGTGTCAGCAACATTATCACGAAGGAGGAGTGGGCCAAGGTGGGCCCGCAGACCTGGAAGAACAACTTCACCTATCCCTGGCAGTGGGACGACAACGACTTCCAGAACAACCAGTTCGCCCATCCCTACCAGGGGAGCGCCTACTACAATTCCGCCCGGACCAACGGGTACGACTTCTGGGCCTCCTCGGCATGGACCCTCGGCGGCAGCCTGATGTGGGAGTACTTCTTCGAGGCGTGGGCGCCGGCCCCGAACGACCTCGTCAACACGGTGGTAGGCGGCATCGTGCTCGGGGAAGCGCTCAACCGGGCGTCGCACCTCGCGCTGGACAACACCGCGACGGGGAGCGAGCGGGTGTGGCGGGAAATCGGTGGGGCGCTGCTCAATCCGGTCGGCGGCCTCAACCGGCTCCTGCGCGGCCAGACACACACGGTCAGTGCCAACCCTCCCGAATGGCGGCCGAGTGCCGTGCTCGGTCTTCTGGACCTGGGGTACCGCCAGACGGTGCGATCAGTCGGCGAAAAGAATGCCGAAAACGAGGTGACCCAGCTGAACGCGTCGTTCCTCCTGTCCTATGGTGACCCGGTCAAGGACCTGGGGCGGAGCCCGTTTTCTTATTTCAGCGTTCGAGCCGACCTTGCCGGACCCAGCAGCACGGGGCTGATCAGCCAGCTGAGCGCCCGCGGCAGCCTGGACGCCTGGCCGCTCGGCACGAGCCGCCGTCACCAGCTCGCTCTCAGCCTGGAGTATGATTACTTCAACAACCCTGCCTTCGAGTACAGCGGGCAGAGTGCGCAACTCGGCGTCGTGACCTCGATCGGCGCCCCGGGCAAGACCTGGTGGGGGCAGACCCAGGTGCTCTTCAACGGGGTGATCCTGGGGGCCGTCAACTCAGACTACTATCAGTCGGTCGAGGGTCGCGACTACGATTATGGCCCCGGTCTCGGCGCGATCCTGGCAGGGCGCGTGGTGTACAAGAACCGGTGGCAGGGGACGGTCGGCTTCACGGGCCTCTGGTTGCACACGATCGACGGCACGCAATCCGCGCACTACCAGGACGCCCTGCTGGTCGAGACCCGCTACTGGGCCACGCGAAACCTGGGCATCGGCGCGGGCTACACCGGCTACACGAGGCACAGCGACTATTCCGGGCAACCGGACGTCGTGAATGCCGCCCGCTTCGTCCGTCTGTTCGTCACGAACGTCATTCCAGGATTGCCGCTCCCGTGAACGAGCGTCGACCCTGGTCGGACCACGCAGGCCTGAATTGGGAAGGGCGGTACTCGCGATGCGGCACTTGAACGGCCTGCTGCTGATGCTGCTCCTGGCCGCCGGCGCCGGGGCGTTGCACGCCCAGGGCCCGCGCTCTGCCTCCACGCTCCCGGCGCTGCCCCCGGCCTCTCCGGTGCCTGGCACGGGGCAAGACAGCTTGCCGTGCCCGGAGTGCAATCCCCCGAAGCAGTTCTGGAGGGCCGCGGGCTTCCTCATGGTCTCGCAGTTGGTGCCGTACATCTTCAATTCGGCGGTCCGCGGAGAAGTCTGGTCCGACGTGGGGCCCACCACCTGGCGCAACAATATCGTCTATCCCTGGCAGTGGGACGACAACACATTCCAGAACAACCAGTTCGGGCACCCCTACCAGGGAAACATGTACTACAACTCGGCGCGCACGAACGGCTACGATTTCTGGAGTTCGGCGATCTGGCCTTTCGCGGGCAGCCTCATGTGGGAAATCTTCTTTGAAGCCTGGGCCCCGGCACCGAACGACTTCGTGAACACCAGCGTCGGGGGCGTGACGCTCGGCGAGACGCTCTACCGGCTCTCCCGACTGCCGCTGGACAACACGGCGACCGGGGGCGAGCGGGTCTGGCGGGAAGTCGCCAGCGGCCTGCTCAATCCGATCAGCGGCGTGAACCGCCTCCTCCGAGGCGAGACCGGGCGCGTGAGCGCCAATCCCGCGGAATGGCGCCCGAGCGCCATTTACAGCATCCTCGACCTCGGGTACCGCCAGACGACCAGCACCCTGGGCGAGAGCGACCTGGAAACCGGCGCCGCCCAGTGGAATGCGACCTTCAACCTCACGTACGGCGACGCGGTCAAGGACCTCAGCCGGGCCCCCTTTTCGTATTTTGCCTTCCGCGCGGACCTGGCCGGACCGAGCGAAACGGGGATCATGAGCCAGTTCAGCGCCCGGGGGAGCCTTGCCGCCTGGGCCCTTGGGGAGAGCGGGCGGCACCAGGCGGCCCTGTCCCTCGCCTATGACTACTTCAACAACCCGGCGTTCGTGTACGGGGGGCAGAGCGTGCAGATGGGGCTGGTCTCGACCTACGGGGCGCCGGGAGCGACCTGGTGGGGACAGACGAACTTCCTGTTCAACGGCGTGCTGCTCGGTGCCACGGAATCGGATTACTACGAGACGATCGAAGGCCGCAACTACGACTACGGGCCGGGGCTCGGGACCATCCTGAGCGCCCGGTTTCTCTACAAGAACCGGTTGCTGGCCACGGCCGGTTACACCGGACTCTGGATTCACACCATCGACGGCACCGAGTCCTCGCACTACCAGGACGCGCTCTCGGTCGAGGGCCGCTACTGGCTGACCCGCTCCCTCGGCCTCGGCATCAGTTATACCAACTACAACCGGCGCAGCGACTACGTCGGGGAGCTCGACCAGGTGGAGACCTCGAACTTCGTTCGCGCCTTCGTCAGCACGGTGTTCCCCGGGCTGCCGAAAGATCAGGAAGGAGGCCGCCAATGATCACGAACCGCCCGGGCCGTCGCTGGATCGCGCTGGTGCTGCTGTGCGCCGTGCCCGCCTGCGAGAATCCACCCGAGACGCTCGGCCCGGACAACCACGTGGAGGTCACGAACCTGGTCGGACACTTCCAGCTGACGGTGGACAACATCCAGAACGTCTCCACGGTGATGACCTTCAAGTGGCAGAACCCGGGGCAGTACGCCGACATCCAGCACCTGAGCTTCATCCCGCATGGGACGGCGCTCCTCATCATCAAGGACGCCGCGGACAGTGTCCGCTACGACGGCGAACTCCTCTATGAACTCGACGACCGCACGGTGGGCATCGGCGTGCCAGGGGAGTGGACGGTCACGTTCAGCCTCGATGAGAGCGTTGGGGAGATCAACGTGATCCTCGACGCCGCCTACGCCGAAGACTGATTCCCGGGCAGCGTGAACTTTCTGAACGCCTCGCCCTCATCCGCCCCGCTCGCCGGAGGTCCAGTGCGCTTCCTCCGTTTCGCCCTTGTCGCCACGATCCCGGCCGCCGCTGCGTGCGGCAGGCCCGTGGCGAGCACGACGTTCGCCTGCGAGGGTGGCGATTCCATCGTGGTCGCCATCGGACCCCGGTACGCGGAGCTGCACCTGCCCCCCGACCGCATCGTACGGCTCTACCCCGAGCGCACCGCGTCGGGGGCGGGCTACAGCGACGGGCGCTACACACTCCGCACCAAGGGAGAGGAGGCGCTCCTGGAGCGGGGTGGGGACGTCATCCTTCGTGGTTGCCGGGCGGGGACAGCGGCAGCTCCGCTCGGCCTGGCGACCGATTCGGCGCCGAGTCCCGCCCGGGCCCGTGCCCTCGCCGATTCGATCGACTCCCTCACAGTCACACTGACGCCGGTGACGCGCAAGCTCGTCCCGGAAGCGCAGGGAAGGGACCCACGCGTGCTCTCGCTCTGGGCGGACAGCGGGCGCCCGGTCAAGCTCTCCGTGACGGAGCCTTCCGTCACTGGCGGGACGAACGGTCTCACCAGCTACTACTTCGTCGATGGCCGCCTCGAGGTGGTCCAGGGTCCGGTCTCGCAGTACCTCTTCCGGGATACGACCCTGATCCTCTGGACCACCGACTCCCTGCATCAAGGGACAGAGATTCCCCTGCGTGACATGGTGGCACGGCAGAATTTCGTGCTCGGCGAGGTCCGCCAGTATCTCGCGATGTTCGGGGTTGAACAATGAGGGGCGTGCGCGCATGAGCCAATTCCTGGGCCTTCGAACCGCCATCTACACCGCGAAGCATCTCGCAGCGGCCAAGGACTGGTACACGGCCGTGCTCGGCTTTGGCCCGTATTTCGACGAGCCGTACTATGTCGGATTCAACATCAAGGGCTACGAGCTTGGCATCGTGCCTGACGAGTCGGCCGAGATCACGCGATCGGGAGCGGGAATCGCCTACTGGGGTGTGCCCAACGCCGATGCGGCCTGGGGACGGCTGCTCGAGCTGGGCGCGACGCCCTACGAACCGCTCGAGGATCACGGGGTCAGGATTGGCGCCGTTCGCGATCCGTTCGGCAACATCCTCGGTGTCATTGAGCATCCGGCGTTCAAGGCGGAGTCCGACTAGTGCCCGCGGAGCCTCGTTTTGTCCCGCTGACGACATGGGAACCGCTTGCCGACGATGAAATGCAGTCCCGCGGAAGGGCGTTCGCCGATGAGCTTGCCCGTCGGCGGACCGTGCGACAGTTCAGCGATCGCCCCATCCCCGATGGCGTGCTGGAGGCCTGCCTGCGGGCGGCCGTCACGGCGCCCAGCGGGGCGAACCTCCAGCCCTGGCATTTCGTGGTGGTGCGCGACCCCGACCTCAAGCATCGCATCAGGGAAGCGGCCGAGCGGGAGGAGCGAGCGTTCTACGCCAGCGCGCCCGCCGAGTGGCTCGAGGCGCTGGCCCCCCTGGGGACCGACGAGATCAAGCCGTACCTCGACGTGGCCCCGGCACTGATCGCCGTGTTCGCCGAACGCCACGGCGTTCGTCCCGACGGCAGCCGGGTGACGCACTACTACGTCCAGGAGTCGGTCGGGATCGCGATGGGGATATTGATCACGGCGCTGCACCACGTCGGACTGGCGGTGCTCACGCACACCCCGAGCCCCATGGGGTTTCTCAACGAGATCCTCGGGCGTCCCTCGCGAGAAAAGGCGACGCTCCTGCTGGTGGTCGGCTTCCCGGCTCCGGACGCGCAGGTGCCCGACATCGTTCGCAAGCCCCTGAATCAGGTGATCAGCTGGAGGTAGGTGCCATGGCGAAACGCCTGCAGAGCTACGAGAGCGACGACATCGTCGTCACCTTCGACCCGAACATCTGCATCCATTCGGGGGATTGCGTCCGCGGATTGCCGGCGGTGTTTGACGTGCGGCTGAAGCGGTGGGTGCGTCCGGAAAACGCCCCGGCCGAGCGAGTGGCGGACCAGGTCCGCCGCTGCCCGTCCGGAGCGCTCCAGTTCCGGATGAAGACCGGCGACTGAACCGGCTCCTTACGGCTTGGCCGGCGCCGCGGGTTGGGCCGGGGTTGCGGGCGCAGCGCCCCCCTGCATCCGCTGCTGCATCTGCTGCTGGATGGCGGCGACGTTCTTGTCGTAGATCGCCTGCTGGTCGGGTGTCAGGACCGTCCGGACCTCCTTGAGGGAGGCGGTGGAGAGGCTCATCATCTTCTGGCGATCGGCGTCGCTGGGTGGGGTGCCAGGGGTCATGGCCGGCATCTGGGCCCGGGTCTTCGCGGTGATCGAGTCGACCTTGGCCTGCTGGGCCGGAGTCAGGGTGATGCCCTGCAGGGCCATCGCCTGCATCCGGCCGGGGCCGCGGGGCCCCCCGCCGGGAGTTTGAGCGGAAAGGGAGGTGGTGGCGGCAAGTCCGAAGGCCAGGACTGCCGTTGAAGCGAGCACGCCGAATCGCATGATTCCTCCGAAGGGGATGACTGTCAGCCTAATACGCGCGAGGCCGAAAAATCGTTGCTACCTTGATGCATCACCTTAGATGGAAAGCTCTAATGCAATGCCACATATAATGTTAGTGGCCTTATGAACACGCAGGGAGCTCCGCCCAGTTCTGCGCCTCCAGCCCTGATGGCGATCCTCCTCTGGGTGCTGGCCGCGCTCGCCGCCGGGGCCGTCGGCGGGATCGCTTCGCAACCGGGTGAGTGGTATGCCGCCCTCAGCAAGCCGTCGTGGAATCCGCCGAACTGGGTCTTCGGTCCGGTGTGGACAACTCTGTATGTCATGATGGGGGTGGCTGCGGCGTTCGCCTGGCCGGGCCGCGGCACGCGCGCGGGCCGGGTTGGGTTTGCACTCTTTGGGCTCCAACTGGCCCTCAACGCGCTCTGGTCCTGGATCTTCTTCCACTGGCACCGACTCGACCTGGCGTTCGTGGAGCTGACGGTCCTCTGGGTGACGATCCTCGGCACGATCATCGCATTTCGGCGGATTCGTCCCCTGGCTGGTTTCCTTCTCCTCCCCTACCTGGCGTGGGTCACCTTCGCGGGAGTCCTCAATTTTACGATCGCGCGACTGAATCCGGGGGGCGCGCCGATCGAGCCGGCGGTCCCCCTGGTCGGTGTCGCTGCCGCGGACTGCGCCCCGTGGGACGGCGCCGCCACATCCATCTACCTCTCCAAGTCGGCCGATCCCTCGGGCCCGCCCGAACTCCAGCTCGTCGTCTACCTCTCCGGGGAGGGTCTCCCCGGCCGCCGCATTGAACTCGGCCGGCAGGAGGCGGGGTCAGGGATCGCGCTCCACTGCGAATCCACATCGTCCTGTACCACCTCGAGCGCCGGCGTGATCGAGTTCGCGTCCCCCGCCGAGGAGGGAGTGCTCGCCGGGGCCTACCGTGTGGAGTTCGATGACGGCGTGGTTGCGGGGACGTTCCGCGCCACCTGGTCGAGGAGGGTGGCCCTGTGCGGTTGAGCCGCTTCGCCCTCGGGGTCGTCGTGGGCCTCTCGTTCTCCAGCCACGCCACCGCTCAGGAGCCGGTATACCGCATCGGGCGCTGGGCGGCCGACTCGTTCGGCAACCACCGCGCGGTCGTGTCGGTGGAGGCCGCCGCCCCCGCGGTCTGGGCCCACCTCCCTTGGCGCCGTCCCGACCTCCACCCCGAGTCGAAGGCTGTCTGGGTCGTGGACGCGAAGACCGGCCAGCGCGTCATGAACGTCGCGCGGGGTTCGATCAATCGGGAATCCGGGGACATCGCTTTCGAGCCGACGAGCGGCCCCGGCGAGTACTTCGTCTACTACCTCCGGTACGCCGGGTCGGTCACGTCGAACTACCCGAAGCTCACCTATCCCGGCCCCGATTCGACGGCCGCGGCGGCCTGGCTGGCGTTGTTCGACCCGCGACAACTGGATCGGCTGCCCCCGGCCCGGCTCGTGGCCTTCGAGGCCGCAGACACGCTCGACTCGTTCTACCCGATGCAGGTCATCGCGACGAAGGCGGAGACGGATCGGGTGCTGGCGCGCTCACCATCGAGCCCGTTCCTGATCTTCCCGGAGGATCGCACCCACCCGATCGTCATGCCGGCCGACCTCCCGGCGCGATGGGTCGGCCGGACGGGTCCCCCGACGTTCTCCGGAACGGCCTTCCGCGGGGAGTTTTACGCCTTCCAGCTCGGCGTGTGGGCCGCTCGGGTGCCTCTCGCCGATGTGCGGGTCGAGTTCGCGCCGTTGATGGGTCCCGCTGACCTCCATTCCTGCCTCCGCCATCCGGTGCTTCAACCAGGCCGGTGTGGACTGGCAGGGCAGGGACTTTACGGCCACGATCGACGTACCCCTCGGCCGGATCCAGCCGATCTGGTGCGGCATCCAGGTGCCGCAGGATGCGCGGCCGGGTGTCTACGCCGGGCGTCTCGCCGTCACCGCGAAGGGATTGCCGTCCGTGCCTGTGGCGGTCACGCTGACCGTGGCACCCAACACCATCCGCAACGGCGGCGCGGATGAACCGTGGCGCCTCGCGCGCCTGGCGTGGCTCGACTCCCGGCTCGAGGAGGACCACGGGATCGTGCCTCCGTACACGCCGGTCTCGCGCCGCGGCGACACGCTCGGGGTACTCGGGCGGAAGATGGTCGTCGGTCCGGCCGGCTTCCCCCGTTCCCTCCAGAGTTACTTCACCATCGAGATGACCTCGATCGGGACACGGCCGAGGGAACTGCTCGCGGGCCCGGTCGGGCTCACCGCCGAGGGGTCCGACGGCCGCGCACTCGCGTGGAGCAGCGACGGATTCCGGATCCTCGAGCACGATACCGGGATGATCACCTGGGAGTCGAACTCCACCGCGGGCGTGCTTCGGATGAAGGTGCAGGGCAGCCTGGAGTTTGACGGCAACGCCGAGTTCTCGGTGTCGCTCACCGCCGACTCCGCCGTGACCCTGCGGGACGTCCGTCTGGAGCTTCCGCTGCGGCCGGAGGTGGCGCGGTACATGATGGGGCTCGGCTTCAAGGGAGGGACGCGCCCCGACTCGCTGGACTGGACCTGGGAAGTGAAGCACAACCAGGACGGCGCCTGGCTGGGCGACGTGAACGCCGGGCTGCAGTTCGGCCTCAAGGACGACAAGTACAGCCGGCCGCTCAACACCAACTTCTACCTCTCCAAGCCGCTCGTCATGCCGGCCTCGTGGGCGAACGCGGGGCGTGGGGGATGCCGGCTCCGCGCGCGGCGCGAGGCGTACACCGTCGTCTGCTACAGCGGCGCGCGAACCATGGTCGCCGGCGAGGTCCAGCACTACGACTTCCGGCTCCTCCTGACCCCGTTCCATCCCATCGACACGAAGGCGCAGTGGGCCACCCGGTACTTCCATGCCTACGTGCCGCTCGACTCCATCGCGAAGATGGGCGCCAACACCGTCAACGTGCACCACGCGACGGCCATCAACCCGTACATCAACTACCCCTTCCTCCGCCCCGACGCGATGAAGGCGTACATCGACAGCGCCCACGCCATGGGCATCCGGGTCAAGATCTACTACACCGTGCGCGAACTCACGAACCACGCCCCGGAGATTCCCGCGCTCCGGAGCCTCGGCACCGAAGTCATCGCGCCCGGCCCGGGCGGCGGGGCGTCGTGGCTGCAGGAGCATCTCGACACCAACTACATCGGCGGCTGGTACGTGCCGGCCATCCGGGACGCGGCGGTGGTCAACACCGGGATTTCCCGCTGGCACAACTTCTACGTCGAGGGGCTCGACTGGCTGGTGGACAACGTCGGCATCGACGGCCTCTACATCGACGACGTCGCGTTCGACCGGAGCATCATGGTGCGTGTCCGGAAAGCGCTGACCCGGGGCCGACCCGCGCCACTCATCGACCTGCACTCCGCCAACCAGTACAACCCGCGCGACGGCTTCGCGAGCAGCGCCAATCTCTACCTCGAGCACTTCCCGTTCATCGACCGACTCTGGTTCGGCGAGTACTTCGACTACAACGCCTCGCCGGCCTACTGGCTCGTCGAGATGTCGGGCATTCCGTTCGGCCTGATGGGGGAGATGCTCGAGGGGGGCGGGAACCCGTGGCGCGGCATGGTGTTCGGGATGACGAACCGGCTTCCGTGGTCGGGGGATCCGCGGGAACTGTGGAAGTTCTGGGACTCCTATAAGATTCAGGACACCCGGATGATCGGTTTCTGGGTGCCGGGCGCCCCGGTGCGCACCGGGCGGCCTGATGTGCTCGCCACGGTCTACCAGGGCGAGGGTCGCAGCATCGTGGCGCTCGCGAGCTGGGCGGCCGACACGGCGCAGGTACAACTGGCGGTGGACTGGACGCGCCTGGGCCTCGACCCGGCGCGGGCACGAGTGGTGGCGCCGGAGCTTCCCGGCTACCAGTCCGCTGCCGCGTTCAAGCCGTTCGACCCGATCCCGGTGGCTCCGGGCCGGGGCTGGCTCCTGGTCTTCGAGCCGACCGCCGGATCCGGTGCACCCTGATGTTCAACTTCAACGCGAGGACCGACCGATGACGCCCATGCGAGACAAGATGCGGGAGATGCTCGAAAAACTTGAGCAGGAGCGGGACGAACTCCGCGTCCGCCTGCATCTCGGCAAGGCGGAGGCGAAAGAGGAATGGGACAAGCTCGACGGCCGAATCGCCGAGCTGCGAGGCCGCCTCGACCGCGCGGGCGACGAAGCGGGCGACGTCATGGAGGATGTCGGCGCCGCCGCGAAGCTCCTCGGGGACGAGATCCGACTCGGATTCGACCGCGTCCGACGGATGCTGTGACCGGTCCGCGGTCGGTCCCCGCCGACGCGCACCGGCTCGACCATCGCGTCGTCATCGAGGCACCGCGCGGCCGTGTCTGGCAGCTGGTCGAAGACCCCGCCGCCCTGATGCAGTGGGTGCACGGCATGCGGAGTGTCACCTCCGCCGACGGGAGCCCGGGCGGGTTTGCGCTCGGGGCCACCTTCGTCCAGCGGATCCGGATCGGGCTCGTCCCGACCCCGTGCCGGGGCGAGGTCACCGAATTCAAGCCGCAGTCCCGCCTGGCGGTCGTGGTGCACCACGCGCTCTTCGACCTGGACATCGCCTACAAGTTCGCGGCGGTGGGCCAGCGGACGGAGGTCACCTGCCACGCTGCCGTGCATGGGCGCGCCCTCGGCACGGTGATTCCGCGGTCCAAAGTCGAGCAGGTGGCCGACGAAATCCTCGAGGACCACCTCGGCGCGCTCAAGGCGCTGGCTGAGCGACGCTGATTTCGTTAGAATCCAGCGTCCACCCAATCCGAGAGAGTCCATGGAAGCGCACACCTTCGGTCCGGTCGTGGTCGCGGTTGCCACCTTCTGCTTCGGCTACCTGCTGTTCCGGGGCATGGTGTTCGAGTGGCACCGCCGGGACGGCGAAAACCGCGGGCAGTCCTGATCGCGGCAAGCACATTCCATCGAGGTCGTCATGAGATTTGCCAAGATCCTCCCGCTCGCCATCGCCGTCGCCGCCGTCGTGTCGCTCGGCGCGGCCTCGCGGGGACAGGGCCCCGCCGCGGCCGGCACGGACGTCTCCGTCATCACGGTCTACAAGTCTCCCTCCTGCGGTTGCTGCCAGAAGTGGGTGGACTACCTGGAGGCGAACGGCTTCCAGGTCAAGACGGTGGACCTCGACGACATGAGTGAAATCAAGGCGGCGTCGGGCGTGCCGCGCGCGCTCCAGACCTGCCACACCGCCGTGGTGGAAGGCTATGTCGTCGAGGGCCACGTGCCGGTGGACGCGCTGAAGAAGCTCCTGCACGACCGGCCCAAGGTTGCCGGGATCGCCGTCGCGGGCATGCCGGTCGGATCGCCAGGCATGGAAGTGCCCGGCACGCCGGCCCAATCCTACGATGTGATCGCCTGGGACAAGGGCGGCAAGACGAGCGTCTTCGCCAAGAAGTGAACCGCGCCGGCCGACCGCCACGCGCAGAGGACGATCCCGTCTTCCAGGCGGGGCGGCGGGCAGCGGACGTCAAGGTGGAGGGCGTCCGGCGCCGCGCCCTTGTCCTCTCCCTGCTCGCGTTCTGCGGCCTCCAGCTCCTTGGCACCGGCATCGCCGCCTCAGGCCTCCACGTCCAGTCAGAATCCATCGGGTGGGCGCTCGTCTACCTCGGCATGTTCGTCGGGAACGCCGGCTCGTGGCTGGCGCTCTGGTATTGCTATTTCCGCCGCGCGAATCGCGGCGACTGGTGAGCGGCGGCGGAAACCGCTCCTGCTTGGTCCGCGTAGGGAGGGGGCCCACCACTCCTCCCCCGCAACCCGAGCGTCGCATGACGATTGCGTCCCGTCGAGATCGCTGCCTACCTCTCTCCTCGCTTGCCCTGACCATCCTCCTGCTCGTTCTCCCGCACGTCGCCGTGGCTCAGGGACGGCAGGGGTGTGCGGCACCCGAGTACCGGCAATTCGATTTCTGGGTCGGCGACTGGACCGTGACCACCCCCGGGGGCAAGACCGCCGGGTCCAACCGGATCGAGTCGATCCTCGGCGGGTGCGTGTTGCAGGAGCACTGGGTGAGCTCGAACGGCGGCGACGGCACCAGCCTCAACATGTGGAACGCCGCTGACAGCACCTGGCGCCAGGTCTGGATGGACGCCGGGGGCAACTTGCTCGAGCTCAAGGGACGGCTGGTGGGCGGGAGCATGGTGCTCACCGGGACTCACCCGACGCCGGGAAAGCCGGGATCCGTCACCGTCGAGCGCGTGACGTGGACGCCCCGCGAGGGTGGGATGGTCCGGCAGCACTGGGAAGCGTCCACCGACGGCGGGGCCACCTGGGCGACGCAGTTCGACGGGCTGTACGCACGGAAGTGAGCGTAAGCGTTGTGGATGGGAGCGGTGATGCCCGCGTTTTCGCGGGTTGCCCCGGGCGGGCAGGTCACGCAGGTTGACCGGAATGAAAGCGCTTGGCCTCGCCTGCCTCCTGGTGCTGGTCCCGATCGGCGTGCTCAACGCGCAGGTGGTCCGCGGCCGCCTGGTTGAAGCGGGCACGGATGTGGCGGTCGTGGGGGCCCTTGTCCTGTTGCAGGACTCCGCCGGCAAGCGCGCCGCGCAGGCCGTGAGCGGCTCCGAGGGGCGCTTTTCCCTCAGGGCACCCGCTCCAGGCGCGTACCTGCTTCGGATCCTCCGCATTGGATACCTCCCCGTGGACTCGACCGTCAGGCTCATGGAGGGGGAGACCCTTACGCGAACGATGGTCCTCGCCGGCGCTCCGGTAGCGCTCCCCGAAATCACGGTCGCCGGCACCGCGACGTGCGGCGAGCGGGCGCGGAGGGACACCCTGTCCGCCGCACTGTGGACCAACGCCGGGACGGCGCTGGCCATTACCGCCCAGACGGTGAAGTCACAGGCCTACCGATTCCAGACGGTTCTCGAGGACCGGGACCTCGACCGCTTCGGTACGCCATCGGCGCCGCGCCAGGTCAATGAGCTGAGCATCAGCGCCTGGCCGGTCCGCAGCCCGTCCCCCGACACGCTGCTCGCGAGCGGGTTCGTGGAGAACATCGAAGATTTGGTGGTCGGGCCGACCTGGTACGGGCCCGACGCCGAATTCCTGCTCTCCGAGCCGTTCTTCGAGGGCCACTGCTTCTGGACCGTCCCCCCCGGCCTGGGTGACCCGTCCGAGTGGGTCGGGCTCGCGTTCGAGCCTGGCGCACAGGACCAGCGGTCGGACATCCGGGGGACACTCTGGCTGGATCAGGCCTCCGCGGAGCTGCGGCGACTCGATTTCAATTACACCCGACTCCCGAAGTGGGCGCGTCAGGTGGACGCTGGGGGAACGCTGCGGTTCGCCCCCCTGCCGGGTGGCGGTTGGATCGTCCAGCGCTGGGTGCTGCGCGTGCCCGTCCCACAGTTGGATGTCGGTTCCGGGAAGGTGACCGTGCTCGGATTTCGCGAGTCGGGGGGCCGCGTCACGGCGGTGCTCAACTCGCGGGGCCAGGTCGTCCAGGACTACGACCAGTAGTTCCGTCTTCCGCGAGGGTGCCGGGCGGCTAACTTTCCCCGATGCCCACCCCTCGCCCGCCGCTCCACCCCATCGCCGCGGCGCCTTCCACCGACGACCTCCCCGCGCGCTTCCTCGCCGCGTGGGAGGCGCTCGACTGTCCCGCCTCTTGGCGCCGCGTGGTCGTGGCCGTATCTGGCGGCCCCGACTCGCTGGCGCTTCTCCACCTGATGCACGCGACCGGGGCGCACCATCGCCTCGACCTCGTCGTGGCGCATGCGGACCACGGGATCCATCCCGACAGCCGTACGGTCGCCGATCGCGTGGTCGCCACGGCATCCGACTTGGCCCTTCCCGTCGCAGTCGGCCGGCTCAACCTCGGCGCCGGGACCTCCGAGACCCGGGCCCGTGCCGCGCGGCACGCCTGGCTCGAGCAGGTACGCCGGCAGGAGGGGGCGGACGCGGTCGTCCTGGCCCATCACCAGGACGACCAGTTGGAGACGATCCTGCTTCGTGTCCTGGCCGGGAGCGGACCCGCCGGTCTCGCCGGAATGGCCGCTCGCCATGGGAGGCGAGTCCGTCCCCTCCTCGGGTTTCAGAAGCAGGAGCTCGTCACCTGGCTGGAGGGGAAGGGGATCGACGGTTGGTGCGATCCGTCGAATACCGACCCGGTGCACGACCGTTCCTGGGTCCGCGGCGTGCTCCTGCCCCTGCTCGCCGAGCGGGATCCCCGGGCCGGCGAGCGGCTCTTGCGCCTCGGGCGCCAGGCCGCCGCGAATCGGGGGGCCTGGAATGCGGCGCTCGACACGCTGCCGGGCCTGTCCGCGGCGGAATCGGAGGGGCGCATTTCCGTTGCCGCCCTCCCGCTCGTCACCTATGATTCCGCGCTCGCGGTCGCGCTCCTCCAGGCCATCGCACGCCGGGTCGGCTGTACGCTCGGCACGCGCCGCGGCAGTCGACTCCTGGAGATGGTTCGCGGGGGACGGAGCGGCGCGGCCATGGAGCTCGGCGGCGACTGGCGCGGGGAACTCGCGTTCGGCCGGATCTGTTTCTATCGGGTGGTGTCGCCGCCGGCCCCGCTCCGGCTGAACGGCCCGCGAGGCGAGGCCAGGTGGGGTCGGTGGCAGGTGTCCTGGTCCCGGGCGCCGGCGCCGGCCACGACCCGGCGCGACGGCTGGGTGGGCTGGTTCATCGGAGAAGGGGCGCTCCTCCGGGCTCCCGCGCCGGGCGACCAGCTGACGCCCCTCGGCGGTGTGGGCCATCGGGCCGTGTCACGGCTGCTTCAGGAGGCCCGCGTGGAGCGGAGCCGCCGGGCGGCGTGGCCGCTTTTCGAGTCCGATGGCAACATCGCGTGGATCGGGGGTATCTGTCGCGGGGAGGTTGCGGTGCCCCGCGAGGGCGAGGACGCACTCAGGATCGAGGTGAGCGGTGGATGACCTGTCGCGGCGCAGCGGGGGGCGCAAGGCCAAGTCGGTCGTCTTCACCGCCGAACAGATCGCGACGCGGGTGGCCTCGCTCGGCCGGGAGATCACGGCGGCCTATCCCGACGGCGATTTGCTGCTCCTCGGGTTGCTCAAGGGGAGCTTCATCTTCCTGGCCGACCTGGTCCGGGCGGTGGAACGGCCCCTGCAGGTGGACTTTCTCGTGGCCAGCAGCTACGGCTCGGGGACGGTCTCCAGCGGCAACGTCCGGCTCCTGTATGACCCCGCCACTGACCTGGCGGGGAAACATATTGTGGTCGTTGAGGATATAATTGACAGCGGGAGGACGCTGACGCGGCTCGTGGAGCTGCTCCGCGCCCGGCATCCCGCCAGCCTGGCGATCTGCACCCTGCTCGACAAGCAGATCGCCCCGGAGCCGCCGGCGGAACTCCGGTTCGTGGGATTCCACGCGCCGCCGGCCTTCCTGGTGGGCTATGGCCTGGACCATGCCGAGAATTGCCGGCATTTACCCTATATCGTGGACCTGGACTGACGAATGGCTGAACGCATCCCTCCTCGCCCGACGGGACCCAACTGGGCCGGCATGAGCAAGAATTTCGCGCTCTGGCTCCTGGTCGGGCTGTTGGCGTTGACACTCTACAACACGATGAACCGTCAGAAGAACCCGACGCAGGAGTTTTCCTACTCGTCGTTCCTGACGCAGCTCGACGCCGGCAACGTGGCCCAAGTGACGGTCATCGACGGTAAGCGCCTCGAGGGCGAGTTCCGCACGCAGGTGCTGCAGGACTCCCGCTCCGCCAAGGGCTTCACGGTGCTCCTGCCGTTCGCCGACAGCGAGCAGCTCCAGACCCGGCTCGAGGCCTCCGGCGTGACCATCGAGGCGAAGGAGTCGCGGAGCGGGTTCATGACGGTCCTGCTGAACCTCCTGCCGATGCTCCTGATCATCGCGCTCTGGGTCTTCCTCTTCCGGCAGATGCAGTCGGGCGGCAACCGCGCCTTCTCCTTCGGGAAGTCGAAGGCCAAGCTGCTCACCGGCGACACGCCGAAGCTGACCTTTGCCGACGTGGCCGGCGCCGACGAGGCCAAGGTCGAGCTGCAGGAGATCATCGAGTTCCTCAAGGATCCGCAGAGGTTCACCCGGCTCGGCGGCCGCCTGCCCAAGGGCGCCCTCCTCGTCGGTCCTCCCGGGCACCGGCAAGACCCTCCTGGCCAAGGCGGTGGCCGGAGAGGCCGGGCGCCCCTTCTTCTCGATGTCGGGCTCCGACTTCGTCGAGATGTTCGTCGGCGTCGGCGCCAGCCGCGTGCGCGACCTCTTCGAGCAGGGCAAGGCCAACGCCCCCTGCATCATCTTCATCGACGAGATCGACGCCGTGGGGCGCCACCGCGGCGCCGGCCTCGGCGGCGGACACGACGAGCGGGAACAGACGCTCAACCAGCTGCTCGTCGAGATGGACGGCTTCGAGTCGAACGACGGTGTCATTCTCATCGCCGCCACCAACCGCCCCGACGTCCTCGATCCGGCGCTCCTGCGTCCGGGCCGGTTCGACCGCCAGATCGTGGTGGACGCCCCGGACGTGCGCGGCCGGGAGGGAATCCTCCGGGTGCACACCCGCAAGATCCCGCTCGCGGCCGACGTCCGCCTCGAAATCCTGGCGAAGGGAACGCCCGGACTTGCCGGTGCGGACCTCGCGAACCTCGTCAACGAGGCGGCGCTGCTCGCGGCGCGGACGAACAAGACGCTCGTGTCCATGTCGGACTTCGAGGACGCCAAGGACAAGGTGATGCTCGGCGTCGAGCGGCGGAGCCTTGTCCTTACCGAGGACGAGCGCAAGCTGACCGCCTACCACGAGGCGGGGCATGCCGTGGTGGCCCTCAAGACGCAGGGCAGCGATCCGGTGCACAAGGTCACCATCGTGCCTCGCGGCCGGGCGCTTGGCCTCACGGCCTCCCTCCCCGAGACCGACCGGCACAGCTATACCAAGGACTGGCTCATCGGGAACCTCGCCATGTTCTTCGGTGGCCGTGTGGCCGAGGAACTGATTTTCGGCCCTGAGAAGGTGACCACGGGCGCCGGCAACGACATCGAGCGCGCCACCGGGCTGGCCCGCCGGATGGTGACGCAGTTCGGCATGAGCGAGCGGGTCGGCGCCATGGCCATCGGCGACCGCGAGCAGGAAATCTTCCTGGGCAGGGAATTCGGCCAGCGGCGCGAGGTGTCCGAGCGCACCGCCGAGATGGTGGACGACGAGGTCAAGCGCCTGCTCGACGAGGCGTACGCCAAGGCCAGCGTCCTGCTGAAGGAGCACAAGGACCTGCTCGAGCGCATCGCGCAGGCGCTGCTGGAGCGGGAGACGATCGACCGGGAGGACCTCGACCTGCTCGTCAAGAACCTCCCGCTGCCGCCCCGTGAGGTGCCGCCCGCGCCGGCGGCGCCCGCCGCGGCCGCTGCGCCGAAGGTCGCCTCGCCGGCGGCGCTTCCGGCGCTCGGCGCCCCGCCGGCGGAGCCCGCCGGCGCGTGAAAGTGACCCCGCTCGCCGCGGCCTCGCGGGAGGCGGTGCGGGCGGCGCTCCGGGCAGGGGGCTTCGAGGAATGGAAAGCCGATGCGGCCGCTCAGGGCACCGAGCCGGCCGCATTGCTTTTGTCCGGGCTCGATGCCGCGGCTCGTGAAGCGCTCGTGGCCTACGCCGGCGGCAAGCTCGGACTCGATGTGCTCACGACGGATTCGGGGGCGCTGGTCAGCGGGAGCCGCGCCCGGTTGCAGGCGCTGGCGCGCCCCTGGGTCGGTCCGCCCGAACTCGCCGACGTGGCGTTCCAGGTCGGCCTGGCGCTGCCGGTCGAGCTCCCGCGCGTCTGGATCACCGCGACCGGCGCGCTCGACCTGGACGGACCGGTCATCGTCGGCATCCTGAACATGACGCCGGACAGCTTCAGCGACGGCGGCCGCCTGCCCACGGTAGCGGCGGCGGTGGCGAGGGCCGAGGAACTGCTCGACGGCGGTGCGACCATGCTCGACGTCGGGGGCGAGTCCACCCGACCCGGGCGGCCCGCGCCGGTGCCCGCGGACGAGGAGATCGCCCGTGTGGCGCCCGTCGTGGGGGCCCTTCGGGAGCGTTGGCCCGCGGTGCCGCTGTCGGTGGATACGGTGAAGGCCGAGACGGCGCGCGCCGTCCTGGCGGCGGGGGCCTCCGTCATCAACGACGTCTCCGGGCTCCGGCTCGACCCGGCCATGGCCGGCGTGGTGGCCCAGGCCGGCGCGGGCATCGTCGTGATGCACTCGCGCGGCACGGTCGCCACGATGGCGTCGTATGAGGAGGCGGAGTACGGCGGGGACGTGGTCGGCGGGGTCATCGCGGAACTGCGGCAGGCCGTCGAGCGGGCCACGGTGGCCGGCGTTTCCGCCGATCGGATCGTCGTCGACCCCGGCTTCGGGTTCTCGAAGACCGCCGAACAGAATATCCTTCTCGCCGATCAGCTGCCCGCGCTGCACGCGCTCGGCCGTCCGATCCTGGTCGGACCGTCGCGCAAGCGGTTTCTCGGCGCCGTCACCGGCCGGGACCTGCACGATCGCGATCGCGCGACGGCCGCATTCTGCGCCCTCGCCTACGCGCGTGGCGCCCGACTCTTCCGCGTCCACGAACCCTCGGCGGTGCGCGACGCGCTCGCCGTCGCCCACGCTCTCGGAGCCGCCCACTGACCGACCTCGACCACCCCCGGCCACCGTACCTCGCGGCGATCGCCGTCGTTGGGCTCGTGCTGGCCGGATACGTCCTGACCCTCGCGCCGACCGTGACCTTCTGGGACGCGGGCGAACTGATCGCGTCGATCCACAACCTGGGGATCCCGCATCCGCCGGGGACGCCGCTCTTCGTCATGCTCGGCCACGTCTGGGCCGTCCTCTTCCCGGTCGGGGAGTATGCGTGGCGGACCAACCTGATGAGCGCCACCTTCAGCGCGATGGCCGCCGGGTTCTTCTTCCTGGTCGCCCACGAGACGCTTCGCCTCGGCAGCGCGGAGCTGTCGCCCGGGCGCCGCCGGCTGCTCGCGCTCGGGGGAGGGGTGGCCGCCGGACTCATGTCGGCGTTCACCTTCACGCACTGGCAGAACTCCAACGAGACCGAGGTCTACAGCGTCGCGACCTTCACCATCGCGCTGATCTGCTGGCTCTGCCTCCGGTGGCGCGCGGCCCGCGGCACGGAGCGCTCGCTCCGGCTCATCCTCCTGATCGTATACCTGGCCGGCATCTCGATGGGCAATCACCTCCTGGCGCTGCTGGCGGGCCCCGCGGTGGTGATGTTCCTCGCCGCGACCGTGCACGGCACGCCCGCCGAGTCGGCGGTCGAACGTCGACAGGAATGGGCGACGGTGGCGGTGGTGGCGGGTCTCTGGGCCCTCCTCATCGGCACGGGGCTGGGGAGCACGCCGCTCATCGTCCTTGGCGGGCTCTGCTTCGTCGCCGCCGCCCTCTTCGCCTCGATGGCCGGCATGCTGCCCTTCGCGCTGCTGTCGTTCGCCGTCGCGGCCATCGGCGTCACCACGTACCTCTTCCTTTACATCCGCGCCGGCCAGGCGCCGACGCCCAACGAGGCCGATCCCTCCACCTGGGACGCGCTCCTCGCGGTCATCCGGCGCGAGCAATACCCGGTCCGGACTCCGCTGGACGACCCGACCATTCCGCACGGCCCCACGAATCCGGGACGGAGCCTGACCATCATCTGGCTCCAGGTCCAGAACTACCTGCAGTATTTCAACTGGCAGTGGGCGCGGGGCGCCGCGAAGTGGGGAGCGGGGATCCTGAACGGCCAGCTCATCGGGGCCGCGCTCGTCACCGCGCTCGGACTGCGCGGTCTCGCGGCCCACCGACGCGCGGATCGCGCGGGGTGGTGGCTTCTCTTCACCCTGTTCCTGGTCACCGGCGTCGGCCTCGTGGCGTACATGAACTTCAAGCCCGGGGCGTCGCTGGGGTACGATCTCTTTCCCGAGAGCGGGCAGCACGAGGTCCGTGAGCGGGACTACTTCTTCGTCGTGAGCTTCCTGGTGTGGGGCGTGTGGGCGGGCATCGGCCTCGCGTCGGTGGTGGGCGCCGCGCTCCGGCGCGCCGGATCCGCGCCCTGGCGCCTGGCGGTGCCGCTGCTCTTCCTGGTGGCCCTCCTGCCCGCCGCGGCCAACGTGAGCGCGGCCAGCCGGCGCCACGGCCCTGATGCCCGCCTCGCGGCCGATTTCGCCTACGACCTCCTCAACTCCGTTCCGCCCTACGGCGTTCTCTTCACCTACGGCGACAACGACACCTTCCCGCTTTGGTGGGCCCAGGAGGTGGAGGGGATCCGGAGGGACGTGACCATCGTCTGCCTGGCCCTGGCCAACACGCACTGGTACGCTCGCCAGCTCCGCGAGGGCGCCGTCCCGCAGTTCGACGAGTCCACGGCGCCGCCGATCTGGCAGGGCCGGGGGGCGGCGCGACCCGACTGGCCGACACTGCCGATGACCGATGCCGAGATCGAGGCGGCCTATCCCCGCCAGCTTGGGGAGGCGGTGAGCGTCACCTTCGGCCCGTATCGGCGGACGTATGCGGCCGGCACCGTGTTCTACACCAGCGACTTCGTCGCCGCACGGGTGGTCCAGCAGAATCTCGGCCGACGTCCCGTGGCGTGGTCGGTCACCACGGGCCGGAATTTCCTGTCGCTCGACCCCTACCTGGTCCAGAAGGGCCTGGTGTTCGAGCTGCAGCCGACCGAGCCCGATTCGCTCGCGCCGGGCATCGACCGCCAACGACTCGCCGGGGCACTCCTCGACGTCCCCACGACCGATCGCCTGGTCTGGGAGACGTATCGCTACGCCGGCCTGCGGACTGCCACCTCGCCACGCGACCTCGAGATCACCAGCCGGTCCTTCGCCTCGACACTGGCGCTCCCGCCGACTCAGCTGGCCTACGCCTACCAGACGGCCGGCGATGAGCCGGGGATGGTCAGGAACCTCGAGCTGGCCTTCGAGCTCTCCCCGAATCCCGCCCTCGCGTCCGCACTCTCGCAGGTCCGCATGCGACCCCTCCTGCCGCCCGCCGATTCCCCCTGATCGTCCCTGCAATTTCGGGCCAACTCGTTGTATTTTTCACGGTTATGACATTCCCGGACCTCCCGCACCGACTCGCGTCGGTGCGGGAGAGGATCAGCGCCGCGCAGGCCCGGACGGGAGAGCGGCATCCGGTCACGATCGTCGCGGTGACCAAGACCTTCGGTCCCGATGCCGTCCGGGCCGCCGTCGAGGCTGGATTACGGGCGGTCGGTGAAAACCGGGTCCAGGAGGCGCTGGAAAAGCAGGACGCGCTGCCCGACCTCGCGGTGGATTGGCACCTGATCGGGACGCTCCAGCAAAACAAGGCACGGCGGGCGGCGGGGCGATTCGCCCTGATCCATTCGGTGGACCGGATGGCGCTGGCCCAGGAGCTGGACCGGCGGGTGCCGGAAGGGGGCCGGCAGGCGGTCCTCATCCAGGTCAATTGCTCGGGAGAGCCGCAGAAGGGCGGGGTGGAGCCCGGCGAGCTGCCGGCCTTGCTCGAGGCGGTCCGTCGGCTGCAATCGGCTCGAGGTGCGCGGCCTGATGACGATGGCGGAGCTGACCGACGACGCGCGGCGCCAGCGAGCCGCCTTCCGGATGCTCCGCGAGCTCCGCGATGCCGCCGTCGCCGCGGGCCACGGCCTGCCGGAACTCTCCATGGGGATGTCGTCGGATTTCGAGGTCGCAGTCGAGGAGGGGGCCACGATGGTCCGGTTGGGCACGATCCTGTTCGGGGGACGCCAGGGATGACGGACGACAGCTTTCAGCTCACGCCACACGACATCCGGGGCCACGAATTTCCGCGGGCCTTCCGCGGGTACGACCCGGCGCTCGTCGATTCGTTCAAGCAGCGGGTGTCGGAGGAGTTCGAGCGGGTGCTCCGCGAGCGGGCGCAGCTCGAGGAGCGGGCGCGCGGGTTCCAGGAGCAATTGCGGGCCTTCCGGGACCGGGAGCGCGCCATGAACGAGGCCCTGCTCGCCGCGCAGCAGCTCCGGCTGGATGCGGAGCAGCAGGCCCGGAAGGACGCCGACCTCATCGTCCGCGAGGCGAAGGTCGAGGCGCTCCGCCAGCTGAACGAGGCCCAGGGCGAGGACCGCGTCCTGCGCGAGCGGACTGACGCCGGCAAGCGGCAGTTCGCGGCGTTCCTCGCCAACTTCCGCGCGCTCCTCGAGCGGCAGCTCGGCGAAGTCGACGGGCTGCAAGCCTACGCCCAGACCGCCGCCCAGTCGCCCTCGGAACTCGTGCTCAAGAAGCAGGCGTGAGCGCCTCGCCGCCCCGCCTTCCCTGATGGGATTCCCGCCCCTTCCCGAACTCGGCGCCGACCAGCTCGAGCAGCAGCTGCTCGACACCTGGAAGGCCGAAGACCTCTTCCGCCAGAGCATGGCGGCGGGGGCCGGCGGCGCGCCGTTCGTGTTCTACGAGGGGCCCCCGACCGCCAACGGGCGCCCGGGCATCCACCACGTCTTTTCCCGCACGATCAAGGACCTCGTCTGCCGCTTCCGCGCCATGCAGGGGCGGTCCGTCACGCGCATCGCCGGATGGGACACGCACGGGCTGCCGGTGGAGATCGAGGTGGAGAAGCAGCTCGAGCTGAAGGGCAAGAAGGCGATCGAGGAGTACGGCGTCGAGCGCTTCAACGCGCTCTGCCGCAGCAGCGTCTTTACGTACAAGTCCGACTGGGAGGCGCTCTCCGACCGGATCGGCTACTGGCTCGACTACGCGCATCCCTACATCACCTTCAGCAACGACTACGTGGAGTCGGTCTGGTGGATCCTCCGGCGGCTGCACGACCGCGGGCTCCTCTACCGCGGTCACCGCGTCCTGCCCTACTGCCCGCGCTGCGGCACCGTCCTCTCCAGTCACGAGCTGGCGCAAGGGTACGAAGAGGTCCGCGACCGCGCGATCTTCGTGACCTTTCCGCTCGAGGACGGGTCGGGCAGGGAACTGGTCGTCTGGACGACGACGCCCTGGACCCTCCCGTCCAACGTCGCCGCCGCCGTGCATCCCGACCTGGAGTATGGCGAGTACGCCGATCCCCGGACTCCCGGCCGCCGGCTGGTGATCGCCACGAGCCTGGCGCCCCGGATCCTCGGCCGTCTGTTCGGCGAGGGCGCGGTGGCCGCGCCCGGGCGCGTGGTGCGGGGCAGCGACCTGGCGGGACTCAGGTATAGCCGGCCGCTCGCACGTCGTGCCGCTGCCCGACGACAAGCTCCACGGCGTCGTCATCACCGGCGAGTTCGTCACGGCCAGCGACGGCTCCGGCATCGTGCACATGGCGCCGGCCTTCGGCGCCGACGACTACGCCGCCGGTCAGGCCCACGGCCTCGCGCTCCTCCGCCCGGTGGCGGCGGACGGGACCTTTGTCGGCACCAGCTGGCCCGAGCTCGAGGGGCTGCTCGTCACGGCCGACGACACGAACGAGCTCATCATCCGCCGCCTCAAGGCGGACGGACGGCACCTCCTGACCGAGCAGTACGTCCATCCCTATCCCCATTGCTGGCGGTGCCGCAGCAAGCTGATCTACTACGCCCGCGATTCGTGGTTCGTCCGGACGTCGTCGATCCGCGACCGGATGCTCGCCCTGAACGGCGGGGTGGCGTGGCATCCACCCGAGGTGGGCACCGGGCGCTTCGGCGAGTGGCTGGCCAACAACGTGGACTGGGCGCTTTCGCGCGACCGGTACTGGGGCACGCCGCTCCCGGTCTGGTCCTGCGACCGCGACCCGTCGCACGTGGTCGTGATCGGGAGCTACGCCGAGCTCGCGGAGCGGTGGGGTGGGGCGCTGCCGGCGGACTTCGATCCGCACAAGCCCTTCATCGACGGGTACGCCTGGGTGTGCGACTGCGGTGGCCGCATGACCCGTGCGCCAGAGGTCATCGACACCTGGTTCGACTCCGGCTCCATGCCGTATGCCCAGTGGCACTATCCGTTCGAGCACGAGGCCGATTTCGCCGCGCACTTCCCGGCCGACTTCATCTGCGAGGGCGTGGACCAGACGCGGGGGTGGTTCTACTCGCTCCTGGCCATCTCCACCGCGGCGTTCGACGCGCCGGCGTACCGCAACGTCATCGTGAACGAGCTGGTCCTCGACGCCGAGGGCCAGAAGATGTCCAAGAGCCGCGGCAACGTGGTCAACCCGAACGAGCTGCTCGCGGAGCACGGCGCCGACGTCCTGCGGCTCTACCTCCTGGCCTCGAGCCAGGTATGGCTGCCCAAGCGGTTCGACGTGCGCACCATCCCCGAGGTGGCGGGCGGCTTCCTGAACACGCTGCGGAACACGTACCGGTTCTTCGCCCAGTACGCCGGCGACTGGCGCCCCGCGGAGGGGTCGTCGCCGGTGCCGGACGCGCTCGCCGACCGGTGGATCCTGAGCCGGCTCGCCGGGACGGTCGACGAGGTGAACGCCGCGTGGGACCAGTACGACGTCACCGTCGGCACGCGCGCGCTGATGGGCTTCGTGGTGGACGACCTCTCGAACTGGTACGTGCGGCTCAACCGGGCCCGATTCTGGGCGCCCGATCGTGCCCCCGATCCGGCGGCGCTGGCGACGCTCCACGCCTGCCTGGTCACCGTGGCGCGGTTGCTGGCGCCGGCGGCGCCGTTCCTGTCCGACTGGCTGCACCGCGGCCTCGCGGGCTCCTCCGTCCATCTTGCACGGTTCCCGGCCCCCGGGGCGGCGCGCGACGAATCGCTCGAGGCGGCCATGGGCGCCGTCCGGCGGCTGGCGTCGCTGGCGCGCGCGGCACGCGAGGACATCGGGTCCGGAGTCCGCCAGCCCCTCTCGCGGATGGTGGTCGCGGTGCCCTCGGCGGTCCGGGGACCCGCGTTCACGTCGTTGCTGGACCTGCTCGGCCGGGAAGTCAACGTGAAGGCGATCGAGGTGGTCGAGTCCGACGCGGACCTGGTCACCCTGCGCGCCAAGCCGAATTTCCGGTCGCTGGGAAGCCGATACGGCAAGGAGACTCCGCTGGCGGCCGCCGCCGCTGCCCGGCTCGACGCCGAGCAGCTCCGGGCGCTCGAGGCGGGCGGGTCGGCAGTGGTGGAGGTGGACGGCAGGCGATTTGAGTATCTTTCCGCGGATGTGGTGGTGAGCAGGGAGGTGGCCAGCGACCTGGCCGTCCAGAGCGACGGACCCTACGTGGCCGCGCTCGACCCGGTCCTGACTCCCGCGCTCCGGGAGGAAGGCCGTGCGCGGGAAATGGTCAACCGGATCCAGCGGCTGCGCAGGGACGCCGGGTATGACATCTCCACACGGGTGGCGCTCGCTCTCGACGGCGCCCCGGAACTGCTGGCCGCCGCGCAGGCACACGCCGCGTTCATCCAGGGCGAGACCCTCGCCCGGAAGCTGGTGTTTGGATCACGAGCCGACCATCCCGACCGCGAGCAGCAGGTGACGCTCGACGGCCTCGAGATGACCATCGGCATTCAACGGCAAGACGACGCCCGGCCCAGCGGCCGGCACACCGACACGGAAGAGGCATGAACAAGAAGCAGCTGACGTACTTCGAGAAGCGACTGATCGAGGAGCGCGCCCGGGTCATGAAGGAGCTCGGCCACTACGACGAGTCCTTCAACTCGACGTTGCAGGGCGCCGACGGCGACCTGAGCTCGTACTCCTTTCACATGGCCGACCAGGGCACCGACGCCATGGAGCGGGAAAAGCAGTTCCTGATGGCGTCGAAGGAGGGCCGGTACCTCTGGCACGTCAACCAGGCGCTCGGCCGCCTGTACAACAATCCCGAGAAGTTCGGGACCTGCGAGAGCTGCGGATCCGCCATCAATTTCGAGCGGCTCGACGCGCTGCCCCACGCCCGCCTCTGCATCAGCTGCAAGGAAAAGGAAGAGGATGCCAAGCGCCGGTGAGCGGCGGTTGTTCGTCGGTACCGCTCTCGGCGTCCTCGTGCTCGACGCGCTGACCAAGCTCGTGGCGGAGGCCTACCTCCTGCGGACCACCGGCGTCTCGGTGGCGGGTGAGTGGTTTCAGTTGCGGCTGGTGTACAATCCGGGGGCCGCGTTCGGCCTGCACCTCGGCCCCTACTCCCGCTGGATCTTCCTCGGCCTCGCCCTCGGGGCCATCGTGCTGCTCGCCAGGATGTCCGCCACTGCGGCCGCTGGCGACCGGTTCCGCCAGCTCGCGCTCGGGCTCGTGGCGGGCGGCGCCGCGGGGAACCTGGTGGACCGGATCCGGAGCCATCGCGGCGTCGTGGACTTCCTGGACTTCGGGATCGGCAACCTCCGGTGGCCGACCTTCAACGTCGCCGACATCGCCGTGAGTTGCGGAGCCGTGGCGCTCGCCATTTCGCTCTGGATCGAGGACAGCCGCCAGGCCCGCCACGAAGCCGCGTCGGCCCGCTGAGGCCGGCCTGATGGATTCCCCCCAGCGCTTCACCGTCCTCGCGGACGGCACCGAGCGACTCGATCGGTTCCTCGCCGACCAGCTGCAATATTCCCGCACCCAGGCCGCGCGCCTCGTGGCCGACAAGCGCGTGACGGTCAACGGCAAGGTGGCGCGGGCCTCGCGCCTCCTCGTCCGGGGGGATGCGGTCGAAGTCACCCTCCCCGAGGACGAGCCGCCGCGGCAGATCCGGCCCGCGGACATCCCGCTCACCGTGATCTTCGAGGACGAACACCTCGCCGTCATCGACAAGCCGGCGGGACTGGTCGTCCACCCGGCCCCCGGCCACTGGGACGACACCCTCGTCAACGCCCTGGTGGCCCGCGGCACCACGCTCTCGGGCGGGGCGGAGGGCCGGCCGGGAATCGTCCATCGCCTCGACCGTGACACCTCCGGGCTCATGCTCGTCGCCAAGACCGACCTGGCCCATCGCCGCCTCGGCCAGATGCTGGCCGCCCGGCGCATTCGACGGGTGTACGCGGCCCTCGCCTGGGGCCACCTCGACGAGAGCCCGACCCGGATCGAGGCGCCGCTTGGCAGGCACCCGACCGACCGGAAGCGGATGGCCGTCCTTGCCGAGGGGCGCCCGGCACGGACCGACGCCTGGTGCGTGGCCCGATTCCAGGTGGCGGACCTGCTCCGTCTGGAGCTGCACTCTGGCCGGACCCACCAGATCCGGGTCCATCTCGCGCATATCGGTCATCCGGTGGTCGGTGACCCGGTGTACGGCGCCGGGGGGAGCCGGCGGATTTCGGGATCGGCCCGGCTGATCGCGGAAGCGGTCGAACGAGCCGCCGGCCGCCAGGCGCTGCATGCCGCCTCGCTGGCGTTCAAGCATCCGGTGACCGAAGAGGCCCTGGAATTCCGGTCAGAATGGCCGGCCGATCTGCGCCTGGCGCTGGAACTGGCGGCGGGGGACTCGGTGTCTGTTGCTCCCGATGAAGCTCTTCGCTATCTTCTTTTCTTTAATAGAGATGGCTGACTCCCAGGCGGTGCGCGTCGTCGTATTTCAGGTGGGCAACCTGGCCTGCGGGATGCTCGCCAGCCGGGCCCGTGAAATCCTGGCGCCCCTTCCGACCACCCGGATCCCGGGTGCCCCCGATACCGTCATCGGTTTGGTCAACGTCCGTGGCACCCTTCTCACGGTCGTCGATGCGCACCGACTGCTGGATCGGGCCCCGCTCCCGGAGCACGAGGGGGCGCTCCTGGTGGTGGACGTCGGCACCCGCCGCCTCGGGCTGGCCGTGGGCCGGGTGGACGACCTCTTCGAAATTCCGGCGGGCCAGCTCGAGGCGCGCGAGGCGCTGCCGGGTGTGGACGTCCGACTGGTCAAGGCGGTTGGACGACGGGACGGCCGCCATTTCGTGGTGCTCGACACCGAGGCGCTTCTGGCGCCGCTGCTCAGTGCCGCCGCCGGCGGCGACCGCTTCAATTCACGAACCTCCTAGACGCCTGGAGACAGACCTGTGAGCCACACGGTCCTGGTATGCGACGATGCCATCTTCATGCGGACGATGATCAGCGACATCCTCACCCAGGCGGGCTTCGAGGTGGTGGGTGAAGCCGAGACCGGGGTGCAGGCGGTCGAGAAGTTTCGCCAGCTCAAGCCCGACCTCGTCACGATGGACATCGTCATGCCCGACATGGGTGGAATCGACGCGGTCCGCGAGATCTGCCGTGAGTCTCCCGACGCCAAGATCCTGATGTGCAGCGCGATGGGCCAGCAAGCACTGGTGGTCGAGGCGATCCAGGCCGGGGCCAAGGATTTCGTGGTGAAACCCTTCCAGCCATCCCGGGTGCTCGAGGCGGTACAGCGCGTCCTCGGCTGACGCCATGGACCTGAACAAGTACGCCGCCCTCTTTCTTGCCGAGAGCCGCGAACACCTGACCACCTGCAACCGGCTGCTGCTCGATTGGGAGCGGGAGCCCGGTTCGACCGAGGCGGTCGCGGGACTGTTCCGGGCCATCCACTCGCTCAAGGGCATGGCGGCCACCATGGGCTACGGGCGGCTTGCCGACCTGGCCCACCGCACAGAGCACCTGCTCGACGCGGTCCGCGCCGGGCGCGCGCCGGCCGGGGCTGGAGTCGTGGACCTCCTCCTCAAGGCCATCGACGCACTGGAGCGGGGGGTCGACGAGGCGGCTGCCGGCGCCGACGGCGGTTTCGACCCGGGCGACTTGCCGGCGGCGCTCGAGGCCGCGGCGGCCGCCGCCGCCCCGACCCCAGGCAAGGGCGCCGCCCGGAAGGGGAAGAAGGCGGCCGAGCCGCCCGCCCCGGTGTCCGCGGCCGCGCCGCTCCCGATGCCGGATTTCGGGGAAGAGGCCGGGCGCGTGGTGCGCGTCGAAATCCGGCCGGACGCGCCGCTCCTCGGTGCCCGGGCGCACCTCGCGCTGCGCCGGGCGGAACAGCTCGGGAAAGTCACCGGCGTCATGCCGCCGGCGGCCAACTTCGATGTCCAGGGTTTCGACGGCCGGTTCACTTTCCGTCTCGACGCCCCGGTGGGCGAATCGCAGATCATCGCGGCCATCGAGGCCGCGGGCGAGATCGCCAGCGTCGCCGTGGACGCCGACACCGTCCAGACGGCCGAATGGCGGATCCCGACGGCCGCCGTGCCCGCGGCGGCGGCGCCGTCGGCCCGCAGCGGGCAGATCCGGGTGGACCGCCGGCGCCTCGACGCGCTGATGAGCCAGGTCGGCGAACTCGTCGTCGCGCGCAACCGGTTGCTGGAACTCGCGCAGCTGGACCCGGGCGGGGAACTCGAGGCGCTTGGCGCCCGGATCAGCCGGCTCGTGTCCGACCTGCAGGCCGAGATCATCGAAGCGCGGATGACCCCGGTGTGGCAGGTCTTCGACCGCTTTCCCCGGGCGGTGCGGGACCTGGCCCGGCATCTTGGCAAGCAGATCCGGTTCGAGATGGAAGGGGAGGGCATCGAGCTCGACCGCGCCATTCTCGACGAACTGGGCGATCCGCTGCTCCACCTCCTGCGGAACGCCGTGGATCACGGGCTCGAGCCGCCGGACGAGCGGCAGCGCCATGGAAAGCCGCCGGAGGGACGCCTCGTCCTGTCGGCCGCCCGCGAGCACAGCAGCGTCGCCATCAGGATCCAGGACGACGGTCGCGGCATCGACCGCCGGGCCATCCTGGCCAAGGCGAAGCGCGAGGGGGTCGTCGGGCCCGAGGTCGAGATCCTGACGGACGACCTGCTGCTCAAGGTGCTGGGGCGGCCCGGATTCAGCACGGCGGAACGCGTCAGCAGCGTTTCGGGACGCGGCGTCGGGATCGACGTGGTGCTGACGAAGGTGCGGGCGCACGGCGGGGCGGTGGAGATCGCGAGCACGCCGGGCCAGGGGACCACCTTCACCCTGCGGCTGCCGCTGACGCTGGCCATCCTGCGGGTGCTCACGGCCAGGGTCGGGACGGAGCGCTACCTCCTGCCGCTCTCCTACGTGGCCGAGACGGTCGAGTTCGACGTGCAGCCTCGGACCGACGTGAAGGGCCGCGAGGCGATCGTGCTGCGGGAGCGGGTGATCCCCATCGTGCACCTCCGGGCCTTGCTCGGGGTGGACGGGGGCGAGGTCCCGCCCCGCCGGCCTGGGCTGGTGCTGGAGGTCGGGGACCGCCGCTCGGCCGTGGTGGTGGACTCGTTGATGGGACAGCAGGAAGTCGTCGTCGAGCCGTTCGACGCCCCGAAGGGAACGGCGCCGCTGTTCAGCGGCGCGACAATCCTCGCGGACGGCACACCGGCGCTGATCTTGGATGCCGCGGCCCTCGTCTAGGGAGACCCGTATGGAAGACGTGCGCGATCTGAAGGAGCTCCAGTTCGACGCCCTCAAGGAGGTGGCGAACATCGGGGCGGGGCACGCCGCGACGGCGCTCTCCCAGATGACCAACAAGAAGATCATGATCAGCGTGCCGGAGGTGACGGTCACGCCGCTCGAGGAGGTGCCCGAGGTGCTGGGCCATCCCGAGGAGGTGGTGGCGGCCGTCCTGATGCACATGATGGGCGACCTCACGGGCCGCACCCTGCTGCTCTTCCCGGAGCCGTCGGCCCGCGCATTGTGCGACATCCTCCTCCGTCGCCCCGCCGGCACGACGACCGAATTCGGCGTGATGGAGCAGTCGGGCATCAAGGAGGTGGGCAACATCCTCAGCAGCGCCTACCTGAACGCGCTCAGCGATTTCATGGGAATGATGCTGGTGCCCTCCGTGCCCAGCCTCGTGGTGGACCTCAGCGCCGCCGTCCTGACCTCGACCTACCTCAACTTCGGCTCGGAACGCGACTACGTCTTCTGCGTCGAGTCCGAGTTCCAGTTCGAGGGCGAGTCGCCCGACCTCAAGGGGCACTTCCTCCTCCTGCCGGATTTGGCGTCGCTGCGGGCCATTTTCGACGCCATCCGCGTCGGCTGATCGATGGGCAGTCCGGCGCTGCCCGAACGGGACCTCGCGGTCCTGCGGTCGTTCGCCCGCCGCATCGACCCGTCCGACGCCGGCGCCCACAACAACCTCGGCGTCCTCTACTACCAGAAGGGCCTCATCCCCGAGGCCGTGGCCGAGTTTTCCCGCGCCCTCGAGCTCGATCCGCGCATGCAGGTGGCGCAGGGCAACCTGGAAATCACCTACCGGGCCAGCGGCTACTACGACCGCCGCGTGGCCGAGCTGCGCGAGCGGCTCCGTCGAAACGCGGGCGACCGGGAGGCCCGGTGGGAACTGGCCCGGGCCTACGCCGCCCTCGGTCACACCGACGAGGCGGTGGCGGAGTTCGACGCGCTCCTCGCGTGGCACCCCGACGACATTCCCGCGCTCCTCCAGCTGGGGCTCGCCGAGAAGGCGCGGGGCCGGGTCGAGGTGGCGGAAGAGTGGTTTCGCCGCGCGGCCGAGCAGGACCCGGACAGCCCGGTCGCCCTCTTCTACTACGGCGAGGCGCTCTACAACCGGGGCCTGAACGAGGCCGCGCTCGAGACGCTCCGCCAGGCGGTCCACCGCAACCCCGACTACGCGGACGCGCACTACCTCCTCGCCTTCGTCCTCGGCGACATGGGCCTGCACGACGAGGCGCGCGCCTCTACTAAGCGCGCCATCGCGCTCAACCCGACCCTCGGGCGGGCCCAGGCCAACCTGACGATCGACCACCCGGACGACGGCTCGGCGCCGGGGCGGCAGTCGCTGGCGGACTCGATGCGCCCCGCGCTGGCCGACGGCGGCACGCTCGCCCACTTCAACCTCGGCCTCGCCTTCCGCCAGAAGGGCTACTACCCGGAGGCGCTGCGCGAGTACCGCCTCGCCCTCGACCATGGGGAGGACCGGCGCCTCACCTTGCAGGCGATGGCGGAAGTCCAGCTTCTGCGCCGCGACCTCGACAGTGCGCTCGAGCTCTACGACGCCCTTGTCGAGGAGCACGCCGACTCCCCCAAGGTGTGGAACGAGCGGGGCGTCTGCCTCCACCAGGCCGGCCGGCGCGACGCCGCCCGGGATTCCTATGAGCGCGCCATCTCGCTCGACGCGGACTACGCGCTCGCCTGGAACAACCTCGGCGTCCTCCTGGCCCACGACCCGGGCACTGGCGAGGCCGAGGCGGCGTTTCGGGCGGCGCTCCAGGTGCAGCGCCAGCTCGCCGCGCCACGCCTCAACCTCGCGCTCCTCCTCTTCCAGCTGCGCCGCTTCCAGCCGGCGCTCGAGACCTTCCGCGCCGTGCTGGCCGACCATCCCGACAACGCGGCCGCCTGGAACGGGATCGGCCTCGTGCTCATGGAGCTGCACCGCTACGCCGACGCGAAGAACGCCTTCGCGCGCGCCGTGGACGCCGCCCCCGGCTACGCCTCCGCGCACTACAACCTCAGCTTCACGCTGAGCCAGCTGGGCGATTTCGACGGCGCGCTGCGCGCCACCAAGCGGGCGCTCGAGCTCGAGCCGTACTACATCCAGCAGAAGTTCCAGCTCGCGATCGACCTGCAGTACGAGGACCCGCTCATCTCGATCGTGCCGGAAATCAGCGCCGACGTGACGGCGGCCGACCTCGGCGATGCCTTCGTGTTCGATGCCAGCGTGCTGGAGGGGATCTTCGACGACCTCGCGCCTGCGGCGGTCGCGGCGCCCGCGCCCCCGGCGGCCGAGGAGGCGGCGCTGGCGCTCGCGCGGGACTACATCAGCAAGGGGCTGCTGGAGCTGGCCTCCGCCGAGCTCACGCGGGCCGTGGCCCGCGGCGCCGCGCGCGGCCGCGTGGCGGTCCTGCTCGGCGACATCTTCGGCAAGCGCGGCCTGCACGGAGAAGCGCTTGAGCGATACCGGGAGGCGCGCGCCGCGGACCCGGCGGACGTCGGCGCCCTCCTCGGCGAGGTGCGGTCGCTCCTGGCCCTCAACCGCGCGGACGAAGCAGTGGCTGGCGCCGAAGGGCTGGCCCAGCTGGCCCCGAACGACGTCGAGGCGCTGGTCGCCTGCGCGCGCGTGCGGCTCGCCACCGGCGACCCGGTCCGGGCGCTCGACGCGCTGCGCGAGGCGCAGGCCCGCGCGCCCGGACGCGCCGATCTCCTGCAGCTCCAGGCCGGTGTCTCGCGCCGGCTCGGGGAGCGGGAGGCGGCCCTCGACGCGTACCAGGCGGCGCTGCAACTCGACAGCGGGCTGGTGCAGGTCTGGCTCGAACTCGGCACCTTGGAGGAGGAGCGGCAGAACTGGACCGGCGCACGTCTCGCGTACCGGCGGGCGCTCGACCTCCTGCCGACCTACTCCGAGGCGGCCCGGGCGCTCGCCCGCCTCCTGCGCCGCGTGGACACGCCGAAGGCGGCCATCGCGCCCCTCATCGCACTGCTCGGGGCCGACCCCTGGGACCTCGAGGCGCTCACGCTGCTCGGCGAACTCCTCCTGGAGGATGGACGCCCGGACAAGGCGATCGAGGCGTTCGAGCGTGTCTTGCGGTTCGACCCGGAAGCCGGTCCGGCCCGGCTCGCGTACGGCGCGGCACTGGTCCGGGCGCGCCGGTACCGCGAGGCCTCCGATCAGTGGGAGGCCGTCGTGCGGGCCGATCCCGGGAGTCCGCTGGCCGCGACCGCCCGGAACCAGCTCCGCTCGACGCGGGACCTGGTCCACATCTTCACCGCCACGGCGGAGTAACGGGTGCCGATCGAAGGCCCGCTGAAGGAACTGCAGATCCACGACGTGTTCCAGCTGCTCGACCTGGGGCGGAAGACGGGGGTGCTGCGCGTGACGTCCGAGCTCCGGCAGAACGCCGGCGTCGTGTACTTCGCCAGCGGCGGGGTGATCGCCGCGGAGATCCGCAGCAATCCGCATCCGCTCGGCGCGCTGCTCATCCGGGGCGGCAAGGTGCGGGAGGAGGAAGTGGCGCGGGCGGCCGCCATCCAGCGCAGCCGGCCAGGGCACCGGCTGGGCGACATCCTCGTCGAGATGGGGGCGCTCCCGCGGAAGGAGCTCGAGCGGCAGATCCGGGCCCAGGTCGAGGAGGTCATCTTCGAGCTGATGAGCTGGTCGGAGGGCTATTTTTCGTTCGAGGACGGCCCGTTGCCCGCGGCGCTCGGTGAGGCGACCGTGCGCATCCCGACCGAATCGCTGTTGATGGAGGCGGCGCGCCGTATCGACGAGTGGTCCCGCATCGAGGCGAAGGTGCCCCATCTCGGTGTCGTCCCGCGGTTCATCGGGTCGCCCGATGACGAGGGCACGCAGCTCGACCTCCTCCCCTTCGAGTGGGAGGTGCTCGCGGGAATCGACGGGGCGACCGACGTCCGCTCGCTCGCCGGCCGACTCGGCCGCTCCGACTTCGACGTCGCCCGGACGCTGTTCGGGCTGGCCGCGGCCGGCGTCATCGCGATGGCCGAGCCGGCGGGCATCGGCCAGGACGCGGAGGCGACGGTGCAGGACCTGGCGGTGCTCGTGGCCGCGGTCGAGGAGGCGCTGCTCCTCGGCGAGGTCGCGCGGGCCCGCTTCACCGCGGAGGAGGCGGTGCTGGCGTTCGCGGAATCCGCGGCGGCCCACCTCGTGCTCGGGCGGGTCCTCGTGGCGGAGGCCCGCTACGACGAGGCGGTCCTCCGCCTGACCCAGGCGCTCCGGTGCGAGCCGGACATGCCGGCGGCCCTCCGCTTGCTCGGGCTGGCGGAGGTGGGCCGGGCCCATTTCGGACCCGCGCTCGAGGCGTGGGCGCGCTGGGAGGCGCTGGCGCCGCGCGCCGACAGCGAGCGCGGGCGCGAGGAGACGGTCCGTCGGTGGCGGACCGCCGTGGAAACCCTCAAGGACGCACTGGGAGGACGCCGTGAGCATTGAAGACATCCGCGTCCTGACGTCCCAGCTCGCGGCCGATCCGTCGAGCCTCGTCTTCCTGCCGCTCGGGGAGGCGCTGCGCCGTCGCGGGCAGCTCGACGCGGCGGAAAAGATCGCGCTCGCCGGCCTGACCCGGTATCCCGACCTGGCCGACGCGCACGACCTGCTGGCCCGCGTCCTCGGCGACCAGGGCGATCTCGAGCGGGCGTTCGACGAGTGGGACATCGCGCTCCGCCTCGATCCCAGGCACGCCGGCGCGCACAAGGGGATCGGCTTCCTGTTCTACGTCGCCGGTGACCTCCCCAAGGCGCTGGAGCACCTTGAATCGGCCCACGCCGCCGATCCCGGGGCCGAGGGGGTGGCGGCGGCGGTGGCGAGAGTGCGCGAGGCCCTCGCCACCCCCGGTCGTCGCGCCTGCACGCCCGCGACCGCACCGCCCGGCGAGCGCCCGCGCGCTGAACGCGACCGGCGGCCCCGCTGCCCCGCGGCCCCGCTGCCGGCGGCACGGCCGTCTTCGCCGGGTTGGAAGGGGCCCAGGACGGTCTCCTCCTGCTCGACGGGAACGGGCTCCGGATCGGCGGCGGGTTGTCGGCCCCGGACGGGACCCCGGTGGGGGACGCGGTGGCCGCGCATCTCGCCGGCGTCTTCCGCGACGCGACCCGTGCCGCGCGCCTCCTGCATCTCGGGTCCTGGACCAGCGTCGCCGGGGAAACGACCGACGCGAACCTCTTTCTCTGCGCGCCGACCCCGGAATCGCTGCTGCTGCTCGTGCGGGACAACAGCGTGCCGATCGGGCGCCTCGCGCTGCAGGCCGAACGCGCCGCCGAGGCGGCTCGCCGGTGGCTGGAGGGCGCCGCGTGAGGCTCGACATCGTAGGGTCGCTGGAGTCCATCACCCGCGTCCGCGGGGTGCGCGGCGCGATGATCGTCTCGGCGGAGGAGGGGCTGGTCGTCGCGGAGTCCTCCATGGAGGGCATCGACGGCGCGGCGGTGGCAGCCCTCACGGCGGGGGTCGTGGCCCGGCTGGGGCGTGCGACGGAGGCGGCGGGTCGCACCGCGCCGGCGTTCGTGCACCTGCAGGCGGAGCGCGGCGCCCTGCTGGCCGTCCCCGCCCCGGGCGACCTGCTGGTGGTCGCGGTCACCGACGCCGCGGTGAACGTCGGCCTGGTCCGCCTCGAGCTGCGCCGCGCGGCGGAGCACCTCGCCTGATGCGTGTCATCGAGCCGTGGGTGGCCGAGCCGCTGGAACGGTTCCTCGCGGAGTCGGCCGCGCGCGTGGTGCTGCTGACCACCTCGTCGGGACAGGTCGTGGCCCAGCACGGCTTCACCCGCGCGCTCGACGTGATGTCCGCCTCGGCCCTCGGGGCCGCGATCATGGCGAGCACGGAGGAACTGGGCCGGCTGACGGCCTCCGGCGCCTCCCGCTCCCTCTCGCACCAGGGACCGTCGCGGGGGCTCTTCCTGTCGGCGTTCGACCTGCCGCAGGGCCGGTGGATCGGACTGGTCGTGTACGACCGCGACAGCTCCCTCGGGCTGGTCCGGCTCTTCTTCGACCGGCTCGTGGGAGAGCTGCAGGCGGTCGCCCCGGCCGAGGTGCCCGCGCGCGAGGTGCTCGCCGCGGATTTCGAGAACGAACTCAACGCGAGCCTGCGCTCGCTGTTTGGACGGTAACGGATGTCGCTCGTCAACTTCACGACCCGCGAAATCACCTGCAAGATCGTCTATTACGGCCCGGGCCGGTCGGGCAAGACGACGAACCTGCAGTACATCTACGGCCGCGTGCCCGAGGGGCGGCGCGGACGGATGGTGTCGCTCGCCACCCAGTCGGACCGGACGCTCTTCTTCGACTTCCTGCCGATCGACCTGGGCAGCATCAGCGGGTTCACCACGCGGTTCCAGCTGTACACCGTCCCCGGGCAGGTGTACTACAACGCCACCCGGAAGCTGGTGCTCCAGGGCGCGGACGGCGTGGTCTTCGTGGGTGACAGCCAGGCGCGGCGGTACGACGACAACGTCGAGAGCCTGCAAAACCTCCAGGAGAACCTCCTCGCGCAGGGCGTCGACATCCGCCAGCTCCCCGTGGTGTTCCAGTACAACAAGCAGGACCTGCCGCGCGACCTGATCCTGAGCCCGGACGAGCTCGACGACGCGCTGAACTTCCGCGGCGTCCGGAGTTTCGGCGCCGACTGCCTGCACGGCCACGGCGTGTTCGAGACGCTGAAGGGGATTTCCGAACTCGTGCTGCAGCGGCTCGCGGCGGGGAGTTCGGCGGCGTGAGCGCCCCGCTGAGCCCCCAGATGCGGTTCGACGGCTTCGTGGTCGGGGCCGCGAACCGGCTCGCCGCCGCCGCCGCGCGCGCGGTGGCGGAGTCGCCGGGTACCGGGTACAACCCGCTCTTCATCTACGCCCGGCCCGGCCTCGGGAAGACGCACCTCCTGATGGCGATCGGCCACGCGGCGCAGGCCATCAATCCCGCCCTGGTCGTCGAGTACGTCACGCTCGACGACTTCGTCGAGGCGTTTCATACGGCCGTGGGCGCGGGGCAGGGCGAGACCTACCGACGGCGGTTCGTGGAGGCCGATGTCCTGCTGCTCGACGACGTGCAGTTCGTGACGCACCGCCGCGAGACCCAGGCCGAGCTGCTGCGACTGGTGGACCAGATGCAGGCGGGGGGCCGCCAGATCGTCCTCACCAGCGACCGTCCGCCGGCCGACATCGAGGCGTTCGACGAGCGACTCCTCCGCCGGGTGGCGGGCGGTCTCGTGGTGGACATCGCCGCCCCGGACTACGAGACGCGCGTGGCAATCCTCCGCCGCAAGGCGGAGGAGCGGCAGGTCGCCTTCAAGACCGGCGTCCTCGAGACCGTCGCGACGCTCGCGCTCGACAGCGTCCGCGAACTGGTCGGCGCGCTCAACCGCCTCGTCGCCTTTCAGTCCGTCGGCAACGCCATGCTGGACGCGGAGCAGACGAGACTGGTGCTCGGCGTCCGGGCCATCGCGCCCGACGTTCCGCCCGCGCCGGCCGCCACGGCGGCGATCCCCGCGCCCGAGGCGCCGGCCGACGAATTCGGGGAGTTCCTCAGCGAGGTGGCGGAGACGCTCACCCGCCAGGTGGAGGGATGGCGCCGCCGGGTGGAGGAGGCCATGGCGCGGTGGGAGGGGCAGGGCTATCGCACGATGCGCCTCGCCGGCCTGCTCGACCGCGGCGTGGACGGCGATCCCGCCGAGGCGCTCGCGTCGTTCGTGGCGGACGTCGAGCGACTGCAGGCTCTCCAGGCCGAGGCGGCGGCACTCTCCGACGACCTCGCGTCCAATGCCGTCTTCCGGGACCCGGATGCGGTGGTGGCCGCCGAGGAATTCCTGGCCCGGGCAGTGGAGGGCGTCTCGCCACCGCCCCCGCCGGAGGGGATCTGGGTCTTTGAGGACCTGGTGGAGTCGGAGGGCAACCGGGTGGCGCTTCGCTCGGCGCGGGAGACGGCGGTGCGGCCCGGTGCGGCGTACAACCCCCTCGTCATCGTCGGCGGTGCAGGGGTCGGAAAGACTCACCTGCTCCATGCGGTCGGCAACCTGCTGGTCGCATCGCACGGGTCGGTGGTGGCCTGCCTGAACGCCCAGGACTTCTCCGAGGAGCTGATCGAGGCGCTCGAGCGGGGCCGTGTCGGGGCCTGGCGGGCGCGCTACCGGCGCGTGCAGGCCCTGCTGCTCGACGACGTACAGCTGCTCGCCGGTCACGAGCGCACGCAGGAGGAACTGTATCTCCTCTTCAACCACCTCGTCGAGCAGGGAGCGCAGCTTGCGTTCACCGCGTCGGCGGAACCAAATGAGGTCGAGGGGCTCGCGGCGCGACTGGCCAGCCGGCTCGCCGGTGGCCTCGTGGTCCACCTGCCGCCACCGGAGCGCGAGGTCCGCCAGGCGGTGATCGAGCGCCTGCTGGGGGCCCGCTATGACCGGGTCGACCCGGAGCTCGCGGGGTATCTCGCCGGCCGTCCGGCGGAATCGGTGCGGGCGGTGCAGGCGTTCGTGCAGCGGGTCGAGGCCGCCGCGGATGCCCGGCACGCCGAACCCGACGTCGCGCTGGCGCGCGAGGTACTGGAGGGCGCCGCGCCGCGCGCCCCGCGCCCCGCCGCGGGCGTGCGCACGAGTGGCGTCGGGGCGGGCGGGTTCCGGAGCCCCGAGAAGGCGGTCTGGGAATGGCCGGACATCGGCGAGCGCCTGATCGAGGAGTGGCGCTGATGGCCATCAAGGGCAGCCTGAAGGAGGCCAGCCTCCCGGACGTCATCCAGCTGCTGGCGCTCGGCCGGAAGACCGGATGCCTGGCGGTCGCGGATCGCCAGAACTTCGGGTACGCCTACTTCGATGACGGCCGGATCATCTTCGCCTCGATCGTCAACCGGCGGGACCGGCTCGGCGACCTGCTGGTCCGGAGCGGCCGGATCTCGGACGCCCAGCTCCGGGCCGCGGTGGACCGCCAGGCCGGCGAACGGGAGCGGAAGCTCGGGGAAATCCTGGTCGAGCTGGGGTACGTCACCCGCGCGGAGCTGGAGGAACACATCCGGGTGCAGGTCGAGGAGGCGGTGTACTACCTGTTCACCTGGAGCAGCGGCACCTTCAACTTCGAGGCGGGGGTCCGTCCCGAGCGCGAGGACTTCCTCGTCTCGATCAACCCGGAATCGCTCCTGCTGGAGGGGGCCCGCCGGGTGGACGAGTGGAGCCTCATCGAGAAGAAGATCCCCACACTCGATATCGTCTTCGAGGCCGACCAGGCACGCCTCCATGCCGCGGGAGTCCGGCTGAGCGACGAACAGGAGGTCGTCCTCCCGCTGCTCAATGGACGGAACGACGTCCAGGACGTCGTGGACGCCTCCGGCCTGGTCGAGTTCGAGGTCGGCAAGGCCATCTACGGCCTCCTCTCCGCGGGATTCGTCCGACGGGTCGGGACCTCGGCCACCCAGCAGTCGGAGCGCGTGAGCGACGCCCGGGTCGAGGAGCATCGGAACCTCGGCATCGCGTTCTACAAGACCGGGATGTTCGACGAGGCCGAGCGCGAGTTCCGGCGCGTCGCCGAGTTGCGCCCGGCCGAGGGGAACGCCGCCTTCTTCCTCGGGCTCATCGCCCTGCGGCAGGCGCGATGGGCCGACGCGGTCGAGTCGTTCCGGAGCGCGGTGGAACAGGCCGGCGCGCGGCCCGCCGCGCTCCACAACCTGGCGCTCGCGCTCGAACGGATGGGACGGCTCGACGAGGCGGAGGCAGCCGGGGCCGAGGCGGTCTCTCGCGCGCGCGACGACGCCCGGCCGATGCTGCTTTGGGGCGTGGTGGCCCTGAAGCGCGAGGACCTGGAGGTCGCGGAGGGGCGGCTCGCCAAGGCCCGGGAGCTGTTCGGAACCCGGCCGGTGCCCCCGCTCTGGTTCTGGGCGGCGGCGCTCACCGCCGGATCGGCCGGGGACCTGGCGCGCGGCGTGGCCATCGCGCAGGAGGGCGCGGCCGCGTGGCCGCACCACCCCGTGCTGCGGAACAACCTGGCGGTGCTGCTGGAGGCCACCGGCGACGTAGCGGAGGCCGAACGGGTCCTGCGCGCCGCGCTGGCGGAGGAGCCCAGCCTCCCCCAGCTCTCCAAGAACCTCGGCGACCTGCACTACCGCGCCGGCCGGTACGAGGACGCCCAGGCGGCGTTCGACCGCGCCGCAAAACTGGCGCCCGATCTCGGCGACGACCTCTACTTCAAGCTCGGCAACCTCGCCTTCCGCCAGCGGGACCGGGACCGCGCGCGCGATTGCTGGCGGCGCGCCGCGGAGCTCAACCCGGGGCACCAGCTGGCGCGCTCCAACCTCGAGATCCTGGACGTGCCCGCGTGATCGTGGACGATGAGGAGGGATTCAAGGCGCTAACGCGCCGCGTGTCGCGGGAGGCCGGGTTGACGCTCGACGCGTACAAGGACAAGTGCCTCCGGCGGCGCCTGCTGGTCCGGATGCGTGCGTGCAGCGTGCATACCTACGCCGAGTACATGGGCGTGCTCGACCGGAAGCCGGAGGAGTGGGAGAAGCTCAAGGACGCGCTCACGATCAACGTGACGCGATTCTACCGGAACGCCGAGACGTGGGACCGCCTGCGGCAGGAGCTCCTGCCCGGCCTCCTGCAGGCCCGGAACGGCCGGATGGCGGCCTGGAGCGCCGGGTGTTCCTCGGGCGAGGAGCCGTACACCCTCGCGATGCTCTGTGCCGAGGCCGCCGCGGCCGCGGGGCATGCCGGGTGGACGGACCGGGTGCGCATCACGGCAACCGACATCGACCGGGAAAGTCTCGAGCGGGCGCGCCACGCGGTCTACCCCCAGGCTTCCTTCCTCGAGGCGCCCGCATGGGTCACCGAGAAGTACTGCGAGCGCGCGGGGGAGTCGTGGCGCGTGCGCGAGGAGATCCGGCGCATGGTGACCATCAAGCGGCTGGACCTCACGCGCGAGGCGATCCCGGCCGCCGCCTACGACCTCATCTTCTGCCGCAACGTCGTCATCTACTTCGACCGCCCGATGCAGGAGCGGCTGTTCGCCCAGTTTGCGGAGGCGCTCCTGCCCGGCGGCATCCTGGTGCTCGGCAAGGTGGAGACGCTGCTCGGCGTCGCGCGCGAGAAGCTGACGCTCGTCGACGCGCGTGAACGGATCTTCCGGAGGGCGGCATGAGCGGCGGCGAAATCCTGGTCCACGTGGCGGAATACAAGGTCGGTGGGGCGGGGGACGTCCTGCTCACGATCGGGCTGGGCAGCTGTGTCGCGGTGGCGCTCCACGACTCCAAGGCGCGGGTCGGCGGGCTGGCGCACATCCTGCTCCCCTCGCCGGCGCTGAGCCGGCGGGACCAGAGTCCCGGCAAGTTTCCCCAGACCGCCGTCCCGCTCCTGATGCAGGACATGGTCGCCAGGGGGGCGGTGGCGTCCCGGATCACGGCGCGGATCGCCGGAGGCGCCTCCATGTTCGGCAACCTGCAGCCGGCGGGCACGATCCAGATGGGCGAGCGCAACCTGGTCGCGGTGCGCGCGGCCCTCACCCACCACTCGGTCCCGCTGGTGGGGAGCGCCGTGGGCGGTGACTTCGGGCGGACGGTGCGCCTCTTCGTGGAGGATGGGCGGATGGAAGTCTCCACGGTCCGCCAGGGAGTGACGCATCTCTAGCCTCCCGACGGTGCTGGTCGTCGACGACAGCGCCCTCATCCGCCGCCTGCTGACCGAGATCATCGACGGCTCCGGGGAGTTCCGCGTCGTGACCACGGCGCGCAACGGTCTCGATGCGCTCCGGAAGGTGCACGAATACCAGCCCGACCTCGTGACGATGGACCTCGAGATGCCTGAGCTCGACGGCCTCGGCGCCATCGGTTACCTGATGTCGGAAGCGCCGCGGCCCGTCGTGGTCGTGAGCTCGTACGCCGGCCCCGGGACCGCGGGGGCGATCCGCGCGCTGGAACTCGGGGCGGTGGAGCTCGTGGCCAAGGAGGCGGGGCGGGACGAGGTCGCCCGGGGCCGGTTCGCGTCGCGTGTGCTCGAAGCACTCCGCGCCGCGCGCGCCGCCGACATCCACCGGCTGCCGGTGCTGGCGCGGCCGAACCGTCCGGACCTGCCGGCGGAGCAGTTCGCGCTGCCGGGCCGGGCGCGGTTCTGCGTGGCCATCGCCGCCTCCACCGGCGGTCCGCGCGCGCTGGCCGAGGTGGTGCCGAGGATCGCCCGCGGGCACCACGCGGCGGTGGTGATCGTCCAGCACATGCCACCCCGGTTCACCCGGAGCCTGGCGGAGCGCCTCTCTGCGCAAAGCGAACTAGCGGTGGTCGAGGCGGAGCACGGGGCGCCGCTCGTGTCGGACACCGCCTACATCGCGCCGGGAGATTATCATATGCGAGTGACCGAGGGGCCGGACGGACTCGCGGTGGCGCTCGACCAGGGACCGCCGCTGTGGGGGGTGCGCCCCGCCGCCGATCCGCTCTTCCGGTCGGTGGCCGCCCTCTTCGGCCGCCGAGCCGTCGGCGTCGTGCTGACCGGACTCGGCCGGGACGGCGCCGAGGGGCTCCGGCAGATCCACGACGCGGGCGGAACGGGCATCGCCCAGGATCGGGAGAGTTCGACGATCTTCGGCATGCCGAAGGAGGCGCAGGCCGCAGGCGGCGCGGACCTGGTGCTCCCGGTCTCCGAGGTGGGCGCACGGGTGTCCGTGCTGCTCGCGAGGATGAACGAGGGATGAGCGCCACCGGGACCTGCCAGTACCTGCTCGTCCGCGCGGGGGGCCGCGAGGTGGGCCTCGAGGTGGCGGAAGTCCTGGAGGTCGTGGATCTCGCGGACACGTTCGCCGTGCCCTCCACCGACGCCGCGATGCGCGGCGTCGTGGCCGTCCGGGAGCGGCTGGTCCCGGTGGTAAACCTCTCGGCGGTCCTCTGGGGCGGCGCGTGCCCCGCCTCGGTGGGAGCGGTGGGCGTCCTCGCGCGCGCGGGCCGACAGCGGATCTGCCTGGAGGTCGACGAGGCGGAGGCGGTGCTGGCCGAGGAGGTGGTGCCAGTGCCCGCCGGCGAATCGTTGCCGTGGGCCCTCGGCGTGGCGCAGCGCGACGGAATGCTGGTTCCGATACTAGACCTCAAGGCCCTGGGGGCACGTCTCCTGGGAGGGAAGAGCGGTCCATGACGACCGGCGACGACATTCAGGTGGTGATCTTCCGGGGCGGGACACAGGAGTTCGCGCTCGAGATCTCCCAGGTGGATCGCATCCTCCGGTACCAGGCGCCCTCGCCGGTCCCGAGCGCCCCCGATTTCCTGGAAGGCGTCCTCCCCTATGGAGGGGGCGTCGTGCCTGTCGTGGATCTCCGCAAGCGGCTCGGGCTCCCCGCCGGCCAGGCGGAGGAGACCCGCGTCATGATCGTCACCATGGACGGCCAGCGGGTCGGGATGGTCGTCGACGGCGTGCGGGAGGTCCTTCGCGTGGACAGCCGGCGCATCGCGCCGCCCCCGCCGATGGTGCGGGGGCTCGCCGCCAAGTACATCCTCGGCGTCCTGACGCTCGAGGAGCGGACGGTGCTGCTACTCCAGGCCGGCCGCCTCTTCAGCACCGAGGAGCGGCTGCAACTGGAGGCGGCCGCCACGTGACGGAGGACTGGCTCGCCGGGCTCGGCCGGGAGTTCGCCGCACTCGTCGCCCGGGTGGACAACGGCCCGACCGGCGCGGACCGCCAGGCGGTCAAGCGGGACATCATCGCCTACTTCAAGCGGGTGGACGGGGCGCTCGTCGAGCTGACCGCGCTGAAAGAACAGATCCGCGGCCTGGTGGACCGGTACAAGCAGCTCCCCGGGGACAGCGATGGCGGCGAAGCGCCGCAGTTCGCCGGCCCACGTCCCGTGGTGCAGGCCGACCATCTCGGCGCCTCCACCTTCATCGAGAAGGGATGGAGCCTCATCTCCCTCGGCGACTTCGCCGGGGCCGTGCAGTCGCTCGACAAGGCGCTCGCGCTGTCCCCCGACGATATCCAGGCGCTCTCCCTGCTCGGATGGGCGCAGATGCTCTCGGAATCCTACGACGAGGCGCTCGGCACCTTCTCGAAGGTGCTGATGCGCGAGCCGGCGAACGCCCTCGCCCGGGTCAACGTCGGGTACATCTGCCTCAAGAAACAGATCTTCGGCGAGGCGATCGAGCATCTTTCCCGCGCCATCCGGCTCGACAACGACCGGAAGGCCACGCTCTACGCGCACTTCTACCTCGGCCTGGTCTACCTGGAGCGGGAGATGTTCGAGGACGCGGAGGCCTTCTTCCGGAAGGCGCTCGCGCTGGGGCCGAACCTGGTGGAGGCGTACTACGAACTGGGCCGGGCGCTGTGGCTTGCCGGGCGGCGGGACGAGGCGAAGCAGGTGTGGATCGACGGGCACAAGGCCAACAAGTTCAATCCCTGGGGCAAGCGCTGCCGCGAGCTGCTGGACCTCGTGGCGGCGGGCGGAGACCTCCCTCGACGTTCGCCAGCCTGATATTCGCGTTCCTGCTCTGGCAGGGCGAGCCGACCGCGACCACCGTCGGGCGGGTGACCGTCGTGGCCTGGCCCGCGCAGGCAGCGATGGCGGTCGGGCTCGCCGAGATCGCCGACCGGCCCGGCGCATGGCCCGGCCTCGGCTCGCGTGACCTCGGCGAAATCCGCCTCGTCATCACGCCGGACTCGCAGGCGTTTCGTGACTTCACCCGGGGCCGCCTCCCGGGCTGGGGGGCCGGCGCGGCCTTTCCCGGCGGTCGCACAATCGTGTTGCGCGCCGACGCCGGGGACGTCGCCGGCACGCTCCGGCACGAGCTGGCCCACCTGGCGCTGCACCAGGCGGTCCGCGGGCGAGTCCCCCTCTGGTTCGACGAGGGATACGCCACGATGGCGAGCGGGCAGTGGGACCTCTTCGATCGGCTCGCCATCAACCTGGCGGTGGCGCGGGGCTCGATCCCGGGACTCCGCGCCCTCGACGCCGAGCTGCGCGCCTCCCAGGTCTCGGCCGACGCCGCCTACGCCCTCGCGGCCACTGCCGTCATGGAGCTCGCCCGCCGCAATCCGGCGGGGACGCTGGAGCCGCTCCTCGGGCGCCTGGCGGGTGGCGAGCGGTTCGACGACGCGATCATCGCCACGACCGGCCTCACCCTCGACCGGTTCGACGAGGCCTGGCGCAAGAGCGTGCGGACCCGGTTCGGGATGGTCACCTGGGCGGTCGGCTCGGGGCTCTGGATTGGCCTGGCCATCCTCGTCGGCGTGGCATACGAGGCGCGGCGCCGCCGTGACGTGCCCCGGCGAGCGGCGCTGGATCTCGGCTGGGTGATCCCGCCGGAGGACCCGTCACCCGAGGCCGTTCCCGGCGAGGTGCCGGAGGACGGAAGGGATGCCGACATGACCTCGGGAGAGGGCAGCGAACTTGACCGCCGTGACCCACCCGGCTAGCGTTACTCGCTTATGCCTGAAAATTCCAGGTCCTCGAAGTCACGTGCTATCCCGCTGGGGCCGCGCAACTTGGCCCTCCTCGCCGCCGGGGCGATTTCCCTGGTGGCCGGGTACTTGCTCCTGTCCTCGGGGAGCACCAGCGCCGCGGCCGTGTTGCTGGTGCTGGGGTATTGCGTCCTTCTCCCGTTGGGGATCGCGCTCTAGCACTCGACCCCGCTGGGAGCCGGGCGAATAGCTCAGTTGGTTAGAGCGCCTGCCTTACACGCAGGATGTCGGGGGTTCGAGTCCCTCTTCGCCCATGGGTAGGGGACGCACCCGGCCCAACGCAGATCGCATCGTCGTCTTGATCCCAGGAGACCGCAGGAAATGCGCTTCAACCGACTCGCACCGATTGCCGCCCTCGCCCTGACCGTCGTGACGACCGCGAGCGCCCAGATCCCCTCCGGCGCGCGACGCCTCGGTGCACCGGCCGTTGCGTCGCCGAAGCTGATGGTCGCGACGCCCTTCGCCTTCGTCGAAGGCGACTCGGTCATGGCCGTCCAGGTCGGCAACGCCATGCGGGTCCGCATGGATCGAGTGGCCGGCACCACGTACCGGGTCGTTCCGTTGGAGCAGATGCAGTCCGCACTGGTCCAGTTCGGCTACCCCGCCGACGCGATCCTGCCGCCGGTCGTCGCCCGCGTGCTCGCGCTCCAGCTCCAGTCGCGCGTCCTCCTCACCTCCTCGCTCGGCAAGAACGAATCCGGCGTGTACACCGTCACCGCGCGCCTCGCCGGGGTCAACGACGATGCCGGCAACGTCGTCGTCGTTCGCCAAACCCCGGGGCAGTCGGCCAAGCAGTTCGGCGAGGCCGTCGCCGACCAGTTCGTCCCGGCGGTCAAGTCCGCGGACGAGGCGAAGGAGTGCACCGACCTCCGCGCGTCGAAGCCGGACAAGGCGGCGGAGTCTGCCCGGAAGGCCATCGGGATCCTGCCGACGAACGGCCTTGCCCAGTACTGCCTGGCGATGCTCGCGCTCGACCGCAAGGCGCCGTCGAAGGAAGTGATCGCCAGCCTGCAGGAGGCCGTGAAGGGCGACCCGCAGAGCCTGCCCGCCTGGACGCAACTCGCCAAGGAGTACGAGGCCGAGGGCGACAGCGCCCAGGTCATCGAGGCGTTCCAGCGGATGCTGCTCGCGGCCCCGACCAACCAGCCGCTTCGCGAGGCCGCGTTCAAGCTCTTCCTCCAGTACGGTCACCCGGACGCCGCCGTGGATGTCGCCAAGGAAGGGCTCAAGCTCGATCCGTCCAACGCCGACCTCTGGGACCTCCTGAGCAACGCCTACGCCACCGCCGGCGACTACGGCCAGGCGATCCAGTCGCTCGAGCACGTCTACCTCGAGGCGCCGGACCGCGCCGACTCCACCTTCTTCCTGAAGGTGACCGTCTTCGCCGCCGTCCAGCCCGACACCGCCGCCCTCCTCAAGTGGGCGCGGCTCGGCGTGGACAAGTACCCGGACAACTCCACGCTCCTCGGCCAGCTGGTTACCGCCTACAGCCTTGCGGGGCCGACGGACAGCCTCGTCGCGGTGACGAGCCGCCTGATGGTGCTCGACACGACCGCCGTCGCGCCGGCCCTCGCGGCGGCCAAGGCGCTCGCCGAGCAGAAGCGGGTCGCGGAATCGCTCATCTTCGCGGACTTCGTCATCAAGCACGGCGACGAGCAGGCGCGCGAGGCCGCCGCCGCGGTACTCACCAACAGCGCCCTGCCGCTCCTGCAGGCCGAGGCGAAGAACCTGCCGCTGGCGGCAGACGTGCTGCGCCGGGCGGTGGCCGCGGCGAATCCCGCCGGTCCGGTCGCGCCGACCGCCAACTACGTGCTGGGCCTGGCCACCTTCCTCCAGATCCCGGACGTGGACAAGGACGCGGAGTTCAACAAGTCGTGCGAGCTGGCCCGGAAGGAAGAGGGACTGCTGACCGAGGCGGAGACGGCCTTCCGCCTGGGCCAGTCGGCCAAGCCGGACGACGTCAATCGGTACCTCGGCTACGTCGCCCAGTACAAGCCGCGCGTCGCCTCGATGATCAAGGCGTACTGCAAATAAGGACTACCACCCGGAGCCGCCTCCGGTTATTATGGTGCGCTGCATCGGGGGCTGTAGCTCAGCTTGGTTAGAGTGCCGCACTGTCACTGCGGAGGTCGCGGGTTCGAGCCCCGTCAGCCCCGCTCCCGGAACACCCGGCACCCCGTTCGCCTTGGCGGACGGGGTGTTCGCTTTACCCGCACCCTTCCAGGATCCCCGGTGACCGCATTCCACCTCCCCGTGCTGCTCGACGCCGTGCTGGACCTGGCCGCCGGCGCGCGGCGCGCGGTGGATTGCACGCTGGGGGACGGCGGGCACAGCGCGGCGCTCCGCGCCATGGGCGCGTCGGTTCTCGGCATCGATCGGGACCCGGAGGCCATCGCCCGCGCCCGGACACGCCTCGGGGCGGACGGCATCCGCTACCTCACCGCCCCGTACGCCTCAGCGGAAGCGCTCGCGGCGATCGACGAGTTCCGCCCCGACTTCATCCTCCTCGACCTCGGCGTTTCCTCGCGACAACTGGACGACGAAGCGCTCGGCTTCACGTTCCGGCGGGGCGCCACGCTCGACATGCGGATGTCCCGTTCTGGGCCCACCGCCGCCGACCTCCTGAACGAATCGCCCGCGGCCGAACTCGCCACGATCTTCAAGGAGTTCGGCGACGAGCCGCGCGCCAGGCGCCTGGCCGACGAAATCGTCGCCCGCCGGGTGCAGGCGCCGTTCGCCACCAGCGACGACCTGGTCAACGCCGTCCGCAGGGTGCTCGGTCCGCGCTCCGGACCCGGTGACTTCGCCCGGCTGTTCCAGGCGGTTCGCATCGCGGTGAACGACGAACTTCCCGGCCTCGCCCGCGCGCTCCCGGCGCTCCGCGACCGTCTCGTGCCCGGCGGACGTCTCGCCGTCATCAGTTATCATTCGGGCGAGGACCGGCTCGTGAAGCACGCGTTTCGCGAGTGGGCGGCATCCTGCACCTGTCCCCCGATCCAGCCGGTCTGCACGTGCCGGGGCCGGGCGCTCGGCAGGCTCTCGCCGCGCAAGTCGGTCCTGCCGTCCGCCGAGGAGCTGACCCTCAACCCACGGGCGCGGAGCGCGAGGCTCCGCGGGTTCCAGGTCGCCGATGACGCTTAAGGGTCGCCACTGGGTCATGCTCTGGCTCGCGCTCTTCCTCCTCGTGGCCACGGTCGTGCAGGTGAGGCAGACCGCCAGCATCCGCATGGCGCGCCGGGTCGCCGGGCTGCGCCAGGAGCGGGCAACGCTCGAGGCCCGGCAGGCCGACTTCGAGCGCCGGATCCGTGACGCGTCGAGTCGACCCGTCCTTGGCCGGAAGGCGCAGGCGGACCTCGGCCTCCACTTCCCGCGGGATTCGGAGCAGGCGCCCCTGCCGCTCCCGCCAGTCCCCGGGGAACGCTGATGGCGCGCGTCCAGGCGCGTCTCGGGCTCATCCAGGCGGTGCTGGCGCTCTGCCTGGTCGTCGTATTGGGCCGGGCGGCCCAGGTGCAGATCGTGCGCGGCAGCGAGTATGCAAAGGAAGCGGCCAGCTCGCGGACCGAGCTGCGGACGCTGGAGGCCCGGCGCGGGACGCTCTACGACCGGAGCGGCCTGACGCTGGCGGTGACGCAGGAACTCTACCGGGTCGGGATCGCCCCGAACGAGGTCGTGGAGCGGACGTCACTCGTTCGGGTGGTGTCGCGCCAGCTGGACGTCTCCGCCGCCGCCTTGAAGCGAGACCTCGCCTCCGGCAAGCCGTACATCTACTTCTACGGGCCGTTCACGGCCACGGACGTCGAACCGCTCCGCGGGTTCAAGGGCGTGCATATCGAGGGGGTCTTTCTCCGGACCTATCCGTCACAGCGGCTGGCCGGCCGGGTCATCGGACGGATGGGTCCGGACGGACAGGCTGCCTCGGGGCTCGAGCGGGCGCTCGAGGGGCTGATCACCGGCACGCCGGGCGAGCAGGTGGTGCTGAAAGACCGCCGGGGGCGCCGGTACGAGTCGCCCGGCAGGCTCCGGAAGGACCCGATCCCCGGGAACGACGTGGTGCTCACGATCGACGCCGAGCTCCAGGACATCGCGGAGCAGGCGCTGGCCGAGACGGTGGCCGAGTTCGACGCGCAGGGGGGCGACGTCGTCTTCCTCGATCCGCGGACGGGCGAGATCCTGGCGGTGGCGTCGCAGAAGAACGGCCAGCCCGACCTGATGGCGTTCACGGAACCGTTCGAGCCGGGGTCCACGGCCAAGCTCTTCACGGCCGCGGCGCTGCTGACGCACGAACGGATCGATTCGAGTGATCGGGTGAGCAACGAGGCCGGGACGTGGAAGATGCCGCTCCCCAACGGCCGCGTCCGCGAAATCGTCGATGAGCACGCGAAGCCCGGTATGCTCAACCTGGCGGAGGCCATCGAGGTTTCCAGCAACGTGGTCATGGCCAAGTTCTCCGAGCGGCTCAGCCCCGTGGAGCAGTACCAGCAGCTCCGGGACTTCGGGTTCGGCTCGCCGACCGGCGTGGAGTTGCCGTCCGAGTCCCGCGGGGTGGTGCATCGCCCGGAACGATGGCAGCCGGAGTTGAGCCGGGTGAGCGTCGCGATGGGCTACTATTTCGAGGTGACGGCGCTGCAGCTCGCGGCGGCGTATGCGGCCATCGCGAACGACGGCGTCCTCCTGACACCGACCCTGATCCGGGAGGTTCGTTCCCCGGACGGCACCGTGCTCTACCGCCACCAGCCGGAGCCCGTCCGGCGGGCGGTGTCTCCCGAAGTCGCGGCGCAGCTCCGAGAGTTCCTGCGCGGCGCGAGCGGGATCGGGGGCACCGGCAGCAGGGCCCAGGTGGGCGCCTACGGGGTGCTCGGCAAGACAGGCACCGCCCGGCGGGTGAGGAACGGCGGCTATGTGGACGAGTACGTGGCGTCCTTCGCGTCGATGTTCCCGGCCGACGACCCCCAGCTGGTGGTGGTGGTCAAGATCGACGGGCCGAAGGGCGGGCTCTACTACGGCGGCGACGTCGCGGCGCCGGTGGTGCGCACGATGCTGGAACAGGCGCTGGCGTCCAGGCGAGTGTCGATCGACCGCGCGCGGCTGCTGGGCGGGCGCCCGGCCGAGGTGGCGACGACGGCCCCGAAGCGCGCGTCCGCCCAGCCCGTCACCTCACCCCGGATCGTGGTGTCGTGGCCGGTGCCGGCTGACAGCGGCGCACCCGAGCCCGTCGTGGTGCCCAAGGTGGCCGGGCTCAGTGTCCGCGCGGCGGCGGCGGCCCTGCACCGGCGGGGCTTCCAGGTGGCGGTCGCCGGGCCGGGCACGGTGAGCGGATCGGATCCTGCGGCGGGAACCAGCGCGAAAGTCGGGACAACGGTACGTCTTCAGGTGGAGTGAGCATCGTGGACTGGAAAGCACTGCTGACGGCGCTTCGGCGCGAAGGGCTGCTGGTCAGCGCGCCCGCCGAGGGCGTCGACCTGTCGGGGCTCGGGATCGACACCCGCACCATCGGCCCGGGGCAACTCTACTGCGCGGTGCGGGGCACCACCTCCGACGGGCACAGCTTCGCGGCCGAGGCGGTCGGCAAGGGGGCGGCGGCGGTGATGGGTGAACGGACGATGGGCGCCGGCGTCCCGGAGATCCTCGTGACCGACGGGCGTCGCGCCGCCAGCGTCGCGGCCAGGGCCTGGTACCGCGATCCGGCGGCCTCGATGACGCTGATCGGCATCACCGGCACCAACGGCAAGACGACGACCACCGGGCTCGTGCGCCACCTGTTCAACGCGCACGGCACCGCGGGGAGCATCGGGACGCTCGGCGCCTTCGACGGGGCGGGGCAGTCGGTCCCCTCCACGGCCGGCAGCCTCACCACGCCGGGCCCCGTGGACCTGCACGCGACCTTCGCCGAGCTTCGGCAGCGCGGAGTGACGCACGTCGCCATGGAGACCTCCTCGCACAGCCTCGACCAGGGGCGGCTCGACGGCCTGACCTTCGCGGCCGGCGTCTTCACCAACCTGACCCACGAGCATCTCGACTACCACCGCACGATGGAAGACTACCTCGCCGCGAAGATGCGGCTGAGTGCGCTTCTCGGACCGGCCGGCTTCGAGATCGTCAACGCCGACGACCGCGCGTGGGACGCACTCCCGCCGTTCCCTCGGCGGGTCACCTTCGGCGAATCGCCCGACGCGACGGTGCGCGCCGAGGCGATCCTCCTCGAGGCAGGCGGGAGCAGTTTCCGCCTCACGGGCCGGTTCGGCAACGCCGAGGTGCGGATTCCCCTGATGGGGTCGTTCAACGTGTCCAACGCCCTTGCGGCCGCCGCCACTGCGCTGGCGCTCGACATGCCGCTCGCGGACGTCGTCGGCCGCCTGGCCGCGTCGCCCCAGGTGCCGGGACGGATGGAGCGGCTGGCGGACGGCCCGATGGTGGTGCTCCGGGATTACGCCCACACGCCCGACGCGATGACCCGGGTGCTCGCCACCCTGCGTCCGTTGACCCCGGGGCGCCTCGTCCTGGTCTTCGGGTGCGGCGGGGATCGAGACCGCGCCAAGCGCCCCGAGATGGCCCGGATCGCGGTCGAAGGGGCCGACCTCGTCGCCATCACCACGGACAATCCGCGCACCGAAGATCCCGAACGGATCATGGACGACATGGAGTCGGGGATGGGAGGCGCTCACCACCTGCGGATATCGGACCGGGAGGAGGCCATCCATCGCGTCCTTGCCGAGACCGGGCCGGGCGACACGGTGCTGCTGGCCGGGAAGGGTCACGAGACCTACCAGATCATCGGGAAGACGAAGCACCACTTCGACGAGAGGACGATCGTGCGCGCGGCGCTGGAGGGTCGGCAGTGACGTGGACGAGCTCGAGCATTCGCGCCGCGCTCGGCCTGCCGCCGCGCCCCGGTGCCGAGCTGCGCTATTCCGGCGTGTCCACCGACACGCGATCGCTCCCGGCTGGTGCGCTCTTCGTGGCGATCGCCGGGGAGCGGTTCGACGGGCACACCCATCTCGAGGAGGCGGCGGCCCGCGGGGCGGTCGGCGCCGTCGTCCGGGACGGCACGCCGGCGGTCCCCGGGCTGGAGCTCTTCGAGGTGCCCGACACGGTGGAGGCGCTTGGCTGGCTTGCCCGGGCCAGGCGTCGCGAAATCGGCGGCCCGGTCGTGGCCGTGACCGGCACCAACGGCAAGACGAGCACCAAGGAGATGCTGGCGCTCGCGCTCGGGACCCGGTTCCGGGTCCACGCAACGCGCGCCAACCTGAACAATCTCATCGGCGTGCCGCTCACCATCCTCGAGGCACCGGCCGACACGGAGGCGCTGGTCATCGAGGCGGGGGCGAGCGTCCCAGGGGAGATTGCCCGGTACCGGCAGATCATCGAGCCGACGGTAGCCGTGGTCACCAACGTGGCCGCGGGCCACCTGGAAGGATTCGGCTCGCTGGAGGGGGTCCTGCGCGAGAAGCTCTCCCTGGTCGAGGGTGCGCCGCTCGCCGTAGTAGGTACCGATCCGCCGGCATTGGCCGCGGGCGCGCGGCAATTGGCGCGACGGGTAGTCACGGCGGGGCTCGAGGGGGCGGAACTCCGTCCCGAGTCGGTCACGCTCGACCTGACGGGCCGGGCTACCGTGGTCACCGAGCAGTCCCGCTTCACGCTTCCGCTTCCGGGGCGGCACCTGGCGGCGAACGCGATGCTCGCGATGGCGGTCGGGCGGCATCTCGGCCTCGATCCGCGGGCGGTGGGGCGGGCGCTGGAACGGCTGGCATTGCCCGGCGGGCGGGGCCAGGTGGTCGAGTCGGACGGGCTCACGATCCTCAACGACTGCTACAACGCCAATCCGCTGTCGTTCCGGGCCGCCGTGGCGACGGCGCAGGCGATGCGTGGCGGGCGGCGGCTGGTGTTCGTGGCCGGGACGATGCGTGAACTCGGCGAAGAGTCCGCGGCGCTTCACGCCGCCGTCGCCCGGGAGCTGGTGGCCCTGAAGCCCGACGTGCTGGCGGCGGTCGGGGAATTTGCCCCGGCGCTCGAAGCTCATCGTGGCGAGCTCGGCGACCGGCTCATCCTGGCCGAGGATGTCCCCGCGCTCGGGCAGGCGCTCGCGCGGCGGCTCGCGGGGAACGAGTTCGTGGTGCTCAAGGCGTCCCGCGGCGTGGCGCTTGAGCGTATTATTCCCCTGCTCACCCCCCGTACCGCCCACGGATCCTGAGGCGCGATGTTCTACTACTGGCTGGCCCCGCTCGGCAAGCAGTTCATCCTTTTCAACCTGTTCAACTACATCGCCTTTCGCGCGGCCGGCGCGGGGGTGACGGCGCTCGTGCTCTGCTTCGTGGTGGGGCCGGCGGTGATCCGGCGGCTGCGCGCCCACAAGATCGGCCAGATCATCCGGGCGGAGGGCCCCGCGAGCCACCAGGGGAAGCGCGGCACCCCGACGATGGGCGGGCTCGTCATCATCTTCGCGACCCTCGTCCCGACGCTGCTCTGGGCGCGGGTGGACAACCGGATGGTCGTGGTGGCCATGCTCGCCACGCTCTGGATGGGGGCCATCGGATTCCTCGACGACTACCTGAAGATCGTGCAGGGAAAGTCACGAGGCCTCGTGGCCAAATGGAAGCTCGTGGGGCAGTGCACCTTCGGCCTGGTGCTCGGGCTGTACCTGCTGTTCTTCCCCGTCGTGCCCGCCACGATCATCCCCGCCACGGCCACGACGGTCCCCTTCTTCAAGTATCTCGTCGTGAATTTCGCGCCGCTGCTCTTCGTCGGGTTCGTCGTCTTCGTCATCACCGCCTGGAGCAACGCAGTCAACCTGACGGACGGGCTCGACGGGCTGGCGGCCGGGCTCACCGCGGTCGCCGCGGCCGCCTTCGCGGTGTTCGCCTATCTCTTCGGCCGGGTGGACTTCACCTCGTACCTCAACCTGATCTACCTGCCGGGCGCCGGGGAGCTGGCGGTCTTCTGCGCCGCCCTCATGGGCGCGGCGCTGGGCTTTCTCTGGTTCAACGCCCATCCCGCCGAGGTGTTCATGGGCGACACCGGGAGCCTGGCGATCGGCGGGGCGTTCGGCACGGTGGCGATCCTGCTGAAAGCCGAGTTCCTGCTCGTGCTGATCGGCGGAGTCTTCGTGGCCGAGGCGGTGTCGGTGATGTTGCAGACCTCCGTGTACAAGTGGTTCAAGCGGACCCGCGGGCGGGAATACGCCGACGCGCACAAGGTGTTCCGGATGGCGCCGCTCCACCACCACTTCGAGAAGCACGGCTGGGCGGAGACCACGGTGGTCACCCGCTTCTGGATCCTGGGCATCCTGTGCGGGCTCGTGGCCCTGGCCACGCTGAAGGTCCGCTGATGTTCGAGGACGTGGTGCGGCCCCGGGCGGGAGGTGGCGGTCATCGGCCTCGGCAAGAGCGGCATCGCGGCCTCCCGGCTCCTCCTCCGCCATGGCGTGTCGGTGTACGCCTCGGACGGCGGGGCGGGCACCGCGCTCGCCGACCAGGCGATGGCGCTCGGTGCCGAGGGCGTCCAGGTCGACGTCGGGCGCCACGACCTGGCGCGGATCGGCCGGGCTGCCGCGGCCATCGTGTCGCCGGGGGTGCCTCCCGAGGCGGCCGCGCTCCGCGCCGCGCGGGACGCCGGCGTCCCGGTGCTGGCCGAGGCGGAGCTCGGACTCCGGTGCCTTGCGGGATCACGGGTGCTGGCGATCACCGGGACGAACGGCAAGACGACGACCACCGCCCTCACGGCGCACCTCCTGGTGGCCGCGCGGGCTGAAGGCCGTGTCGGCGGGCAACATCGGGCGGCCGCTCTCGGCGGTGGCGCTCGAGGACGATCCCCCAGACTGGCTCGCCGTGGAGCTCTCGTCGTTCCAGCTCCACGACATGCCGACTCTCTCCCCGACGGCCGGCGTCCTCACCAATCTCTCGCCGGATCACCTCGACCGATACGCGACGCTCGCCGACTACTACGCCGACAAGGCGCAGCTCTTCCGCAACGCCAACGACCGCTCGATCTGGATCACCAACGGGGACGACCCGGAGGTGCAGCGGATGGCTGCGCCGGTGGCGGGCGTCCACCGGCGCTTCTCCACCACGCGAGTAGCCGACGGGTGGTACGACCGCCGCGACCAGGCCCTGATGCTCGGCCAGGACACGCTCTTGCCCCGCGCGGAGCTGATGCTGCTGGGCGACCACAACGTGGCCAACGCCCTCGCGGCGGCCATGGCGGCGCGCGTGGCGGGGGTAAGCATGGCGGCGCTCGCGGACGGCCTCCGCACCTTTCGCGCATTGCCGCACCGGCTCGAGCCCGTGCGCGAGGTCGGCGGCGTGCTCTGGATCAACGACAGCAAGGCCACCAACATCGCCTCGACCGAGGTGGCGCTCAGCGCGCTCGATCGGCCGTACGTCCTCCTGCTCGGCGGCCGGCACAAGGGGGAGGCGTACACGAGGCTGGCGCCTCTCCTGGCAAAGGGCTGCAGGGCGGTGGTGGCGTACGGGGAGGCGGGGCCGCTCGTGCAGGCGGATCTCGGGGGCAGCGTCCGGGTGGTGGGGGCGGGGGATTTCGCCGACGTGCTTTCCACGGCGGGCCGCCTGGCGACGCCCGGAGACGCGGTGCTGCTCTCGCCCGCCTGCTCGAGCTACGACATGTTCCGGAACTACGAGGAGCGCGGGGCGACGTTCCGTGCGGCGGTGGAGACGCTGTGAGCGCGCCAGTCGCGCGCCACCCCGGCGAGCTGCGCTGGGAGACGCGCCTCCTCACCGTGGTCACCGCCACGATGGTGGTCTTCGGGATCGCGAACACCTACGGGGCGCTGAGCCTGCAGACCGGCAGCGGCGACGGCGCGGGGTTCGCCATCAGGCAGCTGGTCGGGGCGCTGCTGGGGCTGCTGGGGCTGAGCATCGTCTCCCGGGTCGACTACCACATCTGGCGTCGGCTCGCCTGGCCGCTCCTCTTCGCCACGATCGCCGTGCTGCTCATCCCGCTGCTTCCCGGTACCGAGTCGATCGCGCCCAGGATCAACGGGGCACGCCGGTGGGTGGACATCGGTCCGCTGAATTTCCAGCCCTCGGAAATCGCGCGGCTCGCCATCATCGTCTGGTGCGCGGCGCTGGCGGCCAAGAAGGGGACGCAGGTGCGGGAGTTCAAGAAAGGGGTGATGCCCTTCCTGGTCGGGATCGGTGTCGTGTCGCTTCTCATCCTCGGCCAACCCAACCTCTCCATGGCGACGCTGGTTGCGCTCCTCGGCTTGATCGTCCTCTTCTCGGCCGGCGCCAAGATCGGGCATTTCATCCTGCTCGGCTTCGCGGGTCTGATCCTCCTCTTCGAGAAGATTCAGAACGTCCAGTATCGCGCCGCGCGCCTCACCACCTTCCTCAATCCCGGCGAGGCGACCGACGCCGCCGGGATGCAGATCCACCAGTCGCTCGTGGGGATCGGCTCCGGCCGACTCCTCGGCGTCGGCTTCGGCGAGGGACAGCAGAAGCTCTTCCTGCCGTACGCCTACTCGGACTTCATCTTCAGCACCATCGGGGAGGAGTGGGGGTTCCTCGGTGTCGTCCTGGTGGTCCTCCTGTTCGGGATCTTCCTCTGGCTGGGCTTTCGCATCGCACGCAGCGCCCCCGATCCCTTCGGGCAGTTCCTGGCGGTCGGCATCACGGCGATGATCGGGATCACCGCCGTGATGCACATGGCGGTGTCGCTCTCCCTGATGCCGACGACCGGCCTGACCCTGCCGTTCATGTCGTACGGCCGCTCGAGCCTGGTGATCTCCCTGGCCGCCACCGGCATCCTCGTCAACATCGGTCGAATGCGCGGGCGCCCGGCGCGAGAAACCACCGCCAAGTGAGCACCGTCCTCATCGCCGGCGGGGGCACCGGTGGGCACCTCATGCCCGCGCTTGCCATCGCCGCCGAACTGCGGCGGCGGCGCCCGGATCTCGAACCGGTGCTGGTCGGGGCGGAGCGCGGCATCGAGAAGACCCTCCTGCCGACCAGGGACTTCCGCCACGTCCTGCTGCCGGCCGAGCCGCTCTACCGCCGGCAGTGGTGGAAGAACTGGCGCTGGCCCGTCGTGGCCGGCCGTCTGCTCAAGGCCACCGGTCGGCTCCTCGACCAGGAGCGGCCGCTCGCCGTCCTGGGCACCGGCGGCTACGCCTCCGCGCCGGTCGTGTATCTCGCGGCCCGCCGCGGCATCCCGACCGCAATCCTGGAGCAGGATGCGTTTCCCGGGCTCGCCACGCGGCTGCTCAGCAGCCGCGTTCGGCACATCTATCTCGGCGCCCCCGAGGCCAAGGGGCACGTCCGCCTGGGGGCGACGACCGCGGTCTTCGACACGGGCAGCCCGATCAATCCTCCCGATCCACTGCGTACCGCCGCCGCGCGCCGGCGCTTCGGCCTGCTCAGACGACCGGCCGGTGGTGCTGATCACGGGGGGCAGCCAGGGGGCGGTGGCGCTCAACGAGGCCACGGCCGGGTGGCTCGGGAGCGGCGGCGGCGCCGGGATCCACGTACTCTGGGCCACCGGGAGGGGGTCGTACGCGAAATTCGCGCCCCACCACCGACCGCCAGACGTTCAGGTATTCGATTTTCTCGACCCGATCGCCGACGCCTTTGCGGTGGCCAGCCTCGTGGTGGGGAGGGCAGGGATGATGACCTGCGCCGAGCTCTGTGCGTGGGGACTGCCGAGCATCCTCATCCCGCTGCCGACGGCGGCGGCCGATCACCAGACGGCCAACGCCCGCGCGCTCGAGGCGTCGGGTGCCTCCGAGGTCTTGCTGCAGTCCGCGCTGACGCCACGCTCGCTTGGCGCCGCCATCTCGAGCCTGGTTGCGGACACGAGCCGGCGGACCGCCATGGCTGAGGCGGCCCGGAAACGGGGCCGCCCGACCGCATCGGCCGACATCGTGTCGCATCTTTTGACGCTTTTGGGGTAGCCCCGCTCTTTCGCAACTCTTGATAAGATTTTACATTAGCTCAATTCCAATGGACTTATTCAACCCCTCGGACCCCCGGCCTGTGCACTTCGTCGGCATCGGCGGGGCCGGGATGAGCGCTCTGGCCCTCATCGCTCGCCGCCGGGGTGTCGCGGTGAGCGGGTGCGACCCGGACCCGAGCGGTGCCGCCGATGTGGCCGCGCTTGGCGCTGAGGTCTCAAGCGCCCACGATCCGGCGCACGCCGTCGGGGCACGAGCCTTGGTCTATACCGCGGCCGTTCCGGCGGACCACGCGGAATTGGTCCGGGCACGCGAGTTGGGCGTTCCGGTCGTTCCGCGGAAGGAGGCCCTGGCCCAGCTGGTGGCCGGTGGCACCGTGGTCGGCATCGCGGGAACGCACGGCAAGACCACCACCACCGTGATGACCACGGAGGCGCTCGCCGCCGCGGGGCTTGCACCGACCGGGCTGGCGGGCGGCCGGGTCGGGCAGTGGGGCGGCAATGCGCGGCTTGACGGCGACGCGCTCTTCGTCGTCGAGGCCGACGAGTACGACAAGGCCTTCCTCGCGCTGCACCCCGAGGTGGCGGTCGTCAATAACGTCGAAGCGGACCACCTGGAGTGCTACGGCTCCTTCGAGGCGCTCGAGGAGGCGTTCGCCACCTTCGCGGGCCGCGCGCGGATCCGCCTCGTCGGGGTGGATGACCCCGGCGCCGCCCGGCTGGCGGCCAGGCTTGGCCCTGGCACCCTGCGGTTCGGCTCCGCGGCGGACGCGGAACTCAGGATCTCGGCCGTTCGGCAGGAGGAGGAGTGGACCTCGGCCACGGTGCGGCTCCCGGGTCGGGACGGCGTGACACTCCGGCTTCGGGTGCCGGGTCTCCACAACCTGCGGAACGCGACGGCGGCCCTTGGGGTGGTTCACGCGCTTGGCGGGTCCGTCGAGGCTGCCCTCGGCGCCCTGGCGGAGTTCCGGGGAGTCGGGCGGAGGTTCGAGCGCCTCGGCGATGCGGGCGGCGTGACACTCGTGGACGACTACGCCCACCACCCGACCGAGCTGGTCGCCACGCTCGAGGCGGCGCGGCAGGCGTTTCCGGGGCGGAGGCTGGTGGCGGTCTTCCAGCCCCATCTCTTCAGCCGCACCCAGGCCCACAGCGCGGCCATGGGCCGGGCGCTGGCCGCGGCCGACGTCGCGGTGGTCACCGAGGTCTACGCCGCGCGGGAGAAGCCGGTCCCGGGCGTCAGCGGGTCGCTGGTGGTGGAGGCGGCCCGTGCCGCGGGCGCCGACGTTCATTTTGCGCCGGTTCGGTCGGCGGTCGCGGATGTGGTGCGGCGGCTGCTCGTTCCCGGAGACGTCCTCCTGACCCTGGGTGCCGGCGACATCACCAGGCTGGGCCCCGAGCTGGCCATCGGGTTGCGCGCCGGATGAGGCCGTGGACCCGCCCCGCACTGATGGGGCTCGCACTTCTCGCGGCAGGGTCGGCGGTCTGGTTCGGCGGCCCGGTGCTCCTGCGGCAGATCGGCTTCTTCAAGGTCCGCCGGGTCGAACTGGTAGGGGTGACGGCGGCGACGCCAGCCGAGATCGTGGCGGCCATGCGGATTCCTCCGCGGGGGAATCTCTTCGACGACCTCGACCCCTACGCGGCGCGGGTGCTGTCACTGCCCGGCATCCGGACCGCGGCGGTGCACCGCCGGCTCCCGGGCACGCTGGTGGTGACGGTTACGGAAGCGCGGGCGGTGGCGCTGGCGTCCCGGAATGGCCGGCTGCGCATGGTCGGGCGGAACGGAAAGTTCCTTCCGTTCGACCCGGCGGTGGCCGCTCCCGACCTGCCGGTCATCGACGAGCCGGACGCGACGGTCGCCAGGGTGCTCGGGCGCCTGCAGGAAATCGATCCGGAGTTATTTTCGAGAGTGGTCACGGCCACCGCTGAGCGCGGGGACGTGGTGGTGGACCTGGGCGGGCGCCGACTGTGGCTCCGTCCCGACGTGACAGCGGAGGTCATTCGCGCGGTGATGGCAGCGGAACAGGTACTCGGCCGACAGGGCCGCGCGTGGGCAGAACTCGATGGTCGGTTCGCCGGACAGGTCGTCGTCCGCGGGCGGGGGCGTCCGGGATGAGCGCTTCTCCCCAGCGGCTCATTGCCGCGCTGGACCTCGGGTCGACCCGGACGGTCGCCGTCATCGCCGAGGCCACCGGCGATTCCCGCGACCCGCTCGCCCGCATCCTCGGGGTCGGGGTGGAGCGGACCGCCGGCGTGCGCCGTGGGGTGGTGCGGGATCTCGAGGAGACGACCCGGGCCATCGCCAAGGCCATGGCAGACGCGCAGCGGATGGCCGGCGTCGAAGTCGGGACGGTGTACTGCGGCATCGCCGGTGAGCATGTCGCGGGGCGCAGCTCGCACGGGATGGTGTCCGTTACCGGCGACGAGATCCGCACCGGCGACGTGGCCCGGGTCAACGACATGGCCAGCAACGTCTCCTTCGGCCGGGACCACGAGCTCCTGCACGCCATTCCGCAGGACTACATCATCGACCAGCAGCCCGGCATCAGCGAGCCGATCGGGATGACGGGGTCACGGCTGGAGGCGGAGGTGTACCTGGTCACCGTGCTCTCGAGCGTGCTCCAGAACCTCCGGCGGGCCGTGGAGCGGGCGGGGTTCAGCGTCGGGGAGTTCGTGCTCGAGCCGCTGGCGGCCTCCCTCGCGGTGCTTACCCCCGACGAGCGCGAGCTCGGCTGTGCCATCGTGGAGCTCGGCGGCGGATCCACCAACGTCTCGATCTTTCACGGCGGGAAGATCCGCCATACCGCTTCGCTGCTCTGCGCCGGGGGCCACGTCACCGCCGACCTGGTGCACGGGCTCCAGGTGACGCAGCAGGACGCGGAGCGGATCAAGGAACGGTTCGGGGCGGCCTACGAGCCGCTGGTGCCCGAGGACGACGTGATCCAGCTGCCGAGCACCCCCGGCCAGGGGGCGCGGAGCGCGCACCGACGGGTGCTCGCGCATATTATGCACATGCGCCTGCAGGAAGTGCTGGAGTACGCCCTCGACGAGATCACCCGCGCGGGCTACCACCAGCGGTTGCCGGCCGGTGTGATCCTGACCGGCGGCGGCGCGCAGGCCACCGGCATCGTGGAGCTGGGCCGGGAGGTGTTCGCCATGCCGGTGCGGGTGGGCGTGCCGCGGCAGGGGCTCACCGGGCTGGCGGACAGCGTGGAAACGCCGCGGATGGTCGTCCCGGCCGGACTCGCCCTGTACGGCGCAAGGCAACTCGCGCTCGGCAGCGGCTTCGGCAGCGGCACGCGCCGCGGGACACAGGTGGAAAAGTATCTCGCTCCAGTCAAGCGTTGGCTGCAGGACTTCTTCTGATCCGGGCCTGAGAGGACACACCCATGATCTTCGAGCTCGAAGAAACGGTCACCCAAAGCGCCAAGATGAAGGTGATCGGCGTCGGCGGCGGCGGCGGCAACGCCGTCAACCGCATGATCGAGGAGCGCCTGCTGGGCGTGGAGTTCATCTCGGTCAACACCGACGCCCAGGCCCTGACGGCCTCCCGCTCGGACCTCAAGATCCAGATCGGGAAGAAGCTGACACGCGGGCTCGGGGCCGGCGCGCGGCCCGAGATCGGCCGGCAGGCGGTCGAGGAAAACCGCGATGAAATCATCGCCGCGGTCCAGGGGGCGGACCTCGTGTTCGTGACCTGCGGCATGGGCGGCGGCACCGGCACCGGGGCGGCGCCGATCGTGGCGCAGGTGGCCCGGGACATCGGCGCGCTCACCGTCGGCATCGTGACCAAGCCCTTCCTCTTCGAGGGGCGGAAGCGGATGCGGCAGGCCGAAATGGGCATCGCCGAGCTGCGCAACAACGTGGACACGATGATCGTCGTGCCGAACGAGCGCCTCCTGGCGGTCGTGGGCAAGGGGATCCCCTTCCAGGACGCGCTCAAGAAGGCCGACGAGGTCCTCCTGCACGCCACGCAGGGCATCGCGGGCCTCATCACCTCGACCGGCATCATCAACGTGGACTTCGCCGACGTGCGCACCGTCATGCAGAACGGCGGCGCGGCGCTGATGGGCACCGGGATCGGCCGCGGCGACAACCGCGCCATGGAAGCCGCCCAGCAGGCCATCTCCAGCCCGCTGCTCGACAACGTCTCCATCGCCGGCGCCACGGGCGTGCTCATCAACATCACCGGCGGCAACGACCTGACGCTCGGCGAGGCCAGCACCATCAACGAGATCATCCACGACGCGGTCGGCGACGACGCCGAGATCATCTTCGGCGCCGACAACGATCCGGCCATGCAGGGCGAGGTGCGGGTCACCGTCATCGCGACGGGCTTCGACCGCGCGATGTCGCACGACGCCGGCCGCTCGGCCCCCGGGATCCTGCCGTTCCCGACCCCGCGTCGCGCGGCGACCCCCGCGCCGCTGTCGGCCCCGGCGCCGGCGCCTGCCGCGCGGCCGGAGCCGCGCCGGGCGTCGTCGTCCTCCGAGGTGCCGGACATGGAAATCCCGACCTTCATCCGCCGCCAGATGGACTGATGAAGGTTCCGCGCTTCCTGGTCGCGCTCGCGATCGTGCTGTTCGGGGCCTGGGCCTCGCTCACCGGCTCCTGGCCGTGGAAGCGCATGATGGTGGCCCCCCCCATCGTCGTGGGCAACGCGTGGGCCGAGAGCGCCGACACGCTGCGCCGCGGGGAGACCGTCTCCGAACTGCTGGCGCGCCAGGGCATCGTCGGGCTCAACCTCCAGGAAATCGCCGCGCGCTCCAACTTCGATCCCCGCCGCGTGCGCTCCGGCCTCGTCTTCAACTTTCGGCGTCCGCGGCTCGACTCCCTCCCCTCCGCCTTCTCCGTTCGCACCGGCGATGCCCAGCGGCTCCAGTTTGAGCGGGCGGACAGCGGGTGGACCACGCAGGTCCAGCCGATCATGTGGTATCCCGAGGTGGTGCAGGTCGGGGGCCCGATCGACAACTCGCTGTACGTGGCGCTCGACAACGGGGTGGACGACCGGCTCCTCGGGCGGGGCGAGCGGGAGCGGCTGGCGTGGGACCTGGCCGACGTCTACGCCTGGTCGGTGGACTTCACCCGGGACATCCGCGCCGGAGACCGCTTCCAGGTGCTCATCGAGCGGCTGGTGTCGGAAGAGGGCGAGGTCCGGTTCGGACGGATTTTGGCCAGCGACCTCACGGTCAACGGCAAGAGCCTGACCGCGTACCGGTTCGAGACCGCCGACGGGAAGGCCTCGTTCTACGATGCCGACGGGCAGTCCCTGAAGCGCGCCTTCCTGCGGGCGCCGCTCCAGTTTCGGCGGATCTCGTCCAGCTTCAACCGCTCCCGCCGCCACCCGGTCCTTGGCTTCGCCCGGCGGCACGAGGGCACCGACTACGCGGCGGACTACGGCACCCCCGTGCTCGCGGCCGGCGACGGCGTCGTGATCAAGGCCGGGTACTCCGGCGGGTACGGCAACCTGGTGGAGGTGCGTCACGCGAACGGGATCACCACTCGCTACGGCCACCTCAGCGCCATCCTGGCCCGCTCCGGCGCGCGCGTCGAGCAGGGGCAGGTCATCGGCCGGGTCGGCGCGACGGGCCTCGCCACCGGGTCGCACCTGCACTACGAATTCCGCGTGAACGGCGTCGCCCGTGATGCCCGCCGGCTCGACCTGGGCAACGGGCAGCCGGTGGCGGCCGCCGACCGCCCCGCGTTCGACACGGAGCGGAGCCGGCTCACCGCGCTGCTCCATCCCACCCCCGTTTCGCCGCTCGCGCAGCTCGGCGACTGACGTCGCCTCGCCGGCCCGCCTCGCCCGAATCCTGACGCCGCCGCGCGCGTAGGACTTCGCAGACCTCCATGCTGACCCTCCTCCTGGTTCCCCTGGCGACGTCCATCGCACTCCTGACGTATCTGCGCCTGGAGCCCAGGGGGCCGCGGCGCTGGGTGCCGATGCTTTGTCGCGCCGTGGCGTGGGGCGGGCTCGGCGCCTTGGTGGGGAATCCGGGCTGCCCCGGCCCGGCTGATTCCCGGCCTCCGCTCGTGCTGCTGGACGCCTCGCTCAGCATGACCGCCGATTCCGGGCAGTGGCAGGCCGCGTCCGACACCGCGGCCGCGCTCGGTCGGGTGCGCTGGTTCGGGGATGCGCGTCCGTGGACCGATTCCGTCCCCGGCCGGGGGCGGAGCGACCTCGGGCCCGCGCTGGCCGCCGCGGTGGCGATTGGCCGACGGATCGTGATCGTCACCGACGGGGAACTCGGCGACGTCCCTGACATCCCTGCGGAACTGCTCGCCTCCGCCGGGATCGTCGTGCTCCCGCGTCCGCGCGGTCGGGACCTGGCCATCACCGAGGTGAGCGCGCCGGCCCGCGCCACGATCGGCGACACCATCGTCGTGACCGCCGATGTGCAACTCACCGGGGCCGACTCGCCGGAATCCGCCGTGGTCGTCCTCCTGTCCGGGACGCGCGTCCTCGCCCGCGAGGACGCGACAGTGGCACCGGGCGCGACGGTGGCGGTCCGGTTCGTGTCGGGAACGCGGGGCCTCGCCGTGGGCACGCAGCTGCTCCGGGTGCGCATCGAGAACGCGGCGGACCGCGAGCCTCGCGATGACGCCCGGACGGTCGCGGTGGAACTCAGCGGAACGCCGGGCGTCGTCATGCTGGCGAGCCCGGGGGACTGGGACGCACGGTTTCTGTACCGGACCTTGCGCGAGGTGGCCGACCTCCCGGTCCGCGGCTATGTCCGCCTCGATGGCGAGCGGTGGCGGGACATGGATGGGCTTCGGGAAGTTCCCGCGGCGACGGTGCGCGCCGCGGCTCGGGGCGCGGACCTGCTGGTGGTCCGGGGTGCGGCGCGCGGCATGGACGAGGGCACGGGGGCTCGCGGGCTCCTCCGGTGGCCCGATGCCGGCGGGCCAGCCGGCGAGTGGTACGCCTCCGCTGCACCGATCTCGCCGATCGGCCTGGCCTTCCTGGGCGTGCCCGTCGATTCCCTCCCCCCAGTGACGGACGCGGAGGCACTCGCGGTCGGCAGCGGAGACTGGGTCGGTCTCTCCGTCCAAGCCGGGCGTCGCGGCGCCGCACGGCCGGTCGTCCTTGGTCGCCAGGTCGGTCGCCGACGCGAGGTGACGATCGGCGCCGACGGATTCTGGCGCTGGGCGTTTCGTGGCGGCCCGAGTGGCGACGTGTACCGCGCCATGATGGCGGCCACGGTGTCGTGGTTGCTGGCCGAGCCGGATCGAGGAAGCGCCGAGGCGCGGGCGGTCCACCGGGTGGTGGACCAGGGGCTGCCCGTCACGTTCGAGCGGACCAGCGATTCCAGCCTGTCCGTTCCCGTGTCGCTGGAGTCGGCTGGGATAATGCGGCAGGACACGCTCCGCTTCGGCGGCGACGGGCGCGCATCGCTCTGGCTGCCCCCGGGTACGTACCGGTATCGCCTCGGGGGGGCTCGGGGCGGGACCGGGACCGTCGCGGTGGACACCTGGTCGCGGGAGTGGCTCCCGCAGCCGGTTGCCGTCGAGCCGCGCGCCATGACCGCGGCCGCCGCCGCAGGGCGCACCAGCGCCCGCCAGTGGCCCTGGCTCTACGCGCTCGTGCTCCTGTCGTTGTCCGCCGAGTGGTTCGCGCGCCGCCGGCTCGGGCTGCGCTGAGTCCCCGCGTTAGATTCCCCCCATGAAACGCGACCGCGTGACCGAACAGAAGAAGCTCGGCCTCTGGGGCCGGCTGAAGCGGCTGGCGCTCACCGACGTCGGCGCCATGGTCCGGGGGTTCAACGCCGCCGATCTCGAGGCGGTCGAACGGTTGTTGCTCGAGGCCGACTTCGGCGTCCCGGCCACCATGGACCTCATGGCGGTGCTGGAGGACGGCGTCCGCCGGGGCCGGTGGAAGTCGGAGGCCGATCTCCGCGAAGCGCTCATCGACCGGATCGCGGAGCTCCTCGCGCCCCCGGCGGGGTCCGGCGAGATCGTGCGCGCCGCGGCGGGGCCGACAGTGGTGCTGGTCATGGGGGTGAACGGCGTGGGGAAGACGACGACCGTCGCCAAGCTCGCGCACCGGCTGCAGGGGCAGGGGAGACAGGTCCTGCTCGCCGCGGCGGACACCTGGCGCGCCGGCGCCATCGCGCAACTCGAGGTCTGGGCGGCGCGCCTCGGCGTGCCCTGCGTGTCCGGTGCCGCCGGGGGCGATCCGGCGGCGGTCGCCTTCGACGCGGTGGAGGCGGCCATCGCCCGCGGGGCGGACACGGTCCTGGTGGACACCGCGGGCCGGCTGCACACGCAGGAGGGCCTGATGGACGAGCTGCGGAAGGTGGCGCGCGTCGTCGGCCGCCGCGCACCGGGCGCGCCGCACGAGGCGCTCCTCGTCCTCGACGGGACGGTGGGGCAGAACGCCGTGCAGCAGGGCCGGCTCTTCGCCGAGGCGGTGCAGCCGACCGGCCTGATCGTGACCAAGCTCGACGGCACGGCGAGAGGCGGCGCCGTGGTGGCGTTGCGACGCGAACTGGGCGTCCCGATCCGGTTCCTCGGACGGGGAGAGAGCGTCGACGACCTCGTCCCGTTCGACCCCCGGGACTTCGCCAGGCACCTCCTTGCCGACGAGGGATAGCGCTTCTCCCGCGCTCCGGCTCGACACCCCCGTGAAGTTCCTCAAGGGGGTGGGTGAACGACGCGCGGACGCCTTTGCGCGGCTCGGCGTCGTCACCACCCAGGACCTGCTCTGGCACCTCCCCCATCGCTACCTCGACGCCTCCTCGGTGAGCCCGCTCGCGCGGGCGCGGGTGGGCGAGGAAGTCGCGTGCATCGGGAAAGTGGTGGACAAGGGGATCGTCCCGACCCGGCGGGGGCTCAGGATCTTCCGGGCGGTGCTGCGTGACGCCTCGGGGGTGCTCGAGTGCGCGTGGCCGGGGCAGGCGTTCCTCGACCGGACGATCCAGGTCGGCCAGACGCTGCTCGTGGCTGGCACTGTCCGTTTCTACCACGGGCGGCAACTCGCGCCCAGCGAGTTCCTGGTGCTGGCAGACGAGGACGAGACGATGGCGCCGGAGAGCGGGCGGGTGCTGCCGGTCTATCCGGCCACCGAGGGGATGAGCCACAAGCTCATCCGTGCCCTGGTCGACCGGCACCTCGACCAGCTGTTGCCCCTCGTCCGCGACGTCCTTCCCGAGCCGCTCCGGCGGGAGCTGGGACTCCCGCCGCTGGCGGAGGCGCTGCGCCAGGTGCACCGGCCGGCGACGATCGCGGAGGCCGAGGGTGGGCGCCGGCGGCTGGCGTTCGACGAGCTCTTCGACCTGCAGCTCATGCTGGTTCGCGCGCGGACCCTCGCCAAGCGGCAGCGGAGCGGTATCGCGTTCGAGGTGCGTCGCGACCTCACCACGGCGCTCAAGGCGGCGCTCCCGTACCAGCTCACCGGCGACCAGAAGCAGGCCATCAGGGAGATCACCGCCGACATGACGGCGCCGGAGCGGATGCACCGGCTGCTGATGGGCGACGTGGGGACCGGCAAGACGGTCGTGGCGCTGTTCGCCATGCTGCTTGCGGTGGAGAACGATTTCCAGGCCGCGCTGATGGCGCCGACCGAGCTGCTCGCCGAACAGCACGCCCGCACGCTCGGCGGGCTCCTGGCGCCCCTCGGCATCGTGCCCGAGCTCCTGCTCGGCAAGATGCCCGCGGCCGCCAAGAAGGCGGCGAAGGCCCGGCTGGGCCAGGGCGGCGCCCGCATCGCGGTCGGCACGCACGCCCTCATGCAGGAAAGCGTGGCGTTCCGGCGTCTCGGCCTGGTGGTCATCGACGAGCAGCACCGATTCGGCGTGGAGCAGCGGGCGGCGCTCATCGGGAAGGGATCGGCGCCTGACGTCCTGCTCCTGTCCGCCACGCCGATCCCGCGTTCGCTGGCCCTGACGCTCTACGGCGACCTCGACCAGTCGATGCTGCGCGAGCGCCCCCCGGGGCGGGGAACCGTCCGGACCGAGATCCGCGGCGAGCAGCACCGCGAGCGGGTGCTGGCCTTCGTGGAGGCGGAATGTCGGGCGGGCCGGCAGGCCTACGTGGTGCTCCCCATCATCGAGGAATCGGAGAAGGCCGACTTGCGCGCGGCGACGACGATGTCCGAGATGCTCACCGCCCGGTGGCCGGACCTGTCGGTGGCGCTCGTGCACGGCCGCCTCAAGGCTGAGGAGCGGGACCGGGTCATGCGCCGGTTCCGCGACGGGACGGTGCAGGTGCTCGTGGCCACCACCGTGATCGAGGTGGGGATCGACGTGCCGAACGCGACGGTCATGGTGATCGAGCACCCGGAGCGGTTCGGCCTGGCGCAGCTGCACCAGCTGCGGGGGCGCATCGGCCGCGGGGCGGGGGACAGTCACTGCATCCTGCTGCCCGGCGGGCGGACCCTCGACCGGCTGAAGGCGTTCGCCGCCACGAACGACGGCTTCGCGATCGCCGAGCTCGACCTCCGCGAGCGGGGCATGGGCGACCTGATCGGCGCGCGGCAGTCGGGCGGGATCGAGGTGCGGCACGCGCGGCTCCCCGAGGACACCGACCTCCTGCTGCGGGCCCGCGAGCTGGCGGGGCAGGTGCTGGCCGCCGATCCGATGCTGCAGCGCACGGCGAACCAGCCGATTCGGGCCCGCGCACTGGCGCGCTTTCCGCGGGCCACGGAGTTGTTCCGCGTCGGGTAGCGGGTGTAGAATGCTACCCTCTTCGACCCTTACCGCGGCCGAGTCCCATGCCCTACGCGCGCGTCAACGAACTGCATCGTCACGTCGGTGAGTCGGTCACCGTCCGCGGCTGGGTCACGACGACCCGGTCCAGCGGGAAGATCGCCTTCGTCGTCCTGCGCGACGGGTCGGGGTACCTGCAGGCGGTGTTCTCGAAGCGGGACGTGCCGGACGCGATCTGGGCGCGCGTGGCCGAGCTGACCCTGGAGACTTCCGTCGCCGTGACGGGCGTGGTGCGGGCGGACGCCCGCGCGACCGGCGGCCACGAGTTGACCGCCACCGACGTCGAGGTGCTCGGGGCGAGCCCCGACTTCCCGATCTCGCCCAAGGAACACGGCAGCACCTTCCTCTTCGAACACCGCCATCTCTGGCTGCGGAGCCGGCGCCAGGTGGCCATCGCCAAGGTGCGCAACGAGGTCGTCCAGGCCATCCGGGATTTCTTCTACGAGCGCGACTTCGTGCTGGTGGACACCCCGATCCTGACCGGCTCCATCGGGGAAGAGGCCGGCAACCTCTTCAGCACCGATTATTTCGACCTCGGCAAGGCGTACCTCGCGCAGACGGGGCAGCTGTACGTCGAGGCGGCCGCGGCCGCGCTCGGCAAGGTGTACTGCTTCGGGCCGACCTTCCGGGCGGAAAAGTCGAAGACCCGGCGTCACCTCACCGAATTCTGGATGGTGGAGCCGGAGGTGGCCTGGAACGACTCCGATGCCAACATGCGGCTCCAGGAGGAGTTCATCGCCGCCATCGTGGCGCGGGTGCTGGACCGCCGCGCTGGAGGAACTGAAGGAGCTCGAGCGCGACACCGCGCCGCTGGAGCGGGTGGTCGGGCCGTTCCCGCGCATCAGCTACACCGACGCGGTGGCCAAGCTCAACGGGCTCGGCTCGGACATGGAGTGGGGGAAGGACCTCGGCGGCGACGACGAGACCCTGCTGGCCAAGGAATACGACCGGCCCATCTTCGTGTACAACTACCCGAAGGGGGTCAAGGCCTTCTACATGAAGGAGAACCCCGAGGATCCGCGCACGGTGCTCAACAACGACTGCCTGGCGCCGGAGGGCTACGGGGAGATCATCGGCGGCTCACAGCGCGAGGACGACCACGACCGGCTCCTGGCCAGGATCGTGGCGCAGGGGCTCGACCCCGAGGCGTATCGCTGGTACCTCGACCTGCGGAAGTACGGCACCTTCGTGCACAGCGGGTTCGGGCTGGGCGTCGAGCGCACCATTGCCTGGATCTGCGGCAACCCGCACATCAGGGAGTCAATCGCGTTTCCGCGGCAGATCCACCGACTGTACCCGTTCAGTCCCCGGTCCTCAGTCTCCTTCACCTCGTCCCACAACGCATCCAGTCGCTCCAGCCCCGCCGAGTGCAGGTCCAGGCCGCGCTCGGCGGCGAGACGCTCGACCCCACGAAATCGTTCCGTGAACTTCCGGTTGGCGCGGTCCAGCGCGACATCCGGCGCCACGCCCGCCTTCCGCGCCAGGTTGACGACTGCGAAGAGCAGGTCCCCGAGTTCATCCACGAGTTCGTCCGGCGCGTACGCGGGCGGTTTGTGCTCCGTGTACGGCCCCGCGGCCCCGCTGCCCTGCTGCCCCGCCGCCGCCGGCAGCTCTTCCTCCACCTCTGCCAGTTCCTCACGCACCTTGTCCAGCGGCCCCTGCACGTCGTCCCAGTCGAAGCCGACGGATGCCGCCCGCTCCTGGAGCCGGTAGGCGCGAAGCAGCGGCGGCAGCGTCGGAGGCAGGCCCTCCAGCGTGCCTCGGGGGCGCTCGCGGCGCTTGAGTTGTTCCCAAGGCTCGGCCGGTCCCAAGTCGAAGAGGTGGGGATGCCGGCGTCGCATCTTCGCGACCAGGTCGTCCGCCACCTGGGCGGCCGTGAACTCGCCCAGCTCCTCCGCCAGGACGAGCTGCCAGGCGAGGTGGAGCAGGAAGTCGCCCATCTCATCCCTGAGGAGGGCAGGGTCGCCGGCGCCGAGAGCCTGGTCGACTTCGAGGACTTCCTCGACAAGGTAGGGGCGCAGCGTTTCACGGGTCTGGGCCCGGTCCCACGGGCACCGGACACGCAGGTCCCTGACCATCTCCATGGCACGTCCAAGCGCTGAATTCTCTTGCATTTATCCTCCGTGAACGGTATCATACCCGCCGTCTCGTGAGCGCGTCAAATCCGATCCCGCCGGCCCGTGCCTGGGCCGATATCGACCTTGGCGCCCTCGTCGCCAACGCCCGGACCGTGCTCTCGGTCTCCGGCTCCCGACTCTTACCCATGGTCAAGGCCAACGCCTACGGCATCGGTGCCGCAGAGGCGACCCGCGCGCTCGAGCCGCTGGACCCTTGGGGCTACGGCGTAGTCGCCGTGGAGGAGGGGGTGGCGCTCCGCCGGTCCGGCATCCGGAGGCCGATCATCGTGTTCGGGCCGGTGACGGACGAAGGGGCGGACGCATGCATGCACGACGACCTCCGTCCCGTCATCGGCGATCTCGAGTCGCTCCGGCGCTGGCTGGCGAGGGGTGATCGCCCGTTTCACGTCGAAATCGACACCGGCATGGCTCGCCTCGGCTTTCCGTGGCGAGACCGGGAACTGATCGGCGAGGCCGGGAGACTCCTGGCCGCCGCGAAGGGGTGGGAGGGGGTCTTCACCCACTTTCATTCCGCGGACACCGACCTGGAGTCGGTCGTGACGCAGTGGGACCGGCTGAACGCCGTCGTCAACTCCCTGCCGCGGCGCCCTGCGATGGTGCACGCCGCGAACAGCGCGGCCGCACTGCAGGGGGCCCGATTCGCCGGCGACCTGGTCCGCCCCGGCATCTTCCTGTACGGCGGAGCCGCCGGCGCGAGGACGCCCGAGACGGTGGTGCGGTTGCGGGCGCCGGTGGTCGCGACCCGGCGGATGGCACCGGGGGACACCGTCAGCTACGGCGCCACCTGGCGTGCCGCCCGACCCACCACCGTCGTCACCATCGCGGCCGGCTACGCCGACGGTGTGCCGCGCTCGCTGGGAGGGAAGGGTGCCGTGGAGATCGCCGGCGCGGTCCAGCCGATCGCGGGGCGGGTGACCATGGACTTCACGATGGTGGACGTCGGTGACACGGAACCGCCGATCGGCACGACGGCCACCTTTTTCGGCGGCGCAATTTCGCTCGATGCGCAGGCGGCCGCGGCAGGCACGATCAGTTATGAACTCCTGACGGGGCTCGGTCCGCGGGTCTCCCGGCGATACGGAGGGGACGGATGAATCAGCATTTCATGTCGCTGGTGCTCGGACTCGCCCAGCAGGCGGAGGGAGCGCTCGCCGGGAAGCTGCCCCCGGGGGCCGAGGGGCTCAGCGCCGCCGACGCCCGCCAGGTCGGCCAGGCGCTCATCGACACGCTCGGCATGCTCCAGCAGAAGACGGCAGGGCGCCTCGACCCGGACGAACAGAAGCTGCTCGACGAAGTGCTGACGGCCCTCCGGTTCCGATTCGTCCAGGGGGCGCCGTCGCAATGAGTCGTCGCGCCGCGATCATCGTGCTCGACGGGCTCGGCATCGGACAGGCGCACGACGCCGATGCCTACGGTGACACCGGCAGCGACACGCTCGGCAATACCCTCCGCGCCTCGGGTGGCCTTCGGCTGCCGCACCTGGAGGCGCTCGGGTTGGGCAACTGTGCCACCCTGGCCGGCGTACCGCCGGCGGTCGCGCCGACGGCGGCGTGGGGCACCTGCCAGCCGATCGGGGCGGGCAAGGACTCCACGACAGGGCACTGGGAAATCTGCGGCCTGCCGCTCCAGCACCCGTTCCCGACCTATCCGGGTGGCTTCCCTCCGGAACTGGTGGCGGAATTCGCCAGCCGCACCGGCCGAGGGGTCATCGGCAACAAGGCCGCCTCGGGCACCACCATCCTCGACGAACTGGGCGAGGAACACCGGCGCACCGGCGCCTGGATCGTGTATACCTCCGCGGACAGCGTCTTCCAGGTGGCGGCCCATCAGGACGTGGTGCCGCTGGAGGAACTTTACGCCGCCTGCCAGGCGGCCCGGGACCTGCTCCGCCCCCCGCACGGCGTGTCCCGGGTCATCGCACGGCCCTTCGTCGGGTCGCCTGGCGCCTGGACCCGGACCGCTCACCGGAAGGATTTCAGCTCGCCGCCGCCGGGGCCGACCCTGCTCGACCGGCTTGCCGACCGGCACGTGCCGAGGCTTGGGATCGGCAAGGTGGACGACCTGTTTGCCGGCCGGAACATCGCGAGCGTGCACGCCGCCACGAACGCCGAGGGATACCACCTGATCTGCTCGGCGCTGGAGGCGATGCCACGGGGCCTGATCTTCGCAAACATCCTCGAGTTCGACCAGTCGTGGGGGCATCGGAACGACGTCACCGGCTTCCTCGGCGGGCTGCGCGAACTCGACCGGGCGCTCCCCGGGATGTTGGGGCGGGTGCGGGAGGAGGACCTCGTTATCTTTACCGCGGACCACGGGAACGACCCGACGACGCCGTCCACCGACCATTCGCGTGAACGGGTGCCCCTGCTTGTGCATGGCCCCCGTGTCCGACCGGCGGCGTTGGGGGAGCGCGCCACCTTTGCCGACATCGGCCAGACGGTGGCGGAGTACCTCGGCGCCGACCCGCTGGACGCCGGCCGCTCATTCCTGGGAGAGATCCTGGATGGCTGACGCGATGCTCGAGGCGGCGCGCGCCGTGCAGCGGCTGGCGTATGCACCGTATTCCGGATTCCGGGTCGGCGCCGCGCTCGAGGGGGCCGATGGCCGTGTGTTCGTGGGGTGCAACGTGGAAAATGCCTCCTACGGACTGACCATCTGCGCCGAGCGCGCCGCGCTCGTGTCCGCCGTCGCCGCCGGCGTCCGCCAGTTCCGGCGAATCGTGGTGGTCAGCGACAGCGACCCTCCGGCGTCGCCCTGCGGGGCGTGCCGGCAGATGCTCGCCGAATTCGGGGTTGGCCTCCAGGTGGAGGCGGTCGGGCCCGCGCAGGCGAACCGGTGGGTCCTGTCGGAGTTGTTGCCGGATGCCTTCACCTCGCACCGTCTCGAGGCAACTTGAACGTTCTCTTCCGCCGGTTCACCCTCCGGCGATTCGCCCTCGGCGCCTGCGGCGCCGCCCTGGTGGGGTTGCTCGGGTGCACCGAGGACTTCACCACGCCTGGGTCCTGCCCGCAGACCTGTCCCGGCGGCAACATCGTCATCCGGGACACGGTCATCGACGCGGTGGTGGACGGCGACAGCAGCTACTTCGGATACCTCGCGCCTGGTGAGGGCACCGGGTTGCTCGTCTCGACCGCCGAGCCGGCTGATCAGTACCTGACCACGATGCGGTTCGGCGCGTTTCCCGACTCGGTCCGGATCGGCGATTCCCTCTATGCCTTCGTCGTCGACAGCGTCGGCATCTCCCTCGGGGTGCTCGCCCGGGACCCGGACGCCACCGGCATCGCGCTCCAGGTGTACCGGGCCCCCGTCACGGTCGACAGCGGGATCACCTTCGCCGAGGTGTACGGATACGTCGTCCCTGCGACTTTCCTCGACAGCATCACCGTGCCGGATACGCTGGAGAACGGAAACGTGCAGGTGGTGTTCCGCGGCGCCGACCTGATCAAGGTCGCGATCCCGGCCGCGGACAGCGGCGTCATCGCCCTTGCGGTATCGGTCACGGCGGATTCCGCCACGGGGGTGGAACTGGGAAGCACCACGGCGGCCGGCTTCCTGCCAAGGATCACCTGGTACATCAGCGTGCCCGAGGTGGATTCCACCAAGCAACCCGCCCCGATCCAGCGCGTCCCGGCGTTCGACACCTACGTGCAGCAGAACCCTCCCGCGCCCGATCCGGACGTGCTGCAGGTGGGCGGGGCGCCGTCGGCGCGCTTCATCGTGCGCTTCAGCATCCCGGACAGCGTCATCGTCGGCGTGGAAATTCTGCGCGCGGAGCTCCTGCTGACCCCGACCGTGCCCATCGCCGGCGTCCCGGGAATCGGGACGACCGTGACCGCGCGCGGCGTCCTGAGCGACCAGGGTGGCAAGTCGCCCCTCGTCCCGCTCCTCGCCTCCACCACGGCCGTGACGGTCGGCTCCGCCGACAGCGTCACGCTCGAGGTGATCGACCTGGTGCGCACCTGGCAGGTCGTCGAGGGGACCCGCCCGGCGCAGGCCTTCTTCCTGTCACTGCAGCCCGAGGCGTCGTCGTTCACCCTGCCGGTCTTCGCGTCCACCCGCAGTCCCTCCGGAGCGCCGCGGCTTCGCCTGACGTACGTGTACCCGCTCGGCTTCGAGGAGCCCTGAGTGCGACGCATCGTGGTGGGACTCGTGCTCCTGTGCGGAGTCAGCGGCCGCGCGGCGGCCCAGGCGAGCATCTTCGACGTGCGAGGGCTCGGCATCCCGCAGTCGCCGATCTCGACGCGCGCGGTGGGGATGAACGGCAGCGGCAGCATGCTGGACGGGATGTCCGGGACCAACCCCGCGGCGATCACCTCCATCATCGGGCTCAGTATCGGGTTCAACGTCGTTCAGAACTGGCGCTCGAGCACCTCGCCGGGCGGCGAAGGCTCGGGGTCCGACGCTGGGGTTCCCTTCGTGACGGTGGTGAACCGGATCAAGGAGACGCCGTACTACTTCGCCGGGAGCTTCGGGACCTATACCGACCGGGACTTCGGGTTCGTGACCACCGACACGACCGTCGTCAACGGTGTCCCGGTCGGCTTCCGCGACTCGCTCGAGTCGCGCGGCGGCACCTCGGACTTCCGCCTCGCGGTCGGGTACCGAGGAGGCAAGACCATCGCGCTGGGGTTCGGCTTCCACTTTATCACCGGTTCGAATCGCTTCTACTTGAATCGCACCTTCTCGGACTCCGTCTTCACGCCGGTGCGCCAGCGCTCGGAGCTGGCCTACAACGCCGTCGGCTTCAGCCTCGGCGCCGTCTACCATCCGATCGAGCCGCTCCTTCTGACCGCGATGGTGCGGCACGACGGCCAGATGAACGTCGACCGGGACTCCCTCGAGGCCTACACCTACGAGCTCCCCTGGACCCTTGCCGGCAGCGCACAGTATCAGCTCGGCACGCGAGGCACGATCAACGCCGAGGTGTCCTACACCACGTGGGCGGACGCCAATGCCGAGATCGTGGCCAATGGGGGCGTCGGCGCCGAGAACACCTTCAACGCCTCGCTCGGGGCCGAAATCGCGACCAACCCGGCGCAGCCGGGCAAGCTTCCCGTTGCGCGTCGGACATCCGGAGCAGGCAGTTGCCGTTTCCCCTGACGCCGGGCCAGCAGCCGACCGAATTCAGCGTTGCCGGGGGCACCGGCGTGCGCTTCGCGAAGGGGCACGCCGCCGCCGACCTGGCGCTCCAGCGCGTGTGGCGGAAGGCGGACGGTGGATTCTCGGAAGACGCCTGGATTCTCTCCCTCGGCCTCACGCTGAAGCCCTGACATGGAGCCGGCACCCGCCCCCCGCCGCGTCTACATCGAGACGTACGGCTGCCAGATGAACGTGGCGGACTCGTCGCTCATGCTGGGGGCGCTCCGCCGGGAGGGGTTCGAGGCCACCGACGATCCCGAGGGCGCCGACGTGCTGCTCGTCAACACCTGCGCCGTGCGCGACAACGCAGAGCAGCGGGTCTTCGGACGGGTGGGCGAACTGCAGCGGTTCACGCGGCCGGGAACGGTGCTCGGTGTCGTCGGCTGCATGGCGCAACGCCTCGGCCCCGCGTTGCTTGCGCAGGTCCCCCGCGTGGACCTGGTGGCGGGCCCGGACGCGTACCGCAACCTGCCCGACCTGATCCGGCAGGCGCTCGGCGGCGGCCGGGTGCTGGACACCGAGTTCCGCTCGTGGGAGCACTACGAGGACGTCCCGCAGGTCCGGGAGCCGGGCCCGATGGCCTTCGTCACGGTCCAGCGCGGCTGCGATTACAAGTGCACCTTCTGCATCGTTCCGTACACGCGCGGCCCCGAGCGGAGTCGCAGCTTGGCGGAGGTGGTCCGCGAAGTGACCGACCTCGCGGCCGCCGGGATCTCCGAGGTCACGCTGCTCGGCCAGACCGTCAACAGCTATCACGACGGCACCCACGATTTCGGAGACCTCCTCCGCGCGGTGGGCGCCGTGGACGGGTTGCGCCGACTGAGGTTCACCAGCCCCTACCCGACGGACTTCACGCCACGGGTCATCGAGGCGATGGCGGACACCCCGGCGGTCTGTGAGCATGTGCACCTGCCGGTGCAGAGCGGGTCGGACGCGGTGCTCCGCCGTATGCTCCGGCGCTACACGCGCGCGCGGTACCTCGAGGTGGTGGCCGAGCTGCGGGCCGCGATGCCCGACATCACGATCTCAACCGACATCATCGTCGGGTTTCCGGGCGAAACCGAGGCGGACTTCGCCGACACCCTGTCCCTGGTGGGCGAGGCAGGGTTCGACGAGGCGTATACATTCCTGTACTCGGCGCGCGACGGCACGCCGGCGGTCCGGATCCCCGGTCACGTGCCGGAGGACGTCGGCGCCGAGCGGCTGCAGCGCCTGATCGCCCACGTGCGCGCCGGGACCCGGCAGCGGAACGCCGGCCGGGTTGGCACGGTGCACGAGGTGCTCGTCGAGCGCCCGGCGCGCCGGGGCGGGCAGATGCTCGGGCGTACCCGGTCGAACCTCCTGGTCGTGCTGGACCTCTCCCCTGACAGCATCGGCGAGTATCGCACGGTGCGGCTGACGGGGACCACGGGATCCACGTTCACGGGCGCGGTCGTCGCCCCCCAACTGGCGGTCCTATGATCCACAACCTCGTTGAGCAGCATGTGGTCACGGCGTACGATCAGCTGAAGGGGCATTTCCCCGGTTTCTGCGGGTGCGAAGTCTGCCGGAGCGACGTCCTGGTGTATGCCCTGAACCGACTGCCCGCCCGGTACGTGGCGAGCGTGGAGGGCAAGGTCGTCACGGAACTCAATCTCGATAAGGATCAGACGCGGGTCACGATCGAGATCCATGTGATGGAGGGCTTCCGAAAGGTGACCCTGTCGCCCCGGTGCGGCCGGGCAGCCCGACCGCCCAAGTGAGCACCGAGGGGCCATGAGGCCCCCGCTCTCCGCCTGCATTGCACTCGCCTACGGGGCCGGTCTCGCGACCGGCCTCGCGCGTTTTCCGGCCCCGATCATCCTGCCGATGCTCGTGCTCCCCGTCCTGATCGGGGAGCGCGGTCGTGCCCGGATGCTGTGCGCCGGGGCCGTCATTCTCGGACTCGTCGCGGGCGGCCTCGCCCGTGTGAGGGACGCGGCGAGCTGTGCCGCCACCCTGCCTGCCGGGCAGCTCGTGCTTGACGCTCCGTGCCGAGGAGCCGATCGATTCGGGAGGGTCGAGAACGGAGGCCACGCTTCCCGCGGCGAGCTGCGGCGGCTCCGTCGCCGTGCGGTGGCCGCGAACGCTCCGGGCGCCGGCTGGGACGGAAATCGAGGCGGCCGGACGGTGGCGCCCACGCCAAGGGCGCCTCGGCCGGCCCTCCGGCATCCTCGTGGTCGCCGAGGTGCGGGGAATGGACGATCGCGCCGGAGTGTCCGATCGGTTGCGCACCGGCATCCACGAAGGCGCCGGTCGCCTCTTCGGCCGGCGCGCACCGCTGGTCGATGCGCTCGTGGTCGGCCGGCGCGGAGACCTCGACCGTGAGCTTCTCGAGAATTTCGCCGCCGCCGGACTGGTGCACCTGCTTTCCATCAGCGGGTTCCACCTCGGCGTGCTGGCCGGCTGGGTGTTTGTACTCCTCCGGCTCGGCGGCGTCGGGCGTCCCCGCGCCGGGTTCGCAGCCGCCTCGTTCGCGGTGGCATACACCGTCTTCCTCGGCTGGCCGGCGCCGGCCGCGCGCGCCGCCGCGCTCATCGTCATCCTGGCCATCGAGCGCAGCCGACAGCGAATGCCCCATGCCGGCGCCCTCCTCGGCACGACCGCGGTCGTCGTCCTGCTCTTCGACCCCTGGGCGGTCCTCGACCTGGGCGGGTGGCTTTCCATCGCGGCGCTCTGGGGGGCGGTGACCTTCTCGGCCTGGTCGTCGCGACGGCTCGGCAATGGCGGCGTGACGAGCACCCTCGCCACGTCCGTCGGTGCCACCCTCGCGACCGCACCGATCACGGCGGCCGCGCTCGGCTCCGTGGCGCTCATCGGGATCGGGCTCAACCTGGTGGCGATCCCCCTGGCCGCGGTCGTGGTGCCGGCGGTCATGGCGAGCCTTGCCATCGGTGCGGTGTCGGTATCGCTCGCCGCCCCGCTCGCGGCAGGGGCGGGCCTCGGGCTGGGGGTGCTGCAGGAGATCGCACGGTGGGGGGCGGTCGTGCCGGGCGGGCATCTGGTCGTACCCGCGCGGCTGGCGTCGGCGATTCCGTGGGCCGCGCTGCTCACCGCCGCAGTCTGGAGCCTGCACCGGACGACTCGTGGCGAGGCCGCCCGCCGGCTGGGCTGGGTGGGTGTGGTGGCGGTCTGGGGCTGGATCCTCGGCACAACCCTTCCAGCCTTCCGAATTCGACCTGACGAGGGGTCGGAACTGGCGTTACATTTTCTCGATGTGGGGCAGGGGGACGCCGCCGCCATTCGGACCCCCGCTGGGCGCTGGATCCTCGTGGACGGAGGGCCGTCGGGGCCCTCCTCCGATGCGGGCCGCAGCGTGGTGGTGCCCTTCCTCCGTCGGCACGGGGTGCGGCGGCTGGAGGCGATGGTGCTCTCCCACGCGCATGCGGACCATCTCGGAGGATTGCCGTCGGTCCTCGGCCGAATTCCGGCCGGCGAGGTGATCGATCCCGCGCTGGAGAGCGCCGATCCGCTCTACGCCGGATTCCTGGCCCAGCTCGATGAACTGTCCGAACCGTGGATGCGCGCACGACGTGGGGACGCATTTGTGCTGGACAGCGTGCGGTTCCGGGTGCTCCATCCCGATACCGCCTGGGCCGGGTGGGGGCAGGACCTCAACGAGAATTCGCTGGTGCTGCTGGTCGAGTACCGGGAGTTCCGCGCCATCCTCGCCGGAGACGCCGGGCTTGCCGGCCGAATCGGCGCTGGCGGGGCGGGTGGGGCGGGCGGACCTCCTGAAGGTCGGGCACCACGGAAGCCGCGGGTCCACCGGCACGGCGTGGCTCGAGGAGCTGCGGCCCGCCGCCGGGATCATCAGCGTGGGCGAGGGCAATCGATACGGACACCCCGCGCCGGAGGCGATGGAGCGCCTGGCCGCCGCCGCGGTGGAGGTCTTCCGAACGGATCGGGACGGCACCATCGAGGTCCGCACCGACGGCAGGACCATGACCATCCGCTCCCGCCGGGGAGTGGTCACGCGCACAGTGAGCGAGCCATGATCGGAACGACCGCGGTCACGACCATCGAGCGATTCATCATCGACCAGGAGCACAAGTACCCCGAGGCCACGGGGGAACTGTCGAACCTGCTCTATGACATCGCGCTCGGCGCCAAGCTGATCGCGGCCGCGACGCGGCGAGCCGGCCTCGTGAACATCCTTGGCGCCATGGGCAACGTGAACGTGCAGGGCGAGGAGCAGCAGAAGCTCGACGTCTTCGCCAACGAGATCCTGAAGAACGCGCTCAACCACACCGGCCGGGTCTGCGTGATGGCCTCCGAGGAGGACGACGCGCCGATCCCGATCCCGCCCGAGTATCCCGCCGGGAAATACGTGGTGCTGTTCGATCCGCTCGACGGCTCGTCCAACATCGACTCGAACGCGTCGGTCGGCACCATCTTCAGCGTCTATCGCCGGGTGTCGATGGAAGGGCGGGGCACGATGGACGACGTGCTGCAGCCGGGGCACCGCCAGGTGGCCGCGGGGTACGTGATCTACGGGTCGAGCACCATGCTGGTCTACACCACGGGGCAGGGGGTGCACGGCTTCACGCTCGACCCGACGATCGGCGAGTTCCTGCTCTCCCATCCCAACATCAGGACGCCGGACGTCGGCAAGTACTACAGCGTGAACGAGTCCAACTACGCGCGATGGAACCGGGGCAGCCAGATGGCGGTGCGCGGCTTCCACGGCGACACGCCGGAACGGATCAAGGGGAAGAACAGCCGGTACATCGGCGCGTTCGTCGCGGATTTCCACCGGAACCTGATCAACGGCGGGATCTTCCTCTATCCCGCGGACACGAAGAATCCGAACGGCAAGCTGCGGCTGCTCTACGAGTGCAGCCCGATGGCGTTCCTTGCCGAGCAGGCGGGCGGCGCGGCCACCGACGGCATCCGCCGCATCCTCGACCTGCAGCCCGAGTCGCTGCACCAGCGCGTGCCCCTGGCCATCGGTTCGAAGGCCGACGTCGAGTTCGTCGCGCAGACGATGAAGGAGTACGGGGCCGGCGCGACATGAGCGACGCGACCCCGAAGTCGGTCTACGGCCCCGGCGACTGGCACGGGGAGCCCGCGCGGGATCTCGGTGCCCCGGGCCGGTTCCCGTTCACGCGGGGGCCGTACCCCACGATGTACACCGAGCGGCTCTGGACGATGCGCCAGTACGCCGGCTTCGGGACCGCCGAGGAGACCAACACCCGCTTTCACCACCTGCTCGCGGCCGGCCAGTCGGGGCTCTCGACCGCGTTCGACCTGCCGACGCAAATGGGCCTGCGATTCCGATCACCCGCTGGCGGAGGGCGAGGTGGGGCGGGTGGGCGTGGCCATCGACACCGTGGACGACCTCGCGCTGCTGTTCCGGGGCATCCCGCTCGACCAGGTCTCCACCTCGATGACCATCAACGCCACCGCGGCCATCCTCCTGGCGATGTACGTGGTGGTTGGGGAGGAGCAGGGGGTGGCGCCGGAGAAGCTCAGCGGCACCATCCAGAACGACATCCTCAAGGAGTACATCGCGCGCGGGACCTACATCTTCCCGCCGGCGCCCTCGCTTCGCTTGATCGGCGACATCTTCCGATACGTCGCCGACGGCGGGATGAACATCAACCCGATCTCCATCAGCGGCTACCATATGCGGGAGGCCGGCGCCACGGCGGTCCAGGAAATCGCGTTCACGCTGGCCAACGGGCTGGAGTATGTACGGGTGGGCGTGGCAGCCGGGCTCCCGGTGGACAGCTTTGGGCCGCGCCTCTCGTTCTTCTTCGCCGCGCACAACAACCTGTTCGAGGAAGCGGCCAAGTTCCGCGCCGCGCGCCGGCTCTGGGCGCGGCTGGTCCAGGGACGGTTCGGCGCCGACGACAAGACCGCGCGGCTCCGCTTTCACACGCAGACCGGCGGCGTCACGCTGCAGGCGCAGCAGCCGCTCAACAACGTGGTGCGCGTGACGGTGCAGGCGCTGTCGGCGGTGCTGGGCGGCACCCAGTCGCTGCACACCAACGGCTACGACGAGGCGCTGGCGCTCCCGACGGCCGAGGCGGCCACCCTCGCCCTCCGCACGCAACAGATTCTCGGGTACGAGAGCGGCGTGGCCGAGGTCATCGACCCGCTGGGCGGAAGCTACTTCGTCGAGGCGCTGACCGACCGCATCGAGGCCGAGGCACTGGCGCTGATCGAGGAAGTGGATGCGCTCGGTGGCGCGGCGGCCGCGGTGGAGCAGGGGCATTTCCAGGAAGCGATCGCACGGAGCGCGTGGGCGGCGCAGCAGCGTCAGGAGGCTGGCGCCCAGGTCGTGGTGGGGGTCAACCGCTTCACCGACGCCGAGCCTCCGCCGGTCATCGCGATGCCGAACTTCGCCGAACTGGCGGACCGGCAGCGGGCACGGCTGGCGGCGGTGCGGGCTGCGCGGAACGCCGCCAGGGTGGAGTCCGCATTGGCTGCCGTCCGGGAAGCGGCCCGGAAGCCGGAACCGTTGATGCCGGCAATCGTGGACGCGGTCCGGAGCCGGGCGACCCTTGGCGAGATCAGCGACGTCCTCCGGAGCGTCTGGGGGAGCTATCGACCGGCCCGCTGAACCTTCCTTGAACCCTGCTCTCTGAGGGGCTAAGTTTAGGACTTGGCTTTACTTAGACCGGATGGAGCAGCATGCCGACGTACGACTATCAGTGCACCGCAGGTCACAATTTCGAGAAGATCCACAAAATGTCCGAATCGCCGCGGGTCAAGTGCCCGGTCTGCGGCAAGCCGGCGGCTCGCCAGATCTCCGGCGGGGCAGGCCTGGTCTTCAAGGGAAGCGGTTTCTACATCACCGATTACGGCAAGGACGGCAAGGGCGCCCGGAAGGCCGAGGCAGGCGACAGCCCCGCTCCGGCGACGTCAACGTCGGGTTCCCCTTCCGGCTCGGCGGAGTCCGCCAAGCCTGCGAAACCGGAGCCGAAGGCCACCAAGGAGTCGGCGCCGAAGTCTTCCGGCGGATCGAAGAAGGCGGCCGAGTGAGCGAGGCGCTGCGGCAGGCGCTCGCGCGCGTCGCCACCAAGCTGGGCGCCGCGGACGCCGAGTTTGTGCTCGAGCGGCCCAAGGACGCGGGTCATGGCGACATGGCCACCAACCTGGCCATGGTGCTGGCTCGGGTGCAGAAGGCGCCGCCGCGCGCCGTTGCCGCCAGCATCATCGAGGCGCTGGACCTGCCGCAGGGCGTGATCGAGAAGACCGAGATCGCCGGCCCGGGATTCATCAATTTCTGGCTCGCGACCGATGAGCTCGCCGCCTCGCTCCGGGGCATCGTCGAGGCGGGGCCCCGCTACGGGCGGCACGACTTCGGCCATGGCGTCCGGGTCAACGTCGAGTTCGTGTCCGCCAACCCCACCGGTCCATTGCACGTGGGGCACGGGCGGGGCGGCGCGCTGGGGGACGGCATCGCCGCGCTCCTCGAGTGGACCGGCCACCAGCTCACGCGCGAGTTCTACATCAACGACGCGGGCGTGCAGATCGACCGGGTGGGCCAGAGCCTCTGGGCGCGGGTGCAGGAGGCGGCCGGGCGTCCGTTCGCCATCCCCGAGGGCGGCTATCACGGCGAGTACCTCCGCGAGGACGCGGTGAAGGTCCTGGAGCGGGAAGGGCGGGAGTTCGCCGACCTGCCCGAGGAGGAAGGGGTGCGGCGGTGCCGGGCGCTCGCCCTCGTCATGCAGCGCGAGGAGCAGGACCGCGACCTCGCCAGCTTCGGCGTCCGGTACGACGTCATGACCTCGGAGCAGGCGATCTACGACCGCGGGGCCATCCCGGCCACGCTGGCGCTGCTCGCGTCCCGCGGCCTCACCTTCGAGCGCGATGGCGCGCTCTGGCTGCGGACCACCGATTTCGGCGACGACCAGGACCGGGTGCTCCGGAAGAGCGACGGCAGCTACACCTACTTCCTTCCGGACATCGCGTACCACGTGGACAAGCACGACCGGGGGTTCGACCGGGTCATCGACGTCTGGGGCGCGGACCACCACGGCTACATGCCGAGGGTCCGGGCCGCGCTCCGCGCACTCGGCTACCCCGACGACTTCTTCCACGTGACGGTGGTGCAGCTGGTCAAGGTGCTGCGGGGCGGGGACGAGGTGAAGATGTCCAAGCGGTCCGGCGAGTTCGTGACGCTGCGCGACCTGGTCGACGAGGTGGGACCGGACGCCGCCCGGTACTTCTTCCTGATGCGCCGCGGGGACTCGCAGCTCAACTTCGACCTCGACCTGGCCAAGAGCCAGACCGAGGAGAATCCCGTCTTCTACGTGCAGATGGCCCACGCCCGGATGAGCGGCATCTTCCGCGTGGCGGGCGTCGCCCCGGAGGCGGTGGACGCGGACGTGCGCCTCGACGCGCTCCCCGCGCCGGAGGACCGTGAACTGCTCAAGAAGCTGACGGCGTTTCCCGAAGTCACGGCGCGTGCCGCGCGGGACCTGGAGCCGAACAAGGTCACCGGCTATCTCGAGGAGCTCGCCCGGCTCGCCCACGGCTGGTACCACAAGTGCCGCGTCCTCGGCGAGCCGCCCGAGGTGGAGCGCGCACGGCTCGCGCTGGCGCGGGCCACCCGCATCGTCCTGGCCAACGGCCTCACTCTCCTGGGCCTTTCGGCCCCCGACCGGATGTGACGCGATGACCCTGATCGTCGTCGGCAGCGTGGCACTCGACTCCATCCACACCCCGTTCGGCGAGACCGCCGACGCGCTGGGCGGCTCCGCCGTCTACTTCAGCGTGGCGGGCGCGCTTCTCCACCGGGTGCACGTCGTCGGCGTGGTGGGCGACGACTACCCCGTGGCGGAGCTCGACCGGCTGGCGGCCCGCGGGATCGACTGGAGCGGCGTGGAGCGCGCCGCCGGCGAGAGCTTCCGCTGGAAGGGCAAGTACTCGTACGACCTGCAGAGCCGGGAGACCCTGGAGACGCGGCTCGGCGTCTTCGCGACCTTCCAGCCCCGCCTGCCGACCGCGCTGCACGCCGCCAAGTTCGTCTTCCTCGGGAACATCGATCCCGAGCTCCAGCACGGCGTGCTGGACCAGATCACGTCGCCGACGCTGGTCGTCTGCGACACGATGAACTACTGGATCCAGAGCAAGAAGCCGGTGCTGATGGAGCTGCTCAAGCGGGTGGACATCCTGATGGTCAACGACAGCGAGGCGCGCGAGCTGTCGGGCGACTGGAACATCCACCGGGCGGGGCGCTGGATCCTGGCGCACGGCCCGAAGCGGGTGGTCATCAAGCAGGGCGAGTTCGGCGCGCTGCTCATCGAGCCGGGCCGCACCTTCTACGTCCCGGCGTTCCCGCTCGAGGAAGTCTTCGACCCGACCGGCGCGGGCGACGCCTTCGCGGGCGGCTTCATGGGCTACCTGGCCCGCGCCGGCATGGCCGACAGCGACCACCTCAGGCGGGCCATGGTGTACGGTGCCGCGATGGGGTCATTTGCGGTGTCGCAGTTCGGCATCCGGGGGTTCGACGACGTGACGACGGTGGACGTCGAGCAGCGGGTCCGCGCGTTCTATGACCTCACCCACGTCGCCGAGGCGGAGCGGGTCCCGTGAGCGCCTCGCGCGAGTCCCGGCAGTACGCCGCCGCCGGCGTGGACCTGGCGGACGCCGAGTCCGCCAAGGAGCGCATCGGGCGCCTGGTCGCGAGCACGCGCACGGCGCTCACCGCCGGGCGGGTGGGCGCGTTCGGCGGGATGGTGCGGGTGCCTGGCGGGATGCGGAAGCCGACCCTCGTGATGAGCACCGACGGCGTGGGCACCAAGGTGCTGGTGGCGCAGCAGGCCGGCCGCTTCGACACGGTCGGGCGAGTGCCTCGTCAACCACAGCGTCAACGACATCCTGGTGCATGGCGCACGCCCCCTGGCGTTCATGGACTACGTCGCGGGAGCCGGCCTCGGCATCGAGATGCTGGCGGACATCGTCGAGGGTGTGGCGCGCGGATGCCGGGCGCACGGCATGGATCTCGCCGGCGGTGAGACGGCCCAGATGCCCGGGCTCTACGCGCCCGGCCACTTTGACCTGGCCGGGACCATCGTCGGCGTCGTGGAAGAGGACGAGGCGCTCCATGGCGACGGCGTCGTGCCGGGCGACCTCCTGCTGGGCTACGCCTCCACCGGGCTCCACACCAACGGCTACACCCTCGCCCGCAAGATCGCCGCGCAGGATCTCGGACTTGGCGTCGGCGACCTGTGGCCCGGCCTCGGGATGACCGTGGCCGACGCATTCCTTGCGGTGCACCGGAGTTACGCGCGGGCGGTGACGCCCGTGCTCCCGCGGCTGCACGCGTTGGCCCACATCACCGGCGGGGGCATCCCCGGCAACCTGGTGCGGGTGCTTCCGAAGGGGTGCAAGGCGGTGGTGGACCCCGGCACGTGGGAATGGCCGCCGCTCTTCCGCCTCCTGCAGGAGGCCGGCAAGGTGACCACCGACGAGATGCGCGACGTGTTCAACCTCGGGGTCGGCCTGATCGCCGTCCTGCCCGAGGACGGCGTGGCAGCTGCGCGGGCGGCGGCCCGGGCGGACGGCATCGAGACGTGGGTGATCGGACGGATCGAGGCCGGGTCGCACGGTGTCCGGTTCACGGGCTGAGCAGTCGGGCGGCCTGACATGACCGACGAGGTCGTCATGGAGCGCGCGATCGAGCTCGCCTGGCGCGGCTGGGGGCGCGTGCATCCCAACCCGCTGGTCGGCGCGGTGGTGCTCGACGCCGCAGGCGCCGTCGCGGGAGAGGGTTTCCACGGGGAGTTCGGCGGCCCGCACGCGGAGCGCGTGGCGCTCGCCGCGGCCGGTGCCCGGGCGCGAGGAGGGACACTCGTCGTGTCGCTCGAGCCGTGCCACCACCAGGGCAAGCAGCCGCCCTGCACCGAGGCTATCCTCGCCGCCGGCATCGCGCGGGTGGTGTTCGCCCTCGAGGATCCGAATCCCGTGGCGATGGGCGGGGCGGAGGCGCTGCGCGCGGCGGGGCTGGCGGTCGAAGGGGGACTGCGCCGTGCCGAGGCGGCGGCGCAGAATGCGCCCTTCCTCGGCGGGTACCGGACGCCGGAGCGCCCGTGGGTGGCGCTCAAGCTCGCCACCTCGCTGGACGGGCGGATCGCGGACCAGCTGGGACGGTCGCGGTGGATCTCGGGCGAGCAGGCGCGTGACTTCGTGCACTGGCTCCGTGCCGGGGTGGACGCGATCGGGGTCGGGGGCGCTACCGCGCGGGTGGACGATCCGTCGCTGACGGTGCGCGGCGCCGTCGAGCCACGGGTCGTCCCGCTCAGGGTCGTCTTCGACCAGACGGGCAATGTGCCCACCACGCTCGAGGTGCTCCGCACCGCACGCGAGCGCCCCACCTGCGTGGTGGCGGGCCCGCTCCTCTCGAGCGAGCGCGCGGAAGCGATCGAGGCGGTCGGGGCGCGGCTCGTTCGGAGCGGCAGCCTGCGGCAGGGGATGGCGGAGCTCAGGCGCCAGGGCGTCGGATCGATCGTGGTCGAGGGGGGCGGGCAGCTGGCCGGCGCGTTGCTCGGGGAGGGGCTGGTGGATCGATACTACTGGATCCAGAGCCCGGTCTGGCTCGGCGAGGGGGGCGTCCCGGCCGTGGCGGGCCTTCCCGGGGCGGAGCTGGCCACTGCGGAGCGGTGGACCGTCGTGGAGCGGCGCGCCCTGGGCGCCGACACTCTCCTCGTGGCGGATCGCGCCTGATGTTCACCGGCCTGGTGTCGGCGGTGGGAACCGTGAAGTCGGCGCGTGCGGCGGACGGCGGACGGACGCTGGTGATCAGCGCTCCCTGGCGCGGGCTCGCCCTCGGCGAGAGCGTCGCAGTGGACGGCGCGTGCCTGACCGTCATGCGCCGGCTCAAGGGTGCGTTCGCGGTGCACGTCGTCGCCACGTCGCTGGAGCGGACGGCGTTCGGAAACTACCGGGCAGGGCGGAGGGTGAACCTGGAGCGGGCCCTGCGGGCCGGTGACCGGCTCGGGGGGCACCTGGTGCAGGGGCATGTGGACGGCGTGGGGCGCATCCGCCGGATCGCCCGGCAGGCCGACGCGCTGCTGCTCGACATCACGGTGCCGCGGGCGGTCGCCGAGGCCTCGATCCCGCTGGGGTCCATCACGGTGGACGGCGTGAGCCTGACCGTCAACGCGCTGAAGGGTCGGACCGTGGTCCAGGTCTCCCTGATACCCTTTACCTTGCTGCACACCACGCTCGGGGACCGTCGCGTGGGCGACCGGGTCCACCTCGAGGGGGACACCATCGGCAAGTACGTGGCGGCGTGCCTGGCGCGCCGCGGAGAGCAGACCTGATGTTCGCGAAGATCGAGCAGGCCATCGAGGACCTGCGCAACGGCAAGATCATCATCGTGGCGGACGACGAGAACCGCGAGAACGAGGGCGACCTCGTCTGTGCGGCGGAACTCGTGACGCCCGAGATGGTCAACTTCATGGCGCTGCACGGCCGGGGGCTGATCTGCCTGGCGCTCACCGGCGAGCGCTGCGACCAGCTCGGCCTCCCGCAGATGGCTGAGCACAACACTGAAGCCCTGAGCACCGCCTTCACCGTCAGCATCGACGCGGAGCGGCGGTTCGGCGTCACCACCGGCATCTCGGCGGCCGACCGCGCCGCCACCATCCACGTCGCCATCAACCCCGCCACCGTCGCGGCCGACCTCCGGCGCCCGGGGCACGTCTTCCCCCTGCGCGCGCGGCCGGGCGGCGTGCTCCAGCGCGTGGGGCAGACCGAGGCCAGCGTGGACCTCGCCCGCCTGGCCGGGCTCGCCCCCGCCGGCGTGATCTGCGAGATCCTGAATCCCGACGGCACCATGGCCCGGCGGCCGGAGCTCGAGGTCTTCGCGGAGGCGCACACGCTGACCTTCGTCACTGTGGCCGATCTCGTGGCGTACCGCCTCCAGAAGGAGCGGCTGGTCCACCGGGTCGCCACCGCCAGGCTGCCCACCGAGTTCGGCGAGTTCCGGGTCATCGGCTACCGGAACGACGTGGACGCAGCGGAGCACGTCGCGCTGGTGCACGGGGAGGTCGAGGGGAAGGAGCACATCCTCGTCCGGATGCACTCCAAGTGCCTGACCGGCGACGTCTTCGGCTCGCAGCGCTGCGACTGCGGCGCGCAGCTGCACGCCGCCATGCGCCAGGTGGTGGCGGCCGGCGCCGGCGTCATCGTCTACCTCGACCAGGAGGGGCGGGGCATCGGGCTCCTGAACAAGCTGCGCGCCTACGCGCTCCAGGACGGCGGCGACGACACCGTGGAGGCCAACGAACGGCTCGGCTTCGCCCCAGACCTCCGGAACTACGGCATCGGCGCGCAGATCCTTCGCGACCTTGGCCTCACCACGATCCGCATCCTGACCAACAACCCGCGCAAGCTGGTGGGCGTGGAGGGCTACGGACTCGACATCGTCGAGCGGGTGCCGCTCCTGATCGACCAGACCCGCGAAAACTCCGACTACCTTACCGCCAAGCGCGACAAGCTCGGCCACCTCCTGGCCCACTGAGACTCATGCCCGAATACGCCGGCCGACTCGGCCCTGTGGGACGCGTGGCCATCCTGGTGAGCCGGTACAACGAGCTCGTCACCAACCGCCTGCTCGAAGGCGCCCGCCACTGCTGCCGCGACGCGCGGATCGCGGATCGCCACATCGACGTGCTCTGGGTGTCGGGGGCGTTCGAGCTCCCGGTGCTCGCGGAGGAGGCGGCCCGCTCCGGCCAGTACGCCTGCCTCGTCGCGCTCGGCGCGGTCGTCCGCGGCGATACCCCCCACTTCGAGTTCGTCGCGGGGGAGGCCACCCGCGGCCTCGGCGCGGTGGCTCGCACCCACGTGCTCCCGGTGGGGTTCGGGCTCCTCACGGTGGACACGATGGAGCAGGCCCTCGACCGCGCGGGCGGGTCGGCGGGGAACAAGGGATACGAGGCCGCCGAGGCGGCCATCACCGCGGCTGACGCGCTCGCCCGGATCCGGAGAGCCGATGCTCCGGCCTGAGACCCGCGCGCGCGCGCGCGCCCTCCAGCTCCTCTACGCGTGCGAGATCACCGGCACCGGCGCCGTGGCAGCCGCGGGCGGGCTCGCACGGCTCACCGGGCCTGAGCCCCGGGTGCTCGACGGGGCGGAGGAACTCGCCAGTGGCGTGCTTGCCAACCGGGAATCGCTCGATCGCCTGATCCAGGGCGCCGCCGACAACTGGCGGGTCGAGCGCATCGGTGTCGTGGAGCGGAACATCCTCCGGCTCGGGATCCACGAGCTGCAAGTGGGCCAGACCCCTCCCAAGGTCGTGATCGACGAGTCGATCCGGCTGAGCCAGTGGTTCGGCGGGACCAAGACGCCGGCGTTCGTGAACGGCGTCCTCGACCGGATCGCGCACACCCTCGGGCGGCTGTGAACCTCCTCGTCGTGAACTGGCTCGACCGCCTGAATCCGCAGGCGGGCGGCGCGGAAATCCACCTCTTCGAGATCTTCCGGCGCCTCGCCGACCGCGGGCACCGGGTGCGGCTGGTCTGCTCCGGCTGGCCCGGCGCGACGCCGGTCGAAATGGTGGACGGCATCGAGGTGACGCGGGTGGCGGGCAGGAACAGCTTCGCGCTCGCCGCGAGGGGGGCCGTCCGCCGCGCCCTGGCGCAGGAACGGCCCGACGTGGTCGTGGAGGACATCAACAAGCTGCCCCTCTTCCTGGCCGGCCTGACCGACCGCCCGTTCTGCGTGCTGGTGCCGCATCTCTTCGGCACCACCGCGTTCCAGGAAGCGCCCTGGCCGATGGCCGCCACGGTCTGGCTCGCCGAGCTCCCGATCCCGTGGGGGTACCGGCGGGCCGACTTTCAGGCCATCAGCGAGAGCACGAGGGACGACCTGGTGGCACGGGGAGTGCGCGCCGACCGCATCCGGGTAATCCACCCCGGGGTCGATTCCGCCATGTTCTGCCCAGATCCCACCGTCCGGCGCACGAGCCCGCCCTCGTTTCTGTACATCGGACGCCTCAAGCGGTACAAGGGGGTGGACCTGGCCATCCGGGCCCTGGCAATCGCCCGGCGGACGCGACCCGACCTCACCCTCGACATCGCGGGAACCGGCGACGATCGGGCCCGCCTCGAGGCGGTCACGAGCGCGCTGGGGCAGGGGGCGGCGGTCCGGTTCCACGGGTTCGTGGACGAGGCCCACAAGCTGGCTCTCCTGCGCAGCACCTGGGGCAATCTCTTCCCTTCGCCGAAGGAGGGGTGGGGTATTACCGTTGTGGAGGCGGCCGCGTGCGGCACTCCATCGCTTGCGTCGGACAGCCCGGGTCTCCGGGACTCCGTCCGGGCGGGCGAAACGGGGTATCTGGTTCCCCATGGAGACGCTGACGCGCTGGCCGCCCGGATGCTGGAGCTCGCCGCCGATCCGGCGCTCGTGGAGCGCCTGGGTCAGGCTGGGCGGCGCTTCGCCGAGTCACACTCCTGGGACCACGCGGCCGACCGCACCGAGGCTCATCTCCGAGAACTCGGCAGCCGCTGACCCGTCAACTTCACGGGGGGATGCATGCCCGTCACCGTCACCGTCACCGCCCGTCACTGTGAACTGCCCGAACAGCTTCGCGAGCGCGCCCACGAGATCGCCGGCCGGCTCGAACTCCGCGCCGGCCGGCCGGCGGAGGTCGGGATCCTGTTCGACGTCGAAGCGGGCGTGCCGACTGCGGAACTCCGGTTCCGCGCCGCCGGAGAGGAACTCCTGATCGCCGCCGGGCGGGGCGACGACCACCGGTCGGCCCTCGACCAGGCGGAGGGGCGGCTCCGCCGCCAGCTCGAGAAGCCGGGCACCCGGCGCCTCCGCAATCGCAAGCCGACCGAACTGGACAACGCGTGACGCTCCGCCTCCGGGACCTCGTCGAGGGTAGCGGTGAGGCGCTCCAGCTGGAGTGCCTGACCGGGGCGCTGTGCCTCGACCGCTTCCTCCCGGACTCGGAGGTGGCGAGCCCCGGGCTGGCGCTCGCCGGGTTCACCAGCCGCTTCATCGCCAACCGGATCCACGTGTTCGGCGAGACCGAGATCACCTATCTCGCCTCGCTCGACTCGGCGGGCCGCCAGGCCGCGCTCGAGGCGCTCTTCGGCTTCGAGCTCCCGGTCGTCTTCGTCACGAAGGGGCTGGCCGTCCCGCCGGAGATGATGGCGCTCGCCGAGAAGCGGCAGGTGCCCATCGTCCAGACCAAGCTCAAGACGGCGGAGTTCTACCGGCGCATCAAGCCGGTGCTCGAGGAGGCGTTCGCGCCGCGCACCACGCTGCACGGCTCGCTCGCCGACGTCTACGGCGTCGGGCTCCTGTTCATCGGGCGCTCCGGCATCGGGAAGAGCGAGTGCGTGCTGGACCTGGTGGAGCGGGGGCACCGGCTCGTCGCCGACGACGTGGTCCAGGTGTCCCGGCGGGGCAACGGCGTGCTCATCGGCCGGGGGCACGAACTGGCGCAGCACCACATGGAAATCCGCGGCATCGGCCTGGTGGACATCTCGGCGCTGTTCGGCGTCCGGGCCATCCGGCAGCAGAAGCGGATCGAGGTCGTGGTGCAGCTGGAAGACTGGGAGCACGCGCAGGAGGCGGAGCGCACCGGCCTGACCCAGCAGGAGGTGGAGATCCTGGACGTGAAGGTGCCGAAGGTGATCGTGCCGCTGAACCCCGGCAAGAACCTCACGGTCATCTCGGAGGTCGTGGCGATGATGCACCTCCTCCGGTACTCCGGCGTGGACGTGGCCGCGTCGTTCAACGAGCGGCTGATCCGCCGGATGAAGGAACAGCGGGGCATCCGGGAATACCTGCAGGAAGACTATGAGTGAGCCGCTGCGCGGCGTCGTGGTGTGCCACGGCGCCCTCGCGCAGGCGCTCGTCTCCGCCGTGGAGCAGATCACCGGGCTGACCGGCCGGTTCGTGCCCGTCTCGAACACCGACTGCGACCGGGACGGCCTCGAGCGGCGGATCGCGGACGCGATCGGCGGTGCGCCCGCGGTGGTGTTCGTGGACATGGCCAGCGGGTCCTGCCTCTTCGCCGCGCTGCACCGCCTCCGCGGCGAGCCCAACGTGAAGGTCGTGACCGGGGTCAACCTCGCCATGCTGATCGATTTCGTCTTTCATCCGGACGAAGCCCCCGCCGAAGCGGCCGCCCGGGCGGTCGCCACCGGCGAGCGGGCCATCCGCACACCCTGATGCCCATCCGACTCTGCCGCATCGACGACCGGCTCATCCACGGACAGGTGGTGCTGGGATGGGCCCGCGCCCTCGGGATCGGCGACATCGTGCTGGTGGACGACGACGTGGCCGCGAGCGGGTGGGAACAGGACCTCTACCGGATGGCGGTGCCCCCGGAGCTCAAGGTCGAGTTCGTGGACGTGGCGCAGGGACGGCGGCGACTGCCCGAGTGGGAGTCGGGCCCGATGGCGGTCCTCATCCTCACCGGCAAGATCGAGACGATGGCCCGGCTCCTGGCGGACGTCCCCCATCCGCCGCCCGTGAACCTCGGCGGCATCCATCACCGGGACGGCCGGACGGAGCGGTTGCCGTACGTCTACCTCACGGACGAGGAACTCGCGGAGCTGCGACGTCTCGAATCGGCCGGGGTCGCCGTCAGCGCCGAAGACGTGCCGGGCGCCGGCGCGGTCGGTCTCGAGGGCCTGGCGTGACCGAAGTGTCGTTCGCCGCACTGGGGCTCCTGCTGGTCTGGGGGACTGCGGTCGGGCTCGACCTGGTCAGCGTGCCGCAGGGCCTGCTCTCGCGCCCGCTGATATCGGCCGCGGTGGCCGGGTGGGTCGTCGGAGACGTCGAAACGGGGCTGCGTGTGGGCGCCATCCTGGAACTCTTCGCCCTCGATGTCCTGCCGGTGGGCGCCAGCCGGTACCCGGAATACGGGCCCGCGGCGATCGGGGCGGTCCTGCTGGCGGCCGGCCTGCCGAAGTGGGACGGCGTCGGGGTCGGGGCGCTCCTCGGGCTCCTCGTGGCCATGCTGGCCGGGTACTCCCTCGAATGGCTGCGGCATGCAAACGCCCGCGACGTGCACCGCCACTCGGCGGAGCTGGACGGTGGCTCCACCGCCGCGATCCGGCGGCTGCAATGGGCCGGGCTGGCGCGGGACGCGGTGCGCAGCTTGGCGGTGACCGCCGTGGCGCTCACGCTCGCCTGGTTGGCGCGCGATCAGCTCGGCGGAGCGGTCCGCATGCCCACGTACCTGACGCCGGTGCTGGTGGGGGTGGGGCTCGCCGCCGCGCTGTCTGGCGCGCTCCGCACCGCGGGCCGGGGCAGGCGGCTGGCGTGGCTGGGTGTCGGCCTCGCGGCCGGGGTCGTGCTCGCCGTCGTGGTGACCGCATGAAAGGGAGGGGACGCGCGCTGGTGCGGCTCCTGGCCGTCCAGGGGGCGTGGAGTTACGAGCGGATGACGGGCGTCGGGATGGGGTTCGCGGCGGAGCCGCTGCTTCGCGCCCTGGAATCCGACGAGCCGGAGCACCATCGCGAGGCGACGGCGCGGGCCGCCGAGTTCTTCAACTGCCATCCGTACCTGGCCGGCCTGGCGCTCGGCGCGTCGGCCCGCGCCGAGTACGAGGGCGTCCCTGGCGCGCAGATCCGGCGGCTGCGCACGGCGCTCTGCAGCCCGCTCGGAGCCCTGGGCGACCAGTTCTTCTGGGCCGGGCTCGTGCCGATCATGATGTCGCTGGCGCTGGTGGGCGTCGCGCTGGGCGCGGGAGCGGTCGGGCTGGCGACGGTCGTGGTCGGCTACAACGTGGCGCGCCTCCTGGTCACGCGCTGGGCGCTCTGGACGGGGCTCGAGACCGGGATGCAGGTGGGCACGGCCATTTCCGCCTCGTGGCTTCCCCGGGCTGCGGCACGGATCGCGGCGCCTGCCGGACTGGTGGCCGGGCTGGCGGTCCCCGTAGTCGGGGCCTGGCTCCTGTCGCCGGTGGCCGGACCCCGGCTGGCGGTCACCCTGCTCGCCGCCGGGGCGACGCTCGCGCTGGTACGATGGGGCGGGGCCCGGTGGACGTCGCTGCGGGTCGGCCTGGTGTTCGCGCTGGTCGCTCTTCTCTGGACGAGGTTCGCGCCGTGATCGAACGCCAGGCGACGATCGTCAACCCCCTCGGGATGCATGCCCGGCCGGCGGCCCGGCTGGTCAAGCTGGCGTCGAGTTTCCAGTCGCACATCGAATTGGTGAAGGACGGCCTCGCCATCAACGGGAAGAGCATCATGGGCGTGATGATGCTCGCGGCGGAGTGCGGCAGCAGCATCACGATCCGCGCGGAGGGCCCGGACGCGGAGGCCGCGCTCGACGCGCTCGCCGGGCTCGTGGCCGAGGGATTCGGCGAATCGTGACCGACTCGCGGCGACTGGTCGGGGTGGGCGTCTCGCCCGGGGTCGGCTTCGCCGCCGCCATGGTCGTGCATTGGGGCTTCCCCGAGGTGCCCGACCGGACGGTGGAGGAATCGGACCTGGAGGCAGAGGTCCTCCGCCTCCACGCCGCCGTGCGGGAGGCGGTCGACGGGTTGGAGGCGCTGCGCGAGCGGGTGCTGGTCCGGGCGGGGGTCGAGGAGTCGCGCATCTTCGAGGCGCAGATCCTGATGGTGCAGGACCCCGACTTCCTCGGCGGGGTCGAGCACGCTGATCCGGAAGAACCAGCTGAGCGCCGAGACCGCCTACGAGTTCAAGGCGCTCGAGCTCCGAAACCTCTGGGCCAGTTCCGGGAGCGCGCAGCTGCGCGAGCGTCTGACGGACCTGACGGCCATCCAGCGGCGCGTGGTGCTGAAGCTGATGGGGCAGACCGAGCGGGAGCCCTGGTCGGGCACGCTTGGCGAGCAGGTGATCGTCGTCGCGCACGAGCTTTCCCCGGGCCTCACCGTCCAGCTGGACCGCGAGCACGTGGTGGGGCTGATCAGCGAAGAGGGGACGCGCACCTCCCACGCCGCCATCCTGGCGCATTCCCTCGGGATCCCGGCGGTCATGGGCGTGGCCGGCGCGCTGCAGCGGGTCCGGGACGGCCAGATGATCCTGCTCGACGGCCGCACGGGCGAGATCATCCTCGAGCCGACCCGCCCAGAGCTCGAGGAGGCGAAGACACGGCTCCATCGCCGCCACCGGCTGGAACTCAAGCTCGAGGCGGGGCTCTCGGCGCCGGCCGTCACGCCGGACGGGCGCGCGATGGCGCTCCGCGGCAACGTGGACCTGCCGGAGGAGATCGAGCCCGCGGTCCGGCACGGCGCGGCCGGCGTCGGCCTGCTCCGGACCGAGTTCCTCCTCACCGGGCGGGCCGTCGTACCCTCGGAGACGGAGCAGGCCGACTACTTCCGCCGCGTCGCCCAGGCGTTTCCCGGGCATCCCGGTGGTGGTGCGGACGTTCGACCTCGGGGGAGACAAGTTCCCCGCCGCCTTCGACGCGCCCCTGGAGGCGAATCCCTTCCTGGGCTGGCGCTCGATCCGGGTCTGCCTCGACCACCCCGAGATCTTCCGGCCGCAGGTCCGTGCGGTGCTGCGGGCCGCGGTCGGCCGTGACCTGCGCATGATGCTGCCGCTGATCACGCGCGTGGACGAGGTGCTTCGTGTGCGGGAGCTGGTCGAGCAGGAGCGGGCGGCGCTGCGAGCGGCGGGGGAGCCGGTGGGCGAGCGGCTCCCGATCGGGGTCATGATCGAGACGCCCGCCGCCGTGATCCTCGCCGACCGGCTGGCCGCCGTGTCCGACTTCTTCAGCGTCGGCACGAACGACCTGACCCAGTACACCCTGTGCGTGGACCGCGGGAACGCCCGCCTGGCGGACCGCTTCCGGACCGAGGATCCCGCCATCCTCCGGCAGCTCCGGACCGTGCAGCAGGCAGCGAGCGCCGCGGGCATCCCGGTCAGCATCTGCGGCGAGATGGCCTCCGAACCGCTTTCCGCGGTGCTGCTCATGGGGCTCGGGTTCGTCGAGTTGAGCGTGGCGCCGCCCGCGCTCCCGCTGCTCAAGCTCATCGTGCGCAGCGTGCCGGCGGCGGCGGCCGAGGCGGCGGCGACGCGCGCCCTCGAGGCCGGCACGGCCGACGAGGTGCGGGACATCCTTCGGGCGGCCGTCGGAGCGCACCTCGACCTTGCGTTGATCGACCCGGCGGGCGCGTTGCCGGCCTACCGACCGCCCACTAGTATTCCCTCCACGTGAGTCGCCTCTCTTCTCCCTCTCCGGTTGATCGATGACTGCCAAGCGCGCCAAGCACAAGCGGTACCTCTTCACCTCCGAGTCGGTCACGGAAGGCCATCCGGACAAGGTGGCCGACCAGATCTCCGATGCCGTCCTGGACGCCATCCTGGCCGACGACCCGAACGGCCGGGTGGCCTGCGAAACGCTGGTGACCACCGGCATGGTGATGGTGTCGGGCGAGATCACGACCAAGACCTATGTCGACATCCCCGACATCGTGCGGCAGACCGTCGAGCGCATCGGGTACAACGACGCCACCTACGGCTTCGACGCCCGCACCTGCGCGGTGCTCTCGTCGATCGACCGCCAGTCGGCCGACATCGCGATGGGCGTCGACGAGACCGGTGGCAAGGAACAGGGCGCCGGCGACCAGGGAATGATGTTCGGCTACGCCACCCGCGAGACCCGCGAGCGCATGCCGCTGCCGATCATGCTGGCGCACCGGATCGCCGAGCGGCTCGCCGCCGTCCGCAAGGGCCTGCACGGCCTCGACCAGCTGGACTGGCTGCGGCCGGACGGCAAGTCCCAGGTGTCGGTGGAGTACGAGGGCGACCGGCCCGTCGCCGTGCGTACGGTGGTGGTCTCGACCCAGCACGCCGAACGGCACGGGGGCCGGCAGCTGGCGCAGTCCACCATCCGCCAGGCCGTCATCGAGCACGTCATCCGGCCGGTGCTCGAGAAGGCCGGGTTCGGTGACGGACGCACCAAGTTCCTCATCAACCCCACCGGCCGGTTCGTCATCGGCGGACCGCACGGCGACGCGGGGCTGACCGGCCGGAAGATCATCGTGGACACCTACGGCGGCATGGCCCGACACGGCGGCGGGGCGTTCAGCGGCAAGGATCCCTCCAAGGTGGACCGCAGCGCGGCCTATGCGGCGCGCTGGGTGGCGAAGAACATCGTCGAGGCGGGGCTCGCGCGGCGGTGTGAAGTGCAGGTCGCGTACGCCATCGGCGTGGCGGAGCCGGTCTCCATCATGGTGGACACCTTCGGCACCGGTGTCATGCCCGATGAGCGGCTGGAGCGGGTGGTCGGGCGCGCGTTCGACCTGACGCCCCGGGGCATCATCACGGCGCTCAAGCTCAAGCGGCCGATCTACAGCCCGACCGCCGCGTACGGGCACTTCGGCCGCAAGCCGGCCAAGGGGAAGGTCAACGGCAAGCCGCAGGAGTTCTTCACCTGGGAAGCGCCGAGCCGGGTCCGCGCCCTGTTGAGCGAAGCGCGGTAGCGCCCTCATGATCGAGGTGCAGGTCGCGCATCTGGGCCTCGACCAGAGCACCAACAGCCCCGTGGTGCTGCTGAAGGAGCGCGACGGGGAGCGAGTCCTCTCCATCTGGATCGGGCCCGCCGAGGCGAGCGCCATCGCCATGGAGATGCAGGGGGTCAAGGCGCAGCGGCCGATGACCCACGATCTCCTCAAGCACGTGATCCTTGGCCTCGGCGGGGAGCTTCGTCGGGTCACGATCACGAACGTCCGGGACAACACCTATTTTGCCGAACTGCTCATTCGTCGCGACGAACAGGTGGTGCAGGTGGATGCCCGTCCCTCCGACAGCATCGCCCTCGCCCTGCGGCTTCACGCCCCGATCTTCACCAGCGACGACCTGCTCGACCAGAACGCCGGCGGCACAGGGCCCCCGGCGCCCGAGCGTCGGCTCGACGCCGAGTCCCTCAAGCAATATCTCGAGAAGCTCGATCCGCAGGATTTTGGCCGCTTCACGCCGTAGCCGGGTGGCGGTCCTGGGCGCGGCGCTGGCCCTGAGCACGAGCCCCCTCACCGGGCAGCTTCCCCTCGCCATCAGCGGGCAGACCACTCGCATCCAGGGCCCCGACACGGTGCCCGTGCGCGGGGTGCCGATCACGCTGCACCGCGTGAGCCGCACCGCCCAGGGCGCCATCGACTCCACGACCACCGGCGACGACGGCCGGTTCCGGTTCCGGGCCGACGGCGACACCAGCGCCATCTATCTCGTCAGCGCGAACTACGCGGGCATCGAGTATTTCGCGGAACCGGTGCGGGTGCCGGGCGTGGAGGGTATCCGGATCGTCGTCTCGGACACGTCGTCCACGGCTCCGGTGCGGCTCGGCACGAGGCACCTGATCATCCGCCCCCCCGATGCCTCCGGCAGCCGGGCCATCCTCGATCTCTTCTCGATTCGCAACGACGGGGCCGAGACCCGGATCGGCCGCGACTCCCTCTCGCCGTCGTGGCAGATCATCCTTCCGGCCGGCGCCCTCCAGCCGGAGGTGCAGGAGGGGGACGTCAGCCCGAGTGCGGTGCGGTTCCGCGGCGACACGGTGGATGTCCTCGCGCCGATCGCGCCCGGCGTCAAGAACATGATGCTGAGCTACCGGCTTCCGGTCGGTAAGGACCGACCGGCGTGGATCGCCCCGGCAGATTCATTCGATGTGCTCGTGGAGGAGGAGGGCGCCACCGTCCACGGGGCCGGACTCGAACCGGCGGCGCCGGTCGAGTTGATGGGGAGCACCCTCCGCCGGTGGACGGCGTCGCCACCCACCGGCGGCTCCGCTGAGGTGGAGTTTGCAGGTGGCTCGGCGGCGCTGGGGCGCCTCCTCTACTGGCTCGTCGGGCTGGTGGCGGTGGCCCTCGCGACCGGGGCCGCCTGGGCCTTCAGGCGACAGTCCCGGAACGTGGCGCCGGCGGCGACGCCGCTCCCGGCCGACCTGGTGGACGAGATCGCCCGGCTCGACGCGCGCTATGCGGGGAGCCGAGACAGGGTCGGCGAGGCGGAGTGGGCGGCATACGAAGCGGAGCGCGCCCGGCTCAAGGCCGCCGCGCTTGCCCGCCGGCGCACGCATCGGTAGGTTTGCGCGGTCAGAACAGATCGCAAGCGAACGCAGATTTTCGGAAGCCGGTGCAATTCCGGCGCGGCCCCGCCACTGTAACGGGCAGTTCTCTCCGCTCACGACGCCACTGGGAAACCGGGAAGGCGAGCGGAGGCCCGAAGCCAGGAGACCTCTCCGTTCGCGCCACCACACGTACCCTCGGGGGAGGGACAGGTGGCGTGCCCCGGCGTCCCTTCGCCGTGTCCCGCCCATCGCCGCCCTCCCGGAAGTGGGCGGTTTTCGTTGGTCCTCACTCGACGTTCCGCGTGGTTGCTCCTCACCGTCCTCCTCGGGGCGGTCGGCTGCGTCGGTCGGGAGTCGACCCCGGGCGCGCCGGCCATCATCGCTGTGGACGACCTCGGCGACACCCTCCGGCTCGCCACCCCGGCCACGCGCATCGTCTCGCTCATCCCCGCCACCACGGAACTGCTCTTCGCGCTCGGACTCGGCGACCGGGTGGTTGGCCGCACAACCTGGTGCGACTACCCCGCCGCCGCTCGCGCGGTCCCCAGCCTCGGCGACGGCCTGCAGCCGAATCTCGAGGCCATCGTCGCGGCACGACCGGACCTCGTAGTCCTCTACAACTCGGTGCAGAACGTCGCCGCGGCGGATCGATTGCGGGCCCAGCGCATCCCGACCGTGCTCGTCACCACGGACCGCCTCGCCGACGTCCCGCGGCTGGCCCGGCTCCTGGCCCCCCTCGGTGGGCGGGCCGAAGCGGGCGACAGCCTTGCCCGGTGGTTCGAGGCGGCGCTGGACAGCGCCACCGCCACTGGGGGGGGGCACACGCGCAACGTGCTTGTCCTCGCGTGGGACCAGCCGCCGATCGTGATCGGGGCGGGCAGCTTCCTCAGCGAACTGGTCGAACGCGCCGGGGGGCGGAACGTCTTTCGTGACCTGGCGGCCGCGTCGGCACCGGTGAGCCTGGAGGCGATCGCGAGCCGCGACATCGACGTCGTGCTGGTGCTCGGCGACAGCATGCCTGCCTTCGCGCGGCGCGCGGAGTGGATGTCGGTGCCCGCCGTACGCGAGCATCGGTTCGTCTACGTGCCCTCCGCCCTGTTCAGCCGGCCCGGTCCGCGGAGCCCGGAGGCGCTGCGGGTCCTCTCGGCCGCCCTCCGCGCAGGGCCGCGGCCGTGACGACGCGCCGGTGGTGGACGCTCCTGGCAGGGACGTGCCTCGCCCTGCTTGCCGGTGTGTCGGTTGGCGCCGTGGACATCGATTGGCGCGGCGTCGCCGGTGCCCTGTCCGCGGCGCCGACTGGCGAGGCGGCGCTGGTGCGCTATCTCCGCATGCCGAGGGTAGTGCTGGCCTTCCTGGTGGGCGGGGCGCTCTCGGTGGCCGGCGCCTCCCTGCAGGCCCTGGTGCGGAATCCCCTCGCCGACCCCTACCTCGTCGGGCTGTCCGGCGGCGCGGGGCTGGGCGCCGTGCTCGCGATCGCCCTCCATCTCGGCGGGCCCTGGGCCGTGCCGCTCGCCGCTTTTGCCGGCGCGCTGGGCGCCGTGGCCGTCGTCTACCGGCTGAGCGTCGTCGCGGGGCGACGGCTCGATCCTCATATCCTGCTGCTCGGCGGTGTCGTGGTCGGGGCGTTCGCCGGTTCCCTCATGAGCGCGGTCATCACGCTGGCGTCCGCCTCCGAGTTGCGAAGCGCGATGCTCTGGCTCCTCGGTGGGTTCGGGATGGCCTCCTGGCCGGCGGTCGCGGTCTTCGCGTCCTACGCGCTGGTGCCGCTCGGACTGCTGGTCGGAAGCGCCCGCGGGCTGGACCTCCTGACCCTCGGGGAAGAGAACGCCCAGTATCTCGGCGCCGACGTGGAGGCGCTCAAGCGACGCGTCTATCTCTCCGTGGCCGCGCTGACCGGCGCCGCCGTGGCGGTCTCTGGAATCATCGGTTTCGTGGGACTCGTCGTGCCGCACGTGATGCGCCGCTGGGGCGTCCCGCTGCACCGGCAGCTCCTTCCCGCCGCCTTCCTGGCGGGTGGTGCGTTCCTGGTGCTCTCCGACCTCATCGCGCGCAGCCTGTTCCGTCCGCTCGAACTCCCCGTCGGCGTGGTCACCGCGCTGATCGGCGTGCCGATCTTCGCCCTGCAGCTGCGGAAATCGCTCCGATGATCCTCAGGGGGGAAGGGCTCACGGTCCGCTATCCCGGCGCGGCGCTCCCCGCGTTGCAGGGCGTCGATTGCGCCGTAACCCCAGGGCACCTGCTCGCGGTCGTCGGGCCGAACGGGAGCGGGAAGTCCACGCTCCTGCGCGCGCTCCTGGGGCTGGCGGCCCTGGAGGCCGGCACGGTGTCGCTGAAGGGACGGCCGTTCGGGGGCTGGCGCCGGCCCGAGGTCGCCGCCCTGGTGGGTGTGGTGAGCCAGCGGGAGGAAATCCTCTTCTCGCTGAGCGTGGAGGAGACGGTCCTGATGGCGCGGTACGCGCGGCTCGGCCCCCTCGCGCCGGCGCGGACGGAGGATCGCGCCGCGGTCCGTCGCGCCCTCGAGCGGTGCGATGCCTGGTCGCTGCGCGAGCGCCGGACTGACACGCTCTCCGGCGGGGAGTGGCAGCGGGTGCGCGTGGCGCGCGCGCTGGCCCAGGAACCCGAGGCGCTGCTCCTCGACGAGCCGACGGTGGCGCTCGACGTCAGGCACGAGATGGAAGTGTTCGAGCTGGTGCGGGCGCTGACAGACGGTGGGCTGGGGGCGCTGGTCATCACCCACCACCTGAACCTCGCGGCCCGCTACGCCGACTCGCTGCTCCTGCTCGACGAGGGACGGGTGGTGGCTCACGGGACGCCCGGCGAGGTCTTGCGAGAGCCGGTACTCTCGTCCGTGTTCCGGTGGCCGGTGGCGGTCACGGCATGGCGGGATGGGTCTCCGCAACTGGTTCCGCTGCGGCCGGGGGAAGGGCAGGCCGGGTGAGGGGGGTGCTTCGCTTGGCATGCGCCTCGGCACTGTTGCCGATGGCGCTTGCCGCGCAGGCGCCGGTCACCGTCCGCGGAAGGGTGCTCGACGCCGCGAACGGAACGCCGATCGCTGCCGCCCGCGTGGACCTCGGGCCGCTCTCGGCGCAGTCTGGGCCCGACGGCAGGTTCGTCCTCGGGGGCGCGTCCGCCGGCACCGCGGTGATGGTGGTCGCCGCCGTCGGCTACCGCTCGCGTCGCGTGCGGCTCGAACTCCTGCCGGGCCTGGACGATGAGGCGACGGTGCGACTGGAAGCGATGGCGGTGACGCTTCCCGATCTCGAGGTCCAGGCGGCGGGCGGCCAGCCGATGACGCTCGCCGGCGCTGCGCTGGTCCGGCGCGGTTCCGACCTCGCCACGGCGATCGACGGCTGGCAGGGGATCGTCGTCAGGCGGAGCGGCGGTAACGGGGCCGCCTCGCCCCAGGTGCGCGGCAGCGCCCCGGAGGAAGTAATCGTGCTGGTGGACGGCTTCTCCATCAACGACCCCCTGACGGGCCGGGCGGACCTGAGCAAGCTCGCCACGCGGGATGTGGCTTCGGTGCAGGTCCGGCCTGGGGCGCAGTCGGCCGGCGGAGCGGGCGTGGCGGTTGGCGGAGTCCTCGAGATCCGGAGCCAGGCAGAGGGGAGACCTGAGGCCTCCGGCTGGGTGGGGAGCTACGGCAGCGCGGGTGCCTCCCTGTCGGGGATGCTGCTGGACACCCGTGTCTTCCTGAGGGGCGAGCTGCTCCCTGATGACTACCCGTACAGCGTTCCCGTCAACCGGGGTGGTGGGGAGGCGCGCCGGGTCAATGCGGGCGGCGGGCTCGGCTCGCTTTCGTTCCGACACTGGGGTCGATTCGACGTGCAGGGGCGGGCGAGCGTTTCGCGGCGCGGCCTGCCCGGGTCGGTCGGCAACGAAACGCCATACGCCGAGGCGGAGGACGGGGCAGGGTTCGTCGGGGTCACGATCGGCGGCGCGTCGACCTGGAGTGCGTCGCTTCAGTACCTCCAGAGTACCGTGCGGGACTCGGCCCCGCCGAGCGGGCCGGCGTACGAAGCGCGCTCTGCGGGATGGAGCGGGACGATTGATTGGTCGCATGGGCGTCCGGTTGCGGTGGCCGGGTGGGCAGGGAATGTCGCGCTGGGTGCTTCCGCGCGGCACGACCGGTTCGGGGGAGACGTGGTGCAGGATGGCTCGCAATTCTCGCGGGCCGGGCTGCGGGGAACGGCGACGCTTCGCCCGGGCGGCCAGTCGCCATGGACGCTCACGCCGTCCCTGCGCCTCGACATCTGGACCGGCGAGGACCTGCCGCTCGGGAGCGCCCGGCTCGATGCCGGATGGCAGCGTGGCGCCACCTCGGTCCAGGCGTCCATCGGGAGCGCGGTCTCCGCCCCACCGCTCGCGGACTTATTCTTTCGGGAGGGAGTCGGGGTCGCGCTGAATCCCGGGCTCAGGCCGGAGCGTGTGCGGTGGGAGGTCGAGCTGGGCGTGAACCAGGACTGGTCGCTCTTCGGGGCTCCGGGCAGCGCATCGCTCCGCGGCTACTACGGCCGGGTGGACGACATGATTCTCTGGGCCCCCGGGGTCGGGTTCATCTGGAGCCCGCACAATTTCGACGTGATTCGCCGAGGGGTGGAGGCGGCGGCGAGCATCCACCCGGTGCCCACGGTCTCGCTGGCCGTGCAGGGGGCCTGGACCCCGATCACCTATGATGTTCCCGATGGCGCCCAGGTGCAGTATCGTCCGCGAGGGACCTGGGGCGCGTCGGCGGGGTGGGCCGACGGAGCATGGGGCGCGGACGCCCGGTGGCGTTGGGTCGGTGAGCGGTATCCGAACCCCGGCGGCGTGAACCCACGACCATCCTTCGGACTCCTGGACGTCGGAGCGGAGCGGACGCTGGGCGCGGCCGTGCTTCGGGCCGACGTCCGTGACTTGCTGGACACGCGCGCCGAATTCCTTGCCGGCTACCCCACACCGGGGCGCACGCTGGTCGTATCTATCTCCTTGGAGTGGCAATGATGGTATCCACACGTCCGCGCCGTGCCCTCGTCGGGTGCCTGGCCGCCCTGGTCTCCGCGTGCGCCGATCCCGAGGCGCCGCTTCCGGCGCCCTCCGAGGTGGTGCTCGTCGTCAACTCGCTCGAATCGTCGCTGAGCGTCGTGCCAGTGGGCGCCACCGGCTCGACCTACAAGATCGAGCTGGGCGGCACGACGCCGACGCCGGTCGGGGTCTCCGCGCTCGGCGCCTACGCGGTCGTGCCGATGGGGCTCGACCACGCCGCGACCGTCGTGGACCTCTCCACCGGCTCGGTCGCGCGCGTCGTCCCGCTGGCTGCCGGTTCGTTCGCCACCGGATCGGCCATTGTCAACGATTCGATTGCCTACGTGGCGAATCCGGGGCTCAACACCGTCACCCGGATCAACTACCTGACCGGCGACACGGCGAGCGTGGCCGTCGGCGTGTATCCGCAGGGCGTGGTCGCCACCCGAGGGAAAGTCTTCGTCCTGAACGGGAACCTGGTCAACTACGCGCCTGCCGGCCCAGGCTGGATCACCGTCATCGATCCGGTCACCAACGCGAAGGCCGTCGGGATCGATTCGATTCCGCTGCCGCTGCCCGGCAATCCGCAGTTCGCCGTGGTCGGCGGGGATGGACGGATCTACGTCATGAACGTCGGCGATTACGTGGACGACGGCCGCCTCTCGATCGTGGACCCTGTGGCCCGCGTCGAACTGGCCAACTTCGGGGGGTTCGGGCCCGGCCCCGGCAACCTGGCCACCGACGGCGGCGACCGCCTCTTCATCAGCTCGTTCACCGAGGGGCTGATGGAGTTTGACATTGCGACCCGAACCGTGGTCCTCGGGGCCGGGGACGGCGTGCCCATTCCGGACAATTCCGGCGTCGCGGTGGATTCCGATGGGCGCATCTACGCCATTTCCGCCGGTTGCGGGGGCGGGGCCGATGGAGTGGCGCACGTGCTTCGGCCCGATCTCACGGAGCGGTCGGTCGTGGCCCTCGGCAACTGCGCCATCGGGACGGCCGTCACCAGCATTCCCGCCGAGTAGATTGCGGGGATGGCCGCCATCACCACGCCGTCCATCATCCTGGGCGCGCTTCGCTACGGCGACACCTCGAAGATCGTTCGCCTCGCCACCCGGGACCTCGGCATCCGAAGCGCACTCGCCAAGGGGGCGCTGCGGCCGCGGAGCCGGTTCGGCGCCTCGCTACAACTGCTTAGCGAGGGCGTCGCACATCTCTACCTCAAGGACACACGCGACCTCCAGACGCTCGCCGCCTTCGACCTGACGAACCTGCGGGCCGGGTTGGCAGGGGACCTGCCGCGCTTTGCCGCCGCCGCCGCGCTGGGTGAGGTCGCGTGGCGGTTCTCTCCCGCGGAGCCACATCCCGACAGCTTCGACCTGCTCAGTGGCGCGCTCAACGTCCTCGAGTCCGCCCCGCTGGAGGCCGTCGAGGTTCTCGGCCTCCGGATGCTCTGGCGCCTGGTGAGCGTGCTCGGATTCGCCCCTGCGCTCGACCGCTGCGCCCGCGACGGCGCGCCCCTGCCGCCCGACGAGCCGCTCCGCTTCAGTGCGGCCGAGGGAGGAGGACTCTGCCGGCGCTGCGGGGAGGGGCAGGGAGTCACGACCCTCTCACCTGCCGACCGGAACGACCTGGAGGCGCTCGTCCGCCCCGATGCGGAGCTCCCGATCCTCGACGAGCGCCACGCGGCGTCGCACCGGCGGCTCTTCGCGCGATTCCTCCGCCACCACCTGGCGGAGGGGGCCGACCTCCCCGCCATCGCGTTCTGGGAAGATCGGCCCTGGGTCGCCGCGTGATCATCGGGATGGCAGGGCACATCGACCACGGGAAGTCCACGCTCGTCGAGGCGCTCACCGGCAAGAGGATGGATCGTCTTGCCGAGGAGCGGGCCAGGGGCATCACGATCGACCTCAACTTCGCCCCGCTCCGGCTGGCGGATGGGGAGATCGCCGGAGTGGTGGACGTGCCGGGTCACGAGGACTTCGTTCGCACGATGGTGGCGGGTGCGGCCGGCGTGGACCTCGTGCTGCTGGTCATCGCCGCGGACGAGGGCATCAAGCCGCAGACGCGGGAGCACCTGGCCATCGTGGAAGCGCTCGGTGTCCCGCGCGGTGTCGCGGTGCTCACCAAGTGCGATCGGGTGGACGCCGACCGGGTGGCACTGGTGCAGGGGGAAGTGAAGGACTGGCTCAAGAGCTCCCCAGTCGCGTTTGTCGGGGCGCTTCCCGTGTCGGCGCGGACCGGTGCGGGGCTCGGGGACTTGCTGGCTGCGGTGCACCGCGAGGCCTCCGAGCTCCGCCCGCGCGACGAATCGGCCCCCTTCCGGATGCCGATCGATCGCGCCTTCTCCCTTCCGGGCGCCGGCACCATCGTGACGGGAAGTGTCTGGAGCGGCTCCGCCGGGCCGGGGGACGATCTCCGGCTCCTTCCCGCGGGTCGATCGGTACGGGTACGTGCCGTCGAGGTGCACGGCACGCGGAGCGAGCGCGCACGGCCCGGGAACCGCGCGGCGCTTGGACTGTCCAACGTCGAGCGGGACCAGGTCGGCCGCGGCGACGTGCTCGTGGACGCCGCGCTCCCCTGGGAACCCACGACCGCGCTCGATGTCAGGATCCAGCTGCTCCAGACTGCTCCGCGCCCGCTCACCTCCCGCACCCCCGTCCACCTGCACCTCGGCACCGCGGAAGTGGTGGCAAGGGTCCTTCCACGCGCGCCCATCCCACCCGGCGGAGTCGGGCTCGCCCGGCTGGTCTGTGAAGCACCGCTTGTCGCGCGCGGCGGCGACCGGTTCGTGATCCGGAGCTACAGCCCGGTGTCCACCATCGGCGGCGGGGTGGTGCTCGACCCGACTCCTCCTCGCCGTCGGGCGCTTTGGCCCGGGACCCTCGACTCCTCCAACGCGCTTGAACGGCTCGTGGCGCTCCTGGTGCGGCATCCCGCGGGTGCCTCCTCCGCCTCGCTCGCCCTCCGTTCGGGGCTTGCGACGTCCGACGTGGAGGGACTGCTCGTCGGGGGAGGCTCGGGTTCGCCTCCTCCCCGGCGGGTGGGTCATGACGGCCGTCGTGGACGAGGCTCGGCGCAGCGCGCTCGAGGCGCTGTCATCCTATCATGCCGGCCGGCCGGCCCAGCCCGGCATGCCGGTCGAGACGTTGCGGCGTGGCATCCACCGCTCGGCACCCGTGGCGGAGGCGGCGGTGGCTGACCTCGCCGCGGCGGGAGCGATCACTATCGGGGCCGGTCTGGCCAGGCTGGCTGGCTTCGAGGCCAGTATCGCGGGCGGGCCGGCGGCGGTAGACCGGGTAGTGGCCGAGGTGCGGACGTCGGGCTTCGCGGCACCCCCGGTTCGGGAGCTCGAGCGGCAGTTCGAGCGGGTGGATGTGAGGGGAGCGCTCCGGATTGGCGGCGGGAGCGGGGCAGGTCGAGGCGGTGACGCCAGACTGGTTCTTGGGCCGGGAGACCCTCGATGGGTTCCGGGCCACCCTGCAGGAGGAGGGGCGGGCGGGCCAGATCACCGTGACGGGGGTCAGGAACCGAACCGGCCTGTCGAGAAAGTACCTGATCCCCCTTTTGGAGTGGGCCGACCGCCGGGGAATCACGCGCCGGGAGGGCGATGCGCGGCGGCTCACTTGACATGTCACTCGAAGGGGTCGCATACTTAGGACGAAATGGCGTAAGTGCGCCACTATCAATCGCTTCGACGGAGGTGCTTCCACCCGCTTCATAACCCTTGTTCGAGTGAGGTTCCGTATGGCAGGCCGTGCCTGGACGGGGCTGTTACTCGGGCTCATGGTGGGGTTGGCGGCACCCGCGAGATCGCAGGTCCCGACACCACCGCCGGTATTCGAGCTCGGAGACAACTTCCCCAACCCGTTCTTCCCGGCCACGTCCATCCCGTTCGTGCTCACACCGGAGGCCTGTACCGACGGTCACATTCCGTTGGTGACATTGGAGATCTACAACGTGCTCGTGCAGGTCGTCGCCGTTCCCGAACTCCAGACCGGGGGGCGAGAGCGAGTCCGCGGTCTCCGCCTGCGGTGCGGATCCTATGTGGCCTACTGGAGCGGCCGCTATCTGGATGACGAGCGGGAGGTCACGCCGGGGGTGTACTACTACCGCTTGACCGTGGACGGTCAAAGTCAGGTGAAAAAGATGATCGTCCGCAAGGAGAATCAACCGACCAGATGACCAGCCGGACCGGCGAGGGACGTTCTTCACGAATGTCCCTCGCCTTTTTTCAGGTGCGAAGGCGTACGCTGTCAGAACGGCAGATTCCAGCGGTATACCCCTTGCTTCCGTGACGCGCCATGCTGAGACCCGAACGATTGACCCTGAAGGCACAGGAAGCGTTCCGCGACGCGTCGGAAGATGCCAGGCGCCGCGGCAACCCGGTGCTCAACGACACCCACCTCTTCGCGGCGCTGCTCGCGCAGGACGAGGGCGTGGTGCAGCCGCTCCTTCAAAAGGCCGGGCTCAACATCGCCGCGCTCAAGGACGCGGTCGAGCGGGAGCTCGCGCGGCTCCCACGGCAGGAGGGGGCCACCGGCGAGCCCACTTTCAGCCGGGAGCTGCACAAGGTCTTCGACAGGGCGGAAGAGGAGGCGAAGGCGCTGAAGGACGCCTACGTCTCCACGGAGCACCTCATCCTGGGCCTCGCGGCGGAAAAGGGCACGACCGCGCGCAACCTCCTCAACGAGAGTGAAGTCACCGCGGACGTGCTCCGTGAGGCGCTGGAAGGGGTGCGCGGCGGGCACCGCGTGGCGGACCAGTCACCGGAGGACCAGTACCAGGCGCTGCAGCGCTTCACGCGGAACCTCACCGACCAGGCCCGGAAGGGGAAACTCGACCCGGTCATCGGGCGGGACGAGGAGGTGCGCCGGGTGATGCAGGTGCTCTCGCGGCGCACCAAGAACAACCCGGTGCTCATCGGCGAACCCGGCGTCGGCAAGACGGCCATCGTCGAGGGGCTGGCCCAGCGCATCGTCCACGGCGACGTCCCCGATTCGCTCCGCAACAAGGACATCGTGGCGCTCGACATCGGCCTGCTGCTGGCCGGGGCCAAGTACCGGGGAGAGTTCGAGGAGCGGCTCAAGTCCGTCATCAAGGAGCTGACGGAGGCCGAGGGGCGGTACATCGTGTTCATCGACGAGATGCACACCCTCGTGGGGGCGGGTGCCGCCGAGGGGGCGGTGGACGCCAGCAACCTGCTGAAGCCGGCCCTGGCCCGCGGAGAGCTGCACGTCGTGGGCGCCACCACGCTCGACGAATACCGGAAGCACGTCGAAAAGGACGCGGCCCTCGAGCGCCGGTTCCAGCCGGTGCTGGTGGGCGAGCCCAACGTCACGGACACGATCGCCATCCTGCGCGGGCTCAAGGAGCGCTACGAAGTCCATCACGGCGTCCGCATCACCGACAACGCGCTCGTGGCGGCGGCCACCCTCTCCGACCGCTACATCGGCGACCGGTTCCTCCCGGACAAGGCGATCGACCTGGTGGACGAGGCCGCGAGCCGGCTCCGCATCGAGATCGACAGCCTGCCCCAGGAAATCGACGAGGTCGAGCGCCGGCTGGTGCAGCTCGAAATCGAGCGGCAGGCGCTGCTGAAGGAGAAGGACAAGGCGGGCAAGGCGCGCCTGCAAGCGGTGGAGCAGGAGATCTCCGAGCTGAAGGAGAAGAGCGCCGGCATGAAGACGCAGTGGCAATCCGAAAAGGCGGCCATCGGCGAGCTGCAGGCGGCGCGCGCCGAGGTGGACGAGCTCCGGACCGAGGTGGACCTCGCCACCCGGCGGGGTGATCTCCAGAAGGCGGCCGAGCTCCGCTATGGCCGGATCCCCCAGCTGGAGGCCACCCTGCAGGCGCAGGAGGCCCGGCTCCAGGAGGTCCAGCGGAGCGCCCGGTACCTGAAGGAAGAGGTGGACGCCGACGACATCGCCGAGATCGTGGCGAAGTGGACCGGTATCCCGGTGTCGAGGATGATGGAGTCGGAGCGCGAGCGGCTCACCAGGCTCGAGGGCGAGCTGTCCCAGCGGGTCGTCGGCCAGCCGCAGGCGGTGGCGGCCGTGGCCAACGCCGTGCGGCGGAGCAGGGCGGGGCTGCAGGATCCCAACCGTCCCACGGGCTCATTCATCTTCCTGGGGCCTACCGGCGTCGGCAAGACCGAGACGGCGCGCGCACTGGCCGATTTCCTCTTCGACGACGAGCGGGCCATCGTCCGGCTCGACATGTCGGAGTACATGGAAAAGCACGCGGTGGCCCGCATGATCGGCGCGCCGCCGGGTTACGTGGGGTACGAGGAGGGCGGGCAATTGACCGAGGCGGTCCGGCGCCGGCCCTACAGCGTGGTCCTGTTCGACGAAATCGAGAAGGCCCATGCCGACGTCTTCAACGTCCTGCTGCAGATCCTCGACGACGGACGCCTGACGGACAGCCAGGGCCGCGTCGTGGATTTCCGGAACACCGTCATCATCATGACGAGCAACATCGGCGGGCAGTCACATCGTGGACGCCGGCCCCACGGCGGACGACGAGGCGTGGGCCGTCGTGGACCGCGCGGTGCGGAACGAGCTCCGTCACCACTTCCGGCCGGAGTTCCTGAACCGGGTGGACGACATCATCGTGTTCCGGCCGCTGTCGCGCGACGACATCCGGCAGATCGTGGACCTGCAGCTCGCCAAGCTCGGGAAGCTGCTCGCCGACCGGAAGCTCGGCCTGGAGGTCACCCCGGAAGCCCGGGCGTACCTGGCGGAACTCGGATACGACCCGATCTACGGGGCGCGCCCCCTCAAGCGCGTTGTGCAGCAGCGACTGCAGAACCCGATCGCCCTCGAGGTGCTCGAGGGGCATTTCCCGGAGGGCTCGACGATCCGGGTCGTCCGCACGGGCGACGAACTCACCTTCAGCACCACCGACGGTAGCTCGGAGCGGTCCGGTGCGTAGGGGGGGCGCGTCGCCCGCCGACGTGGTCTGGATGGAGGCCGCGCTGCGGCTGGCCATGTCGGCCGCGGTCCGGGGCGAGGTGCCGGTCGGCGCGCTTGTGGTGAGAGACGGGAAGGTGATCGCCCAGGCGCACAACGAAATGGTCCAGCGGAAGGACCCCACCGCCCACGCGGAGTTCCTGGCCATCCAGCGCGCGCTGGAGGCGGTGGGCGAGGACCGCCTGGTCGATGCCACCCTGTACGTCACCCTCGAGCCGTGCGCGCAGTGCGCCGGGGCCATCGTCCTGAGCAAGGTCGGCACGGTGGTCTTCGGCGCCTGGGACAACCGGGCCGGAATGGCCGGATCGGTCCACGACCTCCTGCGGCACCCACGGCTGAATCACCGGCCGGAAGTCATTCCGGGCGTCATGGAGGAGGCGTGCGGGGAGGTCCTCAAGCAGTTCTTCAGGGCCCGCCGTTAATCCCACCCGAACGTTAGGGAATGAGTTGACGTAACCCTGTGCTATTGATTATTTTAGCCCATGTCGAATCGCGCCCGGGGCGCGAAGTTTCCAGTCAGGGATTGCGGTTCAGGAGAGCGCTCAATGCCAGCGAAATACGTGTCCAACAAGGATGAAACCATCCCGCTCTTCAAGAGCCCCTGGCTCGAGCGGCTGTCACATATTCACCCGGCCACACCGGCGGTGGTGTTCCTGCCGGTCGCCGGCTGGTTCTTCTGGCAGGGCCTGCAGGGCGCCTCGTGGCTCACGGTCGCCGGGCTGGTCGTCGCCGGGCTGTTCATCTGGACGCTGACGGAATACTCGCTGCACCGCTGGGTCTTCCACTATCAGCCCACCAGCGACCTCGGCAAGAAGCTGCACTTCCTGATGCACGGCGTGCATCACGACTATCCGCAAGACCATACCCGGCTCGTCATGCCGCCGCCGGTGAGCATCCCGCTCGCCGCAGCGTTCGGCTTGCTCTTCTCGTGGCTCTTCGGGGCGCACTGGGAGGCGATCTTCGCCGGCTTCCTGGTCGGCTATGTCATCTACGACACCACCCACTACGCCACCCACCACTGGAAGATGCAGAGCGGGCTCGGCCGGTTCCTCCGGGAGTACCACCTCCGCCATCACTTCCGCGACGACGATCTCGGCTACGGCGTAAGCTCGCCCCTCTGGGACTACGTCTTCGGCACCGTCTCCACCAGGGCCAGGGCCGACCGCCAGGCAGCGTGATCGGGGTGCCGGCGCGGTCCCGACGCGGGCACAAACGCCCAACGGGCCGCCGAGCGCATCGGCGGCCCGTTTCGCGTTCCGCGCCCCGCCCGGCCAACCCGCGCGGAGCAATGGCAGTTCCCATGCTCAAAGTGAGCCGATGCGCGCACGACTTCTGAGGATCAGGGACCAGTGGCGCCGTGACCTTCGGCGGCTCTCGGCTCGGGCGCGTCGCACCACGTCCGGTCCGGTGAACGCGGCCCAGGGCGTGTGGGACGACGTGGTCGATTGGTTCAATGGGCTCGAGTTCAATGAGAACGGCATTCTCCTCGGGTTCGCCGTGCTCATCGGGGTGGGCGCCGCCCTCGGCGCCATCGGCTTCTACAAGCTGATCGACCTGGCTCACCGGGTGTTCTTCTCGCTGCCCGAATCGCTGCTGCCCTCCCTCGGCCTGCTGGCCTACCGACCCATCCTCACCGCCGCCGGGGCGGTCGTCGCGTGGTACATCACCGCGCGTTTCGCCCGTGGGAACGACGGCATGAACATCCCGGACCTCCAGCGGGCCGTGCTGCGCCGTCACGGTGAGATTCCCACCCGGCCCGCCGTGGCTCGGACGGCGGCCAGCGCGGTGACGATCGGGAGCGGCGGATCGGCCGGGAGTGAGGGGCCGGTGGCGGTGTTTGGGGCGCTCATCGCCTCGCGACTCGGTGCGCTCTTTCGCTTTTCAGGAAACCGAACCAGGATCCTGGTGGGGGCGGGCGCCGCGGCCGGGATTTCCGCGGCCTTCAATGCCCCGCTGGCTGGCGCCTTCTTCGCGCTGGAGGAGATTCTCGGCTCCTTCAGCACCGCCGCCTTTGCGCCCGTGGTGGTCAGCAGCGTCGTGGCGGCCGTCGTGTCGCGATCGGTGTTCGGTAACCATCCGGTCTTCCCTGTTCCGCTCGCGGAAGGGTACACGCTGACCCGGGAGGTGGCGCTCTTCTATCCGCTCCTGGGACTCGTGACCGGGCTGGTGTCGGTGTTCTTCGTCCGCTGCTATTTCTGGGTGGACGGTCGGAGCCGGGCGGTCCGCCTCCCGCCCGCGTGGCTGGCCGCCGGTGGGGGCGCCCTGGTCGGCGGGCTGGCGTTTCTTTCGGGAGGGCTCCTGGTCGGGGCTGGGCATCTCGCAATCCCGCTTGACCGGTTTCGGGAGCTGTCCTGGTACCTCCTTGCGCTCCTGGCACTCGGTAAGATCGTCGCCACTTCGATCACACTGAACACGGGCGGATCAGGGGGCCTCCTCACGCCCTCACTCTTCGTCGGGGCGAGTGTCGGCGCCGCGTTCGGTTCCCTCGTCCTGACGTTGTTCCCGGGGCTCCACCTGAGCGCGGAGCCATACGCCCTCGTGGGGATGGGGGCCGTGATTGCGGCGGCCACGAACGCCCCGATGACCGGAATCTTCATGGTGTGGGAAATGACCGGGAATTCCGCGATCATCCTTCCCCTTATGCTGTCGGTGGTGGTCAGTCACGCCGTGGCACGGCGACTGGAGCAGGATTCGTTGTACAGCGGGTGGCTCCGGCGGAGGGGGGAGCACATCGAGCATGGAGCGGATCGCGACGTGCTGTCCGGGCTGCGGGTGGACGACGCATTCGACCGCAAACCCGCGGTCATTCCCGGTGAGGCGCCCGCGAGCCAATTCCTCACGCACCTGGGCTCGGGCAGCCAGGACCTGTTTCCCGTGGTGGACGATCAGGGGATGCTCCTCGGCGTCCTGACGGTGCCGGAACTGGCCCGCATATCCCGGGAGGACCGGGAGCGCCACCCGACGATGCTGGCCCGCCAGGTGGTCCTTCCGAGCGAGACCCTGCAGCCCGGCGATTCGCTGCTCGAGGCGATGCGGCGGATGGGCGCCCGCGGCGCTGGCGCCCTCCCCGTGGTCGATCCGGCGGAACAGGGGCGCTTCGTCGGCCTCCTGAGTCAGGGCGACGTCTGGGGCCTCTACGAACGGATCCTGGCCGGCGCCCCTGATCCACCGACGGCTTCCCCCGGGGGCGGGCTCACGCCAACCGCGAGGGGTGAGGTCGTCGTTTCCGCAGAGACGCGCAAGGGGTCCAGCCGGGGGGCCTCGTAGTCCGAGGGCGGCACCCGAAGCACCAGCGCCGGCAGGAGGGTCACGCAGACAGTGTAGAGGACGAGGCCGCCGATCAAGGCGGAAGGCACTTCCGGCCGATCACGCAGAAGATCCGCAAGCACCAACGTGAACACGAGCGTAGGCAGCAGCGCGAGGCCGATCCGCAGGCTCTTGGCGGGGGGCTCCCCCAGCGCGAGCCGGCGATGCAGGGCCGTCTTGCCAAGGCGCAGCGCCACCCCGCCGACGACCAGCACCATCCCCGTCAGGAACGCCAGGGACCCCAGCTCCTCGGGGCGGACGCCCTGGCCCGCCTTGAAGAAGTAGAACGGCACGAACACCGCCGCGAACGCCTCCACCCCAGCCAACACGCGCTCTGACGAGGCCGCCGGAAGTCGCGTGCGGAATTGGCGAGCCGCGAGTCCCACCAGGAAGGCCCCGACGAGGTAGTAGACGCCGAGCGCCCGCGTCGCAGAAGCGCACACCATCGCCACCATCAGCAGGAACGCGAACTCCGACTTCGGAGCGAAGGGGGCCACCCGGACGGCGAACCAGCGGAAAAGCGGGGGCAGCACCGCAAGCAGGCCGACCAGTGCCAGCGTGCTCAGCGCCATGTGGCGGACGGACGTGGACTGCAGCACCACGAACATCACGCCGAGCGCGAGAAACTCGGCCGAGATCGCCTTGGACTTGGTCCAGCGCTGCTCTTCGGGGGAGAGGCCGAGCGAGCCCAGGCTGTCGAGAATGAACCCCGCCGAGGGTGTGAGGACGGCGAGCCCCACCAGGGTGGCGGACCGCGGCGTCAGGTCGAACGCCGCCGAGGCGCCGAACGCCACCGCCACCAGCGCCACGCTCCAGAGGCCGAGGTGCTGCAGCAGCACCGGGACGTCGGGCCGGAGCTCCTCAATGTCGGCGTCGAGGCCGGCGAGGAGGAAGAGGGCCACGATGCCGAAGGTCGCGAGGAGCGCGATGGTCGGGTCGTGGTCGAACAGCCCCAGCGCCGTGGCGCCGACGCCGAGGAGAAGGCTGGTGATGGCCGAGGGGAGGCGGTACCGCTGCAGGAACCGCGGCACCACGAACAGCACGAAGAGCAGCAGGATGTAGGTCAGGTCTCTCGGCATGCACCAAGATGCGTCCGAACCCGGCCGGGCCGCAACGTCGCCGCGCGTGCGCCCGTCAGGGCGCCACGTCGTGGAAGGTGAGCTTCCGTTCGTTCTCCACGGCCCACCGGAGGGCCCACTCGTTCTCGAAGAGGAGCAGGGGCTGTCCCTTGGCGTCGTACAGCCGCAACCGCCCCCGCGCTGAGGCCGCCTGTTCGATGGCCTCCGGGGTGCCGGTGACCCAGCGCGGATACCGGTACCCCACCGGCTCGAAGCGGCAGGGGGCGCCGTACTCGTGCTCCAGCCGGAAGAGCATCACGTCGAACTGCAGCTGGCCGATGGCGCCCACGATCGGCGCCGGGCCCGTCTCGCTCTCGGCGTAGAACACCTGCGCGGCCCCCTCCTCCGACAGCTCGCGAAGGCCGGTGTCGAGCTGCTTGCGCCGCAGCGGGTCGGCGGGATAGGCGCGGGCAAAGTGCTCCGGCGGGAACCGCGGAATGTCCTGGAACTCCAGGTCGGCGCCGGAGGTCAGGGTGTCGCCGATGCGGAGCCCACCGCGATCCATGATGCCGATCACGTCGCCCGGCCACGCCTCCTCGATGCTGACCCGCTCCCGCGCCATGAACTGCTGCGGTGCCGACAGCCGCATCGGACGGCCGGTGCGCACCTGCCGGACCTCCATCCCCGCCTGGAAGTGGCCGGAGCAGATGCGCACGAAGGCGACCCGGTCGCGGTGCCGGGGGTCCATGTTCGCCTGGATCTTGAACACGAAGCCGGTGAAGTCGGGAGCGAGCGGCGAAATCGGCCCGATGGAGGACTCGCGGGCCACCGGCGCCGGGGCGAGCGTCAGGAACTCCCTGAGGAAGGGCTCCACGCCGAAGTTGCTGAGCGCGCTGCCGAAGTAGACAGGGGAGAGTGTCCCGGCGAGGAACGCCGCGCGGTCGAAGGGGTGGCCGGCGCCCTCCAGCAGGTGAAGCTCATCCGCCAGCTGGGTCACCGCCTCCGCGCCGAGCTCCACCGCCAGGGCGGGGTCGGACAGTGCGAAGGACTGGATGTCCGCCCGGGAGGCGCCGTGGTCGCCGCTCCGGTCGAAGAGGAGCACCTGGTGGGCGGTGCGATCGACCACGCCAACGAAGCGATCAGCCTGGTAGACCGGCCAGGTGGCCGGCCAGCAGGCGATGCCGAGGTCGCGCTCGACGTCGCCGAGGAGGGTCATCGGGTCCACGCCAGCACGGTCGCACTTGTTGACGAAGGTCACGATGGGCATCCGGCGGCGCTTGCAGACCTCGAAGAGCTGCCGGGTACGCTCCTCCACGCCCTTCCGGTTGTCGAGGAGCATGACGGCGCTGTCCGCCGCCACGAGCGTCCGGTACGTGTCCTCGGAAAAGTCCTGGTGACCGGGGGTGTCCAGCAGGTTCACCTGGCAGCCGGCGTACTCGAACTGCAGGACGCTGGAGGTCACGGAGATACCGCGCTGACGCTCCAGTTCCATCCAGTCGGAGGTGACGTGGCGGTCGGCGCGGCGGGCCTTGACCGTGCCGGCCAGGTGGATGGCGCCGCCGTAGAGCAGCAGCTTCTCCGTGAGCGTGGTCTTGCCGGCGTCGGGGTGGCTGATGATGGCAAAGGTGCGACGACGGGCGACCTCGCGGTCCAGGTCCGTCGGTGGGGAGTCAGCCGCCAAGGTACATCCTCCGGGTCGGGCGGGCGGGACGGGGTCGCTTGGCGGCGGCGACCTCGTCCGCTATTTTGCGGCCGGCGAGAGATGTGTCGCCGTCGTTGAGGACAGGTGTCCGAGTGGCTGAAGGAGCCGGTCTCGAAAACCGGTGGGCCCGCAAGGGTCTCGTGGGTTCGAATCCCACCCTGTCCGTTCCGTTCGTCGTGTCATTGCGAGGCCACGCAGTGGCCGAAGCAATCCCGGTCCAGCGCGCGAGCCCGAGATTGCTTCGTCGGCCCCCGACGGGGCCTCCTCGCAATGACAGAACCTTTCGATCGAATCCCACCCTGTCCGTGTCGTTCCCTCTGCTTATTCCCTGATGTTCTTCCGCAGGGCCCCCACGTCCAGCACCGGAATCCCGCCCTCGGTCGGCACCATGATGATCATGTTGCTCGACCCCTTCATGTCGTGCAGGACCTCCAGGTACTGCTTGGTCAGCTGCTCCGGCGTCAGCGTCAGGTTGAGCAGGCGCTGCTGGTCGCTCTGCAGCCGGGCAACCTCCACCCGGTGCTTCTCGGTCTCGATCTGCTGTTCCTGCGCGATCTTGTTGTTGATGGCCTGGACCACCTGCGGCGGCGGCTCGAGGTTCCGGAGGTAGAACGCCGTGACGGTGGCGATCTGGAACGGCTCGCCGCCATTCCGCGGCCGGGTGAGCAAGGCCGAGTCGACCTCGTTCTCCATGAGGAGTGCGATGGCGTTCCGCTGGGAGACCTCGTTGATCGAGAAGGCGACCATCCCGTCGCGCACGCCGTTCCGGATGGCGTTGCGGACCACGTTGTCGATCTGCTCCTGGCTGCCGATCTCCAGGAAGAGCCGTGGGGCCGTGGCCGGATCGATCTGGTACCGCAGGGCGGCGTCCACCTTCATGGACATCTGCTCGCTGGAGAGCGCCTCCATCTTCTCGGCCTCGTCGCCCGCCCTGGGGAACTGCTCCTCGCGGGTGGAGTACCGTTCCACCTCCGACCAGGGACTCACGAACCGGATGCCCGGCAGGAGTGGGATCGGGTCCACCGTGCCGAAGGCGTGCCGGACTCCCACCTGGCCCGGTTGGATGACGACGACCGTCGACGTGAGGAGGACGAACGCGCCGAGCCCCACGAGGCCCAGCCCGAGCGCCCGACCGATGGTCCCGCCGGCGGAGGGGCCCTTCGCCCGGATCCCGGCCGCGCCGAGCAGGACCAGGAAACCGACGGCCAGGATGAAGAAGCCGAAGACGAGGTGACTCATTGGGACTCCCACCGGTGAAAGGTTGGTGTAAGATAGAGGGCGTGGCCCGCCGGGCCAATCGAGACGATCGGAGGGAATTGATGGCCGAGTTGCCGCGGGACAGGATCTACGTCGGGGCCAGCGGGCATGTCGTGGCGCTCGAGGGCTCGAGCGGGCGAGAGGTTTGGCGGACCAAGCTCCGTGGTCGGGGCTTCGTCAACGCCGGCCTGGCGGAGGGCCGACTGCTGGCGGCCACGGGCGGCCACCTCTTCTGCCTCGATCCGGTGACAGGCGCCGTGCTCTGGGATAACGAGCTCAAGGGGCTCGGGTTTGGCCTCATGAGCATTCCCGGAAGCGGCGGGGCGGGGGCGCTGGAGGCGGCCGCGGTGGCGGCTGAGCGCCAGCGCCGGGCCGCGGCGGCCACGTGAGGAGCGCACCATGAGCCTGCTCACCGGAGCGCGGAGCCTGCTGGCGTCCGGGGCCAGCCTGCCCGGCGACCTGCTGGAGGACTCGCGGAAGCGGATCGGCGTGGCGGCGATGTCGGTCGCCGCCATCTGGCTGATCATCCTGGGCATGATCGAACTGGCCGGCCGGTGGTTCAGCGCCACCCTTCCCAACATCTCCGCCGTCTGGCCGGAGCCGGGGCGGTACTTCACCATCACCGGCGTCGTGGTGGCGGGTGTCGTGGCGTTCGTGGCGCGGCACGTCGGCCCGAAGTCCCACTGGCTGCGGGACGTCGCCGTCCTGCTGATGGTGGGGACCTGCCTCATGCTGGCCATCCTCGAGGCGTGGGTGCCCATCACCCAGCCGGGGCGGCTCTCCTGGGTGTGCGTCATCATCCTGCTCTATCCGCTGATCGTCGCGGAATCGCCACGCCGGACGCTCGTGGTATCGCTCTCGGCGGCCACGACGGTCCCGGTGGCGCTCTACCTGGCTCGGGTGCGTGGTGTGGACATGCCCGAACACGGCTTCTCGATCCTGACCCTCGTCCTCCCTCCCTACCTGTGCGCGGCCATCGCGGTGGTCCCGGCGCGCCTGATCCAGCGACTCGGCAAGGCGGTGAAGGAAGCCAGGGACATCGGCGCCTATCGCCTCGGCAAGCTCCTCGGCGAGGGCGGCATGGGGCAGGTGTTCCGCGCCACCCACCAGCTCCTGGCGCGGCCGGCGGCGGTGAAGCTCATCCGTCCGGAAAGCATCAAGGGAGTCAGCAGCGACACGGCCCGCACTGCCATGGAGCGGTTCCGGCGGGAGGCCGCCGCCGCGGCCGCGCTCACCTCCCCCCATACCATCGCGCTGTACGACTTCGGCCCCACCGGAGACGGCAGCTTCTTCTACGCGATGGAGCTGCTCGAGGGGATGAGCCTCGAGGATATGGTCAAGCAGCACGGCGCCCTGCCCCCCGAGCGCGTGGTGTACCTGCTGCGGCAAGCCTGCCTCTCGCTGGCGGAGGCGCACCAGCGGAACCTGGTGCACCGCGACATCAAGCCCTCCAATCTCTACGCCTGCCGCGCCGGCGTGGAGGTGGACTTCATCAAGGTCCTGGACTTTGGTCTCGTCAAGGAAACGACGCCTGGGGGGCCAGCCGACCTGAAGCTCACCGCTGCTGACGCGCTCACCGGTACGCCGGCGTTCATGGCACCGGAACTGGCGCTGGGCGACCCCGACGTGGATCACCGGGTGGACATCTACGCGCTGGGGTGCACGGCCTACTGGCTGCTGACCGGAGAGTTGCCGTTCTACGCCACCAACACGGTGCAGATGCTGTTCAAGCAGGCGAACGAGGCGCCGCCGAAGCCCTCCGCGAAGGCCAAGTTCCCGGTGCCGCCCGCAGTGGACGCGATGGTGCTCGCATGCCTCGCCAAGGCGCCGAACGATCGCCCGCACGACGCGATCGCGCTCATCGCGATGCTCGACGCGATCCCGTTCGAGCGCCCCTGGACTCCGGAGCGGGCCATGGCCTGGTGGAACGAGAAGATCCCATCCACCCAGCCGCTTCCGGCCGCCGATACCCGGCCCGCCGACCGCGGGGAGTGGATCCGTTTCCTCAAGGATTCGAAGGCGCAGTAGTGGCAGGGCTCGGAGGACGTTGACCTCCCCGCACGCCGCGGCTAGTATGCGCCCCGGCCGGAGGACGGCCGCCGAGGACGGGTGCTCGAGTGGTTTAAGAGGCACGCCTGGAAAGCGTGTAAACGGTTAACGCCGTTTCGAGGGTTCGAATCCCTCCCTGTCCGTGTCAATCGCTCCAGCACCCCAACGGGGGCGGGCATCCAGCTCGAGGGTGGACCTGCGGCCGCTCCGCGGCCTCGGTCTCCTTGCCCGCTGCGCGGGCGGCGGATCGAATCCCTCCCTGTCCGTGTCAATCGCTCCGGCACCCCAACGGGGGCCGGCATCCAATCCCTCCCTGTCCGTTCTCGTCGCGGCTGAAGCCGCGGCTCGGCTGATGTCGCTGAAGCGACGCGGCCCCGTCACCCCGGCGAAAGCCCGTTCACAGCTTCAGTCCTGCTCTCCACGCGACAGTGCCCCAACTCCCGTCTCCCCCTCTCCCGGAGGGAGAGGGGGTTGGGGGTGAGGGGTTTGAGGCAGCGGCCCGGGAACCATCCAGACCCTCGCGGCGTACTGAGGGGGTCACCCTCTGGAGCCATGCCCGTGCTTATCCGCCGCGGCGGCGACATACCCGCCTCCCAGATCACGCCTGAGTCGGTCTATCTGAACCGGCGCGCCTTCGTGGCCGCCGCCGGTGGCGTCGCGCTCGGGGCGCTGCTGCCGCCGCGCCTCAGGGCACTGGCCGGCCCCGACGACCTCAAGCCGACCCCATACGAGACGATCACCACCTACAACAACTACTACGAGTTCGGCACCGGCAAGGAATCTCCCGCCAAGCTGGCGGGCCGCCTCAAGACCAGTCCGTGGACCGTGGAGGTTTCGGGGGCGGCCAAGCGCAACGGGCGTTACGACTACGAGGACCTCGTCCGGCCGTTCACCATGCAGGAGCGGATTTACCGGCATCGCTGCGTCGAGGGGTGGTCCATGGTGGTCCCCTGGATGGGGTTCTCCCTCGGCGACCTGATCCGCCGGCTGGAGCCGACCAGCAAGGCCAAGTTCGTGCAGTTCACGACGCTCGACGACCCGGCGCAGATGCCCGGGCAGCGGAGCAACATTCTGCCATGGCCCTATGTCGAGGGGCTCCGGATGGACGAGGCGATGCACCCGCTCACCATCCTGGCGACCGGGCTCTACGGGAAGCCGCTCCCCAACCAGAACGGCGCGCCGCTCCGCCTCGTCGTCCCGTGGAAGTACGGGTTCAAGGGCGGGAAGGCCATCGTCCGGATCACCTTCATGGAAACCCAGCCGATGACCACCTGGAACATGGCGGTGCCGAGCGAGTACGGGTTCTACGCAAACGTGAACCCCGAGGTGGACCATCCCCGCTGGAGCCAGGCCCGCGAACGGCCGGTCGGCGAGTTCTTCAAGCGGGACACCCTGATGTTCAACGGCTACGCGGACCAGGTGGCCAGCCTCTACACGGGCATGAACCTGCGCACGAACTACTGACCCGGGCATGACACGGGCCCAGGTGATCCGCCGGATCGTCAAGCCGGTGGTGTGGGTGGTCGGGCTGGGGATCCCGGTTCGACTCCTGTGGGGGGCGCTCCACGGCACGCTGGGCAACGAACCCGTCCGGGCCATGCAGGAGTGGACCGGGAAGGGGGCGTTGGTCGGGCTGCTGCTCACGCTGGCGGTCACGCCGCTCCGGCGCATGAGCGGCTGGAACGAGCTGATCCGACTCCGGCGGCTGCTCGGCACTTTCGCCTTTTTCCTCGCGACCCTCCACCTGCTCACGTACCTGGTATTCGATCAGTCGCTCTCGCTCGCCATGATCCGCAAGGACATCATGGAACACCCGTGGGTTACCGCGGGATTCGCCGCCTGGGTCCTGATGGTGCCGCTGGCCCTGACCTCGACGGCCGGCATGGTACGGCGCCTCGGCGGCAAGCGGTGGCAGCGGCTCCACCTACTGGTCTACCTGGCCGCGGCGGGCGGAGTCTTTCATTTCCTCTGGCTGGTCAAGAAGGACGTCACCACGCCGGAGCGATTCGGCCTGGTCCTCGTGGCGCTGCTCCTTATGCGCCTGCCCGCCTGGGCCGTCCGGGCGCGCGCTTGATTCGCCCCCGACCCCCCGCTAGCTTCCGCCCTCGATGCCCTCACGTTCCCCGCTGCTCGACGAACGAGCCATCGCGCGCACCCTGGCGCGCATGGCCGTTGAAATCGTCGAGCGATGCCAGGGAACGGAGGGCCTCTTGCTTGTCGGCATCCAGCGCCGAGGCGTGGAGCTCGCGGAGCGGCTCGGACGCCTGATCGAGGCGTCGGAAGGCGTGCAGGTGCCGCGCGGCAAGCTCGACATCACCCTCTATCGCGACGACCTCCAGACCGTGGGCGTCGGCCCCGTGGTCGGGGAGACGCACCTGCCCGGCACCCTCGACGGCCGCACCGTCGTCATCGTGGACGACGTCCTGTACACCGGCCGGACCATCCGCGCCGCCCTCGACGAACTCGCCGACTTCGGCCGCCCCCGGCGGATCCTCCTCTGCGTGCTCGTCGACCGCGGCGGGCGGGAACTTCCCATCCAGCCCGACATCGTCGGCCGGACCGTGCGAGTGGGCCCCGGCGAGCGGGTGGACGTCCTCGTCTCGGAACTCGACGGCCGCGACGCGGTGGAGCTCGCCCGTGCCGACTGACGCCGCCTCGCTCGCCCTCGGGAAGGACCTGGTGGGGCTCGAGACGCTCAGCCCGGCCCAGATCCGGTTCATCCTCGACACCGCCGAGCCGTTCAAGGAAGTGAGCGAGCGCGCCATCAAGAAGGTGCCGGCGCTCCGCGGCAAGACGATCGTCAACCTCTTCTTCGAGGCCTCCACCCGCACCAGGATCTCGTTCGAGTTCGCCGAGAAGCGGCTGTCGGCCGACACGGTCAACGTGGCGACCCAGGGCTCCTCGGTCTCGAAGGGGGAGACGCTGGTGGACACGGCGCGGAACCTCGAGGCGATGCGGATCGACATGGTGGTCATCCGCCACGGCTCCTCGGGCGCGGCCAAGTTCCTCGGCGACCGGATCGCCTCCAACGTGATCAACGCCGGCGACGGCAAGCACGAGCACCCCACCCAGGCGCTCCTCGACCTCCTGACCCTGCGCGACAGGTTCGGCCGGATCGAGGGGCTCAAGGTGGCCATCTGCGGCGACATCCTGCACAGCCGGGTGGCGCGGAGCAACATCTGGGGGCTGACCAAGCTCGGGGCCGAGGTGGGGGTCTGCGGGCCGCCGTCCCTCCTGCCGCGCGACATCGAGGAACTCGGCGTCACGATCCTGCCGCGCATCGAGGACGCGATCGCCTGGGCCGACGCGCTCAACGTCCTGCGGCTGCAGCTGGAGCGGATGCAGGCGGGGTTCATTCCGTCGCTCCGCGAGTACAACCGCGTCTTCGGCGTGACGCGAGACCGCCTTGCGCGGGCCCCGAAGGACCTGGTCATCCTGCACCCCGGACCGATGAACCGCGGCGTCGAGATCGACAGCGACGTCGCCGACGGCGAGCACAGCGTCATCCTGCCCCAGGTCACGAACGGCGTGGCGGTGCGGATGGCGGTGCTCTACCTGCTGGCCGGCGGCACCGGGGCCGTCGCCGCGGCGGCACGAGGTGAGGCAGCGTGACATCCATCCTGATTCGCGGCGGCCGCGTCATCGACCCCTCCCGGGGCACCGACGGCGTCGCCGACGTCCTGGTCGAAGGGAACACGATCGCCGCCGTGGGCCGTGGGATCGAGGCTCCCGACGGCGCGCAGGTCATCGACGCCACGGGGAAGGTGGTCGCCCCCGGGCTGATCGACCTCCACGTCCACCTGCGCGAGCCCGGCCAGGAGGACCTCGAGACGGTGGCGTCTGGCGCGATGGCGGCGGCCGCTGGCGGCTTCACCGCCGTCTGCGCCATGCCGAACACCGACCCGGTGACCGACAACCAGGCGGCGGTGGGCTTCATCGTGAGCCAGGCCCAGCGGGCGGGAAAGGCGCGCGTCTACCCGATCGGCGCCGTCACGCTCGGGCAGCGGGGCGAGCAGCTCGCGGAATTCGGCGAGCTGGTGGGCGCCGGGGCGGTGGCGGTCAGCGACGACGGCAAGCCGGTCGGCTCCAGCCACATGATGCGGACCGCCCTCGAGTACGCCCGGACCTTCGGGATCCCGGTCGCCAATCACTGCGAGGAGATGAGCTGGCGCAGGGTGGCGCCATGCACGAGGGCCTGGTCAGCACCCGGCTCGGACTCAAGGGGATTCCCGCCGCGGCGGAAGAGATCATGGTGGCGCGCGACATCATCCTTGCGGAGCTCACCGGGGGCCATGTGCATCTCTGTCACATGTCCACGCGCGGCTCGGTGGAGCTCATCCGCCGGGGCAAGGAGAAGGGCGTCCGGGTGACCGCGGAGGCGACGCCGCACCACTTCTCCCTGACCCACGAGCGCTGCGAAGGGTACGACACCAACGCCAAGATGAACCCGCCGCTCCGCGAGCACGAGGACGTCGAGGCGATCCGGCAGGGGCTCAAGGACGGCACCATCGACGTGATCGCCAGCGATCACGCGCCGCACCACTACGACGCCAAGGAGCGGGAGTTCGACGACGCGCCGAACGGCATCATCGGGCTGGAGACCGCGCTCGGCGTGGCCATCCGGGACCTCGTGGAATCGGGCGTGCTGTCCCTGCCGGCGCTGATCGACCGGATGAGCACCCGGGCCGCGCGGATCTTCAACCTGCCCGGCGGCACGCTGGCCGTCGGCGCGCCGGCCGACGTGGTGGTCCTCGACCCGACCGAGCGCTGGATCGTGCGCCCGGAGAGCTTCCGGTCGAAGAGCCGGAACACCCCGTACGCCGGCGCCGAACTGGTTGGGCGCGCCCACCAGACCGTGGTGCGGGGCCGGATCGTCTTCGACATCCGCAGCGCCTGACCCGGACCGGGGGCTCGGCGGGGTTCCCTCGGCCTAGCACCGCGTTACATTTGGCTCTTCCGGCGTTTGCCGTCACGAGAGGGAAGCCCGACCATGGCCAAACCGACCCCCCCATCGGCCAATCCGATCGACGCGCTGCTCGAGGAGCGGGCCCGCTTCCAGACCTGGCTGACGCGCCTGGATTCGGCCGGCTCCGACGCGCCACCCGCCGTGCGCGACAAGATCCGCGGCGATTACCAGCAGCGGCTCGACCAGGTCATCGAGTTGTTGCGGACCCACGCGGCGTCCGTGGCCGAACAGCTGGCGACGCTGCGGGTCCGCCAGGATGACCTGGCGGGGCAGGAGGAGAAGGCGCAGGAGACGCTCGCCGAGGCCGAGCTCCGGCATGCGGTGGGCGAGTACGAGGAATCGGAATGGGAGCGGGTCCGTGGCGGGAGCGAGCGGCTCCTCATCGACGTGCGCGAGGAACTCGCCCGGGTGAGCGATGAGATCACCCGGCTCGGCGAAGTCCAGGCGCTGATCGCCGCCGCACCGGAGGCGCCGCCCGAGCCGGAGCCCGAGCCCGAACTGTCGCCGACGGCTGCGGGGGACGAGGACGCAGGCGACGACTGGGAGCCGCTTATCCCGCTCGCCGAGGCACCGGCGCCCCCGCCGCCGAGTGCGCCGCGGTTCACGCCCCGGGGCGCGTCGCGGACCTCGGAGCCGGTGCCGCCGCGTACCATCCCGTTTCCGCCGCGCGCCGAACCCTCGCCGGACGACCTGGCGTTCATCAAGTCGATGGCCGACGAGCAGCCCACCACGAAGCGGCCCAGCGGCGCCGCGCCGCGCGTCAGCGACGCAGGCAGCAAGCCGACGGAGGAGCCGCCACGGGTCGTCCCCGGCAACGAGCGGCCCAGCCAGGCCGCCGTCCCCAAGACCCTGAAGTGCGGCGAGTGCGGAACCCTCAACCGGCCGACGGAGTGGTACTGTGAACGGTGCGGGGCGGAACTGGCCGCACTCTGACGATGCGTGGGGCAGGACGAAAACGGGGCCCGGCAGAATTGCCGGGCCCCGTGTCGTTGCGGCGCGGTGCGAGTGGCTCAGGCCTTGGCGGCGGCGGCCTTGGCGAGGCGGCTCTTCTGGCGCGCGGCGGTCTTGGGGTGCACCAGGTTCTTCCGCCCGGCGCGATCGAGCAGGCTGGCGGCCTCGGACAGGGCCTTGCTGGCCTCGGCCTTGGTGCCGGCGGCGCGAACCTTCTTGACGGCGGTGCGCAGCTCGCTCCGCTGAGCCTTGTTGCGGGCGGTGCGAACCTTGGTCTGGCGCATGCGCTTCTTGGCGGACTTGATGCGGGGCACAGCGGACCTCTCTGAAACGGTGCGGCGGGAGGGCCCATCCCCCCCATCATTTGCAAGCGCGAATAGTAGCCGAGCCCCTGCGCAAGGTCAAGCAGCACGGTGCTTTGACTTGCCTCCGACCGGGGTGTATTCTTCCCCGCGCCGTCATCGGCGCCACACCCGGTCCACCCCACCTTCGATCCGGACGACGGTTGGAACAGCCTGCCGCCCTCACCTTGCCTGACCCGCCGACTTCGGCGTTGGGTGCCTCGCCGGCCTTCGTGGTCGAACTCGAGGCCTTCTCGGGTCCCCTCGACCTCCTGCTGCACCTGCTTCGGGAGGAAGAGCTCGAGATCGCGGACATCCCGATCGCCCGGATCGCCGACCAGTTCCTCCTGGTCATCCATGACCTGGGGCTGAACCAGGCGGCCGACTACCTCGAGATGGCGGGGCGCCTCCTTCGGCTGAAGGCGCAGATGCTCCTGCCGCGCCGGAGCGAGGAAGACGGGTGGGAAGATCCGCGCGCGGAGCTGGTCCGGCGCCTCCTCGAATACCAGCAGATCCGCGAAGTGGCGCTCTGGATCGGGCGCGCCGCGGAGCGGCGTGCCGACCAGTACGCGCGCGGGTTCCTCCCCGCGCCCCCAGACCTCCCGCCGCTTCCCCTGCAGGTCGACCTGGTGGAGCTGCTGCAGGCGGTACAGCGGGTGATCGAGGGGATCCCCGCGCCTGTCCTGCACCGCGTGGTGGCACGGCCGCTCGACGTCGAGGGCGCCACCCGCCGCCTCTTCTCCCTGCTCGAGGAGAAGGATGAGTTCGGCTGGTACGAGGCGCTGGGGCCCGCGCCGACCATCACCGACGTCCTGTCCACGCTCCTGGCGCTGCTGGAACTCGCGCGCCGCGGCACCGTTTCCCTGACCCAGGCGGCTGCGTTCGCGCCTATGGTGATTCGCCGTGACCCCTCTCGCCCAGCTGATTGAAGCCGCGCTCTTCGCGGCCGCCCGCCCGCTCACCGCGGAAGAGCTGTGCGTGCTCGATCCCGACGCGTCGCTCGCCGACGTGCGGACCGCGCTGGAGCAGCTGCGCGAGGTGTACGACTTCAGCCAGCACGCCATCGAGCTCGTCGAGATGGCGGGCGGCTTCCAGCTCCTCACCCGGCCGGCGTTCGCGCAGGCCCTCGAGCGGGCGCAGTTCACGGCGCGGGCGTCCAAGCTGACCGCCGCCGCCCTGGAGACGCTGTCCATCATCGCCTACCGGCAGCCGGTCGGGCGGAGCGAAATCGAGGAAATCCGCGGCGTGTCGGCCGGCGGTGTGCTGCGCTCGCTCCAGGAGCGCGGGCTGATCGAGGTGGTGGGGCGGAGCGAGGCGCTCGGCCGGCCGCTCCTCTACGGCACCTCGCCGATGTTTCTCGAGTTGCTCGGGCTCAAGGACCTGAGCGACCTGCCGCGGGCGGAGGAGCTCAGCATCGCCATCCAGCCCGCCCGGCCGCTCACGCCCGACGCCGAAGACGCCGCCGCGTACGTCCCGGCCGAATCATGAGCGAAATGCGGCTGCAGCGCGCGCTCGCGCGCGCGGGGATCGCGTCACGCCGCGCCGCGGAGGAACTAATCCGCGCCGGCCGCGTACGGGTGGACGGCAAGGTGGCCGAGCTCGGGAGCAAGGTGGACCCGGACCGGCAGAAGATCACCGTCGGCGGCAAGGCGGTGCAGGTGGTCTCCCGGCGCTGGCTCGCGTTCCACAAGCCGCTCGGCGTCGTCACCACCGCGAGCGACGAAGAGGGCCGACGCAACGTCCTCGAGTTCATCCGGGACCCGGCCGGCCTCACGTACGTGGGGCGGCTCGACGTCATGACGACGGGGCTGCTCCTGCTCACCACCGACGGCGAGGCGGTCCACCGGCTCACGCACCCCAAGTACCGCGTGCCGCGCCGCTACACCGCGCTCGTGCACGGCCGCTCCGCCGCGGAGCTGGAAAAGCTGGTGCGCGAAAAGGTGGTCGTCGACGGCCGGCCGGTCATCGCGCAGGAAGTGCGGGTACGTCCCGGCAAGGAAGGGCGCTGCATCCTCGACGTCACGCTCACGGAAGGCCGCAACCGGATCGTGCGGAAATGGTGCGAGGAAATGGGGCTCAAGGTCGAGCGCCTCGCCCGCCTCTCCTACGGCCCCGTGCGCCTCGGCGACCTGCCCGTGGGACGGTCGCGACCGCTGACGCCCCGCGAGGAGGCCGCCATCTACAAGACCATTCGGCTCGACCCGTCCGGCGACTGACCGGCACGCCCGCCCGCGCGGACCACCCCCCGGAGGAGTACGCATGACTGCCCAGCAGGCGCCCACCCCCAGCCCGACCGCGGAACGCCTCCCTCTCGTCGTCAAGGAGGTCGGCCTCCGCATCGTCGGCCAGGACCTGATGATCGAGCGGCTCCTCATCGGGCTCCTGACCGGCGGGCACGTGCTCCTCGAGGGCGTCCCGGGGCTCGCCAAGACGCTCGCGGTGCGCTCGCTGTCCGAGATCATCTCCGCCACCTTCTCCCGCATCCAGTTCACCCCGGACCTCCTGCCGGCCGACGTGATCGGGACGATGGTCTTCGACCAGAAGAACCAGGAGTTCCGGGTCAAGAAGGGGCCGCTCTTCGCCCAGATCATCCTGGCCGACGAGATCAATCGCGCCCCCGCCAAGGTGCAGTCGGCGCTGCTGGAGGCGATGCAGGAAAAGCAGGTGACGATCGGCGGCGCCACCTTCCACCTGACCGAGCCCTTCCTGGTGCTCGCCACCCAGAACCCGATCGAGAACGAGGGGACCTACCCGCTGCCCGAAGCGCAGCTCGACCGCTTCATGCTCAAGGTCCGCGTCGGATACCCGACGCGCGACGAAGAGAGGGAAATCCTCCTTCGGATGGCCGGCGGCACGCCGATCCCGGTCCGGAAGCTGCTCGACCCCGCGGCCATCATGGCGGCACGCGCCGAGATCGCCGGGCTCTACGCCGACCAGAAGGTGCTCGACTACCTGGTGGACGTCGTGCGCGCCACGCGCGAGCCGGGTGCGGTCGGCCTCTCCGAGCTCAAGCCGCTCATCGCCTGGGGCGCCTCCCCGCGCGCGTCCATCGCGCTGGCGCAGGCGGCGCGCGCACACGCCTTCCTGCGCGGGCGCTCGTACGTGGTGCCGGAAGACGTCCGCGCGCTGGCGCCCGACGTCCTCCGGCACCGCGTCGTGCTCACCTTCGAGGCCGAGGCCGAGGACGTGGACGCCGACGTGGTCATCCAGCGGGTCCTCGCCGCGGTGCCCGTCCCGTGAGGATCGGCGCCCCCGCCTGGAGGCGCCTCCCGACATGACGCTGGTGTCCCAGGAAGTCCTCAAGCAGGTCAAGACGATCGAGCTCCGCACGCGCGGGCTGGTGTCGTCGCTCTTTGCCGGCGAGTACCGCTCGACCTTCCGCGGGCAGGGGATGGAGTTCGCCGAGGTGCGCGCCTACGAAATCGGCGACGACTATCGCACCATCGACTGGAACGTCTCCGCCCGCCTCGGCAGCCCCTACGTCAAGACGTTCACCGAGGAGCGCGAGCTCACGGTGTTGCTCGTCGTGGACCACTCCGGGTCCACCCGGTTCGGCGAGCCTCGCACGAAGGCTGGGCTGGCCGCGGAGGTGGCGGCGGTGCTGGCCCTCGCGGCCGCCCGGCAGAGCGACCGCGTGGGGGCGCTTCTCTTTTCCGACCGGGTGGAGCAGGTGATCCCGCCGCGGAAGGGGCGGCGCCACGCGCTCCGCGTCATCCGGGACCTCGTCGCCTTCGAATCGGTCGGGAAGGGCACCGACCTCGCCGCCAGCCTCACCTACGCCGTGCGTCTCCTGAATCACCGCAGCATCGTCGTCATCCTCTCCGATTTCCTTGCCCCCAACTGGGAGCGCCCGCTACAACGGCTGGCCGGGAGGCACGAGGTGGTGGCGGTGACGGTGGACGACCCCCGGGAGCGCGCACTCCCGCCGTCGGGCTGGCTCGACCTTCAGGACGCGGAATCCGGGCGGCGGGTGATGATCGACGCCGGGAACCGTGAGGTCCGGGGCCGGCTCGCGAGCCTGGCGGAGCGGCGGGCGGAAGAGCGGCGCCGCAGCCTCGCCGCCGCCGGCGTCGATCATGTGGCGCTGGTGACGGGACAGGACTACGCCCTGCCGCTCCGGCGCGCCTTTGCCCTCCGCGCCAGGCGTCAGCGCCGGTGATGTCGGCGCTTCTCCTCCTCGCCCTGTTCCAGGCGCCGCTCCCGCAAGTCGGGGACACCATCTGGCTGGTCCGGATTATCCCGGCCCCGATGGGACGGGTCGCCCGGGTGGCGCCCTGGGACCCCGAGGGCGCGGTGGAGGCGCTGGGTCCCGGGATCCTCGTGCGTCGGGGCGATTCGCTCGAGGTGCGCTACCCGGCGGTGGGGTGGCTCCCCGGCTCGCACGCGGTGGAAGTGCCGGGCCCGATCCTCGTCTCGCCGGACGGCACGACCGATTCGCTTCCGCCGGCCACGTTGACGGTCACGATCGCCAGCGTGCTGCCCGACTTGCCCGCCGATTCCCTCCCGGCCCCGCAACCGGAGGCCGCCCCGATCCTCCGGCCGATCCGGACGGGCGTACCGGTATTCGTCCTGTTGCTGGGCGCCACGCTCCTGCTGATCCCGGTCCACTACTGGTGGCGGCGGCGCGGCCGCCCGATGACCCCGCCGGAGGCCGTCCCCGCGCCGCCGCCGAGGGAGCTCCCGCTGGACGCGTGGCTGGCCGCCGGTGAACCGCGCGCCGCACTCGCCGCCGCCGCCGCCCGGCTGCGCGCCGTCTCGGCGTCGCACCCCTCGCCCGAAGCGGCGACCCTGCTCGACGCACTGGACCGCGCACTCTTCGGCCCGGGCGATGCCGCGTCGTCGCGCGCAATGGCCACCGAGGCGCTCGCCCTCGCCGCACGGCTGGAGCGGACGGACACGGCATGAGCCTCGCGCGCCCCCTCCTGCTGCTCCTGCTGCTCCCGCTGGTCTGGTGGTGGTGGCGGCGCCGGCGACCGTCGCCCGGCCTGCTCTACAGCGACGTCTCCCTGCCCGCCGCCATGGGCGGCGCGCCGTGGTGGCTGCGCCTTCCCCCGATCCTGCGCACGCTCGCGCTCGCCTGCTTCATCGTCGGCGCGGCGGGGCCGCGCGTCGGCGGCAGCCGGATCGAGATGAAGAAGGAGGGCATCGCGATCGTCATCGCGATCGACATCTCCAGCAGCATGTACGCGGAAGACTTCGCGCCGTCCAACCGGCTGGAGGTGGCGAAGCTCCGCGCCATCGATTTCATCCGGGGTCGGAGCGCCGACCGGATCGGCCTGGTGGCGTTCGCCGCCGAGGGGCTCACCCAGGTTCCGATCACCCTCGACTATCCGGTCCTCGAGCAGGCAGTGATGGACCTCCGCATCGGAAGCCTCGAGGATGGCACCGCCATCGGCACCGGGCTGGCCACGGCCGTGAACCGACTCCGGAACGCACCTGAGAAGTCCAAGGTCGTGCTCCTGCTCACCGACGGCGTCAATAACCGCGGCCTGATTGACCCCCGCACAGCGGGCGCGACCGCCGCCTCGTTCGGCATCCGCGTCTATTCCATCGGCGTGGGAACCGAAGGGGAGGCGCCGATCCCGACTGGCCGAAGCGCGACCGGCTTTCGCTACGAAGTGCTCCCCGTTCAGATCGATGAAGCGCTGTTGAAGGAAATCTCAGCCGCGACGGGGGGCAGGTACTTTCGCGCCACCGACAGCGAGTCGCTCGCCCGCATCTTCCGGCAGATCGATGGGCTGGAGAAGACACCGGTCCAGGTGACTCGCTACCTCCATTACGAGGAGCTCACGAAGCCGCTGGCGATCGCCGGGCTGCTGCTGCTGGCCCTCGAGCTCGGCATGGGGGCCACCGTGGCGGTGCGCGTCCCATGATTTTTGACTCGCGGTTGCTGCTCCTTCTCGCCCCGCTGCTGGCCGCCGCCGGCGCCGCAACGGCCTGGTGGGGCCGCCGCCGCCGGATCGACGCGACCACGGCCTGGTCTCCTTCCCTCGGCGAGGCGGCCGCGCGGCGCGGCGGGAGCGGCCCCTGGCTGGTCGGCCTCGCGGTTCTGTGTGGAGCGGTGGCGGTGGCGGGCCCGCGCGGCGGGCGCACCTCGGTCAAGACGGAAGCGCGCGCCCTCAGCCTGGTCATCGCGACCGACATCAGCCGCTCCATGCTGGCCGAAGACGTCCAGCCGAGCCGGCTTGGCCGCGCCAAGCGGGAAGCGCGGCGACTGGTGCAGGACCTCGACGGCGACCGGCTCGGCCTCATCGCCTTTGCCGGCCGGAGCTACATCCTCACGCCGCTGACGGTGGACGGGGGGGCCGTGTCACTCTATCTCGACGGTCTCGACCCCGACCTCGCGAGTGAAGGGGGAACCGACCTCGCCGCCACGCTGAACCAGGGGCGGGAGTTGCTCGAGGCGACCTCGGAAATCTCCGACCGGGTGCTGGTGGTCTTCACGGACGGGGAGACGCACGACTCGCTCTCCGGCGTGGAGGACGCGGCCGCAGCCATCAAGAAGGCCGGGATCCGGCTGATCCTGGTCGGCGAGGGGACGCCGGTCCCGGTCAAGATCCCGATCCGCGATCCGTCGGGTCGCCTGATCGAGTACAAGCTGGACCAGGACGGGCAGGTGGTCGAGACCAGCCTGCGCGAGTCTGTCTTGCGCGCGGCGGCGGACGCGGCCGGTGGGACAGTGGTCCCGGCGTCGCTGTCCGACCAGGCGGGGGCGGTCCGCGAAATCGTGGCCGCGTTCAAGCGCAGCCCGAGCACCGAGAGCCGAGCCGCCGACCTCCGCCCGATGGGCTGGCTGCCCCTGCTGATCGGGACGCTCGTCCTGCTTGGGCAGACCCTCCTGCGCCGTGGCGCCTCGCTGGTCGTCCTCGCCCTCGCGGTGGCCCTCCCCACGTCGGCCGCCGCCCAGCGGCCTTCGGCGGGAGAACGCGCCCTCTCCTCGGGCGACCCGACCGCCGCGGCCGGCGCATTCCTCCAGGAGGCGCGCGACGGATCACAGCGCGACACGGCGTTCTACAACGCCGGGACCTCCGCCCTCCGGGCCGGCGACTTGAAGGTCGCCCGGCGGGCCCTGCTGGAGGCCGCCCGAAGCACCGACCCGGGGCTCCGGTACCGCTCGCTCTACAATCTCGGCGTCGTCAACCTCCGCGCCGCCCAGGCCGACTCGAGCCTGCGCGACACCCTCGTCGGTGAGGCGATTTCCCATTTGCGCGAGGCGTTGCTGCTCGAACCGGCGTCGGAGCGGGCGAAGTGGAACCTCGAGCTCGCCGAGCGGATGCGCCCGCCGCCGCCGTCGGGTGGGGGAGGGCAGAAGCCGCCGCCGCCGCAGGGCGGACAGCAGCCGAAGCCGCCGGAGCAGCAGAAGAACCAGAATCGCGGGCTCACGCGCGAGCAGGCCGAGCAGATCCTGAACTCGGTGGAGCGCGAGGAGCGCGCCACCCGGAACCGGCAGATGGACCGGCTCTCCGGCGGCATGGGAGGGGCCAAGGATTGGTAGTCACGCTCCTGGCGCTCGCCTTGCTGCAGCAGGCCCGGCCGCCCGAGCTGACGGTCACCCTCGACCGCGACGAGGTGGCCGTGGGGGAGGAAGTGCTCCTCACCATCCGCACCCGGAGCGCATCGCCGCTCCCGATCGAGCTTCGCCTCGGCACCGCAGACGGTTTCGTCGTCGTGTCCCGCACCGAGGGCACCAGCGTCAATCCGAACGCGGCGGTGTCCCGCACCAAGACGATCGAGCTCCGGTTGCGGGCCATCCGCTCTGGGCACTGGAAGTTCGGGCCCTTCCAGGCCCGGCAGGGCGACACGATCGCCGAGGTCGGGGCGCTCACCGTCCGCGTCACCGACACCGGCAGCGCCGCTGTGGCCGCGCAGGTGAATCCCCGGATCAAGCGGCTCCTGGAGCAGGCGCGACCTCCCACCGCCCCGGGCGAGGTGGGGCTTTCGCTGCTCGTGTCGGCAACGAGCGCCACCGTCGGCGAGCAGGTCGACATCCTCACCGCCGCCTGGTTTCCGAGGGATCTCCGCCTCCGGCTCCGGCGCGCGCCGACCCTTGTCCCGCCCGACGTCGAGGGGATGTGGAGTTATCCGCAGCCCGCGCCGGTGGGCATCGCGGCGAGCCGCCAGGTCGCGGGCATCTGGTACGACCTGTTCGTGGCGCACCAGATCGCCTTCCCGGTGCGGAGCGGCGAACTCACGATCTCCCCGGCGCAGATGCAGTACTCGGTGCCACTGGCGCTGCAGTTCTTCAGCCAGGAAGAGCGGTTCTCCGTCACGAGCGACAGCGCGCACATCTCCGTCCGCCCCGTGCCCGAGGAAGGCAGGCCCGCCGGATTCAGCGGTGCCGTCGGCACCGACCTCACGCTCGAGCGGATCCTGACGCCGGCGACCGCACGCGCGCGCGAGCCGGTGAACGTCGCCTTCGTGGTCGGCGGGAAGGGCAACGTGACGCTCTGGCCGGCGCCCGTGGTCGGCTGGCCCGACGGCGCCCGGGCCTATCCGGAACTGGTGGAGGAGCGGCCGGAAACCCGGGAGGGGATCGTTCGCGGCACGAAGAGCTTCGGGTATTCCCTCGTGCCGGACGCCGTCGGCACGCTCTCGTTGCCGGCGGTGGAGTACCCCTACTACGACCTCGGCACGCGGAGCTATCGCGTCGCGCGGGTGCCGGCGCTGTCGTTGCCGGTGGCGGAAGCGGTGGCGCTGGCGGAGGGCGCACTGCCGCCTCCGTTGCTCGAGGCGAGGCGCGCCCTGGTCCCGCCCGATCTCATCGACCTTCCGGGAGCCTATGGCTGGCTGCTGATCGCGCTCGGCCCGCCGGCCATCTGGGGGGCCGCCCGATTGCTCCGGCGGCGCGGGCGGAAGCCCCCGACGACTGGCGGCGCGCGACGGATGAGCGCGCGCACGGTCGAGATCGAGCTGGACGGGCTCGTGACGGGCCTGGCGCCGACGGCGGTGGTGACCGGCGACGACTCCGACCTCTCGGCCGCGCTCCGCGCCGCCGGGCTGGAGCCGGGCACGGTGCAGGCGCTGCTCCACCTCAGGAGCATGCTCCGGCAACGGCGGTATGCGCCCGCGCAGGAGGGTCACGACGAGGAAATCGTGTCGCGGTGGGAACAGTTGCGCGCGCAGCTGGCCGGAGGGGGACGGCGCCGGCGGGTGTCGCACGGCCTCCTCTCCACCATCCTGCTCGGGCTGCTCGCCGGGGGTGCCGTCGCCGCGCAGTCGCCGTCCGCCGAGTCACTCTACGAGAGCGGCTCCCTCGCGGCGGCGCGCGCCGCCTTCGCGGCCCGCGCGGACGCCCAGCCGCTGGTGGCCGCGCACTGGTACAACCTCGGAGCCACGGACTATCGACTCGGCGCGGCCGTCCAGGCCAGCGCGGAGTGGCATCGGGCGCTCCGGATCGCGCCGCGGAACGCGAGCATCCGCCAGGCGCTGCAGCTGACGCCTCCACCCGATCCGGTGTCGGCGGGCCGGCTCTGGACCGCTCCGTTCACGCCCTCCGAACTTGCGCTCGTCGCCCTCGTGCTCTGGGTGATGGCCTGGGTCGGATACCTGGTGCGTCCCGCCGTGGCTGCGCGATGGGCATGGCTGGGTGCCGCGGCGCTGCTCATCGGCGCAGGCACGGTCTGGCTCGAGCGCCGATATCGGGAGCCGGTGGATCTGGTGCTGGAGTCCGTCCCGCTTCGAGTCAGCCCGCACGGGCGCGGTTCCGCGGTGGCGGCGCTCGACGAGGGCCAGGCGCTCATTCGCCTCCGCAGCCAGAGGGGATGGAACCTCGTCCGCGACCCGTCGGGGCGGCTCGGGTGGGTGCCGGCCCAGTCGGTCGCCCCCGTGAATCCGAAGTAGATTTCTCCCATGTCACGCCGCATCGCCATCCTCCCCGACGCCGTCGCCGACCAGATCGCTGCCGGTGAGGTCGTCGCCCGCCCGGCCTCCGCGCTCAAGGAACTCGTCGAAAACGCCATCGACGCGGGGGCCACCCGCGTTCGGATCACGATCGAGAACGGGGGGAAGACCCTCATCGAAGTGGCCGACGACGGCTCGGGGATGGGCCGGGAAGACGCCGTGCTCGCCCTCGACCGGCACGCCACCAGCAAGATCCGGAGCGCGGCGGATCTGACCGGTGTCACCACCTTCGGATTCCGTGGCGAGGCGCTGCCCGCCATCGCCTCGATCAGCCGGCTGACCCTGTCCACCGCCGAGACCGACGGGGAGGGGACCGAGCTCCAGGTCGTCGGCGGGCGGCTGGAACACGTGGGGACGGTATCCCGCCAGCGCGGGACGACGGTGACCGTCAGGGGCCTCTTCTTCAACACCCCCGCACGCAAGAAATTCCTGCGATCGGCGGCCAGCGAGTCCCGGGCCTCCTATGAATCCGTGGCGACGCTGGCGCTCGCGCACCCGGCAGTGGGCATCGAATACAACCAGGACGGGCAGGTCCGGCTGGCCGCGCCGCCGGGACAGGACGAGACGGAGCGGTTGGTGTCGGTCTGGGGCCGCGATCTCGTGGGCACGCTGGTCGGCGTGGATCACGCCGCCGGCGCCTTCCGGATCTCGGGGTTCGTGCAGCGGCCCGGCGACGCGGCGCCCACCGGCCGGCGGACCCAGCTGTTCGTGAATGGCCGCCCCTTCCGCGACCCCTTCCTCGTCCGCGCGGCCGAGGCGGGATACCGTGCCGCGATCCACCCCGGCGACCGGCCCACGCTTTACCTCAGGATCGACGTTGCGGTCGAGGAGGTGGACGTGAACGTGCACCCGAGCAAGATGGAGGTGCGGTTCCGCGACCGGATCGGGCTCGAACACACGGTGGAGGATGCCGTGCGGCAGGCCATCGGCGCGCTCGTGGCCGCCGCACCGGTCGGCGACTGGCGCCCGATGCCGGTAACCCACGGCTCCCCGGCGGGCGGCGACCTGGTTGCCGGCCTGTTCGGGGATGACGCCCCCGGTCTTACGGAGTCGGAGCCGGAGTCGGGACGGTCCGCTTCCGCCGGGGCGTCGGACCCGCTGGCCGGGCCGCTCACCCAGCTCTTCGACACGTATATCGTCTACCAGGCCGCCGAGGGCGTGGTGTTCGTGGACCAGCATTCGGCGCACGAGCGGGTCCTGTACGAGGCGGTGATGCGTGCGCTGGCGGGCGCCGGCGCGCCGGCCCAGCGCCTGCTGCTTCCGGTGACCATCGAGCTGACCGACGAGGAACTCGACGCGGTGGAACAGCACCAGGAGTCGTTGGAGCGGGTGGGGTTCGGCGTCGAGGAGTTCGGTGGCAACACCGTGGTGCTGCAGGCGGTGCCGACGCCGCACCCGCGGTTCGACGCGGCGGCCTGCTTCCGGGAGATGGTGGCGGACCTGGCGCGCGGTCGCTTCGGCGGGTGGGCCAACCCGCTCGAGCGGTTCGGCGCCACGTACGCCTGCCGCGCGGCGGTGAAGGCGGGGCAGCGGCTTGGGCAGGCGGAGATGCGCGAGCTGCTGCTGCAACTGTTCGCGACGGAACTGCCGCCGCACGACGTCCACGGCCGGTCCACCATCGTCCAGCTCCCGCGCGAAGAACTCGAGCGGCGCTTTGGCCGTCGGTAGGGTCCCGGTCCTCGTCGGCCCGACTGCGGTCGGGAAGACCGCGGTCGCGCTGGCGCTGGCGGCCCATTGGCCGCTCGAAGTCGTCTCCGCCGACTCACGCCAGGTGTACCGCCGGCTCGACATCGGCACCGCCAAGCCAACGCGGAAGGAGCTTGCCCGGCTCCCGCACCACGGGGTGGATATCCTGGACCCCGGCCACCGCTACAGCGCCGGACGATACGCCGCCGCCGCCCAGGGGTGGATCGGGGAAATCCAGGGTCGCGGGAAGCTGCCGGTGGTCGTTGGGGGAACCGGGCTGTACGTTCGGGCGTTGATGGAAGGACTGTTCCGCGAGCCGTCCCTCGACGCCCAGCACCGGCGCGCGCTCGAAGCGGAGCTGGAACGACTGCCGCTCGGTGACTTGATCCGCTGGGCCAGCCGGCTCGACCCGGCCTACGGCGGCGGGGGGCGCCAGCGGGCGATGCGGAGCATCGAGATCGCGCTCCTCACCGGCCATCCGCTTTCGCACTGGCAGCGGACCGCGCGTGAACAGCGGCATGTCGAGCCCTGGTACGTCGTGTTGAGCGTACCCCGGCCGATCCTGCACCAGCGGATCGAGCGGCGCGCCGCCGAGATGGTGCAGCGTGGGCTGATCGAGGAGGTGGCGTCGGTGCTCGCCGAGGGGCACGCCGCCCACTCGCCGGGTCTCGACGGCATCGGCATCAAGGAGGCGGTCGAGTACCTCCACGGCGCGCGACCCCGCGAGTCCGTGGCCGGTGCCATCACCGTCAGCACGCGGCAGTACGCCAAGCGGCAGGAGACCTGGTTTCGCCACCAGCTGGACGGCGACGTGTTGCGCCTCGACGCGACGCGCCCGGCGACGGACCTTGCCGCGGAGATCGCGGCCCAATGGAGCGCCACATGAAGATCGGCATCACCTGTTATCCGACCTACGGCGGCTCCGGCGCCGTGGCGACGGAGCTCGGCCTCGAACTGGCCCGGCGGGGCCACGAGGTGCACTTCATCACCTACGCGTCGCCGTTCCGGCTCCGGGGCGGCTTCGCCGAGCGGGTCTACTACCATGAAGTCGAGACACGGCACGGCCACTACCCGCTGTTCGACCACTTTCCCTTCACGCTGGCGCTGGCCTCGCATCAGTACGAGGTGAGCCGCCGCGAGAAGCTCGACCTGTTGCACGTCCACTACGCCATCCCGTACGCCACCACCGCGTGGATCGCGAGGGAGATGCTCCAGAAGGAGCATCCCATCAAGGTCGTCACGACGCTCCACGGCACCGACATCACCCTGGTCGGGCAGGAGGCGAGCTTCTTCGACATCACGAAGTTCTCCATCCAGCGCTCGGACGAGGTGAGCGCCGTCTCCGACTTCCTCAGGAGCGAGACGCTCCGCGCCTTCGGCCCGGTGCACCCGAACCTCCGGGTGATCCCCAACTTCGTGAACCTTGCCGAGTACCACCCTGCAGATGCGCCGAAGCCGGAAGGGCTGGCGCCGGCGGGCCACAAGGTCATCAGTCACACCTCCAATTTCCGGGAGGTGAAGCGGGTCAAGGACGTCATCCGCATCTTCTCGCGGATCCGCCGGGCGATGCCCGCCACCCTGCTGATGATCGGCGACGGGCCGGAGCGCGCGGAGGCCGAGCGCGAGGCCGAGACGCTCGAGGTCGCGCAGCACGTCCGCTTCCTCGGCCGGCTCGACCGCGTCGTGGAGCTCATGCAGGCGACCGACCTGTTCCTGCTGCCGTCGCAGTCCGAGTCGTTCGGCCTCGCGGCGCTCGAGGCGATGGCCTGCGGTTCGCCCGTGGTGGCGAGCCGTGCCGGCGGCCTGCCGGAGGTCGTGGAAGACGGCGTGAACGGCATCCTCGAGCCGGTCGGCTCGGTGGAAGCGATGGGGAGGCGCGCGGTGGACCTGCTGCGCGACCCCGACAAGCACCGGGCGATGGCGGAGGCCGCGGTCCGGAAGGCCGCCGACTTCTCCGCCGACCGCGTCGTCCCGATGTACGAGGCGATGTACCGGGAGGCGCTCGCCTAGATGGATCTCCTCTCGCTACTGCAGGCCGCCATCCTCGGGCTCGTCGAGGGCATCACCGAATTCATCCCCGTCTCCTCCACCGGCCACCTCATCGTGGCCGGCGACCTCCTCGGCTTCACCGGGGAGCGCGCCAAGACGTTCGAGATCTTCATCCAGCTCGGCGCCATCCTGGCGGTGCTCTGGCTGTATCGGGAACGGTTTCTGCTGGTGGCGAGGAGCCTCGGGCAGAGCCCGAAGAGCCGGGCGTTCGTCGTCAACCTCGCGCTCGGCTTCCTGCCGGCGGCGGTGATCGGCCTGCTGGCGCATCGGTGGATCAAGGCGCACCTCTTCACCGTCCCGACGGTGGCGGGCGCCCTCGTGCTCGGCGGCCTGGTCATCCTCCTCATCGAGCGCACCAAGCCGATCGAGCGCGTGGCCACCGTGGAGGAGCTGCCGCCGAAGCTGGCCCTCGGCGTCGGGTTCGCGCAGGTGCTGGCGCTCTTCCCTGGGGTGTCCCGCGCAGGCGCGACGATCCTGGGCGGCTACCTCCTCGGGCTCTCACGGACCGCGGCCACGGAATTCTCGTTCTTCCTGGCGATCCCCGTCATGATCGCCGCAACGCTGCTGGACCTGGTCAGCAGCCGGGGCAACCTCTCGGCGGCGGATATCCCCGTCTTCGCGGTCGGGTTCATCGTGTCGTTTCTCAGCGCGCTCGTGGTCATCCGCGCCTTCATCGGCTTCGTCGCCAAGCGGGACTTTACGCCGTTCGCCTGGTACCGAATCGCCGCGGGGTCGGCTCTCCTCGTCTGGTGGAAAGCCACGAACGGATGACTCCGGGGATCTGGCTCGACGCCGTGGACTCCACGCTGGACGAGCTCCACACCCGCGCCGCCACCGGCGCCGGTGACGGGACCTGGCTGGTCGCCGCGGAGCAGCGAAGGGGGCGGGGGTCCCGCGGCCGGACCTGGCACTCGCCGAGAGGCGGACTCTGGCTCAGCGTGCTCCGGAGGGGTGGGGCGACCGTCGGCGGGTTCGAACTCCTGAGCCTCCGCGCAGGCCTGGCGGTCGCGCAGGTGCTGGATGGCCTCCCGCCGATCGCGCCGGTCATGCTGAAGTGGCCCAACGACCTCATGGTCCGCGACCGAAAGGCGGGCGGGCTGCTCGCGGAGGCGCGGTGGCAGGGAGACCGACTGCTATGGGTGGCCATCGGGGTCGGCCTGAACGTCTCCAATGCCATCCCCGCCGATCTCGAAGGCCGTGCCGCGGCCCTGAACGACTTCTGCTCCGAAACGACCGTCGAGGCGCTGGCGGAACCGATTGCACGCGCGGTCGCGACCGTCGACCTCGAAGCGCCTCGGCTGACGACCGAGGAACTGTCGGAGCTCCGGGCCCGCGACTGGCTGCTCGGCCGCGGCATTTCCGCCCCGCTGGCAGGGACGGGCGCCGGCATCGACGAGCAGGGTCGACTGGTGGTGCTCGATGCGGGCGGAAGCCCCCAGCGCATCTCCATCGGCGAGGTCGTTCAGGCCTGATCCCCGCCTTACCGCCCGACCCTCCAGCCCCTAGATTCCTCCCATGCTTCTCGCGCTCGATATCGGCAATACCGAGATCACCGTCGGCCTCTTCCGGGGCGACCAGGTCTCCGCGCACTGGCGGCTCACCACCAATCCCGACCGGACTCCGGACGAGTGGGGGACGGCGCTCGGCACCTTCCTCCTGCACGCCGGGCACTCCCCGAACGAGGTCCGCGCCGTCATCCTGGCCTCCGTCGCTCCCGGCGTCACCCAGAGCGTGAAGGCCGGCATCGAGTCCGCCACGGCGTGCACGGTGGTGACCGTGGACCCCCGCTCGCCGCTCCCGCTCAGGCTCGACGTGGACGAGCCGCTGAGCGTCGGCGCCGACCGGATCGTCAACGCCCTGGCGGTGCTCGAGCTCTGCCGGGCCGACGCCGTGGTGGTGGACTTCGGCACCGCCACGACGTTCGACTGCGTCACCGGCGACGGGCGGTTCATCGGCGGCGCCATCATGCCCGGGCTCCGCACCTCGGCCGACCAGCTGACGCGCCTCGCCGCCAAGCTTCCCGCCACGGAGCTCGCCGCTCCCGAGCGGGTCATCGGTCGCCGGACGGAGGAGTGCATCCGGGCCGGCGTGCTCTTCGGTGCTGCGGACGCCGCCGACGGCATGCTGCGGCGGATCTTTGCCGAGTGGCCGACCGGCACCAAGCCGGTGGTGATTGCCACCGGCGGGCTGGCCGGGATCATCGCCCCCTTCTCGACGCTGATCCGGCAGATCGAGCCCGACCTCACGCTCCGCGGCCTTCGCATCGCGGCCAGCCATCTCGGACTCCGTTGGTGACCGGGCCCACGCACTCCGCCTTTCGCCGCGCGGGGTACCGGCTGCTCGGCCCGGGCTTCGACTACCTCCTCCACACTCGTCCTGCCGAGTGGCCGATCATGGCCGCGCACACGTCGCTCGGGTATGTGCTGGCCGTCGGGTTCGCCGGACTCGCCACCGGGGAGTCGCTCGGGGCGGCCCTGCTCGGCCTGCTGCTCTGGGTCGTCTTCCTGAACGGCGGCACGCTGGCCATCAACTCGGCGTTCGACAAGGACGAGGGCGACATCGGGTACCTCCGCCAGCCGCCACCCGTGCCGAGACACCTCTTCGGGTTCGGCATGGCGCTCCTCCTCGCCGGCGGTGCGGCCTCGCTCCTCCTTCCAGCGGCGTTCACTGCGGCCTACGGCATCTGCTTTGTCATGTCGGTCCTCTATTCCGTGCCGCCGTTCCGGTTCAAGGCGGTGGCGGGGGTGGACTGGCTCATCAACATGATCGGATTTGGTGCGCTCACCCCGTACGCGGGCTGGGCCCTGACCGGCCGGCCGGCGGACCGGCCGATCGTCCTGGTGTTCGCCGCCTTCGCGCCCCTCTTCGCCGCGCTCTACCCGCTCACCCAGATCTACCAGTTCGAGGAGGACCGGCGCCGCGGGGACCGGACGCTGGCCCTCATGCTCGGTGAGCGTGCGAGCCTGCTGCTGGCGATGGCGGCCACGGTGGTGGCGTTCGTGATGTTCGGCTTGGCCGGGGCGGGCAGGGGCTGGTCGACGCTGGCGCCGGGCGGCGGCTGGCGCGGGGGGCTGCTGGCTGTCGCCTTCCTCGGCTGGATCGTCGTCTTGCTCCCCTGGCTGGTCCGGTGCCGGACGATGACGCCCGCCGAGCACCAGCGGGGGATGTACGCCGCCCTGGCGGCCTGGGCCGTGACCGATGTCGCCGTGGCCGTGGGATTCGGCCTGGGCTGAACCCTTGGCCGGGCGGTTGGCCGCCCGCTATAATTCTCGCATTCCACCCCATCTGGGAGCCGGCATGAGTTCCGCGGTTCGCGCCGATTCAGGCACCGACCTGACCGATCTGCCCTACGTCCTCCGCTCGGCGGTCACGCTGGGTGTCATCACGGCCGTCGTGGTCGTGGCGATGTCGTTCATCACGAGATTCCTGGCTGGCGCGGCGGAATTCGGGCTCGGCGCGGTCGTCCTCGTGGCGGGCCTCACGGCGGTGACGTTCCTCCCGGGCAGCTGGACCCGGCCCCGGACCATCGAAGGGATCGCCGGCGCCGCCGGCATCGGACTGGCCGCCACCGTCGTCTTCCTCGTGATCGACGTCTCGGCCCTCCAGCCGACGGGGATCTATACCAACCGCTGGCGCGAAATCGGCGGCGGCAGCAACTGGTGGTACCACCCGGTGTGGTGGATGGTGGGGACCTTCCTCCCGTGGATGGGGGCCCAGATCCTGGCCAGCCAGGCGCGCTCGGGCGCGGTCTCGGTCGCCAAGGGCATGGTGACGGCCCTCGCTCTGACCATCGCCTGCTGGGTGCTCGCCGTGCTGCTCCATTTCCCGGGCGCAGGGTGGAACCTGGGCAGCTTCGGCGTGGCGTTCCTGCCGGGCGTGACGCTCGCCGCGGTGGTGGGCGCGCTCGGCGGCCGGCGCAGCTGAGGCGATGCGCGCGAAGATCATCCTCCTGCGCGCGTCCGGATGGCTGCTGACGCCCTTCGTGGCGTTGGCAGCCTCTTTTTTGGGCGCGCTCGTCGGCACCGTCCTCGCCGCCCTCCTCCCCAATCCGATTCATGGCGTGGCGCTGACGGTGGCGCTGGGTGGCGCCGCAGGGTACCTGACCGTGCACTACTGGCTTCGCGCCCTTCGGCATTCACCCCGGCTCCAGCATGTCCTGCACGTCCTGCCGGATGGGACACCCGAGGCGGCCGCCGCCGACGGACCACCTCCCGAGGCGGAGCCCTGACGCGACCAGCGCGCCTTGCCTGCCTGATCGCCGCCGCGCTCTCCGGGTGCGCCGGCGATGCCCCGCCGCCCGAGACGACGCCACGCGCGGATTCGGCGGGGGCGAGGAATGCGTTCCCCTCGTTGCCCGACTCACTGGCGCTCCTCGCGCCGGGCGGCGCCGAAGTCTGGTTTTCCGGTGCGCGCCTCGGGACCGACTCCCTGGGCGACACCTGCACGGAGCGGGGACTCGTCATCGTCCGCGGCGAATCACGGATCCTCGTGCCCCTCCTCATGACCGGCGTGCCCCCCACACTCGTGAATGATTCCACCATCCGCGCCCGCATCTGGCTCAACTGCCGCCCCGGGAACACCTACGAGGTGAACCTGCGCACCGGCACGCCGACCAGGACCAAGTGAACACGCGTCGACCGCCTCCCTCCCGGGGACCGGCAACCCTGCTGACCGCGGTCGCGCTGCTGCTCACCCCCGGCGCGCTGCCGGCACAGAGCGTGGGTGTCGGGTGGTACTCCGGTTCACAGGCGACGTACTTCATCTTCAGTGCCGGCGTGACCCGACCGGTGGCTCCCTCCATTAGTACGACGATCAGCGGGTCGTGGTACCAGTCGCAGGACGGCGGGGGCGGACTGCTCGGGGCGGGACTCGACCTCAACTTCTGGCGCGGCGGAAAGCCCGGCCTCTACGGCGTGGCCGGTGTGGGGGGCGGGTTCGGCTTCAGCGGCGCCGACGCCTTCTGGGCCTCCTACTCGATTGGCGCCGGGTACGACTTCCGGCTCTTCTCGGCGGTCGGCCTCGGCGTGGAGGCGCGCTGGCAGGGGCTGACCGAGGGAGCGGATGAGGGGGTACGGGTCGGCGTGCGCCTGGGCGGCGGGATGCGGCGAAAGTCCTCGGCACCTCCGCCAGCGACGGCTCCGGCTTCGGCTTCAACGGCGGCGGCGGTGCCCGCGCCGGCCGGCCTGACCGGAACCCCGCTGGCGATGGCGGTCGTCGAGACGGCGATGGGGGCCATGGGGACGCCGTATTCCTGGGGAGGCAGCAGCGCCAACGGCTTCGATTGCTCCGGGTTGATCCAGTACGCCTATCGGGCGCACGGCATTGCGCTGCCGAGGACGAGCGCGGACCAGGCGAAACAGGGGACCGCGGTGGAGCGCGACCTCTCCGTGCTCGCGCCGGGAGATATCCTGACCTTCTCGAGCGGGGCGGGGGGCGACAAGGTGTCGCACGTGGGGTTGTACCTGGGCGGTGGCGAGTTCATCCACAGTGCCACGAACGGCGTCCAGAAGAGTGTCCTCAGTTCCACCGATCCCTACGGCAAGTGGTGGTGGGCTCGGTGGGTCGGCGCCCGGCGGGTGGTGCCGGGGTAACGGCACGCTTCTTTTGTCATTGCGAGGAGGCCCCGCCAGGGGCCGACGAAGCAATCTCGGGCACGATAGACCGAGATTGCTTCGGCCACTTCGTGGCCTCGCAATGACAAAATCGTCAGTGGTTCATGTGCTCGTGATCCATCTCGCCTGACGGCTTCCCGATCTTCTCGAGCATCGCGATGTCCGCCCGGATGTCCGGATCGTTCGGGTCGAGGGCGGGCCACTTGGCGTAATCGTCCGGCACGAAGGCGCCGGCCAGCAGGCCCATCGCGCCGTTCGGGATCAGTGCGCCGGTCGGGTTGTCGTAGTCGGCCCGAATGCGGTACCGCCGTCCCTCCGTCAGCTTCAGCCCGTCCCCCCGCACGCCATAGTACTTCCGCGGCATCTTGCGCAGGAGCCCGGCCGAATCGGTCTCCGCCTTCAGCATGATGATCGTCTTCCCGCTCTCTACCTCCTCCAGGGACACGAACTCGGCGTAGTCGTGCGCGTGCCCGCCGATGGCCAGGACCCGGCCGCCGAGGGGCATCGTGAACTCGTAGGACTTCGATGATTTCCCAGGGGGCAAGTCGTAGGAGTCGGTGACCCGGCTGTAACTCACGTCCATGTACAGCGGCAGGATGTCCTCGGGGCGTGGCGCCAGGTTCCTGGGGCTCCAGGCGAGCCGGACCGTGAGCCAGGCTCCCTCGATGTCGGCGTCGCTGGTGTTGTTCCAGGCCGCGTACATCCCCAGCTGGTAGCCGCCCTCCATCGGGATCCCGATGGACTTCGGGACGCTCACGCTGCCGGTCTCGGAGCCGGCGGCCACCATCCGCTCGACGGCGGGATAGAGCAGCTGGCGCCGGTTGAAGTTCATCACGTTCAGGTGGTGGACCAGGCGGCTGTCCAGCGGGTGGCCCTGCGCGTCGGCCAGTTCGATGTCGAATCCCCGGAACCACGCCTCCATCGGCCATTCGAAGCGGAGCAGTGGCGTCGTGGTGCCCTCCATCTCGTGCATCATCCCGTGGTCCATGTTCTTGGGCATGTGGCGGATGACGAAGGGGCCGGCGGTGACGACGACCTCCCGACGGGACGAATCGACCGTGACCCGAATCGTCGGCCCCGAATCCGGGCTCGCCGTGGCGAGGACCAGCGGGGCAAGGAGCGAGAGTGAGGCGGCGAGCATGTTCGACTTCCTGGTTCGAGAGGGAGGGCACAGCGTGGGAAGCATAGTCGCCTCCCGAGTCTCGAAAAAGCATGAAAGTGACCGGAAATGTCCTGTTGGCAGAGGGTCGGTCGACTCGGCGGACAAGGCGGTTGTCATCCCGCCCGGATCCTGTCAAAGTGACTTAGCACTCCGGCCCGACGATTGCCAAAGCGGGGGTGCGACCGCTTGACATTGGGGGACTTCCGGTTACGTTCCCCGTGTTCTGGCACTCCGCGAGCCAGAGTGCCAATCTGTTGTAGAAACACACTTTACACCATTCATCCATGTTGCTGGAGGCAGGAAATGTCCACTGCGACCAAGAGCAAGACGAAGCTGCACCTCAAGCCGCTCGAAGACCGTGTCGTCATCATGCCGTCCGAAGAGGCCGAGACCATGCGCGGCGGCCTCTACATCCCCGACACCGCCAAGGAAAAGCCGACCCAGGGCGAAGTGATCGCCGTCGGTCCCGGCCGGATGGACAAGGGCGCCCGCGTTCCGATGGACCTGTCAAGGTCGGTGACAAGGTCATCTACGGCAAGTACAGCGGCACCCCGTTCCAGCTCGGCGACGACGAAGTCATCATCATCAAGGCCTCGGACGTTCTCGCCAAGATCGGCTGAGCGTCCGCAACACATTCGAGGAGATTCGCACCATGGCAGCAAAGGAACTGCTGTTCAACGTCGACGCCCGCGCCAAGCTCAAGAGGGGCGTCGACCAGCTCGCCGAGGCGGTCAAGGTGACCCTCGGCCCGAAGGGCCGGAATGTCGTCATCGACAAGAAGTTCGGCTCGCCGACCGTCACCAAGGACGGCGTCACCGTCGCCAAGGAAATCGAGCTGGCCGACCCGATCGAGAACATGGGCGCCCAGATGGTGAAGGAAGTCGCCACCAAGACGTCCGACCTCGCCGGCGACGGCACCACCACCGCCACCGTGCTGGCCCAGGCGATCTTCCGTGAAGGCCTCAAGAACGTCACCGCCGGCGCCAACCCGATGGAGCTCAAGCGCGGCATCGACAAGGCCGTCGAGGCTGTCGTCGAGGAGCTCAAGCGCATCTCGGTCACCGACGACCGGCAAGAAGGAGATCGCCCAGGTCGGCGCCATCTCCGCCAACAACGACAAGGAAATCGGCGACCTCATCGCCGAGGCGATGGAGAAGGTCGGCAAGGACGGCGTCATCACGGTCGAGGAGGCCAAGGGCCTCGAGACCACGCTGGAGACGGTCGACGGCATGCAGTTCGACCGCGGCTACCTCTCGCCCTACTTCGTCACCGATCCGGAGAAGATGGAGGCGGTGCTCGACGACCCCTACATCCTGATCCACGACAAGAAGATCTCGGCCATGAAGGACCTGCTCCCGGTCCTCGAGAAGGTGGCCCAGACCGGCAAGCCGCTGCTCATCATCGCCGAGGACATCGAGGGCGAGGCCCTGGCCACGCTGGTGGTGAACAAGCTCCGTGGCACGCTGAAGGTCGCCGCCGTCAAGGCGCCGGGCTTCGGTGACCGCCGCAAGGAGATGCTGCGCGACATCGCCATGCTGACCGGCGGCAAGGTCATCTCCGAGGAACTCGGCTTCAAGCTCGAGAACGCGGTGCTGGCCGACCTCGGCCGCGCCAAGCGCGTCGTCGTCGACAAGGACAACACCACGATCGTCGACGGCAAGGGCAAGGACGACGACATCCAGGGCCGGATCAAGGAGATCCGCGCCGCGATCGACAAGAGCACCAGCGACTACGACCGTGAGAAGCTCCAGGAGCGCCTGGCGAAGCTCGCCGGCGGCGTGGCGGTCATCAACGTCGGCGCCGCGACCGAGACCGAGATGAAGGAGAAGAAGGCCCGGGTCGAGGACGCGCTGCACGCCACCCGCGCCGCGGTCGAGGAAGGCATCGTGCCCGGCGGCGGCGTCGCGCTCATCCGCGCGCAGGCCGTGCTGGACAAGGTCAAGGGCCTGACCGAGGACGAGAAGATCGGCGTCGACATCGTCCGGCGCGCCATCGAGGAGCCCATCCGGATGATCGCCCAGAACGCGGGCGTCGAGGGCTCGATCGTCGTGGCCAAGGTGAAGGAGTCGAAGGAGAAGAACTTCGGCTACAACGCCGCCGACGGACGTGTACGAGGACCTGGTCAAGGCGGGCGTCATCGACCCGACCAAGGTCACCCGCACGGCGCTGCAGAACGCGGCCTCGATCGCGGCCTGCTCCTCACGACCGAGTGCGTCGTGGTCGAGAGGAAGGAAGACAAGCCGGCGCCGGCAGGTCAGGGTGGCGGCGGCATGGGCGGGATGTACTAGTCCCCTCCGGCTTCCCAGGACCAGGCGGGCGCACTCCGGTGCGCCCGCTTTGTCTTGGTATTATCCTTGGGGCCATGACGCACACCCGCCACCGCCTTCGCCTTCCCGCGCGCCTCGGACTGCTGGCCTTGGCCTGCCTCCTGCCGGCAGGCGCGCGCGCGCAATCGAAGCCGACCGCCACCCCGTCCGTCCAGGGGACCTGGCAGGTGGATGCGTCGTCGGTGGCGGGGAAGGGCCCCCGGGAGGTCATCATCCGGGCCGACAGCAGCGCCTCCTGGGGCAAGGAGACGGTGCGCTGGCGGCTCCCGGCCCCGGACAAGATCATGATCGCGCTGGGCGGCGAGTGGGAGACGTACCGGATGAAGATCAAGGACAACAAGCTGACGCTCTCGGGCGGAGACCTCAGCGAACCGATCACCCTGAAGCGAACCGGGCCGGCGACGCCGAGACCCGATTCAGTCCCGATCCCGCCGGACCCCGACACCGAGTAGACGGGACCGGCGCATTTCGCGGCATATTCCGACTTGCACGAGCGGGGGCGACCAGGCGGTCGCCCCCGTTCGCATTCCGGTATGGCATTGCGGCACAAGGGGATGGAGGGTCCGGGCCGGGGCGGAGCTGACGGGACCGGGATTTGCGCCTCTACCCGGGGTCTGACTCACGCGATACACGCACCCGGAGGGACGCATGATGACCATCCATTCACGCCGCATCGCGCTCACGCTCTTCGCTGGAGCGCTCTTCGCCACCCCGGTGGCCGCGCAGGTCTCGTTCACCCCGACGATCGGGGCGTATCTCCCGACCGGCAACCTCGCGGACGTCGTCGTGGGCGGCGACGAGCTCGCCGAGCTCCAGCAGGACGTCGGCCTCGCGCTCGGCGCGAACCTCGGCGTCGGGCTCAGCTCCCGTTTCGCCATCCAGGTGGCCGGGTCGTACGTCCCCAGCCAGTTGAGCGGCACCGTCACCGGGACCGGGACCTTCACCCAGTCGGACGCGAACCTCTTCTTCGGGAACGCGAACGTCACCTTCTTCGTGATCAAGCCGACGAGCCCGGTCTGGCTGGCCCTCAACGGCGGCGGCAGCATGGTCAGCCGCAGCGGCGCGGCGTACGAAGGCGTCTCGGGCACCACCGACTACGGCGGTCTCGTCGGTGCCACGCTCGGTTTCCGCCTCGGAAGCCTCCTCAGCTTCAACGTGTCCGCCACGGACTACATCTATGGCGCACAGTTCGAGAAGGACGGCTATACCACCAACGAAACGACCCAGAACGACATCCTGCTCGGCTTTGGACTGGGAATTCCGCTCGGCGGGAAGACCAAGCAGGTCCCGGGAGCGGGAGGCTCGACGGGGCAGTAGCCACTCGCGGATTCGGTATACCCAACGGGGGCGACCAGGCGGTCGCCCCCGTTGTGCGTTCAGTGACGTTCGGAGAGCAGTGGCCAGACGGCCTGCACCGTGGTCTTCGGCCGTCGGGCGACCAGCACCTTGAGCTGTTGCTCTTCCGGAACCGCCCACGGGTTCGTGATCTCGGCGGCCACGACGATCGAGTCGGCAAACTGATGCAATCCCTCAGGCTCCTCGCCAAGGGTGACGACCACTTCACCGGGCAAGGTCCCGGGGCCGAAGAACCAGTAGCTCCCTGCCGACGAAATCGCCGGCGGGAGTCCCAGGGCCGGCCCGTAGAGATCCAGCGCACCCGCTTCGCCGTAATTGTCGCCGACCACGACGGCCGCGGCGCGCTCCCGTTCCGGCAAGGCGTGGTAGACCTCCGCCACCGTCGTCACCATCTCCTTCCATCCGAGCATGTCGGCATAGTCCTGGGGCAGGGGCAGCCTCTCGCCGTAGTTGGTGGTGACGGTGCTGGTAAGCCCTGCCCGCGCCGCGTACCGGGCCATCTGGGCCGGCGGGAGAAACGGCAAGCCGAAGGGGAGGGCCAACGCACCGAAACCCAGCAACAGCACAACCACGCCCCAGCGCACCATCAGGCGCCGCCGCCCGACGCCCCAGCCCGAAACGATCGTGGCGCCGGCGGCGAAGAGCACCGGATAGATGGGGCCGATGTAGTACGGCTTGCCGCGCAGCGCCGCCAGGCAAAGGAAACTGGCGAGGGTGGCCACCCCGACGATGCGCACGCGGCGGAAGGCCGGCAACACGAGCAGCGCCCATAGCCCGACCACGGCGAGCAGGAAGGCAGGGCCGAGCAGCAGTTGTCCCTTGAGGAAGTCGCCGACGCCGATGCGCGCGAGCTGGCTGGACTGCAGGTCGCCGAGTTGACCGCGCACCGGCCACCCCAGGCGGACCTGCCCAACGACGCTGGCAGATCCGACGAGCAGCGCCCCGCAGACCGCCACCCATGGCCGAACCGTGGCCAGGCGGCTCCGCCATTCCGGAAGCACCACGACTCCGACCACCACCCCGACCGCAAAGAACCCGATGCTGAACTTGGTCAGGAGACCCATGCCCACGACGAAGGCGGCGAACGCCCACCCACGCCTGCGATCGTCGTCGGCCAGAATCAGGAGCGCGACGTACCCAAGCGTCCACCAGAGCTGGTCATAGACCACCGGCTGGAACAGGGCGGAGGCCCGCACGAACAACGGGGCGGTGAGCACCGCGAGGGCCGCCACGATTTGCGCCCAGGCGCCGCCACCGAGCGTCCGGGCGGTCCAGCCGGCAAGCAGGATGAGTGTGGCGCCGGCCAGCGCGGAGGGGAGGCGAACGCTCCATGGCTGGAGGCCCCCTCCGAGCGTCTGGGTCAGTCGGGCGACGGCACCGATGAACGGTGGAAAATCCATGCGCCACCACTGGAGGTGGCGCCCCATGGCCAGGTACAGCAATTCATCGCGATGAAATTCGTAGGGGCCTGCGGCGCTGACGGCGAGATGCAGGACGAGCGCGAGGAACGCGAGGGCCCAGACGCTCCGGGCGAGGCGCGGTCGCTCAGCCGGGCGCACGGTCATCTTGCGATCAGACGGTGGTAGGGAGCGCGGTGTCCCGGCGTCCGCCGGTCAGCCCGAAGGCGCCGGTGGGTACATCCTGCTCCGCTACATGCAGTGCTCCGGCAAAGCCAGCGGCGGCAAGCGCCGGCTCCACCGCCTCGCGCGCATGTTCGGCGGTGTTGCACCGCGCACTCAGGTGCGCCAGGACGACGACGGCGAGGTCCGGGTGGACGAGTTCTGCCAGGAGTTCGGCGGCTGCGCGATTGGACAGGTGCCCGCCGGCACCGGCGATCCGCTGCTGCACCGCCGCCGGGTAGCCGCTGGTCCGCAGCAGGACGTCGTCGTGATTGGCTTCGAGCACAAGCGCGGTGCGATTCCGGAGGAGGTAGCGGACCGCGGCGGTGGGGCGGCCGAGATCGTACGCCACACCGATGCTGGCCCGGTCGGTCGAGATGGCGAGGGCCAGCGGTTCGAGGGCGTCGTGGCTGATATCGGCGGCTTCGATCCGGAAGGGACCCAACTCGACGGTGGTCGTCATCGAGAGCGGCAGGTGTTGCGTGGCGCCCATCTTGAGCCGAAGCCGGGACCAGGTGCCGCCGGTGCACGCGACCGGCACACCGAGGTCCCGGGCAAGGAGCGGGGCGCCGGCGGTGTGGTCGCCATGTTCGTGGGTCAGGGCAATGCCCGCGACCCGTTCGAGGGAGACGCCGGTCATCGCCGCCCGCCGGCGGATTTCGCGGGCGCTGAAGCCGGCATCCACCAGCAAGGTGTGGCCGTCATGCTCGATGGCGAGGGCGTTTCCCTTGGATCCCGAGCCGAGGACGACGAGGCGGGTCACGACCCGGCGAAGCGGCGGTAGGTGGCGGTCAGTCCGGCAGCGCGCTCGCTGGTCAGCTCGACCTGCCGCCGGGGGAGGACCCGACCGGCGGTGGCCAGGAACCCTTCCTCCGTCTGGCGGACGTCCCCGCGGATGCCCCACGCGAACGGTGGCACCCACTTGGGAGCGGCGCCCCCGAACAGGTTGGCACCCGCCCCGATGATGGTGCCGGTGCCGAGCATCGAACCGATGGCGGTCTTGGCGTGGTCGGCGATGAGGCTGCCGAGGAACTGGCGGCCGGTTTCGATCCGCTCTCCGCTCACCTCGAGTCGCACCTCGCCGTAGGTGTTCTTCAGGTTCGACGTGGTGGTCCCCGCACCGAGGTTGACCCAGGCCCCCAACACGCTGTGCCCGACGAAACCGTCGTGCGCCTTGTTCGTGTATCCGAGGAAAACGCAGGCGGTGACCTCGCCGCGCACCCGGCACTGCGGACCCAGCACCGATCCGCGCAGGTCCCCGCCGAGCACGACCGACTGCGGGCCGACGTAGAGCGGGCCTTCGAGCCGGGCGCCGCTCCGCACCTGTGCGCCCTCGTCCACCACGATCGCGCCGCCACGGGTGTCGAACACGACGCCCGGCTCGATGAACGCCCCGAGGATCACCACCTCCGACGGCTCGCCGATGACGATGGACCCGCCCGGGATCTCGTCCCCGCCGGCCGCGAGGTAGTCGGCGCAGTCCACGGGCAGGAGGTGCTCGAGCGCGGTGAGCAGGTCGTAGGCGCCGTGCAGCACCAGTCCGTCTACCTCTTGTCCGTCGCCGTCGTCGTGCGGCCCCTCCCAGCGCTCCCCCTCGTCCACGACCCAGGCGACGGTGGCGCCCTCGTGGGTCAGCCGGCGCACTCCCGGGTCGAGCTCGAGCGGCTCGCCCGACGGGGCGAACCAGCTCGCGGCGACGATGCAGGGTCCGGCGACCGGCGCGATCGCCTGCACCGGCGGCTCGGCGCCCTCGAAGAACCCGAGGCAGTGGTCGCCGAGGATGGCGGAAGTCTCCGCGTCGAGGATCCCTTCCCACCGCTCGCGGATGCGCCAGATCCCGGCGCGCAGCTCGGCCACCGGGCGGACGCCGGCGAACGGCGCCCAGGCGGCCCCCGGGTTCATCGGCTCGAGGAGGTACAACGCCCGGTCAGACATCGCGGACCTCGGGGGGTAGGGTGTCGAGCGCCTCCTTGAGCCGGGCCGCGTCCGCCCGGTTCATGACGAGGATGCGCCCGTTTGCGCGCACCACGACGATGTCCCGCACGCCGAAGAGCACCACCGGCTCGCCGTCGCTCCAGGCGATGCAATCCTCCGCGCCGTGGGCGTGCACCGCGCCGACCAGCACGTTGCCGTGGGCGTCCCGCGGGCGCACGCGGGCGAGGGCCTCCCAGGTGCCGACGTCGTCCCAGTGGAAGGCGCCGGCCACCACCGCCACGGCGTTGCTCCGTTCGAGCACCCCGACGTCGATCGAGACCGGCGTCACCATCGAGAAGAACCGGGGCACGTCGCCCGCGCGGAGCGCGGCGAGCGCCACCGACAGCTCCGGCGTGTGGCGCTCCACCTCGGCGCGGAGCCGCGCGGCGGTCCACGCGAAGAGCCCGCTGTTCCAGAGCGCGCCGGCCGCGATCAGGTCCAGCGCGCGCGCGGCGTTCGGCTTCTCGACGAAGCGCGCCACCCGCCGCGCGACCCCGTCGAGCTCGGGGCCGGGCACGATGTAGCCATAGCCGGTTTCAGGGCGTGAGGGCACCATGCCGACGGTGACCAGCCGGTCGTGCAGCCGCGCGCTCTCGAGCGCGGCCGTCGCCGTCTGCCGGAAGGCGGCCGTGTCGGGGATGACCCAGTCGGCGTGGAGGGACAGCACCTCCGCCTCCGGGTCCCGGCGCTGCGCCTCCATGGTGGCCCAGAGGAGCGCCGGGCCGGTGGAGGCCGCGCGCGGTTCCACGAGGATGTTTCCGGCGGGAATCGGCAGCGCCGCCCGCAGCGGCTCGGCCAGCGCGGCGCCCGTCACGACAAGGATCCGCTCCGGATCGATGAGACCCGCGAGGCGATCCACCGCCGCCTCCGCGGTGGAGCGCGGGCCGGCGAGCGGGAGCAGTTGCTTGGGATGCGCCGGCGTGCTGAGGGGCCAGAAGCGCGTGCCGGACCCGCCGGCAAGAAGGACGGCCCACCGCATCAGAGGAGAGCGGACAGCGCGTCGGCGTCCGCGGTCAGTTCGAAGAGCAGGGTGCCGACGTTCACGTCGCGGCGGACGAGCAGGAGCAGGGAGGTTTCGTCGCGGATCGGGTGGATCACGACGCGTCCCGTTTCGTACTCCACGACACCCATCTGGAGGCGGCCCTGGCCGGTGCTTCGGCCCAGTTGCGTCAATTGACGGAGCGCGGCGGAGCCCACGGCGGCGAGTTCCTCCGCCGCCGGGTCGCTCCCCGCCTGGGCCACGGTCAGGCCGTCGTCGCTCAGCACGAGGGCGCCGAGCACGCCGGGACGCGAGGCCAGGCCGTCCAACAGACTGGAAAGTGCGGACATTCGGGAGGCTCCGGGGCGGGGGTCGAGGCCCGCGGAACGTAGGTCACGACCTGAGCGAAGTCAAGAATCCACGGTGGGTTGACCCACTTCTCCCCCGTTGGTAACCTTCCGCACTTATGCGTCTTCGACACCTGCTTTCCCTGTTCGCGTCCGCCGCGCTCTTCGCCGCCTGCGACAACGGCGTGGACCTCGCCCCCGCGTCCATTCCAAACGTGGTGGACACCTTCACGGTCGGTTCGCTGACCGGCTCCCCGGTTTCGCTGCCGAGCGCCTTTTCCGTGGCCGACGGCAACGTGGTCCGGACGGACGTGAGCTCCGCCTTCGACTTCGCCTATGACGTCGATGCGACCGGCCGCCACGTCTTCCTGACCCTCGAGGTCATGCGGCTCAGCGACACGGAGGGGTCGGGCCCCGGCCTGCAGTACACCAACAAGACGTTCGAGCAGCTCTCCACCGCGCCCTCCAACGGCTGGATCACCAACGACACCATCGTGGTGGACTCCGGCACCGTCCTGCTGCTCCGTTCGCGCATCATCTGCGGCGGCCTCGGCGTACCGCTCTACGGCAAGCTCGAGGTGCTCGCGATCGACGACACCCCGGGGAACGAGACGTTGACCTTCAAGGCGCTCTCCAACGAGAACTGCGGATACAAGAGCCTGATGCCCGGCCTCCCGAGGGACTGATCCCTTGATCGACCTTCGTGCGCTGCGACAGGACCCCGACGGGGCGCGGGCGCGGCTGGCCCGCCGCCGCGATCCCGCCATGGACGCCCTGCTCGACGCGATCCTCGCGCTCGACGTGCAGCGCCGGCGCATCCTGTCGCGGGTGGAGTCGCTCAAGGCCGAACGCAATACGGCCACCGAAGAGGTCGCCCGGCGCAAGCGGGCCAAGGAGTCCGCCGACGACCTGATGGCGGACCTCAAGGCGTCGGGCGACGAGGTCCGGGCGCTCGACGCCGAGCTCCGCGAGATCGAGGCGTCGCTCGAGGGCCAGGCGCTCGGCGTGCCCAACCTCCCGGCCGACGAGTGTCCCGACGGCGACGCGAGCGCGAACGCGGTCATCCGGACCTGGGGTGCGGCGCCCCGGTTCGACTTCGAGCCCCGGCCCCACTGGGACCTGGGGGAGCGCCTCGGCATCCTGGACCTCCCGCGCGGGGCCAAGCTGTCCGGCAGCGGGTTCCCGGTGTTCGTGGGGCTCGGCGCCCGCCTGGTGCGCGCGCTCGAGAACTTCATGCTCGACCTCCACACGCGGGAGCACGCCTACGTCGAGGTGGCGGTGCCGCTCCTCGTCAACCGGGACAGCCTCGTCGGCACGGGACAGCTGCCGAAGTTCGAGGAGGAGCTGTACGGCGTCGAGCGCGACGAGCTCTTCCTCCTGCCGACGGCGGAGGTGCCGGTCACGAACCTGCATCGCGACGAGATCCTCGACGGCGCCTCGCTGCCGCGGGGGTACGTGGCCTGCACGCCCTGCTTTCGCCGCGAGGCCGGCGCGCACGGCAAGGACACCCGCGGGCTGATCCGCGTGCACCAGTTCGACAAGGTGGAGCTCGTGCGCCTGGTCCGGCCGGAGGACAGCGCGGCGGAGCACGAGCGGATCACGGCGCACGCCGAGGCGGTGCTGCAGCGACTCGGGCTTCCGTATCGCGTGCTCTCGCTCGCGGCCGGTGACATCGGCTTTGCGAGCGCGCGCACCTACGACCTCGAGGTGTGGGCCCCGGGCGTGAACGGGTGGCTCGAGGTGTCGAGCGCCTCCACCTTCACCGACTTCCAGGCCCGACGCGCCAACATCCGGTACCGGCCGGAGCCCGGCGCCAAGCCGGAGTTCGTCCACACCCTCAACGCCAGCGGCCTGGCCTTCCCCCGCACCATCATCGCCCTGCTGGAGAACGGACAGCAGGCGGATGGTTCCGTCCAGATTCCCGAGGCGCTCGCGCCCTATCTGGGGACCGATCGCCTGGTCCCCCGTGCGTAGGGACTCCCTCCGCCGGCTCGCGCCGGGTGTCATCGTCGCGCTGGCCGTCGGCCTCATCCTGCTGACCGCGGGCACCGGCCTGATGGTGACGCGGCACCTCCAGCAGGACGCCCTCAACATCAGCCGTCTCTACTCCGGCGTCTTCGCCGGGCTCAACGACCCGTCGCCCGGCGCGGAAGCCGGGGCGCTGCTCCAGCTCGGCGAGCGAGTCCGGCAGCAGGGGCTGCCGCTCGTGGTGACCGACGGCATGGGGCAGGTGACCGCGTTCGCAAACCTCCCCTTCGAGGCCACGCTCGACGACCCGCGAGTCAAGGAGTACGCCCGCAAGCTGGATCGCGTGAACCCGCCCATCGTCGAGCCCGGACTCGGGACCGTGCACTTCGGCCCCCTCCCGGCCCGGCGGCAGCTGGGCCTGCTGGCGCTCCTCCAGGCGCTGACCGTGGCGGTCATGGTGGGGGTGGCCATCTTCGCGTACCGGCACGCCATGTCGTCGCAACGGGACCGGCTCTGGGTGGCGATGGCGCGCGAGGCCGCGCACCAGATGGGCACGCCGCTCATGAGCCTGCAGGGATGGATCGAGGTCGTCCGTTCCCGTCCCACCCCTCCGGCCGATCTCGCGGACCACCTGATGGCCGACGCCGAGCGGCTGGAGCGGGTGGCGCAGCGCTTCGAGCGGATCGGCAACCCGGCGCGGCGCGAGCCGATCGGGCTCGGCGCACTCGCCGACCGCGTGGCGGGCTACTTCCGCCCGCGCCTGCCGCGGCACGCCAACCCGATCGAGCTCCGGGTCGAGGCCGCGGGCGCCGGGCCGACCGTCCTCGGGGACCAGATTCTCCTCGAGTGGGCCCTCGAGTCGCTGGTGAAGAACGCGATCGACGCCCTGCGGGGGCGCTCCGGCACCATCATCCTGCGGGTCGAGTCCGAGGGCCGGCATGGCGTCCTCCGTGTCATCGACGACGGCCCCGGCATCGAGGGCAGCATCCGCCGCACCCTCTTCGAGCCGGGCATCACGACCAAGACCGGCGGCTGGGGCATCGGCCTGGCGCTGGCCACCGGGTGGCGCAGGAGGCGCACGAGGGCGACCTGGCCCTCGAGCCGACGCCGACCGGCGCCTGCTTCCGGCTCTCCCTCCCGCTCCAGGACGAGGCCGCCTCCACGTGACCACGCCGCTGCTCGGCTCGTTGAATCCCGCCCAGCGCGAGGCGGTCGAGCACGTGGAGGGCCCGCTGCTCGTCCTGGCCGGCGCGGGATCCGGCAAGACCCGGGTGCTCACCGCCCGCATCGCGAACCTGATCGAGACCCACGGCGTGGCGCCCGACCGCATCTTCGCGGTGACGTTCACCAACAAGGCCGCCGCCGAGATGAAGGAACGCATCGGCCGCCTGCTGGGCCGGGACCCGGGCGGGCTCTGGATCGGGACGTTTCACTCCCTGTCCGCCCGGATGCTCCGGCGCGAGGCCGAGCTCCTCGGGTTTCACGCGACAGTTCACCATCTACGACGAGGACGATCGCCTGCGCGTCATCCGGCGGCTGCTCGAGCAGCGCGGCCACCCGCCAAGGCGTTTCCGCCGAAGGCGGTGCAGTCCATCATTTCGGGCGCCAAGAACCGGATGACTCCGCCGAGTGAGCTGCTCGCCGCCAGCACCTTCAACCCGCTGGTGAAGGTGGCGGCCGAGGTGTACGCCGCCCTCGGGCCCGCGCTGAAGGCGGCCAACGCGATGGACTTCGACGACCTGCTGCTGCACCCGCTGGACGCTCTTCCGTGAGCATCCGGAGCGGCTGGAGGCCTACCGGCGCAAGTTCCAGTTCGTCCTGGTGGACGAGTTCCAGGACACGAACCGCGCCCAGTACGAGCTGATCCGTGCGCTCGGCGCGCACGGCAACGTCTGCGCCGTCGGCGACGACGACCAGTCCATCTACGGCTGGCGCGGCGCCGAAGTGCGGAACATGCGTGGACTTCCAGCGCGATTTCGCCGAGGTGCGGCTGGTCCGCCTCGAGGAGAACTACCGCTCCACGCAGGTGGTGCTCGACGCCGCCAATGCCGTCATCGCCGAAAACACCGGCCGGATCGGCAAGACGCTGCGGACGGCGCGGCGGGGTGGGGAGTCGGTGACGCTCGTCGCCGCGGCGGACGAGCGGGACGAGGCGGAGTGGATCGTCGGGCGAGCTGCGCCGACGCTCCGCCGACGGCGACTGGAGCTACGGCGAGATGGCCGTGCTCTACCGCACCAACGCGCAGTCGCGCGCGCTCGAAGAGGCGTTCCGCCGGGCGGCATCCCCTACCGGATCGTCGGGGCGATCAGCTTCTACGACCGGCGGGAGGTGAAGGACCTGCTCGCCTACCTGCGACTGGTCGCGAACCCGGCGGACAACGAGGCCTTCCTGCGCGCCGTCCTGGTCCCGCGCCGCGGCATCGGGGAGTCGAGCCTCGCGGCCGTCATCGAGGCGGCGGGGCAGTGGGGCAAGCCGCTGCTCGCCACCGCCGCGCATCGCCGACCGGCTCAGCGACCTCCGGCCGAACGTGCGGCAGGCGCTCACCGGGTTCGCCGCATTGATCGAGCGACTCCGGAGCCAGTCGGGGCACCAGCCGCCCGCCGATCTCCTCGAGGAGCTGATCCAGGCCATCGACTACGAGAACCTCCTCCGACAGGAAGGGCCCGAGGGCGCCGACCGCTGGGAGAACGTGCGGGAACTGGTGGCGAGCGCGGCCAACTGGTCGGAGGTCGTCTCCGTCGATCCCGAGGAGGAAGGCACGCCGCTGGAGCGGTTCCTGGCCGACGCCGCGCTCCTCAGCTCCCACGATGCGATCGAGGGCTCGGAGGAGGGCGTCACCCTGATGACGATTCACACCGCCAAGGGGCTGGAGTGGCCGGTCGTGGTGCTCGCCGGGCTCGAGGACGGCCTCTTCCCGCTGTCGCGGGCGGACGAGCAGCCGGGCGGCGTCGAGGAGGAGCGGCGGCTCTGCTACGTCGGGCTGACCCGCGCCAAGGACAAGCTCTACGTGACCTTCGCGCGGAGCCGCCGCCGTGGCGGAACACTGCAGTACTCCCGCCCGTCGCGGTTCCTGGAGGCGTTGCCGCCAGGAATCCTGGATGAACGGCGGACATCGGTCGCGGGGTGGGGACACAGCGGGGCGGCGGGGCTGGGCAGCGGGGCAGGCGGGGCGGTACGCGCCGTACCCTGGGCCTCGGCACCCGACTGCCCCGCGGCCCCCCGGCCCCGCCGCGGAGCCTCCAGAGGAGGCTTCGCAGGACACCCCGCGCTACGTCAGCGGCGAACGCGTCCGCCACCGCCGGTTCGGCAGCGGCGCCATCCAGGGGCTGACCGGCGCCGGGCGCGACCTCAAGGTGACGGTCCAGTTCGACGACGAGGAAGTGGGACTCAAGCAACTGCTCGTGGCCTTCGCGGGCCTCGAGCGCGAGTGGGAGAGCGCATGACGATCGGTCGGGACGACGTCCTGCGAGTGGCGCAGCTCGCCGAGCTCGACGTGCCGGCGGCGGGACGTGGAGGCGCTCGCCGAGCAGATCGGGCGAATCGTGGACTACGTGGCCCAGCTCAACGAGGTCCCCGCGGGGGAGAGCGCACAGCCCTTCCAGGCGGGACCCGCCAGCACGCCGCTCCGCGAGGACGTGCCCCGCTCGGTGCCCGCTGGTCCGCGGGCGTCGAGACGTTCGCCCCCGAGTTCCGCGACGGCCTCTTCCTGGTGCCGCGCCTCGGCGCCATGGAGGCGGAATGACCGGGCTGAAGGAGCAGGCGAAGCGCGTGGCGGAGCGGCTCCGCGGCCGCGGACGCCCGCGGCCTCAACGCGACGCTGCACTGGAGCGAGGAGAACCTGGCGGCGGAAGCGGCCCGCGTGGATGCGCTCGCCGCGGCCGGCGCCAGCCTGCCGCTGGCCGGGATGCCGATCGCGCTCAAGGACAACATCGTCACCACCGACGCGCCGACCACCTGCGCGTCGCGGATCCTCGAGGGGTACCGGTCGCCGTACGACGCGACCGTGGTCCGCCGGCTCCGGGAGGCCGGCGCCCTGATCGCCGCCAAGGCGAACCTCGACGAGTTCGCCATGGGCTCCTCCACCGAGCACTCCGCGTTCGGCCGGGTGCTGCACCCGACGCATCCCGACCGGGTGCCCGGCGGCTCGTCCGGCGGCTCGGCGGCGCTGGTGGCCGCGGGGGTCGTGCCGGCCGCGCTCGGCTCCGAGACCGGCGGATCGGTCCGTCAACCGGCCAGCTTCTGCGGCATCGTCGGGGTCAAGCCGACCTACGGGCGCGTCAGCCGCTACGGGCTCGTCGCGTTCGGCTCGTCGCTCGATTGCGTGTCCGTGTTCGGACGCACGGTGGACGACGCGGCCCGGGTGCTGGCCGTCATCGCGGGGCAGGACGAGCAGGACGCCACGACCGTCGACCGCCCCGCCGATGCGGCAGGCTGCCGCGCCGATCTCGCTGAGCGGCATCCGCATCGGCCTGCCCGCGCGAGTACTTCCCGGCCGACCTCGACGCCGGCGTACGGGCCGGTGTCGATCGCGCGGCGGCGGCGCTCCGCGCCCTCGGCGCGGAACTGGTGCCCGTCTCGCTGCCGCACAGCAGCTATGCGGTGCCGACCTACTATGTCCTGGCGCCGGCGGAGGCCGCCTCCAACCTGGCCCGCTACGACGGCGTGCGGTACGGTGTCCGCCGGATCGGCCCGGCCGGCGACCTCCCCGCGCTCTACCGCGCCACGCGAGGTGAGGGGTTCGGCGCGGAGGTGCGGCGCCGGATCCTGGTCGGCACCTACGTGCTGAGCGCCGGCTACTACGACGCCTACTACACCAAGGCGCAGCAGGTGCGGAACCTGATCGCCGCCGACTTCACGAAGGCGTTCGCCCCCGGAGGAGTCCACTTCCTGCTCACGCCCACGACGCCGACGCCCGCCTTCCGGGCCGGGGAGAAGACGGCGGACCCGGTGTCGATGTACCTGGCCGACATCTTCGTCTCCGCGGTGAGCCTGGCGGGCCTGCCCGCCATGAGCCTGCCCGTCGGGCTCGTCCGAGGGGCTGCCGGTGGGGGTGCAGCTCATCGCGCCCGCGTTCGAGGAATCCGAAATGCTGGCCGTGGCGAGCGCGCTCGAGGCGGCGCTGGGCGCCGCCGGGGAGGTGCGCTGATGACCTGGGAAACCGTCATCGGGCTCGAGGTCCACGTCCAGCAGGGCACGCGCACCAAGATGTTCTGCGGCTGCGTCGCCTCCTTCGGCGATCCGCCGAACACCAATGTGTGCCCCACCTGCCTCGGACTCCCGGGCGCGCTGCCGGTGCCGAACGCCGAGGCAATCCGCCTGGCCGTGCGGGGCGCGCTGGCGCTCGGCGCGCACGATCCATCACGAGAGCGTCTTCGCGCGCAAGAACTACTTCTATCCCGACCTGCCGAAGGGCTACCAGATCTCCCAGTTCGACCGGCCGCTTTCCACGGGCGGAGAGGTGTGGTTCGACTCGCCGGATCGGGGGCGGATCGCCTGCAGCATCACCCGGCTGCACGTGGAGGAGGACGCCGGCAAGTCACTGCACGACCGGTATCCCGGGCACACGGCGGTGGACCTGAACCGCGCCGGGACCCCGCTCGCCGAGATCGTGAGCGGCCCCGACCTCCGATCCCCGGCCGAGGCGCGGGCCTACCTCGTGGCGCTGAGGCAGATCCTGGTCTACGCCGGCGTGAGCGACTGCAGCATGGAGAAGGGCACCCTCCGCGTGGACGCCAATCTCTCGGTCCGGCGGGCAGGGGAGACGAAGCTCGGCACCAAGACCGAGATCAAGAACATGAACAGCTTCGCCAACGTCGAGCGGGCGCTCACCGCCGAGCGGGAGCGGCAGGTGGCGCTGCTCGAGTCGGGCGGACGGGTCGAGCAGGTGTCGCTGCTGTTCAACGCCGCCACCGGCACGGTGCGTCCGAGCCGGTCCAAGGAAGACAGCCACGACTATCGCTACTTCCCCGATCCCGACCTGCCGCCCCTGGTGCTCGACGAGGCGTTCATCGAGGAGCAGCGCCGGGCGCTGCCGGAACTCCCCGACGCGCGGCGCGCCCGGTTCGAGAGGGAGTTCGGCCTCTCGGCCTATCACGCGCAGGAGCTGACCGGCGAGCGCGCGGTGGCCGACTACTTCGAGGCGACGGTGAAGGCGGGCGCGGACGCGAAGGCGGTGGTCGGGTGGGTGCTTGGCGATGCGATGGCAGGCTACAACGCGACCGGGCAGTTCGCGGTCGCTCCCGCAGCGGCTCGCGGAGCTCATTGCGGCTGATCGGTGACGGCGCCGTGAGCCATCAGGCTGCGAAGCAGGTCTTCGCCGAGCTGCGTCGCTGAAGGCCGAGCCGGGCGAGTACGCCGTCAGCGGGATCGCCGACCGAGCTCGGCCTCGTCCAGGTGCAGGACACCGGCGCGCTCGAGGGCTGGGTGGACGAGGTGCTGGCCGCGCATCCCGGCGAGGTCGCGCGCTACAAGGGCGGCGAGACGAAGCTGATCGGGTTCTTCGTGGGGCAGGTGATGAAGAAGAGCGGGGGGAAGGCGGATCCGAAGGGCGTGACACCGATCTTGCAGAAGAAGCTGACTGCGGGCTGAAACGCTTCGATCGCCAGTCCGGGATTGCTTCGTCGGCCCCGGTGGGGCCTCCTCGCAATGACAGAAGCAGAAGCCGTTGGTGGTGGACGTCGCTTCAGCGACATCAGCCGAGCCGTGGCTTTAGCCACGAGCTCAGTCCTCAGTCCTCGTCCTCCTCGAGCAAGTCCTCCAGCACCCGGTCCACCACCTCCGACACCGTCCCGGTGAGGACGGTCATCAGCACGTCGCTCGCCTCCGCGGCGAGGTCCTCGGGGTGCTTCCGGTCCCGCGACAGGCGGACGATGTTGCCGAGGTAGACCGGGACCGCGGCGCCGTCCTCCAGGCTCGGGGTCTCCTCGGATGCATCCGGGCGTCGTGTCCCCTCCAGCTCGAATGCCGGCACCGGCACGCTCGCCTTCCACGGCTCGGACTCATCCCCCTCGTCGTCCTCTCCCTCGTCCGTCAGCGGAAAGCGGTCCGCCGGCAGGAGGGCCAGCAGCCGGCACTGCAGCCCCGGCGAGTCCTCGAAGGCGACGAGCCCGAGGTGCACCGGCTCGTCGAAGAGGTGAAACTCCCGCAGTTCCTCGAGCGCCTCCGAGGGCGCCACCCGCCGCCCGACCAGCCGCCCGTCGATGAAGGTGCCGAGACAGACCGACCCGGCCGGGGTGCGGTCGTCTTCGACCGGCTCGACACGCACCAGCACCCGGTTGCTGGTGGCCACCAGCACGCTGGGCCGGCCCTCCGCCTCGCCCTCCGGCAGCCCGAGATCGTCAGGCCGCATCAGACGCCCCCGGCTCGGCCGGCGCTTTCCAGGGCCGCGACGCGGTCAGTTCACGCCAATAGGAGAGGTCCGCCTTTCGGGGCAGCCCGAAATCGCGCTCGGCCAGTTTGTGGATCCGCGTGACGTCCGCGGAGCCTCGGCCGCCTTGCACCTCGCGCCGGAGGTGCTGGGCGGCCTTCAGCGGATCGGCCCCCGCCGGATCGAGGCGCCGGGCGAGCGGGCGGTCGTCGCCGAGCATCTCCATCACGAACTCGTAGGAGAGCGCCATGTGCTGCTCGACGTCCTCGTCGGGCAAATCCCACCGGCTGTGCGCCCGCGCCATCCGGAAGGCGCGCTGCCAGCTCCGGGTCTCGACGAGGTGCACCATGCCGCGGAAGAGCCGGCGATTGGTCCGCACGCTGAAGATGGTGGGAGAGATGATCTGGTCGAGGTGGGCGTCGGCCGGCGTGTGGTCCAGCTGGATCACTTCCTTGGCGGTGCCGGCGAACCCTTCGCCGAGGTGCGTCTCGAACCGTGCCTCCCAGTACGCGTGCCCGAGGCCCGAGCGGGAACTGGTGACCGCCAGCTGCCGGGGCACGAAGTAATTGTGGGCGACGGTGTCGGCGGCGAGGTGCGACAGGTACCCGAAGCCGAACGCCCGAAGGGCGTCGGTCGGCGCGAGGTCGTGGATCTCCTGGCCCACGTGCCAGTGGTGACAGTGCCGGCTCACGGGCGCGAAGTTCTTCGCCATCGAACTGTCGGCGGCGATGTTGCCGTACAGGAAGTCGAAGGGGAAGGCGCGGATGAGGTCGGCAACCGTGGGCGGCAGGAGATGGGCGCTGGCCAGGACGTTCTGGGCCAGGTAGATGTGGGTGCCTGGCGTCCAGGCGTGGAGGGCGTCCGGCGCGATGGCGAGCACGATGCCCACCGCAACGACGGCGGCGGCGACCCGCCCGGCGGTCATCTGCGCCGCCGCCGGCGCAGCACCCTTCCGATGATGCCCGTGCTGAGCCGAGCCGTCCGCAGGACGCTCGCGAAGTGGAGGGCGGTGTCCTCGACCTCGTCGTGGACGACCTCGTACAGCGCGTCGAGGTCGGCCGCCCGCTCCGACACCCGGTCGATGCCCTGGTCGAGCCGCTTGCGGAGGCGCCGGCTGGTGGCGAGATAGGCGTCGCCCTCGTCGCGCACGCGGCCTACCAGCGCCTGGAGCTGCCCCAGCTGCTCCGACGCCGACGCCAGGGCGCGCCGGAAGGCGAGGGCCGCCAGGCCGATCGCCACGAACATCACGACGCACGCGAAGGCGACGATCGCGAGGGAGATCGCGATGGTCGGACCCACCCAGCCGGGGGTGGCGCCGGGGACGGCCTGGAGGAGGAGCGTGAGCATGTTCACCCTCGAAGTATGCCCCCCCGGGGGGTGATTCGGAATCCCTCGCGCTTGACGGCCCCCCGCACCCCGGGTGAGCTTTGGCCATGCCTCCACGCTATCTCGTCCGCGGCGGAAACACGCTCCGCGGCACCGTGCGCCCCGCCGGCAACAAGAACGCCGCGCTCCCCGCCATCGCCGCCACCGTGCTGGCCGAGGGCCCCGTCGAGCTGGACAACATGCCGCGCATCCGCGACGTGGAGACCATGCTCGCCATCCTCGCGGAACTGGGCGCCGGGGTCGAATGGCTCGACACCAACCACGTCCGGATCGACCCGCGCCCCATCGAAAACAAGCCGCTCGATCCGCGGCTTTGCGCCAGGATCCGCGCCTCGATCCTGCTCGCGGGCCCGCTCCTGGCCCGGTTCGGACGGGTCACGCTGCCGCCCCCCGGCGGCGACGTCATCGGGCGTCGCAGGGTGGACACCCACTTCCTCGCCCTCGAGGCGCTCGGCGCCGAAGTGCAGCTCGGCGACAGCTACGAACTCTTCGGCAAGTCGCTCCGCGGGGCCGACATCTTCCTCGACGAGCCGAGCGTCACCGGCACCGAGAACGCGCTCATGGCGGCGGTCGCGGGCGCAGGGGCGCACCGTCCTCCGGAACGCCGCCTCGGAGCCGCACGTCCAGGACCTCGCGCGGCTCCTGGTGGCCATGGGCGCCCGGATCGAGGGGATCGGCTCCAACACCTACGTGATCGACGGGGGACAGCCGCTCCACGGCGCCTCCTACACGATCGGCCCCGATCACATCGAGATCGGCTCCTTCATCGGGCTGGCCGCCGTCACGAACAGCGCCCTCACCATCGACGGCGTCCGGGGCGACGACCTCCGCGGCACGCTGCTCGGTTTCGAGCGGCTCGGCATCCGCCCGCGGCTGGACGGGCAGAAGCTGATCATCGACGCCGACCAGGAGCGGCGGATCCGCCCCGACCTCGGCGGGCACGTGCCGAAGCTGGAGGACGGACCGTGGCCGGCGTTCCCCGCCGACACGATGTCGATCGCGCTGGTGGCCGCCACCCAGTGCGAGGGGCTGCTGCTCGTCTTCGAGAAGATGTTCGAGTCGCGGATGTTCTTCGTGGACAAGCTGATCGGGATGGGCGCGCGGATCGTGCTCTGCGACCCGCACCGCGCCGTCGTGGCGGGGCCGGTCAAGCTGCGGGGCGGGACGGTGGAATCACCCGACATCCGGGCCGGCATGGCGATGCTGATCGCCGCGCTCGCCGCCGAGGGTACCTCGCACCTGCACAACGTCGGGCAGATCGAGCGCGGGTACGAGCAGATCGACAGCCGGCTCCGGGCGCTGGGTGCCGAGATCGAGCGGTTCGAGGAATAGGGGCGCACGGCTGTGCGCCCCGGTCCCAAACCGTCTAGAACGTGTACCCCACCCCCAGCAACCCGCCGAAATTGGTGATGTCGTACAGGAAGTAGCCCTGCTGGCCCTCATCGCCGGTGGCGTAGTCGGCGTTGATCGCGCGGTAACCCAGCGTGGTCGAGAAATGGTGGCCGAACTTGTAGTTGACGTACCCCGCCGCCTGCCAGGTCGTGTTGGTGCCGCCGATCTGGAATCCGCCGACGTCGCCCCGGGCAATGACGCTCAGGTGTTTCGTCACAGGCACGATGGCCCGCGCGCCGATGAGCGGTGCGAACCAGCTCTCGCTCTGGCTTCTCCCCGAGAAATTGGGGTTGTCGGTGTTCGGCACGAACTCGGCCTCGATGACCGGCACCCGGACGCCGATCAGGGCGTCGAGCCAGGGCAGGACCCGGTAGCCGCCGTCCACCTCGAACAGCCACTGCTTCAGCTTCACCTCGGCCACCTCGGTGCTGCCGGAGGGAAGCGCAATATCGGAGCCGAGCTTCATGTAGATGAAGTCGGCGCCGGTCACGAAGGTCTTCCCGCGGCCCACGTAGTTGAGCATCGCCCCCATCTTCAGGTTCTCCAGGATGTCGCTGAAGGGGACGTCGATGGTCGCGGTTAACGGACCGATGCCCTCGGTGCCCGACATCGCCGCTGCCCAACCGTAAAGGGTGACGGTATTTTCCCACTTGGCCGATCCGGATTCCTGCGCGTGCAGCGTACCCCCGGCGAAGACGAGCGCAACCGCCAGGCAGGCACCGTAACGAGAGTTCGAGCGCGACATCTGTGATGCTCCAGTAGGGGGGAGCCGGGCGGCCTCCCGCCGCCCGACGGGCGGAAACATCAACTGACCATCCGACCCGCGCAACTTTCGACCTGCGCGCCACAGGAGCCACACCGATTGTCCGAGAGCGAGTCATTGCAGGAACGTCCGGTGGCGGGAGGGAGCGTCCCCCGCATGGAGATCGCGGAGTGGCACGCACGGTACGGCGTCGTCGCCGGCGTGACCACCCGCGGCACACCGGCCGCCCCGTTCGACCTCGGCCTCTCGAGCGAACGCCCAGTCGGACGAGTCCTGGACCAGTGGGCGGCGTTTCGGGCCGCTGAGCCGGGATTCCCCCTCACTACGCTCGGTCGCCAGGTCCACGGGACGGAGGTGGCCTGGCATGACGGGGGCAAGGGGTGGCTCATCCTCGATGGCGTGGATGGTCACGCGACCAGCTCCGCCGGGGTCCTGATGACGGTCACGGTGGCGGACTGCACACCGGTCTACCTTCTGGATCCGGTTCAGGGAGGGCTGGCGCTGTTGCACGCCGGCTGGAGAGGGGCCAGTTCGCGCATCCTCGAGCGCGGCGTCCGGCTCCTCGCAGGCCGGACCGGTAGTAATGTGGAAGAGTTCATAATGCATTGTGGGGTAGGTATTTGTGGCACCTGCTATGAAGTTGGTTCTGAGGTCTTCGAGGCGTTCGGGCTCCCGGTCCCCGCCGCCGGCAAGGGCCCGCTCGACGTCAGGGAGCAGCTCATCCGGCAGGGCCGTGAGCTCGGGATCGGCCGGATCACTGCCTCCGAGTGGTGCAGCGGGCACCATGGCGACCTCTTCCACAGCCACCGCCGGTCCAGGGGCACCGATGGCCGGATGATCGCCTACCTGGGGAGGCCGCTGGCAACCCGTTGAGGTGATTGACGTCCCGGCGCACCGGGGGTATCATTGGATGCTGTGGAGGCCGCCAGTCCGGGGCCGGTTGGTGATGTGGGGGAGTTCCCCCACATTTTTTTTCACCCCCGCGACGCGACTTCCGACCCCATACCCGACGCTGAGTCCAGCCGGGCCCGGGTGCCGGTTTCCGTCCGTCGGACGATTCGTCGTCCCACGGGGGAGCCGGGCGGGTGTGGCGACATTCGTGTACGAGCAATGCGCGTATTCCCCGGCTGCACGGGGCTGACCGGTGACACCGGCTTGGAGTGACGATGGCGACTTCGACTGAAATGCTGGCGGCGTTCCGCGAGCTGACGACCACCAAGCAACTCGACCGTGCGGAACTGCTCGACCTCCTGCACGACGGCATCCAGGCCGCGCTGGTCCGGAAGTACGGGCCGACGGTCCGCTTCGAGCTGCGCCGTGGACGAACTCAAGGGTGGCCTCACCGTGACCCGGCTCCGGCAGGTCGTCGAGGCGGTGGAGGACCCGGCGAGCCAGGTCTCGGTGGAGGAGGCCCGCTTCGAGGACCCGGAGTTCCAGCCCGGCGACATGCTCGAGGAGGACATCCCCTTCGAGGCGTTCGGGCGGCTGGCGGTGCAGGCGGCCAAGCAGCGGATCATCCAGCGGGTGCGCGAGGGCGAGCGCGCGCGCATCCGCGACGAGTTCGCCGACAAGGTCGGCGAGCTCCTCTCGGGCGAGATCCAGCAGATCGAGCGCGGCAAGCTGGTCATCATGCTCAACAAGTTCCGCGAGGCGGAGGCGATCATCCCCTACCGCGAGCAGAACCACCGCGAGCATTTCCACCAGGGCGACACGATCCGCGCGGTCCTGAAGCGCCTCGAGGAGACGCCCAAGGGCCCCCGGCTGATCCTGAGCCGCGCCGACGGCCTCTTCGTCAAGGCGCTCTTCAAGCTCGAGGTGCCGGAAATCCAGCAGGGCATCGTCGAGATCCGCGCCATCGCGCGCGAGGTCGGCAGCCGCACCAAGGTGGCCGTCATCTCCCGCGACGACGCCATCGACCCCGTCGGCGCCTGCGTCGGCCTCAAGGGCTCGCGCGTGCAGGCGGTCGTCAACGAACTGAGCGGCGAGCGGATCGACATCGTGCCGTGGTCGCCCGACCCGGAGCGCTTCGCCAAGCTGGCGCTGGCGCCCGCCCGGGTGGCCCGCGTCTTCGCCGACCCGGCCTCGAAGACCATCCAGGCCGTCGTGGACGAGGACCAGCTCTCCCTCGCCATCGGGCGCAACGGCCAGAACGTGCGCCTCGCCTCGGAACTGACCGGGTGGAAGATCGACCTCTACTCCAGCCGCGAGTGGCTGGAGCGTGGCGGCGAGAGCCCGCTCTTCGCCCCGCTGCCGCCGGAGGAGGAGATCGCCCTCCAGGTCCCGCTCACCGAGCTCGAGGGCCTGCCGCCCGAGCTGGTCGGGATCCTGGCGAACGCCGGCTTCACCATGCTGAACGACGTGCTCGACCTCGAGCGCGACGACTTCCTGCGGGTGCCGGGCATGACGCCGGAGGCCGCCGACCAGCTGGTCGGGTTCCTCACGGAACTCACCATGGAAGAGAGTGAGTCCGGGGAGGACGCGGCGCCTCCCGCGTGAGCGGCGGCGTCCTCGGCCTGCTGGGCCTCGGCCTGCGGGCGGGGCATGTCGTGATCGGCGTGGACGGCGTCCGTCGGTCGTTGCAGGCAGGGCAGGTGCGGTGCGTGGTGGTCGCCTCGGATGCGAGCCCCCGCGCGGTGCAAAAGGTGATCCGGCTGGCCGAGGCGCAGGGAGTCCCCCTGGTGCCGGGGCCGAAGGCGGACGAGATCGGCAGGCAGTTGGGACGGCCCCCCGTGATGGTGGCCGGCGTGCGGGACCGCGCATTGGCCGATGGCTTGGGCCGCCTGTCGCGGGAAGTCCCTGAGGAGGAATGAGTGGTCAAGACCCGGGTACATGAGTTGGCGGCGGAATTCGGTGTCACCTCCGAGCAGCTGATCCAGTCGCTCAAGGAGATGAACATCTTCGTGCGCAGCCACCTGTCCGCGCTGGAAGCGGGACAGGTGTCGGCGGTGCGCGTCCGGTGGGAGCGCGAGAAGCGCAAGAGCGCCGAGGAACCGAAGCCGAAGCGCGGCGGGCGCCGGAAGGCGGCCGAGCCGGTCGAACCCGTCGCCCCCGCGGCGCCGGTCCGCCGGCGTCGCACGGCGGCCGAGGTGGCCAAGGTGGAAGCCGAGGCGGCCGCCGAGGCCGAAGCGCAGGCGTCGGCGCTGGCGGCCCTCGAGGCCGAGCGTGAGCTGACGCGCGGCGAGGCCGCCGCGGCCGCCCGGTCCCTCGAGGACCGCGCCCGCGAGCTCTTCAAGGATCTCCCGCCGCTGGAGGCAGAAGCGGCGGTGGAACCCGCGGCCCCGCCGGTCCGCCGGAAGGTCGAGGATCTCTTCCCGTCCGCGCCGCCGGCTGGAGCCCCGAGCGCGCCGGCGTCCGCCGAATCCGCCGCGCAGGCCCCGGTGGCCCCGCGGAAGCCGTTCATCCCGCCCCGGATCCAGCGTCCTGCGCCGGGCAGCCCGCCGCCCGCCTCGTCGGGTGCGCCGGCCGGCCGGCGTGGCCCGCCGAGCCGCGGCCCGCGGCCCGTCTTCAGCAGCGCCACCGGCCCGTCCGAGGTGGCGCGGCCGCGCGAGTTCGGCCCGGACGCCAAGAAGGGCGATTTCAAGAAGGGCAAGAAGAAGCGCGGCAAGAACCAGGTCGACCAGGAAGCGGTGAGCAAGAACATCCTGAAGACCATGAAGGGCATGAAGGGGAGCCGGAAGTCCCGGAGCCGCTCGGACGAGCCGTCCTACCGCGACGTGATGGCGGGGCGCGCCGCGGAGGAGCGGGAGAAGGAAAAGACCCGGATCCGGGTCAACGAGTTCATCTCCGTCTCCGAGCTCGCCGACCTGATGAAGGTGCCGTCCAGCCAGATCGTGCAGTTCGCGTTCAAGGAGCTGGGGCTGATGGTGACGGTCAACCAGCGGCTCGACTTCGACCAGATCGAGCTCATCGCCTCGCAGTTCGGCTTCGAGGCGCTGCGCGAGGACGAGTACGCCGCCGACCTGAGCCACGACGACGAGCAGGACCCGGCCGAAACGCTCAAGCCGCGCGCCCCGGTCGTCACGATCATGGGCCACGTCGACCACGGCAAGACCTCGCTGCTCGACTACATCCGGAAGGCCAACGTCGTGGCCGGCGAGGCGGGCGGCATCACCCAGCACATCGGCGCGTACCACGTCGAGCTCCCGAACGGCCGTCGCATCACCTTCCTCGACACGCCGGGCCACGAGGCCTTCACCGCCATGCGCGCCCGCGGCGCCCAGGTCACGGACATCGTGGTGCTGGTGGTGGCGGCCGACGACCAGGTCATGCCCCAGACGGTCGAGGCCATCAGCCACGCCAAGAACGCCGGCGTGCCGCTGATCGTGGCCATCAACAAGATCGACCTGCCCTCGGCCAACGTGCAGAAGGCGAGCAGGACCTCCTGCAGCACCAGGTCGTGCTCGAGGAGTTCGGCGGCGACGTCCTCTCGGCGGCGATCTCGGCCAAGAAGGGCACCGGCGTCGACCTCCTCCTCGAGAAGATCCTGCTCCAGGCCGACGTCCTCGATCTCAAGGCCAACCCCGACCACCGGGCCCAGGGCACCGTGGTCGAGGCCACCCTCGATCCGGGCAAGGGTCCGCTCGCCACGCTGCTGGTGCAGCGCGGCACGCTGCAAGGTCGGCGACAACTTCATCTGCGGCAAGTTCTCCGGCCGCGTGCGCGCGCTGTTCGACGAGCGCGGCAACACGATGAAGTCGGCCGGGCCGTCGATGCCGGTGCAGATCCTCGGCTTCGACGGCGTGCCGTCGGCCGGCGACTCGTTCCTGGTGGTGGCGGACGCGGCGGAAGCGCGCGACATCGCCCAGAAGCGCCAGCGGCTCGAGCGCGAGGCGCAGAACCGCCGCGGCCAGCGGGGCGGCACGCTGGAGGACTTCAGCCGGGCGCTCAAGGAAGGGCAGGTCACCACCCTGCCGATCATCATCAAGGCCGACCAGGGCGGCCCGGCCGAAGCCCTCGCCGACGCGCTGGCGCAGCTCAGCACGCCGGAAGTCCGGGTCGAGGTCGTGCACCGCGGCGTCGGCGCCATCAGCGACAGCGACGTGCTGCTCGCCAAGGCGTCGGGGGCCATCATCCTCGGCTTCCACGTCCGGCCGGACTCCAACGCCCGCGCCGCCGCGGAGCGGGAGCAGGTGGACATCCGGACCTACCGCATCATCTACGAGGCGGTGGACGACGTCCGGAACGCGCTCGAGGGGCTGCTCAAGCCCGAGGAGCGCGAGACGGTGCTTGGCGAGGCCGAGGTGCTCCAGGTGTTCAAGGTGAGCAAGGTGGGCACCATCGCCGGCTCCATCGTGCGGAGCGGCATGATCCAGCGGGGCACCAAGGCCCGGGTCGTCCGCGACGGCGTGACCGTGTACGCCGGCTCGTTCTCGAGTCTCAAGCGCTTCAAGGACGACGTCAAGGAAGTCCGCGAGGGGCTCGAGTGCGGCATCGGCATCGAGAACTTCAACGACGTCAAGGTCGGCGACCGGATCGAGTCGTTCCGCCTCGAGGAGATCAAGCGGACCCTCGAGCCGACCGCCTCCGCCGGCGCGGCGTGAGCCATGAAGGGCTCGTCGCGGCGCCCCGAGCAGGTGGCCGAGAACCTTCGGCAGGTGGTGGCGGACGCCCTCACCCGTGACATCCGCGACCCGCGCGTCGGGTTCGTGACGCTCACCGGGGTCACCGTCACGCAGGACCTGTCGCACGCCAAGATCCGGGTGAGCGTCCAGGGCGACGAGGACGCCAAGCAGAAGGCGCTCGAGGGACTGCGCAGCGCCTCCGGCTTCCTCCGCACCCGCGTCGCGAAGGCGCTCACGACGCGCACCGTGCCGGAGCTGCACTTCGAGCTCGACCGCGGCCTCGAGCACGCGGCCCGCATCAACGAGGTGCTGGCGTCGCTCAAGCAGGAGGAGCAGGACTGACCGGCGCCCTGCTCGTGGACAAGCCGGCGGGCATGACGTCGCACGATGTCGTGGCCAGGGCGCGGCGGGTCCTCGGCGAGCGGTCGATCGGGCACACCGGCACGCTGGACCCGTTCGCCACCGGCCTCCTGGTGCTGCTGGTCGGAAAGGGAACCCGGGTGGCGCGGTTCCTCGACGGGCTGGGCAAGACCTACCTGGCGACGGCTCGCCTGGGGCAGCGGACCGCCACGGACGACCTGACCGGGGAACCGGTCGGTCCGGCGCACGAGGGGCCGCTGCCGACTCGCGAGGCCATCGCCGGCGCGCTGGCGGGCTTCCTGGGAGTGCAGGCGCAGACACCGCCGGCGTATTCGGCCCGGAAGCAGGACGGTGAGCGGGCCTACGCCCGCGCCCGGCGCGGCGAGGTGGTCGAGCTCGCCCCCTCCGAGGTCACCGTCTACCAGGCGGAGCTCCTGTCGGTCGAGGGGGCGGAGGTGACCTTCCGGGTCACCGTGAGCACCGGGACCTATGTGCGCGCCATCGCGCGCGACCTGGGAGAGCGGCTCGGCACGGGCGCGCACCTCACGGCGCTCCGGCGGGAATCGATCGGCAGCCTCCGCGTGGAGGACGCGCTCCCGCTCGACGCGCTCGTCCCGGACACGCCGCTGTGGCCGCTGGGGGCCGTGCTGAGCCACCTCCCGCGCGTTGCGCTCGACGAGGCCGGCCGCGTGGACGTCGGGCATGGGCGCGCCGTCGAGGGAGTCGTGTCCGGCACGGCGGTCCTGCTGGCCGGCAACGAGGTGATCGCGGTCGCGGAGGGGGACGGCAGATGGCTCAGGCCGACGGTCGTGCTCGCGGCGCCGTGACCACCCTCCTCCCCGAGCGACCGGAGGGCACGGTGGTGACCGTCGGCTCGTTCGACGGTGTCCACCGCGGGCACGAGGCGGTGCTCCGCGAGATCGCCGCGCGGGCTCGGGCGGCGGGGCGGCACAGCGTGCTGGTCACCTTCGACCCGCACCCGATGGCGGTCGTCAATCCGGCGGCCGCGCCGCTCCTCCTGACGACGGGGCCGGAGCGCCGGGAAATTCTGGCCCAGACGGGGCTGGACTACGCCGTCCTCCTGCACTTCGACCGGGCGCTGGCGGCCATGCCGCCGGAACAGTTCGTCCGCGACGTGCTGGTGCGGGACTGCGGGATGCGCGAGCTGGTGATCGGGCACGATCACGGCTTCGGGCGGGGCCGGCAAGGCGACGTCGAGCTCCTCGGCCGGCTGGGAGCGGAGCTGGGCTTCGCGGTGGACGTGGTCCCCGCGCTCGAGGTGGACGGGCACGCCGTGTCGAGCACCCAGGTGCGGCGGGCGGTGGCCGGCGGGGACCTGGCGCTCGCCGCCCGCCTGCTCGGGCGGCGCTACTTCGCCACCGGCCAGGTCGTGCCCGGAGACGGGCGGGGCCGCGGGCTTGGATTCCCGACGGCCAACCTGGCGGGCATTCCGCCCCGCAAGCTGTTGCCGCCCGACGGCGTCTATGCGGTGCGCGTGGAGTGGCGCGGCGGGCGCGCCGGCGGAATGATGAACCAGGGCGGACGGCCGACGTTCCAGCAGGCGGAACGGTCCCTCGAGGTGCACCTGCTGGACCACGCAGGCGACCTGTACGGCGAGTGGCTCAAAGTGGAGTGGGTGGCGCGGCTGCGGGACGTGCAGCGCTTCCCTTCGTTGGATGCACTGCGGGCGCAGCTGGAACGCGACCGCTCCTCGGCGCGCGCGGCGTTGGCCGCGCCTGCGACCGGTACTCTGTCTACCTGAATCCACGGCTGACCCGGCAACGATGACTTCCTCAATCCGAAACCGTCTCCTGATCATCGGCGCGCTCGTGGCGCTCTCGGTCTACAGTCTCTTCCCGCGCGAGGTCACGATCCGCAGTCGCGGGGCCGACGGCGCCATGCGCGACACCACGGAGACCCGCGTCCCGCTGAAGCTCGGTCTCGACCTCCAGGGCGGCATGCACCTGGGGCTCGAGCTCGACCAGAGCAGCCGGGTCTCCAGCGACGTGTCGCGCGACATCGACCTCGCCCTCACCGTGCTGCGCAAGCGGGTGGACGAGTTCGGCGTGCAGGAGCCGGTGGTCCAGAAGGTCGGCAACGAGCGCATCGTCGTCGAGCTCGCCGGCATCCGGGATCCGCAGCGCGCCATGGACATCGTCCAGAAGGCGGCGTTCCTCGAGTTCCGCATCACCGACCGGACGAGCGCGCTCGACAAGGCGCTCCCGGCCATGGACCGCGCGCTGCGCACGCTCGGCGTCACCGCCGGGGCGGGGCAGGCCGCGCCGAGCGCGGTGCAGTCGCTGCTGGGCGGCGACTCCGCCGCCGCGCCCTCGGACACGGCGCCCGTCGCGGGCGGCGTCCTGGCCGGGCTGATCCAGCCGGGCGCCGCCGCGGGCAGCGGCGTGCCGGGTGAGTACTTCGTGCCCGAAGCGGCGTTCCCGCGGGTGGACAGCCTCCTCCGGATTCCCGAGGTGACCCGCGCCCTCCCGCGCGGCGTGGAGATCCTCTGGACCGCGGCGCCGATCAGCGTCGGCGTCCAGCCGTACCGCTTCTTCTACGTGGTCGAGGACAAGCCGATCGTCACCGGGCGCAACCTGGTGGACGCCTCGGCGCAGTTCGACCAGCTCACCAACGGCCCCGTCGTCCTCTTCGAGCTCGACCGCGCCGGCGGCCGCCAGTTCGGCGCGGCCACCCAGGCGCACATCGGCGACTACATGGCCATCGTGCTCGACGGCCGGGTGCAGGGCCCGCCGCCGGTCATCCAGGGCCGGATCGACCGCAACGGCCAGATCACCATGGGCGGCGGCAAGTCGATCGTCGAGGCGCAGGACCTGGCGCTGACCCTGAAGGCGGGCGCGCTGCCGGTCCCGCTCAAGATCGTGGAACGGGTCGAGATCGGGCCGAGTCTCGGCGCCGACTGCATCCGGGGCGGCATCACGGCGGGGCTGGTCGGCACGCTGATCGTCATCCTGATCATGATCGTCTACTACCGCATGAGCGGCGTGCTGGCGGTCGGCGCGCTGGCGCTCTACATCCTCTTCACGCTGGGCGGCCTCGCGATGATCGACGCGACGCTCACGCTGCCGGGACTCGCGGGCATCGTGCTCTCCATCGGCATCGCGGTGGACGCGAACGTGCTGATCTTCGAGCGCATCCGCGAGGAGCTCGTCCACGGCAGCACCGTGCGCCTCGCGATCGACGAGGGCTTCAAGCACGCCATGAGCGCCATCATCGACTCCAACGTCAGCACCGTCATCACGGCGCTCTTCCTCTTCCAGTTCGGCACCGGCCCGGTCAAGGGCTTCGCCGTGACGCTGACCATGGGCATCTTCGCCTCCATGATCACCGCCATCTTCGTCACCCGGACCTTCTTCATGATCTGGCTGCAGCGGCGGCCCGACCTCACCACGCTGAGCATCTGACGATGACCCGATTCTTCGCCAACGCGAACTACGACTTCATCGGGTTCCGGAAGTACGCCTACGGGCTGACGGCCGCGATCCTGGTGCCCGGCCTCATCTTCCTGGCCATCTTCGGGCTGCACTACAGCATCGAGTTCACCGGCGGCACGCTGGTGCAGGTCCGCACCGAGCAGCCGGTGGACGTGGGGCAGCTCCGCGCCGCCCTCGACGCCCAGGGCATCCCGGGCGCGGAAATCCAGAGCTTCGGCAGCGCCCAGGACTTCACCATCCGGGCGCGGGTGGCCAAGGAAGGCACCGACGCCGACGACACCCAGGCCACGGCCGTCGCGGTGTCGGCGGCGCTGGACGCGACGCTCGGCGCCGGGAACTACACCATCCTGAACTCCGGCGGCGTGGGCCCCAAGGTCGGCGCCGAGCTCCGGAGCCAGGCCCTGCTGGCCATCCTCCTGTCGTTCGTCGCGGTGCTGGCCTACCTGGCCTGGCGCTTCGAGTGGCGGTTCGGGCTGGCCGCCGTCGTCGCCACCGCGCACGACATCCTGGCCACCCTCGTGTTCATCGCGGTGATGCGCATCGAGGTGAGCCTGGTCGTGGTCGGCGCCGTCCTCTCGATGGTCGGCTACTCGCTCAACGACACGATCATCATCTTCGACCGCGTCCGCGAGAACCTGCACAAGTACAAGCGGGACGACTTCGCCTCGGTGCTCAACCGCGCCATCAACGAGACGCTGCCGCGCAGCGTGCTGACCCACGCCACGACCCTGGCCACCCTCGCCGCGCTGGCGATCCTCGGCGGCGAGGTCATCCGGCCCTTCGCGCTGGTGATGTTCTTCGGCGTCTTCACCGGCACCTTCTCCTCGATCTACATCGCCGGGCCGCTCCTGCTGTACATCGAGCAGCGCTGGCCGGGCGCCGACGCCCGGGGCGTCAAGACGAGCGCACCGCACGCCGGGTCCACCAAGGTCCAGCCGACCGTCTGATCCCGTGCTGGTCGACACCCACTGCCACCTCGGCGACACGGCCTTCGCCGCCGACCGCGCCGAGGTGACCGGGCGGGCGTTCGACGCCGGCGTGGGGCACCTGGTGGTGGTGGGCGAGTCCCGCAGCTCCACCGAGCTGGGCCTTGAGCTCGCCGCCGGCGAGCCGAGGATTTCCACCACTGCAGGCCTCCATCCCCACGACGCCCGCACCTGGACCGAAGAGACCGAGGCCTGGCTCTGCTCCACCCTGCAGGATCCCCGGGTGGTCGCCTGCGGTGAGATCGGCCTCGACTACCACTACGACCACTCCCCGCGCGACATCCAGCGCCGGGTCTTCGAGCGCCAGATGACGCTCGCGGGCGCGGCGGGGAAGCCGGTGGTCATCCACGCCCGCGAAGCCGATGCCGACGTGGCGGCGGTGCTGCGGGCGTTCCCCGGCGTCGTGGCCATCCTCCACTCGTTCAGCAGCGGGCCCACCCTGTTCGATGCCGGCCTTGAACTGGGCCATTACGTCTCCTTCAGCGGCATGGTGACCTTCCGCTCCTGGACCCTCGACGACCTCGTCCGCGCCACGCCCCCGGACCGGCTGCTGGTGGAAACCGACGCCCCCTACCTGGCGCCGGTTCCGCACCGCGGGCACCGCAACGAACCCGCCTTCGTGCGCCTGGTGGCCGAGCGGGTGGCGACGGTGCGCGGCGAGGAAGCCGCCGGCCTCATCGCGCGCACCGGTGCGAACGCTGGGCGCGTCTTCGGCCCCCGCGTGCGCGCCGCGTGACCCTGCAGCCATTCCCGAGCGCCCCGGCGCCGGTTACCGTTACAGTGCCTGACCTGCCGCCTTCATCCGGAGAGATCGCGTGACGCCCAAGTTTCCCACGGACATCGAGATCGCCCAGGCCGCCAAGCCGCGCCCCATCACCGAGATCGCCGCCGAGGCGGGGCTCGGCCCGGACGAGTACCTGCCGTACGGGCGGTTCAAGGCGAAGATCACGCCGGAAGCCGCCGCCGCGCGCCCGCCGAAAGGCCGGCTCGTCCTGGTCACCGGCATCAACCCGACGCCGGCCGGGCGAGGGGAAGTCCACCGTCACGGTCGGGCTCGCGCAGGCGTTCCGCCGGCTCGGGAAGAAGGTGATGGTCTGCATCCGCGAGCCGTCGCTCGGGCCGGTGTTCGGGGTCAAGGGCGGCGCCGCCGGCGGCGGGTACGCGCAGGTGATCCCGATGGACGAGATCAACCTGCACTTCACCGGCGACTTCCACGCCATCACGTCGGCGCACAACCTGCTCTCCGCGCTGCTCGACAACCACCTCCACCAGGGCAACGCCCTCGGTCTCGACGTCCGCCGGATCCTCTGGCCGCGCACCATCGACATGAACGACCGCGCCCTCCGGCACATCGTCGTCGGGCTCGGCAACCTCAACGGCGGCCCGACCCGCGAGGAGCGCTTCGTCATCGTGCCGGGCAGCGAGATCATGGCCATCCTCTGCCTGGCGTCGTCGCTCTCCGACCTCGAGCAGCGGATCTCCCGGATCATCGTCGGGCTCACTCGCGACAAGAAGCCCGTCACCGCCGGCGACCTGAAGGCCGCGGGCGCCATGACGCTGCTTCTCCAGGACGCGCTCATGCCGAACCTGGTGCAGACCCTCGAGGGCGGTCCCGCCATCGTGCACGGCGGCCCGTTCGGGAACATCGCGCACGGCTGCAACTCCGTCGTGGCGACCCGGCTGGGGCTCGGCATGGCCGACCTCGTCCTGACCGAGGCCGGGTTCGGCGCCGACCTCGGCGCGGAGAAGTTCTTCGACATCAAGTGCCGGATGGGAGGGCTCAACCCGGAAGCGGCGGTGGTCGTGGCCACGATCCGCGCGCTCAAGATGCACGGCGGGGTCAAGAAGGACGCCCTCGGCACCCCCAACGTGGCGGCGCTCAAGGTTGGCATGGCCAACCTCGAGGGACACGTCCGGAACGTGCAGAAGTTCGGCGTGCCGGTGGTCGTGGCCGTCAACCGGTTCCTGTCCGACGCCCCCGAGGAGATCGAGGCGGTCATCGCGGCGGCCAAGTCGTGGGGCGCCCGCGTGGCCATGAGCGACGTCTGGGCCAAGGGCGGGGCGGGGGGCGAGGAGGTGGCGAACGAGGTGCTCGCCGTCCTGGCCGAGAAGCAGGGCAAGTTCAAGCCGATCTACGACGCCGCCAAGCCGATCAAGGAGAAGATCGAGACCATCGCCCGCGAGATCTACGGGGCCGACGGCGTGGACTACACCGGCGTGGCCGAGAAGGCGATCGTGCAGATCGACCGCCATGGGGCTCGGCGAGACCCCGGTCTGCATCGCCAAGACCCAGTACTCCTTCAGCGACGACCCGACCAAGCTGGGCCGCCCATCCGGCTTCCGGATCACGATCCGGGACGTCTACGCCTCGGCGGGCGCCGGCTTCGTGGTCGCGCTCGCCGGCGACATCATGACGATGCCCGGCCTCGGCGAAGACCCCCGCCGCCGAGCAGATCCGCATCTTCCCCGACGGCAGGATCGAAGGGCTCTTCTAGGAGGAACGTCGCATGTCGTTGACCGTCGTTTCCACCCCCGGCGCCCCCAAGGCGATCGGGCCCTACAGCCAGGCCATCGTGCATGGCGGGCTGGTGTACACCGCGGGACAGGTCGCGCTCGACCCCGCCACGATGGAGCTGGTGGCGGGCGGCGTGGCGGAACAGGCTGACCGCGCTCTCGCCAACCTGGCCGCCGTGCTGGCCGAGGCGGGGAGCGGCCTCGACCGGGTCATCAAGACGACGGTGTACCTCGTGGACATGGCGGACTTCGGCGCCATGAACGAGGTCTACGCCCGCCACTTCGGCAACCACAGGCCGGCGCGCTCGACGGTTGCGGTGGCCGGGCTGCCCAAGGGCGCGAGGGTCGAGATCGACGTCATCGCACAAAAGGGCTGAGGACTGGGGGGCGGATCGGGCCTGGTGGTTCGGCCGGTCTTCAAAACCGCGATGGAGGCGCCTCAGGCGGCTCCGGTGGGTTCGATTCCCACACGCTCCCGCCACTTCACTTAATCTCCAAGATCGAGGCGCCCGCTGTCCACACTCGTCATCCTGAACCCCGCCGCGGGACATGGCCGGAGCGCACGGTTCCGAGAGGACGTGCTGCGGGCCGCGGGGGCACAGTGGGGCGACGTGGCGCTGGCCCTGACCGAGGGTCCGGGGCACGCGACGGCGCTCGCCCGGGACGCGGCGGACGGCGTCCTGCGGGTGATCGCCGTCGGAGGCGACGGCACGGTGCACGAAGTGGCCAACGGCCTGCTCACGCGCGGCGGACGCGCCATCCCCGCCCTCGGCGTGGTGCCCGTGGGCACCGGGAACGACTTCGCCAAGATGACCTACACGGCGCGGGTCGCGCCGGGTGCCGCCATCGCCGCGCTCGCGGCCGGCACCACGCGGCGTTTCGACGTCGGGCTGGCGTGGGGCGAGTATTTCGTCAATTCCCTCGGGGTCGGGCTCGACGCCGACGTCGCTCGCCGAGTCAACGAATACAAGCACTGGCCCGGGTCGCTCGGGTACATCGTGGCCGCGCTCCAGGCCATCGTCCACCGGCGCGCGCTGCGGCTCCGGGTCGAGGTGGACTCCGAGTCGTGGAGCGCACCGACCACCGTCCTCGAAATCGGCGTCGGGCCCTGCGCGGGCGGCGTCTTCTACCTGGTTCCCGATGCGCGGCCCGACGACGGGCTCCTCGACGTCTGCGCGGTCGGTGCCATCGGGGCGGGATTCCTGCTCACCAAGGCGTACCGGGTGCTGGGCGGCACGCACACGGCGCTGAAGGAGGTTCGGATGGCGCGAGGCGGCCGGGTGCGCATCGCATCGGACGACGGTCCGCTCACGGCCCACCTCGATGGCGAACTGCGGTCGCCGGGGTCGGACGTGCTCGACGTTTCCCTGGTGCCTGGCGCCCTGCCGGTCCTCGTCGCCGACCGGAAAGGGACGCCGGCGTGAATCGGCTCGGCGTCCTCGGGCTCGCCTGCCTTCTCCTCGCGGCGCAGGCCAACGCCCAGGATTCGACGGCGGTACCGGCCGCGGCGCCCGATTCGGCTGCCGCGCACGATTCCGCCGCGGCCGTCCTCGCGCCGGCCCGCGCCACCGACTCGGTCCCGACCATCCGCGCGCCGGTGAGTCCGATGGGGGCGTTCTGGCGGTCGCTGGTCCTGCCCGGATGGGGGCAGGCCGAGCTCGGGCGCCGGACCGCCGGGGCGTTCTTCCTCGCGTTCGAGGGAGTGGCGCTCGGCATGACCCTCACCACCAGCAGCCAGCTCAAGTACCTCGAGGAGACCAACTCGGGGAGCGTGGACTCCAAGAAGCAGCAGCAGCAGGACTGGCTGGTGCTCCTGGGTCTGAACCACCTGCTGTCCGCGATGGAGGCCTACGTGTCCGCCCACCTGTGGGACTTCCCGGGAGACCTCACCATCCAGGCCGCGCCCAACGGCGGGGTGTCCGGTTCCGTCTCCGTCCCGGTCCGCCTGCCATGAACGCGGCCCCGATCGGCATCTTCGACTCCGGCATCGGCGGCCTCACGGTGGCGCGCGCCATCTACGAGCGGCTGCCGATGGAATCGACCATCTACTTCGGCGACACCGCCCGCGTGCCCTACGGGCCGAAATCGCCCGAGACGGTCCGGCGCTACAGCCTCGAGATCCTCGACTGGCTGCTGGGGCAGGGGGTCAAGTCGGTCGTCATCGCCTGCAACACGAGCACGGCGCATGCGCTCGACGCCCTGCGCGCGGCGTCGCCCGTCCCGGTGCTCGGCGTCATCGAGCCGGGCGCCCGCGCCGCGGCCCGCGCCACGCGCGGCGGGGGCATCGGCGTCATCGGCACCGCGGGCACCGTCGCGAGCCAGGCCTATCCCACGGCCATCCGCCGGCTCCTGCCCGCCACCCGGATCGAGCAGGTCGCCTGTCCGCTGCTGGTCCCGCTCGTGGAGGAGGGGTGGTTCGACCACCCCGCGACCCGGCTGGTGGCGGAGGAGTACCTCGCGCCGCTGAAGCGGGCCGGTGTGGATACGCTGGTCCTCGGCTGCACGCACTACCCGCTGCTCAAGGGGCTGCTGCACGAGGTCATGGGGGGCGAGGTCGCGCTGATCGACAGCGCGGAGGAGACGGCGCGGAGCCTGGCCGAGGCGCTCGACGAGGCAGGGACGGCGAGCGGGACGACGGTGCCGGGGCGCCACCGGTTCGTCGTGAGCGACGACCAGGCGCGGTTCCTCCAGGTTGGGGCGCGGTTTCTCGGGGAGCGGCTCGGGGAGCCGGAACTGGTGCGGTTGGGGTAGGGGGTCAGCCCCGCCAGGTCGCCAGCTCCGCCCCGGTCGGGGTGACGACGCCGTAGCGATAGCCGTCGAGCCACGCGCCTGGGTTGAGGAACTGCCGGCCGGGAAACGGCTCGCTCAGGACGGGCCGGTGGGTGTGGCCCATCACGATGCACCCCAGGCCCGGATCCGCCGCGAGCTGGGCCTCTCCCCAGGCGCGCTGCCGCACGGACGCCGCCCGCAGGATCTCGTCCTCCCGCACGGTGTTTCCGAGTGAGTGGGTCATCCGGTCCACCACCCAGAAGGCGAACGCCGTCGGGGCGTGCTTCCACATCGTGACGAACGCCGGATTCCGCGTGATCCGCTGCAGGAGCACGGCGGACCAGTGGGACTCGGTGACTCCGTCGCCGTGAATGGCGAGGACGCGACGATCGCCGACCTGGAACTCCATCCGCACCGGCGCGAATCGCACGTCGAGGTCCCGCTCCCAGAAATCCTCCCCCCACCGATCGTGGTTGCCTCCCACCAGGGCCACCGGCATCCGCTTCCGGACCCGCCGGATCTCGGCGGCGACATGAAACCCCACGCGGGGGATCAGCCGGCTGTAGGCGAACCAGAAGTCGAAGATGTCGCCGTTGAGGAGGAGGCAGTCGCCGAGCGTAGGTGCGCGCTCGAGGAAGGCGAGGAGGGACTCCTCGACCTCGGGCGGGGTGGCGCCCACATGGGCGTCGGACAGGACGAGGAGGCGTTGACCGAACACGACCGAAGATAGGAAGCCCCGAGGCAGTCTCGCAAGCGCTTGCGGCATTTGACTTTCGGCGGCGCCGTGGCCTACGTTGACCCAACCCCGTCCCCGGCCGCCGATGCCCGTCTCCCACGTCGACACGATTGCGCGCGTCAACTACTCCGAAATCGACCAGATGGGAGTGGTGTACCATGCACGGTACGCCGTCTGGCTCGACGTGGCCCGCACCGAATATCTCCGGCAGGCCGGCATGAGTTACCGGGAGCTGGAGGCGATGGGTTTCTTCCTGGTGGTCGGCGACCTCACGATGCGATACCACCGGCCCGCCCGCTACGACGACACGGTGAACGTCCGGTGCTGGGTCCGGGAGCTCGCAAGCCGGCGAGTCACCTTCGCCTACCGCCTCACGCACGCCGAGAGCGGCACTTTGCTGGTCACCGCGGAGACGCGCATGCTGAGCCTCAACCACCAGTTCGAGCCGACGCGGCTCCCCGCCGGCGTCGCGGCGCTGCTCCACGCCATCCCCGATCCCGCATGAGCCCGATGCGGCTGTACCCACGGATGTTCGCGGTCGGCCTGGCCGTGCTTTTCGCCGAGGCGGCGCCGCTCGCCGCGCAGAGCGCCGCGGTGGTGGAGGCGCTCGCCCCGCTCCTGCAAGCGCAGGACTCGCGGCAATTCGCCGCCGGGGCCCTCGAGGCCGGCACCCTCTCGCCAGAGCCGATGGTGCGGCGCGTGGCCGCGCTGTCGGTCGGCCGGATCGGGGACCTGCGCGGCACCGCGCTGCTGGTCCCGATGCTGCAGGACCAGGATTCGACGGTCCACCCCGCCGTGGCCTTCGCGCTCGGGCTGCTCCGCGACACGGCGGCGGTCCCGGCGCTCTCGGCTCGCCTCACCTCCATGCCGCCCCCCACGCTCGAGACCGCGCGTGAAATCGTCACCGCGCTGGCCCGGATCGGCGGCCCGGCGGCCGCCGACCTCCTGACGCGCGTCCTGACCAACACCGCGAACCTCTCGATCGCCCAGTACCCGGAGATGCTGGTGCGCACGGCGGCCGTCGAGTCGTGGCGGCTCGGCGCCCTCAGCCCCACCCGGCAGTTGATCGCGCTGGCGCAGACCGACGACGATGAGCTGCGGTGGCGCGTGATCTTCGCGCTGGGCCAGTTGCGCGCACCGGCCGCCGGCGCCGCCCTCCTCGGCGCGCTGCAGGACAAGCATCCGATCGTGCGCCTCTACGCCGCCAAGGCGCTGACGGCGTCCTACGCGGCGGCGGCCGGACTCGATGCGGGCAGCGTGATCCAGCTCCTCGTCCGCGGCACGCGGGACGAGAACACCAGCGTACGTATCAGCTCGCTGAGGTCGCTGGGCAGCTACGGACGGCCCGCCGTCGCCGACCAGATCGTGTCCCAGCTGTCCGACCCGGTCGGGAACATCCCGGTGGAGGCCGCCTCCGCCGTGGCGCAGTCGGGCGGGGCGGTTGCGGTGGCCCAGCTGTCGCGCGTCGTGCGGGAAGGCAAGGGCACCTTCGCCTTCCAGCAGGAGGCGCTGCTTGGCCTGGCGCGGATCAGCCCCGATTCGTTCCGGGCGCTGTCCGGGGCCTGGACGTCGAGCGCGCGGTGGCCCGAGCGTGCCACTGCCGCCGAGGGGTGGGGATGGGTGGCACCCGGGCCCGATGTCAGCCATCCCGACTTCTTTGCCGACCCCGACGGGCGCGTCGCCGCGGCGGCACTGCAGGGTTGGGTGCAGGCGGTGCAGGGCCCGGACCCGGCGCTTCTCGCCGCCGCGCGGCGCCTGCTCGGCCACCAGGATGTCGGAGTGCGCACCCTGGCCGCCGAGGCGATCGCCCGCGCGCCGTTGAGTACGGACCTCGCTCCGCTGAGCGCCGCCTTCCAGCGGGCGGCCGCGGACTCCGTGCCGGACGCCGCGATCGCCGCACTGCTCGCGCTCCGGACGCTCGCGAGCGCCTCCGACGAGGATGCCGCCGACGTCGCGCGGAACTTCCTGGCCCTGAGCATGCAGCCGTCGAACTATGTCGTCCGGCTCTGGGCCGAATCCGCCTGGCCGGCGGCGGCGCAGCGATGGGGGCCCGCCTTCCCGATCCAGACCGGACGGACCATCGAGGACTACCGCGAGATCGCGCGGCGCTTCGTCGCCGTCCCGGAATCGCCGGAGGCCTATCCGCACATCTTCATCGAGACCGACCAGCGCGGCGTCATCGAGGTCGAGCTCTTCGGGCCGGAGGCGCCGCTGACCGTCGTGAACTTCCTGACGCTGGTGGACCGCCGCTTCTTCGACCGGGGCCGGTGGCAGCGGGTCATCCCCGATCTGGTCGCCCGGGACGGGGACCCCCGCGGCGATGGATGGGGAGGGCCCGGGTACGCGATCCGGGATGAGATCAACCAGCGCCACTTCGACGGATTCGTCCTCGCCATGGCGTTGGCCGGCCCCGATACGGGAGGGAGCCAGTGGTTCCTCACCCTTGGGCCACAGCCGCAGCTGGACGGCCGGTACACCGTCTTCGGCCGGGTGGTCGGCACGCCGGCCACGCTGCTCCGGGTGACCGAAGGTGACCAGATTCGCCTGGTCCGGCGTTCAAGTCCTTGACCTGACTGGCGATAAACTACGATGCCACAACACTTTCGGCTTGACCCCCTGAGCCGGTTTCTCTATCTTTGCCTGTTGACGGCCTGCGCCAAGCCGGACCCCTCGATCGCACCGCGGACAATGCCAGCCGTGAGCGCCGAGGAGGCCGATCGCTGGGCCCAGGAGACGGCCCCCACCGGGCACCGAGTCACGCGGTTTCGCTGGCTCTTCAACAACGGCGAGGCCTCCGTCGGCGGGCTGGGCAGCGCGCGCCTGGCGGGGCCGGACTCGATGCGGTTCGACATCGCCGGCCCGTGGGGCATAGGGGGCGCGGCGGCCATGGTGGTTGGCGACGAGGCTCGGTGGGTCCAGCCTCCCGAGATCATCGCCCGGCTCATCCCGAGCTACCCGCTCATGTGGGCGATGTTCGGCGTCATGCGGCCGCCGCCGGCCGGCGCCCGCGCCCGGGGGACCCTGCAGGGCGGCAGGACGGCGCTGGAATGGGTGCAGGGCGCCGACACGGTTCGGTACGCGTGGCTCAGTACCGGCCCGGGGACCCTGCAGGCCCAGTGGCAGCACGCAGGAATCACGATGGGATTGGTGGAGACTCGCCTCGACGCCGATGGAGCACCGGTCTCCGCTCGGCTCACCGTACCCTCAGTACCGGCCAGACTGGACCTCACGATTGTCGCTGACTCGAGCGCCCCGCCGTTCCCGCTTTCCGTCTGGGCGCCGCCTGCTCCTTAGCCTGCCACTGCTGGCGGGGTGCTGGTACGGTTTTGCGGGGGGCGGGCTGCCGGCGGACATCAAGACGGTGGCGGTGCTGCCGTTCGACAACCTGACGACGGAGCCGGCGCTCACCCAGGAAGTGAACGTCGCGGTCAACACCGCCATGCAGGGCCGACTCGGGCTCCGTTCGTCGGGCGAATCCACCGCGGACGCCGTGGTGCGCGGCTCGATCACGCGCTACGAACCCGACCTGCCGGTGGCGTACACCAGCGGCGGCGTCACGAACGAGGCCGGCAACACGAACGTCACGGTGACCCAGCGCGCACTGCAGATGACGCTGAACATCGAGATCCTCGACCAGCGCACCGGGAAGCCGCTCTGGCAGCGGAAGGGGCTCATCGTCGAGGCGAACTACGACGCCGGCCAGGAGTCGGTGGGACGCGAGCGAGCCCTGGAGAAACTGGTCACCGACATCGTGGATGGAGCGCAATCACAATGGTAACTGGCGCATCGAATCGACGCGGATCGAGCTCGACAGGCTGCCTGCTGACGCTGCTCCTCTTCTCCGCGGCATTGTACTACGGCATCAACATCGGCGAAGTGTACTGGCGCTTCTACCAGTATCAGGACGAGATGCGCTCGCAGGCGCGGCTGGCGCCGAGCCTGGCCGACGGCGTGATCCGCCGCCGGCTGCTCCTCACCGTGGACCGCCTCGGCCTGCCGGCGGAGGCGCAGAAGATCCAGATCAAGCGGACAGCCCGCCCACGCCAGATCACGATCGAGAGCGAGTACGCCGAAGAGGTGAGCCTGCCCCTCTTCAAGCACACCTTCCATTTCCGCCCCCACGCCGTTGAAGGGCTGTGACCGCGTGACGATACGCCCCACCGCCTTGTCCCTCCCCCTCATCCTGCTCTTTCCCGGCGCGACGCCCCTCTGGGCGGCGGCCGGGGGAGGGAACAGCCACGACATCCCGGCCTTCCTCCTCACCCTGGCCGCCATTCTCATCGGTGCCAAGCTATTCGGGGAGCTCGCCGAGCGGATCGGCCAGCCCGCGGTGCTCGGCGAGCTGGTGGCCGGGGTCCTCCTCGGCTCGAGCGCGCTCGGCGTCATCCCCGCCGCCGGCCCGATCGCCGAAATCATCACGATCCTGGCCGAGCTCGGCGTCCTGATCCTGCTCTTCGAGATCGGGCTCGAGACCGACCTCCGGGAAATGCGGCGTGTGGGGAGTTCTGCGGTCGCCGTGGCCGGCGTGGGGGTCGTCCTGCCGTTCCTGGCGGGCTACCTCTACTGGTCCAACGTGCCGCACGGCATGGGTGACCCGACGACCGTCTCGACCGCGGCGGTCTTCATCGGTGCCGCCCTCACCGCGACGTCGGTGGGCATCACGGCCCGCGTGCTCTCCGACCTCTCGCGGCTCGGCTCCACGGAAGGGCGCATCATCATCGGCGCCGCGGTCATCGACGACGTCCTCGGGACTCGTCATCCTGACCGTCGTCTCCGGCGTCGCGGCCGGCGGGTCGATCTCCCCCGTCGGCGTGGCGAGGATTCTCGCGGTAGCGGTCGGCTTCCTGGTCGTCGCGATCGCCATCGGCGGGTGGGTCGCGCCGCGGCTCTTCACGGTCGTCGCCCGCATGAAGGATTCCTACGCCACCCCGATCATCGCGCTCGCCCTCAGCTTCGGCCTGGCCGCGCTGGCGGACCTGGCCGGGTCGGCGCTCATCATGGGCGCCTTCGCCGCCGGGATCATCTTCGCGCGGACGGAGCAGGCCAACGCCATCGAGCACCGGGTCCGGCCCGTGGGCGCCCTCCTCACACCGATCTTCTTCGTCAGCGTGGGGAGCTCCCTCGACGTCAACCTCCTCAACCCGATGCGCCCGGGCGGCGCCTCGCTCCTGCTGGTGGCGCTCGGCCTCACCGTCCTGGCGATTCTCGGCAAGGTGGCGGCGGGGTACGCCGCCCCCTGGGCCAGGTTCCGCCGCCTGGCGGTGGGTGTCGGGATGGTGCCGCGCGGCGAGGTCGGCCTCATCTTCGCCGACGTCGGGCGCCGCTCCGGCCTCCTGACCGACGACGTCTTCAGCGTCGTGCTGCTCATGGTGATGGGCACCACCTTCGTGGCGCCGCCGCTCCTCAAGCTCCTCTTCCGGGGCCACGAGCCGGGGGCCGCGCCCGAGCCGGCCCGCTGAACACCGCCGTCAAGCTCCGGACGCGCGCGGCGGCACTTGACTGGCGGCACGCGCAGTCGGGCGCCGTGGTGTTCACCAACGGCGTGTTCGACCTGCTGCACCCCGGCCACCTCGCGCTGCTCGAGGCGGCGCGGGCCGAGGGCGACGCGCTCGTGGTGGGCGTCAACTCGGACGCATCGGTCCGCCGCCTCGGAAAGTCCCCGGACCGCCCGATCGTCCCGGAAGCGGCGCGCGCGCGGCTGCTCGCCGGGTTCGCCGCGGTGGACTGCGTGGTGCTCTTCGACGAGGACACGCCGCTCGCCCTGATCCAGGCGCTCAGCCCCGACGTGCTGGTCAAGGGCGCCGACTACACCCGCGCCCAGATCGTCGGCGCCGACTTCGTGGAGGCGCACGGCGGACGGGTCGTGCGCGTCCAGCTCGTGCCCGACCAATCAACTACTCGCCTCGTGGAGCGCCTGCGTGCCTCGCCCTGACGGTCGATCGAACGACGAACTCCGCCCGCTCGTGCTCGAGCGCGGCGCCAATCCCTACGCCGAAGGGTCGTGCCTGGTGCGCGCGGGCGGCACGCTGGTCCACTGCACCGCGAGCGTCGAGCCGGGCGTCCCCTCCTGGCGGCGCGGCTCGGGCCAGGGATGGGTCACCGCCGAGTACGCCATGCTGCCGCGCGCCACCAGCGAGCGCACGTCGCGGGAGCGGAACGGCCCCGGCGGGCGGACCCAGGAGATCCAGCGCCTGATCGGCCGGTCGCTTCGGGCGGCGATGGGGACGATGGCCTTCGGCGAATACACCATCCGCGTCGACTGCGACGTCCTCCAGGCCGACGGCGGCACGCGGACGGCGAGCATCACCGGCGCCTGCGTCGCGCTCGCCGACGCCACGGCGTGGCTGGCCCGGACGACGGGGGTGCCGGATCCGTTCGGGTGCCTCGTGGCGGCGGTGTCGGTGGGCGTCGTGGAGGGGGAGGTGCGCCTCGACCTCGCATACCTCGAGGACAAGGACGCGGGGGTGGACGCCAACTTCGTGATGCTGGAGCCGGACCGGTTCGTGGAGGTGCAGGGGACCGGCGAAGCGGGGACCTTCAGTCGGGCGGAGCTGGACAGCCTCCTGGCGTACGGGGAGCGGGGCATCGCCCAGCTCTTCGCCCTGCAGCGGAAGGCGCTCGGGCGGTGAAGCTCCTGGTGGCCACGCGGAGCGCGGGGAAGCAGCGGGAGATCCGGCGGCTGCTCGCCGACTCGGGGCTGGACCTCGTCTTTCCCGAGGACATCAACCTCTTCGAGGACTCGGCCGAGGAGCTGCTCGAGAACAGCGACAGCTTCCGGGCCAACGCGCGGGCCAAGGCGGAGCACTTCGCCAAGCGATCAGGACTCCCGACCGTGGCCGACGATTCCGGGCTCGAGGTGTTCTACCTGGGCGGCGCCCCGGGCACGCGCTCGAAGCGGTGGGCGGGCGCCGCGGGAACGGCGGCGGAGGTGGACGCCGCGAACAACGCCGAGCTCCTGCGGCGACTCGCGGGAGCGCCGGACGCCAAGCGGGCGGCGCGCTATCGCTGCGCGCTGGTGCTGGTCAGGAAGGTCGGGGCGCTGCCGGAGGTGTTCGAGGGGGAATGCGCCGGGAGGATCCTGGAGGCGCCGGCGGGGACGGGCGGGTTCGGGTACGACCCCTACTTCTATTCGGCCGACCTGGGGAAGAGCCTCGGCGAGGCGACCGACGCCGAAAAGGACGGCGTGAGCCACCGGGGACGGGCGTTCCGGGCGCTCAGGTTGGCGCTCGCTGCGGCGCCGACGCCCGCCAGCGGCTGAGCAGGACAAACCCGCCCCCGAGCAACAGCGCCACCACCGCCGCGGCCGAGAGCGCGACCTGGAAGATGAGCCGCCGGAGGATGGCGGCCGACCGGTCGAGCGTCCGCACCGTCACGCTGTCGATGGACACGAAGGCGGCGATCCGCTCCTCCCGGACCTGCCGCATCAGGACCTCCCGCTCCAGGTTCAGCGCCGCCTCCAGTGCCACCCGCTGGTCCCCCACCGCCTCGAACGCCAGGACGCGCTGCCGGTCGACGTCGCGCATCAGCGCCTCACGCCACCCGTCGAGAAACCCCGGGAATTCATCGGCGAAGGTGCCCAACGAGCCAAGGGACGTGCCGACGGTGCCGACGAGCGAGTCGACGCGTGGAGCGCGCAGCGCCTCTCCCCCCGCAAGTTCGGCGTTCCAGCGGAGCTGCGCGGCCAGCGTTTCGTTCAGGTAGCTCAGCCGGTAGGTCATGTTCACCAGCGTGCGCTCCATGTTGCCGACGCTGGCCGTGAGCGAGTTGGCGCTGAGGCCGAGCGCTTTCCAGTCGGAACTGAGGAAGGAGGCGCGCCGCAGCGCCGGCCCCTGCATCGGATGCTGCGCGGCCCAGGCGCGGAGGTAGGCCTCGGAATTCGCCGACAGCTGGCCGCTCCGGAGGTTGCCCGACACCAGGGCCAGGGCCGCCTGTTCCACCGCCGCCGCCGCCGCGACCGCGATCGGCTGCCCGGCGCCGAATGAGGTCTTCCCCGCGCCGGTCTCGAGGTAGTCGGAGAACTGGATCGAGAAGGCGTACAGGTCGGCGGCGGCGATCACCGGATCGATCCGCAGCGCCGCCTCCTGCACCAGCGGGATGGCCGAGATCTTGAGCAGCAGGGCATTCTGCCGGACGTCGGAGTCGGCGGACGCCGCCTGGATGCTGTCCGCCGCCGACTCGATGATCGTGGAGATGGCGCGCCCGGTCTCGAACGCCTGCAGTTGCACCAGGGCGGCCGAGCTGGACACCTCGGGGGTGGCCTGCATGCTCGCCGACTGCGTCGGCACCGAGGCGCAGGAGCTGAGGCCGAACTCGGCGATCGCGACGAAGAGAAGAAGGCGGAATCGCGGCATGGGACGAACGAGTGAAAAGCGCATCGGCTGAACCTACCCACCGGCAGCCCCGGTGCAAGGTGTCCTATCCTGCAAGTGGGCGATGGAATTGGCGTAATACCGCAGGGCGTCCAGCTGGTCCGGCGCTGCCCGGAACAACCCCTCCGATTCCAGCACGAACCGGCGCAGCGTCAGCATCCGCAGGCCCACCTCGAACGCGTACTCCTGGTCGTGACGGGGGATGTAGAGATGGGCGCCGCCGGCTTCCAGCTCGCGCATCCTGGCGTGGGCCGCGGCCTTGAGGTCGAACCCGCTCAGGGCCCGTTCCGGATCATGCGCGAAGATCTCGGCGACCAGCGCCACGGGCAGCACCGGGATGACCCGGCCGATGGCGTCCATCAATTGCACCGCGAACCGGCCCACCTCCGCCCTCCGCGCCGTTTCGTCGAGCCCCGGAAAATGCAGTCCGCGCTCCCGCACGTAGGCCCGCATCGAGAGCGGGGTGCCGAAGTTCACGCAGGCATACCCGAAGCGGTGCCATCGCCCGCTGACGATCAGCCAGAGGTTGCGGAGGGAGAACTCGGCGCCGACGACCAGCCCCCGCCACCGTCCCGGCCGCGGCCGGTCCGGCCGCAGCTTCAGCAACTGGGTGCGGTCTTCCAGCACCCGGTCGTAGTTGATCCCGACCGGGATGAAGACGAGATCCCGGTCGCCGTTGGCATCGAATCCCTTCAGCATGTAGTCGAGGAGGCCGAACTTCGGCGCCCGCAGCAGGCCGTCGACCGTCAGGCCGCCCTCGGGAAAGACCGCCTGCGTGACGCCCGCCGTCGTGGCCATCTGGACGTAACGGGCGAGCACGATGCGGTACAGCGGGTCGCCCGAGTTCCGCCGCACGAAGTACGCGCCCATGGCACGGATCAACTGCTGCAACGGCCAGATGCGCGCCCACTCCCCGACCGCATACGAGAGCGCGGTGCGTTCGGCGGCCAGGAACGCCGCCAGGACGTAGTCCATGTTGCTGCGGTGGTTGATGACGAACACGATGGTCGATTTCGGGGAAACCTCCGCCAGCGCCGCCTCGTCCACGTAGCCGATCCGGACCCGGTACAGCGTCCGCGCCACCGTCCGCGCCATCGCGTAGCCGACCCGGAAGTAGATGTAGGCGTTGAACGACGGCACGATTTCCCGCGCGTAGCGGTCCACCCGGCGCCAGGTGGCGCGGAGCGACGCTCCCTGCTCGCTCGCGTGCGCGGCGGCCGCCGCCTGCACGACCGGGTCATGGAACAGCCGGTCGATCAGGACCTGGCGGCGCGTCAGCTTGAACGACGGGAGCTCGACGTGGAGCCGGGTGTTGACCTCACCGATCAGGACGTTGATGCGGCGCCGGAAGAACCACCGCATTCCCGGCGCGAGCAGCAGCACCAGCGCCGCCCACCCGGCCAGGCCGGCCAGGATGAGGAACGCCCACCAGGGCAGGGTAACGGTGCCGCTCATCGAGTCATGCCGCCCCCGCCGGTTGATCCCGCATGAAGAAGTCGCGCGTCTCGAACACCCGGGGCGAGAGTCCGCGGCCGCCGGCCCGCAGCGTCCGCTTCAGGACGAAATCGAAGAGGAGGGGATTGTGGTCGCGGATGGCCGCCAGGGGCGCTGCGGCCGACGGGTCGAGCAGTCCCTCCGCGGCCAGCTGGCCCGGCGAGAAGAGCGGCAGGATACCCGGCAGCGGATAGTCCGAGCCGTTCACCAGGCGGCCTTCCCAGTCGCCTCCCACGGATCCGCGCTCGATGATCCGCCGCAGCGCCTCCCCGGCCCGCGCCCGCTGGGTCACCGCCGACAGGTCGCCGAACAGGCGGCCGGCGTGCTCGGGCACGTCCATCAGCCGCGCGAAGAGCAGGAAGTTGTCGGTCCACGGACCGTTCGGGCCCGCGTCGAGGTCGCGCCCCCGGCCCATCGTGGCGCAGTGCGCCACGACCACCCGCACCCCGTGCTCCAGCGCCCGGCGGAGCCGGAGCGGATTGCCCAGTGACTGCTCACCGGTGAGGGCGCGCTCCTGACCGGCGTGGGTGATCAGCGGGAGGCCGAGCCGTGCCAGCGCCTGGTAGAAGGGGTCGCAGCGCGGCGCGCCGGGGTCGATGCCCTGCGCCGCGGGGATCCATTTCACCGCCCGCGCACCCAGGCGCTGCACCCGCTCCAGCTCGGCGACGGCGTCCGCCCGGTAGGGGTGGACGGAGGCGGCCCACTCGAACCTTGCGGGATTGGCGGCGGCCGCGCGGGCGCAGTAGTCGTTGGCCACGTACAGCTGGGTCGCGTCGTCCTGCCGGACGCCCTCTGCGTCGTGATAGGCGTCGAAGGCCAGCAGGAGCATGCGGAAGCCGGCGGGGAAGGGTGCCGAGAGCGACTCGAGCCGCGCGAGGTACTCGGCGCCCGCCCCGGTGCCGGGCTCGAGGCAGGCGGCATTGAGGAACACCCGTCGCTGGGTCTCGGCCACCGGCCAGCGCCAGGTACCGGCCCGGTCGCTGAACCATGCCTCGGAATCGGGGCCGCCGTCTGCGAAGAGGTGGACATGGGAATCCCACACCAACGCCGGATCCAGGCCATCCCACGCTTCACGCACGAGCGGGTGCCCCGCGAGGTCATCGGGCAGCGGTCCCAGGCAGGGGTTGATGAGCCCGGGCGAGCGCCGGGCGCGCCAGGCCAGGACACCGGCCGCCCCGGCAATGCCGGCCAGTCCGGCGATGGCGAGGAAGCGGCGGCGGGATGTCATGGATGAGGGAAGTTGCGGCTGGTGCCCCGGGCAGGGCAAGGTTGGTTGCCACGACCTCCACCTCAGGAAGCCACCCTCTGCGGTAATTTGATCACGCCGCGTTCCCGACCTCGGCGCATGCTCGAGGCATGCCCACTTGCCGACTCGGCGCCGAGGAGCCCACCTTATGGGTATGCCACAGACGGAAACCCGCTGGACCGCGGAAATGGTCCGGGCCCTGCCGGACGACGGGAAGCGCTACGAGCTCGTCTCGGGCGAGCTGGTCGTGACGCCGGCTCCGGCGCCGCTGCACCAGAAGCTCCTGACGGCGCTGATCCGCCAGATCGATTCGCACCTCCAGCAAACCGGATCCGGCCGCCTGCTCACCTCGCCCGCCGACCTGGCCTTCGGCGAGGACGAGATCCTCCAGCCCGACCTCTTCGTGCTTCCGGCGAGCCTCCGACCGCAATTCAGCGCCTGGTCCGAGGTCACCTCGTTGCTCCTGGCCATCGAAATTCTTTCGCCTTCCACTGCGCGGTACGACCGCATCGTGAAACGGCGCCGGTACCAGCGGGCCGGCACTCCGGAGTATTGGATCGTGGACCCGGATGCCCGGGTTGTCGAGCGGTGGCGTCCGAGCGACGAACGCCCCGAAGTAGCGTCCGAGATCCTCGAATGGCGGCCCCTGGCCGATTCACCGCCGCTCCTGCTCGACCTGCCAGCCCTGTTTGCCGAGGGGTGGGGGGAGCGGGTTGGCGGCGCGGGGTGAACGGTTATCTTGCAGGACGTTCGGGGCGTAGCTTAGCCCGGTAGAGCGCCTGCTTTGGGAGCAGGAGGTCCCCGGTTCGAATCCGGGCGCCCCGATGATGCAAGAAGAAGCCCTGCAACCACCTGCGCTGCGGGGCTTTTTCGCGTCCCCCCCGACAGCATGTGTGACACGTTGTGAGTTTACCGGACTACGCTGTCACCAAACGCCGAGTCGGCTGAAGCACGATGCGTCGCACCGTCTCGGAGTCCACTTGCATGTAGGACGAAATCATGGTCGCCTCGTGGCGCCAACCACCGGCCGCGGCGACGTCCTTCACGGGGTAGCCCTTCCGTTCCGTCACCCATTTCCGCCGCAGGGGATGCCATAGCCCACCCGCCTGCCTCGGAATTCCCGCCTCCTCATATCCTCGGCGCAGCCAGGCGTCGAGAAGATACCGGCTGCACGGCCTGTTCGGGTTCGAGGGAGACGGGAAGACTGGCGCACTTCCTATCGCGGACTGAGCGCGGCGTCTTGATTGGAGCGCTGCGCGGACCGCATCACTCATCGGGACGATGTCCTCGTATCCCTTCTTGTCGAACTCGGCCCTCCAGCGAATCGTGCCTGCGCTGAAGTCGACGTCATCCCATTTGAGATTGATGCAGGCGGAAATCCGTCGGCCGGTCCCTTCAGCGACCTCCAGCGCCAGCTTGAGCAGCGGATGGACACGGCCAGCCACCTCGACCAGCTCGAGGAAGGAAGTGTGGGTCATCACCGGCCGGCGTGGATTCTTCTCTCTCGGGAGCTTGAGTCCCTGCCAGGGGTTCTCTCTGAGGAGCCTCCTGCCGGTACTGGTCCGCTCCCGCTGCCCCCAGTTGAGCGCCCGGTGCACCGTCAGGAGGTCCGCCTCGATCGCGCGGTTCCGAACCGTGCCGCCCCCCTTGATGCCCCGAAGTGCAACAACGCCCTGACGTCGAGCCAGCGTGTAGCGGTGGATATCTGACTCGGAGAGGCTCCGGACGTCTCGATCGGATCCGAGGAACGCCACAACCCGATCCAGTTTCCGTTTGTCCTCCCGCCGTGTGCGATCCTGCTTGGATGCGTGCTGCGGGCTTGCGAGGTACAACTCAGCGAGCATCCCCAGGGTCAGGCTCTCATCCTCGATGGCCTCCACGTTGGCGGCCATACCGCGGAGCAGCTCGTAGGCCTGCAGGGTGGCCTTCTCGCGATCCCGGTGGCCCAGACTTTTGCGATCCTCCCTTCCGTTGACATAGATCGACCGCATGATGTTTCCGCCGGGTCGCGCTTCATAGAGCCGGACCCGGCGACCACGTTCACCGATGGACTTCGACCAAGCGCGTGGGGTCCTCGTCACAGAGGCCTCCTTCGTTGGGCGATGTCCTGGGCATCGGCAATGGGATCATATCGCGCGGGCGCGGGGGCAGCAAGCGCCTGGAGGTCGCCGCGGCGGATCCGGAGGTGGCCGCGGGGATTGGTGCGGCCGTCGGGGAGAGCACCCTTCCGGACGGCGCGCCGGATGGTCTCAGGATGTTTGCCGAGGAGGTGAGCGGCCTCCTCGACCGTGATTTCGCCGCTGAGGTAGTGCTGGGCCGCCGCCAGGAGCCCCCGGAGGAGGGTCTCCCGGGCCTGGGCTGCCTGGGCTGCCCCGTTCTCCGCTAGTGTCTGGTTCTCCCGCAGTGCTCCTTCCACAAACGCCACCAGCCACGGGGGGAGCCCGTGGGGAAGGGGAGCGAGTGAAGTGAGCGGCGCTGCCATGATTTCATTGCTCGGTTCGATGGCGGTCGACGCATCGACCGCGGTTGACACAGCGTGCCTGGTATTTACGGCCGGACTTTCCGGTCGCCCGATCCCGGCGTAGGTCCGGCCGGTAATTCCGGGATTCGATCCCAGCATTAAATCCGGGATTCTGCCGTTGTTGGATCCCAGATTCTGCCGGCGGGTTCCCATGTTTGGGAGGCCAGTTTCCCTAATCTTCGTCTTCAACCTCGTCGTCTTCGTCCTCCCATCGATCGAGAACGTCGTCGACCAGGTCCTCGACTTCGAGGTCGGTCATGTCTGGCTGCACATCTCGCAGGAGGACCTTCTTAACTTCCGCCCAAGCGTCGAGCTTGGGAGCGAAGTCCCAGTCGGCCGTTTCCCGGTGGGAGTAGTCGGTTCCCTTTGAGATGAGTGCGTCGCGCTGCCGTTCTGAGGCTGCTTTCGCTTCCTTGGCACGCTTGGCCTTCTCTTCCGCCTCCCGCCACGGCCGCAGCACGCCTGCGACGCGGCCGGTGACCATCTCGCTCAGCTTGTGCAACGGGAGTTCGGCCGGGAATTGGCTGGTGGTCACGAATCGTTCGAGGTCGAGGATGACCTGACGATGAAACTCTGCCGGAGCATCCCAGGGAATGGCCCCCTGGCCCATGGTCCTGATGTTCTTGAGCCGGAGCCGTTCCGTCTCGGCCGGGTCGAAAATCGGGTTAAGGGCCTTTATCGCCCCCAGCACAGGGAATTGTTCCGGTGGCTGCTGTGGTCGCGGAGGCGCGGGAGCGTATCGGACCGGTGGCGAGGCTGGCGGCCGGTAGGAGACAACCGCCTCTTCATCGAATTCCTCCGCAGTGAGTTCGTCTTCGTCGTCTCCCCAGCCCTCATCGGGTCGGACAGATGCTCGAGTGAACTCCCCCGTGCCCGGGTCGCGGTTGGGGGCGGCGCGGTTTGGGGCTCGATGACCTGCCTTCCTCGAGCCCGACTTCGGACCGCCCGACTTGCCGTGGCTCCTCAGGAATCGGTCGACCTCGGCTGCGTCAAAGCGCCGGTGGCCGCCATCTGTGCGGGTGGCGCGGATTTGACCCGCCCTTTCCAGTTTTCGGATCGTGTCGACCTGGAGGCCGAGCCGCTTGGCCGTTTCGCCGATGGTCAGGTGCTTGGTCATACTGTCCCCCGCTTGACTTTTGCTATCATGGAAGTGAACATACAGGGTAGGTCACTATTACAAGAGAACATATCACTATGGTCACTGCATCGTCAAGGCGGGGTACCCTCAGAACGATCGGGGACCGGATCGCCTGGCTGGTCGAGCAGTTCGCTCAGGGAAGTGTCCGGGGAGCGGCGGAGCTCTGGGAAATCCAGCGGCTAACGCTTCAGCGCCTAATCAAGGGCCAAGTCCGCAATCCCCGGGGTCTCGTCTTCGAGCGGATCGCCGAGGCTTGCGGAACCACCGTTGGGTGGTTGCGGACGGGGAAGGGTCCCGCGCCGACCCCGCCCGCCCCGGCCGAGGTCCTCATGACCCCTTGGCACCGACGGTGGCGGAGGCAGGTGGAAGAGCTGGGGCTTTCAGAGGCGGTCCGGGAGCGAGTAGTCGCGCTGCCGGGGCTCATGCGTCGGGTCTTTTACGTCATGGTACTCAGAGGCCACCCGGTTGGGGCACCAATCGGTGGTATGGATGCGGCCAGGAGGGCAGAGGAGTTCGAATACCGTGCCTGGGTGGCACTCTTGACGGGGCTGATCGAGACCTACGGCAGGGAGCAGGTCCGTGCGAAATTGGAGGCGGAGCGACTGTGGCTCGACCTACAATTCAATCCCGTCGCGATCTCACGATACATTCAGGATGGCGCAGCCCAGCGGCCGGAGTCCGACCCGGTCCGCCGGGAGTGGAGTGAAGTTTTGCATCGGTCGCACGAGATCGCTCCGGAGCTTCCCACGCAGGCGCCCTCGCTAGCCCGGGAGTAGGCGCCCATCGACCCAGCGGTCATCTCCTGCCCCCGGGGGTTCCTTTGTTCGCCAGCCGCCCCCCATTAGATTCTTCGAAATGCTCCGCATCCCGCACCGCTTGTTCAGCCGAGTCCTGGCGACCGTGGCCCTCTTGGGCTATGTGAGCGCCAGCGCCGAACAGTACGTGCCGGACGACCACGACTGGCACGCCGCGGACGCCCCGGCCGTCGTGGCCGCGGGCGAGGTGCCACCGGGCCCGGCCGAGCCGGCGCCTGGGCACCCGGTTCATGTGTGCCATGGGGCGCATCAGCACGCGGCAGGACAGCTGCCGACGGGCGCCCCCTTCCTGACCTCCGCCAACGTGGTCCGTTCTCTCCCCGCTCTTGAGCCGGCCGCGCCTGCATTCGTGCCGTCCACCACGCCCCTCCGCCCCCCGATTATCTGATCTCCTGACTGTCGCTTCGGCGTCAAGTCGGCCCCCACACCCACAAATTCTGTTGGTTCGACGTCCTCGCTCTCGGGAGCGGGACTGCGTCGCCAACGCTGCTTCGTGCTGGTGTCAGCTCCATGCTGCCTCCACGCTGGTGCGTTCTCGGGAGATCACATGCTCGCTCTGTTGTTGCTGGCCGCGTTGCAGGCACCCGTTCGGCCTGATACGCTGAGACTCACAATCACCGACGCAGTGAGCCGGGCGCTCGTCGTCAGCCCCGTGGTATCCGTTGCCGCAGGTGATATGGCTCGGGTCCGCGGCCTCCGCGCGGAGACGCTTCTGCCGTTTCCAACCAATCCGACCGTATTCTATGGCCAGACTGAACGCACGACCGCCGCGTCCACGACAGACGATACCGACTGGCTGATTTCACAGGAAATCGAGATCGGAGGCCAATCCTTCACGCGCCGGAGCGCGATGTCTTCATTCCTCCGCGCCTCGGAGGCCCGTGTTGAGGACGCCCGACGTCGGGTCGCGCTCGACGCCCGGATGGCCTACCTGACACTCGCGCTCACGGAGCGGCAGCAGTCCCTGATCGATTCGACGGCGCAGTTTGCGGAACGCATGGCCGCGTTCGCACAACGGCAATTCGATGCGGGAGAGATCAATCGGCTGGAACTGAACGGCTCACTGCTCGATGCGGCCCGGACCCGAAGTGCCGCCGAGCGGGCGCGGGCGGCCATGGAAGTGGCGGCTGCGGAGTTCGCCCGCATCCTGGCCCTGCCGCCGGATACCCTCGTCCGCACCGTCCCGCTTCCCCCCCTGCCACCCGCCGGACAGGCGGTCGTCCCGGACCTGCTTCCGCTGGCCCGCAGCCGGCGCCCCGACCTGCTCGCGGCCGGTGCCGAGGTGGATGGGGCAGGGGGCAACCTGAGCGTCGCGCAGCGCGCGTTCATCCCAAACCTGACCCTCGCGGCCCTCGGCGGACAGGAAGGGGGCACCGACGACCTGCTTGGCTTTCAGGTCGGCCTGCAGGTGCCACTCTTCCACAACGGGCAGGCCGCCCGGGGGGCCGCCGAAGCGGAACTGGCCACGGCACGGGCAACACTTGCCGCGACAGAACGCCTGATTCAGGCCGAACTCCAGGGAGGGCTCGCCCGGCTCGTCCGCTCCACCGCGGCCGAGCGCCGTTTCGCGGAGCAGGTGCTGAGTGCGGCCACCCAGAATGTACGACTGACGGAGCAGGCCCTGATGGAAGGTGAAGTCAATCTCACTGACGTCATCGTGCTCCGACGCACGGCGGTCGATGCACAACTGGAGTACCTCGCGGTGCTGGCCGACGCCTATGCGGCGTGGTTCGAGGTGTCCACCGCCCTGGATGTCGACCCACTCGAGCTGACGACGCTCCTTACCGGGAACCACTGAACATGCTGCCAACGCGTATGCTGCTCCCGCTCACCCTCGCCTCCCTGATTGCCTGCGGTGGAGGTGACACGCCGCCCCCGGACCCGAGCTCCGGCGGCACCGTCACCGACGCATCGGTGGTCCTCCTTGATTCCGCACAACTGGCGACCTCGGACGTCGTGATCGGGGGCGTCGGCGGGCTCCCGGCGGACACCATCAAGCTGACGGGCACCCTGAGCTTCGACCCGTCGCGAATTAGTCACGTCGGCCCCCGTATCCAGGGCCGGATTCGGGCGGTGCGCGTCGCCATCGGCGCGCTGGTCACGGCCGGCGACACCCTCGGCCTGCTGGACAGCCCGGAGCTCGGCGCCGCGCAGGCCACCTGGGCCAAGGCGGCCGCCTCGCGCGACGTGGCGGTCCGCAATCTCGAGCGCACCGAGCGCCTGGCCAAGGATGGCATCGTCTCGGAGCGACGTCGCCTGGAGACGGAAGCGGAACTGCGGGAGCGCGATGCCGATCTCGCGGCCGCGGCCCAGGCGCTCGCGGCGTTTGGCGCGGAGCCCGACAGCTCGGCGCCCGGGGTGTTCCCCCTGCGTACTCCCATCGGGGGCGAGGTGGTGGACCAACACGCCGTGATCGGGGAGGTGGTGGGGCCGGAATCCGAGTTGTTCACCGTCGGCGATCTCTCTCGTCTCTGGCTGATCCTCGACTTGTATGAGACCGATATCGGTCGTGTGCACCGTGACGCCAGCGTCCACGTCCGTGTTGATGCGCTTCCCGCGTTGGACATCGTTGGGCACATCAGCTACGTCGGCGCCGTGGTCGACAGCGTGTCACGCAGTGTGAAGGTGCGAGTCGAAATCGAGAATCGGGGCCGCCTGCTGAAGCCCGGGATGTTCGTCCAGGCATCCCTCGTCCTCCCGAGCCTGGCCCCTCAGGTCGGCCTGCCGAACACCGCGGTGCAGCGTCTCGGCGACACGACGGTGGTCTTTGTGCCGGACGGGGCAGGCCGGTTTCGCGCCGTTGCCGTGCGCCTCGGCCACGAGCGGGCGGGCGGGTGGCGGGAGGTCCTCGATGGCGTGGCGCCAGGCGACAGTGTCGTCCTCTCGGGAAGTTTCGCGCTCAAGGCGCACCTTCAGCGCGAGCAGTTCGGAGGCGACGAATGATCAGCCGCCTCGTCGAATGGGCCCTCAGACAGCGGCTGCTGGTCGTCCTTGGTGCGCTCGGGATTGTGGGTGGCGGATACCTCGCGGTCCGGGGACTGGCGGTCGACGCGTTCCCCGACGTCTCGCCCGTTCTCGTTCAGGTGACCACGGAGTCTCCCGGACTCGCACCGCCTGAGGTCGAAGCGCTGGTCACCTATCCAGTCGAAGTGGCCATGAACGGCCTTCCCGGCGTGACGCGTATCCAGTCGATCTCCGCCTTCGGCCTGTCCCAGGTGAGCGTCTACTTCCGGGACGAGGTGGACATCTATTTTGCCAGGCAACTCGTCTTCGAACGGCTGGAGAGCGCCCGGGATGCCATTCCAGCCGGCCTGGGAGACCCCGCGCTGGGGCCTGTCACCACCGGCCTCGGCCAGGTGTACCAATACCTCATCGTCGGCGAGGGGATCCCGCTCGATTCACTGCGCACCATTCAGGACTGGGTGGTGAAGCCGCAGTTGCGGGCGGTCCACGGCGTCACGGAAGTGCTCTCCTTCGGCGGTCATGTCAAGCAGTTCCAGGTGCAGCTCGACCCCAACCGCCTGGTGCAGTACGGCGTGACGGTGGAGGAGGTCATCGGAGCACTGGAACGCAACAACGCCAATGCCGGCGGCGGATTCATCGTGCGCTCGCCGGAGGAGTACCTGGTCCGCGGGCTCGGCTTCGTGACCACGCTGGAGGATATTGGGACCGTCATTGTCGCGGAGCGGGAGAACACGCCGGTCTACGTCCGCAACGTCGGTCGGGTGGCCATCGGCGCCGAAGTCCGCCGTGGCGCGGTGAGCGTCAACGGCGAGGGTGAGGCTGTCGCCGGCATCGTCCTGAAGCGCATCTACGAGAACACGTCGTCCGTAATCGAGGGTGTGCGAGCTCAGGTGAAGGTGATCAATGCCGCGATGCCCCCCGGTGTCCGCCTCGTCCCCTTCTACGATCAGGCCGACCTGGTCGATCGCGCGGTGGCGACGGTCCGCGATGCCCTGCTCGAGGGGGGCGCCCTCATCCTGCTGGTACTGCTCCTCTTCCTGGGCAACCTCCGGAGCGCCCTCATCGTCGGGGCGATGCTGCCGGCCTGCACCCTCCTCGCCTTCATCCTGATGCGGCTGACCGGCCTGTCGGCCAACCTGATGTCGCTGGGCGGCCTCGCCATCGGCATCGGGATGATGGTGGACGGCGGGGTGGTCATGGTCGAGAACATCTACCGGGTCCTCTCGGAGCCTGGGCACGAGAATCTGCCACGTGTCACCCTGGTGCGGCGCGCCGCCCTTGAGGTGGCTCGTCCGATCAGTTTCGCGATCGCCATCATCATCATCGTGTTCCTCCCGCTATTCACGCTCCAGGGCGTCGAGGGGAAGTTGTTCACCCCCCTGGCCTACACCATCACCTTCGCGATGATCGGGTCCCTGCTCCTGTCGATGACACTCATCCCGGTGCTCTGCAGTCTCGGCCTCAAGGGCGGGACGGAGGAGGATACCTGGGTGCTTCGACACATTCGACGGCGGTACGAGCCCATGCTTGATTGGGCGCTCGGGCGTCGACGGACGGTGATGGCCGGCGCGGTCGGCGCACTGCTGCTGAGCCTGGCCATGGTACCGTTTCTCGGCACCGAGTTCGTCCCGCCACTCGAGGAAGGGTCCATTCTTTATCGGGCAACCCTGGCGCCGAGTGCGGGACTGGATGAAGCCATCCGTGTGGCGACACAATTGGAGCGCGAGGCCATGGCCTTTCCCGAAGTGATCGATGCGGTCTCGAAGATCGGCCGCGCCGAGCTCGGCGGCGATCCCGAGCCGGTGAACAATGTGGAGACGACCGTCACCCTTCAGCCGATGGAGGTCTGGACCTCGGGCCGGACCAAGGATCAACTGGTGGACGCGATGCGGGAACGAATGGGGAGCATCCCCGGCGTGGCGCTCAACTTTTCCCAGCCGATAGCGACCCGCGTGGACGAACTCCTCTCGGGCGTCCGCGCCCAACTGGCCATCAAGGTCTTCGGGGATGACCTGGACTCGCTGGCCTCCATCGGGGACGAGGTGCAGCGTGTAGTCAGCAGAATTGAAGGCGCCCAGGATGTCCAGACCGAGCAATTGCTGGGGCAGCCCCAGCTTCTGGTCCGGGTGGACCGTGTTGCCGTGGCGCGGCTGGGTCTGAACGTGGACGACGTGCTGGGGGTCGTGCGACTCGCGATCGGTGGCGGCGAGGCCGGCAAGGTGTTCGAGGGCCAGCGGCGGTTCGACATCTGGGTGCGCTACGGCGAGCCGTATCGGGCCACGCCGGAGGACATCGCCCGGGCGCTCATATCGACGCCCTCAGGCGGGCGGGTGCCGCTCTCACAGCTCGCGACGATCGAGCTGACGGAAGGTCCGAAGCAGATCAGCCGCGAGGCGAATCAACGGCGCATTGTCGTCCAGGCCAACGTGGATGGGCGCGACCTGGGAGGATTCGTGGCCGAGGCGCAGGAGTCGGTCGCCCGGGAGGTGCAACTCCCACCCGGCTACTTCATCACGTGGGGCGGCCAGTTCGAGAATCAGCAACGGGCGATGGCACGCCTGGCGCTCATCGTTCCGGTTACGATCGGGCTCATTTTCCTGCTGCTCTTTTCCTCCTTCAACTCGCTCAAGCAGGCGGCGCTGATCATCCTCAATGTACCGTTTGCCCTGATCGGGGGCATCATCGCGCTTGTCGTGACGCGCCAGTATCTCAGCGTCCCGGCCTCTGTCGGGTTCATTGCGCTGTTTGGCGTGGCGGTCCTCAACGGCGTGGTGCTGGTCAGTTACATCAATCAGCTCCGCGCGGAGGGGCTCTCGGTCGCGGAGGCGGTGCGCCGCGGCACACTACTCCGATTGCGCCCGGTCCTCATGACGGCGCTCGTGGCGAGCCTCGGCCTGGTACCGCTCCTGCTCGCCTCGGGGGCCGGCTCGGAGATCCAGCGGCCCCTCGCCTCGGTGGTGGTGGGTGGTCTGGTGACCTCCACCCTCTTGACCCTTCTGCTGCTGCCGGTGCTCTACGGCTACTTCGAACCTGACACCAGTGAACAATAGGAGACACGATGAAGCTCATTGCTGCCGTCATCAAGCCATTCAAAGTCACTGAGCTGGTCGATGCGTTCCGCCAGCAGGGAACGAGCCCGGGGATGACGGTGATCAGTGCCAGGGGGTTCGGTCGCCGGGCCGAGGGTGCACCGGACGCTGATCCGGGTGCCGCCACCGACTTCGCGGAGCATGTGCTGGTCCTGGTGGCCGCGCCCCAGGCGCAGGTCGACCTCCTGGTCGAGCTGATCACCCGGACGGCGCACACGGGCCGGCCAGGGGACGGGAAAGTGCTGGTGCTCCCGATCGAAGCGGCGCTCGCCATCACCACCGGCGAGCGCGGGGAGGCGGCCCTTGCCTAGCCAGGCGTCGCCACGCAGCGCGCACCGTCCATCGCCCTGGGCCACGCCATTTGCCCGCCGCACATACATGTCGGGGATCTTGTGGGCGGCTGGTGTGGCCGTCGCGCTCCTGACCAGGGCGCCCGATGCCCCTGGTTGGCTGGCCATCCGGCTCGACGTCGCGGGACTGCTCCTCACTGGAGCCGCTCTCATCGGAGGGGTGAACTTCTTCGGTGCCGGCGTGCGGGCTGTCCGCACACTCCGGCTTGACATGAACTTCCTCATGTCCGTGGCGATCGTCGCTGCCGTGCTGATCGGGGAACCGTTCGAGGCCGCTTCGCTGGCCTTTCTGTTCTCCACGGCGGAGCTCCTGGAACGGTATGCGGTGGACCGGGGACGCCGCTCAATCGCGTCACTGGTCGAGCTGGCCCCGGAGCAGGCGGATCGGTTGACGGCCGCAGGGGGCGTGGAGACGGTGTCGGTCGACCGGCTCGCCGTGGGGGATGTGATCCGCGTTCGGCCGGGCGACAAGATCCCGGCAGATGGCCGGGCCGTTGCCGGGGTCTCGGAGGTCAACGAGGCGACCATCACGGGAGAATCCCTCCCGCGCACCAAGGGGCTTGGCGATCTCGTTTCCGCCGGCACGCTCAACCTAAACGGCAGTCTTGACATCGAGGTTCTCGCGGACGCCGCCCACAGCACCATTGCGCGCATAGTCCAGCTCGTCCGCGAAGCAGAGGGCCGACGGGCGCCGGTCGAGCAGGCGGTCAAGAGATTCGCGCTGGTCTATACGCCGATCGTGACGGCGCTTGCGGTCCTCGTCATGGTCGGGCCGCCACTCCTCCTTGGGGCGCCGGGCATGGAGTGGTTCACGCGCGGCCTCACGCTGCTGGTGATCGCCTGTCCCTGCGCGCTGGTGATCGCTACGCCGGTCACCGTCGTGAGTGCGCTCACCAGCGCCGCGCGCCAGGGAGTGCTGATCAAGGGTGGGGAGTACCTGGAGGAACTTGGCGCCGCGCGCGCGCTGGCGATCGACAAGACCGGCACGCTGACCACTGGGCAGCTGGCAGTGACCGGGTTCGAGGCGGTGGATCTGGACCAGGAGCGATTGCTGGCACTTGTCTCCGCACTGGAGTCACGTTCGGAGCACCCTGTCGCACGGGCAATCGTCCGTTACGCGGCTGATCGAGGCGTCCGCCCGGCCGAACCTGTCCAGGGCTTTCTGTCCACCCCCGGTCGCGGTGTCCACGGCATTGTGGACGGTGTGTCGCTCGCGGTTGGGTCGGAGGAACAGGTGCCGCCCGCGACCGCCATCGGCTGGGGCGAACCGGAAGCGGGGACGCTCCGAATCTACGTCCACGCTGACAACGCCGGCCGTGGTCTGTTCGTGTTGCGAGACGAGCCGCGCCCGGCGATCCGGCGCACCGTGATGCGCCTGCACCGGCTTGGTGTCAAGCCGATCGTGATGCTCACCGGCGATACGGCGGCAGCGGCCGACCGCGTCGCGCGGGCGGCAGGCATCGATGAAGTCCAGTCCAGACTGCTGCCGGAGGAGAAGGTGGCGTCGGTCCGCGAACTGAAGCGTCGCTTTGGGCGTGTCGCCATGCTGGGTGACGGGGTGAACGATGCCCCGGCGCTTGCCGAGGCGACGGTGGGGATCGCCATGGGCGCGGCGGGGTCGCCGGCAGCCATCGAGGCTGCCGACGTGGCGCTGATGGGTGACGACCTCACGCGCCTGCCTTACACGATCCATCTTGCCCGTCGGGCCCGTCGCACCATCCGGTTCAATATTGCGCTGGCGCTCGGTCTCAAGGTCCTCCTGGCCATCGGCGCCGTGAGCGGGGTAGTGAGTCTGGCCGTCGCGGTGCTGGTTGGAGATCTTGGCGCCTCGTTGGTTGTCACGGCGAATGCACTGTCGCTGGCGCGCATCCGCCCAAAGGGGTGATGCGCGGGCTCAAGAGGCTCTCGGTGCGACGCCGGGCTTCACGTGCTAGCGGACACGCGCTCACGGCCGTTTCCCGCGCCGCCACAAGTCATCGAGCACGGGGATCACGATCAGCGCTCGACCCTTCTGACCCTAGACCGTGGTGCAGGATGATGGGCTGACGGTGACGATGTCGAGCCGTTCCGGCAGCTCTTCCTCGGTGCCACGAGAGTGGCCATTGGCAGAAGCTATCTACTGGTCCTGCGAGAGGATCGGAGTGCGTATGAAGCCAGTTCGATCTGCGCCAGCCCACTGGTCCGCCTGTGGACAATTGTGTTGCTCGGCCTGGCGACGCTCGGCGCGGTCATCCTGCCGAGCTATGCGGTCCGGATGAAGTGGTCCTAGAATCGTGGAGCCCGGCCTACTTCCCCAGCCGAGTCTACGGTCTGTCGCATGGCATCCGTCCGTTGCGAGTTCCGTTGTGAGTTTCCTACGACAAGGGGCCCAATCGGGCCCCCGAACCTACAACACCGATGCCCAGAACAGCGCGTAGATTCAACAAGTTGAAGAACGACATGAACTGAACGAACTGCTTTGGGAGCAGGAGGTCCCCGGTTCGAATCCGGGCGCCCCGATGATCGTCACAGGAGCCCCGCCGTCATCGCTGACGGCGGGGCTCTGTGCGTACTATCGGTCCGCGGACAACCCGGACACATTTCCTCGCATGGCCCTTCGATCCATCCTCCTCCTTGTCGCCGCGGTGCTCGGCTCGGCAAGCACGGCCTCCGGTCAGTCGACGCTGACCCTGGCCGAGACCGCCCGCTGGCTCGAGTCCGACGGGACGGAGATGGCCACGAGTTCCAGCGACACCAGCCTGACGAACGTCCGGATGGTGTCGCTCACCTCCAAGGCCGCGCTGCAACTGGCCGAGTGCCGCCTGACCATCATCGTGACCGACAACTCGGGCGTCTCCGGCACCCGGACCACCATGGCGGTCCCGATGAAGGAGGTCGACGTCACGGCGGTGCGGGTGGTGGCGCGGGCGGAGGGCTGGCACGACTTCATCTACATTCCCGGCAAGTATTTCGTCACCATCCCGGCCCGCGCGCCCGAGACCTACCCGTTCCGCACGACGACGAGCCGCGGCGAACAGCGGTCCTACCTCGCCACCATTCCCGCCAGGGACCCCGAAGCGGGGGCGATGCTCATGGCGGCGGTCCTGCGCGCCGCCGAGCTCTGCGGGGCATCAGCCACGCCGCGCTGACTTTCCCCATCTTCCGGAGCGAGGCCGAATGCGATCCAACCCGCCACGACCGACGACGGTCGACGCGTACATCGCCGGCTTCCCACCAAAGGTGCGGAAGCGACTGACCGCGATCCGGAAGGCAGCCCGCAGGGCCACGATCTTCACGTTCCTCCTGGTCGGCGCCGTCACCGCGGGTGCGGCCCAGGAACAGCTCCGCCCTCGCGGATTGTGGGGGCGTGCGACGTTCGGGATGAGCAGCCTCGACCAGTCCTGCGATTCCTGTCAGTTCACCGGCGCCGGCACCGCCTCCAACTTCAATCTCGTCGGCGGGTACGCCTGGCCGGCGGTGGCCGTCGGCTTCGAGCTCGGATCCATCAGCCGGCAGGGAAACCAGGGCGATGTCTCGCTGATCCTCCTGACCGTCGCCTGGTACCCTTGGCCCACCTCCGGCGCGTTCGTGAAGGGAGGGGTAGGCAGCTCGAAGCACCTCGGCTCGCAGGATGCCGATGGCATCCGCAGCAGCGAGGCCCACGGCTTCGGCGCGCAGTTCGGGGTGGGGATCGACCTCTCGATGGGCAACCTCGGCGTTGCGCCGTTCGCATTCGTGCAGTACGCGCACCAGGAGGAGGCGACGGCGTATGGGTTCTTCCCTGCGGGCCGCAACATGACGCAGTGGGATCTCGGGTTCGGGGTCGGAGTGACGGTGTTCTGACGGGCGACCCGCCCCGAACGAAAACAGCCGGCCCGACTCGCGTCGGACCGGCTGTCATTATCGAACCGTGTGGTTCGCCAACGCCAGAGGCGTTAGGAAGCCGCGCGGGTCACGTTCTCGGCCGCCGGGCCCTTGGCGCCCTGGACCACATCGAACTCCACCTTTTCGCCTTCGGCCAGCGACTTGAAGCCGTCGCCGTTGATGGCGGAGTGATGCACGAAGCAATCCTTCGCGCCGCCCTCGGGGGTGATGAATCCAAAGCCCTTCGCATCGTTGAACCACTTCACAGTTCCGGTGGTACGCATTGCTGTACTCCATCTCGTCTTGAATCGGACCGCGGCGTTGCCGTGTATACCGACTTGTACTGCCCCGTGACAAGCCCTCACGGGAAGGGTGGTGCGATGGCACTGAGGACCTCCCCAGTCGCCACCAACGGTCTCGCAAACAAAAGGGGCCACAGCATTGCCGGGGCCCCAACGTTCACTCGGATGTTGTCCGCGTATACGTGCTTCGACCGCTGAAGGAAGATACCCCGGTGGCCCGCTGCGCGCAACCACGGACCTGCCCCATCACTCTCCCGGCGGTGCCGCCACGCCCTGCATCCTCCCGCGACCCTGCTGCGCCTCCTCCCGGATCCACGCCAGCGAGGCACCGGGCGGTCGAAGCGACGAAGCAGCTGTTCGTAGTCGTACCGCGCCAGGGTCGAGTCCCCACGGCCCTCGTGAAGCCGGGCCCGTTCCAGCAGCGCGTACGCCCGCAGGACTCCCATGATGGCGACGCGCCTCGCTGCCAGGTCCACGCCGTCGATCCAGTTGAGCTGCCGAAGCGCCGCGACGGTGTCGCCGGACGCCGCCAGCGCACGCGCCGCCATGAGTCGGTGTACCGGGATCGGTGCCGGGATCTGCCACCCATCCTCGCCTGAGGGCAGCCACCGGCGGTCGAACTCGAGCTGGGCCAGCGTGTCGGCTGCCGGCCGGAACTGGCCCTGCCGAATCGGCTCGAAGGTCCCTAGTGCGCGCGCGAGGAGTGGCCCGCTCGGATCCCCGGCCTTCCGGACACGAGCGGCGGCCGAGGACACCCCTGCGCTGTCGCCTGCGGCCGACGCGTCGAGGCCGTCCAGCCAGTCCGCCTCGGCGCGATCCCTAGGCGAGAGCGAGTCGCGCACCGCGTCGAGTTCACGCTTCCAGGTGGCGACCACCTCGTCCGGAACGCCGCCGATCCACCCGCCGGTCGCCGCCAGGCGGTAGCCGTCGAGCGGCCTGCCCTCTCGAATGGAGCCCACCACCGCCAGCGCCGAATCCCAGGCGCCGCGGCTCGCCCACGCCCACGCCCGCGCCCGCTGCGTGTCGTCATGAATGCGCTCGCCTCGCGGGTCCCGGGCGAGCTCAGGCAGGACAATCGTCGCCAGCTGCGGCGCCCCGGCCGCCATCCAATATCCCATTCGCGGGTCCAACGCCTGTGCCGGGGCGGCGGCGATCGCGGCCCGCAATCCGGACAGGTCGGGAAGTGTCTCGACCGTCGGGTCCGCCCACCCGTTCGCCTCGCCCATCCACGGCGCCTCGGGAGGGACGTCGCCCCCACCTGCGACCGCTGCCGCCCATCCGACCGAATCCCTGAGGTACAGCGCCTGCGCCAGGTGCGCCCAGGCAGGCACGAACGCCGGATTGAGCTCGACGGTCCGGCGCAACTCGGCAATGGTCTCCTCGGGGCTGGTCCCGTAGATCAGGCCGCCGGTGTGGAAGCTGTTGTCGGCCAGGACCCACCAGCCCCACCAGTAGTCGGGATAGTCCCGCAGGATGGCCTGGAAGCGCGCGCGGCTGCTGCTCCGCCGATCCAGCGCCTCGTCTTCCCGGGTCATCTTCGGCACTTCGAGCATCCGGCGCTCGCGATCGGGAAGCTCGTCGAGATGCGCCTCGACCCGGTTGCGGATGGCGGTGTCCGCCGGACGGAGCATGTAAGCGCTCCGGATGTAGTTGAGACGGTACCACGCGAGCCACAGCGTGCTGTCCGCCTCCACCGCGGCGAGGTACGCGTCCTCCGCCTCCTGCATCCGGTACGCCGCGAACGCCGCCTCACCCTTGAGGAAGGCGCGCATCGCGGGCCAGGAGCGCGTCGTGACCGCCGCCACGCTCGGCGTCGGCGCGTCGCGTCCGCGCCAGATCTGGCGCAGGAGGCCCCACGCGAGGGTGTCGGTGAGCGCCGAGATGCTGTCGGGCGACGCCGAGGCGGAAAGAGTGGCGAGGGCCACGGAGGAATCGGCGCGGTACAGGGTGAGGTCGGCGCGCACCACTCCTCCCGCGCGCACGAGTCCGCCGTAGAGCACGGCGCCGGCGTGGAGCTTCCGGGCGAGCGCCTGCGCCTCCGCCAGGGTCGGACTGCTCCCGCCCACCTGCGCGAGGATCGTCTGTGGATCGCTGAGCCGGAGATTGCCCTGGCCGTCGAGGTTCGCGCTCAGGAGCATCGCGAGGTCGCGCCCGATCCGGCTCAGCGCGGTGTCGCCCGGCGCACCGGAGGGCGGGACGACCGCGATGACCGAGATGTCCTCGGGGACGGGAGTGCTCCCGGGCGGCTGTCTGAGGAAGAACCACGCGGCCGCCCCAACCACTGCGAGCGCCGCCACCGCCGCCCACCGGCGAATCGGGTGGGAGCCGCGGGGCGGGGCAACCACCTGGGCGGTTCCACCCGCCGGCGTGGAAAGGGAGTCGAGCGCGCTCACGATGTCCCGCGCCGATTGCGGCCGGTCGGCGGGGCGCTTGGCGAGGCAGCGCATCACGAGCGAGGCGAGCCCCGGCGGCAGCTCGGGGCGGCGGCGCTCGAGCGCCTCGGGCGCCTCCGCCGCGTGCGCCGCGATGAGGGCGGCGGACGACCGGCCCGTGAACGGCGGTTGCCCCGAGAGGAGCTCGTACGCCAGCACACCGAAGGCGTAGATGTCGGCGCGGTGGTCGGTGGTGGGATCGGCGAGCCCCTGCTCGGGGGCCATGTACACCGGCGTCCCGATGGCGAAGCCGACCGAAGTGATGCCGCTCTCGCCTGCGGGGCCGGCGGATTCGGACATCGCCTTGGCCACGCCGAAGTCGGTGACCACCGCGTGCCCGGCGGTCACCAGGACGTTGTCCGGCTTGATGTCCCGGTGGATGACGCCGTGCTCGTGCGCGTACACCAGGGCATCGGCCACGTCGCGCAGCAGCCGGCGCGCCTCCTCGACCGGCAGTTCGCCCGATTTCGCTAGCCGGGCGCGAAGCGAATCCCCCTCGATGAAGGGCATCGTGTAGTACAGGAGGCCGTCGGCCACGCCGGCCGAGAGCAGGGGAACGATGTGCGGGTGCTGGAGTCGTGCGGAGACTTCGATTTCGCGGCGGAACCTGTCGGTGCTGAGCATCTGCGCCAGGTCCGGCGGCAGCACCTTCAGGACGACGGGGCGGTTGAGGGACGTCTCCGTGGCCACGAAGACGCGCGACATCCCCCCGCCAAGCTCGCGCTCGATGGTGTACGTGGTGCCGAGTGAGGAGTCGAGCCGGGCGCGCAGTTCGTCGGTCAGGGCAGGGGCTCCGGGCTGCGGGGAAGGCTCCCCTAAGATACCGGCGACCGCCGCGTCCGAAAGGGGAGATGCCCGACCCCGCGCGCTACTCCTTGACCCACCCCGGCGCCACGTACGGCCCGGGCAGGAAGATCGCCGGGTCGAGCGCCGGCACCGGATCCGCCTTCACGTCCCGGTATTCCTCCGTCAGCGTGACGACCCCGCTTTCGAGGAAGAGCACCTCCGTCTCGATCCACCCCTGGCCCAGTTGCACGTACTTGTTGAACTGGACGTCCGTGATGACCCCGGGCTTTTGGGGATGGGTGGCCAGGCTGCGCACGAACACCAGCCGCTCCTGGTCCACCCAGAACTGCGTGGTGGTGGTATCGCCCTCCGCCGCCCCCACGATCCAGACCTTTCGGCCCTGCCAGTCGCCACTCCGCACCTTCGAGAGGTCGTAGCCGAGCGTCGTCAGCGTCGCGATCGTCTTTTCCGCCGGCTGCCCGTACACGTCGAAGCCGAGCAGGAGGAGGGGATGCACCAGCGGCCGCGCCAGCTTGATCTCCCCGCCGACATACCGGTAGATGGAGTCGTTCCGGAAGAGCATGACGCTCTGCGCCGCGAGCGGGGCGATGTCGATGCGGAGCGCGCCGGGGATCCGCATGGCCTCGTACCAGGTCTCCACCGAACCGTCGGCGTGCCTCGTCTTCTGCACGAACGTCAGCGTGCGATACCATTTCCCTTCGTACTTCGCCTGCATCATCCGGATGACGTCGGCGCCGGTGCCGGGGTCTGTCGGCGAGACCGCAAGGAGAGAGACCATCAGGGGAAGCAGCACCGAGACCTCCAACAGGGATGAATGAGGGGTTCGTCCCGTACGCAGCGGGGCGACCCCCGGTTTCCGTTCCACCCACGGGTCCCGCTCAGCGGAACGCCGCCGGATGCACGTTGATGACCCACGCCGCTTCGAGGCCGATCAGCCACTCCGGTTCCATGTCGCTCGCCCGGGAAACCAGCTTGCCGCCCTCGGCCGACAGGACGAAGTGCCGCTTGCCGAGTGAGACCACCTTGCCGGCCTGGACGCCGATCGGAATCGTCGCCGCGCCGCCGTCGGTCCAGTCGAACGAGAGGGAGAAGTCGCTGAGGCCGGCGAACCAGCCACCCTCGAAGTTGTAGGTGAGCGTCGGCTGGATCGTCAGCGCGTTGACGTCGGGGCGTTCGGAGGGGCCGGCAAAGGAGATCGGATTCTGCAGCACCAGTCCGAACTGCAGGTCCGGAACGGAGGTGAGGATGACCGCCATCGCGGGCCCGAGCTGCCACTTGCCCGCCGTGAGGGCGGTGGTGGAGGCGCCGGACGGGATGACCAGCGAGACCCCCGGCCCCCACCGGCCCCACTTGGTCGGGATCAGCCCGATGTCGAAGTAGCTGATGTCGCCGAACCCTGCGACGCCGCCCTGCGGATCCGGCACCCACTCGTAGGGCAACGTCAGTCGGCTCAACTGCATCACGTGGATCAGCCGCCCCTGCTCGATCGGGAAGACGAACTCCGCCTCGAGCAGGTTCGCGCTCCCCTCCGAGGCGTTCCACGCCGGCGCGATGACATCGCGCAGCTGCAGCAGGGTCATCGGCGACGTCGGGTTGTTGAACTGGTTCGCGAGCGCCTTCCCGCCGGCGACGGTGGCCGTGCCGAGGTCCTGCTGCGCAGTGGCGGCTGACGCCACCGCCAGCGCGACCACCAACCCGCCAACGGTGCCGCGCAAACCGGCCCACTGGCGGCCCGCTGCCTTGTTCGACATCCAACCCTCCCAGCGCCGCGAGTGTCTCTGGAACCGGCCGACTGCCGTAGACTACACCCGGCCGGGGGGCCTGCGGTAGCGGCCGCTGTCGGGACCGAACGCGCACCGCTATCATACAGCGGTCTTCCGTGCCGGAAGCCCCGCATCCATCGCGCGCCCGTAGCTCAGGTGGATAGAGCATCAGCCTTCTAAGCTGAGGGTCGTAGGTTCGAATCCTACCGGGCGCATGTCTCCCCAACGCCGCCGGATCCCATGCCCGCATTGCCATCCCTCCCCACCCGTGACGAGCTGCGGGCACTGCTGACGCTGGCAGTGCCCGTGGTGGTGGTTCAGGTCGGGATGATGATGATGGGGGTGGTGGACACCATCATGGTCGGGCACCTGAACGCGGAGGCGCTCGCCTCCGTGGCGCTGGGCAACCTCTACTTCTTCGGCGTGGCCATCTTCGGCATGGGCGCCCTCATGGCCCTCGACCCGATCGTGGCGCAAGCCGTGGGCGCCCGCGACGAACCCGCCATCGCGCGCGGGCTGCAGCGGGGGCTGCTGATCTCCCTGCTGCTCGCCGTCCCGGCGATGCTCCTGATGCTCCCCGTCCGCCCGGTGCTGGTCTGGCTGCGCCAGCCGGCCGAGGTGATCCCGCTCGCCGAGACGTACGTCTGGCTCGTGCTCCCCGGCGTACTGCCGTTCCTCGCGTTCGGTGTCCTGCGCCAGACCCTGCAGGCGATGGGGCGGATGCGGCCGATCGTCCTGACCATCGTCGCCGCGAACCTGCTGAACGTCCTCCTCAACTGGATCCTGATCTTCGGCCACCTCGGCGCGCCGCCGCTCGGCGTCGCCGGCTCCGCCTGGGCCACGACCATCAGCCGCTGGGCCATGGTGCTCCTCCTGGCTGGGCTCGGGTGGCCGATGCTGCGTCGCCACCTCTCATCCTTCCGCCCCGAGGTCCTGCACCTCAAGCCGCTCGGCCGGATGCTCCGGCTCGGCGCGCCCATCGGCGTGCAACTCCAGTTCGAGTACACCGCGTTCGGGCTCACCGGCGTGCTGATCGGCATGCTCGGCGTGGACCAGATGGCCGGGCACCAGGTGGCGCTCAACCTCGCCTCGCTGACCTACATGGTCCCGCTCGGGGTGTCGGCCGCCGCCGCCGTGCTGGTCGGTCAGTCGGTCGGCCGCGACGATCCGCAGGCCGCGCGGCGCTCCGCGCGGACTGCACTCATTGTCGGCGCGGGGTTCATGCTCGTGACCGGGACGATGTTCCTCACCATGCCGCGCCTGTTCGCGGGCCTGTACACCAACTCGGCGGCGGTGCTGCTCGTGGCTTCGTCGCTCCTGCCGCTCGCCGGGCTGTTCCAGGTGTTCGACGGTATCCAGGTCGTCACCAGCGGCATCCTCCGGGGCCTCGGCGACACACGGTCCCCGATGATCATCAACCTTATCGGGTTCTGGGGCGTAGGTATTCCAGCGGGACTCCTCCTCGGCTTCACGGCAGGGATGGGCGCACAGGGACTCTGGTGGGGCCTTGTGCTCGGGCTGGCGGCCGTCGCCGTCATCCTGTTGGTCCGGGTGCGGTACAGGATCCGGGCCCGGCTGGGGCGCGTCGTGATCGACGACCACACCCACACAACGTAGGCAACACGCTGTCGCGTATGAGGTTATATTTCAGTGATGCCTGCCAACCGAGCGTTCTCGCTCACGCCACCGCTCAGACCGGAACCGCGGTGGCAGGGCATGGCAATCTCGCTGGCCATTTACGGCGCCCTTTTCCTGGCGGGGATGCTCCTCAGGCGCGGCCCAGCCGCCGCACCGGAGCAGACGGCCACCGCTGAAGAGATCCAGGCCGCGCGGGAGCAGCTCGACAAGCGACAGGTCCGGATGGTGTATCTCCCCCCTGCAGCCCAGCCACGCCAGCAACCGGCCACTCCTCCGGTCAAGCTCCCCCCACCCAAGTCGGGTGGCCCAACCAAGACGCCGGAGCCCGACGCCGACCCGATTCGCGCCATCCGCTCGCCAGTCGCCGACCCGGGAGGCGACACCCGCACGCTGGGCGATGGGGCCGAGGCGAGTCAGCCGAAGATTTCCCCCCCACGGCCGATGCCCCTCGCCCTGAACCCCGGGCCTTCGGCGCCATCGCCCGCGGAACCAGCTCCCTCAGCAGCCCCTGCTTCGGCCGGTCGCCCCGGCGGCATCCAGCTCGGACCGCGCCTCGGGCTCGCGCCCCGGGACCCACGGCCGTGGACGCAGTCGATGCCCGAGGCAGGGGATTCGTGTCCGACCGTCATGCCCGATTCGACCAAGCCCGGCGAGCCCCGCATGGGATCGGCCTCGGGACGGGTCCTCGCGGTGCAGGGCGGCGCGCCGATGCCGAACGCCCACCTCCAGATCGTCGGCACCTCGTTCGTGACCTTTACGGACAACAACGGCGAGTACATCCTGACGTTCGACGCCTCGCTCCTCGATCAGTGCCGCACGCAGTACGTGCGGGTCAGCGCGCCGGGCTACGAGCCTCGCCTCCTCGTCCTCGTCATCGGTCGCAACGTCCGCAGTGACGACGTCGCGCTCCGCCGACACTAGCGCGCCGTGACGCCCCCCCGCTTTCGCACCGTCATCTTCGACTGCGACTCGACCCTCAGCGCCATCGAGGGGATCGACGAGCTCGCCGCCGGACGCCACCGGGAGATCGCCGCCCTCACCGAGGCCGCCATGCGGGGGGAAGTCCCCCTCGAACAGGTCTACGGGGCGCGCCTCGCCCTGATCCGTCCGGACCGCGCGTCCGTCGAGTCGCTGGCGGGCCGGTACATCGCGGCCGCCGTGGAGGGCGCGCAGGAAACAGTCGAGGCCCTGCGCGCGCACGGGGTCGAGGTCCGGATCCTCTCGGGCGGGCTCCGGCAGGCCATCCTGCCGTTCGCGGCGTGGCTCGGCCTGGCGGAGTCCGACGTGGCCGCGGTCGATCTCTACTTCCACGATGACGGTGGCTACGCCGGCTACGATGAGGCGTCTCCGCTGGGCCGCTCAGGCGGAAAGCGCATCGTCGTCGAGTCGTGGCGGCCGGGGCTCCCCGGGCCCGTCCTCCTGGTGGGCGATGGCGTCACCGACCTCGAGGCACGTCCCGCGGTGGACCGGTTCGTGGCCTACGCCGGGGTGACGGACCGGCCCGCGGTCACCTCCGCCGCCGATGCGGTTATCCGGAGCGCGTCCCTGCTCCCGGTCCTGCGCGAAGTTCTTCACGCGGACAGGGGCTGATTCTTCAGGATCCCGCCGCCTATCTTTCGCCCTCTGCGCCAACCGCCCCCACTCGAGAGCGTCACCATGGCACCGTTCGGCAGCTTCTTCCTTCCTGGCCCCACTGAAGTGACCGAGGACGTGCTCGCCGCCCAGACCCGCCCCATGATCGGACACCGGGGGAAGGGAATGGAGGAGCTCCTGGCGAAGATCCAGCCGTCGCTCCAGCGCGTCTTCCGGACGACCAGGCCAGTGTACATCTCTTCCTCATCGGCCACGGGGTTGATGGAGGGCTCCCTCCGGAATGGTGCTCGCCGTCGAGTCCTCTCGCTCGTCAACGGCGCGTTCAGCGACCGCTTCCACAAGATCGCGCTCGCCTGCGGACTCGAGGCCGACGCGCTCGAGGCGGAGTGGGGCGGCATCCACGAGCCGGAGCGCGTCGCCGAGGCGCTGAAGGGCGGCCAGTACGACGCCGTGACGGTGGCGCACTCCGAGACCTCCACCGGCGCCCTCAATCCCATCGCCGAGCTGGCGAGGGTGGTCCACGCCGCGGGCGACGTCGTCCTGCTGGTGGACAGCGTGACGGGAGTGGCAGGCGTCCCCGTGGAAAGCGACGCCTGGGCGCTCGACTTCGTGCTCACCGGCTCCCAGAAGGCGCTGGCCCTGCCGCCGGGCCTCGCCTTCGGCGTGGCGCAGCCGAACATCCTGGAGCGGGCCCGCGCCCAGAAGGGCCGCGGCATCTACTTCGACTTCCTGGAGTTCGAGAAGTTCACGCTCCAGAACCAGACGCCCAACACACCGGCCGTGTCGCTGCTCTTCGCCCTGGCCAAGCAGCTGGAGCGCATCGACGCCGAGACGCTGCCGGTCCGCTGGGCGCGCCACGAGGCGATGGCCAGGCGCACCTGGGCGTGGGCCGACGAGATGACGGCGCGGGGGGTGCCGGTCCGCGTGCTGGCCCCGGAGGGCCACCGCTCCTGGACCGTGACCTGCCTGACCGTGCCGCCGGGGAAGAAGGGGAGCGAGGTCAACGCCGCCATGAAAGCGAAGGGGATCGTGATCTCGGCGGGGTACGGGAAGCTGAAGGACTCCACGATACGCATCGGTCACATGGGCGAGCACACGGTGGCGGAGCTCGACCGCGTCCTCGCCGCGCTGGAAGAGGTGCTCACGTCATGACTGCGACCTACCGCGTGCTGATCGCCGACAAGATCGCGGCCGACGGGCTGGCCCCGCTGCGCGAGGACCCGCGCTTCGAGCTGATCACGAAGCCCGGCCTGAGCCTGGCCGACCTGACCCAGGCGCTCACCGAGGTGGACGCCGTCATCGTGCGGAGCGCCGCCAAGGTGCCCCGGGAGGCGATGTCCGCCACCACGCGCCTCAAGGTCATCGGGCGCGCCGGCGTCGGCGTCGACACGATCGACGTGGACGCCGCGACCGAAAAGGGCATCGCGGTGCTCAACGCGCCGGCCGGGAACACGATTTCCGCCGCCGAGCTCACCATGGCGCTGATGCTCTCCCTGGCGCGGCGCGTCGCCGCCGCCGACCGCTCCATGAAGGCGGGGGCCTGGGACCGCGCCAAGCTGGGCGGCAGCGAACTGTACGGCAAGACGCTCGGCCTGGTGGGGGCCGGCCGGATCGGCGGCGAGGTGGCCACCCGTGCCCGCGCCTTCGGCATGCGCGTGGTGATCCACGACCCCTACCTGCATCCCGATCGCGCCAAGTCGCTGGGCGCCGAGCTCGGCACGCTCGACCAGGTCCTGGCCGAGGCCGACGTCCTCTCGGTGCACGTGCCGCTCACCGACGGGACCACCGGCCTCATCGGCGCGGCCCAACTGGCCCGGCTCAAGAAATCGGCCTTCGTGCTCAACGTGGCGCGCGGGGAGATCATCGACGAGGCGGCGCTGATCGAGGCGCTCCGCGCCGGATCCATCGCGGGCGCGGGCCTCGACGTCTACAACGTCGAGCCGCTGCCGGCCGACCACCCCTTCCGCACCCTGGAGAACGCCGTCCTCACGCCGCACCTCGGCGCCTCCACCGAGGAGGCCCAGCAGAACGTCGCGCTCGAAATCTCGGCGGCGGTGCGCGCCGCGCTGCTGGAGGGCGACCTGAGCCGGGCGGTCAACGCCCCCGGCGTGGGCGGGGAGCGCATGCGCCGGCTCAAGCCGCTGCTCGACCTGGCCGAGCGGCTGGGCCGGATCGGCGCCGCGCTGGCCGGCGCGCGCCTCAAGACCGTCCAGGTGCGGTACGCCGGGCGTGAAGAGGACGGGCTCGGGCCGATCTGCGCCGCCGCCCTGATCGGCGTGCTCTCGGAGGTGGTGGGTCAGCGCGCCGTCAACGTCGTCAACGCGATGCACCTGGCCACGGGGCGGGGCATCGCCGTCGAGCGCACCCGCCTGACGCCGCGGGACGACTACGCCGAGTACCTCGAGGTCCGGCTGACGGGCGAGGAAGAGAGCATCCGGGTGGGAGGCGCGGTGCTCGAGGGGGCGCATCCCCGCGTGGTCCGGATTGGCGAGTACCATGTGGACATCCTGCCCCGCGGCGACCTGGTGCTGCTCCGGAACCGCGACGTGCCGGGCGTCATCGGGCGGGTCGGTACCGCGCTCGCGGCCGCCGGGATCAACATCGGCCAGTACAACGTGGCGCGGCTCGAGGCCGGCGGTCAGGCGCTGGCCGCCATCGGCGTGGATGCCCGGCTGAGTCCGGAGCACATGGAAACGCTGCGGGCGCTGCCCGAGGTCACCGCCGTCCGGCAGGTGGAACTCGACTAGGGACGCCCTTGCGGCAGGGGGCTCCGGCTGGGACATTTCCACGGCTTCACTGTCCCCTCCTGTCCCGTCCGGAGCATTCTTGCCGCGAATTCCGTCTCTGCTTGTCCTGGCCCTCGCCGCCGTTGCCCCCGCCCAGGCGCAGGAGCCACGACTCGGTACCATCGATTTCCCCACTGCGGCCACCCCGGCTGCCCAGGCCGCGTTTGTCCGCGGCGTGCTCTACCTCCACAGTTTCGAGTATGCATCCGCCGCGGCGGCGTTTCAGGAGGCCCAGCGCCTCGAGCCGGGCTTCGCCCTTGCGTACTGGGGCGAGGCGATGACCCTCAACCACCCGGTCTGGAACGAGCAGAACCGGGCCGGCGCCCAGGCCGTCCTTGGCCGGCTGGCTCCCACGCCGGAGGCGCGGCAGGCCCGCGCCACCACCGACCGCGAACGCCGCTTCCTCGCCGCCGTGGAGCAGCTCTACGGCGACTCCGGCTCCAAGCCACGGCGGGACACGCTCTACGCCCGCTCGATGGAGGCGCTCGCGGCGGCCTATCCCCACGACGCCGAGGCGCAGGCATTCTACGCCCTCGCGCTGCTCGGCCTCAGCCAGGGGAACCGGGTCGTGCCGACCTACATGCGTGCGGGGGCCATTTCGCTCGCACTCATGCAGCAGTATCCCGACCACCCGGGGGCCGCGCACTACACCATCCACTCCTTCGACGACCCGGACCACGCCATCATCGGGCTGCCGGCCGCGCGCGCCTACTCGCAGATCGCGCCCGCCGCGCCGCACGCGCAGCACATGACGACCCACATCTTCCTGGCGCTGGGGATGTGGAACGAGGTGGTGAGCCAGAACGTGATCGCGGCCGGCCCGAACCCGGCCGCCTGGCGCCCCGGGCATTACACCGAATGGCTGCACTACGGGCTGCTGCAGCTGGGGCGCTTCGCGGACGCCGATTCCCTCTACCGGCGCACCCTCGGGAACATCGGGACGACGCCGAGCGCGGGGCGGACCAGCTCCGCGCTCATGATGCACGCCGCGCAGATCGTCAACGCGGAAGCGTGGTCCGGTCCCCTGATCGCGCTCCGGCCCGCGTCGGTGAACGGGTCCCGCGGCGCCCGTGCGGCCGACGCGTTCGCGATCGGGTACGCCGCGCTCCAGCGGGGCGATCAGGCCGCCGCCGCCGCGGAGGGGGCGCGACTCCGTGCCATCGTCGCCGAAACGGGCGCGCCCGGGGACGAAACGCAATCCGGCACGGTGCGCGCACTCGACATCGCCCTGGCCGCGGCGTCGGCGTTCCACGACGGCCAGGTCGAAACGGCGCTCCGCCTCATCCGCGAGGCCGCCGCCAGCGAGGATGCGCTGGCGGTGGAATTCGGGCCGCCGACCGTGGTCAAGCCGACGCACGAGACGCTCGGTGAGATGTTGCTGGCCATGGGGCGGCCCGCAGAAGCCCAGGAGGCCTTCACGCAGGCCCTCGCGCAGTACCCGCAGCGGTTGCTCTCGCTGCGCGGCCTCGCCACCGCGGCGCGCGCGGCGGGGGATGTGGAGGTCGCGGTGAGGGCGGAAGGCCAGTTGCCCCCAGGGACGCGGCAGGGCGGGGAATGAGAGCCGACCTCCCGGCCCGGCTGTCGGCCGCGCTCGGCGACCGCTACCGACTCGAGATGCGGGTGGACGGCCAGCCCGCGCTCATCGGCGAGGGCGGCATGGCCACGGTGTTCCTGGCCGAGGATCCGCGCCACGATCGCTGGGTGGCCGTCAAGGTGTTGAAACCCGACGTGGCCACCGCCATCGGCGCCGAGCGCTTCCTGAGAGAAATTCACATCGCCGCGCAGCTCCATCATCCGCACATCCTCGGGCTGATCGACTCCGGACAGGCCGACGGTCTGCTGTATTACGTCATGCCCTACGTCTCCGGCGAGACCCTCCGCGAGCGGATCGAGCGGGAGGGCGCGCTGCCGATTCCCGACGCCGTGCGCCTGATTCGCGAGGTGGCCGACGCCCTGGCCCGCGCCCACAAGGCCGGTGTCATCCACCGGGACATCAAGCCGGAAAACGTCCTCATCGAGGAGCGGCACGCTCTCGTGGCCGACTTCGGGGTGGCCAAGGCGCTGAGCGAGGCCACCGACTCGGTACTGGCCGGCCGGTCCACGGCCGGCTTCACCATCGGCACGCCGGCCTACATGGCGCCGGAACAGGCGGCGGGCGACCCGAAGATCGATCACCGGGCGGACATCTATGCGCTCGGCATCGTGGCTTACGAGATGTTGACGGGCGACGTGCCCTTCAACGCGCCGACGCCGCAGGGAATGCTCGCGGCCCAGGTGTCGGTGGAACCCGCCCTGCTGCGCACCAGGCGCCTGGATGTGCCGCCGATGCTCGAGGCGCTGGTGATGAAGTGCCTCATCAAGGACCCGGCGCAGCGCTATCAGCGCGCGGACGAGGTCCTGGTCGCCATCGAGGCGATGGGCACGCCGAGCCTGCCGGGGTTCGGCGGCACGGCCCCGCCGGCGCCCGCCTCCTGGTATGCCAGGTTGCCTCACGGCGCCCGGGTCGGGCTGATCCTCGGGGCGATCGTCCTGGCCGCGCTCCTCCTCCTGGCGGTGTTCGGGCGATGAACCTCCCCGCGTGGCTCGCCTCGGCGCTCGCCCTGATGCTCCTGCCCACGGGCTCCGCGATCGCACCGAGCCGCGTCACCCCCAACGACAATCGAACGCCGGCCGGCCAGTTGGAGGCGGGAGTGCTCACCCTCCGGCTCGAGGTACGCCTTGGGGAGTGGTTCCCCCAAGACTCCGCCGGCCCGAGCGTCACGGTGCCGGTCTTCGCCGAGGAAGGGAAGGCACCGGAAGTGCCGGGACCGCTCGTCCGTGTCCCGGTCGGCACGATGCTGGACATCACCGTGACCAACCAGCTGGCCGACACCGGCGTCACGCTCTTCGGCTTCTCGGAGCGGCCGGCGGCGGGAGCCGATTCCGTGCGGCTCGCGCCGGGTGAGTCGCACCGGTTCCGGTTCCGCGCGGGCGCGGCAGGCACCTACCAGTATGGCGGGCGCACGGAGCGTCGGGAGTACGTCGCCTTCGAGACGCTGGAGGAGACCCAGCTGGCCGGCGCGCTCATCGTGGACGCGCCGGGGGCCAGATCGGACGACAGGGTGTTCGTGATGAACATCTGGGGACAGCCGGAGGACACCGTCGCCGGGGTGGTGCGCCCCGAGCGGCACGCGCTGACCATCAACGGCCGCGCGTGGCCCTTCACCGAACGCCTGCGCTACACGGTGGGCGACTCCGCACACTGGCGCGTCGTCAACGCGACCCGGCACGTGCATCCGATGCACCTGCACGGATTCTACTTCCGGGTGACCGCGCTGGGCGGCTTCGTCTCCGATTCGGCCTACGCCTCCCAAGACGAGCGGCTGGTGGTGACGGAAAGCATGCTGCCGCAGTCCAGCATGGCGATGGCGTTCCAGGCCCGCGAGGAAGGGAACTGGCTCTTCCACTGCCACCTCATCTATCACGTGAGCCCCGGCGCCAACCTGACCTGGCCCGACGGCGCTCCCGCCGCCCATGACGAGCACTTCCACATGGGGGGGCTCGTGCTGGGGCTCGTCGTCGCCCCGGGACCGACGCCGATGCCGCGCCTCCACCCCACCATGCTGCGAATCGTCGCGCGCGAGGCGCCACGGCCCACCGGCCCCAACGGCGTCATCATGAGTTATCGGCTCGGCGCGCCCCCGGCGGATGCACCGGTGACGTTGCCGTCCCCGGTCCTGTTCCTGACCCGTGGCGTCCCGACCGACGTCACGGTGGTGAACCGTCTCGATGAACCGACGGGGGTGCACTGGCATGGTCTCGAACTGGAGAGCGCCTCTGACGGGGTGGCAGGGTGGAGCCAGACGGGCGACCGCCTGTTCGCCCAGATCCAGCCCGGCGACTCCTTCGTGGCGCACCTGACCCAGCCGCGCGCCGGCACCTTCATCTATCACACCCATTTTCAGGACGAGATCCAGCTGACCTCGGGGCTGTACGGACCGATCGTGGTGCTCGAACCCGGAGCGACCTTCCAGCCGGCGACCGACCACATCTTCCTGGCGGGGCGGGACGGCGAGGTGGGGAAGGTCCTCCTGAATGGGGATTCGCTGCCTGCGCCCGTCGCCTGGGCGGCGGGGCAGACCCACCGGCTCCGACTGATCAACATCATGCCGTACGGCCGGGTCACGTGGCGGCTGCTCAAGGAAGATTCGGTCACGGTCTGGCGCGCCGTGGCGCGCGACGGTGCCGACCTGCCGGCATCCCAGCAACGATCCGGCCGCGCCGCCGCGGTCATCGACGTCGGGGAAACCGCCGACTTCGAGCTCCCGGCCGCCGGACCGGGCAGCTACAAACTGGTGATCGGACCCCGGGAGGATCCACTGGTGGTTCAAGTCATCCAGATCGGGAGCCCGCGCCCACCAAAGGCAGCTCCATAAGTCTTTGTGGCATAGGCCTATAGCCCAAAGCCACTCCCGTCATTTCGGTCCCGGCACGACTTTTGACGGGGGAGCCGCGTTCTATTAGATTCTGGGATGCGCGTCCTCGGTGTCATCCCGGCCCGCCTCGGGTCCACACGCCTCCTCAACAAGCCGCTCCAGCTCCTCGCCGGCGAACCTCTGGTCACCCGGGTGGTCCAGCGCGTGGCCGACTACGGACTGGTGGACCGGCTGGTGGTGGCCACCGACTCGCCGATGGTGGTGCAGGTGGTCGAGCGGACCGGGGTGGACGCGGTCCTGACGGACGAGCGGCACTCGACGGGCACCGAGCGGGTGGCGGAAGTGGCGTCTCGGCCGGAGTTCCGGGACTTCGACGTCATCGTCAACATCCAGGGCGACGAGCCGTTTCTCGATCGTGAGGCGCTGGAGGGCTCGCTGGCCCGGGTGGCGCAGGGCGACGAAGTCGGCACCGCCGCGGCCCCGCTCGAACTCGCGCTGGTCAAGGATCCGGCGCGGGTCAAGGTGGTCACCGACCTGGGCGGACGGGCGCTCTACTTCAGCCGCGCCGTCATCCCCCATCGCCGCGAGCCCGACGATCCCTCCGACGGGCTCTACTGGCAGCACCTCGGCATCTACGCATATACCAGGGCCTCGCTCACGCGGTGGGTGTCGCTTCCCCCGACACCGGCGGAGCTCGTGGAGCGGCTGGAGCAGCTCCGCGCCCTGCAGAACGGCATGACCATCGGCGTGACCCGCCTCGGCGCCCCGGCGCTGCCCGGCGTGGACACCCCCGAAGACCTGAAACGGGCTGAGGCCCACTGGCACGCTCTCCTGAGGTGATTTCATGAGCACTGGCCCATCCGCGACCAAGTTCATCTTCGTGACCGGCGGCGTCGTCTCCTCCCTCGGGAAGGGGATCGCCGCCGCTTCGCTGGGGCGGCTCCTCGTCGAGCGCGGCCTGACGCGTGACGATGCAGAAGTTCGATCCGTACATCAACGTCGACCCCGGGACGATGTCGCCGTTCCAGCACGGCGAGGTCTACGTCACCGACGACGGCGCCGAGACCGACCTGGACCTCGGGCACTACGAGCGCTTCATCGACCGCTCGCTCTCGCAGCAGAACAACATCACGACCGGCCGCATCTACCAGACGGTCATCAACAAGGAGCGCCGCGGCGAGTACCTCGGCTCGACGGTGCAGGTCATCCCGCACATCACCGACGAGATCAAGAACGCCATCCGCCGCACCGCCCCCGGCCACGACGTGGTCATCACCGAGATCGGCGGCACCGTCGGCGACATCGAGTCGCTGCCGTTCCTCGAGGCGATCCGCCAGTTCCGCCAGGAAGTCGGCCGCGACAACGCGCTCTTCATGCACCTCACGCTGGTGCCGTACATCGCCGCCGCGGGCGAGCTCAAGACCAAGCCGACCCAGCACTCCGTGCGCGAGCTGATGCAGATCGGGATCCAGCCCGACATCCTCGTCTGCCGCACCGAGCGCCCGCTCTCCGCCGACATCAAGCGCAAGATCGCGCTCTTCTGCAACGTGGACTTCGCCTGCGTGGTCGAGAGCCCCGACGTCAAGTCCATCTACGAGATCCCGCTCCGGCTCCACGACCAGGGGCTCGACCGCGAGGTCTGCGAGCGGCTCCGTCTCGACACCAAGGACCCCGACCTCCGCCCCTGGCGCACCATCGTGGACCGCGTGCTGCGCCCGACCCACGAGACGCGGATCGCCGTGGTCGGCAAGTACACCGACCTGCACGACGCGTACAAGTCGGTCCAGGAGGCGCTCATCCACGGCGGCATCGCCCACGACTCTCACGTCCAGATCGAGTGGCTGTCGAGCGACCTGTTCACCGACCAGGAGGCGGCCGGCGACGCTGCTGGCGGGATACGACGGGCTGCTGGTACCCGGCGGGTTCGGCGTGCGGGGGGTCGAGGGGATGATCGAGGCGATCCGCTGGGCGCGGGAGCACAACCTGCCGTTCTTCGGCATCTGTCTCGGGCTGCAGATCGCCATCATCGAGTTCGCCCGCAACGTCTGCCAGCTGCCCGACCCGAACAGCACCGAGTTCGAGCCCGAGTGCGGCACGCCGGTGGTGAACCTCATGCAGACCCAGCGGGACGTCAGCAACCTCGGCGGCACGATGCGGCTCGGCGCCTATGCCGCCCGGCTCCGGCCCGGCTCGAAGGTGGCGCAGGCCTACGGGACCACCGAGATCAGCGAGCGGCACCGGCACCGGTGGGAGGTCAACAACTCCTACCGCGACGTGCTCGCGGAGTACGGGCTCCGGCTCTCCGGCCAGTCGCCGGACGGCGGGCTGGTGGAGCTCATCGAGCTCCCCGACCACCCCTGGTTCATCGGCTGCCAGTTCCACCCCGAGCTGAAGTCCCGCCCGACGCGCCCGCACCCGCTCTTCTCCGGGTTCATCGGCGCCGCGCTGGCGCGCCGGCAGGCCGTGGCGTCCCCCGCCAAGGGGAAGGTCAACCTGGCCGAGGCCTCGCGCTGATGTCCTGGACCTTCGACCGCGCCCCGTTCCTGATCGCCGGGCCCTGCATGGTCGAAGGGGACGAACTCATGCTGCGCGTCGGCGAGGCGCTGGCCGCGCTCTCGGCGCGCCGCCGGATGCCGGTGTGCTTCAAGGCCAGCTTCGACAAGGCGAACCGCTCGCGGGGCGGGGGAGCGCGCGGGCCAGGGCTCGACGAGGGCCTGCGCGCGCTCGAGCGGGTGCGCGCCGCCACCGGCCTGCCGATCCTCACCGACATCCACGAGGCGGCGCAGGCCGCGGCGGCCGCCGAGGTGGTGGACATCCTCCAGATCCCCGCGTTCCTCTGCCGGCAGACCGACCTGCTGGTGGCCGCCGGACGGACCGGCAAGCCGGTGAACGTGAAGAAGGGGCAGTGGATGCAACCCGAGGGGATGCTGGGCGCGGTGGAAAAGGTGAAGGGCGCCGGCTCGCGTGAAGTGGCCGTCACCGAGCGGGGCACTTTCTTCGGCTACGGCGACCTCGTCGTGGACATGCGGAGCTTCCCGAGGATGCGCGCCGCCACGGGCGTGCCGGTCATCTTCGACGCCACGCACTCCGTCCAGCAGCCTGGCCAGGGCGAGGGAGGCGCGAGCGGCGGACTCCGGCACTTCATCCCGCCGCTCATCGCCGCCGCGGCGGTGAGCGGGGCGGACGGGTTCTTCCTCGAGACGCACCCCGACCCGGCGCGCGCGCCCAGCGATGCCGCGACGCAGTGGCCGCTCGACCAGCTCGACGCGCTGATGGACCGGACCCTCGACCTCTGGGTCCGCGCCCGCGAGGCCGCCGGTGCTTGACCCGCGGGTGGCGCGGCGGGTCCGCCTCCTGGCGCTCGACGTGGACGGCGTCCTGACGGACAACGGCGTGTACATCGGTGCCGCCGGCGGCGGCGAGCGGGTCGAGCTCAAGCGGTTCGACATCCAGGACGGACTCGGGCCTGGCGCTGCTGGACGGGACCGGCATCCGGGTCGCGATCATCAGCGGCCGGCGGTCCGAGGCCACCTCGCTTCGCGCCCGCGAGCTCCGGATCGACGACGTCCTCCAGGACTCGGGAGCGCGGAAGGTGCCGCTGCTGGCCTCCCTGCTCGACAAGCACGGCCTCGGCTGGGACGAGGTGGCGTTCGTGGGCGACGACCTCGCCGACGTGCCCGTGATGCAGCGCGTCGGCCTCCCCATCGCGGTGGCCAACGCCGTGCCCGAAATGAAGGCGATCGCGGCGTACGTCACGGAAGCGTCGGGCGGGCGGGGCGCCGTCCGCGAGGTGGTCACCGCGGTGCTCCGCGCGCGGGACGAATACGACGCGGCCGTCACACGATATCTCGCGGCAAGGGACGGCCATGACGCGTGATCCGGCGGCGCTGACGGCCCTCGGCCGGCGGGTGCTCGAGCTCGAGGCCCGGGAGATCGTGCACGCGGCCCGGCGGCTCGACGGCTCGTTCGCCCGGGCGGTGGAGCTCCTCGCCGCGGCCAAGGGGCGGGTCATCGTGTCGGGGGTGGGCAAGTCCGGGCTCATCGCGCGGAAGATCGCGGCAAGCCTGACTTCCACCGGCACGCCCGCCACCTACCTGCACCCGGTGGACAGCCTGCACGGCGACCTCGGCATCGTGGGGCGGGACGACGTGGCCATCCTGCTCAGCAAGAGCGGGGAAACGGAAGAGCTCTTCGGCCTCCTCGCGGCGCTCCAGCGCCTCAGCGTGCCGATCATCGCACTCACGGGCGGGGCCGGCTCGACGCTCGCCAAGGTGGCGCGCGAGGTCCTCGACGCCGGCGTGGCGGAAGAAGCCTGCCCGCACGACCTGGCGCCGACGACGAGCACCGCGGTCGCGCTGGCGCTGGGCGACGCGCTCGCGGTGGCGCTCCTCGAGGTGAAGGGATTTCAGCGCGAGGATTTCGCGGAGCTCCATCCCGGCGGATCGCTGGGGCGGAGGCTGCTGCTCCGGGCCCGCGACGTCATGCTCCCGCCGCAGGGGGTGCTCGGGCCCGACGCCACCATGCGGGACGGCGTCGTCGCGCTGGCCAAGCACCGCGGTCTGGCCATCGTGGCGGACGGCGGAAAGGTGCTGGGCGTCGTCACCGCCGGGGACCTGAGCCGGCTCGCGCAGTCTTCTCCGGCCTTCCTCGACGGCCTCGCCTCCGCCGTGATGACCCGCACGCCGCGCACGGCGTCCACCGAGGAGCTCGCGGCGGCGGTCCTCGGCCGGATGGAGCGCCACGGCATCATGGCCATGCCGGTCCTCGATGAAACGGACCGGCTCGCCGGCGTCATCCATCTCCACGACCTGATGCGCGCGGGGGCGGGATGACGGCCGCCCGGGTCGTGACGGTGGGGGTGATCCTCGCGGCGGTCGCGTTCGCCGCCGGGTGCAACGAGACCGGCGCCCGGCCCGGCGTGCTCGCCACCGCCGCGGACACCGCCGACCAGACGCTCATCAAGGTGCGGCACTACATCACCCGCGACGGCGTCCAGAAGAGCCTGGTCGAGGCCGACACCGCCTACTACTACGAGGGTTCGCAATCCTTCGAGCTCCGGGTGGTGACGGTCACTTTCTACGACGCCGACGGGGCGCCGACCTCCACGCTGACGTCGAAGGAGGGCACCTACCAGACGATGACCGGCGCCATGCAGGGCCGTGGCAACGTGGTGGTCCGCTCGACGGACGAGACGCGCACACTGAAGAGCCAGGAACTGAACTACGACCCGGGGAAGAACGAGATCTCCACCGACCAGCCCTACACCTACGACCAGGGTGGCAATCATCTCGAGGGGACCGGCTTCACGTCCGACCCGAACTTCCAGCGGATGACGACGACCGCCCCGAGAGGCAAGGCCGCCGATGGCGTCGTCCTGCCGGGCCAATGATGAAGGCCAGGCGCCTCGCGTCCTTGTTGGCCGCCTTGGGACTTCTCCCGGGCGTCCTGGTGGCACAAGAAGGCGGCCAGCGGTGCGAACTCCGCCTCGACCATGCTGACCGGGGCACGGCGCTCGGGCAGAACAACTACTTCGCCGCCGGCGATGTCCGGCTCCGGTGCGCCGGGACGACGGTGCGCATTCGGAGCGACAGCCTGGCCTCGTACGCGAGCCAGATCGTCGAGTTCATCGGCAACGTGCGCTACGAGGACTCCTCGATGGTGATGACCGCCGACCGCGGCACCTATCGGCGCGACGGCGAGCGGTGGGAGGCGCGCGGCAACGTGGTCACCCGGAACACGGGCGGGTCCATCATGCGGGGGCCGTCGCTGGACTACCTCCGGATCGTGCCGGGGCTGCGCGACACGGTCGAGGTGTTCGCCGACGGCCGGCCGACCATCGACTACGTGCCGCGCGACTCGACGGGAGCGGAGCAGGAGAAGTACGTGATCGTGGGCGACCGGGTGCGCATGAAGGGCGAGGACCGGCTCTGGGCCGGCGGCCGGGTCACCATCGACCGGAGCGACGTGTCCGCCCACGCCGACTCGATGCGGCTCGACACCGGCGCCGGCCAGGACGGCGCCCTGATCGGGCGTGCCCAGGTCGACGGACTCGGGAAGGACGCCTTCTCGCTGACCGGGAGCACCATCACCCTCCGGCTGGAGCAGAACGACTTGACCTACGTGCAGGCGAACGGGGCGGGGAAGGCCGTCAGCGCGGACTGGACCCTCGTGGCCGACACGATCGGCCTCGACGTGAACGCGCGCGTCCTCGAACAGACCCTCGCCTGGGGCTCCGCCGTGCGGCCGCACGCCGTCTCCGCCACCTACGAGATCACCGCCGATTCCCTCGCGCTCGACTCGCCTGCCAAGGTGCTGACCGAGGCCCGGGCGTTCGGGAAGGCGTGGGTGGCCAGCGGCGATGACACCACGGCCGCCCAGCGCGACTGGCTGCGCGGCGACACCGTCACCGCGCGATTCGCCAGGGTGGACACCGCCGGGAAGTCGAAGACGGTCGTCCACCGGGTCGAGTCGTGGAAGGATGCCAGCTCCTTCTACCAGGTGTTCGATCCGGCCCGGCCCGGCGTGCCGTCGCTGAACTACGCGCGCGGCAACCGCATCCTGGTGCTCATGAAGGACGGCGCCGAGGGTGGGGTGGAACGGGTCGAGATCCAGGGAAAGGTGGACGGGGTGCAGCTCGAGCCGAAGCCGGCCGCCGCGAAGGACTCGACGGCCGCCACGCCGCCGAAGCCCGCCGTCGATTCCACGGCGGGCGCGGTGCAGCCGTGACGCATCCCGCCTGGCTGGACGGCCTGGCCCAGCGCGACGCCTCGCTGTCGCTCGCGCTCGCGGCGCTGCTCCATGCCGCCGATGCGGACGGGGCGGTGGACCTCGACCGGCTCGTGATGGGCTACCGCAGCACCTTCCTGAGCGCGGTCGAGACGATCCCCGGGCTCCCGCGCTCCGAGCTCAGCGGCGATCAGATCCGTGAGAGCCTCTCCCAGTCCGTGCTCCCGCGGCTGGCGGACGGGGGCTGGGTGGCCGACACGAGCACGACCAAGTGGGCGGTGGTGCGCGCCACACCGACCTGGTGGCCCCAGGCCGCGGCCGACCGCGGCGCCGCGCTCGCGCACCTGCTCGCCGCGGCCCAGGAGGCCCACGACCGCCGAGAGACGGCCGGTGCCGTCCCCGCCGGGCGCGCCAGCGTCCTCGAGGGCGTCGGGCTCTGCAAGAGCTTCCGCCAGCGGCGGGTGGTCAACGACGTGTCGGTCCGGGTGGAGCAGGGAGAGATCGTGGCGCTGCTCGGCCCCAACGGCGCCGGCAAGACGGTCACCTTCTACTGCCTGACCGGGATCATCCGGCCCGACGCCGGCACGCGTGCTGCTGGACGGCCAGGACGTCACCGAGCGCCCCGATGTACCAGCGGGCGCGGCGCGGGCTCGGGTACCTGGCCCAGGAGCCGTCGGTGTTCCGGCGCCTCTCGGTCGAGGACAACGTGATGGCCATCATCGAGATGCTCCCGCTGTCGAAGCCGGAACGGCAGGAACGCCTCGAGCAGATGCTCGACGAACTGTCCATCAAGCACCTGCGGAAGAGCATGGCGTACTCCCTGAGCGGCGGGGAGCGGCGGCGGCTGGAGATCACCCGGGCGCTCGTGACCCAGCCGAAGTTCATGCTGCTCGACGAGCCGTTCGCCGGCGTGGATCCGATCGCCGTCCACGACATCCAGACCATCGTCGCCGGCCTGCGCCACCGCGGGCATCGGCGTGCTCATCACCGACCACAACGTCGAGCAGACGCTCGACATCGTGGATCGCGCCTACATCATCTTCGAAGGAAAAGTCCAGGCCGCTGGCACCGTGCGCGAGCTCGTGTTCGACGAGCGGGTCGCCCAGCTCTACCTGGGGCCCACCCTGACGGCCAGGCTCCGGGCCCGATTGGAGAACGTCGCGTGAAAACAGGACTCTCGCAGCACCTCGGCCAGCGGCAGGAACTGCGCATCAACCCTCGCCTCTACCAGGCGATGGACATGCTCTACATGCCGATGATGGACCTCCAGCAGCACCTGAAGCAGGAGCTGCTCGTCAATCCGTTCCTCGAGCTGCTCGAGCCCGAGGAGGAGGAGCAGGACGGCGCGGACCGCGAGAAGGACAAGGAGCAGGAGAAGGAGGCGGCCGCCAAGGAGGAGGAGATGGACTGGGAGGAGATCCTCCTCAACGGCTTCGACGTCGGCGGCACGCGCGAGCAGCACGAGCAGCTCGAGTACACCGAGGCGGTCACGGTGCAGAGCCGCGACCTCGTCGACCACCTCCGCGAGCAGCTGAAGATGATGCACCTGACCCCGCGGCAGGTGCTGCTGAGCGAGGAGTTCCTGGGCAACATCAAGGACGACGGCTTCCTGGCGGCCTCGCTGGAGGAGATCGTCGGCTCGGTCAACCAGCTGATCACGTCGCACGCGCGGGACAACGCCGACGCGGAGGACGACGCGGACCTCGACCTCGACGCCCTCGACGCCGACCCCGCGGCCGGGCAGCTCCCGGCGGGGGTCACGCTGTACGGGCTGGAAGAGGCCGAGGAGATGCTCAAGGTCATCCAGTCGCTCGACCCCCCGGGCATCGGCGCGCGCGACCTCCGGGAGTGCCTGCTGATCCAGCTGCGCGAGCTCGGCCAGACCGAGACGCTCACCTACCGCCTGGTGTCCGAGGCGTTCGACGACCTCATCGCCCACCGGTGGAACGACCTGGCCAGCGGTTCGGGGTGCCGGCCGCGGCCGTGCAGGCGGCCGCCGACTCGCTGGCCTCGCTCGACCCGAAGCCGGGGCTCAAGTACTCCGGCAAGGACGACGGCTACATCATCCCCGACCTGATCGTGGACAAGATCGACGGCGGGTACAAGGTGTTCCTCAACGACACCGGGATGCCGCGGCTCCGGCTGTCGCCGGGCCTACCAGGAAATCGCCCGGGACAAGAAGAAGCTCACGCCGGAGAACCGCGAGTTCATCGCGTCGAAGATGAACAGCGCCAACTGGATGATCCAGGCCATCGAGCAGCGCCGCCAGACGATGCTCAAGGTCATGAACTTCATCGTGGACCGGCAGCGCGAGTTCTTCGAGAAGGGCGATCGAGTACCTCAAGCCGCTCACCCTCCGCGAGGTGGCCGAGGTCATCAACATGCACGAGTCCACCGTGAGCCGGGTCACGAACGAGAAGTTCGTGCAGACGCCGCGCGGCGTGCTGCCGCTCAAGTTCTTCTTCTCCAGCGCCCTCTCCACCTCGTCGGGCGAGGACGCGAGCGCCCGGTCCATCCGCGCCAAGCTGGAGAAGATGGTGGCCGACGAGGACACCGGGAAGCCGCTCACCGACCAGCAGATCGTGCACCTCTTCCAGGAGCAGGGGATCAAGATCGCCCGGCGCACCGTCGCCAAGTACCGCGACCAGCTCGGCATCCTCCCGGCCCGGATGCGGAAGCGGGTATGAGCTTTCCCGAGCGGACCGGCCCGGTGGACGTCAGCGTGCTCGTCCCGGCCAAGGACGAGGCCGAGAACCTCCCCGAGTTCCTGCGGCTCTGCGCCGAGGCGCTCGGGCCCGCGCCGTTCACCTTCGAGGTGGTGGTGGTGGACGACGGCTCCCGCGACGGCACCGCCCTGGTGCTCGAGGCGGAGCGGGTGCGCAACACCTTCCTGACGGTCGTCACCCACAACCGGCAGCGGGGCATCGCCGACGCGCTCCGCTCCGCCGGCGACGCCGCCCGCGGGGACGTGTTCGTCTTCTATCCGGCCGACCTGCAGTACCTCCCGGAGGACATCCCGGCGCTCGTGGCGCCGATCCTGGCGGGCCGCGCCGACATCGTCACCGGCACCAAGCAGGGGAAGTACGAGAAGGCCTTCGTCTCCCGGATCTACAACACGCTCTGCCGCTGGCTCTTCGGCGTGCGGGTCACCGACCTCAACTCGGTCAAGGCGTACCGCCGCGAGGTCATGGCCAACGTGCCGCTCCGCCCCGACTGGCACCGCTACATGGTCGTGATCGCCGCCGCGGAGGGCGCGCGCCTGACGTCGCTGCCGGTGCCGCTCTACCCGCGGAAGGCGGGCGTCTCGAAGTTCAACTGGAAGCGGATTCCCGTCGGCGTGCTCGACCTCCTCTCCGTCTGGTTCCAGCTCCGCTTCGGCCGCAAGCCGCTGCTCTTCTTCGGCGGCATCGGCGCCGCGCTCTTCCTGGTGGGGTTCCTCGGCGGCGTCGTGGCGCTGGTGCTCCGCTTCGGGTACGGCATCGGGTTCCGGCCGCTGCTCAACCTGGTGGAGACGATGGTCATCAGCGGCATCGTGCTCTTCGGGTTCGGCTTCGTGGGCGAGATGATCGCCGGGTTCCGGGAGGACATGCAGGGACTGAGGCGAGACCTCGCCCGGGTGGCGTCGCAATCGAGGCGGAGTGACCCGACATGATCGTCCCGCGTGACCGCTCGCGGCAGGCCCTCTTCGCAGTATGCCTGACACTGTCAGCGGTCGGCTGCGGCGGCGACGAAAGCGGGCCTGGGCCAGCTCCAGGGTCCGTCCCCACCACCGTCGTCGTGACCGGGCCTGGCACGCTTGTACAGGGTGAGAGCGCCCAATTCTCGGCGACCCTCCTTGACCAGCACGGGGACACGATCACTGGGAAGTCGTTCGCCTGGTATTCCCAAGACTCCACGCGTGGCCTATGTGTCGCAGCATGGCCTGGTCACCGTCAAGAAGCCGGGCTACCTGCATCATCTACGCGGCGGCCAAGCCCGTCATCGGCTCAACGCTCATCCTTATATCGGACGCGGCGATCGCAACACGCTTGGTGGTCGCCGGAAAGCCGTCATCCCTGTCGGTGTTTGGGAACAAGGCCTACATCGGGCGGACCGATGCGGACTCCGCTCTCATCTTGGACATCGCCGGAGAGCGGGTGACCGGTTCCATCCGGACCGGGCGCGGAGGCATCGCCTTCGACCCGACGGGAACACGTGCGTACTTCGCCCAATCGGACTCAATCTGGGTGCTTGACCCTGGCGCGGACACCCTGATTGCGAAGGTCCGGGTCGGTCCATCCCTGCGGATGCCCCTCACGTCCGCGGATGGGCAGACAATTTGGGTGCTGTCAACGTGGTTTGACCGGCGACAGCTTTACGCCGTAGACGCGGCGACGATGTCGGTGATCGATAGCGTCACCGTTCCGTTGTCCACCGATCGACTCGTCCTGCAGCCGGGCCTGAATCGCCTCTACCTCGATGGAGACTACGAGACGGAAGTTCGCGAATACGACGCGAGCACCCTCGACCCGCTGCGGACGTGGAGCCTCGGCGGACGGCCGAACGGGATGGCGTTTTCTCTCGACGGAACGCGACTCTTCGTCGCCAATGGGCAGAACTGGGTGGACGAGATTCTGCTCTCGAGCGGGGCGGTGAGCGCACCGAAGCCGCTGCCAGCCGGAGGATTCGACATGGTGCTCTCGCCGGACGGCGCACGCCTCGCAGTCAACGCCGGAAGCTATGTCTTCTTCCTGTACGCTTCGAACCTAGCATTGGCAAAGACCGTCGTCATCGGCGGAGGCGCAGTCGGCTTGGCCTTCAGGCCCGATGGAGGCCGCCTGCTGGCTATCAACGTCAACAGCTGGGTCGACTTCATCCGTTGAAGATCCTCCTCGTCACCCACAACTTCCCCCGCCATGCCGACGACATGGCGGGGGCGTTTCTGCTGGCGCTGGCCCGGGGGCAGCAGGCGCTGGGGCACGAGGTCCGGGTCCTCGCGCCGCACGGCCCAGGCCTGGCGGAACGGGAAGTCGTGGGCGGCGTCGAGGTGACACGGTACCGGTACGGGACCGATGCGCAGGAGACGCTGGCCTACGCCGGCACCATGCACGAGCAGGCGCTCCGCTCCTGGCCCGCCCGCTGGCGCCTGCTCCAGTTCATCCGCGCAGGCCGGCGCGCCCTGCGCCGGGAATGCGCCCGCTTCCGGCCTGACGTGCTGCACGTGAACTGGTGGGTCCCCGGCGGCTTCGCCTTCTGGCCCGGCAACGCCTCGAGCGTGCCGGTGGTGCTCACGTCGCACGGCACCGACCTCTTCCTCCTCGACCGCTTTCCGGTTGCGCGCGCCGTGGCCGGCCCGATCTTCCGCGCCGCCGCGCAGGTGACCGTCATCTCCAGCCCCCTCGTCCAGCGGGTCGCCCAGCTCGGCGTCCCGGCCGGCCGCGTCACCGTGCTCCCCATGCCCGTGAGCGCGGAGCGGTTCGCCGCGCCGCTGCACAACGTGCGGGACACCGGCCGGCTGCTGTTCGTCGGCAGGCTGATCGAGCGGAAGGGAGCAGAATACGCGATTCGGGCCGTGGCGGAGCTCAGAGGGCGGGGAAGGGCGGCTCGCCTGACCGTCATCGGAGACGGGCCGGAGCGCACCGCGCTGGCCTCCCTGGTCGAGGGACTCCACCTGCGGGATGCGGTGGACATGGCCGGCGCCCTCCCGCACGACGCCGTCGCGGAGCACTACCGGACCGCGAGCGTGCTCCTCATGCCGGCGGTGACCGACTGGAAGGGAGAGCAGGAGGGGTTCGGGATGGTCCTCGTGGAGGCGATGGCGAGCGACCTACCCGTGGTGGCCACCCGCAGCGGGGGCATCCCGGACGTCGTCACCGACGGGACGACCGGGCTCCTCGTCCCGGAACGGGACGCCGGCGCGCTCGCGGCCGCGGCCGCGCGCCTGCTCGACGATCCCGCACTCGGCGAGCGGCTGGCCGCCGCCGCGCGTGCCGACCTCGACGCTCGCTTCTCCCCCGATGCGATCGCGGCGGGGTTCGACGCCGTCTACCGCCGCGCGATGGAGGCGGCGTGAGCCCCGCGCTCCACCAGTGGCTCCGCCGAGGTCTCCAGGTGGCCGGCCTCGCCGCCGCGGCGTGGTACCTGGTGCACACGGGAGAATCCCATCGCGCCGAGCTGGCCGCGGTCCCGGTGACGCTGCACCTCCTCCCGCTCCTCCTGGCGTCGGCGCTCACGGTCGCTGCCTGGTTCCTCCTCGTCCGGACCTGGGCGTGGAGTCTCCGGTGGTGGGGGCAGTCGCTGCCGATGCTCACCGCCGTGCGCATCTGGTTCATCACCAACCTGAGCCGGTTCGTCCCCGGCGGCATCTGGCAGTTCGCCCACATCTCGGCCGAGGCGCTCGGCGCGCGGATCAGCCCGGTGGCCGCCACCGGCGCCATCCTCTTCCAGCAATTCGTCCTCCTCGGCACTGGCCTGGCGCTCACCGCCTCGCTCGCCCCGGTGCTGCCGGCCGCCGTGGCGGGGACCACCAACCCCGTCGCCGCACTGGCGCTGGCCTGCATCGGCGTGGCCGCCGTGATTATCCTCCTACCCGTCGCGGCGCCGACGCTGGAGCGATGGACCAGCCGGTTCCTGCGGCGCGAAATGCGATGGCCCGCCCCGGGGGCCCGGGAGCTGACCGCTTATGTCGGGGCGCTGGCCCTGCCGTGGCTCGCCTACGGGGTGGCGTTCTGGCTCTTCGGCCGGGCCTTGCTCGGCGACACCGCCCCGGCGCTCCTGCCGGCCGCGGCGGTCTTCATCGGGAGCTACGTGGCGGGGATCATCGCCGTGTTCGCGCCCGGCGGGCTTGGGGTTCGGGAAGCCGCGATGGTCGTCCTGCTCTCGCCGATCACGGGACCGGCGCCCGCGCTGCTGCTCGCCGTCGCCTCCCGCCTCTGGCTCGTGGCGCTCGAAATCCTCACCGCGCTCGGCGTGCTCGCGTGGCACCGCAGGGGCGTCCCCTCGTCGGAGTGACCTGAGCCCATGCTTTCGCGAATGACCCAGCGATTCCCTGTCCTCACCGCGGCCGGCCTGTACACGGCGGCGGTGGCACTGGCCTTCCTTCCGTTCTTCCGCGGCCAGTTCCTCGTCAACGCGATGAGCGACGCCCGGACCGGGTTTCCGGGTCGGGAACTCGCGGCCGCCTACTACCACGCCAACGGCGGCATCCTTCAGTGGATGCCGTACACCTTCGGCGGGATGCCGTTCCTCGCCAACACCGGCAACGGGGACACCTTCTACCCGACCTTCCTCCTGCGGCTGGTGCTGTCGCCGGACGCCGGCGTCTCGCTGGGGTTCATGATCCACCTGGTGCTGGCCGGCCTCTTCATGTTCCTCTTCCTGCGCGCGCTCAAGCTGGACTGGGGCGCGGCTTTCACCGGCGGGGCCGCGTACCTGATGAGCGGACAGATCGTGTCCCTGGTCAGCCCTGGGCACGACGGCAAACTCTTCGTGAGCGCACTGCTTCCGCTGGCGCTCTATTTCCTGTACAAGGGCGTCACCACCACCTCCTGGCGGAACTACGTCGGATTCGGCGTCACGGTGGGGCTCTCGCTCATCACGCCGCACGTGCAACTGACCTACTACCTCCTCATGGCCGCCGGCTTCTGGTGGTTCTACCTGGTCTTTCTCAGCGGAGAACGCCCGGCCGGCTCCTCGTGGGCGGGGAGCGCCGCGCTCTTCACGGGGGCGCTCGTGCTCGGCTTTGCGCTTGCCGCGATCCAGTTGATGCCCTTCTTCGAGTACATCCAGTACTCCCCGCGCGGCGCGGAGGGAAGCAGCAGCACCGGGTACGAGTACGGCACGGGATGGTCCATGCCTCCCGAGGAGGTCCTGGGCACGCTCTGGCCGGCCTTCATGGGCAACCTCCGCGACTACTGGGGCCGCAACCCCTTCAAGCTCCACAGCGACTACATCGGCGTCGCGACGCTCCTCCTCGCCAGCTTCGGATTCCTGCTCGAGGGGCGGCGCCGGCTCGCCTGGTTCTTCGTTTTCCTGACCGGCTACGGGCTGCTGTTCGCCTTCGGCGGGTACACCCCGTTCTATCACATTCCGTACGCCGTCCTGCCGGGGATCAGCAAGACGCGCGTGCCCTCCATGATCTTCTTCCTCGTCTCGTTCAGCGCCGCGGCGCTCGCCGCCATGGGCGTGCAGGCGCTGGTGCAGCTCGACGACGCCGTCCGCCGACGCCGGCTGATCTGGCTGGCCGCCGGACTCGGCGTCCTGACGCTGCTGGCGGTCGGGGGAGGGTTCCAGCCGATCATGAAAGCCATCGCCGACCCCCAGCGCTTCGGCGGTGTCATTACCAACTATCCGAATTTCCGGATCGACGCCGTCCGGGTGCTCCTGTTCGGCCTGCTCGCCGCCGGGCTCCTCTGGCGCCGGTTTCCGCAGGCCACCTGGGGGCTCGCGCTCGGCGGACTGGTGCTGCTCGACCTCTGGACCGTCGAGCGGCAGTTCATCCAGTGGACGCCGCCCGCGTCGCAGAGCTTCGCGGCCGACGGCGTGGTGCAGGCGGTCCAGGGTGACTCGACCGTCTTCCGGGTCCTGCCGTACGGCGTGTACGACGAGAACCGCAACTACCTCATGACCCACCGGATCCGGTCCGTGCTGGGCTACAACGGCCAGGAGCTGCACCGGTACGACGAGCTCCTCGGCGGCAAGAACGAGTGGACGAACATCGGGAGCCCGAGCATCTGGCGGCTGCTGGCCGTGAAGTACGTGGTGCTGCCGCAAGAGATCGAGGGCGCCAGCCTGACGAAGATCGCGGGACCGGTCCCGACTCACGACGGGCAGCAGGCGTACGTGTACCGCTACGAGGATGCGCAGCCCTTCGCGTCGCTGGTCCCGATGGCCATCAAGACGCCCGAGGAGCAGATCATCCCGACGCTGGCCGACCCGCGCTTCGACGGGCGGCGCTTCGTGCTCGTGTCGCTCGACGCCCCGGTCGGGATTACGACGCCCACGGGTCCGGCGGACATCATCCCCGACCCGGTCACCACCGTGCAGCCGAGGGAAGGCCAGTACCGGTTCACACTGGGAGTTCCGGCCGCGGCGGACGCCTTCCTCTCGGTATCGGAAAACTGGTACCCGGACTGGCACGCCACGGTGGACGGCAAGCCCGCGGAGGTGGTACGCGCGCAATTCTCGCTCATGGCCGTGCCGGTGCCCGCAGGCGCCAAGCAGGTCGAGCTGACCTTCGCCTCGGCGGCGTACCGGAAGGGGAAGGCAGTCACCTTCGCCATTCTCGGCCTGCTGACGCTGCTCCTCCTCGTGGACGGGGCGGCACGGCTCCGGAGGCCCCGTGGCTGAGCGCGTCCTGGTCGTCATCCCGACCTACAACGAGATCAAGAACCTCCCGCAGATCGTCCCGGAAGCCCTGCGGCAGGACCCCCGCATCGAGGTCCTGGTGGTGGACGACGGCTCGCCCGACGGGACGGGGGCGCTCGCCGACCGGATGGGGGAAGAAGATCCCCGCATCCATTGCCTGCACCGGACGGCCAAGGAGGGCCTGGGCAAGGCCTACCTCGCCGGGTTCCGCTGGGCGCTGGAGCGGAACTATGACTTCATCTTCGAGATGGACGCCGACTTCTCGCACGACCCGAAGTACCTGCCGACCTTCCTGGGCGCCATCGAGGACGCCGACGTCGTCATCGGGTCGCGGTACAAGACGGGGGTCAACGTCATCAACTGGCCGATGAGCCGGCTGCTGCTGTCGTATGGAGCCAACCTCTACGCCCACTGGATTACCGGACTGCCGCTCACCGACTCCACGGGCGGCTTCAAGTGCTTTCGCAGGGAGGTTCTCGCGACACTTGAACTCGACCGGGTTCGCTCCAACGGCTACTCCTTCCAGATCGAGATGAGCTTCCGGGCCTGGAAGCGTGGCTTTCGGCTCAAGGAGATCCCCATCGTCTTCGTGGACCGGGTGGAGGGGCAGAGCAAGATGAACAAGCGGATCGTCCGGGAGGCTATCTGGATGGTCTGGTGGCTTCGGCTGCGTTCGATGGTGGGGAAGCTGTGAGCGGCGCCAGCTTCTACAAGATGTCCGGCTCGGGCAACGACTTCGTCGTGCTCGACGGGCGCCAGACTACTCCCGCCGACTGGCCGGCGGAGCGAATCCGGGCGGTCTGCGACCGGCGGGACGGGGTCGGGGCGGATGGCCTCCTCATCCTGACGCCGGAGGCCCCGGGCACCGTCCGGATGACCTTCTGGAACTGCGACGGGAGCCCGGCCAACATGTGCGGGAACGCCGCCCTCTGCAGCACCCGCCTGGCTACTCACCTGAAGATGGTGCCTGCGGCAGGGATGACCCTCGCCACGGGCGCCGGGCCGTTCCCGACCCGCTGCGTGGGCGACGGAGACCTGGCGGAGCTCAACCTGCCCGACTTCGACCTCCCGGCGGAGGTACCGGGCATGGCCCTGGCGCCCGGGGAACTCTGGATCCGGAAGGCGGTGGTGGGGGTCGAACACTTGGTGACACGGGTGGCCGACCTGGAGGGGTTCGACCTCCCGGCTCGTGGGCGGGAGCAGCGCTTCCACCCGGCCATCGCCCCGAAGGGGGCCAATGCCAACTTCGTGGCGGAGCCGGCCACCCCTGGTGGGCCGTGGCGGATCCGGACCTACGAACGGGGCGTGGAGGGAGAAACCCTGGCCTGCGGGACGGGCACGGTCGCCGCCGCGGTTGCCCTGGCCGCCCTTGGCGAGGCCAGCCTGCCGATGACGCTCCTCTCCCGAAGCGGCCGCGAGCTGACCGTGAGGGCCACGGTGGTGGGGGGCAGGGCCGTCGATGTCTGGCTCCGGGGTGAGGCCCGGCTGGTCTTCACCGGAGTTCTGGGTTCCTAGAGGCTCCCCGGAGGCGTCTTTCCCACCCGATTCGATAGTCTTCTAACTCGTTCCCCCAAAACAGATTACAGCGACAGCGGTCCGGCAGGGGAGCCACTTCTCCACAGTTATCCACCAAGCTACTTAACATAACATATCTTATACGTCGTTGCCGTAAGGCCCAAGAAGAAGGGCGGCACCCCGTTCGGAGTCCCGCCCTCATCGCCCTCAGTCCGCAGAGCCGCAGCCGAGCCGCGGCCGAGCAGCGGCCGAGCAGCGGCCGAGCAGCGGCTTCAGCCGCTGTCCGAGTCCCCCTACTTGGCCAGCGTCATCCTGCCCTGCGTCAACTCCGCCAGCCGGACCCTCGCCTCGGTCAGCGCCGTCGTCTTGGGGTACTTGTCGATGATCGTCTGGAGCGCCTTCACCGCCTCGTCCACCTTGCCGGCATTGCCGTACGCCCGGGCCGCCGACAACAGGTATTGGGCCTTCAAGTAGTCCACCTCGGCGTCCTCGGCGGCGCCCAAGTAGGCCGCCCCGGCCTCCTCGGACCGGCCCGCGTTCTCGAGCGCCTCGCCCAGGAGCCCCTGCGCCGGCACCTTGTAGACCTTCTTCGGGTTGGTCTTCAGGTACTCCTGCAGGCTCACCACGGCGAGCTCGCTCTGCCCGTTGACCATGCGGACCTGGTTCAGGGTGACCACCGCCTCCGTCGCGGCATCCGTCCCGCTGAAGGTCTCGATGATCTTCTGCAGCTCGCTGGCGGCCAGCGGCAGGTTGCCCGATTCGGCGATGTTCCGGGCCTGGTCGAGCGCCTCCGCCGCACGGAGCTGCCTGCGCTGGCCCGTCTCCGTGACTACCCAGGCGCCGAGCGCGAGGACCACCACCGCCCCGGCGATGCCGAGGACGAGCTTCTGGTGTTTGCGCACCCAGAGCATCGGGTCGGCCACTTCGGCGGCAACGGTGGGCTGCTGTGTCTTCTTCGGTGGTACGGTCGGTGAGGACATGGGTCTCCGGTACTGGCCAGTGGAAACAGGTTCGATGCGCACGCAGGTGCCCCCGGCGTGAGTCGAACACGCGGCCAACAGTTTAGGAAACTGCTGCTCTATCCAGCTGAGCTACGGGGGCAAAGCCTTTAAGAATATCCGGTTAGGCCGGCGGCCGTCAACAACGGATCTCTAGATCTTGAGCAGGACGTGCACCGGGGCGTCCGCCAGCTTGCCCCGCCCGCCGTCCGCCACCGTCTCAAGGATGAAGGCGTACCCCACCACCTTCCCCTGGAGCGCCTTCACGAGCTGCCCGGCCGCCTCCGCCGTGCCGCCGGACGAAAGCAGGTCATCCACCACGATCACCCGGTCGGCCGCGACGAAATCATCCCGGCGTGCCTCGAGCGAGTCGCCGCCGTACTCGAGCGAGTACACCTGCCGGACCTGGACCCACGGGAGCTTCCGCGGCTTCCGGGCGGAGATGAACCCTGCGCCGAGCGCCACCGCGATCGCCCCGCCGAGGATTTGGCCTTGCGGCTCGACCCCGACCACATGGGTGACCCCCTTCCCCTCGAAGGGCGCGACCATCGCGGTCACTACTTCCTTCAGAAGGGCCCCGTTCCGGAACACCCCGACGCTGTCATAGAAGGTCGTTCCGAGCTTCGGGTAGTCGGGAATGGGCCGCAGTGCGGTCTTGATCTTGGTCTCGAGGGACATGGCCATCGTCTCGAACTCCTCTCACAACAATGAGCTAACTACCGTATTTCAAATTGTTTGTAGCGCTGCCCGTCATCCGAAATCTCGGATATTTCCACATTCGTGACAATCGCGGACGACGGGCCCTCCTCGAGGCACGGGATGAGCGCCTCGAGCGCGTCGTCCCTGCCCTCGACCTCCCCCTCCACCGCTCCGTCCTCTCGGTTCCTGACCCAGCCCGTCAGCCCGAGCGGCCTGGCCTCCGCCTTCACGAACCACCGGAAGCCGACCCCCTGCACCCGGCCCGTCACCACGAAGCGGATCCGTCTCATGCCGTGGGCCTCCGCCTCCGGTGCCAGACCACGTACCCGACGACGATCAAGATAAGGACCGGCAGGAGGTAGAGGAACGCACGGGTGCTGTAGGCCTTGACCACCCCTTCGACGAGCGTGGCCTCATGGCGGCCCACGAACCACCCGATGTAGACCAGGATCCCGCTCCAGATCCCCGCCCCGAGCGCCGTGAACACCACGAATCGCCCGAGCGGGACCCGGGCCATCCCGGCCGGGATCGAGATCAGCTGCCGGACGACCGGTACCAGCCGCCCGATGAACGTGCTGATCTCGCCGTGCCGGGCGAAGAAACCCTCGGCCCGGTCCAGGTGCTCCGCGCTGACGAGAAAGTACTTGCCATAGCGCCTCAGGAACGGCTCGCCCACCCGTATCGCAAACCAATAGTTGAAGAGCGCCCCCAGGATGCTGCCGAACGTCCCGGCCAGGACTGCCAGCACAGGGTCCATCCGGCCCTGGGCCGCCAGGTAACCGGCGGGCGGCATGACGAGTTCGCTCGGAAAGGGGATGAACGAGGACTCGATGGTCATGAGGACGACGATGCCGGTGTAGCCGAGCGTGGAGACGGCATCCACCAGCCACTGGACGACGGAATGCAGCATGAATCAACCGGTCAGGAGGTGGAGGGACGGAAGCCCAGCTCGCCGAGGAGGGGCACGAATCGGACGTCGCCGAGGGAGGTGGTGACGATTCGGTCACCCTCCCGCTGAAGCAGTTGCAGGACCTGCGAGTCGCGGTCGCCGATCGGGATCACGAGCCGGCCCCCTGGGGCCAGCTGCTCGATCAGCGGCGCGGGCACCGACGGGCTCGCGGCGGCCACCAGGATCGCGTCGTACGGCGCGAAGGGCCGCCAGCCGAGGGTGCCGTCGCCGACGAGCACCGTCACGTTGCGGACGCCCGCCCCTTCGAGCGCCGTCCGGGCCTCCGAGGCGAGCGACTGGATCCGCTCGACGCTGAACACCGTGTCGGCCACCAGGGCCAGGAGCGCCGTCTGGTACCCGGAGCCGGTGCCGATTTCGAGCACCTTCTCGCGGCCCGTGAGCTGAAGCACCTCGAGGTACCGGGCCTGCACCCAGGGCTGCGAGATCGTCTGCCCGCCCCCGATGGGGAGCGCGGAGTCTTCGTAGGCCCGGTGCCGCACGCTTGGCGGCACGAAGAGGTGCCGCGGCACCTGGGAGACGGCGCGCAGCACGGCGAGGTCGCGGATGCCCTTGGCCTGCAGTTCGCCGACCAGGCGCGCGCGGAACCCGCCGTAGCTGTCCCCCGCCCCTACGGGGCCAGCCGCCATCCCCGGACCGTGTCGAGTAGTGGGTAGTGCGTGAGGTCCATGTGAAGCGGCGTCAGGGAAACGTACCCCTCCGCCACCGCGAAATGATCCGAGTCTTCCCCGCCCGTCCAGGTGATCGTGCCGCCGCCGACCCAGAACATCTCCCTGCCCCAAGGGTCCTGCATCCGCGTGAGCGACTCGGAAAAGAACCGGCTTCCGAGGCGGGTGACCATCGTCCCCTTCACGTCCGAGGCCGGGACGGCGGGCAGGTTCACGTTGAGGATCGTGTCCGCCGGGAACGCGGGCACCGCGACGACCTGCTGCACCAACCGCTTGAGCAGCGGTCCGTAGGTGGCGAGCATCTCCGGGTCGTGTCCCGCAAAGGAGATGGCCACGCCGGGGATGCCGAGTGTGACGGCCTCCATGGCCACCGCCACCGTGCCGGAGTACAGCACGTCTTCGCCCATGTTGGGTCCGTGGTTGACCCCGGAAAACACGAACGACGGGCGTTCGGGAAGGAGGGCGTTCACCGCCAGGAGGACGCAGTCGGTGGGCGTACCGTCCACCTGGTACGCGCCGTCGGGCCGGAGCGCCGCGCGGAGCGGCCGGTGCAGCGTGAGCGAGTGGCTGGTCCCGCTCTGCTCGCGGTCCGGCGCCACGACCGTCACGTGCCCCACGCTCCGGCAGGCCTCGGCCAGGAGTCCGATACCCGGCGCCAGGATCCCGTCGTCGTTGCTGACCAGGATGTGCATCAGCCCGCGGCCTCGCCCCGGTCGGGGCGCTTCGCGGGCTCGCGGCCCTCCAGCACCTTGAGCACGTCGTCCACTTCCTGCCGCAGCTCGTGGATGGTCTCGGCGCCCATCGCGCGGCGCGCCGCCCCGCGCAGCTCACCGGTCCGGCGGTACTGCTCGATCTTCTGCCGCGCCCCCTCGATGGTGTACTTCTCGGTGTACAGCAGGTGCTTGACCAGCATGATGAGCTCGACTTCGCGGCTCTTGTAGACCCGGTTGCCGGAGCGGTTCTTGGCCGGGTTGAGGAACCGGAACTGGCTCTCCCAATAGCGGAGGACGTGCGGCTTGAGGTCCGTCAGCGCGCACACCTCGCCGATCGAGAAGAACTCCTGTGTGGGCCGTGGATGTGTCACCGCCACTGCTCCGCCTTGAGGGTCCGTTCCATGAGGTCGGCCACCGCCTGCTTCGGCGCCTTCCCCTCGAAGAGGATGGCCGCCACCTGCGCCGTGATCGGAAGCTCCACGCCGTACCGCGCCGCCAGCCCAACGGCCGAGCGCGCGGTGTTGACGCCCTCCGCCACCGTGCGGTGCGTGGCGGTGTACTGCTCCAGCCGCTCCCCCTTGGCCAGCGCCATGCCGAGCGCCCGGTTGCGGCTGAGGCCGCCGGTGGCCGTCAGGATCAGGTCTCCCATGCCGGCCAGCCCCGCAAAGGTCATCGGCTGCGCCCCCATGGCCAGGCCGAGCCGGGTCATTTCGGCGAGGCCGCGCGTGATCAGCGCCGCGCGCGGGTTGTTGCCCAGCCCCAGCCCCTCCAGGATCCCCGCGGCGATGGCCACCACGTTCTTCAGCGCGCCGCAGAGCTCCACGCCGACCAGGTCGTCGTTGGAGTAGACCCTGAATTTCGGGGTCGAAAAGGCGTCCTGCACCACCGCGGCCACCGCCGGGTCGGCGGCGGCGGCCACCACCGCGGTCGGCTGGCCCTCATGGACCTCCGCCGCGAAGCTCGGCCCAGAGAGCGCCACGACCGCGCGGCCGGGAAGGCTCTCCGCCAGGACGGCGTGCGGCAGCAGGAGGCCCGGCGCCTCGATGCCCTTCGTGGCGCTCACGATGATCGCGTCCTGCCGGATGCCAGGATGAAGCGGTGCGGTCACGCCGCGCGCGACGTGGCTCGGCGCTGCGGAGAGGACGATCGGGGCGTCGTCCACCGCCTCGAACGGGTCCGCGCAGGCCACCAGCCTCGGGTCCAGCGCGCGCCCGGCCAGGAAGAGCTCGTTCTCGTGGCGCTCGTTGACGCTTCGGACCACCTCGGCCTCGTAGGCCCACAGCCGGACGTCGTGGCCCTTCCGGGCCAGCAGGTCGGCCAGGGTGGTGCCCCAGCTCCCGGCGCCGAGCACGCCGATGCGCGTCATGGTGCGGCAGGCCCTTTCGCGTGGCGGCCGAACCGGTTTTCGGTGCCGGCCGCGAGCCGTCGGAGATTGGCGCGGTGCATCCAGATGATGACCGCGGCGAGGACGAGGTAGAGCCAGATGCCGTCGCGCCGCGCGGGGTAGAACAGCCACACCAGCGCGGGGAAGATGCCGGCGGCCACGACGGACCCGAGCGACACGTACCCGCTGGCCCAGACGATCACCGCCCACACGACGAGGCAAAGGCCGACGGCCATCGGCGCCAGTCCCAGCACGACGCCCGCGCTCGTGGCGACGCCCTTGCCGCCCTTGAAGCCGACGAAGACCGAGAAGACGTGCCCCACCACCGCGAGCACCCCGCAGACCAGCGGGAACCAGGGCAGCGCGCTGGCTGCCGGGCCAAGGATCAGCACTGGCACCGCTCCCTTGGCCACGTCGAAGATCCCGACGGGGATCGCGTACCGCCATCCCATGAGGCGGTAGACGTTCGTGGCGCCGAGATTCTTGCTGCCATGCTGGCGAAGGTCGATGCCCTTGAACACCCGCCCCGCCAGGTAGCTGGTCGGGATGGCGCCGAGGAAGTACGAGGCCGCCAGCGCGGCCAATTCGGCGGCCGTCACGGATTCCGCCCCGACCGGCGCTTGAACTTGAGCCGGAGCGGCGACCCCTCGAACGACCACGCCTTCCGGAAGCCGTTGATGAGGTACCGCTCGTACGACTCGGGAATGTCGTCGGGCCGGCTGCAGACGACCGCGAACACCGGCGGCGCCGTCCCCACCTGCGAAGCGTACAGCAGCTTCACCTCGTGCCCCGGCTTCTGGGGCGGGTTGGAGTGCTGCACCAGTTCCTCGAGGACCTTGTTGACCTCGGCGGTGGGGATCCGGCGCTCGCGCGCCGCCGCCACCTCGAGGATCTCCTCGGGGAGCTGGTGCACCCGCTGTCCGGTTTCGGCGGACAGGTAGACGAACTTGACCCACTCCAGGAACGGCGCCTTCGACCGGAGCTCCTGCTCCCCCCGCCGGGCGGTGTTGGCGTCCTTCTCCTTGATCAGGTCCCACTTGTTGACGGCGATGATCAGCCCGCAGCCCTGGTCCCACGCCTCGTTGGCGATCCGCAGGTCCTGCGTGTGCAGGCCGAGGGAGGCGTCCACCACCAGCACGCAGACCTGGGCCCGCTCGATGGCGCGCTGGGTCCGGAGCGTGGAGTAGAACTCGACGTCCTCGTGGACGCGCGCCTTCTTCCGGAGGCCCGCCGTGTCGATGAAGTTGATGAGGCTGCCGTGCGCGCGCATGACCGAGTCCACCGCGTCGCGCGTGGTGCCGGCCACCGGCGACACGACCACGCGGTCCTCGCCGAGGAGCCGGTTGATCAGGGACGACTTGCCCACGTTGGGCCGGCCGACCACGGCCACGTTGATCGCGTCGTCGAGCTCCCCCGCCTGCTGCTCCGGCAGCCGCTCCACGATGGCGTCGAGCAGGTCGCCGCTCGCCTTCCCGATGGCCGCCGAGAGCGGGATCGGATCCCCGAGCCCGAGGCGATAGAACGCCAGGTGGCCGGTGGTGTCGGGCAGGTCGTCCAGCTTGTTCACGGCCAGGATGACGGGCCGCTTGGCGCGGCGGAGGTGCGCGGCAATTTCCGCGTCCACAGGCGTCAGCCCTTCCTTGCCGTCCACCAGCATCACGACCAGGTCCGACTGCTCGACCGCCAGGTCCACCTGCCGGCGGATGGCCCGGTCCATCGAGTCGCGCGAGTCGGGCACCAGGCCGCCGGTGTCCACCAGCCAGAAGCGACGGCCGCCCCAGTCCGCCGTGCCGAAGTGCCGGTCACGCGTGGTGCCCGCCTGGTCGGAGACGATGGCGCGCCGTCCGCCGAGGAGTCGGTTGAAGAGGGTGGACTTGCCCACGTTGGGGCGACCCACCACGGCGACGGTCGGCATGCTCATGAAGTAACCGGCGCGACGAGCGCGTCCGTGAAATGATGGGAGAAGCGAATCGTCACCGGCAGCTGCGCCTGCAGCGCGTGGGCCTCGACGTCGTCCATGAACAGCAGGTCGTCGTTGATGGACTCCGCCGGCAGCAGCGCCAGGTCGAGGTCCCCCCGGTCGCGAAGCGCGGCGAGGAACGCGGCGCCAGGCAGCAGCCCCGCGGTCGTGACGGACGGCCCGAACAGGGTGTTCGACAGCACGATCAGCTCGAAGGTGGCGCCGGTGGCCTCGGTGAGCGGGGCCAGCACCTGCGGCATCAGCGCTCCCATGGACGTGCCTGTGAGCACGCCGATCCGCTTGCCGGCCAGGTGACCGAGCTCCCCCGCCCCCTCGCGGATCCGGGCCTGGAGGTATCGCACCGAGCCGACGCCGTTTTCCACCTGGTCGAAGTCGTCGTAGGCCTCCGGGCCGGGCAGAGGTAGCCCCGCGCGGAGATAGAGCTCGTCGGCCCCCAGGCACCACGCCTTGCCCCGCTCGGCGCGGGCGACGGCGGCGTGGCGCTCCACCAGCCGCACGGCGGCGGCGCACTCGGCCTCGGTCGGCTCCCGCACCAGGTGGTGCTTGCTGAACTCGGTGAGCCCCACGGGTACCACGGAGACGCTCAGCACCGCGTCGCCGAAGGCGTAGAGGTCGTTGAGCGACTGCTCGAGCACGGCGCCGTCGTTGACGCCGGGCGACATCACGATCTGGGTGTGGAACTGGATCCCGTGCGTCGCGAAGCCGCGCAGCTGTTCGAGGATGTCGGGCGCCGTGGGATTCCGCAGCAGCCAGCGACGGACGGTCGGGTCGGTCGCGTGCACCGACACGTACAGCGGGGAGAGGCGGTACTCGATGATCCGGTCCACGTCGCGCGGCTTGAGGTTCGTCAACGTGGCGAAGTTGCCGTACCGGAAGGAGAGCCGGTAGTCGTCGTCCCGGATGTAGAGCGTGTCCCGGAGCCCGGTCGGGAGGCCGTCCACGAAGCAGAAATCGCAGCGGTTGGCGCAGCGCCGGATGCGGGGGGCCTCGAGTCCGAGGCCCATCGGCAGCCCCTCGGGCCGCTCGATGTCGAACTCGATCTCCTCGCCGCCCGGCTGACGGACGTGGAGGGTGAAGGCGTCCTCCGCGGTCAGGAACTCCCAGTCGAGGAAATCCTCGAGGGGACGTCCGTTCACGGAGAGCAACTCCGTCCCGACCGCCAGGCCGAGTTCTTCGCCCAGAGATTCGGGCTGTACCGCGTTCACTCGGATCATCCACACGTCCTGAAGTCTATGCGGCCATACCGCGGGAGCATGTTCAAAGATGCGTGGATCGCGTTATAATATCAAGGGTTAGGGCTTCACACCTCACGTAATGCTTGCGACTAGTCAGGCTTACCGCCGCTCCCGCCGGCTACGCGCAGCCAACATACCCGCAAAGCGAGAGCCCCGCCCGGGTCACTGACCCGGGCGGGGCTCCGAACTGCGGTACGGCCAAGTGGGGCGAGGCCCCAATTACATGCCGGACGTGGTGTCCGCCGGGGCCGCAGTGGCCGTGGCAATCACCAGGTCGCCGGTGGCCGGGTCGATCGTGGCCACGCCAGCCTCGGTCACGGCGCCGGTGGCGTCGAACCGCTCGCCCCAGAGCACCGGCTCGGCGGCGCCGCACTCGGTCGCGTCGAGGTAGGTGGCGGTCCAGCCGGAACCGACCGGGGCGCCGGCCACGTTGCCGGTCGCGAAGAGCGCGGTCAGGGTGTTCGCCATGGCGACGCCGCCGGCGGCGCACACTTCGTCGTCTTCGACGGCGATGTAGAGGATCTTCTCCTCGTCATCCCACACGAAGGTGGCGTCCACGGCCGTGCTGTCGCCGTCGACGTCGACCTGCGCGACCCACGAGGAATCGCCCGCGTCGCCGTCCTGGGCGGTGTTGGCCGAGAGCGGGCCGCTGGTGGCGGCGGTGGCCATCGTGGCCGTGGCCGGGGCAACCGGGGCGGTGGCCATGGCGGTGGTGGTGGCAGTCGGCGGGCTCGAGACGGTCGCGGAGGTCGGCGCGGCGACCACGGGAGCGGCCTCGGGCGCCTTCTCCTTGCTGCAGGCGGCCAACGCCACGAGCGCGACGGCAGCGAACATCGTTCCCTTCATGCTACGCATATCCTGCTCCTTCATGGGGTGGGTGACACGAATACGACGCCGGAATGGTCCGCCATCGCCTGCTTTCGACATGCCGGGTCACACTCCGGGTGCGCGGCCAGACGCCCCGGGTTCGGCACGAATCGGCAACAATATACACGGTATTGCGTTGCAATGCAGGTGGGGCTAGCCGCGGGGCGCCGCCGGCGGCGCGGCGCGCCCCTGGGCCATCTCCACGATCCGGCCGAGCGTCGCGGAGAACGAGTGGCCCGCCACCTCCGCCGAGTGCATGAACGAGACGCCCTCGGTCAAGTCGGGGTTCGGGTTCACCTCGAGCACGTAGACGTGGTTGTCGGCCGAGACCCGCAGGTCGAGGCGGGCGTAGTCGCGGCAGCCGGAGACCCGGTACGCACGGATGGCGACTTCCTCGATCTTCTTGGTCAGGCGCTTCGAAATCTCCGCCGGGCAGTGGGCGTCCACCTGGTGGAACACCTCCGCCAGCGGATCCCACTTGGCGGCGTAGCTGATGACGGTCGGCTGGTCAGGTGGCAGCTTGGAGAAGTCGTATTCCACCGGGGGGAGCATGACCGCCGGGTCGTTCCCGAGGATGCCGACGTGGAATTCCCGCCCCTCGATGAACTCCTCGACCAGCACGGGGGCGCCGAATTCGGTGAAGACGCGCTCCAGCTGGGCCAGCAGGCCGGGCCGGTCGTAGACCACGCTCCGGCCCTCGATCCCCGCGCTCCCGTCCTCGCGGGCCGGCTTGACGATGAGCGGGTAGTGGAGCCCGTGCCGCACGGCGATCTTCGGCTTCCAGAGCTGGTGATAGCGGGGGGTGGGGACGCCGTTCGCGAGGAGGAGCTGCTTCATCAGCCCCTTCCGCCGGCAGATGGCCAGGGCCATCGGCGGGGCGCCGGTATAGGGGAGCCGGTAGAGGTCGAGGAAGCCCGCCACCGCCGGCTCGAGCTCGGCGTCGTCGTGGAACGACTCGACGAGGTTGAAGACGACGTCGGGCCGCCCCCGGCGCACCAGCCGCTCGAGGGTGGCGATCTTGTCCTGCAGGTTGACGCCGCGGGCCTGGAAGCCCTCTTTCCTGAGGGCGGCGATGATGGCCTCGTATTCCTCGGCCACGGTGGCCACGGCGATGTCGTAGGTGGGGGTGAAGCCGAGCGAGGCAGGGTCCACGTGCTTGAGGGCGTCGTAGCCCTCGTCGCTCACGCTGTTGTAGAGGACCACCACCGAGCCGCGCGTGCGTGCCGTAGGCATCATTCCCTCATCCGCTTACCTTTTTGCAGTCCCGAACCGGATCGGACATGGGAATATACCCACAACCCAACATCTGGCAGTGCGGCCCCTTCGCGCTCAAGCACGCCCTGGTGACCCTCGGCGTCCTCAAGGACGAGCGGGAAATCAGCAAGCTCGCCGGCACCCACTGGTGGCACGGCACCGACGACCTGCAGCTGGGCCGCGCGGCACGGAAGTTCGACTGCGACCTCCTGATGGTCCGGCGCCACGAGGAGGCGCACGCCCGCGCCGAGTTGGTGCGCTACCTCCGGCGCGGGATTCCGGTGCTCCTCTGCGTGGAGGAGTGGAGCCACTGGCTCACGGCCGTCAACGTCGAGCAGGGGAAGTTCATCCTCCTCGACAGCCGGGAAAAGAAGGTGGTGACCATCGCCGACTGGCCGACGCTCCGGCGGCGGTGGGTCTACCACGAGGACGACGAGGTGGACGACACCGTCACCCACACCTTCTACGACCTCCACCCCGTCGTGCCGCGGGCCCGCCGGCAGTCGCAGGCGCAGTTCTCGCTCACCCGCGCCCGCGCGCTGCGCCGCCACACGAACCGGCAGCTCGCCGAGCTCTGGGACGTCTACCTCGGCGACCTCCTGGTCCTCTGCCGCACGCGCACCCCCCTGAGCCAGAAGGTGTTTTCCCTCGGGGAGTTCCTGCGGCGCCACCAGGAGATGATCATCGAGCAGGTGGATTTCTGGCACGGGAACATCGACACGAAGGCCGCGCGCAAGGTGCTGGGCAACCTCCACTTCGTGGCCGACACCTATGGCCTGGTGATTCACGCGGAGCAGGAGAAGCGGGCCATCGCCGGCATCACGACCATCCTCGCCCTCTGGGCGGCGGCCGCACACGGCGTCAAGCCGGTCTACGGCCCCCGGCCGCGGAGACGCTGAACCCCGGGGGGGGCCGTCGTGTGGCCGGAACAGAAGGAGCCGCCGGGATCCAGGGATCCCGGCGGCTCTCTCGCGTGCGCAACGGTACGGTCAGAGGGTCAGATCCCCCGACCCCGCGGGAAGAGGATGCTGGCCGTGACCGCCGCGTGGTCGGAGGGCCAGATCCACTCGCCGGCGGAGTTCCGGATCCGGTCTGACGGCACGTTGCCGAACAGGTCCACCCGGCCCTGCAGCGAACGCGGACCGCGTGCGTTGCCGAGCCCGCGGGTCCAGACGTAATCGATGCGCTCGACGAACTGTGGGCGGTGGTTGGACAAGTCGGCGGCCTGGCAGCAGGTGTAGCCGCGGACGCCAGGCCGCAGCGCGCCCCAGACGTCCGTGAAGCCGGCGTCCACCATCACCTGGTAGGCAGGGGAGCCGGGCTGGGCGTTGAAGTCACCGATTACCACGGCCGGCGAGGCCGTGCCCAGCGAGGCGGCCATCTCCCCGACCTGCAGCGCGTGCAGCTGCAGCAGCAGCTCGTCGGGTCCGGTGCCTTCGGTGTGGAGACTGACGAAGGTGTACGGTCGTACCCGTCCACCACCGCCTCCACCGTGACCCAGCCGCGCTGCAGGTCCACGCCGGGGGCCACGACGCCGAGGTTGGCGGCAAAGGTGTGGCCGGCGGCGGAAAGCACCTGCACCCGGCTCGCGTCCACCAGGATCGCTTCCGCATCGGTCAGGCTGATGCCGGGGGCCGGCGACGCGGTGAAGTTCTCGTACTCGATGGCGACGACATAGTTCAGCCCCTCGGCCGTGAGCGCGCCGAGCAGGATCGGCAGGAAGTCCACGTGCAGGCTGACGCCGAGCGGCGGGATGTCCACGCCGATGGTGGAGACTTCCTGCAGGCCCACCACCGCCGGGCGCGTGCGGCGGATCTCGGCGGCGATCGCATCCGCGCGGGCCGCGAAGTCGGTGCGCTCGATGGTGGCCACCGCGTCGAGCAGCGCGGGGATGTCGTCGTTGGGGTCGGGGGTGGCCAGCGCGGTGATGACCGCGTCCACGTCGGCGCCGACGTAGAGATTCTGGGTCATGACCGTGATGGCGTCGGACTCGCCGCGGCCGTGACGCAACTCGAGGCCAGCCTCGTCGGAGAGCGCCGGGCCGGTGGGCGCCTCGTCCGTGCACGCCTGGCCGAAGAGTACGACCAGCACGGCGAAATACCGCAATGGTGACTTCATGGAACCCTCCTTGGGTGGGGATCAGCCGCTCCTCCGGGAACGGGCTGACGTGACGGGTCACCGCCTGGTGACCGGAACGACCCCGGCACGATGGTCCACCCCCGTCAAGGATTCGTCAAGACCGGCCCAAACGCAGAAACCCCCGCCGAACCGAAGGGTTCGACGGGGGCATCCGGCGTTTCACGGAGAGCGGGCGACCGGGCTCGAACCGGCGACGTCCAGCTTGGGAAGCTGGCATTCTACCAACTGAATTACGCCCGCGTGCCACCGAAAATCGCCCCGGGACGGGGGCTGTGTCAATCGCGAGGAACGGGGCCCGAAGGCCCCGCCCCCGCCGAATCACCTACTTCTTGACGCTGTACCGCCAGCCCACGATGCCGGTGCCGAGTCCCTCGGCCTCGACCACCTGGGTCTGCCCCACGCTGAGGGCGGGCACGGTCCGTTCGCTCGAGGCTACCACCTCCATCTTGTCGTTGACGAACTCGAAGACGAGGGTGACAGGATGCGGCGCGATCGGCTTGGTGTCGATCGTCTTGGCCGCCCGGCCGGTGGCGGTGCCGATGACCTTGGCGCCACCGCTCTGCAGGATCAGCTGCTCGACCTCGAGGCTGAACGCGAGCCCCTCCACCTCGGTGAAGTACTTCACGATCATGTCCTGCTTCTTCTCGAGCTGGTAGCCCTGCGCGAGCAGCTTGACGCTGTTCTCGTTCATCGGCTCGATCGCGTAGAGCGCCGTGCCCGCCTTCACGACCTCGGGGCCGTTGAGCGCGCCGAGGTAGGCGTTGCCCATGTTGAAGAGCGCGTCGCGGTTCCACGGCTGCCGCTTCACCACCCGGGCGAACGTCGCCGCGGCTTCGGTGTAGTTCTTGTCGTTGAAGAAGTTCACGCCGGCGACCATCAGGTCCGCGATCGGCACGTCGGCCCCCGAGCCCGAGATCATCTCCCGCTCGATCTCCGCCGCCGCGTCGGGCTGCCCATTGGCCCGGAGCGCGCGCGCGTAGGCCTTCTTCCCGTCGAGGTCGTCGGGCTTCCAGGTCAGGTACTGCTGCCAGGCGGCGACCGCCTCCGGCCACCGGCGCTCGTTGCTGAGCAGCGCCGACAGGTTGTACTGCGACTGGTCCCTGGCCTCGGCCGACTTCGGGTCGGTGCCCGCCGAGCTGACCGCCAGCCGGAAGTACACGATGGCGCTGTCCGTCTGCCCCGTCGTGTTGAACATGACCGCCATGCTGCTGTACGAGTTCGGTTCGCCCTGGTAGATCTCGTTCGCCTGGCGGAAGAGCACCGCGGCGGAATCGGTGTTCTTGTCCTTCAGGAAGCCGTTGCCGGCGTTCACCAGCGCCACCCAGGTGTTCCGGCGGAGCAGCTGGATGTCCTTGGCGCACGAGGGGGCCAGTTGCTCGGCCCGGGTCAGCGCGGAGTCCGCGCCGGCCAGGTCACCGAGTTGCAGATAGGCCCGCCCGAGGTAGTACCATGCCCCGCTCGCCCCGGCCTGGCCCTTCTGGATCCCCTCGATGGTGACGTTGCGCGCGTTCGTGAAGAGGCGCTCCTTCTTTTCCGGGTCGCTCGTCTCGAGCCCGCTCTTGATGTACGTGGCGCCGCTGCCGATGAGGAAGTTGCCCTTGTCGAGGCCGCAATCGGGCACTTCCCACTTGCCGGGTTGTGCCTGCTGCACCCGCAGGTTCACCTGCGGCGCCGCCGCTTGGGCGGCGAGCCCCGTCGCCGTGGCGGCCACCGCCGCCACCATCATGAACAGCTTCCGCATCGTCGCTCCTTAGTGATCGGTCACGGGGGCCGCGACCTCGCGGGCCACCCTCGCTTCGGCCTGTTGCTGCACTTCACGCACGATGTCCGCGGTCGGGCGCCCGGCCCTTCGCGCCGCGGCCACCACGTCGTCGTATTCCGGCTTCACTCGCGCCCCGCCCGGTGCCTCGAGCACCTTGACCCGCACGGCGGACCCTTCGCGGGTCGTCACCTCGAATTCGCGGCGTGCCAGCGTCGAGCGGCTCGCGACCCAGCGCCGGACCCCGCCGGTGGTCGTGTGCCGGAACAGCACCTCCGCCATGGCGTCCGCACGGCTCGCTTCGCTCAGGACCTCGATCCGCAGGCTCGGGCGCCCCTTCTTGCCCATCGTGCTCCACACTTGCACGTCGAGCGCCCCCGCCGCAAACAACTCCGCGCGCACCGGCTCCAGGTACTCCGGCGTGAAGTCGTCGAGGTCGGTGGCCGTGACCACCACCTCGCCCGCCTCGGCCGCCGGCTCCGCGAGCATCACCCGGAGCACGTTCGGGTACCCGGCCGGATTCCGGCCGCCGGCCCCCCAGCCAGTTGCGCCGGCCCGCCACCGCTCAGGAGGCGGTCCCTCGGCAAGCACCCGAAGCAGGACGGCGCCGGTCGGCGTGGTCGCCTCGCCCGTGACTGGACCGTTCGGCCCGATCTCGAGCCCCTCGAGCAGCAGCCCGGTGGCGGGAGCCGGCACCGACAGGGTGCCATGGGCCGCCCTCACCCAGCCCGAGCCGACCGACACCGGGCGGCAGTAGATGCAGCTGACCCCCAGCCGTTCGAACCCCTCGATGGCCCCCACGATGTCCACGAGCGCGTCCAAGGCCCCAACCTCGTGGAGGGCGACGTCGTCCGCGGGCACGCCGTGAACCCGGCCCTCAGCCTCTCCCAGGAGGCGGAAGGCGCGGAGCGCGCGTTCCCGGACCCACTCCGAGAGGGGCGCCCGTTCGACCAGCCCCAGAAGCTCACCGACATGCCGGTGCGGCGCGTGTGCGTGCGGGGCGGCGTGGGCGTGATGGTGACGCCCGTCTGCATGCTCGTGCGACACCGGCACTGCCGGAAGTTCCGAGGAGCCGTCCCTCAGCCGGACCGTGACCTGGGTCGCAGCGATGCCCGCCCGATTCACCTTGGCCAACTCGACCTGCACCTCGGCAACGCCCAGGCGTGCGGGCAGCGCGCGAATCCACTCCTCGCCGGCGCCGAGGTCGATCAGCGCGCCCAGGAGCATGTCGCCGCTGATGCCCGACGACGGGTCGATGATCGCAAAACGGCTGTCAGGCATAGACTTGGAAATATCGCCCCCTAGCGCTCCGCCCGCAATTCTCCCGGCTGCCGGTACAGCCACCCCGCCCCGGTGTTGAACACCACGATCGTCTCGCCCCGATCCACCTGTCCGCGACCGACCAGCCACTCGAGCGCCGCCAGGGCGGCTCCTCCCTCGGGGGAGACGTCCACCCCTTCCTCCCGCGACACCGTGACGGCGGCCTCGGTCAGCACGCCATCCTCGACCGCCACCGCCCCGCCGTTCGTCTCGCGGAGCGCCCGCAGCATGAGCCGGTCGCCCAGCGGCCCCGGCACGCGCAACCCGCTGGCCACCGTCCACGGATCGTTCCACACCTCCGCGTGGTCGGCCCCCGCGTCGAACGCCCGGACGATCGGCGCACAGCCGCTCGACTGCACCGAGTAGAACCGCGGGAGGTCGCCCTCGACCCAGCCATGCTCCTTCAACTCGAGGAAGGCCTTCCACATGCCGATCAGGCCCGTCCCGCCCCCCGTAGGGTACAGGATGACATCGGGCATCTTCCACGCCAACTGGAGCGCCAGCTCGAGGCCGAGGGTCTTCTTGCCCTCGATCCGGTAGGGCTCCCGCAGGGTGGAAAGGTCGAACGCCCCAGACTCGGCCGCCCAGGCGCGGCTCGCCTTTCCACAGTCGCCGATGTGTCCCCGCAATAGGACAAGCTCCCCCCCGAATGCCTCGATCTGGGAGAGGATCGTCCGGGGCGTGGTATCGGGTGCAAAGACCTTTACCTCGGCCCCCGCCCGTGCCGCGTAGGCCGACGCCGCCACCCCGGCGTTGCCGGCCGTCGGCAGCGTGAAGCGCCGCATTCCGGCGGCAGTGGCCCGCGTGATGGCCGCGCTCAGCCCGCGGGCCTTGAAGGAGCCGGTCGGATTGATCCCTTCGTCCTTGAGCCAGAGATGCGGCACGCCGAGACGTGTCGCGGTGCGCCGCAGCCGGATGAGCGGCGTGTCGCCCTCGCCGAGCGAGACCGGTTCCTCGAACGGCCTGAGCGGCAGGAACTCGCGGAAGCGCCACATCCCGTGACGGCGCCGGACCTCGGCGCGCTGCATGATGCCGGGGCGGCGGTGAGGGTACCGAACCAGCCACGGCTGTCCGCAGCTGCAGACCGTCGGCAGCCCGTCCGCCGTGCTCGTGGACCCGCAGGCGAGGCACTCGAGCGTCCAGTCGATGCCCTCGGCCATGCGCGATCGAGAGGGAGTCATGTGCGTGACCTCAGGGTGGCGAGCACCCGTTCCGCGAGTGTGGTGGAGAAGCCGGGCACGGCGGCAATTTCGGCGGCGCTCGCCGTCCGGACGGCGGCGAGACTCCCGAACCGTTCGAGGAGCCGGGTCCGCTTGAGGGGACCGACGCCGGGAATGTCCAGCAGTTCCGACGTGATGGTCCGCTGGCTTCGCCGCTTGCGGCTGTACGCCACGCCGAACCGGTGGGCCTCGTCGCGCGCGCGCTGGAGCAGCCGCAGCGACGGCGAGCGGCGCGGGAGCCGCAGGCCGTCCGGCCGGCCCACCAGGAAGATCTCCTCCTCCCGCTTGGCGAGCGAGACGATGGGGAGCTCGGGCATCCCGACGGCGTCCGCGGCGGCGCGCGCGGCGCCGAGCTGACCCTTGCCGCCGTCGATGACCACGAGGTCCGGCAGCGGCTTGCCTTCCTCCCGCCGGCGCGTGAGGTACCGCGTCACCACCTCGTGGATGGCGGCGAAGTCGTCCTGTTGTCCGACCCCCTGGATCCGGAACTTCCGGTACTCCGCCTTCTTCGGGCGCCCCGCCTCGAACCAGACGAGCGACCCGACGGTATCCCGGCCCTGGTTGGTGGAGATGTCCACGCAGATGAGGCTCCGAGGGACGACGCTCAGGCCGAGATCGCGCCCGAGGGCGTAGACCGGATCTTCGGCGCGCTCGTCCGTTTCGAAGGACTCGATTCGAAGGCTCTCGAGCAGGTGGCGGGCGTTCTGGTCGGCCAGCTCGAGCCAGCGCGCGGCGGTACCGCGCTGCGGCACCAGCACCGTCACGCCGGGCAGGAGCGTCTCCAGTTCCTCGAGGTCGGCCGGGGGGAACGGAAGGACCAGGCGGTCGGCCCGCGCCTCGGCGGGCAGGTAGTAGCGCACCAGGAGGGCGCCGAGCACCTCGGCGTCGGGCACCTCCTCGACGTTTTCCAGCACCCGGTGCTCGCGGCCGATCAGCCGGCCCTCGCGGATCCGGAGGAGCACGCCGACCGCGTCGTCACCGTCGCGGGCGTACCCGATCACGTCCGCGTCTCCGGTGCCGGTCACCTCGACCGCCGCCGGCGTGTCGGCCCGGTCGAGCCACTTCAGGGTGTCGCGGAGTTCGCGGGCCCGCTCGTAGTCCTGCCGGTCGCTGGCCGCGCTCATCAGGTCCCGCACCTTGGAACGCACGTCCACCGTGCGGCCGCCCAGGAAGTCGAGCACCTCCTCGATCATGGCGCGATACGACGCCTGGTCCTGCCAGCCCACGCAGGGCGCCCTGCACCGCCCGATGTGATAGTCGAGGCAGGGGCGCTCCCGCCGCTCCCGCGGCAGGTCGTCCGGGCAGCTCCGCACAGTAAACATCCGCCGGATGAGCGCGAGGGACCGGCGCATCAGCGTGACGTCGGTGTACGGGCCGAAGTAGCGTGCCCCGGGAATGTCCATCCGCCGCGTCACGAGGACCCGCGGGAACGGTTCCTTCACGGTGACCGCGATCGAGGGGTAGCTCTTGTCGTCCTTGAGCCGGACGTTGAAGCGAGGCTGGTAGGTCTTGATGAGGTTGTTCTCGAGGAGCAGCGACTGCACCTCGTCCGGCACGACGATCGTCTCCACGTCCGCGATGTGGCGCACCAGCAGGCGCGACTTGGGGCTCTCCGCGTGGTCGCCGAGGAAGTAGCTCCGCACCCGTCCCCGCAGGCGCTTCGCCTTCCCCACGTAGATGACCGTGCCGCTGGCGTCCTTCCAGAGATAGACCCCCGGGCCGTCCGGCAGGGTGTCGAGCTTGCGGGCGAGCGCGGCGGACGGCGTGAGGGGATCGGTCATCGGCGTGCCGTCACTGCCCCCGGCCCGCCCCTGGGCGCCGCAGGCGGGTCAGCAGCTCGCGCGCCTCCTGGACGCCAAAGAGCCGCGCGGCCAGGAGGTAGGTGACCCCGTAGCCGCCGAGTACGATCACGGCGGCCGGCACGGGGTGGAGCGCCGGCAGGTACGTCAGCACGAGCCAGGCGATCGCCGCGCCCAGCCCCGCGGACAACCAAAGGCGCGGCAGGAGCCCGGCCGGCAGGCCGGTCGCCCCGATCTCCGCGCCCAGCCGCCGCCGGAGGAGCGCGAACTCCACCCAGCCCGCGATCCCGGCGGACGCCGTCAGCCCTGCGGCACCCCACTCGGGCCCGAGCACCAGGAGGCCGGGGAGCCGGAGCGCGGCGAACCATCCGAACGCGCCGGTGAGGACCACCCGGACGACGGCGTAGCGGAGCGGCGTGCGCGCGTCGCGCAGGGCGTAGAACGCCGACGCATAGAGACGTCCCATCGTCGAGGCCAGCAGCCCCACGGCCGACCCGGCCAGGATGCCCCACACGTACATCGAATCCTGGCGCCCGAACTCGCCGGTCTGGAAGAGCGCGCTGACGATCACGTGCCCCAGCGCGAGGAAGGCCATGGCGGAGGGCACCACCAGAAAGGCGACTCGACGAAGCCCGCCGTCGAGCCGGGCGCGGAGGTACGCCTGGATCTCGCCCGCCGTACCGCGGGCGCCGGACATCGCCGGCAGCTCGGCGGCGGAGATCGCCATCCCGAAGAGGCTGACCGGCATCAGGTAGATCGTCTGGGCGTACCCGATGGCGGCCACGGCGCCCGTCGGGAGCAGCGTGGCCAGCAGCGAATCGATGAAGGCACTCACCTGCACCACGCCGCGCCCCACGAACGCCGGAACGAAATTGCCCAGCACGGTGCGGACGTGGAGCGTGGTGGTGGCCAGCCGGAACCGGAGCCCGGGGGCCACGCGGCGCACCGTCGGCCACTGGACGAGAACCTGGAGCAGGCTGCCGGCCACGCTGGCCCACGCGGCGGCGATCGCCAGGTCGGCCATGCCCCTCCGAGGCCCCAGGACCAGGAGCGTGCCGATGATGGCCAGGTTCCACGCCACCGGTGCGGCATAGCTCAGGAAGAACCGGCGGTGGCTGTTCAGCACACCGAGGCACCACGCCGACAGCACGAGGAGGCCCGCGCCCGGGAAGAGGATCCGGACGAGATGAATCGTGAGCTCGCGCTTGTCCCCCGCGAATCCCGGCGCGATGACGGTGACGAGGAACGGGGAGGTCAGCACGCCGACCACGACGATGCCGGCCACGACGAGCGCCAGGAGCGCGCCGATCGCGCCCGCCACCCGGTCCGCCTCGGCGCGGTCATCGTCCGCCAGGAGCCCGGCGTACACCGGGATGAAGGACGCCGAGAGGGCGCCTTCGCCGAAGAGATTCTGGAGGAGGTTGGGGATCCGGAAGGCGGCGGTGAACGCGTCCGCCACGCCGGAATTTCCCAGGAAGTGGGCGAGCGCGCGCTGGCGCACCAGCCCGAGGATCCGGCTGAGGAGAATCCCCGCCGCGACCATCGCCGCGGGCCGGCGGGACATCGGGACGCTCAGGGGGAGCTGCGCGGCGGCAGGGCTGGCCGCGCCGGGGCGTCCTCGATCAGGCGCTGGAGGAAGGCGTTGTCCTCCCTGAGCCCCTCGACCGCGCGGGTGAGGTCGTCGATTTCACTTTCCAGGAGCTCGACGCGCTTGGCGAGGTCCGCCACGGGCGGCGGCGCGGCCTCGGGACTCTCCACCCGGCGCGCGAGCGCGCGGCCGAAGGGCGAATCGAGCACGATGCTCAGGATCGGGAGCATCATGGCCACGAGGAGGATCAGACCGAGCAATACCATGCAACGATCTTACGAGGGCGGGGCCCCGCCCTCAAGGGCGGAGCCGTACCACGCGACCATTTCGGCGAGGAGCGCCGGGAGGATTCCGTGGCCGTACCGGGCCAGGAAGGGGGCCACGGTCAGGACCCGCTCCTGGGGACGGCCGCCCGGCAGCAGCGCGGTGCGCGCACGCTCGATCTGGGTGGTGTCCGTTTCGTACCGGCGCTTGAGGTGCCGCACCAGCTTCTCCTCGGCCCGGCCGGCACCCTGGAGCGCCCGCCCCTTCAATCCGCGGATGGGTCGCTGCAGCGTCGGGTCGATGTCGACCGCCGCCGCCTCGATCGCGTCGTACTCGCGCTCGATGCTCGCCCGGAGCGCGGTGATCGCCTCGATCGCCTCGGCGGGCAGCCGCTCCCGCGCCACCCGGGACTCGAGCCCCGCAGCGGGCGCGAGCAGCTCCTCCAGCGACGCGCCGAACTTGGCCAGCACCCGATCCACCCTCGGCTCCACCAGCAGGCCGGACCAGCGCGGGACCGGCAACTGCGGCGAGACACCGAGGTGCCTGTACGCCGCATCGGCCAGGGCCAGGTACCGGAGTTCGCCCGGCCCGGCCACGTAGGCGACGGTGGGGAGGACGAATCGCTCGAGCACAGGGCGCAGCAGCACGTTGCCGGAGAAGCGACCCGGCTCCCGATCGAGGAGGCCGAGGACTTCCTCGCGCGTGTAGCGCTCGCCGCTGTGCCGGGTCCGGAACCCGGCGTCGGTCACGACGAGCCGGTCCCTGCCTTCCCTTCCCTCGACCATCACGAGGGTGGCTCCGTCTCCCACCGGGACGCCCGGGTTCCGGCCCGCCGCCGCCAGGGCCGCCGCGCGCTGCACGAGGGCCGCCTCAAGGCCGCTCGCATCCTCGAGCGCCCGCCGCAGGACCGGCGCTCCCCTGGCCTTCAACGCATCGTGGGAGCCGTCGAGACAGAGCACGCCGAGGGGAGCGAGGAGTTCGGCGAGTGCGGCGCCGCTGGCCGCCGCGAGGGTCGACTCTGGGCGGAAGTGCGACCGCAGCCACTGGAGCACCTCGGGATGCCCCTCGAGGGCGGCGAGGTCTGCCGTCAGCGCGGACAGCGCCGGTTCGATCCCGGCGCCGAGCGGCTCGCGGGACATCGGCCGGAGGGCAGCTTCGGGTGGGCGATCCGGGAGGGTCTCGACATGGAGGGAGCCGTCCGGCCGCAGCCAGGCGGCGTGATTGGCCTCGGCGAAGTCGTGATCGTCGCCCGCCACCCAGAAGAGCGGGACGACGGAGCGGCCCCACTGCGCGGACAGCACCTGGGCGAGCGCGGCGGCGGACAGCGCCTTGTGCACCGCGTAGAGCGGTCCGGTGAAGAGCGCGGGCTGCTGCCCCGTCGTGACGACGAGCACGTCCGGCTCGGCGAGGCGCGCGCGCAGCGACTCCTGCCCCGGGCCCGCGATGATGGCGGGCAGGAGCGCCGGGTCGAAGCCGCCCGGCATGGGCGACGGCCAGGCGGCGGGCGTGGCGATGGGAGTCGGGACGATGCGCATCAATGCGTCCGCTGGGAGACCAGGATGGCGCGCGGGGCGCCGGCGGCGAGCGGGCCGCCGGCGTAATCGCCGAACCGTGACTCCACCGAGAACCCGGCCCGCGTCAGCATCGTCTCGAGCTCGGCGGGCTGGAAGAGGCGGACCCGCTCCACGAACCGGCGGCCATCGGGCACCTCGATCGTCTTGACCACCCGCCGCCCCTCCTCGACCAGCTCGCGCGTGATTCGCACCCGCCCGACGCGAAGGTGCTGCACCTCTTCCGCGACCAGCCCGCCGCGCACGGAGTCGGCGTTCAGGAAGTCGAGGGCGAACCACCCGCCGGGCGCCAGCGCGTCGTGGATGCCCTGGACGACGTCGGCGTGCTCCTGGTCGCGGTCGAAGTACCCGAAGCTCGTGAAGAGGTTCACGACGAGGTCCATCGATCCGGCGCGGACCGGCAGCCGGCGCATGTCGGCCCGCACCAGCGGCACGGCCGCGGCGCGCGCGCGTTCCAGGAGCGCCCTCGAGAGGTCGAGTCCGAGCGGGCGGCCTCCGGCCGCGGCCAGCGCGTGCGCATGCCGGCCGGCGCCGCACCCGACATCGAGGACCCGCCATCCCCGTCGCCAAGGCAGCACGCGGACCAGGAGGGCGACGGCGCGATCGGCTTCCGCCTGGTCGCGGTGCGGGTAGAGCGCGAGGTAGTCCTCGTTGAACCAGTCCTCAAACCACTCGGCCAGCCCTACCTCCCCTTGTGGTACGGTTCGCCGCGCAGGATCGTGCCCGCGCGATACAGCTGCTCGACCACCACGACGCGTGCCAGTTCGTGGGGCAGCGTGAGGGGCCCAAGGCTCCAGACCGATTCGGACTCGGTGACGAGGCCGGGGTCGAGTCCGGTCGAGCCTCCGACCAGGAACACCAGCGGCCGTGCGTCGGCTTCCCACCGCGCGATGCGGCCGGCGAGTTCGGCGCTGGTCCAGCCGCGTCCCTCCCGGGCCAGCGCCACGACCCGGGCCCGCGGCGGAATCCGGGCCCGGAGCCGGTCCGCCTCTTCCGCCTGCTGAACGGCCCGGGTCGGAGCCCGGGCCGCTTCACGCACCTCCACCTCATGCACCTTCGCGCGCCGTCCGAGGCGGCGAAGGTAATCGTCACAGGCCTCGCGGTAGCAGGGCCGGAGCTTGCCGACGGCCAGCAGCCACAACTCCACGCGCGGCCGGCCGGATCAGGCGTACATGCCGCGGAGCCGGTGCACCGCCGCGACCCGCTCGATCGACAGCATGTACGCCGCGATCCGCATGTTCACCGCGTGCTTGTCGGCCATGGCGGCCACTTCCTCGAACGAGGTGACCATGATCCGCTCGAGGCGCCGGTTGACGGTGTCCTCGTCCCAGAAGTACCCGCTGCGGTCCTGCACCCACTCGAAATAGCTGACGGTGACGCCGCCGGCATTCGCCAGGATGTCCGGGATGACGAAAATCCCTTTCTGCTCCAGGATGGCGTCCGCCTTGGCCGTGGTCGGGCCGTTGGCGCCCTCGCAGATGATCTTGGCCTGGATGCTCCCGGCGTTCTTGCTGGTGATCACGTTCTCCATGGCGGCGGGCACCAGGACGTCGCAGTCGCACGCCAAGAGCTGGTCGTTGGTGATGACATCGCCCTTGGGATAGCCGGCGAGGACCTTCTTCTCCTTGACCCAGGAGAGCAGATCCTTCACGTCGAATCCCTTGGCGTTGTAGAGCCCCCCCGACTTGTCGCTCACGGCCACGACCACGGCGCCCTGCTTGGCCAGCAGGTCCGCCGCGACCGAGCCGACGTTGCCGAAGCCCTGCACCGCCACCCGCGCGCCCTTGATCGGCATCCCGAGGCGCTTGAGGGCCTCGAGCGTGACGATCATGCAGCCGCGCCCGGTGGCCTCCCGGCGCCCCTGCGAGCCGCCCATCTCGACCGGCTTGCCGGTGACCACCGCGGTGACGGTGTGGCGCTTGTGCATGGAATAGGTGTCCATGATCCACGCCATGACGCGTTCGTTGGTGTTGACGTCCGGCGCCGGCACGTCGCTGTCGGGGCCGAGGGTATCGATGATGGCGGACGTGTAGCGCCGGGTCAGCCGCTCCAGCTCGCCCATGGACATGGTGCTGGGGTCGCAGATCACGCCGCCCTTGGCGCCGCCGAAGGGGATGTTGACCACCGCGCACTTCCACGTCATCCACGCGGCGAGCGCCGTCACCTCGTCCAGGGTGACGTTCATGTCGAACCGGATGCCGCCCTTGGCCGGGCCGCGCGAGGTGTTGTACAGCACGCGGTAGCCGGTGTACACCTCGACGTCGCCCCCGTCGCGCTGCACCGGGATCGACACGGTGATCTGCTTCTCGGGGTTGCGGAGCACCTTGTACAGGCCGGCGTCGAGGCTCAGGCGCTTGGCCGCGTAGTCGAAGCGCGACATCATCGCCTCGAAGGGGTTTTCCTCGCCGAGAAACGTATCCTTCTCCGGGCGGACGACGTCCTGGCCGGTACGCACGTTTACGCTGGTCATATTCCTCTCCGGGTTGTCCGGACCTTCAGGTGGACTGCGGGCGCTTCACGGGTGGCACGAGGGCGTCGAGCGCCGCGGCAAAGGCCTCGCCCCCGGATTCGAACCTGACATTCAATATCGCTACGAGCGGCTCCGGCGCGCTGGCGGGCCAGCGGTCGCGGAGCTTGACGGCGTCCTTGGCCGTCAGGACCACGTGATCGGCCTTCCGGGCCGCCCGCGCCAGCCACGCCACGTCCTCGTCCCGGAAGTCATAATGATCCTTCCAGGTGGCGACCTGCACCTGGGCGCCCGTCCCCTTCACCTGGGCGACGAAGGCGTCCGGATCGGCGATGGCGGTGGCGGCGACCACGCGCTCCCCGCGCAGGCTCTCGACCGGGCGCGACGCGCCACTCAGCATCCCCTCGAGGTGGTGCAGGCCGAGGTGCACGATGGCGATCGGGACGGCAGTCGTCCGCGAAATCTCGGCGGCCAGCCCCGCTGCCGCCTCGGGGGTGGCGCGCTTCCGCGTCACGATCACGAAGTCGGCCCGCTCGATGGCCCCCCACCCCTCGCGCCAGGGGCCGGCGGGCAGCGGCCACCGGACCGCCAGCGTCGTCTCGGCGCTCACCACCAGGACATTGAGGTCCCGGCGGACGTCGAGACGCTGGAAGGCGTCGTCGAGGACCAGCACGTCCGCCCCGTCCGCCGCCGCGGTGGCCGCGCCGGCCAGCCGGTCGGGATTGGCGACCACCACCGCCTCGGGGACGTCGTGACGATGGACCAGCACCTCGTCGGCCCCGTACCCGCGGAGCAGGATCCCGGGCCGCCGGCCTCGCGCGGCAAAGTGCCGGGCGATCCACGCGGCGATCGGCGTCTTGCCCGAGCCGCCCACCGTGAGGTTGCCGACGGCCACCGACGGCAGCGGCAGGGTGTGCGCCGCCCGCCAGCCGCGCCGGAACGAGAACTCGCGGAGTCCCATCCCGGCCCGCCAGACCACCGCGGCCGGCAGGAGACCGACGCGCGCCAGCCTGGCGTCCAGCCGGCGGCTGGTCCAGAGCCAGCGGATCAGCCGGTGTGTGTCGCCGTGCCGTCGGGCCATTGCGCCATCCTCTCGACCTCGTCCATGGCGAGCCGCGCTGCCGCCTCGGCCACCGCCAGTTGCTCCGCGCCCCCCGCGATGACGATCGGCGTGCCGTAGGCCACGCGCACCCGGGCGAAGGGCTTCGGGATGCAGAAGCGATCCCATGAATGTAGCCGCCACGCGCGGTCGGCCACGGCGTGCACCGGCAGTACCGGCACGCCGGCCCGCTGCGCGGCGGCCAGGACCCCCGGCTTCAGCTCCCGCCGCGGGCCTCGCGGCCCGTCCGGGGTCAGCGCCACGATCGCCCCGCCCCGCAGTTCCCGGGCGGCGGCGAGCAGCGCCCCCACCGCGCCGCGCGAGCTCGATCCGCGCACCAGCCGATAGCCGATCGCCTCCGCGAAGTCCGACAGGTACTGCCCGTCGCGGGCCTGGCTCACGACGATGACCGCGTGCGCGTCGCGGTGGTGCCAGAGCAGCGGCAACAGCGCCTCGTGCCAGAGCATGCAGGCGAACCCGCGCCCCGCGGCGACCAGCCCGTCCCAGGCGCCGCGGTTGACCCGCTCGAACCGCCAGCTCCCCGCCACCGCCCGGGCCACGGGGTGCACGACCCAGTCCACCGCCTTCGGCGGGACCTTGATCTTCACGTGGCCAGCAGCTCCGCCGCGATGTCCGCCACCCTGGCGGACGCCCCCGGGCTGCCGAGCCGGCCGCGGACCTCCGCGAGCGCTTCCAGCTGCGCCTGCCGCGCCGGGTGCCCGGGAGTGAGGAGATCGCCGAGCGCCCCGACCAGCGCCGGGACGGTCATCGCCTCCTGCAGGAACTCCGGCACGACTTCGCGGTCGGCGACCAGATTGACCAGGCTCACCCACCGCACCGTCACGAGCCGGCGCGCCACCGCGAAGGTGAGCGGGTGCATCCGGTACGCCACCGCCATCGGCACGTCGGCCAGCGCCGCCTCCAGTGTCGTGGTGCCGGACTTGGCGAGGCAGGCGTCGGCGGCCGCCAGCACCGTCCGCGGATCGGCGACGAGTCGCGCCTGCCCCGGGTCGGGATAGCGGCCGGCCGGCGTGACGGCCACCACGACCTCGTCGCACCGGCCCGACGCGCGGAGCTGGTCCGCCACCGCACGAAACGTCTCCCAGTGGCTCCGGACTTCCTGCTCCCGGCTCCCCGGGAAGAGCGCCAGCACCCGCGCGCCCGGCGCAAGACCCAGCGAGCTGCGGGCGGCCTCCCGCGACGGCGCCGGCGCCCGGTCGAGGAGGGGATGCCCCACGTAGGTGGCCTCGAGCCCGACCCCCGCGAAGAAGGCCGGCTCGAACGGCAACACCACCGCGAGCCGGTCCACCGCGGCGGCCAGCCGCCGGGCCCGGCCGGGGCGCCATGCCCAGAGCTGCGGCGGGATGTAGTACAACACCTTGATGGCCGCCTCGTGCGCGGCCCGGGCCGTCCGCAGGTGGAACCCCGGGTAGTCGATGGGCAGGTAGAGGTCCCACCGCCGCCGGCGGAAGTCCGCCGTGAGCGACCGGTACAGCTCCAAGTGCGCGGGCACCCGCCGGACGATCTCGACGGCGCCCATCGCGCTCAGGCGCTCCATCGGAAAGAGGAGGCTGGCCCCGGCGGCGGCCATCCGCGGGCCGCCGACGCCGTCGATGGTCGCCGAGGGCCACCGCGCCCGAAGCGCGGCGACGACCTCCGCCCCGTGCAGGTCCCCCGATGGTTCCCCCGCGGAGACCAGGATCCGGGGGGCGTCGCCGGTCATGCCGGTCGCACCACCGCGCCCACACGCAAGGCGAGGTCGAGCGCGGCGCGGCCCTCCACGCCCGTCACGCCGCGGTTCCGCTCGCCGCGGACCGCGCGCACGAACTCGGTCAGCTCGAGCCGGAGCGCGTCGCCCTCGGGCGCCTCGAGCACGATCTCCTCCACGACCTCCTCGAGACTGGTCCCGGTGCCGCGCTTCCAGCTCGGCCGCACCCGCAGGAAGGTGGCGTGCCCGGAGGCGAGGTCGAGGGTGAGGTATCCGGTGTCCTGGTAGATCCGGACCCGCCGCACCCGCTGCCGTCCGATGCGGGAGGCGGTGATCGACGCCACCGTGCCGCCCGGGAGCTCGAGCCGCGCGTTGACCATGTCGAGGTGGGAGGAAAGCACCGCGGCCCCGATGCCGCGGACGTCGGTGACTTCCGGCGACCCGGTGAGCGCGAGGAGCAGGTCGAGGTCGTGGATCATCAGGTCGAGCACCACCGAGACGTCGGTGCCGCGCGGCGAATAGGGCGCGATCCGCTCGGCCTCGATGTACCGGGGATTCTCCACCGCGGGGAGGGCGGCGCGGACCGCGCGGTTGTAGCGCTCGATCTGGCCCACGTGCAGGACGACGCCGGCCTGCGCGGCGGCGGCCACCAGGGCGTCGGCCTCGGCCAGCGTGGCGGCCAGCGGCTTTTCCATGAGGACGGCCACGCCGCGCTCCAGCGCGCGCAGGCCGACCTCCGCGTGGAGGGAGGTGGGGACGGCGATCGAAACCGCCTTGACCTGCCCAAGCAGCGCGTCCACCCCGCTCACCGCCGGCGCCCCCACCTCGGCCCCGACCCGCTCGGCCGTCTCCGTATTGGCGTCGTAGACGCCCACGAGCTTCACGCCGTCGAGGGTGGCGAGGTGGCGCGCATGGTGCCGCCCCAGCGCGCCGACACCGATCACGCCGACGGGCAGCGGGGCGTTCACGCCGGGACGCCCCGCCCCGAGGATTCCACGAACCCGATGAAGCGCTCGATTTCGGGCAGGTCGGGGAGGTCCATCCGCGCCCGCTCGATCGCCTGGCCGAGGTTGAGGTCGGAGTTGAAGAACAGGCGGTAGGCCCGCTTGAGGCCGGCGATGGTCTGCGGCGCGAAGCCGGCGCGCTGCAGGCCGATCGAGTTGAGGCCGTAGAGTTCCATCGGGTTGCCCGCCGCCTTCACGTACGGCGGCACGTCCTGGTTGACGCGGGTGCAGCCGCTCACGAAGGCGTAACTGCCGATGGTGACGAACTGGTGCACCGCCGCCAGGCCGCTCAGGTTCGCGTAGTCGTGGATGGTCACGTGCCCGGCCACCTGCGTGGCGTTGGCGATGATGACCCGGTCGCCCACCCGGCAGTCGTGCGCGATGTGGACGTAGGACATCAGGAAGCAGTTGGCGCCGACCACCGTCTTTCCGGTGGCGGCGGTGCCACGGTTGATCGTCGCGTATTCGCGGATGACGGTGCCCGGCCCCACCTCGACCCAGGTCTCCTCGTCCTTGAACTTGAAGTCCTGCGGCGGGCCGCCCAGCAGGGAGCCCTCGCCGACGCTGACGCCCGCCCCGAGGCGCACGTAGCGCTCCAGCGTGGCGCGCGGCCCGATGCGGCAGCCGTCGCCCACCACCACGTCGGGGCCGATGATCGCGAAGGGGCCGACCTCGACGCGCTCGCCGAGCGTCGCGCCGGGGTCCACCAGCGCGGTCGGGTGGATGCGGACGGTCACCGGTCCACCACGGCGGCCATCATCTCCGCCTCGACGGCCACCTTTCCGTCGACGTACGCGACGCCCTTCATCTTGCAGGTCTTCCCGCGGAACTGGACCATCTCGAGCTCGAACCGGAGCTGGTCGCCGGGGAGCACCGGCCGCCGGAACTTCACGTTGTCGAGCGACATGAAGTAGATGACCTTCTCCTCCGTCATCTCGACCAGCGAGCCGAGGAGCAGCATCCCGCCCACCTGCGCCATCGCCTCGATGACGAGCACGCCGGGCATGATCGGGTGCCCGGGGAAATGCCCCTGGAAGAACGGCTCGTTGATGGTGACGTTCTTGATCCCCACGATCCGCTTCTTGCCTTCCATCTCGATGATCCGGTCCACCAGCAGGAACGGATACCGGTGGGGGATCACGTCGAGGATCCGGCCGATGTCCATGGCGATCCCGCCCTCGCGCTGCCCGGTCCGGGCGATGGCGCGCGCGAGCGCGATGTTGCCCTGGTGGCTGGGCCGCGTGGCGACGATGTGGGCCTGCACCCGGCCGCCGATCAGGGCCAGGTCGCCGACGAGGTCGGCGGCCTTGTGGCGCACGAACTCGTCAGGCCACCGGAGCGTGGTGCCGTCCACCAGCCCGGTGTCGGTGAGCACCACCGCGTTCCCGGGCGTGGCGCCCTGGATGAGGCCCTTGGCCTTGAGCGCCTCGACCTCGTGCACAAAGCCGAAGGTGCGCGCGCCGGCGAGCTCGCGCCCGAAGACCTCCGGCGTCACCTCGTAACTCCCCGCCTGGGAGCCGATGAGCGGATGCGGAAAGTCGATGGCCACCGTGACGCGCATGGCGCCCGCGGGCGAGACCACGTAGCTCGACGCACCCTCGGTGACGGTGAACGGGGCGAGGACGCGGAAGACCACCGGGTCGCCGTCCTGCACCCGCTCGCCGGCGCCCTGCAGCGCCTCGAGCCACGGCCGGAAGGAGCCGTCGAGCGCCGGCGGCTCCGGGCCGTCGAGGTCGATGTAGAGGTCGTCGAGCCCGAGGGCGCACACGGCGGCGAGGACGTGCTCCACGGTGTGGATCGCCTGCGCGCCCTGGCCCAGCACGGTGCGGCGGTCGGTCGCCTCGACCTCCTCGAGCCGGGCCGCGATCTCGGGCGTCCCGGGCAGGTCGGTGCGGCGGAATACCACCCGGCGTCCGGCGGGCGCCGGCCGGAAGGTGGCGGTCACGACGGCGCCGGTGTGGAGACCCGCCCCGCTGAGGGAGACTTCCCGATCGATCGTACGCCTAGCCACGGTCACCTCGCTTCGACACGAGTTCTTCGAGCTGGTTGATGATCTTGGCCACCCGGTACAGGGCGGACTGGGCACGGAGGTAGTCGCGCTGGCGCCGCGCCGGGCTCCCGCCCATGTCGGTCCCGGCGGGGACGTCCTGGCCGATCCCCGACTGCGCGCTGACCCGGACGCCGTCACCCAGCGTGATGTGCCCGGTCACGCCGACCTGGCCGGCGAGGATGACGCCGTTCCCCATGCGCGTGCTGCCCGCCACCCCGACCCCGGCCATGATGAGGCAGCCTCGGCCGGTCTGGACGTTGTGGGCGAGGTGGACGAGGTTGTCGATCTTCGTCCCCGCCCCAATGACGGTGTCGTCGAGGCTCCCGCGGTCCACGCAGGAGTGGGACCCGACCTGCACATCGTCCTCGAGCACGCAGCCGCCGACGTGGCGGATCGGCCGGTGCCCGCCGGCGCCGGAGGCGAACCCGAAGCCGTCCCCCCCGATCACCGCGGCGGCCTTGAGCCGCACCCGGTTCCCGAGCCGCGTCCCGCGGTGGCAGACCACGTTCGGCCCGATGTCGCAGTCGTCCCCGGCCACCACGCCGTCCTCCAGCACCGCCCCCGGGCCGATCCGGCACCCGGACCCGAGGCGCACGTCCCGCCCCAGCACCGCGTGGGGCCCGATCTGCACTTCGCCGCGCCAGGTGGCCCCGGGGCCGACGACGGCCGTCGGCGCCACGCCCCACTCGACCGCAGGCTCGGGAATGAGGACCGGCACCACCTTGAGCAGGGCGGCGGCCGGGTCGTCCACGACGATCCTGGTCATGGGCCCGCCGGCCACCTCGGCGTGCTCGGCGCGCAACAACACCGCGCCCGCCGCCGACCGGGCGAACGCCTCCACGTACCGCGGGCCGCTCAGCAGCGACAGCGTGGCGCCGTCGGCCCGGTCGAGCGGGCCGACGTCGGTCAGGGGCAGCGCCCCATTGCCAAGCAGGCGGCCGCCGACGAGGTCAGCGACCGCCTGTGCCGTGAGCGTGGAAATCGTCACCGGCTCAGCTGCCGCCGCCGGCCTTCAGCTGGTCGATGACCTTCTGGGTCAGGTCCAGCGAACGGTCGGCCGCGACGATGCCGGAGTTCTGCACCCCGACATCAAAGATCATGGCGTACCCGCCGGCCGCACGGACGCCCTCGACGACCGAGGTCACGCGCTGCTGGATGGGCTCGATCAGGTCCCGTTCGCGCTGGACCGCCTTCTCCTGCAGTTCCTGCATGCGCTTCTCGAGCTGCTGCTGCTGGGCCTCGAGTTCCTTCTGCTTGGCGGTGCGGGCGGAGGGGCTCAGCACGACCGAGCTCTGCTGGAACGACTGCACCGCCGAGTCGAGCGAGGCCTGCAACTTCTGCACTTCGAGCCGGAAGCCGGCGACCTCGCCGGCGTAGAGCGATTCGGCCTTGGCGTAGCCTGGCGCCGCGGCGAGCACCAGCCGGGAATTGATGAACCCGACCTTGCTGCTGGACTGCTGGGCCGAGGCCGGCAGCGCCACGAGGCCGGTCGCGAGCCCGGCGAGTGAAAGTGCGGTGAAAATCCGTCCCATCGTAAACTCCTGCCTGGATGTCAGTGAATATGGAACTGCAGTCCTCAGAAGATGTTGCCGATCTTGAAGTGCAACTTCCAGCTTGGGTCCGGCTGCCCATCGATGTTCAGCCGGTCGATGCCGTAGGCCAGGTCGATCCCGATCGGGCCCAGCGGCGAGATCAAAGCTACTCCAACGCCCACGCCGCGGTAGAGGCGGGCGGGATCGAACTGTGACGGGGTGCGGTAGACGTTGCCCGCGTCGAAGAAGAGGTTCACGTAGAGCGACTGGCTCATCCGGGCCCCGGCTTCCGCCGTGAAGGCGGCGTAGGACTGCCCGAAGGCGTTGGCGCTGGCGCGGGTCGAGCTGGAGAACGGATTGTACCCGTCCGGCGTGATGGAGAACTCCTCGTAGCCGCGGAGCGGGATGCCGTACTGCACGCCGCCCATGGAGTACAGGTCGGTGAAGAACGGCCCTGCGTCGCCGAAGATCCACCCCGCCTTGGCGGTGAGTCCGAGGACGAACTTGATCCCGGTGCCGAGTTGGGCGGTGCCGCCGAGGCCGCCCAGGGGCACGTACCACTGCCCCTCGTATTCCAGCTTCTGGAAGTCGCCGTCGCCGCCCAGGACGCCGCCGGTGAACTCCAGGTTGGTGGTGACCCGACTGCCGCCGGTGGCGAACGGGAGGCCGACCCGGGTGTCCCGGACGAGGCTGAACCCGACCGTGGATTTCACGCATTGTGAGCAGCTGTACCGCTCGCGGAGGCTGATCGACCCGCCGGCGTAGCTGATGCTCATCAGGCTGTACGAGGTGAAGAGCCGGGTGTAGCGGGAGCCGAACACCGGGAAGCCGACCTGGACGGACCCGCCCTTCTGCTCTCGGCGGCCGAGGTCGCCGACGATGTAGCGCTGCCGCGAATTGAACAGCGCCAGCGTCCCGGACACGCGCGACCCCTGGATGGACGGGTCGGTGTACGAGAGGTTGAAGTCGTTCACGTTCTTGCCGAACTGCCACTGGAACCGGCCGCGCTTGCCCCGCCCGAACAGGTTCGGCTCCTCCAGTCCGAGGAAGCCGCCGAGGCCCGTGCCCTGCCCCAGCGAGGCGCCGAAGTTGACGTTGCCGGTCCGTTTCTCCACCACGGTGAAGGTGATGTCCACGTCCTGGCCGTTCTCGGTGGGCGCCACGTCGGGCGGGGGCAGCGGCTGGAAGAACCCGAGGTTCGAGATGTTCTGGTAGCTGCGGATCAGCAGCTCCCGGTTGAACACCGACCCCGGGAAGATGACGATGGCGCTCCGGATGACGGACTCATGGGTCACGTCGTTGCCGAGGATGATGATGCGGTTGATGGTGGCGGGGGCGCCCTCCTCGATCCGCCACCGCAGGTCGATCATCGGCGTGCCGTCCTCGGCGATGCGCCGGCTCTCTTCCGGGGTCACCCGCGAGTAGATGTATCCGGTGTTGAGATACAGGTCCTTCAGCCGGTTGGTGGCCGCCTCCCACGCGGCGCGGTTGAACGGCTGGCTCACGACGGGCTTGCCGCTCTGGATGGCCGCCGCGCCGCCGAAGGGGTAATACGCCCCGAGCTCGTCGGCCGAGTACCGGCGGTTGCCGATCAGGTCCATGGTACCGACGTAGTACACCCTGCCCTCTTCCACCGTCAGCGACAGGGCGGCCTTGCCGGTCTCGGGATCCGCCAGCACCGTGTCCTTGATGACCTGGAAGTCGATCATGCCCTTGGAACCGTAGAACAGCGGGAGCTGCTGCCGCATGTCCGACTCGACCTTGTCCTCGTCGTAGGTCCCCTTCTGGAACCAGAGGAACCCCTCCGGCTTGGTGTCCATGTGCTTGGCCACCTGCTTGTCCGTGAAGCGCTCGTTGCCGGACACCAGGATCTGGCTGATCGAGATCCGCATCCCCTCCACCACCTGGAAGACCAGCTGCACCGATCCGTCCGGCTGGGCAAACTCGCTGACCGTGGTCTGCGCCTGGAAGTACCCCTTGTCGGCGTACGCGGAATCGATGCTGGCCCGGCTCTGTGCCACGGCGCTCCGGTCGAGGGGCCGTCCCACGACAAGAGTGACCCGGTCGCGCACCGACTGCTCCGGCAGCTGTCGCACGCCCAGCAGGCTCCAGCTGGCCAGGATCGGCCGCTCCCGGACGATGATGACCAGGATGAGGAGCCCGCTGGCCTCGCGCTGCTCGATCCGGACGTCGTCGAACTGGCCGGTCTGGAACAGGGCGGTGATGGCGCGCTGGATGTCGCGATAGGTGACCGGCTGGTGGACCACCAGCCCGGAGGTGCCCAGGATCTGGGCCTCGGTGAGGCGCTTGTTGCCCTCGACGACGAGGCTGTCGACCGGGGGCGAGGCCAGATCCTGCCCGCGCAGCGGTTGCGCTGCCAGGACCAGGAGGGCCAGCAGGGGGATGCAGCGACGAAGCATCAGGGGAGGGCGTCCGGACGCGCGGCCGGCCGCCCCCGCCGTGAGGGCGTCCGGCCTCGCACGACTCAGGCCTGCGTCCCGGTCAGGGCGCGGAACGCCAGCGACTTGCCGTCGGGTCCGAGATCGACCTCGATCTCGTCGCCGCGGCCGATCTCGCCGAGCAGGATCTTCTCGCTCAGCGGATCCTCGACGTACTTCTGGATGGCGCGCTTGAGCGGACGGGCGCCGTACTGCTGGTCGTAGCCCTGTTCCGCCAGGAAGTCGGTGGCCGCCTGGGTCAGCCGCACCTGGTCGCCGAGCCGCCGGGCGACTTCGCGCAGGAGGATGCTGACGATCTCCGCGATGTGCTCCCGGCTCAGCGGGTGGAAGACGATGACATCGTCCAGGCGGTTGAGGAACTCGGGGTTGAAGACCTTCGCCATCTCCTCCTTGACCTTGCCGGCCATGGTCTCGAACGACGCGCTCGCGTCCTTGGTGTGGAACCCGAGGCTCTTGGACTGGGTGATGTCGCGCGCGCCGACGTTCGAGGTCATGATGACCACGGTGTTCTTGAAGTCGATCATCCGGCCGTAGTTGTCCGTCAGGTGGCCTTCGTCGAGCACCTGGAGCAGGATGTTGAACACGTCGGGGTGGGCCTTCTCGATTTCGTCGAGCAGGACCACGGAGTACGGCTTGCGGCGCACCAGCTTGGTGAGCGTGCCGGAATCCTCGTACCCCACGTAGCCGGGCGGCGCGCCGATCAGCCGGGACACGGAGAACTTTTCCATGTACTCCGACATGTCGACACGGATGAGCGCCGAGGGGTCGGCGAAGAGGAACTTGGCCAGCGCGCGCGCCAGCTCGGTCTTGCCGACGCCGGTGGGACCGGAAAAGATGAACGAGCCGATGGGCCGGTTCGGGTCCTTGAGCCCGGCGCGGGAGCGCCGGATGGCGCGCGAGACGGCGCGGATGGCTTCATCCTGGCCGACGACGGACCCGTGGATCTCCTCCTCCATCCGGAGCAGGCGGGAGGCCTCGGCCTCCTGGATCCGGGTCACCGGGATGCCCGTCCACCGGGAGACGATGAAGGCGATGGCCTCCTCGTCGATGGTCGGCCGCCGGGTCTGCCGGTCCTTTTCCCACTCCTCCTGGCGGAGGCGGATCTGGTTCTGCAGGTCGCGCTCGCGGTCGCGCAGCGAGGCCGCGCGCTCGAAGTTCTGGTCGCGGACCGCCTCTTCCTTGTCCACGTTCACCTTGTCGAGGTCGCCCTTGAGCGCGGCCACCTCGGGCGGCGGCGCCTGCGAGGCGAGCCGGGCGCGGGCGCCCGCCTCGTCGATGACATCGATGGCCTTGTCCGGCAGGAACCGATCGGTGATGTACCGCTCGGAGAGCTGGGCCGCGGCGCGGAGCGTCTCGTCGGGAATGCTCACGCGGTGGTGGTCCTCGTACTTCTTGCGCAGGCCCTTGAGGATCTCGAAGGTCTCGTCGATCGAGGGAGGCTCCACGACGACCGTCTGGAATCGCCGCTCGAGCGCGCCGTCCTTCTCGATGTACTTGCGGTACTCGTTGAGGGTCGAGGCGCCCACGCACTGCAGCTCGCCGCGCGCCAGCGCCGGCTTGAGCATGTTCGACGCGTCGATGGCCCCTTCCGCCGCCCCCGCGCCGACGAGCGTGTGCAGCTCGTCGATGAACAGGACGATGTTGCGGTTCTGGGCGATCTCGTTCATGACCGCCTTGAGCCGCTCCTCGAACTGGCCGCGGTACTTGGTGCCCGGCGATGACCGCCGCCATATCGAGCGACAGGACGCGGTGGTCGCGCAGGACGTCGGGGCACTGGCCGCTGGCGATGAGGAGCGCGAGCCCCTCCACGATGGCCGTCTTGCCCACGCCGGGTTCGCCGATCAGCACCGGGTTGTTCTTCTTGCGGCGCGCCAGGATTTCCATCACGCGCTCGATTTCCGAGGCGCGCCCGATGGTCGGGTCGAGCTGGCCCTCGGCGGCGAGCTGGGTGAGGTCGCGGCAGAAGTGGTCGAGCGCGGGAGTCTTGGACTTCTTCTCGGACTTGGCCGCCGGCTGCGGCTGCCCCGCGGGCGCCGCGGGCGCCGACGGCGGGAGGTCGCTGCCCAGGATGCGGAGGGTCTCGGCGCGCGACTGCTCGAGGCTCACGCCGGCGTCGGCCAGCACCTGCGCCGCGATGCCCTTTTCCTCCCGCAGCAGCCCGAGGAGCAGGTGCTCCGTGCCGACGTAGGAGTGGTTGAGCTCGCGGGCCTCGACCATGGCCAGCTCGAGCACCTTCTTGGCGCGCGAGGTGTACGGCAGGTCGGGACCCGAGGCCGCGGCCGCCTTCCCGCGCTTGACGGTCTCCTCGATCTTCTGCTGGATGTCCTCGAGGTCCACGTTCAGGTTCTGCAGGACGCCGGCGGCGACGCCCTCGCCCTCGCGAATCAGCCCGAGGAGGATGTGCTCGGTGCCGACATACTCGTGGTGCAGACGGGCCGCCTCTTCGCGGGCCATCTGGAGGACCTTCCGGACGCGGTCGGTGAAATTGTAGCCGTTCATGGGGTCACCCTGCTCGCCGTCCTTCGTCTTGCAGCAGCGTCCGCACGAAGTCGGCGCGGTGGACGGCGAGCGACGGATCGTCGATCGCCACGCCATGCGCCGAGGCCAGGTGCGCCGGCTGCGTGTGAACCAGCATCTTGTTGAGGGCGTAGAACCCGACGTCGGGGATCACCTGCAGTCCCACCCCGAGCCGCACGCCGCTGAGGAGGTTCATCGCCTCCTCGTAGGAAATCGCCCGGGCGTACCGCAGGAGCCCGTAGGCGCGCCAGACCTTGTCCTCGATCACCGCACGGGCGTCGCGCAGCAGCACCGCCCGCGCCTCTTCCTCGTAGGTCATCACCTCGCGGACCATCTTGCCGAGGTGATCGAGGAGGTCCCGCTCCGACTTGCCGAGGGTGGTCTGGTTCGACAACTGGAAGAAGTTGCCGACGACCTCGCTCCCCTCGCCGTACAAGCCTCGCACCGCCAGGCCGACCTGGGCCAGCCCCTGCAGCACCTTCGAGATTTCCTTGGTCAGCACCAGCCCGGGCAGGTGAATCAGGACCGAGGCGCGCAGGCCGGTTCCGACGTTGGTAGGACAGGCGGAAAGGTAACCAAACTCCGGGTGAAATGCGAAGGCAAGTCGTTGCCCCAGTTCACTGTCCAGCCGGTCCACCTCGGCGTAGGCAGCCTCCAGGGCGAACCCGGAAACGACCCCTTGGAGCCTGAGGTGATCCTCCTCGTTCACCATCGCGCCGACCCGGTCCTGCACCAGGAGCATGGCCCCGACCGGGGCGGGCTCCCCGCCGAGGCCCGCCAGCTCCTTGCTCACCAGGTGGCGTTCATGCAGCAGCAGCCGGTCGCGCAGGTCGAGCCGGTCGAGCCGGAAGCTCGCCGCGCGCCCCAGCGCCTCGGTGCCCGCGACCGCGCCCGCCACCGCGTCGGCGATCGCCTCGCGGTCCTCCGCCGAGTTTCGCGTGGCGAAGGGCCGCCCCGCGAGATTCCGCGCCAGCCGGATGCGCGTGGACAGCACGAGGGGGCTGGCCGGCCCCGAGGCGTCGATCCAGCCGATGCCGCCGTCCGCCAGCAGGGTCAGGTCGATCACTCGAGCCCTCGCAGGCGGTCCCGCAGCTCGGCGGCCTGCTCGAAATTCTCGTCGCCCACCGCCACGGCGAGCTGCTCCCGCAGCCGCCGCACCAGCGCGGCCTGGTCGGCCGGCTCCGCCCCCGGCTGGACGTAGAACTCGCCGACATGCCGCGTCGCACCGTGCACCCGGCGCAGGAGCCCGCGGAGCGGTCCCTCGAAGGTGGTCCAGCAGGTCGCGCAGCCGAGGCGGCCGGTGCGCCGGAAGTCCTGCAGCGTCGCGCCGCAGCCGGGGCACTCCGCCAGCGCCGCCGCGCTGCTCAGGGGCGACTCGCCGGGGGCGTCGCCGCCCATGGCCGCGAGGAACGCCCCCAGCGGCGTCTTGGCTGCCTCCTCCCCTTCCGGCACTCCGCGTTCGGCCGCGCAGCGCTCGCAGAGGTGCAGCACCCGCACCTCGCCTCCCTCGACCTTCTTCAGGAGGACCACCGCCTCGCGCTCGCCGCATTGCTGACAGGTCATGCCGGCATCGCCTCCCGCGCCGCGGGCACCAGGAGCCCGGACTCCATCGCCAGCAGGCGATCGGCGCGGACCGCCAGGTGCCGGTTGTGCGTCACCACCACGAGGGCGGTCTGGAAGTCGCGCGCCAGCCCCGCAAAGATCTCGTGCAGATTCTCGCTGTGCGCATGGTCGAGGTTGCCCGACGGTTCGTCGGCCAGGACCACCGCGGGCGCATTGGCCAGGGCTCGCGCGACCGCCACCCGTTGCTGCTCGCCGCCGGACAGCTGCGTCGGCAGGTGGAGCCGGCGCGCCGAGAGCCCGACCGCCTCGAGCAGCGCGTCGGCCCGCGCGCCCGCCGCCGCGTCCCCCGCCCCGGCGATCAGCAGCGGCATCATCACGTTCTCGCGGGCGTTGAACTCGCGAAGCAGGTGGTGGAACTGGAAGACGAACCCGATCCGCGCGTTCCGCAGCGCCGCGAGCTGCGCCGCGGTCATCGCGGCGTACGGTGCCCCGTCCAACAGGACCTCGCCGCCGGTCGGCTCGTCGAGCGCGCCGAGCAGGTGCAGGAGCGTGCTCTTCCCGGAGCCGCTGGCGCCGATGATGGCCACGAACTCTCCACGGGAGACGCTCAGGTCCACCCCGGCGAGCACGTCGATCGGCGAGCCGTCGCCGCCGACATAGCGCTTGCGCACCCCGCGGGCCTCGAGAACGACGCTCATTCGTGCCTGATCGCGTCCACCGGCGTGAGCCGGGTGGCCGCGCGAGAGGGGTACAGCGTGGCCGCCACCGCCACCAGGAACCCGGCCGCGATGACCACGACCAGGTCGGCCGGCTGGACGTGCACCGGAAGCCGGTCGATACCGTAGATGGCCGCGTTGATGCGGACCCAGCCGCTCCGGTCGACCACGAACGCGATCGCCAGCCCCGCGGCCAGCCCGATGGCCACCCCGACGACGCCGATGATGGCGCCCTGGGCCAGGAAGATCCGGCCGATGGAGCCGGCGGGAAGCCCCATCGCTTCGAGGATGCCGATCTCCCGCGTCTTGTCGGTGACCAGCATCGTGAGCGTGCCCACGATGTTGAACGCCGCGACGATCATGATGAAGAAGATGACCAGCCCCATCGCCAGCTTCTCGAGCTGCAGCGCGGCGAAGAGCGCGCCGTTCTGTTCCTGCCAGTCGAGGCTGCGGTAGGAGATGATCCCGAGCGACTCCGCCAATTCCTGTCCGATGCGCGGCGCATCCCAGGCGTCGCCGACCCGCACCTGGATGCCGGTGACGGCGCTGTCGAGGCCCGCGAACCGCTGGGCCGTTTCCCGGTCCATGAGGACGAACTGGTTGTCGTACTGGTACATCCCCGTCTCGAAGGTGCCGCTCACCTGGAACTTCCAGAATCTCGGGAAGGCGTAACCGAGCGCCGGGTTGACCTGGGCCGCGGTGGGCGGGATCAGCTCCACGATGTCGCCGGGAAAGGCGCCCAGGCGCTCGGAAAGCCTCCGGCCGAGCAGGACAGCCCCGTCGGCGGACGTGTCCGTCGTCTGGAATGACAGCACGCCACCGTCCACATGCTCCTGGATCGCGGTAACGGGAAGCGAGACCGCCGCGGTGTCGAGGCCGAGGATGTTGACGGCCTCCGGGTACTTCGACGCGTTGATGATGAGGGACTGGGTGACGACTTCCGGAGCCGCCGCCACGACGCTGGAGTCGGCACGGATCCGCGCCAGCACGTCGGTCCAGTGGTCCATCCGGAGGCTGCCGCCGAAGGTCAGGATCCGGAGGTGCGGGTTGGCGACGAGGATGCGGTCGCGCAGGTCGTCGCGCAGCCCGTTCATGACGCCCAGCACCACGATGAGCGCCATGATCCCGACGGCGATGCCGCCGATCGAGATGGTGGTGCTCAGGGACGCGCCGCGCCGCCCCCGCCGGCTCCGGAGGTACCGGACGGCGATGCGCCGCTCGAGCCGGGAGGGAAAGCGGAAGAGTTCCCGGAAGCCGGTGGCGGCGGGCGGGCTCATTCCGGCCGCATTGCCGGGAAGAGGATGACGTCACGAATGGACGGCAACCCGGTCAGCACCATGAGCAGGCGGTCCACGCCGACGCCGAGCCCGCCGGCCGGCGGCATCCCGTACTCGAGCGCCCGGATGAAGTCGGCGTCGTGGAGCTGGGCCTCGTCGTCGCCCGCCGCGCGCTGGCGCGCCTGGTCCTCGAACCGGCGCCGCTGGTCGTCCGGGTCGTTGAGTTCGCTGAACGCGTTGGCCAGTTCCCTGCCCTGCACGAAGAGCTCGAACCGCTCCGTGAGGCGGGCGTCGGCCCGGTGCGGCTTGGCGAGCGGGGAGAGGGCCAGCGGATAGTCGACCACGAACGTCGGCTGGACCAGCTCCGGCTCCAGGAACGCCTTGAACATCTCGTCCTGCAGCTTCCCGCCGCTGAAGGTGGCGGCCTCCTCCGCGCTCACGCCGGTGCGCACGAGGCGCTCCCGCATGACGGCGTCCGGCGCCTCGCACACGTCGAGCCCGCTGCGCAGGCGGACGCCCTCGACGAAGGAGACGCGCGGCCAGGGCGGGGTGAAGTCGAGCACCTGGCCGCCCCGCTCGAGCCGGAGGGTGCCGCAGCAGTGCTCCACCAGGCCGCTGACCATCGCCTCCGTCAGCTCCATCATGTCCCGGTAGTCGGCGTACGCCTGGTAGCACTCGAGCATGGTGAACTCGGGGTTGTGCGTGCGATCCATCCCCTCGTTCCGGAAGTCGTGGCCGATCTCGTACACCCGCTCCAGGCCGCCCACCAGCAGCCGCTTGAGATAGAGCTCGTCCGCGATCCGCAGGTAGAGCGGCATGTCCAGGGCGTTGTGATGGGTCACGAAGGGCCGCGCCGCGGCCCCGCCGTAGAGCGGCTGGAGGATCGGCGTCTCCACCTCGAGGAAGCCGCGCTCGTCGAGGAACCGCCGCAGCCAGGAGACGGCGCGCGCCCGGATGCGGAAGACGTCGCGCACCTCCGGGTGCACCGCGAGGTCGGCGTAGCGCTGGCGGTACCGGACCTCGGGGTCCGCCAGCCCGCCGAAGGTGACGGCCTCCCCAGAATCGTCGACCGCGGTCTTCCCGCGCGGGAGCGGCCGGAGTGACTTGGCGAGCAACTCGACGGCGCTGACGCGCACCGTGACCTCCCCGGTGCGGGTCCGGAAGAGCTTCCCGTGCACCCCGACATGGTCGTCGAGGTCGAGGAGCTGGACGAGGCCCCAGGCAGGACCCAGGGCGTCCTGGCGGAAGTAGAGCTGGAGGCGGCCGGACACGTCCTCGAGGTGCGCGAAGGCGGTCTTGCCCTGCCGGCGGTAGGACACGAGCCGACCCGCCACCGCGACCTCGGGGCCGTCGTCGCCCATGGCGTCGTCGTACGCCGCCACTGCGGCGGCGGCCGTGAAGGTCCGCCGGAAGGAGTAGCCGAACGGCTCGATCCCGGCGGCGCGCAGCTCGTCGAGCTTGGCGCGGCGCGCCTCTTCCACGAACGAGCGGATCTCGTCGCTCACGCGGCCCTCCCCCCGGTGCTCTTCAGGTAGGCTTCGATGAAGGCGTCGATGTCGCCGTCCATCACCTTCTGCACGTCGCCCACCTTGAGCTCGGTGCGGTGGTCGTTGACCATGGTGTAGGGCTGGAAGACGTACGAACGGATCTGGTTGCCCCACGAATTGTCGGTCTTGGTGGCCTCGACCAGGGCCCGGGCCGCCTCCTGTTCCTCGAGCTTCCGCTGGTACAGCGCGGCGCGCAGCATCTTCATGGCGGTCGCCTTGTTCTTCCCCTGGCTTCGCTCCTGCTGGCACGAAACCACGATGCCCGTCGGTTCGTGCGTGAGCCGTACGGCCGACGACGTCTTGTTGACGTGCTGGCCGCCGGCCCCCGAGGCGCGGAAGACGTCCATCCGGATGTCCTCGTCGCGGAGGTCCACCTCGATGGTGTCGTCGATGTCCGGGTAGACGAAGACGGAGGCGAACGACGTGTGTCGGCGGGCCTGCGAGTCGTACGGCGAGATTCGGACGAGCCGGTGCACGCCCTTCTCCGCCCGGAGATACCCGTAGGCGAACTCGCCCGAGATGCCCAGGGTGGCGGACTTGATGCCCGCCTCCTCCCCCTCCACCAGGTCCAGGACGCTGACGGTGTAACCGCGGCGTTCCGCCCAGCGGACGTACATCCGCATCAGCATTTCCGCCCAGTCCTGGGACTCCGTGCCGCCGGCGCCGGGGTGGATGGTCAGGATGGCGTCCCGCGCATCGTCAGGCCCCTGCAGCATCCCGCGCACCTCGAGCGCGGTGACGGCCGCCTCCAGCCGGTCCACCTCCGCCTCGAGCTCCGCCTCCATGGCCTCGTCGGGCTCGGCCTCGAGGAGTTCGGCCATGTCGGCGGCGTCCGCGAGCCGGGCGGTGATGTCGGCGAACGGCGTGACCCACGACTTCAGCTGCTTGATTTCCTGGACAACGGTGCGGGCGCGCTCCTGGTTGGCCCAGAACGCGGGATCCATCTGCGACGACTCCAGCTCCGCGAGTCGCGACTGCCGCGCCGTCACGTCAAAGAAATCTCCGCAGTTCGTCGGCCTGCGCCCGCAGCGCCTCCAGCCGTGCCGTCGCTCCAGCCATGTCGTCCCTCGATCGGTCCAGGATTCCAGAAAGCACAAGGCGTGAAACGGGAGCCGGTGCGCCGCTGCGCCGCCGCTCCGCGTTTCACGCCGGGCGCGCCGCGTCAGAAGAGCTTGCTGCCGTCCCCCAGGATCTCGTTCAGCGCGTCGGTGAAGTGCGTCGTGGACTCGGCCAGCTCGCGCCCGACCTGCCCCGCGTACTCCTCCCAGCTCTTCTTGATCTCCTCCTCGAAGATCTGCTTCAGCGTGCCGTGCCGGAGCCCCTCCAGTCGCTTCTCCGGATGGTACACGACGATGTCGGACACCAGCGCCCGGGCGAGGCGGCGCGCCTTCTGCCCGGGGTCCCGGGACAGGAAGGGATTCGCCGAAGGCCGCGGCGGCGCCGCGCGGGGCGCCGCGGGCGTGGCGATGCTCACCGGCCGCGACGAGAACGGCGGCCGGACATGCGGCGCGCCCGCCGACGGGGTCGGCGCCTGCGGCGGGGGGAACGTGGCAGCGGCCGGACGGACGGGGGCCGGCGGCGGCACCACGAAGGGGGGCGAGGCCACGGCGTGGTCGCTCACCCGCGGGGCGGCCAGCGGAGGGGTGTGCGACGGGTGTTCCGGCCGGGGCGACGCGGGCATCGGCGTCGGCGGCGCGCTCAGGGCGGGCGCCGGGGCGGCCACGGTCATCGACGCCGGGGCCTCGACCGGCTCCGATTCGACGCGGAACACCGCCCGACAGACCGAGCAGCGCGCCCGCACGCCTCCGGCGGGGACCTTGGCAGGGTCCACGCGGAACACGGTCGAACAGCCTGGGCAGGTCACGTTCATTGCGGAATCCTCAGCGCTTGTCTCGGCCTTCACCGCCGGCCGGCGATTCGCCCTCCGGCGCGTGACGGCGATCGACCACGAACACCGAACCGGGGAGGGTCTTGGCGTAGCTCTTCATTTCGGTGGCCAGCTCGCTCACCTGCGCCGGGTGCGCGAACTTCCGGTTCCGGTTCGTCACGATGCCGATCGACAGGGTCATCAGCGGGACCCGGTGGAGCTGCCCACGGCGGTCCTTCCCGAAGAAGTACCCCGCCCGCCGGTCCTGGTCGTTGTACTGCAGCGGGATGAGCGTGTCGAACACCGACAGGATCTCGCCGCAGACGTCGCCGATCCTGGCTGACGGGATGACGAAAATGAAGTCGTCCCCCCCGATGTGCCCGACGAACCCCGCACCGGTGATCCCGCGCACCACGTCGTGCAGGATGCGCGACAGGATGAAGATGACGCGGTCGCCGTCGTAGTAACTGTACCGGTCGTTGTACTCCTTGAAGTGGTCGAGGTCCGCGTAGCACACCGCGAACTCGTCGCCCGACTCCAGCTGCAGCCGGATGGCACGCTCGATTTCGGTGGTGCCCGGCAGGCGCGTCGAGGGATGCACCGAGACGTCACGTTCCGTCCGCACCAGCATTGCGTCGAGGCGCGCCCGCTGCTCCGCCGGGGCGAAGAAGCCGGTGATCACCTCGTCGGCGCCGGCCGCGAACCACTCGCCCACCCGCTCCGGCGCGTGCGTGCCCGAGAGGACGACGGCCGGCACGATGGCGGTGAACGCGTCGGCCTTGAGGCGCCGCACCATGGCGAGACCGTCGCCGCCCGTCTCGTCGCCGTCGAGGAAGATCAGGCACGAGGCGCCGCGCAGGACGATGGACTCCAGCTCGGCCCCGCGCCGGAATTCCAGCACCGGGAAGCCACGCACCTCGGCCCAGCGCCGGAGTACGGCGGGCACCGGGCGCGCGTCCGGCGAGTGGAAGAGAATCGTCGGTCGGCTACGCAACCCGTGCACCCCGTAAGAGTTTATCCGAAACTAACTTAGGAGTGTGCTCGGGCGAAGTCAAATGAAATACGCCGCGACGCCCACCAGCGCGTAGAGGGCCAGCAGTTGCACCCCCTCGAACCAGTGGGACTCGCCGTCGAGGGTGATGAGCGCGCTCACGAACGTCGCCAGGGCCAGGGCGAGCACCTCGAAGGGGGTGAACACGAGATTCATGTTCACGCCGAGGACCACGCCGATGCCGACCAGCAGCGGCGCCACGAAGAGGGCGATCTGGGTACTCGAGCCCAGGGCGATCTGCAGTGCCAGGTCCACCTTCCCCTTTCGCGCCACGACGACTGCCGACGCATGCTCCGCAGCGTTGCCGATCATCGGGATGATGATCAGGCCGAGGAAGGCCTGGGAAAGGTGTCCGCCCTCGGTCATCGGCCCGATCTCGTGGACCAGGATCTCGGAGATGACGGCGATGCCGACGGTGGAGAGGGCGAGCACGCCGATGGCCCGCGGGAGACCCCAGACCGGGTGGACCGTCGGGTGCGGGTCTCCGCCGAGGAGCCGGCGGTGGGTTCGGAGCGAGAAGAGCAGCGACAGGAGGTAGACGGCGCCCAGGACGATCGCGACCAATTCGGAGAGGTGCAGCTCGACAAGTTGCGCCGCCTCGGGATGGGTGGCGTGGAAGAGGGCCGGGAAGACCATGGCCGCCACGGCCAGCGCGAGCATGGCGCCCGCCATGCCGGCGGCGGTGCGGTTGAAGGAGAAGAGGTTTTTGTTCATCCCCGCCGCCATCAGTGACAACCCGAGGATGAGCAGGAGGTTGCCCAGGATGCTCCCGATGAGGGAGGCCTTGACGAGCTCGATCAGGCCGGCCCGGAGCGCGAAGATCGAGATGATCAACTCGGCGGCGTTCCCGAAGGTGGCGTTGAGGAAGCCGCCCACCGTCGGCCCCGTCCGTTCGGCCAGGTGCTCGGTCGCCTCACCGAGGTACTGGGAGAGCGGAAGGATGGCGAGGCAGGCGATGGCGAAGACCAGAACGTGATCCGCGCCCTGCCGGGCCAGCCAGATGCTGGCCGGGACGGCGGGGAGGAGTAGGTGCCGCAGCTTGATCCGAAACGGATCCCCGACGACCGGGGCGACGCGTCTCGGTGGCGCCTCGGGCGGAGGGGGGTCGGTCGAGGCGGCGGCGCCGACGGGCGTGGCGACCCGCTCGGGAAGCTGGGCACGCCCGTCCTGCCGGCGGTCCCGGCGCTCCCGGCCCTGCTCCGCCGGTTGTGGGGCTCGCTGCTTGTCCCGGTCCCGGCCCTTTCCCCGCTCGGGCCGCTCGCCCCGGGCGGGTTGCTGCTGGACCGGTGGGCTGGCTGGGGCCTGTGGTTCCGGCGGCCGCTGCTTCTCTCGCTCCTGCCGCGGCTCCCGGCGGGCGGGGCGTTCGGCGGCCGGTTCCTCGGCGTCTGCCGGGGGATCCGCTCCCACGGGCGGGGCGGCCGCCGAGGCGCCACGATCCCCCTTCTTCTTGCCGCTCGCCTCCCGGAGGATGGCAGCGGCGATCCCCTTGGTCTCGCCCTGGAGCGCGGTCAGCAGGTGTTCGGGGGTGATGGTCGACCCGCCCGCGCGGCCCGCCTCCGCGGCGGCCTCGTCGAGAATCCGGCGGGCCCGGCTCGAGAGCGCGAGCCCGTCTTCGGGCGGCGCCCCGCGCTTGCCGGCGCTCATGAGGCGCTTGGCCGCGTTGTCGGCGTCCTTGGGCAGCTGGGCGGCCGCCTCGGCGGGAAGGCTGTCACGCTCGCGGAGGAGCGCGAGCAGCAGGTGTTCCGTGCCGATCTGGGCGTGTCCGAGGCGCTCGGCCTCTTCCCGGGCGGTGGCCAGGATGCGGCCGGCGCCCTCGGTGGATGCTGGTTCGGTCATGCGTCCCGGGGGGAGGTCAGAGGGGCTTCGCCTCGTCGACGAGCATCACGGGAATCCCGTCGTCCACGGAATAAACGAGTCCGCAGGCGTGGCAGACCAGCGTTTCCGGCGGCTCCGGCCGGTATTCCAGGTCGCCCTTGCACTTCGGGCAGACGAGGATCTCGAGCAGTTCGGGCTTGAGGCTCATGGCGGCGTGGGTTGGAGGGTGACCGGCTCAGGAGGCCGGGGCGTCCTCGGGAAATCCGAGTCGGGACAGCGAGGCGGCGTTTCGCCGCCAGTTGGGGAGCACCTTGACCCAGCAGTCGAGATAGACCGGCTTGCCGAGCAGCGCTTCCAGGCGGGTGCGGGCGTGGGAGCCGATGGCCTTGATGGTCCGCCCGCCCTGCCCGATGATCATCCCCTTCTGGCTCTCCCGCTCCACCAGCAGTGTTACACGAATGTACACCGGCGAGGAGTGCTCGCGAAACTCCTCCACCTCGGCGGTGAAGGCGTACGGCAGCTCGTCCTCGAGCACCTCGAAGGCCGCCTCGCGGAGGTACTCGACCACGAAGAAGCGAAGCGGCTGGGTCCCGATGTCCTCGGGGTCGAACTCGAACTCCCCCTCCGGGAGCAGCACCGCGAGCCTGGCCAGGAGCGTGGGGATTCCCTCCCCGGTCTCGGCGGACACCAGGAGCGCGTCGGGCCCGAGGGCGGCCCGGGCCGCGGCGGGGACGAGGTCGGCCTTGGTGTAGACGGTGAGGACGGGTGCACGGGGCGGCCCCTCGAGGCCGGCGAGGGACTCGAAGGGGGGCGCCACACCGGCGGGGGCCGGGTGGAGGTAGACGATGGCATGGGAGCGGGCGAGCTGGTCGAGGGCGGCCTGGCGCATGCGCGACTGCATCATGTAGCGCGGCTCGAGCAGCCCCGGGAGGTCGTGGAAGACGAACTGGGTGTCGCCCTCGGTGCGGAGCCCGACGACCGGCAGGCGGGTCGCCTGGGGCTTCGGGCTGACGATGGCGAGGTGCTCCCCCACGAGCCGGTTGAGCAGGGAGGATTTCCCGACGTTGGGGACGCCGGCGAGGGCGACGTGGCCGGTTTTCGGCATGGGGGAAACGTAGCGCCTTTCGTCAGCGGGGCCGGGCGGCAGGGTGGCCGGGCGGCGGTCCGGCGTGAAACGCACAACGCCCGGACTCGAAGGAGCCCGGGCGCTGTGAAAGGGATGGCTGGCGACGGTCTACTCTCCCACGCCCTCTCGAGCGCAGTACCATCGACGCTACAGGGCTTAACTGCCGTGTTCGGAATGGGAACGGGTGTGGCCCCTGCGCGCTAGTCGTCAGCCAATCGGACGGCGCCCGGCGTACCGGGCGCCTGCAGCTTGGCAATTGAGTGATGGATGTGTCCTGCGAGGAATAAATTGGAGAGATCAAACTGCACGGGCGATTAGTAGCGCTCGACTGAAGGCCTTGCGGCCCGTACATCTGCGCCCTATCAACCTGGTAGTCTCCCAGGGCCCTTCAGGGATCTTAAGATCCAGGAGTGTTCATCTTGGGAAGAGTTTCCCACTTAGATGCTTTCAGCGGTTATCTCCGCGCGACATCGCTACCGGGCGATGCCCCTGGCGGGACAGCCCGTACACGAGCGGTCGCTTCGTCTCGGTCCTCTCGTACTAGAGACGACGTCCCTCAACACTCCCACGCCCACGACGGATACAGACCGAACTGTCTCACGACGTTCTGAACCCAGCTCATGTACCACTTTAACCGGCGAACAGCCGGACCCTTGGGACCTTCTCCAGCCCCAGGATGTGATAAGCCGACATCGAGGTGCCAAACCGCGCCGTCGATGTGAACTCTCGGGCGCGATAAGCCTGTTATCCCCAGCGTACCTTTTATCCGATGAGCGATGACCCATCCACACGGGATCACCGGATCACTTACGCCGACTTTCGTTCCTGCTCGCGCCGTCGCGCTCGCAGTCAGGCGGGCTTTTGCGTATACACTCAGCGTGCGATTACCGACCGCACTGAGCCCACCATCGCGCGCCTCCGGTACTTTTTAGGAGGCGACCGCCCCAGTCAAACTACCCACCTGCCACGGTCCTCGGCGGTGTTGCCGCCAGAGTGAGATTGTTAGTAAAACAAGGGTGGTATTTCACTGGTGCCTCCGCCCGAGCCGAAACCCGGGCCTCAACGGCTCCCACCTATGCTACGCAGGTTATACCGACAATCAATGACAGGTTGTAGTAAAGGTGCACGGGGTCTTTTTGTCCTGTCGCGGGTAATCGGAATCCTCACCGATGACTTCTATTTCGCCGAGCTTACGGAAGAGACAGCTCCCAAGTCGTTACTCCATTCGTGCAGGTCGGAACTTACCCGACAAGGAATTTCGCTACCTTAGGACCGTTATAGTTACGGCCGCCGTTTACCGGGGCTTCGGTTCACAGCTTCGCCTTGCGGCTAACCGCTCGCCTTAACCTTCCGGCACCGGGCAGGAGTCAGTGTGTATACGTCGGCTTGGATCACGCCTTAGCACACTCCTGTGTTTTTGCTAAACAGTCGCTTGGGACGATTCTCTGCGGCCGGCCTGGGCTTGGGCTGTACGCCCTCACCTACTACCGGCACCCCTTATCCCGAAGTTACGGGGTCATTTTGCCGAGTTCCTTTTCCGTAAATCACTCGAGCACCTTAGGCTTCTCGCCTCGCCCACCTGTGTCGGATTACGGTACGGTCAACAGGCATCCTGGTCCGCGAAGCTTTTCTCGGCAGTGTGCGTCGCCCACCCTTTGCGGGGACTAGGTCCCCTTCGGCATCGGTTCTCGGCTATCCTGGCGGATTTGCCTACCAGGGAACGCCTACCACCTTGCAGCGGATATTCCACCACCCGCCGGTAACCTTGCTCCTGCGTCCCTCCTCGGACTCATAACGGCTGACTGTTGGTACGGGAATGTTGACCCGTTTCCCATCGTCTACGCCTCTCGGCCTCGACTTAGGGACCGACTGACCCTGAGCTGATCGACATGGCTCAGGAACCCTTAGGCTTTCGGTGACAGAGGTTTTCACTCTGTTTGTCGCGTACTTAATCCGGCATCCTCACTTCCCATCGCTCCACCGGAAGGCTTCCGCCCCGGCTTCACCGCTGTGGGAACGCTCCCCTACCCCTGCATGCTTGCGCATGCAAGACCTAGCTTCGGCGGGTGGCTTAAGTCCCGACCATTATCGGCGCGACTCACGCTGGACTGGTGAGCTATTACGCACTCTTTAAAGGAATGGCTGCTTCTAAGCCAACCTCCCAGTTGTCACAGCATACACACATCCTTTGCTACACTCAGCCACCACTCCGGGGCCTTAGCTGAGGTTCTGGGTTCTTTCCCTCTCGCCACAGTACATTAGCGCACTGCGACTGCCTCCCGGGCAGCATTCAACAGGCATTCGGAGTTTGGTTGGGGGAGGTAACGTTATTCACGTCCCGGACCCATCCAGTGCTCTACCTCCTGTGAACTCAATTCCCGAGGCTATACCAAAATATATTTCGGGGAGAACCAGCTATCTCCGAGCTTGATTGGCCTTTCACCCCTACCCTCAAGTCATCCCAGCGGTTTTCAACCCACATCGGTTCGGTCCTCCACCGCCTGTTACGGCGGCTTCAACCTGCTCAAGGGTAGATCGCCACGGCTTCGGGTCTACCCCCACGTACGAATTCGCCCTTATCAGACTCGCTTTCGCTTTGGCTCCGGCCCTGAAGGCCTTAACCTGCACGTGAGGAGTAACTCGCCGGATCATAATGCAAAAGGCACGCAGTCAGGCTGTCCGAAGACAACCCTCCGACCGCTTGTCGGCACACGGTTTCAGGATCTGTTTCACTCGCCACCTGGCGTGCTTTTCACCTTTCCCTCACGGTACTCGTGCACTATCGGTCATCGAGGAGTATTTAGGCTTGGAGGGTGGTCCCCCCAGATTCGCGCAAGATTCCACGTGCCCCGCGCTACTCGGGATACCACTAGGGGCCGTACGCGTCTAGTTACCGGGCTTTCACCGTCTCTGGCGGGCCATTCCAGGCCGCTTCACTCTGGCGTCGTGCATCCCATGTCGTGGTCCCACAACCCCGCAGGAGCAAGCTCCCACGGTTTGGCCTCTTCCCCGTTCGCTCACCGCTACTTGGAGAATCTCGGTTGATTTCTCTTCCTCCGGGTACTGAGATGTTTCAGTTCCCCGGGTTGGCTCCCTTGCGGGTGACAGGCCTCGCGGCCGGCCGGGTTTCCCCATTCGGACATCTCTGGGATCACAGCTCGTGTGCAGCTCCCCCGAGACTTATCGCAGCTTACCACGTCCTTCATCGCCTCTCGATGCCAAGGCATCCACCGTGTGCCTTATT
>CAVZRK010000006.1:0-457500 GCA_963777835.1 uncultured Gemmatimonadales bacterium | reverse complement strand
GCCGTACTCCGGCTCGTACCACGCCACCGACTTCGGCTGTCGCGATGTCGCTGACGTCGAGGACCTGCAGGCGGCCGTACGCGCGGAACGCCGACGCGTCCTTGGCGCCCTTGACCCCCGCCGCCGGGAACACCTCGTCGGCGATGAAGACGTAGTTCTTGTGGCGCCACGCGGTGTGCGTGCCGCGGATGAACCCGGGCCCGCCGACCGCCTCGACCTGCGCGTACAGCGCGTTCAGGTCGTACTTGTACTGCGACACCAGCACCGGGTTGCTCGGCGTGCCGCCCTTCATGCCGTTGCCGACGTCGAGGATGACCAGGCCGTCGTTCCAGTAGCTCAGGTACGCCAGCCCGTCCTGCACGTCGATGTCGTGCAGCGTCCGCCCGGCGTCCGGCCGGTCGGTGCGCCACTGCGCGATCTCCTTCGGGTGGTACGGGTCGTCGATGTTGATCACGTGCATGGCGCCCGTGCCGTCGTTCGTGAGGAAGACGTTGGTGCCGTACTTGTCCTGCTTGTACACGAAGGCCGAGTGCACGCCGGAGGTGACACCCTCGGTGAACTCCGCGATCACCTTCGGGTGCTCGGGATCCTCGGTCGAGGCGATGACGATCCCGTTCTTGCGGTCGGCCGCGCCCTCGCGCGTGAAGACGATGAACTTCCCGTCCGGCGTGGACATCACGTCGTTCACGCGCCGCGTGTTGAGCACCAGCGAGTCGGTGACCACCGGGGCCGCCGGATCGCTGACGTTGATCGCGTAGAGCACGTCGCCGCCGCTGCCGCTGCCGAGGAAGGCGTGCTTGCCGTCGGGCATGACCCAGACTTCCTCGGTGGTGAAGCGCGTGCGGGGCAACCGCCCGACCACCGCCGCAGGGCGCCGCACGTCGCGGGGACGAAGCGTGACCGCCGCCTCGGCGCTGGTCGCCCCGAAGCTCACCGTCACGAAGTACTCCCCGGCGGTGTAACCGACGAACCGACCGGCCGGCGTGATCTCGCCGCTGCCCGGCGCGAAGGTCCAGGAGGGCACAAGCCCGGCGATCTCCTTGCCCTGCGCATCGCGCGCCTTGACCTTGAACTCGACCACGTCGCCGGTGCGCGCCTCGATCCGCGCGGGCGACACCTCGACCCGCGCGATCGTGTTCGGCACGACCTGCACCGGGACGGACGCCACGGCGGCGCCGGCGCCGGCGGTGATCGTGGCCCGCCCCGGGGCGACGGCGTGCAGCACGCCGTCCTCCGAGACGCGCACCACGCCGGTCGCCGAACTCTTCCACGCGATCTTGTCGTCGCGCTCGTCCCCCGCCTGCGAATAGCTGGTGGCCGTCAGCCGGAGCCGCTGGCCCGTCACGAGCTTCGTGACCTGCGGCGCCACCGCGACCCGCGCAGCCGGGCCAGGCACCATCTGCACTTCCACCCGCTCCACCACCGCCTTCGTGCCCGTCACGCGGGCCATCACGGTGACCGCCAGCGTCCCGGTCGAGCCCGACCGGATCAGCCCCGTCGAATCCACCGTGCCCTCGAACCGACCGCCCGCGCCGAAGTAGCGGATCGTGGCGTCAGGGACCGGCTGCCCGTTCGCATCGAGGGCGCGAGCGCTCAGGCGGAGGGTGTCGCCGGCCGGCATCTGCAGCGACGTGCCCGGGAGGACCTCGAGGCGGGCGATGGGCGACGGCGCCTGCGCGGCAGGGGCCGCCTGTTGCGGAGCGCCCTGCTGGAGCGTGGCGAGAAGGAGGACGGTGTTCAGCAGCATGCGTGGTTCCGTGGCGGAGGGTGGGAGACGCACAGCGCCCGCCCCATGGCGGGGCGGGCGGGTGAGCGGAGTATAACGCGCAGGACCGGCGTGCGATACCTCAGCGCGAGGCCGGAGTGGTTCCCGCCTGGGGCACCGCCGGCACCGGTGCCGGTGGGGCGATGGGGCTGACGGCCGCGGACTCGGCCGCCTGCACCGCCGCTTCCGCCTCGGCGGCCGCGCTGTCGGCGCCCTGGCTGCGGAAATCTCTCACGGCGGCGGCGGGGAGAAGCAGCGGCAGCACGAGATCAGTCCCCTCCACCCTGACCTCGCCGAAGCGCTCGAAGGCGCCCGCGACCCCCGGATTGTCCGCGGTGACGCAGACGAACGTAGTCCGCTCGTCAATCTTCTCGACGTCGTCGATCCGGAGCGTGCAGGCCGAGAGCCGGTCGGCATACGCGGCGCTGTCGAGCCGCACGGTGATTTCCGCCGAGGAGACCTGCTTCGGAGCGGTGCGGAGCAGCTTGAGTTCGCGGAGCCTGCCAAGCGCGACGCCATCCACGCGGAAGGTGGCGAAGCGAACCGGGATGGTGATGGGATCGGCCGTTTCGACGACCGTGTGGACGGTGCGGACGCCCTTCCGGACGCCGAAGTTGATGGCCATCCCGACCAGGAAGATCAGGAGCGCGCCGAGCGTAATCTTGAGCCAATATCGGGTCATGGGGTCCCCCAGGGAGGGCCGGACAGCGGATGTTTCAGATAGTGACGGCCGCAGAAGGGGGAAAGTTTCAGAATGCGGCGGGTGGCAGGCGCGGCTGCCGACTTGGTGGATGACGTAAAATGGTATATGTTTGCCCCATCAGTACTTACGATTCTCGACTGTCTGAGGCCATGACCGACGCCGCCACGCCTGACGCGCTCCCCTCCGAAAACCGCGACGCGGTCGGATTCGTCCTGCGACTCGCGCGCGCGATGCACTCGTACGGGTACCCGGCCCATCGCGTGGAGGGCGCGCTCGGCGAGGTCGCCCGCCGCCTCAACCTCACCGCGCAGTTCTTCTCCACCCCCACCTCGTTCATGGCCTCCTTCGGGCTTCTCGAGCGGCAGAGCACCCACCTCATCCGGGTCGAGCCGGGCGATGTGGATCTCGGCAAGAGCGCCGATATCGAGGACATCATCCGGGAGGTGGTCGGCGGTCGCATGACCCTCGCGCAGGGATCGGCCGACCTGGAGCGAGTGCACGCCGAGCCGCCGCGCTACGGTCCGGTCACGACGATGCTCGCGTTCGGCCTCAGCTCGAGCGCGGCCTCGCGGTTCCTCGGCGGCGGGCTCCGCGAGGCGCTCGTGGCGGGTGTCATCGGCCTCGTGATCGGGGTGTTCCTGATGCTGGCCGGTCGGCTCCCGGCGCTGGGGCGGGTGTTCCCCTTCCTGACCGCGTTCAGCGCATCGTTCATCGCGGCTGCCGCGGCCACCGTGCTTCCCCACTACAGCGTCTACGTCGGCACCCTGGCGGGCCTGATCGTGCTCATCCCCGGGCTCACGTTGACCACGGCCATGACGGAGCTCTCCTCGGGGCATCTCTCCAGCGGCACCGCGCGCCTGAGCGGCGCGCTCATGCTCTTCCTCGTCATCGGCTTCGGCGTCGCGATCGGCAGCCAGACGGTGATCCTCACCCTCGGCGACTACGCGAGCCGCGTTCGGCCGGAGGCGCTGCCCGACTGGACCTGGTGGCTCGCGCTGCTCGCCGCCCCGCTCGGCTTCAGCGTGCTCTTCCGCGCCCACGCGCGCGACGCCGTGTGGATCCTCCTGGCCGGCGCGCTCGGCATCGCGGGCAGCCGCGTCGGCTCCACGGCGTTCGGGCCCGAGCTCGGGGCCTTCGTCGGCGCGCTTACCGTCGGCGTGGCCAGCAACCTGTACGCCTACGCGCTGCGCCGCCCCGCGGCCGTGACGCTGGTGCCGGGCATCCTCCTGCTGGTGCCGGGGTCCATCGGGTTCCGGAGCCTCTCCTCGCTGCTGGACCGAGAAGTGGTCACCGGCGTGGAGACGGCGTTCACGATGGTGCTCATCGGCGCCGGACTGGTGGCGGGGCTGCTGCTCGCCAACGTGCTCGTGCCGGAACGGCGGATGGCCTAGCCTATCCGCGCGGATGGTACTGGCGGTGCACCGAGCGCAGGTACTCGCGGTCGACGTGGGTGTAGATCTGGGTGGTGGAGAGGTCGGCGTGGCCAAGCATCTCCTGGACGGCCCGGAGGTCGGCGCCGCCCTCGAGCAGGTGGGTGGCAAACGAGTGACGCAGGGTGTGCGGCGTGACCGTCTTGCTGATGCCGGCGCGGCGCGCGGCACGCTTGACGATGCCCCACGCCCCGACGCGCGACAGCGGCTGTCCGCGATTGTTGAGAAAGACCCGCTGGTTCGACGCGCCCCGGTCGAGCGTCGGGCGGAGGGTGTGCAGGTACACCGAGATCGCCCCGAGCACGCTCCGGCCGATCGGCACGAGCCGCTCCTTGCTCCCCTTCCCCAGCACCCGCACCAGCCCTTCCGACAGCACCAGGTCCGTCAGCCCGAGCCCGCAGATTTCCGAGACACGCAGCCCGGCGCCATAGCCCAGCTCCAGGAGCGCGCGGTCCCGCCACCCCAGCGGCTCGTCGATGGACGGCGCCGCGAGCAGCGCCTCGACCTCCGCCACCGACAGCGTGTCCGGAAGCGTGCGGCCGAGCCGGGGGCTTTCCAGCCGGTCGCTCGGATCCTCCTGGACGATCCCCTCGCCGAGCAGGAACCCGAAGTAGGTGCGGACGGCGGAAACGTGCCGGCGAATGGTTGCAGCGCTGAGGCCGAGGTCCTTCAGCGCGAAGACGAACTCCCGCAGGATCGGCCGCGTCAACCCTGCCGGGCCGGCGAGGCCACGCGCGTCGGCGAACTCCGCCAGCCGGCGGAGATCGCGCAGGTAGTTCTCGACGGTATTCGCGCTGTGGCCGGCTTCCAGGGAGAGGAAGTCGCGGAACCCCTCGAGCCAGAACCGGCGCGCGGGATCCGGGGCGCTCATTGGCGGTCGACCCCGAGCAGCGCCGCCGCACGGGCGATCATGGCGGCCTCTGCCGAGCTCAGCGTGCCGTCCGCTTCGGCGACGCGCCGCATGCGGTCCACCAGGCGCTGTCGCTCCTCCGCGCCGTAGGCGGAGGTGGCGCGCAAGGTGGCCGCCTCCACCGCCGTGCGGTCCGCGCCGACCTGGCCGGGCAGGTGATTGAAGCGGGCCCGCAGGCGGGAGGCCAGCGCCTCGCGCTCGGCCGACTTCAGGTGCTCGTCCGCCTCGGCGAGCTCGAGGACGAACGCGGCGACCGCTTGGAGCGCGGGATCCACCGCACCCTCCGCTGCCGGCTCGTGGTCGATGGCCACGCGAAGGGCGTCCCACAGCCGGGCCCGGCGGGCCGCGCGGGACCGGCGCCAGGCCACGACGGCCCCGGCCGCGACGAGCACGCCCACCACCGCCAGGCCGGCGTTGAGGTTCCTGAGGGCAACCTGGATCCCCTCCCAGCTCTTCCCGATGTACCGGCCGAGCACGATCACCCCTGCGAACCACGCGGCCGACGCGAGCCCGATCGGCACGAGGGCCCTCACCGGAGGCAGGCGAATCAGGCCGGCGAACGGCGCGACGACCGCCCGCACGCCGGGCAGGATCCGGCCGAGGAACACGCCCGGCAGCCCGTACCGGATGTACCCCCGCTCGAGGGAGGCGATCGACTCCGGCGAGAGGAGCCGCCGGCCCATCCGCGACTCGAAGAGCCCGCCACCGACGCGCCGGGCCAGGAAGTAGACTCCGATCGCCCCGGTGAAGTTGGAGAGCCAGCAGACCAGGAAGAGCGTGAGCGGGTCGAGCGCGCCGTGGATGGTGAGGAAGGCGCCCAGCGCCAGCACGGCGTCGCCGGGGACGGGGGGGAAGACGTTTTCGATGAAGGAGAGCGCGGCGAGCGCCGCGTAAACCGCGATCGGCGGCATCGTGACCAGCGAGTCCAGCAGCGAATCGATCAGCGCGCCTCCAGCGTCGCCACCGCCATCGTGGCGATCCCCTCACCGCGACCGATGAATCCCATCCCCTCGTTCGTCTTCGCTTTCACGCTGACATCGTCCACCGTGAGCCCGAGGGCGGCGGCGAGGGCGGCGCGCATGGCGGGGATGTGCGGCCCCAGGCGGGGCCGCTCCAGGATGACGGTCACGTCCACCTGACTCACCCGGAACCCCCGCTCGGCCACGACGGCACACGCGGCGCGGAGCAGGCCGAGGGAGTCGGCGCCCTTCCACCGCGGGTCGGTGTCCGGGAAATGGGTCCCGATGTCGCCGGCGGCCGCGGCCCCGAGGATGGCGTCGGTGAGCGCGTGGGCCACCGCGTCGGCGTCCGAGTGGCCGGCGAGCCCGTGGGTATGCGGAATGGATTGACCGCCGAGGATCAGCGGGCGCCCCACGACGAGTCGGTGGGAATCGTACCCGATCCCGGTTCGGCTCACGCCGCGACCGCCGCTTCCTCGATCAGCGAATAGTCCTGCCGCCGGCGGCGGGCGGTGAACCCGGCGTCAGTGATCATCCGCTCCATCTCCTCCAGCGTGGCCCGGTAGGTCGTGCCGGCCGCCGAGACGACGTTCTCCTCCATCATCAGCGAGCCGTAGTCGTTCGCGCCGAACCGGAGGGCCACCTGCCCCACCTTGTGACCCATGGTGACCCAGGACGACTGCATGTTCGGGATGTTGCGGCAGATGATGCGCCCCATGGCGAGGGTCCGCAGGTACGTGACGGCGTCGGTCTTGGCCGTCCCGTCGAACATCGGCGTTCCCTCCGGCTGGAGCGGCCAGCAGATGAACGCGGTGAACCCGCCGGTGCGGGCCTGGAGGTCCCGGATCTTGAGCAGGTGCTCGATGCGGTCGGCGTTCGACTCGCCCATGCCGTACATCATCGTGACCGACGTACGCATCCCCTGGCGGTGCGCCTCCTCCTGCACCCCGAGCCATTCCTCGGTCTGGGCCTTCTTCTTCGCGACGCGCTCCCGGACCGCGTCCACCAGGATTTCCCCGCCGCCGCCAGGAATCGAGTCGAGGCCCGCGTCGCGCAACTGGCGGACGACCTCCGGCATGGGAATCCGGAAGCGTTCGCTGAAGAACACCACCTCGCTCGGGCTGAACCCGTGGATGTGGATCCGGTGGTTCGCCTTGATGTACCGCATCAGCTCGAGGTACCACTCGAACGGGATGTAGGGGTTGTGCCCGCCCTGCAGGAGGATCTGCACGCCGCCGATGGCGCGGCACTCCTCGATCTTGGCGCCGATCTCCTCGAAGCTGAGGACGTATCCTTCCGCGTCCTTCGGCCGGCGGTAGAAGGCGCAGAATCCGCAGTCCGCCACGCAGACGTTGGTGTAGTTGATGTTGCGATCGATGATGTGGGTGACCACCGGGTCGGGATGCAGCTCCCACCGGATGGCGTCGGCCCGGCGCCCGAGGTCGAGCAGGTCTCCCTGTTCGTACAGCGCGAGGTAGTCCCGGAATTCCGCGGAGTCGCGGTTGACGTCGTACATGGTCAGGCCGCCGTGATGAACGAGAGCGAGCCCGCCGGCGCGAGGTGGTCCTGCGCGAGGCGGTGAAAAAAGGTGGTGAGCCCCTCGAGCTCGGCCCCGCCGAGGGCGTAGTCGAGCGTGCCGAGGTAGGCGCGGCAGGTGGCCACGCTGACCCCGGTGACAGCGGAGGCGTCCGCCGCGAGGAGGTCGAGATGATCGAGTCCCCAGGCGCGCGAAGCGAGGAGCTGGCGGTGGAGGTCGCGGACGGCGCCGGCCGGCGCCTCGCGCCGCGCGGCCCAGACCGCGAAGACGAACGGCAGGCCGGTCCACGCCTTCCACTCCGCACCGAGGTCCAGCACCCACGGGTAGGTCCCCCGCGCCGTCAGCTGGAGCGCCGCGTCGCCGATGACCAGCACCGCCTCGTGGGGGAGTCGGGAGAGGGCGTCGAGGTCGCCCGGCTCGGCGCGGGCAGTGGCGAACTTCGGGGCGACCTGCCAGCGGTGGCGGCACAGCAGCTCGAGGAGCAGCACCGACGTGCGGGACGATGCCGTCCGGAGGACGGTCGTCCCGTCGAGCGACTCGACCGGCCGCTTGCTGAAGAGCGCCACGCTGTGCACCGGGCCGTCGGCGCTGATGGCGAGGTCGGGCAGGAGGTGGTACGCCGCGGCGTTCCTGGCGTATTCGACCGCCGAGACCACGCTCGCGTCGAGCTCGCCGGCGGCGAGCAGGTCGTTCAGTTCCGCGGCCGTGCCGGTCACCAGGTCGGCGGCGACCGGGACGAGGCCGCGGTCGATGGCGCCCGTGACGGGGTAGCAGTTGATCCACGGAATCCGGCCGAGCCTCATGCGGCGTGCACCACCGGCAGCGCGCGCCGGCGCGACTCCGCCGCCGGCGGCGGCGGGTCGTCGAAGGCGTCGCGCACCGCCTCGTAGAGGCTGTTCCGCTCCACGGGCCGCCGGCCGGCGTTCCGGATCAGCGCCACGAGCTGGGGATAGGCCATGGCCATCTCCGTGCTCGCCCCGGCCTCGTGATAGACCCGCTCGAAGACCACCGTGCCCTCGACGTCGTCGCACCCGAAGCTCAGCGCGATCTGCGACAGCGCCGGCGTGACCATGGGCCAGTGGGTCTTCACGTGCGGGATGTTGTCGAGGAAGAGGCGCCCGATGGCGATGTTCTTCAGGTCCTCGAACCCCGTGGTGGCCGTGCCGACCCGCCCCAGCTCCTCGCCCAGCTCGTTGTGGTCCGGATGGTAGGCGAGCGGGATGTACGTGAGGAACCCGCCGGTCTCGTCCTGGAGCTCCCGCAGCATGGCGAGGTGCTGGAGGCGGTCATCCGCGGTTTCCACGTGGCCGTAGAGCATGGTGCAGTTGGTCGGGATGCCGAGCTGGTGCGCCGTGCGGTGCACCCGGATCCACTCTTCGCCCGTCAGCTTGCGCTCGGCGATCGTGGCGCGCACGGCGGTGCTGAACACCTCCGCACCGCCGCCCGGCAGGCTGGTGAGACCGGCCGCCTGCAGCGCCAGCAGGACCTCGCGCTCCGACGTCTTCTCGATCCGGGCGAGGTGGGCGATCTCCACCGCCGTCAGCGCCTTGATGTGCACCGTCGGGTGCCGTTCCTTGAGCCCGCGCAGCATGTCGGTGTAGTACGACAGGCGGAGCTTCGGGTGCAGTCCCCCCACGATGTGAAATTCGGTCGTCGGGGCGCCGCGGGCCTGCTCCGCTTCCGCGTACACCTCGTCGAGGGAGCGGGTGTACGCCCCCTCCTCCTTCGGCGTCCTGGCGAAGGAGCAGAAGGTGCAGGTGGCGCGGAGGATGCAAACGTTGGTCGGGTTGAGGTGCTGGTTCGCGGAGAAGAACACCCGGTCGCCGTTCCGGCGCCGGTTGGCGAAGTCCGCCAGGTGCCCGAGCCCGAGGAGGTCGTCGGTGGCGTAGAGCGCGAGGCCGTCGGCGTGGTCAAGCCGCCCGCCCCGCGCCACCTTCTCCCCGATCGGCCGCAGCGCCGGATCACGGAGCAGGCCGAGGTCGAGGGTGGGGGTCATGCGGATCTCCTTGCGCGGTGGTCGATTACCCTGGGGAATCTACCCCGGAGCGGGCCGGCGGTGCCAGATGACCCGCCCGCCTGCGACAAGACCCCGGAAGCGGGCCTCCGGGGTCTTTTCACGACTGCGGCACGGGCTCGGGTCCCCCTGGCGTCAGCCCTTCCAGGCCCGGACGGCGAGGGTCACGTTGTGCCCCCCGAAGCCGAAGCTGTTCGACAGCGCCACGTCGATCGTGCGGTCGACCGCCGTGTTCGCCGCGCAGTCGAGGTCGCACTCGGGGTCCGGCGTGACCTGGTTGATCGTCGGCGGGATCTTGCCGGTGCGGGCGGCCAGGAGGCAGACCGCGAACTCGAGTCCGCCGGCGGCGCCGAGCAGGTGCCCGGTCATGGACTTGGTGGAGCCAAAAATCAGCTTCCGGGCCTGCGCGCCGAAGACCGCCTTGACCGCGGCCGTCTCGGCGATGTCGCCCTGCGAGGTGCTGGTGCCGTGGGCGTTGATGTAGCCCACCGACTCCACTCCGATGCCGGCGTCGGCCAGGCAGTCGCGCATGGCCCGCTGGGCGCCCTCCCCCGACGGGGCCGGCGAGGTGATGTGATAGGCGTCGCCGCTCAGGCCGTACCCCAGCACCTCGCCCAGGATGGTGGCGCCGCGCGCCTGGGCGTGCTCGAGGCTTTCGAGCATGACCATCGCGGCCCCGTCGCCCAGCACGAAGCCGTCGCGGTCCTTGTCGAAGGGACGGCTGGCCTGCTCCGGCGCATCGTTCCGCGTCGAGAGCGCCCTCATGTTCTGGAACCCGGCGATGGCCAGTTCGCTGATGGCCGCCTCGGTGCCCCCGGTCAGCATGGCGTCGGCGTGCCCGGACTGGATCAGCTGGTAGGACTGCCCGAGCGCGTGCGCCGACGACGCGCACGCCGACACCGTGGCGTAATTAGCGCCCTTGAGGCCGTACCGGATGGAGACGAGCCCGGCGGCGATGTCGGGGATGAACATCGGGATGAAGAACGGGGAGACGCGGTCCGGCCCCTGGGTGATGAGGAGCTTGGTCTGCTCCTCGAACGTCACCATGCCGCCGATGCCGCTGCCGATGATGACCCCCGTGCGTTCGGGCGACGGGAACTTCCCTTCCAGCCCCGCCTGCGTCACCGCCTCCTGGGCCGCCCCGAGCGCGTACTGGACGAAGAGGTCGTACCGGCGCGCCTCCTTCTTGTCCATGAACCGGAGCGCGTCGAACCCCTTGACCTCGCACGCGAACCGGACCTGGAACCGCGCGGGGTCGAACTTCGTGATGGGCGCGGCGCCCGACCGGCCCGCGAGCAGGCCCGCCCAGGAATCCTCGACGTTGTTGCCGAGCGGGGTCACCAGCCCGAGGCCGGTGACGACGACACGACTCGCCAAGTTACTTCCCGGTCTTTTCGTGGAGGTACTTCAGCGCATCGCCCACGGTCCGGAGCTTCTCGGCCTCTTCGTCCGGGATGTCGATGTCGAATTCCTTCTCGAAGGCCATCACGAGCTCGACCGTGTCGAGGCTGTCGGCGCCGAGATCTTCCATGAAACTGGCCTCCGGGGTCAGCTTCTCGCGCTCCACACCCAGTTCCTCGGCGATGATGTCCTTGACCTTCTCTTCCACGTTGCTCATGTCGTCCTCGAAAAGGAGTGGGGGTCGGGCTAAATGACCATCCCGCCGTCCACCACCAGGACCTGCCCGGTGATGTAGGACGCGAGATCTGACGCCAGGAAGAGCACGGCGGCGGCGATATCCTCCGGCCGGCCCAGCCTCCCCAGCGCGATGTCCTCTAATAATGCCGTCCGCGCCTCAGAGGGCAAGGCGGCCGTCATGTCGGTCTCGATGAAGCCGGGGGCCACGCAATTGGCCAGGACGCCGCGCGCGGCGTACTCCTTGGCCACCGACTTGGTGAGCCCGATCAGGCCGGCCTTGCTGGCCGCGTAATTGGCCTGGCCCTTGTTGCCGGTGAGCCCCACCACGCTCGTGATGTTGATGATGCGCCCGGCGCGCCGCTTCATCATCCCCTTGATCACCGCCCGGATGGTGAAGAAGGCGCCCTTGAGGTTCGCGTCCAGCACGGCGTCCCAGTCCTCGTCGGTGAGGCGCAGCAGGATGTTGTCCCGGGTCAGCCCCGCGTTGTTGACGAGGATGTCGATCGGGCCGAGGGCGGCCTCCGCCGCCGCCAGCGCGTCCTCCACCTGCCCACGGTCCGCCACGTCGCAGCCGACGCCGACGGCGCGCTCCCCGAGCTCGACCGCCACGATCTGGGCGCGCGCGGCGTCGCGTCCGACGATGGCCACCTTGGCCCCGGCGCCGTAGAGCGCGCGGGCCACGGCCAGGCCGATCCCGCGGGTGCTGCCGGTGACGAACGCCGTCCGTCCCGTCAGGTCAATCTGGTTCATGCGAGGAAGGCCTCCACCTCGGCGGCGGTGCCGAGCGTCACGCTCCTGGCACCGGGAATGATCTTCCGCAGCAGGCCCGAGAGCACGCTGCCGGGCCCAAGTTCGATGAACGGGGCGTCTGGCGCCAGCCTGGCCGCCGCCTGCATGCACTCGATCCAGCGCACGGGGGCGGTGAGCTGCGCCGACAGCAGGCGCATGGCGTCGGCGGCGGTCCGGACCGGTTCGGCGGAGGCATTGGCGACGACCGGGAACGCCGGGGCGGCGAAGGGCGCGGCGGCAAGCGCCGCCTCGAGGCCCGGCACCGCGGGCGCCATGAGGGGCGAGTGAAAGGCGCCGGACACCTTGAGCGGGATGACGCGCTTGGCGCCGCGCGCCTTGCACCCGTCTCCGGCCCGCGCCACCGCGGCCGGGTCTCCCGAGATGACCACCTGGTCGGGGGCGTTGAGGTTGGCGGCCACCGCGACGCCGTCAGCGCCGGACGACTCCGCGCACGCCGCCTCGACGGCGCCCGGCTCCAGCCCGAGCACGGCGGACATCGCGCCGGGGCGGGCCGTCCCTGCCTCGTACATCAGCTCACCGCGCCGGCGCACCAGCCGCGCCGCGTCGGGGGCCGAGAGCGAGCCGGCGGCCACGTAGGCGCTGTACTCGCCGAGGCTGTGCCCCGCCCCGGCGGAGACGGCGCCGAGCCGCTCGCGAACGACAGCGAACACGGCGGCGGAGTGGGCCAGGATGGCGGGCTGGGTGTTGTGGGTCAGGACCAGTTCTTCCTCGGGGCCCTCCCACATCAGGCGGGAGAGTGGCACCCCGAGCGCCTCGTCGATCGCCTCGAAAGTGTGGCGCGCCGCCGGAAACCGCTCCGCCAGGTCCTTCCCCATCCCCACCTTCTGCGCCCCCTGGCCGGGGCACATGACGATCGCTACCACCGCACCACCGCGCTCGCCCAGGTGAACCCGCCGCCGAACGAGACGAGCAGGAGCGTCATGCCGGGCTTGATCCGGCCCTCGGCGATTCCCTGATCGAGCGCCAGCGGGATGGAGGCCGAGGACGTGTTCCCGTACCGGTCGACGTTGATCATCACCTTGTCGAGCGGCATGCCGGCGTGCTTGGCGGTCGCCTCGATGATGCGGAGGTTGGCCTGGTGGGGCACCAGGAGGTCCACCTGGTCGGCGGTGATGCCGGCACGCTCGAGCGCCTGGTCGCAGGCCTCGGACATCGTGAGCACCGCGGACTTGAAGACCTCCCGGCCGGCCATCTTGATGAAGTGGGAGCGCTCGGCGACGACCTTTTCGCTGATGGGGTCCACCGCCCCGCCGCCTGGCCGGTACAGGAGATTGGCCAGGTTGCCGTCGGACTTGATGAACGTGGACAGGACGCCGCGCGCGCCGCCGGTCGACTTCCGGACGATGGCGGCCCCGGCGGCGTCGCCGAAGAGGATGGCGGTGGACCGGTCGGTGGGATCGGCGATGGTGTTCAGCTTCTCGGCGCCCACGATCAGGAAATTTTCGCCCTGCCCGGACGCCACCAGACCCTCGGCGACCGTCAGCGCGAAGAGAAAGCCCGGGCAGGCGGCGGAGACGTCGAACGCCGCGGCGTTCTTGGCGCCGAGGAGCGCCTGCAGATCGCATGAGGTGGCGGGGAGGAGGCGGTCGGGGGTGGCGGTGGCCAGGACGATGCCGTGGAGGTCCGCGGGGCCAAGCCCGGCGGCCTTCATGGCCTTGAGCGACGCCTCCTGGGCCAGCATGGCCACCGTCTGCTCCGGCCCGGCCACCCGCCGCTCCCGGATGCCGGTGCGCTCCACGATCCACTGGTCGGAGGTGTCGAGCGTCTTCTCGAATTCGGCGTTGGTGACGATGCGGTCGGGCACCGCGATCCCCAGACCGGCGAATTCGACGATCGGGCGGCGGATCATGCGGCGGGCACGCTGCCCGCATCGAACTCCGCGGCGATGTGCTGGTTGAGCCCGGTCTCGACCATCTGCGCGGCCACCCGGATGGCGTTCTTGATGGCGGCGGTGCCGGAGGAGCCGTGGCAGATGATGGACACGCCGCGCACGCCGAGGAGCGGCGCGCCGCCGTACTCGGCGTAATCGAGGACGCGGAAGACTTCCTGCACGTCCGCCCGGTCCAGGATGTCCGGTGCCGTGCGCTTCACCAGCCGCAGGATCAGGCGGGCCACCGACTCGTAGAACTTGAGGACGATGTTGCCGACGAAGCCGTCCGTGACCACCACGTCCACGTGGCCGACTTTCGAGTGGCCGGCGAGGATGTCGCGCCCCTCGATGTTGCCGATGTAGTTGATCCCGGGCGTCTGCTTCAGCAGGTCATGCGCCTGCCGGGACGCGGCGTTCCCCTTCTCGTCCTCCTCGCCGATGTTGAGGAGTCCGACGAGCGGCCGCTCGCGGCCGAGGACGTCGCGCGCGTACACCGAGCCGAGACGGGCGAAGCCGACCAGCTCCTTGGCGGAGCAGTCGACGTTGGCGCCGCCGTCGAGGACGAGCACGGGAAGGTCTGCGGTGGGGAACGGGGTGGCGACGGTGGCCCGCTCGACGCCCGGATGGATGCCGAGGAGCACGGTGGACGCGGCGAGGACCGCACCCGTGTTGCCGGCGGAGACGAAGGCGTCGGACTTCCCGGCCTTCTGCAGGCCGAGCCCGATGACGACGCTGGAATTCGGCTTCTTGCGGACGGCGGCGAGGGGCTTCTCGGCCATGCCGATCACTTCGGTCGCGGGGACGACCACGATCCGGCTCCGGTCGGCGCCGGCATGTTTGGCCAGCTCCGCCTCGATGACGTCCACCTGCCCGACGAGCTGCACCATCACGTTGGGCAAGAGCGCGAGGGCGGCGAGGGCACCCTCGACCTCAGCCTGCGGGGCGTGATCTCCGCCCATCGCGTCCAGCGCCACGCGGATCATGCTCAGTCGGCCTTGACCTCGACGACTTTCTTCCCGCGATAGTACCCGCAGCTCGGGCACACGCGGTGGGAGAGCTTCGGATCGCCGCAGCGCGGGCAGGCCTGCGTCTTGACGCTCGCGGCGACGTGGTGGCCGCGGCGCAGCCGCTTGCGGGACTTCGAGAGTTTTCTCTTCGGGACTGCCATGGTTTCCTCAGGCTGGTTCGGCGGACCGCACGCACGCGCACGGACCCGCGTTCAAATCGGCACCACACGTCGGGCAGAGCCCGGCACAGTCTTCACGGCACAGGACGAACGCCGGAACCTCCAGCGCGAGCTCCTCGCGCACCACCCCGGTCAGGTCGATCTGGAGCGCCGCCTCCGGCAGCGGGTACACGCTCGGGTCGTCGGCGGCTTCCGGGTCGCTGCTCAGCAGTACATCCACTTCTCGGCGGAGCCGCACCTGGACATCGACCAGGCAGCGCCGGCAGGGGATCGTCGCCGTGGCCCGGATGACGCCGCGCCAGAGGAAGTCGTCTCCCTCGGTGGCCTGGAGCTGCCCCTCGACTGATACCGGTCCATCCAGAGGCAAGTCGAGCCCGGCAAAGACGGGGTCCGACGGGGACACCTCACCGTCGGTGTCGACGGGGCCCCGCTGCAGGTCCCGAATGGCAATCTTGAGCATAGCCACTAAACCTAGCCGGGCACTTGACTTAGGTCAAGCGGACCCGATGGCTCAGCCGACCAGCCCGGCCAGTTCCCCTTCGGTGAAGAAGAAGGCGATTTCGCGCGCCGCGTTCTCGTCGCTGTCGGAGGCGTGGATCGCGTTCCGGCCCTTCGACTCCGCGTACAGCTTCCGGATGGTGCCGGGGGCCGCCTCCGCCGGGTCGGTCGCCCCGATGACCGTTCGCAGATGGGCGACAGCGTCGGCGCGGACCAGCGCCATCGGCATGCACGGTCCGGAGGTCATGAAGGCCACGAGCTCGGGGAAGAAGGGCCTGCCCTTGTGCACGCCGTAGAAGGCCTCGGCCTGCGGAAGGGTCAGCCGGACCAGGCGGGCCGCCCGGAGGGTGAAGCCGGCCTCCTGGAGGTGCTTCAGGATGGCGCCGGCCTTGCCGGAGGCGATCGCGTCGGGCTTGATGATGGCGAGAGTCTGCATGGGCTCGAATTCTTGGTACGGGTCGAAGGAAGGCGCCGCCTACTTGAGGCGGGCGCTGAGCAGCGGCACGACGTCGGCCGGTCGCTTCATTACGCTGATGCCGGCGGCCTCGAAGGCGGCCATCTTCTCCGCGGCCGTCCCGGAGGAGCCGGAGATGATGGCCCCTGCATGACCCATCCGGCGCCCTGGGGGCGCCGTCTGCCCCGCGATGAATCCGACCACCGGCTTGGTCACGTGGTCACGCACGAACTCCGCGGCCTTCTGCTCGTCGGTGCCGCCGATTTCGCCCATCATCACGATCGCATCGGTGTCGGGATCGTCCTGGAAGGCGCGGAGGCAGTCGATGAAGTTCGTGCCGATGATGGGATCCCCGCCGATCCCGACGCAGGTGCTCTGACCGATCTTGGCGCGGGTCAGCTGGTTGACGACCTCGTAGGTCAGCGTGCCGCTGCGGGACACGAGCCCCACGCGGCCGGGCGTGCAGATCGACCCCGGGATGATGCCGACCTTGGCCTGGCCTGGGGTGATGGCGCCCGGGCAGTTGGGTCCGATGAGGCGGGCGCCGCGCTCGCGCACAAACGGCATGACCCGCGTCATCTCGATGACCGGGACCCCCTCCGTGATGCAGATGACCGTCGCGATGCCCGCGTCCACGGCCTCGAAGATGGCGCCGGCGGCGCCCACCGGCGGCACGTAGATGACCGCGGTGTTGGCCCCGGTGGCCGCCACCGACTGCGCGACGGTGTCGAAGACCGGGACCGTGCCCTCGAAACGCTGGCCGCCCTTCCCCGGCGTCACGCCCGCCACGACCTTGGTGCCGTATTCCATCATCTGCTTCGCGTGGAACGAGCCGTCGCGGCCGGTGATGCCCTGCACGACGAGCCGGGTGTCCTTCCCGATGAAGACGCTCACGCGGCCTCCCCGACCAGCGCCACCACCTTGGAGACGGCCTCGTCCATGTCGGAGAGCGCCGTCATGCCGATGCCCTGCAGGATCTTCACCGCTTCCTTCTCGTTGGTGCCGGTCAGGCGCACCACGATCGGGACCTTGACCGGGAACTGCGCGAGTGCGGTCTTGATCCCGTTGGCCACGTCGTCGGTCCGGGTGATCCCGCCGAAGATGTTGAACAGGATGGCCCGGACGCTCGGGTCGGCCGTGATGATCTTGAGCGCGTTGACGACCTTGTCGGGATTCGAGCTGCCCCCGATGTCCAGGAAGTTGGCGGGCTCGCCGCCGTAGTACTTCACGAGGTCCATGGTGGCCATGGCCAGGCCGGCGCCGTTGACGACGCACCCGACGTTGCCGTCGAGCTTGATGAACGTCAGCCCGGCGCGCCGCGCGGCCACCTCGGCGGGGTCCTCGGCCGTCTCGTCGCGCAGTTCGGCGAGGTCGGGACGCCGGTCGAGCTCGTTGTCGTCGATGGACACCTTCGCGTCGAGGGCGAGCACCTGGCCCGCCGGCGTGGTCACGAGCGGGTTGATTTCCGCGAGCGACGCCCCGTTCTCGACGAACACCTTGTACAGCCGCTGCATGATGTCCGCGGCGGCCCGGACCTGCTTGATATCCGTGTAGAGGAAGAACGCGAGGGCCATCGCCTGATGCGGCAGCAGGCCGAAGCGGGGGTCGACCGGGAGCCGAAGGATCTTGTCCGGCGTCTTGGCGGCCACTTCCTCGATGTCGATGCCGCCGGCCGGGCTCACCATGAACACCGGACGCTGGGAATCGCGGTCGAGAATGAGGCCGACGTAGGCCTCCGTGGCGATGTCGGCCGCCGGCACGACCAGCACCTTGTGGACGGTGAGGCCCTTGATCTGCATGCCCAGAATGTGCGACGCGATGTCGGCCGTCTCGGCGGGCGTCTTGGCCAGCTTGACGCCGCCCGCCTTGCCCCGGCCGCCGGCGTGGACCTGCGCCTTCACGACCACCGTGCCGCCGATGCGTCGCGACAGGGCCTCGGCCTCGCCGGGCGTGGACGCCACGTCCCCATCGGGCACCGGCACACCCGCCGCTTTCAGGAGCGCGCGCGCCTGATATTCATGCAGATTCACGTTCACTCCTGTGCATGGTTGACAGCACCGAAAGCTACCCGCCCCACGGGACGGATACAACCGGGTTCGCTATTCCGCCCGGCCCCCGCCGAGCGCCTGGCGCAGCGCTCCGAACGCGCGACCGAACCCCTCCCAGTCACCGGCACGAAGGGCGGAATCCGCGCGCAGCATCCAGAGCCTGGCTTCCTCGAGCTGCGTTCGGGGACCGAAGCCCGGCGGGAGGGGCGCGCCCTCTCCGCGGAGATTTTCCCAGGCGTCGGCGAAGGACCGCCCGGCCCCGGCGCGGTCGCCCTGCGCCACCGAGACATAGGGCTGCGCCACCCGCCCGTCGGGATCGAACGCATACCACGGCTGGTAGGCCACGGGGGCTCCGGCAGTGGGAAGCACGCGATACGGCCCCCGCTCGAACCGTGACCCGCTTCGCGCCACCGAGTCGAGCAGCTGCTCGTAGGATGGAAACCGGTCCCACAGCGCCTGCGCGGCCGCCGGACCGGGCAGGCTCTCGTCGTCTCCCAGCCGCAGGAGTGCCAGCCGCCTGCCAGCGTCCGTCGCCCTGCCCAGGAGCAGGACCCGGACTCGAGGCGCATCGCCCCTCTCGTACGCCGCCATCAACGCCTGGCGGTGCCCGCCTTCCCAAACCACGGTCGGCGGGGCGGGCTCGCCCGGAGTCTCGGCGACCCGTCCGGCCAGCGTCCCCGCCCTCCACGCCGGCGATTCCAGGATCCGGGACTGTGCGTCGAAGAGTCGCGGTGGGTACGGCGCCATCAGGGCGAGCGGCGCCGGGAGTTCGCCCGTCGGCCGGACGACGCCCTGTGAGATGGCCGCCCAACTGCGCGTGAGGGGCCCCGCGTCGGGCAGGAGGTAGATCGTGGTCGCGCCCGTCGCGGCGTCGACCGTCCCGAGCAGGCCCGCTTCGAGCGCGCCGATCGTGCCCGCGCCCTCCGTGATCCGGGTCGAGCCAGGGAAGGTCGCGCTCGCGAGGTAGCCGTGGGCGATCCAGGCAAACGATCCGCCGAGGACCAGGAGCCTGGGGGCTTCCCAGGACGCGAAGGGCGCGAGGCGCTCCAGGCGGCCGCGCGGCCCGAGGTGCCAGCGGACGCGCGCTTCCGGCGACGACGGGCTGAGCAGCCGAGGCGCCTGCAGCGCCCAGGCGAGGACGACGCGCCGGCCCAACCCGCCAATGGCGAGCCCGTGGGGGCCGGAGTCGACCAGCAGGCGCGGCGCCCCCGGGTGTATCGCGGCCCGGCCGAGCGTGGCATACGTGACGAGTCCCGGATAGGCGAGCGAATCGCCCGCCCGATACGAGAGCGGCGCCGCGGCCGGTCCGACCCGGCCGTCGGCAATCGCGAGCACGGAGGCCTGCCCCGACCGAGCTGCGCGAACCACGAGCCAGACCGGTACCGCTTCTCCGCCGGCCGCGATCGTGGTCGGCGCGGCGGCTTCGAGCACCTGCGAATCGGCCGTCACCAGCCGTCCGATGCTCGGCCAGCTCCACAGCGACGGCACGCCCGGTCCCGGCATCGACGCCGGAGTGCGGGGATTATCGTCGAGCCGGTCCAGCCCGTATGCGATCTGGTCAAGCGCCATCCGCGCCGACGCCTGCGCGTCATCCGCTGGCGCTACCTCGCCGGGCCGCACCAGGTCGACGATCAACGCCCCGGCGAGGAGGACTCCCCAACCGGCGACCATGAGCAGGTGCTGGCCGCGAACCGCCCAGTGGGCGGAGATCGCAGCCGCCGCGAGGCCGGCGCCCGCGAGCGTCAGCGTGGAGAGCTCGAGCGTGCTCCACTCGGCGGCGGGCGGAGCGCCCGACGCCGCCGCCTCGAAAGGCGCGAGCAGGCACCCCCAGGCGAAGGCCAGCGCGCAACCGGCCAGCAGGAACCCGAGGTGCCGGCGGGCGTGATCGGTAATCGCGGGCCGGCCGTGCTGCCACCGGAGGGCGCCGAGCGCCACGTAGAGCGCCGCCACGACGAGCAGCGCGCTCCAGAGCAACAGCCGCGCGAAGGCGTGGAGGAGCAACCAGAGCGGCAGCTGGCCGACGAAGACGCCGAGATCGCGATTCAAGTAGGGGTCGGAGACGCCGTAGGTGACACCCTGCCACGCGAGCGCAAAGGCGGGCCAGTCCCGACCGGACCCGAGGCCCGTCACGAGGCCGAGCGTGACGCCGAGGGCGATCGCGAGGGGAAGGAGGGTCGCGGGGGTGACCGCCTCGCGGATCTCGAGATTGGCCACCTGGCGGGAGATCTGCACCGAACCGATGGCGCGGTGGACGACGAGCAGGTGCCCGGTGAACCAGGCGGTGCCCACCAGGACGGCTGCGGCGTCGAGGGTGAGCCGGAGGAGGTGCACGCCCGAGACGAACCCCGACGCCTCCGGGATGAGGGCCCCCGCCCACCAGCGGTCCGCCAGCAGGTCGGCAAGCCACTGCCCCGCGAACAGCAGGACGACGAGCGCGGCGGCCGTGCCGACCAGCCAGCGTCCGCGCACGGGGGTCAGGCCGGCCCTTGCACACCCCGTTCCGAGAGCCAGTGCAGGACTTCCCGCTGGTATTCCGCGAGCGATCGCTCGTCCGTGGCTTCGAAACGGAGCACGAGGATCGGCTGGGTGTTGGAGGCCCGGATGAGGCCCCAGCCGTGGGCGAACGACATGCGGACGCCGTCGATGTCGTTCACGGGGTAGCGCGCACGGAAGTGCGCCGTAGCCTCCTCGACGATGCCGAACTTCCGGTCGTCGGGGCAGTCCACGCGGATCTCTGGCGTCGCGAAGGTGACCGGCAGGTCCGCAAGGTGGTGCGCGAGGCCGTGCGGCGCGCGCGACACGATTTCGAGCAGGCGGGCGGCGGCGAAGAGGGCGTCGTCGAACCCGAACCAGTCGCCGCCGAAGAACATGTGGCCGCTCATCTCGCCCGCGAGCACCGCGTGCAGCTCCTTCATGCGCGCCTTGATGAGCGAGTGGCCGGTCTTCCACATCTCGGGCTCGGCGCCCGCCGCGCGGAGGGCGGCGGGGAGGAGGTCAGAGCACTTCACGTCGAAGATGACCCGCGCGCCGCGACCGAAGCGGCGGACGGCGTCGCGTCCGAAGAGCACCAGCAGCTGGTCGCCATAGAGCACGCGGCCGGTCTCGTCCACCGCGCCGATCCGGTCCGCGTCGCCGTCGAAGGCGATGCCGAGCTCGGCCCCGGTCCGCCGGACTTCCACCTGGAGGTCCACGAGATTCGCGGGCACGGTGGGGTCGGGGTGGTGGTTGGGAAAGGTCCCGTCGGAATCGCAGAAGAGTGGGAAGACCTCGGCGCCGAGCGCGCGAAGCGTCGCCACGGCAATGAGGCTGCCGACCCCGTTCCCGCAATCCACGACGACACGCACGGGCCGGGCCAGCTGGTGCCGGGCGACGATCGCGTCCTTGTACCGCGCGAGCACGGAGCCGTCCGCCGACTCCCGCCCCTGGCGCGGCGGCGCCTGCTCCAGCGTGATGCGCTCGTAGAGGAGCTGGATGTCGTCGCCGTGCACCGACTCGCCGCCGAGCACCATCTTGAAGCCGTTGAACTCCGGCGGATTGTGGGAACCGGTGACCTGGACGCCGCCGTCGAGCGTCAGGTCGTGCACGCCGAAGTAGAGTGCCGGCGTCGGGAGCTCCCCCACATCCACCACGGTGGCCCCGGCCGCCGCCAACCCGGCGCGAAGCGAAGCGGCGAGCTCCAATCCTGAAGGACGGTTGTCTCGCCCGACGGCGAGGACCGGGTCCCGGCCGAGTCGCTCCCGCCCGAAGTCGGCGAAGGCCCGGCCGAGGGCGTGGGCGAGGTCGCCGGTCAGTTCGCTCCCGACCAGGCCTCGGATGTCGTATTGACGAAAGATGGATCGTGGGACGCGCACCGTGCCTCCCGGCCGGCTGGGGGGGTCGACCGAGCTACTGGAAGGCGCGCTCGAAGAGGGAGGCCGCGACGTTGAGCGTGCCGCTGAGCACCGGCGCAGGCCAGACGCCGATGACGAGGATGGCGGCGACGATGGCCGCCACGACGACGGCGGTGGCCCGCGGCAGGCGGGGGGCGTCGCCCGCGCCCTCGGGCGCCGGCTTCATGTACATGGCCATGACGAGCGGGAGGTAGTAGCCCGCGGACACGGCGCTCGCGAGGACCAGCACCACGGGAATGAGCCACTGGCCGGCGACCACGAGCGACGAGAGGATCATCCACTTGCCGATGAAGCCGAACGTGCCGGGGAAGCCGAGCAGCGACAGCAGCACCACCGAGAACGCCACGGCGGTCCAGGGACGCGCCCTGGCGAGGCCCGAGAGGTCGTCGGCGGTGAGGTCCCGTTCCCCGCCCCGTCCGAGCGCGGCGAGGAGCCCGAACGCCGCCAGACTGGTGAGCGAATAGGCCAGGAGATACGCCAGCACGGCCCCCGCCCCGAGGCGGGTGCCCGACCAGACGGCCGCGAGGATGTACCCGGCGTGCGCCACCGAGCTGTAGGCCAGCATCCGCTTGACGGTCCGCTGGGCCAGCGCCATGAGGTTGCCGGCCACCATGGTCAGGATGGCCAGGATCCCGAGCACCGGCTGCCAGAGCTCGGCGTTGGCCGGAAAGGTGACGAAGAGCAGCCGGGTCAGCGCGAGGAACCCCGCCGCCTTGATCCCGGTGGCCATCAGGCCCGTGACCGGCGTGGGCGCGCCGTCGTACACGTCGGGTGCCCACATGTGGAACGGGACCACGGACACCTTGAACAGGAAGCCGATCAGCAGCAGGCAGAGGCCGAGGGCCGCCATGACCGACAGTTCGCCCGTCTCGAAGAAGGTGCCGGCCATGACGAGGTTGGTGGTGCCGGTGGAGCCGTACACGAGCGCGATGCCGTACAGCAGGAACCCCGAGGCGAACGCGCCGATGAGGAAGTACTTGAGGCCGGCTTCCGCAGAGAAGGGGCTCCGGCGGTCGTAGGCCGCCAGGACGTACGCCGCCACCGACATCACCTCGAGGCCGAGGAAGACCATGATGAGGTCGTTGGCCCCGCCCAGCAGCATCATCCCGGCCGTGGCCAGGAGGACGAGGGTGTAGTACTCCGGTCCGCGAATCTCCTCGCGCTCGAGGTAGTCGAGCGACAGGAGAATCGTGGCCGCGGCGGCGAGGAGGAAGATGAAGTTCCCGACGTAGCGGAAGCCGTCGAGGGCCACCATCTGCGGGATACCGGCGGTGTCGGATGCCGTCCCCGCGAGCCAGGCGAGCGCCACGAGGGAGGCCCCGACCCCGGCCAGGCTGAGCCACCCGGCAAGCCGGGAATCCGCCGCGGTCTCGTGCCGCCAGGCGTTGACGAGGAGCACGCCGAGGGCCGTGAGCGAGAGCACCACCTCGGGAAGCAGCGCCAGCGTGACGCCCATCGGTGAAGTCGTGTCGATCGGGCTCACGGATGACCCTCATTCACCGGCGCCGCGACCGCCTGGGCGCCCTGGGGGATGGCGTGCTGGACGCTCTCCACGAACTGCCGGCTGGTCGGCTCCATCCGCCGCAGGACCGGCGCGGGGTAGAGCCCGAGCCAGACGATCCCCGCCAGCAGCGGCGCCAGCACGGCCAGCTCACGGGGGGTGAGGTCGGTCAGCGACTCGTTCTCGGGCTTGTCCAGCTTGTTGAAGATGATGCGCTGCAGCGCCCACAGGAGGTAGGCCGCGGCGAAGATCACGCCGGTCGTGGCGATGCCGGTGGCCCACGGGAACCGGCCGAAGCTCCCGAGCAGCACCAGGAACTCGCCGACGAACCCGTTCAGCCCAGGGAGCCCGATGGACGAGAGGGACACCAGGGTGAAGATCAGGCTGAACACCGGCACGACCCGCGCGATGCCGCCGAACGCCGCGATGTCCCGCGTGTGGCGCCGCTCGTACAGCATGCCGATCAGGAAGAAGAGCGCGCCGGTGGACAGGCCATGGTTGATCATCACCATCAGGGCGCCCTGCACGCTCTGCAGCGTGGCGGCCCAGATCCCGAGCATGACGAACCCGAGGTGGCTGACCGACGAGTAGGCGACGAGCTTCTTGATGTCGGGCTGGACCATGGCGACGAGCGCGCCATAGATGATGCCGACGACCGCCAGCACGACCGCGATCGTGGTGACGGCGGGGCTGAACGCGACGTCCGGGAAGAACGGGATGGCGAACCGCAGGAAGCCGTAGGTGCCCATCTTGAGCAGGACGCCGGCCAGGATGACCGACCCGGCCGTCGGCGCCTCGACGTGCGCGTCGGGCAGCCAGGTGTGGAACGGAAAGACCGGCACCTTGATGGCAAAGGCGAGCGCGAAGGCGGCGAAGAGCCACGGCGCCCGGCCCCCGACCGCCGACGCGTTGGCGAGGATGTGGTCATAGGAGAAGCTGAGCACCCCCGTGGCGGCGCCGACCACCCACGCGGTGACGAGGATGGCGACGAGCATCAGGAGCGACCCGACCATCGTGTAGATGAAGAACTTGATGGAGGCGTACAGCCGGTTGCTCCCGCCCCAGATCCCGATCAGGAAGTACATCGGGATCAGCATGACCTCCCAGAACACGTAGAACAGGAAGAGGTCGAGGCTGATGAACACGCCGAGGATGCCGCTGAGCAGGACCAGCAAGAGCGCGTAGAAGCCGCGCTCCCGCTGCGTGATGTAGTTCCAGCTGCCGAGCACGCAGAGCGGCATCGTCAGGGTCGTCAGGAGCACCATGAAGAGGGAGATGCCGTCGATCCCCACCCGGTAGGCGATGCCCCACTGCGGCATCCATGGAATGCTGGCGGCGAACTGCATGCCGCCCTCAGGCACGAAGCTCCACCAGAGCCCCGCCGACACGACGAACTCGGCGAGCGAGACGGCCAGCGCGATGGACCGCGCCCGGGGGGCCGGCGCCGCGACCACGAGCAGCGCCCCCGCGACGGGCAGCAGGAGGAGGACCGGGACGACCCAGCCCTGGTACCCGATGAGGTTCAGCATGTCGGCCATAGCGGGTCAGCCCATCACGACGAAGAAGATGCCAAGCGCGCCCACCAGGAAGACGGTGAGGTACAGGCCCACCTGGCCGGTCTGGAGGCGGGTACCGATCCAGCCGAGGGTCCGCGCCAGCCCGGCCGAGCCCTCGACGCCGCCGCGGTCGATGATCCCCTGGTCCACGTCCTTCCAGAGCACCCGCTCGGAGAGGCGGCGCAGCGGGCCGACGATGGCGGCCTCGTAGAACTCGTCCACGTAGTACTTGTGGTAGAGCACCTTCCAGAAGCCCGTCTCCGGCGCCGCCTGCGCTCGCGGGGAGGATGGGCCGCGACATCGTCACGCGCCACCCGACCACCAGCCCGCCCACCGCGATCAGGATGGCCAGCCCGATGAGGACGAATTCCGTCTGTCCGTGCGGCATCTCCAGCGGGAAGTAGTGGTGCGCGCCCTCGAGGACGGGGTCGAGCCAGTGCTCCAGCTTGGCGTCGCCACCGAAGAGCGCCGGGAGGTTGAGCAGGCCGCCGACCGCGCTGAGCACGCCGAGGACCACCAGCGGCACCGTCATGATGGCCGGCGCTTCGTGGAGGTGCTTCCGCTCCTCGGCGCCGGTGCGGTTCTCGCCGAAGAAGGTCATGGCCATCAGGCGGGCCATGTAGAACGCCGTGAGGGCGGCCGCCACCACCCCGAAGAGCCAGAAGAGGCGGAACGCCGGGATCTCCGCCCCGCGGGCAAACGCCGCCGCGAGGGTCTCGTCCTTCGAGAAGAAGCCGGCGAAGGGCGGGATCCCCGCGATGGCGAGCGTGGCGATGAGCATGAGGACGAAGGTCCACGGCATGGCGCGCCGGAGCCCGCCCATGTTCCGCATGTCCTGCGCGTCCTCGTGGGAGTGCGTGGCATGGTAGGCGTGATGCATGGAGTGGATCACGCTGCCGGCGCCGAGGAACAGCAGGGCCTTGAAGAAGGCATGCGTGACGAGGTGGAACACGCCCGCCACGTACGCGCCGGTGCCCACGGCCAGGAACATGTACCCCAGCTGGGAGACGGTGGAGTAGGCCAGGACCTTCTTGATGTCGTACTGCCGGAGCCCGATCGTCGCCGCGAAGAGCGCCGTCAGGGCGCCGACGCCGGCCACCACGGTGCTGGACACCGGCGCCATGGCGAAGAGAACGTTGGTCCGGGCGACGAGATACACGCCCGCCGTGACCATCGTGGCGGCGTGGATGAGGGCCGAGACGGGGGTCGGGCCGGCCATGGCGTCCGGCAGCCAGACGTAGAGCGGGATCTGGGCCGACTTGCCGGCGCAGCCGAGGAAGAGGAAGAGTGTGATCATGGTGACCAGCGTGCCGCCGGCCGCCAGGTGCCGGGGCGCCAACTCAGCGACCTCGAGGAAGTTGAGGCTCCCGAGCGCCACCCAGATCAGGAACATCGCGACCATGAACCCGAAGTCGCCGATCCGGTTGACGAGGAACGCCTTCTTGCCCGCGTCCGCGTTGGCCTTATCCCCGTACCAGAAGCCGATGAGCAGGTAGGAGCAGAGCCCGACGCCTTCCCAGCCGATGAAGAGTACCGGAAGGCTCGAGCCGAGCACCAGCACCAGCATGAAGACCACGAAGAGGTTCAGGTAGGCGAAGTACCGGGCATACCCCGGATCGCTGCGCATGTACCCGACACTGAAGAGATGAATCAGGCTGCCAACGCCGGTGACGACCAGGAGCATGACCAGCGAGAGCCGGTCCACCAGCAGGCTCAGCTCCACGGTGAGCGCGCCGGCCGGCAGCCAGGTCCAGAGGTGCACCACGTGCGGCGTGGCCAGGCCGGCGAGCGCGTAGCTTCGGAAGATCAGGGCCACGACCGTGAAGGACCCGAGCAGCACGGCCGGCCCGATGACGCTGACGGCGGCCTTGGCGTCCGGCCGCCAGAGCGCGAGCGCCCCGTTGACCAGGAACCCGGCGAGCGGGAGGGCGACGGCGAGCCAGATGAGGTCGGCGGAGACGTACATCGTCAGCCCTGCAGCAGGGTGTTGGTCTTCAGGTCCACCGAGGTGGTGTGCCGGAAGACCGCGAGGATGATGGCGAGACCGACCGCCGCCTCAGCGGCGGCGACGGCCATCACGAAGAACACCATGAGCTGGCCGCCGACCCCGTGGAACCGGGAGAGCGCGACGAAGGTCAGGTTGACGGCATTGAGCATCAGCTCGACGCACATGAAGAGCACGATGGCGTTCCGGCGGATCAGCACGCCGAGCACCCCGATCGAGAACAGCAGGGCCGAGATCGCGAGGGCGGGACCGAGGAGCATCAGATCTTCCTCTTGGCCAGGACGACGGCCCCGATGATGGCCGCGAGCAGCAGCAGCGAGGTCACCTCGAAGGGCACCAGGTAGGTCGAAAAGAGCGGGCCGGCCACCGCGCCGACGACGCCCTGCGTCTCGGCGGCCTGGCGGGCGACCTCCGCGGTGGCGAACACCGCGGCCGGCGAGAGGTCGGTCGTGCCCGTCAGCTCGAACGCAAGCCGGGCGGGGTCGTACCCGGCCAGGCGGAGCAGGTACGCGCCGGTCCCCACGGCCAGGACGAGTGCGATCGCCTTCACGCCCGGCCCCCGGATGTCGCTCGCGGCGTCGCCCAGGTTGAGGAGCATGATCACGAAGATGAAGAGCACCATGATGGCGCCGGTGTAGACCAGCACCTGGATGGCGGCGATGAACGGCGCGCCGAGGATGAGGAACATCCCGGCCAGCGCGAGCATGGTCAGCACCAGCCAGATGGCCGCGGCGAGCGCGTTGCGCTGGAACACGCAGAAGAGCGCCGAGAGGACCGCGATCGTCCCCAACGCCATGAAGATCGTGTCGGCCACCTACTCCCCCCTCGGATCCGTCGGGTCCCAGAGGCTCGAGACCGGGTGCGTCTGGGCGGACAGCCGCTCCAGGTCGTAGACGAAGCGCCCGCGCTCGTACTCGGCATTCTCATAGTGCACGCCCACGTGGATCGCCTCCTCGGGGCACACTTCCTGGCAGTAGCCGCAGAAGACGCAGCGGAACTCGTCGATCTCGTAGATCAGCGGGTACCGGTTCCCGTCCTCGTCCTCGCCCGGGACGAGCTTGATGCAGTTGGCGGGGCAGATCTGGGGGCAGAGCCCGCACGCGACGCACTTCGACCGACCCTGCTCATCGGTCAGCATCCGGTGCGTGCCGCGCCACCGGGGGCTGATGGTCCACGTCTCCGTGCTCCGCTCCTCGGGGTACTGCATCGTGATCTTCGGCCGGAAGAGATGCCGGAACGTGAGCGCCATCCCCTTCAGGGTCGCGCGCACGTAGCTGGCCTCGCTGCCGGGACGCTGCATCACCTTCACGCCGATTGCCATGACGAACCCCTCAGGCCGCCCGCGCGCGCCGCGGGGCGGGCGCGGGGGAGCGGATGGACGAGCCGCGGATGAGGCGCCCGCGGTCCAGGACCCGGAACACGAAGGCGAGCACCGGGACGTTGAACAGGAAGAGCAGCCCGGAGCGCGCGGCCACGCTCGTCACGCCCAGCGGGCCGTCCACCACCCAGACCGCCACGGCCACGAAAAGGACGTACGCCAGGCCCATGGGGATGAACACCTTCCAGCCGAGCGCCATGAGCTGGTCGTACCGGAAGCGCGGCAGCGTCCAGCGCACCCACATGAAGAGGAAGAGGAAGAAGAGGCACTTGGTGAAGAAGACCACGGCCGTGACGACGAACTGCGCCATCCCCCCCGCCTCGTCCCAGTGGGTGAACGGGATGTCCCACCCGCCGAGGAAGAGCGTGGTGAACATCATGGCGATCGTCACCATGGCGGCGAACTCCGCAATCATGAACGCGGAGAACTTCATGGCGCTGTATTCGGTGTGGTAGCCGGCCACCAGTTCCGACTCCGACTCAGGCATGTCGAACGGCACGCGGTTGGTCTCGGCGAACCCGGAGACCAGGAAGATGAAGGCCGAGAGCCCGAGCGGGAGCACGAGCCACCCGAACGGCCCCTGCTGCTGCGCCGTCACGATCTCGACGAACGAGACATTGCCGACCAGGAGCAGCACGGGGATGACGCTCAGACCCATGGCCACCTCGTAGCTCACCATCTGCGCGGTGGCACGCAGCCCGCCCATCAGGCTGTACTTGTTGTTGGACGCCCACCCGCCGAGCGCGATGCCGTAGATGCCCACGGAACTCACGGCGAGCACGTACAGGAAGCCGATCGGGAGCACGGTGACCGCCGCGGCCGTGGCGCCGCGGTGCACGATCCGGCCAAGCACCGGGAGCGTGACGTCGAACTCGAGGGGGATCGGAGCGGCCCAGGGGATGGTGAGCGGGATCATCAGCGCGGCCATCAGGGAGATGGCCGGGGCGATCACGAAGAACACCTTGCTCGCGCCGCCGGGGATGACCTCCTCCTTCAGGATGTTCTTCAGCCCGTCGGCGAGCGGCTGGAACAGCCCCTTGGGGCCGGCCCGGTTCGGGCCGACGCGATCCTGGATCCAGGCCGCGATCCACCGCTCGAGCAGCGTGGCGTAGGCCACCAGGATCATGACGAAGGTGAATACCACCACCAGCTTGACCACCGACACCAGGATGAAGCCTTTCATTTCCGGTGTCATCAGGCCGCTCCCGCCGCGGCGGGCGCCGCCGCCCGGCCGCTGAGGCCGAGCCCCGGATACGTCAGCCCCGCGAGGGCCGGCCAGTGGGCCCCGAGCGCCGCGAACGCCTCCGCGGAGGTGCCGGGCGCGCCCGCGGCATCGCCTCCGGACTCCATGGCTCCGGCGGCGACCCACCAGGCGGGCCGGGCCATACCCGGGGCCGACCGGGCCTGGTGGTACCGCTGGACCCGCCCATCGCGGTTCATCCAGGTCCCATGCTCCTCGGCCATCGTCGTGATGGGGAGGATGAGGCCGGCGCGCTCCCAGGCGGCGGACTCCACCGTCCCGAGCACCACCACGGTGCCGGCACCGGCCAGCCCGGCCGCCTCCACCTCGGTAAGCGCCACATCCAGCAGAACGACGAGCGCGGCCTTGCCGGCCGCGGCCAGGGCCGAGGCCCAGTCGGCGTCGAACCCCAGTTGACGGGCTCCCTCGAGGTTGGGCGCCCGCTCCGCACGGAGGGCCAGGCCCGGCACCCCGGCCAGCGGGGCCTCGTCGCCCAGCGGCACCTGCACGGCGCCCGTGAGCGCGTAGCGCCCCAGCAGCCGGGCGACCCAGCCGAGCGACTCGAGACTCGCGCGCCCGGAGGCCAGCACGACCGCGCTGCCGGACCCGCCACGCGTCACCTGGGCCAGCCGCGCGAGGGCGGTATCCCAGTCCACGGCCACGTGGCCAGCACCCTCGAGAACCAGCGGGGCCTCGACCCGGTCGCCGCGGTTCATCCAGCGGTAGTGCATCCGGCCCTCGTCGCACATGAAGTGGCGGTTGACCTCGAGGTTGGCGCGCGGACGGAGCCGGACGACGGTGTTGTCGCGGGTGTCGATCGTGATATTGCAGCCCTGCGTGCATCCGGGGCAGACGCTCGGCGTGCGGTCGAGGTCCCACGCGCGCGCCTTGTGCAGGAAGTCCTTCGAGATGAGCGACCCCACCGGGCAAAGGTCGACGACGTTGCCGGCCCAGGGGTGGTCGAGTTCGCGGTCGGGGAAGATCCCGATCGTGGCCCGGTCGCCGCGCTCCGACACGTTCAGCACGCCGTCTTCCGCCACGTCGTCCATGAAACGGACGCACCGGGTGCAGAGGATGCACCGATTGGGCACGTAGAGGACGTCGGGTCCGAACTCCTCGACGGGGTTGTACCGCTTGGGATAGTCGTCGTGCCGACCGGCGGCGCGTCCCTCCTGGAACGTGTAGTCCTGCAGCTCGCACTCGCCCGCCTGGTCGCAAATGGGGCAGTCGAGCGGGTGGTTGGCCAGGAGGAACTCGAGGACGCCCTCGCGCGCCTGCTTGGCGGGCGCGCTGTTGACGTGCACCACCTGGCCCTCGGCCACGGTGGTGACGCAGGCGGGCATCAGCTTGGGCGCCTTCTCGACCTCCACCAGGCACATGCGGCAGACGGCCGGCGACGGCAGCGATGGGTGGTAGCAGTAGTGCGGGATGAGGACGCCGGCCTGCTTGGCGGCCTCGATGATCGAGGTGCCCTTCGGAACGCTCACCTGGGCCCCGTCGATCGTGACGGTCACGCGCTCGGTCATCGGGTCAGGCCATTGCGAGCGCCGGCTGGCGCGCGCCGCTGAGGTAGGCGTCGAACTCAGAGCGGAACTTCGCGATGCCGCTCACGATGGGCGCGGCGCAGGAGTCGCTGAGCACGCAGATCGTCTTGCCGGTCATGTTCTCGGACAGGCTGAGGAGCAGGTCGAGGTCCGACGCCTTTCCCTTCCCCGCCAGGATCCGCTCGAGGATCTTGGTGGTCCAGGCGGTGCCCTCGCGGCACTGGGTGCACTGGGCGCACGACTCGTGCGCGTAGAAGCGGGCGAGGCGCCAGATCTGGTACACCATGTCGGTCGAGTCGTCCATGACGATCATGCCGGCGGAACCGAGCATCGACCCGCGCGCCACGACGCCCTCGTAGTCGAGGAGGCAGTCCTCCGTCTCGGCCGCCGTCATGATCGGCACCGAGGAGCCGCCCGGGATCACCGCCTTGAGCGTGCGGCCCGGCTTCATGCCGCCGCACATCTCGAAGATCAGGTCCTTCATCGGCGTCCCCATGGTGACCTCGTAGTTGCCGGGCCGCTGGACGTGGCCGCACACGGAGATCAGCTTGGTGCCGGTGCTCTTGGGGTTGCTGAGGCAGAGGCCCTTGTACCACTCGGCGCCGCGGTTGAGGATGTGCGACACCGACGCGAGGGTCTCGACGTTGTTGATGGTGGTCGGGAGCGCGAAGAGGCCGGCCTGCGCGGGGAACGGGGGCTTGATGCGCGGGTTGCCGCGACGGCCCTCGATCGAGTTCATCATCGCGGTCTCTTCGCCGCAGATGTACGCCCCCGCCCCGCGGTGGAGCACGATGTCGATCCGCTTGCCCGAGCCGAACACGTCGGCGCCGAGCGCCCCCTTGGCGTAGGCCTCCGCCACGGCGGCCGTCATGACGCGCAGCGGCTCGGTGAACTCGCCGCGGATGTAGATGTAGCAGCGCTCCGCCCCGATGGCGTACGCCGCGATGGCGCACCCCTCGATGAGCTGGTGCGGCGTCCAGCGCATGATCTCGCGGTCCTTGAAGGTGCCCGGCTCCGACTCGTCGGCGTTGCAGACGAGGTAGTGCGGCTTCCCGTCGCCCTTGGGCATGAAGGACCACTTGAGGCCGGTCGGGAACCCGGCGCCGCCGCGGCCGCGCAGCCCGGACCCCTTGACCTCCTCGATGATCGCGTCGGGCGTCATCCCGAGCGCCTTGCGCAGCGCCGCGTACCCGCCGCGCTGGACCCAGCCGTCGAAGGTGCGCGCCCCGGCGTCGCCGAAGTGCTTCGAGAGCACCGGCGTCTCCTTCGGGTGCGCTGGGTGCGGGTATCCCATTACTTGTACCCCTGCAGGATGCCGGCGACCCGCTCCGGCGTCACGCTCTCGATGAAGTCGTCGTTGATCATGATCGGGGTGGCGAAGCCGCAGGCCCCGAGGCACTCGACCTCGGACACCGTGAAGCGCCCGTCGGGGCTGGTGGCGCCGAGCTCGCCGCAGCCCGTCTCCCGGAGCAGCGCCTCCATCACGGCCTCCGCGCCGCAGAGGTTGCACGGCGACGTCGTGCAGACCTGGATGAAGTGCCGGCCGACCGGGTGGGTGTGGTACATCGTGTAGAAGGTGACGACGCCCTTCACGTACGCCGGCGTCAGGCCCAGCACCTCGGCCACCTCCGCCATGGCGGGCTCCGAGATCCAGCCCCGCTCCTCCTGCACCATCCAGAGCGCGGGGAGGAGGCAGGCCTGCTTCGTCGGGTACTGCGGGAAGAGCGCCTCCAGCCGGGCCAGGACGCGTCCGGTGAAGACCGCCTGCGTGCGGCGCGTCGGCGTGGCCGTGCGTGGTGCCGCTCATCGGTCGATTTCTCCCATCACGATATCGACGCTCGCGTTGGTGGCGATCACGTCGGAGAGGAGCGCGCCCTCGCACATCTGGGGCAGCGCGGAGAGGTTCAGGAACGACGGCGGCCGGATCCGCCACCGGACCGGCTTGGCGGTGCCGTCGGAGACGAAGTAGTAGCCGAGCTCCCCCTTGGGGTTCTCGATGCCGAGGTACGCCTCGCCGACGGGGGGACGGATGCCCTCCATCACCTGCTTGAAGTGGTGGATCATCGACTCCATGTCGCTCATGGCGCGCGATTTCGGCGGCAGGATGACCCGCGCGTCGTCCACGTTGACCGGCGCCCCGCGCAGCCCGGCCAGCCGGTCGAGCGCCTGCTCGAGGATGCGGGTGGACTGGAACATCTCCTCGAGGCGCACCAGGTAGCGGTCGTAGTTGTCGCCGTGCTCGCCCACCGGGACGTCGAAGTCGTACGTGTCGTAGCCCAGGTAGGGGCGGTCCTTGCGGACGTCGTAGTCCACGCCGGTGGAGCGGAGGAGCGGCCCCGACAGCGAGCCGTTGACCGCGGCCTCGCGGCTGATGACCCCGACCCCCTGGTTGCGGCCGCACCAGATGGCGTTCTTGGTGAACATCGTGTCCACTTCCTGCAGGACCTTCGGGAAGGTCTGGCAGAAGTCGCGCAGCCCCGCTTCCCACCCCTCGGGAATGTCGGCCATCATCCCGCCCACGCGGGTGAGCGACGTGGTGAGCCGCGCGCCGGTCCAGGCCTCCTGCAGGTTGTAGATCCGCTCCCGCTGGTAGAAGAGCCACAGGAACGGCGTGAACGCGCCGATGTCGATGCCGGTGGTGCCGAGCCAGACGATGTGGGTGATGATCCGGCTCATCTCGCACGCGATGACCCGGAGCACCTGGCACCGCTCGGTGATCTCGATGCCCATCAGCTTCTCGACCGCCAGGGCGAGGCAGACGTTGTTGGCCATCGGCGAGAGGTAGTCGGTGCGGTCGGTCAGCGGGATGATCTGGTTGTAGTGCCGGTACTCGGCCAGCTTCTCGAAGCCGGAGTGCAGGTACCCGATGTGCGGGATGCAGCGGGTGACGGTCTCGCCGTCGAGCTCGATGACCAGCCGCAGCACGCCGTGCGTGGCGGGGTGCTGCGGGCCGATGTTGATGAGGATGTGCTCGGAGGCGAAGTCGTCGGCCTCGCGGGCGCGCGCGCCCAGCGGGACGCGGATGTCCCGGCCCGCGGCGTCGACGCCCGGCGTGCTCAGCTCGAATTCCACCGTGCGCGTGCTCACGAGACTTCCCCCCGCTCGCCGCGCCCCAGGCGTTCGCGCATTTCCACGCGCAGCTCCCGGTACGACTCGGCGATGGACAGCTCCTCGAGCGAGTAGTGCGCCTCGGGGTTGGCGGCGAGCGCCTGGCGGGTCTGCTCGGAACGGCTGAAGTGGCCGCGCAGCGGGAAGTCCTTCCGGAGCGGGAAGCCCTCGGCGTAGGTCTCCCACATCAGGATGCGGCGCAGGTCGGGGTGGTTCCGGAAGATGACGCCGAACATGTCGAACACCTCGCGCTCCAGCCAGTTGGCGCCGGCCCAGAGGTCGCACACGCTCTCCACTTCGAGCGGCTGCGCCTTGTCGAGCTCCAGCTTGATCCGGAGGTCGGCGCGGCGGGCGAGCGCGCGGAGCTGATAGACGACCTCGAGGGGGAGTTCCCCGTCGCGGTACTCGACGGCCGTGAGGTCGGTCAGGTAGTCGAAGCCCTGGCCGGGATCGTCGCGCAGCCAGGACAGGACCTCGTGCGCCCGGTCGGCCGCGACCCAGACGACGGTGTCGCCGCAGATGACACGGTCACGGAGGATGGCATTCCCGAAGCGGGCCCGGAGCGCCGCGACGGACGGCGAGGCGGCAGCGGCGGCGGTCATGAGGAGCGGGTCTGGTGGACGGAGTTGCCGAACGGTTCGGAGATTTCGTCGATCAGCGCGGGGGCCCGGAAGAGCCCGTCGGGACCGAGCGTGCGCTCGACGCGAAGCTGCTGGTCGGTCAGGCTCTCGCCCATGATCTTCTTCTGCAGCAGGAAGATGCCGTAGAGCAGCCCCTCGGGCCGGGGCGGGCAGCCCGGGACGTACACGTCCACCGGGATGATGGTGTCGATGCCCTGCACCATGGCGTAGTTGTCGAAGATGCCGCCGGAGGAGGCGCAGGCCCCCATCGAGATGGACCACTTCGGCTGCGGCATCTGGTCCCAGATGCGCCGGATGACCGGCGCGAGCTTGAACGGGAGCCGCCCGGCGCAGATGAGGACGTCGGCCTGCCGGGGCGAGAAGCTCTGCCGCTCCATCCCGAAGCGGGAGATGTCGATAGCGACTGGCCGCGGTGGCCATGAACTCGATGGCGCAGCAGGCGGTGCCGAAGGGCATCGGCCAGAGCGAGTGGGTGCGGGACCAGTTCACCAGGTCCGAGAGGCGGGTCGTCACCCAATTCGGCGAGACTCCCCGGAGACCTCGGCGACGCCCTGGCCCGCGTCGGGGCCGGTCAATCCCATTGCAGCGCTCCCCGCTTCCAGACGTAGACGTAGCCGACCGCGAGGATCAGCATGAAGACCAGCATTTCGACCAGCAGGAAGAGGCGGTCGGCCACCAGCTGCTGGAAGGCCACCGCCCACGGCATCATGAACACGGTCTCGATGTCGAAGAGGATGAACAGCATGGCGACGAGGTAGAACTTGACCGAGAACCGCTCGCGGGCGTCGCCGAGGACCGGCATGCCGGACTCGTAGGGCGACTGCTTCACCGCGGTCTTCCGACGCGTCCCGAGCAGGAGGCCGAGACCGTGCGACAGCCCCAGCATGGCGACCGCCGTGACGATCACGATGGCCAGCATGAAGAGCAGCGGAATGTATGGCGAGAGGTTCAGGGAGCACCATCCTGACAAGGGCTGGGCCGCAGAGCGACACAAAGTTAACAGAGGCCTCAGCGAGGTCAACCCAAGTCGTGACCCGAGGCGCACCTAGGCGTTGCGGCGAGGCCCCGGCGCCGGGTACCTTTCCCGGCGATTTCACCCATTCCGAGGCGCGAGCCGTCATGTCCATCAAGTCCGACCGCTGGATCCGCCGCATGGCCCTGGAACACGCGATGATCGAACCGTTCGAGGACCGGCAGGTCCGCCGGACGGACGAGCACGGCCGGCAGGTCATTTCGTACGGCGTCTCCTCGTACGGCTACGACATGCGGGTCGCGCCGGAATTCAAGATCTTCACCAACGTGCTGTCGGCGATCGTGGACCCGAAGGCGTTCGACGCCAAGAGCTTCGTGGAGTTCGAGGGCGACGTGCTGCATCGTGCCGCCGAACAGCTTCGCGCTCGCCCGCTCGATCGAGTACTTCCGCATCCCGCGGAACGTGCTCACCATCTGCGTCGGCAAGTCCACCTACGCGCGGTGCGGCATCATCACCAACGTGACGCCCTTCGAGCCGGAGTGGGAGGGATTCGTCACGCTCGAGATCAGCAACACCACGCCCCTGCCCGCCCGGATCTACGCGAACGAGGGCATCTGCCAGGTGCTCTTCTTCGAGGCGGACGCGGACGACGAGTGCGAGGTGAGCTACAAGGACAAGGCCGGGAAGTACCAGGGACAGGTCGGCGTCACGCTGCCGCGCCTCTAGCGCGACGGCGCCCGCAACTCCGCCACCGCCCCCTCGACGAGGGCCGCCGCCCGGTTCGTCCGCGCGGCGAGGTCGGCCACCTCGGCGGCCGCCAGCGCCGCGTCGCCGTCTGCAATTGCCGCTTCCAGGCCAGGCAATCCCACCGCCCCGTAGCCGTCGTCCCTTCCAGGCGCAAAGAGAATGTTCCGGTAAAACGGCCGGCCCGGGATTCCCTCCGGCCGCACGAACGCCTGTTCCGCCATTCGGAGCGAGTCGTTCGCGGCGGCGAGCGCCGCCGCCCGGGGTGCGCGCCCTCCCCGGGTCGCGCTCAGCACCGTCAGCGCCGAGTCGAACGAGGTGCCGGCGGCCGTGAGGCGCGCAACCGCGCTGTCGAGCCCGTCCCACCCCGCCACGGTCATCCCGCTCGCCGCCGCCTGGGTCCGGCGGGTCGAGCCCATTTGTCCCACAACCCGGCCGAATTCGGCGAAATCGAACGGGAGCAGGTCCGTGTTGGCCAAGCGCGTCACGGCGATGGCGGCCATCCGTGCCGCGGCCGCGTGGCTCAGGTACCCCGGGTCGCCGAACCGTTCCATCCAGTTGAAGGAATCGTACGCGGAGTGGTACACGCCGTACCGGCCCCCGAACCCGAAGTCGAATGAGGGAATGCCCAGCACGTTGTAGAAGCCGGCGAAGTCGCTCCCGCCGCCAAGATCTCCGATCGGCACCGACGCCGAATCGGTGGGGCGGGTGTTGCGCCGCCATGCCTCGTAGACGGACACCGAGTCTCCCGGCTGGCGTGCCGAGGCCGCGAGGTCCCGGATGAAGGCCCAGAGAGAGGCGGTCCCGGCGGCGTGGAAGTTCCGGCCATTGGCGCTGACGTCGAGGTTGAGGTACGCCACCGCCTTCTCGCGCAGCGTATCCGCCATCTGCTCCACGTACTCCATCGAGCCGACCAGCCCCCACTCCTCGCCGTCCCAGGTGGCGAGCACGATGGTCCGCTTCGGCCGGAACCCGGCGGCCGCCGCGTCGCCGATGGCCCGGCCCGCCTCGAGGATGGTCGAGACGCCGCTCACGTTATCCGCCGCCCCCGGCCCCCAGGCGTCCCGGTGCCCTCCCGCGATGACCCACCGATCCGGCCAGGCCGTTCCGCGCATCACCGCGATGGTGTTCGTGATGGTCTTGTACGCCGCCTCGCCCCGCTGGGCCCAGACCGCCACCCGCACCGTCACCTCACCGCCGCCGATGCGATAGCGGAAGGGCAGCCCGCCTTGCCACGCCTGCGGCACCTCGGGGCCCTCGAGCGGCTGGAGGATCGCCTGCGCGTTGCGATACCCGATCGGTACCACCGGAATTCGGGGGCCGGGTATCGAGTCCTGCGGGAGGTGAGTCGCATCGAGGGTGGACGGCCATCCGGGAGTGGTTTGGTCGCCTCGTGTCTCCACGCCCAGGCTGCCTCGTTGAGGGGAGTCGGGGTGGCGCATCGGTCCGTTCGGGTAGGTGGGCCCGACGAAATAGCCGTCGTCCTGCGGATCCGAGTAGAGCAAGAGTGCCGCGGCGCCGTGGGCCTCGGCCTCGCGCGCCTTGATTCCGCGGTGGGACCGCCCGTAGCGGGCAAGCACCACCCGACCCTTCACGCTGACCCCGATCGAATCGAGCGCCCTGTAGTCCGCCGGCAGGCCGTAGTTCACGTACACCACCCCGCCGGTGACGTCGCCCACCCCGCTGTAGCCGTTCATGGCCGGCCAGATCTCCCCGTGCGTGGCAGGATCCTCGCGAAGCGCCGGTTCCGTCAGGACCAACCGACGGGGGGTCGGCCGGACCAGCTCGACGATCGCCGAGTCCTGGAAGGGGATGTAGACGCGGAACGAGACGCTCGCGGTGTCGAAGCCGGCAAGGGCGAGCTGCCGGTTGACGTATCCGGCGGTCCTGGCCTGCGCCGGCGTGCCAGCGACGTGCGGCGTGGCGGCGAGTGTGCGGGAATCTTTCCTGACCGAGGCGGGCGTGATGAGGGTGTCCAGCATCCGCTCGAGCGTCCGCTGGCGGGCCGACGCGGCGGCGGTGAAGCCGGCCACGGACTGGGCGACAACCACCCCCGGCAGGTGGATGAGGGCGAGGACGGCGAGCAACGCGAATCGGAAACGGATCATGCCCGCATCCCGTAGGAGGTGAGGCGGAAATATCCACCCGCCCCGCTGCATCGACAACCTCAATTCGTGGAGCGTCCCGTGCGCGCAGGCCTGTTCGTCGTTTCCTGCCTCCTTGCCACGCCGTTGCTGGCCCAGGATACCGCCGCGTCCCCCAAGCCCGTCCCGCCCCCCATCTCGGATCTCTCGCCGTTCCGGCGTCTCGACCTTCCCACCCCGGGGATGATCCGGACGGGGAGCGGCGCACCGGGAGGCAGTTACTGGCAGCAGCGGGCGGACTACGTCATCCGGGCCACCCTCGACACGGTCCAGCGCCGGCTCACGGGCGAGGAACAGATCACGTACGCCAACAACTCGTCGGACACGCTGCGCTACGTCTGGATCCAGCTCGATCAGAACGTGTTCAGCAAGTCGAGTCGGGGCACCGCCATCATGCCACCCAACACGCGCTTCGGACCCCGCGGCGCGGACGGCGGCGTGACGCTGACCCGCGTGGCGGTGGGCGCGCCGGCCAGGGGCACCGGGAAGCCGGCGCGCCCCGCAGTGGAGGCCGCCCACCAGGTCAACGGCACGATGATGCGTGTGGACCTCCCCCGCCCCCTGCCGCCGAAGGACCGGATTACGCTGGAGTTCGCCTGGTCCTTCCCGTTCGACACGACGATCACCAACCGGATGGGGATCGAACTGGTGGACGGGAGCTACGTCTACGAGGTCGCGCAGTGGTATCCGCGGATGGCGGTCTTCGATGACGTGCGGGGGTGGAACACCGAGCAGTACCTCGGGCAGGGCGAGTTCTACCTCGAGTACGGCACGTTCGACGTCAGCCTGACGGTGCCCGCCAACATGATCGTGGGTGCCACGGGGGTGCTGCAGAATCCCGCCGAGGTGCTGACGGCGGCACAGCGCACGCGGCTGGCCAGCGCCCGGACCAGCGACGCCACGGTGGTGATCCGGGGGAAGGACGAAATCGACGACCCGGCATCCCGCCCGCGGCCCGCGTCGGGGATGCTCACCTGGCGGTTCCACGCCGACAGCGTGCGCGACTTCGCGTGGGCGGCCGCCCGCCACTTCATCTGGGATGCGGTAGGGGTCAACCAGGGGAAGACGCTCGCCATGAGTCTCTACCCGCCGTCGGCCGACTCGATCTGGAAGGAGTCGAGCCAGTATGCGAAGTTCGCGCTCGAGGCCTACTCCCGTCAGTGGTTCCCGTACCCCTACCCCGTGGCGATCAACGTGAACGGGCCGGAGGGCGGGATGGAATACCCGATGATCGTCTTCTGCGGCAACCGCACCAACGCCCAGGCGCTCTACAGCGTCACCGACCACGAGTTCGGCCACACCTGGTTCCCGATGGTGGTGGGGAACAACGAGCGGCTCTACCCGTGGATGGACGAGGGCTTCAACACCTTCATGAACTACTACAACTGGAAGCTTCGCTACCCGGACACGCCGAACCGGCGCGGCAACGCGCAGGCCTACGTCGGTTACGCGCTGTCGGGCCGCGAGGTCCCGATCTTCACCCCCGCCGACCGGGTGCCGGCCCCACTCCTCGGCCACGCCGCGTACAACAAGCCCGGCCTCGGGCTCATCATCCTGCGCGACCAGGTGCTCGGCCCCGACCGGTTCGATCCGGCGTTCCGTGAGTACATCCGGCGGTGGGCCTTCAAGCACCCGACCCCGGCCGACTTCTTCCGGACGATGGAGGACGGGGTGGGCGAGGATCTGAGCTGGTTCTGGCGTTCGTGGTTCTACACCACGGAGACCCTGGACCAGGCGGTGGACTCGATCAAGGTCGTGGAGCGGCAGGGCGCGCCGCAATCGCGGGTGTACCTGCAGAACGTCGGTCCGATGGTCATGCCGGTGGACGTGACGCTGTACTTCGAGGGGGCGCCGCCCGAGCAGCGTCGGCTGCCGGTGGAAGTCTGGTACGGAGGAAAGACCTACATCCTCGGAGTCCCGGACAAGCGGGTGGTCGGGGTGGTCGTGGATCCGGCGGAGGTGTTCCCGGACGTGACCCGCGCGAACAACAAGACCGGCCAGGTGCCGGCGCCGACGCCCTAACGCCGAACGGCATAGGTGCGAAACGGAAACGGGGAGGCACCCCCCAGGGCGCCTCCCCGTTTCCGTCTGCGGGCCGCGGCGCGCGCGTCAGGGCGCGCCCAGCTGCCAGAGCCCGCTCAGCATGTCGCTCGCGTACACGTACCCGTTGTACAACATCACGCCCCACATGAAGGTGTTGCCGCCTCCGCCCGGGGTGATCCGCGCGATCTCGCGGCCAGCCAGGCTGCCGCTCAGGGTGCCCGACACGTCCAGCGCCACCACGCCGCCGTTGTAGTAGGCGGCGTACAGCACCTGGCGCGGCTCGTCCATCCAGAAGTTGTGCGTGCCGGCCCCGTTCAGGTGATAGGACGCCACCTCGACCGGATTGGCCAGGTTCGACACGTCCACCACGTGGATGTCGCCGGAGGACGACGACCCGATGACGCCGGGACCCTCCTGCCCCACGAAGAGGTACTTCTTCTCGTTGGTGACCGGGTTATGGAACCACCAGGCGTTGTGGACCTCGCCGCCGCTGGTCGCAAAGGTGGAAATGAGCTGGGGCGCCAGCGGCGTGCCGCCCGCCACACCGTCGCCGACGTCGTAGATCCGGACCCCGGTGTTCCAGGCGCACACGAAGGCCAGTCCGTCCCGGACGAAGGTATCGTGGTGCCCGTAGTTGGCCGGGACGGGCACCGTCGTCACGAGCGCGATCGGCGAAGGTGCCACCGGGTCGATCTCGAAGATCATCAGCGCCGGGCTGGCGGGGTTCTTGGCCGCGAAGATGTAGCGCTTGCCGCCGATGTACCCGAACGTGGCCGTGTGGAGCCCGGTCGAGACGGCGTAGTTCGCGATGAACGCCGGGTGCGCCGGGTCCGCCAGGCTGTACAGGTGGAGGCCGGCGCTGCCGCCGTTCTCGGCGCTGAAGACGAGCAACGCGCCGTCGCTGCTCACTTCCACGTCGCTCACGGTCCCAATCCCCGCCGTGATGATCGAGTCCACCAGCGTCGGGGCACCACCCGCGCTAAGGTGCCACACCTTGAGCGCGTTTCCCTGAGCGCTCCGGAAGCCCCACGTGCCGGTGTAGGCGTAGTCGCCGTGCACCCACAGATCGGAGGTGTATCGCTCGTTGGCGTTGTTGCCGCCGCCGAGAATGGAGAAGGCGGCGCGGGCGGTGGAGGTGAAGGTGACCGGCGAGCCGGTCAGCACCCCGGCGGTGGCAGTCACCACCTGGGCGCCGGCAAGCGGGCCCAGGGTGTGGATCGTTGTGGCCGCTCCGGAGTTGTCGGTCGTGACCGACGTCGGGATCGAGACGCTGCCGCCCCCCTGAGTGACCGCCCAGGTGACCGAGATTCCGCTCACTGGGTTGTCGTACTCGTCTTCGACCACGACGGCGTAGGCGATAGGGAGGGGGGTCAGGACGCTGCCGGTCTGCCCGCTGCCGGTGCTCATCCTGAGGTTGGTGGCTGGGCCTGCGAGGGCGGTCACCGAGAAGGTGACCGTCGCCCCGCCGATCCCGCCGAGACTGGCCCGCGCGCGTTGGGTGCCCGCACCCTGCCCGAGCGTGAAGGTGGCGTACGCCAGGCCGGCGCCGTCGCTGGTCGCGTCAGAGGGGAGGCTGCCGCCCCCGCTCACCACCGACCAGGAGACGTTGATCCCCGCCGCGGGCGCGTCGTTGTCGTCCCTGACCCTGACCGCCAGGATTGCGTCGCGAGTCACGGCAACGGCCTGCCCGTCGCCCGCCTCGATCGCGAGGGAATAGGTGGTGGTCGGACCGCCGGCATCGGATCCGGCGCAGGCTGCGAGCAGCAGGAGCGCCAGGGCGCCGTGCGCCATCACCCGGTGGGAAGTCGTCATCGTGTCGACCTCAATGCTGATGTGAGGGCGCGGCCTGCGCCAATGCGTCTTCCGCCACACCGTACCGCCCCATCATGTGCGTGAACGCCGTGCGGCCCAACCCGACCGTGACCCCGAGGCTCAGCCCCCAAAACTCCGTGCCCTGGTACCAGGTCTCGACGTCGAACACCCCGGGGCTGCTGTTGGCGGCCGAGATGTAGGACGCCTCGAGGAACGGACGCAGCCGGACTGCGCCGCCCGCGGCGAGCAGGTCCCGCCCCACCCCGATCGTATTGAGCGTCCAGCGCGTGGTGCCGAGGATGGAATTCTCCAGGTGAGGCCGGACGCTTCGCGTGGGCTCGCCTAGGATCCGTTCCTCCTCAGGCCGTTCCGTGCGCTCGAACTGATAGTAGAGCTGGGTGGCGCCGAGCGTCCAGGAGGCTTCCGCCAATACGGAGTGGAACACGAAGAGGCCGTTGCCTTCCTCCGTCTCGGCCCACTCCACGAGCGCATAGAAGGGATGACCGCCCAGCGGGCGGGTCCACTGCCCCGACGCGTGCCACTTGTACTGATTGAGCCCGGCACCCGCACGGTGCTCCGGCGAATGCACCATCGCATAGGACGCCTCGAGCTGCAGCCCTCGCACAGGAAGCGCCGTCAGGCGGGCCGACCAGGAGTCGCCGAACCGGCTGACGTTTGGGGTTTCCTGCGGATACTCCGGTTCGTCGCCGTTGAACAGGGACACCTCCGCCATGATCGGGCCGGCGAGGACGCCGCCGGTCAGCACGGCGCGTTCCAGGATCTGGCTCCAGTGATGGTTCACCGGGTACCGGAGGGTGAGCCGGTTGGCCGGGTCGTCGCTCCCGAACGCGGCGAACCCCTTGCCGCCGCTCAGGGAGAACTCCGCGCCGCCGAGGTTTCCCACGCCCGAGACCATCAGCTCGTGCAAGACGGTGTGGGGGTGACGCCGGTCCACGAACCCCTCGCCCCAGGCGGCGATGGTCAGCTCGCCGTCGGGGATGGTCCACGCCTCGAAGTCCACGGTGGTGGTCACCCGGAGCGCCCCGCCGTAGGCGGTGGCGTGCGCCATGAGCATCGGCTGCACGACCTGGAGCTTGGCGAGGTCTCCCCCCAGCGGTTCCCGGCTGGAATAGGTGGCGGCCACGATGCCGCGGCCGGCGATGGTTGCCGAGGTCGAGCCGCCCTGCCCGCGCAGGGCGGCGGGCAGGGCGGCGAGGACCATCACGAGCAGGAGCGTGGTGCGGGTCAGGGAGCCCCGGCCGCGGCGGCGGACTCCGGCCGCGCGCGCAGCGATGCGACGCGGAAGTCGCGGTTCATCCGGGCGATGGTCTCGAGACTGATCCCCTTCGGGCAGGCCTCGGTGCACTCCCCGTAGTTGGTGCAGCCGCCGAACCCCTCCAGGTCCATCTGGGCGATCATGCCGAGCGCCCGCCGGTCACGCTCGGGCTGCCCCTGTGGCAGGACGCCGAGGTGCGAGACCTTGGCCGCGGTGAAGAGCATGGCCGAGGCGTTCGGGCAGGCGGCGACGCAGGCGCCACAGCCGATGCACTGCGCCGCGTCCATGGCGCTGTCGGCATCCTGCTTGGGGACGAGGATGGCGTGCGCGTCGGGCGCGTTCCCGGTGGCGATGCTGATGAACCCCCCCGCCTCGATGATGCGGTCGAGCGGCGAGCGGTCCACCACGAGGTCTCGGAGCACCGGAAAGGCGCGCGCGCGCCAGGGCTCCACGACGATCTCGTCGCCGTCCCGGAAGCTGCGCATATGCAGCTGGCAGGTGGCGGTACCCGCCATCGGCCCGTGCGCCACGCCGTTGATCATCACGCCGCACGAGCCGCAGATTCCCTCGCGACAGTCGTGGTCGAACGCGATCGGCGCCTCGCCCTTCTCGATGAGGCCCTCGTTCACGACGTCCAGCATCTCCAGGAACGACATGTCCGGGCTGACGCCGCGCGCCTCGTACCGCTCCAGGCGGCCTGCGCTGCCGGCGTCGGGCTGGCGCCACACGTGCAGGGTCAGGTTCATCACTTGTAGCTCCGCGTGGCCAGCTGGACGTTCTCGTACGTGAGCGGCTCGACGTGGCGGACGGGGGGCGAGTCGTCGCCGGTGTACTCCCAGGCCGCCACGTGCGCGAACCGCTCGTCGTCGCGCTTCGCCTCGCCGTCGCTGGTCTGGTACTCGGTGCGGAAGTGGCCGCCGCAGGACTCCTCGCGCACCAGCGCGTCGCGGCACATCAGCTCCGCGAACTCCATGAAGTCTGCCACGCGCCCCGCCTTCTCGAGCGACTGGTTCAGCTCCTCGCCAGTGCCGAGGACCTTCACGTCCTTCCAGAACTCGGCCCGGAGTTCCGGGATCCGCGTCAGCGCGGTCCGGAGCCCCTCGGCGTTGCGGGCCATGCCGCAGTGCTCCCAGAGCAGCTTGCCGAGCTCGCGGTGGAAGGAGTCCACCGTGCGCGTGCCCTTGACGGCCAGCAGCCTCCGCATCCGCTCGTTGACCTGGGCGACCACCGCACGGGACTCGGGATGGTTGGCGTCCACCTTGGCGAGCTTGTGCGTGGCGATGTAGTTCCCGATGGTGTACGGCAGCACGAAGTAGCCGTCGGCCAGCCCCTGCATGAGCGCGCTGGCCCCGAGCCGGTTGGCGCCGTGGTCGGAGAAGTTCGCCTCCCCGATCACGAAGAGGCCGGGGATGGTCCCCATCAGGTTGTAATCCACCCAGAGCCCGCCCATGGTGTAATGGACGGCGGGGTAGATCCGCATCGGCACCTTGTACGGGTCTTCGTCGGTGATCCGCTGGTACATCTCGAAGAGGTTGCCGTACCGCTCCCGGATGGTGTCCTCGCCCAGCCGGGCGATCGCGTCGGCGAAGTCGAGGTATACGCCGCGCCCCCCCGGCCCGACCCCCCGCCCTTCGTCGCAGACTTCCTTGGCGGACCGGGACGAGATGTCCCGGGGGGCCAGGTTGCCGAAGCTCGGGTATTTCCGCTCGAGGTAGTAGTCGCGCTCCGCGTCGGGGATGTCCCCCGGCGCGCGGGTGTCGCCCTGCCGCTTCGGGACCCAGACGCGCCCGTCGTTCCGGAGCGACTCGCTCATGAGGGTCAGCTTCGACTGGTGCTCGCCCGCCACCGGGATGCAGGTGGGATGGATCTGGGTGAAGCAGGGATTGGCGAACGCCGCACCGCGCTTGTAGGCGCGGTAGGTGGCGCTGACGTTGCATCCCTTGGCGTTGGTCGAGAGGTAGAAGACGTTGCCGTAGCCCCCGGTGCCGAGCACCACGGCGTCGCCGAACCAGGTCTCGACCTTGCCGCTCACCATGTCGCGCGTCACGATGCCGCGCGCCTGCCCGTCGACGACGATGAGGTCGAGCATTTCGGTGCGGGTGTGCATCTGCACCGTGCCGGCCGCCACCTGGCGCTCGAGCGCGCTGTAGGCCCCGAGGAGCAGCTGCTGGCCCGTCTGGCCGCGCGCGTAGAAGGTGCGGGACACCTGCGCGCCGCCGAACGACCGGTTGGCGAGGAGCCCGCCGTACTCGCGCGCGAAGGGCACGCCCTGCGCCACGCACTGGTCGATGATGTTCACGCTGACCTGGGCCAGCCGGTAGACGTTCGCCTCGCGGGCCCGGAAGTCGCCGCCCTTGACGGTGTCGTAGAACAGCCGCCAGACGCTGTCGCCGTCGTTCGGGTAGTTCTTGGCGGCGTTGATCCCGCCCTGCGCGGCGATGCTGTGGGCCCGGCGGGGGGAATCCTGGTAGCAGAAGCAGTGGACGTTGTAGCCGAGTTCGCCCAGCGTCGCCGCCGCCGACCCGCCCGCCAGCCCCGAGCCCACCACGAGGATGGTGTGCTTCCGCTTGTTGGCGGGGTTGACCAGCTTGAGGTCGAACTTGTGGCGGTCCCACTTCTCGGCCAGCGGACCGGCCGGCACGTTCGACTTGAGCTCGATGCTCACCGCAACATCCCCCCGAGAATGGCCGACGGGATCGCGATGAACCCCAGCGACACGATGAGCGCCACGACGGTCGCGACGACGCGCCGGGCGGGATTGTAGCGGGGATGACTCCACCCCATCGTCTGGAAGAAGCTCCAGATCCCGTGGGTCAGGTGCGCCAGCAGGGCCACCATCGCCACGATGTAGAAGAGCGCCACCCACGGCACCTGGAAGGAACTCACCACGTTGCCGTACACGTCGGTGTGGCTGAAGGTGTAGCCGGGGTGAATGGTGCCGGTGGTGAAGTGGAGCAGGTGGAAGACGATGAAGACGAGGAGCAGGATCCCGCCGACGCGCATGAGCCTGGCGGACCGCGTGGACGCCTGTGGCACCCGCTTGGCGTACGCCACGGGGCGGCTCACCTGGTTCAGCCGGATCAGGGTCAGCGCCGCCCAGACGTGGAGACCGACGGCGGCGAGCAACCCCAGCCGGACCGTCCAGAGGACGAGGGCGCTGCTCTTGAGGAACGCCCCCCACCCGTTGAGCGCCTCGGGCCCCTTGAAGACGAGCAGGTTGCCCGCCATGTGGCCCAGGACGAACCCGACGAGGAGCAGGCCGGTGACGGCCATGATCACCTTGCGGCCGACCGTGGACCGCGCGAGGGCGAGCGGTGTGCTCATCCGATGGCCACCATCGTCTCGCGGACCGCGTCGGCCGAGGCGTGCAGCTCCTTCCGCTCCGCGTCCGTCAGCGTCACCTCGACGATGGCCTCGAGCCCGCGCCGCCCCAGCTTGCACGGCACGCCGCAGAACACGTCCTTCAGGCCGTACTCCCCCGTGAGCCACGCGGAACAGGGCAGGATGCGCTTCTTGTCGAGCGCGATGGCCTCCACCATCTGCACGGCGGCGGCGCTGGGCGCGTAGTAGGCGGACCCGGTCTTGAGCAGCGCCACGATCTCGGCCCCGCCCTTGCGCGTGCGGTCCACGATCGCGTCCAGCTTGTCCTTGGCGATGAGCTGGGTGACGGGAATCCCCGAGACGGTGGTATAGGAGATGAGCGGCACCATGGTGTCGCCGTGACCGCCGAGGACCATCGCCTGGATGTCCTCGACCGAGACGTCGAGCGCCTCGGCCAGGAACGAGCGGTAGCGGGCGGTGTCGAGCACGCCCGCCATGCCGATGACGCGCTCGCGCGGGAAGCCCGACTCCTTCATGGCCACGTGACACATCACGTCGAGCGGGTTCGACACGACGACGATGATGCTCTGGGGCGCCACGCGCTTGATCTCGCGGGCCACGGAGCCCACGATGCCGGCGTTGGTCTTGACCAGGTCGTCGCGGCTCATCCCCGGCTTCCGCGCAATGCCCGCGGTGACGATGAACACCTCGGCCCCGGCCGCCTCGTCATACCCGTTCGACCCGATCACGCGGGTGTCGAACCCCTCGATCGGGGCGGACTCCCACTGGTCCAACCCCTTCCCCTGCGGCACCCCCTCGACGACATCGATCATGACGACGCGGCGCGCGAGATTCTTTTCGGCCAGGCGCTGGGCGGCGGTGGCTCCGACATTGCCCGCGCCGACGACGGCGATCTTCTGCAACATGGTTGTTCGAGTCCCGGGTCAGGGTCTGGTGAGGATTGGAGGCCGGAAAGCTAAAGGCCCGGGGGTCCTGTTCCAAGGGCGCGCGCGGCTACCTCCGCCGGCGGCTGCGCTTCTTTTTCGGGGCCGCGGGGGGTTCACCCTCCGGCTCCTCAGCCGGCACCGGCGCCCCGATCCGGCGCAATCCCTCGTACAGCACGACGCTCACCGCGTTCGCCAGGTTGAGGCTCCGCACCTCGCCCGGCATCGGAATCCTGAAACAGCGCTCCGGGTGCTTCTCCAGGATCCGCGCCGGCATGCCGTCGGTCTCGTTCCCGAAGATCAGCACGCTGTTCCACGTGAAGGGAGCTTCAGAAAGGTCGCGGGTGGCGTTCGCGGAGAAGTACAGGCATCGGTCGCGCGCGATCGCGTCCCGGAACGCGAACCAGTCGGGATGCACCCAGAGGTCCACCTTGTCCCAGTAGTCGAGGCCGGCGCGCTTGACCTCCTTGTCGTCCACGGAGAAGCCCAGCGGCTCGATCAGGTGAAGCGGCGCGCCGGCCGCCGCGCAGAGCCGGGCGATGTTGCCGGTGTTCGGCGGAATCCTGGGCTCGATCAGCGCGACGTGCAGGGCCATGGTGTCGGTGCTCCGGAAGGGGCGGTCGGGTGACGAACGAAAGGCGGCGAGAGACGCTCAGCCGCCGCGGGTGTGCATCTCGCGCCGTGGATCGGCGCGCAGGGTCTCGACCTGGTACAGGACGCCGCGCTCGGGCACGGCCAGCCGCTGCTCCGCGCCGCGGTCGGTCCGCCGTCCCCACCTGTCCCGGATCAGCGCCGTCAACTCGACGTCGGTGGCGCCACCGCGCATCACGTCGCGGAGGTTGATGCCATCGGTCGCGTAGAGGCAGAGGTACCAGGTGCCGTCGGCGGTGAGCCGGCTGCGGTCGCAATCGCGGCAGAAGGGGGCGGTGGTGGAGGCGATGACGCCGAAGACGGTGCCGTCGGCCAGGCGGAAGCGCTCCGCCGGCGCGGCCGCCCGGGCGGGCAGCGGCTCGGCGGGTCCATGCACCGCCTCGATGACGGCGAGGATGTCGCGCTGGGACACGACCTGGTCCGGGGACCAGCGCGTCGCCCCACCGACGTCCATGTACTCGATGTACCGGAGCTCGACGCCCTGAGCCCGCGCGAATGCGAGCAGCGGGAGGATCTCGTCGTCGTTGTAACCGCGGATGACGACCGAGTTGAGCTTGACCGAGTCGAAGCCCGCCGAGGCCGCCGCCGCGACTCCCGACAGCACGTCGGCATGCCGGTCGCTCCGCGCGAACTCCGCCATCCGCTCCGGCCGCAGGGTGTCGAGGCTCACGGTGACGCGGCCGAGTCCGGCGGCTCGCAGCTCGGCCGCCCGGGCGCCGAGGAGGATGCCGTTCGTGGTGAGCGCGAGGTCCCGGACCCCGTCCACCGCGGCCAGCTTGCGCACGAGTTCCGGCAGGTCATGCCGGAGGAGTGGCTCCCCCCCAGTCAGCCGCACCTTGCCCGCGCCCAGGGCCGCGAAGACGGCGGTGAGCCGCGCCAGCTCCTCGAAGGTGAGGATCGAGGCGCGCGGAAGCCAGCGATACTCCTCCTCGGGCATGCAGTACCGGCAGCGCATGTTGCACCGGTCGGTGACGGAGAGCCGCAGGCTGCCCATGGGTCGCCCCAGCCGGTCCGCCGGTGGATTCGGGGTCCCGTTGCTCATGCCGGCTCCTGCCCAGCGTCCGCGGCGCCGACCCAGTCCACCTGCCCGTCGGCGAAGTACTCGCGCTTCCAGATCGGGACGCGCCGCTTGAGCTCCTCGATGACGTGCCGGCACGCCGCGAAAGCCTCGTCACGGTGGGCGCCGGCCGCCACCACGACCACGGCCGCCTCACCCACCTCCAGCGTGCCGACGCGATGCTGGAGCGCGACCCGCACCGGCCAGCGCGTCTCGGCCTCGGCGACGACCCGGGCGCACTCCGCCTCCGCCATCTCGTGATACGCGGAATAGTCCAGCCGCAGCACGGCGCGCCCCTGGTGGTGGGCCCGTACGACTCCGAGGAAGGAGGCGATGCCTCCGCGCTCCGGACTCTGCACCTGGGCCACGAGGGTCAAGAGGTCCAGCGGGCGCTCCGAGAGGAATGACACCTTACCCGCCTGCCAGCGGAGGGAGGATGGCCACCTCGTCGTGGTTTCGAAGACGATGACTGCTCAGGACATGGGTGAGGTTGACGGCGCACAGGGGGCGCTCGGGGAGGGCCGCGGCCGTGGGCACCCGGCGGCGGAATTCGGCGAGCAGCTCTCCGACCGTCGCGCCGTCGGGGAGCGAGATTTCCACACTCGAGCGCCCGACCGCCTCCGCATAGGCCGCGAACAGCCTGACGGTGACGGATAACGTGGTTGAGGCGGAACTGGAGGTCATGCCGAGACCCGGATATTGATGGTCAACGGACGCATGGATAAGGAGTTACGGCAAGCTAGCGAGAATTTCGTTCATCGCGATGTCGGGACGTTGTGGAAAAAGACAGGGCCGCGCGCCAGCGCGGCCCTCGAAACGTAATCGTCCCCTCCGGCTACTCGTCGTCGTCCGCGCCTCCGGATGATACGAAATCGGTGTCTTCCGCCACCAGCGAGCGCAACTCCTTGCTGGGCTTGAAGACAGGCACCGGCCGCGCCGCCACTTCGACCGGCTCACCGGTGCGGGGGTTGCGGGCCATCCGCGTCTTGCGACGACGGATCTTGAAGGTGCCAAACCCGCGCACCTCAATGTTATGCTGCTCCTTGAGCGCCGCCTTGACGGCATCAAGAAACGCGTCCACTACCCGCGCGCAGTCCTTCTTCGAGATCATCGGCCCGGCGGTGCGGGCGATTGACGCTGTTACCTGCTCGACGAGGTCGGCCTTGGTCATGCATCCCCCAGGAGGGTCTCATGAGGCGGGCGTGGAAGACACGCCGGACAGGCCGATAATATGGGCTTACCTGTTGTCTGTCAATGGGTTGGGGGTCAGCGGGCTGGTTTGGGGCCCATTGAGCGGACAAACTGGGCAAAGTGCGGGTAGGCGTCATGGGGGCCAGGAGCGGCCTCTGGGTGGTATTGGACGGCGAAGACCGGAAGCGTCTTGTGGCGGAGGCCTTCGACGGTGCCATCATTGAGGTTAAGGTGTGTCACCACCAGATCGGGCGCGCCCGGGACGCCCTCCTCGCCACCGACCACCGCGAATCCGTGGTTCTGTGTCGTGATCAGCACGTGTCCGCTGGCCAGGTCCTTCACCGGGTGATTCCCGCCCCGATGCCCGTAAGGCATCTTCTCGGTTCTACCCCCGAAGGCCAGCCCCAAGAGCTGGTGCCCCAAGCAGATACCGAACATGGGCAGGCCCCGCTCAGCGAGGGAGCGCAACACCGGCAGGGCGTATGTCACGGCGGCCGGGTCCCCGGGCCCATTGGAGAGGAACACCCCGTCAGGCGCCAGCTTGAGGACCGATTCGGCGGAGGTGGAGGCCGGCACCACGGTGACGCGGCACCCTGACGCCTCGAGCATGTCCACGATGTTCCGCTTCATCCCGAAGTCGACCGCCACCACGTGCGGACCGACCGCGCCCTGCCTGTAGGACTCCGTCACCGTGGCCTTCGAGGCGAGATCCAACCCCTCCATGCTGGGAGACTTGAGCAGGCTCTGCCGGATCGCGTCGGAAGGTGCCTCGCCCTCCGCGATGACCCCGCGCATGGCCCCCTTGGAGCGGATGTGCCGCGTGAGCCGGCGCGTGTCCACTCCGGTCAGCACCGGAACATCGTGGCGCCCGAGCCAGCCGTCGAGCGATTCCGTGGCCCGCCAGTTGGAGTGCTTCCGGGCCAGTTCTCGCACCACCACGCCGGAGACCTGTGGCCGGGAGGACTCCATGTCCTCGGCGTTCACCCCGTAGTTGCCGATCATCGGGGCGGTCATCACGACGACCTGCCCGAGGTAACTGGGGTCGGTGAACGTCTCCTGGTACCCGGTCAAGTTCGTGGTGAAGACCACCTCGCCGAATGCCGGGGGGATGGGCCGGTCGACGGCCCCCTTGAACCAGGTGCCGTCCTCAAGCAATACAAAAGCGGGGCGGCCGGTCATCCGGCCACCCCGCCTGGTACGGCAGTTCCGATCATTACGGCTGGGGCTGCGGCTGCGGCGCCGCGGGCGTGCCGGCAGCGGGCGCGGGCTCCGTGCCGCCGAGCGGCAGCGGCGCGACGGGTGCGGGAGCCTGCTGCTGCTGGAGAAGCTGCTCGACCTCGGAAGTCCCGGCTGTCCGGCCCGCCGACATGACTGAGAGGATGAGCGAGAGGGTGAGGAAGATGCCGCCGAGCCACCAGGTGGACCGGGTCAGGATGGTGACCGCCTGCCGCCCGCCGACGAAGCTCTCTGTCCCGCCGCCGCCGCCAAGCGCCGCGAGGCCGCCGCCCTGCCCCGCCTGGAGCAGCACGACCACCGACAGCAGCAGCGCGTCAAGAATCAGAAGAGTCAGTATGAGACCGAACATGCCTGTTTCCGTTGTGAGACAGTCTGGAAGAATAACCGGTCGGAGCGGGAGGGGTCAACCGCCGATCCCCACGATTTCCGCCCAGCCGTCCGGGTCGAGGCTCGCCCCCCCGACCAGCACTCCATCCACCTCCGGCTGCGCCAGGAGCCCGAGGGCATTCCCGATGTTGACGCTCCCACCATAGAGGATGGGGATTCGGGTCGTGGCGCCGAGCCGCCCCAGTTCGGCGCGGAGCGTCTGGTGCACCCGGGCGGCGTCCTCGGCGGTCGCGTTCCGGCCCGTCCCGATGGCCCAGACCGGCTCATACGCGACGACCAGGCCCGACAGCGCGCCCGCCTCCACACCGGCGAGGCCTGCACGCAGCTGCCGGAGAACCACTTCCTCCGTCTTCCCCGCCTCACGCTCCTCGAGCTTCTCGCCGACGCACAGGAACGCCGTCAGTCCGGCGTTGAGCAGGGCGCGCACCTTCCGGCCGGTCGCCTCGTCCGACTCGCCGAAGACGTGCCGGCGTTCGGAGTGCCCGACGAGGGCGCCCGCGGCGCCGGCGCCACGCGCCAGGGGGATCGAGGTGGCGCCGGTAAACGCCCCCTTCGGCTCCCAGTGGACATCCTGGGCGCCCACGCGAATGTCCGGGCGCCCGCGGAGCGCCCCGGCGGCCGACTCGATCGACACCGCCGGGGGGAAGAACCAGAGCGTCCGCCCTTCGACCGGCGCGGTCGCGCCGAGGAACTGCGCCGCGTACCCGCGGGCCTCGGCGGGATCGACCTGCATCTTCCAGTTGGCGGCGAACAGCAGGCGACGCATCGCCTACTTCTTCGCGACAGGACGGAGGTCGAGGTCCTGGAAGTCGAAGCTGAAGTCCACTTCCGGCGAGGCGGGCTTCATCGTGGCGCCGGCCACCTTGCCCTCCTCGTTGAGGGTGAAGGTCACGAAGGCATCGGCGCGGAGCTCGCGGTCCCGCCATTTCACCAGCCAGGTGTCGTACTGCCAGTGGATCATGTCGCCGACCAGCGACGGCGTCTTGTCGAACTTCATGACGAGTCCGCCGTTCTCCTGAGCGTCACGGTGACCGTCCCGTACCAGGCGTCCTCGTACGTCGCGGCGTACCGGGCCAGCGGCAGCGAGGGCTTGGACAGGCTGTCGCGCGCCGCCGCCGTGGCCTTGTTCTCCGCGGCCATCATGGAATCCACCCGCGCCATGCGCTGCGCATAGCCCGCGAGCCAGTCGAACGGCGGAGCGTTGAGGTAGTAGTCGAGGACGCGCAGCCCGATGGCCTGGAACGCCGCGCCGGACTCCTGGTTCGTGAGGACCACGACGCCGACCTTCTGGTTGGGCAGCATCATGAGCAGCGAGACGTAGCCCGGCAACCCGCCGGTGTGGGTCACCAGCTTCTGGCCCCGGTAATCGCGCAGGAAGAAGCCGAGGCCATATCCCTGGAAATTTGCGGTGTAGGGCGCCAGCTCCTTCGGCGCCGGCCCGGTCGGCAGGGGGGTGACGACGCTCCACTGCTGGCGCGTGGTGGCCTGCCTCCAGAGCCGCTTGTCGCCCACGCGCCCGGAGTCCATCTGCGCGATCATCCACCGCGCCATGTCGTTGGCGCCGGCGTTGATTCCGCCCGCGGGGTCGGTGTTCGGATCGGAGAACGGCTTGATGACCCGCACGACGCCGTCGACCTTCGCGTGGGTTCCGGACACGTTGCCCTGCGCGTCGCCCGCGGCCGCGTGGGTGGTCGTCGCCTCCTTCATGCCCACCGGCCGGATGATCCGGTTGGTCACGAAGTCCGACCAGCTCTGCCCCGACACCGCCTGGATCAACTGGCCGGCCACGAGGTAGAGGACGTTGTCGTAGGCGTAGGCGCTGCGGAAGCTCGTGGCCGGCTCGATGTACCGGAGCCGCTGCATGATCTGCGGCGGGGTGTACGTGGTCGGCGGCCACCAGAGGAGGTCGCCCGCGCCGAGCCCCAGTCCGCTGTTGTGGACCAGGATGTCCCGCACGGTGATCTGTCGCGTCACCCAGGAGTCCCACATCATGAACTGCGGGAGGTAGTTCACGACCGGCGCGTCCCACTCGAGCTTCCCTTCCTCCACCAGCATCCCGAGCGCGAGGGCAGTGAACGCCTTCGTGTTGGAGGCGATGCCGAACCGGGTGTCGGCGTCGACCTTGTCGGGGGAGCCAAGGCGCTTGACGCCGTAGCCCTTGGCGAGGACCACCTGCCCATCCTTGACGATGGCAATGCCCATCCCCGGCACCTCGAACTGCTTCATGACCGAGGCCACATAGGCGTCGAAGTTCGGCGGCGGCGCGGCGGGCTTCGCCTGCGCGGCCAGCGTGAGCGGGAACAGCAGGCCGATGGCGAGCGGACGGAGGAGACGCATTGGGACCTCAGCTTTCGTCGAGTGCGGAAACGCCCGGCAGCACCTTGCCCTCGAGGAACTCGAGGGAGGCGCCGCCGCCGGTAGAGACGTGGGTCATGCGATCGGCCAGCCCCGCGGCGGCCACCGCCGCGGCCGAGTCTCCCCCGCCGACGACCGTGACGGCCCCGGCGTCGGTGGCGCGCGCCATCGCCTCCGCGACGGCCAGCGTGCCGTGATCGAAGGGCGGAGTCTCGAAGACGCCCATGGGACCGTTCCAGATCACGGTGCCAGCGGCGGTGATGCGCGCGGCGAACTCCCGCTCGCTCGCGGGGTCGATGTCGAACATGGCCCAGCCCGCCGGGATGGCGTCGCGCGGCACGATCCGGGTCTCCGCCGTGCCGTCGAGCTTCTGGGCCACCACCGCCCCGACCGGGAGTACGAGCTTGCCGCCGGCGCGCGCGAGCAGCGCCGCCGCCATCTCGACCCGGTCGTCCTCCACCAGGGAGTTCCCGACCTCGAGCCCCATCGCCTTGAAGAAGGTGCAGGCCATGGCGCCGCCGATGAGGATCGAGTCCACCGAGGGGAGCAGCGCCTCGATCAGGTCGATCTTGCCGGAAATCTTGGCGCCCCCCATGACCGCCACGAACGGCCGCTTCGGCCGGGCCAGCGCCTGGCCGAGGTACTCGAGTTCCTTCTCCATCAGGAATCCCGAGACCGCCGGCTTGAGGAGGCGCGCCACCCCTTCGGTGCTCGCGTGCGCGCGGTGCGCGGACCCGAAGGCGTCGTTGACGTAGAAGTCCCCCAGCGCCGCGAACCGCTCGGCGAGCGCCGGGTCATTCGCTTCCTCGCCCGGATAGAAGCGGGTGTTCTCCGCCACGGCGATCCCCCCGCGGGGCATGTGCCGAGTCGTGGCGACGGCGTCGGCCGAGGTGGGGTCCGGCAGGAAGGTGACCGGCGAGCCGAGCAGCGCCTCCAGGGCGCGGACCACGGGCTCCATCGAATACTTGGGGTTCGGCCCTCCCTTGGGACGGCCGAGGTGCGACAGGAGCACCACGCGGGCGCCGCGGTCGCGGAGGTAGCGGATGGTGGGGAGCGCGGCGCGGATGCGGAGATCGTCGGTCACGCGCCCGTCGGCGATCGGGCAGTTGAAGTCCACCCGGACCAGCGCCCGGCGGCCCTCGAGCGCCGCCGGGTCGAGCGAGGCCAGCGTCCGCTTCACAGCCGCGCGCCGATGTAGGACATGAGGTCCACGCAGCGCGCCGAATAGCCCATCTCGTTGTCGTACCAGCTGGTCACGTTGACCAGGGTCCCGTCCACCACGTTGGTGGACAGCAGGTCGACCGTGCTCGACGCGATGTTCCCGATGTAGTCCACCGACACGAGCGGTTCGTCGCTCACCGCCAGCACCCCCTTCATGGCCCCGGCGGCGTACTCCCGGAACGCGGCGTTCACCTCCTCGGCGGTCGTGCTCCGCTTGACCTCGACGGACAGGGCGACCACCGAGACGTCCGGCGTCGGGACGCGGAGCGACACGCCGTCGATCTTCCCCTTCACCTCCGGCAGCACCAGGCCGGTCGCCTTGGCGGCCCCGGTGCTCGTCGGGATGATGGAGACCGCGGCGGCACGCGCCCGGCGCAGGTCCTTGTGCGGCAGATCGAGAATCTGCTGGTCGTTGGTGTAGGAGTGGACGGTGGTCATGAACCCGTGTACGAACCCGAACCGCTCGAGGATCACCTTGACGACCGGGACGAGGCAATTCGTGGTGCAGCTGGCGTTCGAGATCACGTGATGCTTGGTCGGATCATACTTGTCGTGGTTGACGCCGTAGACGACGGTGACGTCCTCCTTCTTGGCGGGCGCGGAAATGACCACCTTGCGGGCGCCGGCCGCGAGATGCAGGGCAGCCTGGTCGCGGTCGGTGAACCGGCCGGTGGACTCGAGCACGATGTCCACTCCGAGCTCCTTCCAGGGCAGCTTGGCGGGGTCCTTTTCCGACAGGACCTTCATGGTGTCGCCGTTCACCACCAGGGCCCCCTCGCGAGCCTCGACGGTCCCGTCGAACCGACCGTGCACCGAGTCGTACTTCAGCAGGTGGGCCAGCGTCTTGGTGTCCGTGAGGTCGTTGACCGCCACGAAATCGAGGTCGGTGGACCCGAGCTTCTTGGCCGCGCGCACCACGTTACGCCCGATTCGGCCGAACCCGTTAATGCCGACTTTGACCGCCATGATTTCTCCTGTGAGAGGACCGGAACGCCGGAAAATAACCCGAATCGGCTGGGCCGCACCCTCACGCCAGCATCGTCGCCGGCGGGCGGGCCCGCGCGAAGGTGACGGCGTCCACCCGGGCCGCCCCGGCCCCCGCCAGGGCCAGCGCGGCCTCGGCGAGGGTGGCGCCGGTCGTGAGGACGTCGTCCACGAGCACGACCCTGCCCTCCACGCGCCCAGCGGCCTCGAACGCCCCCGACACGTTCACGCGGCGCGCCTCCGGCGTGAGCTTGGTCTGGGTGCCGGTCTCGCGCCGCCGGACCAGGAGGTCGGTCCGGACCTCATGCCCCCCGACCCGCGCAAGCGCCGTCGCGAGCCGCTCGGCCTGGTTGTACCCGCGGGTGCGGAGGCGCCGCCGCCCCAGCGGAATCGGCACGAGCACGCTCGGCACCCGCAGCAGCGGCACCGGCTGCATGCCGATCGCCACCGACTCGGAGACCCGCCACCAGCCGTCGTACTTCAGGCGGTGCATCGCCTGCCGAGCGCCCTCGTCCAGCCACACCGCCGCCCAGACCGCCGCAAGGGCGTCGGGCCAGTCGGCGCAGAATCCGCAGCTCCCCTCCGGAGGGAGCGTTCCGCCGCAACGCGCACAATGAGGCGGAGCGACACGACGCCAGCGGGAGCGACAGACGCCGCAGACCAGGGCCTCCCCGTCGCTCCGGGGCACCGGCGCCTCACAGGTCAGGCATTGGGGGGGAAGCAGCGCTCGCTCGAGCGCCGTGAGCAGGGGGCCGAGATCAATCGAGGGCAGCATGGAGTGCCGCCCGCATCACGTCGAGGGGAGGGGTCTGCTTCGGAAACCAGCGGGTGAGCGCCGCCGCCCCCTGCGCGAGGAGCACCTCACGGCCGTCGGCGGCGCGCCGGCCCGCCTTCCGCTGCGCGAGGACCCACGCCGTTTCCCCGGGGCGGTACACCAGGTCGAGCGCCGCGACGGCGCCGGGCGTCGCCTCGGGCCGGATGGGGAGCGGGTCGCCCGCGTTCAGGCCGAGCGGGGTCGCATTGACCACCAGCGTGGCTTCCTCCGCCGAGGCGACGCCTACGCCGCGGCCGCCGGCCCAGGACAGGAACGCGGCCGCGCGCGCCGGGTCGCGCGATGACACCGCGATGCGGGCTCCTGCCAGGCGGGCGGCCTCCGCGACGGCGTGCGCCGAGCCTCCTGTGCCGATGACGAGCCACACCTCCGCCTCGACGGCGAGCCGTGTCAGCGCGGCCCGCACTCCCTCGACATCGGTACTGTCACCCGACAGCGCGCCATCCTCCCACCAGAAGGTATTGCAGGCGCCGAGCGCCTCGACCCGCTCGGTCGGTCGCGTCACGGCCGTGGCCGCGACCGCCTTGTGCGGCACCGTCACGTTGCCGCCGCCGCCGGCCGCCGCGAGCGCCGCCATCAGCACCGGCACGTGCTCCGCCGCGCAGGGGAGCGGTACGTACACCGCGTCGAGGCCGAGCACCCTGAACGCCGCGTTCTGCATGGCGGGAGAGAGCGAATGGGCCACCGGGTGCCCGAGCAGGGCGAAGACGCGCGTCCTACCCCCGCGCACGGCGCCGCTCCTCGGCCAGGCGGGCGGCGACCATCGCCATCAGCTCGGCGAGCTCGTCGCGCGTCTGGCGATACACGTCGAGATCGGCGCCGAACGGATCGGCGACTTCGGGGGACCCATCGGAGCGGCCGGCAAAGTCCCCCACGAGGTGCACACGCCCCTCGGCGCCCAGTTCGAGCACCCGGGCGCGGTGATGCCGCGCCATGGTCAGGATCAGGTCCGACTGCGAGACCACGTCGCCCGTGAGCAGGCGAGCCCGGTGCCCGGACAGGTCGAGCCCGCTCTCCAGCCCCACCAGATACGCCCCTTCCGACGCGGGAGCCCCCTCCCACGCGCCGGTGCCCGCGGACGACACATCCACGTCGGTGACACCCCGCTCCTCCAGCGCCCGCCGGAGCAGCGCCTCGGCGAGCGCGCTGCGACAGGTGTTCCCCGTGCAGACGAGGACCACACGGCGCGGCGCGCGCGGGGCCGGTCCGGCGGTCACGGCGCGAGCCTCCCGACCGCGCGGCGAAGCTCGCCGCGCGGAATGGCACCCTCGCGGACGAGGCGCGGCAGCGGTTCCGTGCAGTCGACGATAGTGGACGGGGGCACGTTCCCGAGCACGCCGCCATCGAGGACCAGAAGGTCCCCGGCCCGCACCGCGTCGGCGAAGAGCGGCTCGACGCCCTCGGCACCGGCGGCGGGCGGGCTCCCGGGGCGGTTGGCGGAGGTCGACGTGAGCGGAACGCCGCATGCTTCGACGAGATCGCGGATGCCACGATGGGACGTGTATCGCACGCCGATGCCACCCTCCGCCCCACGCAGGCGGTCGGGGAGGCGCCCTTCCCCGCCCTTGAGGATCAGCGTCAGTGGTCCGGGCCAGAAAGCGGCGGCCAGCGCCGCCGCCGCGCGCGAGTAGACGAGGCCCCAGTCCTCCGGCATCTTCTCGCTCGAAACCAGCAGGAGAAACGGCTTCTTCGGGGGGCGGCCCTTCAGGTTTGCCAGGGCGGTCAGCGCGGCTTCGGTGGGCGCACAGCCCAGTCCGTACACCGTCTCGGTGGGGTAGGCGAGCAGCTTGCCAGCAGCCAGGTGCGCTCGCACGACCGGGATGGCTCGAGCGATATCTTCGGGAGTGAGAAAGGGGAGGCTCATGACACCGTCCGCAGCAGAGCTTCGGCGAGCGCGAAATCACCCGGCGTGGTGAGCTTGATGTTGGCCTGCTGATCCGGAACGATTTCGACGCGGCCCCCGATCCGCTCGACCAACTCGGCGTCGTCCGTCCCGTGCACCGCGTCGGCCGCGGCGGCCTGCAGCGCCCGTTCGAGGAGGGCGCGCGGGAAGCCCTGCGGGGTCTGGGCCCGCCAGAGTCGCTCACGCGGGATGGTCCGCCCGACGACGAGGGGGGTCGCGCCGTCTTCCACTTCCTTCAGGGTGTCCCCAAGCGGCACCGCCGCCACGGCGCCCGCCCCGGTGGCCGCGGCCGCGATCACCGCGTCGATCGTTTCCCGGGAGACGAGGGGGCGTGCGCCGTCGTGCACGAGCACCGTGGCGCAGTGGGCGGGGAGCGCCGCCAACGCGGCCCGCACCGAGTCGCCCCGCGCGCTCCCGCCTGCCACGAGCCGAAGCCCATCGCCAACGAGCGGAGCGAGCCACTCCGGCGGAGCGGCGGCATCGGCCTCCGGGAGGGCCACGACGGTGCACGCGACGGCGGGGTGGGAGGTGAAGGGGCGGAGCGCGCGGAGCAGGACGGGGACACCCGCGAGATCGCGGAACTGCTTGGGGGTGCCGCCGATGCGGGCGCCTCGACCGGCGGCCACGATGATGACGCCGACGTCAGGCGGCAAGGCTCTTCACCAGCTGGTCTACGTGGTCCACCCCGACCACGGTGATCCCGGAAACCGACGGCGGGTTCCGGCCCGGCGCGAACACCCGGCGGAACCCGAGCCGCGCCGCCTCGGTCATCCGCCGCTCCATGCCGCTGATGGGACGCACTTCGCCGCCCAGACCGATTTCGCCGAGATAGAGCACGTCCGCAGGCACCGCCTTGCCGTGCAGGCTGGAGAGGAGCGCGGCCGCCACGGCCAGGTCGGCGCCCGGCTCGGCCAGGCGAACCCCGGCGGTGGCCTGCACGAAGACGTCCAGCGACGCGAAGGAGGTGTTCCCGCGCCGCTCCAGCACCGCGAGCAGCACCGCGAGCCGCTTCGGGTCGAGCCCGGTGGCCACCCGCTGCGGCGTCCCGTACCCCGATGGCGCGGCCAGCGCCTGCACCTCCACCAGCACCGGGCGGGTGCCCTCCATGAGCGCCGTCACGGCGCTGCCGCTGGTGCCGGTCGGCGCGCGCGGCAAGAAACATGGCGGAGGGATTCGGCACCGCCACGAGCCCGCGTTCGGTCATGGAGAAGACGCCCAGCTCGTCCACCGAGCCGAACCGGTTCTTGGTGGCTCGGAGCAGCCGGTAATCGAGCGATGCCTTCGCCCTTCGAAGTAGAGCACCGTGTCCACGATGTGCTCGAGCGTCTTGGGGCCGGCGATGCCGCCGCCCTTCGTGACGTGGCCCACGACCACCACCGCGGTGCCGGTCTCCTTGGCGTAGCGCATGAGGAGCGCGGACGACTCCCGCACCTGCCCGACGTTGCCGGGCGCGCTCTCGAGCGAGTCGGTGTACACCGTCTGGATGGAATCGAGCACCAGGAATTCGGCGGGGAGCGCGGCGGCGGCCTCGAGCACCGCCTCGAGCCGCGTCTCGCCGAGGACGTGCACGGGGCCGGCGTCCTCCTCCAGCCGTGCGGCACGGAGCCGGAGCTGGTCGGGGGATTCCTCGCCGCTGGCGTAGAGCACCCGGCGGCCGCCGGACTCCAGCCGCGCCGCCACCTGGAGCAGCAGGGTGGACTTGCCGATGCCGGGCTCGCCACCGATGAGCGTCATCGAACCGGGCACGATGCCGCCGCCGAGGACGAAGTCGAGTTCGGGAAGGCCGGTGGGCCAGCGGACGAGGCGGGATTCGGCGATGTCGCGGAGCCGGACGGCGGGGAGCGCGGCGGCATTGGTCGGCCGGGCGGCAGTGCGGCGGGCGCCCCGGGTGGCGGCGGCACGCACCAGCGGTTCCTCCGCCACGGTGTTCCACGCCTCGCACCCCTCGCACCGGCCGACCCACTTGGGATGGTCGTGTCCGCACTCCGTACACCGGTAGACCGACTGCGTGCGGGCCATGCTACTCCGGGTCGTCGCGGTTCGAGAAACTGTCGAAGCGGGTGTACTCGCGGCTGAAGCGCAGCGCCACGTCGCCGGTGGGGCCGTTCCGGTTCTTGGCGAGCATGATGTCGGCCAGCCCCTTCTTCGACTCGTCCTCCCGGTCGTAGTACTCCGGGCGGTGGATGAAGAGGACGAGGTCGGCGTCCTGCTCGATGGCGCCGGAGTCCCGCAGGTCGGAGAGGATCGGGCGACGCTCCCCGCCCCGCTGCTCCGAGGCGCGGGAAAGCTGGCGACAGCGCGACCACCGGGACCGCGAGCTCCCGGGCCAGCGCCTTGAGCGAGCGGGAGATGTCGCTGATTTCCTGGACCCGGTTCTCCGCATACTCCGGGCTCCGCATCAGCTGGAGGTAGTCCACCACCACCAGCTTGATGTCGTTGTCGGCCTTGAGGCGGCGCGCCTTGCTCCGCATTTCGAGCAGCGAGAGGCTCGGCGTGTCGTCGATCCAGACCGGGCAGCTCTGCAGCACGCCGGCTGCGCGCGCCAGGTTGGTGAAGTCGGCGTCCTTGCAGCCCGCCCTGCCGCACCCGCTGGCTGTCCACCCGCGCCTCGGCGGTCAGCATGCGCTGCACCAGCGGGTCGCTGCGACATTTCGAGCGAGAAGATGGCCACGCCGTGCCCCTCGACCGCCGCGTGCGTGGCGATGTTCAGACAGAACGCCGTCTTTCCCATGGACGGCCGGGCCGCGACGATGACCAGTTCCGACGGCTGGAACCCCGAGGTCAGCCGGTCCAAATCTACGAACCCGCTGGGCACGCCGGTAATCGATTTGCCGCTCCGCTGGAGCGCCTCGATGCGCTCCATCGTCGGCCAGAGCATCTCCTTGAGCCGGCTGAACCCCTCGGTGCCCCGCTCCTGCGAAATCTGGAAGATCCGCGACTCCGCCTTGTCGAGCAGGTCGGAGGCGGTGGAGCGGCCGTCGTAGGCTTCGGTGATGATGCCGGTGGAGGTCTCGATCAGTCGGCGGAGGATCGCCTTGTCCTTGACGATGCGCGCGTGGTACTCGAGGTTGGCCGCCGTGGGCACGGCGTCCACCAGCTCGGCCAGGTAGTCGGCGCCCCCGACCGCGTCGAGCTCGCCGCGGCGGCCCAGCTCGTCGCGCAGCGTGACGGGGTCGATGACGGTGCGCCGCTCGACGAGGCCGACCATGGCCCGGAAGAGGCGGCGGTGGCTCTCGCGGTAGAACATCTCGTCCAGCACCAGCTCCGTCGCCAGGAGCGCGGCGTCCTGGTCGAGCAGCATGGCGCCGAGCACCGCCTGCTCCGCCTCCTGGCTCCAGGGGACGGCGCGGCCGGTGTAGGTGTCAGCGATCGAGGAGCTGTCGGGCGATACGGACGTCATCCCAGGTCGGCTTCTTCCAATTCGGGTTGCGGAGCAATGCGGCGGGGTGGTACGTGACGACGAGCGGAATGCCGCCGTAGCTGTGCACGGCCCCGCGCAGTTCGCCCAGGCTCTTCCGGACACCGAGCAGCGACTCGGCGGCGGTGGCTCCGAGCGCGAGGATCACCTTCGGTCGGACCAGCTGCACCTGTCGGCGGAGATACGGAAGGCAGGCGGTCGACTCGTCCGGCAACGGCTTCCGGTTCTGCGGGGGCCGGCACTTCACGACATTGGCAATGAATACACTCTCCCGCGGGATCCCGATAGAGCCGAGGATCTGCGTCAGGAGTTCACCCGCGGCGCCGACGAACGGGCGCCCGGTCTCGTCCTCGGTGGCGCCCGGTCCCTCGCCGACGAGCATCAGGTCGGCCGACGGATTTCCTTCTCCAGGGACGGTGTTCTTCCTCCCCTTCGACAGGCCGCACAGCGTGCACGCCGCGATCCGGGCGGCCACGGCGGTGAGCGTGTCGAGGGTGCCGAGCCCGTCCCCCAGCAGGTCGGGCGCCGGCAGGTCGATCGTGAGGCCGGGGCCGGGGATGGGGGGGGCGTTGCGCTGCCAGGAAACGGCAGCGGGCGGGGCAGCGGGGCCGGGGGGCTGGGGGGCGGCGAGGTACACCTCGCCGCCGCCGATCTCCGCCTGCTGGCGGAGATACGCCTGCCATTTGTCAGCCAAGGCGCGCTTCCACGGCGTCGAGGATGGTGTCGGCCACTTCCCGCTTCGAGGCGAGCGGCACCACCCGGGCGTTGCCCTCGCGGTCGAGGATGGCGACGCGATTGGTGTCCACGTCGAAACCCGCGCCGGGCTCGAGCGCGTCGTTGACCACGATGAGGTCGAGGGCCTTCCCCTCCAGCTTGGTCCGCGCCTTGTGGATGGCGTCCCCGGTCTCGAGCGCGAAGCCGACGATGACGCTGCCCCGCTTCCGGACCGCGATCGTCGCGCGCAGGATGTCGGCCGTCGGTTCCATCGGAATGGCCAGGGCGCCGTCGGTGCGCGGATGCTTGGCGTCGCTCGGGCTGGAGGGGCGGTAGTCCGCGGGTGCCGCCGCCATGATCAGCACATCGGCCTGCGGCAGTTCCTCCGCCACCGCCTTCTCGAGATCCTCGGTGGTTTCGACGGAGCGGAGGCGCACGCCGACCGGGGCGGCCAGGGTCACCGGCCCGCTCACCAGCACCACGTCGGCGCCGCGCTCCCACGCCGCCTCGGCCAGGCGGTACCCCATCTTCCCGCTCGAGCGGTTGGTCACGACCCGGACCGGGTCGATCGGCTCGCGCGTGGGGCCGGCGGTCACCACCACCGTCCGCCCGGCGAGCGGGCTCCCGCGTCGAAGGAGCCGCGCCGCGTGCGCCAGGATGGATTCGGGCTCGCTCATGCGGCCGGGTCGGTCGGATGGCCCCTCCGCCAGCGGCCCGACTTCCGGACCCACGAACGCCCAGCCCCGGGCGGCGAGCGCCGCCACGTTCCGCCCGGTCGCCTCCTGCGCGTACATCGAGTCGTTCATGGCCGGGGCGGCAAGCACCGGACCGGTGCGGGCGAGCAGCAGCGCCGTGAGGACGTCGTCGGCGAGTCCCTGCGCCGCGCGCGCGAGCAGCTGGGCCGTCGCGGGCGCCACGATGACGAGGTCGGCGGCGTCCGCCAGCCGGACGTGCGCGAGCGCCCGGTCCGGCTCCCAGAGGGAGGTCAGGACCGGGCGCCCGGTCAGTGCTTCGAAGGTCAGCGGCCGCACGAATTCCGCGGCGGCGCGCGTGAGGACGACATCCACCCGCGCCCCCGCCTCGGTCAGGCGTCGGGCAAGAATGCAGCTCTTATAGCACGCGATCCCGCCCGACACGCCGAGAACGACGTGCCGGCCGGCCCACACCCTACGCCTCGGGGCGGCGGCGGCGGATCATCTTGTACTCGAGCCCGCCGAACGTCAGCGACTCGAGCGCGGTGGTGGTCAGCTTCTCGTCGCCGGTGTCCAGGTGGTCGCGCGGAAACTCGTTCAGGTATCGGGCGAACTTGGCGGCCACGAGCACGCCGAGGTACTTGTTGCCGGCCTTCCGGGCCGCATCCACCGGGGTGTAGATCTTCATTGGTTCCTGCTCCCTTGGTTGGTCATACGCCTTCGTCCCGGGTGGCCGCCGCAGCGACACCCTGACGCAAATTCTCCACGAAACCCGCCAGGTCACGCCGGCGGGCCACCCGACTCGACTCCGCATCGAGAATGGCCCCGACCGCGTTCACCGCGTCCCGCAGGTGCTCGTTGACGACCGCGTAGTCGTACTCGGTCACCGCGAGCAGCTCCTCGGCCGCTCTCGCCAGGCGAACGCGGCGCGTTTCCGGCGTCTCGGTGTCCCGGCTCCGCAGCCGCTCCACCAGCACCTTGGCCGACGGCGGCAGGACGAAGACCCGCACGGCGTCCGGCATCCGGTCCATCACCTGCCGCGCCCCCTCGACCTCGATGTCGAGCACCGCGTGACAGCCGTTGCCGAGCACCCGGTCGATCTCGGCCCGCAGCGTGCCGTAGCGGTGGCCGCCGTACGTCGCGTGCTCCAGGAACTCCCCCGCCACGACGCGCCGCTCGAACTCCGCCCCGGTCAGGAAGTGGTAGTCGTGTCCGTCGCGCTCCCCCGGCCTCGGTGGCCGCGTGGTGGCGGACACCGAATACCCGACGTCGGTGCGGGCCTGCAGGAGCGCGCGCGCGATGGTCGTCTTGCCACCGCCCGACGGCGACGACAGCACCAGCAGGAACGGCGTCACTCGAGGTTCTCGAGCTGCTCGCGGAACTTTTCCATTTCACCCTTCATCAGGATGACCTGCTGCGCGATCTCGGCGTCGTTCGCCTTGGAGCCCATCGTGTTGATTTCGCGCCCCAGCTCCTGCGACAGGAACCCGAGCTGCTTCCCGACCGCGGCGTCGCCCGCCAGGGCGGCGCGGCAGGCCGACAGATGCGAGGCGAAGCGCACCAGCTCCTCGGTGATATCCAGCTTGTCGGCCAGGACGGCCAGCTCCTGGGCGAGCCGGGCGTCGTCCGTCGCGCGGCCGTCGAGCAGCTCGCTCACCGCGCTCCGCAGCCGGTCGCGCTCCCGGGGCAGCCGAGCCGGCGCCAGCTCCGCGATCCGGCGGGCCGCCCCCTCGAGAAGGTCGAGCCGGTGCGAGAGTTCGGCGGCCAGCGCCGCGCCCTCACGGAGCCGCATCCCCTTGCACTCGGTGATGGCGGCCGCCGCGATCGGCTCGAGCTCGGCCCACGACACGGACGGGAGGTCGCTCCCGTCGAACACCAGCACCTCGGGCTGCCGCGCCACCAGGTCGAGGGAGACTTCGCCCACCAGCCCGAGACTCGTCTGCAACTCGCGGAGCCGGGCCACGACGACACGCGCCCGCTCGATGTTCAGCGCCAGCGAGGCTTCCCGCGCAGGCGACTCGACCCAGCGCACCGAAACGCTGATGTGACCGCGCTCGAGGTCCCGGCGAAGCCGCTCGCGCAGTTCGGACTCGAGCGGGGCAAGATCGGACGGGAGCTTGGCCGAGAGATTGAAGAACCGGTGGTTGACCGTCCGGATCTCCATCCGGAGCCGCCCACCACCGGCGTTCCCCTCGCCCGCCCCGAACCCGGTCATGCTGTGCGGCACGCGACCCCCGCGAGTCTGGTAAAGCAAGGAAACATAGCGGGTTCCGGGACTGGAAGATAGGTCGGCCGGGGGGTGGGGCGGCAGGGCAGCGGGGCAGCTGGGCAGCGGGGCAGATCGATAGCAGGATTTCAACACATCTTTGTGATGTGGACAGCATGACGAGATTAGTTGACGAACGACCAGCGGACCCCGTATGTGCTTCCGTAGGCAGGGATTCGGTAGCCCGGGACGTAGGTCTGGCGAGTCCCGGTCAGGTTGATCCGGTCGTAGTAAAAGCGGAAGCTCCCGATGGCCAATTCGATATACCCGCGGAGAAAGGTCGCGCCGTTCAACTGGATCGGGGCCGAGGTGGAATCGAGGCCGATCACCCCATCTCCCCACGACTCGACGGCGAGCTGCGCCTTGAGATCGAAAGTCCCGCTCTTGAAGGTGCGGAAGAACTTGGAGCGGATGGTCGCCGAGGTGACGGCGTGGGTGGGCGGATTGCCGTTCGGGGTCCCCGACGTGGGGTTGCTGTACCGGCTCTCCAGGATGATCCACGGGACAGGCGCAATCTTGCCGCCGACCGAGAGCCACGTCGTGGAGGGCGTGGTGGCCAGGCCCGGCACGTTGAGGTAGGGTTGCGGCGCCAGGCCCTCGAAGGCGCTTGTCTGCGAGACATCGGCCTGCACTGACACCCAACCCCGCTGCCAGCCGAGGGTGGCTGTCAGGTCGCTGATGTCCTGGGCCACGCTGCTCTCGATGCTCGGCGCCGCGACCACGCTGCCGAGGCGGGCCGAGGCGCTGAGCTCGAAGCCGTACGGAAGCACCGCTCCGGCCCGGGCGCCGAGCCACTGGCTCGACTTGTTGTCGTCGTGCGACTGCCACTCCGCCTCGAGGCTGCCGGTCAGAGTCTTCGTCGGCGCCCACCCCACGGCGCCGCGGACGTCCGCGCGGGTCCACCGCGACCTGAGAAAGGCGCTCGCGGAGGCGGACAGCGTCGGGCGGCGCCAGGAAGCGACGATGCCCACGCCGTTGATCCGCTGGGAAACACCGCTCCCCGACCATCCGGTGGAGGAGAAGACCAGGTCCATCCGCCGGGTCAGCTCGCCGGAGCCCCCTTGCATGAAGGCACGGAACTGCATGTCGCCTCGGGTGCCCTTCACCCCGGCGCCGAGCGTATCGCCGTCTGACGCGACGTAGGGGGCCCGGTCGGGAGTCTGGCCGAGATACTGGAACTGGAGTCCCCACCGCTCGCCGCGGAGGTAACTGAGCTGCAGCCAGGCGTTCGTCTCCTGCGCGTCGCTCGAGGAGGCATTGTAGGTCGGCGCGTTCCAGTAGTCGGCGGCGAGGGCGTAGCCGATGCCCGACCGGAACCGCTTCTGGATGCTGCCGCCGTACCGGGACGTGCTCTGGTCGCCGGTCGCCACGAGGATCTCCGTGGCTGCCGCCGCGCGATCGTGCCTGGGCGTGTACATGCGGACGCGGAGCAGGCCGGCCCAGCGTTCAATTTCCACGCGATCGAGGAGGTTGAGCGGCAGGAGCGCCGGGTCCACGCCGACCGAGTCGGGCCCGACGGGGGTGACGGGGAGGCCGTCGAGGTAGTACTCCACGGAGGTGGCGCCGCGGCCCTGGTAGCTGGCATACTCCGGCCGGCCGATCCAGCCGCCCCGCCAGAGGTAGAGCCCGGGGACCTGCAGCAGAAGTTCACCGACGGACTGGGCGGTGGCCCACTCGAGGGCGGCGGGATCGTACACGATGCGGGAACCTGTCGGCATCACGCCGTCGGGATCCAGCCGCGGAGCCACCGGCAGCTGGATCTTGGCGAGGGCCTCGCCCTCGAGGTACCGGGCGCTCAGGTCCACCGTGTCCTGTACGTTGCGAAGGGAGTCCGCCGAGGGCTGCCCGGTCGACTGCGCCTCGAGCGCGGTGACGGCGAAGAGGAGCAGGACTGCCAGCCCGGCGGCGCTGGCCCCGCGGTCGCGCGTCACCCCTGCCGGGCCAGCACGAACTCGGTGAAGAGTCGGACGCCCATGCCGGTGGGCCCCTTCACGGAGCCGGCGTCCTCGCTCTGGGTGTAGGCGGTGCCCGCGATGTCGATGTGCGCCCAGGGGTACCCGTCGGCGAACTCGCGAAGGAACCAGGCCGCGGTGATGCTGCCCGCCGGCCGGCCGCCGGAATTCTTCACGTCGGCGATGTCCGACTTGATGTGCTCGCGGAACTCGTCCCACAGCGGGAGCGGCCAGACCCGTTCGCCCGAGCGGTCGCCGGCGCGGCGTACCTCCTCGGTCAGCGCGTCGTCGGCGGAAATCACCGCCGCGGCTGTGTGGCCGAGCGCGATGACCACCGCCCCCGTCAGGGTGGCGATGTCGAGCACGCACGCCGGGTCGTAGCGTTTCGCGTAGTGCAAGGCGTCCGCCAGGAGCAGCCGCCCCTCCGCATCGGTGTTGATGACCTCGATGTGCTTCCCCGACATGGCGCGCACCACGTCGCCCGGCTTGTAGGAGGTGCCGGAGAGCATGTTCTCCGCGGAGGGGATGAGGCCGACGACGCGCGCCTTCGGCCGGAGCCGCCCCAGCGCCTCGAACGCCCCGAGCACGGCGGCGGCGCCGGACATGTCGAACTTCATGTCCTCCATCCGCTCCGCCGGCTTGATCGAGATGCCGCCGGTGTCGAAGGTGACGCCCTTCCCCACCAGCACGATCGGGGCCCCCGCGGCGCCCTTGTATTCGATCGCGATGAACCGCGGATCTTCGGCGCTCCCCTTCCCCACCGCGAGGAGGGCGCCCATCCCTTCGCGCTCGATGGCCGCCCGGTCGAGGACGGTGATGTCGAACTTGTGGCGCGCCGCCAGTTCCTGCGCCTGGGCGGCCAGGAAGGAGGGTGTGCAGGTGTTGCCGGGAAGCACCTGCAGGCCACGGGTCAGCGCCTGGGCCGCGCCGATGGCGGCGCCGAGCGTGTGCCCCGCCTCGGCGGCGGCGCCGTGCGCCAGGATCTCGACCCGCTCGAGGGCCGGCTTGACCTCCTCCGGCGGCAGCTTGAGAGCGTCGAAGTGCCAGGCCCCGTACGCGAGCCCCTCCGCCGTGGCCTGCGCCGCGTCGGCCTCCGGCACCGCGGCGCGCGCCTCGGGCGTCAGGTAATAGACCGCCTCCTTGACCCCGCCGAGCCGGGCGCGCTTGCCGGCCACCGAGGCGGCGCGGCGGACGGTGCGAACCGAGGCGGCATCGCCCGCGCCCACGAGCAGGATCCGCGCGGCGGGCCCGGCCGGGTAGACCGAGGCGACCTGGTCCTTCTTCCCGGTGAAATCCCGCGTGGCATAGAGGCGGGCGAGCGCCCCACCGGCCGCGGCATCGAGCGCCGCCAGGGACTGCGGCATGGCGCCCTGCGGCACCGCCACGATGAGGAGCGGCGTGGCCACGGCGGCGACGTCTGCCTTGCGGAGCGATGTGGTGAGCGCCATTGGGGGGTCAGTCCGAGAATGATGAATGGTATGGGAGACGGCGCAAGCTAACGCGCCGTGGGTGGCTGCCACAACCGCCGCTCGAGCCCGGATTTCACCTCCGGCCATTCGGCGTCGAGGATCGAGTACATGACGGTGTCGCGCATCCGGTCCCCCTGGGTGCGCTGGTACTTCCGGAACACCCCTTCCTCCCGCGCGCCAAGCCGCTCGATGGCCCGGCGGGAGCGCACGTTGAGCACATCCGTCTTCAACTCGACCCGGTGGCACTTCCAGACCTCGAACGCGTGCCGCAGCATCAGGTACTTGGCCTCGGTGTTGACCGCCGTCCGATGCCACTCCGGGGCCACCCAGGTCCAGCCGATCTCGACGTGGCGGTTCTCCGGGTCGAGGTGCCCGAAGCGCGTGCTCCCCACGACCCGCCCCGACGCCCGCTCCACCGTCGCGAAGGGGATGGAGCGGCCGTCGGCCTGCTCCGCCAGCGTTTCGTCGAGCCACCGGCGCATGTCGCCCGCGGTTTCGAGCCGGTCGATGGTCCATCGCCAGAGATCCGGGGCGAGCCCGACGGCGAGGAGACCGGCGAAGTGTCGCTCGGCGAGCGGCTCGAGCGTGACGATGCGACCCTCGAGGGTCGGGGAGGCGAATGAAGGGGCGTTCATCCTTCCAATATATGGCCCGTCCTCGGTATTATCCCGTCCCCCCTCACGCTGACGGAGCCATCCCGACGCATGCTGACGCTACTGCGGAACGTCGAGATCTACGCCCCCGAGCCTCGCGACGCCCGCCACATCCTCGTGGGCGGCGGCAAGGTGCTTTGGATGGGCCGCGATCTCCCCTCGCTTCCGGCCTCGCTCGGTGTGGTCGAGCGGGACTTCGGGGGGCGGCGTGTCATCCCGGGGCTCGTGGACGGCCATGTCCACCTGACCGGCGGCGGCGGCGAGTCGGGGCCGGAGAGCAGGGTGCCGCCGGTGCCCCTGACGCGCTTCACGCGCGGCGGGGTGACGACGGTGGTGGGCGTGCTGGGCACCGACGACGTCACCCGCACCACCGGCTCGCTCGTCGCGGCGGCACGGGGGCTCGTGGCGGAAGGACTGAGCGCCTGGTGCCACACCGGCGGCTATCACCTGCCGCCGACCACGCTGACAGGCAGCGTCCGCGGCGACATCGTGCACGTGGACCGCATCATCGGCGTGGGCGAGGTGGCGCTGAGCGACCACCGGTCGAGCCAGCCGACACTCGATGAACTCCTGCGCCTCGCCGGCGAAACGCACGTGGCGGGGCTGATGACCGGCAAGGCCGGCATCCTGCACCTCCACCTCGGCGACGGACCGCGCGGCCTGCAGCTCGTCAACGCCGCCCTCGACGCCAGCGAAATCCCTCCCCGCGTATTCAACCCCACCCACGTCAACCGCCGCCGCGCCCTCTTCGAAGAGGCGATGCAACTCGCCGACCGGGGGGCCTGGATCGACCTCACGGCGTTTCCGGTCGGGCCGGGAGAGGACGCGTGGTCGGCCGAGGACGCCCTGCTCCGCTATCTCGGCGCCGGGCTCCCGGCGGAGCGGATCACCGTCAGCTCCGACGGCGGGGGATGCCTTCCGGTGTTCGACGCCGACGGCCGCGTGACCGACATGGACGTCGGAAGCCCCGGCGCGCTGGCGGCGGCGCTCCGCGGGTTGCTCGACCGCGGCCAGCCGCTCGAGCGGGTGCTGCCGGCCTTCACCTCCAATCCGGCCGACCTGCTTCGCCTCCCGGACAAGGGACGGATCGAGGCCGGCGGCGATGCGGACCTCGTGGTGCTGAACCCCAACGGAGACCTGACCGACGTGATGGCACTGGGACGCTGGCACATGGTGGACGGGCGGGCGGTGGTGCGCGGAACTTTCGAGGAGCTGCAATGAGCCCGGCCCGGCCGCCCGAGGGCGCGGAGCGCGGGGCGATCATCCCCGTCGGCGGCGCCGAGGAAAAGATGAGCGACGCCCGGATTCTCCGGCGGTTCGTCGACATCGCCGGGGGGAAGGACGCGCGGATCGCCGTGATCGCCACCGCCTCGCAGCTCGCGGACACCGGCGATCGCTACGAATCGCTGTTCACCGAGCTTGGCGCGGGACGGGTCCGGGCGCTGCCCTTCGAGTCGCGCGGCGACTGCGACCGCCCCGAGCTGTTGGAGAAGCTGGTCAAGGCCACCGGCATCTTCCTGACCGGCGGCAACCAGTTGCGCCTGGCCACCACGCTCGGCGGCACCGACGTGGCCCGCACGATCCGCACGCTCAACGCCGCGGGGGTGCCGGTGGCGGGAACCTCGGCGGGCGCCGCCTTCCTGTCGGAGCACATGATCGCGAACGGGGAGGACGGCGCCGTCCCCCGCGCCAACATCGTGACGCTCGCCCCGGGCCTCGGACTGACGAACCGCGTCGTGATCGACCAGCACTTCCGCCAGCGCGACCGGCTGGGCCGGCTGCTCACCGCCCTCGCCTACAACCCGTTCGCGATCGGGATCGGCCTCGACGAGGACACCGCCGCCTTCCTGGGGCCGGACGAGACGCTGGAGGTCGTCGGCAGCGGCGGCATCACGATCGTGGACTGCGCCAACGTGGAGTACTCCTCGATGGACCAGGTCGGCGACCACGAGCCGGTCTGCCTGATCGGGCTCCGCCTGCACATCCTCACCGCCGGCGCGACCTTCAACCTGCACACCCGCGTGGCCACGGCGCCGAACGCCGCCGCCACCAAGCCCTGACCCCGGTCCCCCCCGGGAGGCCTATGCGCATCGTCGAAACCTCGGTCTACCTCGGGCCGAGCCTGTACGCCCATTTCCCCGTCATCCGGTTCGACCTGGACCTGGGGCCCGTCGAGGCGTGGCCGACCAGCCGGCTCGGACCCCAGTTCAACGACGCGCTGTTCGCGGCCCTTCCCGGCCTGCTGGAGCACGGCTGCTCCTACGGCGACGCGGGGGGGTTCCGGCGGCGGGTCCTCGAAGACGAAGGAACCTGGCTGGGCCACGTCCTCGAGCACGTGGCCATCGAGCTCCAGAACGTGGCGGGCGCCAGCGTCACCTTCGGCAAGACGCGCTCCACCGGCGTGCCGGGGCGCTACCACGTGGTGTTCGAGTACGAGCAGGAGGAGGTCGGCCTCGAGGCGGGCCGCCTGGCCCTGACCCTGCTCCACTCCCTCCTGCCGGACGACCTGCGCCCGGAACGGAGCGTACCCGCCGACTTCGACTTCGCGGAGGAGCGCGACGCCTTCATCCGGTTCGCGCAGCGCCGCGCCCTCGGCCCCAGCACCGGGTCGCTGGTCCACGCCGCCGAGGCCCGGGACATCCCCTGGATGCGACTGAACGACGCCAGCCTGATCCAGTTCGGGTGGGGGCGCTACCAGCAGCGGGTCCAGGCGACGATCACCAGCAAGACCGCCGCACATCGCGGTCGAGATCGCCTCCGACAAGGAGGAGACGAACAAGATCCTCTCGCGGCTCGGTCTCCCGGTGCCGAAGCAGCGGCTGGTGCAGCGCGAGGACGAGGCGATCGACGCCGCCCGGCGCATCGGCCATCCGGTGGTGGTCAAGCCGTACAACGCCAATCACGGGCGCGGTGTCGCCATCAACCTGCGCGACGACGAGTCGGTGGCGGTGGCGTTCCGGCAGGCGCAGGCCATCAGCCGCAGCGTCATCGTGGAGACGTTCATCGAGGGCCATGACCACCGCATGCTGGTCATCGACGGCGAGCTGGTGGCGGTGGCGAAGCGGGTGCCGGGGCACGTGGTGGGCGACGGCACGCACACGATCGAGGAGCTCGTGGCGGTGGTCAACAGCGATCCGCGCCGCGGCATCGGGCACGAAAAGGTGCTGACGCGGATCGAGTTCGACTCCCAGGCGGACCGGCTGCTGGCCCAGAAGAACTACACCCGGCAGACGGTGCCCGCGGCGGGCGAGGCGGTGTACCTCCGGTCCACCGGCAATCTCTCCACCGGCGGCACGTCGGTGGACGTGACCGACAGCGTGCATCCCGACAACCGGGAGATGGCGATCCGCACCGTCGAGGCCATCGGGCTCGACGTCGGCGGCGTGGACTTCCTCACGCCGGACATCACGCAGTCGTACCGGGAGAGCGGCGGCGGCGCCATCTGCGAGGTCAACGCGGCGCCGGGGTTCCGGATGCACATGGCGCCGAGCGAGGGAAAGCCGCGCGACGTGGCAGGGCCGGTGCTCGACATGCTCTTCCCTCCGGGGACGCCGTCGCGCATCCCGATCGCGGCCATTACCGGCACCAACGGCAAGACTACGACCTCCCGGATGCTCGCGCACATCCACAAGCTGGCGGGACGCACCGTCGGGCTCACCACCACCGACGGCGTCTACATCGACGGCAACCGGACCGTCGAGGGCGACATGACCGGTCCGATCGCCGCGCGCATGGTGCTCGGCGACCCGCAGGTGGACGTGGCGGTGCTCGAGACGGCGCGCGGCGGCCTCCTGCGCGCCGGCATGGGCTTCCGCCACTGCGACGTGGCGGCCTGCCTCAACGTGAAATCCGACCACCTCGGCCTCCGCGGCGTGGAGACGCTCGAGGAACTGGCCAAGGTCAAGCGGATCCCGATCGAGGTGGCGCGGGACACCGCCGTGCTCAACGCCGACGACCCGCTCTGCCTCGCGATGGCCGACTACACCGAGGCGAAGGTCATCTGCTACGTGACGCTGAATCCCGAACACCAGCTCGTGCGCGCGCACATCCGCGCCGGCGGACGGGCGCTCGCGCTCGAGGCGGGCGTCAACGGGCAGATGATCACCATCTACGACAAGGGCGGGCACATCCCCCTGCTCTGGACGCACCTGATCCCCGCCACGCTCGAGGGCCGCGCCATGCACAACGTGCAGAACGCGATGTTCGCGGCGGCGATGGCGTTCAGCATGGGCGTCAAGCTGGAGGACATCCGCCACGGGCTCCGCACCTTCGACACCAGCTTCTTCCAGGCCCCGGGCCGGATGAACGTCTTCGACGAGCACGGCTTCAAGGTCATCCTCGACTACGGCCACAACCCCGACGCGGTCGAGGTGATGTGCCAGCTCACCGACCGGATCGAGGTCAAGGGTCGGAAGCTGGTGGTGCTGGCGGGGCCCGGCGACCGGCGGGACGAAGACCTGCGCGCGATCGCCCAGCGGGCGGCGGGACGGTTCGCGCATTACTTCTGCCGGCGCGACGACTCGCTCCGGGGGCGCACCGACGAGGAGGTGCCCCGGATCCTCAGGGAGGCGCTCCTGGCGGCGGGGGTGCCCGACAAGCAGATCACGGTCATCGCCGACGAACAGCGAGCGGTGGACGCCGCGCTCCGCATGGCGCGCGCGGGAGACCTCCTCCTGGTCTTCGGCGATTCGATCGCGCGGACCTGGAAGCAGATCATTCATTTCCGCCCCGACGGGAGCGGGCGCGGTGCGGCGGCCGCCGCGAGCCCGCCCGCGCGCGTGGAGGTCACCACCCCAGGGCCCGGCGCGGAATTGCCGGACTCCGAACAGCTCATCCGTGACGAGCGCGGCGTGCGGCTGGCCCGGGAGGCCGACGACTGATGGTCCTGCCGGACACCGTGCGCGACTCCCGGCGGCTCACCGGACCGAACCTGGTGACCGGACGGCCCGGCTCGGTGCTGGAGGTCGAGCTCGCCGACGAGTCGGCGGACGCGCTGGTCAGGTACTGGCACGAGGAGGCGCGCCGCGCGCTCGACGCCGTGGGCTGGGGCGCCGAATCGCTGGCGGTCCGTCGCTACCCAGGCGGCGCCAGCCTCGCATTCACGGCGCCCATCGACGCCTTGTACGCCGCCACGGAAGTGAACGAATGGGCGTGGACGGCTGCCTCCGCCCGACTCCACGGCGACCAGCTCGACCGTGGCGAGGCGGTCGCGCGGCTGGTGCAGTTGATCGCCGCGGAACGGCGGCCCGCACTCCTGGCGCTGCAGGCGGCGGCACTCGAGCGGAACGTCCGGCTCCTCTGGGACGACGACAGCGTGACCGTCGGAACCGGGACCGGCTCGCTCACCTGGCCAATGGATGCCCTTCCCGACCCGGGCGCCGTGGACTGGACCGCGGTCCACGACATTCCGGTGGCGCTCGTGACAGGCAGCAACGGCAAGACGACCGTGACCCGCCTGGTGAGCGGGATGATCACGGCGGCCGGGCTGGCCGGAGGACACACCTCGACCGACGGCATCAAGGTGGGCGCGGAAACGCTGGATGCGGGGGATTTCTCAGGACCCGGCGGGGCGCGCCGGCTGCTCCGCGACCGTCGGGTCGAGATGGCGGTGCTCGAGACCGCGCGGGGCGGGCTGCTCCGGCGCGGCCTCGCGGTGGACCAGGCCGCGGTGGCGGTGGTCACGAACATCGCGGAAGATCACCTCGGTGAATCGGCGGTGTACACGCTTGCCGACCTCGCCGAGGCCAAGCTGGTGGTCGCGCACGCGCTCGGAGGCGTGCGGCCGCTCGTCCTCAACGCCGACGACCCGGCGCTCGTGCAGGCGGCCCGCGGCGTCTCCTGCCCGGTCGCATGGTATTCCCTCGACGCGAAGCATCCCGCGGTGGCCGCCGCGGCCGCGGCCGGCGGTTTGACCGCGACGCTCGTCGGCGACCAGGTCACGCTCGGGAAGGGCACCGCCTCGCGCACCGTCACCTCGGTGGGCAGGATTCCGATCACGGTCGGGGGTGCGGCGCGCTACAACGTGTCGAACGCCCTGGCCGCCGCGCTGGTCGGAACGATTCTCGGGCTCGACGACACAGCCATCGCCAAGGGGCTCGCCGCGCTGACCAACAGTCCGTCCGGGAATCTCGGCCGGCTGAACGCCTTCGAGTTCGGCTCGGTCCGTGCCTTCGTGGACTTCGCGCATAACCCGCACGGGCTGACCGCCCTGATGGAGATGGCACGCGCCCTCCCTGCGGCGCGGCGGCTCGTGGTCATCGGCCAGGCCGGGGACCGTGACGACCACGCCATCCGCGAGCTGGCGCGTACCGCCTGGCTCGGGGCGCCCGACCGCGTGCTGGTGAAGGAGATGCCCGACTACCTGCGCGGCCGCCCCGCCGGCGAGGTGACCGGCATGCTGCTGGACGAACTCCGGCGGCTCGGCGCCCGCGATGACCAGCTCGACCTGGCCGTTGGCGAACTGCAGGCCGCGCGGCAGGCGCTCGCCTGGGCGCGGGACGGGGACCTCCTGCTGCTCACAGTGCACGCGGACCGTGACACCGTCCTCCGCTACCTGCAGCGCCTCGCCGCCGAGGGGTGGACCGCCGGGAAGCCACTCCCGGCATGAGCGCGGACCCCGGCTCGGGCTTCGCGACCGCGGGCGAGCTCGCCGAGGCGATCCGCGACCGCCGGATCAGCGCCGTCGAAGCGCACGACCTGCACGCCAGCCGCCTCACACGCTTCAACCCTCCCCTCAACGCCATCGTCATCCCGAACCCGGACGCCCGCGCGCGCGCCATCGCCGCCGACGAGGCGCTCGCCCGCGGCGAACTGTGGGGCCCGCTCCACGGCGTGCCGGTGACGATCAAGGACATCTTCGACGTCCAGGGGCTGCGGAACACCGCCGGCTATCCGCCAGCCAGGGACAATGTCTCCACCACCGACGCGACCGTGACGGTGCGCATGCAGGGGGCCGGAGCGGTCATCCTCGGGAAGACGAACGTCCCCCTCCTCTGCTACGACTGGCAGTGCGACAGCCCGATCTTCGGCCGCAGCAACAACCCGTGGGATGTCGGCCGCACGCCTGGGGGAAGCACCGGCGGGGGCGCGGCCGCAGTGGCAGCCGGGCTCTCGCCGCTTGAGATCGGCAGCGACGCCGCCGGATCGATCCGGATCCCGAGTCATTTCTGCGGGGTGTTCGGGCTCAAGCCGACGGAGGATCGTGTGTCGGGGGCCGGGCACGGGGAGCTGCCCGACCGGCCGCCTGGCGGGCTCCGCCACCTGGTGAGCTTCGGCCCGCTCGCCCGCTCCGTGGCGGACCTGCGCCTGGCGCTCGCGGTGCTCGAGGGGCCCGACCCCCGCCGGGTCGAAGTCCCGCCCGTGCCGCCGGTCGCAAGGCGACCCGACCTGCCCCGGCCCGAGTCGATGCGGATCGCCTGGATGGACACCCTTCCCCACTGCCCGACCTCCGCGGAGACGGCGGAGGTCGTCCGCGCGGCCGCACAGGCGCTCGAGACGGCGGGGTGCCGCGTCGAGCGGGTGGCCCCGCTGCATTTCGAGATCGAGGAAGCGCTCGCGACGTGGGGGGAGATCAACGGCTTCGAAATGGGAGCGATGACCCCGGCGCCGATCAGGCTGCTGATCAGGAACACCACGTTCCTCGGACTGGGCCGGACCAGGTGGACGCGTGGGCTGCGGGGCGGGTTCGGCATGAACGGGCCCCGCTACATCAAGGCGCTCACGACGCGAGAGCGGCTGATCGCGGAACTCGAGGCGTTCCTCGACGGCTTCGACGCCTGGCTGCTGCCGGTGGCCGCCCTGCCCGCCTTCCGGCACATGCGGTCGGGGAAGTCGCTCGACGTGGACGGCACGTCGGTGCCGTACACCACGGCGGTCGGATCCTACGCCGCGCCGTTCAACCTTACCGGGAGCCCGGCGGTGTCGCTGCCGGCGGGTCAGTCGGCGGAGGGACTGCCGATCGGCGTGCAGCTGGTGGGGCGGCGCTGGGACGACGACCACCTGCTGGCGGTCGCAGAGCGTGCGGCGGAGATCCTGGGACCCTTCCGGAGGCCCCCGGGTTACTGACCGAGCGCCTCGAGGCCGGTAGTGGCGGCCTCCCAGGCCGCGAACGCCGCCTCGAACTCGCGCCGTGCCGCCTCGAGGTCGGTGCCAAGTCGCGCGGCGCGCTTCCCTCCCTCCGCCGTGGCGTACAACGCGGGATCCTCCATCTTCTCCTTCAGCGACGCGACCATCCGCTCCGCGGCCGCCACGCGGGCCTCGGCGGCCGTGAGGGTCTCCCGTGCGGCGCGCAGGGCGGCACGCTCGTCCTTCGCGCGGTCGTCGCCACGGCGGGTGCGCTTCCGCTCCTCGACCCGGCGGCTCGACTCGTCTTCCGCCGCGGCCACCGCGGCCGCGTGCTCGCGCTCCTTGCTCGCCTCCTCCCACTCCACGAAGGTGCCCGGGTAGTCGGTGATCCGGGCGTTGTGCAGCACCCACACCCGCGTGACCAGCGCCTCCAGCAGCGCCCGGTCGTGGCTCACGAGCAGGACGCTGCCGCCCCACGCGCCAAGCGCGTCCTCGAGCACCTCGATGGACTCGACGTCGAGGTGGTTGGTCGGTTCGTCGAAGATCAGCAGGTTGGCGTTGTCGAGGACCATCATCGAGAGCGCCATCCGCGCCCGCTCGCCGCCGGAGAGCGAACCGGCGCGGCGGAGCACCGTGTCCCCGCTGAAGCCGAATGCGCCGAGGTGACTCTGGATGGCCCCGCGGTTCCACATCGGGCGGAGGTCGGCAGTGATGTCGTACAGCGACTTGTCCTGCGGGACCTGTCCCAGGTCCTGCCGGTACCAGGCAGGGCGAATGGAGTCGCCGAGGCGAAGCTCACCGGCGGCCAGCCGCATCTCGCCGAGCAGCGCCCGGAGCAGCGTGGTCTTGCCGGCGCCGTTGGGGCCGACCAGCCCGACGACCTCCCCGCGGGTGACGCGCGCCGAGAAGCGATCGAGCAGGACGCGCTCCTCGATCTGCACGCGGACGTCCTGGGCCACCAGCACCTGGTCGCCGCCGCGCTCGCCCGGCGGGAACTGGACGGTCATGCTCCCCTCCTCGCCGGGCGGGGGGCCGAGCCGCGGGAGGCGCTCGAGGCGCCGGCGCCGGCCCTTGGCCTGCGCGCTGTTGCCCCCGGCGATGTTCCGCCGGATGAAGTCCTCCTCGGCCTCGATGTTCTTCCGCTGCTTGTCGAACGCGCGCTGCTGCGAGAGCTGCCGCTCGGCGCGCTGCTCGAGGAAGCCGGCGTAGCCGGTCTTGTAGGCGGTGATGGTCCGCGCCTCGAAGTGCAGGATGCGGTTGGAGAGCCGGGCCAGGAAGGCGCGGTCGTGGCTGATGACCAGCACCGTCGCGTCGAGGCCGAGCAGGTGGTCCTCGAGCCAGCGAGTGGTCTCGAGATCGAGGTGGTTGGTGGGCTCGTCGAGGAGGAGGACGTCGGCGGGAGCCACGAGCTGGCGGGCCAGCGCCACCCGGCCCCGCTCGCCGCCGCTGAGCGTGGCCACCAGCTGGGTGCGCGCCGCCTCGGGGTCGAAGCCGAGGCCGTGCAGGACGGCGTCGACGCGAGGGGCCAGGGTGTAGCCGCCGTCCCGCTCGAAGCGTTCGAGGTCCCGGGAGTAGCGGTCCATGGCCGCCTCGGAGGGGTCGGCGCCGAGGGCCGCGGCCTGCTCCGCCAGCGACGCCTCGAGCGAGAGCAGTTCCGCGAACGGTCCGGCGGCCGCCTCCCAGACCAGCGTCGCGTCGCCGAAGTCGCGGTGCTGGTCCATCAGCGAAATCCGGAGGCCGGACTCGCGCGCGACGGTGCCGCGGGACGGCTGGGCGGTGCCGGCCAGGAGGCGGAACAGGGTCGTCTTGCCGGTGCCGTTCCGGCCGACCACGCCCCAGCGCTCGCCCCGCTCGATGGTGAAGGTCGCGTCCGCGAAGAGCCGGGTCACCCCGAACTCGACGGCGAGGCCCGACGCTGAAAACTGGCTCACTCGGTCACCCACTCCTTCCACGTGTCTTCCGCGGGCCCGATCGCGAGCCGCTGCTGGCATCGGGCCAGCGGCGTCCGGAGGAGGAGCGGATCATCGGCCAGCCGCTCGAGCCAGCGCTCGTCGGAGAGCGCGGCGCTCCGGAGGCCGAGGTCGGCGAAGCGCTTTCCGCCCCGGTCCACCAGCGCGGCCACGCCGAACTTCTGCGCGAATCGGCGGAGCTCCCCCGGCGAGGCGGCGCGGACCTGCAGGTCCACGAAATGGGTCTTCACCCGGCGCTCGGCGAAGAACCGGAGCGCCTTCCGCGTGTCCTGGCACTTCTTCGTGCCGAAGATCTGGACCTCGATCGCCACGACCAACCCCTCGCATGCGGTCACTCCCGGCCGGCCCGGGCGGTCCGGGCGGCAGAACGGCCGTAAAGGTACAGGGATGGGGGGCTCCGCACAGGCCCGGCGGCGTGGGGGCGAATGTTATATTCGGCGTCATGGAACTCCTCACCTCCATCCTCCTGGTCGTCGTCGGGCTGGCCCTCCTCGCGGGCGGCGGCGAGGCGCTGGTGCGCGGCGCCACCACGGTCGCCCGGGTCGCGGGGCTGACGCCGGCCGTCATCGGGCTGACGGTGGTGGCCGCCGGCACGTCGCTGCCGGAACTGGTGGTGAGCATCATGGCGGCGCTTCGGGGCACACCGGACATCGCCGTGGGCAACGTCATCGGCTCGAACATCTTCAACATCGGCGCCGTACTCGGCGCCGCAGCGCTTGTCGCACCGCTGGCGGTGCACGGGGCGGCAGTCCGCCTCGAGTGGCCGGTGATGTTCCTCGCCAGCTGGATCGGATTCCTGCTCCTGCGGGACTTCCAGCTCGACCGGCTCGAGGGCGGGTTCTTCGTGGCGTCGCTGATCGTGTTCACGTCGTATTCGGTCTACATCGCCCGGAACGAGGTCAGCCAGCAGGAGCAGAACATCTACGCGAGCGAGACGGCCGGCCGCTCCCTGCACCCGCGGACGCGCGAACTGGGGTTCAGCCTCCTCGCGATCGTGGCAGGCTCGGGCCTCCTGGTACTGGGCGGCACCCTCCTGGTGGACGGCGCGGTAGCGATCGCCCGGCACGCGGGAATGACGGAGCGAGTCATCGGCCTCACGATCGTGGCGGCGGGCACCAGCGCGCCGGAGCTCGCGGCGAGCCTGGTCGCGGCCTACCGTGGCCGTTCCGACGTGGCGCTGGCGAACATCATCGGCTCCAACATCTTCAATATCCTCGGCATCCTGGGCGTCACCGCCCTCATTCATCCGATTCCAGTCTCCGCCGGGATCGTGCACGTCGACGCCTGGTGGATGCTCGGCTTCGCGGTGGTGCTCTTCCCGATGATGTGGACGGGCAGGAACATTTCGCGGCTCGAGGGAGCGGGCCTGCTCGGCGGCTACGTGATCTACCTCGCGATGCTCCTCCGCGGCTAGCACCCGCCGCGACCCCCACGGGACGTCCACGATCGCACCGAAGATCCGGAGAGCTCCGCAGGACGGGGCGCTGACACCCTTGCGTCGTCTGGTACCGGGCTGCCTATTGGAGTCGTTCGGGTCGGAGTCGCGGGGCGAGGGATGCCAACCAGGAGGTGGCCATGCGCAGTCTATTCCGGATCGGCTTCGCGCTGTGCGTCGGCGCGTCGGCTCTCACGTCCACCGCCGAGGGCCAGATCGGCGGCATCAAGGTGCCGAAGGTCCCCAAGGTACCCACCGTCCCGACGGCGCCCGCGGCACCCACGACGCAGGCACCAGCCGCCCAGCCGGCTCCAGCCGATTCCACGCCCTCGACGGCCGCGCAGCCTGCCGGGGCGCAGGCCGGCGCGCCGGCGACGCCGGCGGGCCCGGGCCAGGGGGCATGGGTCAACTACGACTTCCAGCCCGGCGAGATCCCGCTCTACGTGGACGATTTTTCGAGGGACCGGGTCGGCAACTTCCCGAAGCGATTGGAGTTCATCTCCGGCAACATGGAAGTCGCCGAATGGAACGGGGTTCGCTTTCTCCGCGCCACGACGCGGTCCAGCTTCTCGATCATCCTGCCCGACACACTGACCGATCGATTCACGATGGAGTTCGATGCGACAGGCTCCATCGCGAACATCTTCACGACGGTCACGTTCGCTCCAAACGCCCCAAGCTACGCCGCCTTCCGGTACTTCAACGACCGCCTCCAGGGCGGCATCGACGGTACGGGCCCCAAGGCGCTCGCGATGGGCAAGCCGTCTGCGTTCGAGACCCCGTTCCGATTCCGGATCATGGCCGACGGGAAGTACGTGAAGGTCTACATCGACGAGACCCGGGTCGCCAACATCCCGAACGCCGACCTGGGGCGTTCGAACAAGATCACGATCGAGTTCGTCGGATCGGAGGAGAAGCCGGCGTTCGTCGGCAACTTCAGCGTCCTGGCCGGCGGTCGGGAACTGTACGACGCCCTCGAGGAGAATGGGCGGGTGGCCACCCAGGGGATCTACTTCGACTCCGGCTCCGACAAGATCCGGCCGGAATCGACGCCGACGCTGGTCGAAATCGCCGACATGCTCAAGGAGCATCCCGACCTCGACCTCTTGATCGAGGGCCACACCGACAACGTCGGCACCCCCGCCTCGAACCTCGCACTCTCCGACCGGCGAGCCGCGGCGGTGCGGCAAGCCCTGGTCGACATCTACAAGATCGACGGGAACCGGCTCACGACGGTCGGATTCGGGGACACCGTTCCGGCAGTCCCGAACACGACGCCCGAGGGGCGTCAGCAGAATCGGCGGGTGGAGCTGGTCAAGAAATAGCGAGTTGATGGAGCAAGCGAAGCCCCCCGCCGGCGTGGTGCCGACGGGGGGCTTCCTGTTGTCAACCTGCTCGTGCATGCCCGAGGCGAGAGTCGAACTCGCACGGGGTTGCCCCCGACGGATTTTGAGTCCGTTGCGTCTGCCATTCCGCCACTCGGGCGCCGCGGCAGGAAGATGGGCAGGCAGCGGGGAGGGCGCAAGAACCGCCGTCCGGGCCTTACGGCGGCGGGCCCGCCCCGGGCCCCGCCTGCATCCGCTGCTGCTGTCGCTGCTGGCGGATCTCCTCGATCCGCGCCATCAACCGCTCCCGCATGACCTGGAACTGAGCCCGCTGCACCGCCGTGAGGAACTTCGCCATCTCCCTGTCCTCGTCCACGAAGCTCTGCGCGTAGCTCACCTTCAGCGCCAGCAGCCGGTCGGTGAGCCGCGCCACGCTGTCGGCGTTGGCGGCGATGCCCGGACGCAGCTGGCCCTGCAGCCCCTGCTTGATTGCCCGCTCTTCCCGCTCCATGGCGCGGCGCTTCGGGCCGTAGACGCCCAATGTGGCGCGGAGCTGCACGGCCTGCTGGTCGGTGAGCCCCAGCACCTGCTGGATCTGCGCCCCGAACCGGGTCTCGATCTGCTGCCGCATCGCCGCCGCCTGCGGGCTATCGTCACCGTCGTCCTGCGCCAGGACTGGGCCCGAGCCCACCGCCAGAGCCAGCGAAACCATCCAGACGAGTCGTCGCATCAGATCTCCCATGAACGCTCGATCCGCCCGAGTTCCTGGGGATCCAGGTCGTCGAGCGACGGCGCGTCGGTGGTGGAGGTGTTGGTCCAGGAATCGTCGAGGATATCCAGGATATCGGCCAGCTCGTCCGCCGCGAGGGCATCCAGGCCGGGTACCTCGACGGCCAAGGGCGTGGCGCGGGGCCGCTCGAGAGCGGGGCAGCGGGGCCGCGGGGCAGTCGGGCCGGAAGAGGACGATTGCGATGACGGCCGCGGCGGCGAGGCCGATCAGCCAGCGCCGGCGCGGGAACCGGCCAACCACCGGCTCGGTCCGGAGCCGGTGCAGCACCCGCGTCGCCAGCGCATCCGCGTCGATGCTCGCTTGCGCTCCAACCGCCCGGCCTGCGCTCACCACGGCCCACTCCGCCCGGCAATCGGCGCAGGTGCGGAGGTGTTCCGCCTCCTCCTGACTCCAGGTGGCGGCTCCGGCGGCGACGGCGGGCATCCGGTCGGACAGTTCCTGACAGGTCATGGCACCAGCTCCTTCAACTTCCTGATCGCGTGATGGTAATGCACCCGCGCCGACCCCACGGTCGTGCCCAGCGCGGCGGCAATCTCGCCGTAATCCAGCCCCTGCTGCGCCCTGAGAAGAAAGACCTCCCGCTGCAGGCGGGGGAGCCGCGCCAGGCCGGCCTGGATCCGCCCTGCCGTCTCGTCGGCGACGAGCTCGGAGGCCGGGTCGCGGCCGTCGGGCAGGTCGTGGTCCTCGATCGAGAGCACCACCCTGCCCTTCCCGCGTCGATAGGCATCCTTCCGGAGGTTCGAGGCGATGCTGAACAGCCAGCTCCGGAACGACGAATCCTTCCGCCAGCTGTCGAGGCCCCGAAAGGCCTTGAAGAAGGCCTCCTGCGCCAGGTCCTCCACCTCGCCGGGCCCGGCGCCAGCCCCGCTGAGGAACCGGGCCAGCGCCGATGCGTGCCGCCGGACCAGGTCGGCTGCCGCCTGCTCGCTTCCCGCCTGCCACGCCGCCGCCAGGGCGGCATCGGATGGCCCATCGAGCTCGGTCAGGGATGCCATTCAACAGGCTTGGACGCCACTCGACACCGGGTGTTAAGCGTTGACCCGACCGACTTGGTCGGATAACTTCCCCCGAACGATCGTTCGGACGGGTCATGCAAGCCTACGACAAGCGCCTCGACAGCCTCCTCGCCGCAGCCGCAAAGACTTTTGCGGAGCGGGGTTACCACGCCACGTCGATGCGGGACCTGGCCCGGGCCAGCGGCTTCAGCCTGGCCGGGATGTACCATTATGTCGAGAGCAAGCAGGAGTTGCTCTTCCAGATCCAGGACCGTTGCTTTGTTCTGGTGCTGGAGGGGGCCAGGGCGGCCGTCGCGACCGCCCCCGACCCCGAATCACGGCTCCGCGCCTTCATCCGGCATCACGTGACCTTCTTCGCGTCGCACATGGCCGAGATGAAGGTCCTGGCCCACGAGGAAGACGAACTGACCGGCACAATGCGGGCGCACGTCCGCCGGCGCAAGAAGGAATATGTCGGGCTCCTGACGGAGCTCCTGACGGACGTCCCCGGCGAGCACGCCGATCCGCACATCGCGGCGTACGCGCTCTTCGGCATGATGAACTGGATCTACACCTGGTATCACCCCGCAGGCCCCACGCCGCCGGCCGCCCTGGCCGACGAACTGGCCTCGCTCTTCCTGGACGGCTACATCGCCGCTCACCATGCGACCCCGCGACTGGTCGCCACGCTCGGAGGATGACCCCTTGACCGCAACGCTGACCTCTCCACGCCCCGGCGCCCCCGCGCACACCGACAAGGTCCTCGTGAACTACGAGGTCCGCGACGGCCTGGCCATCATCACGCTCAACGACCCGCCGGCCAACACCTACACCTACGAGATGTTCCGCCAGCTCGACGCCGCCATCCTCGACGCCCGGATGGCCGACGAGGCGCACGTCATCGTGATCCGCGGTCACGGCGAGAAGTTCTTCTCGGCCGGCGCCAACATCTCGATGCTCAACAGCGTGACCCCGCGCTTCAAGTACTTCTTCTGCCTCCACGCCAACGAGACCCTCAGCCGGCTCGAGCAGACCCCGAAGCTCACCATCGCCGCGCTCAACGGCCACACCGTCGGCGGCGGGCTCGAGATCGCCATGGCGTGCGACATGCGCATCGCCTGCCGGAACGCCGGCAAGATCGGGCTCCCCGAGGTGAACCTCGGCGTGCTGCCGGGCACCGGCGGCACCCAGCGGCTCTGCCGCCTCATCGGCAAGTCAGCCGCCATCGAGTTCATGGTGACCGGCGAGACCTTCTCCTTCGAGAAGGCCGAGGAGATGGGGCTGGTCAACCACGTGTTCGAGAAGGACGGTTTCTGGGAGCAGGTGCAGATGTACGCCAAGCAGTTCTGCCCGCCGAACAAGGCGTCCAAGGCGGTCGGCGCCATCAAGCGGAGCGTGCAGTCCGGCATGGACCTCCCGTTCGAGAGCGCGCTGACCCTCGAGCGGGAGCTGCAGCAGCAGCTCTTCCAGTCCTCGGACGCCAAGGAGGGGCTGGCCGCCTACGTCGAGAAGCGGATGCCCGCCTTCGAGGCCAAGTAGGCGGTGCGGACCGACCTGTTCATCAACAACGCGTGGACCCCGGCCGCGAACGGCCGGCGGTTCGACGTGATCAACCCCGCCACCGAGGAGATCCTCGCTTCGGTGGCGGAGGGGGACGAATCCGACATCGACCGGGCCGTCGGCGCCGCCCGCGCCTGCTTCGAGTCGGCCGAATGGCGCGGGCTCTCCGCGCGGAAGCGCGGTGCCCTGCTCTATCGTGCCGCGGAGTTGCTCTCGGCGCGCCTGCCCGAAATGGCGGAGCTGGAAACCCGGCAGAACGGCAAGCCGCTCTTCGAGTCGAAGATCGACGTGTCGTCCACGGTGGAGACGCTGCGCTACTACGCGGGCTGGTGCGACAAGTTCGGCGGGGAGACCGTCCCGGTGGACGGCAACTTCCTCACGTACATCCGCCACGAGCCGATCGGCGTGGTCGGCGCCATCGTGCCGTGGAACTTCCCGCTCAACATCGCCGGCTGGAAGTTCGCGCCGGCGCTGGCCGCGGGGTGCACCATCGTCCTGAAGCCCGCCTCCGAGACGCCGCTCACCGCGCTCCTCATGGGTGACATCTTCGCCGAGGCAGGCTTCCCGGCGGGCGCCTTCAACGTGGTGTCGGGCCACGGCTCGACCGCCGGCTCGGCGCTGGTCCGCCACCCCGGCGTGGACAAGATCTCCTTCACCGGCTCCACGGCGGTGGGGCAGCGCATCATGCGCGACGCCGCCGACACGGTGAAGCGCCTCACGCTGGAGCTGGGCGGCAAGAGCCCCAACATCATCTTCGACGACGCCGACCTGGCCGCCGCGGTCCGCGGGGCCCAGAACGGCATCTTCTACGGCAAGGGCGAGGTGTGCGCGGCGGGGAGCCGGCTGCTGGTCCACCGCAAGGTGAAGGACCAGGTGGTCGAGCAGCTCGCCGAGCGGACGAAGACCCTGCTGCCCGGCGACCCGTTCGACAAGAAGACCCGCCTCGGCGCCATCGTCTCGAAGCAACAGCAGGAAAGCGTGCTCAAGTACATCGGGATCGGGAAGTCGGAGGGCGGGACGGTCGTGGCGGGAGGCAAGGCCGCCACGGTGAACGGAAAGGGATACTTCGTCGAGGCCACCGTCTTCGACGGCGTGAAGCCGGAGATGACCATCGCCCGCGAGGAGATTTTCGGCCCGGTGCTCGCCGTCCTCGGCTTCGACGACGAGGAGGAGGCCGTCGCGCTGGCCAACCAGTCCATGTACGGGCTGGCCGCCGGCGTCTGGAGCCGCGACATCGGCCGGGCGCACCGGGTGGCCCACGCCATCCGCGCCGGCACCGTCTGGGTCAACACCTACAACATGTACGACCCGGCCGCCCCCTTCGGTGGCTTCAAGGCTTCCGGCTTCGGCCGCGACCTCGGCCGCACGGCGCTGGAGGGGTACACCGAGACCAAGTCGGTGTGGATCGCCCTGTGACCGACGCGTTCATCGTCTCGGCCGTCCGCACCCCGATCGGGCGCGCCGGTGGCGCGCTGGCCGGCGTGCGGCCGGACGACCTCGCCGCCATCGCGATCCGGGCGGCGGTCGAGCGGGGCCGCCTCCCCGGCGCCGCCATCGACGACGTCATCCTCGGCTGCGCCAACCAGGCAGGCGAGGACAACCGGAACGTGGCGCGGATGGCGCTGCTGCTGGCTGGGCTCCCCGTCGAGGTACCCGGCCAGACGGTCAACCGGCTGTGCGGGTCGGGGCTGCAGGCCCTGACCGCCGCGGCGCAGGCCATCAAGGCCGGCGAAGGCGACCTGTTCGTGGCCGGCGGCGTGGAGAGCATGACCCGCGCCCCCTACATCATGCTGAAGAGCGGCGCCGCGTGGGACCGCGCCAACCCGCAGGTGTCCGACTCGACGGTGGGTTGGCGGTTCGTCAATCCCGCCATGCCGTCCGACTGGACCATCTCCCTCGGGCAGACGGCGGAGAAGGTCGCCAGGCTCCACGGCGTGACGCGCGAGGAGCAGGACGCCTTTGCCGCCGAAAGCCAGCGACGGACCAAGGTGGCCATGGCCGCCGGCCACTTCGGCGCGGAACTGGTACCGGTGGACGGCCCGGGCCTGAAGGAACCGGTCACCGTCGACGAGCACCCGCGCCCCGACGCGACGATGGAGAGCCTGGCGAAACTCAAACCGGCGTTCGCCAAGGACGGCACCGCCACCGCCGGCAACTCGAGCGGCATCAACGATGGGGCGGCCGCGCTCGGCGTGGCGAGTGCGGCCGCAGTCAAGGCGCACCGGCTCACCCCGCTGGCGCGCATCGTCGGGACCGCCGTGGCCGGCGTGGACCCGAGCTGCATGGGGCTCGGCCCGGTGCCAGCGACCCGGAAGCTGCTCGCGCGGCTCAAGCTGTCGGTTTCCGACCTTGACCTGGTCGAACTGAACGAGGCCTTCGCGGCCCAGGCCATTCCCTGCATCCGGGAGTTGGGCCTCGACCCGGCTCGAGTCAACGTATCCGGCGGGGCCATCGCGCTGGGGCATCCGCTGGGCGCCAGCGGCGCACGGATGACGGCCACGCTGGTCCACGCCCTGCGGCGCACCGGCGGCCGGTACGGACTGGCCACGATGTGCATCGGCGTCGGGCAAGGCATCGCGATGGTGATCGAGAGGACTGAGGGCTGAGAGGATGACGAAGTGACCACGATGGTCAAGAGCGCAATCGGCATCGAGGTCGCGGGCGGCGTCGGGACCATCACCCTGAACCGTCCCGAGCGGCTCAACGCCTTCGATGCCGAGATGCTCCACGAGCTGCTGGCCGCGACGCGCGCGCTCGTCGAGGACGAGGCGGTGCGTGCCATCGTGCTGACGGGAAGCGGGCGGGGCTTCTGCGCCGGGGCGGACCTGGACCGGCTCGGTGACGCGTCAGGGGCGATCGACGAGGCCGCGGCGATGGAACTGGTCCGTACGGGCTCGGAGGTGGTGCAGCTGCTGCATCGCGCCCCCAAGCCGGTGCTGGCGAGCCTGAACGGCCCCGCCGCCGGCGGTGGCGTGGGGCTGGCGCTGGCCTGCGACCTCCGAATCGCTGCGGAAAGCGCCTCCCTCGGGCTGGTCTTCCACCGACTGGGGCTCCACCCCGATTTCGGCACCAGTTGGTTCGTGCCACGGCTGGCCGGGAGCGCGGCGGCGCTGGAACTGCTCTGGACGCCCCGGATGCTCCCGGCGGCCCGCTGCCTGGAACTCGGGTTGGTGAACCGGGTGGTACGAGACGAGCAATTCCAGCACGAGACGGCGGCGTGGGCCGCCCGGCTGGCGGCGCTGCCGCCGATCGCGGCGCGGCTGGCCAAGCGTGCGGTGCGCGAGTCGGAGTCGACGACGCTCGCCGAGTCGCTGATCATCGAGGCGCGTCATTGCCGGGAGTGTTTTCGCAGCGAGGACGCCGTCGAGGGGCTGGACGCGTACCACGCCAAACGGGTTCCCGAATTCCACGGACGGTGAGGACGACATGCGGAAAGTGAACAACTTTGACGACTGGATCGACTACTTCCGCTACTGGCAGGATTCGATCGGCATTTCCGAGAAGGAGATGGCCGGCACGCCGTTCCGGAAGGTCGGCTTCGACGCGAAATTCGGCGAGCCGGAGGCGGAGGCCATCGAGTTCGGCCACTACAAGGGCCAGACCAAGTGGCCGACCATCATGCACATCCCCGACCAGCGGATCCGGGACGCCCTGCTCAACCTGATCGTCTTCCAGGGCGACACCGAATTCGCCTCGGTGGAGCAGCAGCGGCAGCTGCTCGAACGGGCGCCGAGCGACTACGACCTCTTCTCGCTGATGCGGGTGATGAGCGAGGAGATGCGGCACGGCTGGCAGATGTCCTACCTGCTCTGCACGCACTTCGGCGACGAGGGGAAGCGCGAGGCGCAGAAGCTCCTGGACCGCCGGGCGGAAGAGGGGGAGCGCCTCCTGGGCTCGTTCAACGAGATCGTGGAGAACTGGCTCGACTTCTTCACCTACACCCAGTTCATCGATCGCGACGGCAAGTTCCAGCTCCAGATGCTCTCCACCTCGTCGTTCCATCCCCTGGCCCGCTCGATGGGCCCGATGCTGAAGGAGGAGAGCTTCCACCTCGGCACCGGCAACAACGGGCTGCGCCGGATCCTGAAGGCGGGCCGCGTGCCGCCGGAAGTCGTCCAGCGATACTTCAACAAGTGGGTGCCGACGGCGTTCGACCTTTTCGGCACCGACAACTCCTCCAGCGCGCACTGGGCGTACGTCTGGGGCCTGAAGGGCCGCTTCGACGAGCGGGAGACGCAGGACGAGGCGAACCTGGCGCACCTCAACGAGGCGAGCCGGGAGCTCTATCGGCAGGAGATTTCCCGGCTGGTGGACCGGCTCAACACCGCCATCCCGGACCCGGAGCAGCACCTGCGGGTGCCGGACTCCAAGTTCAACCGGAAGATCGGGCTCTATGCCCGCCAGCACTTCACGATCACCGGGGAGCCGGTGGACGCGGCGAAGTACCCCGCGTACCTCGCGTCGGTCATGCCGAACGACGCCGACCGCACCCTCCTGAAGGACCTGCTCGACGAGCCTGACTGGATCGAGCTGCGGAAGCTGGAGGAGAACAACTGACGCGGCCGCTGGTGATCGCCCACCGGGGCGCCTCCGGCTACGCGTTCGAGAACTCACCGGCCGCCTTTCGGGAGGCGGCCGCGCGGGACGTGGACGGGGTCGAGCTGGACGTCCACGCCACCGCCGACGGCGGCATCGTCGTGCATCACGACCCGGAACTCACCGGCGGACAGCCGCTCGACGCCCTGACCCTCGCCGAGGCGACCGCCTGGCTCCTGCCGAACGGCGAGCCGGTCCCGACGCTTGCGGCGGCGCTGAAGCTGATCGGCGACCGGGACGTGTGGGTCGAGGTCAAGTCGCTGCCCGTGACCTACGACGCCGCGCTCCTGTCCGCGCTGGACAGCGGTCCCTTCCCCGCCCGGTACGCCGTCCACAGCTTCGATCACCGGGTCACCGCGCGGCTTTCCCGGCTCCGCCCGCGGCTCAGGCTGGGCGCCCTGCTGTCGTCCCGGGTGATCGACCCGGTGGCCGTCGTCCGGGCCTCCTGCGCCACGACCCTGTGGCAGGAATGGACCGCGATCGACCAGGCGCTGGTCGACGCCGTCCACGCTGCCGGCATCCAGGTCATCGCGTGGACGGTCAACGACCCGGCCGTCGCGGCCAGGCTGGCACGGATGGGCGTGGACGGGCTCTGCGGCAACTACCCGGACCGGCTGGAGGTGCCGGCATGAGCGGCTTCCCCACGCGGGTGGCGGTCATCGGCGCCGGCACCATGGGCGCCGGCATCGCCCAGGCCGCCGCGACGGCCGGCTGGCCCACGACGCTGACCGACAGCCGCCCAGAGGCGGTGCAAGGGGCCGTGGACCGGATCGCGCGCACGCTGGACGGCGCCGTGCAGCGGGGCAAACTCGACGCAGCGGCGCGGGACGCGATCCTGGGCCGGCTGCGCACCACCTCCGGCATCCGCGCGGCCTGTGAGGGCGCCGACCTGGTGGTCGAGGCGGTGCTGGAAGACCTCGACGTCAAGCGCGACGTCATGAGCCAGGCGAGCGACTGGGCCATGCCCTCGGCGCTCCTGGCCACCAATACCTCCTCGATTTCCATCGCCGACATCGCCGCCGACCTGCCCCGCCCCGAGCGGCTCATCGGGATGCACTTCTTCAATCCGGTGCACCTGATGAAGCTGGTGGAGATCGTCACGCACGACGCCACCGACGACGCGGCACGGACCGACGCGCTGGCGGTGGTGCAGGCGATGGGCAAGGAGCCGATCGTGGTGCGCGATTCGCCCGGCTTCGCGTCGAGCCGGCTCGGGATCGCGCTCGGCCTCGAGGCGATGCGGATGCTGGAGGAGGGGGTCGCCAGCGCCGCCGACATCGACCGGGCCATGGAACTCGGCTACAACCACCCGATGGGTCCGCTCAAGCTCACCGATCTGGTGGGGCTCGACGTCCGGCTCCGCATAGCTGACTACCTTCACCAGGCCCTCGGCGCCGAGCGGTTCGCGCCCCCGGCCATCCTCCGCCGCCTCGTCGCCGAGGGGAAGCTCGGCAAGAAGAGCGGTCACGGATTCTACGATTGGTCCCAACCATGAGCGCATCCAGCAACGTCCTGAAGGAAGTCCACGGCCGCGTGGCCCTCCTCGTCATCAACCGCCCCGAGAAGCGGAACGCCCTCGACAGCGCCACCCGCGCCCGGCTCCTCGACCTCCTCGACGAGCTCCGCGCCGACGCGGAGGTGAGGGTGGTGGTCCTGACCGGCGCGGGCGACAAGGCGTTCGTGGCGGGGGCCGACATCTCGGAGTTCGAGGGACGGAGCCCGATCGACCAGTTCAGGGTGATGTCGGGCCGGACGGTCTTCGACGCGGTGGACAGCTTCCCGAAGCCGGTCATCGCCGCGCTCAACGGCTTCACCCTCGGCGGCGGATGCGAACTCGCCATGGCGTGCGACATCCGCCTCGCCGCGGACACCGCCAAGCTCGGCCAGCCGGAGGTCAACCTCGGCATCATCCCCGGAGGCGGCGGCACCCAGCGGCTGCCCCGCCTGGTGGGCGCCGGGGCGGCGTACAAGCTGCTCTACACCGGCGACCTGATCGGCGCCGAGGAGGCGCTCCGCATCGGCCTGGTGGACGAGGTGGTGCCGGCGGCCGACCTGCGTGCCCGGGCCCTGGCGCTGGCCGAGAGCATCTCGCAGAAGAGCCCGGTGGCGCTGCAGCTGATCAAGGAAGCGGTGCGGGCATCACTGCGCGGCACGCTCGACGAAGGATTGAAGCAGGAGACCACGCTCTTCGGCCTGGCATTCTCCAGCGAGGATAAAGCCGAGGGCGTGGCGGCGTTTCTCGGGAAGCGCCCCCCCGAGTTCAAAGGCAGGTAAGTCACACATCTTTGCGCTCTTCGCGCCTTCGCGGTAACAGCTGTTCACCGCAAAGGCACGAAGGGCGCGAAGGTAGTTTGAGGGAGTGCTGAGCATTGACCAATCTGCCCTATCCTGTGTCCGACATGCACATCCACATCCAGCCGTGGCGGCAGCTGAAGCCGGCGGTGGCGGATGTCATGCGGGTGGGCAAGGAGGCCCACTGGGACCGGTTGATCGCCCTGATGGACGACCCGAAGGCGCTGCTCGAGGTGATGGACGCGTCGGGGGTGTGGCGGGTGGCGCTGATCAACTACCCCAGCCCCGACCTGATGGGGTTCGACGACACCACCAACACCTTCGCCGCCCGGTACGCCGAGGCGTCGCCGGAGCGGATCCTGCCGTACGGGGGCGTCCACGCCCGCTTCACCAAGGATCCCGAGGGCGACGTGGACCGCCTGATCGAGCTCGGCATCCGCTGCCTCAAGATCCACCCGCCGCACCAGTGCCACGCCGCCAACGCCTACACCGAGGGCCTCGAGGCGTTGGGACGGATCTACCGGCGCTGCGAGGAGCGGGGGCTCCCCGTGCTGGTCCACACCGGCACCAGCATCTTTCCCGGCGCGCGCTCCAAGTGGGGCAACCCGATGGAGCTGGACGACGTCGCCATCGATTTCCCGAAGCTGACCATCGTGATGGCGCACGGCGGCCGGCCGCTCTGGATGGAGGAGGCGTTCTTCATCCTGCGCCGGCACCCGAACGTGTACCTGGAGCTCTCGGGCATCCCGCCCGCCCGGCTCCTGGAGTATTTCCCGCGGCTGGCCGACATCGGCCACAAGACGATCTGGGGCACCGACTGGCCGAGCCCCGGGGTGCACGACCTCCGCAAGAACCTCGACGCCTTCCGCGCCCTGCCCCTCTCCGCCGAGCTGCAGCGCGCCATCCTGTCGGACACGAGCCTCCGGCTCTTCCCGACTGTTTCCCGTTGAACTCCCCCAGGAGCTGCCCGTGATGCGCCACCTTCTCGCGGTCGCCGGAGCGCTGACCCTCGCCACCACCGTCCCGGCCGCCGCCCAGGACTCGCTGCCCCAGCCCCGGCCGCTTCCGATCGAGGCGAAGAAGCTGATCCCGCACCGGGACAGCATGGTCGTGCTCGTGAACAACAAGCCGCTCGGCACCAGCGTCTGGGGGCTGCAGAAGCAGGGCGACAGCATCGTCGTGCATGAGTTGACCGTCATCGGCACGTCGATGCGGCAGGAAACCACGGTGGAACTGACGAGGAAGGGCGAACCGCTCCGGGTCACCCAGACCGGGATGATCCGGGACGTGCAGGGCGGGATCGATATCCGCTACGCTGGCACTCGCGTGACCGGCAACGTCACGGCGGTATCGGCGGAGGGGCCGAACCAGTTCGCCGTGGACACCACGCTACCGGACGGCACCGTGGACGACAACTCCGTGCAGGCCCTGCTCTCGGCGCTGCCGTGGCAGAAGGGCGCGGGGTGGAATTTCTGGATGTACAGCGCGGGCACCAATTCGGTGTCGGAGATGGCGCTGTTCGTCGTGGGGGAGGAGATGGCGATGGTACCGGCGGGAGCGTTCGAGGCTTGGCGGGTGCGGCTGACGGGCGGGGCGACGAGCGTGGACTTCCTGGTGTTGAAGCGGGCGCCACACACCCTGTTGAAGATCGAGATGAGTGGCGCCCCGTTGAAATACGAACTGGTGTCGGGCGGAGGGCTCTGAGGGCTAGGACCGGTCCGCTTTCGGCGCCGCCGCCGCCTCGTCGATGATCGGCTCTTCCGGATCGAGCTCCGGCTCCTCCGCCGGGGTGTCGGTGACCGACACCACCGTCGCCTTCTGCGTGGCGATCTGGGTTTCGATCGAGGCGATCTGGGTTTCGAGGTCGCCGATCTTGAGGACGAGGGCGTCCACCCTGCGCTGGTCCGCCTCCACCCCCTTTTCGCGGTGGTAGGCGATCATGCCGAGGTCGCGGGCCGCGTTGTCGCGGCGCCGCTTGACGCGAAGCAGCTCGATCTGGAGGCGGCCCTCGTCGAGGGCGGCGCTGGCGCGCCGGCCGAAGTTCTCGAGCTCGCTGTTCAGTTTGGAAAAGAGAGAGGCCATGGTCTGCTCCGTGGTCGGGTGTCGCGAACCTGACGGGCTCCAGGAGAGGAATGTTTCATTTCGAACCCTGTCGCCCCGGTTCAGGGAAAGAATAAGGGGGATGCAGCCCAAGCTGCATCCCCCTCGTCACATCCGCGGAGCCCCGAACTAGGCGGTGGCGACCTTCGGATAGACAGAGACCTTCTTCCGGCCCTTGTCGCGGTACTCGAACTTGACGATGCCGTCCACCTTGGCGAAGAGGGTGTCGTCGGTGCCTTGCCCGACATTCTTGCCGGCATGGATGACGGTGCCCCGCTGACGGACCAGGATGTTGCCGGCCAGCACGTTCTCTCCCCCGAACTTCTTGATGCCGAGATACTGGGGATTGCTGTTGCGGCCGTTGCGGCTGGAGCCTACGCCCTTTTTATGAGCCATGAGAGCCTCACCCTACCTTGACGTCAGTGATTAGGACCTCGGTGAACTTCTGCCGATGCCCCGTCTTGCGGCGATAGCCCTTCCGCCGCTTGAACTTGAAGACGTAGATCTTCTTCTCCTTGCCGTCGCCCACGACCTCGGCCGTGACCTTGGCGCCCTTGACCAGCGGGGTGCCGGCCTTGACCGTCGTGCCGTCGGAGGAAAGAAGCACCTCGTCGAACGTGACCTTGGAGCCGGGCTCGGCTTCCATGAGGGGAAGGCGCACGACCTTGCCCTTCTCCGCGCGGAATTGCTTTCCCAACGCCTTGAAAATCGCGTACATATCTTGACCCGTTGCCAAATGGTGATTCTGTAGCAAGCCCAGAAGTCTAGCCGGGGATAGGCGTTAGGTCAAGCGGGCCACGCCGTCCGTCCTGCCCACCGGCCGGCTCGGGCCAGCCTCACCCCCTGTCCCCCTCTCCAGCAAGTGGAGAGGGGGAACCCCTGCCGAAATACGGGTCACTGCCCACCGGCCCCGCTGCCCCGCAGCCCCGCGGCCCGCCTACGCTACGGCGTACAGCTCCGTCACGTCCCTGCCCCCCGGCCGGCTCATGAGCCGGAACTCGTCCAGCCGCATCATCGGGTCGTCCCGGAGCTCCAACTCCAGCCCGGTGGCCCGGATAAGGGCCTGGAGGAGCTTGGGCTCCTCCTCGAGCATATAGATGGCCACCTCGGGATGAAGCCGGACGGCCAGCTGGCGCTCCCGGGCCTCGTGGCCGGCCCGGCGGAGGGACCGCTCGAGCCGTCGGGTGACGATTTCGGGCTTGAACACCCGTCCGCTGCCGGCGCAGGTGGGGCATTCGGTGGTCTGGGAGGCCCAGAGCGACGGGCCGGACCCGCTGACGGGTCATCTCGATCAGGCCGAGCTCGGAGACGGCGAAGGCCTTGGTCCGGGCCCGGTCGCGGGTCAGGTGGGAGCGCAGTTCCTGGAGCACCTTTTCCCGGTTGGACCGGGTATCCATGTCGATGAAGTCGCAGACGATGATGCCGCCGACGTCCCGGAGGCGAAGCTGCCGCGCGATTTCCTTGGCCGCCTCGAGGTTGGTCTTCAGGATGGTCTTTTCCGGGTCCTTCTTGCCGGTGTAGCGCCCGGTGTTCACGTCGATGGACACGAGCGCTTCGGTCGGCTGGATGATGATGGACCCGCCGGTGGACAGCTCGCAGCGCGGCTTGAAGAGGTCGCGGATCTCCGACTCGATGTCGAACTTGTCGAAGAGCGGCTGGTCCTCGGTGTAGTGGTGCACCCGCTTCATCAGGTCGGGGTCGATCTGCTCGAGGTACTGCTCGACCTCGTTGAAGAGCTCCTTGGTGTCCACGTAGAGCGCGTCCACCTTGGCGCTGAAGAGGTCGCGGATGATGCCGCGGGTGAGGCTCGTTTCCCGCTGCACCAGGGCCGGCGCGCGGACGAAGCCCTTCTTCCGGTTGATCTTCTTCCAGAGGCCAAGCAGCGATTCCACCTCGCGCGTGACCTGCTCCTCGGTGACCCCCTCGGCCACGGTGCGCACGATGACGCCGCCGGCGTCCTCCGGGAGCACCTTGCGGACCATCTCGCGCAGCTTGGAGCGCTGTTCACGGCTCTCGATCTTCCGGCTGACGCCGACGCGCGAGGCGAACGGCATGTAGACGAGGAAGCGGCCGGGGAGGGAGATCTGCGCCGTGACGCGTGAGCCCTTGGTGCTGATCGGCTCCTTGGTCACCTGCACCAGGATGGTCTGGCCCTTCTTCAGGAGGTCCTGGATGTTGGGCACGGCCGACCGGTGGTCCACCTCGCGCTGGCGGGGAGCGGCCTTGTCGCGGGGGTTGCCGTTCGACGCCTCCAGCGCGTCCTCGTCGGGGACGTCGGCGTCGTCGTCGCGTTCGTCGGGGTCTTCGTCCTCCTCGGGCTCGAGGAGGTCGGAGGCGTGCAGGAACGCCGACTTTTCCAGGCCGATGTCTACAAAGGCGGCCTGGATGCCGGGGAGGACCGCGTCGACGCGGCCGAGGTAGATGTCGCCGAGGGAGCGGCGTTGATCAGGACGATCGTAGAGGAGCTCTACGAGCCGATCGTCCTCGAGGATGGCCACGCGGGTCTCCCGCCGGCCTCCATTGATGAGAATTTCGCGCTTCACGCGTGGAAACCTCGACCGGTCGCAATGCGGCGGCCCGACCCGGAAGGGCCTGGACGGAGGTTGCGCCGATCAGTACGAGGGAATCCCACATGGCCGACCATCCCTCGGCCCAGCCGTTCCGGACGGCCCGCAGGCCCGCCCCGGCACGAAGGGTGAGGATCGGATTCAGGTGGGACAAGACAGAGGGCGGGAATCCCGCCAGCAGGTAATGAGAACGACGAAAATGCAGCCCCGGCCGACCCGTTCCCGAGCGCCCCACCGGACCGACCGGCACGGGGCGTTCATGGAGCTGGTGGAGGCCGGACAACCGAGAAATCACGCCAAGCACAGTCGCCCCCCAGGCTCGGACCCGGGAGGCGAAAATGAACGCAAAGTGTGGGGGTGAAACCGACTTCATGCTGGAATGATACGGTGCGGCACCCCCCGGGGCAATAGACCGCCCCGGGCTACCCCTCCAGCGAGGCCAAGATGTTCCTGGCAATGACGATACGCTGGATCTCGCTGGTCCCTTCCCCGATTTCGCAGACCTTGGCGTCGCGCATCATCCGCTCCACCGGATAATCGGTGGTGTAGCCGTAGCCGCCGAAGACCTGGACCGCCTTCGTGGTGACGCGCATGGCCAGTTCGGAGCAGTAGAGCTTGGCCATGGCCGCCTCCTGCTTGAACGGGCGCCCGTTCTGCTTGAGCCAGGCGGCATGGTACAGCAGGTGTGTGCCGGCCTGGATTTCGGTGGCCATGTCGGCCAGCTGGAAGCTGACGCCCTGGAAGCTGGCGATGGCCTGCCCGAACTGCTTCCGGACCGAAGCGTAGCGGAGCGCCTCCTCGTAGGCGCCCTCCGCGATGCCGAGCGACACCGCGGCGATCCCGATCCGGCCGGCGTCGAGGGTCTTGAGGAAGTTGACGAACCCCTCGCCGATGGTGCCCAGCACGTTCTCCTTGGGGACGACCGCGTCCTCGAGGATCAGCTCGCGGGTGTCGGAGGCCCGCCACCCCATCTTCTCCTCCTTCTTCCCGGCCCGCACCCCCTTCGTCTTGGGCAGGTCCTCCGCGTGGCCGACGCCGAGGGTCCGGCAGCGCGCGAGGTCCACGGTGTCCTTGGTGACGATGAAGCTGGTGATGCCGCGGTGGCCGGAGCCAGGGGAGGTGCGGGCGGTGACGGAGAAGATCTCGCCGACGCCGGCGTGAGTGATGAAGACCTTGGAGCCGTTGAGGAGGTAGTGGTCGCCCTTGTCCACGGCGGTGGTGGCGGTGCCGCCGGCGTCGCTGCCCGCGCCTGGCTCCGTCAGGCCGAATCCGCCCAGCACCTTGCCGGAGGCCAGCAGCGGGACGTAGCGCTCGCGCTGCGCCGTCGTGCCGAAGTCCATGATCGGCGAGGTGCCGAGGTTGGTGTGCGCGCTGATGGTGAGGGCGTGACTGGCGTCCACCTTGGCGAGTTCGTGGAGGACGATGTAATAGGAGAGCTGGTCCATCCCGGCGCCGCCGAGCTCTTCCGGCCAGGGAACACCGAGGAGGCCGAGCGGCCCCATCTTGGCGACGTTGTCCCAGAGAAATTCAGAGGTGCGGTCGAGGTCCTTGGCGACCGGGGCGACCTCGGTCCGCGCGAACTCCCGCACCATGTCGCGCACCTGGAGGTGCTGCTCGCCGAAGTAGAATGGGAGTTCCATAGGCCGTCCGGTCCGGGGTGGTCGTCTCCCCAAATGTACCACCGGGTGCGGGCCGAATCACCCCGGGTCCAAGTTTGTCATTGCGAGGCCACGAAGTGGCCGAAGCAATCTGGTCCGAGATTGCTTCGTCGGTCCCTGACGGGACCTCCTCGCAATGACAGAAGCGACCTCGCCTCCTTAGATTCCTGCGATCAATTTCACCTCACCCCTTCTGCCCCTCTCCACCATGTGGAGAGGGGGGACGACCTCGGAGATTCGACGTTGACGCCTGTGGCCTTCACGACGGTTCGACGCACGATACGGCTCGCCCTGCCCCTGGCCCTCGGCCTGGCCATCGGCTGCAGCGGGGACAGCTCCGGTCCTGCCGCGCCGCCGGCCGACCTGACCCTCGCCGCCATCGACAGCGGGTACGACTTCCCCATCCAGGTGATGGCACCGCCAGGCGACGCCACCCGGCTGCTGGTCCTCGAGCGGCAGGGCCGGCTGGTGCTCCGCAAGAACGGGGTGCGGCTCGATTCCGCCTACGTGAACCTGACCGCCCTCACCGGCGTGCCCGGGGTGGCACGGGAGTACGGCGTACTCGGCGTGGCGTTTCATCCGCAGTACGCGACCAACCGGCGGCTCTTCGCCTACCTGATCGACCAGAACGAGGACACGCAGCTCGTGGAACTGCTGGCCGACGCGAACTTCGACCACGCCAGCCCGACGCCGGTCCGCACTATCCTGCAGTTCACCCAGCCCAGCTACGCCATCCACTACGGCGGCACCGTGGCGTTCGGGAAGGACGGCTACCTCTACCTGGCCACGGGAGACGGCGAGACGGGCGGCGTGCCGTCCAGCCCCGCGCAGGACAGCGCGTCGCTCCTCGGCAAGATGCTCCGCATCGACGTCGACGGCGGGGTGCCCTACGTCATCCCCGCCGGCAACCCGTTCGTGGGGCGCGCAGGGTGGCGGGGCGAGATTTACCACCTCGGACTCCGGAACCCGTACCGCTGGAGCGTGGACCGGCAAACCGGCGACCTCTGGTGGGGCGACGTCGGCGAGGACAGCTGGGAGGAGGTCAATTTCTCGCCAGCCGGCACGGGCGGATTGAACTATGGGTGGCCCTACCGGGAGGGCAACGCCTGCTGGCTGCCAGCGGCGGGCTGCCCCTCCGCCGGACTGACGGCCCCCGCCTACGCGTACTCCCACAGCGAGGGGTGCTCCGTCATCGGCGGCGTGGTCTACCGAGGCTCGGCAATCCCCGGGAGGAAGGGCACCTATCTCTTCGGCGACTTCTGCCGCAATACCTTCCGCTCGCTGTCCCGCTCCTCCTCAGGCAGCGTGAGCGACGTGACCACCTGGACGCCGACCATCCCGGCCGACAACCTGGCCGGCTTCGGCGAGGACGCGGCGGGCGAGGTGTACATCGCGATGGCATCGGGGCGGGTGTACCAGGTGGTGGCGGTGGAGTAAGCGGGGCAGCGGGGCAGCGAGGATACGAGGACATGCCACCTGAGGCAAGGAGAGACCGTGACGGAAACAGATTCACTCGAACACCGCGTCCGTGTACTCGAGAGGCACAACCGCAGTCTGCGGTGGACCGTCATCCTGACCCTGGTGCTCTCCCTGCTCGGCCTGATGTGGGGCCGGGTGTGGCCGAGGAACGGCGTGGTCGAGGCGAGCGGCTTCGTGGTGACCGACCGGGATGGAAAGGTCCGGGGCAGCTTCGCCTTCGACCAGAACGGGATCGGCCTCAACTTGCAGGACGAGCGCGGACTCTGGCGCGCCGGGTTCCTGGTGGACAACACTGGTCGTCCCGCGATGTTCCTGTTCGACACCGTGGCCCAGCCGGTGGTGACACTCAACCTCCAAAACAGCGGGGCCCCCTCGCTCCGGATGCGCGCACCCGGCAACGAGAACACCCTCCAGGTGCGGCTCGGCACCGGCGGCGCTCCGGGTGTGTTCCTGACCAGCGGAGCGGACACGGCGGCGCTGGTGATGACGCAGTAGGCGGGGCAGCGGGCAGCGGGGCGAGTTATGAACTCCGGTGGTGGTCGCAACCGGCACAATCCCGGAGCTGTTCCCCGAAATACCGCAGCAGCTCGCCCCTTCTGCAGCGCGAGGTGGTGGCGTAGCGCTCCATGGCCGAGATTCGATTGGCAGCGCGCTTCCTCCGCTCCCGCACCCGCTTCCAGCCTGGTGTGCCTCCCTCCGGGGCGAGCTCCTTCCGGAGCCGCTCGACCGATTCGCGCACGTTCGACGGCAGGCTGGCGAGCTTCGCGGGATCCCGCCACGCCAGTTCCACCACCCGTTCCGCCGGGAAGGTGACGTCGAGCTGACGGCGGTGGAGCTCCGCGTCGCCCCTGGCGTAAAGCAGGATGCACCTCGACCGCTCACCGTCCCTCCCCGCCCTGCCCGCCTCCTGGTAGTACGACTCCGGAGTGGGCGGCACCATCCAGTGCACCACCACCCGGACGTCGGGCTTGTCGATCCCCATCCCGAAGGCGCTGGTGGCGGTGACGACGTCGAGCTTTCCCGACAGAAACCGGTGCAGCACCTCCTCCCGCCGTTCCCGGTCCAGCCCGGCGTGGTAGGCGGCGCACCGGAACCCGGCGTAGTGGATCGAGCGTGCCAGCCCCTCGGTCGTACGCCGGGTGGGCGCGTAGACGATGGCTGTGCCACCCCGAGGAGACAGGTGCTCGAGCAGCCGCCGGAAGCGGTCCCGGTCGGTCACCACCCGCTCGACGCCGAACCAGAGGTTCGGACGGTCGAAGGAGTCGAGGTGGAGATCCCAGCGCCCCGCGCCGCCGAGGCGGAGCGAGGTGGCGATGTCCTGGCGGACCTCGGGCGTGGCGCTCCCCGTCAATGCCACCACTGGCGGGCGTCCGAGACGGATCCGCGCCGCGAGCAGCAGCCGGTAGCTTGGCCGGAAGTCGTGCCCCCACTCGCTGATGCAATGGGCCTCGTCCACGGCGAGGAGTCCGACAGGCACGCCCATCCCTCCAAGCACTCCGGCGAGGCGCTCAAGCCGCTCCGGCGACACATAGAGCAGCTTGACCGCCCCCTGCCTCACTGCCTCGACGACTTCCCGCTGCCGCTCCGGTTCCTGCGCGCTGTTGAGCGCCGCCGCGGCCAGCCCGCGCCGTTTCCCGGCCTCGACCTGGTCCTGCATGAGCGACAGGAGCGGAGAGACGACGACGGTCAGCCCGTCGAGCACGAGCGCGGGCACCTGGAAGCAGACCGATTTGCCGCCGCCGGTCGGCAGGACCGCCAGGGTGTCGCGCCCCGCCAGCACTGACTGGATGACGCGCCGCTGCGCGGGGCGAAAATCAGGGAAGCCGAAGTGGCGGAGGAGGGCGGCCCGGGCAAGGGCGAGGCGGGCGGGAAGCGGCGTCGTCACGCACGGACGATGAGCGACGGCTGGAGCAACGCTGGAATCAGAACGCCGCGGGCGGGGGCATCCCGCCGCGACTCAGCCTCCGGACGGACCGGAGTCGGGGGGCCTGTCCTGGCGGCGCTGCTGGATCTTCTGGATGATGCGCACCGCGAGAGAGGTGCCGAGAAGCCCGATGGCGATCCAGACCAGGGTTTGGTCGTCCCGGGCGATGCCGAGGAGGGCGGCCAGGAAGCCCATCAGCGAGGTGAACAGGCGGAACGGGTTCACTTGTCGAGGAACGCCGCGATGGCCCGCTTGAAGTCGGGCGTGCTCCGCGCCAGCGCATTGACCTGCGCGCCGAGGGAGATCCCCTCCTGGAACGAAAGCCCGTCGAGCTGGTAGAACTGGCGCTTGGTCAGCGCGAGGGCCGAGCCGCTGGTGGCCGCGAGCGCGGCGAGGACCCGCCCCGCTTCGGCCTCGAAGCCGGCGTCGGGAATGACACGCGAGACGAGCCCGGCCGCGAGGGCCTCGCCCGCCGACAGCACGCGACCGGTGGCGGCGAGATCGAAGGCCAGCTTCTCACCGGTGAGGCGGCGGAGGAGCGTCATCACCATGGCGGGGACGAAGCCACGCTGGATCTCGGGATAGCCGAACTGGGCGCTGGCGGTCGACAGCACAAGGTCGCAGGCGGTCGCGAGCCCGGCCCCGCCGGCGAGCGCCCGCCCGTGCACCACGGCGACGACCGGCTTGGGCAGTTCGCGGATCTTGATGAAAAGCCCGCCCATGTGCAGCGCGGCGCGCTCGTTCTGTTCAGCGGTGTGCCCCGCGCTGGCGAGGAGCTCGGCGAGGTCGGCGCCGGCGCAGAAGTCCTTCCCCGCCCCGCGCACGGCCACCACCCGCACTTCGGCGTCGAGGTCGGCGCGCTCGAGCGCGGCATGCAGTGCGTCGAGGGTCGGCGTGTCGAGCGCATTCCGCTTGTCTGGACGGTTGAGCGTCAGCGTGAGCACGCCCCCCTCAAGACCGACCAGCAAGGGGGCGCTCACCGGGCGCCCTTCCGCGCCTTGCGCGCCACGGCCACCGGCACCGGCACCTCCATCCGCAGCAGGGCCGTCGAGTACACCTTGCCCTGCGCGTCGGTCTTGAGCGAAATCGTCCCGCCGCCGTCGAGCGCGTCGTGGAGGAGGAAGTTGAGCGCGGAGAGGTTCGGCAACTCGTATCGGTCCACGCGACTCACCATCCCCCGGAAGTGCCGCCGGACTCGCGCCACCGTCACGGCCTTCCGCAGGAGTTCGTACCACTCGGGCTCGAGGGCGATCAGCCCGACGTTCGCGGTGTTGCCCTTGTCGCCGGAGCGGGCGTGAGCCAGGTACCGGAGCTGGAGCGGAACGGTCTTGGCGGTGGCCATCATGCCTCCAGGATCTCGACCCGCACACCGGGCTCGACGGCGGTCCGGTCGATCAGCGCGGGCCAGTACGCCACGATCTCCTCCACCTGGGGGCGCCCGCCGGCGAACCCCGTCACGCTGGGCGGACCGGTGAGCACCAGCGGCGCGATCTCGCGGGTGAACCGCTCGACGGCTGCCTTGTCGGTCGAGCGGACGCCGACGCGGAGCTGCACCTCGGGGAGGTCCGGGCTCGCGGGGCCGGCCAGCCTGCCGTGCGTGGCGTCCACGCCGACGTACTCCGTGAGAACTTGCTCGAACTCGAGGCCCAGGTCCCTGAGCCGCTGGCGGAGGATCGCGTCGGCGGCGCGCGCCTTGTCGTGGGCGTCGGGCCAGCCATACACCAGCGTGCCGACCGCCTTGTATCCGTAGAAGTAGGCGATGGACACCTTCAGCATCGGTGTCCGGGGTCCGCCGCGGATACCGCTCACCTGGACGCGGTCCTTTCCCGCCTGCTTCAGCCGGATGGTGGTGAAGTCGGCCACGCCGTCCGGGGTGATGTACTGGTGGGGGTCGCCCATCTCGTACACCAGCTGCTCGGTGACGGAGGGGATCGAGACGACACCCCCCGTGCCAGGGTGCTTGGTGATGACGAACGACCCGTCCTCGTGGGCCTCGACGATCGGGAAGCCGGGATTGGCCAGCCCCTTCACCGACCGCCAGTCCTTGAGCAGGTTGCCGCCCGAGCTCTGGGCGCCGCACTCGATGATATGCCCGGCCACGGTGCCCGCAGCGACCTTGTCCCAGTCGTCGAAGTCCCAGCCGAACTCGTGGAACATCGGCGCCAGGGTGAGGCCGGTGTCGGTGACGCGTCCGGTGATGACCACCTGCGCCCCGCGGCGGAGCGCCTCGACCATCGGCTTCATGCCGAGGTAGGCGTTTGCCGAGAGGACCCGGTCGCGGATGTCCGACAGGGGACGGCCGGTCTCCATGTCGCGCATCTCGTGGCCGGCGGCGATGAGTTCGTCGAGGTCGGGCAGGAGGTCGTCACCAGTCACGAGGCCGACCTTGAGCTTCCCTCCGAGCCCGAGCTTCCGCGCGGAATCGAGCACCGCCTCCGCGCAGCCGCGCGGGTTGACGCCGCCGGCATTGGACGTGACGCGGATGCCCTTCTTCACGATGTCGGGGAGGATCCGCTCCATGAGCGGCACGAAGTCGCGCGCGTAGCCCGCGTGCGGGTTGCGGGACCGCTGCTTCTGCATGATGGACATCGTGACTTCGGCCAGGTAGTCCATCATCAGGTAGTCGATCGGCCCGCCCTGCACCTGGCGGACCGGCGCCTCGAGCCAGTCGCCCCAGAAGCCCTGCCCGCCGGCGATGCGCACCACCTTGCCGCCACTCATCGCATCACCGGTCCGATCGGCACCGGCAGCCCGGCGGTCCGCGTCCAGCGCTGGTCTCCGCTCATCACGACTCCCTGCCCCAGCGGAAAAAACCCGTCCGGCAGTGGCCAGGGCGACGCCGGCATCTGGAACATGACGGACCCCGACTTGCCCGGCGCGAGTTCCACCGTCCGGCTTTCCTCGCTCTCCAGCACGTCCAGCACCAATGGTTCCGCGGCCAGGAGGCGGATCCGCACCTTCAGCGTCCAGGTGCCGGTATCGGCGCTGTCGGCGAAGGCCGGCGTCAGGCGGAGCGTGAAGGCCTGCCGCAGCGGCGATTCCGGCAGCTCCGTCCGGAGCCGCACGTCCGCGTAGTTCATCGGCTCCTCGGCGACGATGCGTCCCTCCGCATCGTACAGCGTGACGGCGAAGTCGGTGAAGCGCGCCCAGTCCGCCGCCGGCATGTCGGCGTCCACGACGAGCTCGGTGGCCCAGGCGGGCGCCGTGAAGGAGACCGATTCCTCCCGGCTCCCGGAGCCGGGCACGAGGGCGCCCCGCTCCGCGCCGACCAGGGCGGCACCGACCTGCAACGTGGCCGGGGCCCCCGACAGGTTGTCGAGCGAGAGTTCCACACCCTTCGGGTTCCGGGCCAGGCCGATGCGTACCGGCGAGGACCGCACCGACACGCCCGCCACACCCGGTGTGACCGGTGAGGCGAGGGCATCCGCCTCCCAGAGTCCTGGCCTGGTGTCGGCGGCGTCCACCACGAAATCGGCCGGCGCAGCGGGGCCGGCCCCGAGCACGTTCTCGTCCGGGCCGGGCCGACCCTTCGGCGCATGCAGCGCGCCCAGCAGCGTGGGGCTGTCGGGACCGGAGGTGACGCGGACCGAGAACGGCCGCCCGGAGTCTACGGAAAAGAACACGCGCTCGGTGGCGCCGGCCTCGAGCGCCGTCATGCCCAGGGTGGTGTCGGCGGGGACCGGTACGAGCACGGTGTTGACGAGCCGGAAGAGCGGCCCCGCGAGGGTGTCGGGCCCCCAGCCGGTGACCACGCCGACGTGCATGCCGGGAGAACGGATTTCGGCGGCGCGGTACCGGAGGTCGACCGACGTCACGCCCGGGCCGAGCTGGACACGCGCGGGAGCGACGATCCAGGGCGAATCGCTTCGCAACGTCACCGCGATCGGGGAACTGGCGGCCGGTCGCGCCACCTGGAAGCGCTGGGTGGTGTCCGAGGACAGCGCCAGGCGGCGGAACGCCGCGCTCCCGCCCCCCGCCCCGACGGACCGCGTCCGGACTTCCGGCACATCCCGCCCCTCGCTCAGCCAGGTCCAGGCGGAGCCGACGTTCGGCGTTCCGGTGCCCTGGTCGAGATAGGTCGCGCTGGCGAGCGGCCGTGCCGTCACCATGAGCGCCTGCTTCAGCTGGAGCGCGCTTGCCGGCTTCTTCTCCGCCGCGGCCGCCGAGCGCAGCAGCGCCAGGAGTCCCGCGGCATGGGGCGACGCCATGCTGGTGCCGCCCTTCCGCTCGTCGCCGGTGTTGAACCGCGGGACCGTCGAGTATGCCACGCCGGGGGTGACGATGTCGGGCTTGGCGAGCTCGCCGCCGCGCGAGGAGAAGTACGCGACGGGATCGGGCCGGCCGTCTTCCGGATCCCCCGCCAGGAAGGCGAGGGGGAAGGTGGCGCCCACCGTGAGCGCGCGATCGGCCGAGCCCGGGAACCCGAGCGTCGAAAGGCCGGGGCCGTCGTTGCCGGCGCTGATGGCCATGACCACGCCGGGATTGGCGGCGAGCACCGAGTCCACGATCGCGTCCATCCGCGCCGTGCCCTCGACCTCGTTCCCCACACCGAAGCTCATGTTGAGCACCAGGGGGAGGTTACGCGACTTCGCGAAACGGATGGCATAGTCCATCGCGCGGAGCATGCTGCCGGTGACGGTGACGCCACCGTGCGCATTGTTGGCAATCTTGAGCCCGAGCAGCTGGGCGCCGGGTGCCACGCCGTCGAACCCCCCGACGCCGTACATGTCGTTGCCGGCCGCGATGCCCGCCACGTGCGTCCCGTGGCCGCTGGTGTCGAAGAAGAGGTCGAGTGAAGGCACCCCGCCGGACACCGCGATGTTGACCGCCACGGTGAGCGGAGACGGCTGACCCGGCTCCGCCCAGCCGAAGGTATCGCGCCCGTGGAGGTAGTCGCGCACCGGGCGCTCCCCCGCGAGCGACCCGTCGCCGTCGGAGTCCACCAGGACGACCCAGCCGTCGCTGGCCTGCGTCACCAGCACCGCGAGCGAGTCGGCGGCGTCGCCGTCGCCGTTGACGTCGGCCGCCGGCATTTCGCCCAGGGGGCGCTCATGGAACAGGCCGCCGTACCAGGGGCCCGCGGCATTGAGCGTCCGCACGCGGCTCATCCCGCCCAGCGCGACGCCGCCGATGCGCACGGAGTCGCCCGCCGGGTCCGCCCGCGTGAGCGGCACGGCGCCTTCGTGGGAAAAGTCCCGCAGGTCGAGGAGCTTCGGGCTGCCGTTCGGCGTCCGCTGCAGGCCGGGAACGCCGGCGTCGATGCCGCTGTCCAGGATGCCGATCAGCACGCCGCGGCCGTCCCACTCGGGATGCAGGGCGAGGAAGTCGGTCACGCCGGTGGCCGCGAGCGGCATCCATCCCCTCGCGTAGGCGGCGTCGGCCGGCGCGACCGGCACCGAGGCCGGCGGGGCGCTGTCGGCGGGGAGGGCGACCGCGGGGGCCTCGGTGCGGCCGGGATCGACGTTGGGCTGGGGCTGCTGGACGGCGGGCGCGCAGCCGAGCGCGAGTGCGCCCGCGAGGAGAATCGAGCGAGTCTGCATCAGCGTGGCGTGACCGAATCGAGCGGGGGAAGCACGAAGGGCCCGAGGTGCGGCCCGGCGTAGTTGGCGACGGTGCGGAGGAGGAACGCGAGCTGGTCGCGGGTCTCCTCGGGGGTGACGATGGCGTCCACGTAGCCGCGGGCGGCGGCGAACTTGGCGTCCAGCTGGTGTTCGTAGTCCGCGCGCATCGACTCGACGGAAGCCTGCACCGCCGCCGAGGGCTCGGCGCCGGCCTGGCGGGCCTTCTCGAGCTCGGGGCCGTGCACCGCCGTCACCGCGGACTCTCCCTCCATGACCGCCATGCGCCCGGTGGGCCATGAAAGGATGAAGTCGGGATCGAACCCCTGCCCCGCCATGGCGTAGTAGCCGGCGCCGGAGGCGTGATTGACCGTGAGCACGATCTTGGGCACGACCGCGGTGGCCATCGCCTCGACGAACCGCGCCCCGGCCCGGATGATGCCCGAATGCTCCGCCTCGGGGCCCACCATGAAGCCGCTGACGTCCTGGACGAAGAGGAGCGGGATCCGCTCCCGGGTGGCCGTCTCGATGAAGAACGCTACCTTCTCGGCGCTCTCGGTATAGACGATCCCGCCGAACTTCGGCCGGCTCGCCCTGGGCGCCCCTTGACGAGGCCGCGCCGGTTGACGATGACGGCCACCGGCCACCCCTCGAGGTGCGCGTGGCCGCAGATCATCTCCTTGGCCACCTCGGGCTGGAACTCGTCCAGCACCCCGCCGTCGAGGAGGCACTCGAGCAGGTGCGGCACGTCGTACGACATCCGGTGGTCCTGCGGGAGGATGTCGTACAGCTCCTTGGGCGAGCGCTTCGGCTCCCGGACAGGGCGGAGGCTGTGCTTCACGCCGTCGAGCCGCGGGAGCCGGGCCACGTATTCGCGGATCCGCACCAGGCACTCGGCGTCGGTGGCGGCGCGGTAGTGGGCCACGGCGCTGATTTCGGTGTGAGTGCGCGCACCGCCAAGGAACTCGCCGTCCACCGTCTGGCCGGTGGCGCCCTTGACGAGGTTGGGCCCGCCGAGTCCCATGAAGCTGGTGCCGTCCACCATGAAGATCACGTCGGAGAGCGCCGGCAGGTACGCCCCGCCCGCCACGCAGCTGCCCATGACCGCGCTGACCTGCGGCACGTGCAGGTAGCGGCGCATGATCGAGTTGTAGTAGAAGATCCGCGCTGCGCCGTACTGGCCCGGGAACACCCCGCCCTGGTACGGCAGGTTCACCCCGGCGCTGTCCACCAGGTAGATGATCGGGATCCGCTGACGCATGGCGACCTCCTGCGCGCGGAGGATCTTCCGGATCGTCTCCGGCCACCACGAGCCTGCCTTCACGGTGGCGTCGTTCGACACGACCACCACCTCCCGGCCCTCGACGCTTCCGACCCCGGTGATGACGCCCGCCCCGGGCGCCTGCCCGTCGTACTGGTCGTAGGCCACGAGCAGGCCGAGCTCGACCCAGGTGCTCTTCGGGTCGAGGAGCCGCTCGACGCGCTCGCGCGGGGAGAGCTGCCCCTTCTCGTGCATCTTGGCCACGCGCTTGGCGCCGCCGCCGAGCTGGAGGCGGCGGGCGAGCGCGAGATACTCGTCGGTCAGGGTGCGGAGCCGGCCGGCGTGTGCGGCGTCGCGGGGAGGGGTCACGTCAGTCCTTCAGGTGCTCGGCGGCCCACGCCTGGATGTACTCGACGAGGTCCGACGTGGGCGTGCCCGGGCCGAAGAGCCGGCCGGTGCCGAGCTTCTCGAGCGCCGCGACGTCGTCGGTGGGCAGGATCCCGCCGCCGGTCAGGAGGACGTCCTTCCGGCCCTGCGCGTCGAGCAGCTGGCGGACACGCGGGAAGAGCGTCATGTGGGCGCCGGAGAGGATCGAGAGGCCCACCACGTCCACGTCCTCCTGCACCGCCGCGGTGGCGATCATCTCCGGCGTCTGGTGCAGGCCGGTGTAGATGACCTCCATCCCGGCGTCACGCAGCGCGGCGGCGACCACCTTGGCGCCGCGGTCGTGCCCGTCGAGACCTGGCTTGGCCACCAGCACCCGGATGGGGCGGGAGAGCGACTTGGTGCGTGTCATGCGCGCGAGCTCCTGTCTGGAATGTCGCGGCGGCTACCGAAACCGGAGCAGCGCCGCCATGCCGTGAATCGCCTGCTTCGCCGCCGGCTCGAACACCACGTTGACCGTGACGCGCTGCCGAAGCGCCTCCTCGATGGCGTCATCGACGACGTCGAGGACCGGGACCACCTCGCCCTCGCCACGGAGGTCGGCCTCCATCAGTCCGAGCCGCCCCGAGGCCACGCCGCGGAACCCCGGCTCGGCCACGTCGGGATCCACCAGCAGGGTGCGTACCTGCCCCCGGCCGAGCGCCTTGAGGGTCTCGTGGACGCCGTCCACCGCCCAGCCCGTCCCGAGCCCTTCCTCGAGGTCGTGCATCAGGAGGAGCTCCGAGGTGCGCTCCCAGCTTTCCCGCACCTGCAGCGTGGCGGCCAGCACCTCCGCCGGGCTCACCGACTTGGCGTTGAGGCGGACCGAGCCCATGACCCGGTCGAGCAGATAGGGATGAAGGAACGGCTGCAGCGCCGCGGCGTCGGTGCCGATGCCCGCCAGCACGATGCCATGGACCGGCGAGGCCTTGTCGAGCGCCAAGAGCTGCTGCGCCGCCGCGTCGAGGTGACGCTGGCGCTCGGTGCGGATCCGGTTGTTGTAGCTGTGCTCTCCCCAGCCGGGGCCGTCCTGGTCGCCATGGTAGCGGCCGCCGCGCGTGGCGTCGGCGGTCAGGCCGGGCATCTCGGTGGCGCCGAAGGCGGTCACCTGGAAGAAGCGCGCGGCGGTGCGGTCGAGCACCGCCGTCAGGATGCGGCCGAACTCGTCCTCGGCGGCGGCGAGCTCCCGGACCAGCGGTGTGCGGTCCACGGCGAGCCGTGAACGGTGCACCGACGGCAGCGGGACCACCTCCCACAACTTGGCCGGGCCGCAGGCGAAGATGGCGACCCCCTGCGAGGAGGGGAGGTTGCCGGGCTGCTTCAGGAAGTCGAGCACCCGGGCCATGTCGGCGCGGACGGCCTCGACGGTGGCGCGCTCGAGGCCCAACTGCGGCAGCGCCGACTCCAGCGCGCGCACCCGGTTCTTGACCTTGATCAGGTACTTGCCGCGCGCGCGGTCCCGCGGCTCGACCTTCAGGTAGCAGGTGACGACGCGGTGCTTCCCGGGCCGGAACTGGTTGAGACGGACGAGCTGCGCCGCGATGCTGCCCGCGGCGGGGGTGGGGGTGCTGCGTGCCATGACTTCCTCCTGGCCGACGGCCCAGGCGTCAGAAGAACACCGGTTCCCGGTAGGTCCCGAAGACGCCCTCGAGCACGTGGCGGATTTCATAGAGAGTGCAATAGGCCCGCGCGCAGTCGAGCATCGCGGGCATCACGTTCCGGTCCTCGGCGGCGGCCTGGCGGAGCGCCTCCAGTCGGCGGTCCACGAGCGCCTGGTCGCGGGTGGCGCGCAGCGTCGCGAGCCGCGCCCGCTGCGACGATTCCGCCTCGTCGCCGATCTTCAGGATTTCCACCGGCGCCTCGGCGTCCTCGACGAACTCATTCACGCCGACCACGGTGCGCTGGTGCTGCTCCACCTCGTGCTGGAACCGCGCCGCGGCGCGCGCGATCTGCCGCTGCGACCACCCCGCCTCGATGGCCTTGACCACGCCGCCCTGCGCCTCGATCTCGGCGAAGATGGCCTCCGCCTCCCGCTCCAGCTGGTCGGTCAGCGCCTCCACGTAGTAGCTGCCGCCCAGCGGGTCGGTCACGTTCGGCACGCCGGTCTCGTACGCCAGGATCTGCTGGGTCCGGAGGGCGATGCGCACCGAGTCCTCGGTCGGGAGCGCGAGGGTCTCGTCGAAGGCGTTGGTGTGCAGCGACTGGGTGCCGCCGAGGGCGGCGGCCATCGCCTGGTAGGCGACGCGGACCACGTTGATCAGCGGCTGCTGCGCGGTCAGCGTGACGCCGGCGGTCTGGCAGTGGAACCGCATGATCCAGCTGCGCGGGTCCCGCGCGTCGTAGCGCTCGCGCAGGTGGCGGGCCCAGATCCGGCGGGCCGCCCGCATCTTGGCGATTTCCTCGAAGAAGTCGTTGTGGACGTCCCAGAAGAACGAGAGCCGCGGCGCGAAGCTGTCCACGTCGAGCCCGCGCGCCACGCCGTGCTCCACGTAGCAGAAGCCGTTGGCCAGCGTGAACGCCAGCTCCTGCACGGCGGTGGCACCCGCCTCCCGGATGTGGTATCCCGAGATGGAGATCGTGTTCCACTTCGGGGTGTGCTCGGCGGCCCATTCGAAGAGATCCACGATCACCTTGAGCGCCGGCTCCGCCGGGAAGATCCAGGCGTGCTGCGCCATGTACTCCTTGAGGATGTCGTTCTGGATCGTCCCCTGGAGCTTGTCGATGGACACGCCCTGCTTTTCGGCGGCGGCCACGTAGAAGCAGAAGATGATGGCGGCCGGCCCGTTGATGGTCATCGACGTGGACACCTGGTCCAGCGGGATGCCGTCGAAGAGCGTCTCCATGTCGGCCAGCGAGGAGATCGCGACGCCGCACTTGCCGACCTCTCCCTCAGAGCGCGGGTGGTCGCGCGTCGTAGCCCATGAGGGTCGGGAAGTCGAAGGCCACCGAGAGGCCGGTCTGCCCGCGGGAGAGGAGGAACTTGTACCGCTCGTTGGTGTCCTGGGCGGTGCCGAAGCCGGCGAACTGCCGCATCGTCCAGAGCTTCCCGCGGTAGCCGCTGGGGTGGATCCCGCGGGTGTAGGGGAACTGCCCCGGGAGGATGCCCTGCGCGAGGAGGTCGGGTGCGAGGTCGAGCGGCGTGTACACCGGCTCGACGGCGCGGCCGGACACCGAGGTGAAGTCGGTGTCGTCCCGCATGGGCAGCTTGCCGAACCGGGCACGCCAGGCGGCCACCTCGGAACGCAGCGCGGCGAGCTCGCGCTCCTTCGCGGCGAGGTGCTCGCGGTCGGTCGTCTTGTCGGTCGAGCTCATGGGCGCGCTCCCTGCTTGAGTCCGTCCAGAATCCCGCCTGCCACTTCGTACGGGCTGACCCGGCCCGCCTCGAGGTCGTCAAGCCGATCGCGGATGGCCTGCCCGGCGCCGGTCTCGTCCCAAACCCAGCGGACCAGTGAGCGGTCCACCACTTCGCGAGTCCGCTCCTCGAGCCGCCGACGGCGGCGCTCCCGCATCGTGCCGGAGGCGGCGAGCCAGTCGCGGTGCGCGTCCAGCGCCGCGATCACGTCGCCGATCCCCTCCCCCTTGGCCGCGATGGTGGCGAGCACCGGGTGCTTCCACTCGGCATCCGACACCGCAGCGAGCGCCTCCGACTCCGCCTGGGTGCGCGCCTTGAATCCGTGGTGCGCCGGCACGTGGCGGAAGGCGTTTCCCCGCCGGATGCCGAGGGTGATCTCGATTTCCTGGCGCAGCTTGTCGGCGCCGGGGCGGTCCGCCTTGTTGACGACGAACAGGTCCGCCACCTCCATCACGCCCGACTTGAGCGTCTGGATCCCGTCGCCCGACTCCGGCACGAGCAGCAGCAGGCTGCTGTCCGCCATGCGCGACACGGCGAGCTCCGACTGGCCCACGCCGACCGTCTCCACCAGGATCCGGTCGAACCCCGCCGCGTCGAGGACGTCGCAGACCTCGCGCGTAGAGGTGGCGAGTCCGCCCAGCGAACCGCGGGTGGCCATCGAGCGGATGAAGACGCCCGGATCGAGGGCGATGCTCTCCATCCGGATGCGGTCGCCGAGCAGCGCGCCACCCGAAAAGGGGCTGGTCGGGTCCACCGCCACGACGGCCACCTGGTGCCCCTGCGACCGGTAGGCCGCCACCAGCCGCTCGGTCAGCGTGGACTTGCCGGCGCCGGGCGGGCCAGTGATGCCGATCCGGTGCGCGCGGCCGAGGCTGGGATGCAGCGCGCTGAGCAGCGCCTCGAACCCTGGCCGGCCGTTCTCCACCACCGAGATGGCCCGGGCCAGCGCGGCGGGCTGGCGCGCCCGGAGACCGTCGAGCATGGCGTCACGATCCATGCTGGAAAGTCACCCGGAACAGGGGCCGGGGCAAGCTAGACCAGGAACCGTGTGGCGAGCCCCAGCAGCAGGAAAAAGCCGCACATATCGGTGAAGGTGGTCACGAAGATCGAGCTCGCGATGGCGGGGTCGATCTTGAGCCGCTCCAGGAGCAGCGGCACGAAGGCGCCAGCGAAGCCCGCCACCGCCAGGTTGGCCGTCATGGCCAGCGCCACGACCGCGCCGAACTGGGGACCCGCCGCGAGCCAGCCGATCGACCCGGCCACGAGCGCGTTGGAGAACCCGTTGACGAGCCCCACCAGCATCTCCTTGCCGACGATGCGGCCCTCGCTGCCGGCCGGCACCTGCCCGAGCGCGATGCGGCGCACCGACACCGCCAGCGCCTGGGTGCCGGCGTTGCCGCCCATCCCGGCGATGACCGGCATGAACACCGCGAGCCACTTCAGCTCCTGGATGGCGTCGGAGAAGACCAGCACCACCGAGGCCGCCGCGAAGGCGGTGAGCAGGTTGACGTACAGCCACGGCAGCCGGCTCCGGACGGCGCCGCGCCACGGCGCGCCGAGCTCCTCGCTGGCCGAAACGCCACCGAACTGCAGGAGGTCCTCCGTCGTCTCGGCCTCGACGACGTCGATCACGTCGTCGAAGGTGACGCGGCCCAGGAGCACGCCGTTCCCGTCGACCACCGGCACGCTCGGCACGTTGTAGCGCGCCATGAGGCGGGCCACTTCCTCCTGGTCCCGGTCCGGGGTGACAGAAGATCTCCGCCGCCTCCATGAATTCGCGCACGCTCCGGTCCGGCGGGCTGGTCACCAGCTGGTTGAGCGGCAGCAACCCGACCAGCCGGTTGGCGGGGTCCACCACGAACACCTGGTAGAACCCCTCCATCTCCTCGGCCTGCCGCCGGATCTCCTCGATCGCCTCGCCCGCGGTGACGGTGTCGAAGACCGTCACGACGTGGGTGGTCATCAGCCCGCCCGCCGACTCCTCGTCGTAGGCGAGGAGGCGATCCACGTCGGACCGGTCCTCGACCTCGGAGAGAATCCGTTCCTGCTCCTCGGGCTCGAGTTCCTGCAGGATGTCGGCGGCGTCGTCGTCCGCCATCTCGTCCACGATGTCGGCGGCCTGCTCGGGCTCGAGGGCCGCGAGGGTGTCCTCGGCGTGCTCCTCCTCCGGCATCTCGACGAGCGCCTCGCCCGACACCTCGGGCGGGAGGGCGCGAACGGCGGTGAGGCGCTCGTCCTCGTCGAGCGACGAGAGGACGTCGGCGAGGTCCGCCGGCTCCAGCTCGAGCGCCCGCTTGACGAATTCGTCGATGCGGCCGGCGCGGAGCAGTTCGGCCAGTCCCGGCTTCGTCTTCGCGGCACGCGGGCTCATGCGGACTCCCTCACCAGGGGGACGAGCGCGACAGGACCCGGCCGGACGAGCACCCGTTCCACGCGCGTGGCGGTGGCGGTCACGACGTCAATCTCCAGCCCGCCGATCACGAAGCGCTCTCCCGCCGCCGGGATCCGGCCGGCCAGCTCGGCGAGCAGGCCGCCGATGGTGGAGGCGCCCCGCGCCGGCAGCGCCACCCCGAAGCGCGCCGCGACGTCGGCAGTCGAGGTGGCGCCGTCGAGTTCGGCGAGGGTCGTACCGCCCGGCGCCGGGAGAGTCGCGGGGGGCTGGTCGTGTTCGTCGTAGATCTCGCCGACCAGCTCCTCGAGCAGGTCCTCGAGCGACACGAGCCCGAGCGTCCCGCCGAACTCGTCGAGCACGATCGCGAGGTGGCGCCGCTCCCGCTGCATGTCGAGGAAGAGCTCGCCGGCCGCCCGCCCCGGCGCGGCCACCGCGACGGGCCGCAACGGCAGCGGGTCGCCGGGTCGCAGCTTGAAGAGGTCGAAGGCGTGCAGCATCCCGACGATCTCGTCGAGCGTGCCGCGGTACACCGGGATCCGGCTGTACCCGCTCTGCGTGAACACCTGCACGATGTCCTGCAGCGTGGCGTCTTCCGGAATGGCGATCAGGTCGGTGCGGGGCGTCATGATCTCGCGCACCGGCCGGCTGGCGAACGCCATGACGCCGCCGACCGTGCGAAGGTCCTCGTCGGCGCGGAGGCCCACCGCCGCGCCCTCGCGCCACAGGGTGCGGAACTCGGTGGCGCGGGACGGACGGCGGGCGGGCAGGAGCACACCCAGCAGACGGGCCCACGGTTCGAGGAGCGGCATCGCCACGCTGGTGACCCGGTCGGCCCGCGAAGCGGTGAGCCAGCGGGGCGCCAGGTACCCGCTGAACAGGACGAAGGGCACCGCCACCAGGGCGACGATCGGCGCGAGGAGCAACATCCCCGACTGGGCGAAGATGGCGGGGAACGCCGCGCCGATCAGGATGACGCCGAACGCCGAGGTGGCCGCCGCCGCGGTGAGGATCGACTCGATGCGGGAGAGCCACGTCAGCGCCGAGGAGCCGCCGCGCAACTGCCGGGACACGGCCCGCGCCAGCTCCGCCCGGCTCACGTACACCAGCGCCGCCCCGGCCATCGAGCCGAGCAGCGTGAGCACCAGCCCGAGCAGGAAGGCAGCCAAGATCACGCGGCCTCCCCCGAGCTGGTGCCTTCGTCCGCCTGCACCCGGCGCGCAATCACCCGGCGCACGCGCCGACGCGCCACCTGCTCCACCTCGAGCTCGACGCCGCCGACCCGCACCTTGTCACCGGCGCGGGGGACGCGACCGAGTTGCGCGAGCACCAGTCCGCCCACGGTGCTGACCTCCTCGTGGCCCAGGTCCTCGTGAAACAGCGACTCCAGCTCGGTCAGGGCGACGCCGCCCAGGACGCGGAAGGTGTCGGGATCCACGGCCACGACCGGCTCGACCTCGTCCACGTCGTACTCGTCGTGGATCTCGCCCACCACCTGCTCCAGGATGTCCTCGAGGGTGATGAGCCCGGCGGTGCCCCCGAACTCGTCCACCACCACGGCCAGGTGGCTCGGTCCCCGCTGGAAGTCGCGGAGCTGGCGGTCGAGCGTCTTGCCCTCGGGGACGAAAGGCACCGGGCGGATCAGGGTAGTCCAGCGCGCCGCGTTCGGGGCGGCGTCGAGGTGGGCCAGCATGTCCTTGGCGTACACCACGCCGGCCACCGCGTCGGGCTGGCCCTCGAAGACGGGGAGGCGCGCGTGCTCGGAGCGGCTCAGCGTCGCGACGACGTCCTCCCGGGAATCCGACAGGTCCACGCCGACGATGTCGATGCGCGGCGTCATCACCTCGGCGACAGTCATGTCGGACAGCGCGAAGACGCCGATCATGGCGTCGCGGTGCGCCGGGCCGATCGCACGGCCGGGCGCGGCGGCCGGGCGCATTCCGCGCTGGTCCACCACGGTGACGAGGCGATAGAGTGGCCGGAAGATGGCGAGCGACCGCGCCGCGCCGGGGCGCACCAGCCGTGCGAGGTCGGGGGCGATGGCGGCGAGGAGCCGCGGGAGGAGGTCGCCCACCACCCAGACGACCGACACCGAGAGGAGCGAGGTAGACCGCCGCCTTCACCGGGGGCCAGGCCCACCAGACGACGGAGGTGGCGGCCGCGGCGCCCGCGATGACCAGCAGCGCGAGGTGCGCCAAATGAAGGCGCCGCGCGAGCGGCAGTCCGGCCGCGACGTCCCCCTCCGCGCGCGGGAGGTCTCCCTCCGCCTCGGCCGCAAGCGCCAGCCACGCCGCCCAGAGTGCGAAGACGGAGGAGCGCCGCCGGGGAGAGATAGCTGTGGAAGAGGTCGGTCACAGCACCGTCCGCAGGTAGCGTTCCTGCCGGACCCACATGGTGGACGCCTCCCGGCCGGCACCGTCGTCGTGGTCCCACCCGAGGATGTGCAGGGTCCCGTGGATGACCAGTCGGAGCAGCTCCTCGCGCAGCGGCAGGCCGCGGCGGCGCGCCTCGCGCTCCGCCTGCCAGCGGCAGATATAGAGGTCGCCGAGCAACCCGCCCCGCGGGTCGGGCAGGGCGAAGCTGATGACGTCGGTGGGGAAGTCGTGTCCCTTGTGGTGGTGGTTCATCTGGCGCATCGCCTCGCGCCCGAGGAAGGTGACGGATACCGCCGCGTGGCGGCGCTCGCCCTCCAGCACCGTCCGGACCGCCCTGCGCACGGCGGCCGCCGGCACCGGCACGACGCGGCCGTGGACCGTGACTTCAGCCGCCGATGCCACGCGTCTCCTGCGCCGTCATCCGACCTGGTCCTCCGCGTACGCGCGGATGATGTCCCGCACCAGGCGGTGGCGGACGACGTCGGTGTCCTGCAGGTAGCAGAAGGCGATCCCCTCGATGCCGGGGAGGATCCGCTCCACCTGGATGAGCCCCGAGTCCTCGCGCTTGGGCAGGTCCATCTGCGTCTTGTCGCCGGTGACCACCACGCGGCTGTTCACGCCGAGGCGGGTGAGGAACATCTTCATCTGGGCGCCGGTGGCGTTCTGCGCCTCGTCGAGGATGATGAAGGCGTCGGAGAGCGTACGGCCGCGCATGTAGGCCAGCGGCGCGATCTCGATGATGCGGGTCTCGAGCGCCTTCTGCACCTTTTCCGAGGGCATCATGTCCTCGAGCGCGTCGTAGAGCGGGCGGAGGTAGGGATCCACCTTCGCCTGCAGGTCGCCGGGGAGGAAGCCGAGCGACTCGCCCGCCTCGACGGCGGGCCGCGCGAGGATGATCCGCTTGACCCGCTTCCGCGCCAGCGCTTCCACCGCCTTGGCCACCGCGAGGTAAGTCTTCCCGGTGCCGGCGGGGCCGATGCCGATCACGATGTCGTGCGCGGCGATGGCGGCGAGGTAGTCCTTCTGGCCTGCCGTCTTCGGCGACGATGGCCTTCCGCATCCCCGGCAGCACGATGCGCCCGTCGCCGGTCGTGGCGGGGAGCTCGGCGCCCGGTTCCGAGGCGATGCGGTAGACGTCTTCCGGCGCGATGGACTCCCCCATGCGCGCCAGGTCGATCAGCCCCTGCACCACCGGGGTGGCCCGCTCGATCTGTTCGAGGGTGCCGCCCAGCGTCAGGGTGTCGCCGCGCAGGGTGGCGCGGACCCCGAGGGCGCGCTGGAGCTCGAGCAGGTTCACGTCGTTGACCCCGCCGAGGAGGAGCGGGTCGGCGCCCTCGGTGGAGAGGCGGTGCACGACGTCGTTGGCGTCAGCCTTCACCAGTCACCTCCAGGTGGAGCGCGGCGAGGTCCTTCGCGTCCACGGTGGTCGGGGCGCCCTCGAAGAGCGCGCGGGCGGCGGTGGTCTTCGGGAAGGCGATCACGTCGCGGAGCGAGGTGGCGCCGGCCAGCAGCATGACGATCCGGTCGAAGCCGAGCGCGAAGCCGCCGTGCGGCGGCGCGCCGGCGGCGAGGCCGTCGAGGAGGAACCCGAACCGCCGCCGGATGTCCGGCTCCGGGATGTCGAGCAGCTCGAAGATCGTCGTCTGCAGCTCCGGCGTCGTGATCCGGATGGAGCCGCTGCCGAGTTCGTTGCCGTTGTAGACGGCGTCGTAGTGCAGCGCGCGGCACTTCCACGGCTCCGAGCGGAGGCGCGCGGCGTCGTCGGGGTGGGGCGCGGTGAACGGGTGGTGCGCCGGCGACCACGCGCCGGTGGCGGGGTCCTGCTCGAAGAGCGGGAAGTCCACGACCCAGCAGAAGGCGTGCGGCTCGCGAGGGCGTCACGCCGGGCCGCCGGGTGAGCGCCATGCGCACGGCGTGCAAGGCGGGCGAGGTGACGGCGTCCGCGCCGGCGACGGCGAGGAGGAGATCGCCGGGCGAGCCGCCGAGGCTCTCGAGCGTGGCCGCGCCGATCGCCTTGACCCCCTGCCCTTCCCAGCCCGCTTCAGTGCGCTTGGCCCAGATGAGCCCGCCGGCGCCAGCGTCCTTGGCCGCGGCGGAGAGGGCGTCGATCTCCTTCCGGCTCGCGTCGGCCTGGCCAGCCGCCACGATGCCGCGCACCCGGCCGCCGCCGTCGATGGCCGTGCGAACGAAGGGCGCGGCGTCCGCCGCCACGAGCGGCGTCAGGTCCCGGATCTCGAAACCGTAGCGGAGGTCGGGCTTGTCGACGCCGTAGCGCTCCATGGCGTCGCGGTAGGCCAGGCGCCGGAAGGGCCGCGTGATGGTCTGCCCCGCCTCGGCCCAGAGGTCCACCAGCACCTGCTCCACCACCGCCTGAACGTCCTCGGGGCCGACGAACGACGCTTCGATGTCGATCTGCGTGAACTCCGGCTGCCGGTCGGCGCGGAGGTCCTCGTCGCGGAAGCAGCGGGCGATCTGGAAGTAGCGGTCGTAGCCGGCCACCATCAGCAGCTGCTTGTAGATCTGCGGCGACTGCGGCAGCGCGTAGAACTCGCCGCGGTGCACGCGGCTCGGCACGAGGTAGTCGCGCGCGCCCTCGGGCGTCGGCTTGGTGAGGATCGGCGTCTCGATCTCGAGGAAGCCGAGCTCGGTCATCGTCCGCCGGCTCCGCTGCAGGAGCCGGTGGCGGAGGATCATGTTGCGCTGCAGTTCGGGCCGGCGGAGGTCCAGCACCCGGTTCCGGAGCCGGAGTTCCTCGGAGGGGAGCTCCTCTCCCTCCTTCCGGGCCACGGGAATGGCGGGTGTCACCGCGGGCCCGGCGATGGTGAGGGCGCGCACGTGCACCTCCACCTCGCGCGACGCCATGCCGGCGTCGCGGCCGATCTCGGGGCGAAGCGCCACGTCGCCCTCGACCAGGACGACCGTTTCCGGCCCGACCGACGCGGCGCGCGCGATCACCTCGGGCGAACTCCACCGCGGATCGAAGGAGAGCTGCACGAGGCCGGCGCGATCGCGGAGGTCGAGGAAGACGAGACCGCCGAGGTCGCGGCGGCGGTGAACCCAGCCTCCGAGGCGTACGCTCAGGCCGGTGTGTTCGCGGCTGAGTTCTCCACAGAGGTGCGTGCGATGGAGGGTAGCAGACATGCCGGGAAACATACCCGCCGCTCCATGAGGGGGCAAGTAATTCAAACAAAAGGGCTTAGGGGGCCTTGTGTCACTGCGATGGTCGGTCGTCGGCGCAGGCGCGTTCACCTCACCTCCCGTCCCCGTCGCGCGCGCAGTCCTCGCCCCCTGTCCCCCTCTCCACCAAGTGGAGAGGGGGGACGCCTGGAGAGTTCAATCCTCGGCCCAGGCAGACGCGGCTGGCCAATCCCTTATCTTCCCGGCATGAGCAACAAGAGCGCGAAGCAGCTCGCCACCTCGATCCTCGACCTGACGCCCGACGCCGCGCGCGAACGGCTCTCGACATGGGTGGAGGATCGGAAGCTCCCGCGGTTCCGCACCGAGCAGATCCACCGGCGGCTCTGGGTGCAGCCGGTCGGCGCCTGGAGCGAGGCGACCGAGCTCCCCGCGGCGCTCCGCGCGGACCTGGAGGCGGAGTTCCCGCTCCGGCGGCTGACGGAAGTGGTGTCGCAGCTCTCGCAGGACGGCACCCGGAAGTTCCTCTGGCGGCTGGACGACGGCGAGGCGATCGAGTCGGTACTGATCCCGTCGGGCAGCCGTCGCACCCTCTGCATTTCCTCGCAGGCGGGGTGCGCCCTGGGTTGCGTCTTCTGCGCCACGGGGCTGATGGGATTCCGCCGAAACCTGAGCCCCTTCGAGATCGCCGGGCAGGTGCGCGAGGTGATGCTCCGGGACCCGGCCGACAAGCCGAGCAACATCGTCTTCATGGGCATGGGGGAGCCGCTCCTCAACTGGCCCGGCGTGGACGTGGCGCTCACCATCCTCAACAGCCCTGAAGGACTCGGAATCGGCGCGCGCCACATCACCGTGAGCACGGTGGGGATCATCCCGGGGATGAAGAAGCTGGCGGCGCGGCCGGAGCAGTTTCGCCTGGCCATTTCGCTTCACGCCCCGACGGCGGAGCGCCGGCTCGCGATCATGCCGATCGAGAAGAAGTACGACCTCAAGGCGGTGCTCGAGGCGGCGGCCGCGTTCCGGAAGCGGATCACCTTCGAGTACGTGATGATCGGCGGAAAGAACGACTCCGACCAGGACGCCGACGCGCTCGCGGCGCTGGCCCACAAGCACGGCGCGCTGGTGAACCTCCTCCCGCTCCATCCCGGCGGCGCGCCGGGGCTGGAGCCAACGCCGTCGAACAAGATCAAGAACTTCGCGGGGCGACTGCAGGCGCGCGGCGTGGAGGCGGTGGTGCGGCGGAGCCGAGGCCTCGACATCAAGGCGGCATGCGGGCAGTTGGCGGGGCAGACGGGCAGCGGGGCGGCGGGGCGGTAACAGCTTTTCAGCGCGAAGGCGCGAAGCGACGCGAAGGGCTCCGCTCGGTCACCAGCAATGTCGCGTTCAGCAGAGAACTGATCGTTTCTTTTGTGCAACAGCATTTCAAGGATGGCTACTGTAACTGTTTGTAGTTACTTGCTTTACATCAGCTGTATCTACCTCCCCTCCAAGCCCGGATCTTGCCCTTTCCTGCCCCTGAGGAACCGGTAAGGAATTTCACGGTAATCCCACGGTCTCCTCGTTCGCCCCACGCAACTATTCAGCATCTCTCACCGGAGCCCGCGCCATGGCCCTCCAGGCCGCCACTGCGCCCGCCGATCTCGACCGCGTCCTGACGCCGGCGGCGCGCGCGTTCATCGAGGACCTGACTCGGCGGTTCCGGCCCGCGCTCAAGGAACTGCTGGCGGCCCGAGCCGTCCGCCAGGCCCGACTCGATGCCGGCACCGAGCGGCTCGACTTCCTGACCGAGACGGCCGGTGTGCGCTCGGATGACTGGAAGGTGGCGCCAATCCCGCGCGACCTGTTGGACCGGCGGGTGGAGATCACCGGCCCGGTGGACCGGAAGATGATCATCAACGCGCTCAACTCCGGCGCGCAGGTGTTCATGGCCGATTTCGAGGATTCGCTCTCGCCGACGTGGGAGAACGTCGTCGCGGGTCAGGGCAACCTGATGGACGCGGTCCGGCGGAAGATCGACTACACCGACCCGGTCAGCGGCAAGTCGTACCGGCTGGACGCCAAGACGGCCGTGCTCCTGGTCCGCCCGCGCGGGCTCCACCTGGAGGAACGCCATTTCCTGGTGGACGGCACCCCTGCCCCGGCGCCGCTGGTGGATTTCGGCCTCTACCTCTTTCACAACGCGCGCGAGCTGCTCGACCGGAAGACCGGCCCCTACTACTACCTGCCGAAGCTGCAGGCGCACCGCGAGGCGCGGTGGTGGAACGACGTGATGACGCACGCGGAGACGGCGCTGGGGCTCCCGGTCGGGACGGCGCGCGCGACGGTGCTCATCGAGACGCTGCCGGCCGCCTTCGAAATGGACGAGATCCTGTACGAGCTGCGCGAGCACATCGTGGGGCTCAACTGCGGCCGGTGGGACTACATCTTTTCCGTCATCAAGACCCTCAAGGCCGACCGGCACCATGTCCTCCCCGACCGCGCGCAGGTGACGATGGCGGCGCACTGCATGCGCTCCTACACCACCCTCCTCATCAAGACCTGCCACCGGCGCGGCGCCTTCGCGATGGGGGGCATGGCGGCGCAGATCCCGATCAAGGGGGACGACGCCCGGAACAACGCGGCGCTCGAGAAGGTGCGGGCCGACAAGCGGCGCGAGGCGGGCGACGGCCACGACGGCACCTGGGTGGCGCACCCGGGGCTGGTGCCCGTCGCCCTCGAGGTGTTCAACACCGTGCTCGGCGGGAAGCGAAATCAGCTGGACGTGCGGCGGGAGGACGTGCGGGTCACGGCGGCCGACCTGCTGACGGTGCCGGAGGGGACCCGCACGGAGGCGGGGCTCCGGCACAACATCCGGGTCGGCATCCATTACCTGGCGGCCTGGCTGTCCGGGAATGGCTGCGTACCGGTCTACGACCTCATGGAGGACGCCGCCACCGCGGAAATCTGCCGAAGCCAGGTGTGGCAATGGCTGCACTACAAGGTGGCGGTGACGATGGAGAGCGGGCGTCCGGAGCCGCTCACCGAGGCGGTGTTCCTGAACCTGGCCGCCGAGGAGTATGCGGCCATCCGCAACGAGGTGGGCGACGAGCGGTTCATCGCCGCCCCGTACGCCCGTGCGCGCGACCTGTTCGTCGAATTGTCCACCGCCGGGGAGTTCGTCGAGTTCCTGACGCTTCCCGCGTATCCGATGCTCGAGACCCCCTGACCCGACGAGAGCCCTCATGTCATCGAAACCGCGAAACCGCTGGGCCGGCATCAAGCGCCCCTACACCGACGCCGACGTGGACCGCCTGCGCGGCAGCGTCAAGATCGAGCACACGCTGGCCCGGATGGGGGCGGAGCGGCTCTGGCAGCTGCTCCAGACGGAGGGGCACATCCACGCCCTGGGCGCGCTGACCGGCAACCAGGCGATGCAGCAGGTGCGGGCCGGGCTCCAGGCCATCTACTGCTCCGGATGGCAGGTGGCGGCCGACGCCAACGACGCCGGGGCCATGTATCCGGACCAGAGTCTCTACCCGGCCCACTCGGTGCCGATGGTGGTCCGGCGGATCAACAACACGCTGCAGCGCGCCGACCAGATCGAGCACGCCGAGGGGAAGAACGGCCACCACTGGTTCGCACCGATCGTGGCGGACGCGGAGGCGGGGTTCGGCGGGCCGCTCAACGCCTTCGAATTGATGAAGGGGATGATCGAGGCGGGGGCCGCGGGCGTCCACTTCGAGGACCAGTTGAGCTCCGAGAAGAAGTGCGGGCACCTGGGGGGCAAGGTGCTGGTGCCGACCGGCCAGTTCATCCGGACGCTGGTGGCGGCCCGGCTGGCGGCGGACGTCTGCGACGTGCCGACCCTCATCATCGCGCGGACCGACGCCGACTCGGCGACGCTGATCACCAGCGACTCCGACCCGCGGGACCACGCGTTCATCACCGACGCGCCGAGGACGCCGGAGGGATTCTTCCACATCCGGAACGGCGTCGAGATGGCCATTGCGCGGGCGTGCGAGTACGCGCCGTACGCCGACCTGCTCTGGTGCGAAACCAGCACGCCGGACATCGAGGAGGCGCGGCAGTTCGCCGAGGGGGTGCACGCCAAGTTCCCCGGCAAGATGCTGATGTACAACTGCAGCCCGTCGTTCAACTGGGAGAAGCACCTGGACAAGGCGACGATCGCCAAGTTCCAGGACGAGCTGGGCAGGATGGGGTACAAGTTCCAGTTCGTGACCCTGGCGGGGTTCCACTCGCTCAATCACTCGATGTTCGAACTGGCGCGGGCGTACAAGAGCCGTGGGATGAGCGCCTACTCGGAGCTGCAGCAGGCCGAGTTTGCGGACGAGGTGCACGGCTACACCGCAACGAAACACCAGCGGGAGGTGGGGACGGGCTATTTCGACGCGGTGGCGCAGGTCATCTCGTCCGGCCACAGCTCGACGCTGGCACTGGAAGGGAGCACGGAAGCGGCGCAGTTCGTCTAACCGCGTCGCATGAATTGGCTTCAACCGGCACCGCCGTGCCGAATCGCCGACCTCCGCAGCGTTTACATATTCGGCTGCGGGGGTCGCAGCGTTTGCAGGCAGCACGCCCGGAGCCGCCCGAATTAGGCTGCGGACTTACGCAGTCTTTCGCGATCGGGGTGAAAGTGTACCGCCCCAGCCCCCAGCCGCCGGTCTTGCGCTCCCCACCACGACGCAGTACTGTTAGACGTACATCTAACAGGTGCTCCGACAATGCCCAAGATGCCCGACATCATCCCGATTACCGATCTCCGCCAGGACGCGGCGGGAGCCCTCGATCGGGTACGCCGGTCCCATGAACCGGTGGTCATCACCCAGCGCGGTCGAGCGGCGGCCGTGATGCTCAGCATGGAAGCCTATGAGCTCGGGGAGCGGGAGCGCCAGATCCTCCGCATCCTCGCCGCGGGCGAACGGGAGATTGCAAAGGGGAAGGGCCGTGAGCTCGCTGCCGTCATGGCGGAAGCGGACCAGATGCTGAGGGATGTCAACGCGTGAAGGTGCGGTTCACCCCCGCAGGCGATCGGCAGTTTCTCGACGTGGTCGCCTACATCTTGGCGGAACGGCCGGCCGCCGCCCGTCGGTTCTACACGCGGGCCCTGAAGGCGCTCAGCCGGCTGGAGAAGTTCCCCGAGTCCGGGCGCCGCCTCCCCGAGTTCCGAAGCCTCCCCTACCGCGAGGTCATCGTCCGGCCCTATCGGTTCTTCTACCGCATCCAGGGCACCACCGTTTGGGTAGTTGGCGTGTGGCATAGCGCCCAATTGGCGGCGGAGCCTGAGGCGACGGAAGGCGTGTGACGTCAACTTCGAAGTGCGACGCACGACGGAGCTCGAGGGGCTTGGAATAGTCCCTGTCGGGCTGACGCGTAAGCCGAGGAGCGCATGATGCACATACTGCTGTGGGTTCTGCAGGTCCTTGCCGCGCTCCTGTACGGAGCGTCGGGCGTCATGAAGGCCTTCATGTTCGACAAGGTGAGCCAGGACGTCCCGTCCTTCGGCGCGTTGCCGCGGGAAGCCTGGATGGCTCTGGGCGTCCTGGAACTCGTATGCACGATCGGGCTCATCGTTCCCGCCGCCCTCCATTGGCGACCGCAGCTGACTGTCCTGGCGGCCGGACTCCTGGCAGTCGAGAGCCTCGTGTTTGTCTGGGTGCACCTCAAGTACCACGAGACGACGCCCTTGCTCCTGAGCGGCGCGCTGGGCCTCCTCATGGCGTTCATCGCCTATGGCCGGCTGTTTCTCAGGCCGATCGCCTGACCAACCGGGCTTCGACATTCGACGTGGAGCGGCCTGCCATTCACACAAGCCGACCGTACCCCCGACTCCGTCGCGCCGAGCCCGCGGATGCGCCGTCGCTTGCTCAATTTGCGGCACGGATCTTTGCGGACACCTTCGGCCCTGACAATCGCCCGGAGGACATCGCCGCGCACCTCTCCAGGTCGTTCGGCCCGGCTCAGCAGCTGGGGGAACTTGCCGAACCGGACTATGTGACGCTGGTGATGGACGGACCCGAGGGGATCGCAGCCTACGCGCAGGTGCGTCGCGCCACGCCACCGCCCTGCGTCACGACCCACGCCCCGGTCGAGCTCTACCGGTTTTACGTGGATCGCCCCTGGCAGGGCCAGGGTATCGCGCAGCGGCTCATGGAGGCCGTGCACGCCGCGGCGTCCGCATTGGGCGGACAGAGCATTTGGCTATGCGTTTGGGAGCGGAACCCACGGGCGATCGCGTTCTACGTGAAGTGCGGGTATCGCGACGTGGGCAGCACCCCCTTTGTTCTCGGCACAGACCGGCAGACTGACCGTGTCCTTGTCGCGCCGGTTCGGGAGCCGACCATCCACTCCACCTAACCAGCCATGCAGCTGGCGACGGCGCGCTAGTGCCGGCAGCTGATGCGCCAGTCGTGAGGCCAGCGGCCCTCCTTCCTTTCTCCTTTCACCCCGGTCCCTCCCAGTGACATATCCGATCATCTTGACCTCGCGCGCCTCGGTCCACGCTGTGCTCGTTGTAGCCGCTCTGGCGGTCGCACTGCCGCTCACGTTAGAAGCACAGTCGCCGCCAGACGAGCAGGCGGCCGTCCTGGCTGTCGCCGAGTCGGCCCTGGCGGCGGTCTCCCGGTCTGACTTTGCCGCATTCACAGATCTCATGCTGGACTCCGCCGTCACCTTTTCTGCCGGCGAACGGAACGGGCAGTTCCGCGTCCAATTCCGCAACCGGGCCCAGCAGCGCGCGACCCCTTCTGGGGGCAGGTACACCGAGCGGGGCTTTCACCCCGAAGTCCGAATCTCCGGGCCCTTGGCCATGGTGTGGCTGCCCTACGACTTCTACCTGGATGGCAAATGGTCCCACTGCGGGGTCGATGCCTTTACGCTGCTCAAGTCGTCGGGTGGTTGGCAGATTGCCACGCTCGTTTGGAGTGTGGAACAGCCACCGGCCTGCCAACGGCACCCCGCCGGGCCGCCGCCGGGCGCCGCTCCAAACTGAGCGCGTGGCCCCTGCAGTGGTTGCAGCCGTTGACCCAGACGGCGCATGCGGCTGGCGGGGGCGCGCTGGCCGTGGCAGCATGCCGTCCAGCCGCTGCACCCGCCGGCCTCGGCGAGCACGACGGGGTGTCACTTGGCATCGCGGAGTGTCTGCACGTTGATCAGCAGACTCCCGGTTGGAGTTGCCTGCCTCTGAGCCCCTGCACCGCAATGGTAGACCGCTACGGTGCAGTGGTTTCCCCAGTCCTCCCAGACGGTACCCATGGTGTGCCCGAGCATTGAGCTCTTGCGCTTCGCGGTCGATCGTTATATGATGCTCATCATATGAGCGCTACCTATGCCAACCGGACCGCCCCCAGCCGCAAGGAGGCCACCCACGAGCGGATCGTCCGGGCCGCCGCGCGCGCCATCCGTCGAAGCGGCTACAGCGGCACCGGCGTCGCCGACATCATGAAGGATGTCGGCCTTACGCACGGCGGCTTCTACGCCCACTTCGCCTCCCGTGAGGCGATGCTGGCAGAGGCCGCCGACCAGGCCGGTGCCGAAAGCGTCGCCACGCTGACGCGAATCGCTGCGGCCGCACCACCCCAAAACGCACTTCGGTCGATGATCGAGTTCTACCTCTCGAAAGAACACGTCAAGCACGCCGAGACCGGTTGCCCGATCGCAGCCCTCGGCTCGGAGATGCCGCGTCAGGCCGCGAAGGTCCGGCGAGCCGCGACGCGCCGCATCAAGGAGGCGATCGATGTCGTCGTCCGGTTTTCCCCCGACCAGGAAACGCCGGGTGCCTACGAGCACGCGCTCGTGACCGTGGCCACGATGGTCGGCGCCCTGGTGCTGGCCCGAGCTGTCGACGATCCCGAGCTCTCCGAGGCCCTGCGCGAAGCGTCCGTGAAACACTTCGACTCGACCGGCACATAAGGCGGCCCGCACCGGGCGAATCCGGTGCATTTCTTTCGTCTCATAATATGATGGGCATCATATGTTGGACCCAAGAACGATCATCGACCACCTCTGGGAGGGCTGTCAAATGAAGTTCAGGAAACCTGTCGCGCTCGTGACGGGCGCGTCATCGGGCATCGGGAAGGCGACCTCGGAGCGCCTCGCTGCCGCCGGTTACAATGTCTATGGCACGAGCCGGCGCCCCGCGAGCCCGGGCGTGCAGCCGTTCGAGATGCTCTCTCTCGACGTGACCAGCGATGAGTCGGTCGAAACGGCCGTGAACACTCTGTTGCAGTCGGAGGGTCGCATCGACCTCCTCGTGAACAACGCGGGCTTCAGCGTCGCCCCCGCAGGGGCGGAAGAGAGCTCGATCGAACAGGCCCGCGCGATCTTCGACACCAACTTCTTCGGGATCATCCGGATGACGCGCGCCGTCGTCCCGCACATGCGACGCCAAGGGGGTGGCCAGATCATCAACATCGGCTCCGTGCTGGGCTTCCTGCCGGCGCCATACATGGCGCTCTATGCCGCCACCAAGCACGCGCTCGCCGGCTACTCTGAATCGCTCGACCACGAGCTGCGCACACGGGGCATCCGGGTCACCGTCATCGAGCCCGCGTTCACGAAGACCCACTTCGAGGCGAACTTGTTGGAACCCGACGCCGCGCTCGATGAATATCGTGAGGCGCGTGCCGGCGTGACCAGGCAGTTGAGAGCGGCGCTCGAGACCGCGGACGAGCCGGGCGTGGTGGCGGACGTGGTGCTGGAAGCGGCCAGCGCGGCTCGCCCCAGGCTCCGGTACACGGCCGGTGGTCTCGCCAACCGCCTGGGGCTGCTTCGCCGATTTGCGCCTGCCCGATTGGTGGACGCCGGCATTCGAAAGGACCTGCGGCTCGACGCGCCGGGGGCGTCGCCGCGCACCGCCACGGTCCCGGCATGAAGGCGCTCGCCATCCGTCGTTACAAGGCTCCGATGGAAATGATGGAGCTGCCGCGGCCCGAGCCGGGCCCGGGCGAGCTGCTGGTGCGCGTGCGCGCCGCCGGCGTCAACCCGATCGACTACAAGATCCGCGATGGCGCCGTGAAGGTGCTTCTCCCCTTCTCCTTCCCCCTGATTCTCGGCACCGACCTCGCCGGCGACGTGGTCGCGATCGGCCCAGGGGTCACCCGATTCGTCGTCGGTGACGCGGTCTATGCGCGACTCGACAACGACCACATAGGCGCCTTCGCCGAGTATGCCGTGGTGCGCGAGAGCGCCGCTGCCCGGAAACCCGCCCGCCTCGACTACGCGGAGGCCGCGTCACTCCCGCTCGTCGGGCTCACCGCCTGGCAGGCGCTGATCGACCTCGCACAACTGCGGGCGGGGCAGAAGGTCCTCATCCATGCCGGTTCGGGCGGCGTTGGCACCTTCGCCATCCAGCTGGCCAAGCACCTCGGCGCGCAGGTCGCGACCACGGCCAGCGCCAGGAACCACGCGCTGGTGAAGTCGCTCGGCGCGGATGTGGCCATCGACTACCAGACGACCCGCTTCGAAACGGTTGCCAGTGATCAGGACGTAATCCTCGACACGCAGGGCGGGGACACGCTGCTTCGGTCCTTCAAGGCGGTCAAGCACGGTGGCGTGGTGGTCACGATCGGCGGCCGGCCCGACGGCAAGTTCGCGCGCGCCTGGGGCCTGAGCCTTCCGCTCGTCTGGATCCTCGGGTTCCTGAATCGCAAGGTCGATCGTCTGGCGCGCGAGCGGCGCGTTCGATTCGAGTACCTGTTCATGCGCGCGAGCGGCGAGCAGCTGGAGAGCATCGGGGCGCTGGTGGACCAGGGCGTCATCAAGCCGATCCTCGACAAGACCTTTCCGCTGGAATCGGCGGCCGAGGCAATCTCCTACGTGGAATCCGGCCGCGCCGTCGGAAAGGTGGTCATCCGCGTCGCGGACGAGGGCGCGCTGGCTCTGCCCGCCGCCACGCCGTAGGTTCTACCCGAGGACGGCGCGGCGGCTGCCGCGCAGCGCCCTCGCAGCTGAGCCATCATTCGCTGGGTGGCGTCCCGCAGACAAGGTTATCATGAGCCATTGTTGCTCGTCTCCGTCCGACGTCACCGCGCAACAATTCGACGCCCATCGCGTGGCGCGCGACTTGGCGACCTACCAGCGGTCCGGACCAGACCGGACGACCCGCGGGCTTCTGGCGGGCATCGCGGCGGCGAGCATCCGCCCCGAATCGGTCCTGGATATTGGGGCGGGGATCGGTGCCCTGTCGTTCGAGCTCCTCGAATCCGGAGTCGCCAGCGCCACGTGCATTGACATGTCGGCGGCGTTCGTGGCGGGCGGGGAGGCGGAAGCGCTACGCCGCGGAGTCGCGCACCGGATGTCGTGGCAGGTTGCGGACTTCGTTACGATCGCCCCCTCCGCCCCGGTGGTCGATGTCGTCACCCTCGATCGGGTCGTGTGCTGCTACCCTGCCTTCGAGGCGCTGCTTCGCGCCGCCGCCGATCACACGCGGATTCTCCTGGCTTTTTCCTATCCTCGCGACCGCTGGTACGTACGCCTGGTGATGGCGGTCGACAACCTCATCCGCAAAGTCCGGGGCAACGGCTTCCGCTCGTTCGTACACCCGGTGGCAGACATGGAAGCACTCCTGACGAGTGCCGGTTTCCAGCGCGTCTCCCGGACCGGGACCCTTGTGTGGCAGATGGACGTCTTTCGCCGGGATGCCACCTAAACAGCGCGTGCAACGTCGTGGGAAGAGACTCATGAGCACCGTATTCGTGAACATCGGACTCAGCCTGGATGGCTACATGGCACCGGAAGGGATGACCATGGGCAAGCCCGAGCACATGGGCTGGGGCGCCAAGTGGGGCGCGCTGATGGGCTGGATCGTCAATCAGCAGTACTTCCGGGAGAACCTGAAGCTCGGGCCAGGGGGAGAAACCGGTCCGGTCAATGACCTGGTTCGCCGCACCACGGAACGCATCGGCGCCAACATCATGGGCAGGCGCATGTTCGACCAGGGAGAAGTCGCCTGGCCGGAGGAGGCTCCGTTTCACACGCCGGTCTACGTGCTTACCCACGAGAAGCGCGAACCCTGGGTCCGCCCCGGCGGGACGACCTTCCACTTCATCAATGACGGGCCGGAGCGCGCGCTCGAGCTGGCCCGGGAATCCGCGGGCCGTCGCGATGTTCGTATCGCGGGTGGGGCGGACGTGATCCAGCAGTACCTGAGCCTGGGTGCTGTCGACGAACTGGAAATTGCCCTGGCACCGGTGTTGTTCGGCGGCGGGCGGCGCCTCTTCGAGAACCTACGCGAGCCGGCGCCGCAGTTCCGCATTGACACGGTGCTCGATGGTCCGGCCGCTACACACCTGCGCTATGTCCGTGGGTGAGGAGGCCTCATCGTTTCTTCTTCCCAAAGCCTGGGATGGCCGTGGCCTGTTTCATCCACGACGCGACCTGGCGTTCGTCGAGGTCGGCCACCGATTCCAGGTCCACGCCCCGCGAGTCCTTGCCCATGCCGATCGGTGCCATCGGTGGGACGGGCTCGAGTGCGGTCCCGCGCCCGAACGTGAGCTTGACGTGGCCGGCGAAGCCGCCGCAATTGAAGCACCAGCCGTCGCCGACGCCATACCAGGCCATCCCCCACTTCACGGAGCGCTGCAGGTCCGGCAGCGTCTTGGCCGCCAGGGCATCGACACGTTCGGCGATCGCGCGTTGCGGCTGCGGAAGGCTGCGGATGTAGGCAAAGACCGGTTCGTCCCCGTCCGCGGCCTTCGCGGGGCTTGCCCTGCCAGTCATGGCAACCGGCAGCGTCGTCAGGACGGCTGGCGCGGCCGTGCGTTTGCTGGGCTTGCGTGCCATTTCGGCCTCCAATCGTAGCCAGGAATTACTTCATCGCGAGCACGTGCGCCACGAACTGATCCACGGCGATCTCGCTGCCCTCGTAAAAGCCCGATGTCTTGTTGGTCTCGAGGTCCGTTTCGTTCCGATGCAGCGCCGTGAAGACGTAGCGCGTGCCGGTTCCCACGGGCTCCATCGTCATGATGGCGGTGATCGGGATGTCGTCGAAGACCGCCGGGCGGTAGCCGGGGAACAACATGGAAGTCCAGACCAGCCGCTCCATCGGAACGACGTCCAGAATACAGCCGAGGTTGGGGGAGTCCGGGCCGTCTCCCACGGCGATGTCGATGCTGATGATGCCGCCCGGCCGCAAGTCCAGTTCGGCTCGCGACACCCGCCCCCAGGGCTTGGGCATGTACCACTCCTTCAGGTGCTCCGGCTTCGTCAGCGCTTCCCACACGAGCCTCGGCGGCGCGTCAATGAAGCGTTCGATGGCAAAATCAAGCCGCGGATCGAAGGACAGGTGCTTGCTCATGACTCTGCTTCCTTTTCCTTGAGGTCTGTGACGTACTGGTCGAACCGGTCCAGCCGAGCTTCCCACAACCGGCGCCGCGCGGTCAGCCAGTCTTCGACAACCTTCAACCGTTCTGGTGCGATCTCATACGTCCGCACCCGGCCGCGCTTTGACGACCGCACCAGCCGGCTTCGTTCGAGCACGGAGAGATGCTGCACAAATGACGGGAGTTGCATGTCGAACGGCGCCGCCAATTCACTGACGGTGGCCGGGCCGACCGACAGCCGCTCCAGGACCTTCCGCCGGGTCGGGTTGGCCAGGGCGTGAAAGGCTGCGTCAGCTCCTGCGGGTTGAGCCATTTCCGACACCATCCACACGCGTGGGTTGAGCGATCTGACTGCGGGAATCTACGATCGCTGGATACTTCTGTCAATACCTAAGTATTGTCGAGCTCGACGCAATAGGGTTCGCGCGGGTGCCGGTCAGGCGGATCTCTACGACGGAGGTTTGCCGAGCGTCCGGCTTGCCGGACCGGAGCGCGGGCGGCAATCTTCGCTTCTCGCTTCTTCCGGCCACCGACGGCCGATCCACCGCGTATCCCGGGAGCCTGCATGCGCGCACCGCTGTCGCCCTTTGCCCCGATCCTTCGGCTCGTAGCCGCCACCTTCCTCGCCTGGACCGCCCCGCTCTCCGCCCAGGGCACCGAGCCCTCGAGCGAGGCGATCGACGCCCAGGTCTGGACCACTGTTTCCACCACGGTGGTGGAACACGACATCGCCGGGATGGCGGCCACCTACCACCCCGATGCGGTCGTGGTCACGCCCCAGGGCACGATGCCGATCGCGCGGGCGCTGGCCGGGTGGGGGCAGTCCATGGAGGCGATGAAGCGGAACGGGAGCCGTGCCTCGGTAGCCTTCCGCTTCTCGAAGCGGCAGGACGGCGCCGAGACGGCGTTCGAGTCGGGGATGTTCAACTACGCCGTGACCGACAGCGCCGGGGCGACCACGCGCTACATCATCCCCTTCGAGGCCCTGCTGGTGCGGAAGAACGACCGGTGGCTGATCGTCATGGAGCGCCAGTTCGCGGCGGCCGACGAGGCGGCGTGGAACGCGATGGCGCGGTAGGCTGCCCGGCGGTACCCCCATGTGTGGGCGCGCCATCGCTTGTAAGCGTTTCGACATCTCCCTGCCCCCGCAATTGTCACGGAGGCTCCACGAGGAGGCAAGGTCGGGCTGCTAACGTGGTCCTACCCCTTACGAGGAGGCTCCATGCGACGCGTCCACCTGCTTGGCTCTGCCCTCCTGCTGCTCGCCTATCCACGGCATCACCTCCCTGCGCAGGAGCCGGCCTCCGGCCCGGTCATCGTGGCCACGGGCCGGGGCGAGGTCCGACTCCCGCCCGACGTCGCCATCGTCCACCTGGTGATTGCGGCACGGGCCTCCACGGCCACCGCGGCCGCCACGGAGACGGCGCGGCGCGTTCGGGCGGTCACCGACACACTCAGGCACTGGAGTCTCGCTCCGGAAATCACGGCACCGGTGGCCTTCGAGGTCCACACCAACGAGGCCTATGCCGAGGCCCGCCTGGTCGACTACGAGGCGAAGGCCGTTCTGACCGTCCGCGTGCGGGAGTTCGCTCGCCTGGCGGCCATCGTCGATGGTGCGCTCGCGGCGGGGGCCACGACCGTTCCAAGTATCCGGTTTGAATCAGACACCGCGGATGCGGCCCGAATGCATGCGTTCGGCCGAGCCTACGACCAGGCGCTGAGAAAGGCTGAAGCGATCGCGCGAGCGGCGGGCGTGACGCTGGGGCAACTGGTCCTGCTGGACACCGGGCGCGACTATGACGTCGGAAGCGCCATGGATGAGTACATCTTCGACGACCCGATGATGGCGGGGACGCGCACGCCGCGCCGCGACGTGGCGGTATCTGCGAGTGTCAGCGCCACGTGGCGCCTGGTGGAGGGAAGGCGTTGAACGACCGTCGATGCCTCACCGCTCCACCCGCGCCATGAAACACCCAGCCTCCGCGTTCCGCAGGTGCGCGTACGCGACGTCCTTCGTACCCAGCACCCGCGCCACGACCACCTCCGGCGGCTCGGAGGCTACCCGCTCCTGCGCCACCACGGTCCCACCGATCCGGAAACCCTCGACCACGAGCGGGAGGCCGGCCAGGTCCGGCGGGAAGTCGGGCCCCTCGTACCGCTGGCAGTCATCCGCGTGCACGAAGACCGGCCCTGGGGCGGGCAGCCCGCCCGCCTCCTGGATCGGCTGGTACGTGAAGAGGAGGCGCTCCTCCTCCCCGATGCGGAAAGTCCGAAGGCAATGGCGGCAGGGCCCGTACCCGGTCGCCACCTCCCGGTGCGCCGGATGCCCGTACTGCGGCGAGCGCATGGACTGGCGGGCTTCAGCGACGATGACACTGGGGATACCTGCGTATCGAAACATCGGCACCTTGGCTTCTCCTGACCGGGGCGGAGCCAAGGATAGGGTTGACGGCCGGGGCCTGCCATCCGATTCTTGCGGGCAATTCCGAACCGCACGCCCACCGTCGAAGCCACCGGCCAGGTGCCTGCCATGAACCCGATTGCGCACGAGGAAACCGATCACCGCGGCGCCTTCTTCATCGAGCAGGACGGCCGGCGGCTCGCCGAGCTGACCTACAGCCGCGCCAACGCGGCGCTGGTCATCATCGATCACACGGAGGTGGATCCCACGCTGGGCGGTCAGGGCGTGGGGCGCAGGCTGCTCGACGCCGCCGTGGCGTGGGCCCGCGAGACGCACACGAAGTTCCTGGTCACCTGCCCCTTCGCGACGCGCCCAGTTCGCGCGGGACCCGTCCATCCGCGACGTGCTGGCCTGACCCGGCGGTCACCCCTTCCGTCGCACCCCGGTGACCGGCTGGGGCGGCTGGCTCCCGCCCTCGAGTGTCGTACCCCTCGAGCTTCCGTTCGACCGTGCCCAGCAGGCTGTCTCCCTGGATCCTGAACTTCCAGGTGCTCACAACCGTCGCCGTGCGCTCATCCCCGTTCATGCTGAGCGTGGCCTCGGAATGCGACACGAAGGTGGCCTCCCCGGCCGCCGCCTTGCCGGCCAGCCGCGAGGCGGGGCGCGGCGTGAACTCGGGGTTCGGGTCCGCCGCCAGGCTACCGATGAGCGAATCCCCCTGCGCCACGATGGTCAGCACCCCCGTCCCGTGCAGCACGGTGACGTTGCCGTTCTCGTTCCTGACCCCGGCCGGATAGGAAACCTGCCAACTGCCCGCGAACGAGGGCGCCTGGGCGGCAAGTGCGGTCGCATTGAGGAGGATGAGGCATGACAGCGCGCGGATCATGTCGGGGGCGCTCCAAAGGTTGAGGTGAAGAACCCGACCGGGTGGGCGGGCACCCATCTAGGATGCTGGGATCCGTGCCGGGGTCGCAACGGGGCGGCTATCTTGGGAGGCGAATCCGGCCACCCCTTCACCACCGGAGCATCCACCATGCCCCCGACGACCGGCACCGTCCGCCTGCACCGCGTACTCCGCGCGCCACCCGAACGGGTGTACAGGGCCTTTCTCGACCCCGACGCCATGGCCAAGTGGATTCCCCCGCACGGCTTCACGGGCAAGGTCCATCAGATGGATGCCCGGGTCGGCGGCGGGTACCGGATGTCGTTCACAAACTTCGGCACCGGCAAGAGCCACGCCTTTGGCGGCACCTACGTCGAGCTCACGCCGCACGAGCGGATCCGGTACACCGACCAGTTCGAGGACCCGAACCTCCCCGGCGACATGCAGGTCACGATCTCGTTGAAGCAGGTGCTGTGCGGCACCGACCTCCAGATCGTGCAGGAAGGGATCCCGCCCGCGATTCCCGTCGAGTTCTGCTACCTCGGCTGGCAGGAATCGCTGGCCCTGCTGGCGCACCTCGTCGAGCCCGAGATTCCTGATGGGGCCTGAGCGGTCGTTGGCGCGCCCGGTCGTGGACCTTCCCGACAGCGCGGTCCTCAACTGGGGGCACCACCGCACTTGCTTCGTGCACCCGCTCGACCCGCACAAGTGCATCAAGGTCCCCCTGCCCGGGGGCACCCTCGACCAGTCCCTCGTGGAGCACGACTACTACCGAACTCTGGCGCGGCGAGGCGTGCCGCTCGATCACGTGGCCGCCTGCCACGGCTGGGTGGACACCACCAGGGGACGTGGGCTCGTCTTCGATCGGATCGCCTACGCGGACGGCGGTGATTCCTCCAGCGTCAACCTGGAGCGCGCCATCGCCACGAAGCTGCTTGGCGAACAGGAGATCAGATCGGCGTTGCGAGACCTTGTGGAGTACCTGCGGGCGTACCGCATCCTGTGGAGCGACGAGAACCCGAAGAACATCTGCGTGACGCGGCGCCCCTCCCTCCGCTTCATCATCGTGGACGGCCTCGGCGGTCGGACCGCGCTCGACTTCAAGTACCGCCTGCTGAAGTCGGTTCCCCTCCTGGCACGGATCTACACCGCAGGCAAGATCGCCCGGCTCATGAAGCGGGTGGACACCCTCCTCGCACGCGCCTCAGCGGCGTAGCTCCGCCGCGGCCTCCATCCACGGAAGCCGCACCCCGTGGCAGACCGCCGCCATCCGCAGGCACCGCTCCACTTCCTCCAGCGAACGACCGGTGTCGATCCGGGTGAACGCGCCGGCCGGCGCGGTCCCGACGATGCGCGCCATGCCGTCGCGATACGCACGGAGGGCCTCCGCCGAGAGTTCCTGCTTGCGCCCGCGGATCATGGCGTCCGGGGCGTCGAGATGGACGTGCCAGTCGGGCTGGGGCATCCGGGCGGCCAGGTCCAGCCAGTCGGCGCGGAGGCCGGCCGGCCCTCCATCCCGGAGGCCGCCGAAGAGGAGATCGGGGAACCCGCGATCGAGACAACGCCGCCCGCCCACCAGCGCCAGCAGCCGGAACCAGTTCCACGACGCGCGGGCGAAGTCGAACATTACCGCGGCGTGGATCTCGTCGAACGCGTTGCGCGGCACCTGGCCGCCCGCGCGCTGGCGGGCGGCGGCGAGGCGAAGGTGATAGAAGAGGCGGTATGCGGGATGGTGGCGGAAGAGGTTCTTGAAGCGCTGCACCCTGAGCCCGCCCCGGAGCGAGGCGCCCCAGCGCGCGATGACCGTGGTCTTGCCCACGCCGTCCGCACCCGTCACCGCGACGATCCGCGCTGCACGGCGGTACCACCGCGCCCACTTCCACGGCAGCGCGGCCACCTTGTCGCGGAGGGCGTCGAACATCGTCGCCACCGGGGTACGGTGCTCCAGGACGCCGAGCTCGCGCAGGCGGGCGTTCGCGGCCGCCGCGGCGGCCGGAATGCCCGCGGTGGTGAGCCCGCGGAAGAGGAGAGCGAGCCGTGGTGCCTGCGTAGCCGCCACGACCGCGTACGCGGCGAGCCGCTCGGACACGAGGGGCGTCTCGACCCGCTTCCGGCGGGTGGCCAGGTGCGACAGGTAGCAGGCGATTTCGATTTCCGGCGGCAGCCGGGGGAGTCCGTCGTCCCCGGCACCGAGGAGCGGCGCCACCGCGGACCAGGGCATCCAGCGGGCCGAGCGGCGTGCGGGATCCCGCACGTCGAGGCGCGTCCAGAGTTCGAGCTGGATGCTGCGGCCCACCTCAGGGACGTGGATGAAGAGCTGGATCTTGTGGGGATTCGTCCGGTTGATGCTGAAGCTGGCACCCTCGGCCGCGGCCCGTTGCCACAGCAGGTCCATCAGCAGGGGAAAGGCGTTCGGCGGCAGGAGGAAGTCGTAGTCGCCCCCGCTGAGCGCGGTGGCCGGATCGCGCTCCCTGGGGCGCAACGTGACGAGAGGCAGGCCTCGCCGCGCGGCGTCGGCAAAGAAGCCGAGGAAGAGCCTCCACCCCGGAGTGTCGGAGACAGCCACTGGCGGGTGCTCCCCGGGATGACTCATCAGGCAAATATACGGTGCCGGAGCCGGCACCCGCAGCCCCTCGCGGCCAGTCGATGTCGCGTTAGGTTCCCCGGATGCGCCGCCGCCAGTTCCTCTCCGCCCTCGCCGCCACCGCCGCGCTTCCGCCGGCGCTCGACGCCGCGCTCGCGCGCGGCCGCCGGGTCCGGGGAGGTGTACGCGCTGGTGCTCGGGTCGGTGCAGGACGCCGGCTTCCCGCAGGTCGGCTGTTACACCGCCCGCTGCGACGCGGGCCGGGCGCTGATGGACACCGGCCGAGGGCGCTTCGTTTCGTCGCTCGCGCTGGTGGAGCCGGCTGCGGAGCGGTTCTACCTGGTGGACGCGACGCCCGACATCACGCGGCAGCTGGACCTGATCACCGAGCCCGCCTTTCGGCGGCGCGCGGCCGAGCGGCGGCCGTTCGACGGGATCTTCCTGACCCATGCGCACATCGGGCACTACGCCGGACTCGCGATGCTGGGACGTGAAGGCATGGGCATGCAGGAGACGCCGGTGTACTGCTCGCCAGCCATGGCAGGCTTCCTCGCATCGAACTTCCCGTGGCGGCTGCTGGTCGACCAGGGTCATGTCGCGCTCCGGCCGCTGGCCCTCGACGTCTGGCACCGGATCGATCCATTCCTCGAGGTGCAGCTGTGGAAGGTGCCGCACCGCGACGAACTGGCCGACACCGTTGGGTTCGTGTTCCGCGGCCCCGACCGCCTCCATCCTTTTCCTGCCCGACATCAACGCCTGGTCGGCTCTGGGATCGTCAGGATCTCGCCACGGCGGTGGCGAGCGTGGACGTGGCGCTGCTCGATGGCACCTTCTGGTCGCTGGACGAGCTCCCGGGCCGCACGGCGGACGACGTGCCGCACCCGCTGATGCCCCAGACGATGGCCGCGCTGCAGAGGGTGGTGGACCGGAAGGAGGCCCGCGTGGTGCTGACCCATCTCAACAACTCGAACCCGGCGCTCGATGAGGGGGGCCCCCAGCAGGCCGAGGTCGCAAGGCGCGGGTTCGAGATTGCGCGGGAGGGGATGCGGTTCGGGTTGTAGCCCTCCCCTGCCCGATTCCACGCCCTCCTTGACGCGGCCGGTACCAGGCTGCAGGATGGCCGGCTCGACCGAACCGGAAACCGGCACACCGAGGGGGGGGGCCGCATGACCGAGGAGAGCACTCCGCCAGCTTACCTGGGGAACACCTCGAGTGAACCGTGGAGCACATCCCGGAAGGTGGCCTTCCGGTTCGTATTCGCCTATTTCGTGATCTACCTGTTGCCGTTTCCGCTCGATGCCCTGCCCTCGACCAACACCGAAGCAGCCGGCTGGACCGACGCGCCCTGGCACCTCCTGGTGCCTTGGGTCGGGGCGCACATCCTGCACCTGGCCACCCCGATCACAATCTTCGAGGCCGGCAGCGGCGATACGACCTACAATTACGTCCAACTACTCTGCTTCGTGGCGATTGCCCTCATCACAACGATCGCCTGGTCCCTCCTGGATGCCCGCCGGCCGAACTACGCGACACTCTCCAAGTGGCTGCGGGTGTACGTCCGCTTCGCCCTGGCCACCACGATGATCACCTATGGCTCGATAAAGGTGATCAAGGCCCAATTTCCGAGCCCGGACCTCTACACCCTGGCGGAACAGTACGGGCAGTCCTCCCCGATGGGGCTGCTCTGGACTTTCATGGGCTTCTCCCTCCCCTACAACATCTTCACCGGGTGTGCCGAGATGGGAGCGGGCCTGCTGCTCGGGTTCCGGCGGACCACGACCCTTGGGGCGCTACTGGCGGTGTCCGTACTCGCCAACATCGTGATGCTCAACTTCAGCTACGACGTACCGGTCAAGCTGTACTCCCTTCATTTGCTTGCGATGGCGGTATTCATCCTGTTGCCGAAAGCGAAAGCGTTGATCGACCTATTCGTCTTCAACCGCGCGATGTCACTGAGCCCAGAGGGCCCCCTCTTCTCACGGAGTCGTCTTGACTCCGCAGCGCGAATACTGGGAGCGGCCGTCATCGCTGCGAGTGCCGTAATCTGGTTGTTGAATGCCGCGGAGGGCCGCAGGACTTACGGCGACACCGCCCCGAAGCCCCCGCTGTACGGCTTGTACGACGTGGCCACCTTTGTCCGGAACGGCGACACGATTCCGCCCTTGTTGACGGACACCTTCCGCTGGCGGAGGGTCTTCGTTGGGTACCCGGGGTTCCTTTCCATCCGATCGATGAGCGATTCCGGGCGCGGATACGCCGTGGAGGTGGATACGGTGAAGGGTGTCCTGACCTTGACGCCCAGGGAAGACTCAACGGCGCATTTCGAGTTGTCGTTTGTGCGCCCCGACTCCGCGCACCTCAGGGTCCAGGGCGCGTGGGCGGCCGACACCCTCCGCGTCGAAATGGTCCGCCGCGACGAGCGGGACTTCCTGCTAATGAATCGGGGGTTCCACTGGATCAACGAGTTCCCATTCAACCGATAGCCGTCGGGTCGAGAGCGCTCAGTCGATGAACCGCGCCCGCGTCTCGGAGCTGGGGAGGGGACAGGCGTCATAGCGACCGAAGAGGCGGTACCGGTGCCGGGCAAAGACGTCATACGCCCAGTCGCGGAGGAAGCGCGGCACCAGCCGGAGCACGACTGCCGCCCGCCAGGGCCAGCCGAGGTAGTCCGCGATGGCGAGGATGGCGTCGGAGCGCACCAGCGGCGGCGCGCCGGGAGGCGGGCCATCCACCTCCACCAGGACGAGGGAATCCACGCCGGCAAGGGCGGGATGGCGCCGCAGCACGTCTCCCGCAAACTCCCCCTGCAGCGGCGCAAACCGCATAATCCCACCCGGATCGCGGGCCAGGATGAATTGCACGGTGCGGTCGCAGAAGCCGCAGAGACCGTCGTACAGCAGCACGGGGTGGCGCACCTAACTCCCTCCAGTCTGCCCACTTGCGGCGCCTTGCTGCTCCGTAGGCCCCCTGTATGATAGCGGGTTGCAAAAACGGCCTCCGGTTTGCGGGGATGTCGTCTCTTGCACGCCCCCGCGACCCTCGAACCGGAGGCCGAATGCGGTACCTCTACCTGATTGCCGGGAGCGCCATCGCCCTGGCCGGCGCCTACTACATCGTGAACACCTTCATCCAGCTGGCCGACTGGATGGACGAAATCGGCGTGATTGCCGGGCTGCTCTTCCTCTATCTCGGCACACTCAACATCCTGAACTACTGGTACGGTTCCAAGGCGCGCGGCGTCCGGTGGGCCGCCGTACTCGCCAACATCGCGATGATGGCCGTCTGCTGGGTCATCGGCGCCAGCCCCGAGGGACTCGAGTGGGGCCTGATCGGCGCCCTCGTGATCGCGGCGGCGCTGTCGCTCAGCGCGCGGGCCTCCCGGCCCGCGTAGCACCCCGCGGGGTTCGCTGACCTTTCTGGGGCGGTTACTTTGGGTTGATGACGCCGCCCCGCCCCGCCACTCCCGCCGACGCCCCCGACCTGACCCGGCTCATCAACGCCGCGTACCGGGTGGAGGTGTTCTTCCTCCATGGGAACCGCACCAGCGAGCCGGAGGTCGCTGGCCCGCATCGAGGCCCCAGCGTCCGGCTTTCTGGTCATCCAGCGCACGGATGGGGACGGGCTGGCGGGTGCGGTCTACGTGGAGGTTCGCGGCGACCGGGGGTACTTCGGATTGCTCTCTGTAGATCCCTCACACCAGGGCCAGGGGCTGGGACGCGTCCTGGTCGAGGCGGCGGAGGCCCGCTGCAGGGCGGCCGGATGCAGGGCGCTGGACATCGACGTGGTAAACCTGCGGACCGAGCTCCCCGCATTCTACGCGAAGTTCGGCTTCCGGCCGACCGGCGTCACGCCCTTCCCCGCCCCGTCGAAGCTCAAGCAGCCAGTCCACCTGGTGCTGATGTCGAAGTCCCTCGCCTAGCCCGGCCCCAGCCTACTTCGTTTGCTTCCTCGGCACCATCGTCGGCGCCATCGCCGCGTTGTAGGCAAACGCCGCCATCACCACGGCGTTCTTCATCAGGTCCTCGGCCGGCACCGTGTCGTAGAAGTCGAGATTGGTGTGCCCGCCGCCGCCCGGAACGCGGTCCTGGAGGAACTGGAAGCCGGGCAGGCCCACCTCGTCGAACGACACGTGGTCGGTGCTGCCCACGCCCTGGTTCGACACGACCGTCATGCCGAAGTCCCGGAACGGCAGCATCCACGCCGTCAGCATGGCGCGGGCCTGCTCGTTCCCCTGCAGGTAGATGCCCTGGTACTGGCCCGGCCCGTAGTCCTGGTTGAAGTAGACCGACAGCTTGTCATAGCCCGGCCTGGCGCCGACGGTCGAGTCGTTCGGGTTCCCGAAGTGCTGCCGCACGTACGCGCGCGATCCCCAGAGCCCCTGTTCCTCGCCGCTCCAGAGCGCCACGCGGATGGTGCGCCGAGGCCTGGCCCCCACCGCCTTCAGGATGCGGGCCGCCTCCAGCACCACCGCCACGCCCGAGGTGTTGTCGCTCGCGTTGGGGCTCGCGTGCCAGGTGTCGAAGTGCGCCCCGATCATGACGATCTCATCCTTGAGATCGCTCCCCGGAATGTCCCCCGTGATGTTCACCGCCTGCTCCACCACCTCGCCGATCCGGTTGCGGACCTCGATCTCCACCGTGACCGGGATGTCCCGCTTCAGGATCCGGTACATCCGGTTGTAGTGCTCCGGCGTGATGGCCACGACGACGGGCCCGGCCAGGATTCCCGCTCGCGACCATCCGTCGCCCCGTGCGCCGGGCCGCGAGAAGCCGCGCACCGCGCCGAGCCACCCGCTCTCGGACTGGAGCACGGCCACGACCTCCTCCGAGGCGTAGAAGGCCATCTTCTCCTCGGCCGTCAGGAGCTCCGGATTGGGCGGGGGCCGGGGCGCGGCGGGCCGCGCCGGAGCCACCACGGTCTGCTGGAGCGCCTCGAGCTCCGCCGGCGTCCGCCGCGGGACGCCGTTGGTGAGCGGCGCCATGTCGATCGTGGCGGGCGGCGTGGACAGCACCGCCTTCCCCTTCAGGGTGCCGCGGTACTTGGCGAGGTCGCCCCGGACCTGGAGCTCCACGATCACGGCCTGCGCCACCTGGCGGCCGTCCGTGCCCCGGGTGTGCGACAGCGGGTATCCCACCATCGGCTGGTAGTCGGGGGCGAGCATCTGGAGCGAGACGTACTCGTTGTCCCAGGTGACGCCGAAGTCCATGAACGGCTCCGGCACCACGTTGGCAAGCCCGATCATCTTCATCTGGCCCATGGCCCACTGCTGCGCTCGCTGCATGTCGGCGGAGAGGGTGAGCCGCGCCCCGAGCACGTCGGTCATGTAACTCTCATAATTCATGACCTGCGAGCGCTGGAGGCCCTCGGCGCGGATCCGGGCGACCATGACCCAGTCCACCGGTTCGGGGTCGCCGGAGAAGCCGGCGGTGAGGAGGAGCAGCAGGGCGACGGCGGGAGACTTGAGTCGGAACGGCATGATGCCTCTTCCGGGGGAGGACACGAGGTCCGGAAACTGAACGCGGCACCGTGAGGTGCCGCGCGCAGGTTCGGTTACCGAGCTACTTCGACTTGGCGACGCCCGGGGGATAGTCCTTGAACATCTTGTTGACGGCCTTCTGCAGGTTGGCCTGGTTCTTTTCGGCGTTGGAGCTCGGGTTGAGCTGCTTGGTGGCGGTGCTCTGCCAGACGAGCGACTTGAGTGCGGGGTCGTAGAGATCGATTACGAGTGTCCCGTTCTGAATCGTTTCCGGCGTCGTGGTGGTCATGCCGCCTCCTCCCGCCCAGCCCCAACCACCGCCGTAGCCCACGCCACCGCCGGTGCTGAAGCTGTTGTACTGGGTGGCCGACGCCACGCTCAGCTGGTACGCGACATACACATTCACGTCACCGCTGTCCTGCTTGACCATCCCCTTCGTGCGAAGGGCGGAGTCGATGGCCGACCGGATCATCTGGTCCTGGAGCTGGTTGGGATAGGCGGCGCCGGTGATGGTGACCCACTTGTAGGTCTTGTACTTCGTGAAGTCCTGCTTGGTGTCGTAATTGGTGGAGACCTTCTGGGCGGCCGCGTAATTGGCGCCCAGGAGCATCGCTCCAAGCACGAGGATGAGCCGAGTGGCAACGAGCCGGGTCCTGGTCATCGGGGGGTCCCCTTGAGGTTGGGTAAAGATGCCGACCGTACAGCGTCCTGAATCAGGATTGAATATGGCGTGTCCCTGTATAGGTGCAAGGGTCTGGAAGAGTCGCCCGGCATGGCGGAACCGGGCCATCCAAAACGGTGACGAACGGGGCTGTTTGGGTCGCACATCCTGCCCAGCGGGGGCTGCGGGACTCAGCGAATGTAGACCGTCTTCGCGTTCTGGAACTCCAGGAGGCCGTGCCGCCCGAGCTCGCGTCCGTAGCCGCTCTCCCGGGTTCCACCGAATGGGAGGCGAGGGTCGGACCGGACGAAGGTATTCACGAAGCACGATCCCGCCTCGAGCTCGTCCGCAGCGATCCGCTCCCCTCGAACCAGGTCCCGCGTGAACACCGCCGCCCCCAGCCCATAGGTGGTGTCGTTGGCCACCTTGAGCGCCGCCCGGCCGTCCCTGACCGGGATGATCGCCGCCACCGGCCCGAACAACTCCTCCGAGTACGCCGGCATCCCCTTGGCCACATCGGTCAGCACCGTCACCGGGTAGAAGAAGCCGGGTCCCGCGGGCAGGGTGCCTCCCAGCAGGACCCGGGCTCCTGCGGTCACGGACCGCTGGACCTGCTCGTGGAGCCGGTCCCGAAGGTCGGCGCGGGCCAGCGGGCCCACCTCGGTCCCCGGCTCCATCGGATCCCCGACGCACACCGGCCGCATCCGCTCGACCAGCCGCCGCTCGAATTCCGGTCGGAGCGGCTCGACCACCAGGAACCGCTTGGCCGCGATGCAGCTCTGTCCCGAGTTGATCAGCCGGCTCGTCGCGCAGGCCTCGACCGCCATGTCGAGGTCGGCGTCCTCCAGCACCACGTACGGGTCGCTGCCGCCGAGCTCGAGGACGCACTTCTTGAGGCGGGAGCCGGCCTCTTTCGCCACCGCCTTGCCTGCCGCGGTGCTCCCGGTGAGGCTGACGGCGGCCACGTGCCGGTGCCGGATGACCGATTTCACCTGCGGCACCGAGATGACCAGGGTGCGGAACAGCCCCTCCGGGAAACCGGCGTCCCGCAGCAACTTCTCGAGGGCCAGCGCGCAGCCAGGGACAGTCGGCGCGTGCTTGAGGAGAGCGCCATTGCCCCCCACCAGTGCCGGCATCGCGAAACGCAGGACCTGCCAGAAGGGGAAATTCCATGGCATGATGGCCAGCACCAGCCCGATCGGCCGATACGCGACGTAGCTGCGGCTCGCGTCGGTTTCCACCACTTCCGGCGCCAGGAACCCCTCGGCATGCCCGGCGTAGTACTCGCACATCCAGGCGCACTTCTCGATTTCCGCCCGGCCTTGCGCCAGCGGCTTCCCCATCTCCCGCGCCATGAGCTCGGCGTACTCCCCTGCCCGCTCCCGCAGCAGCCGTGCCGTCGCCCGAATCGGCTCCGCGCGCGCCGAGACCGGAAGCTTTCGCCACTTGAGGTGTGCCTTCTGGGCTGCCGCGATGGCGGCGCGCAGCTCGGCGGCCGTCATCTCCGCGTGGGTGGAGAGGACGTCGCCGGTGGAGGGGTTCGTCGCGACGTGAGTCATGACGGCGTCCTTTCGAATGGGAGGCGGCGGGTCACCGCCGGGCGCCGACCCTGAGCAGGCTGTTGGCGGGGTTCAGGCCGTAGAGCTCGATGGCGTTGTCCGCCATGATCATCTGCCGCTCCCGCTGGGGCACCGCCAGTTCCTTCATGAAGTCCAGGTACGACTCCATGGACGAAATCGGCCAATCGGTGCCGTACAGGAGGGCGTCGGGCTCCACGCCGTAGCTGAGCATTTCCGAGACCTGCTTCCGCAGGAAGACCTCGAAGCGATCCTCGAACTCGCCGAGGGTCAGGCCCGACATGTCGGTGTACACGTTGGCGTTCTTGTACACCACCTCCATGCAGTCGCGGATCCACGGATTTCCCATGTGGCAGATGACGAACTTGACCTCGGGAAACTCCACCGCCACTTCGTCCACGTTGAGAGGGTGCGCGTACTTCAACTTGCCCTTCGGGGAGTAGGTATCGCCGGTGTGGATCATGACCGGAATCCGGTGCAGCGCCGCGAACTCGTAGGCGGGGGTCCACTTCGGGTCCAGGGGATAGAACGGCTGATACCCCGGATAGAGCTTGAGCCCCCGGACCTTGCCCGCCTGCACGAACTCCCCGATCTCCCTGAGCGCGTCCGGCTGGAACGTCGTGTAGTCCAACCCGGCGACCACCGTGAGGTATGGCTTGTCCCGGACCGCCTGGACCACGGCGCGCGTGGAGGGTCGGCCAGGGCGTGACGGTGTACGACGTGAGCACGAGGGCCTGGTCGATGCGGTTCCGCCGCATCTCGTGCTCGAGCCGATCGAGGCACCGGTCGAGGGTCGGGACCCCGTCTTCCTCGTAGTTGTTCAGGTGGACGTGGCAGTCGATGATCATCGCTTGTGCCTGGTGCGCTCGAGGATGGATTCGGCCCACGCGCGTCCGCCCAGGCCGAAGGCGAGCGCCAGGCCGAGGCACAGACCGCCGAAGGCCAGCTGGAACGCTGCCGACAACAGCCCGACGTCGATCTCCAGCTGCTCGAGCGCGAGGATGACGACGAACGCCATCAGGGCGCCGTGGACGACCAGCCCGAGGCTGCCCGCCTCCTTGACGCCGACGTTGTTGAGGTAGGCCTCGACCAGGCCGCGGACGAACCGGGCCCCGAGCGAGCCGAACACGAGCACGATGACGCCGACGACCACGTTCGGCAGGTACCCCGAGAGCCGCGCCATCACGTCCGTGCCCATCGAGAGGCCGAGCACGTTGATCATGGCAAGGGAGAACATCAGCAGGATCCCCCAGTAGAGCGTCCGCCCCACCAGGGTCACCAGCGTGAAGCGCACGCCGCCGCGGAGGAGGAAGTCGTCGAGACCGGTGTGTTCCGCGGCCTCCTCCACGCGGACCCGCCGGAGCACCAGGACCACGAGCCACTCCGCGGCCCGCGCGAGCGCCCAGCCGACGCCAGGAGCAGCAATGCCACGACGATCCGTGGGGCGATCAGCGCGATCTGGTACCAGGAGTTCTGGAGCGATTCGAGAATCAGGCCGAATTCGTCACGCATGAATGCCTCCGACGGAGTCCCTTGGAGCCGGCACGGTCAGAACTTGGAAGGTTTGGCGGGAAGCGGCAGCTCGCCGAGCGGGACCTCGCCGATGAAGGCGCGCCCCTCGAGATCCTTGAGCATGCGACGGAACTCGGCGTGCGCCAGCGGCCGCGCGATACGGTAGATCCGCCGCCAGGTGGTGTACAAGATGGTCCGGATCCTGACCGAGGCCAGCCGACGGAGCGGGCGTGCGATTCCCTCGTAATACAGCACGAGTGAGACCGGTTTGTCGCCCGGACGGAGCCTGGGCTGGAGGTACTTGAAGTCGAGGGCGAGCACCCGATCGTTGCGGACCAGCGAGCGGAGCCAGGGATTGTCCCGGCGGACCTCGCCGATGACGGCCTCGAGCGGCTTCCCGGCGAGCTTTCGGGCGTCTCGATGGAAGCTCGTCCGGAGCCGGGCCCTGAGCTTCGAGCCGACCCCGAGGCCACGCGCCCTGGCGCTGACCGCCAGGTACCCGACGACGCCCACGTTGATGTTCCCGAGGTACATCCCGCTCGCCACCCCGACCACGCGCCCCAGGTGCTCGGCGATCTGCAGGTGCCAGCGGATGTCCGTCCAGAGCCCCGCCTCCTGCTCCCGAAGAGAGTCCCGCCACTCGTGGATGCCGATCAGCTTGTTCGAGTGAAAGGTGCGACGGACGAGATCATGGACCCGCCGGATGGCGGGGTCCGTGGAATGCACGATTTCGCGGTAGGTGGGCAGGGACGTGCCGGCCATCGGCTTCCTCCAGTCGAGTGGGGCACCCGGTTACTGTGCATCGTATGCGCGGGACGGGGCTTTGGGAAGGCGGGACGGTGTCAATCTGCGGTCAGCTGTCCAGCAGGACGGCCACCGGCCTGAGCGCCTCGATCCGCGAAAAGACGACCTGCAGCATCACCATGATGGGCACCGCGACCAGGGTGCCGACCGGCCCCCAGACCCATCCCCAGTAGAGCAGCCCGACGAAGATCGCCACCGGATTGAGCGGCAAGTGCCGTCCCATCAGGTGCGGCGTGATGATGTAGCCCTCCAGCAGGTTGATGGCCGCCGAGCCCCCGACCACCAGCAGCACCCTGCCCGTATCCTCGAACGCCACGAGCGCGGCGATCGCAATGAGCAGCAGGGTCGCCACCGCACCGGCGTAGGGGATGAAGTTCATGAAGAAGGCCACCACACCGAGCAGCACGGCGTTGGGCAGGCCCGCGGCGGTCAGCACGCCCCAGGTGGCCGCTCCGACCCCGACGCTGGTCAGCGTGTTGATCAGCATGTATCGCGACATCTGAACCTCGACCTCCGTCAGCACCGCCTCGACGTGCCGCGTCCCCCCGGCGCTACCGATCAGGTCCGCCAGCTTGGTCCGGAACGTCGGCAGCATGGCCAGCAGGAAGTAGGTGAGGAACACCACCGAGAAAAGCGTGACAAGGAAGCTCGTGGTGCTGACGCTGAGCCGCTCGAGGAGCCCGGGCGGCTTGATCTGCACGGTCTGGGGGCCACCTGGCGGCGAAGTTTCGGTCGCTCTTTCGACCTTTCTGGCGGTCTCCTGCCACGGGCGGAGAAGCTTCCGGACCTTCGTCTGGGCCTGGACCAGCGTCCTGGGCGCCGCCTCGATCCAGTCGCCGGCCGGCCCCGATAGCAACACCCCGCCCGACACCAGCATGCCGACCGTCCCGAACACAAGCAACCCCGCGCCGAGGCTGGTCGGCACGCCCAGTCGCCGGAGGGCCCGCACCGGCGGATCGAGGAGCAAGGTGAAGAGACCGGCGATGGCGATGGGGAGCAGGAACCCGGCGCCGAGCCTCAACGCCGCGGTGAGGAGGATCACGAAGATGCCGATGAGTAGAAGCACCGGCGCGGTCGGGGCGGCCGAGGAACGGGCAGGGGCGGGCGTCATGAGGGCTCCTCCGGCGTGGGTCGTCTGGTCAAGCGAAACGCGACACGGGAACCTCCCGCGCCGCGTCTCCTGCCGCGTCGTCCGCCGCGAACAGGGACCGCTACAGGGTGAAGTTCAACCCCGCGGCGAGCTGTGCGGTCGAGTTGTCGTTCACGATGAAGCGCATCTCCGCGAAGGGGTGGATCCGCCCCTTCAGCGACTCGATGCCGCCGAACAGGTTCAGCCCGGCGTTGGACCCGTCCCCGCCGCCGCCCCCCATGAGGTTCAGCCCGGTACCGAGATAGAGCCAGCTGACGGAGGTGGGCGCGACCCGCCACTTGAGGTCGGCGTTGAAGCTCCAGATCGAGTTGGGGCTCGTGAAAAAGATGTCGAAGGACGGGTAGAACTCGAGCTGGCTGGCGATCGGGACGCTGAACTGCGCGCCCAGGCCGAGCTCCTCCGCGTCGAATTGATAGGAGAGCCGCGGGCCGAGGTGCATCTTGTGGGTCTGGGCCTGCGCGGTGCCGGCGAGCAGGCACAGGAGCGTCAGCACCGCACCGATCTTGTAGCGTCGCATCGTCATGAATGCAATCCTCTTTTCAGTGTCGTGATTGGCGCCAGGCGACGGTCGCTCAGCGTGGTGCGGCCTTCTGTTCGCGTGCCGCCTTGACGAGCGCGAACGCCTTCAGGGCGGCCTCGCGGGCCGTGTCCTCCGCCTCCTGCTCAGGCGCGCGGGCCGGCGTGCGGTCCTTGCCGGCCTGCGTCATGCCCGCTTCTGCACGCCGACCGCGACGAGTGCCAGGCCGGCCACCAGGGCGACGCCTCCCGCCCAGGGCGGGATGGACCGCGATTCGCTCGCGGTGAGCTTTACGTCGCCCACCTCGAGGACGTCCCGCCGAGTGGTGAGGTTCGCCCCGCGCAGGAGCACGAAGCCGCCGAGGCCGAGCAGGACGATGCCGGCCACCATGCTCATGGTGCGGTTCATGGGGCCGTCACCGTGAGCGGACCCGTCATGGTCAGCTCGATGGGGGATCCCGCGGCCACGACCACGTCTCGGCTCGCCGTTTCGTTCGCCACGATGGCCCCGCCGGCGGTGCCGACGGCCGCCCCGATGATGGTCCCCTTCGAATCCCCGCCGATCACGCGACCGGCGACGGCGCCGATGGCGGCGCCTGCGGCGACCTTCTCCACTTCACCGAGCGTTACCCCGCGCCCCTTCAGGGTGTGGTCCACCGAGGTGACCTTGGCGTCCAGCGGATAGGTGGTGCCGCGGACCGCGACACTCGTCACCGCCAGCGTGAGCGTGCCGTCGGCGGCGCTCTTCGTCCTGGCCGGCGAGATCTCGGTGATGGTCAGCACGAGCGCCGACCCGGCCGGGATCACCACGCGGCCGGACGCATTCTTGACATCGGCGTCCACCGTGGTCATCAGGGTCTGCCCTGCCTCGTCGCTCCGTGACGTGATGGTGCGGGACGTGGTGACGCTGATCTGGGAGCCGTTGGCGAGCGTCCGTCCGGCGCTGGTGCCGCCGCCGGCCCCACCCCCCGCCACGTCGGTGGCGGCCGGGGCGCAGGTCGCGAGCAGGGAGGCGGCGAGTGCGGTCATCATCATGTTGGTCATCATGCCCTCGGGTGACTGGAACGGCGCGTTCGCGCCGGCATGGCTGGTTCAGGTGTCACGACGAAGGCTACCCGCGCGGCGCCCTGGGGCGTATCGCTCGGAGGAGTGATCTTGGAGGGAGCCGACATTCGGGGAGGAGTGAGAGCGGGGGGAGTCGCTGGAGGCCAGGCCGATCGCGATCAGGCGGAGTTGTTCGGTCCTCCCCCGCCCTGGTGGGAGAACGCGGCGACCTCGAGTCGGCTATGCAGCGCGAGCTTTTCCAGCACGTTGCTCACATGACTCTTGACCGTGTGCACCGCGATGTTGAGGCGGGTCGAGATCTCCTTGTTGCTGAGCCCTTCACCCAAGAGGGCGATGACCTCCTTTTCGCGGTTGGTCAGCCGCACCGACTCCAGGACCTTCGCCTTGTTGCCCACGGCGACGTTCAGGGCGATCTGCGTGAAGAGCGACGCGGTCAGCGCCTTGGGCAGGATCTCGGCGCCCGCCGCCACCGCCCGAATCGTCTCGAAGAACTCCTCGAACGAGGCGTCCTTCATGATGAACCCGGAGGCACCGGCATGGACGTAGTCCGCGACGTCCTCCTGGAGGGGCATCAGCCCCATGACGATTACCCGGGCCGACGGCACCTCGGCGTGCACGGTGGCGGTCAGGCGCAGGCTATCGTGGTCTTCCAAGCCGAAGTCGAGGAGGACGACGTCCGGCCTTGCTTCCCGCACCTTCAACAGCGCTTCGTCCACGTCCGCGGACGCGGCCAGGACCTTGAATCCGGGCTGGGTATGGATCATCGCCGCCATCCCCTCGCGGAGGAGGCGATTGTCGTCGATGAGCACGAGTGCGATGGGTGCTTTCTGGCCGGGCACACGCGCCTTGCGCTTTGAGGTGGGACTCATCGGTTACCCCCTCAAGCCTTGGTGCCGGGTTAGGGTCGCCACTGCAGAAGCCGAAGGATAAGCCCCGGGACGCCTCGGGGCTAGCAGAACGCCGGGGGTCACCGCGGGAGGGTGGGCCCCCCGGCATACACCGCGCCGCGCTTCACCACCTGCCGGACCGTCACAGTGTTGCCGATGTCCGCCAGCGGATCGGCGTCGAGCACCACGAAGTCCGCCAGCTTGCCGGGCTCCACGGTGCCGCGCTCGGATTCTGCGCCGACGGCCCGCGCCGCGTTTCGGGTGGAGGCGGCCAGGGCGTCTGCGCTGGAGAGTCCCGCCTCACGCACCAGCAGTCGGAGTTCTTCGTGGAGGTTCGGAAGTGTCCACGCTCCCTCGTCGCCGCTCCCGAGCGAGTCCGTCCCCGCCACGATCTTCACGCCACGCGCGTTCGCGCGCCTCGTGAGCTCCGCCGCCATCGCCCCGAGCCGTTCGCGTCCATCCATCATGTAGATGAAGAGGGTGGGTTCCATGATGGTCCCCCGCCGCCGCATCTCCGCAAAGAGGGTGTCGAAGGTGGGCGTGTCGAACCGGCCCCGCAGGGAAAGAGTCGTGTCCTTCACCAGCGTGTCATACACTGCGGGCGGAAGTTCCCGCGCCACCCGGGGGCCGTGGCTCACCACGTCCACACCTGCCTGCGTCATCTGGAGCGGGGAGACCTGCGCCATGGAGGCGTGGGCCCAGACCAGCAGTCGCTGTCGATGCGCTTCGGACGTGGCGGCAGCGACGAGTTCGGGGCTCAACGCCGCGTAGAGCTTGATGGCGGTGGCGCCGGTGCCGCGGGCCTCGGCGACGGCCTGCCGGAGGTCGGTCGTCGAGTCGATGGCGCGCATCCCGGGCAGCGAGCCGGGCACCTCGCCGGCGCTGGCCTGGGCGGTGCGCGGGTCGCTGAAGAAGGCGGGGCCCGCCCAGAGCGAGGCGAAGTAGAGGTCGGGGGAGGCGATGTCGCCCACCTTGGCGTCGCGCTGCATCGAGGCGATGGCGCGGGTGTCGCCCGCCATGTCGCGGGCGGCGGTGATGCCCCCAAGCAGCGCGCGGCAGAGCCGCCGGTCGGCGCGCACACGGGAGTCCTCGCCGGACACGTCACTGCCGACGTGCACGTGGGCGTCGATCAGGCCGGGAATGACGAACTTGCCCGGGAGTGCCCGCACGATGGTGCCGGCGGGCAGCGGCTGGCTGCCGTCCCTGAAGACGGCCGCGATCCGCTCCCCGTGGGTCAGGATGGTGGTGCGTGCGCGGGCCGCGGCGCCGGTGCCGTCCCAGAGCGTCGCGCCGGTGAAGGCGACGAAGCCGGTGTCGGCGTGCTGGGGCGTGCACCAGGTCTGGGCCGCCAGTGGTGTGGCGAGCAGGGGCAGGATTGCGACAATGCGCGCGGGGCGACGGATCACCAGGTGCTCCGGGAATGAGGGCGACCGCAAGACGATAACGCCAATTCGTCCACCAGCGAAAGAGCCACGGACAGATACGATTCGGCTTGACGCCGCACTATTCGCCCATACCTTCCCCTGTCCCCCCCTCACCATCTGGGTCCCTCCCAATGTCGCGAACTCGTTCGTTTCTCCTTGCCAGCGCATTCAGTGTGCCCCTCGCCCTCTTTCTCGGCGCCACGCCGATCGCCGCCCAAGGTGCCCCAGCACCGAAGACGCCACCCGGCGACACGCTGCTGGCGACCCGTTCATTGCGCGGCCCGGCGGATACGCTGGAGGTCCGCCTCGAGAAGGGGGGCCAGTACCGGGTGATGCTCTGGCCGGCCAGTGCACAGCTCCAGGCCGTGACACCCGACGGCCACGCGACGGCGTTCGCGGCGCGCACCCGGGAAGGTACTGGAGGCAACCCCACCCTCGTCGAACTCTACCCGCCGCAGTCGGCCGATTACCTCGTCATCATCACCTCGACACCTGGCACCCCGAACGCGCACGTCGAGCTCTGGGCCGACCGCAAGCTGGCCGCCGCCCACCAGGAAGAGCGCGATCGCGCCTGGGGCATCGGGCTCAGTGTCGCGGGCGAGATCTACTCGGCATTCAGTACGATTGATGGTTATCCGGAAGAGGGCGGCACGGGCATCGGCGGGTGCCTGCTCGTCGGGAGCAGCGGCCCCTTCAGCGCCTGCCTCGGCTTCGACACCCAGGCGCGCTCGGGTGAGGCCGGATCCCTGACCTGGTACTTCCTCGAGCCCCGGTACCGATTCCTCACGACCGACGCGCTTGGCCGTCCCTTCGACTTGCTAGTCACGCTGAGGATCGGCCAGGGACACCAGGAACTCCTCGGTGTGGACCCGAGCCTGCTCGCCCCGGGCATCATGCTCGCCTATCACCTCGACGATCGCCCGGGCGCCCGAGGGTGGCGGGTGACGGTTCAGGTCTATGGCGCGTTGATCGGCAACACGGACCAGGCCCAGAAGCCCACATTCGTGTCGGGGGCCCTGGGCCTGTCGTGGATTCCGTAGCGGGAGCGACCTAGGAGGTACGGACGCTCGTGCCCCGGCCCGCGATGACCGCGTCCAACGAGTACCGCCCCGCCCCGGTGATGAGCAGCGCGATCGCGGCGCTGCCGAGGACCAGCACGAACTCGTAGCCGGCGGGGAGGAAGAAGCCGGCGCTCAGGTGCACCAGGAAGAGGGCACCCAGCATGTCCGCGGCGAGGCCGAGGGCGGCGAGCCGGGTCAGGACGCCGAAGATCAGCGCGAACCCGCCGAAGAACTCCAGCAGCGCGACGGCCGGCCCGATGAGGCCCGGCAGCGGGACTCCCATCTGTCCGAAGGCGCCGGCGACGCCGTCGAACCCGTACACGAAGAGCTTCTGGCCGCCGTGGGCCGCGAAGACGACGCCGGCGGCGATCCGGAGGATGGCAAGGCCCAGGTCGGCCTGGTTCGGGGTGGAGCGGAGGAGTGTCATGGTCGGTCCCTGCCCTTCCTGGAAACGGTGGAGAGTGCGCCTTCAATTATGTGTTGTCACACCTACCTGAACGGGAGTATATGTGTTATCACATATACTGTCAAGGGCATGGTCAAACGGCAGCGGGGCGACCAGTCGCCTGGTCGCCCCGCTGCCCTGCCTGCCGGACCTGCCCTGCCGACCCGGGGTTAGTGCCCCTGATCGTGCGGGACGGTCACGGTCGCGGTGGCGTCCGAGAAGTTGCCGGAGCCGTCCGTCACGCGATACACGAAGGTGTAGATCCGGCCGCTGCCGGTGCCGGAGCGCTCCGCGCGGACCTGCACGCTGCGGTCGTCGGTGCCAAGACCGGCGCCGGCAATGTCGCCCGAGGTGTCGCCGTCGCCCAAGCCATTCTCCGGCTCGTTGCTGGTGACCGACACGAGTTCGACGGTCGTGAGCGGGTCGCAGTCCTGGATGTCCAGCACGGCCTGCACCGTCTTCATCTTGTGGTTCGGCGGCCAGAGACGGCTCGGGGTCATGTGGAGCGTCACCACCGGCGGGATCGTGTCGATGACGGTCACCGTCACCGTGTCGGTGTCGGACGCGCCCATGCTGTCGGTCACCAGCAGGGTCACGAGGTTGATCCCGATCGGCAGGTCAACGTCGACGACCTCACCCGTCGCAATCGTGGAGTCGCCGAGGAACCACTCGAACGCCGCGATGTCGTCGTTGGTCCCCTCGGTAGAATTCGCGTCGGTGGACGCCGATCCGTCCAGCGTCACCGGGAGCTGGCACGCCACCGTCTGGTCCGCGCCCGCGTTCGCCACCGGGGCGATGTCCACGTAGACGACGATCGTCGAGGTGTCGGTCGCCGAGGCGGCGGTCACGGTAATTTCCGTCGGCCCATCTTCCGACACCGTGAGGGTGTCTGTGGCCACGCCGAGCGTATCGGTGACCACCGGAATGCCGGCGGAGGTGAGCGTGCCGGCCGTGGTGGTGAAGGTGATGCTGGCGCCGACCATCGAATCCAGGGTGGCGTCGAGCAGGAGCGCGGAGATCGTGGTCTTGCCGATGAGCTTGAGGGTGACCGGATCGCGCGGCGCGCTGGCGTCGTTCGGGTCGAGGATGATGGTGTCGGGCACGGCCGCCAGATTCACGCCTGGTTCGAGCACCAGGAACTGACGTCCGTTCCACGCCGCGTTGTCGGTCGCGCTGTCGCTGCAGGAGGCCGAGATGCCGGCGAGCAAGAGGAGCGAGGCTGCTGTGAGCACCCGCTTCGAGATGTTGATCATGATTTCCTCCGAGGTGACTGGCTTCAGTCCGGCAAACATACTCCGGTGTACCGGGGCGGGCCATCGCCCAAGCAGATCACTTAAACCGTGTAACTGCAAAACGTTGCACCACCATCCCCACTTCATGAATTCTTCACAAGATGCCGCCCCGGTGGTCGCGCGCGACCCGGTTCGGGGCGCCGCCACCTTTCCCGGCGACTGGCCCTCCGGTAGACTCCGGCTGCCTCCACCCCAGGATCCCCGATGCTCACGCTGACCCACGTCACCAAGCGCTTCCGCGGGGGCGTCACCGCCGTCAACGACCTGTCGCTCGAACTCGGGCCCGGGGTGGTCGGCCTCCTCGGGCCCAACGGCGCCGGCAAGACCACCCTGATGCAGCTGATCGCCACCATCACCCGTCCCACCGACGGGCAGATCACCTTTCAGGGGGTGGACGTCCTGCGGGAGCCCGAGCCGCTCCGGCGCCAGCTCGGCTACCTGCCGCAGGACTTCGGCGTCTACGACAACCTCACCGCGCACGAGTTCCTGAGCTATTTCGCCGGGCTGAAGGGCGTCACCAGCCGGTCGCGCGTCGACGAGCTGCTCGACCTGGTCAACCTGCGGGACGTGGCCCACCGCCCCGCCGCCACCTTCTCCGGCGGGCATGCGCCAGCGGCTCGGCATCGCGCAGGCGCTGCTCAACGACCCCGTCCTCCTCATCGTGGACGAGCCGACCGCCGGGCTCGACCCGGAGGAGCGCGTCCGCTTCCGCCACCTCCTGTCCGACCTCGGCCACGCCCGACTCGTCCTCCTCTCGACACACATCGTCTCGGATATCGAGTCGCTGGCCGGCACCATCGCCGTGATGCGCGAGGGCCGGCTCCTGACCTGCGGCGCGCCGGAAGCGCTGCTGCAGGCGGCGCGCGGCCAGGTCTGGGAGGCGGTCGTCCCGTCGGCGGAGTACGAGCAGGCCCGTGCCCGGCTCAAGGTGACGCGCGCCGTACGCCAGGCCGACGGCGTGCACACCCGGGTGGTATCGCGCGCGCGGCCCTTCCCTTCCGCCAGCCCGGTGGAACCTGACCTCGAGGACGCATACGTCCACCTGATGCAGGCCGGCGCCTGACATGACGCCATCCCGCTCGGCGCAAGTCGGCACCATCGCCGTCACCGACCTCCGGCTCCGGCTCCGCCGCCCGGCGACGCTCTGGCTGATCCTGGTCCTCTCCGGGCTCTCCTACCTCTTCATCCAGGATCCGGCGGGCGGCCGGGGGCTCATGGTGGTGGATGGCGCCCGCGCGCTCTACACCTCGCAGGTCGTGGCGCTCTCCACCGCCGGACTCGCCGCCTTCCTCGTCACCTTCGCCGGCTTCTATCTCACCAGCAACACCCTCCGGCGCGATCTCCTGGCGCGCACCGGCGGCATCATCGCCTCCACCCCGGTGGGCTCGGGCACCTACCTGGCCGGCAAGTGGCTCGGCGGCTCGGCCTACCTGGGGCTCGTGACGGGCGCGTACCTCCTCAACGTCATGGCGATGTTCCTGATTCGCGGCGAAGGCCCGCTCGAACCCCTCACCTTCGTCCTCACCTACCTGCTGGCGCTCGGGCCCGGCATCCTCGTCGTCGCTGCGCTCGCCCTCTGCTTCGAGTGCGTCCCCGCCCTCTCCGGCCGGCTGGGCGACGTGGCGTACTTCTTCGTCTGGGCGGTGTTCGTGGCGATGGGCGCGATCGGCGAGGCCCGGGGCGGCGGGATGGTGCTCGACGTCATGGGCATCGGCTTCATCCTGGCGCAGGTGCATTCGGTGTCCGCGGCGCAGAACATCGCCATCGGCGTGACGCCGTTCGACCCGCGGCTCGCCGCCTGGGTCTTGCCGCCCATGTCGCTGACCGCCGCCATCCTCCTGCCCCGCTTCGTCACGGCGCTGCTGGCCGTGCCGATTCTCCTAGTGGCGCGGCTCTTCTTTCACCGGTTCGATCCGGCGCGCGCCAGGAGCGCGAGCCAGGCGACCAGCGGCCAGCTCATCCGCCAGGTGTCCCTGCTCGTGAAGCCGCTTACCCGCGTCGTCGCCGATGCCGGTGCCCGCCTGGTGCCGGCGGCGCCGGGCGCGCTCCGCCCGGTGCTGGCGGAGACGGTGATGACGCTCTGCCAGTCCCCGCTGGTGCTCCTCGCGTGGCTCGGCGTCCTGGCCGCGACCGTCGTGGCGACAGATGCGACCGCCCACCGGACTCTTCCGCTGCTCGTGTCCGCCCTCCTCGCCGTGGGGCTGGCCGATCTCTCCACCCGGGACCGCGCGGCCGGCACGCAGGCGATGCTCTACAGCATGCCGAGGGTCAGGCGGGACTACGCGCGCATCAAGCTCGGCGCCGCCCTGCTGCTCGCGCTCCTTTTCTGCCTGCCGCCAGCGCTCCGCATCGCGCTCGAGGCCCCGGCCGCGGCCCTCTCGCTGCTGATCGCCGCGGGATTCATGGCGGCGCTCGCCACGGCGCTCGGCCTCCTGACCCGGACGCCGAAGACCTTCATGGGCGTCTTCCTCCTCTTCCTGTACATGGTGTTGAACGGGGCGCAACTTCCCGCCCTCGACTTCGCCGGCTGGAACGGGGTGGCAACGGGCTCGACCCGGGTCGGCTACCTCATCCTCACCGCGCTGCTGGTGGCCGTCGCCGAGGGGAAGCACCGGTGGGACCTGGCGCGGGAGGGGTGACCGTGGCGCCGCCGCCGCCGATTCGCCAGATTTCGGCGCCGCCGCCCCCCGCTGCGCCGCGGCTTTCCCCCCAATGGAGGCATGACATGAAGTCCCGGTACTCTTCACTCGGTGTTGGCGCCCTGGTACTCGTTCTCGCAGCTTGTGGCGGCGAAAAGAAGGAAGCCGCGCCGCCCGCCGAGGCGCCCGCCGCCGCGCCGGTCGCGACCGCCGTGCCGCAGGGCCAGTACGCGGTGTGCCAGACCTGCCACCAGGCGGACGGCAACGGCGTGCCCAACGCCTTCCCGCCGCTCGCGGGCTCCGAGATCGCCACCGGCCCGTCCGAGATCCCGATCGCGATCGTCCTGCACGGGCTGCAGGGGCCGCTCACCGTGCACGGCACCACCTACAACGGCCAGATGGCGGCCTGGGGCCAGTTCAGCGACGAGGACATCGCCGCGACCCTGACCTACGTCCGTTCCTCCTGGGGCAACGCCGCCCCGGCGGTCACGGAGGACGAGGTGGAGGCGGTGCGCGCCGCGACGGCGGGCCGCACGACCCCCTGGACGTGGGACGAGCTGACGAAGGCCAAGTTGAAGTAATCGACGACCCGGCGGGGGCGATTCGAGGAACGAATCGTCCCCGTCAGGGTATGTCGGCCATGATTCGCGTCCTCGCCCTCGCGGTCCTGCTCCTCCCGCTCGCCGCTCCCCTTCCCGCCCAGCAGTCGCCCGGCGCCCCCACGGGCTCGATCGTGGGGCGGGTCGTGAGCGCCGCCAACGGCGCCGGCATTGCCGACGCCCGGATCGAGGTCCTCGGCACCGGGCGCGCCGCCACCAGCGGTGCCCTGGGGCGGTACCTCATCGACAGCGTGCCGGTTGGCGCCTGGCGGGTGCGCGCCACGGCCATCGGCTTCGAGCCGGTCGTGCTGACCGACATCCTCGTCGGCAGCGGCAAGCCGGTCGAGCTCGAGCTGCGGCTCACGCCCCGCGTGGTGGAAGTGACGGAGATCGTGGTGGACGCCCCCTACTTCCAGCCCACCGTCGAGTCGGCCACCAGTACCGGCAACCTGAGCGCGGAGGACGTGCGGCGGGCGCCCGGGGTGCAGGAGGACGTCGTGCGCGCGGTGGCGCTCTTCCCCGGCGTCGCGATCACCACCGGAGGACGCAACGACCTGGCGGTCCGCGGCGGCGCGCCGTACGAGAACCTCTTCCTCGTGGACGGGCTCGAGGTGCCGAACATCAACCACTTCGGCTCGCAGGGTTCCACCGGCGGCCCGCTGACGGTGCTGAACATCGACTTCATCCGCGAGGCCAGTTTTTCCACCGGCGGCTTCGGCGTGCAGTACGGCGACCGCACCGCCTCGCTGTCCAGCTTCTCGCTGCGGGAGGGGAACAGCGAGCGGCTCGCGGGCGAGGTGAACCTCTCGGCCACCGGCTTCGGTGTCATCGGCGAGGGCCCGATGGGGAAGAACGGAACCTTCCTGGCCAGCGTCCGCCGGAGCTACCTCGACCTGGTCTTCCGCGCGGCGGACTTCTCGTTCATCCCGGAGTACTGGGACGCGCAGATGAAGGTGACGCAGCGGATCGGCACCCGGAGTTCGCTGTCGCTCGTCGCGGTAGGCGCCCTGGACAACGTCATCCTGGACGAGGAGACGGCCGACGACCGCCTCGACAACAGCCGCATCGCGGCGCCGGACCAGAAGAGCTACTTCGCCGGGCTCACCTGGAACTACTCCCTGCCGAAGGGGCTCCTGACCGCCACGCTCGGCCGCACCTGGACCCGGTTCGCCACGAGCCAGTACGACACCCTCCTCGCCCCGGTGTACCTCAACCGCTCGGAGGAGGGGGACAACAGCCTGAAGACGGAGCTCGCCTGGCAGTTCTCCCCGCGGCTCCAGGTGACCTTCGGCAACACCCTGCGCATCGCCGACCAGCTCGACTACGACGTGCTGCTCGCCGGTGAATACCGGACCGACAGCCTGAACCAGCCCCAGCCGCTGGCGGCCGACACTTCGTTTACGGCACTCCGGAACGCCACCTACGTGCAGGCCGCCACCTTCGCGGGCAGCGTCCGGATCACCGCCGGGCGTGCGCGGCGACTGGTACGCCTTCCTCGACGCCTTCCGGCTGGCGCCCCGGGTAGGGGCCAACATCCCCGTCGGTCAGCGAGGCTCGCTCAACCTGAGCCTCGGCCAGTACTACCAGGCGCCCCCCTTCATCTGGCTCGTCGGCGATCCGGGCAACATCGACCGCCTCCAGCCCATCCGCGCCGATGCGGCCATCCTGGGATACGAGCGCCTCTTCCGGCCCGACCTCAAGGGGCAGGTCGAGGTGTACTACAAGCGGTACGCCGACTACCCGGCGCGGCTCTTCCGGCCCGAGGCGGTGCTCCAGCCGACCGGGTTCGACGACGTCACCTCCGACATTCCGTCGGGCCTGGAGCCGCTCTCGAGTATCGGGACGGGGCGGAGTTACGGGGTGGAGCTGCAGCTGCAGAAGAAGTTCAGCGCGGTGCCGCTGTACGGGCTGGTGTCGCTGACCGCGAACCGCTCGGAGTACGCCGGCGTGGACAGCGTGTACTACACCGGGAGCTTCGAGACCCGCTTCATCGGCAACCTGCTCGCGGGGTGGCGGTTCAACCCGAAGTGGGAGGTGAGCGGCAAGTACCGTCTCGCCACCGGCCTGCCGTACACGCCGTTCGCCGCCGCCGGTCCCGAGGAAGGTGAGCGCGACTTCACGCAGTACAACCAGCAGCGGCTTCCCACCTACTCCGCGGTGGACATCCGGATCGACCGCCGGTGGTCGTTCCGCGCCGTCCAGCTGGATGTGTATCTCGACATCCAGAATCTCTTCGGCGCCGAGAACGTGACGGGCACCTACTGGAACGAGCGGACCCAGCAAGAGGAGTTCGACGAGGGGCTGGGGATCCTGCCGACGATCGGGGTGAACGTGGAGTTCTAGCGTCTTGACGGGCACTTGACTCGACCGCGCCACTGTGACGGCGGACGGTACACCACCGTCCGACCCCAACACGGAGGCACGACATGAACCGCACCAGTGGAATCCTCGCCCTCGCCTTGGCGCTATTGCTCCCCGCCGCCGCCGAGGCTCAGCACCCGCAGACCAGGCAGGGATTCGGCATCAGCTTCGGGCTCGGCGCGGGCAGCGCCGGGTTCTGCGACGGCTGTGACGATTTGGGAGGGACCGAATTCTCCGGCTATCTGCGGCTCGGCGGCTACCTCACGCCGTCCATCTTCCTGGCCGGCGAGAGCAACGGCTGGGTCGGTGGGAGCACCGGCAACGAATTCGACGCCTCCTCGATGGGCGCCATCATGGCCGTGGTCCAGTGGTACCCGATGGCGGACAAGGGACTCTACCTGAAGGGTGGGCTCGGGTACTCGTACGCCGACCCGACGACCGACATCTCGACCTCGGGGTTTGCCGGCTCGACCGGCGCCGGATACGACCTCCGGCTGGGGCGCAATTTCGCGCTGACCCCCTACATCAACTACCTGCAGCAGTTCGGCGGAACTCTCAGCTACACGGGCGGGATCGACACGGGTGTCGACGCGAAGGTGCACCTCTTCCAGTTCGGGCTCGGGTTTACCTGGTTCTGAGCTCGAGCGCCGCGAGCGCGCTCCGCACCGAATCCACGGCGGGGCGGAGCGACGGCTCGGGATTGTATCGCAGCGCGAGGTAATGCCTGTAGGCGCGGACGGCACCGACAGTGTCGCCGTCCTGCGCGGCGAGGCGGCCCTCTCCCCGGAGAAACGTGACGAGGTAGAGCGGGGCTTCGCCGAATTGGCCGGCACGCCGGCGCACGGCGGCGAGCGCTCGGGGCACATCCCCCAACTGTTCCCAGAGACTGGCAAGCTGGAGGTTCGCATCAAACACGGCTTCTCGGCAGCACACCTCCTGGATGAAGGTCCGCGCCAGGGAATCCGCGGTCGTGACCCGACTCCTCGCTTCCGGTAGATTGCGCCCGGTGTCGTGCATCGCATCCAGGATGGACGCGCACAGGGCGAGGTACCTCCCCAGCCGAGCCGACCCATCGAGCGTGGGCAGGTGGGCGGCGCGAAGCCGGGCGCTTGCGGTCTTCGCCGCCGCCAAATCGCCGCGCCTCGCCCGCCACTCCCCCAACGTGCAGATGTCATACAGCTGCTCGCGCGCCGCTTCAGCACTCTCCGCGGTTCCGTTCGCCGAGGCGGCCAGGAGGCCTTCCGCCTCGAGGGCCGCGACGGTGTCCGCATCCCACCACAGCGCATAGCGCAGTCGTGCACGTGCTCCGGCGAGTGCGCCACCGCCCGCGCCCGGGCTGCCATCTGGGACTTCTGATGGCCGGCCGCCGTTCAACGCTATCGCCGTGAACGCAAAGTTCGAGTATCCAGGATCGTACGCCCGGAGCTGCTTGTGGGCCATTCCCTCCATCTGAGGAAGATCCGCCAGGCCAATCCCCGACCATACGGCAAACACGTGGATCCACATCATGGCGCGTTGAGGGGCGTCCGCGTTGGCTGTCCAGTACGCCACCCGGGCTGCCTCACTCGTGACGAGTGCCCGGTGCCACATCATCGCGTGGGCGAGAATGGTCGCCGAATCATGTGCGAGCGCCCGTGCAGCCAATCGCAGCACTTCGGCGGTGTCGGCGCGCATCTGCGCGAGGTTGACCATGATCGAAGTCGGCTCGGCCACGAGTGGCCCCTCACGATCCCATTCGCCCGCCACCGAATCCAGCAGCCACCCCCTGCGGAACGCCTCAGTCGCCCGCTCCAGTGGTCGCGCCTCGCCCGCGAGGGTGCCCCACAGGTAATGCGCCTGGCCCAGTCCATACCACGCCTCGGGTCGCTCGGGAAACGCAGTGACCACGGCATTCCACCGTCCGATCGGGTCGGCGACTCGCGTCCGGTCTGCCAGATGCGCATCGAGGAGCGCCCGGTCCGCTGGTCCGAGCTGCTCGCGACCGGCGGTTGCGATGGCGTATCCGCGCTCCCTGTCCGTCCACCGCCCCGCCCACCCAGCAGCCCGAGCCAGATGCAACCCCGCCAGCGCGAAGGTGGAGTCAAGCACGGTCGCCTCGACAAGCAACTGCGCCGCCTGGTCCATGCGCCCCTGGCGGAAGGCTGCGCGCCCCTCCAGGAAGGCGCGAATCGCGGGTGGCGATTCCCTCGTCAGCGAGGCGAACTGTGCCCCGTTAAGTCCCGCACTCTGGACAAGCAGCTGGGCAGCCAGCCGGTCCAGGAGCTGCGGCAGGCTGTCCGTCGCGCCCTCCACAACCGCACGTGCGAATACCTCCGGCCCCGTGGTCGCGGAAAGCCGCGCCGTGAGGGTCACCCGCCTGGAGGTTCCCGCAACGCTGCCTTCGATCACCCGTGCCGCACCGGCTCGGCCGGCCACTTCGCGCACTACTTCTCGCGGAGCCCTGAGACCCTCGGAAGGGCTCGCCCGGTTCCAGGCGGCCAGCAACGTCGCAGGGTCCGCGAGGGCGAGTCCCCCGTTTCCGGAGAGGCGCATCGCGAGGAGTTCCACGATCCCTTCGTGCAGCCACGCGAGCGAGGAGTCTGCCTCCGCAGCGTGAAACGGCACGATGGCAACCAGACTCGAATGCAACGGAGCGTCCGTCCCACGGCGGAGTCCGAACACCGCGGCGGCGGTGAGGGTCACCAGGAGCCCGATGCCGGCGCCGATCAAGAATCGTCGGCGTGGATTGCGACGCAGCGGGGAAACGGCATTCGGCGGTCCGTCGTCCGACGTGGGTGCAGGTGCGGGCGGTTCGTGTGCGGTGGGGGTCGCCCTCCGGCTCCGGACCGCCTGCATGGCGGCCTGGCTCTCGACCGAGGGTTCGACATCCAGGTCGCGCGCCACACGGTGCGCGAACTCCTCGAACAGGGCCGCCGCGGCGGCCCGGTCCCCCATGCGGTCGAGCAAGGCGATGCCTTTCCGCAGCGCCGCCTCGTCGTCGCCGCTGAGCAGCACCGCCCGCCGCACGAATTGCCCCGTCTCGCCGCGGCCGGACGGCCTCTCGGCGGCCGCCCAGGCGGCCTTCGCCGCCACGCGCCGGAGCCGGGCCCGCTCCGCGGCGATCCACTCCTCCAGGTCCGGCGAGGCGTCGGCGACAAACACCCCTTCGAGAAACTCTCCGCGATAGTTCGCGAGCGCTTCGACGGGGGCCCCGACAGCCAGGCGCGCCTCGAGCGCGCGGGCATCGGTCGTGAACAGGGCGTGGTCGAGACCGATGTCGCTCTCGCCACGGGTGACAATCGCACCCTCCCCCACTGCCTTCCGCAGCGAGTGGAGGGCCTGCCGCAGGGAGCCCCGGGCGTGTTCGTGGTCGAGCTCAGGCCAGAAGAGGCCGAGGACGGTGTCGCGGCGACGGAAGCCGTTGGCAGGGACGGCGGCGAGGTAGGCGAGTAGGACCAACCGCTTGGACTGCAATGGGATGGCGGCAGTGGCGTCAGTGCCGCCTCGGTAGAGGCCAAGGGTTCCGAGGGTGCGCAGTTCGAGCATCTCGCCGCTTTCTGGGCTCGGGATAGAGCCGTGGTCCGCCGGAGTGACGCCTTGGTGACGACCGAGTAACGGGAGTGCGTTAGTCCCCTAAGGTACGCCTTGGACGAGGCGTCGCCAGAGGCCCGAGATCCGGCGGGAGTTCCATGCCCCGCACGGCGGGCGCCACCACCGAACAAGGAGGAACCATGAACCACCATGCCCGGGCAATCGCCGTCCTGGCGATTGCCACCCTCGCCGCCGCCTGCAGCGAGCCGAACACCGAGCCGACCGAACTGGACCCGGCCGGTGCCGACATCGCCGCATCATCGGGTCGGCACGCCGACGCTCGAGCGACCGCGACCTGGAACGAACTGGCCACCTCTCTCGCCGATCGGGTGGCGATCGATCAAGGCCGCCTGTACGCCTACCTCGGGATGGCCCAGTTCCGGGCGGCGGAAGCGGCGGACGACAACGACGGCCATGGCCGCGGGCACGGCGGCCATCGCCACGGCCACCATGGTCGGAGCGAGCACCTGCCAGTTTCGGCGGCCATCGGCGGCGCCTCGGCGGCGGTGCTCAGCGCCTTCTTCCCGAACAACACCGGCGAGATCGAGGCCGCGATGGACGCCCAGGAAGCCGCGGCCGCGGCGGCGGGGGGAGACACCGAAGACTTCTCAGAGGCCGAGGCGACCGGCCGGGAGGTCGGCGCGGAAGTCATGGCGTACGCCGCGTCGGACCGCATCGGGCTGGCCGATCCCGGGACGCCCCCGATCGGCGACGGCTACTGGAAGTGGAGCGGCGGCCCGATCATCCGCGGCGGCTATCGGGCGCGCCCGTTCTACCTGGAGTCGGACAGCCAGTTCCGGCCGGCACCGCCGCCGGCGTTCGGATCGCCCGCGTACCTGACCGCGCTCGGCGAAGTGCGGCAGATCTCCGACACCCGGACCGCCGAACAGCTCGCGATCGCCACGTACTGGAACCTCAACCAGTCCGGCCGCCGGAACGCGACGTTCAACAACAAGGCCGTGGAACTCATCCGAAAGTACCACGTGAGCGACGCCCGGGCAGCCCGGATCATGTTCCTGGCGGGCACAGCTGTGTTCGACGCGAGCATCGCCTGTTTCGACGCGAAGTACGCCTACTGGTTCATCCGGCCGCCCCAGGCGGACCCGGCCATCACTCTCCCGATCGGTTTGCCACCGCATCCCTCCTATCCCTCCGCGCACTCCTGCGTGTCGGGCTCCATGAGTGGCGTCCTTATGGCCTTCTTCCCACGGGACGCTGCCTCCCTGGACGCGATGTCGCAGGAGGCAAGCCTCTCCCGTCTCTACGGCGGGATCCACTACCGGTTCGACATGGACGCCGGCATCGCGCTGGGCCGCAAGGTCGCGCGCAAGGCGCTGCGTGCCGATCTCGACGAGGTGGCGGTGCTGCCGTGAAGTGATACAATCGACGTGTGCATCGGCATCGGGGGCGCTTGCGGCTACGTCGCCGCAAGCCTGCCCTCGATCCTCGGGTTTTCGGAGGTACCATGGAGATACCAGAAGGTGCCGCACGACTCCTCGTGGGCCCAAAGGCCGAGGACTACCTCACCGAGTGGAGTCAACTGGGCAGGAAGCGGGCACTGCTCGGCTTCAACTGGGGTGCGTTTCTGTTTGGGCCTTACTGGATGCTGTACCGCCGGATGTATCGAACATGCGGCGCCTGGATGGGAGCCGTCATCCTGTGGGGCATCACGGAGGCGCTGGGAGTCGCCTTGCTCAATCTTCCCCAGCCCCCGGTGCTGTTCGACCGGGCCATCAACCTTGGCATCGGCGCCACGTGCGGCGTGTTCGGTTCCTACTGGTACTATCTGGAGACTCGTCGGCGCTACCTGCGACTCCTAACGGACGGTACTCCCACACCGGCTGCCCTCGAGCGTGCCGGCGGAGTGAGCAGGAGGGCGGTATGGGTTGGCATCGTGATCACGGTCGCGCTCACGGTACTATACGTGATAGGGACCGCTGCCAACCCCGCGTGAACCGTCAAGCCTACCCGACGCCTGCGCGCGGGGAGGGCCCGCCGGCCCAGGCCGCAGCCCAATTGCCGCACGTGCGGCGGCGACCTTCCCATCAATTCCACATGAGGCCGAATGGCGTTCATTCCCGACCTTGAGGTGCTGCGTGGGCCGGCATCCGCGTTCTACCGAATCTCCGACCCTCTCCCGGTGTGGTTCGACCTTGCGGCGGCTCCTCCCACCGCCACCGTCTATGCGATCGGCTGGCTGGGGGACACGGTGGACACCCGGGGTAACACTCCGGAAGAGTGCATCGGCCGCCTGCTCCAGGCGTACGAGGCTGGTCATCGGTTTTCGGACGGCCTCATGGGTTCGCACACCTGTGAGATCTGCCCGCCATCAGTACCGCAGCATGGCTACCACCACCCCTTCGACTGGAACGGCCGGAGGACAACCTTGTATGGCCACGGGCATCACATTGTCCTTCATGACCACTCCGTGTTCATCTGCCCGGCGCTCATTCTCCACTACATCGTCGATCACCAGTACCGCCCGCCGGCGGTCTTCATCGACGCGGTCCTCCGGGGCACCTTTCTCATTCCAGGCGCAAACAGGGGCATCTCGCCCGGCATGCTTCCCGGGCCGGGCAAACCATGCGAGAGTTGCGGGCAATCGGCGCGATACTGGCGGGACGACCGGCTGCTCTGCGAAGCGTGCTACGAAGCTTTCGTGCCGTCCTGGGCGAGACGGCCGGCGGACGGCCTCGACGGGGCAAACGTCGCGGGCACTGACGGCGCCGCCGGCGATCTCGCACGCGTCAAGCGCATTGGACAGCTGGGTCGCGTTGGGAGACGCTGGGTGCTCAGCATGTGCTTTGCCGTCATGTTCTCCGTCGCCACCGTCCAATCGGCGCTCTCGTCGGAGTGGGGTGATGCCCTGATCACCGCCCCGCTCGCGCTCGTCCTCACGGTGCTCTCGCTCCGGTGGAGGCGGCGGATGCGAGCGCCCCCTGAAGAGGACTCGGCAGCGGCCGCGTATCGGGCGGCGATCGCGCGGGACTCGACGAACGGCGAAGCGCGGGGGCGGCTGGAGGACATCGGGCGGACGCCCAGAAGGGTGAGCACGCGCGTGGCGGCGGCGGCCCGGACGCCCTAACTTGAAGCCGTGAGCGAAACCCTCGATCGACTGCAGGCAGCCATTGCCGACCGGTACAAGGTCGAGCGCGAGCTCGGCGCTGGCGGCATGGCCACTGTCTTCCTCGCGCAGGACCTGAAGCACGGCCGCGAGGTCGCCATAAAGGTCCTCCATCCCGAACTCGGCGCCTCCATCGGCTCCGAGCGGTTCGACCGGGAAATTCGCCTCGCCGCCAAGCTCCAGCATCCCCACATCCTCGGCCTGTACGACTCGGGTCAGGCAGACGGGCTCCTCTACTATGTCATGCCGTTCGTGCGCGGCGAGTCGCTCCGCGACCGCCTCGACCGCGAACAACAGCTCCCGATCGAGGACGCGATCCACATCACCCTCGAGGTGGCCGATGCGCTGGGCTACGCCCACGAGCACGGCGTCGTGCACCGGGACATCAAGCCGGAGAACATCCTTCTTGCCGGTGGCCATTGCCTCGTGGCCGACTTCGGCATCGCCCGCGCTGCCACCGAGGCTGGCGATAAGTTGACCCAGACCGGCATGGCCATCGGCACGCCGCTGTACATGAGCCCCGAGCAGTCGATGGGCGAGCATGTCGGGCCGACGGCCGACATTTACAGTCTGGGCTGCGTGCTCTACGAGATGCTGATCGGGACGCCGCCGTTCACCGGGCCCAACGCGCGTGCGATCATGGCCCGGCACGCGATGACGCCGGTCTCGGGCCTCCAGGAGGTCCGCGCGTCGGTGCCGGACGAGGTGGAGGAGGCGGTGCTCGCGGCGCTGGCGAAGGTGCCCGCCGATCGGCCGCAGACAGCCAGGGCCTTCTGTGAGATCATGGGCACGCCGCTCGGTGCCACCGCCACTCGGCGCGCAGGGGTGCGGGTGACCAGCACCCGGAACCAGAGCGTGCGGATGACCGCGGAACAGTTCGCCGCCCTGCAGGCCGCGGAGCACCCCGTCGCCAGGCCGCTGTGGCGCCGGCCGGCGGTGATCGCGGCGGCCAGTCTGCTCATCATGGGCGGCGCGGCGGCCTGGATGCTGAGTCGTGGACCTTCCGCGCCCGCCGCAGAAGCCGGCGGCCTGGACCGACACACTGTGGCCGTCCTCTACTTCGAAGATCAGAGTCCGCAACACAACCTCGGCCACCTGGCCGACGGCTTCACCGAGGCGCTGATCGATCAGTTGAGCCAGGTGCCCGGACTCAGCGTCGTGTCGCGCGGCGGCGCGGGGGCCTGGCGGAATTCCTCCGTGGCGCCCGATAGCGTCGCAAGGGCGCTCAAGGCCGGGACCCTTGTGGAGGGACGCGTGGAGCCCGCCGGCCCCGACCGAATCCGGGTGCAGATCTGGCTGGTGGACGGGAACAGCGGGGCCGACATGGGGAAGCGCGCCAGCTTCGAGCGGCCGGCTACCGACCTCATCGGGGCCCGGGACTCCCTCGCCACGCAGGCGGCGGACCTGATTCGCCAGGAGCTGGGCCAGGAGGTCAAGCTCAGGAGTCAGCAGGAAGGGACGCGGAGCAGCGCGGCCTGGTCGCTGGTGCAGCGCGCGGAACTGTTGCGCAAGAACGGCGAAGCGGCGGCCGACCAGGGCGACACGCTCGCCTTCCATGCCGACTTCCAGGCGGCGGACTCGCTGCTGCTGCAGGCCGAGGCGCTCGACCCCAAGTGGGCCGACCCGATCGTCCTCCGGGCCCGTCTGGCCTACCTCCGGTCGCGCCGATACCTGAGCGATCCGGTGGCGGCGGGCACCTGGATCGGGCTGGGGCTGGGCGACGTCGGGCGGGCGCTGGCACTTGGGGGGAACGATGCCGACGCGCTGGAGCTCCGGGGCAACCTCCAGTACTGGAAATACCTGCTCCGACTCGAGCAGGATCCGGCCGAAGCCGCGGCGCTCCGCACCAGTGCGCGGAACGACCTCGAGGCGGCCACCCGCCTCCGGCCCACCCAGGCCGGGGCGTGGGCGTCGCTCAGTCATCTCTACGGCAACGACCCCGCCACCAGCCAGACGGACGTGATTCTCGCGGCACGGCGCGCCTACGAGGCCGACGCTTTCCTTGCGAACGCCCCCAAGATCGTCGAGCGGCTGTTCTATGCGGCCTACGACCTCGACCAGCCGATCGACGCGCAGCGCTGGTGCGAGGAGGGGCTCCGGCGCTTCCCCGACGAGCCGGCGTTCACGACCTGCCAGTTATACCTGATGACGATGCGGACCCAGACGCCCGACCCCGCCAAGGCGTGGCAACTGGCCGAGAGCGAGGCGCTGACCCGGGACCTGGCGGGCGGGTCCGCGGAGTTCCAGAAGGCGGAGGGCCAAATGATGGTGGCCGCGGTCCTGGCGCGGGCAGGGCTCAAGGACAGCGCGAAGGCTGTGGCGCGGGGCGCAGTCCTGAGCGCCGAGACGGACCCGACACGCTTCCTCTACCTCCAGGCGTCCTTTGCGCTGGTGCTGGCGGACGACAAACCGGGCGCCGTGGAGGCCCTCAAGACCTTCCTGGCCGCCAACCCGGAGCGGCGGGGCGAGTTCACCCCCGATCCGGGGTGGCGGCTCCGGAGCCTGAACGGCGACCCAGCCTTCCAGGCCCTCGTCGGCACGCAGTAAACTGAGGCATCGCCGCCCCACTGGCGGCACTCCCCCGATGGGCTAAGTTCTTCCCCCTACCTGTTGTATACCGTTGATTGAACGAACACCCGTCGGTCCTTTACGGAGGCGTTGATGCACCGCAGGCTCGATTTCCTTCTCGCTGTCACCGTCGTCGTGCTCTCCGCCTGCTCCGGCGAACAGGTCGCACCTGACCCGGCCGCGATTCCGGGCACCGTCACCCGGATCCAGGTAAATCCCTTCGCCGTCGCCACCCTGCCGGCGGAATGCGCGACGGAGGCCCGGTCCCAGGGCGCCATCGACAGCCTGCTTCCACAGCTCTTCGGGCCTGGCGGTGGGCGGCGCGGCAAGGCGCAGGGATACAGCAACAACATCGAAAAGGCGCGGCGCGACGGGAACACCAGCCTCGCGCAGACTGACGTCGATTCGCTCGTCAATTTCACCCTCGCGACCTACTACGACGGCAAGCTCATCGGCGGGCAGAGCGCGGCCACGCAAGAGCGGGTGGTCAAGTTCATCTACCTCCTGTACTGCTCAAACAACATCTCGCCGGTGCCCGATCTGAGCGGCATTTTCAGCGCCCAGAACACGGTGCTGATCCGGAACAGCACGCCGACGACGGTCGTGAGCGACCCGCTGGACTCCGCGGCGGTGGAGGTGGAGCAGGGCGAAGTGCCGAGCACCATCTTCGGCACCTTCGTGTCGGTCTACAAGACCACGAACCCGCTGCCGACAAGCCTGGACTGGTACGGGATCGACGGGTACAAGCAGGGGGCGTGGGAGTTCGTCTCCAACCCCGAAGTAACGTTCACCGACCCCGTGCTGACGGGCGTGTGCATCCAATACGATCCCGATATCGCATCGTACTCCGACCTTCGGCTGGCCCACGGGGTCGAGGCTGGCTATGTGTCGGTCGTCCCCGGCAATTCCGTGCTCACCACGGCGGGCGGCACGATTGAAATCGGGGCCTATTCCGATCCGAGCCCGCTCGGGCTCGCCTGCGATCCCCTCCCCCCGCCGGTGGTCGCGGCGCGGAGCATGGTCGGGCGGCTGCTGCAGGAGTTCGCCGGCCTGATCGTGCCGGGCAACCTCTTTGCCGGCGTGGCAGGGGGCGGCACCGGCAGCCAGGTGGTGAAGTTCAGCCCCTTCGCCGCAGTGGACATCAAACTGGCGCTGTCGAGCACGGGGCCGTCCTCGCCGCAGGACATCCCGGTGGGCAGCACCAGCATCGCTGCGCCGGTCAGCGTCACGGTCACCACGCGGAACGGCCACTCGCCGGTCAGCGGAATTCCCGTGGCGTTCGATCCGGGCGCGCAATTCTCCTCGGCGTCCGTCGCGACCGACGTCGATGGGACGGCGGCCTCGCTCTGGACCATCGTCGCCGGTGCCAACACCGCATCGGGCACCCCCGGCGCGGCGGGGTTGACCTTCGTGCCGGCGGCCGCATCGTTCGCCGTGACGGCGGTGCAGCTCACGCCGCTCAGTATCACCACGGCCTCCCTGCCGGACGGACAGCAGACGATCACCTACGGCCCCGCCACGCTGGCTGCCACCGGCGGCATCGGCACATATGCCTGGGCGCTAGCCCCAGGCAGCAGCCTGCCCGCCGGGCTCGCACTTTCAGCCGCCGGCGTCTTGAGCGGCACGCCCACCGTGTCCGGCGGGTTCGGCTTCACGGTTCGCGTCACCAGCGGCCCGCTGTCCGCTGACCAGGCCTACAGCATCACGATCCTCCCGGCACCGGTCGTCATCTCCACCGCGTCGCCACTCCCCGGCGCGACGGTCGGCGTGGCGTATTCGCACGCCTTCCAAGCCACCGGCGGCACCGGCACGTACGCCTGGTCGGTCACCGGTGGAACGCCACCCGCTGGGCTGGCGCTCTCCGGCGCGGGCAGCCTGTCCGGCGTTCCTGCAGCGCCGGGCTCCTCCACATTCACGGTCCAGGCCACGAGCGGGGCGGTGTCCTCGAGCAAGTCATTCTCGCTCACGGCCAGCTATCCGACCGCGGTGGCCCTCACCTTCCAGCCAGGGCCGTCGAACGCGCAGTGCTACGCGCTGAACGCGATAATGACGCCGAACATCACGATCAGGGTGACGGACCAGAGCGGCCGTCCGCTGTCGGGCGTGCAGGTCAACATCGTGGCGGTCACGAACAACGGATCCAAGGTGGTGCCGTCGCAGCCGTATGCCATCTCGGGCGCCAACGGGCTGGCCGTCTTCAACACGCTGTCGATCAACAAGACGGGCGGGTACCGGATCATCGCCTCCACGCTGTCGCCGTGGCCGGTGGCGAGCGTCCAGTCGGGCAAGTTCAACATCTCGCCCTCCTGCTGACGCCGTGGGCGGGCCCCGCCGGAACGACTCAGCCCCGCCTGCAAGGCGGGGCTCTGTCGTTCACGGGAGGGTGGGTCGATCACCCGCACCGGGGCCATCTCTCTGGCCATCTGGAACAAGAACTGGCATGACCACGCGCAGGAAATCGCCACCGGCCTGGTGCAGGTCCTCGACATGCCGAGCGGACAGGTCATTATTGCACAGTCAGTCGGGCACGTGGTCCTCTCGGCCGCAGAATTCAAGGCGGGCGCACGCGGAAGCAGTAGCTACCGTGACAGCCCCGCCAGCATGGCCGGGCTCTTTCATTCTATCTTCCCAGAACTCCAAGGCGCACCCAGGGCCGGGAGCTTAGGTTTCGGCAGCCCCCACCAGGAGAGCCGCGATGGCCCGACGCGAACCCCGTCCACGCACCACGAAGCCGGCCTCCCGCGCCGCGCCGCAGCCGACTCGCGAGGAACGCCGGGCTGCCGGCAAGGCGCTCCGGGAGAAACAGCCGCGCGCAGACCACGCCGGCTGGGCGCCTGCGGCTCGCCGGCGGGATCCGGTCGCCCTGGTCGTCGAGTCGAGCAAGGGGCGGCTGCCCGAGCTCATCCCCATCCGGCACGGGCGGATGCTGGCCTCACCCTTCACCTTCTACCGCGGCACCGCCAACATCATGGCGGCGGACCTCGCCACGACGCCGGCCACCGGGATCCCGGTCCAGGCCTGCGGCGACTGTCACCTGCTGAATTTCGGCGTCTTCGCGACGCCCGAACGCCAGACCATCTTCGACATCAACGATTTCGACGAGACCATGCCAGGCCCGTGGGAGTGGGACGTCAAGCGGCTGGCCGCCAGCATGGTCCTCGCCGCCCGGTCGAACGGCTTTTCCGCGGCCGACCAGCGAGACGCGGCCGAGGCCTGCGTCCGGAGCTATCGCGAGCACATGGCGGAATTCGCCGAGATGAAGGCCATGGAGGTCTGGTACAGCCGCATCGACTCGGAGGCGCTGGCCGCATCGTTCACCGACAAGGCCGGGGTGGCCCGGTTCCGGAAGCGGCTGGCCAAGGCGACGTCGCGCTCTGCGGCTGTGGACGACTTCCCGAAGATGGCGGAGACGCAGGGAGGCCGGCACGTCATCAAGGACAACCCACCGCTCATCTACCACCACCAGATGCTCTCTACGCCCCAGATCCGGTCCAACATCGAGGCCGCCTTCGCCGACTACCGGAAGACTCTTCCTGACGACCGCCGAGTGATCCTGGATCGGTACCAGGTGGCGGACTTCGCCCTCAAGGTCGTGGGCGTCGGGAGTGTCGGCACTCTTTGCGCGGTGTTCCTAATGATGGCCGGAGACGACGACCCGCTCTTCCTGCAAGTCAAGGAAGCCCGCCGGTCGGTGCTGGCGCCCTTCGTCGCCAATGGGAAGTATGCCAATGATGGCCAGCGCATCGTGGAAGGGCAGCGGTTGATGCAGGCCGCCAGCGACATCTTCCTGGGGTGGACACGGGGCGGGAGCGGGCGCGACTTCTACCTCCGCCAGCTGCGGGACGTGAAGCTCAAGCCGATGGTGGAGATCTTCAGCCGCTCGACCATGGCCGAGTACGGCGCCGTCTGCGGCTGGACGGTGGCCCGGGCCCACGCCCGTTCCGGGGATCCGGCGATGATCGCGGGCTACCTCGGCAGCAAGGAGGTGTTCGACAAGTCGGTCGCCAAGTTCGCCGCCGCGTACGCCGACCAGGCGGAGCGGGATCACGCCGCGCTGGTGGTGGCGGCCAGGAAGGGGAAGATCGAGGTCTACACCGAGAGCTGAGAAGGCGCGAGCGCTTCATCAGGGATTGTCCCGCGGCGAGTCGATGACGCAGGCTCGCCGACCGAGCCTCATCCTCCGGCATGCCCACTTGCCTACTCGGCGCCGAGGAGCCCACCTTATGGGTATGCCACAGACGGAAACCCGCTGGACCGCGGAAATGGTCCGGGCGCTGCCGGACGACGGCAAGCGGTACGAACTCGTCTCGGGCGAGCTGGTCGTGACGCCCGCGCCATCCCCGCTCCACCAGAGCGTCCTGGCAGCGCTCTACGATCGAATCAGCCCGTACCTGCAGCGGACGGGCGCGGGCCGGATCCTCTGGTCTCCAGCCGACCTGGCCTTCGGCGAGGATGAGATCCTCCAGCCCGACCTCTTCGTTCTCCCGGCCACTCTCCCCAGGCGGATTCGCACCTGGGCCGATGCCTCGTCGTTGCTGCTGGCCGTCGAGGCGCTCTCCCCCACCACCGCACGTGATGACCGGATTCTCAAGCGCCGCCGCTACCAGCGCGCCGGAGTTCCCGAGTATTGGATCGTGGATCCGGACGCACGGGTGATCGAGCGTTGGCGCCCCAGCGACGAGCGCCCCGAGGTGGCCTCGGAAACGCTCGAGTGGAGGCCTGCGCCCGACGCCCCGCCCCTCCTGATCGACCTGCCCTCGCTGTTCGCCGAGGCGTGGGGAGAGTAGCCGCCCACCCTACACCACCCGGTCCGGCAGCTCCCGCCCTTCGCTCCACGCCACCAGGTTCTCGAAGGCCCGCATCCCCATGGCGATGCGGGACTCGACGGTCGCGCTGCCGAGATGCGGCAGCAGCACCACGTTCTGGAGCGCCAGGAGCCCCGGGTTCACCCGGGGCTCCTCCGCGTAGACGTCCAGCCCCGCCCCCGCGATCACTCCACGCTGCCAGCGCGTCCACCAGCGCCCCCTCGTCCACCACGTCGCCCCGCGAGGTGTTGATGAGAATGCCGTGCGGCGGCATCAGTTCGAGCCGGCGCGCGTCCACCAGGTGCCGCGTCTCCCCGCTCGACGGCACGTGCAGTGACACCACGTCCGATTCGGCGAACACCCGGTCCAACTCGACGTGCACCGCGTCGAGCGCCGCCGCCTCGCCGGCGGGCAGCTCCGTCCGGCTCGCATAGAGGAGCCGCATCCCGAAGCCGTGCACCGCGCGCCGCGCCACCGCCCGTCCGATCCGCCCCATCCCCACGATGCCGAGCGTCTTGCCGGAGAGCCGCCGCCCGAGGTGATGCATCGGGTGCCAGCCGGCCCAGCGGCCGGCACGAAGGTCCCGCTCCCCCTCCCCGAGCCGGCGCATCGCCATCAGCATCAGCGCCACGGCCAGGTCGGCGGTGTCTTCCGTCAACACGCCGGGCGTGTTGGTGACGGCGATGCCCCTGGCGCGTGCCGCGTCCAGGTTGATGTGCTCGAACCCCACCCCGAAATTGGCCAGAAGCCGCGCCCGAAGCGGCTCCACGCCGAGCACCTCCGCGCCCAGCCGGTCGGAGACGGTGCAGAGCACGGCATCGGAAGTGGCCAGCGCCTCCTGAAGCCCGGCCGCGTCGAGCGGCGTGTCCTCCCGGTTGAGCCGGACGTCGAAGCGCTCGGCGAGGGCCGACTCCACGGGCGCAGGGAGGCGGCGGGTGACAGTGACGACGGGGCGCTCGGGTACGGTCACGTTGTGCTCCTTGGACGGCGGGGCTCGGGGCCCCATACTAGGGAATGCGCGAACTCCTGCTCGATCTCTACGGCGCCGCGCTGCGGGCCGCCGACCCCGCGGCGGCGGTGCGCCACGAGCTCTCCGAGCGGCCGCTCCCCTCCGCGCGCGCCGGTACACGTCATCGCCCTCGGCAAGGCGGCGGCGGGCATGGCCGGGGCGGCGGTGTCGATGCTCGACCAGTCGAAGGCGTCGTTCGCCGGCGGCGTGGTGGTCGGCGCCTCGGGCGCCAGGCCCGCCAACCGCGCGCTGCGGTACGTCACGGGCGACCACCCCCTCCCCGGGCCTGCGTCGGCGCGAGCGGCCGAGGCGATCGCCGACGCCGTGGCGTCGGTGCACGCCGACCACCAGGCGCTGGTCCTCCTCTCCGGCGGCGCGTCGAGCCTGGCCGCCGCACCGGTGGACGGCGTCACCGCCGGCGACCTCGCGGCACTCTGGAGTTTCCTCCTCGGCAGCGGCCGCGACATCGTGGCGGTCAACACCGTCCGGAAGCGCTGCCTCCGCTGGGGTGCCGGGCGCCTCGCCGCGGCCCTCGCGCCACGGCCCGTCACCGTGCTCTGCATCTCCGACGTGATCGGCGACGACCCCGGCACCGTCGGCTCCGGCCCCTGCGCCCCCGACCCGCGCTGGGCGCGGGAGGTGCTGAGTCTCCTCGAGTCCGTGGCCGGGGCGCGCGACATCCCGGTGTCGGTGCGCCGACTCCTCGAGCGCCAGGCCGCCGGCGACCTCCCCGACACCCTCAAGCCGGGCGATGCCGTCTTCCGAAACGTGACGACCCACGTCATCGCGAGCAACCGCCTCGCGGTTCGGGGCGTCGCGCGCCGCGCGCAGGAGCTGGGGCTCCCGGTGCTGGCCGGCGCCTCCGACCTCTCCGGAGAGGCGCGGGAGGCAGGCACCCGCATCGGCGCCTTCCTGCGGGCCGGCGGCGGCGGGGCGAGCTGTTTCGTATGGGGAGGCGAGACCACGGTGTCGCTCGGCGCGGGCACCGCCGGCCAGGGCGGCCGCTGCCAGGAGCTGGCACTCGCCGCGGCGGCCGAACTCGACGACGTGCCCGGCGTGGCGCTGCTGGCGGCGGGCACCGACGGCCGGGACGGCCCCACCGACGCCGCCGGCGCGCTGGTGGACGGCGCCACCTGGGCGCGAATCGCCGGGTTGGGTCGCAATCCGGAGGCAGACCTCTCGGCGCACGACGCCTACCACGCGCTCGAGGCCGCCGGGGCCCTCCTGCACACCGGTCCGACGGGCACCAACGTGATGGACGTGGTGATCGGGCTGCGTCAGCGGGCCGTCAGGGATGCACTTCGTCCGGGGGCTGGTAATCCGCCCCCAGGATGACGGTCAGGTCCACCCGCCGGGTCGAGTCGGGGGCCCACGTCGTGACGCCGACGCCGAGGAGGCGCGCCGCGCGGCGGGCGGCGGTGCTGTCGCCGCGGCGAACGAGAAGCTGGGTGACCGCGGACGGGTCGCCCTCGGCGTTCCCGAAGAAGACGACGTCGAGCCCGCCGCGGCGCAGCACGCGCGTCGCCGTCCGGGCGAGCCCCGCGCGGCCCGAGCCGTTGAGCACCTCGACCATGAGGCGGTCGCGTCCACCGGGAACCGGATAGGCGTGGTCGGGCAGCGCGGAGGGCGCCGACCGGTACTGGAATGCGAGGAAGGCGAGGAGGAGGACTCCCGCCCCGATCAGGGCGAGACGACGGACAGGCTGTTCCAAAACCGCACCATCGGCTCGGGCAGCGGCCACCCGGAGCGCGCCAGGTAGGAGAGCCGGGCGCGCGCCACCGCGCGGATGACGCCCGCCACGTCGCGCGGGAATAGTGCCGCGAGTTCGGCGCGCGCCGCGACGTCGAACGTCCGGCCCGGCTCGAGATAGTCGGCGCAGTAGAGCACGCGGCCGACCATGTCCCACTCGGCGAGCCCGAGGGAGTGGTATCGCACCGCGTCGAGCACCCCGCGATCCGTCTCCCCTTCCGCCTTGGCGCGCGCGGCGGCCGCCGGCCCGTGCCAGAGCTCGATGGGCCCCGAGGAGCTCGAGGCCCACTGGCCAAGCGTTTCGCGGCTGGCGTCGCGAAGGGCGTCGTGCAGCCAGACGGCCTTGAGCCACCGGTTCCGCTCGGAGTCGTGCACCCCCATCCGCTCCGCCCACCCCGACACGAGCGTGGCCACCCGCTCGACGTGTGCGACCCGTTCCGGCGTCATCTCGGCCCAGGCCGGCAGCGTCGGCCGGAGGGCTGGGGAGATTCCCGCGTGCGCGGAGCCGCCGGTCACCGCGTCAGCCTTCGGCCCGGAGCGGCGGACGGACGATGCGGTTCTTGTCGTCCACGAACACCACCGTCGGGTGGTGCCGGGCCGCCGCCGCCTCGTCGAAGAGGCCGTAGGAGATGACGATGACCAGGTCGCCGGCCATGCCGAGGCGGGCCGCGGCGCCGTTGAGCTGAAGCACGCCGGAACCGCGCGGGCCCGGGATGACGTACGTGCTGAACCGCGCGCCGTTGTTCACGTTGACGACCTGGACCTCCTCGTGCGTCCGAAGGTCGGCGGCGTCGAGCAGGTCCTCGTCCACCGTCAGCGAGCCCTCGTAATGGAGGTCCGCCGAGGTGATCGTGGCGCGGTGGATCTTGGATTTCATCAAGTGGCGCTGCATCACGGGATCCCTTCCCCGAACACGACGTTGTCAATCAGCCTCGTCGATCCGACCCGAGCGGCGACCAGCATGAGGCACCCCGCCCCCACGGTCTCGGCGGGGGCGAGCGCATCGGGCTCGACGGCGGAAATATACTCCGGGCGCACACCGGGATACACCTCGAGCGCCCGTCGCGCCACCGCCTCCAGGCGCCTGCCGTCGGTCTCCCCGCCCCGCCACGCGTCGTGCGCCGCGCGAAGCGCCGCGCTCAGCCCCGCGGCGTCGCGGCGGTCGGCGGCGGTCAGGTAGGTGTTCCGGCTGCTCAGGGCCAGGCCGTCGGGCTCCCGCGTCGTGGGGGCCACCACCAGGGCCACCGGCCAGTCGAGGTCCCGCACCATGCGGCGGATGAGCGCCACCTGCTGCGCGTCCTTCTGCCCGAACACCGCCACGTCGGGGGACACGAGGTGGAAGAGCTTGGCCACCACCGTGAGCACGCCCGCGAAGTGCCCGGGACGCGCCGCGCCCTCCCAGCGGTCGGCGGCGGGGCCGGGCACCACCCGGGTGTCGGAGCCCGGCGGGTACATGACGGAGACGTCCGGGAGGAACAGCGCATCCACGCCCCGGCCGGCGGCCAGCGCGCGGTCGCGGGGAAGGTCGCGGGGATAGCGGGCGAGGTCTTCGGTGGGGCCGAACTGGAGCGGATTGACGAAGATGCTCATCACGACCACGTCGGACACCGCCCGCGCGGCGTCCACCAGTCTGCAGATGCCCCTCGTGCAGAAAGCCCATGGTGGGCACGAACCCGATTCGGGAGCCCCCCGCCCGTTGAGCCGTCACCCACGCACGGATCCCCGCCGGGGTCGTGAACTCTCTGGGGGCGGGGTTCTGGTTCACTCGAAACTGTGCTCCGCCCCGGGGTAGCGTCCGGCCCGGACGTCCTCCGCGTACGCCGACACGGCCGCCCGGATGGTGGCGTCGAGGTCGGCGTACCGCTTGAGGAATTTCGGCGTGAAGGAGGGGTTCATGCCGAGCATGTCGGGCAGCACGAGCACCTGCCCGTCGCAGCCGGCGCCGGCGCCGATCCCCACGGTCGGGATCGCGAGCTCCGTCGTCACGCGGGCGGCAAGCGCGGAGGGGACGAGTTCGAGCACCACGCTGAACGCGCCCGCCTCCTCGACGGCGCGGGCGTCCGCCAAGAGCCGCGCGGCGGCGCCCTCCTCCCTGCCCTGCACCCGGTAGCCGCCGAGGGCGTGCACCGATTGCGGCGTGAGCCCGACGTGGCCCATGACTGGAATCCCCCGGTCCACCAGCGCGCGGATGGTCGGCCCCATCGTCACGCCGCCCTCGAGCTTCACGGCCGCCGCATCGGTCTCCTGGAGCACGCGGCCGGCGTTCCGGATCGCCTCCTCCGGCGTGACCTGATAGCTGAGGAACGGGAGGTCCACGACCACCAGCGCCCGGCGGACGGCCCCCTGCACCGCCCGGGCATGGTAGATCATCTGGTCGAGCGTGGCGCTCAGCGTGGTGGGCCGGCCGGCTACGACCTGGTTGACGGAATCGCCGACCAGGATGAGATCCACCCCGGACATGTCGAGCATGCGCGCCATCAGCGCGTCGTAGGCGGTGAGGGAGACGATCTTCCTGCCGGCCCGCTTCATCGCCACGATATCGAGCGTGGTCAAGGGCTTCGGTTGGTCACTCATGGCGTTCCACCTCCGCCAGGCCGCGCTGCCAGAAATCGCGGTTGGGGAGCTCCGGGTGCGGGATCGTCAGTCCAGGTTCGGCCACCGTGCGCGGGCCGTACCGAATGATGTCCAGGTCGAGGGTGCGCGAGGCCCACCGCCCGCCGCGCGTCCGTCCTTCGGCGCGCTCGATGGCCTGGCAGGCCTCGAGCAGCGCGCGCGGTTCCAGCGACGTCTCGAGCAGGGCGACCTGGTTCAGGTAGGCGGGCTGGTCGAGCCCGCCGAGCGGCGCGGTCTCCTCGACCGTGGAGGTGCGCAGCACGCGGGTGCCGGGGAGCGCCGCCAGCGCCGCGCGGGCGGCGGCGAGATGCCCCGCCCGGTCGCCGAGATTGCTCCCCAGCGCGATCCGCGACGACTTCCGCCACGGTTCACGAGCCGACGGTGAAGTGGCGCGCGATCGACTGCAGGTGCGTGGAGACCTTTTCGAGCTGTCGGATCGCCTCGTCCAGCTCCGCCTGCGCCCCGGCCGCACGCCCCGCCTGGCTCGCGAGGACATTGGTTTCCTCGCGGATCTTGGCGGACACCGTCGCCAGGTGCCCGATCTGCTCCTGGAGCTTGGCAAAGGCCCCTTCCTGCTGGCCCGCCGTCTCGCCGATCCGCTGCGCGGCGGTGCCCGCCTCGCGGGTGACGTTCACGATCCCCTCGAGCGCCTCGACGGCCGCCTCCCCGAGCTGCTCCACGCCTTCCACCGCGCGCTCGCCGTGGGACATCTGCGCGGTGATCTCAGTGACCTGTTCCGCGATCGCGGCGAGCAGCCCGCCGGCCTCCCGCGCGGCCACGGCGCTTTGGTCGGCCAGTTCACGCACCTCCGCCGCCACCACGGCGAACCCCTTCCCTTCCTGCCCCGCCCGCGCCGCCTCGATGGCGGCGTTCAGCGAAATCAGGTTCGTCAGGTCGGCGATTTCGCGGATGGAGCCGATGAACCCGGTGATCCGCTTCGTCACGTTGCCCAGCTCGGTCACCTGGCGAGAACTCTCGGCCACGAAATGCTTCAGGTCCACCAGCCTCCGGATCGCGTCGCGGATCGTCTCCCGGTTGCGGGCCGCCGTCTCGGAGGCGCGGCCGCTCGCCTCCGCCGCCCGCTTCCCCTGGATGGCCATTTCGGCGGACCCGCTCGCGAGCGCCTTCGTCGCCTGCAGTCCCGCGGTCACGAAGGCGTCTTGTTCCGCCAGGCCGAAGCGGAGCGACTTGGACGCGGCGGTGAGCGCGTCGGCCGAGGCGTGCAGCGACTCCGTGGCCCGCGCCAGGGCGCCCACCTGGGAGCCGATGCTGTCCACCGTGGTGACCAGCGGCCGCCGCAGCTCGGCGATGTGGATGGCGGTGGCCACCTGGGTGGCCAGCGTGGCCATCGCGGCGAGATCGCGGCCGCGGTACATGTGACGCTTGTGGTGCTCCAGCTCGAGGGTCCCGATCACGTCCGAGCCGAACCGGAGCGGCAGGATCACCAGGCTCTGGGTGTCGGACGCCGCCATCGGCATCCGCGCGTCCTTCGAGGTGTCGTGCACGATGACCGGCTCCGCCGTGGCGATGGCCTCCCGGCGCAGCGGCTCGAGTTCCGCGGGCACCTCGCCGCGGCCGCTGCGCCCTACCTCGCCACGGTAGGCCAGCGTCACGACGTCCTGGTCGTCCCGTCGATAGATCCGGAGATCGCCCCAGTCGAGCAGGCGGTGGGCCAGCCGCTCGATCTGCTGGAAGGAGTCCATCAGCGTCACGTTGGTGGTGATCGCCGTCTCCATGAGGTGGACCTTGTTCAGGTCCTCCGCGGCGATGGCCTCCTCGAGGATCTTCTTGGTGAGGAGCCCGAACACGCCGACCACGGCCAGCACCGCCGCCCACCCCGGCGGGCTGAGCACCTGGATGGCCCCGACGATGATGGCCGCGGCGCCAAGCGTCAGCAGGTACGCCACGACCTCGTAGCGCAGGATCAGCAGCCGCTCTTCGCTCTCGAGCTTGTCGCGCAGCAGCAGGGTGAAGTAGAAGAGCGCCCGCGACAGGAAGAAGTACGTGCCGGCCAGCGTGAACGCGGCCGGCAGGAAGTCCAGTCCGGTGGAGGGCGACCCGCTGAGCCGCCAGACCAGCGCGAAGATGCCGAACGCCGCCATGAAGGCGATGCTCTCCCGGCCGGCGTTGACCAGGCCGGCACCCATCGGCTTCCGCAGCCAGAGGGTGTCCACCAGGTACACGCCGGCGGCCATGCCCGCCACGACCTGGGAGGGCGCGGCGACCAGGATGCCGACCACGACCGGGACGCCGTGCTGGGTCAGGTACGAGTACTTGCTGAGCCGGACCGGGGAGGCGCGCAGCGCGGCGACCGCGACCAGGATGACGAGGGTGGGGATCGGCTGCTCGATCCAGCGGAAGTCGAGCAGCAGCGCCACCGTCGCCAGGGACAGGCCGAGCCAGACCAGGACCTTGGCGTAGCGCTGGAGGACGCGCGCGGTATCGAACATCAGGCGCTCGGCACGCGGAGGTCAGACAAAATAGTCGCCCACCACGAGGCCGTACCGGGCCGGGTCGGTCACCTTGACGATCGACCGCGCGTAGCCGCCCTGGCCGTTGCCGTCGGACAGGTCCGCCAGGTCACCCGGCGGCGGAAGCACGGCACCGTTCGTGTCGATGGCGATGCGGACGATGGGCCGGTTCAGCACGGTCGGATCGGGGTTCGGGCCGGCGACGATGGCCACCTCGAGGGTGTCGAGAATGACGCAGGTGCCGATCGGGTAGATGCCGATGAGGTTGATGAGCGCCTTGACCAGGACCCGGTCGTAGCCACGCTGGGGATTTTCCCACATCTCCTTCAGGACCGGCGTCCGGCTGGATCGGCACCGTCTGATAGCTGCGCCGGGTCGTGGCCGCGTCGAACCCGTCCGCCACGGCCACCAGCCGCGAATACAACCCCAGCGTCCGCGGGCGGATGGCCCGCGGGTAGCCGGTCAGGTCGGTCTTCATGTGGTGCTCGTGCGCCACGAGGATGGCCCGGTAGGGCGTCTCCTCGTAGCGGCGGGAACTGAACAGCGTGAGCGTGCCGAACCAGGGGTGGCGGGTCATCACCTTCCATTCCGCCTCGTCCAGCCCGGTGGTCTTGTTGAGGATATCGAGGGAAATCCGCGCCTTGCCGATGTCGTGCAGCAGCGCGGCGAGCCCGAGGTCGTAGAGCTGCAGCTTGCCGAACCCGAGCTTCTTGCCGAGGGCGACGGAGAAGATGCAGACGTTGACCGAGTGGGTGAAGGTGTATTCGTCGTAGTCCCGGATGGTCGTGAGGCCGACGATCGAGGTCTCGTTGTTCAGCACCTGGTCCACCACCAGCTGCACCGCCCGCTTCACCTTCTTGAGGTTGGCGGTGCGCCCCATCCGCACGCTGTTCACGACGTCCTTGGTGACCGCGACGCCCTGCGCGTAGGTCCGCTTCGCCACTTCGCGCGCCTCGGCGGAGTCTTCCTGCTCCTCGACCGCCGTGAGCGGCTCCAGCTGGAGGTGCCGGATGTCGGCCCGCTGCAGGCGGGTCATCAGCTCCTCGAACCGGCTCCCCGCCGCGTCCCGGGTGCCGAGGCTGAGGAAGACGCTGAGCAGCGCCTGCCATTCGCGGCGCTCGACGCCGCGCACGATGCGGAGGGTCCCGACCTCGAACGTGCGGAGGAGGCCGAGCACCTGGCTGAAGGAGGCGTAGTTGTCGAGTTCGAGGCGGAGCCGCGTGTCGTTGACGAACAGGAAGTCGCCCGACGCGCGGATTTCCACGTCGTCCTCGTCGCCGAGCAGCTGCTGGCCCGAGGCGAGCAGGTCGTCGAGCGCCTTCTGCACCGTGGTGTTCTCGAGCGGGTACAGCTTGAGGCTCCGCAGCGCGGCGTAGAACGAGAGGAGGAGGCTCCGCCCGTCATGACGGAGGTTGTGGTCGGCGGACTGCGGGTCCTGGCTCATTCCGCCACCCCCCGGAGTGCCGCGGCCACGGCGTTGCGCACCTGGCGGTCGTTGTCCTCCGCGACTGATTCGAGCACCGCCCGCGCCTCGGGCGAGCCGATCTTTCCCAGCCCGAGCGCGGCGCACATCCGGACGTCGGCGTTCTGCTTCCGGCGGAAGAAGCCGCGCCGCGCCAGCAGGTCGCCGAGCGTGGCGACGCCGGTCGGCCCCACGATGGCGCCGTACGCCTCGAAGAACGCGCGCCGCTCGTTGAAATCGAGGTCCTTGCGGCCCTTCCCCGCGACGACCTCCTCGACGCGCCGGAGCGCGCCCTTGTACCCGCGGGCGCTCAGCGCCTTCAGGGCGGCGACCCGCACCGCGCGGTCGTCGTCGCCGATCGCCTTCTCGAGGAGGACCAGCGCGCCGGGCGTTCCGATCTGGACCAGCGCGTCGGTCGCGGCCAGGCGGAGCCCGGCGTCGGCGCGGCCCATCACGTCGCCAAGCCCGGCCACGGCGCCCTCGAGTTTCAGCCGGCCGGCCAGGTCGATCGCACCCGGCAGTGCCTCGGGGTCTCCCGACCGTAACAGGCGCAGCAACTCGCCCTGGTGGGCCGACGCCAGCTGCTGCACCGCCGCCTCCACCAACGCGCGGACCGGTGCGGACGTAAGCCGGGGCGTCCACTCCACGAGGGTGGACAGCGCGCCGGGCCGCAGTTCGCGGAGCAACTCCATGATGTCGGCGTCGCTGGGGCGGCCCGTGCCCTCGTCGAGCGCCTGCATCAACTGGCTCACGATGGCCGGCTCGCTCAGCTGCGCCACGAACTTGGCCAGCCGATCACGATGCCCCTGCTGCAGTCCCGGCGCACGCTCGGCCAGGGCGCGCGTTTCGCGCAACACGGCCGCGCTCGCGCGGAACTCGCCCGCGTTCAGCATGCTGGGAAAGAGGGTCTCGATCACCCCGAGGATCTCCTCGCGGACCTCGTCCTCGGCGTACGATTCGAAGAGGTCGTAGAGGGCGCTGAGGGACGCGTCGCGCAGGTCCCGCGTGTACTCGAGCTGGAGGTCGGCGCTGAGCATGTCGATTTCGCCGGCATCGAGGAAGTACAGCGTCGAGTCGAACTCGTCGATGTCGACGACGCCCCGGGGCCGGTCGACGGCGTCCACGGCGCCGCCCGCCTCCCCGGCGGCGCCAGCCTCCTCCCCCTCGGCCACGGTCTCCCCCTGAGCCGCGACCCCCCCGATCCCCTCGCCGGGCCCCGCCCCGGCGAGATCGGTCTTCACCTCGTCCGCGAAACTCGCGCCCGCGGAGTACTGCGCGCCGGGCACCAGCTCCGCCGTGCCGAAGTCCTGGACGAACTCCGTGAAGCGCACGTCGACGTACTGAAACTCCTCGGTCCACAGGAGGGTGAACAGGTCCTCGGTGGCGTCCGGGCTGAGCCCGCGGACCTTGTTCACCACGCGCAGCAGGCGCGGCAACTCCTCCACTTCCACGCCCTTGCGCAGGGTGAGGACGCGCAGCCCGTCCTTGTACAGCGTCCAGGCGAGGCTGTCCGCCTTGCTGAGCTGGTGGTACACCACCGTCCCTTCCCAGACGAAATCGGTTTCCTGGACGGTGAGCACCAGCTCGTCGACGGCCGACCAGACCGGCTCGAAGGCCGTCTCGAGGTTCTTGGCCGCACGATGAAACATGGGATTGTTGGGGAGGTACATCTGAAAGGCCCGCGATGCCTTGACCAGCGTGCGCAGCAGCTCTTCCACCTGTTCAGGTGGCAATACCTGCTCGAACTGAGCGCCCGGTTCGGTCACCGCGTGTCTCCCGTGAGCGCCGCGCCCCGCGCGACATCCTTGGCGCCCCGACCGCTCAGGCGGGGCCGGACCAGATGTGCAATTGACACCGCAAGATAAGAGGCGCCGGCCGCCTCAAGCCACCGCGGCAATCGGGCTTGACCTTCGGGAGGTGTTCGGGTAGCTTGATTCGGGCTCTCTTCGGTCATCCCCTCGGAGGACGGTCATGCCTCTCACCCGCCGGCAACGCGATATCCTGACCTACCTGCAAGCACAGATTGCGGACAACGGGTACGCGCCGAGCTTCGAGGAAATCGCCGAGCACTTCGGCTTTCAGTCGCTCGCCACCGTGCACGAGCACCTGACCAACCTGGAGCGGAAGGGGTACATCCGCCGCTCCTACAACGAGAGCCGGTCCATCGAGGTGCTGCCGCCGAAGGGCACCGCCGTGGCCAGCGAAATCCCGATCCTCGGACGGGTGGCCGCCGGCACCCCCATCGAGGCCGTCATGCACGGCGAGTCGCTCGCGGTGCCCAACGAGATGCTCCCGGCGCGCGGCCCGAACTACGCCCTGCAGGTGCGCGGCGATTCCATGATCGACGCCCACGTCATCGACGGAGATTTCGTGGTGGTCCACGGCCGCCACAACGCCGAGAACGGCGAAATGGTCATCGCCCTCATCAACGGCTCGGAGGCCACGGTCAAGAAGTTCTACCGGGAGCCCGACGGCTGGATCCGGCTCCAGCCTGCCAACGACGCCATGCAGCCCATCCGGATCCAGGAGCGCGACGTGCTGATTCAGGGCGTGGTGGTCGGGGTCATTCGCAAGTACTGATTGCTTCCGCAGCACCCACGACACTCCTCGCCGACCCGCTCGCCGCCCCGCCCAACGCCTCCCTTCGACGCCCCCGCGGCACGCGGGGGGAGAAGTGCACGAAAATCGTAGCCGTCGACAGGGCCTTTTGTCAATTCTGACAAGCATTTGCGCGTCTTGCCGGAGGCCCGTCAAACGGGCTAGATTTCGCGCCGATGAGCCGGACTTTTCTTGCCGAGTTGCACTTCGATGGCGGCCGCTTTCTCGGCTGGCAGCGACAGGCATCCGGCCGGACCGTCCAGGCCGAGGTCGAGGGCGTGCTGGAGCGCCTCGCGGGCCGGCGGGTGGTGGCGCACGGCGCGGGGCGAACGGACGCCGGGGTCCACGCCGTCGGGATGGGCGTCAGCTTCTCGCTGGCGGCCAAATGGGAGCCGGACGCGGTGCGCCGAGCCATGAACGCGCTCCTCCCGCGTGACTGCTGGGTGGAGCGGGTGCGGACGGCCGTCCCGGGGTTCCATGCGCGAAAGAGCGCGCTCGGCCGCGAGTACCGGTACGAAATCGGGGTGGACGCCGCCGCCATGTCCCCGTTCCGGCGGCCGTATGAATGGGCGCTCGGGCGCCCGCTCGACGCCGTCCTGCTCCGGAAGGCCGCGTCGGCGCTGCCCGGCGAGCACGACTTCCGGGCCTTCGCGGTCAAGGGGGAGCCGAAGCCGCATTTCCTCTGTACGTTGCGGCGCGCCGAGTGGCGGGAGCGGGACGAGGGCCGGGGGTACACGTTTCACGTCGTCGCCGACCGGTTCCTCCACCACATGGTCCGGATGCTGGTCGGGACGATGGTGGACATCGGGCTCGGAGCGGCGCCCGGTCGAGGACATGACCACCCTGCTCGGGCGCGAGGACAACGCCGACACCAGTCCGCCCGCGCCGCCGGAAGGATTGTATTTCGTCTCCGCCGAGTACCCGGCGGAGGCGTTCGCCGACCACTCCGGGGATGCCGCATGACGTTGCGCCGCACGCCCGCACTCTCCGCCCTCCTGCTGGCGCTCGTGGCCCCCGCCCTCCCCGCCCAGGCCACGGTCGAGGTCAGCCGGCGTACCGCCATCGTCACCGCCGTCGAGCGCCTCGCGCCGGCCGTCGTCTCCATCAGCGTCGCGGCGCGCCAGCAGGTGGCCATGCGCTCCTCGTGGGCCGACATGTTCGTCCCCCGGTACGCCTCCCAGCTCGTTCGCGGCTCCGGCACCGGCTTCATCATCCGGAGCAACGGCGTCATCCTCACCAACCAGCACGTCGTGGCCGGGGCCGAGTCGATCACCGTCACCCTCCGCGACGGCACCCAGCTCCCCGCGCGGCTCGTCGGCGCGGACCCCGTCGCCGACATCGCGGTCATCCAGGTGACCGGGCGCGGCCTCCCCACCGTGCCGCTGGGCAAGAGCGGCGAGCTCATGGTCGGCGAATGGGTCGTGGCCCTCGGCAACCCCTACGCCGATTACCTCGGCAACACCGAGCCGACGGTGACCGCCGGCGTCGTGAGCGCTACTGGCCGGAACATCCTGCCGTCCGAGGGGCAGGCCGGGCTCTACCTCGACATGATCCAGACCGATGCCGCCATCAACCCCGGCAACTCGGGCGGGCCGCTGGCCAACGCGCTCGGCCAGGTGGTCGGCGTCAATTCCTCGATCCTCTCCAACAGCGGCGGCTCGATCGGGCTCGGCTTTGCGATCCCCATCGAGCGGGCGCTCCGCGTGGCTGATCTCCTCCTGGCCGCCGGCGCCGTGCGCCGCGCCTGGACCGGGCTGGACGTGACGCCACCCCAGAACTTCGAAGACTGGCGCGCGTCCAACGGGCTCGTGGTGGCGAGCGTGGCGCCGGGGGGCCCCGCCGCGCGCGCCGGCATCCAGCGTCGCGACGTGCTGGTGTCGGCGAACGGCCGCACGCTCCACAACCACCTCGACTGGGAATCGGTCAAGCTGGACCTCGGCGTGTCCGACACCGTGGTCCTCGTGACGCGGCGCGGGACCGCAACGGTCACCCGCACCCTCGTCGCGAGCGACCTCCCGACCCGCACCGCCGCGAGGGTGACGGTGCTCGAGGACCTGCAGCTGGTGACGGTCACCCCCGCCATCCGCGCGGAGCGTGGCCTCCAGAGCGACCAGGGCGCCCTCGTGGTCGGCATCGCGCCGCGGACGGCGGAGGCCACCGGCCTCCGCGAAGGGCGACGTCATCGTCGGCCTCGACCGCCGCCGCGTCGCCAGCGCCACCGACCTCAGCGCCTTCTTCGACGACCTCCGCCCGGGCGAGGCGTTCCGGATCTGGGTCGAGCGGAACGGACAAACCGCCTACACGGACCTGGTGTACCGATGACTGACGACCGCTGGCGCTCGCCGCTCGGCTCCCGCTACGCCTCGCCCGCCATGCAGCGGCTGTGGGGCGAGCCGCACCGGATCGGACTCTGGCGGCGCGTCTGGCTGGCGCTCGCGGAATCGGAGCGGGAGCTCGGCCTCGACATCCCCGAGGCAGCCCTCGCCGAGATGCGCGCCCACCTCGACGACGCCGACCTGGCCACCGCGGCCGGAGTACGAGCGCCGCTTCCGGCACGACGTCATGGCGCACGTGCACCATTTCGGCGACCAGGCCCCCACCGCCCGGCCCTTCCTCCACCTCGGCGCCACCAGCGCCTTCGTCACGGACAACGCCGACCTGCTCGTCATGCGCGCCGGGCTCCGCCTCATCCTCGGCCGGCTGCTCAAGGTCCTGGAGGCGCTCGGCGCCTTTGCGGAGCGGCACGCCGGGGAGCCGTGCCTCGCCTACACCCACTTCCAGCCCGCCCAGCTCACCACCGTGGGCAAGCGGGCCACGCTCTGGATGCAGGACTTCGCGGCGGACGTCGAGGAGACCTGTCACCGCCTCGACACGATGAAGCTGCGCGGGCTGCAAGGGAACCACCGGCACGCAGGCCTCGTTCCTCGAGCTCTTCCGCGGCGACCACGCCAAGGTCCGCGAACTCGACCGCCGGGTGGCGGAGCGGCTCGGCTTCGCGCAGACCTGGGCGGTCACGGGGCAGACCTACACGCGGAAGGCCGACAGCGCTGTGCTCGACCTGCTCTCCGGCGTGGCGCAGTCGGCGTCCAAGATGGCGGGCGACCTCCGGCTCCTGCAGCACGAGGGCGAGCTCCTCGAGCCGTTCGAGTCGGAACAGATCGGCTCCAGCGCCATGGCCTACAAGCGGAACCCGATGCGCGCCGAGCGGATCAACGGCCTCGCGCGGTTCGTCATGTCGCTGCAGGCCAACACCGCGCAGACCGCCGCCAGCCAGTGGCTGGAGCGCACCCTCGACGACAGCGCCAACCGCCGGCTCACCCTCCCCGAGGCGTTCCTCGCCACCGACGCGGTGCTCATCCTGGTCGAGAACATCGCCGCCGGGATCGAGGTCCGGCCGGAGGTCATCCGGCGGCACGTGGCCGTGCAGATGCCCTTCATGGCCACCGAGCGGTGGCTGATGCTCGGCGTGTCGGCCGGCGGCGACCGCCAGGCGCTGCACGAGGTGGTGCGCCGGCACAGCCTGGCCGTAGCGGAGGCCGTCGCCCGCGGGGAGGCCAACGACCTCATGGAGCGCCTCGGCGCCGACCCCGCCTTCGGCAAGCTCCCCGCGGGGGCGCTGAAGGCCGAGCTCGATCCCTCCAAGTACACCGGACGGGCCCGCGAACAGGTGGCCGAGTTCCTGGCCGAGTACGTCCGGCCGCTCGTCGCCCGCGCCCGTCCGCTGGCCGTGACCCCTGATGCCGCCGAGGTGCGGGTATGACCGTCATGTTCCGGAGCCAGTTGCCGCTCCCGCTGCTCCGCGTCGGCAAGGTCCGCGAGGTCTACGAGGCGGGTCCCGACCACCTCCTGCTCGTGGCGAGCGACCGTATCAGCGCCTTCGACGTGGTCATGGACGAGCCGATCCCGGAAAAGGGCGCGGGTCCTCACCCAGGTGAGCGCCTTCTGGTTCGGGAAGCTCGCCGACGTCTTCCCGTCTCACTTCGTCTCCGCCAGCGCCGGCGACATCATCGCGCGCCTCCCCGAGCTCGCCCCGCATCGCCAGGCGATCCGCGGGCGCTCCATGCTCGTGCGGCGGACCAACCCGGTGCCGTTCGAGTGCGTGGTGCGCGGCTACCTGTCGGGGTCGGCGTGGGCCGAGTACAAGAAGCAGGGCACGCTGGCCGGCGAGCCGCTCCGGGCGGGCATGGTGGAGAGCGACCGGCTCGACCCGCCGCTCTTCAGCCCCGCCACCAAGGCGGAAACGGGCCACGACGAGAACGTCACCTTCGCCACGATGGCGGCCGCGCTCGGCGCCGCCGAGGCGACGGCGCTCCGCGATGCGAGCTTCCGGATCTACGAGGCGGGACGGGCGCACGCCGCCGCGCGGGGGATCATCATCGCCGACACGAAGTTCGAGTTCGGGCGCGATGCCGACGGCACGCTGCGGCTGATCGACGAGGTGCTCACACCCGATTCCTCCCGCTTCTGGCCGGCGGACCGGTATCAGCCGGGGCGCGGCCAGCCGAGCTTCGACAAGCAGCCGCTGCGCGATTACCTGGCGGCGCTCAAGGCGGACGGCCGCTGGAACGGCGAGGCGCCACCCCCGCCGCTCCCGCAGGAGGTGCTCGACACCACCAGCGCCCGGTACGTGGACGCCTACCAGCGGCTCACCGGCCACCCGCTCCCAGAGGACGGCTGATGCGCATCGCACCCGAGGGGTGGCCGTTCATCGCCGCCTTCTGGATCCTGGAGTTCGGCTTCGTCTTCTTCGGCTTCACGACGGCCGCCATCGCGTGGCTGCCGGTGGCCGTCTGGGTCGTGGCGTTCTTCCGGGACCCGGTCCGGGTGGGTCCGCGGGGCGACAACCTCGTCATCGCGCCCGCGGACGGGCTGGTGGTCAGCGTCCGCAGCATCGACGAGCCCGACTTCCACGGCGGCGAGGTGCAGCGGATCTCGATCTTCATGAACGTCTTCAACGTGCACGTCAACCGGTACCCGGTGAACGGCACCATCACGTACCGGAAGTACACCCCGGGGGCGTTCGTGAACGCGGCGGCGGAAAAGGCGTCGCTCGAGAACGAGCAATCCTCGGTCGGCATCGCGGCGCCTCGCGGCAAGGTGCTGGTCCGGCAGATCGCCGGCCTCGTGGCCCGGCGCATCATCACCGACCACGGCGAGGGCGCGGTGGTCCGGCAGGGCGAGCGGATGGGGCTGATCCGGTTCGGCTCGCGGGTGGACGTCTTTCTGCCGAAGGGAGCCACCATCCGGGTGGCCGAGGGCGAGCGGACCGTCGCCGGTGTCTCCATCATCGCGGAGTGGCCATGAGCGACCAGGGCACCACCGCACCCGCCCCGCCGCAGCGGCCGGGGCTCCGGCGCGTCATCGTCGTGATCCCGAGCGCGTTCACGCTGGCCAACCTCTTCTTCGGGATCTGGGCCATCGTGTACGCCGCCCAGGGCAACTTCACGTGGGCGGGGTGGTTCATCGTGTTCGCCGGCGTGGCCGACATCCTCGACGGGCGGCTGGCGCGGATGTCGCACACCGGCACCCGCTTCGGCGCCGAGCTCGACTCCCTGGTGGACGTGATCTCCTTCGGCGTGGCGCCGGCGATGATCATGTACTTCCTGGAGTTCGCCGAGGCGGGGAAGTTCGCGTGGACGCTCTGCTTCATCTACATCGCGGCGGTGGCCGTGCGCCTGGCGCGGTACAACATCACCGCCGCGGGCTCCGACAAGCCGGGATGGTTCACCGGGCTCCCCTCCCCCGCGGCGGGGATGACGCTGGCCACCTATTTCGCCTTCAGCCAGACCGAGTGGTACCAGAAGTTCCCGGAGTACCTCGACCTCCAGCGGCAGGGGCTGACGTTCCTGATGCTCGCGCTCTCCGCGATGATGCTCAGCACGGTCAAGTACCCGCGCACGCCGCGGATCGGCTTCCGGTCGCTGAGCGGAATCCTCGGCACCCTCATCACCATCGGCATCCTGGTCGGCGTGATCTTCGCGCCGTCCAACTTCCTGTTCCCCTTCGGCATCGGCTACCTCCTCTTCGGCATCGTGCGGAGCGCCATCATCGCGCTCTCCGAGCGGGCCGAGGACACCGCCGACGCCCAGACGCTTCACGTGCGCGCGCATCGCGGGCACGACCGCCCCGAGGACCCCACCCGATGACGTACCGCGTCCACATCCGTGTCGTGCCCCGCGCCGGGCTGCTCGACCCCCAGGGCCAGGCCGTGGAGCACGCGCTCGCCGTGCTCGGCTTCGAGGGCGCCGGCAGCGTGCGCGTCGGCCGGGCCATCGAGCTCGCCATCGACGCCGCCAGCCCCGAGGCCGCGGAGGCCGCCGCGCGGAAGATGTGCGAGCGCCTCCTCGCCAACCCGGTGACCGAGGACTTCAGCCTGGCGGTGGAGGGCTGATGGTGCGCGTCGCGGTCGTCCGGTTCCCCGGCAGCAACTGTGACTGGGACGCCTACCATGCCGCGGAGAACGCCGGCGCGGAGGCACGGTTCGTCTGGCACCGGGACACCGACCTGCAGCAGGCCGACGTCGTGATCCTCCCCGGCGGGTTCAGCTACGGCGACTACCTCCGCTCCGGCGCCATCGCGCGGTTCAGCCCCGTCATGCAGGCGGTCCAGAAGCACGCGGCCGCCGGCGGCGCGGTGCTCGGCATCTGCAACGGCTTCCAGATCCTGTGCGAGGCGCACCTCCTGCCGGGCGCCCTGGTCCGGAACGACCGGCTGACCTTCGTGTCGCGCCCGGTGTGGGTCCGGGTGGAGCGGACCGACACCTTCTGCACCAGCGCCTACGCGCGGGACACCGAGATGCGGATCCCCGTGGCGCACGGCGACGGCTGCTACGTGGCGGACGACGACACCCTGCGGCTCCTCGAGGCCGAGGGGCGGGTCGTCCTGCGGTACACCCGGGGGGAAAACCCCAACGGCTCCGTGGCGGACATCGCCGGCGTGTCGAACGCCGCCGGCAACGTCGTCGGCTTCATGCCCCACCCCGAGCGTTACGCCGACCCCGTGACGGGGAGCGACGTCGGGGCCGGCTTTTTCCGTTCCATTGCAGGGTGGATCCCCGGCGGGGCCGCCCGTTCCACCACCTGACGGAGTTTGACCGTATGTCGACCAACAAGCCGAGCAAGTCCGAAGACGAGTACTTCGCGAAGGAGGAGGCCGAACTCCTCAAGGCGCAGCGCCTCCGGGCCAAGGAAGCGGCCGAGGCCGCGGCGCGCCAGGTGCATTTCATGAAGTGCCCGAAGGACGGGCACGACCTGGTGCACGAGGAGTTCCAGGGCGTCACGGTGGACCGGTGCCTCCACTGCCACGGCATCTTCCTCGACGCCGACGAGATCGCGGCGGTGGTGGCCAAGGACGACCCCACCCTGCTCGGTCGGGTCGTGCGGGACATCTCCGCGGCCCTGCGCGGGCCCCGTTCGGAGTCGAAATGACCGCAGCCGCACCGGTCACGCGCGCCGCTTCCTTTCCCGGAGAGCGGCCGGTGACGCCCGAGGTGGTCCGGGAGCACAACCTGACCCCCTCGGAGTTCGACCGCATCGTGGCGATGCTCGGCCGGACACCGACGCTCACCGAGCTCGGGGTCTTCTCCGCGCTCTGGTCCGAGCACTGCTCCTACAAGCACTCGAAGCCGGTGCTCAAGCGCTTCCCGACCACCGGCCCGCAGGTCGTGCAGGGCCCCGGCGAGAACGCCGGCGTGCTGCGCCTTCCCAACGGCTGGGCCGTCGCCTTCAAGATCGAGTCGCACAACCACCCCTCCGCGGTGGAGCCGTACCAGGGCGCGGCCACCGGCGTCGGCGGCATCCTGCGCGACGTCTTCACCATGGGCGCGCGCCCCGTGGCGGTGCTCAACAGCCTTCGCTTCGGCCCGCTCGACCGAGCCGCGCAACCGGTACCTCTTCGCCGGCGTGGTGCGCGGCGTGGGCGACTACGGCAACTGCGTCGGCGTGCCCACGCTCGGCGGCGAGGTCGGTTTCGCCGACGGGTACTCCGGCAATCCCCTCGTCAACGCCATGTGCGTCGGCATCCTGCGGGAGGCCGACCTCGCCACGGCGCGGGCGCACGGCGTCGGCAACGTCCTCCTGAACGTCGGGCGCCAAGACCGGCCGCGACGGCATCCACGGCGCCAGCTTCGCCTCCGAGGAGCTCTCGGAGAAGAGCGAGGCCCGCCGCCCGCAGGTGCAGGTCGGCGACCCGTTCACCGAGAAGCTGCTGCTCGAGGCCAGCCTGGAGCTCATCACCTCCAAGCTCATCGTGGCCATCCAGGACATGGGCGCGGCGGGGCTCACCAGCTCCAGCGCCGAGATGGCGGCGCGGGGCGGCGTCGGGGTCGAGATCGACACCGGGCTCGTCCCGACCCGCGAGGCGGGGATGACGCCGTACGAGATCCTGCTGTCGGAATCGCAGGAACGGATGCTGGTGGTGGCCGAGCCGCGACAGGTGCCCGCCATCCAGGCGATCTGCCGGAAGTGGGAGCTCGACGCGACGCCGATCGGCCACGTGACCGACGACGGGCTCTTCCGCGTCCGGCACAACGGGCTCACCGTGGCGGAAATTCCCGGCCAGCCGCTCGTGGACGACTGCCCGATCTACACCCCCGAGGCCCGCGAGGCGCCTGCCGCCGCGGCCCGTCGGAAGGCCCGGCCCCACGGCCCCGCCCGCGTGGACGCGGACGCGGCGCTCGAGGCGCTCCTCGACACGCCGTCCATCGCCAGCAAGCGCTGGGTGTACGAGCAGTACGACTCCACCGTGCAGGCCTCGACCGTCCTCGGCCCCGGCGGCGACGCCGGCGTCTTCCGGGTGGACGGCGAGGCCTTCGCGCTGGCGGTCAGCGTGGACTGCAACAACCGCCTCGTGGCGCTCGATCCGTACGAGGGGGGCAAGGCCACCGTGGCGGAGGCGGCCCGCAACGTCGCGTGCACCGGCGCCGAACCGCTCGGCATCACCGACTGCCTGAACTTCGGGAACCCGGAGAAGCCGGAGGTGTTCTTCCAGTTCAAGGAAGCCTGTCGCGGCATCTCCGACGCCTGCGTGGCGTTCGGCACCCCGGTCACCGGCGGCAACGTCTCGTTCTACAACGAGAGCCCGACCGGCGCGGTGGACCCGACGCCCACGGTCGGCATGGTCGGGCTGCTGCGCCGCGCGGAGGACCGCGTCCCCAGTCACTTCCGGGCCACCGGCGACCGGATCGTGATCGTCGGCAGCACCGAGGGCGCGCTCGGCGGGTCCGCCTACTGGGCGGAGCTCTGCGACTTCGTGGGCGGCGAGGCGCCGAAGGTGGACCTCGAGCACGAAGCGCGGCTCCAGCGCTTCCTGGTGGCTGCGGCCGCGGCTCGCCTCCTCCGGTCCGCCCACGACTGCTCCGAGGGCGGCCTGGCGGTGGCGCTCGCCGAGGCGGCCATCGGCGGACCGTACGCCGAGCGGGGCTTCGGGGCCATCGTGGATCTCCGCACCTACGCCCCGAACCTCACTGCGGTCCAGACGTTGTACGGCGAGGACCACGGCCGGGTCGTCCTGAGCGTGGCGCCTCCGGCGCTGCCGGGCCTCAAGGCGCTGCTCGCGCGGCACGGCCTGCGCGGGTACCTGGCGGGCGAGGTTCGCGCCCCCGGCGGCAGCCTGGACGTCGTGCTGCCTGGCAGTGTCCATCGGTGGCCGGTCGACCGGCTCCGTTCCGTGTACGACGACGCGATCCCGCGCCGGATGCGCGAGGTCGTCAGCGACCGAGCGGAGGCCTAGCCCATGTGCGGAATCATCGGAGTGTCCGGCGTCCCCGACGCGGCCCGCGTGGCCTACCTCGGCCTCTACGCCCTGCAGCACCGTGGCCAGGAGAGCGCCGGGATCGTCGCCGTGACGCCGGACGGCGAATCGCGCATCCGGATCGGGATGGGCCTGGTGTCGGAGACCTTCGATGACAAGGAGCTCGAAAAGCTCCCGGGCGACGTGGCCGTGGGACACACCCGGTATTCGACCACCGGAAGCACCGTCCTGGCCAACGCCCAGCCCTGCCTGGTCAACTACCGCGCCGGGTCGCTCAGCGTGGCGCACAACGGCAACCTGACCAACGCCGCGGAAATCAAGCAGGCGCTGGTCGAGCGGGGCTCCATTTTCGCCTCGTCGAGCGACACCGAGGTGCTGGTCCACCTGATCGCGCGCTCCGAGGCGCCCGACGCCGAGATGCAGATCCGGTCGGCGCTGGAACGGGTAGAGGGGGCCTACAGCCTCGTCATCGGGGTCGGCCGCACGCTGTACGCCGTGGTGGACCCCCGCGGCTTCCGGCCGCTCGTCCTGGGCCGCATCGGCAAGGGCGTCGTTGCCGCGAGCGAGACCTGCGCGCTCGACCTGGTCGGCGCCACCTTCGTCCGCGAGCTGCAGCCCGGCGAGTTCGTGCGCATTACCGACGGCGTCGTCGAGGACCTCCAGCCGCTCCGGTCGCGCCCCGTCAGCCGCTGCGTCTTCGAGCTGATCTACTTCGCGCGGCCCGACAGCACCATCTTCGGCCAGTCGGTGGACCGGGTCCGGCGCGAGGTCGGCCGCCGGCTGGCGCTGGAGCACCCCGCCCCGGGCGCCGACGTCGTCTTCTCCGTGCCCGACAGCAGCAACGCCATGGCCCTCGGCTTCAGCGAGGCGTCCGGCGTCAAGCTGGAGCACGGCCTGATCCGGAACCACTACGTGGGCCGCACCTTCATCCACCCCACGCAGGCGCTCCGGGTGGCCAAGGTCAAGATCAAGTTCAATCCGGTGCGCGGGGTCATCGAGGGCAAGAAGGTCGTCGTGGTGGACGACAGCCTCGTCCGCGGCACCACGAGCCGCGGCCTGGTCCAGATGATCCGCGCCGTCGGCGCCAAGGAAGTACACCTCCGGCTCGCGTCGCCCCCCATCACCGGCCCCTGCCACTACGGCATCGACACCCCGACGCGCGAAGAGCTGATCGCGTCCACCCACTCGATGGACGAAATCCGCGACTACCTCGGCGTGGACAGCCTCGGCTACCTCAGCCTCGACGGCATGGTGGCCGCGGCCGGCGGCGGGCCCTTCTGCCACGCCTGTTTCTCCGGCGACTACCCGACCGCCGTGCCCGACGCGGTCGTCCAGATCACGCACGCGTCCCCCCTGACCGCGAGCCGAGCATGACCGGTGGAATGACCCAGCCCCTCGTCTATTTCTTCGGCCAGGGCCGCGCCGACGGCACCGCCGCCATGAAGGACCTCCTTGGCGGCAAGGGCGCCGGGCTCGCCGAAATGACGAACATCGGCATCCCGGTGCCGCCGGGCTTCACGATCGCCAGTTCCATCTGCATCGCCTACCTCGAATCCCGGCACTTCCCGCCCCGCCTGCAGCAGCAGGTGGAGGCGGCGCTGCAGCGGCTCGAGGCCGCCACCGGCAAGATCTTCGGCGGCGCCTCCGATCCGCTCCTCGTGTCGGTGCGCTCGGGCGCCGCGGTGTCCATGCCCGGGCATGATGGAGACGATCCTCAACCTCGGCCTCAACGACGAGACCGTCGAAGGCCTCGCGACGCAGAGCAAGAACCCCCGCTTCGCCTGGGACTCCTACCGGCGCTTCGTCCAGATGTACGGCTGCGTGGTCTTCGACCTGCCGAAGCACCCCTTCGAGGAGATGCTGGCGGAGCGGAAGAAGGCCGCCAAGGTGTCGCGCGACATCGACCTCCCCGCCGACGACATGCAGGCGCTGGTGAAGGCGTTCAAGGCGTACATCACCTCGGCCACCGGCAAGGACTTCCCGGACAAGCCGGTCGACCAGCTCTGGGGCGCCATCGAGGCCGTCTTCGAGAGCTGGCACACCAAGCGCGCCGTGGACTACCGCCGCCTGCACGACATCCCGGACTCGATGGGCACGGCGGTCAACATCGTGACGATGGTCTTCGGCAACCTGGGCGAGGGGTCCGGCACCGGCGTGGCCTTCACCCGGGACCCGTCGACCGGCGAGCGGGTGCTGTACGGCGAGTACCTGCTGAACGCGCAGGGCGAGGACGTGGTGAGCGGCTCGCGCGATCCCGAACCGATCGAGAAGCTTCGGCAAACGCTGCCGGCAGCGTACATCGAGTTCGAGCGGGTGGCGCGGACGCTGGAACGGCATTTCCGCGATGTCCAGGACCTCGAGTTCACCATCGAAAACGGCAAGCTCTACCTGCTCCAGACCCGGCGCGCCCAGCGCACCGGCCATGCGTCGGTCCGGATCGCCTGCGAGATGGTAGACGAAGGACTGATTACGCAGGAGGAGGCCGTCGCACGCATTCCCCCCATGGACCTCGACCAGCTCCTGCATCCGACGATCGACCCGAAGGCAGAGCTGGACCTGCTCACCACCGGCCTTCCGGCGTCGCCGGGCGCGGCGTCGGGCGCGGTCGTCTTCACCGCCGACCGCGCCGAGGAACTCGGCAAGAAGGGCGAGGCGGTCATCCTGGTGCGCCGGGAGACCAGCCCGGAGGACTTCCACGGGATGATCCAGGCCAAGGCCATTCTCACGGCGCGCGGCGGCATGACCTCTCATGCCGCGGTCGTGGCGCGCGGCATGGGCAAGCCGTGCGTGGCCGGCGCGCAGGAGATCACGGTGGACGAGGAGGCGGGCGTCTTTGCCGTGAACGGCCGGCGGGTCAAGGAAGGGGAGTGGATCACGCTGGACGGCGCCACCGGACGCGTCCTGGCCGGGCGCGCCGCGCTCGTCAATCCGGAGGTGTCCGGCAACTTCGACCGGCTCCTCGGCTGGGCCGACAAGGTCCGCACGCTCCGCATCCGCGTGAACGCCGACACGCCCGCCGACGCACACAAGGGTCGCGATTTCGGCGCCGAGGGGATCGGCCTCTGCCGCACCGAGCACATGTTCTTCGAGGGCGACCGACTCTCCGCCATGCGTGAGATGATCGTCGCCTCCGACGACGAGGGCCGCGAAGAAGGCGCTGGCCAAGCTCCTCCCGATGCAGCGCGGCGACTTCGAGGGGATCTTCCGCGCCATGGAGGGGTATCCCGTCACCATCCGGCTCCTCGACCCGCCGCTGCACGAGTTCCTGCCGCACGACGCGGAGGAGCTCGCCGGCCTGGCCAGGGAGATGGGCAGGGACCCGAAGGAGCTTCAGCACATCGTGGACCGGCTGAAGGAGCAGAACCCGATGCTCGGGCTCCGCGGCTGCCGGCTCGGCATCCTGCACCCCGAGATCACCGCCATGCAGGCCCGCGCCATCTTCGAGGCGGCCTGCACCGTGGCGTCGCGGAAGGGCCGGGTGCAGCCCGAGGTCATGATCCCGCTCACCTCCACCGTGGTGGAGTTCCGGCGGCAGGCCCTGATCATCCGCCAGGTGGCCGAAGAGGTGTTCCGCGAGCGGCAGCTCACCGTCCCCTACCTGCTCGGGACGATGATCGAGCTGCCCCGCGCCGCGCTCACCGCCGACGAGATCGCGCGGGAGGCGCAGTTCTTCAGCTTCGGCACCAACGACCTGACCCAGACCACCTGGGGCCTCTCGCGCGACGATGCGGGGAGCTTCCTGCCCTACTACATCGAGCAGGGGATCATCCCCGACGACCCGTTCCAGGTGCTCGACCAGGCCGGCGTCGGCAAGCTGATCTCGATGGCCTGCGACCTCGGCCGCCGGACGCGGCAGGACCTGAAGCTCGGCATCTGCGGCGAGCACGGCGGCGAGCCCGCCGCCATCGGCTTCTGCGACGATCTCGGCATGAACTACGTGAGCTGTTCTCCCTTCCGGGTGCCGATCGCGCGGCTGGCCGCCGCGCAGGCGGCGCTCGCCAAACGCGGCACCATGGACCGCACGAAAGCGACGGTATGATGACGACACCCCTGGTAGGCATCGTGATGGGCAGCGCCTCGGACTGGCCGGTCATGCTGCACGCCGCCAACCGGCTGGCGGCCTTCGGCGTCCCCTGCGAATCGCGGGTCATCTCCGCGCACCGCTCCCCCGCCCTGGCGCACGAGTACGCCACCACGGCCGAGAAGCGCGGCCTGGTGTGCATCATCGCGGCGGCGGGCGGGGCGGCCCACCTGGCCGGCGTCATGGCGGCCGGCACCACGCTCCCGGTGCTGGGCGTGCCGATGCCGAGCCAGCACCTCCAGGGGATGGATTCGCTGCTGTCCACGGTGCAGATGCCGGCCGGCATCCCGGTGGCGACCTTCGCCATCGGCGACGCGGGGGCGCACAACGCGGCGCTGTTCGTGGTGGCAATGCTGGCCCGCACCGACAAGGCGCTGGCCGAGAAGCTGAAGGCGTTCCGGGTGGAGCAGGAGGAGAAGATCAAGAAGATCGACCTGGAGGGGCACATCTAGGGCGGGGCAGCGGGGCAGCGGGGCAGCGGGGCAGCGGGGCAGCGGGGCAGCGGGGCAGCGGGGCAGCGGGGCAGCATTGTTGGGTCATTGGCATCTGCACAAGGGGCAACCAGCCATCGGTTGCCCCTTGTCATTGCCACTGCCCTGCTGCCTCCCTGCCCCGCCTATTTGTTGTCCCCCGCGGCAGCCTGCGCATCCTGCAGCTTCTTGATGTCAGCCGGCGAGAGCTGCGGCCGGTTGACCTTGACCGTCAGCTTGTGGAGCGTGCCGGTGAAGGCGAACGGTGGCGAGTAGTCGGCATCGTTCACGCCGGTTTCCGTGTCGGATCCGATGTCGAAGCTCTCGTCCCACTGGAGGATCATCGGGAGCGTCCTCGGCAGCTTCTTGGTGTCCACCACGACCCCGTCCACCTTGAGGGTGCCAGTGCCGCCCTGCCCGACCCCGCTGAAATCGTTATAGGCGAGCGTGCCCGGGCCCTTGCCGTCGTAGGTGAAGTCGAACTCGATGGTGTGCCGCCCGGCCGCCAGCGGGGTCGCGGCCTGCCACTTCACGCGCTCGAGATCGATGAGGTTCCACAGCCAGGTGGGCTTCCCGTCCTGCAGGTAGAACCCGTATCCCGCAAACCGGCCGCCGGACGTCAGGAGCATCCCCTTGGCGCCGCCCACGGGCACCGTGATGTCCGCCGTGACGGTGTACGAGGTATTGAGCAGCAGGGGCGAATCGCCCTGCGGCAGGCCGGTCATCGGCGCGGTATAGACGAACTCGGTCCGGCCCGCGGTGATGTTCGGCCGAGGGGCGACGATGCGGGCCGCCACCGAGGCATCGAGTGGGAGGACCTGATACTTCTTCGCCTCCCCCAGGAAGGCCGCCCGCATTTCCTTGACCTTCTGCGGGTTGGCCGCGGCGATGTCCTGCGTCTGGTTGAAGTCGGTGTTCAGGTCATAGAGCTGGAAGACCTGATTGTTGAGGGGGTCGGCGTTGGCCGGACCGAACGCCTCCCACGGGGCCCGGTTGACCTTGGTGCTGAGGAGCCAGCCGTCCTTGTACAGCGCCCACTGCCCCATCATCTCGAAGTACTGCGTCGTGTGGCGCGACGGCGCCTTCGCGTTGGCGGGATCGAAGGTGTAGGCGAAGCTGGTGCCCTCGACCGGCTTCTGCTTGATGCCGTCCACTGTCTCGGGGGCCCGGAGGCCGGCCGCCTCGAGGATGGTCGGGACCACATCGATCACGTGGACGAACTGCTGGCGAAGGCCGCCCTTGTCCTTGATCCGGGCCGGCCACGACACCACCATGTTCTGGTTGACGCCGCCGAGGCGCGAGGCGTTCTGCTTGAACCAGTCGAACGGCGTGTCGAACGCCCACGACCATCCGGCGGACATGTGATTGTACGTCTCCTCGGTGCCCCACACGTCGTACCACTTCATCTGCGTCTCGGCCGGCATCATGTTGACGCCGTTGAAGAACGCCACCTCGTTCGGCGTCCCCAGCGGCCCGCCCTCGGCGCTGGTGCCGTTGTCGCCGTTGATGTAGATGACCAGCGTGTTGTCCAGCTTGCCGAGATCCTCGAAGGCCTGGATCACCCGGCCGATTTCATAGTCGCTGTACGCCGCGTAGGCGGCGAAGACCTCGACCTGCCTGATGAACAGCTTCTGCTCCGTGGGCGTGAGCTGGTTCCACGGCTTGAGCACCTCGGCGGGCCACGGCGTGAGTGTCGCGTCCTGCGGCACGAGGCCGAGTCGCTTCTGGTTCGCGAAGATCTGTTCGCGGAGCTTCTCATAGCCGCCGTCGAACAGGTGCATGGCGCTGATCCGGTCCACCCATTCCTGGGTCGGATGGTGCGGCGCGTGCGTGGCGCCGGGCGCGTACTTGATGAACACCGGCTTGCTCGGATCGATCTGGTGCATCCGCGTCATGTAGTCGATCGCGTCGTCCGCCATCTCGGTGACGAGGTTCCAGGTGCCGGGCGCGGCGCCGTCGTACGGGTAGATCTGGGTCGTGTTGCGGAACAGGTTCGGCTGCCACTGGTTGGCGTCGCCGCCGATGAAGCCGTAGAAGTACTGGAAGCCCATGCCGGTCGGCCAGTTGTCGAACGGCCCGATCTGGCTGGCCTGGAAGGCCGGCACGTTGTGGTCCTTGCCGAACCAGGCGGTATTGTAGCCGTTGTCCACCAGCATCCGTCCGATCGTGGCCTCGTCCTGGCCGATGATGCTGTTGTAGCCGGGATAGCCGGTGGACTGCTCGGAAATGACGCCGAAACCGACCGAGTGGTGATTGCGCCCGGTAATGAGCGCGGCGCGGGTCGGGGAACAGAGCGCCGTCGAGAACATCCGGTTGTACCGGAGGCCTTCGCTGGCAATGCGATCCATGGACGGCGTCGGGATCACACCGCCGAACGTGCTCGGGACGCCGAACCCGGCGTCGTCGGTGATGATCAGGAGCACGTTGGGCGCACCCTGCGGTGGGACGATGCGGGGCGCCCACCAGGGCGTGGACTGCAGCGCGCCGTCCTTGATGACGCCGCCGAACTTTGGCTGCGGTGCCGGGAGCTGTTTCCCGTCGATGGTGGTGGTGGCGCCCGGTGAGCCCGGCGTGCCCGTCGTCTGTTGGGCCGAGGCGGGGAGGGTCATCGCGGCCAGGAACGTGGCGGCCAAGAGGGGGACAGCCCGGCGGGTAACGCTGGGAATCATCACGAACTCCTGCGGTTCAGGGGGTGACCGCCAGGGAGCGAAATGGCTGCTCCCAGGAAGCACGAAAACTAGGCAGGGCCTAGCATAACGTCCAGCGTGGCGTTCGTTACAAAAGAACGAGGACCGAGGACATCCCCAGTCCTCAGTCCTCAGTCCTGTCGTCCAGTGGAGGCGCAGGGAATCGAACCCTGGTCCGAGTGTGGTTCCAGAACCGCATCTACGTGCGTAGATCCCTCTTCCAGCGTCTCCCCGACCCGGCGAGGAACCGGCCGCTTCGGGGACTACCTCCTGATGTCTCGCCTTGCGCGTCGGAGGACCGCGCTCAGCCAGCCCGGATTTGCGATCCGATCCACCGCGCCCCGGGCGGGCTCAGCGAACCGGAGGTGCGACAAGCGAGCTTTTCAGCTCAGCTTACGCAGCCAGCGCCAGGTTATCGTTGGCGTTTGGTTGTTTCCAAGCGGTTTAGCCAGGGACTTGGACCTGGGCACGCAGCAATTCCTTCTTCCAACCCGTCGAAGCCGATCGCCCCCGGGTGTGTCAGAATGATACACATTTCGTGCCGGCTGGGCAACCCGGCCCACCCAGGCACCGGACTGTCCCTCCCCGCCCAGCCAACGGCAATCACGAAAACACGAAGACACGAAACATTGCCGCTTGTTTCGTGCTTTCGTGCTTTCGTGGATTCAGTGCTCGCCGGCCCGTCCCCTCTACTTCTTCGGACGCTCCACCGGATACAGCAGCGCGAAGACCATTCGCACCACGTCGGCCCCGGCCGCGTCGGGCCGGACGACGTTGTGGTAGTACTGCAGGCTGATGTTCACCGGCTGTTTGCCGATGCCGGTCACCTTCGACACGCCCAGTCCCAGCGGGACGGTCCACTCCTGCCCACTCGGCGCGTTCCAGTCCGCCGTGATGTTCGGGGAGGTGGAAATGGACCACCCGCGATGGAAATTGTAATTGATGAACGGCTGGATGAAGAAGGCGTTGATCGCCGTGGTGTTGTCGCTCCCGGCGATGCGCCAGAGTTGGTTGGCGACGGCGCCGATGACCCACTTCCCGGGCATCGTCAGGACCACGAAATCCGCCCCGAGTGCGAACTGCCCGGTGGTCAGGGCGTCGTTGGTCGCCGTGGGGAAGGAGAAGATCGGGCCGAAGCCCCAGATCACCTTGCCCGGCTTGGCGGAGGTCAGGTACATCTGTTCCTGGATATCCCCGATGCCGGTCGAGCGGTCCCCGGAGGGAAGCGGGACGTTGACCAGCGGGACAATCGTCCGCGACACGAGAAGCCAATCGTCGTCGAGCGCGAGTGGGAGCACCGGCTGGACGTTGATGACCTGCATGGTCTCGTCACCGAGACCGCCGCCCGTGTACCAGTTGAACTGGACCGGAATCGTCACGAGGTCCGCCACCGGGTTTTGCGTTTGCTTGGCCAGCGCCGCCGCACGGGCCTCGATCTCAGCCTTGGTCTGGGTTGGGGCCTCTCCCTGTGCCCAGAGCGCGCCGGGCAAGAGCAGCAACGTCAACAAGTACTGCCGCATGGAAACTCCATTCGTGTAAGCGTTGTCACGGAGCCACTACCACCGCCGGCGGCTGCCAGGTGCCCTTGCCGGGCGGCAGGATGGAGGGCGCGTCCGTCTTCGGCCAGTAGAGCCGCATGACCAGGTAGATCGGCCCGTTCGGCGCGGGGAGCCAGTTCGATTCCTTGTCCTTCCCCGGCGAATCCTTCTGGATGTAGAGCGTGACCGAGCCGTCCGCGTTGGTCTTCATCCCGGAAAGCATCGGCGAGTTGATCAGGTAGCGATTGATGGGGTTCTTGATCAGGAACTGGGTCGTGCCGTCGTACATCGTGACCGACCAGAAGGCGTTGACCGGCGGCAGCTGCCCGGCCGGGAAGGTCAGGGTGTAGTTGTGCTTCGAGCCATCGAGCGGCGTCCCGTCGGCCAGCGTCTTGGTCATCGGGTACATCGCCTCCACGGCGTCGTTGCCGTAGATCCCCGCCTTCGCGGCGGCGGCCCGGAGCGACCAGTTGCCGTTGAAGAAGGCGCGGTCACCCACGATGGCGCCGACCTTCCAGCCGTTGATGTCGCTCCCGATGTTGGCCACGGCCTCCTCGACCTTCTTCTCCCCCTCTTTCATGCCGAGGCCGAGTTCGACCTTCTGGTCGGCCGGCAGCGCCTCGAAGTCGAAGGGCTCACCGGGCCGGACGCCGATGCTCGCGAGCCGCTCCCGGATAGCCACCTCCTCCGGCCCCGCCGGCGCGAACTGCATCGCGAACGCCAGGTACCCGAAGAAGTTGGTCTTCACCATCTCGGCGTTGATCTTCGGCCAGTCCACCGCCGGCGCCGGCGCCGCGGCGGGCTGCCCGAGAAACGCTGAGAGCGGCTGCACCTTGTAGCCCGCCTGGACCTTCACCACGTTCGGCATGTCGTCGGGGCCGAAGAGCTGGGTCCGGAAGATGGTCAGGCCGAACTGCGTTGTGGCCCGAAACACCTGCTTGATGCCGGCCGGGGTCTCGCCCTGCCAGTCCGGGCCGGCCACCAGGTAGCTGCCCGCCTCGCTCCCCGTGGCCCGGCTCCCGATGTAGCCGTAGTTGAAGGTGTTGCCGTCCACCAGCTGCACGGAGTAATACCGCTTCGGGTCCACCGCGGGCACCGAGATGACCACCGGCTCCGCCCGCAGGTCCAGCCACAGCATGGAATACGGCGTGTCGCTATTGGGTGTCACGACGGTCGTATCCTGCCAGGTGAACACCCGCGCCTGGTTCGACAAGACGTTGTACGGCGCCTTGTACTCGGCCCCTCCCGAGTCGACGACGAACGAATACTGCACGGCGTAGTTCATCACGATCGGGAGCCCGTAAATGAACCCCTCCTCGGCGATCGCCTTCCGGTCGATCGGCCCGGGGCCCTCCTTGGCGCAACCGGCGGCGCCGAGCGCCGCAACGGTGAGAACCGCGAAACGTCGTGCCAGCGCGTGCATGGTCGTTCACCCTCCCTTGGTGACGGAGATGGCCGCTGCTTCGGTGACCTGCAGCGTGATGTTGTCGCCGACCTGTACCTGCGTCAGGTCCACGCCTTTCTGGGCCTTGTAGGTCTTGGTGCTCCCGTCCTGGAATTGGACGGTGACCTTCCGCTTCGCGGCGTCGATGGCGGTGATGCGCGCGGTGATGATCTCCGTGGCCACCGCGAACCCGGCCGGGTTCTGCGTGCCCGTCGGCGTGATGCCGACTGCCGCGGCCGCGGCGTCCGCCGGCGGGTTGTTCCCCTTCCAAAGCGCGATCGCCACCTGCTCCGTGACCACGGCGTTCACCTGGTCGCCGACCCGGAGCTGGGGGAAGTTCGTCATGCTGGGCGACGCCTTGAAGGTGGTCTTCTTCCCGTCCGGCGTCTGCAACGTGAGCTTCATCTTGGGCTGGTCGATCGCCACGATGGTGGCCGTGGTGCTGAAGGTCTCGGTCACGATGGCGCCGCTGGGCCCAGCAACGACCGATTCACTGGTCGTGCCCGACATGCCCTTGGAGCAGGCGGTGGCCGCGATCAGGAGGACCGGCACAATGGCCAGTCGAGTGGCGGAAACACGCGGGGTACGCATGAGATGCCTCGAAGGCACGAAGGGTTGGAGGAAGCGGGGAGGCGCGGGGGCCTCCAGGGCGCCAGAATGGTATCTCGCTCTGCTTCGAGCGGCCAGCCCTCTATCGCATGCCCCGGTGAATTTATTCTGAAACGTCCTTCAACCCCGAGTTCCAGGTCACGACCCGGTCACGTCCCCCTCGCTTTGCGGCGTAGAGCGCCGCGTCCGCCTGCGCGGCCAGGTTCTCCCGGCTCCGGGTAGTCTCCGGCCACCCAGCCACGCCGAAGGACGCCGACAGCGGCCACACCCGTCCCTGCCAGTCCCACGTGGTCGTGGCGAGTCGCACCCGGATCCGCTCTGCCACCCGAACTCCCTCCTCCAGCGACGTGCCCGGCAGCCAGAGCAAGAACTCCTCGCCCCCGACCCGCGCAGCCGCGTCCACGCCACGCACCTGTTCGTGCAGGATTCTGCCGAGGTGCATCAGGGCGGCATCGCCGGCGCTGTGCCCCAGCGTGTCGTTGAGCAGTTTGAACTTGTCGAAGTCCAGCGAGATGAGGGCGCCACGCTCCGGGCCCGACGAGCCCCATCCGTTCCGACAGCCCTCGCCGGTTGAGCAGCCCCGTCAACGGATCCTTGATGGCCTTGGCCGTCTCGGCGGCGAGCCGAAGCGCCACCTCCAGTCGCGGCGCCGCGGCCCGGAGCGCCTCGCTCACCTCCCGGATGGCGTCCGGCAGCACCGCCCCGCCGTTCGGCACCCGCCACGCCACCGCCCCGATGGCCTCCTCATGCCGGAGCAACGGTGCCACCTGCGCCGGCGGGTGGCGCCGGCGATCGGCCCCCGGCCCGCGCAGCGGATCGGCGCTGGTCGTTTCTCGCTCGGCGCCCGAGGCGACCCTCGCGAGAGTCGCCTCCGCGGGGAGCAACTGTCCCAGGGCGCGTCGGTCCGCCAGCCCCGAGACACCGATCACCCGCACGCCGGCTGGCTCCGCTGCGGCCACATACGCCTCCGCCCCTGCGATCCGCTCCACCTGGTAGGCCAGCCGCATCCCCACGCTCTCCACCGTCTCGATGGCGAGCCCCTCCTGCACCTGTGCGAGGTCGTGCAGCACCGGCCGGCGGCCGACACCGTCAAGCAGCGCCATCAGGTCGGCGCGGACGCCGGCCTGCTGCGGGGCGGAAGCGTCGACTGGGAGGAGTGCGCCCGCGACCGCGCCGCCGGCGGCCGCACTCAGCAGGAGCCCGGCGTCCAGCCGCTCTGCCCCTTCCCCATCGCGCTGGGCAGCCGCCCCAAGCCGCTGTTCGATGAGGTCGATCTCGGCGTCGGTGGCAGCCCAGGCGGGTGCGAGGCTCTGGTAGGTGCGTGCGCCGAGGCCCGGCCCCTTCGTCTCGATGGCCCAGACGCCGAATGCGCCGGACGCACGGCGCAGCCACTCCAGCGCGGGATCGGGAAGGAGGTGCGGGGTGGCGGCTTCAGGCGGGCCACCGATGGACGGAGGACGGCGGTTGGACGTACGCCTGCCGAGGAGGTAACCGACCGCGGCCCCTGCGAGCGCAAGGAGCCAGGATGCGGTCACCGCATCCACCCCCGGTGGCGAAACCAGAGGAAGATGGTGAGACAGACCACCACCATGAGCCCGATCGTCATCGGGTATCCGAATCGCCAGCCGAGCTCCGGCATGAACTGGAAATTCATGCCGTAGATGCCGACGATGAAAGTGAGCGGCAGGAAGAAGGCCGAGAAGACCGTGAGGACACGCATGACCTCGTTCGTCCGGTGCGACGCGATGTTGAGCTGGACGGTGAGGAGGTTGTTGACGTTGTCGTGGATCTCGTCGGCCCAGGTGTGGAGGCTTTCGATGGACTCGCGCAGGTCCTGATAGATCGGCGACTGCCCTTCCGACGACGGGTGGAGCTTCTGCACCACCCCCAGCGTCTGCCAGAGCGTGCGCTTGATCAGCGTCACCCGGCGCTTCACCACGTGGATCTCCTCGAGCCCCGCCTCGGCCCGCGCGCCGTTGAAGAGCGCCTCCTCGAAATCGTCCAGCACCTTCTCCGCCGCTTCGAGCGGCTTCTCGTAGGTGGCCACCACCGCCCCGATCAGGTCCACCACCACCTCGCCCAGGCCGACCTGGTCCGGCGTGCGCCTCGCGCAGTCCGCCTTGAACGCCGTGAAGAACGGCATCGCCTTGCGGTGCACCGTGACCAGGAAGGTCAATCCGGCGAACGCCGCCACCTTGCGCGTCATCTGCTGGATGGTCACCGCGTCGGGTGGCGATTCCTCGTCGTAGGCCCGCACGATGACGAAGGTGGCGCCACCCAGCCGCTCGTACTTGGGCAGGTGCTCGGGATCGAGGCTGTCCTGCATCGACATCGGATGGAGCCCGTACGATTCGGCCAGCCCGGCCAATTCGTCCGGAGTGGGCGCGGTGACGTCGAGCCACTCGAAGTCGGGGGCGCTCCGCCGCAGCACGGTTTCCAGCATCAGCCCTCCTCCCCGCGGTTGATGCGGGTGGCCGCCGCGGCCGCCCCGAACCCGTTGTCGATGTTGACGACCGTGACGCCCGCCGCGCAGCTGTTGAGCATGCCGAGGAGCGCCGCGATCCCGCCGAAGGCGGCGCCGTACCCCACGCTGGTCGGCACCGCGATCACCGGCACGCCGACCAGGCCCCCCACCACGCTCGGGAGCGCCCCCTCCATCCCGGCCACGACGATCACCACGGCCGCCTCGCGCAGCCGCGCGCCCTGGGCCATCAGCCGGTGGATCCCCGCCACGCCGACGTCCGCCATCAGGTCCACCCGGTTGCCGAACGCCTCGGCCACCACCGCGGCCTCCTCGGCCACCGGCAGGTCGCTGGTGCCGGCACAGACGACCAGCACGGTGCCCCGCCCCGCCGGCGCTGGCCTCGGATCCGCGGGCAGGAAGACGGTGCGGGCCTGCGCATGCCACGCGAGCCGGGGAAAGCGGGCGCGGAGCGCCGCGGCCTGCTCCTCGCTGGCGCGCGTGCCGAGGAAGCTCCCCGACGCGGCGGCGAGCCGCTCGCAAATCGTCACCACCTGCTCGACCGTCTTGCCGGCGCAGAACACCACCTCCGGCTGGCCCTGGCGGAGGGCGCGGTGATGGTCGATGCTGGCGAATGGAAGCTGTTCGGAGGGAAAGTGCCGCAGTTGTTCGAGCGCCGCCGCCGGGGAGAGGCGGCCGGCCGACACCTCGGCGAGCAGCGCGCCCAGCCGTTCGGGGGTCACGCCACCTGCGCCAGTGGCGCGAGGTAGCGGACGAAGATCTCCTCCGCCTCCGCGAACGACTCCACCTGGAAGAGCCGCTGGCGCAGCTCGCTCGCGCCGTGCAGACCCTTCGTGTACCAGCCGAAGTGCTTCCGGAACTCGACGACGGTGTGCCGGGAGTCGCCCTGCAGGCGCTGCGCCAGGCGCGCGTGGGTCAGCGCCATGTCGAACCGCTCCGCCGCTCCCGGCGCCGGTGGCTTCGCTCGCCCCTCGAGCAGCGCCCGGGCGTCACGGAAGAGCCAGGGGTTGCCGAACGCGCCCCGGCCCGACCATCACGCCCGCCGCCCCGGTATGGTCGCGCAGCCGCACCACGTCCTCGGGCGTCTGCACGTCGCCGTTCCCGATGACCGGGATGTCGAGCGCCTCGACCACGCGCGCGATCTCGTCCCAGTTTGCCTTGCCCGAGTACATCTGCGTACGCGTCCGCGCGTGCAGGGTGAAAGCCCGCGCCCCCGCGTCCTGCATCCGGAGCGCGATCCCCACCGGGTCGCGTAGCTCGTCGTTCCAGCCGCTCCGCGTCTTGACCGTGACCGGCAGGTGCGTCGCCTGCACGCAGGCGCGGATGATGTCGGTCACGAGGCCGAGGTCGCGCAGGCACCCCGAGCCGCCGTTCCGCTGGACCACCTTCTTGACCGGGCAGCCGAAATTGATGTCGATGAATTCCGGCTTGTAGTGTTCCGTGATGAGCGCGGTGGCCTCGGCCATGGCCGCGGGCACGGCCCCGTAGATCTGGATGCCGATCGGCCGCTCGCATTCCTCGAACTCCGCCCCCTCGAGGGTGTTGCGGATCCGGCGCCGGATCGCCTCGGACGAAAGGAACTCCGACAGCACGACGTCCGCCCCCATCCGCCGGCAGATCTGCCGGAACGGGGGTTCCGAGACCCCGGCCATCGGGGCCAGGATCAGGGTGAAATCGTGGGGGGAGGGATAGGGCAACCGCATGCCCCAAAAATACGGCAGAGGGCTAAACCGAGCAATGAGAGGGATTTGACACGCGTTCCGGGCGGCGGTTAGGTTCCCCGCCATGCATCTTCGCGAATTCTTCGCCGCCGACAGCGTCGCCCTGCCACTCGCCGCCACGACCAAAGACGAAGCCCTGGCCGAAATGGTCGGGCTGCTGAGCACCGACGACAAGTCCTCCGAGACGCTGCTGAAGATGCTGCACCGGCGGGAGGCGCTGGGCTCGACCGGCGTCGGACGGGGCGTCGCCGTGCCGCACTGCCGCTCCCTCGTGGTCAACCGGCTGCAGCTGGCCTATGGCTACTCGCCCGCTGGCCTCGCCTTTGACGCCGCCGACGGTCTCCCCGTCCACCACATCTTCCTGATCGTGGCGCCGCCCAACGAGATGTCCAACCAGTACCTGCCCACGCTCGGCAAGATCGCCCAGCTCGCCAAGGAGCCGGGTGTGCCCGAGCAGCTTGCCAGGCTCACGTCGGCGAACGAGTTCTTCCAGCTGCTGGCGGACAAGGGGGTCTGAGGCCCCACTTGATTCCGGCTTGACCCCTCCGCCCCACCCTCCATGCAACAACGGAGGGTGTCATGAACGACTCCAACGAACCACTCGACGCACGGCATCCGAACCGCCGCCAGGCCATCCGACTCCTCGCGGGCGGCATCGCAGCGATGGTGGCGGGCGCCTGCACCCCAGCGACCATCATCCTCAAGAGCTACCCCGAGCAGTACCGCCGGGGGGCCGCAGCCACGCGCCAGGCCCTCCAGGCCTTCACCGCCACCGTGGTGCCGGGTCTGACGCCGGAGGAGATCCGGGCAGTCACCTCGCTGGAAGACCCGTTTTACCCCACCGCGAAGTACTGCGCCTTCCTCGCGAGCGACCTCGACCGGCGCGCGCAGCGGAGGCACGACCGCACCTTTTCGGAGCTCGACCTGCCTGGACGCACCGCCATCATCAGGAAGGCGCTCGACGAGGGGGACGCGACCACCCGCAAGCTCTACACCGGCGCCGTGTTCCTGACGCAGGCGGCGGTGTACGGCGGCGTTCACGCCGACAGCGCCGGTTGCCGACTCACCGGATTCCCCGGCGGGAATCACCTGCTCGATCCGGCGCTCGTTTCCTACCCAGATACCGGCCGGTTTGCCTCGCGGGCGCTGAGCCGCGACGGCAACCCGTCCTGAGGAGGGTCCGATGAAGACTCGCTACACGGACGCGCTCGTGATCGGCAGCGGCTTCGGAGCCGCGGCCCCTGCTCTCCGCCTCTCCGAGGCCGGCCTCCAGGTCACGATGCTCGAGAAGGGCCCAAACGTCGGCCCGGGACAGTACCGACAGACCCAGGACCCGAAGTACCTGATGCGCTATCTCAAGGGGCTCGGGAGCGACCACCTCGATCTCGTCTATGCGGAGGCGGTCGGCGGAGGGTCTGGATTCTACGAGATGGTGTCGCTCCGGGCACCTACCCTGGCATTCGCACAACGCGATGCCGGCGGACACCCGCTCTGGCCGGCCGGGATCAACCGCGAGACGCTCGACCCGTACTACGAGCGGGCGGAGACGATGCTGCGCGTCGAACAAATCCGGCCCGAGGATGTCCCGAAGAGCGGCCAGGTATTCGCCCTCATGATGGCGCGGCTTGGTTACTCCTGCGACCGGGCGCGCTACGCGGTACGGAATTGCCTCGGCAGCGGATTCTGCGTCACCGGATGCATCTACGGCGCCAAGCAGTCCCTGCACGTCAATTACCTGCCCCAGGCCGCGGCGGCGGGGACCGACATCATCTCCGATGCGGAAGCCCTGGAGATCCGGGCGCTTCCGGTCGCTTCGGCCGAAGCAACGCACCCGCACGCGCTGCGGGTCCCCCGATACGCCGTCCGGTGCCGAATCGGCGGCGCCGAGGGCCACGTGGTCGAATACCGCGCCCGGCTCGTCGTCCTGGGTGGTGGAACGGTCGGAAGCGCGCTGCTTCTCCTTGCCTCGCGGGCCGGGCTTCCGCACCTGAGCGACCAGGTTGGTCACAACATCGCGTTCAACGGAAGCGTCAAGGCGGCGGGCGTCCTTCCCGACGACCTTCCCGACGGCGACATGTACTCCGGCCGGTCGCATCCGGGCATGATCAGCTACGAATTCCTCGAGTCCCACGGCATCACGATTTCGGCGGCTAAGCCGCTGCCGGTCCCGATGATCGCGACCGCCCGGCTCCGGGACCCGGGCATCCCGGCGGCCATCGGATGGTGGGGAGCGGCCAACGTGGAGCTGATGCAGCAGGTGCGCCGGCGGATGATGATCCTCTTCACCATGGGGCTCACCCCGCCCGTGGGACGGCTCACGGTCGACGCGTCCGGCGCACCGCGCCTCACCGTCTCCCACCTTCCGGCGCTCACGCGCTACGAACGGGACACCGAGGCCATTCTGCGCTCCATCCTCGAACGGAACGGCTGCCGCCCGCTGGCGGTGGATGCCGTGGATCGCACCGGTGCACCCCAGTCGGCCACATCGTTCAGCACGACCCACCAGACTGGCTCGTGCCGCATGTCCGACTCGCCGGGCACGGGTGTGGTAGATCCGCAGGGCGAGGTGCACGGCCACCCCGGACTGTTCGTGTCCGACGGGGCGGCGATTCCCTCGTCCCTGGCGGTGAACACCAGCCTCACTATCCTGGCGAACGCCGAGCGGATCGCCGACGGCATCCTGGCGCGCTACGGGCTCTCGGGAGCTACGAACGTCGTGCCGGGGCGAACCGCCGTACGCGCCACGATCCCCTGATGCGACCGAGGGGCGATCGACCATGATCGCCCCTCGAGACCGTTCCCGGACGCGGCCGTGCCAATCCTTCGGCTTACTCCCACTCGATCGTCGCGGGCGGCTTGCTGCTCACGTCGTACACCACCCGGTTGACCCCCTTCACCTCGTTCGCGATCCGGTTCGAGATGTGCGCGAGCACCTCGTGCGGGAACGGGAACCAATCCGCCGTCATCCCGTCCCGGCTCGTGACGGCGCGGAGCGCCACCGCCTGGTCGTACGTCCGGAAGTCGCCCTGGACGCCCACCGACCGGATCGGAAGCAGGACGGCGAACGCCTGCCAGATGTCGTCGTACAGCCCCGCCGCCCGGATCTCCTCGATGTAGATGTCGTCCACCGCGCGCAGGATGTCGAGGTCCGGCTTCGTGACCGCGCCCAGGATCCGGATGGCGAGCCCCGGGCCGGGAAACGGATGGCGCCCGACCATCTCCTCGGGCAAGCTGAGCTCCCGGCCCACCTGCCGCACCTCGTCCTTGAAGAGCTCGCGCAGCGGCTCGATCAGCTTGAACGGCAGCCGCTCGGGCAGCCCGCCGACGTTGTGGTGCGTCTTGATCGTGACCGACGGCCCTCCCGTGGGGGACACCGACTCGATCACGTCGGGGTACAGCGTGCCCTGCACCAGGAACCCGACGTCCGGGCCGACCTTCCGCGCCTCCGCCTCGAAGACGTCGATGAAGGTGTGCCCGATCCGGCGGCGCTTCTCCTCCGGGTCGCTGACGCCCGCCAGGTTCTTCAGGAAGAGCTCGCTCGCGTCCACCACGCGGAGGTCGATGCCGAGGTGGCGGCGGAAGGTGGCCTCGACCTGGTCCCGCTCGTGAAGCCGGAGCAGGCCGTGATCCACGAAGATGCAGGTCAGGCGGTCGCCCACGGCGCGGTGCACGAGCGCCGCCGCCACGGACGAGTCCACGCCGCCCGAGAGGCCGCAGATGACCCGGGCGGTGCCGGCCAGCTCCCGGATGCGGGTCGTTTCCGTCTCGATGAAATGCCCCGCCGTCCAGTCGGGCGTGGCGCCGCAGACGTCGAAGAGGAACGCGCTGATGATCTCGCCGCCCCGCGCCGTGTGCGCCACCTCGGGATGGAATTGCACCGCGTAGATCGGCTTGGAGGTGTGCTCGATGCCGGCCACCGGACAGTTGGGGCTGGAGGCGGTGAGCACGAAGCCCGGCGGGGGCGTGTCGACGTGATCCCCGTGGCTCATCCAGACCGCCGTCTCCTCCCCCGCCCTGAACCCGCGGAAGAGCTTGCCGCCCGCCACGGTCACGACGGCCCGGCCATACTCGCGCCGGGCGGCGCCGACCACCTTCCCGCCCGCCATCTGGGCGATGATCTGCATGCCGTAACAGAGCCCGAGGACCGGCACGCCGAGGTCGAGAATCCCGGCCGGGGCCGTCGGGGCGCCGGGGTCGTACACGGAATTCGGCCCGCCCGAGAGGATGATCCCCTTCGGGCGCCATTCCCGGATCCAGTCCAGCGAGCGAGTGCCGCGGATGGATCTCGCAGTACACGTGTGCCTCGCGCACCCGCCGCGCGATCAGCTGCGTGAACTGGGATCCGTAGTCGAGGATCAGGATGCCGTCGTGGTGCTTCGGTGTGTCCGTCACGCTGGTGCCTCAGCCGTTGTCGGAGAGGGTGGCGAAGGGATCGGCCGTTTCGGAGGCGAAGAGGCTGTCGACCGACTCGCGGGGCCGCACGACCGCCCACCGCCCCCCGTCGACGATCACTTCCGCGGCGCGTCCCCGGGTGTTGTAGTTGGAACTCATGGCGAAGCCGTAGGCCCCGGCGCAGAGCGCGGCCAGGCGCTCACCAGGCTCCACCGCCGGCAGGATGCGCTCCAGCGCGAGGAAGTCGCCGGTTTCGCAGATCGGCCCGACGACGTCCACCGGGCCGGCGGGGCGGCCGGCGGGGACCACTTCCACGATTTCGTGGTGCGCCTTGTAGAGGCTCGGCCGGAGGAGGTCGTTCATGGCCGCGTCCACGATCACGAAGTCTCGCCCGCCCGAGTGCTTCCGGTACAGCACCTCCGTGAGCAGCACGCCGGCGCTCCCCACCAGGAATCGTCCCGGCTCCATCGTGACGGGCAGGCCCGCCTCCGCCGCGAGCGGCCCTACCACCGCGGCCAGCGCCGACGGATCCATGCCCGGGCCCGCTTCCGGCTGGTAGCGAATGCCGAGGCCGCCGCCGATGTCGAGCGACTCGAGCGTGGAGACGCCAGCGGCGCGGAGCGCCTTGACCAGCGCCACCAGCTTGCCGAGCGCCTCGGCGTAGGGCGCCGGGTCCAGCAGCTGGCTGCCGAGGTGCATCGCGACGGCGGTGAGGCGGAGGTAGGGATGGTCCCGGACGTAGTCGGCCGCGGCGCGCACCTGGTCGTGGGGCACGCCGAACTTGATGCCGCCGTGGCTGGTCGAGATGTAGGGGTGGGTGTCGGTGGTCACGTCGGGATTCACCCGGATGCCCACGGAAGTGAGGTGGTCGAGCCGCGCCGCCACCGCTCCGAGGAGCTTCAGTTCCTCCAGCGACTCGACGTTCACCTGCCCGATGCCGGCGGAGACCGTCTCGTCGAGCTCGTCCACGGTCTTGCCGACGCCGCTGAAGACGAGGCTCTGCGCGGCGAATCCGGCGGCGAGCGCCCGGCGCATCTCCCCGGCGGACACCAGGTCGGCGCCGGCGCCGAGGTCGTGCATCAGGCGGAGGACGGCCAGGTTGCTGTTCGCCTTGACCGCGTAGCACACCCGGTGGGGAATCGCGGCGAAGGCCGCCTCCAGCGCGCGGAACTGCCGCCGGATGGTCTCGGCGTTGTACACATAGGCGGGGGTGCCGACCTCGCGCGCGATCTGCGCCAGTGGCACCCCCGCCATCATCAGCCCGTCTGGTCCGAGGAGCAATCCTGCATCGGCCAGCAAGGCTGCCTGCCCCCCTGCCCCGCTGCCCCCCTGCCCCGCCATCAGTACGCCTTCGCCCACACCGCCTCCGTCACGGCGTCGCGGTTGCACCAGACGCAGCGGGTCGGCGCCGGATCGGAACGGAACTCCTCGTCGGGCAGCACCCGGATCGTGGCCTTGGTCTGCTCCTTGATGTCGGCCTCGCAGGCGGCGTCGCCGCACCAGCCGCCGTACACGAACCCGCCGGCGCCGTTCATCGCCTCGACCAGCTGGTCCCGCGTGGCGCCGCGGATCGTGGCCGCCTCGCGTCGCGCCACCGCCGCGCCGAGGAGCGCCTGCTGCATGGCGTCGATTTCGATGTGGATCCGGTCGGCGATCCCGGCCATCGGGATCGGCTCCTTCCCGCCGGTGCGCCGGGCCAGCATCACCTGCTCGGCGGCCAGGTCCCGCGGGCCGATCTCGAGCCGGAAGCGGGACGCCCCGCGACTCCCACTCGTAGTACTTGGCGCCCGGCTTGAGCCCGTCGCGCGCGTCGAGGTGGACCCGGATGTCCGCCGGCGCGGAGCGCCCGTTGCAGGCGCTCGGCCGCCTCGATCACCGCCACCCGCTCCTCGTCCTTCCGGTAGATCGGGACGATCACCACCTGGTACTGCGCGAGGCGCGGCGGACAGACGAGGCCGGTGTCGTCGCTGTGGGTCATGATCAGCCCGCCGACCAGGCGGGTGGAGACGCCCCACGACGTGTTCCACACGTGCTCGAGCCCGCCCTCGGCGGTCTGGAAGGTCACGTCGAAGGCCTTCGCGAAGTTCTGGCCGAGGTTGTGGCTGGTGCCCGCCTGGAGCGCCTTGTTGTCCTGCATCAGCGCCTCGATGGCGTAGGTGCGGAGCGCGCCGGCGAATTTCTCGCTGTCGGTCTTGCGGCCGGTGAGCACCGGCATCGCCATCCACTCCTCGGCGAACCGCCGGTAGATCCCGAGAATCATCAGCGTCTCCGCCTCCGCCTCCTCCTCCGTGGCGTGCGCGGTGTGACCCTCCTGCCAGAGGAACTCGGTCGTGCGGAGGAAGAGCCGCGTGCGCATCTCCCAGCGCACCACGTTGGCCCACTGGTTGATCAGGAGCGGCAGGTCGCGCCAGCTCTGGATCCACTTGGCGTACATCGAGTAGATGATGGTCTCGGAGGTGGGGCGCACCACCAGCGGCTCCTCGAGCTCCTTGCCGCCGGCGTGGGTGACGACCGCCAGTCTCCGGCGCGAAGCCCTCGACGTGCTCGGCCTCGCGGGTCAGGAAGCTCTGCGGGAATGAAGAGCGGGAAGTAGGCGTTCTGGTGACCGGTGTCCTTGAACATCCGGTCGAGCGCCTGCTGCATCTGCTCCCAGATCGCGTAGCCGTTGGGCCGGATGACCATGCAGCCGCGCACCGGGCTGTAGTCGGCCAGCTCTGCGCGGGCGATGACTTCGTTGTACCAGGCGGAGAAATCCGCGGCCCGCGTGGTGAGCGCCTTGTCGTCTGCCATGCTGCCTCGTCGGGTGGGGCCCGGAAGGGGCCCCGGGGTCAGGAGCGGGCCGCCAGGAGCGCGGCGACCGCGTCGGTTCGGGACACCGACCGCTGCGCCTTCGCGGTGAGGTCCTTGATCTGCACTTCGTTGCGGGCGCGGTCGTCAGGGCCGATGAGCACGGCCACCCGCGCCTGGCGCGCGTCCGCCAGCTTGAGCTGCTTGCCCACCGCCTGCGCGGTCAGGGCGTACTCGGTCCGGAGCCCGGCGTCGCGGCATTCGTGCGCCAGCGCCAGCACGTGCGGCAGGTCGTCGTCGGTGACCCCGGCGATGAACACCTCGACCGCCGGCGTGGGTGCCGGGTGAAGTCCGCGTTCCTTGAGCAGGTCGCCGATCACGACGTCGCCCATGGCGAACCCGACCGCGGGCAGGTCGACGCCGCCCAGCCGGCCCAGCAGGTCGTCGTACCGGCCGCCGCCCGCAATGGCACGGAGCGACTTGCCCGCGTCGAAGAGCTCGAAGACGGTACCGGTGTAGTACGCCAGTCCCCGCACGATCGTGAGGTCCACGTCCACGCAGCCGTCGAGCCCCATGGCCGCGAGCGCCTGGAGAGTCTGCCGGAGCGGAAGAAGTGCGGCCTCGCCGCCCGGCACCCCGGCGAGCGCCTTCTCCACTGCGTCCAGCCGGTGGAGCGACGCGACCTCGAGCACCCGCGTCGCCACCGCTTCCGTCATTCCCGAGCCATCCACGCCCCGCAGCATCGCCTCGAGCGCCGGCCGCTCCATCCGCTCCCGCTTGTCGATGGCGGCATAGGCGAGCGGCAGCTGCGCCTCGGTCACCCCGGCACCCCGGAGCAGCGCCGCGAGCACCCGCCGGTCGGACAGCCGCACCCGCACGTCGTCCGACCCCAGCCCGAGCTCCCGCGCCAGGTCGATCAGCAGCGCGATGACCTCGGCGTCGCCCAGCGGGCCCGGCTCGCCGATCAGGTCGCAGTTCAGCTGGTAAGTGCTCGCGCAGGCGGCCGCGCTGCTGGCGCTCGTAGCGGAACATCTGCGCGATGGAGAACCAGCGAATCGGCTTCCGGAGCCCGTTCGCCCGCGAGGCGACCATCCGCGCGAGCGTCGGCGTCATCTCGGGCCGGAGCGCCACCTGCCGGTCGCCCTTGTCGGTGAAGTTGTAGAGCTGCCCCACGATCTCCGGTCCGCTCTTCTCAGTGTAGAGCTCCAGCGGCTCCAGCGGCGGTCCGTCGTACTCCTCGAACCCGTAGCGAGCCGCCACGCGTCGCCACGCCTCGAAGAGGTGGCTGCGTGCGGCGAAATCGGCGGGAAAGAACTCGCGGAAACCGGGAAGGGACTGATGCGACATGGGGGGCAAAATACTTGAAAACAAAGGATTTGGCTATGCCGGTGACCCGTTCACTCCCCGAGCCCGACCGCCGCCATCACGTCGCCGACGGTGTGGAAGGAACCGGTCACCAGGACGGTGCCCGCGCCCTGCTGAACCTCCCGGAGCGCCGTCGCGAAGTCGGGCACGAGCGTCCACCGTGCCCGGGCCGGCGGCCGGTCCTGACGCGCGAGCCACTCCCGGAGCCAGGCCAGATTCCACCCCCGTTCGGCGGCGGAGGGCGCCACCGTCAGGACACCACGGTCCACCACCGAGTCCAGCCAGACCAGCATGGTCGGCCACTCCTTGTCGCCGAGGATGCTCACCAGCGCGTGCACCGGCGACGGGGGCGGCTCGGAGCGCAGCGCCGCGACCAGCGACTCCATCCCGTCGGGATTGTGGGCCACGTCGAAGAGCCACTTCCCCCGTCGATCGAGGCGCCCCGGCACCCGCGCCGCGGCGAACCCCTCCCTGATCGCGTCGAGACCGGGCCGCCAGCGTTCGGGGAGCGCCATGAGAATGCCGTGGGCCACGGCGGCGTTGCGGCGCTGGTGCGGGCCGCTGAGTCCGAGCGGCCCGTCCCACTCGTATGCCGGGGGCAGGACGCGGATGTCGGCCCTGCCGCCCGCGGCCTGCGCGCGGCGACGCGCTTCCCCGCGGAGCACCTCGACCAGGGCGGGCTCGCCGCTCCCCGATGACGAAGGGGACGCCCGGCTTGGCGATCCCCGCTTTCTCCCGCGCGATGTCGGCGGGGGTGTCGCCGAGGTACTTCATGTGGTCCAGGGCGATCTTCGTGACGGCGCTGACCAGCGGGGTGACGACGTTGGTGCTGTCCAGCCGCCCGCCGAGCCCCACCTCCACCACCGCGATCTCGGCGCCGCGCGCCGCAAAGTCGGCGAACGCCATCGCGGTCGTGGCCTCGAAAAACGTCGCGCCGAGCTCGGTGACGATCGGCCGCAGGCGCCCCGTCCACATCGCCACCGCCTCCTCGGAAATTGCCACCCCGTCCACCCGGATCCGCTCACGGAACGACACGAGGTGCGGTGAGGTGTACAGCCCCACGCGCCACCCGGCGGCGGACAGCGCCTCGGCCACCAGCGCCGCGACGCTCCCCTTGCCGTTGGTGCCGCCGACATGGATGGCGGGCATGACGGTGTGGGGATCGCCGAGGCTCCGGAGGAGCGCGCGCGTCGTGTCCAGCCCGAACTTGATGGTGGTGGTGCGCGGAAACAGGAAGGCGAGCGCCTCGTCGTACGTCAGCACAGGTCACGCCTCATGGAAGGACGACAGCAGCATTCACGAAATCACGAAAAAAGGAAAGCACGAAAAAGCCAATTTCGTGCTTTCGTGCTTTCGTGTTTTCGTGGGTTCAGTTTCCCGGGCCCCGGCGCCAGAACCGATCTGCTCAACTCGCGTCTGTCGCCTCATACCGCGGCCGGGCGCCCTGCATGTGCCGCAGCAGCCGGGCGGTGGTGTCCCGGAGGGAGCCGCGCGGGACGACGTCGTCCACCTGGCCGTGATCGAGGAGGAACTCGGCGGTCTGGAACCCCTCCGGCAGGTCCTGTCCGATGGTCTGCTTGATCACCCGCTGGCCGGCGAACCCGATGAGCGCGCCCGGCTCCGCGAGGATCACGTCGCCCTGCATGGCGTACGAGGCCGACACGCCACCGGTCGTCGGGTCGGTCAGGATCGTGACGAACGGGATCCCGTGCAGGCCGAGCTGGGCGAGTGCCGCGCTCGTCTTTGCCATCTGCATGAGCGAATACACCCCCTCCTGCATCCGGGCCCCGCCCGACGCGCAGACCAGCACCAGCGGGAGCTTCTTCTCGAGCGACCGGCGCGCCAGACGGGCGATCTTCTCCCCCACGACGGAGCCCATCGAGCCGCCCATGAACGCGAAGTTCATGACCCCGAGGTGGAACGCCAGGCCGTCCAGCCGGCCGAGGCCGGTGTAGATGGCGTCGGCGTTCCCCGCCTTGGCCAGCGCCTTGGAGAGCCGGTCGGGATACTGCTCGAACTGCAGCGGGTCCTGGGAGCGGAGGTTGTCCCAGAGTTCGCGCCACGACCCCTCGTCGGTGAGGAGCTCGATGTACTCCTCCGCTGACATCCGGCGGTGCTTGCCGCACTCCGGGCAAACGTTGAGGGCACGCTCGAACTTGTCCCGGATGTCCATGTGACCGCAGCCGTCACACTTTTCCCAGGCGTCGGGAGGGACCTCGCGACGTTCCCGGACCGATGTGCGCGGCTTGCGCTCTTTCTTGAACCAGGCCATTACACCCCTAGTGGGGTTGGAGAGGCTCCGGGGGTGGAGAAGGGGGTTGTCATGGAGGGTACCAATTTGCGTGGTTTGGGTGCCGCGCGCCAGACCGGCAACCCTAAACCATTGCTACACATCGGCATAGCCCGACAGCCGAGCGTCCCAAGCGGCTCGCAGGACCAGCCCGACCGACATGCAGCAGACCAGGAAGAACGAGCCGCCGTAGGAAAAGAACGGCAGCGGGATGCCCGTGATCGGCATGAGGTTGACCGTCATGCCGACGTTCTCGAAGACGTGCGTGAAGAAGAGGGCCAGGATCCCGAAGACCACCAGGCTCGCGAAAGGGTCCGTGGCCCGCCGGGCGATCCGCAGCAGCACCAGGAAGAGCATCAGGAAGAGAATCAACGCCGCCAGGACGCCGACGAACCCGAGTTCCTCTCCCACCACGGAAAAGATGAAGTCGGTGTGCTGCGCAGGGAGGAAGGCGAGCCGCTTCTGGGGACCGTCGGTGAACCCGTTGCCGAACCAGCCGCCGGAGCCGATGGCCACCCGGGACTGGATGGCGTGGTAGCCCGCCGCGCGTGGATCGATCTCGGGATTCAGGAAGGTCAGCAGCCGGTTCTGCTGGTACGGCGCCAGGCGCTGCCAGAGCGGGATGGCCAGGGCGCCCATGACCGAGTTGACGACGTAGAGGAAGACGCCTTCCACCACGTACGGACGCCACACGAAGAGCAGCACCGCCAGCAGGATCATCCAGAGACCCCACGTCCAGGTGTTGAACGCGAGGAGAAGGCTCAGGCCGGGGCTCGCCAGCATGAAGAGCAGCGACGGCTTCACCCCGGACCAGAAGAGCATCAGGAAGAGGATCCCGACGAAAACGATGGCGCTCCCCAGGTCGGGCTGCTTGAGGACGAGAAGGAACGGCACGCCCGCGATCAGGCAGGGCCCGATCAGCTCCCGCAGGTTCCGCGGAGACTCCCGGAGGCCGGAGAGGTACCGCGCGAGCATCAGGATGACCGCCACCTTGGCCAGTTCGGCCGGCTGGCCGATCTGGTGGCCCCCGACCGCGAGCCAGCTCTTGGTGCTGGCCGCGGTGCCCTGCCCCGTGCCCACGGCCAGCGTGAGGAGCAGGAGGACGACGGCGACGCCGTACGCCGCGGGCGCCAGCCACTCGACGAGCCGGAACGAGAAGCGGAAAACCACCGCCATCGCGACGACGCCGATGGCCATCCAGACCAGCTGCCGGAGCCACACGCCGTGCGCCTGGGTGACCACGTCGGTCTGCCCCGCGGAATAGAGGGTGAGCAGGCCGTACGCGGCGAGCAGCAACGTCACCACGAGGAGCGGGCGATCGGGGCCGAGATCTCTCATGGGCCGGAGGGCGCCGGGGGCGGCGGAAGCACGGTGTCGTCCGCCACCGGATCCACCTGCGGCGTCGAGTCGGGAACGATCTGCATGGAGCGGGGCGCGGAGTCGGCGGGGAGCGCGATCACGGAGGGCGCGGCGGGAATGCCTGGGCCCGCCACGTACCGGTGGAGCACCCTGTTGACGAAGGGGGCCACGTTCGATCCGTGCTCCGCGAATTCCATGATGCTGCCGACGATGATCTGCGGCTTCTCGGCCGGGGCGAACCCGACGTACCACCCGTGGTCCTCGCCGTGGGAGTTCTGCGCGGTGCCCGTCTTGCCGGCGATGGAGAGGTCGATGCTGCGGCTGGCCGCGGCGGTGCCCCGCTCGACCACGGCGATCAGCGCGGTGCGAAGGCCCATGAGCTGCTCGGGCGTCAGGCCGAGGTCCCGCACCTGGTCGCTCCGCGGCCGCACGATGTAGGGCGTCGGGGCCTCGCCGCCGCTGGCGAGCGCGGCGTAGAACCTCGTCATGTTGATCACGTTCTGGGTGTTCTCGCCCTGGCCGATCGAGAAATTCAGCGTCGCACCCCACTTGCTCCAGCCGCGGGGACCGTACTTCCGGTCGAAATACGCCGCGTTGGACGGGTAGATCGGGGCGATCTCGTTCTCGAGATCGATGCCGCTCCGCTCGCGGAAGCCCATCAGCACGCCGTCGCTCAGGATGGCGTCGAGCCCGATCCGCAGGCCGAGCTGGTAGAAGTACACGTCGCAGCTCTTGGCGATGGCCCCCTCGAGGTCGAGGCTGCCGTGTCCCTCCGGCTTCCAGCATCGGAAGTACCGGTTGCCGACCTGCAGCCCGCCCCGGCACGGCTCCGGCATGTGCGTGGTGAAGGTGGCAATGCCCCGCTTCAGCGCCATGGCCGCCGTGGCGAGCTTGAAGGGTGACGCGGGGGGGTAGCGGGTCTGGATGGCCCGGTCGAGCAACGGACGCGCCGGGTCGTCGTTCAACCGCCGCCACTCCTCGGTGGAGATGCCGCCGACGAACGCGTTCGGGTCGTAGCCGGGCGCGCTGTAGAGCGCCAGCACCTCGCCGGTCGGCGTGAGCGCCACCATCGAGCCCCGCACGCCCGGCGCCGCCGCCTGCCAGAGGCTGTCGATGTACCGCTGCAGCGTCAGGTCGATGGTCGTCCTGATGGCCTCGCCCGGGATGGCGGCGAGCGCGGGCGCCACGTTCTCCTCCCGCACCAGGCGGCCGCGCGCGTTGACCTCGACGTAGTGGACGCCGGGCCGCCCCCGCAGTTCCTTGTCGTACTCCTGCTCCAGGCCGGCGCGCCCGACCACCGTCCCCAGCTGGGCCCCGGGGAACCGGTCGGATTCCAGGTCCCGTTCGCTGACCTCACCCACATATCCCACGAGGTGCGCCACCGCCGGACCGTCGGGATAGTAGCGCCTCGGCTCCGACTGGATCACGAGGCCGGGCAGCACCGCGCGGTGTTCCTCGAGCCGGGAGACCATCTCGAAGGTGCCGTTCCCCACGACGAGCACCGGCTGGTACGGCGCCTGCCGGTACCGCGACATGATGCCGCCCACCTCGCTGGTGTCCAGCGGGACGACCTCCCGGAACCGCGCCAGCACCGCGTGCAGCGAGTCCTGCGAGGGTGCGAGGAGCTTGATGGCGTAGCCCGGGACGTTCTCGGCGATGATCAGGCCGTTGCGGTCGTAGATGATGCCGCGCGGGGCCACCAGCGGCACGATGCGGAGCCGGTTCTTCTCGGCGCGCACCCGGAACCGCTCGTGCTGGACGACCTGGGTGCGGAAGAAGGCGACGACGAGCACCAGGAAGGTCGCGACGAAGAACCAGCGGGCGATGCCGGCCCGCTCGGCGCGTCGGTAGGAGTGGAACTCGTTCATTCCTCGAGCCGGATGTCGAGCCAGTCGCGGAAGATTCCGAGCACCAGCACACCCGTGACGGCGGTGCTGAGGGCCAGGAGCGGGCTCCAGACACCCAGCTGCACCACCAGTTCCTTGCCGCCGGTGCCGCTCGCCACGAGGACCAGGAGGTCCCGCAGCCAGACGCCCGCCGCGATGAACCCGGCGTTGACCAGGAGGTTGTCGGCGAAGAAGACCGCGCGTCCCCATGCCGCCGTGTACCCGACCAGGGTGTTGGCCAGCATGGCCGCGCCGAAGCGCGCCGGCGTGAGCGCGTCGCTCGCGAAGCCGATCAGGAACCCCGCGAACGCGGCCGCGCCGGGGCGGCTCCGGATGGCGAAGATCATGAGGCCGAGCATCAGGAAGTCGGGCGCCACCCTGGGGTTCCCGAGTCGGGGCCGCACGTAGAACTGCAGCCCGAGCAGCAGCAGCATGACGAGGCTGAACCGGATCCGTCGCGCGCGGGCGGCACTCACGGGAGCGAGTCCTCCTGCCCCTGACCCGCCCACACGGTGCCGGCGGGCACGATGAGGGCGTGGCTCACCCGGGCGGGCGCGGCGGCCGGCCGGACCAGGTAGACGCGCTCCCACCCCTCCGACTGCCGCACCACGCCCACCACCGTCCCGATGGGGAGCCCTCGCGGGTACACCCCGCCGAGGCCCGAGGTGACCACCGCCGTGCCGGCGGGCACCGAGTCGCGGTACGGCACGCCGCGCAGCTCGAGCATCGGCTCGCGGATGGAGGCGTCCGCCGTGACGCCGACGATGCCCGTGACGGAGCCGTCGAGCGTGACGGCGCTGGCCCGGAAGTCGGGATGCGCCCACGTGAGGGCGATCGACGTGCTGGGGCCGGCGGTGAGGATGAAGCCGAGCAGCCCTTCGGGCGCCACCACCGCCTGGAACGGTTGGATGCCCGACTGGCGCCCCGCGCTCAGCAGGAGGGTGCGGCCGTCCGTCGGCACCGGCTGGTGGAGGACTTCGGCGGAGATGACGCGGGTGGGCAGCCGCGCGGCCAGGCCGAGCAGCGCGCGGAGCTGGCGGTTTTCATCGAGGAGGACGGGGAGCGACTGCGCGGCCACGGCGGCGGAATCGCGCTCGGCCGTGAGGAGTTCGAAACGGGCCAGGCTGGTCCGCGAGGACTCCGCGCGGCGCTGCAGGGCGATGAGCGGGGCCAGCGCGGTGCTCCGGGCGCTGGAGGCCGCGGCGTACTGCCAGCTCTCCGGCGCGAACAGCGCGCCGATGGAGAGCACGAGGCAGAGGACGAACAGGGCGGTGTCGCGACGGGCGAACGTGCGATCCGGCGCCAGCATGCTACTTGGAAAGGACGCTTTGGTACTTCAGCGGATCGTCGAGGATGCGGCCGGTGCCGCGGACGACGCAGGTGAGCGGGTCCTCGTCCACGTGGATCGGGAGCCCGGTCTCCTGCGCGAGCAGGACGTCCAGCCCGCGGATCAGGGCGCCGCCCCCGGTCATGATGATGCCGCGGTCCACGATGTCGCTGGCCAGCTCCGGCGGCGTGATTTCCAGCGCACGGCGGACCGCGTCGACGATCTGCTGGATCGGCTCCTGCACCGCCTCGCGGATCTCGGACGAATGCACGCGGACGGTCTTCGGGATGCCGGACACGAGGTCCCGCCCCTTGACCTCCATCTCGCGCTCCTCGCCCACCGGCGCCGCGGAGCCGATCTTGATCTTGATCGGCCTCCGCCGTCGGCTCGCCGACGAGGAGGTTGTAGTTCTTCCGCATGAACTGCACGATGGCCATGTCGAGCTCGTCGCCGCCGGTGCGGATCGAGGTGTCCGACACGATGCCCGACAGCGCGATGACGGCGATCTCGGTGGTCCCGCCGCCGATGTCGATGACCATGTTGCCGGTGGGTGTCTCGACCGGGAGGCCCACGCCGATGGCCGCCGCCATCGGCTCCGCCACCATCCACACTTCCTTGGCGCCCGCCGTCTCCGCGGAATCGCGCACCGCGCGCCGCTCGACCTCGGTGATGCCGGTCGGCACGCACACGATGACCTTCGGCTTCACCCGGAAGACGTGCTTGTCGATGATGGTCTTGAGGAAGTAGCGCAGCATCTTCTCGGTCACGTCGAAGTCGGCGATGACGCCGTCCTTCAGCGGCCGCACGGCGAGGATGCCGTCGGGCGTGCGCCCGAGCATCCGCTTCGCCTCGAGCCCGATGCCCTTGATCTTGCCCGTGGCCTTTTCGAGCGCGACGACGGAAGGCTCGTTCAGCACGATGCCCTCCCCCTTCACGTAGATCAGCGTATTCGCCGTGCCCAGATCGACCGCGATTTCATTGGCGGGGATGAGCGAGCTCAAGCGAAAGGAGCGGAAGGAGGGCAGCTTCATCCTCTGGGCGTTCTCACGGCGATCGGTTGGGAGGGGGGCTGACAAGGCAAAGCTAACGGATGCCGTAAATCGGGACAAGACGGAGAGTTAGGCCCTAGTGCCCGGTGCTCCCGAATCCCCCCTCCCCCCGGTCCGTCGGGGGGAGCGTTTCCACCTCCAGGAACGAGGCCGGCTCGACCCTGGCCACCAGCATCTGGGCAATCCGCATGCCCCGGCTGATCCGCACCGGCTCGCTCCCGAGGTTGACCAGCGCCACCTTGAGCTCGCCCCGGTAGTCGCTGTCGATGGTGGCCGGCGTATTGGGGAGGGTGAGCCCCTGTTTCAGCGCCAGCCCGGAACGGGGACGGAGCTGGACCTCGAACCCGGCGGGGATGGCGATTGCAAAACCTGTGGCAAAAAGCCGCCGCTCCATCGGGCCCAGTTCGCCGTCCTCGGCGCTCGACAGGTCGAACCCCGCCGACCCCGGCGTGGCCCGCGCGGGCAGGGGGAGCCCCTCCCCGTGCGGGAGCCGAACGATACGGATTTCGGTCATCGGATCATGTGACAGGCGTCACGTCGCGGAGTCGGTCGGTGCCTACAGGACCGACTCGACGTCCACCAGCGGGAGGCCGAACGCCTCCGCCACGCCCGGATACACCACCTTGCCCTCGACCACGTTCAGGCCGAGCATCAGGGCGCGGTCCGCCTTGCAGGCCGCCTTCCAGCCCAGCTTGGCCAGCTTGAGGCCGTAGGGCAGCGTGGCGTTGGTGAGCGCCAGCGTGGAGGTGCGCGGCACGCCGCCCGGCATGTTGGCCACGGCGTAGTGCAGGATGCCGTCCACGAAGTAGGTCGGGTTCTCGTGGGTCGTGGGCTTGATCGTCTCGACGCAGCCCCCCTGGTCCACCGCCACGTCCACGATGACCGAGCCCGGCTTCATGCGTGGCCAGGTCGGCCCGCTTGACCAGGTGCGGCGCCTTGGCGCCCGGCAGGAGCACCGCGCCGACCACGAGGTCGGCGCGGCGGATCGCACTCGAGGATGTTGTGGCGGTTCGAGTAGGCGGTGTCCACGTTGGCCGGCAGCACGTCGTCGAGGTACCGGAGCCGGTCGAGCGAGATGTCGAGGATCGTCACGTGCGCGCCCGAGACCCGCCGCCATCTTGGCCGCGTTGATGCCCACCACGCCGCCGCCGACGATCACGACCTCGCCCGGCGCCACGCCCGGCACGCCGCCGAGGAGGATGCCGCTCCCGCCGAAGACCTTCTCGAGGTACTTGGCGCCCTCCTGCACCGCCATCCGCCCGGCCACCTCGGACATCGGCGTCAGGAGCGGAAGCTCGCCGCTCGGCAGCTGCACCGTCTCGTAGGCCACCGCCACGGCGCCGGACTTGATGACGGCCTTGGTCAGCGCCTCGTCCGCGGCGAAGTGGAAGTAGGTGTAGATCAGCTGGCCCTTCCGCATGCGCGGCCACTCGACCGCGATCGGCTCCTTGACCTTCATGATCATGTCGGCCTTGGCCCAGACCTCGTCGGCGGTGGCCAGCGATCTTGGCGCCCGACCGCGGTGTACGCCGCGTCCGCGAAGCCGCTGCCCAGTCCGGCGCCCTGCTCGATGTAGACGGTGTGCCCCGCCGACACCAGCGACTCGGCGCCGGCCGGCACCAGGGCGATGCGGTTCTCGTTCGTCTTGATTTCCTTCGGTACGCCGATGATCATGGCCAGGCCCTTGGTGGATGTCGTGAGAAAGTTACGCCGGCCCCAGCCGGACGATGGTCTGCCGCTCCGGGGCAAAGAACTCCTGCGCCACCGCCATCAGGGTGTCGGTCCCGACGGCGTCGATCTCCTCGAGCACGCGGTCCAGCGGGCGGTACGGCTCCCCCTGCAGCGCCAGCGTGGCCAGCCGGTTCATGCGGCTCTGCGGGCTCTCGAGGCCGAGCATCACCTGCCCCTTCAGCTGCCGGCGGGCGTCGTCCACCTCCGTGGGCGTCAGCCCGTCGGCGGCAAGCGCCCGGAACTCCGCCAGGATCGCGTCCGTCGCCTGGTCCGCGGTGCCGGGCTGGGTGCCGATGTAGACCCCCGACTGGCCAGCCGACCGGTAGAACTGGTGGTACGCGTACACGGCGTACGCCAGGCCGAGGTCCTCGCGGATCCGCTGGAACAGCCGGCTCGACATGCCGCCGCCGAAGGCGTTGACCAGCATCGCCAAGGCGTAGCGCCGGTCGTCGGCGTAGCGAAAGGTATCCGTCCCGAAGACGATGTGCGCCTGGGTCGTGTCCCGCGCCTCCCGGCGCACCACGCCGCGGGCCGCCGCGCCGGCGGAGGCGGGCGGCAGCGGCGCCTCCCGCTCGGTCCCCTCGAACCACCCCTCCCGCTCCAGCACGGTCAGCAGCTGCTCGTGGTCCACGTGCCCCGCCGCGGCGATGACGCAGTTCCCGCGAAAGTACCCCGTCTGGTGCGACGCCTGCAGGTCGGACGCGGAGAGCGCGCCGACGGTGTCGGCGCTGCCGAGGATCGAGTACCCGTAGGGGTGTTCCGGCCAGAGGGTCTCCGAGTGGAGCTCGAAGACCAGGTCGTCGGGGGTGTCCTCCACCCCGTTGATCTCCTCCAGCACCACGTTTCGCTCCGGCACCAGGTCCTGCTCGCGGAGGAGCGGCCGGCGGACCAGGTCGGTCAGGATCTCGGCGGCCAGCGGCAGGTCGGCGTCGAGGACGTGCGCCTGGTAGCTGGTATGGTCGCGGCTGGTGTAGGCGTCGAGGCTCCCGCCCCGGACCTCGAGCTCCAGCGCGATCTGGCGCGCGCTCCGGCGCTCGGTGCCCTTGAACACCATGTGCTCGAGCAGGTGGGACACCCCCATCTTGGGCCGGGCCTCGTGGGCGCTCGCCGTGCGGACCCAGATCCCCAATGCGGCCGAGCGCACCCCCGGCAGCACCTCCGTGAGGAGGGTGCAGCCGTTGGGTGCGCTCGTCTGGAACAGCCCGTCGTCGAGACGGACAGTCGTCACCGGCCTATTCCTTCGGCAGGAGCGCCTTCCGGGACAGCTTCATCCGGCCGCGCTCGTCCACCTCGAGGAGTTTGACCTTGACGATGTCGCCCTTCTTGACCACGTCCTCGGTCTTCTCGGTGCGACCGTGCTGGAGCTCGCTGATGTGCAGCAGGCCCTCGACGCCGGGCAGGATCTCGACGAAGGCGCCGAACGCCGTGGTGCTCTTGACCGGGCCCTCGTAGATCTTGCCCACCTCGGGCTCGGTGCATGATGGCGGTGACCATCTCGCGGGCCTTCTCGCCGGCCTCGCCGCCGACGGCGGCGATGGTGACGAGCCCGGAGTCCTCGACGCTGATCTTGGCGCCGGTGGCCTCCTGGATGCCGCGGATCGTCTTGCCCTTCGGACCGATGAGGTCGCCGATCTTGTCGGGCTTGATCTGCAGCGTGAAGATCCGCGGCGCCTACGGCGACAGCTCCGGCCGGTGGCGTGTCGAGGGCCTTCGTCATCTCGCCGAGGATGTGCAGGCGGCCGAGGCGCGCCTTGTCGAGCGCCTCTTCCATGATCTTCAGGTCGAGGCCCTCGATCTTGATGTCCATCTGGATCGAGGTGATGCCGGTCGTCGGTGCCGGCCACCTTGAAGTCCATGTCGCCGAGGTGGTCCTCGGAGCCCAGGATGTCGGTCAGGATGGCGACCTTCTTGCCTTCCTTGATCAGGCCCATCGCCACGCCGGCGCAGGCGGCCTTCATCGGGACGCCCGCGTCCATCAGCGACAGCGAGCCGCCGCAGACGGTGGCCATCGACGAGGAGCCGTTCGACTCGAGGACTTCCGAGACGATCCGCATCGTGTAGGGGAACTCCTCGTACCGCGGCAGCAGGGGCTGCAGCGCCCGCTCGGCGAGCATGCCGTGCCCGATCTCGCGGCGGCTGGTGCCGCGGATCATCTTGACCTCGCCGGTGCAGTACGGCGGGAAGTTGTAGTGGAGCATGAACGACTTGGTCGTCTCGCGCGGCCACGTCGATGCTGTCGATGCGCTGCTCGTCGTCCGCGGTGCCGAGGGTCACGGCCACCAGCGCCTGCGTCTGGCCGCGGGTGAAGAGCGACGAGCCGTGCGCGCGCGGCAGCAGGCTGGTCTCGATGCGTGATCGGCCGGACGGTGTCGGTGTCCCGGCCGTCCACCCGCTCGCCCTTGTCGAGCACCTGGGCCCGCATGACGCGGTACTCCACTTCCTCGATCTCGTTGCCGATGGTGCGGCCCTGGTCGGGGAACTCCGCCAGCAGCTGCTCGACGACGGACGCCTTGACCTTGGCGACGCCTTCGGCACGGCCGGCCTTGTCCTTGGCGTTGATGGCCTTGGCCATGGCCTTCTCGGCCAGCTCCTCGACGCGCTTGGTGAGTGCCGCATCCCGCTCGGCCTTCACCCACGCCATGGTCGGCTTGGCCGCCTTGGAAATGACCTTCTGCGCGATGCCGATCAGTTCCTTGATGCCCTTCTGGCCGATCTTCAGGGCGTCGAGCACTTCCTTCTCGGAAATCTCGAGCGCGCCGCCCTCGACCATGACGATCGAGTCGGCGGAGCCGGTCACGAAGAGGTCGATGGTGGAGAACTCGAGCTGCTGGAACGTCGGGTTGAGGATCCAGTTGCCCTCGACCTGGCCCACGCGGACCGCCGCGATCGGGCCGTCCCACGGAATCGGCGAGATGGCGAGCGCCGTGGAGGCCGCGAGCACGCCGAGGACGTCGGCGTCGTTCTCCTGGTCGGCCGAGATGCACGGTCACGAAGACCTGGATCTCGTTCTTGAAGCCCTCGGGGAAGAGCGGCCGGATGGACCGGTCGATGCCGCGGGCGGCAAGGATTTCCTTGTCCGACGGGCGGCCCTCACGCTTGAGGAACCCGCCCGGGATCTTGCCCGCGGCGTAGGTCTTCTCGCGATACTCGACGGTGAGGGGGAAGAACGGGAGGGTGGAGACGGTCTTGGAGACGGTCACCGCCGCCAGGACCATGGTGTCGCCGAAGCGGACGAGGCACGAGCCGGCGGCCTGCTTCGCCATCTTGCCGGTCTCGATCACGAGGGTCCGGCCGGCGAATTCAGTTTCAATCCGATGCACAGTCACAACCTTTTCTTTTCTCAGAGCACGCAATGCAAAGAGGGCGTCCCGTCGTGCTCGGTCGGGACGCCCTCGCCCACGGGCTGCGGTTAGTGGCGGAGACCCAGTTGCTCGATGAGCGTCCGGTAGGTCGGCAGGTCACTCCGCTTCAGGTACGTCAGGAGGCGCCGCCGAGTGCCGACCATCTTCAGGAGACCCCGGCGACCGTGATGGTCCTTCGAATGGGTCCGGAAGTGTTCGGTGAGCGAGTTGATCCGCTCGGTGAGCATGGCCACCTGCAAGGGGGCGGACCCGGTGTCCGTCTCGTGGAGGCGATGCTTTTCGGTGACTGCCTGCTTGTCGAAGCTCATGCTGTCGATTTCCGTTGGGTGCCCGCGTGGGCAACGTCATTCGTTCGCGATTCTTTCGAGCACAGCAAAATAAACCGCTAGTTGTGTCGTGACAAGGGGTTGGCCACCACAGGCCCCTCGCCACGCGCCCTTCCGATCTGTGTCCACTTGCCCTGTAACACCATTCCTGACAACGTGTTAACCGAGGTTGGCGAAAATCCTGCTCAGATCGTTCCAGAAGGCGAAGACCATCAGCGCCATGACCATGACCAGGCCCACCAGCGTCAGCCGTTCCCGGAGCTTGAGCGAGAGCGGGCGCCGGAGGATGCCCTCGGCCAGGAGGAAGAGGAACTGTCCGCCGTCCAGGATCGGGATCGGCAGCAGGTTGAGCACCGCCAGGTTGATCGAGATGACGCCGAGGAAGCCGAAAAAGACGCCGAGGCCCGCCTCGGCCGACGCCTGCGCCATCTGGCCGATGGCGATCGGCCCCCCGATGTTCCGCCCGGCCACCCGGCCGGTCAGCATGCCGCGCACCGTCCGGACGACCGTGGTGGAGGCGTTGACGGTGGCGTCGAAGCCGGCGCCGATAGCCTCGACGAACGTCAGCGGCTCATAGACCACCTGCCCGCTGTTCCCGACGCCGATCCGGCCGATCGTCTGCTCCGCGCCGTCTGGGCCGGAGACCACTTCCGGCAGCGGCGTCACCATCACGGTCAACGTGTCGGCGCCGCGCGCCACCGCCACCGCGACGGTGTCCCCTGCCCGGCCCTTGATGGCAGCCATCAGGTCCCACCACTGCGGGATCGGGGTCCCGTCCACACTGAGGATCAGGTCATGGGGCTTGAGGCCGGCGCGGCTGGCCGGCCCGCCGGGGTTCACGGTGCCGATGGTCGGTGGGCGCCAGGAGCCAATCGCCTGGGCCGCCAGCGCCCGCTCCTCGACGGCGTCGGGATGGATCGGCAGGCGGACCTCCGGCTTGCCCGCCACCGCGATCGTGACGGTGTCGGTCGTGCCGTTCATGATCCCGTCCACCACCTCGCCCCACTGGTGCACCGCGACCCCGTTGACGGCCACGATGCTGTCGCCCGGCGCGAGCGCCGCCAGCGGCCCCAGCACCGCCGGGAGGCCGGTGGTGTCCACGACCCCGACGCGGGTCTCGGGGTCCACGGCCCGGCCGTTCTTCGCGGCCAGCCCGGTGAACACCAGCCAGGCAAAGAGGGCGTTCATCGTCACGCCGGCCAGGATGATGACCATCCGCTTCCAGACCGGCTTCGCCTCGAAGTACGGACTCCGGCGGCACGACCACATCCGGTGTCGCGCCCTCGAGCGCGCTGCTGGTGGACTCCTCCTCCGCGGTGGCCATCTTCACGTAGCCGCCGAGCGGCAGCCAGCAGATCGCGTACTCGGTGTTCCGCCAGCGGAACGAGAGCCCGGGGATCGGGTTCCCGATGCCGAGCGCAAAGCGGTGGACCCACACGCCGGCCCACTTGGCGGCGAGGAAGTGTCCGGCCTCGTGCACGAAGACGAGGATGCCGAGCACGACGAGCAGGGACGCGAGTGTCTGGAGGGCGATCACGACATCTCCTCGAGGGCACGGGCCCGCGCCCAGCGGTCCGCCTCGCGCACCGCGGCGAGCGCGGTGGCGGGCTGGGTGGTGTGGGCGTTGAGCACCGCATGGATCGTGTCTGCAATTCGGCCGAACGGAATCCGTCGGTCCAGGAAGGCGGCCACCGCCGCCTCGTTGGCGGCGTTGAACACCGCCGGCGCCGTCCCGCCGGCCCGGCCGGCGGCGACGCCGAGATCGAAGGTGCGGAAGAGGTCGGCCCGCACCGGCTCGAAGGTCAGCGACCCCGCCGCGACCGGGTCGAACCGCGGCACGCCGGTGTCGGGCAGCCGGACCGGGTGCGTCAGCGCGTAGAGGATGGGCAGCTCCATGGTCGGGAAGCCGAGCTGCGCCAGGACGCTCCCGTCGCCGAACTCCACGAAGGCGTGCACGATGCTCTGCGGGTGCACCACGACCTCGATGCGGTCGTAGGGGAGCCCGTAGAGGAAGTGCGCCTCGATCACCTCGAGCGCCTTGTTGGCGAGGGTGGCGCTGTCCACCGAAATCTTGCTTCCCATGCTCCAGGTCGGGTGCCGGAGCGCCTCCTCGACCGTCGCCTCCTGCACCCGCTCGGCCGGCCACTCGCGAAACGGACCGCCGGACGCCGTCAGGATCAGCCGCTCGAGCTGGCCCCCGTGACCCGCCAGGCACTGGAGCACCGCGCTGTGCTCGCTGTCCACCGGGACCAGTTCCCCGCCCCCCTCACGCGCCGCCTCGAGGCACGAGCTCCCCCGCCATGACCAGCGATTCCTTGTTGGCGAGCGCCACCCGCTTCCCCGCCCGGAGCGCCGCCAGCGTCGCGTCGAGACCGGCCGCGCCCACCACCGCGTTGACCACGATGTCGACCGCGGGGTGCGTGGCCGCCTCGATCAGCACGCCGGGGCCGCCGCCCGGTGCGGAGGCGTCCCCCGGCCCGACGAGGCCGGCAAAGTCAGGGTTCCATTCCGATCGCTGGGATTCGAGCAGGGAGGCGTTGCTGCCGGCGGTGAGGGCGACCACGCGGAAGTGCTCCCGCTGCCGCCGGAGGACTGCCAGCGTGCTCCGGCCGATGGAGCCGGTCGAGCCCAGCACCGCCACCCCACGCATCAGATCGCGCCGAGCAGGCGGAAGAGGAGCGCCGCGACGGGGAGGACGAAGATCAGGGAGTCGAACCGGTCGAGCACGCCGCCGTGGCCGGGGATGAGCCTGCTGGAATCCTTGACGCCGGCCTCGCGCTTGAGGAGCGACTCGGCGAGGTCACCCACCTGCCCCACCACGCCGAGCAGGAGCCCGATAAGGGCGCCCGCGGCGACGCCGAGGTCGAATCCGGCCGGCCGGAGCACGAACGCGACGAGGAGCGCGCCCGCCAGGGCGGCGCCGACCAGCCCGGCGATGCCGCCGGAGCGGGTCTTTCCGGGGCTGATCGTCGGCGCCATCTTCGGCCCGCCGAACGCGCGGCCCCCGGACATCGCGGCCGAGTCGCCGACCCAGGTCACCACCAGCGGAAAGAACACCAGCGCGGTGCCCGCCCAGGAGCGGAGGCCGAACGACGAGTGGCGCAGGACGAGCAGGAAGGCGGGGAGGGCGGCGGCGTACACCGGCCCGACGAGGGTGACCGCCGCCGCGCCGAGGGGATGGGCGTCGGGAGCACGGCGCGGCCGTCGCCCAGGTGAGCACCGTCAGGACCCAGAGCGCGCCGGCGTAGGGCCACCAGTCGAGGATCCCGAGGTTGACGTCGGGCCGGCTGAGCGACAGCCAGGTCAGCGGCGCGGCGAGGGCGGCGGCGCCGAGACCCAGCAGGGGCGACGGGTGGACGCCCCGTCCGTGCGCGAACGCGAAGAGCTCGCGGGTGCCCAGCACGCCGGCGGCGGTCAGGAGCGCCACCAGCGCCCAGCCACCGTACCAGACGATGCCGAGCGCCACCGGGATCGCGACGACCGCGAACGCGATCCGCGCCTGCATGTTGCGGTCCATCAGATCGGGACGCGCCCGAAGCGGCGGTCCCGCCGCTGGAACTCGAGCACCGCCTCGTAGAAGTCGCGGCGGGTGAAGTCGGGCCAGAGGACGGGCGTGACGTACAGCTCCGCGTAGGCCAGCTGCCAGAGCAGGAAATTGGAGAGGCGGAGCTCGCCGGAGGTGCGGATGAGGAGGTCGGGATCGGGCCACGGCGCGGTGTAGAGCCGACGGGCCACGGCGGCCTCGTCCACTTCGGCGGGGACCAGCCGGCCGGCGGCGACGTCCTCGGCGATGAGGCGCGCGGCGCGCGTGAGCTCCGCCCGGGAGCCGTACGAGATGCAGATGTTGAGCGCCAGCTCGGTGCCGCCGGCCGTCTCCCGGATGGTCTCGTCCACCGCCGCGCGCGCGCTCGGCACCAGCCGGTCGAGATCGCCGAGGAACCGGACCGCCACCCCCTTGGCCACGAGCTCCGCCCGTTCCCGGGCGATGTACTCCTCGAGGAGCGCCATCAGGGCGTCGATCTCCTCGGGGGGGCGCTGCCAGTTCTCCTGGGAGAACGCGAACAGGGTCAGGACCTTGACCCCCGCCTGCGGGCGCCCTCGACCGCCTCGCGGACCGCCTGCATCCCGGCCTGGTGGCCGGCGGGGCGCGGCAGGGCCCGCGCCTGCGCCCAGCGGCCGTTGCCGTCCATGATGATCGCGACGTGGGCGGGGACGGCGTCCTGCTGGAGAATTGTGTCGAGCAGCGGATCGTTCATGCCGTCAGACTTCCATGATTTCCGCTTCCTTGGACTTGATCACCTCGTCGACGTGCTTCACGTGCTCGTCGGTGATCTTCTGCACGTCCTTCTCGGCGCGCGTCTTGTCGTCCTCGGAAATGTGCTCGAGCTTCTTGATCTTGCCGAGGGTGTCGGTCCGCGCGTGGCGGATGGCGATGCGACCCTCCTCGGCCAGCTTGTGGACCACCTTGACCAGCTCCTTGCGCCGCTCCTCGGACAGGGCGGGCAGCGGCACCCGGATCAGGTTGCCCTGCGAGGCGGGGTTGAGCCCGAGGTCGCCGTCGCGAATGGCCTTCTCGATGACGGGGGCCAGCGCCTTGTCGAACGGCTGCACCGTCAGCATGCGGGGCTCGGGGGCCGCCACCATGGCCACCTGGTTGAGCGGCACGAGGGAGCCGTACGCCTCGACGCGGATGGTGTCGAGGAGGGCCGTGCTCGCCTTGCCGCTCCGGATGCCGGTCAGCTCGCGCTTGGTGCTCTCCACCGCCTTGGGCATCAGCTCGCGGCAGTGCTTCAGCAGCTCTGGGATCGTGCTCATCGGACGAGGGTCCCGACCCGCTCGCCACGCAGGATCCGCGCGATGGCGCCGGGTTCGTTGATGTTGAACACCTGGATGGGAAGCTGGTTGGCCTTGCAGAGCCCGAACGCGTTGGCGTCCATCACGGCGTATCCCTTGACGATCGCCTCCTGGAAGGTGAGTTCCGGGATGAACGTGGCGGTCTTGTCGGTGCGGGGATCGGCGGTGTAGACGCCGTCCACGTTCGTGGCCTTGAGGATGACGTCGGCCTCCACCTCGAGCGCGCGAAGGACCGCGGCGGTGTCGGTGGAGAAGAAGGGGTTCCCGGTGCCGCCCGCGAAGATGACCAGGCGGCCCTTCTCGAGGTGCCGCTGCGCCCGGCGCCGGATGTAGGGCTCGGCGAGCGACTCCATCCGGATGGCGGTCATGACGCGGGTGTGGACGCCCAGCTTTTCCAGGACGTCCTGCATGGCCAGGGCGTTGATGACCGTGGCCAGCATGCCCATGTAGTCGGCGTTGACCCGGTCGAGCCCCTCGCGGCTGGCGGCGGTGCCGCGGATGATGTTGCCGCCGCCCACCACGAGGCTGAGCTGCACGCCCATGGCGTGCACCGTCTTGATCTGGTCCGCCAGGGTCTCGACGACCCGGAAGTCCACGCCCACGCCCTTCTCGCCGGCGAGCGCCTCGCCGGAGACCTTGAGCAGGGCGCGGGCGTAGGCCAGCGCCATCAGTCTTCCCCGATCTTGAACCGGGCGAAGCGGCGGACCACCACGGCCTCGCCGAGCTTGCCGGACACTTCCTTCACCAGCTGGCCGATGGTCTTGCTGTCGTCCTTGACGAACGGCTGCTCGAGCAGCGTGCGCTCCGCCACGAACTTCTTGAGCTTGCCCTCGACGATCTTGGCGCGGATGGCCTCGGGCTTCCCCTCGGCCGCCACCTGCTCCTCCGCGATCCGGCGCTCGCGCTCCAGCATCTCGCCCGGGATGTCCTCGGGGTTGACGCCGATCGGGTCGGCCGAGGCGATGTGCAGCGCGATGTCGCGGGCGAGCTGGCCGAAGTCCTCGGTCCGCGCCACGAAGTCCGTCTCGCTGTTGAGCTCCACGAGCACGCCGACCTGGCCGTTGTGGTGCATGTAGTTGACCACGAGGCCCTGGCTCGCGCTCCGCCCGGCCCGCTTCTCGGCCTTGGCGATGCCCCGCGCGCGCAGCATCTCACCGGCCTTGTCCATGTCGCCGCCGGCCTCCTCGAGCGCCTTCTTGCAATCCATCATGCCGGCACCGGTGCGGGCGCGGAGCTCGGCAACGTCCTTCGCGGAAATCGTCTTCGTCGTCATCGGGTATGGCTCACCAAGTAGTGGTGGATAGTGAAACCGCCGCCCAGGCCGGTTGGAGGCCGGGGGCGGCGGCGCGCTGGATCCCGCGGGGCCGGACTAGGCGTCCGACTCTGCCGCGGCAGCCGGGGCGGCCGCCTCGGCCTCCCCCGGCTCCGCCTCGCCCTTCAGCCGGGCCGCGATGGCCTCCGGCTTCGGCCGGCGCTTCCGGCGGGCCCGGCGCTTCTTGCGGTCCGCGTCGGCGTCGCCCTCGGTGCCGGAATCGGTGCTGTACGTCTCGGCGTCCTCGGCGTCGGCCACTTCGCGGGCCGGCATCTGCGCGCGGGCCTCGGCGATCGTCTCCGCCAGGGCGTGCGGTGATCAGGGCGACGGCGCGGATCGCGTCGTCGTTGCCCGGGATCGGCACCGTGATCACGTCGGGGTCGGCGTTGGTGTCCACGATGGCCACCACCGGGATCCCGAGCTTGTTGGCCTCGGCCACCGCGATCTTTTCCTTCTTGGCGTCCACGACGAAGAGCGCGCCGGGCAGCCGGTTCATGTTCTTGATGCCCTCGAGGTTGCGCGACAGCTTCACGCGCTCACGCTCGAAGAGCAGCTTTTCCTTCTTGGTGTAGCTCTCGAACTCGCCTTCCTGCGACCCCTGCTCGAGGTCCCGCAGCCGCCGGATCTGCTTCTTGACGGTCTGGAAGTTGGTGAGCATGCCGCCCAGCCACCGCTCGGTCACGTAGATGCCCGCCGCTCGTGGCCGCCTCCGCCTGCACCACGCTCTTGAGCTGGCGTCTTGGTGCACACGAAGAGCACGCTGTCGCCCTTCAGGACGACCTCCGGAGCAGCTCCTGCGCCTTGATGATCTGGCGGAGGGTCTTCTGCAGGTCGATGATGTAGATGCCGGAACGTTCGGCGAAGATGAAACGGCGCATCTTCGGGTTCCACCGACGGGTCTGGTGGCCGAAGTGTACGCCGGCTTCGAGCAGGTCCTGCAGTGCGGGCTGTGACATGCGAGTTCGTCGATCCTTCGATTGTGAGGGTTGTCCGGCCATCGCCTTCGTCTTCCGGCCTGACCCCTGGGGGGCACCCGGGTCGGAATCCGGCGATGTGGATGATGGCGGCCGCTCGGCCGCCTGCGCTGCTACCGCTTGCTGAACTGGAACCGCTTCCGGGCGCCCGGACGGCCGGGCTTCTTGCGCTCGACGGCGCGCGGATCGCGCGTCAGGAGCCCGGCGGCCCGCAGCTTGGCCCGGTGCAGGCCGTCGGCCTCCACCAGCGCCCGCGCGATGCCGTGCCGGAGCGCGCCCGCCTGCCCCGCCTGCCCGCCGCCGTCCACGTGCGCCGTGACGTCAAAGGCGCCGAGGGTGTCGGTGGCGGTGAACGACTGCTGGATGTGCTGCACCAGCGAGGGCCGCGGGAAGTAGTCGCCGAGGGTGCGGCCGTTGATGTCCCACTTGCCCGTGCCGGGCGTCAGGTACACACGGGCGACGCTGGTCTTGCGCCGACCCACCGCCTGCCACCGGAATTCGGGAGAAGCCGTCATGCGCTCACCTTCTGGGTGCTGGACTGGACCGTGTAGGGCTTGGGCTGCTGCGCCGCGTGCGGGTGCTCCGCGCCGGCGTACACCTTGAGCTTGCCGCGCAGGTGCTGCTTGGCGAGCGAGGTCTTCGGCAGCATGCCGAAGACGGCCTTCTCGATGACCCGGTCGGGGTGCTTGGCCATCATGTTCCGGGCGGTCGTGTGCGTCTCGTGACCCATGTACCCGGTGTACTTGAAGTAGGTCTTGCCGTCGAGCTTCTTGCCCGTCAGGCGGACCTTTTCCGCGTTGATGACGATGACGAAATCGCCCACGTCCATGTGCGGCGTGAAGGTCGGCTTGTGCTTGCCCCGGATGAGCTGCGCCACTTCGCTGGCCAGCCGGCCAAGGGGCACGTCCTGGGCGTCCACGATCAGCCACTCGTGGTGGATGTCGTCGGGCGTCGCGCTGAAGGTCTTCATGGTCATTCCTGCCAGTTGCCTGAAAACGGGTAAATCGACACAGACCTTAATGATAGCGGGGAATATCGCCTCCGGTCAAGCCACCCCGTCCACGCCCCCGGCGGGCTCTGGGGCGGCCAGGACCACCAGGACCTGGCCCTTTTCGACCGCCTTTCCCGCCGCCACCCGGACCTCCGCCACCACCCCGGCCGCCGGGGCCTTGATCTGGTTCTCCATTTTCATCGCCTCCAGCACCGCGAGCCCCGCCCCCGCCGCCACCTGCTGGCCCGGCTCCACCAGGACCCGGAGCACCAGCCCGGGCATCGGCGCCTTGACCTCCCCCGCCCCGGCCCGCTGCCGGCCCTCCCCCGTCAGGCTCCGGATATGCCGGGTCCGCTCGTCCACCACCGACGCCTCCCAGCGCTCCCCCCGGCAGCCGACCTCCCACTCCCCGCGCCGGGGGGACTCCATCGCGAACACCACGGTCCGCTCCCCCGTCCGCAACTGCCGGAGCGGCGTGCCCGGGAGCGACTCCAGCGCGGCCGGGATGAGCTCGCCGTCCACCCGGACGCCGCCGGCCTCGATGCTCACCTCGACCTCCACTCCCGCCACCTGCACGAAGTACTTCATCCGACAGCCTCCAGGATCGCCACCGACTCCACGTGCGCGGTCTGCGGAAAGAGATCGAACGCCCGAAGGGCCGCCAAGCGAAGCGGCGGGGACGCGGGGACGCGGGAAAGCAACCGCGAAAGGTCTCGTGCCAGCGTCGCCGGGTCACAGCTGATGTACGCGATCCGTTTCGGGCGACTTGCGGCGATCGCGTCGATGACCCGGGCGTCCATGCCCGTCCTCGGCGGATTGGTCACCACGACGTCCGCCGGCGCGAGCGTGGGTACGACTTCCTCCGCCCGGCCCGCATGACGGCGAACCCCCTCCGCGGGGCCCCGACGGGTCGCCTCGACCACGGCGCGGGGGTCGACCTCGACGCTCTCCACCTCGGCGCCCCCGGCGGCCAGGCGCGCGGTCGTGTCGCCCACGCCCGCATAGAGATCCCAGGCCTTCAGGCCCGCCACCGTGCCCACCTGGGAGAGCGCCCAGGTGCGCACCCGGTCGCCCATGGCGGGATGGACCTGCTCGAAGACCGTGGCGGGATACACCTCGGCGGCACCTGCCATCGCGCGCGGCGCGCCCGATTCCGGCACCCACCAGAGCACGGCCGGCACGCCACGACGCACCAAAGCCACGTGCAGGAGCGCAGCCGACCGCCAGACCGTCTGGCCCCGCACCCGGACCGCCAGGTGGAGCCCTCCCTCCCGGTCGCGGCGAAGCACGAGCTGCTCGGCGTTCTCCGGCAGGAGCGCGCGGTGCTCCCGCACCGCGCTCCAGAGGTCCATCAACGCCGGGTCGGCGATCAGGCACCGCTCGAGATCGAAGATGTCTCCTGGGCGGCCCTGGCGGTGGAACCCGATGGTGCGCGCCCCGTCCGAGACCGTCAGCGTCACCTTGTTCCGATATCCCCACGCGACGGCCGCCGGCTCGATGTCGGGATCCTCGACGGAGAGCTTGCCGATCCGCCGCAGCGCCTCCCCCACCATGGCGCGCTTGGCGGCGAGCTGCGCCGGCATCGAGAGCTGCTGCAGCTGGCAGCCGCCGCACTGCTCCCGTCCGAAGTGCGGACAGGCCGGCTCGACCCGGTCGGGCGACGGCTCCACGATGTCGAGCACCTCGGCCCGCGCGAAAGTCTTGGTCAGCTTGACCCGCGTGAGCGTCACGAGGTCCCCCGCCGCGGTCCGCGGCACGAACACCGTGCGCCCATCGGGCAGCGCCCCGACCCCGTCGCCGCCGGTGGCGATGCGGACGATCCGGACCGGCGCGTCGCCAGGGCCGGTCAGCGGAGCCCCTCGGACCGCGCGGCAGCCAGCCACGCGGAGTGCGCCGCGTCCGATTCCGCGATCGCGGGCTTCCGCGCGTGCCGCGCGGCGTCCTCCGCGAGCGCGGCGGCGATCGCGGCGAGCCTCGTCAACTCCGCCGCGGGTCGGGCCTCCGCCAGGTCGGGGCGGCGGTCGAGGAACTGGATGTCGATCTCCCCGGCCATGAACGCGGGATCGGACACGAGCCGGCGCTGGAACCCCTGGTTGCTGGCCACGCCGATGATCACCAGCTCGTCGAGGGCGCGCACCATGCGCGCGCAGCGCCTCGCGGCGGTCGCGCCCCCAGACGATCAGCTTGGCCACCATCGAGTCGTAGTGCAGCGTCACGTCGTTGCCGACCTCGAACCCGCTGTCCCACCGCACGCCCGGCCCCGCCGGCACGCGCAGGAACTCGAGCCGCCCCGTGGACGGCATGAAGCCGTTCGCGGGGTCCTCGCTCGTGATCCGGCACTCCACCGCCCAGCCGTTCGGCGCGAGCGGCCCCTCGGGCACCTGCATCGGCAGGCCGCGCGCGATGCGCAGCTGCTCCCGGACCAGGTCGATGCCGTACACCATTTCGGTGACGGGGTGCTCGACCTGGATCCGCGTGTTCATCTCGAGGAAGTAGAACGACCCGTCAGCGGCGAGGAGGAACTCGCAGGTGCCGGCGCTCCGGTACCCCACCGCCGCCGCGGCCGCCACCGCCGCCGCGCCCATCCGCTCGCGCAGCACGGCGTCCACCGCCACGGACGGAGCCTCCTCGAGCACTTTCTGATGCCGGCGCTGGACCGAGCATTCCCGCTCCCCGAGGTGCACGGTCCGTGTCGCGTCGGCCAGGACCTGGATCTCGACGTGGCGCGGTCGTTCGATGAACTTCTCGATGTAGACGCCCGCGTCGCCGAAGGCCTTGAGCGCCTCGGAGGCCGCCGTGGCCAGCGCCCCCTCGAGTTCCCCCGCGGCCCGGACCACCCGCATCCCCTTCCCACCCCCGCCGGCGGCCGCCTTCACCATCACCGGGTACCCCATCTCCCCAGCGAGCGCCAGCGCGGCGCCGAGTTCGGTGACCGGCGCGTCCGCGCCCGGCACCACGGGTACGCCGGCGGCGCGCATGCGGCGCCTCGCCTCCGTCTTGTCGCCCATGGCGCGGATGGCGGTGGAAGGCGGACCGATGAACACCAGTCCCGCCCGCTCGACCGCCTCGGCGAACGCGGCGCGTTCCGCGAGGAAGCCGTATCCTGGATGGACGGCCTGCGCGCCCGTTTCGCGGGCGGCCTCGAGCAGCCGGTCGATCCGGAGGTAGCTCTCGGAGGGCGCCGCCGGCCCGATCTCGACGGCCAGGTCCGCCGCGCGGACGTGCGGGCTCAGGCGGTCGGCGGCGGAATAGACGGCCACCGCCTCGAGGCCCTCCTCGTGGCAGGCGCGGATGATGCGCAGCGCGATTTCGCCGCGGTTCGCGACGAGGACTCTCGTGACTGGTGTCATGGGCGTGGTGGGATGGCGGACGGCGGGCCGCTGGGGCGAAAGCCTAGCGGCGGCAGGCGGCGATCTGCGTGTCTCCGAGCAGCGCCAGCGGGCCGTCGCAAAGGCGCGGGTTGAACCCGGCGGCGGCGGTGTAGACGCCGTGCACCTCGCGGAGCCAGGAGGACTTGCCCTGCCGGTCGGCGCGGGCGAGGTCGGTGACCGTCACGACGCGGTCGCTCGAGGTGACGCCGGGCCCCGCCACGAGCACGAAGCGCATCGGGCGCAGTTCGGGCAGCGCGAGGAGGGCGCGATCGGCCATGGGCGTCAGGCACACGGGCCGGTGCTGGGCCACCGTGGCCAGCGCCTGCTGGACCGACCACGACGAGTCGGTGCCGAGCGCAGAGGCGATCCGGTGGCGGTAGCGGGCGTCGGTGGCGTAGAAGGCGGGTACCACGATGACGACGCTGCCGGCCGCGCCCGCCGTCGCCACGACCGAGAAGATGGCCACCGTCTCGAGGTCGTTGCCGGTGGCCATGACGCCGGTGGCGGGGCAGCTGCTCAGCAGGTTGGCGCCAAGCTCCGAGATGTAGTCGGGAAGCGGCGCGACGTCGGTGGGCACCGTCCACCGGGTGAGCGCCTCGTAGCCCTGCCGCTCCACGGCATCGAGGGCCCGCTCGACTTCCAGCATCTGGCGCAGGATGACGGCCGAGTCGCCGCGGAGGCGCACCGCCTGGTCGAGGGCTGCGGCGCCGAAATCGATGTAGAGGGCGCCTGGCGAATCGGAGGGGTGTCCGGAGAGGTGCCAGTCGCGAATGTCGAGGAGATAGAACCGGCCGAGCTGGATCCAGGCGGAGCCGTCGTCCGGGGAGGTGGCGAGGTATCGGCTGAGCATTTCGGTGCCTATCCCGCGCTGCCCGTTCCGGGCCAGTTCCGCGGCGCGGGGCGCCACGGTGGGATTGAGCGAGGCCTGCCCCACCAGCGAGCCCGCCGATCCCGTGCCCATGAGGGCCAGCATCAGGATGCTCCGCAGGTTGGTGTGCGCCGCTCGTGCCATGCCTGCCGCCAGTCGCATTCGTGGTTCGGGGGTAAGGCCCTAAGATGGGGCCCCGTACCGAGTTTGGCTAGAGGCAGCGTCTCGGACCCCTCACCCCCACCCCCCTCTCCCTCCAGGAGAGGGGGAGTCCGAGTCTCGCTGCCGCCCGCCTACAACGGCATGCAGCCGTGCTTCTTCGCCGGATTCCGGTCCCGCTTGGTCCGGAGCGCCCGTAGCCCGTCGATGAGCCTGGGCCGGGTGTCGCGCGGGTCGATCACGTCGTCCACGTAGCCCCGGGCTGCGGCGCCCCACGGGTTCGCGAATTTCTCGGTGTACTCCTCGATCCGGCGCGCCGTCTCGGCGGCCGGGTCCGCCGCCTTGGCGATCTGCTCCTTGAACAGGATCTCGACCGCCCCCTTCGGGCCCATCACGGCGATCTCGGCGGTCGGCCAGGCGAGGTTGAGGTCACCTCGAATGTGCTTGGAACTCATGACGTCATAGGCCCCGCCGTACGCCTTCCGGGTGATGACGGTGAGCTTGGGCACCGTCGCCTCGCAGTAGGCGTACAGCAGCTTGGCGCCGTGCTTGATGATGCCGCCGTGCTCCTGGGCCACCCCCGGCAGGAAGCCGGGCACGTCTTCAAAGGTGACGAGCGGGATGTTGAAGGCGTCACAGAACCGGATGAACCGCGCTCCCTTGACCGAGGCGTTGATGTCGAGCACGCCGGCCAGCACCGCGGGCTGGTTGGCCACGACGCCGACCGACTGCCCCCCGAGCCGCGCGAAGCCGACGAGGATGTTCCCCGCGTACTCGCCGTGCACCTCGTGGAAGAGGCCGTCGTCCACCACGCGGCGGATGACGTCGTGCATGTCGTACGGCTGGGTGGCGTTGGCGGGGATGACGTCCAGCAGCGCCTCGTCCCGGCGGTCCTCCGGGTCGGCGGTCGGCAGCACCGGCGCGGGGTCGAGGTTGTTGCTCGGCAGGTACCCGACCAGCTCGCGGATGGCGGCGAGGCACTGCGGGCTCGGAGTCGTGGACGAAGTGCGCCACGCCCGAGGTGCCGGCGTGGATGTCGGCGCCGCCGAGCTGCTCGAAGCGAGACGTCCTCGTGGGTGACCGTCTTCACCACGTTCGGGCCGGTGACGAACATGAAGCTCACGCCGCGGACCATGTGGACGAAGTCGGTGATGGCGGGGCTGTACACCGCCCCGCCGGCGCAGGGGCCGAGGATGGCGGAGATCTGCGGCACGACGCCGGAGGCGAGGGTGTTGCGGAGGAAGATGTCGGCGTAGCCGCCGAGCGAGACGACCCCCTCCTGGATGCGGGCGCCGCCGGAGTCGTTGAGGCCGATGATCGGCGCCCCGTTCCGCACGGCGAGGTCCATCACCTTGCAGATCTTGGCGGCGTGGGTCTCCGAGAGCGACCCGCCGAAGACGGTGAAGTCCTGGCTGAAGACGTACACCAGCCGGCCGTCGATGCGGCCGGAGCCGGTCACCACGCCGTCGCCGAGGTAGACCTCGTCCGCCAGCCCGAAGTCGGTGGCGCGGTGGGTCACGAACCGGTCGATCTCGACGAAGCTCCCCTCGTCGAGCAGGAGGTCGAGCCGCTCACGCGCGGTGAGCTTCCCCTTCTTGTGCTGCTGGGCGATTCGCTTGGCGCCGCCGCCCTGTTCGGCCTCGGCCTGGCGGCGGTGGAGTTCTTCGAGGCGCTTGCGAGAGTCAGGCATGGAGGGAATGTAGGGTCCGGCGGGGAAGCGGGGAAGCGGGGACAGAAACGAAGAACGGGCACACCGTTGTGGTGCGCCCGCCCCATGAACCCCTCACCACCCTGCCGCCCTCGCCGCTCCGGGAGCGGGGGTCCGACAGATCGTCTATTCGTCGGCGGGCGACTCGTCGAAGTCCGGCTTGACGGGCGGGATGATCGGCTCGTCGGGGTAGCCGATGACCGCCACCACGATGCGGTGATGGATCGGGTCCACCTCGATGACCTTCACGTCGAGCGGCTGGCCTTCCTTCACCGCGTCGCCCGGGTTGTCGATGTTGGCGACGCCGAGCTGCGACATCGGGGCGAACGCCTCGAGGTCGTTGCCGAGGTCGATCACGACGCCCTTGTCCATCAGGCGGACGGCGCGGCCGCGGAGCTCGTGGCCGACCGGCAGGATCTCGCCGATGCGGAGCCAGGGATCCTCCTCCGCCTGCTTGAGGCCGAGGGAGATCCGCTTGTTCTCGCCGTCGATGTTGAGGATCACGACGTTGACGGCGTCGCCCTTCTTGACCACCTCGGACGGGTGCTGGACGCGCTTGGTCCAGGACATGTCGGAGATGTGGATCAGGCCGTCGATGCCGGGCTCGATCTCGACGAAGGCGCCGAAGCTGGTCAGGTTGCGGACCTTGCCCTGGAGCCGGGTGCCCACCGGGAACTTCTGCGGCAGGATCATCCACGGGTCCTGCTCGGTCTGCTTCATGCCGAGGGAGATCTTCTCCTCCGACTCGTCGACCTTGAGGACCACGGCCTCGATGGTCTCGCCGATGCTGACGATCTTCGAGGGGTGCCGGACGTTGCGCGTCCAGCTCATCTCGGAGATGTGCACCAGGCCCTCGATGCCGGGCTCGAGCTCCACGAAGGCGCCGTAGTTGGTGATCGAGACCACCTTGCCCTGGACGCGGGTGCCGACCGGGTACTTGGCGGCGACGTCCTTCCACGGGTACTCCTGGAGCTGCTTCATGCCGAGGCTGATGCGCTCGCGCTGCCAGTCGATGTCGAGGATCTTGACCTCGACCTCGCGGCCGATGGCGACCATCTCGGTCGGGTGCGACACGCGGCCGTAGGACATGTCGGTGATGTGGAGCAGGCCGTCCACGCCGCCGAGGTCGATGAACGCCCCGAAGTCGGTGATGTTCTTGACGACGCCCTTCCGCACCTGGCCGACGAGGAGCTCCTTCATCAGGTGCTCGCGCTTGTGCGCCCGCTCGTGCTCGAGGATGACGCGGCGGCTGACGACGATGTTCCGCCGGCGCTTGTTGAGCTTGATGATCTTGAACTCGTAGGTCTGGCCCAGGAGCTCGTCGATGTTCGGCACCCGGCGGAGCGCGATCTGGCTGCCGGGGAGGAAGGCGTCCACGCCCATCAGGTTCACGACCACGCCGCCCTTGATCTTCTTGACCAGGGTGCCCTCGACCGGCTCGTCCGCCTCGTGCGCCACCCGGATCCGTTCCCAGACCCGCATGAAGTCGGCCTTCTTCTTGGACAGGACGACGGCGCCTTCCTGGTCCTCGAGGTGCTCGAGGAAGACCTCGACCTCGTCGCCGACCGCCGGGGGCTCCTTGAACTCGTCGAGGGCCACCGAGCCCTCGGACTTGAAGCCGACGTCGAGGATGACGGCGTTCTCGGTGATGCGCAGGACCTTCGACTTGACGATCTCGCCCTCGGCGATCGAGGCCATGGTGCCCTCGTACATCGAGAGCATCTGCTCGTACTCGTCCTCGCTGTATTCCTCGTCATAGAGGTCGGCGCGGACCATCAGCCCGGTCGAGGACATCGAGCCCTCGGTGTGGGCGGAGCGGCGGCGGGGAGATTCGTCGGAAGCGGCGGGGGTGTCCAGATCGGACGGGGCGGCGGACAGCTCGGACATGAGGATGCGATCCCTTCGTGGGTCGGCCGCACCGGGAGGGCTGCGGGATGGGGTGGAACCCGTTCCAGGGCGGAATTGCCCAGGTTCGGGAGCCCTCAAACGTAATCCACCGACCCCTGGTCTGCTAGGGGGAGGCGGCACCGGGACCGGAACCGGCCCCACCACCCCCTCCGCAGCGAAACGCGGAAGGGATGGTGCATCCACCGCGGCGGGCGCGGCGTGTCGAGGAGCGAATCAGGGTTGCGGAGCGCTGGTCGCCGGCGGCTCGTAGTCGGGGCCGGTGCTGTCTTTCGACGGGCACCCTGCCACCAGCAGGCCGATCAGGAAGATTGCGACGGGGAACAGTCCAGGATGGCGGCGCGCGGCCATGGCGAGGCGATTCGGCATGATGTTCTCCAGGGGGAGGACGAAGGAGGAACGCTTCGACGCGGGCGATATCCTACCGCACCCCCTCCAGTTCGCAAGGCCAACCAGGGACGTCCCCGGCTCGCAGCCGCCGCTAGGGGGCGGGCAGCCGGTACACCGTCCGGGCCAGCCGGGCGATCCCGTCCACCTGCTCCTCGAAGGTCAGCCGGGAAGTGTCGAGCTCCAGGGCGTCCGGCGGGGACACCAGCGGCGCCACCGCCCGGGAGGCATCGGCCTTGTCACGGGCCTTCAGCCGTGCGGCCTCGGCGAGCACTTCCTCGTTGCTCGGCTCCCGCCCACCCTGCTGGGCCAGACGGCGCAGCGCCCGGACCACCGAATCGGCGTAGAGGAAGACCTTGAGGCCCGCCTCGGGAAAGACGACCGACCCGATATCCCGACCGTCCACCACCACCGGCACCCCCGCCTCCGCCAGCGCCCGCATCCGGGCGTTGGCCCAGTCGCGAACGGCGGGTACCGCCGACACGGCCGAGACGGCGGCCGTCACGTCCGGGGTCCGGATGAGGTGCTCGGCGGGGGCGCCATCGAGCAGGGGCACGAAGTCCTCCCCCTCGGGGCGAAGTCCGAGCCCCCGCCGCTCCGCCTGCGCCAGCAACGCGGGGACGTCCAGGTTGGAAGGGTCGAGCCCGGCATCGAGCGCCACCCGCGTGAGCGCGCGGTAGAGCGCGCCCGAATCGAGGTGGTGGAACCCGATGGCCCGCGCCACGGCGCGCGCGGTGCTCGACTTGCCGGAGGCCGCCGGTCCGTCGATGGCGACGACACGCATCACTTCCTCCCCTTCCCCGGCCCCCGGAGGGCACGGAGCGACTCGTGGAAATTTGGAAAGCTGACGCCAGCCGAGGCGGGATCGTCCACCCGCACCCTGGCGCCAGGGACCGTGCCCAGCACGGCGAACGCCATGGCGAGGCGGTGGTCCCCGGCGGTGACGACTCGTCCGGCAGGCGGCCGGCCGCCTCCCGTCACGGTCAGCGTGTTGCCGTGCGCCTCCGCCCGCGCGCCCACCGCACGGAGGTTGCCGGCCAGGAGCGCGAGCCGGTCGCTCTCCTTGACCCGAAGTTCGCCAACCTGCCGGAACACCGTGGTACCATCCGCACGGCTGGCCAGTACCGAAAGCAGCGGAATCTCATCGATCAGGCCGGGAATCTCGCCCGCGGCCACATCCGTGGCCACCAGGTCGGCGGGCCGGACCACCAAGTCTCCCACCGGCTCGCCGCAGGCCTCATGCAGACCTTCCACCGCAACCGTGGCGCCCATCCGCGCCAGCACCCGGAGGAACCCGGTCCGCGTCGGGTTGAGGCCGACGCCGCGGAGCCGCAGCATTCCGCGCTCCGCCAGGAGCGCGGCCCCGACCAGGAACGCGGCCGAGGACGGGTCGCCCGGCACCTCGTTGGACACCGGCACGATCCGGCCCGTGGGCGCAAACCGGATCCACTCGCCGTCGTCCTCGATCTCATAGCCGAACGCCCGCAGCATCCGCTCGGTGTGGTCGCGCGACCGGCCACCCGGCTCCCGTACCTCGACCGGGACGCCGCCGGCGACTCCCGCCAGGAGCAGCGCGCTCTTGAGCTGCGCGCTGGAGACGGGAAGCTCGTACCGGATGCCGGTGAGCGGCCCACCGCGCACCGTGACGGGAAGCCCGTCCCGGCCGCGGAAGGTAAAGCGCGCGCCCATCAGCGCGAGCGGATCGGTCACCCGGCGCATCGGGCGCCGGCGAAGCGAGGCGTCGCCGGTGATCGTGGCCGAAAAGGTGTGCGCGGAGAGGGCGCCGAGGAGGAGGCGCGCCGAGGTGCCGGAGTTGCCGCAATGGAGGACGGCGGCGGGGCGGCGGAAGCGGACGCGCCCGCGGACGACGATGTCCCGGCCGGCAGCGAGGGGAGACACCTCGACCCCAAGCTGCCGCAGCACCCGCGCGGTGCTCCGCGCGTCGAGGGAGGTGAGAGCGCCGCTGATGCGGCTGGTGCCCCGCGCCATGCCGGCCAGGATGAGCGCACGGTGGGTGATGCTCTTGTCGCCCGGCACCCTCAGGTCGGCGTCCACGATCATCGGGCCACCGCCCGGGCCAGCACCTCGGCGGCAGCGCCCATTTCCCGGAGCGCGGCGGCGTCCCCACGCTGGATCGCGCCCCGCAGCCGCGCGATCTCGGACTCCAGGGTCTCGAGCGCCGCCGCCACCGCCTCCGGATTGGCGAGCACCCGGGCGTCCCAGTCGTCTCCCGGATCGCGTGCGGTCGCGGTGGCGCTCCGCACGGCGGCGTCGAAGGCGGCACCCCTCAGTCCCGCGCCGGAGAGCGCCAGCGCCACGGCACGGGCGGCAGCGCGTGGGAGCTCGAGGGTCCACGCGACCTGCCGGTCGTGCGTATCGGCGTCGATCACGACCGGCTCCCCCTCGAGGACGGTGGACACGAATGCCCGCATCGCCTGCCTGGCCGACTCCCCCTCCATGTCCGCGGTCACGTAGGTGATGGCGCCGCGGAACAGGTCGGCTCGCGCGCCTGAGAACCCTTGCTCGACAGGAGACACCAGGGGGTGAAGCCCCGCGTAGCGGGCGGCGAGCCCGGCGGCGCGCATGGCGGCGAGGACCTTCACCTTGGCGCCTGCGAGGTCGGTGAGCATCGCCCCCGGGGCGAGGTGCGGGGAGACGATCGGGATGAGCGAAATCACCTCCGAGGGCGTGCCGGCCAGCACGACGACCTGGGCGCCTCGAACGGTCTCGGCAGGATTGAGACCCCGGTCGGTGAGCGCGCCAGCCCTGAGCGCTTGCACGGCGGTGGCGGGGCTGGCGGAAAACCCGATGACCCTGGAGACGCCCGCCACGCGGGCGCGCCACGCCAGCGACCCACCGAGGGCCCCAAGTCCAACGACCGCAAGGGAATCAGGCCACATGGCGTGTAACGACCCGGGATGGAGGGCGCAAATACAGGCAGGGCACGGGGTTTGCTACCCTCGACGCGCGAATCCTATCCCGAACGCGGCGGATTCTCAACGGCGCGTCGAGGGAGGTTGGATGGCCACGATCCTGATCGTCGAAGACAGCCCCGACAACATGAAGCTCTTCCGCACCCTCCTCACGCTCCACGGCCACGACGTGGTCGGGCTCGGAGGCGGCGAGGGGCTCATTCGTCACATCCTCGACATCCGCCCCGACCTGGTGCTCATGGACATCCAGCTTCCGGAGCGCGACGGCTTTTCGCTGCTCCAGGATATCCGGCGCGAGGTTCCCTCCGCCCTGCCGGTGGTGGCGCTGACAGCGCACGCGATGGCCGGCGACAGGGAGCGGGCCATCGGGGCGGGATTCGACGGGTACATTACCAAGCCGATCGACATTCGGGCCTTCCCGGGCCAGGTGGCCGAGGCGCTTGGCCGCGCCCCGCGCGACCGGTGAGCATTGCGCCGCAGGGGTGAAGGGCCGAAATTATCTGAGCACCATCTCGCGAGCCGAGGAGTTTGCGTGTCCCGACCACCGCAGCAACCGACGAGAAGCCCGGGCGACACCAAGGGGGCGTTGTACGACGCCCTCCAGGGCGCCGTCAAGTCGGAGCGGGAAAAGCGCGAGGAGCGCCACTCGAATCGGGGCGCCGGGAGCAGCGGTTCCCGGCTGATGTGGGGCTCGCTGGTCGCGCTCGCCGGTGTCGGCGCATGGATCGGGATCACCCGACCGGACTGGATCTTCCCGAAACCGCCGGTACCGCATACGACGGAATTCCAGGACGCGAGCCTCCGGATGCTGTTGTACATGGAGGCGCGCCGCATCGAGAACTACCGTCAGTCACATGGCGTGCTGCCGGCCTCGCTCGCGGACGTGGGGGCGGTGCCGGAGGGCGTCACGTACACCAAGTTCCCCGACGGGACGTTCAGGCTGGAGGGGCGGACGGGTGGCGTGCATCTCACGTTCGCCTCGACCGACGATCCGGCGCCCTTCCTCAAGAACTCGTTCGAGGTGCTCTCGCGCCGGCAGGCCCAGCAGTGAGGCGCCCGTCGCGGTCCCGCCGCGGATTCACCCTGATCGAGCTCCTCGTGGTGTTCGTGGTGCTGGGGATCCTCTCGTCGATCGCCATCCTCAAGTACATCGACCTCCGGATGAGCGCCCAGGCGGCGCGGGTGGCCGCCGACTTCAATACGATCAAGATCGCCACGTACGCGTACTACACCGACGATTACCAGTGGCCGGCAGAAGTCAGCGCCGGCGTCATTCCACCCGAACTCGTCCCGATCCTGGCCACCGGGTACACGTTCGTCCGCGACCTCTACACGCTCGACTACGACTACTTCCCCATCTCGGGGTCGGGACCAGGCGGGTATATCGTCGGGGTGACGGTGACGACGCCCAACCCGAAGCTGATGACCAAGCTGGAACAGATCCTGGGGCGCAACATGCCCTTCATCTCGGCGGGCGGGGCGCTCACCTACATCATCGTGGGGTCCGACGGGGCGTCGTAACGGGATTCGAGACAGCCAAGCGTGGTCTCGGGGCCTGTCGCTCATGCGATGGGCCCCGCGTCGTTTCATCTCACATCACATCAGGGATCCAGCGGCAACCCACTCGGCACGGAGGCCGGCACGTCGGACAGGCGCTGGACAACTGACGGGTCGGTGAGGGCGTCGAGGAAGGCCAGGAGGTCATCCACTTCTGCGTCGGTCAGGTCGAGCTGCGGCAACAGGCGGGAATCGAGGCTGGCGAGGATCTCCGCGTTCATCGCGGGGTCGGTTACCACCATGTCCCGGAAGGCGAGCGGAAGTTGAGATGCGTCATACCCATACAGCGCGGCCGGTACGTCGAGATAGTGACGGACGGCGGCCTCCAGCGTGGCGTAGACACCGTCGTGCATCCAGGGTCCGGTGATGGCCGTGTTGCGAAGCGATGGCGTCCGAAAGGCATAGCGTTCGGCCGGCGCGCCGGTGGCCTCGGCGCGCCCCAGATCCCGCGGCGGTTCCGCCGCCTTGCCAGGGCCGACCTGCGGGACGCCGATGTTCGCGAAGCTCTGATCCGTCAGCAGGTTGCCGGCGTGGCAACTCGCGCAATTCCCTCGCCCGTAAAAGACGACCCCGCCCCGCCGGGCCGCGATCGGCATCGCCTCATCGTTGCCGGCCAGGTACCGATCGAACGGCGAGGCATCCGACCGCCACGTGGCCGCCTCGAAGGCAGCAATGGCGTTCGCAGCATGCTCGAAGCCCAGCGAGTCGGCCGGTGCGCCGGGAAAGGCCGCCGCAAAGAGCGCCACGTACTCCGGGATCCCGAGCAGGCGAGCCATCAGCGCCGCCCAGATGGCCGGCGCCTCGTCGTCTGCGATCACCGCCAGCTCGTTGGGGGCGCCAAAGACGTCCATCTCCCCGGCATTCCCACGCATCTCGGTCCGGTCCTGGACCGGGAACATCGCCTGGGCGGCCAGCGGTCCGGCGACCTCCGTCGGAAGCGCTGCCCCGGCGGGGGTGCGGAGCACTCCCGCCCCGTCCAGCTCCACTCGGCCATCCCAGAAGAGCGCGGCGAATCGGGCATCACCCAGGTTGAAGAGCGGCGGCGAGTTCCGGGCCACGAACGCGCGTCCATTCCCGAGCTGTCGCGCCGCCCCGGCGCCGAGGCCGCCGGTCCCGATGGAGAAGGGCAGGCCGTCACCCGTGTTGCGCGCCGGGTGGTGGCAGGTGGCGCAGGAGATGTCCCGGTTGCCACTCAACTCCCGGTCGAACATGAGGAACCGACCCAGCGCCACGAGGGCCGGGTCGGGGGCCGGCGCCGGGTCGAGCGCCTCAACACCGGCCTCCGCGAGCAACCGGCGCAGTTCAGCGTCCTCGGGGAGTGGCGCACCGGGGCCGCCAGCGTCGAGGCAACCGGCGAGCCCGGCCATCAAGCCGATGCCCGCGATGTGCCCCAAGGTGGTCACGCGATGCGCCAAGGAACTACTGTACAACGAGCGTACCGATCATCCCCGCTGCCGCGTGCCCCGGCCTCGTGCACTGGTAGTTATAGGTGCCAGGCGTGGTGAACGTATAGCTGAATCTTGACCCGCCACTCAGGTCAGCGCTTCCCGGAAAGGTCGGACTGCCGGCGCTCTGGACATTGTGCTGCGTGGTGCCGGTATTCCTCCATATCCAGGTCACCTTTGTCCCGGTCACGATGGTATCGACCGCGGGATTCTGGCTGAGGTTGGAGTCGCTCTTGTAACCCACCCCGTTGATGATGGAAATGTCATACGAGGGTGCGGGTGGCGGCGGGGAGTTGGAGTCCTCCCCACCGCAGGCCAGCAGGGGGAGGCAGACGATGGCTCCCCAGATGACGGGCGCAACTGCACGGGGTGTCGACACGGTCAATCTCCTGGTACGGGGAATGGGCCGCTTGCCGGCGTGGCCGGAAGCGCTATACTCTGCCACGGTAGGTCCGAGCGATTCCCCGGAACTTCCTTGGGGCTTCCCTCCAACACCGCGCCGCGGAAATGACCCCTAACGTTTCACACTGCATCCGATTTGCCGTCCTTGGGGCGGTAGACCTCCGCATGCCGGACGGGCGGACCGTTCCCACCATCCTGGTGCAGCCCAAGCGCCTCGCCGTACTCGCCCGGCTCGCGGCGCTCCCCGCCGGCGCCTTCCTTCGCCGGGACCTCCTGCTTTCCCTGCTCTGGCCCGAGCTCGACGAAGCGCACGCCCGAAACGCGCTCAACAAGACGGTCCACCACCTCCGACAGGCCCTGGGAGAGGGCACCCTGCTGAGCCGGGGGGACGAGGAATTGGGGCTGAATCCACTCCAGTTCTGCACCGACGCGCAGGCGTTCGAGACTGCCGTTGGCGCAAGGGACTGGACGCAGGTCGCCGCGCTCTACCGCGGCGACTACCTGGCGGGACTGCACATTCCGGGGGCGCCGGACTTCGGGCAGTGGGTCGAGCAGGAACGGAGCCGCCTTCGCCGGCTGGCGACGCGCGCCGCCGCCGATGCCGCCGATCGCCTGACCGGTGGAGGAACGATGGGGGAAGCCATCGACGCCGCGCGGCGCGCGGTGGCGTGGTCGGGCGATGAGGAGCCAGCGGTGCGCCGCCTCATGACACTGCTCGATCGTCACGGAGACCGCGCCGGTGCCTTGCGGACGTATGACGAGTTCGCGGGTCGGCTGCGTCAGGAGCTGGGCGTCGCGCCGGGCGCCGAGACAAGGGCGCTGCGTGACGAGATCGTGGCGCGTGGCGAGACGAGTGGCCAGCGGTCGCCTCCGCCCGCCGTTCCGACGCGTGACGCGGCCTCGGTCGGGCAGACCATGGTCGCCCCGGCCTCACCGCCGGTGGGCACCCCCCGGCGCCGCCGGCAGGATCGTCATGGGATTGGCGGCGGTCACCCTCGCGGTGACCGCTCTGGCCCTGCTGGCCTCGAGGAATCGCCAGCAGGGCGGAGCCTCCGCGTCGCCCCACACCTTCGCCGTTCTCCCGTTCGCGACGACCGGATCGGACTCGTCACTCGTACGCCTGGGCCGTGACCTGATGGTGCTGATCAGTGCCCGGGTGAACGGGATCGCCGATATCGGAGTCATTGATCCCGTGGCGGTGCTGGCGCAGTCCGACGCCCGCACGGCGGAAGGGAAGGACGTCCGACTGGTTTCCGCGCTCGAATCGCTGGGCGCCACCCAGATTCTCGAGGGGAGCCTGATCCGGGTGGGTGACCGGGTGCGGATCGACGGCCGGCTGTTCGCGGCCGGCGAGGGGCGGCCGGTGGCGCAGATCGACGTCACGGGTTCAGAGCACGCGATGGTCGCCCTCGCGGACAGCGTGGTGCTGCAGCTGGTTGGGCAGCTCTGGCAGTCGAGTGCGCCTGTCTCTCCCCTGCCCCCCGCGCTCTCCACCCGGTCAGTACCCGCGCTCCGCGCATTCCTCGACGGTGAGCGCCTGCTTGCGGAGGGCCGGGTCAATGACGCGATGGCCAGCTATGGCGCCGCGATCGCCGCTGACTCGACCTTCTGGTTCGCATACTGGAGATACCTGTACTTCCAGGACGACTTCGGCCGAAGCAGGTACAGTGCGCTGGCCGATGGACTGCGGGAGCACCGGGAATCGCTCCCCGAGCCGGAGCGGACCCTGGTCGAGGCCCGATTCACCGATTCGCTCGCCGTGCGGCGTCGGCTGCTCGCCGACGCGGCGGTTCGGTACCAGGCCTCCTGGGACGCCTGGTACAACTATGCGGACAACCTCTATCACTGGGCACCGTTCCAGGGCGGTACGCTCGCGGAGACGCACCAGGCACTGGAGCGCACCGTCGCGCTCAACCCGCGATTCGCCGACGCCTGGGACCATCTCTTCATGGTCAGTCTCCAGGAAGGCGACACGGTCACCGCCCAGCGGGCACTCCAGGCGCTCGACCGTCTGAACTTCGACTCGACCAGCGCGGTCGATTTGGGCCTCGACTTCCTGCGCATCGATCGATGGCTCTACACGACGCTCAAGGCCGGCGGACGGCCCCAGGTTGAACTCAGCGACAGTATTGCGCTTGCGCTGATCGACTATGAGGGGCCCATCCCCTTGTCCGCGTTCGACGTGGGCCCGGTGCGCTTCGGCATGCCCGAGGCGCAGATCGAGTTCGGCGAGCGGGTGCTGGGGCACGCACCCAGCCGGGTGATCGCCGATGGCCAGATGCGGGGCGTGGCAATTGCCTGGGCTGCCCGGGGGGCGTGGGACTCAGCGCTCGCCATGGCCGACCGATACACCGCGGGAACAGCGCTCGCCGAGGCAGACCTCTTTCGCTATCGGCTCGCCGTGATTGGCGTATGGGTGGGGGGCGTGCCCCCCACCGAGACGGTCCGTCGGCGGGTCACGATAGCCGCGACAGTGAAAGACCTGCCGCCAGATGCCGCTGCCGAACTCGCCTGGCTGGACGGTGTGCTCGCCGCGGCCCGGGGCGATTCGGCGGGGATTGAACGGGAGCGCCGAAAGGTGCGCGGCCTGCCCGACCCGATGGGAGGGTGGCTGGACCGGTCACTCGCTGGCCTGGCGCTCGACCTTCGGGGCGAGCGAGCGGCGTCGCTCGCCACGCTGGCCACGGTCGAGGGCGAGCGCATCGATGTCCACCCGTATGATCGATCCAATTTCCGCCAGCCGTACCTCACCGCGGTCAACCGAATGGTTCTCAGTCGTGGACTGGCGGCGATGGGTGACACGGCGGGTGCGCTGCGCCAGCTCCGCTGGACCGAAGCCTACCTGCAGGTGAGTGCCCTCGAGGGGGCCAAGGCCGCCATCGCCGGACTGGTCTACCTGGAGCGGGCGCGCCTGGAGGCCGCAACCGGGCAAGAAGAGCTGGCGCGGAGCCACTACCGCCAGTTTCTCCGGCGCTACGACATGCCGGTGCCGGCGCACCGCGCGCTCGTGGCGGAGGCCGAGGCGGCGCTCAGCCAGCTGGAGCGGACCGGGTGCCCGAATGCAGACAGCGCGTGCGGGGATTCGAGGTAGGAGCTAGCAGCGAAGAGTCTGGTTCGGCGCTCCAGTTCGGCGGGCGGGGCGCTCACCTACATCATCGTGGGGTCCGACGGGGCGTCGTAGGCCGGGGCCGCCGCGTCATGCAGGTGCACGAGGGCCCATCGCGAAGCGGTGGGCCCTCTCGTATCATGCCGGTTTCGACTCGCGGCGCGCCGTATCGAGCAAGGCCGTGACGACGAAGCAGGTGACCAGCAGGACGGAGTACTCCATGCCGTTTCTGCCCCCGCCGACGACGAACCAGCCGTCGGACGCGTGGACCAGCAGGATCCCCATGGTGAGTTCCACGGCGAACCATGCGCAGAGCGGGCGCACCAGGAAGCCGAGGATGAGCGCGGGACCGCCGACAATCTCCACGATCGTGACCAGCCAGGCCACCGCCGGCCCCAGCGGGACGTGCTGCGCGTCGAGGAATCCCCCGAATCCGGTCACGCCGCCATCGTACACCCGGTAGACGCCGTGGATGGTGAGCAGCACTCCGAGGGCGGCGCGCAGGATGACGCTGGCGCGAAGAGCAGTTGGCGACATGGGGGTCTGTTCCTCGTCGAGGGGAGACAACGGGCGGTGTCTCCCCTACGAGGGACGTTCCGGGAGGTGTCAGCGAGGGGCGACGAGAAGAACCCCCACGAGTGCGTGCACCGCGACCGCCGGCCAGAGGAGCACGCCGCCCAAGCCACCGGCCGTCCCGGCGTACGCAAGCAACCCGGCGATCAGCACGTTGTACACTACCATTGCGCGGAGCGCCTGGGGCGGCGGCGCGGAGCTCCGCTCGCGGGGCCAGCAGGCGAGGCCCAGTGCCACGAGCGCGATACCGAAGCACCGGGCGATGAGCGACGCAACCTCGGGCAGTTCTGAACCGAGAAGCAACTGCCCGACCAGCGACGGCGCGACGAGCAGCGCCACCCCGGTCGCGCCTTCCGCGACCGTGGAGAACGCGAGCGCCTTCACCCTCACGGCGTCGCCGCCGGCTCCGGCTTGAGCAGGATCGTGAGCTTGTCGATCGTGCCGGTGAACTCGAACGGCGGGTCGTACCGGTGCTTCAGGAGCGCGACCCCGCTCCGCGTATCGGCGCCGACGTCGAAGGTCTCGTCCTCCGGGAAGGTGATCGGCATGCTGTTCTTCATCGAGTCTCTGGCCACTTCCTTGCCGTCCACCGAGAGCACGCCCGTGCCGCCCTTTCCGAGTCCTGGTTCCGCGATCTTCCAGTCGAAGACGATGGTGTGCTTCCCGGCGCCCAGGGAGGGCCCGGACCAGATCGTGCGTTCGAGGTCCAGCAGGTTGTACAGGAAGACCGGCTTTCCGCTGCCAAGGCCGAAGACCCGGGTCGCGAGCACGGCGACCAGCCAGAGCGATCCAAGGCCGAGGCTCAGCTTGCCGACACGCCGCCTTCCGCTCGACCCAGCCCCGGTCAGCATCAGGAGCAGCCCGACCGCCAGCAGGCCGACCCCCACGTTGCGGACCAGTGGGCTCTCGAGCCACCAGCGGTAGCTCCTCGTCAGGAAGAGCCCGTAGCCGCCGAACCGCCCGCCGTCGGTGACGATCATCCCTTCAGCCCCGCCGGAGGGGATGGTCACCTCCGCAGTGATGGTGTACGACTTGTTCAGGATGCTCGGCGCGCCGCTGTTCGGCACGCCCGTCAGCGTCCCGGTATACGTGAATTCCGTGCGGCCTCCGGTCAGGTTCGGGCGCGGAGCGTTCCAGCGCGACAGCGTCGAGTTGTCGAGCGGGAGGACGCCGTACTTGGCCGCCTCTTCGTAGAACAACGCCTGCAGTTCCTTCAGCTTGTCCGGCATCTGGGCGGCCAGGTCGTTGGATTCGGTCGGGTCGTCGTACACGTTGTACAACTCCCAGTTGTACCCAGTGATCAGGTCCGGTGGTGTGGCCGAGCTCAACTCCCATGGCAAGGTGGCTGGCGTCGTGGCGGCCACCCAACCGTCGTTGTAAATGGCACGGTTGCCGAGCATCTCGAAGTACTGCGTCGTCCGCCGGGAGGGGACATCGGCGCCCGCCTTGTCCCAGGTGTACGCCATGCTTGTCCCCTGGACGGGGGTCTGCACGATCCCGTCGACCGTGTCGGGGGCCGGGATGCCCGTCGCCTCCAGAATGGTGGGGACGATGTCGATGACGTGATGGAACTGCCGCCGGATGCCGCCGACGTCGGTGATGTGTCCGGGCCAAGACATCGCCACGCCCTGGGCCGTCCCGCCGAAGTGCGACGGCACCTGCTTGACCCACTTGAACGGGGTGCCCATGGCCCAGGCCCACGGCGCCGCGTAATGCGGAAAGGTCTTGTCGGAACCCCAGAAGGGGTAGAACAGGTACTGCGCCTTCACCGGCACCGGCACGCCATTGAAGGTGGTGAATTCGTTCGGCGTGCCGTCGATCATCCCCTCGGCGCTGGCCCCGTTGTCACCGCTGATGTAGATGATCAGCGTGTTGTCGAGCTGGCCCAAATCCTCCACGGCCTGGACGACCCGGCCGATCTCGAAGTCGCTGTAGGCCAGGTAGGCGGCATAGACGTCCATCTGCCGGATGAAGAGCTTCTTCTTCTCGGCGCTCAGCGAATCCCAGGTCGGCAGCGTGGACGGCCACTCAGTGAGCTGGGCGTTCTCCGGCATGATGCCGAGGCGCTTCTGGTTCGCGAAGATCGTGTCCCGGAGGACGTTCCACCCCTGGTCGAAGAGGTGCATGTCGCTGACCCGCTTGATCCACTCGGGCGTCGGGTGGTGCGGCGCGTGGGTGCCGCCCGGCACGTAGTAGACCAGCCACGGCTTGCCCGGGGCCACTTCCTTCAGCCGCTTCATGTAGTCGATGGCCTCGTCCGCCATCGCGGTCGTCAGGTTCCAGCCCGGATTGCCCTGGAAGGGGTAGATGGCGGTGGTGTTCCGGAAGAGGTTCGGCTGCCACTGGCTGGCGTCTCCCCCGACGAAACCGTAGAAGTACTCGAAGCCCATGCCCGTGGGCCACTGGTCGAACGGCCCGGCCTGCGTGGCCTGGAAGAACGGCGTGTTGTGATCCTTGCCGAACCAGGAGGTGGCGTAGCCGTTCTCCTGCAGGATCCGGCCGATCGAGGCGGAATTCAGCGGGATGTGCGAGTCGTAGCCGGGGTATCCGGTGGCGATCTCGCCCACCACCCCGAACCCGACGCTGTGGTGGTTGCGTCCGGTGATGAGCGCCGCGCGGGTCGGCGAGCAGAGCGAGGTGGAGTGGAAGTTGGTGTACCGAAGGCCGCTGTTGGCGATGCGGTCCAATGTGGGGGTCGGGATGACGCCGCCGAAGGTGCTGGGCGCCCCGAATCCTTCGTCGTCCGTCATGATGAGCAGCACATTGGGCGCACCGGCGGGCGGGACAATCCTCGGCGCCCACCAGGGGGTGGATTGCGGGGCCGTCTGCTCGATGACGCCGCCAAACTTGGGATCGGGGGCCGGCAGTCGCTTGCCGCTGATGGTAGTGGTGGCGTGGGGCGAGCCAGGAGTGCCCGTCACTACCTGAGCGGACGCCGGGACCGCACCAACGACCGTGATCCCGAACAGGGCCAGACGGGGCAGCAGCGCGCGGGGGAGCATTCGAACTCCGATTCCTTGGGGGTTGGACGGATCAAGCGCACGGAAGGCTCCATCGGGAGCGCCCACGGGTCTCGCCTCAACGTAGAAAGAGTATGCTCCGGAATCGTGGCCCGCCAGCACCCCCTGCCAAGCAGGGAGCAGCACAGCGTCCGGCCAGTGCCCGGGGTGGGGATCGAACCCACATGGGGATTGCTCCCCTTGGGATTTTAAGTCCCATGCGTCTGCCAGTTTCGCCACCCGGGCGGGTGGGTGGAGAATATCACCGGCGGCCGCCGGAGGCCACGCGGACTAGCCGGCCCGCTCGCCCCGGGCCCCACCCGACGCCCTCGCCTTCCACACCGATGGGGCCCGACCCACCTCCCGCCGGAAATCAGCGGAGACAGCGGCCGTGAGCGCCGGCCAGCCGTTCCTTGGGCGCCATGACCAGCACCGCCCCTCCCCACCCCGCCCCCGTGAGCCGCGCGCCCCAGGCGCCGTGACGCATCGCGCTCTCCACCAGGCGGTCGGCCTCGCCGCAGCTCGACTCGAAGTCGTCGCGGATCGAGCGATGCCCCTCCACGAGGTACTCGCCGAACTTCGGATAGTCGCGGACGGTCAACGCCATCGCCGCCGCGCGCGTCCGGGCGGATTCGCGCACCACGTGCGTCAGCCGTCGGTGGAGCACCGCCGGCATCGCCGCGCGAAGGCACTCGAGTTCGACGACTCCGGCACGGCCGCCAGGTCCGCCGCCTCCACCCCCGCCACACGACAGGCATCCAGCGCCGCACGGCACTCGCCGCGCCGCCGATTGTACTCGCCGTCCGCCAGCCGATGCGCCACACCCGTCTCGAACACCAGCACCGGCTGGTCGAACGGAATCGGGGTGACAGACCCCTCGGCGGTCTCGATCAGCGCCGCGTGGCGGGCGGCGGCGTGCACCACGATCATCTGGTCCATCCGCCCGCACTGCACCCCGACCACGTCGTGCTCGGCGTGGAACGCCACCTCCACCAGCGCCTCCCGCGAGAGGCGCCGCCCCGCCAGGTGCGACAACGCCCGGGCCGCCGCCACCGACAGCGCCGCCGACGACGACAACCCGGCGCCGGTGGGCACCGTGCTCGCGACCGCGATGCGCCCGCCCGGGGGCGCGGCGCGCATCTCGTGCAGCACCCGGATCACCCCGGCGAGGTAGTCGGTCCAGCGACCCTCGGGCGCGGCAGCCGGATCGAACGACACCACTGCGCTGTCCACTGCCGGAGACGGCCTGCCAGCCCTCGCCGGGCCCCGCGAGGACCACCGTCCGCTGCGGCAACGCAAACGGGAGCACGGGCCCGCCGTTGTAGTCGGTGTGTTCGCCGAGCAGGTTGACGCGGCCCGGCGCCGAGGCGCCTGCCGCGGGGCGACTGGCAAAGGAGGCCTCGAAGAGCGAACTTGCGAGCCGCAGGGGAGAGGTCGGAGGCACACCGAGAGAGTACCGCCGGAGGGTGATTGAGGCAATGCATTCAGGGGGTCGCGCTGGCGATCCTGGTGGCGACCCCCGCGGCGGCGCAATTGCCGGCGATCGGTGCGCCGCGCGGCTTCGTCCGCTTCGAGATCGGCGGCGACTGGGCCAACACCACCAACCAGTTCTTCGACGGTGCGGACCAGCCGTACCGTGCCGAGTTCTCCACGCCGCTCATCGGCACCGCGTTCTACCCGGAACTCTCCCAGACCCAGGCCCGGATCGCCCAGCTGAGCGGCATCGGCGGCTATACGCTGAGCGTGGGCGGCGCCACGATGGTCGCGCAGGCCAGCGTCGGTACGCTCCGGCTCGGCGCCACGATCGGCCTTACCTCGAAGCTCAGCATCTTCGGGATGGTGCCGATCGTGCGGCAGCAGGTGCAGGTCAACTACGGCTTCGACAGCACGGGCGCCAACGCGGGCTACAACCCCGCCGACCCCGTGTTCGGAAGCGCCGCGGGCGCCGACTCCGTGAATGCGTTCCTTCTCGAGTACAGGACAGCGCTGGACACCCTGAGCGCGCGCATCGCTGGCGGGTACTATGTCGACCCGGACAGCCTCGCCCTGGCCGAGGCCACCCTCGCCAGCGGGACCGCCTATTACGCCGGCCTCGACTCGCTCTTCGTCATCGCGGGAGCGGCCGGCAGCTTCGTCCCGCTGGCCTCGAGCAGCGCCGGCCAGGCGATGGCCGGCGAGATCTCGAACGTGCAGACCGCCCTGGCGGCGCTCTCGATCAGTTCCTTCACGCAGCCGCTGCCCCTCCCCGCCGACGCCCTGTCGCCCTCGGAGTACAACACGTACCTCACGAACCCCGCCGGCTCCATCGGCGCGACGCCGTTTGCGACCGAGACCTCCTTCCTCCTCGGCGACATGGAGTTCGGGGCGTCGTACACCATCATCGACCGCTGGAACCGCCCGGAGCAGCCGGGAGGCCTCCGCGTCGTGGCACAGGGGCTGGTGCGGCTTCCGACCGGGTACCAGCCGCTCCCGAACGACTTCGTGAGCCTGCCCACCGGGGGTGGGCAGACCGACATCCAGGTCTCGGTCGTCGCGGATGTCGGCGGGGGACGGTTCGGGGCGCGGCTGGCCGGGAGCTACAACGACCAGCTCTCGACCACGGCGGACCGGCGGGTGACGCTGCCCTCGCAGCCGATCCCCTGGAGCAACCGGCTGGCCACCGTCTCCCAGGATCCGGGCGACGAATTCACGCTCAGCGCCCTGCCCTACTTCCAGCTGGTGCCCGGCTTTGCCGTCGTGGGTGTCCTGCGGTACTGGTCGCACGGGGCCGACGCGGTGGAGTACGCCTCCGCCGCCGACGCGATCCCCGGCGTGAGCGCCGGCGAACTCGCGACCGACACCGAACGCAGCGCCACGATCGTGGGCGGCGGGCTCAGCTGGGCACCAAGCCAGGTGGGCACGCGGACCGGGACGAAGTACCCGGTCGACGCGTTCTGGCTCTATGAAGCGGTGGTGTCGGCGAGCGGTGGGGTCGTGCCGAAGGCGGGGACGATGCGGATGGGATTCCGGTGGCCGTTCCGGTTCTGGGGATCCAGCTCGGAGTAGATTGCTTCGGCCACTGTGTGGCCTCGCAATGACACAACCGATTCTTCTGTCATTGCGAGGAGGCCCCAGGGGGGCCGACGAAGCAATCTCGGCATATTCCGCGCTACGCCTGCGTCTCGAGGAGGCCCCAGGGCGGCCGACGCAGAGCGATCTCGGCATATTCCGCGCTACGCCTGCAGCGCGCGCCCGAGCATCTCCTCAGCGTGGCGCCGCGCGGCCGCGCCGTCGGGATCCCCCAGCATCCGCGCGATCTCTGTGACACGGTCCTCCCCGAGGATCGTCTCGACGCTGCTGGTGGCCACGCCCCCCTCCACCCCCTTCGACACCACCAGGTGCCGGTCCGCCCGCACCGCGATCTGCGGCAGGTGCGTGATGACCAGTACCTGGTGCTCGGCCGCCACGTCGCCGAGCGCCTGCCCCACCTGTCCGCCCACTTCTCCGCCGATCCCCTGGTCGATCTCGTCGAAGACGAAGGTCGGGATGCGGTCGTGCTTCGCCACCACCACCTCCAGCGCCAGCATCAGCCGCGACAACTCCCCGCCCGACGCCACCTTCTGGATCGGCTGGGCGTCGAGCCCGACGTTGAGGCGCACGGTGAACGCGACACTTTCGGCGCCGTCGGGACCCGCCTCGGCCAGCGGCGTGAGCGTCACCTCGAACTTGCCGCCGGTGAGCCCGAGCTTCGGAAGCAGCCTGCCGACGGCACGGCCGAGCCGCGCTGCCGCGTCGTTTCGCTTGCCGGTGAGCCGCGCGGCCGCCTCGCGCGCCGCCGTCTCGGCCACGCCTCGTTTCGCCGCCAGCGCCCGCAGGTCGGCGTCCGCGGTGTCGAGCAGTTCCAGCTCGGCGGCGGCGGCCCGGTGCGTCTCCAGCACCGCCGCCAGCGAACCGCCGTGCTTCTGCTGCAGGCGGAAGAGGAGGTCGCGGCGGCGCTCCACCGACTCCAGCCGCGCGGGATCCCGCTCGATGCCCTCGGCATACGCGGAGGCAAGGCGCGCCACCTCCGACAGCTGCGCGTAGGCGCCGTCGAGCAGCTCCCGCCAGGCGCTCACGTCGGTATCCACCCGCTCCAGCTGTCCCAGCGCCCGCTCGGCGGCGGCAAGCGCCCGCAGCGCCCCACCGTCTTCGCCGTCGAGCGCCTCCGACAGCACCCGCGCCTGCTCCTCGAGCGAACTGGCGTGGGCCAGCCGCTTGGCCTCGTGCGCCAGCGCCTCGTCCTCGCCAGGCGTGATGCGGGCGGCGGTGATTTCGTCGGCCACATGCTTCAGGTAGTCGGCGCGGCGCCGCACCTCGTCCAGCCTGGAGGCGAGCCCCGCCTCCTGCGCGCGGAGTTCGGCCAGCGCCAGATGTGCGGCGCCGACGGCCTCCCGCTCTGATCCTGCCTGCGCGTAGGCGTCGAGGATGTCACGCTGGGTGTCCGGCTTGAGGAGGGAGACGGTCTCGTGCTGGCCGTGCAGGTCCACCAGGAGGGCGCCGAGGGCGGCGAGCACGCCGACGGTGGCGGGGCTGCCGTTGATCCAGGCCCGGGAGCGCCCCTCGGTGCTCACCTCGCGCCGGATCACGATGCGCCCCTCGTCCACATCCACGCCGAGCGCCTCGACCCGGCGCGAGAGGGAGCGCGCGAGGCCCTCGAAGGCGCCCTCGACGACCGCGCGGCCCGCCCCCGGACGCACCACCCCGCTGTCGCCCCGGCCGCCGAGCAGGAGCCCGAGCGCGTCCACGAGAATGGACTTGCCGGCGCCGGTCTCGCCGGTGAGGACGTTGAGACCTGGTCCGAGGGAGAGGGTCACGTCCGCGATCGTCGCGACGTCGCGGACGCGGAGTTCGGCGAGCATCAGATCGGTGTGCGGTCGGAGAGGTCGCCCCAGTGGAGCTTCTGGCGCATCCGCTGGAAGTACCCTTCCGGGCCGACCCGGACGAGGAGCACCGGCGCCTCGGCGACGCGGACCCGCACCCGCGCCCCTGGCGCGAGGTGGGTGACCACCTGGCCGTCGACGGAGACGATGATCTCCTCCTCTTCCGGGTCGGCCGGCTGGATGACCACGTCCCACGAGGCGGGGAAGACGAGCGGACGGACGGCGAGGGTGTGGGCGCAGATCGGCGTGATGACCAGCGCCTGGACCCCCGGCACCACGATCGGGCCGCCGGCGCTCAAGGAGTACGCGGTCGAACCGGTCGGCGTGGCGACGATGATGCCGTCCGCGCTGTACGGGCCGACGCTCTCGCCCTGCACCACGACGTCGAGGCGGATGACGCGCGCCACGCCGCCCTTGTGCACCACCACGTCGTTGAGCGCCAGGTCCAGCGGCGTGACCTGCCCGTCGGCGTCGAGCACGAAGGACTTCAGCGCCTGCCGGGGCTCGGTGGTGTACCGGCCCGCCACCAGGGCGTCGAGCGCGGCGGGCAGCGCATTGCGGGAGACGCTGGTGAGGAAGCCGACCTTGCCGAGGTTAATGCCGAGGATGGGAATGCCGCGCCCCTCGAGCATGCGGGCCCCGCGGAGCAGCGTGCCGTCGCCGCCGAAGGTGAGCAGCACGTCGAGCGGCACTCCGCCGAGATCCGGCGGCGGCGTGGGCCAAAGGTCGGCGAGCCGTTCCTCGGAGTAGAGCGAGATGCCCCGCTCCGGCGCGAGGGTGGCGAGCTGCTCGAGCAGCGCCCGCAGCTCAGGGTAGCGGTGGTTGCCGCAGACGCCGATCTTCATCGCGTCTCGACCGACTCCTCGCCGTGCAGCGCGGCGACCCGCCGGGCGATGCCTTCGGCGGTCAGGCCGAAGGCGGCCAGCTGGTCCGCCCGCGGCGCCTGCTCGACCAGGCGGTCGGGCACGCCGAGCGCGATGACCCGCACGTCGGGCGCGATGGCCTGGACCGTCTCCGCCAGGTAGGCGCCGAAGCCGTTCACGACGGTCCCCTCCTCCACGGTCACCACCACGCGGTGGTCGCGCAGGAGTCCCTCCAGCATCGCGCGGTCGAGCGGCTTCAGGAACCGGGCGTTGACCACGGTGCACTCGAGTCCCTCCGCCCGGAGGAGGTCGGCGGCGCCGAGGCTCGGCTGGACCATGGTGCCCACGCCGAGGATCGCCACTTCCCTGCCCTGGCGCAGCATCTCCCAGGTGCCGTACGGGACCGGGGCGACGTCGGCCACCGGGCTCGGATCCACCGGCACCTTGTCGCGCGGATACCGGGTGCAGAAGGGACCGCCCTCGTGGACCAGCGCGGTCTTGAGGAGGCCGACCAGCTCGTCGCCGTCCTTCGGCGCGGTGACCGTCATCCCCGGCACCGCCAGCATGTAGGCGATGTCGTAGAGACCCATGTGGGTCTGGCCGTCTTCGCCGACCAGCCCCGCGCGGTCCATGCAGAACACCACCGGCAGGTGCTGCACCGCGATGTCGTGGATGATGTTGTCGTACGCGCGCTGCAGGAACGTGCTGTAGATGGCGACCACGGGGCGGATCCCCTGGGTGGCGAGCCCGCCCGCAAAGGTCACGGCGTGCCCTTCGGCGATCCCGACGTCGAAGAACCGCGCGGGCCAGTCCTTCTGGAAGATGTTCGTCCCGGTGCCGCTCGGCATCGCGGCCGTCATGGCCACGAAGTCGGGGAACTCGTGCCCCAGCGCCGCGAGGCTGTCGCCGAACACCTGGGTCCAGGTGGGCGGCCCGCTCGACTTCTTGCGCGCCTCGCCGGTGACCGGGTCGTAGGCGGCGAGCCCGTGCCACTTTTCCCGGTTCTCCTCGGCGTAGGTGAAGCCCTTCCCCTTCTCGGTCAGCACGTGGACGACCCGCGGCCCCTTGAGGTCGCGCACGAAGCGCAGGGTTTCCGTCAGCTTCTTGAGGTCGTGCCCGTCGATCGGGCCGAAGTAGCGGAAGCCCATCTCCTCGAAGAACATCCCGTCGGAGAAGAGGTTCTTGACGCTCTCCTCGAGGTTCTTGGCGAACTCCACCACCCGCTCGCCGAAGACGTGGGAGAGCGCCACCGTCAGGTGCTTGACCCGCTCCCGCACCTTGTTGGTCATCGGGTTGGCGACGATCCCGCCCAGGGTGCGGCTGATGGCGCCGACGTTGGGCGAGATGCTCATCCCGTTGTCGTTCACGATCAGGATGATGTCGGTGTCGGAGTGCCCGGCGTTGTTCATCCCCTCGTAGGAAAGGCCGCAGGTCAGCGCGCCGTCACCCACGATGGCCACGACCTTGTTGTCCTCGCCCCGGAGATCCCGCGGCGATGGCCATGCCGAGCGCCGCCGACATGGCGGTGCCGGCGTGGCCGGCGCCGAACTGGTCGTGTGCGCTCTCGGAGCGCTTGAGGAAGCCGGAAATGCCCGCCCGTCTGGCGCAGGCTCGGGAACTCGGCGTTGCGGCCGGTCAGCAGCTTCCAGGCGTAGGCCTGGTGGCCGACGTCCCACAGGATCTTGTCGGTCGGGGAGTCGAACTCGTAGAGCAGGGCGATGGTCAGCTCGACCACGCCGAGGCTGGCGCCGATGTGCCCGCCGGTGACCGACACGCAGTCGATCAGCCGGTCGCGGACCTCCTGGGCCAGCTCCGGGAGCTGTTCCCGCGGAATGCGCTTGAGATCGTCCGGGCCGTTGAGGGTATCGAGCAGTGCCATGAGATGCGGTCCTGGGTCAGTGGCGTCGAGTCACAATATAGCGCGCGAGCGCGGCGAGCGTGCCCGATGGTACCCCGGAACGCTCCAGAGAGTTCACGGCGGCGTCGGCGTGCCGGACGGCGGCGGCCCGTGCCCCCTCCACGCCCAGCAACTGGACATAGGTGGACTTGGCCAGCGCGGCGTCCTTCCCCGCCGTCTTGCCAAGCTCCTCGCTGGTGCCCGTGGCGTCGAGCACGTCGTCCGCCACCTGGAACGCGAGGCCGACTTCCTGGCCGAACACCCGCATGGCGTCGCGCTGCGGGGCCGGTGCCCGCGCGGCGAGCGCGCCGAGCACGCAGGACGCCTCGATCAGGGCGCCCGTCTTGCCCCGGTGGACGGCACGGAGCTCCTCGAGGTCGAGCGTACGCCCCTCGGCCTCGAGGTCGAGCCACTGCCCGCCGACCATCCCCACAATCCCGCCCGCCGTCGAAGAGCTCCGCCGCCAGCGTGCCGAGTCTCCGCGTCCGAGAGGCCGAGGGAACGGCTCGCCTCGGCGAGCACCCGGGCGGCGATCGGGACGAGGAGGAAGCCGACCCGCGTGGCGGTGGGAACGTCGAACTGGCGGTGCGTGGTCGGCCGGCCCCGCCGGAGGTCGTCGTCGTCCATGCAGGGGAGGTCGTCGTGGACCAGCGAGTAGGTGTGCACCGTCTCCACCGCCGCGGCGATGCCGGCGATGGCGAGCGAGCGCCCGCCGCAGGCGCGGTAGGCGGCGATGACCAGCGCCGGCCGGACCCGCTTCCCGGGACTCCGCAGGGCATACGCCATCGCCTCCCCCTGCCGGCCGGGAAACTCGCGCTCCAGCCGCACGGCCCACGCCTCGAGGATCGCGTCGGTTCGCTCGCGCGACTCCTGGAGCATCGGCTCCGCGCCGGCGTCAGCCGTCGAGATCGACAAGCCCCACGCTTCCGTCAGCCTGCTCGACGACTTTCTTCACCCTCGCCTCGGCCTCCGCCAGCCGTTCCCGCGCCGCACGGAGCCGCACGACCCCCTCCTCGAACAGCGCGAGGGCGGCGTCGAGATCGGCGTCGTCGGCCTCGAGCCGGCGCACGATCTCCTCCAGGCGGCGGAGGTCGTCCTGCAGGGTCGGCGTGTCGGTCGGCTGCTTGGCCATGGTCACCTACTCCGTGCGTGCCGGCACGGTTCCATCACTCACCCTGAGATGGAATCGCCGGCCAGTGGGAAAGTCCGCCGCGTGGAAGAGCACCCGCCCCTGCTCGTCCTGCGCCACGCTGTACCCGCGTGCGAGCACGCGCAGGGGGCTGAGCGCGTCCAGCTGAGCCGCCAGCCGCTCCACCTGGTTGCGCCGCGCCTCGACCAGGCGGCTGAGCGCGGACTGGAGACGGTCGCCGGAGCGGGCGAGCCGTTCCTCCGCCACGCGGGTGCGGCGCCGCAGCCCCGCCGCCAGGCGCCCGCCGAACCCGTCCACCCGGTGCAGCAGCGCCGCCCGGTCGGGCACCGCCATCTCGGCGGCGGCGGAAGGGGTCGGCGCGCGCAGGTCGGCGACGAGGTCGGAGAGCGACACGTCGGTTTCATGGCCGACCGCGGAGATCGTCGGGACCCGGACCGCGGCCAGCGCCCGGCAAACCGCCTCCGCGTTGAACGCCGCCAGGTCCTCCTTGGCCCCGCCCCCGCGGCCGATGATGCAGACGTCCACGCCCTCGATCCGGTTGACGAGCTCGAGCGCGCGGACCAGCGACGCCACCGCTCCCTCCCCCTGCACCTGGGCGCCGACCAGCACCAGTTCCACCGCGCGCCAGCGCGTCCGGGTGACGATGATGATGTCGCGGAGAGCGGCGCCGTCGGGGCTGGTGACCACGGCGATGCGGCGCGCGAACGGAGGGAGGGGGCGCTTCCGTTCGGGGTCGAGGAGCCCGTCGGCCTTGAGCACCGCCCGGACCCGCTCGAGTTCGAGCGCCTTGGAGCCGAGGAGCGCCGTGGGGATGATGTCGGTGGCGGTGAGGCGGTACTCGCCCTTTTCCTCCCAGAGGGTCGGCCGGCCGCGCACCAGCACCTCCATGCCGTCCGCCGGCGCCTGGCCGGTGCGCTTGAGGACCCCGGCGGCCTGCTGCTTCCAGAGCATGCAGCGGACGGAGGCGTCGGCGTCCCGCAGGGTGAAGTACCAGTGCCCGCTGCGCCAGATCTTGAACTCGACCAGCTCGCCGCGCACGAACACCGAGTTCCCGAAGGCACCCTCGACCGCGCTCTTCGCCTGGCGATTGAGCTCGGCGACCGTCAGCTCCTCGGGGAGCTCGCCGTCGCCGAAGAGCGAGGGGAGGCTCACGCCGGCGGCCTCATCCGGCCCGCGTCAGTTCGGCGGCCTGCAGGGTGTTCTTGAGCAGCATCGCGATCGTCATCGGGCCGACGCCGCCGGGGACCGGGGTGATCGCCGAGGCGATCGCGGCCACCGGCTCGAATGCGACGTCGCCGCACAGCCGGTACCCCTTCTCCTTCGTCGGGTCGTCCACCCGGTTGATCCCGACGTCGATGACCACCGCCCCCGGGCGCACCATGTCGGCGGTCACGAACTCCGCCTTGCCGATGGCGGCGATGAGGATGTCGGCCTGCCGAGCGATGGCCGGCAGGTCGCGGGTGCGCGAGTGGCACACGGTGACGGTCGCGTCGCCGCCGGGTCCCTGCTGGATGAGGAGGTTGGCCATCGGCTTGCCGACGATGTTGGACCGGCCGACGATCACGGCGTGGGCGCCCTTGGTCTCGATCCCCGCGCGGATCAGCATCTGCTGCACGCCGTACGGCGTGGCGGGACGGAACGCGGTGGGGTCGCCGGTGACGAGCTTGCCGACGTTCTCGGGATGGAAACCGTCCACGTCCTTCCGCGGATCGATGCGCCGGAGCACCTGCTCGCTGTTCATGCGCCTTGGGGAGCGGGAGCTGGACCAGCATGCCGTGGATGGCGGGGTCGGCGTTGAGCTTGTCGATAGTGGCGAGCAGCTCGGCCTGCGAGGTCGTGGCGGGCAGGCGGATCGTGACGGAGTGCATCCCCGCCTCTTCGCACGCCTTGCCCTTGCTCCGGACGTACACCTGGCTGGCCGGGTCCTCGCCGACGAGCACGACGGCCAGCCCCGGCGTGATGCCGACCTGGGCCAGACGCGCGACGTCCTGGGCGACTTCCTGCCGGATGGCGCGGCCCATGGCGACGCCATCGAGGAGACGGGCGGTCATCGGGCCACCTCCACCGACCGGGTTTCCCGGATGACGACCACGCGGATCTGGCCCGGGTACTGGAGTTCGTTCTCGATCTTCCGTGCGATCTGCTCCGACAGCTCGGCCGCCTGCGCGTCGTCCACCTGGTCGGGTGTGACGATCACGCGGATTTCGCGGCCGGCCTGGATGACCGTGGTCTTCTCCACGCCACGGAAGGCGTTCGCGATCTCCTCCAGCTTCGTCAGCCGCTTGACGTAGCTCTCGAACGCCTCGCGCCGCGCGCCGGGGCGGGAGCCGCTGATGCGCGTCGGCCGCCTGCACCAGCACCGACTCGGTGGACTCGTGCGGCACGTCGTCGTGATGCGCGTGGATGCAGTTGATCGACGGCGGCGCTCTCGCCGTAGCGGCGCGCGACCTCGACGCCGAGCTCGACGTGGGTGCCTTCGCTGTCGTGGGTGAGCACCTTGCCGATGTCGTGCAGCAAGGCGCCCCGCTTGGCCAGCTTCACGTCGACGCCGAGCTCGGCGGCCATGATCCCCGCCAGCCAGGCCACTTCCTTGGAGTGCTCGAGGATGTTCTGGCCGTAGCTGGTCCGGTACCGCATCCGGCCGACCAGCTTGATGAGCTCGGGATGGAGTCCGCTGATGCCGGTGTCGAAGGCGGCCCGCTCGCCCAGCTCCACGAGCTGGGTGTCGAGCTCCGCGCGGACCTTGACGACGACGTCCTCGATGCGGCCCGGGCTGGATGCGCCCGTCGGCGATCAGCGCCTCGAGCGCCCGGCGCCCCACCTCGCGACGGATCGGGTCGAAGCAGGAAATGACCACGGTGTCTGGTGTGTCGTCGATGATCACGTCCACGCCGGTGGCCAGTTCGAACGCGCGGATGTTCCGGCCCTCGCGTCCGATGATGCGACCCTTCATTTCGTCCGACGGCAGCGTGACCGCCGCCACGGTGGTGGCCGCGGTCTGCTCGGGCGCGATCCGCTGGATGGCGATGGACACGATCCGCTGCGCCTCCCGCTCCGCCCCCTTCTTCGCCTGTTCCTTGATGTCCCGCGCCAGCGCCGCGGCGTCGCTGCGGGCGGCCTCCTCGGCCCGCTGCAGCAGCTCCCGCCTCGCCTCCTCCGCCGTGAGCCCCGCGATCTGCTCCAGGCGCCTCGCCTGCTCCGCCTTCAGGGCGTCGATCTCCTTCTCGCGCGCGGCCAGGGCCTGCTCCCGCGCGGTGATCGAGGCGTCCCGGGCCTGGATGGCGCCCTCGAGCGCCGTGAGCTGCTCCTGCCGGCGGTCGTAGGCACGCTCCCGCTCCTCCGCCCGGCGGTCCTGGCGGGCCCACTCCTCGCGGCGGCTCTGGGTCTCCTTGTCGAGCTCCTCGCGAAGGGCCAGCGTCTCCATCTTGCCGGCGAGGATCGCGTCGGTCCGGGCGCTGTCGGCAGCGCGGCGGGCGTCGGCGGTGAGCCGGTCCGAGTCGGCCTGGGCCGAGCGCAGGAGCTGGTCCGCGTCCGCCTTCGAGGTGCGTGCCAGCGTGGCGGCCTCGGCGCGGGCGGCCGCGACGACGTCCCGTCCGGTGGCGCGGCGGCGGAGTTGGACGAAGAGCACGATGAGCAGGGCGACGGCAAGGCCGGCGAGCGCTCCCCCGGCGAGAGGAAGCCATGGCAGGTCGGACATGGTATCTCCAGCGCGGCGGCGGGACCGCCACGCGTTGGTTTCAGTCGGCCGGGGCCGGAACCCCGGCGGCGCGCCCGCCGCGCTTGTTCGGCGGCAGGAGGCGAGCCACATCGTCCAGCAGGGCAGTCAGGCGTGCGGCGCCGTCGCGATCGCCGCGGCGGGCCTGGAACAACTCATCCGTGATCTGCAGGGCGGCCAGGATGGCCGCCTTGTGGGTCTCGACGCTCGGCATCGTGGACTTCACGTGGCGGAGCGCCGCGTCGAGGTAGGCGGCCACTTCCCGCGTGTATTCCGGCGGCAGCTCCGAGCGGACCGTGAAGCTTTCGCCGGCGATGAACACCTGGACCGCGTTCTTGGCGGTGCTCACGCGGCCCCCTCCTCGGACTCGAGGAAGGCCAGCCGCGACGACAGCGCCTGCAGCCGCTCGCGCGCCGACTCGATGCGCTGGCGGAGCGCCTGGTTCTCGACCTCCAGCTCGATGACGCGCTGGCGCGACTGCAGCAACTCCGGCCCCGCCAGCACGCCGCCGCGGGTGCGGGCGTCCTGGAGCTCGGCCTCGGCCTTCAGCGTCCGACGGCGCCAGCCCGCGACCTCGTCGCCGAGATGCCGGAGCAACTGCTCCAGCTCGGCGAGCGCGGCGAGGTCAGGACGCACGTAGTTCGATGCCATGCTGCTCCCGAAGAACGGTGAGGACCTTGGTGACCGAGGCGTCCACTTCCTGGTCACGTAGCGTGCGGTCGGCCGCCCGGTAGCGGAGCCTGAACGCGAGCCCGCGGTGGCCGGCAGGCAGCCCGGCGCCCCGGTACTCGTCGAGCACCTCGACCGCCTCGATCAGCCGCCCGGCGGACTTGCGGATGACATCGCCGAGTGCGACGGCGGCGACCCCCGCTGGCACCAGCAACGCGAGGTCGCGGGTCACGGCGGGATTGACCGGCAAGGGTTCGAATCGGGGTGCCGACCTGGGACTCGACTCGACCAGGAGCTCGAATCCGAGCACCGGCGCCGCCCAAGGCGGCGCATCGGCCGACGCCACTCCCGCGCGGCCGATCTCCTGGCCTCCGGGAGCATGGGCAACCCACTCGCCCCCTTCAACTTGCACCGTCGCACCGGGATACGCCAGAGCGGCCGCCGACTCGAAGAGGGCGCGGAGGTCCCAGAGGTCGGCGTCGGGCGACTTCCCCGACGCGCTCCAGTGGGCCGGCTCCCGTGCGCCCGTGATGACCCCGGCGACCCGGTGCTCCTCGCGCGGTGGCGAGCCGGCCTCTCCCGCCAGGAAGACGGTGCCGAGTTCGAAGAGCCGGACGTCACGAATGTGGGCGGCCCAGTTCCCCTCGACCCGCCGGATGAGTCCGGGCAGGAGCCGCGCGCGGAGGTACCCCTCCTCCGCCGACAGCGGATTGAGCACCCGCACGCTCTCCGCTCCGGCCGAAGGGCCCAGCGGAAGCGTCTGGACCTCGAACAGCCCTTCGGCCACGAGCCCCTGGCGCAACCGCCCGTCGATCCCTTCCGACGCGGCGCTCGGCAGGTCGCCGACACGGAACGGGCGGAGTTCGGTCGGGAAGTTGTCGTAGCCGTGGAGCCGGGCGACCTCCTCGATGAGGTCGATTTCGGCGACCAGGTCCGGCCGCCAGCCCGGCACGTCCACCGCGATGCGGCCGTCGTCGGGCTTGGACACCACCGTTGCCCCGATGGCGACGAGGTACCGCTCGATGGCGTCCCACGGCACCTCGACCCCGAGCACCTGCGTCACGCGCGCCGGGCGGAGGAAGATCCTCGGCGGGTGTGTCACCTGCGGGAAGAGGTCCACCGGGTCGCCGTCGAGCGAGCCGCCCGCCGTGGCCTGGATGATTTCCACCGCACGACGGAGCACCTCCGGACCGTTCCAGAGGTCCACGCCGCGCTCGAAGCGATAGCTCGCCTCGCTGCTCAGGCCGAGCTGCTTGCGGGTGGCGCGGACGCCCTGCGGCTCGAAGTACGCGCACTCGAGGAAGAGGTCGGTCGTCTCCGGCGTCACCTCGGAGTGCGCCCCACCCATCACGCCGGCCACGCCGATGGCCGACTCGGCGTCGGCGATGACCGTCATCGACCCGGCGAGCGGCCGGTCCGCCCCGTCCAGCGTGGTCAGCCGCTCACCGGGCCGCGCGCGCCGGGCCACGACGGCGGGGCCCTTGAGCCGCGAGACGTCGTAGGCGTGCATCGGCTGGTTGAGCTCGAACATGACGTAGTTGGTGGCGTCCACCACGTTGTTGATGGAGCGCATCCCGATCGCCTCGACCCGGGCCCGGAGCCACTCGGGCGACGCGCCGACGCGCACGCCGCGCACCACCGCGCCGAGGAAGCGCGGGCAGCCCGCGGCGTCCTCGATGGCGACCCGCACGCCGCCGGTGCTCGCCTCGGCGCCCGACCGGACCGGCGTCGGCATGGTCGGCCCGTCGGAGCCTGGCAGCGCCGGCAGCCGGAAGGTGCCGCCGAACGAGAAGGCCAGTTCCCGCGCGACGCCCTTGTGGCCGAGCAGGTCGGGGCGGTTGGGGGTCACGTCCACCACCAGCCGGTCGTCGGCGACGTCGGCCACGGCAAGAAAGGCGGTGCCGGGCGCCGCGTCGGTTGTCGAGTTCGAGGATGCCGTCGTGCTCCTGCCCGAGCCCGAGCTCGCGCGCGGAGCAGAGCATCCCCTCGGACACTTCGCCGCGGATCTTCCGCTTCTCGAGCGTGAGGCCCCCGGGCAACGTCGAGCCGACCGGCGCGAAGGGGTACTTCTTCCCGGCGGTGACGTTGGGCGCACCGCACACCACGTGGCGCGGCGTACCGCTGCCGTCGTCCACGTCGCAGAGACGGAGCCGGTCGGCGTTCGGGTGCGGGCGTACCTCGCGTACCAGGGCGACGACGACCTGCGCCAGCCCGGGGTGGAGCGGCTCGATCGCGTCGACGGTGGCGCCGAGCGCCGCCAGGCGGCGCGCGACGTCGGCGGAGTCGAGCGGGCGGCGGAGGAACGCCTCGAGCCAGCGACGGGAGACGTTCACCTGGCCCGCCCCATCTGCGCGAGGAAGCGCATGTCCCCCTCGAAGAGGAGGCGGATGTCGGGAATGCCGTAGCGCAGCATGGCGATCCGCTGCGGCCCCATGCCGAAGGCGAAGCCGGTGTACCGCTCGGCGTCCACGCCGCAGTTCTCGAGCACCTTGGGATGCACCATGCCGCAGCCGAGGATCTCCATCCACCCCGTGCCCTTGCAGGCCGAGCACCCGCCGCCGCCGCACAGGTAGCACGACGACGTCCATCTCGGCGGACGGCTCGGTGAACGGGAAGAAGGAGGGCCGGAAGCGCACCTTGGTGGTGGGCGAGAAGAACTGCCGCGCGAAATGGAGCAGCGTTGCCTTCAGGTCCACGAAGGAGATGCCCTCGTCCACGGCCAGCCCCTCGATCTGCCAGAAGACCGGCGCGTGCGAGGGATCGAACGGGTCCTTCCGGTACACGACGCCGGGGATCACCACCCGGTAGGGCGGCGGGCCGGCGAGCATGGTGCGGATCTGCACGGGCGAGGTGTGGGTGCGGAGCAGGACCGCCTTGCCGTCGCCGGGGCGCGCGTCGCCGCCCACGTCGAGGTAGAGGTGTCGTGCATGTCCATGGCCGGGTGGTCGGCGGGGAAGTTCAGCGCGCCGAAGTTGATCCACTCGGTCTCGGCCTCGGGGCCGATGGCGCGGTTGAACCCGAGCTCGTGGAAGATCTCGCAGATCTCGTCGACCACGCGGGTGACGGGATGCTCGGCGCCGACCCACCGGCGGCGACCCGGCATGGTGAGGTCGAGGCCCGCGGCGCCCGCGGCGCCGGCCGCGGGGGCCAGCGCGGCGGCGCGGGCCTCGAACGCCGCCTCGAACGCCTGCCGCAGCTCGTTGGCGGCCGCGCCGACGGCGCGCCGTTCCTCCGGCGGCAGCGTGGCGAGCGACCGGAGAAGCGGCGGTCAGCGCCCCGCTCTTCCGGCCGAGCACGGCGATCTGCTCCGCCTCGAGGGCGTCGGCGTCGAGCCCCGCCACCGCCGCGAGGCGGGGGCGGAGCGCGTCGAGCAGCGATTGCGGGTGGGACTCGGCCATCGCGAATCCGGTTGTGACGAGGGTGGAAACGGCCGTGGGGCCGGCCGCGCATGGCGACCGGCCCCACGCGCGACCGCCTGGGACAGCGCGGAGCTTACTTGGCGGCCTTGGCGACCTCGGCCTTGGCCACTTCGGCGATGGCCGCGAAGGCGTCGGCGTCGCGCACGGCGAGGTCGGCCAGCACCTTGCGGTTCACCTCGACCCCGGCGCGCCGCAGCGCGTCCATGAGACGGCTGTAGCTCAGCCCGTGCTGACGCGCCGCGGCGTTGATGCGCGTGATCCAGAGCGCGCGGAACTCGCTCTTCTTCTTGCGCCGGTCGCGGTAGGCGTACGCCAGGCCGCGCTCGACGTTTTCCTTGGCGGCCTTGTACAGCTTGCTGCGGGACTGGAAGCCGCCCTTCGCGGCCTTCATGATCTTCTTCTTCCGGGCGTGATGCGCGAGACCGTTCTTTACGCGAGGCATGGTATCTCCCTTACGCCTGGAGGAGGCGGCTGACGCGTGGGAAGTCGGCCGAACTCACGTAGGCCACCTTCTTCAGCTTGTTCTTCCGCTTCCGACTCTTCTTGGTCAGAATGTGGCTGTGGTTGGCGTGAAAGCGCTTGAGCTTTCCCGACCCCGTCTTCTTGAACCGCTTCATGGCGGCCCGCTTCGTCTTCATCTTCGGCATAACGCCCTCACCTTTCGGATCGTGCGCCCCTACTTGGGCGCGATCACCATCGTCATGTTGCGGCCTTCGAGCTTCGCGTCCATCTCGACCTTGCCGACGTCCGCCAGGGCGGCGATCACCCGGTCGAGCACCGCGCGGCCCAGGTCGATGTGGGCCATCTGGCGGCCCCGGAACATCAGCGTGACCTTCACCTTGTTGCCGTCGCCCAGGAACTCGCGGGCGTGGCGGGTCTTGAAATCGAAATCGTGGTCGTCGATCCCGGGCCGGTACTTCACTTCCTTCAGCTGGATCACGTGCTGCTTCTTCTTGGCCGCGCGCGCCGCCTTGGCTTCCTCGAACTTGAACTTGCCGTAGTCCATGATCTTGACGACCGGGGGGCGGGCGGTCGGCGCCACCTCCACCAGGTCGAGTCCCCGATCCTGGGCGGCGGCGAGCGCCTCCTCGATCGGGAGCACGCCGAGCTGCTCACCCTCCGCCGTGATGACCCGCACCGGACTGATCCGGATCTGGCGGTTGACGCGTACGCGCTTGTCGCGGTCTGTGGACAGTGGAACGCCTCCGGCCAAAAAAGAAAAAGGACATCCTGAGACGACGGATGTCCACGCGCGCCACGGCCGAACGCTCCGGCCTGGTGACGACCTCGGGACCCGTTCACTCCGGCGTGCGCCGGGCTCAGGGTGGGGGGATCTTCCCCCGCTTCAAGTGCGCAAAGTCTAGACGGGACAGCCGATTATGTCAAGCCGGCGCCGCGCCGGGGGCCAGCACTTCGTCCGCCAGCGCCGCGCCCCCCTTGGCCTCCACCGCCCTGCCGTAGGCCACCCGCGCGTCGTGCTCGAAGAGCAGGAGCCACCCCCCCGCCACGGCGTCCCGGAGGATGGAGCGGCGGGACTCCAGGGTGCGGAGCGGCTCCACGTCGTACCCCATGATCCAGGGAAGCGGCAGGTGGGCCGCCGTGGGGATCAGGTCGGCCAGGAAGACGATCGTCTCGGGGCCGTCCGACACCAGCACCGACTGGTGCCACGGCACGTGGCCCGGCGTGACACGCACCCGGATACCGGGAAGCACCTCGCCATCGCCCTCGAGGAGCCGGAACCGCCCGGCCGCCGCCACCGGCTCGAAGTTGTGCGGGATGTAGCTGGCCCGGGTGCGCTCGTTGGTGTGGCGCGCGAAGTCGAGGTCACCGCGCTGCACCACGTAGGTGGCGTTCGGGAAGGTCAGCCGGACCTCGCGCTCGCCGCCCGGGAGGTCCACCGCGGTGGTGTTGCCGCCGGCGTGGTCGAAATGCAGGTGGGTGTTGATGACCCACCGGATATCGGCGGGGATGTGCCCCAGCTCGCGGAGGGCGTCCTCCAGCTGCGTCGGCCCCGGCGTGCCGGCGTTCTCGATTCCGTAGATGTCGATGAACTTCGGGTCTTCCTTGTTCCCCAGCCCGGAGTCGATCAGGACCAGGCCGTCGGGATGCTCCACCAGCAGGCAGCGCATGGCGAGCGGAATCCGGTTCCGGTCGTCCGGCGCGATCCGCCGCGACCAGAGGGTCCGCGGAACGACGCCGAACATGGCGCCGCCGTCGAGGCGCTGCAGCCCCGCCTCGAGGGTGTGGCAGCGCAGTCGGCCGAGGGTGAACGAGTGGGTGAGGCGCATACACAAAAGATAGGCGGGGCGGCGGGGCCGCGGGGCAGTCGCTACCGCCCCCCTGCCCCGCTGCCCTTCTGCCCCGCCCTCAGCGCTTCGAGGTCCTCCAGCGTCCGGCGCCCCCATCTCCGCGGCCATCGCCAGCAGCCGCCGGAGGATCTCCGCGGTGACCAGCGCGTCGCCGGCGGCCCGGTGCCGGGCGCCGTTGTCGAGGTTGAAGTGGGCGGTGACCTGGTCGAGGGAATGCGACGTCAGCCCGCGGACGAGACGGCGCGAGAGGCGCACCGTGCAGAGCCGCGGCCCCTCGAGCGCCAGCCCGCGGTTCCGCCGCAGCTCGGCGTCCACGAAGCTCCAGTCGAAGCGGACGTTGTGCGCCACGAAGATCCGGCCCGCGAGCGCGGCGAGGATCGCGTCCGCCGCCATGTCGAAGGTCGGTGCGCCGGCCACCATCGCGTCGTCGATGCCGGTGAGCGCGGTGATCTGCGGGGAAATGGCGCAGCCGGGGTTGATGAGGGAGTCGTAGACCAGCTCGGTCCGGTCGCCCTGCACCAGCACCACGGCGATGTCGGTCACCCGGTCGTCCCCGGCGGCGCGCATCCCGGTGGTCTCGACGTCCACCACCGCGAAGGTGCAGGCCTCCAGCAGCGGCGACCCCTGCGCCCCGCCCGCCAGCGCCCAGCGGCCGTCTCCCAGCTGCCGCACGCGCGGGTCGGAACCGAGGAGGGCCACCGCGAGGCGGGCCGCCACGGCAGGAGGCGCGGCGGCGAGCCCCATCACGTCCCGGGCGATGACCGCGGCCTCCGCGGGACCCGCCGCCAGGAGGGTGAGCGCCCGGTCGGCCAGCGTCGAGGTCGGGTGTGCGGTGAGGCCGGTCACTCAGCTTGGATTGGCGAGATGGTAGGCGAGGGCCTCGAGTTCGAGCGCGAGGTTCACGGTCTTGACGGTCACGTCGGCCGGCACGGCCAGTTGCAGCGGCGCGAAATTCAGGATGGACTTGATGCCGAGGCGCACCAGGCGGTCCGCCACCGACTGGGCCTCCTCCGGCGGCGTCACCAGGACGGCGATGTCGGCGGGGTTCCGCCCGAGGCTCGCCTCGAGATGCGTGACGTCCTCGACGCGCACGCCGCCGAGCTCCTGTCCGACCTTGGCGGGGTCGCGGTCGAAGATGGCCACGAAGTCGAAGCCGCGGCGCCGGAAGCCGCGGTTCTGCACCAGGGCACTGCCGATCTTGCCCGCGCCGATCAGCGCCACGCGGTAATGCCGCGTGAGCCCGAGGATCTGGCGAAGCGCCTGGACCAGTTCCGGAACGGAGTAGCCGAGCCCGCGCTTCCCGAACGAGCCGAAGAACGACAGGTCCTTCCGCACCTGCGCGGAGGTGGTGCCCCCGCGCCCGGCGAGCGCCCCGGAGCTGATGGTTTCGATGCCCTGCCCCTCAAACTCCTCGAGAAACCGGAGATAGAGTGAGAGGCGTCGGACGGTGCTGTCGGCGATTTTCCGCATTGCCCTAGCATTGTGAAATGTTTCACAAAGCTAAGCAGGTCGCCAGCCACCGTCAACGAGGGCCGCGTGCAGGCGAAGGAACTCCGCGGGCGAGACCACCTCGGGCCGGACGCCCGGGTCCAGACCGGCCTGCGCGACCGCGCGCGCCGCCGCCTCCCCACCCCATCCCGTCAACTCCCGCACCGCGCGGACCAGCTGCTTGCGACGGAAGCCGAACAAGCCGACGACGGCCGCGCGAAAACTCCGGACGTCCTCGTCGCGCACCAGCGGATGCGCCAGCGGCTCGAGCCGCAGCGCCGCGCTGTCCACCTTGGGCACCGGCTGGAAGGCGCCTGCCGGGACGGTGAACAGCACCTCGGTCTTCGCGACCGCCTGGATCCCGACCGTCAGCGCGCCGTATTCCTTGGTCCCTGGCGCGGCGCCCACGCGATGCGCGACCTCCTTCTGCACCAGGAAGACGATCCGGCGCGGCCGCGGCGGCGTGAGCGCCTTGTCGAGCAGCGGCGACGTGATGTTGTACGGGATGTTGCCGGTGACGAGCCCGCCGGGACCGCCGGCGAGCGCCACCCAGTCGAGCTCGAGGGCGTCCCCCTCGACGATCGTCGCGCCCGGCACCCGCGCGCGGAGCGCCGGGACGATCTCCCCGTCCTTCTCGATCGCGACGACGCGCCCCGCATGCCGGAGCAGCGCCTCGGTGAGCCCGCCTGGCCCGGGGCCGATCTCGAGCACGGTGTCGGCCGCCGTGGCGCCGACCGCCTCCGCCAGGCGGTTGAGGATGCGGGGGTCGTGGAGAAAATGCTGGCCGAGTCGGCGCTTGGGCCTGGACATCAGATCCGGAGGATCAGGAGCGTGATGTCGTCCGCCGGGCGGGGCGCGAAGGTACGAACCTCGGCGATGAGCGCGGCGACGATCTCCTCGGGCGGCAGGTGACGGCGTGCGATCACGCCCTCGAGGAGCCGCGCCTCGCCGAACGCCTCGCCGTCGGCGTCGCGTGCGTCGATGAGACCGTCGGTGCAGAGGCAGAGGAGGTCCTGGTGCATCCGCCACGGCACCTGGCACAGCTCGATGTTCCCCCGCGCGGCCAGCCCGAGCGGCGGCGCGGTCGCCTCGAGCCGTTCCGGCGCGCCGGTCGGCGGAATCCGCCAGGCATGGGGGTGCCCGGCGCTCGCGTACGACAACTGCTCCGCCCGCGGGTCGAGCACGCCGTAGAACACCGTCAGGAACATCTCGGTGCTGGCGAGGTCGCCCTCGATGCTGTCGAGCAGGAGCTCCAGCGTCTCGTCGGGCGTGGCCGAACCGGCGGCGTGGATGCCCGCGGCGGCGATGACCATCGCCATCACGAGCGCCGCGCCGAAGCCGTGCGAGGAGACGTCGCCGAGCATGACGCCGACGCGGCCGCGCCCGAAGCGGTTGAAGGTGTAGAAGTCGCCGCCGACCGATTCGGCGGGCACGCAGCGCGCCGCGACCTCGGCGTCGCCGCCGAGGACGGCGGGCGAGGGCATCAGCTTGAGCTGGAGGTCGTGCGCGAGCTCCAGTTCGCGGCGAAGCCGCTGCTGCTGCAGGTCGCGCACGACGAGGCGGGCGTTCTCGATGGCGGCGCCGACCTGGTTGGCCACCGCGGTCACCAGCTTGCGGTGCCCGGGCTCGAACGCGTCGGCGCCGAGGCGGTCGGTGAGGTTGATCACCCCGACGCAGCGCGAGGCGCTGCCAGGCGCCGCGTAGATGATCGGGACCGACAGGTAGGCGCCGCCCTGGTACCCGCGCGGCCCACCGCGACCGTCCGCCCCCGCGGGGTTCTCGATCAGCCGACGTTCGCGCCAGGCGCGCGCCGCGACGGAGTCGGGATTCGACGGCAGGACGTACGCGTCCGTGGGCGAGGGAAAACCCCGGGTCGCCACCACCCGAAGGCGGCCCAGCGCCTCGTCGTACACCATGATGGAGGAGCGGCGTGCCGCGACGACCGCACTCACTTCGCGGAGGATCGTCTTTGCCGCTTCCTCGAGGTGGATGGTGTGGCCGAGGATTTCGCTGATGGTGTAGAGGAGGTCGATCTCCTCGTAGCGGCCGGCCAGTTCTTCCCCGATCTCGACGGCGCGCCGCTCACTGTCGAGCAGCGTGCCGAGGACGGGGCGGAGCCGGTCCGCGGCGGCGTGGGCCTCCGCGTCGGCCAGGCCCTCGATGCTGAACCAGACGCCGTCGATGCCGGGGACGGCGTCGAGCCAGGCGCGGCCGGTGGGGGTGGGGACGAACCCCGCCTCGTGGGTGATGATCGGGGCCCAGCCTGGGTCTTCGCCGCCGAGCGCGCGGACGCGGCGCCCGTCGTAGCGCCAGGCGCGGACGCGCCCGCCGACGAGGCTGCCGAGCGCCTCGAGGACGGGACCCGCCCGGTCTACTGTCGGCGCAGGGTCATGCAGATGGAATTCCCCGGGGGCGTGAAGCGGACGTCGTCCATCAGGTTGCGGATCAGGAAGAGACCCCGGCCGCAGGGCAGCTCGAGGTCGTCGGGGGTGACGGGATCGCGGACGGTGGCGGGATCGAAGCCGGGGCCTTCGTCGGTCACGTGGACGTGGAGGGCGTCGGGCAGGCACTCCGCCCGGACCTCGACCATCAGCGCCGGTTCCTGCCCGTTGCCGTAGACGATGGCGTTGGCCAGCGCCTCGCTGAGCGCCACGCGGAACCGGAAGTGCGCCCGCTTCGGGGCGTCCCAGCCGGCGAAGCAGTGGCGGGCCACCAGCTCCACGGCCTCTTCGATGACGGACACGTCGCTGGGGATGCGGAGCGCGATTTCCACGGCAATGCCCGAGGGAAGGGGCCGGTCGGCGCGGCGGACGCAGAGGCGAAGCGGCGCGGTCACGGTCGGATCAGAAGCCGGCGAGCGCCTGCGCCGAGCTGTCGGCGATCGCGAAGAGGGTGTCGAGCTTGGTGAGTTCGAAGAGGGAGCGCAGGTCCTCGTTGAGCCCGCTGAGCCGGAGCTCCCCGCCCTGTTCGCGGACCTTCTTGGAAATCGAGACGAGCGCCCCGAGTCCCGACGAGTCGATGTACCCGGTCTTGGCGAAATCCACCAGCAGCTTCCGCTCGCCGTTGTCGAGCGCCTGCTGGATGGTGGCCTTCAGCTCCTGCCGGTTGCCCACGATCAGCTGGCCCTCGACCTCGACGATCAGGACCCCGGACGGATGCTTGGACGTGGTGAACGCCATGAACGAATACCTCCCTCAGGAGCCTGGATCGGCCTGCAGGACCGCGAGTGCGGCCACTTCGACAATATCATCGCTCGTCGCCCCGCGCGACAGGTCTGCCATCGGCCGGGCCAGCCCCTGCAGCATCGGCCCGAGCGCGACGGCCCCGGCCAGGCGCTGGACCAGCTTGTAGGCGATGTTGCCCGCGTCGAGGTTCGGGAAGACCAGCACGTTGGCGCGCCCCGCCACCGGGGAGCCCGGCGCCTTCCCCGCCGCCACCTCGGGCACCAGCGCCGCGTCGGCCTGCAGGTCGCCGTCGGCGGGGACGCCGGGCGCGAGCGCCCGGAACCGGGCCACCGCGGCGCGCACCAGGTCCACCGAGCGCCCGCCCGCGCTGCCGTGGGTGCTGTAACTGAGGAACGCCACCCGCGGCGCGTCCCCGATCAGGCGGCGGCGGTCGCCGACGGCGGCGAGCGCGATGTGCGCGAGCTCCTCGGCGGTCGGCTCCGGCACGACGGCGCAGTCGGTGAACGTCAGCACGCGCTCGTCCGGGAAGAGCAGGTAGAACGCGGAGCTCAGCAGGGGGACGCCGGGCGCCAGCCCGATGGCCCAGAGCGCCGCGCGGAGCACTTCCGCCGTGGGCGTGGCGGCGCCGGCCACGCAGGCGTCCGCCTCGCCGAGAGCCACGAGCCCGGCACCGAAGCGGAGGGGATCCGCCGCCAGGTCGAGGGCGTGGATGCCATCCTGCACCCGCTCGGGGCGCCGCGCCCGGAGCCGTTCGGCGATGCGCTTCAGCCGCGGGTCGCGCGCCGGGTCGAGGTGGCCGGCGCCCAGCAGGATCGGCTCCGCGATCCCTTCCGCCCGCAGCCGTTCCGCGGCGGCCTGGACGCGAGGGTCGCCCCCTTCGGGCAGCACCACGCGTCCGCCGCGGGCGCGCGCACGCTCCAGCAAGGCCGCGCGCACGCTCACTTCGCGAAGCGCGCCCGGAGCGCCTCCGCCACGGCGGGGTGGACCAGCGCCGACACGTCGCCGCCGAACCGCGCCACCTCCCGCACCAGGCTGGAACTCAGGTAGGTCAGGTCGAGTGCGGGGACGAGGAAGACCGTCTCCAGCGAGGGGTGCAGCTGCCGGTTCATCAGCGCCATCTGGAACTCGTACTCGAAGTCGCTCACGGCGCGGAGCCCGCGCACCACCACCGACGCGCCCACCCGTCGCGCGAAGTCGGCGAGCAGCCCCTCGAACGACACGAACTCGATCCGCGGGTCGGGGCCGACGGCGGTCCGCAGCATGGCCAGCCGCTCCTCGACGCCGAAGAGCGGCTGCTTGGCGACGTTGACCGCCACCGCGACGATGAGCCGGTCCGACAGCAGCAGGCTCCGGCGGATGAGGTCCTCGTGGCCGCGCGTCGGCGGATCGAACGAGCCTGGGTAGATCGCGATGCGAGTCATGGCGCGTAGCAGAAGGTGAGGGCGGTGTCGCCGTAGCGGCGGGTGTCGTCGCCGGGCAGCGCCAGGGTGGCGCGGTGCTCCACCGAAAGAATGCGGGCAAAGGGCGTCCGGCGGAAGAGCGCCACCAGCCGGGAGGCCGCCTCGTGGTCGTAGGGCGGGTCGGCGAACGCGACGTCGAAGGCGCCCGGCTGCAGCGCCTCGGCGAAGCGCATCGCGTCGCCCTTGTGGACCTCGCACCGCCCCGCCACGCCGAGCGCCTCGATGTTCGCCTTGAGCGCCCGGATCGAGGCGGTCCCGAGTTCCACGAACTCGGCACGGAGCGCCCCGCGGGAGAGCGCCTCCAGCCCGAGCGCGCCGCTGCCGGCGAACAGATCGAGCACCCGCGCGCCCGGGATCGCGGCGCCGAGGATGCTCATCCACGCCTCGCGGACCCGGTCGGAGGTGGGGCGGACCCGGGCGTCCTTCGGCATGACCAGGCGTCGGCCGCCGAACTCGCCGGCGACGATCCTCACGCCGGCGAATCCGGGGCCGGAACGATCGCCACCATCCGGGCCTGCAGCGCCTCGCGGTTCCGGAAGGTGTTGAGCTCCAGCTTGAAGGCGACGTCCACCGCACCGAGGGCGGCGGGAGCGCGGTCCATCATGCCGAAGCCGATGGCGTCGAGCGCAACGGCCTTCGTCGCGGATCGTGGCCTTGAGGTGCCCCTTGCCGACTTCGCGCGCGCCCTGAAGCTGGACGCCGCGCACCGCGAACACCGGGCCGGGATTCCCCATGCCGCACGGCTCGAGGTGCTGGCACATCGCCTCGAGCTCCGGCGTCGCCTCCCCCAGCCGCAGCGTCACGTCCACCCGCTGCTCGGGCACGAGATCCTCGCCCCGCAGCTGCCGGTTGGCCTCCGCCACGAACCGCGCACGAAATTCGTCCAGGCGGTCCCGGTGGATGGTGAGGCCCGCCGCCATCCGGTGGCCGCCGAACCGCTCGAGGAGGTCGCCGCAGGTGGCGAGCGCGTCGCGGAGGTGGAAGCGGGAGATGCTCCGCCCGCTGCCCTTCCCGAGCGTCGGGGTCTCCTCGTCGAAGGCGATCATGAACGTCGGCCGGCCGTAGCGCTCCACGAGGCGCGACGCCACGATGCCGATGACCCCCGCGTGCCACCCCTCGGCGGAGAGCACGAGCGCGGAATCCGTCTCCAGCCGGGCGCTCGCCTCGACCTGCGCGATCGCCTCGTCGAGGATCCGCTGGTCGAGCGCCTGACGCTCGGCGTTGTGCGACTCGAGCCGCTCCGCCAGCACCCTGGCCTCCTCCTCGTCGTCGGTCAGGAGGAGGCGGAGTCCGTCCTTCGCGTCCCCGACCCGGCCCACGGCGTTGAGCCGCGGACCGAGCATGAACCCGAGGTGCCCCGCCTTGACCGGCTTTCCCTCGAGCCCGGACGACTTGATCAGCGCCCGGACGCCGGGCCACCGGCTCCGGGCGAGGACCTTGAGCCCGTGCTGCACCAGGATGCGGTTCTCGCCCTGCAGCGGCACCACGTCCGCCACCGTGGCGAGCGCCACGTAGTCGAGGAGGTGGAGCGGGAGGTTGGGCGGAAGTCCGAGCGCCGGCACCAGCGCCTGCACCAGCTTGAAGGCGATGCCGGTGCCGCAGAGGTCGCGGTACGGCGAGTCCTCGCCGTCGAGCTGCGGATCCACGATGGCGGTCGCGGGGGGACGCTCGGGGCCCGGAAGGTGATGGTCGGTCACGACGACCTCGAACCCGGCCGCCCGCGCGGCCCGCACCGTCTCGACGGCGGTAATGCCGCAATCACAGGTGAGGATGAGCCGTGCGCCGACCTCGCGGGCGCGCTGGAGCCCCGCGTCGCGGAAGTCGTAGCCGTCGGGCATGCGGTGCGGCACGAACGGCTCGACGCTGGCCCCGGCATGGCGGAGCGCCCGGGTCAGGAGCGCCGTGGCGCACTGCCCGTCCACGTCGTAGTCGCCGTGGACGAGGATCGTGCCCCCGGCGCGCACCGCCCCCGCGATGGCGCCGACGGCCGCCTCCATCCCGCCAAGGAGATAGGGGTCGCCCAGTTGATCGAGCGTCGGCCGGAGAAAACGCCGGGCGGCCTCGATGTCGCCGAATCCGCGCTGCAGCAGCAGGGCAGCCAGGGCGCGGGGCACCGAGAGCGCCGCGGCCAGGGCCGACACCTGCGCGTCGTCGGGCGCGGGGGAAAAGACCAGCCGCACCGGACGGGGCGATGCCCCCGACACCGTCAGTCCGCCGGGCTCAGGAGGCGTCGACGAAATACAGCATCACGCCGCAGCCCTCGCAGGCGTCCACCACGCCGGACATCCGCATCTGCGCGCGCCGGTTCATCGGGACCGCGGTGTAGCAGGCGCCGCAGGCGTCGCCGGCCAGCGCCACCACCGCGCGCGGGGCGCGTGATCCGCGCAACCGCTCGTAGCGGGACCGGAGCGGCTTGGCGACCGCCGCCGCGCTCGCGTCCCGCGCCGCCAGCGCCACGGCGCGCTCGGCCTCCAGCTCGGCTCGCCTGGCCGCCAGTGCCTCGCGCGGAGCGACCTGCTCCGCCTTGAGCGCCTCGACGGCCGTCTCGGCCTCGGCCACCCGCGTCTCCTGGGCCTGCACCGCCTCCTGCGCGCGGAACCAGTCGGACTCCTCCCGAGCGAGCACCTGGCGGGAGAGGTCGAGCTCCGCCATCAACCCGGCCGTGTCCTTGCCCGGCCGCGACACCTCGATCCGCTTGCGCCGTCCCTCCTGCAGCTTCCGGTAGGTCTCCACCCGGCCCTCGACCTCGATGCGCCGGCGGATCGACTCGGCCACGCTGCGCTGCGCCACGCCGATGCTCGCCTCGGCGCTCCGCACCGCCTCGTCGAGCGCCTGCTCCTCCGCGAGCACCTGGTCGAGGCGCTGATCCACGTCGAGCAGCGTCAGGTCCTTGTCCTGCAGGTCCAGCAACTTTTCCAGATCCGGGTTCATCCTGACTACCTCACTGAGAGTCGGGGCCGTGCCACCGTCACTGCGGCGAGCGCGGCCGTGGGTTTTGCCAATGCATCACCTTCTGGAGCGCCCGCGGGTATTTCGCGTTGAGCTCCTTCTTTCGTGCCAGCTTCTCCGCGTCGTCGGTCAGCAGCTGGTATGCCCGCCACAGCGGCCGGAACTCCAGCGCTTCCGAGGCGCTGGCGTAGTGGTCGTCGAGCACGGCGTCGGTCAGCGTCGCCCCGGTTTCCCGCAAGTCGCTCCACAGCGCCTGCGCCGCGGGCGAGAGCCGCGCGGGGAGGTCGGTGGCGGGGAGGTCCGCGTCGGCGACCAATGCCTCGAACAGTTCGCGGTGGAGCGGCTCCTCGAACCATTCGCGGAGGACCTCGTGCGCCGCCCGGGCGCGGTAGTCGTCGCTCGCCACGAGCACGCGCAGCAACTCCACCTCCGCCACCCCACCCATCCGGCCCCGGCGCGGCGCCGGCCGCGCGCCCGCCGCCGGGCGCGCCTCCGGTGCGTTCGAGGGGACTGGCCGGGGCGCCCGCATCGACTCGACTTCAGCCAGCAAGACCTCCTTGCTGACCCCCGAACGCTCCGCCACCCGGCCGAGGTAGAGCTCCCGCGTGATGGCGTTGCTCGCGGCCCGGATGGTGGGGAGGAGCCGGTCGAGCGCCTCGCGCCGGTGCTCGACCCCCTCGAACCAGCCCTTCCGCTCCAATATCTGGATCTTCCGCTCGAGGACGTCCACGGCGTCGCGCAGGATCGGCTGGAGCGCCTCCGCCCCGCCCTTCTGCACGAGGGTGTCGGGGTCCTCGCCGGGCGGCAGCGTGGCGACCCGCGCCCGCACGTCATGGCGCAACAGCTCGTCTCCGGCGCGGAAGGTGGCGCGGAGCCCCGCCGCGTCGCTGTCGTAGAGCAGAGTGACGGACTTGGTGTACCGCTTGAGCAGCTCGACCTGGTCGCCGGTCAGCGCGGTGCCGAGCGGGGCGACCACATGTTCGATGCCCGCCTGGACCAGCCGAAGCACGTCGAAGTACCCCTCGACCACCAGCGCGCTCTCCTCCCGGCGAATCGCGTTCCTCGCGAAGTGCAGGTTGTAGAGCGACCGGCCCTTGTGGAAGATCGGGGTCTCCGGCGAGTTCAGGTACTTCGGCTCGCCCGGCCCGAGGAGCCGCCCGCCAAAGGCCACGACGCGGCCCCGCAGGTCGTGGATCGGGAAGAGCAGCCTGCTCCGGAACCGGGGCCCGATGCTGCCGTCCTCGCGCCGCACCACGAGCCCCGCCGTCACCAGGTCTTCCTCCTTCACCCCCAGCTCGGCCATGGCAGCCTGGAACTCCCCGCGCCGGGGCGCGAAGCCGAGCCCCAGTTCCCCCGCGATCTCGATCGGGATACCGCGGTCGGCGAGGTACTTCCGCGCGCCCTCCGCCTCGGCCGACTCGCGCAGTTGCCGGGCGAACCAGTCCTGCGCCACCGCGGCGGCCGAGTACAGCGGTTCGTACGGGTCGGGGCCCTGGCGCTCGCTGCGCTCCGGGATCACGATCCCGACCTTGCGCGCCACCTCGCGCACCGCGGTCGGGTAGTCCATGCCGAACCGCTTCATGAAGAAGCTGAAAACGTCCCCCGCCTCGTGGCAGACGTAGCAGTAGAACATCCCCTTCTTCGGGATGACGGCCAGGTTGCGGTGCGTCCCGCCGTGGAACGGGCAGGGCCCCCGATAATCCGAGCCGGTGCGCTTGAGGTCCACCGAGTCGCCGACGATGGACACGATGTCGGCGGTGTCGCGGACCTGCTCGATGACGTCGTCCGGGATGCTCACGGCTTGAGCTCCGCCACCGTCGCGCCGGTGCCGCCCTGGTTCGACGGGGCGAAGGCGTGGCTCTGGACGCGCGCGTCCCGGCCCAGGAGCCGCTGGACGCGATCGCGCACCACCCCCGTGCCCTTGCCGTGGATGATCCGGAGGTAGGGCCGGTCGGCGAGCACCGCGGCGTCCAGCGCCGCCAGCGTGGCGGCCTCCGCCTCGTCGCCGGTCATGCCGCGGAGGTCGATTTCCATCGGGGCCTCGATCGCCGACGTGTGCACCAGCCGGACCGGCTCGTTCGCGGCCCGCTTCGGCGCCTCGCCACGGAGAACCTCGAGATGCCGCGTGTCCACCACCACGCGGAGCCCGCCCACGCGCACCACCGCGCGCCCGTCGCCGCGGAGCTCCACCACCTCGCCGACGCCGGCGGCGGCGGTGCGCACCCGGCTCCCGACCGTCACGGCCGCACCTGGCGCCCGTTCCTCTTCGTCGGCGGCGGCAGCGACCCGGCCAGCGGCCGTGATGCCTTCTTCCACCATCCGCCGTGCGTCGCGGGCCGCCGCCTCGTCCACCGCCGAGCGGGCGGCGCCGAGCGCCTGCTCCACCAGCTGCCGCGCTTCGAGGAGATGGGCGCGGGCCTGCTCGCGCGCCCGCCGGTCCGCGTCGCGCTCCCGCCGGCGCAGCGCCGTCTCCCGCGCCTCGACCGCCTCGAGTTCCGCCGCCAGTCGCGCCGCCCGGGCCTCGCTCTCGGCGTCGCGCCCGGCCAGGCTCGCCTCAAGCGCCTCGAGCGCACGGGCCCGGCGCTCGGCGTCGGCCAACAGCGCGTCGAGCGTGCGCGCGGCGCGCGGCACGTCCGCCTCCGCCTCGGCCAGCACGTCCGGGTCGATTCCAAGGCGGCGCGCGATCGCGAGCCCGTACGACCGTCCCGGCACTCCCTTCTCGAACCGGTAGGTGGGGCGGATCGTCTCGGCGTCGAACTGCAGCGAGGCGTTGACGATGCCCGCGTCACGCTCCGGCAGCGTCTTGAGCGCGCCGAGGTGCGTGGTGGCGAGGGTCGTCGTGCCGCGGCGCGTGAGCGAGAGCAGCGCCGCCGCGGCCAGCGCCGCCCCCTCGGTCGGGTCGGTGCCGCTGCCGATCTCGTCGAGCAGCACCAGCGTGGCCGGGTCGGCCTCGGAGAGGATGTTCCGCAGGGCCGCGAGGTGCGCCGAGAAGGTCGACAGATTGGCCGCCAGCGACTGGTGGTCGCCGATGTCCGCGAAGTAGCGGGTGAACACCGGCAGCTGGCTGCCGGCGCCCACCGGCGGGATGATCCCGCTCTGGGCCATGGCGCCGAGGAGGCCGACCGCCTTGAGCAGGACCGTCTTGCCGCCGGTGTTGGGGCCGCTGACGACCAGCGTGCGCTCGCTCGAGTCGAGGGTCAGGTCGAAGGGGATGACTGTTTCGCCGGCCGCGAGGAGCAGGGGATGCCGCCCGTGCACCACGACCAGCGCGGACGGCGCCGGCAGCATCTCCGGACGGAATCCCGCCACGCCGGCGGCGTAGCGCGCGCGCGCCACGAGGTCGTCCATCCGGACGCACATCTCGGCGCCGGCACGGAGCTCCGCCCAGGCGGGCCGCAGCATCGAGGTCAGGTCGCGCAGGACGCGAAGCCGTTCCTGCTCCTCGGCCGATTCCGCCTCGCGGAGCGCGTTGCCGAGCTCGATCGCATCTGTCGGCTCGAGGAACAGCGTCCCGTGACTGGCGGACTCGTCGTGGACGATGCCGGCGGGGCGCTGGCGCGCGTCTCGGCGGACCGGGATGACGTACCGGCCGCCCCGCACCGTGACACCGGCCTCGCCTGCGCCCTCGGCGGCCCGGAGGATGGTCTCCAGCTTCCGGATGAGCCGCGCGCGCGCCGCCTGCACGTCGCGCCGGGCGGCCGCCAGCGCGGGACTGGCGCCGTCGAGCAGCTGTCCGTCGTCGTCGAGCGCCGCCTCGAGCCGTCGGTCGAGCGCCTTGTCCGGCACCGGAACTGCGAGCGAGGCGGCGAGCGGCGCCTCGTCGGCGATTCGGCGGAGTTCCGTGGCGTTGAGCCGGCACGCACGGAGAAGGGCGCGCACCCGCACCAGTTCGGCGCCGTCGAGCACGCTGCCCTCGACGCGGAGCCGGGCGAGCGCGCCGGTGGCGTCGGGCGCGGGTTCCACCACGACGGGCTGCTCGCGGCGGAAGAGCACGGCGAGCTCCTCCACGGCGTCCAGCTCGCGGCGAATCCACCGGAGGTCGTCGGTCGGGCGGCGCGCGCGAACCCGTCCGGCGCCCAGGGGACCGGCGGCGCACGCGGCGACGGCGTCGAGGGCCCGGTCGAACTCGAGCGTCTCCAGCGCGGCGGACACCTGGTCTCCCGGCAAAGGAGACGGGGTGCCGGCGTCCGAAGACGCCTGCACCCCGTGGCTCTGTCCGACCGGTTCGGTTGCCATCATCCCAGTGAGAGCTCCGTCCGGACGATCTGCTGAATCACCTTGCCGTCGGCGCGGCCCTTGAACTGCGGGACGACGCGCCCCATGACCTTGCCGATGTCGGTGGCCCCCCCGGCGATGGCCGCCCGGACCGCCGTGCGAATTTCCTCGGGGTCCGCAGCCGGTGGCAGGTACTCCTCGATGATCTTGATTTCGGCGCGCTCCTGATCGGCCAGGTCTTCCCGGCCGCCCTTCACGTATTGCTCCACCGATTCGCGTCGCGTCTTGACGCCCTTCTGCAGCACCTCGAGCACGTCTTCGTCGGTGGGAGCGCGGTTCTGCTCCAGCTCACGGTTCTTGAGAGCCGCAAGGACCGTCCCCAGAAGCTGGGTACGGTCCTTGTTCTTGGACTTGCGAGCCGCGGTCAACGCGGCGTGCAGGTCGTCTGCCAGATTAGACACGCGGCTTCCGGGGACCACGGCGCACCTTTCGCGCAGCGGCGTTCATCTTGCGCTTCCGCTTCTCGCTCGGCTTCTCATAGTGCCGGTGCTTACGAAGGTCGGAGAGGATCCCGGCCTTTTCACACTTCTTCTTGAAGCGCTTCAGCGCCCGCTCGAAGCTTTCGTCATCGTGAATGACGACTTCGGACATCAGCAAATCACCCCTCTCCAGCCCGTGTCAGGGCGTAATGTTATGCAGTCCTTAAACATAGGTTGGGTGAGGGCAGGGGGCAAGGGGAGAGGACTGGGGACTGGCGACTGCCCTACCCAGGGGGCCAGCCGAGAGACCGGCCTCCGAGCAGGTGCAGGTGGAGGTGATCCACGCTCTGCCCGCCGTCCCTGCCGGTGTTGGTCACGATGCGGTACCCCCCCTCGTCGAGCCCAAGAGACGCCGCCGTCTCGGCCGCGAACGCCAGCAGTCGGCCGAGCAGGCGCTCCCCCTCGGTCCCCTTGGCGTCGCGTGCCGCCGCGTGGTGCCGGACCGGAATCACCAGCACATGCACCGGCGCCTGCGGGTTCAGGTCGCGAAAGGCCAGGACGTCCGGTGTCCGGCCGACGACCTGGGCGGGAATCTCCCCGGAGGCAATCCGGCAGAAGATGCAGTCAGCCATCGAGTCCTCGCTTCCTCGCGATGCTGGTGTACACCGCCCCGGCCAGGGCGGCCGTCTCGAACCGGAGGATGTGGTCCCCGAAGCGCACCGGGACGAAGCCTGCCGCCTCGAACGCCCACCGCTCCTCCGGCGTGAATCCCCCCTCGGGGCCGACGGCGATCGTGACCGGCTGCGCCCCGACACCTGCGGGCGGCACACCGCCCTCGAGGGCGGCCAGCCACCGGACCCCCGTCCGGGGTTCGGCGGCGAATTGCTGGAGGGGGACAGGCTCACGGACCTGCGGCGCCCAGGTGGCCCCGCACTGCTTGATGGCCTCGAGCGTGCGCCGTCGGAACCGCTCGACCTGCGCCTCGCGAATGCGCGAGGCGACCCCGCGCGTGTGCTCGGTCTCGAGCGGGACGATCTCGGTCACGCCGAGCTCCGCAGCCTTCTCGACCACCCATGCGAAGCGATCACGCTCCCCCGCCCCGATGGCCAGGACGAGCGGGACCGGCGGATCCTCGCGGCGGACCGCGCCGACGGTGACGACGGCATCCTTTCGGCCCAGCTCCAGCGTCCCCTCGCCGACGCCGCCCGCGCCGTCGAGCAGGCGGATCGCCTCACCAGCCCCGGCGCGACGCACGCGAAGGTGGTGCACCTCGAGCGCATCGAGCACGATGCGCGCCCCGGTCACCAGGGAGCCGACCGGCACCAGGACGTTCACGGCGACCGCCGCGCGGATACCGCCCACCAGCCGGCGTCGAGCACTTCCTCTACGATGGCAAAGCCCGCCGGCGCGAGCACGGGGCGGAAGAGCGGCGCCTCCCCCTCCTCCATGCCGGAGAAGATCGCCACGCCACCCGGCGCCAGCGCGTCATGGATGGCGGGAAGCAGCGTCACGTTCACGTTGCGGAGGATGTTGGAGAGGAGAAGGTCCACAGGGCCGAGGAGAGGCGCCAGCAGTGCCGCGTCGCCATCCAGGAACTGGCAGGCCGCCGACACGTGGTTCTGCTCGGCGTTCCTGATGGCCACCACGTTCGCCTCGGCGTCGATCTCGATGCCGGTGGCGCGAGCGGCGCCGAGCCGCACCGCGGCGATCGACAGGATGCCGCTCCCGCTCCCGAGATCGAGCACCGACTGCCCCGGCACAAGGTGACGCTCCAGCAGCGTCAGGGCGGCGCGGGTGGAGCCATGCTCGCCGGTCCCGAACGCCATTTCCGGGTCGATGACGACGGTGACATCGCCCGCCTTGGCGCCGGCGTCGGACCAGGACGGCGTGACGATCAGGCGGCCGAACCGCCGCGGGCCCAGCCCGTCGCGCCAGCGAAGCGTCCAGTCCACTGCGTCGAGCGGACGGACCCGGGCGGTGGCGCCGGGGTCGGGACTCCCGGCAAGCTGCTGGATGAGCTCCTGCGCACCGGCCTCATCTTCGGCGAAGGTGACGAGGGTGCCGTCGTCGCGCTCCTCGATGGCCTGTCCCGTGCGCGCGACCAGCCAGGCGGCCAGGGCGTCACCGGTGGTGGCGGGCGCCGACGGCATGACGTCCACGGCCCACCACCCCATCAACCCAGCGCCTCGCGGATCCGTGACCAGAATCCCTTCCCCTGGCCCGGCGGCTCTCCTTCGTGCTCGGCGAGCTCGCGGAACAGCCGTTCCTGCTCCGGATTGAGCCGCTCGGGCGTCCACACGTTGATCCTGATGTGGAGGTCGCCACGCCCCGCCTGCCCGAGGCGCGGGAGCCCCTTTCCCTTGAGCCGGAGGACGGTGGCGGTCTGGGTCCCCGACGGCACGACCACCTCTTCCTCGCCCCACGGCGTCGGGACCGGATAAGTCCCGCCGAGCGCCGCCTGCGAGAACGACAGCGGCAGGTCGGTGGCGAGATGTTCCCCCTGGCGCTCGAAGCGATCGTCCTCCTCGACCTCGATGAGCAGCAGCAGATCGCCCTTGCCGCCGTTGCGGGGCCCCGCGGCGCCCTGGCCGCGCATCGTGAGGTAGTTGTTGGTGGAGACGCCGGCGGGGATTTCCGCCTGGACGGTCCGCTCGGCACGCACCCGTCCCTCGCCGCGGCAGACCTCGCACGGCGTGCGGATGACCGTGCCCTCGCCGCCGCAGGTGGGACAGGGCGCCACCTGGACGAACTGGCCGAACACGCTGCGCGCCGCGCGCCGGACCTCGCCGTTGCCGCCGCAGGTGCCGCAGGCCGCGGCGCTGGTCCCCTTCTTGGCGCCGGTGCCGCCGCAGTGCTCGCAGGCGTCGAGCGTCTTCAGCTTGATGGTTCGCTTGACGCCGGTGGCCACCTCGGCCAGCGTCATCCGCACGGTGACGCGGATGTCCTGCCCGCGCCGCGCCTCCGCCACCGTCCGGCCCCCGCCGCCGCCCCCGAAGAGCGACTCGAACCCGCCGAGGCCGCCGAAGTCGCGCATGAAGATGTTCAGCGCCTCCGTCAGGTCCACGTGGTGGTACTCGAACCCGGCGCCTCCGCGGCCCACTCCCGCCTTGCCATACCGGTCGTAGGCGGCACGCTTCTGCGGATCCCGGAGCACCTCGTACGCCTCGGTGACCTCCTTGAACCGGCTTTCGGCGTCGTGCGACGAATTGCGGTCGGGATGCAGCTCCATCGCCAGCTTGCGGTAGGCCTTCTTGATGTCGGCTTCGGTCGCGCCGCGCTCGACGCCCAGCAGGGAATAGAAATCGCTCACGTCAGCAGTCCTTCGACGAGCTGGCTCGTATGCTCGACCAGCCCGATGATCTTGTCGTAGGGCATCCGGGTCGGCCCGAGGACCCCGATGACGCCGCGGAGGTCCCCGGCGCGGTAGGAAGCGGTGACCAGCGTGAAGTCGTTGAGCCGCGGGTCGAGGTTCTCGCCCCCGATGGTGATGGTCAGGCCCTCGCCCCGGGTCTGCAGGGCGGTACGCAGCAGGTCGCGCCGCTCGGTGAGGTGCAGCAGGTCGCGCATCTTCGAGTTGGACGCGAACTCCGGCTGGTCGGCCAGCAGCTCCGCCCCGCCGAGCACCACGTCGCGCCCGTCGCCCGAGAGGTCGAAGATCTCCTCGCGCTCGGCCAGGAAGATGTTCAGGAGCTCGTGGCCTTCCGGCTCGGTGGCGGCGTCGCGCAGCCGCTCGGCGAGCGAGGTCCGGATCTCCTCGACCGTGAGCCCGGCGAGCCGCTCGTTGAGGACCTGCGTCACCCGGTCCAGCGCCGGCTTGGCGATGTTGCCGCGGACCTCGACGAACATCGTGCGCACCGCCCCGCTTCGCAGGGTCAGCACCATGAGGATGCGCTCGCTGGACACCTGCACCAGCTCGAGCCGCTCCAGCACGATGTGATCGAAGGCCGGCGCCACGGCCACGCCCAGTTCCTGGGTCAGCACGCCGAGCACCTGCGCGGTGCGGCGAAGGAGCTGGTCCATCGCGTTGCGTGAGCCGGGGAGCTCCGCCTGCAGCGTCTGACGCGCCTCGTCGCTCGGCGGGGAGAGGTGCATCAGGCTGTCCACGTACACCCGGTAGGCCCGGTCGGTCGGGATGCGGCCCGCCGAGGTGTGAGGGTGGTAGAGGAGCCCCAGCTCCTCCAGTTCGCTCATGATGTTCCGCACCGTGGCCGACGACACCCCGAGGCCGAACCGCTGGGACACGGTGCGGCTGCCGGCGGGCTCGGCCGTCTCGATATAGGTCTGGATGACCGCCTCGAGGACGTGGAGCTGGCGGGTGGTGAGGTGCTCGGCGGATGCCATGGGGGTGAATCTAATCAGGCGGCGTCGGCCACCAACGCGTCGAGCCGGAGCCACCCCTCTGGGGAGAGCCGGAGGCGCCCGCCCGCCTCGCCGGCCCATCCCGCGCGCACCCAGCGGTCGCGCACCTCCGCGTGGACGAGGTCCACGGGAGCGCCTGCCGAGGTGCGGAGGCCAAGGTAGAGCGCCTCCAGGCGGCGCTGGCTTTCGGTCAGCGATTCCCGGCCGGCTATGGTGTCCCTTCCCTCCCGAATGGCGGCGTCCCAGGCGGCATACTCGCGGATGTTCCACCGACGCTCCCCGCCGGTGCTGCTGTGGGCGGAGGGACCGAGCCCGACGTAAGGTGCGCCGGTCCAGTAGCCGCTGTTGTGCCGTGCCCGATGCCCGGGGCGGGCGGCGTTCGACACTTCGTAGTGCTCCCAACCCCGCTCGGCGAGCGCGCCGCTGAGCCGAAGAAATTCCTCCGCGTACTGCACCTCGTCCACCGCGGTGGCCTGGCCACGGGCGGTCCAGTGGCCGAGGGGGGTGTGCGTCTCGACCGTCAGCCCGTAGCAGGAGAGGTGGTCGGGCTCGAGCGCGAACGCCTGGTCGAGATCGGCCTGCCAGTCGCGGCACAGCTCGGCCGGGAGCCCGTAGATGAGGTCGAGCGAAAGGTCCGCAAACCCCACCCCACGCAGGATTCGCACGGCCTCAAGGGCTTGTTGCGCCGTGTGCGCGCGGTGCATCCACTCGAGGACGGCGGGAGCGAACGACTGGACGCCGAGCGAGACGCGTGCGATGCCGGCGGCGCGCCAGGCCGCCGCGGCCTCCGGGGTGACGTCGTCGGGATTCGCCTCGATCGTGATTTCCGCCCCGGGCGAGAGGCGGCGCTCCGTGGTGAGGCCGGCGAGGAGCGCGGTCAGCGCGGCGGGATCCAGCCGGGACGGGGTGCCGCCCCCGAAGTAGACCGTGTCAAGCTCCGGTGACTCATGCCATGCGGGGTCAGCCTGAATGCCGCGCCATTCCTGGAGCACGGCCTCGGCAAAGCGGTCCGAGGGGACGGTCCGGCGGACCGCGATGGAGAAATCGCAGTAGCTGCAGCGGCGCGCGCAGAACGGCACGTGGATGTAGAGGTTCACGGCCCGAAGGGTACAGCGCGGCCGGAGCCGGGGAAAGTCAGGTGCGCAGGAACCGCCGGCCCGGCTCCTGGCGCGCGATGCCGTAGAGCTCCAGCGAGGAGAGCGCCGGCAGGAGCTCGGCAGCGGGGACCCCCACCACTTCGATGAGGGCGTCGAGGTGGCGTGGCGTGCGGTCCAGCGTCTGGAAGACCCGACGCTCGAACAGGGTGAGCGGCAGGGCCGGAGGGGAATCGTCGGGAGGCGCGGACGCCCCCTTCGGGGTGCGGGGAGGGCGCACCTCGGGAAAGGCGGCGAGCAGGTCCGCCGCCTCGAGGAAGGGAGTGGCGCCGTCGCGGAGGAGGCGATTGGTGCCGACCGAGGTGGCGCTCGTGATGGCGCCGGGCACCACCATCACGTCACGGCCCTGCGACAGGGCGGCGTCCACCGTGATCAGCGTCCCCGATCCTGCGGCGGCCTCCACGACGACCGTGACCCGCGCCAGCCCGCTGATGAGGCGGTTTCGGCGCTGGAAGCTCCCCGCCGTGGGCCGGTCGCCCGGGGGGAATTCGGTGAGGAGGAGCCCCTCCCTACGCATCCGTTCGTACAGGACACGGTTCGCGGCGGGATAGATGACGCCGAAGCCGTTCCCCAGCACGCCGATCGTCTCGCCGCCCGAGTCGAGCGCCGCGAGGTGGGCCACGGCGTCGAGGCCGCGTGCCATTCCGCTGACCACGCAAAGCCCCGCGTCCACCGCGGCCTGCACCACCATCCGGCAGGCGTCGCCGCCGTAGGGAGAGTGATTCCGGCTCCCGACCACTGCCACCGCCAGCCGGTCGAGCAGTTCGAGGCGCCCCAGCGCGAACAGCACCGCCGGAGGTTCCGGTATCTCCGAGAGAATGGAGGGGTACGCGGCATCGCCCGGGACGAGACAGGTGCCGCCGTGCCCCTCGACATCGCGCAGCACCCGCTCGCCCTGGGCGACGGACGTCGCCTTGATGGCGGTGGCACAGGCGACGGAAATGCCCGGCAGGGCGCGCAAAAACTCGAACGGCGCCGCGAGGGCGCCGTAGGCAGTCGAGCAGGACTGGAGGAGCGTGGTGCGTCGGGCGTGGCCGACGCCGTTCACCAGGGCGAGCGCCACCTGCGCGGTGCGCTCCTGGTCCGATGCGTCCACCCCGGTCACTCCTCGAGCCACTCGTCGTCGGAGGGCGGAGGTTCGTTCGCTTTCGCGTCCGCCACGAAACGCCAGAGGTACTCCTTCAACTCCTCGAGGCCGGTGCCGGACGCGCTCGAGATGGCGAGCTGCCGGTCGGCGCCGGGCGCAGTCAGCACCGGGACGTCGTCGCCCTCGGGGAGCAGGTCGCGCTTGGTCAGGACGACCACGTGGGGCCGCTCGGCCAGGGTGGCCGAGTACTGCCGCACCTCGCCGCGGAGCTGATCGTACACCGCCTGCGGGTCCGGCGCGTCGAGCGGCACCAGGAAGGCAAGCACGCGTGTGCGCTCCACGTGCTGGAGGAACTTGAGCCCGAGCCCCTTCCCCTCGTGGGCCCCCTCGATGATGCCCGGGATGTCCGCGAGGACGAAGGTGCGCGACCCGGAGAGCTGCACCACGCCGAGGTTCGGCTCCAGCGTGGTGAAGGGATAGTCCGCGATCTTGGGCCGCGCGGCGCTCAGCACCGACAGGAGCGTGCTCTTGCCGGCGTTGGGCTCGCCCACCAGCCCGACGTCGGCGATGAGCTTGAGCACGAGTTCGATGTCGCGCTCCTGTCCCTCCTCACCCGGCTCCCACTCTCGCGGGGCCTGGTGCGTCGGGGTCGTGAATCGGGCGTTGCCTCGTCCGCCCCGTCCCCCCCGGGCGACACGATACACGTCGCCGTCGTGCAGGATTTCCGCCAGCACCTCGCCGGTGGCCACGTCGCGGACGATGGTCCCGGGCGGCACCGGCATGTAGATGTCCTCCGCCGAGGCGCCGGTCTTGGTCTTGCCCTTGCCGTGCTCCCCCCGCCCCGCCTTCCAGATGGTGCGGTAGCGGTAGTCGAGCAGGGTGGCCAGGTTGGCGTCGCCGCGGATGAACACGTGACCGCCGTGCCCCCCGTCGCCGCCGTCAGGCCCTCCCTTGGGCTTGAACTTGAAGCGCGCGAACGACGAGGCACCCGACCCGCCGGTGCCCGCGATGACCTTGACGACTGCCCGATCAATGAACATCAATCCTCCTGCGTCCACCCGGCTCGCACCACCGCCCACAGTTCCTTGACTTCCTTCCACTCCTCGTGCCCGAGCAGCTGGTTGACCACGCCCAGCACCGCCTCGACCTGGTCGAAGCTGGCGCCGCTATGCAGGGCGCCGCGCAGGTGGGAGTGCAGCTGCCGCTCGGTGCGGAGCACCGCGGTCTGTGCCACCGTGCAGAGCTCCCGGCGCATCAGGTCCAGCCCGGGCCGCCCGAGCGTCCGGCCGTACCCCTCGACGAGCATCCACCGGTCCACGGCAGGGTGCAGGTCCCGGACGTTGCGGCGAAGCTTGGCGTAGTTGCCCCCGTAGACCCGTGCGCATGTTTCCTCGCCGCGGGCCTCCCACTGGGCGAGCCGGGCGTACTCGGCGTCCGCGTCCTCCGCCGGGGCGACGGCGCCGCTCACCTTGCGCCAGAGCCCGAACGCGACGAGGGCGCGCGGATATCCCGCCATCAGGATCGACTGGAGGAGCAATTCCTCCACCCACTGGACCTCGACCTCCGCCTTGACGGCCGCGGCCATCAAGTGTCGCATGGCTGGTTCGTCTCCCGCCGCGATGGCGGCGGCGAGGCGGACCAGGGCGAGCGTCTGGACATCGAGTGGGACGTCGGTCGGCATCAGGATAATCCCGATCAGGTGTGCTGTCGCACGGCGCGCGCGCCACGCGTACCGTGAAAACGCAGGTCCCCGGCCGATCGCAGCACCCCGGTGGGCACCTGCCGCGTATTCCGAATGACCGGCGCCGCCTGGCTGGCCAGCCCGGCCAGCGGCAACTGCGCGCCGAATTCCGCATCCAGTTGCGCGAGCACGCCGAGCAGCGCCACCTGTGCGCTACGCATGTCGCCGTCTTCCACCTTGAGCGTCAGGCCGAGGCCCAGTTCCGGCCATGCCGCGCTGTAGACCCCCTCGGCGCCGATCTTGGCGAGCACGCGCCCGGCGGTTTCCCGCATCAGGTCGGTGCAGAGCCGGCCAGTTCCGCCCACCAGGTGCGGGTGGGCCAGCATCGCGTTCCGGACGCGGACGGCGGCCGGCTCTCCGCTCACGCCGAACCGAGCGTAGGCCAAGGCCATCGCCCGGAGCGGCAAGCCGAAGCAGACGGTGGTGCAGCCGTCCACGCCGAGCACCAGCGACTCGCGTGGCAGGCCAGTCCACCGCGCCACCTCGTCGAGGATTCGATCCTGGGCAGGGTGACCGGCGCGTTCGTACCCCGCCGTCGGCCACCCGTGGTGCCGGGCGAGCGCGAGCATGCCGCTGTGCTTCCCCGAGCAGTTGCTCCATGCGGCGGTCATCGCGGTGCCGGCGCGGAGGGCGGACTCGTACACGGCGCTGGAGAGCGGGGTGTGGGGTCCGCAGGCCAGGTCGGCCTCGGTGCAGCCGATCGCCTCGAGCATCCGCCGCGCGAGCGCCACCTGCTCCGGTTCGCTCGAGTGGGAGCCGCAGGCCAGGGCGATGGCGTCGGATCCAAGCCCGTAGTGATCCGCGGCGCCGTCGGCCACCATTGCCATCGCCTGGAAGGGCTTGGCGGCGGAACGCCAGTAGGTCACCAATTCGGGGTCCCCGGCCGACGCGACCAGGGCCCCGTCCGGGTCGGTTACGGCCAGCGCCACGCCGTGGACCGACTCGACGACATCGCCGCGGGTCGCTTCGACGCGGAACGAGGTGGACGACATGGGGGTCAAAGATAGCGGAGCAGGCCTCAGGCGGGGTCGGGGGCTCCCCTTCCCCTTTGCCCAGCCCGCACGCACGTTTCGTCTGTCGTGCATTCACACGCATCAAAGGAATCGCCGTGCGCCCCAGTTCTGCCCCTCCCCCGATGCCCCGCGACCGCGTCCTGAAGCTCATCGAGCGGATGGGGACGAGTCGCATTGCCGTCATCGGCGACCTGATCCTCGACCGGTACCTGGTCGGCGACACCGAGCGGCTCTCCCCCGAGGCGCCTGTCCCGGTGGTCACGGTGCGCGAGCACCGTTCGGCCCTGGGCGGCGCCGCGAACGTGGCGGCCAACGTGGCGGCCATGGGTGCCACCTGCCAGCTCGTCGGCGTGGTCGGCGACGACCCGACCGGCCGGGCGCTCCGCGCCGAGATGGCGACCCTTCGGCTTACCGACGCATTCGTGCTCACCACGGCAGGGCGGCCGACGACCTCCAAGACGCGGGTCCTGGCCCGCGGCCAGCAGGTGGTGCGAATCGACGAAGAGGTGGACCGGCTGCTGGAGGGCGCGGAGCTCGACAAGGTGACGGCCAAGGCGGAGGAGGCGCTGGCCGACGCTGATGCGCTCCTGCTGGAGGACTACAACAAGGGGCTTTTGGCGCCGTCGCTCATCCACGCCGCGATGGCCGCGGCGAAGAAGCGCGGGATCCCGGTGGTGGTAGACCCCAAGTTCCGCCAGTTCTTCGACTACGCCGGCGCCACCGTCTTCAAGCCGAATCGCCGCGAAATGGAGGCGGCCCTCGGCGCCGCGGTGGATCTCGAGCACCGCGACGCGCTGCCCGAGTCGCTGAATCGCCTGAAGGTGGACAACCTGCTGCTCACCCTGGGCGCGGAGGGGATGGTGCTGGTGACGCGGGACGGCGCGACGACCCACCTGCCCTCGCTGGCGCGCGAAGTGTACGATGTATCGGGCGCCGGCGACACGGTCACGGCCTGGGTGGGCACCTGCATGGCGGCGGGAGCCACGGTGCGCGAGGCGGCGCAGCTGGCGAACATCGCGGCGGGAATCGAGGTCGGGAAGGCGGGGGTGGCGACGGTGTCCCCGGAGGAGGTGCTCGCCATGCACGACGAGCGCTTCGACCAGATCGGGCGGCTGCGGCGGGGTGGGCTGATCTGAGCACCGCTGGCCGAAGCTTCGTCGGCCCCTCTGGCCTCTCGCTGACGGAGCCCGGGGTTGCTGGACCCCGCCGCCCCAATTAGACTCCCGCTCCCGAAACATCGGGCGATTAGCTCAGCTGGTTAGAGCGCGCGCCTCACATGCGCGAGGTCGGGGGTTCGAGCCCCTCATCGCCCATCAACTGCAACTGCAAGCCCCGCTTGGTCCTCGACGACCGGGCGGGGTTTCTACTTGCGTAATTGGCGAGCGGGAGGTGTCCGTTCCGGTGTCCGTTGGTGGACGATTCCCGTGTCGAGCTGACCGGGTCGCAAGGACTGCGACAGAAAAATGGACTGGGGACTCAGAGGGTGTCCCCTCTGAGTCCCCAGTCCTTCTTCCTCAGTCCTCACTCCGTGGTGGGCCCTGCTGGATTCGAACCAGCGACCTACGGATTATGAGTCCGCTGCTCTAACCACCTGAGCTAAGGGCCCCTTGGCCCAGGTCTACTTGAACTTGTACTTGATGCCGAGGGTGATTTCCCCGCTGCCGTACCACGAGGTGTCGTAGGCGTAGCAGTAGTAGTAGCAGTAGTAGGAATCCTGCCCGTCCACGTTGACCCAGCGGTAGCGGCCGTCGAGCACGATGCCAACCTTCTCGTTCATCATCTTCGTGCCGCCGAGGCCGAAGACGGTGCTGAACTGCGTCGAGCTGCCTTCCCGAGTGGCCCCGGTGCTGTCCTGGCCGCTCGCGCTCATGCTGGCGGCGCCGCCGCCGATGGCGATGTAGCCCTGCATCTCCGGCGTGCTGCCGAAATAGAAGTTGAAGGTGCCTTCATAGATGTTGGAGCTGAGATCGAGCTCCCGTCCGCACCAGGTTCCGGCGTTCGGGTTATTGCACTTGACCGTAAGGGTCGGATCGGCGTGCGCGTACTCGAAGACGAGCCCGATGGACGGGTTGAACTTGTAGCCGAGGCGGGCGCCGAAGGTGAAGGCGGTCCCGACATCGAGCTTGTTCACGCTGTAGGTGTTGCTGACGGGATCGAACGAGCCGCCGAAATACGCGCCGGCGAACGGCGTGATCCAGGCCGAGCTCTCCGAGTACTGTGCCTGGGCGGGCGTCGCGAAGCCGGCCAGCGCAGCGGCGACTGCAACCGCCGCGGCAGAACGAGTGAGGGACATCTGAGCCTCCGAAAGGGAATTGAAACCGGATCCGGCTAGCGCCGGTCCGCCAGAATGCGCTCGTACAGCGCGATATGTGCCTCTGCCATTTGCCGCCGGGTGAATCGGGCGGCCACCTCGGCCCGGCCCGCGGCGCCCATCTTCGCCCGCAATCCCGGATCTGCCGCCAGCTTCGACATGGCCTGCGCAAGGGCGTCCGGGTCCCGGAGCGGAACCACCAACCCCGTGTGGCCGTGAGAATTAACCTCCCTCACCCCGCTGGGCAAGTCGGTGGTGATGATCGGCCGCCCCGCCGCCATCGCCTCCACCGCCGCCAGGCCGAACATCTCCTCGGATGTGACCGACGGCAACACCAGGAAATGGGACTCCGCCATCCGCCGCGGGATGTCCTCGTCGGGATACTCCCCGTACCACCGCACCCGATCGGTCACCGCCAGCGCCTGCGCCAGCGTCCGCAGCCGCGGCGCCTCGGGCCCGGTGCCCACGATGTCCAGCCGTAAGTCGGGCACCCGCTCCAGCGCGCGGAGCAGGATGTCCACGCCCTTGTAGCGGACCAGCCGGCCGATGAAGAGCGCCCTGATCGGTCCCGAGGCCGGCTCGGGCGGCACATCCGCCCAGCGCGTCTCGTCGATGCCGAACGGGATGACCACCACCTTCGATTCCAGCCGGTCGAGTTCGGTGCAGAGCGCAATGTGCGCCCGGCTGGGGACGACGATCGCCTTGGCCCGCTTGAGCGTCAGCCGGGACGCGATACGCTGGGGTGTCAGGCGCTGGTCTGCGTGCTGGGTGACGACCAGGGGGGTCCGGCGTGCACGCAGCATGACCGCCACGTCCGCGAGCGTGTGGGGATGGTGCACGTGAATGATGTCCGCCCGGTGCCACGCCGCCGCCAGGTACCCGGGGGCAAAGTCCTGCGATCCGAGCGTGCCGAAGGAGAAGACGCGCGTCACCCGGGAGCGGTGCCTTGCCCGACGGTCGCCCGTCGCGCTGCTCTGGACGGCCACCACCTCGACCTCGTGGCCGAGCGCGGCCGCGCCCTCGGCGAGGTCCTCGACGACCCGTTCCCGACCGCCGGAGCGCGGCCAGTAATACCGGGAAAGATGAAGAATGCGCATACCGGAATATACAACCGGCCGTGACGAAGGATCCCGCGACCTTGGATGTGACGGGCGTCACAGCCATCTTTCAATCGTGCGCGCCGTCATCGTCTCCCACCTCTACGCCTCCCCCGCGTCCCGCGGCAAGCTCCACGCCCTCGTCGGGCAGGGCGCGGCCGTGGCCGTCGCCGTCCCCGCCCGCTGGATCCCGCCGGGCGGCGCGGAGCCGCTGGAGACGCCGTTCGCAGAGGACAATGGGGTCCGAATCGTCCCCATCCCCACGACCGGACGGGAGGCGAACGGGGCTCCCGCCGCCTGGCGGACGAGCGCACTGCGCCGACTCCTGACCGACTTCCGCCCCGACATCGTGCAGGTGGAAGAGGAGCCGACCACCCGCGTGGCGGCCGGGGTCACCCGCCTTGCACGCATGCTGGGCATCCCGGCCCTGGCCTTCAGCACCGACAGCCTGAGCCGCTCCTATCCCCTGCTGCCCAAGATGCGCCGGCGCCGCACCCTCTCACGCGCCACCGGGATCGTGGGCGCAAACGCCGTCGTGACCGGCCTCGTCCGCTCGGAGTTCCCGGGCCTCGCCGTCGAGTCCATTCCGCAGCTCGGGCTCCCCGTCCCTCGTGCGCTCGCGGTGGAGCCCCACGCGCCGCTCGCCATCGGCTTCGTCGGCCGGCTGGTGCCCGAAAAGGGGCTCGACGTCCTCCTCCGGGCCTGCGTCCGGCTGTACGGCGCCTGGACCCTGACCGTCGCCGGCACCGGTCCCGAGCAGGAAACGCTCGAGTCGCTCGCGGAGCGACTCGGCATCGCCTCGCGCGTCACCTGGCTCGGGGGGATTCCGCGGTCAGAGCTTTCGACCCTCTGGCCCCGGCTGGACTGCCTCGTCGCGCCGTCGCGCACCACGGCCGGATGGGTCGAGGCCTACCCGGTGCAGGTCCTCGAGGCGATGGGTCACGGCGTGACCGTCGTGGTGAGCGACTCCGGGGCGCTGCCGGAAGTGGTCGGCAAGGCGGGGCTGATATTCCGTGACGGGCATCCGGAGGGACTGACCGAGGCGCTCACCCGGCTCCTCGATGATGCGGAACTGCGGGAGCGGCTGGCGGCGGAGGGCCGCCGGCGGGTCATTGCGGAATACGTGGATGACGCGATCGCCCGCAAGACGCTGGCGTTCTGGCGGGCGGTGCGGGAGAAGGCGGCCGAGCCGCGGCCGAGCGGCGGCTTCAGCCGCCGACCCTAATACTCCAGCGGCAGGTGCACCGGTCGGCCGTCCCGCGCCGAGAGGTACAATCCGATCAACAACTCGAGCGAGCGCAGCCCCTCCCGGCCGTCGGTATCCGCCTGGGCGGTGCCGCGCAGCGTCGCGATGACATTGTCGTAGTAGGCGGGATGGCCGAAGCCGTACACCGAGGTCGTCTGGTAGCTGGCGTCGGCGGCGAGCGCGTCGTCGGGATCCTTGTCCGCAAACTCCCAGTGCTCGATCTGGTTCACCGCCACTCCGCCCACCCGCGCCGTCCCCCGCTCGCCGATGATGGTGATGGACCCTTCCAGGTTCTTCGGATAGGTCAGCATCGTGACGTTGATGGAGCCGAGCGCGCCGGAACGCCAGCGCACGTTCGCGACGCCGGTGTCCTCCACCTCGATGTGCCGCGCGAGCGTGGCGGTGAACGCCTGCACGCATTCCACCGGGCCCACCAGCCAGTCGAGCAGGTCCACGTAATGGCTGGCCTGGTTCATGAACGCCCCGCCGTCGAACTCCCAGGTGCCGCGCCAATGCGCGCTGTCGTAGTACGACTGCGGGCGGTTCCAGAAGACGTTCACGTTGACCATGTACACCTGGCCGAACCGCTGCTTGTCCACCGCGCGCTTGAGGAGCTGGATGGTGGCGTTCCGGCGATTCTGCTTGACGACGAAGAGCCGGACCCCGGCCTGGTCGCAGGCGTGCACCATCGCCTGCCCGTCGGACCAGCGGGTGGCCATCGGCTTCTCCGTGACGACGTGGCGGCCGGCCTGGGCCGCCTCGATCGTCTGGGAGGCGTGCAGCCCGCTCGGCGTGGCGAGGATGATGGCGTCGGCGCTCGACCCGGCGAGGAGCTCGGTCAGGGAGCGGAACCCCGGCACGCCCGTCGCGGACTGCGCGCGCTCGAGCGCCGCCGGATCGGTGTCGCAAACCGCGACCAGCTCGGCGTGGTTCCCGTGCTTGCTGATGGCCTCGACGTGCTTGTCGGCGATTCGGCCGCAGCCGACGAGGGCGAAGCGGATCTTCCGCTTCAGGATCGGGTCACGCGTGGGAGGCATGGGCGCCGGAGGGTTGAGGGTGATCTATCTTAGCCGGCGGGCGGAACCGCCGCCACGCCGCTGCCGAGCACTTCCACGCCGTCGTGCCGGAGTCGGTCGACCTCGCTCGGGGCCAGGCGCACCCGAAGGTCGACCCCCGACTCCGAATCCCGCCGTTCCATCACTTCGCCCAGGCGATAGAGCGACGCCACCTGCGCCCCCGCGGTGAGCGGCAGCCGGAGCCAGACGGGGGGCCGCACCTGCTGTTCGCGCTCACGGAGCGCGCTCCGCAGGCCGTTGAGGCCGTCGGTGCGCATCGTGGTCGTGAGCACGGCACCGGGGTAGATGGCCGAGACGCGTCGCCCGAACTCCGTCGCGTCGGGGAGTCGGTCGATCTTGTTGAACACCGGCAGTACCGGACGGTCCTGCAAGCCGAGCTCGACCAGCACCTGCTCCACCACCGCCATCTGCTCTTCCCAACCGGGGTGGCTCGCGTCCACCACGTGGAGGAGCACGTCGGCCGAGCGCGCCTCCTCGAGCGTGGCGCGGAAGCTCGCCACGAGATGGTGCGGCAGCTTGCGGATGAACCCGACGGTGTCGGTGACGCGCGCGCGGTACCCCTCGCCGAGGTCCACCTCGCGGGTCAGCGTGTCGAGCGTGGCGAAGAGGCGGTCCTCGACCACGATCTCGTGCTGCCCCGACAGGCCGCGCAGGACGCTCGACTTGCCCGCGTTGGTGTACCCGACGAGGCTCACGCTCAGCATCGGGGTGCGGCCGGCACGGATGGTCTCGCGGTGGCGCTCCACGTCCCGGAGCTTCCCCTTGAGCCACTGGATCTTGTGCCGGATCATCCGGCGGTCGGTTTCCAGCTGTGTTTCGCCGGGGCCCCGAAGGCCGATGCCGCCGCGGATACGCGACAGGTGGGTCCACATCCGGCGGAGGCGCGGGAGCAGGTACTCGAGCTGGGCCAACTCGACCTGGAGCTTGGCTTCGTGGCTCCGCGCCCGGGTCGAGAAGATGTCGAGAATGACCTCCGCCCGGTCCATGACGCGCACCTTGAGCTCCCGCTCGAGGTTGGCGCCCTGCATCGGCGACAGCTCGTCGTCGAAGATGACGAGGGTGGCCCCGGTGCTGCCCACCAGCGCGGCCAGCTCCTCTACCTTTCCCTCCCCGATGAGCGTGCCGGGATGGGGCGACTCGAGTTGCTGCGTCAGTTGCCCGACGACCTCGGCCCCCGCCGTGTCCACCAGCCGGGCGAGTTCGTCGAGGTGCTCCTGCATGGCGGACACGTCGGCCGAGCCCTTGCGGGGCGCGGCGACGAGGATGGCCCGTTCGGCCGGCGGCTGGACGTTGATGAGATCGCGAATGGTTCAGGGTTCCTTTGATTGTGCCGCCCACCAGGCCATCCGCTCGGCGATCCGCTTTTCCAGGCCCATCGGTCCGGGCTCGTAGAACCGCTCGCCTTCGAGGCCTTTCGGCAGGTACTCCTGGGAAAGGTAGGCGCTCGGGGCGTCGTGCGCGTAGCGGTATCCCTCGCCGTAGCCGATCTCCTTCATCAGGCCCGTCACGGCGTTCCGCAGGTGGAGGGGTACCGGTGCGGCCGGGGTCCGCCGCGCGGCCTCCTGCGCCGCGCCCCAGGCGGCGTAGACCCGGTTCGACTTCGGCGCGGTGGCGAGGTAGACGACGGCCTCCGCCAGCGCCAGCTCCCCTTCGGGCGCGCCGAGAAAATCGAACGCGTCCTTGGCCGCGAGCGTGATCGTGAGCGCCTGCGGGTCCGCCAGGCCGATGTCCTCCACCGCCATGCGGACCATCCGTCGCGCCAGGTACAGCGGCGGCTCCCCGCCCTCGACCATCCGGGCCAGCCAGTAGAGCGCGCCCTGCGGGTCGCTCCCCCGCACCGCCTTGTGGAGCGCGGAAATCAGGTTGTAGTGCCCCTCGCCCGACTTGTCGTAAGCGGGGAGGCGGCGCGCGAAGACGTCCGCCGCGATGGCCTGGGTCACCTCGCCGCCGAGGCCCACCTGCTGCGAGGCCGCCTCGAGCGCGGTCAGCGCGCGCCGCGCGTCTCCGTCGGCCGCCGTCGCCAGGAAGTCGATGGCGTCGTCCGTCACGCGGAGTTCCATCGCGCCGAGCCCGCGCTCCCGGTCGGCGAGGGCCCGGCGCAGGAGCGCGGCGAGGTCCTCCGCCGGGAGCGGCTCGAGCACGTACACCCGCGACCGCGAGAGGAGTGCGGCGTTGAGCTCGAAGCTCGGGTTTTCGGTCGTGGCGCCGATGAGCGTGATCAGTCCCGATTCGACGGCAGGCAGGAAGGCGTCCTGCTGGCCGCGATTGAACCGGTGGATCTCGTCGCAAAAGAAGATCGTCTCCCGCCCCAGCCGACGGCGCTCCTCCGCCTCGCGGAGGATCTCCCGCACGCGCTGCACACCCTCGGTGACCGCGCTGAAGGTGACGAACTCCCGGTCGGTGTGCCGCGCGATGACGCGGGCCAGGGTGGTCTTGCCGGAGCCGGGCGGCCCCCAGAGGATGACGCTGCCGACGTCGCCCCGGCGGATCGCGTCGCCGAGCGCGCGGCCCGGGGCGAGCAGGTGCGCCTGGCCGACGACTTCATCGATGGTGCGCGGCCGGAGGCGCGCGGCGAGCGGTTCCGCCGGCGCGAAGAGGGAGGGCTCGCTCACGGCCACGTCCTACCCGACCCAGCGCTCGAGCAGCGCATGCGTCAGGAAGAAGGCGGCCGCACCGCCGAAGAACGGGAGCGCCGTGGCCCAGCCGCGCTTGGCCTGGAACTCGGGCACGAGATCGGAGGCGGCCACGTAGAGCGTCACGCCGGCGGCGAGCGCGAGTCCCCGCTCCGCCAGCGGCGCGGCCCGCTCCGTGAGGAGCACGCCGAGCACCGTGGCCAGCCCGAGGACCGCGGCGGCCCCGATGGCGCGCCGGGCGTTCTGCCCGCCGGCCATCACGAGACTCGCGATCGTGACGCCCTCGGGCAGCTTGTGCAGGAACACCGCCAGGAACAGGAGCACGCCGAGCTGGGGTGACACCAGCAAGCCCGCCGCGATGGCCACGCCGTCGAACAGGCTGTGAATCGAGAGACCCACGAGGGCGCTGAATCCCGCCTTCGCCGCCACCCGGTGGGTCTCGACGCCGTAGTGGAAGTGCTGTGTGAAGACGTGCTGCGACAGGTGGACGCCGAAGTACCCGGCAAAGACGAACACCCCCGGCAGGACCGCCCCCCCGTGGAACACTTCGGGCAGGACGCCGACGAGGACCACGGCCAGCATGAACCCGGCCCCGAAGGCGATGAGCGCCTCGATCAGTTCCAGCCCGCGCCGCAGGTGGCGCACCACCACCACCGCGCCGATCACGTTGCCGGCAGCTGCCAGGAGTCCGAGGATCACGGGATTCACGCAAGCTCCTTGGCGCGCTCGAGCAACGCCTCGCGCACGTTCAACGTCGGCTCGTCCACCACGAGGGCCAGCAGCCGCTCCAGCACCTGCCCCACCGCCGGGCCGGCGGGGATCCCCGCGGCCATCAGGTCTTGTCCCGTGATCGCCAGGTCGCCGCGCCGGAGCGGTGCCCCCGCGCCACGGATGGCCGCCACCTCGGCGGCCCACGGGAACGGCGTCGCGTGCCGGAGCTGCCAGAGCTCGGCGAGATCGTCGGCCGCGCCGTCCACCGCCGCGAGCCACCGCCGGACGTCTCGCGACGTCATCCCGGCCGGCGCTGGCGGCCCCGTCACGAGCGCTGCGGCGCGCGCCAGGTCGCTGTTGGACACGCGGAGCCGGCCCAGCACCGCCACCGGATCGTGGCAGCAGAAGGCGGTGAGCACCACCGGATCGCGCCGCGCCGGTGCATCGTCGCCCGTCCAGGCCTCGAGTTCCTCCTCAGACCGGAGCTGCGGGAGCCAGACCGCGGCGGCGCCCGATTTCCGCCAGAGCGAGATCAGGCGGCGCAGCGACCGCGTGGTGGCGAGGCCCTTGATCCATTCGTCGCGCACCCGCTCGGCCGAGAGCTGGCCCAGCCCGCCGGCCGCGGCGCAGGCCGCCTCCCAGGTGGGCGGGTCGATGACGAAGTCGAGGCGCGCGGCGAACCGGAGCGCGCGGAGCACCCGGAGGTAGTCCTCCCGGAACCGGGCCGCGGGGTCGCCGACGGCGCGGAGGCGGCGGCGCCCGAGATCCTCCGCACCGCCGAACGGGTCCTTCCACTCGCCGCGCAGCGGATGGAAGGCGATGGCGTTGACCGTGAAGTCGCGGCGGGCGAGGTCCTCGTCGAGCGAGACGCCGAACGCCACCTCGGCGTGACGCCCGTCGGTGCGCACGTCGTGGCGAAAGGTCGTCACCTCGTGCAGCACCCGGTCGCCGTCGAAGACGCCGACGGTGCCGTACTTCACCCCGACCGCCACGGTCCGCTTGAAGAGCCGCTGCACCTGCTCCGGCGTGGCGGAGGTGGCCAGGTCGAAGTCCTTCTGCTCGCCGCCGAGCAGCGAGTCGCGCACCGCGCCGCCGACGCACCACGCCTCGTGGCCGGCCTCCTCGAGACGCCGCGCGATCGCGATCACCTCGTCGGGAATGGGGATGCGCGCCGGCAGCACCATCAGGCCTCCATCCCCGCGCCGAACGGCAATCCGGCGGAATGGGTCACGACCAGTTCCATCCACGCCTGCGACGGTGCGCGCGGGCCGGCGGCGATGGCACCGGCCTGCAGGAGCCGCGCGCCGCCCCCCTCGTACGCGTAGATCGGCAGCACCTCGCCCTTGAAGCAGCGCGTGGCCAGCACGACCGGCTTTCCTGCCGCGAGCCAGCGCTCGGCGGCGCCGGCCATGGCGGGCGGCAGGTTTCCGCGGCCGAAGCGCCACGATGACCAGGCCGTCGTGCCCGTCCCGCGCCGCGTCGACCATCGCGCCGGTGTCGCCCACGACGGCCGGCACCATGGCGATGCGCGCGCTCAGCGCCCCGGGCCACCGGGGGAGCGGCGCCGCAGGGCGCCCGCCCGCCGTGAACCGCACCGATCCGCCGGCCACCACCCCGAGCGGCGCGCCGCGTGGCGCGCGAAAGGTGTCCACCTCGCCCGCGTCGGTCTTCAGGGCCTCGAGGCCGCTCAGCACCGTGCCGTGCAGCACCACCATGGTGCCGCGGCCCCGGCTCTCGGACGCCCCCGCCACCCGCGCACTGTCCACCAGGTTACGCCGGCCGTCCCATTCCTCCTCTTCCGAGGTCCGCATGGCGCCGGTCAGGACCACCGGAATGGTCGGGTCGAGGGTGCGCGCCAGCAGGTACGCGGTCTCTTCGAGGGTGTCGGTGCCGTGGGTGACCACGATGCCCCGGACCGAGCCGCGAGGCCGCCACTTCGGCCAGGCGGTTCCGGAGCGCCCAGAGCCGGTCGAGCCCAAGATGCGGCGCCGGGAAGCGCCCCCAGTCTTCCACCGTCACCGGGCCGACGGAGGCGAGGCCGGGAGCCAGGCGCACCAGCGCCGCCCCATCGAGCGCCGGGACCGCCCCGCCCGCCTCGGCGGACTGGCGCATGGAGATCGTGCCGCCGGTGAAGAGGAGGTGGATCACGCGGGACACCGGCTCAACCGCACAGCACGCTCCCGCCGTTGACGTTGAGGACTTCCCCCGTGACGTGGCGCGCCCAGTCGCTCAGCAGGAAGGCGATCGGCCCGGCGATGTCGTCCGCGCTGGCCACCCGTCCGAGGGGGATCCCCTGCTCGATGCGCGCCCGCCCGCCGGCGGCGTACGGCTCGGCGCACATCTCGGTGTCCACCCACCCAGGGGCGACGCAGTTGACCGTGATGCCGGGGGCGCACTCGATGGCGAGCGACTTGGTCATCGAGATCAGCGCGCCCTTCGTGGCGGCGTAGTCGGCGTGGAACGCCTCCCCACGCTGGCCCGCCGTGCTGCCGACCAGCACGATCCGCCCACCGGGGCCCATCAGGCGCAGCGCGGCGCGGGTGGTGAGAAAGATCGCGTCGAGGTTCGCCGCCATGACCGACCGCCACCGGGCGGGTTCCATGTCGCGCATGGCGACGTCCGCCGTCGGCCAGATGCCGGCGTTCGCCACGAAGTAGTCGAGCCGCCCGAAACAGGCGCGGAACTCCCGGAAGATCCTCTCGACGACGTCGGGATCGGAGAGATCTCCGCCCGCGGCGAACGCCTTCCGGCCCAGGGCGCGAATGTCGCGGGTCACCGCGTCGGCGTCCGCCTTGCGCGTGTGGTACGTCACGCCGACGTCGGCGCCGAGCCGCGCGAGCATCAGCGCCGTGGCGCGACCGATGCCGCGGGAGCCCCCGGTCACCAGCGCGACGCGGCCCGCAGGGAACAGCGGCTGGTCAGGCAAGGTCGAGCTCCCGTTCCACCACCTCCACGATCAGGTGCTCGACCGCGAGATGGATCTCCTGGATGTGGCTGGTCTCGTCCGCCGCCACGATAAACGCCTGGTCCGCGAGGTTGGCCAGCGGCCCGCCACCCTTCCCGAGGAACGCCACCACCGGCACGTGCTTGGCGCGCGCCGCCTCGGCGGCGCGCAGCAGGTTGGGGCTGGCGCCGCTGGTGCTGTGGAGCACGAGCAGGTCGCCGGGCCGGCAGTGCGCCTCGACCTGTCGGGCAAAGACCTGGTCGAAACCGAGGTCGTTGCCCGCGGCCAGCAGGAGCGAGGTGTCGGTGGTGAGGGCCACCGCCGCCAGGGCGCGGCGGTTCCGGGCGTATCGCACCACGAACTCGGTGGCGAGGTGCTGCGCGTCAGCCGCGCTGCCGCCGTTCCCCGCGAAATAGATGGTCCCGCCCCCGCGCAGCGTCCGGAGGTACGTCTCGGCGATGGACTGCGCCTGCCCGGCGAGCGCCGTCGTGGCCTCGGCGAGCCGGGCCAGGGTGCGCAGCCCCGCCGCGATGTGTGCGTCGCTCATTGGTCGTCCTCCGTGAGCAGGTTCCGCAGTCGGGAGAGGATGTTCGTCCGGATCGGGAGGGGAGGCACCACCTCGAGCCGCTCCCCCGCCAGGATGGCGGCCGGATTGACGTCGAGGAGCAGCCGCACCTGGTCGGCGCCCTCGTGCTCCTGCAGCAGGGTGCGCGCCGTGGCGAGGGTCCGGTCGTCGCCGTGGTTGTCCCCGGCCAGGATGTCGGCCAGCCCGTCGGCCACGAGCGCACGGGCGCGCGCGCCCCGTCCGCGTGTGGTGGCGAGCGTGCTCCCGTCCACTTGCATCACCGCGCCGATCGCCTTCCAGCGCCGCACCACCTCCGGCGAGCAGCAGGCGTAGCGCTCCGGATGCGCGAGCACCGGCACGAGCCCGATCTCGACCACGTGCGTCAGCGCCGCGGCGGCGGTCTGGAAGGTCACCATGCGGGTGAACTCGACCAGCACGTACTGCGTCTCGTTGAGCGTGACGCTCCGCTGCCGTGCCACGACGTCCGGCAGGGGGCGGTCGAGCATGACCTCGGCGCCGCGGTGGAGCCGCGGCTTCGTGGGGGCCGCCGCGAGGAGGGCGCCGAACGCCAGGTCGTGGTCCGCGGGGCGCCCCGCCGCCGCGCGGCTGGCGAGCATGTGGGGAGTCAGGCAGACCGCGGTGACGCCCTGCTCCGCGAACGCCCGGAGCACGCGCACCGACTGCTTGACGGTCCGGGAGCCGTCGTCCACGCCGGGCAGGAGATGGTTGTGGAGATCGATCACTCGGCCGTGCCGCTCACGAGGGCGGCGGCGAAGCGCTCCAGTTCCGCGGGGGCGGTTTCCGCCTCCGCGAGCAGCGCGAGCGTGAGGAGCGCGTCGGCGGTGAGGAGATCCAGCGCCGCCGACCGCTCCCGGCCTCGGCCCAGCACGCCGGTCAGCGCGAGCTGCGCCGCCGCGGCCAGCCGCGCGGCGGGGGCGCCGCCGGCCGGAACCCGTTCGAGGTATTCCGCGGCCCGGGCGCGAAGCGCCGGCGGCGCCCCGGTCGTGCGCTCGGCGAACCAGGCGGACGTTGCCTTCACCCGTCCCCGCGGAGCCACGAAGCGATGATGCCCGGCGCTTCGGCGCGGGCGGCCGGGAGGAGCGCGATATCGCCGGCGCCGGCCGAGGCGAACTGCGGGCGCCCTCCGCCCTTGCCGCCGCTCACCGCCGCGATGCGTCCCGCCAGGTCGCCGGCCTTGCGGCCGGCCTTCACGAGGTCGTCGGTCACCGCCACATGAACCGCGCCGCGGCCGGCGGTGCCGAAGAGCACCAGCACCGCGCCCGACTTCCCGGTGCGGAAACCGTCCACCAGCGCCAGCACCTCCTCGCGATCCTCCACGGCGGTGTCGCCCAGCGTGACCGCCACCCCGCCGATGTCGAGCGTGGTGCCCTCGGCCGGCGCGGCGGCGCCGCCGCGCAGCAGTTCGTTGACGCGGGCGTGCAGGCGCTCCCGCTCCTCGAGGAGCTGGTCCAGCTTCCGGAGGAGGTGATCGGGCTGCGCCTTCAGCGCCGCCGCGGCGCCGGCAATCCGGGCCTGCAGGGACTCGACGAGGGTGTAAGCCTCCGGCCCGGTGACCGCCTCGATGCGGCGCACGCCCGCCGCCACGCCTCCCTGGGCGGCGAACTGGAAGAGCCCGATCTGGCCGGTGCTGCGGACGTGCGTGCCGCCGCAGAGCTCGATGGAGGACTCCCCCATGGAGACGACGCGGACCACGTCGCCGTACTTCTCGGAGAAGAGCGCCATCGCGCCGAGCGCGAGCGCGTCGGGGTAGGCCATCTCGCGGGTCTCGACCGGGAGGTTTTCCCAGATCCGTGCGTTGACCTCGCGCTCGATCTGCTGCAGCAGCGTCGGGCTCGATCGGGCCGTGGTGCGAGAAGTCGAACCGGAGGCGGCCGTCGTCCACCAGCGAGCCCTGCTGGTGCACGTGCGTGCCGAGGTACTTCCGGAGCGCGGCGTGCACCAGGTGGGTGGCGCTGTGGTTGCGCTCGATGTTCCGCCGGCGCGCCACGTCCACCGAGCCGAACACCGACGTCGGCTCGAACGGCTCGCGGAAGGCGCCGCCGACGACGGTGCCCTGCTCCCCCTTGCGCACCTGGTCGACGGGCATGACCCAGCCCTCGCCGCGGACGAAGCCGGTGTCGCTCACCTGGCCGCCCGATTCCGCGTAGAACGGGTTCTCCTTCAGCAGGAGCTCGACGCGCTGGGCGTCGGGATCCTGGCGGAAGGCGAGGATCTCGGTGTCGGCGGCGTCGTGCTGGTAGCCGACGAACTTCTGCTGTGACCGCTTGAGCTTCCGCCAGCTCGACCGACTTCACCTTGACGTGGCGTGTACCGCCGATCCCGTCCTGCAGTCGCCATGCCGGCCGCCCGGACATCTCGCGACCGCTTCCGCTGCGCCGCGAGCGCCGCCTCGAACCCCGCCAGGTCCACCGAGGCGCCGCGCTCCTCGGCGAGGATCATCGTCAGGTCGATCGGAAAGCCGAAGGTGTCGTAGAGCTTGAACGCCTCGTCGCCGGGGATGACGCGTCAGCCCGCTCGCCAGCAGCTCGTCCAGCCGCTTGAGCCCGCCCTCGATCGTCTCGAGGAAGCGTTCCTCCTCGGTCACGCGTCCACTGCGTGGATCTGTTCCGCCTTGGCCTTCAGCTCCGGGTAGGCGGCGCCCATCTCGCGCGATGACGATGGCGGTGAGCGGCGCGAGCGTCGGCTCGCGGCGGCCGAGCAGCCAGGCGTGGCGCACGGCGCGGCGGAGGATGCGCCGCAGCACGTAGCCGCGGCCCTCGTTGCTACGGGAACGACGCCGTCGGCCAGCAGGAAGCTCACCGCGCGGGCGTGATCGGCCAGCACCCGGTAGGAGCCGCCCGCCGGGCCGCGGTCGTAGGGGCGCCCGACCAGCTCCGCCACGGCGTCGAGCAGCGGCAGGAAGAGGTCGGTGTGGAAATTGGAGTCCTCGCCCTGCAGCACGGCGGCGATCCGCTCGAGGCCGGCGCCGGTGTCCACCGAGGGCTTGGGGAGCGGCGTGAGGGTGCCGTCGGCGCTGCGGTCGAACTGCATGAAGACGAGGTTCCAGATTTCGAGGAAGCGGCCCGCTTCGGCCTGCTCCTCGAATTCGGCGCGCGTCAGCGCGGCTCCACTGCCCCGCTGCCCCGCCGCCCCGCTGCCGAGGTCGACGTAGATCTCGGAACACGGTCCGCACGGTCCGGTGTCGCCCATCTGCCAGAAGTTGTCCTTGTCGCCGAGCCCGAAGAGCTGCCCGTCGCGGAGCCCGGGCACCTCTCGCCAGAGATCGCGCGCCTCGTCGTCGGTCTCGTGCACCGTCACCCGCAGCCGCTCCGGCGGGATGCCGAGCCACTCCGGGCTGGTGACGAACTCCCAGGCGAACGCGATCGCGTCGCGCTTGAAGTAGTCGCCGAAGGAGAAGTTCCCCAGCATCTCGAAGAAGGTGTGGTGCCGCTTGGTGTGGCCCACCTGCTCGAGGTCGTTGTGCTTGCCGCCGGCGCGCACGCACTTCTGGCAGGTGACCGCGCGGAGGTAGTCGCGGGGCTCCGACGCCGAGAAAGGTGCGCTTGAACTGGATTCATCCCGGCGTTGGTGAAGAGCAGCGTCGGGTCGTCGGCGGGGAGGAGCGAGGACGAGGGCACCGGCTGGTGGCCCTTGCGCTCGAAATACTCGATGAAGCGGCGGCGGATCTCGGAGGCGTGCATCGGGGAAATATAAGCCGACTTTCCCGCGGCCATCAGGACGGGGCGGCGAGCGCCTCCTGGATGGCCTGGCGCACCTCCGGCCCCGTGAACCCGCGCCGGGCCAGGTAGGCCACCAGCCGGCGCCGCTTGGCCTCCCGCGGGAGCTGTCCCAGCTGCCGGGCGCGGCGGGCGGCGAGTGCCCGCGGCATGGCGGTGCGGTCGGTGTCCGGGGGCCAGTGGGCCGCGATGGCGGCGTCGATGTGCCGGCGCTCGACCCCCATGGCCTGGAGATCCCGGACGAGTCGTGCGGGGCCCCGGCCCCGCGCCGCACGCGTCTCCACGTAGTTCAGCGAGAAGCCGGCGTCGTCGAGGAGGCCCAGGGAAGCGGCGCGCGCGAGCGCGCCGTCCACCGCCTCGGGGCGGTGCCCCTTCTTGGCCAGCCGCCGCCCCAGGTCCACCCGGGCGAACGACCGGCGCTCGAGGGCGCGGAGCAGCGTCCGGAACGCTCCCTCCTCGTCCGCGAGGCCGCCAAGCAGGTCGAGCCGCTCGGGAGTGAGGTGCGTACCGGGGCCCACCTCCGCCCTGCCGAGGGCGGAGGCAGGGACGGCGCAATAGGGGCGGCCGTCCACGTGGACCCGCATGACCCCCGGCTTCCGCGGGTCCGGCTCGATGGCCGTGACGACCCGCGGCGACAGGTCAGTCATCATCGCCCTCGTCCGCTCCGGCCGCCGCGGTGGCGACGGCCCCCATGCCGAGCAGCTCCTTGACCTTGCCCTCGACCTCGAGCCATCAGCGCCTCGTTGTCGCGGAGGAAGAGCTTGGCGTTCTCCCGGCCCTGCCCGATCCGCTGGTCGCCGTAGGAATACCAGGCGCCCGACTTCTGGATGATGTTGGCCTCGGAGGCGAGGTCCACCAGCAGCGAGGTGTGGCTGATCCCCTCGTCGAACATGATGTCGAACTCCGCCTGCTTGAACGGCGGGGCCACCTTGTTCTTGACGACCTTGACCCGCACATGGTTGCCGATGACGGTCTCCCGCTCCTTGACCGGCCCGATCCGGCGGATGTCGAGCCGGAGCGACGCGTAGAACTTGAGCGCCTTGCCGCCGGTGGTCGTCTCGGGGTTGCCGAACATGACGCCGATCTTTTCGCGGAGCTGGTTGATGAAGACGACCGAGCAGTTCGAGCGGTTGATGGCGCCGGCGAGCTTGCGCAGCGCCTGGCTCATGAGGCGGGCCTGGAGGCCGACGTGGCTGTCGCCCATTTCCCCCTCGATTTCGGCCTTGGGCACCAGCGCCGCCACCGAGTCGATGACGATGAGGTCCACCGCGCCCGAGCGGACCAGGATTTCCACGATCTCGAGCGCCTGCTCGCCGGTGTCCGGCTGGGAGACGAGCAGGTTGTCGATGTCCACGCCGAGCTTCCGGGCGTACTCGACGTCCAGCGCGTGCTCGGCGTCCACGTAGGCGGCCACGCCGCCACCCTTCTGGACGTTGGCGGCCACGTGGAGGCAGAGGGTCGTCTTGCCGGAGGACTCCGGGCCGTAGATCTCGGTGATGCGGCCGCGCGGGATGCCGCCGACGCCGGTGGCGGCGTCGAGATTGATGGCCCCGGTCGGGATGGCGGCGATCTTGACCCGCGGCGACTCCGAGCCCATCCGCATGATCGAACCCTTGCCCAGCTGCTTTTCGATCTGGGAGATGGCGAGGTTCAGCGCCTTGCGGCGTTCGCCGTCGTGCTTTTCCTGCTTCTGCTCATCGGTGGCCATGTGGGTCGATCTCCGGATACTGAAGTGGATGATTTTGCGTCACTAATTCACGAACAACAATACAACCGAACAAGAGCCGAAGCAATAGGCAAAATGTGACTGATTTTGAGTCATATTTGTATGGCGCAGGCTCATCTGCGCTCCAGCCGCCAGGCATCGGGGAGGTGCTCCACCTCCAGCCGCCCGTTGCCGATGTCCGTAACCGACACCAGGTCAAAGCGATACGTGTCGCCGGGGCGCCCGTTCCGGAGCCGCCAGAGTTCGGCGACCTTGGCCAGCGTGCGCTGCTTCCGCCACCCGACTGCTTCGGCTGCGAGCCCGAACGCCGCCGTCCGTCGCGTCTTCACCTCGACGAAGGCCACCACAGGGCCGCGCCGCACCACCAGGTCCAGGTCGTGACGGCCGAGCTTGAACCGGTGGGCCTCGATGGACCACCCGCACGAGGCCAGGTAGGCGAGCGCGGCGTGCTCCCCGGCCAGCCCTCGAAGCTGGCGGGCGTCCTCCCATTCGCGGGTCGGGATGAAGCGGCGGGTGGTCATGAGGAGCACGGTACCACCGGCGACCCGGGCTCGTCGTCACCGAGTTCGCGCGGTCATGGGATCGGAATCCGCAGCCTCGCACACTGAATCCACGAAACCACGAAACCGCGAAAGCACGAAAGTCCCGCTGCGAGATCAGTTGACAACTCGGCGTACCCCCAAGACCGCGGCATTGAAGTTCAGCAGTAGGCCTATGCGGGTGTCGGTTGCCCGGAGGTAACTGCGCAACTGGGCAAGGTGAGCATCAAGTACTGCGCTGACGGCCTTCAACTCGACCACCACCGAGGACTCGACGAGCAAGTCCAACCGGTGGACTCCGACCAGCTCCCCTCGGTAGCGGATGGGAACACTGAGCTGGCTTTCGAATCGGAGGCCCATCGCGGTCAATTCCAACTCCAGTGCCCGCTGATAGATCCCCTCGAGAAATCCAGGCCCCAACGTCGTGTGAACGGCGAGCGCGGCTCCAATCACCCGACCCGAACCATCCTGAAACGTGTACGTCATGCCGCTTGCGCAATTCTCCGTTCGTGCTTTCGTGCTTTCGCGGTTTCGTGGGTTCGTGGTCGTTGAGGACACTACCCTCGCCAGCCGGTCGTCTCCAATCGCCGAAGCGCGATCAGGCGCAAAAAACGGGGCGCCCCCGGTAAGGAGCGCCCCGCAGTGTGCCAACCTGTTCCAGTTACCCTCGATCGAATGCCGCTTTCCACCAAGACGTGTGTCCGGTGTCCGGCCTCAGGAGCAGTACTCGTCCAGCTGGGAGATCCCGATGAGCACGTCGCGGGGCTTGGACCCATCGGGCGGGCTGAGGATGCCCGCCATCTGGAGCTGGTCGATGATGCGCGCCGCCCGGCCATACCCGATCCGGAGGCGCCGCTGCAGGAGCGACGTCGAGCCGCCCTGGTTCTGGATGCACGCCTCGGCGGCCTCGCGGAAGAGGCTGTCGCGCTCGCTGCCGTCGCCGCCCTCCCCGCCCCCGCCGCCGTCCGCCGCCGCCTCGAGCGCCCGCACCGTCTCGAGGATGTCGCTCTCGGCCGCCTCCGATTCCTTTGCCGCTGCGCGCCGGGCCTCCCGCCGCTTCACGTACCACTCCATGACCCGCTCCGACTCCTCGGTGCCGATGAAGGCCCCCTGGAGCCGCAGCGGCTCGCTCTTCCCCGGCGGCAGGAAGAGCATGTCGCCGTTGCCGAGCAGCGCCTCCGCGCCGTTCTGGTCGAGGATGGTGCGGCTGTCCACCTTCGACGCCACCCGGAACGCGATCCGGCTCGGGAAGTTGGCCTTGATCAGGCCGGTGATCACGTTCACCGACGGCCGCTGCGTGGCGAGGATCAGGTGGATGCCGATCGCGCGCGCCTTCTGGGCCAGCATGGCGAGCGGCGTCTCCACCTCGCCTTGCACCGTCATCATCAGGTCCGCCAGCTCGTCCACGAACAGCACGATGAAGGGGAGGTGCCCCTCGGTGTACGCCTCCTCCTCGGGCGGTGGCGGTGGCGTGTCCGCCGGTTCCTCGCTCACGATGGCGAGCGTGAGCTTCGGCCGCGCCGGGTTCCGGAGCGGTTTCCCTTCCTCGACCTTCCGGTTGAAGTCGGCCAGGTTCCGCGCCCCGTTGGCGTGGAGCAGCTCGTAGCGGCGGTTCATTTCCCACACCGCCCACTTCAGCGCGGTCGCCGCCTCGTTGTTGTTCGTGACCACCCGGTGCCGGAGGTGCGGCAGCGAGTTGTACATCGAGAGCTCGACCATCTTCGGGTCGATCATCAGCATCCGCAGCTCGCGCGGCGTGTACCGGTACACAAGGCTGGTAATGATGGTGTTGATGGCGACCGACTTGCCCGAACCCGTGGCGCCGGCGATCAGCAGGTGCGGCATCTTGGCGAGGTCGGCGATGACCGGGCGCCCCTCGAGGTCGCGGCCCAGCGCCACCGGCAGGGTGGCGCGGGCGCGCTCCCATTCCGGCGCGGCGATCAGCTCCCGGATCGAGACGATGCGCGCCGTGGGGTTCGGCACCTCGATCCCCACGGCGCCCTTGCCGGGAATCGGCGCCACGATGCGGATCGAGGGGGCGTGCATGGCGAGGGCCAGGTCGTCGGCCAGCGCCGCGATCCGCCCGACCTTCACCCCCGGCGCCGGCACGATCTCGAACTGCGTGACCACCGGGCCGGTGGTCCGCCCCGCGATGGTCCCGTCCACCTTGAACGTGCGCAGCGTCTCGAGCAGCACCTGGCCGAGGCGGTCGAGCTGGGCCTCGCCGGCGTCGATGTCCCGGGCCGGCGGCTCCTGCAGCAACTCGATGGGTGGCAGCTCCGATTCGACGTCGGGCTCCGGCGCGGGCGAGAAGGGCTTCGCCTTGGCGGGTTTCGGCTCCCGGGACTTCCGCAGCCCGGGTGCCCGGACAGGCGTCGCCTCCTCGTCCTCCTCGTCGGCCGGCGGGAGCGGCGCGGTCCGTCTCGGCGCTGGAGCCGCCTCCTCGGACTCGGGTTGGCGCTCCAGCCGCTGCAGCGGGTGCCAGGCGACGGTCAGAAGCGTCAACGCGGAGAGCGCCAGGAAGCCCAACAGGAGGGCGCCGGCGAACCCGACGATGTCGTATGCCGTCGAGGCGAGGAATCCCGGCGCCAGACCCGTCATCCTCGCGCCGAGCGCGCGGCCGGCCACGTCAGGCACGAGGTCGTCCGGCGTCACCCGGCTGAGCACCCCCACCACGTACGGCGCGACGAGGCTCAGCCCCGCCGCCAGGATGGCCGCGCGCTTCATGTCCAGCCGCGGCAGCCGGTCGAAGCCGGCCAGGCCAAGTCCGAGGCCGAGGAGCGGCACGCCGAGGGCGCCGATGCCGAGCCACGCCCAGAGGAAGCCGCCGAGCGCGGTGCCGAGCGGGCCGGTGAGCGGCACGGGCAGGAGGGTCAGGCCTGCGAAGAGCCCGAGCACGAGCGCGGTGACGGCGCCGAGGCGGCGGCGGGCGTCGTCGGTCACAGGAGGCTCGCGGGCGGGGGAGCGGCGGTGATCCGCCGTTCGTGGTAGACGGGAAGCACCGGATAGGCATCCTCGCGGGCGGCGTCCACGACGTCGGCATCGAAGCCGAGGGCGACGAGGTCGCTCCCGCCGCGGCTGGCGCGGAGCGGCCGCTCCCATGCCGTCCCGTACCGTCGGACCAGGTCCAGGCTGGCGAGGGCGGCGTCGTTGAGCCCCGCGCGCTTCCGGCCGCCACCCAGCACGGCGTCGAGCAGCCGGCCGGCGGCGTAGGCGTCGTCGAGCGCGAACGACCGCTCCCGGCCGGCGCAGAGGATCATGCACTCTCCCCGGGCGTCGAGCGCGTCGCGGGCGGCGGCGACCGCCGCCGACAGGTTCGCCGCGGCCGCGAGGTAGACCGACGCCGCCCCCTGCGTGGCGAGGAGGGCCGGCGTCCCGTTGGTCGTGGTCATGACGAGCGTCTCGGCCGCGAACGGCGGCGGGTGTCATTTCGAGGGGGCTGTTGCCGAGGGCGAAGCCGGGGATCGGGAGGCCGCCGCGCTCCCCGCACAGGAGCACGTCGGGCGCGCCGATGGTCTGCGCGAGCCGCAGCGCCTCCTCGGTGGTGGAGGCGGGGAGCACGGCGCGCGCGCCGTGGTGCAGCGCGGCGCAGATGACGGTGGACGCCCGGAGGATGTCGATGACGAAAATCGTCCGGCCCGTCGCCTGCCCGGGCAGGAGGCCCAGCGGCGAGAAGACGACGTCGAGCTTCATGCCTCGGGTTTCAGCAGCTGCGGCTCGCGCTCGAGGAACTTGGTGTCCACCGTCCCGGCCACGAAGTCGGGATGGCGGATGACCCGGGCCAGGAACGGGATGGTGGTGGTGACCCCTTCGAGGATGAAGCTGTCCAGCGCCTGCCCCATGCGGTTCAGCGCCTCGGTGCGGTTGTTCCCGTGCACGATGACCTTGGCCAGCAGCGAGTCGTAGTGCGGCGGCACCGTGTACCCGGCGTACACGTGGGTGTCCACCCGCACGCCGGGCCCGCCCGGCGGGTGGTACGCGGTGATGAGCCCGGGGCTCGGCTGGAAGTTGCGGTACGGGTCCTCGGCGTTGATGCGGCACTCGATGGCGTGCCCGCGGAGGTAGCGTCCGTCCCCCTTGAAGCTGATTCGCTCGCCGGCGGCGACGCGGATCTGTTCCTTCACCAGGTCGAAGCTGGTCACCATCTCGGTGACGGGATGCTCGACCTGGATCCGCGTGTTCATTTCCATGAAGTAGAAGCTGCCGTCCTCGTCGAGCAGGAACTCGATGGTGCCCGCCCCGACGTAGCCGATGGCCGCGGCGAGGCTCACGGCCGCGTCGCCCATGCGGCCCCGCAGCTCCGTCGGTCAGGGCGGGGCTCGGGCTCTCCTCGATCAGCTTCTGGTGGCGGCGCTGCACCGAGCAGTCGCGCTCGCCGAGGTGCACCACGGTGCCGTGGCTGTCGCCCATGACCTGGATCTCGACGTGCCGCGGGCGGGCCAGGTACTTCTCGACGTAGACCGCGCCGTTGCCGAAGGCGGAGAGCGCCTCGTTCTGCGCCAGCGAGAAGGACTGCGAGAACTGCTCCGCGTCGAGCGCGATGCGCATTCCCTTGCCGCCGCCGCCCGCCGTCGCCTTGATGATGACCGGGAAACCGATGGCCTCCGCGGCCGCGAGGGCCTCGTCGGCGTCCTCGATGGTGCCCGGCGACCCGGGCACGGTCGGGACCCCGGCTTCCTTGGCGAGCCGGCGGGCGGTGGCCTTGTCGCCCATCTGGCGAATCTGGTCGCCCGTGGGGCCCGATGAAGGTGATGTTGGACGCCCGGCAGATGTCGGCGAACTCGGCGTTCTCCGCCAGGAAGCCGTAGCCCGGGTGGATGGCGTCGGCGCCGGTGATCTCGGCGGCCGCGATCAGGTTCGGGATGCGGAGGTAGGACAGCCGGCTGGGCGGCGGCCCGATGCAGACGTCGTCGTCGGCGAAGCGGACGTGCAGCGACTCCCGGTCGGCCTCGCTGTAGACCGCCACGGTCGGCGATGCCGAGCTCGCGGCAGGCGCGAATCACGCGAAGCGCAATCTCGCCGCGGTTCGCGATGAGCACCTTCCGGATCGTCACGGCGTGAAGCCCCCCGACATGTCCAGCCCGCCCTTGCCCGACTCGTCGAAGGTATTGTCGGACGCGGAGGAGACGCCGGACACGCGGAGCGCGAACTCGCTCGGGTTGCTGCTGTAGAACAGCGCGCTCTCGTAGGAAATGACGCCCTCGCGGTACCATTTCATCAGCGACTGGTCGAACGACTGCATCCCGTAGGAAATCGTGCCCTCGGCGATGAGGTCGGGGATGTTCAGCGCCTTCTCGATGTCCCGGATGTTGTCGGCCACGGCGGCGGTGTTGATCAGGACCTCCGCCGCGGGCACGCGACCGCTGCCGTCCTTCTTGGGGCACCAGGCGGAGGCAGATCACCGCCTGGAGCGCGGTGGACAGCAGGGACCGGATCTCCTGGTGCTGGTGGGGCGGGTAGAAGGAGATGACCCGGTTGATGGTCTGGGTGGCGTCGGTGGTGTGCAGCGTCGAGAACACCAGGTGCCCCGTGTCGGCGGCCTTGAGCGCCGTGTCGAGCGTCTCGATGTCGCGGATCTCGCCGATCAGGATCACGTCCGGGTCCTGCCGCAGCACGTGGCGCAGCGCCGCGCCGAAAGTGAGGGTGTCGCTGCCCACTTCGCGCTGGGAAATGTTGGCCATCTGGTCCCGGTGCAGGAACTCGATCGGGTCCTCGATGGTGATGACGTTCACGCGCCGGTGCTGGTTGACGTGGTTGATCATCGCCGCCAGCGCGGTGGACTTGCCGGAGCCGGTGATGCCGGTCACCAGCACCAGGCCGCGCGGCCGGGCCGAGATCTCCTCCAGCACCGTGGGGAGCTTCAGCTCCCGGATGGTCTTGACCTCGTACGGGATGGCCCGGAACGCGAAGGCCAGCGTGCCGCGCTGCTGGTAGATGTTGGTCCGGAACCGGCCGACGCCAGGCACGCCGATGGCGAAGTCCGCCTCCTTCTTCTCCGCGAACTCCTTGACCTGCCTCGGCGTCATGATCTGCTCGGCCAGCGCCTTCAGGTCCTCGGGCGCGCAGCGGCGGGAAGTCGAGCGCCGGCCAGCTCGCCGTTGACGCGCACGGTCGGGGGCCGGCCCACCTTGAGCAGCAGGTCGGACCCGTTCCGCCGGACCATCTCGGCGATCGCCTGCTTGAAATTGAACGGGGCGGCCGCGGGCGCGTCAGCCATTGGGATCGACCCGGTAGAGGACCTGGCCGAACTCCACCGGCTGGCCGTCCTCCGCGAGGATCTCGCGGATGACGCCCGACACCTCGGCCTCGATCTCGTTCATGATCTTCATCGCCTCGATGATGCAGACCGTCTGCCCCGTGGCGACCCGGCCGCCCACCTTCACGTACGCCTCGGCGCCGGGCTCCGGCGCCTTGTAGAAGGTGCCGACCATCGGCGACTTGATTTCCTTGAGGGTGCTGGCGGGCGCGGCCGCGGCCGCTGGGGCGGCAGGCGCGGCGCCGGCGGACGCCGCCGCTACGGGCGGCACGGCCATCATGGGCGCCGGCGCCATCATCGGCATCGGCGGATACGCCGCCGCCGCGCCCTGGTTCGTCCGCGTGATGACGACCCCGGTGCCGAAAAAGCCCGTGACCTCGATGGACCCCAGCTCGGGGGAGTCCCGGAGCAGCTCGGCCAGCTTCTTCACGTCCTTCAGCTCGATGGACTTGATCCCCGGCATCTTCTGGAGCAACTGGGCCAGCTGCTTCATTTCGTCGGCGTTCACGAGCGTTCCTCCTCCGGCGCAGGCCCCGGCCCGCGGTTAGACCAGCTCGACCAGTTCGGTACGTCCGTCAGACAGCGCTTGCGGCCCCGCGGCGGTCAGCACGATATCGTCCTCCAGGCGCACGCCGCCCCACCCCGGAAGATAGAGCCCCGGCTCGATCGTCACCACCGCGCCCACCGGCAGCACCGTCTCCGCGGTGGCGCTCAGGCGCGGCGCCTCGTGCACCTCGAGCCCGAGACCGTGGCCGAGGGAGTGGCCGAACGCCTCTCCGAAGCCCCGCGCCGTCAGGAGGTCGCGGGCGAGGGCGTCGGCCTCGCGGCCTGTCATCCCCGCGCGGATCTCCCGCCTCGCCCGCAACTGCGCCGCGCGCACCGCCTCGTACACCTCCCGTTGGCGCGCATCCGCCCGCCCGCCGACGACCACGGTCCGGGTCAGGTCCGCGCAGTAGCCGTCGACCTGCGCGCCGAAGTCGATCAGCAGGAATTCTCCCGCGTCGATGACCCGCTCGGTGGTGTGCGCGTGCGGCAGCGCCGAGCGCGGACCCGACGCGACGATCGTCTGGAAGGGATGCCACTCGCTGCCGCGCCGGCGGAGGGCCGCCTCCAGCCGGCTGGCCACCAGCAGTTCCGACTGGCCGGGACGGACCGTGGGCAGCACCTCGGCCAGCGCCGCCGACGCCAGCTCGGCCGCCGCCGCGATGGCCGCGACCTCCTCCGGCGCCTTGACGGCCCGCAACCCCTCGACCAGCTCCCCCACCGGCGCCGTGCGCCTGGCGCACTTCTTCAGCCGGCCGGCGTCGCGGACGGTGAGCGAGTGCGCCTCGAACCCGACGGTGCGGTCGGGACGGTCGGCGCACCGGTGCTTGAGCCGCTCCCAGACGCTGGCCGAGTCGATCTCCACATCGGCGGCGTCGCCCACCTCGGCGGGCGCCTGCGTGGCATACCGAAAATCGGTGAAGAGTGCCGCGCCGTCCGGATCGAGCAGGAGCACCCCGGCCGACCCGGTGAATCCCGTGAGGTACCGGATGTTCGGCAGGTGCGACACCAGCAGCGACTCCACCCCTTCGGCGGCGAGGAGCGCCCGGACTCCCGCCTGGCGTGCTTCCCTGAGGTCAGCCGGCACGCAGGCGGTCCACCAGCGCCCGCAACCCGACCGCATACCCCCGCGCGCCGAGCCCGGCGATCACCGCCACCGCAAGGTCGGCCAGCACGGTGTGCCGCCGTTCCGGCTCGCGTCCGAAGATGTTGGTGAGGTGCACTTCGACGAAGGGGACCTGGACGGCGAGGAACGCATCACGCAGGGCCAGGCTGGTGTGCCCGAAGGCGGCGGGGTTCACCACGGCGCCGTCGACCCGGCCGCGCAGCGCCTGCACCGCGTCGACCAGCACCCCCTCGTGGTTGCTCTGCGACCACTCGACCTCGACGCCCAGCGAGGCGGCCTCGGCACGCACCATGGCCTCGACGTCGGCCAGCGTCTGGTGCCCGTAGAGTGCGGGCTCACGCACGCCGAGCAGATTGAGGTTGGGGCCGTTCAGGACGGCGACCCGCATCAGCGCTTCAGGCTTTGGAGCCAGGAGTGGAACTGGTCGAGGTCATCCTCGTCGTCGGAGGCCCGGGCGGCGCGGACCGACCCGGACGAGGTGCGGCCCGTCGACACCGCCTCCCCCCCGCCGAAGAACTCGTCGAAGGAGAACCCCGACGCGCCCTCCGGCTTTTCGTTGGGGGTGGTGTTCGCCGCCGGCGGCACGGGGGACGGGTCCTCGCCGAAGATGGCGCCGAGCGAGAGCCGGTCGATGGCGGGCCTGGTCGGGGCGCCCGACGCCACCGCCTCCTCGTCACCGGCGTCCGACGCCTCCGTGGCGGGGGCGAGTTCGGGGGCCGGCGGCGGTTCCGGGATGTCCACCTGCGGCGGCCGGGCGTCGAGCATGGCGCCCAGGAAGCTGGCGACGGCCTTGCCGCCGGTGACGGACGCAGCGAAGGACGGCGCGGCGTCCTCGATCACCCTGGCCGCCAGCACCGACTCCAGCTCCACGATGCGGAGCCGGAGCCGCTCGTTGTCGGGATTCCGGTCGTACAGGATGCGGTACACGCCGAGCGCCTCGCCCGGGTGGCCCTGCGCGGCGTACAGCTCGGCCATGCTCTCGGTGACCATGAGCACTGGTGCACCCGACTCTGCCTCGCTCGCGTCGTCCTCAGGCTCCCCCACGTCCCCTTCCTCGTCCACCGGGGCGATGCCTTCGATGGCCGCATCGAAGCTGTCCGGCGGATGGACGCCGCTATGCGTCGGCCCGGCGGGCACGAATTCCTGCTCCTCGCCGACATGCATGGCCCATTCGAGCGGCGCCTCCTCCTCCACCGCCGGGAGCAGCGGCTCGGCCGGACGCGTCGCCTCGAGTTCCTCCGCGATGACCGAACTCGACGAGGTGACCGGGGAGGGTTCGGGTTCGAGTTCGGGTTCGGGTTCGGGCGCGGCCTCCGGCGCGGCCGGCGCTTCGGGCTCCGCGGGCGCGCTGGTCCGCTCGAGGAGGGACTCCGAGTCATTCGCGACCTGGTACTCCGCGCCGGACATGCTGTGCAGGACGATTTCCTCCTCCCGCTCGAGCACGAATTCCTCGAACCGGGAGGCGCCGGCCGTGTCGGCAGCATCGCCGCGGAACTCCACGGGCTCGAAGCCATCCATCGGCGTGACATCCGCCGGGCTCGCCGGCTCCTCGAGGAGCGAGTCGCCGGCGTCCACGGGCTCGGCGGCGGCGGCGGTCGGCTCGACCCAGGATGAGATCGCGGCCTCGCTCGCACCGACGGGCGGCTCCCAGAGCGCCGTCGGCTCGAGGAACTCCTCGACCGCGAGGCGACGGCGGCTCGTCGGCCGGAAGTGCACCGAAGAACGGTTGCGGTGGAGGAGCGGTATCGCCGGCGGTCGGGGGTGCCGCCGACTCGATGGCCGGGGCGGCGGCAGCTGGCGTCCCGCGGATGCGCTCCAGCTGCTCCCGCGCCTCGTCGTTGCTCCGGTCGACGTCGAGCAGGTAGGTGAGGAAACTGATCGCCTCGTCGCTGCGGCCCTGCCGCTCCATGATGTCGGCAAGCGACTTCAGCGCGATGACGTTTTCGTTGTCCAGGTCGAGAACGCGGGAGAACGCCGCTTCCGCTCCCTCGTCATTGCCCATGTCGAGGTGGCAGCGGCCGAGGATGACGCTTCCGGGGATATAGTCGGGATTGAGTTCGAGCCCCACCCGGATGACTTCGAGCGCGCGCTCCACCTCGTCGCTCTTCCGGAGGGCGTCGGCGAAGGGGGCCGCGAAGCGCCGCGGGTTCTCCTCGAATTGACGCTGGAGTTTTTCAATCTCGCGAGAATAGGCCATTCAGGTCCCTGGACGCGTAAGTTGTTGCGGGGATTGGCTTCAGAGTAAGGTAAAAACGCGGTGCTGTCAACCGCCCCCGGGGGCGGATGGCTTGAGATTGTCCGTTGCCCCGCTTAGACTTATCCCTCTTTTTCCACCACGTCCGGAGCCGGGATCCCGCCAATGTCGATGCAAGTGTTTCGGAACAGCGCCAAGCCCCTCATCTACATCGTCACCGCCTCGTTCTTCCTGTGGCTGGTGTTCGACCTCAGCGGCCTGTCCGGCGGAACCGGCCTGCTGTCCCAGACAAGCGCCGGCAAGGTGGACGGCCAGACGATCGAGGCGCGCTACTACACCACGCTGGTCCAGCAGACCATCGAGGAGCAGCAACGGACGTCGTCGAAGCCGCTCACGCTGGACGACATCGTCGGCATCCGGAACGACGTCTGGAACCAGATCATCGAGGCGACGGTGCTGCAGCGGGAGTACAAGCGCCGGGGCCTGGTGGCCACGCCGCAGGAGATCAGCGAGGCCATCAAGAACTTCCCGCCGCCGCAGCTGCAGACGGCGGAGCAGTTCCAGACCGAGGGCAAGTTCGACCTCTCCAAGTACCAGCGCTGGCTCGCCTCCGGGGTCGGGCAGCAGTACATCCCGGTGCTCGAGGCGCAGTACCGCGACCAGATCCTGCAGAGCAAGCTGCTGCGGGTGGTCACCGCCGACGTCTACCTGTCCGACCCCGCGCTCTGGCAGCTCTACCGCGACCGGAACGAGACCGCCACCATCGAGCTGGCGGCCATCCTTCCCCGTCGGGCGATTCCCGATTCGGCGGTGCAGGTCAGCGAGGCGGAAATGCAGGCCTATTACAAGGCCCACGCCGACCAGTTCAGCCGGTCGCCCACGGCGTACCTGAGCTTCGTGGCGCTGCCCCGGCTGACCGACGGCAGCGACTCCGCCGCCACCTACCAGCACGCCCTGGCCGTCCGGCAGGAAATCCTCGATGGCGCGCCGTTCGCGGAAATCGCCGCGCGGGAGTCGTCCGACAGCATCTCGGCCTCGAAGGGCGGCGACCTCGGCGAGTGGACGCAGGGCTCGATGGTCGCGGCCTTCGACAGCGCCGCCTTCTCGATGCCCCTCAACACCCTGTCCATGCCGGTGCTCACCGAGTTCGGCTATCACCTGATCGAGGTGTCGAGCCGGAAGGGCAAGACGGCCACCGGCCGCCACATCCTGATTCCCATCGAGGTGACCGGGACGCACCGCGACCGACTGGACGCGCAGGCCGACTCCCTTGAGGAACTCGGGGCCAGCCGGCTCGACCCCGCCGCGCTCGACACGGTCGCGCGGGCCCTGTCGCTCCCCCTCGGCCCGACTCCGCCGGTCCAGAAGGGCACCCAGCTGCAGATCGGGGTGCGCGTCATCCCCGACGCCGGCGCCTGGGCGTTCCAGGCCAAGGTGGGCGAAATCAGCCCGATCATCGAGACACCGATCGGCTACTACCTGTTCCGGCTGGACAGCATCACCCCCGAGGGTGTCCCCCCGCTCGACGCGATCCGCGAAGCGGTGATGATCTCCGTCGCCCAGGACAAGAAGATCGGCCTCGCCGCCGAGCTGGCGCAGAACTACCTCCGGCGCGTCCGGGAAGGGAGCACGATGGAGCAGGCCGCCAACGCGCTCGGCATCCCGTACCGCAACCTGGGCCCGTTCAGCCGGGTCGAGAGCCCGGTGCCCAACCCGATCCTCACCGGCGCCGTCTTCAGCCTGCCGGTCGGGACCGTCAGCGACGTGCTCGACACGGACGACGGCATGTACGTCGTGCGGGTGGTGGCCCGGACGCCGGCGGATACCTCGGCCTTCCGGCAGGGGCTGGATGCGTACCGGACCGACGCGATCCGCCGGGCGCGCCAGGACCGGGCGCGGAACTACCTGGAGGCGCTGCGGACCCAGGCCAAGGTGGTGGACCGGCGCGAGGGGCTCTTCCCGACCTCCGCGCAGGCCGAGGCCGCCGCCACCTCCGCCCTCGGGCAGAGCAACGGAATCTAGGCTCGAGCGCGCACCGCAAACGCGGCGAGGGGCCGGACCGGGAAGTTCCCCGGTCCGGCCCCTCGTGCATTCCGGCTGGCGCGGCTACTGCGAGAGCCGCTTGGGCTCACCCGACCCGCTGCCCGTGGTGCTGGACGGCGGCGCATCCATGGACCTCGGCAGCTGCGCACGGTCGTCCGGGGCGCTGCTGATCGAGTCGCCGGCGTCGGAGATGCTGCGCTTGAACTCCCGGATTCCCTTGCCGATGGAGGAGCCGATCTCGGGCAGCCGCTTGGCGCCGAAGACCAGCAACACCACGACCATGAGGATCATCAATTCGGAAAAGCCGATGTTTCCGAGCATACGGACCGCCTTTAGAAGAGGGACCGCGCGATGAAATAGGCCACGAGGACGCCCACGAGACTGAGCAACGTCACATCGAGCCCGACCGGTCCCAGCGTGAAGTTAACCACGAGGAGGTCCACGGAGACAGGCCCCACCGTCGGGTTGACCGCCGTGGTGAAGAAGTCCCGCGCCGCGCTCTCCGGCAGGAACCGCCGGAGCAGCGCCGTCAGGAAGCCGCCCGCCAGGAAGCCGGTGGTCAGGACACCGAGGTAAAACCCGGGGCGACGTGGTCCGCCGGCCATCAGCTCCTCCGATCCAGGACGAACGGGATGCTCGCCCGCAGCGCCTCGCGAGCGGGACTGGGGGCCAGGACCTCGAGCGCCGCCTCGGCGCCGGTCGAGAGCGCGGCCGCCCGTTCGCGGGCGTAGTCGAGGCCCCCGGCCTCGGTCACCGCCTCGACCACCGCGGCGATCTGGGCGTCCGTCGGCGTCTCGGTGTCCATCAGGGCCGACACTTCGCGGCGCTGACTGGCCGACAGCCTCGGCAGCGCATGGATCAGCGGCAGCGTGACCTTGTGCTCCCGAAGGTCGGCGCCGACCGGCTTGCCGGTGATCGTGGCGTCGCCGGTGTAGTCGAGCAGGTCGTCCACGATCTGGAACGCCATGCCCAGCCGCAAGCCGAACTCCCGCATGGCCTGACGCTGCTCGGCCGGCGCGCGGATGGCGCCCGTTTCGCAGGCGCCGGAGAGGAGCGAGGCCGTCTTGGCCATGATCAGCAGGTCGTACTGCTCCTCCGAAAAGGCCAGCCGGTCGTGCGCCAGCAGCTGGCGCATCTCGCCGACGGTCATCTCGTTCGTGACCCGCCCAAGGATCCGCAGCGGCTCGAGGTCCGCGAGCCGCACCAGCTCGATGACCGCGCGGGAGTACAGGTAGTCGCCCATGATGACCGACACCTGGTGGCTGAACAGGGCGTTGATCGTCGGCATCCCGCGGCGGCGCACGGAATGGTCCACGGAGTCGTCGTGGACGAGGGTGGCGAGGTGGATCAACTCCACGACCGCGCCGAGCGTGGCGGCCCGCGGATCGGGGGCGCCGGTCGCCTCGTCCGCCAGCAGCAGCAGCGTGGGCCGCAGCATCTTGCCCTGCATCTGCAGGAGGTGCGCGTTGACTTCCGCGATCAGGCCGAAATCCGCCTCGACGATGCGGCGGAGCTCGGACCGGACCTCGTCCAGCCGGGCGCGCACAGGCGCCTGGATGTCCGCGAGCGTGGCGGGAATCGCCTGGGTCACGGCGTTTCGCCCTTCGAAATGGCGCGCAGCCGCTCGGCGAGGTCCATGAAGTGGATGTCCACCGCCAGCGCGCGCCGATAATACGGCTGAGCCTCGTGCCCCCGCCCCTCCGCCTCGAGCGCCCGCCCAAGCCAGTACAGCAGGCCGATCTTCTCGTCGTCCTGGCCGCTCAGCCCGTCCACCGCACGGCGGAGGATGGCCTCGGCCACCGCAAACTGCCCCTTGTCGAAGAAGGAGGAGCCAAGCGCCTCTGAGGTCCGCAGCCGCGCGTCGGGCGACCGGAGCGCCTTCTGGAACTCCGCGATCGCCTCGTCGAGCAGGCCCATCTCCTTGAACGCGATGCCCAGGTCGTAGTGCGACTGGAAGTCCTCGGCGTCGAGGTTCTCGTCGATCCCGCGCTTGAACTGCTTCAGCATCTCGGCGAAGTCCCGCTCCTCGTCGCCGGTCGGCTCCTCGTCCTGCACCCGCATCCGGGTGTCCTTCGGCCGGCCACCCACGTCGCCGTCGAGCACCATGGCGCCGAGGTCCACGAACCCCTCCGCAGGCGCGGCCGGTGATACGGCCGCCGTGACCGGCGCGCTCGGGGGAGGCGGCGGCGCCAGCGAATCGATGGCCGCACGCGCCCGGGCGTTGTCCGGCTCGCTCTCGGCCACCCGGCCGTACACGGCCAGCGCCTTCTCGACGGCCCCCACGCGAACGAGCGCGTCGCCCAGCTCCAGGTACGCGTCGACGACGCGCGTGCGGTTGCCCACGCGGTAGGCGAGCTCCACGAGCTTCTGGTAGTACCGGATCCCGTCCGGCTCCAGCCGGGCCAGCTCCTCCGCCACGTCGTTCGCCCCGTCCCAGTCTTCGAGCTCCTCGAAACGGGAGAGCGCCAGGTTCAGCTCCTCGATCCCGCGGCCGTGCTCACCGGTGGCGAGCAGCGCCTCGCCGAGCGCCCGGTGCACGGCAGGATCATCGGGGTTGTCGAGGACCCGGTCCTCGAGCTCCGTCACGCGCGCCTCGGCCGACACCTCCTCCACGCCGGCCCCCTGGGCGCTGGCGGCGGACGTCTCGCCTTCCACCAGTTGCAGCGCCGGATCGTCGGTGCCCCACACCGGCGGCGTCTCGACCACGTAACTCTCGGCGTCGGTGACGGCCTCCAGGGTGACTTCGACGTCCCCGAGGAGCGGCGTCTCCTCGAGCCGTCCGGGCGGCGCGGGGTCGTCCTGGATGGCCGAGACCGGCAGATCGAACGTCATGTCGGACACCAGGCCGGTCGAGTCCGTCGGCACGAGCGTGACGGTGTCCGCCTGGTCGAACTCCGCCGGCTCGAAGCCCTCGAGCGGCGCGGGAACGTCCTCGGCGTCGAGGGTGGTGTTGTCCTCGACCAGGTCGGGATCCGCGGGGAGAATTTCGAGATTGTCGAGGTCCGCCGTCCCGACCCGCTCCAGACCCTCCATCGGGACCACCTCGAACTCCAGGTCGCCCGCTTCGAGTTCGGACTGCAGCAGGTCCGACGCGGACATGGTGACCTCGTCCACCGGCGCGTCGGCCACGGGCGGCGGCTCGTCAGCCGTCCGGACCTCGCGCGTCGGGGCGCCGAACCCGACCGGCGAGCCGAAGGGAGTGTCGAGGCCGATGTCGAGGAACACGAGGTCGCCACGGCGACGGGGCTCTTCGGCCGGCGCCGGCGCGCTCGCCTCCATTTCGTGCATCCGCTCCCGCGTTCGCTGCGCGCCAGTCTGGTCCCCGCGGCCCTCCAGCTCCGTCGCGAGCTTCTCCAGCTGCTCCCGCGCCTCGGCGCCCCGCGACGCCACACGCAGCAGTTCGGACAGCATGACCCGGATCTCGTCGCTGCTGCCGAATTGGTCCGCAAACTCCTTCACGTCGCGGAGCGCGGTGTCCCGCATGTTGTCGCGATTCATGCGGTCGAGGTACTCGATCAGGTTCTTCTTGGCCTCGCCGGCCATGTTCTTCTTCGCGTGGAGCCGGGCGAGCTGGATGTACGTGCGGGTGCGGTGGGGATCGTAGCGGAGGATCTTGCCGCAGACGGCGATGGCGTTGTTGGAGAATCCCTGTTCGCTGTACAGCTCGACCGCCCGTTCGTACGAGCGAACGGCGGCGGGGATGTCCCCGACCTTCAGGTGCAGGTCGCCGACCTTGTTGTAGAGGGCCAAGTCGGGCGCGGCTTCCTCGCCGGACTCGAACGCCTCGAGGACTCGCTGGTAGACCTCGATGGCCTTCCGCCACTCCTCCTTCTGCTCGTGCTTCCTGGCGGTGTCCTTGAGCTTTTCGAGGTTCATTCGGGCTCGGCCAGAGAAGGAGGAAAGCGGCGACAGGACTTGGACTTAGACTTGTGCGCGAAGCACCTCGGAAAGATATGGAGGCGGGAGGGGGGGAGCAAGCTAGGCGAGCGTGGCGGGATCGAAGACCCCGGCCCGGATCGCCTCCGCCAGCCGCGCAAGATCGGGCGCGGGCGGCCGGTCCTCCGCGAGCGGCGGCACCGCCGGGCGCAGCCCCCGGAGCCGGTCGTGGAGCAGGCCGACGCCGCGGCCCGGCGTAAGCGGCCGCAGGAGGTCGAGCCCCTGTCCCGCGCACAGCAGCTCCGTGGCGACGACGTGCACCGCGTTGTCGAGGATCCGTCGCGCCTTGTAGGCCGCCCCCATCCCCATCGGGACGAAGTCCTCCTGGTTCGCGTCCGTCGGGATCGACCCGATGCTCGCCGGGTGGGCCAGGGTGCGGGACTCCGCCACCAGCGCCGCGGCCGTGATCTGCACCATCATGTAGCCCGACGAAAGCCCAGGGTCGCTCGTGAGGAAGGCGGGGAGCCCCTGCGACAGGTCGGGATTCACCAGGCGCTCCACCCGGCGCTCCGAAATCGCCTGCAGCGTGGTGACGGCCACCGCGAGGAAGTCGAGGGCCTGCGCCACCGGCTGGCCGTGGAAGTTGCCGCCGGAGAGCACGTCGCCGTTGTCGAAGACGAGGGGATTGTCGGTCGAGGCGTTGAGCTCGACGGCGGTCGTCCGCGCCGCGAACGCGATCGCGTCCCACACCGCGCCGAGCACCTGCGGCGTGCACCGGAGGCTGTACGCGTCCTGTACCCGGGGGTCGTCGTCCCGGTGGGATTCGCGGATGGCGCTGTCGGTGAGCAGCTCCCGCATCAGGCGGGCGGTCTCGATCTGGCCCGCATGGGGGCGGGCGGCGTGGATCCGTTCGTCCAGCGGCGTCGGCGTGCCGCGGAGCGCCTCGAGGCTCATGGCCGCCGCGCCCACCGCGCTCCGCCAGAGCACCTCGGCGTCGTGCATCATCAGGGCCAGCATCGCGGTCTGGGCCTGCGTGCCGTTGATGAAGGCGAGCCCTTCCTTCGGCGCGAAACGGTACGGCGCGAGCCCGGCGGCCGCCAGCGCGGCGGCGGCCGGCGCGCGCCGCCCCGCCTCGAGCACCTCCCCCTCCCCCATCAGGACCAGCGCCACGTGACTCAGCGGCGCCAGGTCCCCGCTCGCCCCGACGCTGCCCTGCTCCGGCACCAGCGGCACAATGCCGGCGTTCAGGAGGCCGAGGAGCGCCTCCACGAGGGCGGGGCGCACGCCGCTGGTCGGGCGGAGGAGGACGTTCGCCCGAAGGATCATCAGTCCGCGAACGACGTCGGGCGGCAGTGGCGCCCCGACTCCGGCGGCGTGGCTCCGGATCAGGTTGACCTGGAGCCGCTCGAGATCCGCTGGCGCGATTCGGACGTTGGCGAGCTTGCCGAACCCGGTGTTGATGCCGTAGATGGTCTGGCCCGAGGCGAGGGCGCGTTCGACGCGTGACCGGCTTGCCGCGAGCGCCGCGAGGGCGCCGGGCTGAACGCCAACGCGGCACGCAGGGTTGCGTGCCGCGTGGACCACGGCGGGGACGGTGAGCGAGTTGCCGTCGAGCAGCAGGGTGTCGGTAGGCATCTGCCGAAATTGCCCGAACATCCCGGCCTGCACAAGCCCGTCCTAGTGCGCGATCGTCACTCCGGTCGGCCTGGCGGCGCGAACACCGCCGCCCACCACGAGCTCCGGATTGCCCGGATCGGTCTGGTACGCCCAGTCGAGGATCAGGAAGTCCTGGCCGACGTGGGTGACGCGGATCGCGCCGTACCGGGCGAAGGCGTCGCCGGCGCTCATCTCGAACACGTATCCCCAGCCGACGAGTGCGTCGATCGGCAGCGGGCTGTACACCTGGTCCGGCGCCCAGTCGACGTCAGTCAGGTCGCCGACCGGGGCGTTGCCGTAGAACTCGACGCCGGTGCCGGCGCGCACCGGGCGGAACCGCAGGCCGCCGAGGCCGTTCCGCTCGACCACGAAATCGATGTCGGGGGCGTTGCCGGGGCCGACGAGCCCGAGTTCGGAGGGCTGGACGAACTGGTCGAGGTTCAGGTCCTTCCAGAACCGGAACCCGCTCTGGCTGAGCGTCAGCTCCCGCGCGTACAGGACGATGTTCCGCGCGTCAGGACGGGGGGTGTCGGCCCGGATCGGGGACCAGAGGCTCTCGTACCCCTCGACGCTCACGGCGGTCACCGCGAAGCAGCGCGGCTGGCCGTTGGGCAGCGCGCCGGCGATGAACTCCGGCGCCACCGTGGTGCCCTCGAGGAACCAGTCCACGTCGCAGAGGTTGGCGTCGATGTCGTACGCCGCGCTGTAGATCCGGTAGGCGGCGAACCGGGCCGGGGAGGCGCCATGGGCGTTGTCGGTCCAGTCGAGCGCAATGGCGCCGTCGAGGCTGATGCTGAAGAGTGACGCGGGCGCCGGCAGGGCCAGGCGCTCGTCGATCGTGACGGTCGGGCTCGCGGCGCTCTCGAAGCCGTTCAGGTCCTCCGCCGTCACGTAGTACTGCAGGTCCGGCGGGCCGTTGTCGTGGTAGGTGTTGGAGGTGGTGGAGCCGCGAAGCCCGAATGCCTCGGCCGTCGAGCCTCGTGAATAGACATGCCAGACGGCGAGATTGGGATCGCCGTCGTCGGGCCACGAAAGCAGCAGCCCGGATGGCGCCGTTCCGGTCCCGATGGGCTCGACCTGATAATAGAGCGCAACCGGCGGCTGGATGCCTCCGGGGGGCGGGGCGATGACTTCAGTGTAGGAATCGCAGGCGGCGAGTGTCAGCACGGCCGCACCGGCCCAGACGAGACGCATCGGTGTTCCTCGAAGAGGGGACACTTGGGAAAACGCACGGTCCATGCCATGTCGGAATGAACCTCAAGTCATTATGCCCTATTGTGTTACGAGATGCGTACGGGGGCGCCCATGTCCGCCATCGAGGACGGTTGCGCCTCCTGGCGACTACTGGTTGTAGTCGAGCTTCATGGCGGGGAGATCGGTGAGCGAAATCGAGAAATAGAGCGAGACGTTCCCGTTCGGGTTCCGGACGAAGTTGAATCCCGCCCGCCATTCGTGCAGCTCGCGCTCGAGGCGGATGATCTGCGACTCGAAGGTTCCTGCGGTCACGTTGTACTGCGTGGACCAGGACACCCCCCAGAGCGGGGTCGGCGAGAACGTCGTGTTGAAGCCGATGTTGGACTGCGACCGGTCGCCGTTGTCGGCCTTCTGGTAGGTGTAGCTCACGTTGGCGCGGAACGCGCGCCCGAGAGGCGTGTTCCCCGGGTTGTACCCGTAGATGGCCTCGGGCCCGGGGCGGACAGGGCGATAGGTGTCCGCCACGTAGCCCCGGAGATCCGGCTCGGCGCTCCCGCTGGGCGCGGGGGTCGCGACCCCGAACAGCCTGAGGATCGGCGCAAAGGTGGCCGCGGAAACCGCGAAGCTCATGTTCACCTGCTTCAGCGAGAAATCGAACGATGTCGTCTCGAGGCCGACGGTGCTGTCCCACAAGTCGTGGGTGATGGCCAGGTTGAAGCCGGGCAGCAGGTCGCTCTGGAAGGAGTTGGTGAGGAACTGGGTGGTCCATCCGGTGCGGCCCGGCTCCTTCGCCTGCTCGAAATCGTACCCGACGGGACTCGTCACGATGCTGAGGATTCGCTGCTTCCGGCTGGCGTCGGGGGAGCTCGTGTCGGTGGCGGCCGGGTTGAGCCGCTTGCCCTCGATGTTCTGGTTCAGCCCGACGGTCAGCCGCTCGATCCGGGGGCTGGTGAGCTGGATGGCTCCCCCGCGCGTCGCCACGGCGGCCGCGAAGTCCGCCGGCACTTCCGCGGAGGGCGCCATCGAGTAGTTGATGACGGGAGCGAAGCTGTGCCGGACACGCTGGAAGCCGGCGAACCCGGGATAGAAGCCGAAGAAGGTCGGGCTGACGCCGAGGCTGAAGGCGAAGCGCTTCGCCTGGGCGACCCACGCCCCGTCCGTGCGCTCGTTCCGGATGAGGTAGTCCTGCCCGGAGGCGACGTTGGTCAGCCCGATGGACGGCTGGAGCTTCCAGCTGCCGCGGAAGAGGAGCGGCAGGTTGATGCCGGTATCCCAGTCGAGCCCGGTGGAGTACTGCCCGATGAAGGTCGTGGTGACGAGCAGCGAATCGCCCGGGTTGCCGGGGTCCGGGACCCAGGTGCTGTCCAGGTCGGGGATGTTGTCCTCGAAGTCCCGGACGCGGAGGCTGTTCCGCCAGTTGAAGTCGCCCACGCGAAACGGGGTCTGGATCGAGAAGGTGGTCGTGCGCGAGTTCCAGGTACCGGCGAGGGTGTCGAGGGTGCTGTCCGGACGCAGGATCGTCTGTGGCGGACTCAAGGGCTGTTTGCGCTGCCAGTCGGTCGCGAAGGAGAGGGCGGGCGACCAGGTCACGTGCTGGCCGATGTTCACCGGCTTCGGGCTCAGCGTGACCGCCGGGAGCTGGCTGGTGAGGCTGTTGTTCTCCAGGTTCTGCCGGAGGTTGCCGCCGAGCGTGAGCGTGCCCCACAGGTAGCGATGGGTGTAGTTGAGCGCGCTGGTGATCTGCTGTGTGGTGAGCAGCGGGTCGATCGCGTTGTTGCTGACGATGCTGCTGTTCGTCACGTAATTCAGCGAGAGGTTGAGCGAGCTGCTGAGCGAGAAGACCTGGTGGTGATCCCAGATGACGCCGGTGGAGCGGCCGCCGTCGGTCGCCCACTGCCGGCTCAGGCCGATGGAACCGTTCGTGAAGCGGTCGAGCCAGCGGTACTGGCCGAAGAACCCGAGTTGCGTGTACCGGCCGCTGAGCCAGTCCATCCGTACGGTCAGGTCGAAATAGTCGCTGGCCGCCCAGTAGTACCCGATGTTGGTGATCTGGCGCTGGTAGTCGCTCGACGACCGGACGATGTCGTTGATGCCGATGCGGGGCACGAGGATGCCGGAATGCCGGTTGGGCCGCCCGTCCTGGAAGACGAAGGGCAGCCAGAGGACGGGCACGTCACGGACGTACAGCACCGTCGGCCGGGCCACCATCACCTCGCCGTGGATCCACTTCACTTCCCCGGCGGAGAAGTGATAGTGCGGGTCGGGGAGGTCGCAGCTGGTGATCTCGCTCGACTGGGCGTAGATGCGGCTGGAGCTCGAGTCCTGGGCCATGCTGCCGCGGAGGAACCACTCGGTACCCCCCTGGTCAAAATTCGTGAGGGCGCCGTTGACGACGCCCCGCTTCGAATCAGTGTAGTACCGGATCCCCTGCCCGATCAGGATATTGTCGGCGCTGAACAGCATCGGCGATCCGCGGGCGTCGAGCATCCCCTTGGCGTCCTGGTAGTCGATCTCGCCGGCCTCCAGCGTCGCCCCCTCCCGCTCCGTGCGCGCCTCCCCCACCATCAGGATCCGTTTCTCCTCGGCGAAGAGGGTGACCGTGTCCGCGCGATAGCGCGTCACCACGTACCCCTCCCGCTGCAGCAGCTGCTGCATCATCGAGTCGGGAGCCGGGAAGGGGAATACCGGGCCGGTGGGGAGCCCGAGTCGCCGCGCGGCCGCCGTGTCCACCGCCTGGCCACTCTGGATCCTGGCCCGTGCCGCGGAGTCGCCGGGCGCCCCGGGGGTGGCAGCCGCGCCCGAGTCCTGCGCGGCCTTCGGGGGCGGGGGTGGGCGCTTGGACACCTGTGCATCCACCGGCGCGCCCCAGAGCGAAAGCGCCACCAGGCCGGCGACGGCCGCGGCGGCGGCGCGCTTGAGCCGGCGGCGGTGCATCAGCATGGCCCCGGCCACCCCGATCTCGTACAGCAGGAGGATCGGGATCGTCATCATGAGCATCGACAGCACGTCCGCGCCTGGGGAGAGGAGCGCGCCGGCGGCGAAGGCCAGCACCACCTCGAACCGCCGGAAGCGGTGCAGCGCCGCCGGCGTGACCAGGCCGAAGCCCGCCAGGATCGTCAGGACGAGGGGGATCTCGAACGAGAGCCCCAGCCCGATGAGGATCTGGAGGACGAAGCCGAAATAGGCGTCGTACGTGATCATCGGCTGGAGCGCGTCCGTCTGGAAGCTGAAGAGGACGCGGAGCGCCTGCGGGACGACGAAGACGTAGCCGAGGACGGCGCCGACGAGGAAGAGCAGCGTCCCGACCACCAGGGCGGGCACGAAGGCGCGCCGTTCCTTTTCGTAGAGCGCCGGGGAGAGGAAGCCCCAGATCTGGTAGAGGAGGAAGGGCGACGCGAGGACGAGCCCGAGCAGGAAGGAGAGCCGCAGGACGATCATGACCGGCTCGGTCGGGCTCAGTACGGTGAGCCGGCCGTCGGTCAGGTAGGGCGCGATCGGTTCTTTCAGCAGGGAGACGAACTGGAACCGCTGGACGATCCACAACCCCGCCCCGAACCCGACGATGACCGCCACGAGCACTTTCAGGATCCGCGAGCGCAACTCCTCGAGGTGATCGAGGAACGGCATCTCGCCACTGGAGGCGGCCATCGGTCAGGCGGGCGCCGGGCTACTGCCCGAGCGCCTTCAGGCGGTCGCGGGCGAGCGCGGCCTCGTTCGACGTCGGGTACTTCGCGATCAGACGCTGGTAGTAGCCGCGGGCGGCCGTGGTGTCCCTGGCCGACTCCGCCATGGCGCCGAGACGGTAGAGCGCGCTCGCGGCCCGCGCGGACGCCGGGAACTGGTCGGCCACCTTCGTGTAGTAGGCAGCCGCCGAATCGGGAGCCTCCGTGCCGAAGCTCTCGCCGATGAAGTAGAGCGCGTCCGGCGCCTCGGCCGCAGTCGGGTACTGCTCGAGGAACTGCCGGAACCCGGCCCGAGCGGTCGTGGGGCTCCCGCGGCGCAGCTGCTGGAGCGACGCCTCGTACATCTGCACCGCCGAGGCGTTCGCGGCCCCGCCCGCCGACGGGGCGGCGCCACCCAACTGCTGGCCGCGGGCGTCGAGGTCGCCGCGGAGCTCGTTCAGGCGGCGGGTGCTCTGCCCGGTCAGCTCCTGGACCTGCAGGATCTGCTTCTGCACGTCGTAGAGCTGCCCGAGCGTCTCCCCGCGGAAGGCCAGGAGGCTGGCCTGGACGGCGGCCAGCGAGTCGCTGGTCCGCTGCTGCAGCGCGAGGATCTGGGTGAGCTGCGCGGCGCGAAGGGAATCGCGCCGGTCGTTGTCGTCCTGCATGGTGGTCAACTGCTCCTCGAGCCGGCGCACGTCGCTCCGGAGGGCGCATCCCCCCAGCGCGACGGTCGCCAGCGCGAGGACCGGCGCGATCCGACGGATCACTTCGGCGCCATGAGGTTGTTGCCGCCGGCCGTCGGCGTGAACTGGTCGTTCCGGTTCTCGGCCCACGCGGCCTCGTCGTTCGCCGGGTTGACCGGGCGCTCCTCACCGTACGACACGATGGTGATCTGGCTCGCCGAGACGCCCTGGTTGATCAGGTAGCGCTGCGCGGCGGCCGCGCGGCGGTTGCCGAGGGCGAGGTTGTACTCGTCGGACCCGCGGTTGTCGCAGTTGCCGGCGATCTGGATGCTGAGGCCGGGATTCGCCTTCAGGATGGCGGCCTTGCGGTCGAGACTCGCCTGGTCCTCGGGCTTGATGTCGGCCTTGTCGAAGTCGAAGTGGATCGTCGCCGTCAGTTCCGCCGTGAGCTGCGCCTGCAGCTGGGCGGCGGCACGCGCGGCGGCGTCGGCGGCCGCGCGGGCGCGGGCCTCGGCGGCGTTGATCGAGTCCTGCCGCATCCGGGCCTTGATCGCGGTGCTGTCGATCGGCGCGGGCGCGGGGGCGGGCGCGGGGGCCTCGGCCGGCTTCTTGCCACCGCAGGCGGCGGCGGCGAGCAGGGCGAGGACCATCAGGGAACGAGACTTCATGGGGTGCACTCCAGTCAGGGGGTTCTGCTACTGTGAGGCCGCGCCGAACCGGCGGGACCAATGGGGGAGACGGACCTCGCCCGACAGCGGAAGCTGGCGGATGCGCCCCGTCTCGGTGTCGATGATCCAGACCTGCGCACGGCCACTCCGGTCGGAGACGAACGCCAGGTGCCGACCATCGGGAGCCCAGGTCGGGTCGGAGTTCCGCCCGCTCGAGGTCAACTGCTTGAAGCGACGGCTCCCCACCTCGAGGATGAAGACCTGCGGCGCCCGGTCGATGTCCCGGTGAAACGCCACCGACGCGCCGTCCGGTGACCACTCGGGCGCGTTCGACGGCCCGGTGGCCCCATAATCATACGGCGCCAGCAACTCCTGGTCAGTGCCGTCGGACGACATCGCGTAAATCTGCGGCGTTCCGGGACGGGTGGAGACGAACGCGATCCGCCGTCCATCGGGCGCGTACGTGGGCGAAAGGTTATCCGCGAAGCGCCCCACGGTCAACCGCCGAAGGCAACACTGGTCCGTCACGTTCACGGCGTAGATGTCGGTGCCGCCCTGCTGGTCCGTTCGCGCGAAGGCCAGGGACCGGCCATCGGGCGAAAAGGCCGGCGTGAAATTGAGCTGCGCCTCGGTCCCGAATACCCGTTGCGCGCGCCCGGTGGCCAGGTCGTGCAGCATGATCGGGCCCGCGCCATCGAGAAACCGGGTGTAGGCCACGTACCGGCCGTCGGGCGACCAGGTCGGGGAGAGCACCGTTTCCGATGCGGGCGTGATGGGCGTCACATCCGCGCCGTCGCTGTCCACGCGATAGGCGCGCTTGTTCATGAGGACCACCAGGCGCGTCGCGGCGACGCCGGGCGTCCCGGTGACCCAGCGGACCACCTCGTCGGAGACCCGATGGACCGCCATGCGGAACCCGGGGGCCGACTGGGCGGGCAATGGGAACGGCTGCTGCTGCCGGACGGTACCGGTGCCGATGTCGTGCAGGCGCACGACGACGCCCGCGGCGTCCGACCGCACGTCCACGCCGTACTCGGCACCGAGCGTCCGGTAGAGCTGGTAGTTGACGGTGGATCCGGAGGCGGCGCCGCCGGACTCGAGCGGCAGCACCTCGAACCGGTCGCTGAAGTCGAGGTCGCGCTGGAGAATGGCGCGGACGGAATCGAGCCCCGCGCCCGGCAGGAGGACGAGCCGCGGGCGGGTGCCGGCCGTGTAGGTGATGCCGACCCGGACGCCACGGTCGATCGGATCCTGCGCCGCGAGCGGAGCGGCGGCGAGCACCAGCAGGCCGAGCGCGACGGCCGGCCTCACGAGCCGCTCCTCGGCGTGAAGAAGAAGCTCACCGGCAGGACGTCCGCCTCGTAGCCGTCCGGCAGGGGGCCGAAGGCCTTCGCGTTGCCCGCCGCCTCGATGGCGCCCTGGGCGCTCAGGTCAAAGCTGAAATTGCCCGAGGGGGTCACGAATCGGATATCACGCACGCTTCCATCCCGCAAAATGAAGAAACTGACCTCGGCCCGGAGGGCCTGGTTCCCGCCAGGACGTTCCCAGCGGCGGTAGACCTGCGACACGATGTTCCGAAGGTACTCCGGGTAGGCGAACTGCAGTCCGGGCGTCTTGATGTTGACGGCGTCGGTGCCGGTGCTGGGCGTCTCGCCGGGCGCGGGGGCCACCTTCGATTCCGAGCGCGGCGCTGGTTCCCGCTTGACGTTCGACGGTTCCGACTTCGGCGCGGTGGACTTCGGCTTGGGCGGCGCCTTGGGCGCCGGGATCGGGGTCACCTTGGACTTCGTGGCCGCTGGCGGTCCGGGGTCGGGCGGCTCCACCGGCCGGCTGACGGCCTCGGGCGCGGGACGGCGGGACGGCGAGGGCAACGGGGCCGCCACGAGTTCCACGGCGTAGACGGGTGCCATGGGTGCCGCGGTCTTGATGCCCCCGATCAGGAGCGCCAGGAGGGAGAGATGGATGAGCGCCGTGCCCGCCGCCCCCGCCGCCACCTCCGGCGCTCTCCGCCGCGCCGCGATCGGTCGACTCACCGCGCCTGATCCTCCTCCTCCGCCACCAGGCCGACGTCCTTGATACCCGAATTCCGGATGACCGCGAGCACGCGGACGACGTCGCCGTAGGGGACGCGCTGGTCGGCCCGGAGGTACACGCCCGACGGCTTCCGGCTCTCGACGAGCGCCCGAAACGTCACCCGGAAATCGTTGTAGGTCACCCGGGTCTGGTCGATGAAGATCCGGCCTTGCCGGTCCACCGAGACCACCATCGCCTCGCTCGAGGGGAGGGGCCGCGCCTCCGCCCGGGGCAGCTGGACGTCCACGCCCCCGGTCATCATCGGGGCGGCGATCATGAAGATGATGAGCAGCACGAAGGCGACGTCCACCAGCGACGTGACGTTGATATCCGCGCTCGGGCTCAGCTCCCCGTCGTCGCCGCCGCCCAGACTCCCGAGCCGCGACACCTAGAGCAGCCCCTCGCGCGCCATGGTCCCGATGAGCTCGTTGGCAAACCCCTCGAGTTCGCCAGCGAACACGCGGACGCGATGCACGTAATAGTTGTAGGCCATCATGGCCGGGATGGCGGTGGCGAGGCCCGCCACGGTGGTGATCAGCGCCTCGGCCACCCCAGGGGCCACGGCGGCGATGTTGCCCGACCCCTTGGCCGCGATGCCGATGAAGGCGTCCATGATCCCCAGGACCGTGCCGAGCAACCCGAGCAGCGGCCCGACCGCGCCGATGGTGGCCAGCCACGGCACGAGGTGGGCGGCCAGCTCGCGCTCCGCCGAGATCTCCTTGCCCAGGACCATCTTCAGGGCCTCGAGCTGGGTCATCGTGAGCGAATTGCGCGTGGCGGGGGCATCCTCCCGCAGGGCGCCGGGGCGGAGCTCGTTGTAGAAGGTCATCCCCTCGCGGAAGAGCCGGTTGTAGGGCGACGGGGGCTGCTTCATCAGGATGGTGTAGGCCTCCTGCAGTCGTGTCGTCCGTTCCAGCTCGGTGAAGAAGCGGTCAGCCTGCCGGCGGATCCGGCGGAACTGCCACCACTTCAGCACGATGATGAACCAGGAGACGATCGAGAAGAGGGCGGTGATGGCGAGGACGACCTTGGTCTCGCCGCCGGATTGCTGCAGGAGCTCGAGCGACGTGCGCGGAACTGCGCCACCAACCTGCAGGAGCATTACCCCTCCGTTCGGAACCAGTCCATGAGCATCGCGAGGCCGGCATCAAAGGTCACTTCGGGTCGCCAGCCGAGCACGTCGGCGGCCTTCTTCACGTCAAGCGCGCTGCGGAGGATCTCCCCGGGACGGGCGGCCTCCATCCGCAACTCCGGCGTCCGGCCGGTGACCCGCCCGGCGGCCTCCGCCAGCTCGAGCACGGTGCGCTCGATACCGGTGGCGATGTTGAAGGCCCGCGCATCGTGGTCGGCGTCCGTCGGGAGCACGGCGCCGCTCGCCAGGACGTTGGCTCGGGCCACGTCCTTCACCGAAACATAATCACGCGTCTGCTTCCCGTCTCCGAAGATCGAGAGGGGCTGGCCCGCCAGGAGCCGCGAGACGAAGATCGAGACGACCCCCGCCTCCGACTTGGGGTCCTGCCGGGGGCCGCAGACGTTGGCGTAGCGCAGCGCCACTCCCTCGAAGGCGTGCAGCGCCCCGAGCGCCCGGAGGTAGTGCTCGCCGGCGAGCTTGCTCACGCCGTACGGCGACACCGGCCCCTTGGGCGCCGTCTCGGGCGTGGGGATCACGTCGGGATTGCCGTAGACCACGCCGCCGCTGCTCGCGAAGACGACGCGCCGCACGCCGCCCGCGGCCGCCCCCTCCAGCATGTTGACGAACCCGGCGATGTTGATGTCGGCGTCCGCCGAGGGATGCTCGACGGAGTACCGCACGTCGATCTGGGCGGCGTGATGGTTGAGCACCTCGAACCCGCCGGTGGCCGCCGTGCTCCGCGCCAGGTCGGAGCGGATGTCGGCGACGATGAGCGGGACGCCGGCCGGCACCTGGGAGGCCTTGCCGCGCGAGAGGTCGTCCAGCGCGGTCACGTCCCAGCCAGCCGCCAGGTACGCTTCGACGATGTGGGAGCCGATGAAGCCGGCGCCGCCGGTCACCAGTACGCGTCGTGCCATGCACTGCCTCAGGGGTGAGGGTAGAAACGAAGCACGCGGGGCCGACCCGGATCGGGTGGGTGGCCCCGCGTGCTCGGGGTGCTGACCAAGACTCAGTTCAATTCGGCAGCTTCGCCACCTGCCGCGCCGAAGTGCCCGGATTGATGTCCGCCGAAATGATGCGCACCACCAGCGCGGAGGAGGTCTGCTCTCCCACGCGCACGACCTGCAGGCGCGCCATCGGCTCCGCGACGGTGGAGGCCGCGTCCCAGCGATCCTCGGGCGTGCGCCAGAGCTCGAACACGTCGCCAGGCGCCACGCCGTCCTCCCGCCCCTTGTTCAGGAACAGGATCGTCTGCTGCTCGGTCAGGACGGCCTCGGACCGGGCCTGGATGACTTCGGCCTGGATCCCGTCCGACACCGGCACCGCCCGCGCCGTGCCGCCCGGCGTGAAGCGCTCGAGCGGCAGGGCGACCTGCCCGATACGGATGCGCTTGTACTGGTTCAGGATCACGGCGGTGGTCTGCTTCGGCCCCACCTCGATGACGCGGGCCAACCCGGTCGGCCAGATCACGTCGCCGTACTTCGAGTAGCCGGTGATCCGTTCGGCGATCATGAGCGAATCGCCGACCTGGTACGCCGCACCCTTCGGCGGAATGATGCCGATCCGGGAGAATTGGGAGGCCGTGGTGGGCGACTGCAGGTTTGCGATCTGCGGGGGCTCGACGTCGCCGAGCACCTCGCCGTATGCCAGCTTCTTGCCCTCGGTCAGAAAGCCGGCAGAGTAGAACTCGCCGGGCCGGAGCGGGCGATAGGCCTTCTCGGCGTAGGCCACGAGCATGGCCTCGGAAGCGGCCTGCGGATTGGTCCGGCCAAAGAGGGCGGTCGGGTCACCCGGAATCGGCCCGGGGCCGCGAGCGCCGCCACCGGCGGCCGGCGTCCCCGCCTCCGCCACCGCTTCCTGCTCCGCGAGCGGCATCGCCTCAGCCGCCGGGGCCGCCTCGACCGCGGGGGCCGCCTCTGCGGCCGGGGCCACGGCGACGGGCGCAGGGGCTTCGGCCGCAGGCTGGGCCGGAATGACGCCAGCACCGGTGCCGGACAGCTGGAGCACCTCACCAGGGTAGATCCAGTGCGGATCTTCGATGACGGAGGTGTTCATCTTGTAGATCTGTGGCCAGGTCAGCGGGTCGCCGAAGTACGTCTTGGCCAGATCCCAGAGGGTGTCACCCTTCCGGACCGTGTGAGTCTCCGGAACCTGGGCGTTCTGGGCGTAGGCGATGGCGGGGACGCCGAGCAGGAAGCCGGCAGCCACGATAGCCCTCACGGAGAACTGCCCCGTCGACGCGTTGCGCATAGCCATGGGTGTCCTTGTGGTGTAGAGGCGCTTCGGTTTCCGGAAAGAGTTGCGGTGAATTGCAACGCGGCCCGGGGCGGTCGGCCAGCCCGCTCGCCCACAATGTAACACGTTGCGGGACAAAAGCTAAGAGGACCAGACCTGCTCCACTTCCTGAGCGGCGGAAGCGACTGGGCGGGAGAAAAAGCAAGAGCTGTGCCCTCTCCTGGAAAACGAGGCCGGCGGCCGGGCTTTGCCCGACCGCCGGCTGAGTTCCGGAGAGGCCCCTGCGGGGATCAGAACGGGAGGTCGTCGTCCTCGCCGTCGAGCGCCTCGGGGAAGTCGTCGAACGATTCGTCCTTCTTGGGCGCCGAGGCGGCCGCGCCGACCTTCGGCGCGCTGTACGACTCGTCCGAACCGCCACTCCGGCCGCCGAGCAGGATGAGTTCGCGACCGTTGATCTCGGTCGTGTACTTCGTCTGCCCTTCGCGGTCCTGCCAGCTGCGGTACTCGATGGACCCCTCGATGTAGACCTTGTCGCCCTTCTTGCAGTACTTCTCGGCGATGTCGGCCAGCTTGCTGAAGTTGGTGTTCCAGAGGATCACCCGGTGCCACTCGGTCTTCTCCTGCTTGTCGCCGCTCTTGCCGGTCCACTGGCGGCTGGTGGCGACCGAGAGGGTAGCCACGCGCGAGCCGTTGTTGGTGCTGCGCACCTCCGGATCCGCCCCGAGATTCCCGATCAGCTGGACCTTGTTCAGACTCCGACTCACAATGACCTCCCACGCATCAACAGGGTTCGGGACTGCGGACAGCCATACGGTACTGCCCTGACGGCTGAAATCTACACCAATGGCTCGCCGTCACCATCATTCGAACGCACCGGCGCCATCACCAGGCGGAGCACCAGCGCATCCTCGTCGGGGCGGCGGTAATACCCACGCCGCCGGCCCTCGGTCCGGAAGCCGCGGCCGGCGTAGAGGGATTGGGCCACGGCGTTCGAGGCCCGGACCTCGAGGAACACCTCCGTGCCGCCGCGCCGCCGCACGGCCGCCAGGCCGGCATCCAGCAACTCGGCGCCGAGCCCCCGGCCACGGAATGCCGGCACGACGGCAAGGTTGAGGACCTCGGCCGTCCCGAGGATCTCACGCGCCAGAAAGTAGGCGATCGGCACGTCCGCGTCGGTCATGACCAGCCCGACGCCGCCGGGCATCGACAACACCTCGCGGAAGCCCTCGAGGGGCCAGGGATCCGAGAAGCACTGACGCTCGATGGCGGCCATGGCCGCCGCGTCAGCGAAACTGGCCGGGCGAATCGGGAAGTGTGTGCCCATGTTCCCGCTCCCACTTGGCCTGTGCTTCTGCCGGCCGTCCGTACTGGGGTTGCCACCCGGCAGGGTCGGCGACGACGGCGACGCCGCCGCGGCGCGCCGCGAGCTCGAGGAGCCCGCCCGCCGTCGCGAGTCCGTGCACCGTCCGCGGATGCCGACCACCCTGCCACTCCGCCAGTCGCTCCGCCAGCCCGTCGGGGAGAGTGCCCGAGAGGATATCGGGCACGGGGCAATCCGCGAGGAGGCGCTCCGGCAGCCAGACGGTGGGCGCCTGCAACACGTCCACCCCTCCCTCGGGAAACCGGTACTCGGCGGCGTAGACCTCGCCACGCAGGGCGTTCGCGACCGCGAGCACACGGTCATCGGGCGCGGGACGGGCGGCCCACGCCACCGCCATCAGCGCGGGAGTCACGTGCAGCGCGACCCCGCGGGTGCGCACCAGCGCCTTGGCGACGGCGGCCCCCACCCGCAGGCCGGTGAAGCTTCCGGGGCCGTCGCCCAGCACGATGACCTCGACGGCCGACAGGTTCATGCCCGCCTCGGCCAGGACCCGTTCGATCAGGCCAGGCAGCGCACCGGCGTGCTTGCGCGCGCCCTCGAGCGCGCCTTCCGCCACGATCCGGCCTGGGCGGCCGACGGCCACCGAGGCCCGGTCGGCGGAGGTCTCGAGCGCGAGCCACATCAGTCAGCCTCCAGCGAGCGGCGGCCCGGGTCGTCGAGGTGCCCCAGACGAAACCGCATGGTCGGCTCGGGCACCCAGGCACCGGCGCGTTCGGGCCACTCGATCAGCACGGCGTCGCCCTCGGCGAGGAGCGATTCCCAGTCGAGATCGGCGGCTTCCTCGGCGTTCCGCAGGCGATAACAATCGAGATGGAACACCGGCCCGCGCCGGCCTGCATACCGGTGCACCAGCGAGTAGGTCGGGCTGGTGGCGGGCGTCTCGACGCCGAGCCCGCGCGCGATGGCGCGGATGAAGGTGGTCTTGCCGGCCCCGAGGTCGCCCTCGAAGACGAGTACGGCGCCGGGCGGGAGGGTGCGGCCGAGCTCCTCCCCCTCCGCGACGAGCTGCTCCTCCGTGAGCGCGCGGGTCAGGCGAACCTCCGCCGCCGGCCGCCCTCACGCCGGACATCGGGGGCGCCCAGCGCCTTGAGGTCGTTGACCTGGTCCCGGAGGAGCGCGGCGAGTTCGAACTCCAGGTTGGCCGCGGCTTCCTTCATCTGCTGCTCGAGCGCGGCGACGGCCTTGGCGCGCACGGCAGGGTCGTGGAGGTCCTCGCGCACCAGCGACCCCGCCTCGATCGGCGCCGGCTTCTCGGAGCGGGCGTCGGCCACGTAGGTGGAAAGCCGCACCTGGTCGAACGACTTGATGATCGAGCGCGGCGTGATGTTGTGCTCGGTGTTATGCGCCACCTGGATGGCGCGCCGGCGGTCCATTTCGCGCAGCGCGCGCTCCATGGACCCGGTGATCCGGTCGGCGTAGAGGATGCCGAGCCCGCCGACGTGGCGCGCCGCGCGGCCGACCGTCTGGATGAGGGAACGGTCGGAACGGAGGAACCCTTCCTGGTCGGCGTCGAGGATGGCCACCAGCGACACCTCGGGGAGGTCGAGCCCCTCGCGGAGGAGATTGATGCCGACCAGGACATCGAAGTCGCCAAGCCGGAGGCCGCGGAGGATCTCGATCCGCTCGATGGCGTCGATGTCAGAGTGCAGGTACCGGACGCGCACGCCGGCCTGCTGCAGGTAGTCGGTCAGGTCCTCGGACATCCGCTTGGTGAGGGTGGTGACGAGGACCCGCTCCTTCCGGCGGGCGCGCTCGCGGATTTCGTGGAGCAGGTCGTCCACCTGGCCCTTGACGGGCCGGACCTCGACCAGCGGGTCGATGAGCCCGGTGGGCCGGATGATCTGCTCGACGACGGCGCCCCCCGAGAGCCGGAGTTCGAGGTCTCCCGGGGTGGCGGAGACGTTGATCATCTGCGGGGCCAGCGCGAGGAACTCGTCGAACCGCAGCGGGCGGTTGTCGAGAGCCGACGGCAGGCGGAATCCGTACTCGACGAGCGTCTCCTTGCGGGCGCGGTCGCCGTTCGACATGCCGCCGATCTGCGGCAGGGTGACGTGCGACTCGTCCACCACCACCAGGAACTCCGGCGGGAAGTAGTCGAAGAGGCAGGCGGGGCGTTCGCCCTCGGCGCGGCCGCTCAGGTGCCGCGAGTAGTTCTCGATGCCGGCGCAGATGCCGACCTCGAGCAGCATGTCGATGTCGAAATGGGTGCGGGACTCGAGCCGCTGCGCCTCCAGGAGCTTCCCGGCCTCCCGGAGCAGCTTCAGCCGCTCGGCCAGCTCGGCCCGGATGAGCCGGACGGCCCGCTCGATCTTGGCGCGCTGGGTGACGAAGTGCTTGGCAGGGTAGATGGCGCAGCGCGGCATGACCTGCAGCGATTCGCCGGTGAGCGGGTTGATCTTGGTGATCCGCTCCACGGTGTCGCCCCAGAGCTCGATGCGCACCGCCCGTTCCTCGTAGGCGGGGAAGATCTCGACGGTATCGCCGCGGACCCGGAAGGTGCCGGGCTCGAAACTGACGTCGTTCCGGCTGTACTGGATGGCGACGAGGGCTTCGAGGATGGAGTCCCGCCCGCGCTCGCTCCCCTGCTCCACCGTGACCATCTGGGCCCGGTACTCGACCGGGTCGCCGAGGCCGTAGATGGCGCTGACCGTGGCCACGATGACCACGTCTTCCCGCTCGATGAGGCTCGACGTGGCGCGGAGCCGGAGTCGCTCGATGTCCTCGTTGATCGAGGCGTCCTTCTCGATGTACACGTCGGTAGCTGGGGACGTAGGCTTCCGGCTGGTAGTAGTCGTAGTACGAGACGAAATACTCGACGGCGTTGGTGGGGAGGAACTGCCGCAGCTCGCCGTACAGCTGGGCGGCCAGCGTCTTGTTGTGCGACAGGACGAGCGTGGGGCGGCCGTAGTTGGCGATGACGTTGGCGAGCGTCATCGTCTTTCCCGACCCGGTGACGCCGAGGAGGGTCTGGTACTGGTCGCCCCGGCGGAGCCCTGCGGTCAGCTGCTCGATGGCGCGGGGCTGGTCGCCCGCGGGCTCGAACGGCGCCTGGACCTGGAACAGGGTGGTTGCCATCCCTTCAATCTAGCGCTTTCGGGAAATGTTCGGTAGCGCCTGACCCTCCTCACCGCCCGCGCCGGCCAGGCGATGCACCGCCTCCCATTCGTCCTCCGTCACCGGCATGACGGAGAGGCGGGTATTGCGAATCAGCGGGAGGCCTGCGAGGTCGCGCTCGGCCTTGAGTGCAGCGAGGGTGACCGGCCTCCGGAGTTGCGCCTCGAAGCGCACGTCCACCACCGTCGATGTCTCCTCCGTCCGGGGCGCGGAGTCCACCCGGGCGCGGCCCACCACCGCCTTCTCCTTGCCTGAGTGGTACAGGAGGAGCCCGTCTCCCGGGCGCATGGCGCGGAGGTGGATCAGCGCGAGCGCGTTCTTGACGCCGTCCCAGGTGGTGCGTCCCTCCCGCTCGAGGTCGGCGATCGAATAGGTGGACGGTTCGGTCTTGAGGAGCCAATATTGAGTCATCGTCTGTCGATCCCCGGGGCTCCGCCCCACCCGAGCGCGGAGGCTCCCCATGAAGTGGCAGCGCGGCTACCAGAGTTCCAACGTCGAGGACCGCCGCGGCAGCGGCGGCGGACGGATGCCCGGCGGCCGGCTCGGCCTGGGTGGCATCGTCATCCTGCTCATCCTGAGCGTGGTGTTCAAACGCGACTTCCTCTCGCTGGCCGGCGGCATGTCCGGCGACGCTCCGACGGCCGGAGGCTCCGGGGAGGTGGTGTCGACCCCGGCGGAGGATTCCGCCAAGCAGTTCGTCTCCTTCGTGCTCGACGACGCGCAGCAGACCTGGACCGCCATCTTTTCCTCGAACAACGCCACCTATACCGACGCGCGCCTGATCCTGTTCCGCGACGGCGTCCAGTCGGCCTGTGGGTTCGCGGAGTCGGCCACGGGCCCGTTCTACTGCCCCGGCGACTCGCAGGTCTACATCGACCTCGGCTTCTACGACGAGCTCCGGGAACGATTCGGGGCGCCCGGCGATTTCGCCGAGGCCTACGTGCTGGCGCACGAGATCGGGCACCATGTCCAGCGCCTGACCGGCGCGGAGGCCGAGGTCCGGCGGGCGCAGCAACGCGACCCGGCCCGCGCTAACCAGTATTCCGTGGCCCTGGAACTCCAGGCGGACTGCTACGCCGGCGTCTGGGCCAATTCGGCGCAATCCCGCGGACTCCTCGACGTCGGCGACGTCGAAGAGGGGCTTGGGGCCGCGGCGGCGGTGGGAGACGACCGGATCCAGCGCATGGGGGGCGGCTACGTGAATCCAGACGCCTTCACCCACGGATCGGCGGCGGATCGGACCGCGTGGTTCAAGCGCGGGCTGGAGTCGGGAGATCCGGGGAGCTGTGCGATGCGGTAGCAGGCGGGGCAGCGGGGCAGCGGGGACAGATGGTACTCGGTACCAACTACTGCTGGGTCGTGGGACTCGTCCCGCCCGTGCCGGGTGCCTCGCGGCGCTCGACCTCGACCACCCCTTTGACCCGCCGGACCGCCTTCAGCACCTTGGCGAGGTGGACGATGTTGTCCACCTCCACGAAGACCGTCCCGAACACCGTGCCGTCCTTGGTGTGGATGTCCGCCGAACGAATGTTGGTGCCGGTGGAGCTGATGGCCGCCATGATGTCGGCGTAGAGCCCCCGCCGGTCCTCGCCCGACAGCGCGAGGCGCACCGAGAAGGCCTCCCCCTCCACCTCCTGCCAGTCGATGTCCACCCGCCGCCCTTCCGAGCTCAGCGTCAGCAGGTTGGGGCAATCGGCGCGATGGATCGAGATGCCGCGCCCCTGCGTCACGTAACCGGTCACGGGGTCGCCCGGCACAGGCTGGCAGCACTGGGCGTAGCGCACCATCAGCCCGTCCACCCCTGGATCTTGATCCCGCGCCCGAGCCGGATCCGGTCGACCAGGCGACCGAACACCGTGGGCTTCGGCTCCTGCAGCTCGTCCGGCGGCCGGTCCGGGAAGAGCACCCGGAAGACCTGCCCGATGGCCACGTCGCCGCGCCCGATGGCGACCTCGAGCGCGGTGCCGCTGTGGAGTCCGAGCGCCGACGCACCGCGCTCGAGCTGCTCCGGGGTGGGCACGTCGAGCCGGCGGCGCCGCGTTTCCCTCGTCAGGATCTCCCGGCCGAGCTGGAGGCTGACCGTCTCCTCCTCTTCCCGGATCCACTGCTTGATCTTGTGGCGCGCGCGTGCGGTGTGGACGTGGTTCAGCCAGTCGCGGCTGGGGCGCGCGTGCGGGCTGGTCAGGATCTCCACGGTGTCGCCGTTCTTGAGTTCCCGGTGCAGCGGCGCGATCCGGCCGTTGATCTTGGCGCCCTGGCAGTGCAGCCCGACCTCGGTGTGCACGTGGAACGCGAAGTCGATCGGGGTGGCCCCTTTCGGGAGTCGCTTCACGTCGCCCTGCGGGGTGAACATGAAGATCTCGTCCTGGTAGAGGTCCACCTTGAGGAACTCGAGGAATTCCTCCGGCGTGTGGGTGTCCTGCTGCAGCTCCAGCAGCTGGCGGAACCACCCGAGCGCCTGGTCGAGCTCGTCGTCGCCCTTCCCTTCCTTCTTGTACACCCAGTGCGCCGCGATGCCGTACTCCGCCGTCCGGTGCATCTCCCGGGTCCGGATCTGGACCTCGAACAGCTCGCCGCCGGGCCCGAAGATCGTGGTGTGCAGCGACTGGTACGCGTTGGACTTGGGGCTCGCGATGTAGTCCTTGATCCGCTCCTGCAGCGGCGTCCAGTTGTGGTGGATGATGCCGAGGACGTGATAGCACTCGGGCACCGTGTTCACGATGACGCGGACCGCCATGAGGTCGTAGATCTCGTCGAACGGCTTGCCCCGCCGCTTGATCTTCTGCTCGATGGACCAGAGGTGCTTGGGGCGTCCCGTGACCTCCGCGGCGATGCCGGCCCGCTTGAGCTCCTCCTCCAGGGGGCGGCGGAGCCGATCGATCATCTGCTCCCGTGCCTCCCGCTCGGCCGCCACCTGCTCGGCGAGGGACCGATACTCCTCAGGCTCCAGGAACCGGAACGCGAGGTCCTCGAGTTCCGCCTTCATGCCCGCCATGCCGAACCGGTGCGCCAGCGGCGCGTAGATCTCCCGCGTCTCCGTCGCGATGCGCAGCCGCTTCTGCGGCTCGAGGTGCTCGAGCGTCCGCATGTTGTGGAGACGGTCGGCGAGCTTGATGATGATGACCCGCGCGTCCTTGGCGATCGACAGCAGCAGCTTTCGGTAGTTCTCGACCTGCTCCTCGGCGGTGGAGCGGAAGGTCAGGTGGGAGATCTTGGTCAGCCCGTCCACGATGACGCCGACTTCGGGGCCGAAGTCGCGGGCGATGTCCTCGACGCCGACGTCGGAGTCCTCCACCACGTCGTGCAGCAGCGCGGCGGCGATGGAGGTCGAGTCCGGCAGCTGCTCCGCGAGGATCATCGCCACGGCGATGCTGTGCGAGATGAACTCCTCGCCCGACGCCCGCTTCTGCCCGTGGTGCGCGGACGTGCTGAAGCGCAGCGCCCGCTCGATCAGGTCCAGATCGAGGCGGTCGGCGTGCTTCGCGAGCATCGCGCGCAGTTCCGGGGCGAGGTCGAGCGTCGGAGCGGTCACAGGAGTCCCGCGGTGGCGAAGCTGACGAACCGGTCGCCGGCGATCACGACGTGATCGTACACCGGCACATCGAGGAGGCGCCCGGCCGCCACCAGCTGCCGAGTCACCGCCTGGTCCTCCGCGGAGGGGGTCGGGTCCCCGCTCGGGTGGTTGTGCACCACGATGATGCCCGCCGCCGCCTCGGCGATGGCGGGCCGGAACACCTCGCGCGGATGCACCAGCGAGCTGTTGAGCAGCCCCCGCGTCACCAGCACGTCCCGCAGGACCCGGCTCTGGCTGTCGAGCGCGAGGAGGCGAAACTCCTCCACCTCGAGATCCCGCAGGCGGGGCGACATCAGCCGGGCCACGTCGGCGGGGTCCCCGATCCTCGGGCGCACGGGGCGGGATTCCCCGGCCATCCGCGCGGCGAGTTCGAAGGCGGCCAGGAGGCGGGCCGCCTTGGCGGTCCCCACCCCGGACACGCGGAGGAGCTCGGCCGGCGGCCTGGCCGCCAGGCGGCGCAACGACCCTCCCCCCGCCTCCAGCAGGCGGGCGGCCACTTCGGCGACGCTGGCGGTGGAGCTGCCGGTCCCTAGGAGGATGGCGAGAAGTTCGCCCGGCGTCAACGCGGAGGGCCCGAGGGCCCAGAGCCGTTCGCGGGGGAGGTCCGGCAGGGGAGCGGTTGGCGGGGGTTCGGGCACGGCGGAAGGTACGCCGTGCCCGATCGATTTCTGGTGCCGAATTTACGCGGTGCCCGTCGGGGGAACGGGGATCACGCGCGGTGAGCGCCTACCTGGCTCCGTGACACTTCTTGTACTTCTTGCCCGACCCGCAGGGGCAGGGATCGTTCCGGCCCACCTCGCCGGCACCCGGCACCGGCGCCTGCCGGAGCGGACCTGCGCTGCTCGTGACCGCGGGTGCCGGGGCCGGGGCGGTCGGCCGTCCGGCGGTCGGCGCGAAGAGCTCGGCGTCGCCCCGCACCTGCGCGGGCGGCGGAGGGGGCGGCGGGCGGCGGGGCGGCTCCGCGGTCACCTGGATCTTCAGGAAGCGCTCGGTGAACGTGGACTGGATGTCGCGCATGAGGTCCTCGAACATCTCGAACGCCTCGCGCTTGTACTCGACGAGCGGGTCCTTCTGCCCGTACGCCCGGTACTGAATGGCGTTCCGCAGCTGGTCCAGGTCGTACAGGTGGTCCTTCCACTTCTCGTCCAGCACGGCGAGCATGACCTGGGAGAGGATCTGCCCGTCTACGTCGGGGATGTTGATCTTCCGGCCGAACTCGCGGAGGTACTCCACCTTCCGGTGGAACGCCGCCTCCCCCTCCGCCTGCGCGGCGGACACGATGCGCGTCGAGATCCGGCGTGGCGGCGGGGGCGGTCACCGGCTCCGGCGCCACCAGGTACTGCAGCGCGAGCGAGGAGCGGAGCCCCTCGCGGTCGAAGTCCTCCGGGCGGCTCGGCGTCGCCCAGGTAATCCCGGACGGCCCGCCCCAGCGCGGACTCGATCATCCGGCGACTCTCCGCCTTCAGCTCCTCGCCCTTCTCGAGCGCGAAGAACCGCAGGGAGTAGACCACCTCGCGCTGCTGGTTCATCACGTCGTCGTACTCGAGCAGCCGCTTCCGGGTCTGGAAATTCTGCAGCTCGACCCGCTTCTGGGCCTGCTCGATGGCGCGGGTGATCAGCGCGCCGGTGATGACCTCCCCCTCCTCCGAGCCGCTGCGGTCCATCCAGGCCGCGATCCGGTCGGACCCGAACATCCGCATCAGGTCGTCTTCCAGCGAGAGGAAGAAGACCGACTGGCCCGGGTCGCCCTGGCGGCCGGAGCGGCCGCGCAGCTGGCGGTCGATGCGCCGGGACTCGTGCCGCTCGGTGCCGACGATCTGGAGGCCGGCCTCCTCGGTGGCCAGGTCGAGGTCCTGGCCGAGCTTGATGTCGGTGCCGCGGCCGGCCATGTTCGTCGCGATCGTGATCGCGTCACGCTGCCCCGCCCCGGCCACGATCTCCGCCTCGCGCTGGTGGTACTTGGCGTTCAGCACCTCGTGCTTGAGCCCGCGGCGCTTGAGCATCTTGCTCAGCGTCTCGGACACCTCCACCGTCACGGTGCCGATGAGGACCGGCAGCCCGAGGCCGTGGAGCCGCTCCACCTCGTCGGCGATGGCGTTGTACTTCTCCCGGCGGCTCTTGTAGATGAGGTCGGGCTTGTCCGTCCGGCGAATCGGCTGGTTCGTCGGAATGACGATGACGTCGAGGCCGTAGATCGTGTAGAACTCGGTCTCTTCCGTCTCGGCCGTGCCGGTCATGCCCGAGAGCTTGTCGTACATCCGGAAGTAGTTCTGGATGGTGATGGTGGCGAGGGTCTGCGTCTCGCCCTTGACCTGCACCCCCTCCTTGGCCTCGACGGCCTGGTGGAGGCCGTCGGCCCACCGGCGCCCGTGCATGGTGCGCCCGGTGAACTCGTCCACGATCAGGACCTGCCCCTCGACCACCAGGTAGTCGACGTCCCGCTCGTAGAGGGCGTGCGCCTGCAGCAGCTTGTGGATGCTGTGCAGCTTCTCGCTCTTCGTGGCGTACTCCGCCTCGATCAGGCGCCGGGCCTCCACGCGCTGTTCCGGCGTGCGTTCGGTGTCTTTCTCGACGTCGTGGATGGCCTGCGAAATGTCGGGCACGATGAACAGCCCCGGATCGTTCGGGGACATCATCTCGGCGCCCCGTTCGGTCAGGTGGACCGAGTGGCCCTTTTCGTCGAGGACGAAATACAGATTGTCCTCCACGTCCCGCATCTTCTGCTGGCGGATCGGGAGCTTGCGGTCGGCGATCGCGTCCAGCTCGGTCCGCTGGAGGAGCGACTTGACCCCCGTCTCGTTCAGCATCTTGAGCAGCTTCTTGTTCTTCGGCATCCCGAGGTGGGCCTGGTAGAGCCGGATGCCGGCGTCCACCTGCGCCTTCGGATCCTTGAGCAGCTCCTCCGCCTCCGTCAGCAGCTGGTTGACCACCGCCGTCTGCTTGCGGACCAGCTCCGCCACCGGCCGGTTGTGCTGGGCGTAGGTGTCGTCCTCGGCGTTCCCCGCGGGGCCGGAGATGATGAGCGGGGTGCGGGCCTCGTCGATCAGGATCGAGTCCACTTCGTCGATGATGGCGTAGGCGTGCGGCCGCTGGACCCGCTGCTCGACGGCGAACACCATGTTGTCGCGGAGGTAGTCGAAGCCGAACTCGTTGTTGGTCCCGTACGTGATGTCGGCGGCGTACGCGGCCTTCCGCTCGGGGGAGCTGGGCTCGGTGTCGTCGAGCACGGCCACGGTCAGGCCGAGCCAGTTGTAGAGATGGCCCATCCACTGGCTGTCGCGACGGGCCAGGTAGTTGTTGACGGTGACCAGGTGGGCCCCGCGGCCGGCGAGCGCGTTCAGGTACAGCGGGAGGGTGGCGACGAGGGTCTTGCCCTCGCCGGTGGCCATCTCGGCGATCTTGCCCTGGTGCAGCACGATGCCGCCGATGAGCTGCACGTCGTAGTGCACCATGTCCCAGCGGAGCTCCCGCCCGGTGACCATGACCGTGGTGCCGGCCAGGCGGCGCGCCGCCTCACGGACGGTGGCGTAGGCCTCGGGCAGCAGCGCGTCGAGCTCGCTCGCCAGCGCCTTCTTGTAGTTGGCCTCCAGCTCGTGGTAGCGGGTCTCGAGGCGGTCGCGCTCGTGCGGGTCCTCGCACTGGTGCTTGGCCTGCCGCACCTCCGCGAGTTCCGCCTGCGCCGGACCGAGGCGCTCCGCCAGCCGGGCGCGGAACAGGGCCGTCTGCCCCTGGATGGCCTCGTCCGGCAATCCCGCCAGCCGCGCTTCTTCCTGCTTGATGGCCTCGACCAGCGGGCGGATCTTCTTCATTTCCCGGTCGTACTGCGTCCCGAAGACCGCCCGCACCAGTTGCTTGATCATTCCGGTCCGTTCCTGTACAGCCCCTGGGCCGCGATGTACGTCGCGACCGCTGCGGGGACGAGATAGCGAATCGAGCGTCCGGCGGCGACGCGCTGCCGGATGGCCGTCGAGGAGATCTCGACGGCGGGTGCCTCCACGACCGCGTGGAGGAAGGGATGCGAGGGGCGCGGCGCGCCGGCCCGCGTGAATGCGACCAGCCGGGCCAGGCCGGGGAGCGCCGCCGCCTCGTGCCACTGGTCGAGGTCCGCGGCGGCATCGGCGCCAAGCAGGACGACGAACTCCCGGCCCGGCTCGCGGGCCCGGAGGGCCCGGAGCGTCTCCACCGTGTACGAGGGACCGGCGCGCTCGGCTTCGCACCGCTCCACCGACAACCCCGCCTCCCCCTCCACGGCGGCAGCCGCCATGGCCACCCGCTGCGCGGCGCTCGCCACGTGCCGGCCCCGCTTGAGCGGCTGCGCTCCCGTCGGCATGAACCGCAGCTCCTCGAGCCCGAGCGCCTCGGCCACCGACTGGCCGACGATCAGGTGCCCCAGATGAATCGGGTCGAACGACCCGCCCAGCAGGCCGATCATCGACTCAGCCGCCAGTGGCCGGACAGATCTTGTCGAGATTCTTCGTGTCCGGATGGTACTGTCGCAGCGCCCCGCACATCTCCGCGGCGTCCTCCAGGTACCCCAGCTGTCCGTAGGTGGTCACGAGCTGGACCAGCGCCTGCTGCGCCGACGGCGTGTTCGGATAGGTGGCGACGAGCGCCTTCATGTACAGGATGGCGGAGTCGAACGCCTTGTTGCGCAGGTAGTACCGCGCGTTCTCCCATTCCTTGTACGCCAGCTTGGCCTGCAGGTCCGCCAGCTGCGTCCGCCCCTTCGCCGCGGCGGGGGAATCGGGGTAGCGATTCAGCAGCTCGGTGAACGTGGCGATGGCGGACTGGCCGTAGCTCGGATCGAGCTGGGGCTTCTTCCAGAGCGTGGCGTAGGCGTCGCCGGCGCGGTAGAGGGCATCGGGCGCGAGCGGATTGCTCGGGTACTCGTCGGACACCTTCCGGAACTCCCGGACCGCCTGCAACTGGCTGCCGGAGCCGAAATACGACTCGCCGAGATAGAAGTGCGCCTGCGGAATCCGGGGGTCGGCGGGCGTGAACTCGAGCAGCACGCGCTGAAACGTCTCCGATGCAGAATGGAAGGCGCCCTGCCGGAACTGCTTGAGGCCCACCTGCCAGAGGGAGTCGGCCTTCTGCTTCGCGAGCTCGGGGTCCACCGGCGCCGGCCCAAGATTCGGACCGGACGCCCCCCCGCCCGACTTGCAGGCGGCGAGCGCGAGCATCCCACACACCAGCAATGACCGAATCGTCATGGTATTCCCGTCGAAAGTGAGTCCGGCCCGTCGGCCGAGACCAGCGCATTGAGCCGGGCGGCGGCGAGGACGGACAGCGAGTCCGAGCGTTCGCCGCTCGACAGCACGGTCTGGTACGCCAGGGCCGCCCCGACCAGATCGCCCTGTCGCATCCGCGCGTCGCCGAGTCCGAGCATCGCGGAGCGGCCGAGCGGGGTCGTGGAGTCCACCCCGGTGGCGCTCCGGAACCACGCCTCGGCGCTGTCCGGCGCCGAGGTGAGCTGGGACGAGCCGAGGCGAAAGAAACAGGTCACCAGGCCGGTCTCCGCGGAGGGGCTTCCTGCACGCCCGGAGCGCCGGAGCGCGGACTGATAGAGCGGCACCGCCCCGCCGCACTCGCCCCTGCCAGCCAGCGCATCGGCCTGCCGGACCAGGAGCGAATCCACGGTCCGGGCGTCGGTGGCGGCGGCCAGCGCCGCGGCGAAGTCGGAGGACGCCACCGGCCCGTCCGCGACCTGCATCAGGCTGAGCGCGTGGCGGCCCAGCGGGCGGTCAGGTGCCACGGCCCGGAGGGCCTCCACGGCCTCCGCCAGCGCCCCATCGTCCCGGCGGCGCTCCGCGGCCACGATCACGAGGTCGAGCCCTTCCGCCGCCTCGTCGGCCCGCTCCGGCGCCACCTGGGCCAGCGCGCGGTAGGCTGCGGTGGCCTCGCGCAATTGCCCCAGCCGCAGGGCGGTGACGCCGACCTTGGCCCAGAGCCGCGCCGACGGCTCCGTTTCCGCGATGGGGGCGTACGCGGCGAGCGCCTCCTGGTAGCGGCCCTCGGCGTAGGAGCGGTCGCCGGCCCCCTCGGGGCCCCCGCTCGGGCCACAGGCGCACAGGACGACGGCTACGATGCCACGCCCCAGCCGGGATCCACCCTTCATCGGGCCCCGCGGCTCAGCATGGCCAGGTACGCCTCGACCCGGGCATCCTCCGGCCGGCGGGTGAGGCAGTCCCGCCAAACCTCCTCGGCGCCGGAGGCATCGCCGGAGAGGTAGCGGGCCAGGCCGAGGAGGGCGAGCGCATCGAGAAAGTTCGGCCTCGTCCGGACCACGAGTTCCAGTTCCTCGCGCGCCTCGAGCGTCTGCCCCGCCTCCAGCATCAGGCGCGCGAGGCGGTACCGCAGGTCGGGGAACTTCGGGCCGAGCCTGGTGGCGATGGTCAGCTGTTCGATGGCCGGCTCCAGCGCGCCGAGCTCCGCGTAGGCCTCGGCCACCGCGGCGTGCAGGTTGGCCAGGCGCCCGGCGGCGTGCGCGGGGAGCCCCGCCGTGAGCAGCTCGCCCTGCTGCGCCAGCTGGAACGACGCCTCCGCCTCCTCGCGACGCCCGAGGTCCATGAGGATCATGCCGCGGTGGATCAGCGCCTCGAGATAGCGCGGATTGAGCGCGAGGGCCCGGTCGAATTCCACCAGCGCCTTGGCCGGCAGGCTGAGCAGCGAGTACGAGACACCGAGCAAGTGGTGGACGTCCGCGAACGCGCGGCCGCCCGCCACGACCTCCTCGAGGAGAAATGCCGCGCCGCGGTAGTCCTGCATGGCGAACCGCTCGCGCGCCTGCTGGATCAGGTGCTCAGGGCTGACGTTCATCTGACTCCCGGGCCGGCTGTTCACGGCCGGCCGATGGAGGCATACGCGAACCCGAGGGCGCGCATGCGGGTGGCATCGTACAGGTTGCGTCCGTCCACCAGCGCAGGCCCCGCCATTTCGGTGCGGAGCCGGGCGAAGTCGGGGTTCCGGTACACCAGCCATTCGGTGACCACCACCAGCGCGTCCGCGCCGTGGGCCGCCGCGTACGGGTCGGCCGCGTACGTGATCCGACCCCCGAAGTGCCGTCGGGCGTTATCCATGGCGTGCGGGTCATGCGCCTTGACGCGCGCCCCGCCCGCCAGCAGCCCCTCGATGAGCGGGATGGCCGGGCTCTCGCGGATGTCGTCGGTCTCCGCCTTGAAGGCAAGACCCCAGAGTCCCACCGTCTTCCCGCCGAGCTCGCCCGCGAGCGCAGCAGAGACCTTGGCGAGCAGCACCTGCTTCTGCCGCTGGTTGACCGCCTCGACCGCCTCCAGCAGGTCGGCCGACGCCCCGACCTCGCGCGACGTCCGGATCAGCGCCTTGACGTCCTTCGGGAAGCAGGCGCCGCCGTAGCCGGGACCCGGGAAGAGAAACGCCGGCCCGATGCGCTGGTCGGTGCCGATTCCTCGCCGAACGCTGGTGACGTCCGCTCCGACCCGTTCGCAGAGGTTGGCGACCTGGTTCATGAACGAGATGCGCGTGGCCAGCATCGCGTTGGCGGCGTACTTGGTGACCTCCGCCGACGGGATGTCCATGAAGAGGATCCGGTCGCTCTTCCGGAAGAAGGGTCCGTACAGCTCGGCCATCACCTCGCGGGCGCGGTCATCCTCTACGCCCACCACCACCCGGTCGGGGTGCATGAAATCCTCGACCGCCGCCCCTTCCTTGAGGAACTCGGGGTTCGCGCAGAGCGAGAACGGCACGTCCGACTCGGCGCGAATGACGCGGCGCACCCGCTCCGCGGTGCCGACCGGCACGGTGGACTTGGTGGCGATCACTTTCGGCCCGTTCAGGTGCTTGCCGATGACGCGTGCCACGTCGAGCACATGGTGGAGGTCCGCCGACCCGTCCTCACCCGCCGGCGTCCCCACGGCGATGAACACCACGTCCGCCCGCTCGACCGCCGCGCCGATGTCGGTGGTGAACGCCAGCCGCCCCTCCTCCTGGTTGCGGCGCACCAGCGGCTCCAGCCCCGGCTCGTAGATCGGGAGCTCATTCCGCCTCAAACCCGCCACCTTGCCCTCGTCCACGTCGGCGCAGACGACGTCGTTGCCCGTCTCGGCGAAACAGGCCCCGGCCACCAGGCCCACATACCCGCTCCCGACGACGGTCACCCGCACGGCAACTCAGTCCCTCGGCATGACGTGACGGGTGTCCACCACCAGCCGAGCGTGCCGCTTGACCAGGCTGTAATCGATGGCGGTGTGGTCGGTCACCACCATGACGCAGTCGGCCGACTTCAGCCGCTCCGCCGTGAGCGGGACCGAGTGCACCGTCTTCCCGTCTTCCAGGTAGCTCGCCACGTGCGGATCGTGGAATTCCACGTGGGCGCCCTGCTGCTCGAGCAGCTTGATGATGTCGAGCGCCGGGCTCTCCCGGAGGTCGTCGATGTCCCGCTTGTAGGCGACGCCGAGGATCAGGATCGTGCTGCCCCGCACCGAGCGGCTCACGCCGTTGAGGGCGTCGGCCACCTTCCGCACCCAGAACATCGGCATCTCGGTGTTGACCTCGCCCGCCAGGTCGATGAACCGGGTCTTGTAGTTGAGCCCGCGCATCTTCCACGCGAGGTAGTGCGGGTCGATCGGGATGCAGTGCCCGCCCAGGCCGGGGCCTGGCAGGAACTTCATGAAGCCGAACGGCTTCGTCGCCGCGGCCTCGATGACTTCCCAGACGTCCACGCCGAGCTTGTCGCAGACGATGGCGGTCTCGTTGACGAGGCCGATGTTCACGCTGCGGAAGGTGTTCTCGAGGATCTTCACCAGCTCGGCCGCTTCCGGCGACGAGACCGGCACCAGCGTGTCGATGGCGGGCTGGTAGAGCGCCTCGGTGACCTTGAGGCAGTCGGGCGTGATGCCGCCGATGACCTTCGGCGTGTTCCGCGTGCCGTACACCGGATTGCCCGGGTCCACGCGCTCGGGGCTGAACGACAGGAAGAAGTCGGTCCCGACCTTGAGGCCGGTGCTCTCGAGGGCCGGCAGCATCAGCTCCCGCGTCGTGCCGGGGTAGGTGGTGCTCTCGAGGATGACCGCCTGGCCCTTCCGGAGGGTCCGGCGGACCGACTCGGTGGAGGCCTGGATGTAGCTGACGTCGGGGTCCTTGAACTTCGAGAGCGGCGTCGGCACGCAGATCGAGATGGCGTCGGGCTCGCCGAGCCGGCCGAGGTCGGTGGTCGCCTCGAACCGCCCGCTCGCCAGGACCTCCTGCAGCGCGGCATCGGAGATGTCCTTGACGTGCGAGCGGCCGGCGTTGAGGCCCTCGACGACCTTCGGCAGGATGTCGAAGCCGAGCACCTTGTACCCGGCGCGGGCGAGCTCGATGACGAGCGGCAGCCCGACGTAGCCGAGGCCGACGACGCCGAAGAGCGCCTCGCGGCGCTCGGCCTTCTTGATCAGGGCCTGTGCGGTGGTCATGGTCATCCCTGGTAAAACTCCCGGACGGCCGCGATGACCGCGTCCGTGTGCGCAGAGGTGAGTTCAGGATAGATCGGCAGCGACACCACCTCGGCGGTCGCCCGCTCCGTGATCGGCAGCGCGCCGGCCCGGACGCCGAGGTACTCGAAGCAGGGCTGGAGGTGCAGCGCGAGCGGGTAATACACCTTGTGCCCGATGCCGCGGGACTTGAGGTGCGCCAGCAGCGCCTCGCGCCGCTCGGCCCGGATGGTGTACTGGTGGAAGATGTGCTCGTTGGCCGGGTCCACCGGCGGCGGGGTCACGCCCGCGACGCCGGCGAACGCCGCCGTGTACAGCGCGGCGATGTCCCGCCGCCGTGCCCCCCACGCCGCCAGGTAGGGAAACTTGGCCAGCAGCACCGCGGCCTGGATCGAGTCCAGGCGGCTGTTGAGGCCGACCTCGTCGTGGTAGTACTCGCGTGCGCCGCCGTGGAGCCGCTCCCGGCGCAGCCGGTCGGCCAGGGTGTCGTCCTGGGTCACCATCATGCCCCCGTCGCCCCAGGCGCCGAGGTTCTTGGTCGGGAAGAAGGAGAACGAACCCACCGTCCCCAGCTCGCCGGCGGCCCTCCACTGCCCCTCCACCTTCCGCCGGGCTCCGATGGCCTGCGCGGCGTCCTCGATGAGCATCAGGCCGTGCTTCTTCGCGAGCGCGGCGAGTGCGCCGACGTCCGCCATCTGCCCGAAGATGTGGACCAGCACGATGGCCCGGGTCCGGGGCGTGATGGCGGCCTCGACCGCGGCCGGATCCACGTTGAATGTGCCGGGCTCGATGTCGACGAAGACCGGACGGCCGCCGGCGTTGTGGATGGCCCCCGCGGTGGCGAAGAACGTGAAGGCGGGGGCGATGACCTCGTCTCCCGGCTTCAGGCCGAGCGCCCGGAGGGGAATCAGCAGGGCGTCGGTGCCGCTCGCGCAGGCGATGCCGTGCTTGGCGCTCGACAGCCGCGCAACCTGCGCCTCGAGCTGGCCGACCTCCGGCCCCATGATGAAGCCCTGGCGCTCGATGACGCTCATGACGGCTGGCAGGACGGCGTCCTTGATGCCCTGGTGCTGGGCGACGAGATCAAGCAGCGGGACGTTCACTGGACAAGCCCTCGAAAGGCGGTTGGCACGAGCCACCCGCCGGTAGGACAGCTATAACCTACGATAACCAATAAAGTTAGCCCTGCTGGGTGGGAGAATCAACGCGGCGCAGCAGCCCCCTGTCCTCGCGGTAGCGAGCCCCGCAGGCGACGCAGGTGGCAGCCCCCTCGACCAGCGCCAGCCGCACCCCGCACTGGCACATCCAGCCGATCCGGCGGGCCGGCATCCCGACCACGAGGGCGTAGTCGGGCACGTCGCCACGGACCACCGCCCCGGCCCCGACGAAGCTGTACGCCCCGAGGGTGGTCCCGCAAATGATTGTGGCGTTGGCCCCGATCGTGGCGCCGCGCCGGACGATGGTCGGCAGGTACTCGGCCTTCCGCGACACGTGGCTCCGGGGGTTGATCACGTTGGTGAAGACGCAGCTGGGCCCGCAGAACACGTCGTCCTCGAGCTCCACCCCCTCGTAGATGGACACGTTGTTCTGGATCTTCACGTTGTTCCCGATCCGGGTCCGCGGCATCACGACGACGTTCTGCCCCAGGTTGCAGCGTTCACCGATCACCGCGCCGGGCATGACGTGGCTGAAGTGCCAGATCTTGGTGCCGGCGCCGACGATGGCGCCGTCGTCGACGTAGCTCGATTCGTGGACGAAGTAGTCGGGCATGGGGGCGTCCGTCAGCGGGGAGGAGGGAGGTGGTCGGCGCCGCCGTCGGGGCGGATCAGCTTCACTTCGGTTTCCAGCGCGGCCCCGAACCGCTCGTGGACGACGGCCTGGGCATGGCGGATCAGCGCGCGCACGTCGGCGGCGGTCGCTCCGCCGACGTTCACGAAATAGTTGGCGTGCTTCGGCGAGATCTCGGCGCCACCCGCCCGGTAGCCCTTCAGCCCCGCGGCCTCGATCAGCTGCCCCGCCGTCCGGGGGCCGCCCTCGCGGTGCCAGGAGGCGCCGCCGGGATTCCGGAAGACGCTGCCGCAGCAGGGCTGGTTGAACGGCGTTCCCTCGGAACGCCACCGGAACAGCTCGGCCAGCTCCGCCTCGATGACCGCCGGATCCTCCGGGCGGAGGCGGACGGTGGCCTCGAGCACCACCTGCCCCGTGAGCCCGCTCTGGCGGTAGGCGAACGGGATGTCGGCGCGGGCGAGCACGGTGTCACGCCCGGCGTCGTCCACCACGAGGACGGACTCCACGAAATCCGACCACTCCGCGCCGTGACAGCCGGCGTTCATGTAGACGCCGCCCCCCGCCGTGCCCGGCACACCCACGAACTTGTGCAGCCCGAACCATCCGCCGGCCGCCGTGCGCCGTGCCGCGAGCGGCGCGGGGAGCCCGGCCCCGACCGTCCAGCGGTCGCCGTCCCGGTCGAGGCGGTCGAGGCCCTTCCCCAGGCGGATGACGAGCGCGTCCATCCCTTCGTCCGGGAGGAGGATGTTGGAGCCGAGCCCCACGGCAAACCACGGTACGCCGGCGGCCGCCGCCATCCGCAGCGCCACGCCGACGTCCTCGTTCACCGCCGGGAGGAGGACGGTGGCGGGCCCGCCGATGCGGTAAGTCGAGTAGCGCGCGAGCGGTTCGTCGGTGCGCACCTCGCCCCGGACCGCGGCGCCGAGCGCCGCGACGAACGCGGGATTCCGGGCGGTCGTCACACCATTTCCGCGGTGGCCTCGCGGGCCAGGGCGTGCCATTCCTGCAGGGAGCGGACGGTGCGGGCGCGGCTCCGGAGTGCGATGATGGCGTCGCAGGCCGCCGAGGCCGCGGAGAGCGTGGTCGTGTACGGCGTGCGGTGCTGGAGCGCGGCGCGGCGGAGGAGGTAGTCGTCCTGCTGGGTCAGCTTGCCGAGCGGCGTGTTGATGAGGAGCTGCACGTCGCCGGAGAGGAGGAGGTCGATCGCGTTCGGCCGCCCCTCGTGCACCTTGAGCACCCGCTCCGACGGGACGCCCCGGGACCGGAGGTGGCGCGCGGTCCCCTCCGTGGCCACGATGCGGAAGCCGAGCTCGTGGAACCGCCGGATGATCGGGACCACGTTCTGCTTGTCGTGGTCGTTGACGGTCACGAAGACGGTGCCCTCGAGCGGCAGGGCGCCGTCCACGCTGATCTGCGCCTTGGCGAAGGCCATGCCGAACGAATCCGCGATTCCCATCACCTCGCCGGTGGAGCGCATCTCGGGGCCGAGGATCAGGTCCACCCCCGGCAGCTTGTTGAAGGGGAAGACCGCCTCCTTCACCGCGACGTAGGGCTGGAGGACGTCGTCGCGGAGCCCGAGCGACTCGAGCGTCTTTCCCGCCATGACCGCGGCGGCCAGGGAGGCCAGCGGCACGCCGGTGGTCTTCGACACGAACGGGATCGTGCGGGAGCCGCGCGGGTTCACCTCGAGCACGTAGACCCGCCGTGCTTGATGGCGTACTGCACGTTGATGAGGCCGACGACGCCCAGCCGGATCGCGAAGGCGCGGGTGTGCCGGCGCATCTCCTCGACCTGCTCCTCGGTGATCAGGTACGGAGGCAGCACGCAGGCCGAGTCGCCGGAGTGGATGCCGGCGTCCTCGATGTGCTGCATGACGCCGCCGATGATGCACTGCGTGCCGTCGCAGATGGCGTCCACGTCCGCCTCGAAGGCGTCCTCGAGGAAGCTGTCGATCAGGACCGGGTGCTCCGGCGTGACCCGGGTGGCCTGCGCGAAGTAGCGCTGCAGCGAGTCGAGGTCGTAGATGATCTGCATCGCCGCGGCCGCCCAGGACGTACGAAGGGCGGACCAGGATCGGGTACCCGATCCGCTCCGCCACCGCCGCCGCGTCCTCGACCGACATGGCGGTTCCGCTCGGGGGCTGGGCCACGCCGAGCTCCCGGGCCATGGCCTCGAACCGGCCGCGGTCCTCCGCGTCGTCGATGGCCTCGGGCGAGGTGCCGAGGATCGGCACGCCGGCCGCCTCGAGGCCGCGCGCGAGCCGGAGCGGCGTCTGCCCGCCGAGCTGCACCACCACCCCCATCGGCTGTTCGACCTGGACGATCTCGAGCACGTCCTCGAGCGTCAGCGGCTCGAAGTAGAGCGCGTCGGAAATGTCGAAGTCGGTGGAGACCGTCTCGGGGTTGGAGTTCACCATGACGGTGCGGTACCCGAGCTCGCGGAAGGCGAGCACGGCGCGCACGCAGCAGTAGTCGAACTCGACCCCCTGCCCGATCCGGTTGGGACCGCTGCCGAGGATGATGACCGTCGGGCGGCCGTCGGGCACCGACTCGTTCTCCTCGTCGTAGCAGGAGTAGAGGTAGGGCGTGGCCGAGGGGAACTCGCCGGCGCAGGTGTCGACCATCTTGTAGACCGGCCGGATGCCGAGCGCGTGGCGCCGCGCGCGCACCTCGGCCTCCGGCATCCCGCGGATCCGCCCGAGCTGCGCGTCGGAGAAGCCCATGCGCTTCATGGCGCGGAGGGAGTCCGGTTCGAGCCCAGCCGGGTCGGCAGCCCACGCGGTTTCCGCCTCCACCAGTTCCGCGAACTGGTCGAGGAACCAGGGGTCGATGCCGGTGCGCTCCGCGATCTCGGCCGCCGGCACCCCGCCCGGCCAGCGCCCGCTTGACCTGGAAGATCCGCTCCGGCGTCGGGGTGCGGAGGGCCGCCTTGACGGTCGCCATGTCGGCGTCGTCCAGCCGGTCGGCTCCCGGCGTGGCGCCCGCCACCCAGCCGATCCGGTCGATTTCCAGGCCGCGCATCCCCTTCTGGAACGCCTCCTTGAAGGTGCGCCCGATCGCCATGACCTCGCCGACCGACTTCATCTGCGTGGTGAGGGTCGGGTCGGCGGTCGGGAACTTCTCGAAGGCGAAGCGCGGCACCTTCACCACGACGTAGTCGAGCACCGGCTCGAACGAGGCCGGCGTGGTCCGGGTGATGTCGTTGGGGAGTTCGTCGAGCCGGTAGCCGACGGCCAGCTTGGCGCCGATCCGGGCGATCGGGAACCCGGTGGCCTTCGAGGCCAGCGCCGAGGAGCGCGACACCCGCGGGTTCATCTCGATGACGAGCTGCTCGCCGGTGGCGGGGTTCACCGCGAACTGGATGTTGCACCCGCCGGCCGCCACGCCGACCTCGCGGATGATGGCCAGCGCGCTGTCGCGCATCGCCTGGTACTCGCGGTCGGTGAGGGTCATGGCCGGGGCCACGGTGATGGAGTCGCCGGTGTGGACGCCCATCGGGTCGATGTTCTCGATCGAGCAGACGATGACGACGTTGTCCGCCCCGTCCCGCATGACCTCCAGCTCGTACTCCTTCCAGCCGATGACGCTCTTCTCGATGAGCACCGACCCGACCGGGGAGAGCTCGAGCCCGTGCTCGACCAGCGCCTCGAACTCCTCGCGGTTGTAGGCGATGCCGCCCCCGGAGCCGCCGAGCGTGAACGAGGGACGGACGATGGCGGGGTACCCGGTGTCGGCCACCGTCGCGAGCGCCTCCTCGAGCGACCGAATCGTCCGGCCCGCCGGCGTCGCGAGCCCGAGCCGCCGCATGGCCTGCGCGAACTGCTCTCGGTCCTCGGCGAGCCCGATGGCCCGGGCGTTGGCCCCGATCAGCTCCACACCGAAGCGCTCGAGGGTGCCGTCGTTGGCGAGCGCCATCGCCACGTTGAGCGCCGTCTGGCCGCCCATGGTGGGCAAGCAGCGCGTCGGGGCGCTCCCGCTCGATGACCTGCGCCACCCATTCCGGCGTGACCGGCTCGATGTAGGTGCGGTCGGCCAGCTCCGGGTCGGTCATGATGGTGGCCGGATTGGAGTTCACCAGGATGACCCGGTACCCCTCTTCCTTGAGCGCCCGCACCGCCTGCGTTCCGGAGTAGTCGAACTCGGCGCCCTGCCCGATGACGATGGGGCCGGATCCGATCAGGAGAATCGAGGAGATGTCAGTCCGCTTCGGCATCAGCTACTTCCTTCAGGATCCGGTCGATGTCGATGGTCGGCCGCCAGCCGGTCGCCGCCCGCAGCTTGGCGGCGTCGCCCACCAGGTGCAGGATGTCCGCCGAGCGCATCAGGGCGGGATCCGGCGCGGGCACGGCTGCCGCGCCGAGGTGCGTCGCCAGGCGGCGAAAGAGCTCGTCGAGCGAAATCCCCTCGCCGCGTGCCACGTTGTACGCCTCGCCGGGCACGCCGCGCGTGAGCAACGCAAGATAGGCGTTCACCACGTCCTGCACATGGAGGAAGTCCCGGATCGGGGCGAGGTTCCCGGTGGGGACGCTGGCAGCGCCCGAGCGTCGGGCCGCGCGGAGCCGCGCCGCGAAGGCCGGCGCCACCGCCCGGTCGCTCTGCCCCGGCCCGGTGTGCGTGAAGGGCCGCGCGATGACCACGCGGAGCCCGGTGCGGCGGCCCACCTCCTGCGCGGCGACCTCCGCGCCGACCTTGCTGGCGGCGTAGGGGGAACAGGGGCGGAGCGGGTCGTCCTCCCGGCGCGGACGGTCCACGCCGCCCCCGTACACCTCGCCCGACGACACGACGAGCAGGACCGGGTCGGATTCCGCCCGCTCCCGCGCGCGGCCCAGGGCGTCCGCCAGCCGGGCGGTGCCTGCGGCATTGACCGCCCAGGCCACGCCGACGTCGCGCCGTGCATCGGCGCCCGAGGCGATGGCGGCCAGGTGCACCACCGCCTCGGGGCGGCAGGCGACGGCCGACTCGACCGAGGCGGTGTCGAGGACCTCGAGCGGCACCCGACGGACGGCGGCCCGCTCGGCGGGAGTGAGCCCCGGCACCTCGAGGGGCCCGCCGGGCCGGATGCCGGCCCATACTTCGTGGCCGGCCGCGAGCAGGGTGCGGACCAGCCAGCGGCCGACGAACCCCTCGGAGCCGGTGACCAGCACCCGCATCAGCGCGCGCCCAGCCGCGCGAGGTCGGCGTCCACCATCATCTCGATCAGTTGCCGGAACCCGACCGTCGGCGTCCAGCCGAGCCGCTCGCGCGCGAGCGTCGCGTCGGCGAGCAGCAGGTCGACCTCCGCGGGACGGATGAAGGTGGGGTCGAGCTTCACGTACTTCTGCCAGTCGAGCCCGGCGCGGCTGAAGGCCACCTCGACCAGGTCGCGCACGCTGTGCATGACGCCGGTGCCGATGACGTAGTCCTGCGGCGTGTCGGGCTGCAGCATGCGCCACATCGCGTCCACGTAGTCGCCGGCGTAGCCCCAGTCGCGGTGCGCGTCGAGGTTGCCGAGGCGGAGCTCGCTGGCCAGGCCCGCCTTGATGCGCGCCACGCCGTCGGTGACCTTGCGGGTGACGAACTCGATGCCGCGCCGCGGCGACTCGTGGTTGAAGAGGATCCCGCTCACGGCGTAGATGTTGTACGACTCCCGGTAGTTGACGGTGATCCAGTGGCCGTAGGCCTTCGCCACGCCGTAGGGTGAGCGCGGGTAGAAGGGCGTCGTCTCCCGCTGCGGCGTCTCGGTCACCTTCCCGAACATCTCCGAGCTCGACGCCTGGTAGAACCGGGCGGTCGGATGGACGAGGCGGATCGCCTCCAGCATCCGGGTGACGCCGAGCGCGGTGAACTCGCCCGTCAGCACCGGCTGGGACCACGAGGTGGGGACGTAGCTCTGCGCCGCGAGGTTGTAGACCTCGTGCGGGCTTGGTCTGCTGCAGCGCCACCGTCAGCGAGTGCTGGTCGAGGAGGTCGGCCGGCAGGAGGGTGATGCGGTCGGCGATGTGGTCGATCCGGGCCAGGCCGTGGTGGCTGGTCCGGCGGACGACGCCGAAGACCTCGTAGTCCTTGGACAGGAGGAGCTCGGCCAGGTAGGAGCCGTCCTGGCCCGTGATGCCGGTAATCAACGCGCGCCTGCGCTCAGCCATGGCGCTCTCCCAGGGGTGGTTGTGTCCATGCGGGAACCGGGTTAGATTTCGCGGTTTCCAGCTGTTTCGTCAATGTCGTAACTGCTTGAGGGACGGACATATGGCACGGGTATGCACCGTGTGCGGCAAGGGGCCGGTCACCGGCAACAACGTCAGCCACGCCAAGAATCGCACGAACCGCCGCTGGTATCCCAACCTGCAGACCGTTCGCGTCCTGAAGGACGGCGAGCCGCGGCGTGTCCGCGTCTGCACCCAGTGCATCAAGGGTAACAAGATCGCCAAGGCCAGCTGACACCCGGCGCGCCCCGCCGGGGCGCGCCAGCCGCACGGCCGGCCGGCTGTAAAAAAGGGGACCCTCGCGGGTCCCCTTCGTCGTGTCGGAGGTTGGCGATGCCACCCTTACTCCGAGAGCAACTCGATGCGAGCCACGTCGGCGCCGTCGCCGGGTCGGTGCCCCATCTTGAGGATGCGGGTGTAGCCGCCGGGACGGGCGGCGAAACGCGGCCCGAGCTCGGCGAAGAGCCGGCCGAGGACCTCGCGGTCCTTGATGTTCCGGCCCACGAGCCGGCGCGCGTGCAGGTCGCCGCGGCGCGCCAGGGTGATGAGCTTCTCGGCGAAGGGCCGGAGCTCCTTGGCCTTGGCTTCCGTGGTCTGGATGGCCTCGTGCTTGAACAGGCTGGTGGCCATGTTGTTCAGCAGCGCGCGACGATGGGCGGAGGTGCGGGACAGCTGGCGTCCCTTGGCACGATGGCGCATTTAGGCGATCTCCCCGTTGCTGGCGGCCGGAGTCGCGGCGGAGGCGTCGGCGCCCTTGGGGCGCAGCACGCCGGCGACCTCGTCGAGCACGTGGCCGAAGGTCAGGCCTTCCTTCTGCAGCAGCTCCACGATTTCGGACACGGCCTTCTCGCCGACGTTCTTGACCTTGAGGAGGTCGTCCTCGGTGTAGGCGATCAGGTCCTGCAACGTGCGGATGTTGGAATTCTTGAGCGAGTTCAGCGACCGGACCGAGAGGCCGAGGTCGTCGATGGGGCGGTTCAGGCTGGCGCGGAGGTCGCCGCCGGCCTCGGAGATGATGGGCGCCGGCTCCCGCATGACGGGCACCTTGCCGAACTCGACGAAGTACCGGAAGTGCTCCTGCGCCAGGGCCGCCGCGTAGGCGACCGCGTCCTCGGGCGAGATGGTGCCGTTGGTCTCGACGGTGACGGTCAGGCGGTCGTAGTCGGTGCGCTGGCCGACGCGGGTTTCCGCGACGGTGAAGTTGGCGCGGCGTGACCGGATTGTAGATGGCGTCGATCCGGACCAGGTCCACCGGGAGTGAGCGGTCGAACGGGTGGAGCTCCGACTCGACGTAGCCGCGGCCCTTGTTGACGTAGAGCTCGGCGGAGACTTCCCGATCGTCCTGCACGGTGAAGAGCAGGTGGTCGGGGTTGACGACGGTGACGGAGCCGTGCGGCTGGATGTCGCGCGCGTAGACCGGGCCCGGGCCGTTCTTCTTGATGTGGAGGATGGCCTCGTCGACCTCGGGGGTCAGCACCAGCGTCAGCCCCTTGAGGCGCTGCACGATCTGGTGGATGTCCTCGAGGACGCCCTGGACGGTCTGGTGCTCGTGGACGACGCCGTCGAGCCGGAAGCCCCAGACCGCGCTGCCGCGGAGCGAGGAGAGCAGGAGGCGGCGCAGCGAGTTGCCGAGCGTGTAGCCGAAGCCCCGCTCCAGCGGCTGGAGGCGGAACTCGGCGGCGTTCGGATTGTCCGTGCTCGGGATCATCTCGAGCAGGTGCGGGCGGACGAGTCCGGTCAGGTCGATGGTCATGGTTCGGGCCGCCACTTACTTCGAGTAGAGCTCGACGATGAGCTGTTCCTGCGCGTTGACCGGGATGGCCTCGCGCGTGGGACGCTCGACGTACCGTCCGGCGGCCTTGTCGCCGTCGACGGAGAGCCAGGAGACTGGAGCCCCGCGCGACGCGTACTCCTGCGCCGCCTTGACGGCGACGAGCTCGCGGCTGGACGGGGCGACCCGGACTTCCTGTCCGGGCATGACGTTGTACGACGCGATGTCCACCCGGCGGCCGTTGACCTCGACGTGGCCGTGGTTGACGAGCTGCCGCGCCGCCTTGCGGCTCGAGGCGAAGCCCATCCGGTAGACGATGTTGTCGAGGCGCGATCTCGAGGGCGATGAGCAGGTTGGTGCCCTTGACGCCCGACTCGCGGGTGACGCTCTCGAACAGGTTGCGGAACTGGCCCTCGGTGAGGCCGTACATCCGCTTGACCTTCTGCTTCTCGCGGAGCTGCTTGGAGTACTCGGACGGCTTGCGGCCGCGGCCGGTGCCCTGCCCGTGCTGGCCCGGCGCGTACGCCCGGCGCTCGACGGCGCACTTTTCCGTGAGACAGCGGGTGCCCTTCAGGAAGAGCTTCGTGCCCTCGCGACGGCAAAGCCGGCAGCTGGGTCCAGTGTAACGCGACATTGTTAGACCCGCCGCTTCTTCGGGGGACGGCACCCGTTGTGGGGAATCGGCGTGACGTCGCGGATGGAGACGACACGCAGGCCGACGGAGGCGAGCGCCTGGATGGCGGACTCGCGGCCGCTGCCGGGGCCCTGCACGCGGACATGCACCCGGCGGACGCCCAGGTTCATGGCCTCACGCCCGGCGCCTTCTCGGCGGCCACCGTGGCGGCGAAGGGCGTGGACTTCTTGGAGCCCTTGAACCCGGCCTTGCCGGCCGTGCCCCATGCCAGGGCGTTGCCCTTCATGTCGGTGATGGTGATGAGCACGTTGTTGAAGGTGGCCGAGATGTGGGCGATGCCCTCGGACTCGACGATCTTCTTGGACCGCTTGGCGCTGGGCGCCTTCGGCGCAGTAGTCGGTGCTGTCATGGTTACTTCTTCGTCGCCTTCTTCTTGCCCGCGATGGCCCGGCGGGGACCCTTCTTGGTCCGGGCGTTGGTATGGGTCCGCTGACCGCGCACGGGGAGACCCCGGCGATGGCGCGACCCGCGATAGCTGCCGATGTCCATCAGCCGCTTGATGTTCATGGCCACTTCAGTCCGGAGGGCGCCCTCGACCTTCAGCGCGCGCTCGATGAACTGCCGGAGCCGGGCGACCTCCGCGTCCGACAGATCGCGGACCCGGGTGTCGGGGCTGACGCCGGTCTCGGTGAGGATCCGGACGCTCGTGGGACGGCCAACCCCGAAGATGTACGTCAGGGCGATTTCGACCCGCTTCTCGCGCGGAAGGTCCACGCCTGCAATGCGTGCCATGATCAGCCCTGCCGTTGCTTGTGCTTGGGATTGCGCTTGCAAATGACGCGAACAACGCCCTGTCGCTTCACGACTTTGCAGTGTTCGCAGATCGGCTTGACGCTCGAACGAACCTTCACGGAATCTCTCCAGGACCGAACTTTGAGGTAGCTGACCAATATAGACCCGGCCCCAGATCAACGCAAGGGAATTCCTACGGGGCAATCCGGACCTCGGTCAGCACCCAAACCGTTCGCCCGCGCCGGTATCCGAGCAGGATCGTCGTCTGGCGCTCCCCCGGAATCCCCACCAGCCGGTAGTGCCGGCTCAACTCCACGTACCCCTGGAGCGAATCCACCGCCCTGGCCGCGGTCAAAAGTGTTGTAACCTCTTCTGTACCTTGTACATACGACGATAGTAGCGCTCTCGCCTGGTCCGCCCTGATCGGCGCCGACTGGTTGCCGGGGGGCAAGGTGACAAGGAGCCGCCCCCCGAGCGCCGGGGCCACGAAGGCGGCGAGGTCGCGGCGTTGCCAGGCGATGCGGGCGCTGTCGCCGACTTCAGCCAGGCTGGCGGGCGGGGCAGCGGGGCTGCGGGGCAGCGGGGCAGCGCCGGCGGGGCCGCGGGGCAGCGGGGCCGTGAAGCCGAGGAAGACCGTTGCGAGGGCCATGACCCGAATCATGCCGCCCCGGCCTCCGCCATGAACTCGGCGAGCACCGCGGCCGGGTTCGGGGCGTTCAGAATGGGCCGGCCGACCACGAGGTGGGTAGCACCCCGGGCGGCGGCTTCGCGGGGCGCGGCGATCCGGACCTGATCCCCGGCGGCGTCGGCGGCCCTTCGGATTCCCGGCACCACGATCCACGAGCCTGCGCCCAGGGCCGGGCGGACGACCTCCACCTCGGCGGGGGAGCAGACCACACCACGAAGTCCCGCCGCGGCGGCCACCGCGCTGAGTCGCGCGACCTCGCCCCGCAACTCGACCTCGGGCCGCCCGATAGCGGCGGCGTACCCGCTCGCGTCGTGGGAGGTCAGGACCGTCACCCCCACGAGCCCGACGCTGCCCGCGGCGGCCTGCGCCGCGGCGAGCATGGCGGCGCCGCCGAGGGTATGGACGGTGGCCATGGAGACGCCGAGGGACGCCGCGGCCGCGACCGCGCCGGCCACCGTGTTCGGGATGTCGTGCCACTTGAGGTCGAGGAAGAGCGCGAGCCCGCGGGCCCGCAGCTCGACGAGGAAGGGCGCGCCCTCGCGCGTCATCAGCACCGACCCGACCTTGACCCAGCGCAGGTCCGGCAGCCGGTCGAGCAGCCGGCGCCCGGCGTCCGCCGAGTCGACGTCGAGCGCCAGAATGATCTCAGCCATGCCGGCGCTCCAGATCCCGGATGATGCGCCCGGGGAGTCGTGGGTCCGCCATCCCCCCGGTCCCGATTCCGACCAGCGAGGCGCCGGCCGCCAAGTACTGGCGCGCATCATCCGCGCTTCGAACGCCACCGAGGCCGATGACCGGGAGGTCTGCCGCGCGCTCACGCACCCGCCGCACGGCGAGCACCCCCGCGGGAAGCAGCGCCGGGCCGCTGGCGCCGCCATTGCCGTTGCCGAGGCGCGGTACACCGTGCGGATCGAGCGCGAGTCCGGGCAGGGTGTTGACCACCGATACCCCGTCGGCGCCGGCGTCGCGCGCCACGACCGCCATGCCCGCGATGTCCGGCAGCACGGGGGACAGCTTGGCCACGAGCGGACGCTTCGTGACGCGCCGACACCGCGCGATGATGGCGGACACCGACGCCGGATCGGCGCCGAACTCGATACCGCCGGCGGCGGTATTGGGACAGGAGAGATTCAGCTCGTAGGCGGTGATGCCGTCGAGGTCGTCGAGGCCCTCGATGACCGCGGCGTACTCCTCGAGCGTGAAGCCGACCACGTTGACCAGCACCCGCGCCGCCCGGAGCCGCGCGAGCAGCCAGGGCATCTCGGCCGCGCGCACGTGCGCGAGGCCGGGGTTGGCGAGGCCGACCGAGTTGAGCATTCCGCCCCGAAACTCCGCCACCCTTGGAGGCGCGTTGCCCACCCTCGGCTGGAGCGAGACGGCCTTCGTGACCAGGCCGCCGAGCCGGTCGAGTTCCATGACGCCGTCGAGTTCGCGCCCGTAGCCGGCGGTCCCCGACGCCAGCACGATCGGGTTCTGGAACCGGACGCCGAAGACGTCCCGGGCGAGCGGCGCGAGGGGCATTTACCTGAGTTCGTCCTGCGGACGCTGGCCCGGGGGAGGACCGACGGCGGGCGCGCGCCGGCCCGCGGGTGTCCGCCCGGCCGCCCCGCCACCGGTGTACGCCTGCAGGGAATCCTCGAGGGCCAACACCGCCGGCGTGACGTCGCCCGCCACGAGGAGGAGGTAGGGACTCCCCGGATACTCGGCCTCGATCCGCAGGAAGATCGAGTCGGCTTGCGCCGGCTCGAGCGCGGCGAGCGCGAGCATCGCCTTGGGCGCATACGGGGAGGCCGGCCACCAGGCGGGGATCGTGGCGAAGAGCTCCGCGGCGATTCTCGGCGCCGGGAGGCTGTCGCGCACCGCCTCGGCCAGCGAGAAGGTGGCGAGGTCTCCCTGGTCGCTGCCCGGCGCCACCGAGTCCACGTAGGTCCGGACCCGGGTGAGGATCCGCAGGTAGCGAATCGCCTGGATCGACGCCGGGCCGCCGACCTCGCTCAGCGACGTCAGATCCTCCCGGGCGAGTTCGAGCTGGGCGAGCGTGTCGGCCTGCCCGATGATGTACTCCGCCACCCGAAGCCGGGCGATCAGCGAGGCGAACGTCACGGGGTCGGCGGAGCCGGCGGCCCGCAGCCGGGCCAGGCCCGAGTCGGGATTCGTGGCGAGCAGACGAAGGCCGTCGGCCAGGAGCAACTGGTCGCGGGTTTCGGTCGAGAGTCCGGGCAGTGCCAGGACGGCGGTGGTGTACCGCGAGGCCAGGCCGGGATCCACCCGGCCGACGCCCGCCAGGGTCGAATCCCAGGGCAACGTCAGATCCTGCCGAGCAAGCGCCTGGTCGATCAGCGGCACCGCCTGGGCGAGGTCGCCCAGCCCGCTGTAATCCGCGGCGCGCTCGGCATCGAAGACGGGGCCCTGCAGCCCGTCCAGCGTGGCCAGCGCAGCCTGGTACTCGCCGTGCAGGCGCAGGATGCGGGCGTGCTCCAGCCGCGCCTGCTGCCGGACGGCGGAGTCGGGGCTGGTCATCAGGGCGACGAACGCCTTGTCGGCGCCGTCGAGGTTGCCGGCGGCGAGGTAGCAGCCGCCGAGGAGGATCTGGGCCTGCTGCGCCACGTCGGGGCTGTCGCCCGAGAAGGAGGCGGCCTCGAGCGCCGGGATGGCCGCGGCGCAGTCGTTCCGGTGGACCATGGCCTCGCCACGAATCAACTGGGCGTTGTCCGCCCAGTTGCTGTTGGGGTGCCGCGCCACGACCGAATCGGCCCGGACCTCCGCCTGCGCCCAGTACCCCTGCGCCTCGAAGGTGCGCCCCTGTGCCTCGGCCTTCCTGGCGCGCTCGGCGAAGCGGTTGGCGTTGTACATCCCGTTGTAGTACACGCAGCCCGCGAGCGGGAGAAGGAGGAGGAGCGGCAGGAGGCGCCTCACCGGCCCGGCCCCGCGGCGCGGGCGCCGCTCTTCCACTCGAACTCGAGCAGGTAGTCCACGATCGGCGTCGGCCAGGGCGCGGGCGATCCGCGCTGGCCGTCCTTCGAGACGAGGAACTTCGCGTCCGACGGACTCGAACCGTAGCCCATTTCGACGAGCACGCCCGGGCGGCGGCCGGTGTTCAGCACGGCCAGGTCGTTCCGCTGCTGAACGCCGCGATTCTCCCTGGGTGGATCGGCTCGAGGTGGGCCTGCATCAGCGCGCCCGCGCGCGCCGACTCGCGGAGGTACTCGTTCATCTGCAGGTCCCGCAGGATGTACGCGAGCGGGCCGCCCGCGAGATCCTGGTCCTGTTCGCTCTCGAAGCGAAGCGCCTCGTTTTCCGTCTGGGCCACGCGGGCGGCGTCGGCGGAGTTTTCCTCGCCGATGATCAGCGTGGTGAAGCCGTCGACGGAGCGATAATCGCGCCGCGTCCGCGGGCCAGCGCGTCCACGTGCAGGCTCACGAAGAGGTCGCAGCTGGCGTCGCAGGTGGGGGCGCGCTGCAGGAGATTCGGGCGGGTGTCGGTGGTGCGCGTCATCCGGACGGTGATCCCGCGCCGCGTCAGCTCGTCGCGCAGCAGCAGGGCCACCTGGAGGGTCACGCTCCTTCTCGGTGACGCCGGGGGGAAGAAGCGGCCGGGGTTGCCCGGGTCGTCGCCGCCGTGCCCGGCGTCCACCGTCACGATGTGGCCCGGCAGGAGGCCGTTCGGCAGGCGCTTCGGCGCGGCCGTCGTGGCGGCGGCCGGCCCCCGCTGCACGAGCCGGCCGGCCTCCCGGTCGAAGCTGTAGAGCTCGCCGAGGTACCGCGGGAGGATGTCGGCCACGAACTGATAGGGCACGAAGAGCGAGTCGCCCCGCTCGAAGGCGGGGACGGCGAGCGGCTCGATCCGGTCGTTGAGCCGGAAGAGCGGCGCGTGCGGCAGGAAGGAGAAGTCCTGGCGGGAAATCACCACGGTGATCCAGGCGCCGTCCTGGCGGACGGAGCCGCCCAGCGCCGCGGCCAGCGGAAACGCCGCCACCATCGGGCGGCCGTCGGCGTCGGCGGAGACGGCCAGGCGGGTCTCCCCGCGCGGCGTGGTCACCACCAGCTGCGCCGGCGCGTGGGGGCCGGAGAGCGAGGCGAGGAGCGCGAGGGTGATCATCGCTGGCGGCCCACCGCGATGGCGCGCGCGGTCTCGCGGTCCATCATCCGCTCCTTGAGCGCCTGGCGCTTGTCGTGCTGCTTCTTGCCGCGCCCCAGCCCGATGGCGATCTTCGCCTTGCCGCGGCTGAAGTAGAGTTCGAGCGGCACGAGGCTCAGCCCCTCGCGCTCGACCGAGCCGATGAGCCGGTTGATTTCGCGGCGATGGAGGAGGAGCTTGCGCGAGCGGACCGGGTCGTGGTTGTACCGGTTACCCTGGGCGTACGGCGTGACGTTCATCCCCTCGAGAAACACCTGTCCCCCGGACACCCGGGCATACGCCTCCTTGATGGAGGCCTTTCCGCTGCGCAGCGACTTCACCTCGGTGCCGGTCAGCACCAAGCCCGCCTCCCACGTCTCGAGGATGTGGAAGTCGTGGGTCGCCTTGGGATTGCGGGCGACCGAATGCCGGCGCTCCGTGGGCGCATCCGATTTGGTGGGCATGGCAGGTCGTAAACCCAAGATAGACAGTGGGTTCCGAAGGGTCAACGGCCCGCTTGACTGCGAGGTGGGCGTTCCGCTACCTTTGCCGCCCACGCCGGAGTGGTGGAATTGGTAGACGCGCTGCGTTCAGGGCGCAGTGGGCGCAAGCCCGTGGGGGTTCGAGTCCCCCCTTCGGCACTCTTCCTTCCTCAGTACCGTACCATCTCCCGATCGACTTCTCGAGCCCACCGGTCGATGCCGCCGGCGAGGCTCCGCACGCGGGGAAACCCGACGGAGCGGAGGAACGTGGCCGCCTGCAGCGACCGCACGCCATGGTGGCAGTACGCCACGATGTCGGCGGACTGATCGAGCGCGTTCGCCAGGCCGGGGAGCCGGGAGAGCGGCGCCAGCCGCGCGCCCTCGAGCCGGACCAGTTCCCATTCCGGCGTCTCCCGCACATCCACCAACACCACCGGCCGGCCCGCGGACAGTTCGCGCTGCAGCTCGGCGGGGGTCACCTCGATCCCGGCGGGCGCCGCTGACTCGCCGACGCCGCAGAAGGCGTCGTAGTCGATCAGCTCGCGCACCGTCGGCGAGCTTCCGCAGAGCGGGCAGGCGGGATCGCGCTGCAGGGCGAGTTCGCGGAACTGCATCCCGAGCGCATCGAAGAGGAGCAGTCGCCCGACGAGCGGCTCGCCGATGCCGAGCAGCAGCTTGATGGCCTCCATGGCCTGGATGCTCCCGATGACGCCCGGCAGCGCGCCGAGCACCCCCGCCTCCGCGCACCCCGGCACCATGCCTGGCGGCGGCGGCTCGGCGTAGAGGCACCGGTAGCAGGGTCCGCCGGGCGCGGCGAAGACGGAGGCCTGGCCTTCGAACTGGAAGATGGCGCCGTACACGTCGGGGATGCCGGTGAGGAAGGCGGCGTCGTTGACGAGATAGCGGGTCGGGAAGTTGTCGCTGCCGTCAAGCACCACCTCGAAGCCCCTGAAGATCCGCAGGGCGTTCGCGGCGGTGAGTCGCTCCGGAAACGGTTCGACCGTGACCTGCGGATTGAGGTCGTGGATACGGGCGCGGGCGGACTCGAGCTTGGGTACGCCGAGGGTGGAGGTGCCGTGCAGCACCTGGCGCTGGAGGTTGCTGACGTCCACCACGTCGGCGTCCACCAGGCCGATGGTTCCGACGCCCGCGGCGGCGAGGTAGAGCGCCGCCGGCGAACCGAGCCCCCCTGCCCCGACCACCAGGACGCGCGACTGCTTCAGCCGGCGCTGGCCGGCCTCGCCGACGTGCGGGAGGATGAGGTGTCGGGAGTACCGCTGGAACTCCGCGGCGGATAGCGGGGGCAGATCGGGGTGGGTGTGCTCAGCCATGGGCGGCGCCCGCGGCGCTCAAGTTGCCGCGGTGATCCCGACGAGCTCCTGGACCCGGGACTCTTCCTGCATGAGGTCGGCCAGGCTGACGCCCTTGAGGAGGTCGTCCACCCGGTTCCGGAGCGCGCGCCAGACCGGTCGGATGCTGCACTGGGCGCCGTTGCCGCAGCGTTCGTCGTCCACCTGGTGCGTGTCGCAATTGATTTCGAAGATCTGGTGATCGCAGGCGGCCATCACGTCATGGACGGAGATCGTTTCGGGGGCCCTGGCCAGGAAATAACCGCCGCGGGCGCCGCGGACGCTCTCGACGAGGCCGGCGCGCCGGAGCCGGAGGAGGATCTGCTCGACGTAGTCGCCGGGGAGGCGTTCGGACTCGGAGATGTCCCGCGCCGCCACCGGCCGTTCACCGCCCCGCCGCGCCAGATGCAGCGAGATGATGAGGCTGTATTCCGTCCACGTTGTGACTCGCATGGGTTGAATATGGGAGCGGGGCGGTGGGAATTCAACCGCGCCCCCATCGGGGCTCACCCGCCGCCAGGGAGCCCCTTCCCGCCGGGCACGCCGAGCTCGGTCATGGCGCGGAGGTCGAGGATCTCCTCGAGCTCCTTCCCCTTCAGGATGCCCCGCTCGGTGACGAGCTGCTTCACGGTCAGCCCGGTCGCGATGGCCTCCTTCGCGAGCTTGGCCGACTCGGCGTAGCCGATCTTCGGGGCCAGCGCGGTGACCAGCGCCGGGCTCCGCTCCAGCCAGTAGGCGCACTGCGCGGCGTCGGCGGTGATTCCCTCGACGCAGCGCTCCGCGAAGACGCGGGTCGCGTTGCCGACGATCATCAGGGCGAAGACGATGTTGTGCGTCATGACCGGCATCATGACGTTGAGTTCGAGCTGCCCCGCCTCGGCGGCCATGGCCACCGTCACGTCGAGCCCCAGCGCCTGGTAGCAGACCTGGTTGACCATCTCGGCGATGGACGGATTGACCTTGCCCGGCATGATGCTCGAGCCCGGCTGGACCGCGGGGAGCCCGATTTCCGCGAGCCCGGTGCGAGGGCCGGAGGCGAGGAGGCGGATGTCGTTGGCGATCTTGTTGAGGTCGAGCACCCAGGCGCGGAGCGCGCCGCTGAAGCTCGCGATATCGCCCATGGACTGCATGAGCTGCACCCGGTCCTCGCCGACCTCGAGCTCGAGGCCGGTGATGTCGCGCAGGTGCTTGACCATCAGGGCGGGATACTGGGGCTCGGCGTTGATGCCGGTGCCCACGGCGGTGCCGCCGATGCCGAGCGCGCGGACCCAGTCGGCCGCCTCGGCCAGCTTGGCCCGATGGCGGGCCACGGTGTGGCCGTAGGCCGAGAATTCCTGGCCGAGCCGGATCGGCGTCGCGTCCTGCAGGTGGGTGCGGCCCGACTTGATGATCGGGTCGAACTCGCCGCCCTTGGACAGGAAGGCCTTGGCCAGGCGGTCCATCGACTCCAGGAGGGGCGGCAGGGTGGCGAGGGTGGCGAGCCGCATGGCGGTGGGGATCACGTCGTTGGTGCTCTGCGCCATGTTGACGTGGTCGTTCGGGTGCACCGGCGCGTAGCTGCCGCGCGCGCCGCCGAGCAGTTCGTTGGCCCGGTTGGCGAGCACCTCGTTGCAGTTCATGTTGTGGCTGGTGCCGGCGCCGGCCTGGTAGACGTCCACGACGAACTGGTCGCGGTGGTGGCCGGCCAGCACCTCGGTGGCCGCGGCGGCGATGGCGTCCGCCAGCTTCGCCTCCAGCCGCCCGGTTTCCTTGTGGGTCAGGGCGGCGGCCTTCTTGATCTGGATGACCGCGTCCACGAAGGCGGGCAGGGGCCGGAGGCCCGAGATCGGGTAGTTTTCGACGGCACGCAGCGTCTGGATGCCGTAGAGCGCGTCGGCGGGGACGGCCTTCTCGCCGAGGGGATCTTTTTCGATGCGAGTCGTCATGTCAGTCTACCGGGTGATCGGGAATCGATTCACGGGCGAGTCCGAGGGGATCCGATGAGCGAATACTTCACGACCGTCGCCGAGCATGCGTCCTTTGCCGAGGGGAAGTTCACCAAGGCCGACCTGGCGCGGGGCACACACCTCTTCGCGGGGCTCAACTGCTTCGAGCCGGGGCAATCGCAAGCGGTCCACGCCCACGATGGCGCGGATAAATTTTACCTCGTGCTGGAGGGAAAGGCGAGGATGCGTGTCGGCGAGGAGGAACTCGACGCGGGTGCGGGGACGCTGGTGTGGGCGCCGGCGGGGGTGCCGCACGGGGTGGTGCGCGCCCTCGAGCGGAGCGTGATGCTGGTCGGGATGTCGAAGGGGTGAGCGATCAGCCGCCGGCGCCGGCCGGCAATTCCACCTGGTACTCCTCGGTCTTGTACGTCACGAATCCGCGGCGCAGGTAGTTGGGCAGCGCCGCCTCGCCGTCGAGGGTGCAGGTGTGGAGCCAGACCCGCGTGGCGCCCAGGGCCCACGCGTCGCGCACCGCCTCGGACACCAGGAACCCACCCAGCCCTTTTCCGATCCGCTCCGGAATGAGCCCGATGTGGACCACCTCGACTGATCCGTCAGGCTGGCGGTTGAGTTCGTAGTATCCCGCGGGCGCGCCCTCGAACATCAGCACGCGCAGGAACACCGTCGGCGTGCTGAGATGTTTCCGAATTCTTTCGTCGCTCCATTCCCGCCGCTCGAACCAGTGCCAGGGGCCGCCGACCGTCGCGTAGAGCCACCTGAAGAACGCGGGGGGGCACTCGTGCACCGGTTCGACGCGGGCGCCGGCGGGGGTCCGGGCCGGGGCGCGGAGCGCGGCCGGGTCGAGCTGCTGGAGGTAGGTCCGTGTGACGGAAACGGTGGGCATCGACTCAGTCGGAGCAGTCGCCCAGGGGATAGACGGTGCCGCAGTTGGGACAAGGATTCTTGCAGCCCCAGGCGCGGGGACGGACCTCGAAGCCGCAGCGGTTGCAGAGTAGGCGGGGCAGCCGCCGGTGCTCCCCCGAGGTCCTCACCCCCGCTCCCCCTCTCCACCATGTGGAGAGGGGGGACGTCACTTTCGCTACTCAAGCCGGTAAACCCCGGTGAGAAACGGGTTGGTGTTCCGCTCGACGCCGATCGTGGTGTCGGGCCCGTGGCCGCTGTGGACGATCGTGGTGTCGGGCAGCGTCAGGAATTCACGCTCGATGGAGGCGAGGAGCGTGGCGGTGTCGCCGCCCGGCAGGTCGGTGCGCCCGACGGAGCCGCTGAAGAGGACATCGCCGCCGAAGACCCGCCCGTGGCCCACCAGCGCCACGCTGCCCGGCGAGTGCCCCGGCACGTGACGCACGTCGAACCGGATGTCACCGACCGTCAGTGGCTCGCCGGGACGGATCTCGTCAGTCGGCGGGGGCGCCGGCGGGGCGCGCAATCCGAACATCGCCGCCTGATTGGACAAATTGTCGTACAGAGGACGATCGAGGGGGTGCAGCCAGATCGGCACCGGAGTTCGGCGCACCACGTCACCGACGCCCAGGATGTGATCGATGTGCGCGTGCGTGAGCCAGATCGCCTCCAGCGTCCAGCCTCTGCGCGCCACCTCCGCCAGGATCCGTCCGCTCTCTTCTCCTGGATCGATCATCGCCGCGGCCCCGGTGGCCGGGTCGGCCACGAGGTAGCAGTTCTGGGCGAACTGCCCGTTGGGAATGGAGACGACGATCGGCTCAGGCAACGGCGGCGGCCTTCCGTTCGGTCAGGAACTTCTCCACGGCGATGGCGGCGGTGGTGGCGTCGCCCACGGCGGTGGTCACCTGGCGGGTGAGCTGGACGCGCACGTCGCCGGCGGCGAAGAGGCCGGGGATGGACGTCATCATCCGGTCGTCGGTGATCATGTAGCCCGCCGGGTCATGGGCGAAGTGCTGGGTGACGAGCCCGGTGTTCGGCTTGAAGCCGACGAAGACGAAGCAGCCGGTGACCGGCAGCGTGGACGTGGCGCCGGTGACGGTGTCCTTGAGGGCGAGCCCCTGGAGCCCGCCGGGCCCCCCGGTCATCTCGGTGACCACCTTGTTCCAGATCACCTCGATCTTCGGGTTGGCGAAGAGCCGGTCCTGCAGCAGCTTCGAAGCCCGGAACTCCTCGCGCCGGTGGATCACGTACACTTTCTCGGCGTAGCGCGTGAGGTACGCCGCCTCCTCCACCGCGGCGTCACCGCCACCCACGACGGCGATGGTCTGCCCCTTGAAGAAGGCCCCGTCGCACACGGCGCAGTACGAGACCCCCTGCCCCGCGTACTCGAGTTCCCCGGGCACGCCAAGCTTGGTCGGGGTGCCGCCGGCGGTCAGGATCACGGTCGGGGCTTCGTACGTCGCCCCCGAGCTGCAGGCCACCTCGAAGATGCCATCTTCGCGCCGGGCCACGGTCTCCACGTTTTCCTGCCGGATGTCGGCGCCGAACTTCTGGGCATGCTCGGCCATCAGGCGGGCCAGTTCGTGGCCCTTGACGGAGGCGAAGCCGGGGTAGTCCTCGATGAGGTCGGTGTTGAGGAGTTCGCCCCCTGGCACACCGCGCTCGAGGACGACGGCATCGAGCATGCCGCGGCCGGCGTACATGCCGGCACAGAGGCCGGCGGGGCCGGCACCGATGATGATCAGGTCGTGGGCGGAGCGGGACATGTGGCAACCGGTTCAGGGTGAACAGCAGGTTCCGCTGTGCCGGCGGGGCAGCGGGGCGGTCAACGCTGAAATATAGAACGATTGGGGGTTCCCGAGCGCCTTGGGCTCCAGACCCTTGACGACCACTCTGCCGGCCCCCAACCTTGCCGTTCTCGGCAGTCCCTCTCCTAGCCTGAAAGGCCGTCCATGCGATCCGCGACCCTGTTCGGCGCCGTCCTTCTTCTCGCCTCCTGCTCCCCTGCCGAGGAAGTCAAGACTGCCCCGGCGTCCGCCACCGTCGAAGAGCTGGGGCAGATGAACCGCGACTTCGCCGCCGCGCTCAACGCCAAGGACGCCGCGCTGGCGGCGTCGTACTACACCGAGGACGCGGTGGTGATTCCCCCGGGCGAGGCGATGGTGCAGGGCCGGGCCGCCATCGAGGCGTACTGGAAGGCCGGGATCGAGCAGGGGGGTGTCCGCGATGCGTCCGTCGAGACGATCAAGGCGGAGAGTTCGGGGGACGTGGGGTACGAGATGGGGAATTTCGTCCTGACCGTGAACGGTCCGGACGGCAACCCGGTGCAGGAGCACGGACGTTACATCGAGCTGCTCAGGCGCGGCGCGGACGGGAAGTGGTACTCGACCGCGGGGATCTGGAACCTGGCCCCGGCCGCCGCGCCCTGATCCATCGCTCGGCGGAGGTGCTCCCCGCCGCCACCGCGTCACGACGAGATGCGGGGAAGCGGGGAAGGCCCTGCAACCCGGCTTGTCCCGGGGTGACACCGTGCTGGTGAACGCTGAAACATCGCACAATTCTGGCTTCCCGCGGGTCGGGCGCCGCGGATGGGCCGTGCCCGAACTACTTTGGCGCCCCCCAATCAATCCCTCTGTGCAGCGAGACTTGCCGATGCCGCGATCTTCAGCAGCGCATTGCCCAGCCCCTGTGACGGGGATCCGCTCGCGCGGGCGCCGGTGGGACTTCCCCCGCTGCCCTTGCCTTCCGGCGATCCTCCTGGCGGCTGGCGCCTGCGGCGCCGACCCGCCCAGCGCGCCGGTGCCTGTCCCGGTCGCCACGATCACGCTGTTCCCGCACACGGACACCATCTACGTCGGGGAGGTGATTCACCTCACCGCCGGAGCCCTCGATTCGAGCGGCAACGAGGTGCGCGACCGCCCCGTGGACTGGTCGCTCTCCGACGCCACCGCCGTCGCCTTCGCACCATCCCCGCAGAGCGCCCAGCTGGAAGGTCGCCACACCGGCACGACCCGAGTCGTTGCCAGGATCGACAACGTCGCCGACACCGCCGTGATCGGCGTGTGGACACGCGTGGCAGCGGTCCTGATCGCCCCCCGGCCTGCGAGCCTCGTGATCGGCGACACGATCCAGTTCGCCGTCACCCTCACCGACGCTGCGGGCGACACCCTCCACGGCCGGCCTGTCGAGTGGGCAGCCAGCGCGGAATTTTTCGACATGATCCAGACGCTGGACACCGCCCAGTACCACATCCTGGCGGGCGGCACGACCTCCATCCGAGCCCGGGCCGAGGGCGTCGAGGACAGCATCCTGGTCTCGCTCACGTCCGATGCCGCGCTGGCCGGCCTCGCCGCGGGTGCGGAGAGCGGCTGCGGCGTGAGCGCGAGCGGAACCCTCTATTGCTGGGGGTGGAACGGCTCGGGGCAACTCGGGCTCGGGGCGGCGTTCGACGCACGGTACTGGAGCATGCGGCGCTCGAGCATGCCGAGGCCGGTCCGGGCACTCGCCGGAGGGCGGCACACGTGGTGCGCGCTCGACGATCAGGGAGCGGCGTGGTGCTGGGGATTCAACGACAGCGGGCAGCTCGGGAACTCGGCCGGGGTCCAGTCATGCCCCAACGGGGCCTGCCGCGGCACGCCTGAGCTCGTCAGCGGGGTCCCGACCTTCGATTCGATCTCCGTGGGGCTGAACCATGGATGCGGAATCACCCCCGCCGGGGCGGCCTGGTGCTGGGGCGGGAATGTCTGGGGGGAACTCGGCCGGGGTACGGCCGATGCGGCGGTATACGGCGCGGCACCGGTGGTCAGCCCCGTCCCATTCGTCGCGATCAGCGCCGGGGACGTGCACACGTGTGCCCTCGAGGCCGGAGGGCGCGCGTGGTGCTGGGGGAGCAATTTGCGCGGCGAGCTCGGACGCGGACCGGCCGACGCCGTCGGACACGGAGTTCCGGACACCGTTGCCGGCGGCCTGAGGTTCCAGGCCATCTCCGCCGGGCTCTACTACACGTGCGGCCTCACGGTGAGCGGGCTGGCTTCGTGCTGGGGAACGAACGAACTCGCGCAGTTGGGGCTTGGGGCACCGGACACAATGGCCCACGCTACACCCACCAACGTCGTCGGCGGCGGCCAGTATTCCGCGATCGTTTCCGGATACGCCCACAGTTGCGCCCTGGGTCCCCAGGGAAACGCGGTGTGCTGGGGGAAAAACGAATTCGGCGAACTCGGCCGCCCTCCCGGTGCGCGGGACTGCCACTGGTACTCCTTCAGCTACTCCTGCAGCGGAACGCCGCTCGCCGTCGGCGGCGGCCTCGCCTTCGCGACGATTCGGCCGGCCAAGCACACGACGTGCGCGATGGCCATGAACGGAGTGGGGTACTGCTGGGGGATCAACGGGTCGGGTGAACTCGGCGACCAGAGCTTCACCGATCGCTCCAGCCCCGTGGCCGTCGCCGGGCAACCCTGAGCACCCCAGCCGGGCTACTCGCGCGGGCGCAGGAGGCAGATCCCCGACCAGGGCCGGTCGGGATGGAAGGCGGCGCTCCCTGGCAGATACGCGAGGAGGCGCATGAACCAGGGCAACCGCCGCAGCACCCGCGCCGTCGCGAACGTCGAATCGCACTCGGCGGCGTGCCAGCCGAACGGCTCAAACCAGGCCACGCCTTCGATGGGCGCGAAGTGCATGGACGCCCGGCCCTCCCGAAGGGTATGCCCCCAGTCTCTCTCGATCATCCGCTGCATGCCGGGCGAAATGACGTCCGTGATCCAGCCCCGGATGGCCGGGACGCCCCCCATCGTCCTGGCCAAGGCCGCGACTTCTTCCGGGCGGAGATACATGATCAGCCCCTCGGTCACGACCAGCACCTTCGCGGCCCGCTGGCCGAGTTGCTGCAGCAGCAGCCGGGTCGGCGCTTCCTGCGAGAGGTCCAGCGGGATCCGCTCGAGTGCGCAACTCGGCGTCGCGGATTCCAGAAGCGCCGCCTTTTCGGCCAGCAACTCGGCCTGGTCGACCTCGACCCAGGTCAGATGCGCGGGAAGGGAGAGGCGGTAGGGCCGGGTGTCGAGACCGGCGGCCAGGTTGACGACGAGCGTGACACCAGCGCTGATCTCCGCCTGGATCATGCGGTCCATGACGACCGTTCGGGCCACCACCGACCAGGCGGCGTTCTGCATCGACCGGGGCAGCGTCGCAACGATCTGCTCGCCGCGCGGACCTGCGAGCCGACGCGCGTAGGGATCGTGGAAATGGGCGTCGGACCGCTCCGACTCGATGGCACGGTAGAGGGCCACCCAGTGCGCAGTATCGGCCACGTCCCGAAGGGTGGGGGAAGTGCCCATCGATGCCGCCTAGGGGGCCTGGTCGCGGAAGGCCCACGCCACAATGCTCGACCCCTTCGGCGTCAGGGCCCCCAGGAGCCGCAAGCGGTCCCCGGCGCGCCTCAGTGCGGCATGCCGCGAGCCGACCGGAATCGGCATTGGCGCGGCCTCCTCGAGGGTCCAGCCCGACCCGGCCGCCGCGGCGAGCACCCGCTCGAACAGGTCGTCGAGCTGGGCCTTGGCGGCGGGGTCCGACTGGTGCATCGCCACCGCCATGTCCACGCCGTCCAGCAGTCCAGTCACCGCGCCCCGAAGGCCGGGAGGCCGGGGGGCGCGTGTTGACTTGTCAGGTGCAGCCTGTCCGGCAGGGAGCACGGGCCAGACGCCGCCGGCCATGTCCTCGGATTCCGCGTAGGACACGGCCTGGTTGCTGAGGAATGGGAGGCGCGACGGATAGTCCGCCGGCGGAGCCTCGGATGGGGGCGCGTCGCGGAAATCGGCGAGTTCTGGTCCCTTGAGTCCCGGTGGGAACATCGAAGCTCCTGTGTCAGCAGAGTTCATCGTCGCTCATCGTTCGATGGGCCCGCATTCTCTGCCCCCGCGCGCCTACCGGCCGGAGAGGCGGCGTAGAACCATGACGTTTGCGATGAGGAGGACCGCTGCGCCGATGAGCAGCGCCCATCGCAGCCGAGGGCGTCTGTCTCCCACCAAAACCGACCCACTGATTCCGAGCAGAAGCGCCCCCGAGATCATGATCGTACCTGCCGAATGGACCCACGGTCGGTCGGACAGGGCCGCAGCATAGACAGAGAAGCCGAAATTGAAGAGTACGAAGAACAGGAGAAGGCGCCCGAACCAGACGCGAGTCGGTGAGGCCGGTTGAACCGTCAGGTGTTCCATGCGTGGCTCCGATCGATGGGTCGAGGGACAGTTCACCCAGGTGCAAGCCGTCGCGACGTCAGTGAGAGCCTTGATCTCCGGTCCGCGAGAGCCGCACCACCGACGGGACATCGAGGGAATCGGTCTCGATCCCGTAGAGCTTCCCGCCGGCGACTGCCGCGAGCCGAAATCCGGCCGGGAGCTGGATGCTGCCGAGGAATCGGCCGTCGGCATCGAAGACATCCGACTCCGGTCGGCGGGGCAGTCCATCGAGGGCCGGGAGATTCGCCATTGCAGCGGTGACCTCCGCACCGAGGACCGGCCGACGCACCAGCCAGGTATCGTCCGGGCCTGCAGCGACCGTCCCGAACGCCGGGTAGGTCGCGCCGAACTCAAGGTTGGCGACCACCTGCTCCATCATCCCCCGGATCTGCGCGTTGTCCGTCTTGGCCATCTGCTCCTGCATTGCCTGCCTGAACGACGGCACGCACCGCCTCCCGATCGGCGTCGGAGACGGGAATCGGCTCGTGCCGCTTCGCGAAGACCAAGTCCTAGGGTGCCGTCACCATCGTAGACCGAGAGCCGGTACTCACCGGTCATGCCGAAGGCCAGCGGCGAGCACCATTGCGCTGTGTCCACGCCGCGATCGAATTGAACACCCGTGTCTTCATGGTGGCAGGGCCCTGGCTCAGATCAAAGTATCGGATCGAGCGGGAAGCGAGAGCAGCGTGTCGTGCAACCGCTCCGTCGGGCGCCATGCGTACGACAATGTTCGATACGATCCTCGCGTGCTCTGGCCGGGCATCACCATCGCGTTGATTTGGACCGCGAGCTGGCTGGCAGGAAGTGTGCGCCCACCGGACGGGGTATTGGGGAAGAGCCGGCAGTGGAGAAACTCCGCGCAAATTGACCGTCGGGGGAGAAGACGTTGACCCGCTGGTTTGCCAGGTCCGGCACTGTGAGGGTATCGCCGGCCCCTGCAAGCACCTCCTGTCACGATCCGCCCGAACTGCCCAGGCCCCGCTCCGGGTCCGCCAATGGTACGGATGTATACACCGTCTGAATCGAACTGCTGAATGTTGGGAACGGAGCGGTCCAGCACGAAGATCTCGCCGCGGCTGTTGACCGCGACGCCGGCCAGGATTCCGAACTGCCGAGCCGCTTCGTCCTCGGTCGACTCGATGCGGAGGTCCTCCTTGAACTGCCAGACCTGGTCGGGCGTCCACGTCCCTTCCGCTCCGTTCATGACCAATCTCACGCCGGCGCTGTCGGTGACCTGGTAGGAGGTCGTTGATCCCGCGCGGTCACAGGCCGACGCCGCCAGCAGCAGGCCGACGGCGCTGACAGTGAGGACGGCTCGCGTCGATCGTGAGTCGCTCACGCCTGCTTGAACACCTTCATCGCCGTCGCCACCATCGACGCGACGTCGGCGACATTGGCCGGCAGGATCATCGTGTTGGTCTTCTGCGCCAGCGCCCCGAACTGGACGAGATAGTTCTCGGCCACCCGAAGCTGCGTCGCCTCCACACCGCCAGGCTGATGGATCGCCTGGGCCACCATCCGAATGCCCTCCGCCGTCGCCGTCGCGACCGCCAGGATGGCCGACGCCTCGCCCTCGGCCTCGTTGATCTGCTGCTGCCGGTTCGCCTCCGACGCCTTGATCACCTGCTGCTTGTTGCCTTCGGCGACGTTGATGGCCGCGTCGCGCTGACCTTCCGAGGTGAGAATGACCGCGCGCTTCTCCCGCTCGGCGCGCATCTGCTTCTCCATCGCGGCGAGGATGTCGTGCGGCGGCGTGATGTTCTTGATCTCGTACCGGAGCACCTTCACACCCCACGGCTCGGAGGCCTTGTCCAGCTCCGCGACCACCGCGCCGTTGATGTTCATCCGCTCCTCGAACGTCTTGTCGAGGTCGATCTTGCCGATTTCGCTGCGGAGCGTCGTCTGGGCCAACTGGGTGATGGCAAACGCGAAGTCAACGATGCCATAGGAGGCCCGCTCGGCGTTGAGCACCTTCATGTACAGGACGCCGTCCACCCCCACCTGTACGTTGTCCCGGGTGATGCACACCTGCTCCGGAATGTCCCAAGCCCCTTCCTTGAGGGAATGGCGATAGCGGATCACGTCGACAAAGGGAATCAGCACATGAAACCCCGCCTGGAGCACGCCGGAGAAGCGGCCCAGGCGCTCCACGACGAAGGCGCTCTGCTGCGGCACGACCACCGCCGTCTTCGCGATGGTCAGCACGATGACGAACCCAAGGAACAGCGCGACGATCACAATCGGGCTCATTGAGTGGCTCCTTCGGGCTCGACGAAAAGGGTGAGGCCATCCACACGCGTCACGCGACAGCGGGTACCGCGTGCGAGAAGTACCCCCGTGCTGGTACGGGCCGACCAGCTGGTGCCCCGCAGTTCGACCTTGCCGATGCCGCCGGGGGCCAGGTCATCCGTCACAAGCGCGATCTCCCCCACCAGCTGGTCGATCTGCGGCGCCTGCGGGTCCCCCTGAAAGCGCTTGACCAGCCTCTCCCGAAAGAGCAGGAGCGAGGCGACGGAGAGGACCGAGAAGAGCAGCAGCTGGACGCCGATCCCACCCGCGGCACCGACGCTCGCGAGCAGGCCGACCAGGATGGCCGCGATCCCGAAGAAGATGACGTAGAATCCTCCGGCCGCGGCCAGCTCGACCACGACGAGGAATAGACCAACCACGAGCCAGTGCCACCACTGGATGTCCATAGGGTCCCGCCGTCGGAGGAGGGCGATCGTTCAGGGAGTGCGAAGTATATCGCTCGACGATGCCCCCCGCCACGGGAATCCACGCCCGCGGCGGTCATTCCAGCCTACCCCAGTGCAAGCAATCCCAGCGCCCCGTGACAGGCCGAGACCGTCCCGATCAAGAGCGAGGACGGCCGCCCGCTCTCCCCCGCCGTCCTGAGCATCCCCTCCGCCGCCACCGCGTCGCTCACCGCAAACGCCCCCACCCCGTCGGTCAGGTGCCGCGTCACGAAGAGCGCGGGTCCGAACACCTCCGCTCGATCGTCGAGAGCCGCTCCACCACCGCGTGCGCCGTCTCGCGCATCTCCCACGTGCGCGGCGCGCGGATAACCGGGCAGGTGGCCGGCTCGATGCAGTGCGTCGGGCAGAGCCAGTCGGCCCAGGAGACGTACCGCGTGCCATCGGGCGCGAGGGTGTCGTAGGGCGTGCCCACCGGCTCGGTGAGCGGCTGCTGCCGCACCTCCCTGCCAGGCCAGAGTCCCCGAGCACGACGCATCAACCAATCAAACATGAGATGAGGCATCAGCGGGGATGGTACGATGTACGAGGGGCGATCTGGACCCCGGCTTTCGCCGCGGGTTGCCGGGGACGAGGGAGCGGAGCGTTCCGGGCGTCCCCCCTCTCCCGGAGGGAGAGGCGGGGCAGCGGGGCGCGGGGCCAGGGGGGCGGCAGCGAGATAGCCATCGAAGAACGAATCCCAATCCTGCATCACCAGATTCCCGGTCAGGACTCGGTGGAAGCTCGCGGGTCAGCTGGCAGGCGGGGTCGCGGTCCACCACCACCACGCGCCGGACCGTGAGCGCGCCGCGGGCTTGCGCGCGATCCAGCTGGCGCGCGTAAAACGTTCCGTAGCAGCCCCCGCCGACGATGACGATCTCGTCGGCGGCGATCGGCTCAGAGCGCGCCGTTGGTGATGGGGAGGACGTGGCCGGTGATGGCGTCGGCCGCGTCGCTCGCGAGGAAGAGGACTCCATCGGTGATCTGCCTCATCTCCACCCAGCGGACCTTGGCCCCGCTGACGGAGGACACATTGTCGCCGGTGCGGACCATCCCCGGCGCCACCGCGTTGACCCGCACGCCGCGGTCCCGCAGCTCGAGCGCCAGACTCTGGGTAAAGGCCGCCACGCCGGCCTTGGCGGCCGCGTACACCGCCATCTGGTCCTGCGGCCGGAAAAAGGCCACCGACGCGAAGTTGACGATGACGCCGCGCGTCTCCGCCAGCGCCGGCACCGCCGCTTGCGACACCAGGAACGCCGTCTTGAGGTTGATGGCGATTTCGCGGTCGAAGTCCGCCACGCTGGTGCCGGCGATCGGCCCGAAGGTGGTGAGCCCCCCGGCGACGTTGACGACGACATCCAGCCGGCCGAAGTGCCGGATGGCCGTCTCCACCGCCAGCCGCGCGATGTCCGGCTCCGTCAGGTCGCCCGCCGTCGGCCTCGCGTCGATCCCCTCGGCCGCAAACTCCCGCGCGCGCGCCGCCGCCTCGACCGCGTTCCGGTCGCAGAGCACCAGCTTGGCGCCGGCCCGGCCGAACGCCAGCGCCACCGCGTGGCCGATCTGCCCGACCCGCGCCACGCCGGTGACGAGCACCACCTTGCCGTCGAACGTCCGCTGATCAGTCATATCCGTCACTTCGGCGTCGGGCGCCGCGCCTCGAGGCGCTCGAGCCAGTCCTCGGGAACCGTCTGGGAGCCGAGCGAGCCGTGCTCCTCGCCGGGTCCGATGTCGCCGTGCCAGTCGCTCCCGCCGGTGCGCGCCAGGTCGAGCGCGCTGGCGATGCCGGCGATCCTCGAACGCGTCTCGGGGGCGTGCCGCGGATGCCGCACCTCGACCGCGTCCAGCCCCTCCTGCTTGAGGCGCGCCAGGTAGGGGCGGGTCGCGCGGTCCCGGAGGTGCGCGGCCGAGACCACGCCCCCCGCCGCGTGGACCAGCTCCGCCACCTCGGCGAAACTCGGCAGCACCTTGTCAGCGTACGCCGGCTTGTTGCGGCCGAGGTAGAGGTCGAACGCCGCGTTGACGTCGGTCGCCCCGCCGACCCGCACCACCGCGCGCGCCACGTGCGGGCGGCCCACCGCCCCGCCGGCCGCCTCCTCGAGCACCGACTCGAACGACACCGGCAGGCCGAGCTCCTGCAGCCGTCCGCACATCACCTCGGCGCGGCGGCGCCGGTCGGCCCGGCAGCGGTCGAGGAAGGCCTCGACGGTGTCGTCGCCGACGGGGAGGAAATACCCGAGGACGTGCATCTCACCCCACGGCGCGGCCACGGAGAACTCGCACCCGGCGATGACGCGGACGCCCGCCGCCTCGCCCGCCGTGACCGCCTCGGCGATGCCCGCGACCGAATCGTGGTCGGTCAGCGCGATGGCGACGAGGTCGGCGGACCTCGCGCTGGCCACCACGGCCGACGGCGAGAGGGACCCGTCGGACGCGGTGGAGTGCATGTGCAGGTCGATGAAACGCGGGGGGGTCAGCGGCGGTACCCCGTTTCGGGCGAGGTCCAGGAGGGCTGCGACCGGGCGAAGAGCTCGTGCAGCTGCGCATCGGTGAGCTCGGCGAGCGACAGCTCGCGGCTCCGCGCGCCCAGCGGGGCGTACTTGGCCACCCGCTCGACCCGGTCGGGGCCGGTCCCCTTGGTGAAGAGCATGGTGAATTCGTCGCGCACGAACTGGGTGACGTGCCCGGTGGGCGTCACCTTCCAGGTCGTGCCGTGTACGTCGATGGTGCGCGTCGGCATGCCAACCTCACTCTGAACCGTCGACGAAGGTGCGGCCCTCCGTCAGGGAAACTTCGAGCCACAGGTCGTCCGCCCCGGGCGCATACGTGCCCAGCGCGCGGAGGGCGCGGATGAGCCGTTCCTCGGCGTCCGTCGGGGCCACCGCGGAATGCGCCACGTCGCTGGCCGACTCCCGGAACTCCAGGAAGGCACCCGGCTGGTTCGGGTGCCGGAAGACCCACAGGTGCTGCCCCCGCACCCGGAGCGCCGCCGCGAGCTGGCCGGCGGCGGCGAGATACTCGGACTCCCGCGCGGGGGGCACCTGCACCCGGCCGACGGCGAGGGCCCGCGGCACCGCTCAGGCCGCGGTGTCGGGGAACGACTGGAGCATGGCCTTGAGATCGGCGAGGAAGCGGTCCGCGTCGGCGCCGTCCACGATTCGGTGGTCGTAGGCCATGGTGAACATCCCCTTGGTCCGGATGGCCAGGGTGTCGGTGCCGTCGGGCAGCGTCACCACGTGCGGGCGCTTCTCGATGGACCCGATGCCGAGGATGGCGACCTGGGGCTGGTTGATGATCGGCGTGCCGGCGAAGGAGCCGAAGCCGCCGGGGTTCGTGATGGTGAACGTCCCTCGCTGCACTTCGTCGGGGGTGAGCTTCTTGGCCCGGGCGCGCTCGCCGAGGTCGTTGATGGCGCGCGCGACGCCGAGCAGGGAGAGCTCGTCGGCCCGCTTGATGACCGGCACGATGAGGCCCCAGTCGAGCGCCACGGCGATGCCGATGTTGATGTCGCGCCGGAAGACGGTGGTGTCGCCCATGACGGCCGAGTTGACGACCGGGTGCTTCCGGATGGTGTCGGCCACCGCCTTCACGATGAAGGCGAGGAAGGTGAGGTTCACGCCGCGCTCGGCGTACTCCTTCTTGCGGGCGGCGCGCACCTGCGCCACGCGCGTGAAGTCCATCTCGAAGAGGCTGTTCACGTGCGCCGAGACCCGGCGCGACATGATCATGTGATCGGCGGTGAGCTTCCGGATCTTGCTCCACGGCTCGACGCGGTCGCCTTCCCAGGGCTCGACGACGGGCGCGGGGACCTCGATGAGTCGGCTCGCGCCGCGAGCCGGCGGGGCAGCGGGGCTGCTGGGCGGCGGGGCGGCGGGGACTGTCGGCGGGGCAGCGGGGCCGCGGGGCGGCGGGGCGGTCTCGAGATAGGACAGCACGTCGCTCTTGGTCACGCGGCCGGCGAGGCCGCTCCCGGCGATGGCGCTGATGTCGAGGTTGTGCTCCGCGGCGATCTTGCGGACCAGCGGGGTGCTCTTCCGGCGCAACCGCTCCTCCGCCGTTTCCGGCCCGGTGGGCGCCGGAGGCGGGGCAGCGGGGCTGCGGGGCGGCGGGGCGGCGGCCGGCGGGGCAGCCGGGGCAGCCGGGGCGGCCGGGCTGCTGGGCAGGGGGGCCGCCGCCGGCGGGGCAGCGGGGCTGCTGGGCAGGGGGGCCGCTGCGGCAGCAGTCGCGTCAGTTTCGAGCCGGGCCACGACGGTCTGGACCGCGACGGTCTGCCCTTCCTGGACCAGGATCTCGACGAGGACGCCGGCCTGCGGCGCCGGGATCTCGGCGTCCACCTTGTCGGTGGAGATCTCGAAGATCGGCTCGTCGCGCTTGACGGCGTCGCCCACCTTCTTCATCCACCGCGACAGCGTCCCCTCGGCGATGGACTCGCCCATCTGGGGCATGATCACGTCGACCTTGGCCATGCGAACCTCTCCGGATTCCTAGTAGGCGGCCAGCCAGCGGGCGGCGACGACGAGGTCGTCCGTCTGCGGCAGCACGAAGTCTTCCAGCGTCGGCGCGTAGGGCAGCGGCACGTCGTGCGCCGTGACGCGCCGGACCGGCGCGTCGAGCCACTCGAACGCCTGGTCGTTGATCCGCGCGGTGATCTCCCCGGCCACGCCGCCGGTCCGCGTGTCCTCGTGCACGATCAGCACGCGGTTGGTCTTCCGGACCGAGGTCATGATCGCCTCGTCGTCCATCGGCAGCAGCGTGCGCAGGTCCAGCACCTCGACCGACAACCCGTCTTCCTTCTCGAGCCGTTCCGCCGCCTCGAGCGCCTTGTAGACCATGGCGGACCAGGTGATGATGGTCAGGTCCTTCCCCTCGCGCGCCACCCGGGCCTTCCCGATCGGGGTGAGGATCTCCTCGCCCTCGGGCAGGTGCTCCTTGATCCGGCGGTAGAGGTACTTGTGCTCGAAGATACAGCACCGGGTCGTCGTCGCGGATGGCGCTCTTGATGAGCCCCTTGGCGTCCCGCGCGGTGGCGGGGCAGACGATCTTGAGGCCGGGCGTGTGGAGGAACGCCGCCTCCGGGTTCTGCGAGTGGAAGGGGCCCCCGCGGACGTACCCGCCCGACGGGCCCCGCACCACCATCGGCGTCGGCAGCCCGGCCCGGTACCGCGCCGTGGCCACGTAGTTGGTCAGCATGTCGTAGGCGCAGGAGATGAAGTCGATGAACTGCATCTCCGCCACCGGCCGGAGCCCCATGTGGGCGGCGCCCGCGGCGGCGCCCACGATGGCCGCCTCCGCGATCGGCGTGTCGATGACCCGCCGCTCGCCGAACTCCGCCAGGAACCCCTCGGTCACCTTGAAGGCCCCGCCGTAGGCGCCGATGTCCTCGCCGAGAATGAAGACGTTCTCGTCGCGGCCATCTCCTCCTGCATCCCCTGGCGGATCGCCTCGAGGTACGTCACTTCAGCCATCGATCCTCCGGTACCATTCGAGCTCGGTGCGGGCCGGGTCGGCCAGCACACCGTCGAGCGCGCTCATCGCCTCGGGCATCGGCTCGTTCTCGCACGCGCCGACCGCCTCGTCCAGCAGCGACGCGATGCGCCCATCGATGTCCGCCAGTTCCCCGGCGGTGGCCCACCCCGCCGCGGTGAAGTCGCGGATGCAGCGGTCGATCGGGTCCTTGGCCTCCCACGCCTCGATTTCCCCGGCCGGCACGTACGACTGGTTGTCGTGCTCCGCGTGCCCCTTCCGCCGGTAGGTGACCAGCTCGATCAGGGTGCAGCCGCCGCCGTTCCGGGCCAGCTCCACCGCCGGCTTCGTGGCGCCGTACACCGCCAGCACGTCGTTGCCGTCGGCCCGCACGCCGGGAATGCCGTACGCCGCCGCCTTGTCCACGAACTGCGCCACCGCCGTCTGCTTCCGCATCGGCGTGCTGAAGGAGTAGCCGTTGTTCTCGCAGACGATCACCATCGGCAGGCGCTGCACCGCGGCGAAGTTGATTCCCTCGTGAAAGGCGCCGGTGCTCATCGCGCCGTCGCCGACGTACACCAGTCCGACCCGCGGCTGCTTCCGCATCTTGAACGAGAGCGTCACCCCGGCCATGACGGGCACCATGTCGCCCAGGTGGGAAATCTGCCCGATGAAGCCCCGGTCGAGGTCGCCGTAGTGGATGTTGAGCTCGCGGCCCCGCGTGGGGCTCTCGGCCTTGGCCATGTACTGCCGCAGGATCTCGAGTGGCTGGGCGCCCTGCACCAGCATCGAGCCGAGGTTGCGGATGAGGGGGGAGAGGAAGTCGCCCTTCGTGCGGTCGAGGGCGTAGGCGCTGCCGACGCTGTCGGCCTCCTGCCCCAGCGACCGGAAGAGCCCGCCGATGACCTTGGTCTGGCGGTAGAGGTTGACCAGCCGCTCCTCGAGCGAGCGGGTCAGGCGCATGTAGTAGTACAACTCGTGCAACTGCGCCCGGCTGAGCCCGTGGGGGGGCGCAGCCGGCGTCGCAGGAGAGGCGGCGGTGGAGGTCATGTCGGCCGGTTACTTCGACTCGATCCGCATGCCGTAGAACGACCGGTACACGAACACCACGCTGACGAGGAAGAAGACGACGGCCATCACGTGCGGCAGGAGGCTCCCCTGCCCCGCGGTCAGGTACACGCCGAGCTCGACGGCCAGGAGGCCGAAGAGGGTGGTGAACTTGATGACCGGGTTGAGCGCCACGGACGAGGTGTCCTTGAAGGGATCGCCCACGGTGTCGCCGACGATGGAGGCGTCGTGCAGCGGCGTGCCCTTCGCCTTCAGTTCCGTCTCCACGATCTTCTTCGCGTTGTCCCAGGCGCCGCCGGCGTTGGCCATGAAAATGGCCTGGTAGAGCCCGAAGAGCGCGATGGAGATCAGGTAGCCGATGAAGAAGAACGGCTCCGCGAAGGCGAAGGCGAGGGTCGAGAAGAACACCGCGAGGAAGATGTTGAGCATCCCCTTCTGCGCGTACTTGGTGCAGATCTCGACCACCTTGCGGCTGTCTTCCACGGAGGCCTTCGTGACCCCCTCGAGCTTGATGTTGGCCTTGATGAACTCCACCGCGCGGTAGGCGCCGGTGGTCACGGCCTGCATCGAGGCGCCGGTGAACCAGTAGATGACCGCGCCGCCGGTGATGAGCCCGAGCAGGAAGGGCGGGTGCAGGATCGAGAGGTTCTCCATGCCGCTCACCAGGCCGTGCGTGAGGGCCATGATGATCGAGAAGATCATCGTAGTGGCGCCGACGACCGCCGTGCCGATGAGCACCGGCTTGGCGGTGGCCTTGAAGGTGTTGCCCGCGCCGTCGTTCTCCTCGAGGAGTTCCTTGGCGACGGTGAAGTCGGGGGCGAAGCCGAAGTCGCGCTTGACCTCCGCCTCGATGCCGGGCATCTGCTCGATGGTGCTGAGCTCGTACACCGACTGGGCGTTGTCGGTGACCGGGCCGTAGCTGTCCACCGCGATGGTCACGGGACCCATGCCGAGGAAGCCGAAGGCCACGAGCCCGAAGGCGAAGATGGCCGGCGCCTGCATGATGCCGCCGCTCAGGCCCATGGTGCTGACGCCGTACGCGGCGGCCATGAGGCCCATGATGGCGAGGCCGAGCCAGTACGCCGAGAAGTTGCCGGCCACCAGGCCCGACAGGATGTTGAGCGAGGCCCCGCCTTCGCGGGAGCTGCTCACCACCTCGCGGACGTGCCGCGAGGAGGTGGAGGTGAAGACCTTCACCAGCTCGGGGATGATGGCGCCGGCCAGCGTGCCGCAGGTGATGACCGTGGAGAGCTGCCACCAGAGCGCCGTGCTGCCGCCCAGTTCGGGGATGATGAAGTAGGACACGACGTAGGTCAGCACGACCGACACGATGGAGGTGAGCCAGACCAGCTGGGTGAGGGGGTGCTCGAAGTCGAACTTGGCGGCGGCGGCGTACTTCGCCTTGGAGATCGCGTTGCTGACCAGGTACGACATCCCGGAGGCCACGACCATCATGACGCGCATCAGGAAGATCCAGACCAGCAGCTTCGCCTGCACCGCCGTGTCCGGCACGGCCAGGACGATGAAGGTGATGAGCGCCACGCCGGTGACGCCGTAGGTCTCGAAGCCGTCCGCCGTCGGGCCGACCGAGTCGCCGGCGTTGTCGCCGGTGCAGTCGGCGATGACGCCGGGGTTGCGGGCGTCGTCTTCCTTGATCTTGAACACGACCTTCATCAGGTCGGCGCCGATGTCGGCGATCTTCGTGAAGATGCCGCCGGCGATCCGGAGCGCCGCCGCGCCCAGCGACTCGCCGATGGCGAAGCCGAGGAAGCAGGCGCCGGCCACGTCGGCAGGGATGAAGAGCAGGATCCCGAGCATGAAGAGCAACTCGACCGCGATGAGCATCATGCCGACGCTCATGCCGGCCCGGAGCGGGATTTCGGAGACCGGCCATCCCTTGCCCCGGAGCGAGGCGAAGGCGGTGCGCGAGTTGGCCAGGGTGTTGATCCGGATGCCGAACCACGCCACCCCGTAGCTGCCCGCCATGCCGATCAGCGAGAAGAGGAGGATGATGGCGATCTTCGGCAGCCCGAGCCCGGTCAGCAGGAAGTAGACGACGATGACCGCGCTGACGAAGACCCAGAGCCCCATCAGGAACTTGCCCTGCTGGACCATGTAGGCCTTGCAGGTCTCGTAGATGATGTCGGAGACGTCGGCCATGGCCTTGTGCACCGGCAGCTTCTTGACCGCCGAATAGCTCAGCAGGCCGAAGAGGAGGCCGAGTACGCAGACCACGAGGCCCGACAGGAGGATCTGGTGGCCGGTGTAGCCGAGGAAGTCGCCCTGGTTCAGGTCGGGCAGCAGGAGGTTGACCTCCCCGCCGGGGCGGTGCTCCACGGGCGCGGCGGCGTCCTGGGCCGAGACGCGGCCGGCGACGAGCGCCAGCACCAGGAACGGCAGGAGGATCGCGCTACGCCACCGCATGGCCAGACGTTGCATGACTCGGGTTCTCCGGAAGAAGTGCCGCGGGTCCGCGGCGGATCAGTAGGCGCCCCGCGGCTCGTGCGCGGGGTCCGCCATGGTGTGCACGACCGTGAGAAAGCGCTTGGCGAGCTTGTCGAGCTCGCTCTCTCCCGGCTGGTCGGTCTCGATCGTGACGAGGGTGTAGTGCCCGCCCTCGGCCTGCACCGACACGGTGAGCTGGCCGAGGGTGCCGCCGAACCGCCGCCGCCGGGGGGCTTCCTCGATCGGGGTGAGCCGCGCGCCGAAGAACTCGGCGGCGCGGGCCACGGCGGCGTCGGGCGTGACGCTGGTGCGGTGGAAGTATTTCATCAGCCGTTCTCGTAATACTCGATGCCGAGGTGGGTGATCTGCTCTTCGCCCTTCAGGTACCGCAGCGTGTTCTTCAGCTTGGTCAGCTGGATGAAGAGGTCGTGCTCCGGGTAGAGGCCCGGGCCCACCTGCGGGCTCTTGAAGTAGAAGGAGAGCCACTCCTGGATGCCGGACATGCCGGACCGGCCGGCCAGGTCGAAGAAGAGCGCCAGGTCGAGGACGAGCGGCGCCGCCAGGATGGAGTCGCGGCAGAGGAAGTCGACCTTGATCTGCATCGGGTAGCCGAGCCACCCGAAGATGTCGATGTTGTCCCACCCTTCCTTGTTGTCGCCCCGCGGCGGATAGTAGTTGATCCGCACCTTGTGGAAGATGTTGCCGTAGAGCTCGGGGTAGAGCTTCGGCTGCAGGATGTGCTCGAGCACGCCGAGCTTGGACTCTTCCTTGGTCTTGAAGCTCTCCGGGTCGTCGAGCACCTCGCCGTCCCGGTTGCCGAGGATGTTCGTGGAGTACCAGCCGGCCACGCCGAGCATCCGCGCCTTGAACATCGGCGCGAGCACGGTCTTGAGCATCGTCTGGCCGGTCTTGAAGTCCTTGCCGCCGATCGGCACGCTGCTTCTCGCGGGCCAGCTGCTCGAGCGCCGGGACGTCGCAGCTGAGGTTCGGGGCGCCGTTGGCGTACGGCACGCCCTCCATGATGGCGGCGTAGGCGTAGAGCATCGACGGGGCGATGCTCGGGTCGTTCGCGTCCATCGCCTTCTCGAAGGTGGCCATCGTCTGGTGGGTCGGGCCGGGGGCGATGAAGATCTCGGTGGAGGCGCACCAGACCATGACGAGCCGATCGCAGCCGTGCTTCGCCTTGAAGTCGCGGATGTCCTTCCGGAGCGCCTCGGCCAGTTCCCGCTTCGTCTTGCCCTTCTTGACGTTGGTGCCCTCGAGCCGCTTCACGTAGAACTGGTCGAAGACGGCCGGCATCGGCTTGATGGCCTTGAGGAAGTCGGCGATCGGCTCGATGTGCTCGTGCTTGTCGAGCACGCCGCACTTGAGCGCCGCCTCGTAGGCGTTGTCGGGAATCGGGTCCCAGGCGCCGAAGACGAGGTCGTCGAGCGAGGCCAGCGGAGACGAAGTCCTTGATCAGCGGGGTCCGGGCCTCGGTCCGCTTGCCGAGCCGGATGGTCGCCATCTGGGTGAGGGAGCCGATCGGCTTGGAGCGACCCCGGCGCACGTTCTCGACGCCGGCGATGAAGGTGGTGGTCACCGCCCCGAGGCCGACGCACAGCACTCCGAGCTTGCCCTTGGCGGGCGTAATCGACCGGGCAGTCTGAGGCGCCACGGCGGTCATCCTTTCAGGAGAGTGTCAGGCGCGGCGGGAAATCCTTCCCGCCGCGCCGCGGCGCTAGGCGCCTTTGGTTGCGCGATACACGAACACGAAACGCTGTACCACCGTGATGATCGAGGCGAGCGCCAGCAGCGCGACGATTGCCTCGAGCACGAGGGCCCGGGGCCCCGCCCCGACCAGCATGGAGGCGAGCGCGAGCCCGATGATCCGCTCCGCCCGCTGCGCGATCCCGACCCGGCAGTCGATCCCCAGCCCTTCCGCCCGCGCCCGGGCGTACGAGACGACCAGCGAGGCGAGCGTGGCGACCATGCACAGGATGATGGCGAGGTTGCGGTAGGCCACGTCGGGCGCATGCAGCAGGTAGGCCGCGATCCCGATGAAGGTGGCGCCGTCGCTGATGCGGTCGAGGGTCGAATCGTAGAAGGCGCCGAACCGGGTGGTCGTGGCGCCCAGCCGGGCCACCGCACCGTCCAGGGTGTCCATGGCGCCGCTCAGCAGGAGGACGAGCCCGCCGGTCCGGATGTGCCCGAAGCCGAACAGGACGGCGGAAACCACCACCAGCAGGGTGCCCACGGTCGTGATGGTGTTGGGTCGGACGCCCGAACGGACCAGCCACCTGACCAGCGGACCGGTGGCCGTGTAGTACCCGCGCTCGACGCCAGCAGGAAAGAGTTTCACCGACCGAATCGACCTCGTGGAGTGCCCGATTTCCGGAGCCAGCAGAGCGCGAAAAGTTAACCGGGAGAAGGCGTTAGGGCAATTCGGCGGGGCCGTTTGGCAGCGGGGCAGCGGGGCAGTTGGACGGGGGGGATGCGCTATGGAGCCGGGGCGGTACCCCCGGCCAGGTCGGCGGGGCGAGGGTAAATCAGGGCGGACTGGCTGCGGGCCACGAATTTCTGGAGTTCGGCGGGCCATCCCTCCATGGCGGCCCCCGGCTGGGCGCCGCCCGACAAGGCGAGGCGGAGCACGGAGTTGCCCGCGAGGCGGTCGAACTGGCCGGGGGTCCAGGTGAGCTTGCCCGGGTGTACCGCACGGATGACCGCCATCATCGTGACCGCAGTCGCCGTCGGATCGTAGGCGTCGCGGTCGGTGACCGTCAGGCGGATCCCCGCCACGGTCGTATTGGGGTACTTGTCGTCCCCTGGCCGTTTCGGGCGGAACCTGACCCCCGCAAACCTGACCCCCGGGAGCCCGGTGGCCCGGAGCCGCGCGAGCACCCGGGTCGTGTCGAGCCAGGGCGCCCCCACCTGCTCGAAGGGGTGGTCGGTGCCCCGCCCCACGCTGAGATTGGTCCCCTCCATCAGGCAGACGCCGGGATAATGGAAGAGCGCCTCGAGCGAGCGCAGGTTGGGGCTGGGAGGAATGAACGGCAGGCCGGTCTCGGCGAAATCCATGGCCGGCGACCACCCCTGGGCCGGCACGACCGTGAGGTCGGCCCCGATGCCGAGTTCGGCGTTGGCCAGGCGCGCCAGCTCGCCGAGCGTCATGCCGTGCCGCATCGGGACGGGCAGCATCCCCACGAACGAGGCGAACGCCGTGTCGAGGACGTTGCCCTGCACGGTGCCACCGATCGGGTTGGGGCGGTCGAGCACCACGACCCGCTTGCCGTTGCGCACGGCGGCCCGCATCACCGCCACCGTGGTGCCGAGGTAGGTGTAGTATCGCGCGCCGACGTCCTGCAGGTCCACCAGCAGGACGTCGAGCCCCGCGAGCATCGCCGCGGTGGGGGCGGTGTTCTGGCCGTAGAGACTGTAGATTGGGAGGCCGGTCGCGCTGTCCACGGCGTTGGCGACCGCCGCGCCCGGCGCGGCGGAGCCGCGGAACCCGTGCTCCGGGCTGAAGAGCGCCACGAGCTCGAGCCCGCCGCCGCGCAGCCGGTCCACGTCGCTGACGCCGGCCGCATCCACCCCGGCCTGGTTCGTCACCAGCCCGAGCCGGGCATGGCGGACCAGCGAGAGCGAGTCCGACAGCAGCACCTCGATGCCGGGGCGCACCGCGTGAGCGGGCGCCGGCGCGGGCGCCACCGCGGCGCGGGGACCACCGCACGCCGCCACGACACCCACCATCGCAACCAGGATCATCTGCCGGTGAATCACGCCCGCCTCGCCCAGTTCGCGTTGGTCCTCGTCGCGTGTGCCGCGCCCACGCCGTCGGCACCGCCGCCTGCACCCGCTCCCTCGCTCCCGGCGGAACTGGCCGTCGCCCCGCTCCGTGCGCCGGACCCCGTCCAGCGCCTGCTCGACAGCCTCCCGCTCCGCGCCAAGGCGGCGCAACTCGTGATGCCGTGGATCCCCGGCACCTACGCCGCCGCGGACGACCCCGGCTTCCTCAAGGCGCGCGCCTGGGTGGACTCGCTGCAGGTCGGCGGCATCATCGCCTCGATCGGCTCGCCGCTCGACATCGCCGCCAAGCTGAACGTGCTGCAGCAGCACGCGGCGATCCCGCTGCTGGTGGCCTCCGACCTCGAGGGCGGCACGGCGATGCGCTTCAACGGCGGCACCGCCTTCCCCACCAATATGGGGGTGGCAGCCACCGGCCGGGAGTTGGACGCCTACGAAATGGGGCGGATCACCGCCATCGAGGGCCGGGCCGTCGGGATCCACCTCGTGTTCGCACCGGTGGCGGACGTGAACAACAACGCCGCCAACCCGATCATCAACACCCGCTCGTTCGGCGCCGATCCGCGCGCAGTGGCCGACCTGGTCTCCGCCGAGGTGCTCGGCCTGCAGGAACACGGCATGCTCGCCACGGCGAAGCACTTTCCCGGCCACGGCGACACCGGCACCGACACCCACATCGCGCTGCCGGTCATCGACGCCCCGTGGAGCCGGCTCGACTCGGTGGAGCTGGTCCCCTTCCGCGCCGCCATCAAGAGCGGCGTGGCGGCGGTGATGTCGGCCCACATCGCGCTGCCCGGCATCGACGGCGGCCAGGTGCGCCCAGCCACCCTCACCCCCACGCTGCTGACCGGCGTGCTGCGCGACTCGCTCCGCTTCGGCGGCCTCGTGGTGACCGACGCGCTCGACATGGGGGGAATCGTCAACACCTACGGCCCGGGTGAGGCGGCGGTGCTGGCGCTCCTGGCGGGCGCCGACATCCTGCTGCAGCCCACCGATCCCGCCGTCGCCATCGACGCGGTGGTGGCCGCGGTGGAACAGGGCCGGGTGACCCAGGCCCGGCTCGACCAGTCGGTGCGCCGGGTCCTCGAACTCAAGCAGCGGACCGGGCTCTTTCGCCAGCGCACCGTGCCGCTCGACCAGGTCATGGAGTCGGTCGGCACGGCGGAGCACCAGGCCATCGCACGGGACGTCACTGCGCGCTCGCTGGTGCTCGTGCGGGACAGCGGCGGCGCCGTCGCGCGTCTCCGCGCCGGACCGCAGCCGGTGTCGCTGCTGGTGTACGCCGACGACCCGGCCAACACCCTCGGCGGCACGCTGGCCGGCGCCCTCCGCGCCGGCGGGTACACCGTCACGATGTTCCGGCTCTGGCCGTCGAGCGGGCCGGCCAGCCTCGACTCCGCCCGCGCGGCGCTCGCGGCATCGCCGACGGCGGTGGTCGCGGCCTCCATCCGGGTCAGCGCGTGGAGCGGGACGATCAGCATGCCGCCGCAGGTGGCCGAGCTGATCAACGCCACCGCCCGCGCCAAGCCGACGGTGCTCGTCTCCTTCGGCTCGCCGTACCTCCTGAACCAGGCGCCCGCCGTGCAGGGATATCTCCTTGCCTGGGCGGCCCGGCCGATCAACGAGATGGCGGTCGGCGCGGCGCTCATGGGCCGGGGAGACATTTCGGGGCGGCTGCCGATCCCGCTCGGCGACAGCCTCCCGATCGGCACCGGACTGGTGGTCGGGGCATCGCGGTGAGGCGAGCGGCAGCCCTCCTGCTGGCTGCCGCGCTGGGCTGCGCGCCGAGGATGGCGCCGGGCCCGATTCCCCTCGCCAACCGGCCGGACTGGAAGCCGCTCCGACAGTTCCTCGACAGCGCCGTGGCCGCGGGGGCGGCACCGGGTATCGTGGTGGCCGTCAGCTGGCCTGGTCACCGCTACGTGTACGGGACCGGCCGCCTCGGCGACGGCATCCGCACCCGCCCGAACCACCGCACGGTGTACGATCTCGCGTCGCTCACCAAGGTGGTGGGACTCACGACGGCGGTCATGTGGGCCGTCGACGAGGGTCGGCTCGACCTGGACGCGCCGGCGTCGCGGTATCTCCCCGCCTTCCAGGGTCCCGGCACCGACAGCGTCACCATCCGCCTCCTCCTGGCCCACGCCAGCGGCCTCCCGGCGTGGCGGCCCCTGTACCTCCTGGCCTACTCGCGGCCCGCCGTGCTCGCGGTGGCGGACTCGACTCCACTCGATACCCTGCCCGGCGCGCGCTTCACCTACTCCGATATCGGGGCCATCCTCCTCACCCAGGCGGTCGAGAGTGTGTACGGCGAGCGGATCGATTCGCTGCTCGCCCGCAGGCTGTTCACGCCGCTCGGCATGCGGTCCACCACCTATAACCCGCCGGTCGCCTGGCTCCCGCGGGTCGCGCCGACCGAGTTCGACTCGCTTCGCAACCGGATGATCCGGGGGCAGGTGCACGACGAGAACGCCTGGCGGATGGACGGCGTGTCGGGGCACGCCGGCATCTTCTCCACCGGCGACGACCTGCTGACGTTCGGCGAGTGGTGGGTGGCGCACGCCTCCGACTCGGTGGTCCACGCCTTTACCGTCCCCCAGCACCTGCCCCCCGGTTCCCCCCGCGCGCTGGGCTGGGAGGTGCCGACCGCGGACAATACGGGAAGCGGGTACCTGTCTGCGGGCAGCGTGGGCCACACCGGCTTCACCGGCACGAGCATCTGGATGGATCCGGCCCGCCAGGTCGTGATCGTCGTGCTCGCCAACCGGGTCCACCCGACGCGCGCCAACGAGCGCTTCGCCGGGGTACGGCGGGGTGTCGGCGACCGGGTCCTGCTCGCGCTCGATCCGGGACTGCAAGGTGCTGCAGCGGCGGCGCGTTGACAGGCGGAGGGCGTGGTCCCTAGCTTTCAGGCGTCACCCAAGGAGCACCGACATGACCACGCACGCCCAGTCCACGCAGTTCCAGCTCATACTCACTGACAAGGCCGCGGCCGAAGTCCGGAAGTTCATCGCCGCGGAGGACGTTCCGGCCGAGACCGCCGGGCTCCGGATTTCCGTGATGCCGGGCGGCTGCAGCGGATTCAAGTACAGCCTCAACGTCGAGGAGAAGGCGCTGGAGGACGACGTCGTCCTCGACCTGAACACGGTGCGCGTCTTCGTCGACGGCTTCAGCCTCCAGTACCTGTCGGGCGTCACGGTGGACTACGTCTCCTCGATGCAGGGGAGCGGCTTCACCTTCACGAACCCGAACGCGACGGGCGGCTGCGGCTGCGGGAGCAGCTTCACGGCGTAGCACTGAATTCTGTCATTGCGAGGCCGCGCAGTGGCCGAAGCAATCTCGTTCCAGCACGAGATTGCTTCGTCGGCCCCCTCGGGGCCTCCTCGCAAGACAGAAACCCGAATGCCGAGGAGGGGGGATTGATCCCCCCTCTTTCGTTGCCCCTCCCCGCCCGCCTCCGACCTGAGGCCGCATGGCGCCACTCGACCTCGCCGTCATCGTGGCCTACTTCGCGCTCACCATCGGCGTGGGGCTCTGGGTGTCCCGCTCGCAGGCCACCGCGGGCGACTACTTCCTCGGCGCCCGCAACCTGCCCGCGTGGGCCGTGCTCTTCTCGATCGTCGCGACCGAAACCTCCGCCATCACCGTCATCTCGATTCCCGGCCTCGGCGCGCGGGGCGACCTCACCTTCCTCCAGCTCACCTTCGGGTATCTCGTCGGCCGGTTCGCCGTGGCGCTCTGGCTCCTCCCCGGCTATTTCCGCGGCGACCAGGAGACGGCCTACCAGCGGATCGAGACCCGCTTCGGGCCGACGAGCCGACGGCTGGTCTCGGTGGTCTTCCTCGTCACCCGCCTCCTGGGCGACGGCGTGCGGATCTTTGCCGGCTCGATCCCGCTGGCGCTCCTGACCGGGTGGTCGGTGCCCACCGCCATCGTGGCCATGGGCGGGATCACCCTGCTCTACACCCTGCTCGGCGGCCTCAAGGCGGTCGTCTGGGCCGACGTGATCCAGCTGGCGGTGTACGTCTCCGGCGGCGTCGCGGCGCTCTTCATCGCCTGGCACCTCGCGGGTGGCGCCGGGGCAGGCGCTCACCATGGCCGCGGAGGCGGGCAAGCTCCGGGTCCTTAACCCCGTCATCAGCTTCACCCAGACCTACACCCTGCTCGGCGGGCTGGTGGGCGGCGCGCTGCTGTCGGCGGCGTCGCACGGCACCGACCAGCTCATCGTCCAGCGGCTGCTCGCCACCCGGTCGCTCCGTGACGCGCAGGTGGCGGTGGTCGGGTCCGGCGTCGCCGTCATCCTGCAGTTCTGCCTCTTCCTGATGATCGGCTCCGCCATCTGGGCCGCGGGGCTCGCGCCCGAGGGGATGCCGGCCGACGAAATCTTCTCGCGCTTCATCCTCGAGCACCTCCCCACCGGGCTCGCGGGGCTCATGGTGGCAGGCATCCTCGCGGCGGCGATGAGCACCATCAGCTCCTCCATCAACGCGCTCGCCAGTTCGGTGACCCACGACCTCTACGCCTCGTGGACCGGCGTCACCGATCCGGTCCGCCTGCTCAAGCTCGGGCGGGTCTTCTCCGCGCTCTGGGGAGTGGCGCTGATCGGGGCGGCGCTCCTCTTCCACCAGATCGCGCGCGGGGGCGACACGCCGGTGGTGGTCCTGGCGCTCTCCATCGCATCCATCACCTACGGCGCGCTGCTCGGCACCTACGTCCTGGCCGCGCGGGTGACGCGGGCCCGCGGGCCGGGACGTCGTCGGCGCCGTGCTGCTGTCGGTGGCCGTCATGCTGGTCGTCGTCTTCTCCGCGCAGCTCGCCGCCCAGCCGTCGCTCGAGTGGCTCGCGCCGGTGGGCCGTCTGGCCTGGCCGTGGTACGTGCCGCTCGGTACCGGGCTGACTATCTTGGCCGGAGTGCTGTTCGCCGCCTTCCCCCACAGAGAGACTTCCCGGTGACGCTCCCGCTGATCGGCGCCGATGTCGGCGGCTCCAAGACCGCCGTGTCGGTCGGCGACGCCGCCAACGTCCGCGGCCGCGCGCTCGGCCCGGGCGGCGCGGTGCGCCCCGGGCGGGCCATCGCGTCCGCGGCCACCATCGCGGAGACGGTCCGGAAGGCGCTCGCGGCGGCGGGGAGTTCGCGCGGATCGGTGCTCGTGGTCGGCGCGGCGGGCGCGGGCCGGGAATCGGAACGGATGGAGCTGGAGCAGGCGCTCCGCACCGAGGCGCTGGCCGACCGGGTGCGCGTCACGACCGACATCGAGATCGCGCTCACCGCCGCCTTCGGCGAGGGGCCGGGCATCGTGGTGGTGGCGGGCACGGGGAGCGTGGTGCTGGGCCGCGACCCCGAAGGGCGCATGCTCCGGCGAGGCGGCTACGGCTGGCAGATGGGAGACGAAGGAAGCGGCTACGCGATCGGGCGGGCGGCGCTCGGCGCGGTGAGCCGGGCGCAGGACGGGCGCAGCCCCGAGACGGCGCTCACGCCGGTGCTCATGGAGGTGACCCGGAGCCTCGACTTCGGCGCCCTGGTCCGGTGGGCCGCATCGGCGGGGCCGGCCGAGGTGGCCGCGCTCGCGCCGCACGTGCTGCACACGGCGGAACGGGGCGACCTCGTGGCGCAGGGGATTGCGGACTACGCCGCGCGGGAGCTGAGCGCACTCGTCCTGCGGCTGGCCGACGAGTTCCCGACCGGCGAGCGGGTGGGGGTGGCGCTGATGGGGGGGATGCTGGCTGAAGAGCGCTCCTTGCGGAGCGCGGTGCTTGAAAAACTGGGGACCGAACCCGCGCTGCGACCGCTGGCCACGGTGGTGGATGCGACGCTGGGGGCGCTGATGCAGGCGGCGAAGCTGTAGGCGCACCTCCTGAGAGACTCCTCACCCCCATCCCCCTCTCCCTCCGGGAGAGGGGGCTTCGTGTTACTGCCCGGCTGCCCCGCTGCCCCCCTGCCCCGCCGCGTCCTTGATCCGCAGCCTGCTGTGCCGCACCCCGTACAGGAAGTAGATCACCAATCCCACCAGCAGCCAGATCCCGAACCGCTCCCACGTCACCTTGGGCAGCTTGAACATCAGGTAGAGGCAGGCGACGATGGAGATCATCGGCGTCCACGGCACGAAGGGCACCCGGAACGGGCGCACCCGCTCGGGCTCCTTGTAGCGCAGGACGATGACGCCGAGGGACACCAGCACGAAGGCGAAGAGGGTGCCGATGTTGGTCAGGTCCACCACCTCCGCGATGTTGGCGAAGGCGGCGAAGACGCCGACGAAGATGCCGGTCAGGATGGTGCCGACGTACGGCGTCTTGAACTGCGGGTGCACCTTGGCCAGGAAGGGCGGCAGCAGCCCGTCGCGGGACATCGACATGAAGATGCGGGGCTGGCCGAGCTGGAAGACGAGCAGCACGCTGAACATGGCGATGACCGCGCCCAGCGAGATGATGAACCGTGACGCGCTGAGGAGCCGCGGCGGCCCGTCCGCAAAGGTGAGCGCGGTGATCATCGGTTCCGCGGTGCCAAGCGTCTGCCACGGGGCGATGCCGGTCATGACGGCCGAGAGCGCGATGTAGAGCACCGTGCAGATGGCCAGGCTCATGATGATGCCGAACGGCATGTCCTTGCCGGGGTCCTTCGACTCCTCGGCCGCGGTGGAGACGGCGTCGAAGCCGATGTAGCTGAAGAAGATGATGGCCGCACCGGCGCCGATGCCCGACAGCCCGTTCGGGGCGAACCCGCCGGTGGCGGGGTTGGTCCAGTTGTCGGGCTTGAGAAGGGTCAGGCCGACGGCGATGAAGAAGAGGATGATGCCGATCTTGAGGAGCACCATCGCGTTGTTCGAGTTGGCGGACTCCTTGATGCCGTACACCAGGAGGACGGTGATGAACATGACCGACAGGAACGCCGGGATGTTGGCGATGACCGGCAGGCCGAAGAGGACCGGCGCGCCCGTGACCGCCGAGGCCAGGTAGGCGGTGTTCGGGTCGGTGGCCCCGGCCGCGAGCGCCTTGACCGCGTCGTAGGCGGTCCGGTAGTCGGTGGCCAGCCACGCCGGCAGCGACAGGCCGAAGTGACTGATCAGTTCCCGGAAGTGCCCCGACCATCCGATGGCCACGCCGATGTTGCCCACCGCGTACTCGATGATCAGGTCCCACCCGATGATCCACGCCACGAACTCGCCGAGGGAGGCGTAGGCGTAGGTGTAGGCGGAGCCGGCGATCGGCACCATGGCCGCGAACTCGGCGTAGCAGAGCGCCGCGAAGCCGCAGGCCACGGCGGTGAGGATGAAGGAGAGGATGATGGCGGGGCCGGCGCCGGGCCGGACGGCGTCACCGACGATGGCGGTGCCGGTGGTGGCGAAGATGCCCGCCCCGATGGTGGCGCCGACGCCGAGCGCCGTGAGGTGCCACTTGCCGAGAGTCCGGCGGAGCCCGCCGCGCGAGGCGAGATCGTCCTCGCAGTCCTGGACCGACTTGAGGCGGAAGAGCTGGCTCATCGCGTCCTATTTCGAAGGCAGGGTGAAGGTCATCCGGTACAGGCCCGGCACGGCCACATTTTCAGCGTTGCGCGCGGGCTTGAAGCGGTAGGTCATGGCGCGCTCGGTGAACCGGCGCGCATACTCGCGGTCCCTGATTTCCGGATCGGTGTCCACCCGTGACACCCGGCCATCGGCCTGGACATGGAAGATCACCTGGAGCGTGACGCCCCTCAGCTCTTTGGGCGGCCGGTCCATCGGAAAGTTGCCGTAGCTCCACTCCGGCTCGCGGCCCGTCCCCCCTCCGCCACCGCCCCCGGTGCCTGGGCCGCTCCCGGCCCCGGTGCCGGTGCCCACGCCGCCGCCGGACCCCCCACCGCTCCCACCGCCGCTGCCGGGCCCGACGCCCGCCGCCCCCGCGCCGGCTCCGCTCACCGGCACGCTGTCCGCCACCTGCACGACCGCCGCTGGAGTCGGCTGCTCGATGGCTGGCGCTGGGGTCGGTGGCACGACTGCGGGTGGCGCGACTTCGGGCGGCGGGACGGTCGGCTGTTGTGCCGGCGCCGGCGCAGCGGCTCGCTGCAACGGCGGGAGCGAAATATATCGGAGCCTCTGGCCCCCGCCACCCCCGCCGCCGCCGCCACCACCGGGCGGGAGCGACAGGCTTCCGGCCGCCGGCGTCTGGATGAACTCATCCACCGCGCCCCGGATGATGAGCACCAGCAGCACGGCGTGGAACAGCAGCGACACGGCCGCTCCAAGGAAGCGACGCGGGTCGCGCCGCGCTTCGAAGAGCGGGTGCGGAGTGGGTGGCGATGAGGTCTGGGTCACGGCTCCATGATACATCGGCGGGCGCCGGCACCACCGCCAGAGGCGGGGGCCGGCGCCCGTCGGAAAAGGCTATGAGGCGTTCACACGGCCGGCTCCCGGGAGACGTCCGGAAGCCGGCCTGCCGCACGAGTGCGTCCTACTGCACGTCCTTCGGGGTGAACCCGATGACCTGGACGCCGGCACCGCGCGCGATATCCATGGCCTCGATGACGTCCTGGTAGATCCGGTTCGGGCCCGCCTTGACGAACATCAGCTTGGCCGGGCGCGCGTCGTAGATGGCGTGCAGCTGCGCGTCGAGCTGGTCCTTCGGGTACGGCTGCGAGTTGATGGCGTAGGTGCCGTCGTCCCGCAGTTCGAGCACGATCTGGAACGACGGCTGCTGGTTGGTCTGCGGCGTGTCGGGCGGCGGGACCTGGACGTCCATGGCCATCCGCGACAGCGGCTGCGTGATCATGAAGATGATCAGCAGCACCAGCAGCACGTCGATCATCGGCGTGACGTTGATTTCCGAGGAGACTTCCCCGGGGTTGCTTCCACCCGCGGACATGGACATGGGCTATTTCTCCTCTTCGTGCTGCAGGAGCCCGGTGTTCTGCGGCTCCGTGATCGCGGCGAGGACGCGCACGCCCGCCCGTCGGGCCAGTTCGACGGCGTCCTGCACCCGGCCGTACTTCAGGTTGTTGTCGGCCTTGAAGTACAGGATCTTGTCCTCGGTCCGGGCCGCGTACACCGTGCGGAGGTAGTCCTCCAGCACGGCTTCGTCGATCGGCTTGGTGTCGAGGAAGAACTTGCCGTTCCTGTCGATGCCGAGGATGACGTCCGTGTCCTCTTCGGGGCTCGGGTCCAGGTTCTTGCCCTTGGGCAGGGTGGCCTGGAAGCCGGCCGCGATGAGCGGCGTGACGATCATGAAGATGATGAGGAGCACCAGCATCACGTCGATCATCGGCGTGACGTTGATGTCCGCGTTCACCTTTCCCCTGCCACTACCCGTGGAGATGGCCACTGCCGGTCACCGCTTTCTGGGCCTGGAATTCCTTGGTGAAGATCGACCGGCCCGAACGCGCGCCCACGTTCTTGATGAGCTAGTCGATGAGTTCCTTCGAGGCGTAGGTCATTTCGACCGTGAGGTTCTCGATCTTGGTGGTGAAGTAGTTGTAGAACCACACCGCCGGGATGGCGACCAGGAGGCCGAAGGCGGTGGTGATGAGCGCCTCGGCGATACCGGCCGAGATGCCCGCGAGGCCGCCCGACGCGCCGGCGGCCGCCATGCCGGTGAAGGCGTTCACGATACCCATCGTGGTGCCGAGGAGGCCGACGAACGGCGCGGTGGACCCGACCGTGCCCAGCACGCCGAGGCCGCGGCGGAACTCCGAGAGCTGGATGAGCATCTGGCGCTCGATGGCCCGCTCGGCCGAGTTGATGTCCGCGGCGGTGATGGTGGCCTTGTCGCTGATGAGCGGCTTCATCTCGCCCAGGGCGCCGCCGAGGACGCGGGCGATGTGGCCGATCTTGTGCTGCTCGGAGAGCTTGATGGCCAGCTCGAGGTTGTCCTCCATGATGGCCTTCGAGAGCTGCGGCGCGAACTTCCGCGTCGCGTTCGTGCTGCGCTTGATCTGGATGAGCTTGGTCACCGCGATCGTGAGCGAGTAGATGGACATGATGGCCAGCACGACGACCACGCCCTTGGCGAAGGCGCCGGACTGGGTCCACAGTTCGAGCATTGAAACGTTCATCGGTCGAACCTCCTGAGAGCCTGCTGCGTGCCGCCGGCGGCGCCGGCGGCGGGGATAAGGTCGGGGGCTACGGGTTGAACGAAACGGCCTGCTGCACCTGCACGCGCACCGCCTGCCCGCGCACCCTGCCGGGCCGGAAGACGCTCTTCATGATCATTTCCTTGGCCGGCTCGTTGAACGCCGGGTTGGTGCTGCTGAGGATCCGGAAACCGTTGGTCTCGGGGTGGCCGGTGGTGTCCACCACGAACTGGGCGATGACACGGCCGCCGACGCCGGCCCGCTCGAGCACCGGCGGGTAGCGGCGCGGGCCCGCCGAGATGAGGTCCGGCGGATCGTCCACCTGGGCCTCGAGGTAGGTCTCGCCGGTGACGGGGCCGGTTCCGCCGACCACGCCGACCGAGACGCCGCCCTGCACGCCGGTGCCGGTGAAGTCCTTGGGATCGAACCGCTCGTTCAGGTTGATCGGCGGGATTTCCGTCGGGATGTCCTGCACCGCGACCACCGTCTGGAACCCCTTGGGCGGCGGATTGGCGCTCACGATGGCGTCGGGCGGCGGCTGGTCCGGCGGCGGGGCCTCCGGCTTGGGCGGCTCGAGGAACACCAGGGTGGTGTCCGCCAGCCGCTCGCGGACGACCTCCGCGGCGCCCTTGGTGGCCATCACGGCGCCGGTGATCAGCAGCACGTGGATGACCACCGACGCCGCGAACTGGGCGGCGGAGCGTTCCTTCTTGGGCTTGGATTCGACCAGAACCTCGAACACGGTACTACCTCCGTGGTGAGTCAGGCATGGGTTGCAAGCTACGCAGCCCGTCTTGCCTCCGTGTGGCCCTTAGATGACAATTCGATAACAACGGAATGAGGAGTTCCGACACGGAATTCCTGGGTGGTCGGGCGTCAATCTACCCCGCATCCCCACTCCCGCTACCCCCCGCGCGGGGCAGGACGACCACGAAGGTGGATCCCCGCCCCGGTCGGCTCTGCACCGTGATCGTCCCGCCGTGGGCCTCCGCGATCCACTTGGTGATGGCCAGCCCCAGCCCGACGCCCGGGCGGTCCCCGGTCCGGGAACGGGCCGGGTCCGCCCGCCAGAAGCGGTCGAAGATGTGAGGCAGGTCCACCGAGGCGATCCCGATGCCGGTGTCGCGCACCACCAGGCGGACCCCCTCCTCCCCGTCCTCCAGCGCGACCGCCACGGAGCCCCCCGCCGGCGTGTACTTCACGGCGTTGGTCACCAGGTTGAGCAGCAGCTGGTGCATCCGGTGCGGGTCCACCTGCACCTCGACCGGGTGGTCGGGCACCGACACCTGCGTCGTCAGGCCGTGCTGCTCCGCCAGCATCCCGGCGGTCTCGCCGACATCCACCACGAGCGCGCGAAGATCCTGGGTCTCCAGCGCCAGCGGGGCCCGCCCCTCGTCCGCGCGGGCCAGCGTCAGGAGGCTGTCCACCAGTTCGTTCAGCTGGTTGAGCTGCTCCAGCGTGGTGTCCAGCGCCTCGAGCACCTCGGATGGCGTCCCGGGGTGCACAAGCGAGCGCTCGATCCCGGCCCGGAGCACCGTCAGCGGCGTCTTGAGTTCGTGGCTGGCGTCCGCCGTGAACCGGCGCAGCTGGCTGAAGCTCTGCTCCAGGCGGCTGAACATGGCGTTGAGGGTCACGGCCAGGCGGGCCAGTTCGTCGCCGGAGGTCGGCACCGCCACGCGGCGGTGAAGGCTCCGGCCGTCGGTCACCTCCTGCACCTCGTCCATCAGCCGCTCGACCGGGCGCATGGCGCGCCCCGCCAGGAACCACCCCAGGACCCCGGACGCGATCAGGATGAGGGGCACCACCAGCACCATCGAGCGGAGCAGGTCGGCCGGCCCGAACGCCACGGCGGAGAGCGGGGCGGCCACCACCACCGCGCCCACTTCCTGGCCCGCGCCGTCCACCGGCAGCCGGGCGTACCGCATCGGCTCCTCCCCACCGGGGAGGACCGCCGTGCCGGTGGCCGACGGCGACGGGACCGCGCCGGCGAGTGACACGAGCACCTCGATGGCGGCGAAGTTGAGCTGGCGGACCGGGTCGTTGATGTAGAGGGTGCGGCCCCGGCGGTCGAAGACGAGGAGGAGGTCGCGCACCCCCTCGAAGTTGGCCGCGACGCCCGGCTGGAGTTCCTGCGGATCGGTGGGCCGAAGGACGGTGGAGAGGACGTTGTACGACTCGTGCAGCCAGCGGCGCGCGAAGTCGGCCTCGAGCGCGAGCCGCTGGTCGAGCTCCCGGACGCTGGACTGGCGCCGCTCGAGGTAGAGCGCGGTGCCGAAGACGAGCACCGTCGCCGTGAGGGCGACGGTGTACCAGAAGGTCAGCCGCCCGCGGATCGTGTTCACGCCTTGACCACGTACCCCACGCCGCGCACCGTGTGGATCAGCTTGGTCTGGTGCCCCGAATCCACCTTCTTGCGCAGCCGGTTGATGACGACGTCCACGATGTTCGTGCCGGGATCGAAGTGGTAGTCCCAGGCGTACTCCGTGATCAGCGTGCGGCTCATCACCCGGCCGGCGTGGCGCATCAGGTACTCCAGGACGGCGTACTCCTTCGGCGTCAGGTCGAGCAGCTCGCCGGCGCGCCGCACCTCCCGCGTTCCGGTGTCGAGCGAGAGGTCGCCGACCACCATCGCGGGCGGCGCCACCTGCTTGGGCCGCCGGCCGATCGCCTCCACCCGGGCCAGGAGTTCCTCGAAGGCGAACGGCTTGGTCACGTAGTCGTCGGCGCCGGCCCGGAGGACCTGCACCTTGAAGTCCACCGCGTCCTGCGCCGTCAGGATCAGGATCGGCGTCGTGACGCCGCGGTCGCGCAGGGTCCGGACGATCTCCAGCCCGGTCATCCCCGGGAGCCGGAGGTCGAGGACCACCAGGTCGTAGAGCCCGCCGGAGGCGAGGCGAAGCGCCTCGAGCCCGTCGTCCACCAGGTCCACGTGGTTCTGGTGCTCCTCGAGCCCGCGCGTGACGTACGGGCCGACGGTCGGGTCGTCTTCGACGACGAGGATCTTCACGGGAGCGCCGGCAGGAAGACGCGGAACGTGGCGCCGAGTCCGGGCTGGCTCTCCACCTCGAGCCGCCCCCGGTGGTCCTCCACGATGCCGTAGCAGATGGAGAGGCCGAGGCCGGTGCCCCGGCCCTGCGGCTTGGTGGTGTAGAACGGCTCGAAGATCTTGGTCTGCTCCGCGCGCGGGATGCCCATGCCGGTGTCCTGCACCTCGACGACCACCTCCTCCCCCCGGTGACCGCCCATCCCGCTCCGCACCGTCAGGCGGCCGTTGCCCGCCTCCATGGCGTCCACGGCGTTGAGCATGAGGGACATCAGTACCTGCACCAGCTGCTCCGCGTTCGCGTGGACCTGCGGCAGGCCGTCCGTGAGCTCGCGCTGGACCGTCATCTTCTTGAACCGGGTGTGGTGCTTGAGCAGGAAGAAGGTGTCCTCGATCACGGTGTTCACCGTCACCGGAGTCTTCTGGACGCCCTTGGGACGGCTGAAGTCGAGCAGACCGTCCACGATGTTGGTGCAGCGCTCGACCTCCTTGTCGATGATGTCGATGTACTCCTTGAACGCGCCCTGGGCCGCGACGGGCACCTCCGCCAGCCGGCCCTCGAGGGCCGCGGCGCAGGCGCCGATGGTGGCGAGCGGGTTGTTGATCTCGTGCATGATGCCGGCGGCCAGCTGCCCGACCGCCGCGAGCTTCTCGTTCTGCATGATGCGGCGGTGGATCCGGTACCACTCGGTCACGTCCTCGCCGATGGTGATGACGTGCGAGATCTGGTCGCCGCCCAGGCGCATCGGGATCTTGCTGATCCGGTAGAACCGCCCGCCCGCCGCGTCGTCCACCTCGATGTCCATCTGCGACATCTGCCCCGACTCGAAGATCTGGTCGAACTCCGCCTTGAGCTGCTCGGCCGACTGCCGGGTGAGCACCTCGAACACCGGCCGCCCCACCACCTCGTCGCGGTGCACGCCCTGCGTGCCCGTTTCCCGCTTGCGGTTCCAGATCTGGATGCGGTACTCGCGGTCCACCACGTACAGCCCCACCGGCAGCGAGTCGATGACGAGCCCCGTGAACCGGCGCTGCTCCTCGATCTGCCGGGCGCGCACCGCCACCTCGAAGGCGAGGTCCTCGGAGAGCTCGATGAGCGCCACGTGCGGGGCCAGCAGGTCGGCCACGATGGCGGCGGCGGTCCGCCCGGGCCCGGGCCCCACCCCTTCGAGCACCAGCACGCCCACCGTGGTGCCCTCGTGCTCGAGGGGGAGGCGCACGGCGGCGGGGTCGGCGTCCGGGATTCCCTCGAGCGTCGCGCGGGGAAAGGGTGGCGTCGGGGAGGGCGGCGCGGCAAAGGGGGTGAACGCCGCCCCGCTGGGCTGGCGCACCCAAATGGTGACCGACGTGGCGGGGACTCCGCGCCGGAGCAGCTCGGCGACGCGACCGATGGCGTCTTTCGAGTCGCTCGAGTTGAGCAGTCGAGCGACCGCGCCGACCAGGTCGAGCGCGCCCGCGGCACCGGCGGTTGCTTCGGTCACCAATCCCTCGTCATGGGCGAAATAGAACCCGCGATGCGGCGCGGCGCCACGGGCCGGCTAGCGGGAGGGAGACCCGTGAAACTCGACGGTCCAGCCGGCGACTTCCCGCCGCAGGACGAAGAGGGTGGCCCGCTCCCCCTGGCCCTCGTTCGACGGCGGAGAGGTAATGGTCCAGGCGGAGGCGAGGTCGCCCTCCTGGCGGACCGTGGTCCGGATGACCTGCGCCCACGGCTGCTCCCTGGCCAGCCACGCCGCCACGGCGGAACGCACGGCCGCCTCGTCCGCCGGGACGCCCGGCGGCGGGTGGGACTCGAGCCGGCACCCGGTGGCCAGAAAGAGGGTCAGCGCCAGGGCCCAACGGGGGAAGGATCGCATTCGGAGACGGCTCCAGAAGTTGGCTCAGGAATGCCAGACCAGCGCGTGCGTGGCGTCGGCCTCGAAGGCCACCCGCCCACTTCCCAGCTCCACGTCGTCGAGCTGGACGGTGGCCAGCGCCGGATCGCCGCGCAGCGCGAACTCCACGTGCATCCGGGGACCGTGGACCCGCTCGACGCGGGCTGCCACCTGGCCGAACCGGCGGCGGATCCGGACACTGAGGACCGTCCGCGCCACCCGGATCCGCTCGATGGACATGGAATCCCAGTCCGGCGGGAACCAGGGTGCCACGCGCACACCACCCTCGAGCGCGCTCGGCTCCACACCCCAAAGCCCCTCGACCGCCAGCGTGGCACAACTCGAGGCGGCGGAGACACCATGGGTCCGGCGCACATCCGCTGCGGCGGCGCGCCACGCGTCGAGTCCGCCCTCGAAGCGGCCGTCCCGAAACTGCCCGAGGGCAGCCGGCTCCGGGAGGAAAGTAGCGGGACCGGCGGCGGCTCGCGCCTCATCCGCCACCGCCGCGAGGTGCTCGGCCACCTCGGGATGACCGAGCGCCTCCGCCAGCGGCTGGAGCCCGACCAGGGCCGCGTGCCACCGACTCGCCATGGAGGGGTCCCCCTCCCAGGGTCGGCTGGCGAGCCCCACCTCGAACGCCCGCCGGATGGCGGCCCAGCGGCGGGACAGAAAATCGAGTTCGCCGGTCCAGGCGGCGTACCGCGCAGCCAGCAAGAAGTAGATCGGCACCGCCCCCGCGCCGTAGCGGGCATCCCCACCCGTGGAGCACTCTTCCACGACTCGGCCGCCATCGTCCTGACTGAGCGACAGGAACTTGAGCGTGTCCCTCGGTCCGGTCCTGTCGCCGGCCGCCAACTGCGCGAACGCCACGCGACAGGCGGCTTCCGTCACGAACCTCGGCGCCGCCTGATCCGCCGTGTAGCCCGATACCAGGCAGCGACCGACGCCGGGCGTTCCCACCAGCAGACCGTCCATGTGAACCTTGGCCCACTCGAAGGACTCGGCCAGCGCGGGTTCGGGCGTCTCGATCGAGGTGGCGTACGACGCGAGCTCGGCGGCGTGATCGGCGCGCTGGCGAAGGAGCCCGGCAAAGCCCCGGCGCGCGAGCAGCTGCCGGGAGCGCTCGAGGTCGGGTTCATCGGCGGCTCCCGTCAGGCGCACGCGGCAGGCCCCCTCCGCGTGGACCGCGATTCGCACCACCGAGCCGTCGGTCGTGGAATCGAGCGCACCACCCTCGACCTCGATGATCAACCGGAACGACTGCCCCGGCCAGCGCAAGACCGCGCTGCGCCTGTCCGCCGCCGGCAGGCACTCCGGTGCGGGGGCGGCGGAGCCGATATCCACCGTCCACTCGAGGGAGACGGGCACTCCGTCGGGTGCCTCGACCTGCCACACCATCATCGGGTGCTCGAGCGCCACGGTCCAGCGCTCCGTCACCGCTGCGCCGTGCGCGAGGCTGCTCCGCACCACCTGCTCGGGGGAAACGGTCAGGCGGACGGGGGCCGTCGCCGAGCCACCGACGAGGAGGGTGGCGTCCTGGACGACCCGGTAAGGATGGATCCAAGCGTGAAGGAGGCCTGCGTCCGCGGTGCCGACGACCGCCGCGCGGCGCCCCGGAATGACCCAGGACTCGCCGGATCCGGCGGGGAGTGCATAGGAATGGGTGGCCGTGGAGGCGGTCCAGGGGCCCAGGCCGTTCAAGCGGCGGCCTTGATCCGTTCCAGGAGTTCCTCGGTGCCGCGGAACTGGCCGACGACCGTCTCGACATGCGTCCACCGCACGACGCCCTTCGCGTCCACGAGGATGTACGCCCGGCTCGAGTGAAAGCGCTCCTCGAGGAAGGTGCCGTAGGCCTTGCACACCGTCCGCCTGAAGTCGCTCAGCAGGTCCACGCTGATCTGCTCCCTGGCCTTGAACGCCTTGAGGGTCGGCACCGAGTCCACCGAGATGGGGAGCACCACCGTGTCGGCGTCGGCGAAGCGCCCGTAGTCCTGGGAGAAGGTGCACATCTCGGTGGTGCAGGTGCCCGTGAAGGCGAGCGGGAAGAAGGCGATCAGCACCCGCTTGCCCCGCAGCGCCGACAGCGTGACCTCCGATCCGGAGGTGGACGGCAGGGTGAAGTCGGGAGCGACACTCCCAACGTCAGGCAATCCAGAAATCACCGCGCGCTCCGTTACTGGTTGGTCCTCAGTCCTCAGTCCTCAGTCCCTACTTCCCGTACCGCGCGGCCACCACGTCCCAGTTCACCACGTTCCACCACGCGGCCATGTAATCCGGCCGCCGGTTCTGGTACTTGAGGTAGTAGGCGTGCTCCCAGACGTCGCAGCCGAGGAGCGGCGTGCGGTTGGAGGAAAGCGGGGTGTCCTGGTTCGGCGTGCTTTCGACAGAGAGCTTGCCCGCGATGTCCATGGACAGCCAGGCCCATCCGGAGCCGAACCGGGTGGCGCCCGCCTTGGCGAACTGTTCCTTGAACGCGGCGAAGCCGCCGAACGCGCCGTCGATGGCCTTGGCCAGCGCCCCGCCCGGCTCCTTCGCGCCGCCCGGCGTCATCATTTCCCAGAAGATCGTGTGGTTGTAGTGACCGCCGCCGTTGTTGCGGACCGCCATCCGGATGGTGTCGGGCACCATCTCGAGGTCGGCGAGGATCGCCTCGATGGTCTTGCCCTTGAGCGCATCCTGGCCCTCGAGCGCGGCGTTCAGGTTGTTGACGTAGGCGGCGTGGTGCTTGTCGTGATGGATCCGCATCGTGGCTTCGTCGATGTGGGGTTCCAGCGCGGCGTAATCGTAGGGGAGGGCGGGCAGGGTGAACGGTCATGATGAGGCTCCTGTATTGGCGAGCGAAGCAGTCAGTATTGAAGCGGGTAATATGGGCCGCCCTCCGGGGAGGGTCAACGCGAGCCCTCGCCCGCCTCCGGCGCCATGGCGAGCGCCGCGACGAGCGCGGACGCCGCACCGGTGAGCAGCACCGTGAACAGCACCTCGGCGTCGAGCAGCGCCGGCGCCGCGAGGTAGCCGCCGGCGGCAAGCGCCACCGCGGCCACGCGGGGGTGCGTCCGGTACGCCAGCGCCCCCGTCAGGAGCAGCAGGCATCCGGTCGGCACCCCATCCACGGTGCAGAACGCCGCGGCGAAGGCCGCGCTCGCCGCCGCCATCGGCGCGCGTCCGGTGGCGGCCGCCCACCATGCGGTGAGGACCGCGAGGCCCACGCCGATCGGCTGCCAGGAAAGGACCCAGAGCGGCCGGGCGAGGAACGCCAGGTACACGGCCATGGCGGCCGCGGCCAGCAGCGGTGTCCCCCAGGAATACCCGGTGGCACGCGACGGGATCCGGGCGTCGAGCCAGCGCACGCCGCGCCCGAGGCCGAGCGCCGACGCGACCATCCAGGCGAGGAGGCACGCGGAGGCGACGGCCGCCGTCGTCACGAGTCCGGGAAAGACGCCACCGGCGTCGAGCGTGGGCCAGGCGGCTGCGACCCCCGCGCCGACGCCGAGCAGGACCAGGAGGAGACGCCCCCGGTGCCGGCGGAGCGGCTCCGCGGCCCGCCCTGCCGCCACGAGCAGCATGGCGGGTCCGAGCAGCAGCAGCGCCGCACTGATCCAGACGGTGAGCGACGGCCCGCGGAACCCGGGCAGGAACGGGAGGCTCGCGGCGCCAAGCACGTATGGTGGGAGGCCGAGCGCGCCGCGCAGGCGGTCGGCGGTGGTGGGCAGCGCCAGCGCCGCGACGAGCATCGCGGCGAGGGCGCCAGGCAGCAGGTAGGTCACGCGCGCTCCCGGGGACTACTTCGCGACGGTTCCCCGCATGATTCCCTGCCGGACCTGCACCGCGGCCGGGGAGGCGTTCGGGTCGGGGACAAGGCGGTAGCTCCGGACCGTCACGAACCGGAGCGCCATCGGCAGCGTGACCGGCTGCCCGCCACGGCGGACCACCACGGGGACGACGGTCCCCTCGGCGCTGGCCCCGTACTTGGTGCGGAACTTCGGCGCCCAGTCGCCGCCGGCCACCTCGACGTCCCCGACTCGGACCAGTTCGTCGCCGACCAGGCCGCCGGCGGCGGCGAACGCGCCCCCCGGCGACATCCCGACGACGACCTCGGGCGTGGAGTCGCCGCGGGACTGGATGCCGAGTCGCGGGATCCGGTTGCTGTCGACCACGAAGGTGATGCCCGCCAGGGCGAAGTCCGTGGCGTAGGGGAACGGCTCTCGGCCGTCGATGTAGCGGGCGTTGAACTCCTCGAACGACGCGCCGCCGGCCGCCGACGACACCGCGGCCCACCACTCCTTCCCGGTGAACCCCCTGCCCTTCTCATAGGTCGAGCGGTAGAGCGAGCGCATCACGTCGTCGAGCGACTTCCGGTTCCCGGAGGCGGCGCGGATCCGGATGTCGAGCAGCATCCCGGCCAGCGACCCCTTCGGATAGTAGATCGAGCCGGTGCCGTCCGTCATCCCGATCCAGGCCGAAATGGAGGCGTCCTCGAGTGACACGACGGGCACGTCGGCCACTTCCTGGATCTTGCCGGCGGTCAGCGCCAGGAACTCGGCGGAATCGATCACCCCGGCGCGGACCAGCGCGACGTCGGCGTAGTAATCGGTGATGCCCTCGCTGACCCAGAGCCAGGGCGTCGGCATCCAGCGGTCGTAGGTGTACGGCACCATGTCGGCGGGGCGGAGCCGCTTCACGTTCCAGAGGTGGAAGATCTCGTGGGCGGTGATGGACGGGAGCACCGGGTTCCCGATCAGCAGCGGCGTGTAGATGCCGACGTGGGAGTTCTGGTGCTCGAGCGCGCTCCCGCCGCCGTACTCCTGGTCGAAAATGAGGAGATTGGTGTAGCTGTCGTACGGCGCCACGCCGAAGACGGCGATCTCGACCGGCAGGTACTTCTCCAGCTCCGCCCAGAACTCGGTGCGCGCCGCCCCGGCCAAGGCGCCCTCCGGGTAGCTGGCCAGCCGGACCCACTTGCCCTGCACCTGGGTGCTGTCGAGGTCGAACCGCCCGACGAAGAACGGCATGTCCACCAGGTCGTGGTAGTTGCCGGCGCGGTAGGCGCGGGGCGCGCCGCCCGGCGCCATGCCGGTGGCCACGCGCCAGCCGGACTCGGTGGTCACCGTCACCGTGGCGGGAAAGTCGAGGCTCCGGCCTTCCGGATAGAGGAAGACGTTGGTGCCGTTGACCATCAGGAAGTCGGCCTGGCTCCACGCCATCGCGTTGTCGAGCTGGTCGGCCAGGAAGTCGAAGGTGATGGTCACCTCGCCCTTGCCGGTCGGGCGGATGCGCCAGGTGTCGGGGTCCGCCTTGTCCCACACGAGGGGCACGCCGCCCTGGGCAGCCGCGAAGCTCGACACCCGCCTGGCGAAGTTCGACACCTCGTACGCCCCCGGGGTCCAGCTCGGCAGGGAGAGCAGCACCGGCGAGGTGCCGCCGGCCTCGAAACGGGTGGTGACCGTCAGGCTTCGCGCCTGCGCCGTGGCGGAGGTGAAGGCAAGGTCGTACCGGAGCTCGGAGACGGGCGCGGACTGCTGGGCCAGCGGCGGCTTGCGGGCAGGGCCATCAGGGCGAGCGAGTCAGGAAGGAGAATCGCATCGAGGTCTGGAAGTTGGGGGAGGAGAAAGAGGCCGGGGCGGTAGACGCCGCCCCGGCAGGGGGCGGGCTCCCAATCTGAGCGCAGGAGCGGCAGCCCCAGAGTGCTCCACCGCGGCTGGCCGGCGCTCGGTGCTACAGCCCGTAGACCGAGACCGGCAGCTTCATGACGTAAACGTAGCGATTGAAGGCCTCGTCGTACACGCTGCCGACGACGATCGTCCCGTCCGCCGAGGCGGCCACGACGCTTTCCCAGTAGTAGTTGGCCGGGATGGTGATGTCGTTGGCGGCCGCGATGTCGAGGAGCGACTTCACGCCGCCGGCCTGGGTCCAGACGAAGGGCACCGGCGGGTCGAAGAAGCCGGCCGAGTTGGTGCCGAAGACGAGCTGGCCGTTGAGCGCCACCGCCTGGCCGTACCCGAAGCCGTCGCCGGAGAGGTCCACGACCCCGCCCGCGGCCGACCAGGTCCAGGCCTTCTGGCACCAGACGCCGGCCACGCGCGTGCCGTCGCCGCTGATGGCCAGAACTTCGCCCGGGCAGTCGTCGGTGTAGACGCCGCCCGAGGGGATCATGCTGCCGGCGCCGTTCGAGGTCCAGAGCGCGGGCCGCCGGTCGATCCAGTAGTCGTTTCCGCCGACGTTGGCAGAGCTCCGAGGCGAAGCCACCGATGGTCATAGCCATCGTCCGAAATGACGGTGGCGCGGTTGGCGGGGGGCTTCGGGCCGAGCGCGGCAAGCGAGCGTCGCCGAGCAGAGTCGAGCGAGACGAATCCGCCGGCGCCGCCGGCATCGGTCCACAGGAAGGCCTCGGCGTTGCAAACGTTCCAGACCAGGCCGACCGCGGGTGCCCCGCCGAGTCGATGTCCCAGCCGCCGCTCTCGTTCTCGGCTCCCGTGTCCACGTCATACTCACAGCCGGTCGGATAGATGTTCCCGAGGTCCAGCCACCCGCCCGCCTGCTGCCAGAGGCCGGCGTTTTCCGGCTTGCCGTGGATGGCGCTGACCCGGCCGGCGTTCGAGATGCCGGTGGAGAAATCGAATATCGCGTCGCCGGCGGCGGCCTTGAAGGTCGTGGTGCCAGCCGCGATGTCGTAGAAGTAGAAGTCCGCCGTCGCCGACGCCGGGTCGGTGAGGAGGATCGTCTTCCCGTCGGCGGAGATGTCCTCGGCGCGGTAGTTCGGGATCAGGACGAGGGTGCCGGTCGGGGTCGGTGTCGGCTCGGCCGGCTCGGCCTCGTTGCAACCGGCGACGGTGGCGGCAGCGAGGCCGACGAGGAGCAGCGAGCGCAGGGCGGTCCAGCGGTGGTTGAGCTTCACGTGCACTCCAAAGTCGATGTGTGGTACGTGGCGTCGCCACGTCCCGCGCCCAAAGGCGGCAGGGTCGAAGAGTTGGAGCGCTGAGTCAGGGGGGACTCCGGCACGCGAACCAGCTTGAGGGGGCTGCCCGACGATGCGGGGGGCAAAATAGGCGATGGTACCGGGGGTGTCAACGAGCGCCCCGGGGTGCCAAACCCCGGCGGTCTGGGTAGTATTTCAAGTTCGTTCTCCACCCAGGCGACTCGCCTGCCGACCCCCATCGAGGTTGTTCCCATGCACCGTTCCATTTCCGGAAGCCGTCTTTCTCGGCTGGCGCTGGCCGCGAGCCTGCTGGCCGTCGCGGCCTGCTCGCCGCCCTCCATCACCTCCGAGCGGAACCCCGACGTCCCCATCCCGGCCAAGGCCACGGTCGCCTTCCACGGCTCCACTTCCGAGGGAGCCACGCAGGTCGACCCCGCGGTGGGCAACGACATCATCCACAGCCGGATCCAGAAGGCCATCATGGCCCAGCTGACGAAGAAGGGGTACACCGTCGTCGACAGCAGCCAGCCGTCCACCTTCAACGTGCGGTACTACGTGGGCGTCAAGCAGAGCACCGGGTACCAGACGGTCACCACCGGCGTCGGGTATGCGGGTCCGTACTACGGCGGCTACGGCGGATACGGGTACGGCTACGGCTGGGGCGGGTACGGCGGCATGGCCACGACGACCACGACGCCCTACACCACCACCAACGTCTCGTTCGTCGTGGACCTGGCGGACGCCGCCAGCGGCAAGACCGCCTGGCGGGGGATCTACAACGGCGAAGCGCAAAGCTCGGCGCCGAGCGATTCGCGGCTCAATTCGCTGGCGACGTCGATCTTCAGCACGCTGCCGAAGGTGCCGCAGTAATGCGGCGGGGCCGGGGGGCAGCGGGGCTGGGGGGCAGCGTTCTGGCGCTGGCGGCGGTCCTCGTCGCGTCCTGCAGCAGCAGCACCTCCGGCGTCAGTTCCGAGCGCAACGACGCGGTGCCGATCCCGAGCGGGGCCACGGTCAATTTCCGGGGCACCGCCACGGACGGCAGCGCGCGGGTGGATCCGGGCGTGGCCAACGACAGCGTCCACCACATGATCCAGCGGGCCATCGTGGCCCAGCTCCGGGCCAAGGGGTACACCATCGTGGACAGCGGGACTCCCGCCACCTTCAAGGTGCAGTACTTCCTGCAGGTCCAGAGCAGCACCGGGCTCGCCCCCACGGCGGGCGGCGTGACCGGGCCGAACGTCGGCGGCGGCCGAGGGTATGGCTACGGCTACGGCTTCAAGGACACCACCGTGGTGTCCACACGGGCGACGACCTCGACGGCGTCGTTCGAGGTGGACCTGGTGGACGAGCGGGCGGGCAGAACCGCCTGGCGCGGGATGTACACCGGCGAGCCGAAGAAGGGCGCGCCGAGCGAGGAGCGGATCAATTCACTGGTGGGGAAGATTTTCGAGACGTTGCCGAAGGTGCCGTAGACTCCACCTCACCCCCTGACCCTCTCTCACGCAGTCCTCACCCCCTGTCCCCCTCTCACGCAGTCCTCACCCCCTGACCCCCTCTCCACCATGTGGAGAGGGGGGACGCCATCCGGGGCTCGGTGAGCAGGGTTGCCCCGCTGCCTCACTGCCTCGCTGCCCCGCTGCCCCGCCGCCAGTAGTGGGCCCCTGCCCGGTGCTGCGCGACGAGTTCCGGATCCCTGAAGGGGATCACGAGCAGGATCCCCGCTACGAAACCGCCGATGTGGGCCCAGAAGGCGGTACCGCCCTGGCGCTCGAGGCCAAGCGTCAGTGAGGCGGGGAGGAGGTTGTCGAGGACGAACCAGACGCCGAGCATGGCCCAGGCGGGCCAGACGAAGCGGAAGACAGGGGGGAACCAGATGTCTACCGCCACGCGCGGATACAGCAGGACGTAGGCACCCATCACGCCCCCGATGGCGCCGGAGGCGCCGACCATCGGGACGGCGCTGTCGGGACTCACCAGCACCTGCGCCGCCGCGGCGGCGAGCCCCACGAGCAGGTAGAAGACGAGGAATCGCAGGCGCCCCATCGAGTCCTCGACGTTGTTCCCGAAGATGTGCAGGAACCACATGTTGCCCAGCAGGTGCCCCCACCCACCATGCATGAACATCGAGGTCAGGGGGCTGCCCCAGTTCCCCCCCTGCACTTCGCACACCCAGCCGCGGCCCATCGGGATCTGTGTCCCCACCGGCAGCCGGTGCAGGAACTCGCCGGGAATCAGGCCCAGTTCGCACACCGATGTCGCCAACTGATCCGGCTCGCCCGCCCCCTGGAGCAGCATCCAGGCGGCCACGTTGACGGCGATGATGGCCCAGGTGACGACGGGGGTGCGGAGTGTCGGGTTCTCGTCGCGGATGGGGAACATGCAGGGAATATATGAGCACGGGGTGGGCGTACACACGGGGTGGGCGTACGCGCGGGGTGGGCGTACGCACGGGGTGGGCGTACGCACGGGGTGGGCGTACACGGGGTGGGCGCATGCCCACCCCTGGCACAGCGATACGCAAATCGGTGCTTCCTGCGGAGCGTCGGAACGCACCCGAAGCCCGTGACGCCGCATCGATGTTGCGAACGTCCGCGTGAGGGGTGGGCGTACGCCCACCCCGGGCCATTCGCGGCGAAAGCCGCGGCGCCGGGGCGGGTTCCCGTACGGGGTGGGCGTACACACGGGGTGGGCGCATGCCCACCCCTGACACACCGATACGCAAATCCGTGCTTCCTGCGGAGCGTCGGAACGCACCCGAAGCCCGTGACGCCGCATCGAGGTTGCGATCGTCCGCGTGAGGGGTGGGCATACGCCCACCCCGGGCGAATCGCGGCGAAAGCCGCGGCGCCGGCCTGACGATTCGCGCCGCAGCGCGCCACACCATAATATCTTCCTGATTCACGAGCCGTCCCTGCCCCATTCAGTTTCAACCGATTGCGAGTCCCTATGCGGTTCCCGACCGCCCCGCTGCCCCGCTGCCCCGCCCTCCTCTTCTGCCTGTCCCTGCTCGCCACCGCCGCCGCCGCCCAGTCCATCGGCGCGTACACCCCGCCGGTCCAGTGGCCGGAGCGGCCGCCGCGGTTCGACCTCGTCAACCAGCGGATCGCGCTGTCGGTGGACTGGTCCCGCCTGGCCATCAACGGACAGGTGCAGACGACCATCCTGGCGACGACCGCGACGGACACCGTGCGCCTCGACACCGACCACCTGACCATCACCGGGGCCACCGACGCCAAGGGCCGGAAGCTCCGCTTCCAGTCCGACTCGACGCACGTGACCGTGCGCCTGCCCCGCAAGGTCCAGCCCGGCGACGCCGTGCAGTTCACGCTGACGTACACCGGCGTGCCCGAACGGGGGCTCTACTTCGTCCCCCGCAGCCACGTGGTCTGGACCCAGGGCGAGGCGATCGAGACGCGCAGCTGGGTGCCGACCTACGACTTCCCCAACGACAAGGCGACCTGGGAGTTCCTGGTGACGGCCGACTCCGGCATGTCGGTGCTGTCGAACGGCACGCTCAAGAGCGTGACCCCCGCGCCCGGAGGCCGGGGCCAGGTCTGGCGCTGGGTGCAGGAACAGCCCGCCTCCACCTACCTCTACTCCGTGGTGATCGGGCCGTTCACCGTGCTCCGCGACCAGTGGCGCGGCCGGCCGGTGGACTACTGGGTGGCCCCCGACACCGTCCCCGCCGGCTGGCGCACCTTCGGCGAGACGCCCTCCATGATCGAGATCTACTCCCAGGTGCTCGGCGTGAACTACCCGTGGCCCAAGTACAGCCAGGCCGTCATTCCCGACTTCACCTACGGCGGCATGGAAAACGTCTCGGCCACCACGCAGACCGACCTGGTCCTGCACGGCGCCGAAGGGGAGCCGGAGGAGAGCGGTCGCGGCCTCGCGGCGCACGAACTGGCCCACCAGTGGTTCGGCGACCTGACGACCACCGCCACCTGGTCGCACGCCTGGCTCAACGAGGGGCTGACCACCTACATGGAATCGGTGCAGAACGAGAAGAGCCGCGGCTGGAGCGCGGGGCAGCGCTCGTGGTACAACCAGCAGCAGGAGGCGATGGGGGCGGACCTCAACCAGGAGCGCCCGCTGGTCTGGGGCGACACCCTCGCCGACCCGATCCAGCTCTTCTTCAGCGGCCACATCTACCCGAAGGGCGCGCAGGTGGCCCACCAGCTCCGGCGCCTCCTCGGCGACTCGCTGTTCTGGGCGGGAATGCAGCGCTTCCTGACCGTGAACGCCTACAAGCCGGTGCGCACCGAGAACTTCGCGGTGGCCTTCGAGCAGGTGGCCAACCGCGACCTCGACTGGTTCTTCGACCAGTGGGTGTACGGCATCGGCTACCCGAAGGTCAGCGTGACCCGGCACTGGGACGCCGCCGCCAGGCAGCTGCACGTCACCGTCACGCAGACCCAGAAGATCGACTCCACCCATCCCCTCTTCCGCTTCCCGGTCACCCTCCGGATGATCACCGCCGACTCGGTGGTGCGGCGGGAGCTCATGGTGACAAAGCCGTCGGAGACCTTCAATATTTCCATCTCGCAGGAGCCGCTCTCGTTCCGGTTCGACGAGGGGGCGTGGCTCCTCGGCACCGTCACGACCGACCAGACGCCGGCCGAGCTGGCCGCCATGGCCCGGCACGACCTGGAGTACGGCGCGCGGCACTGGGCCCTGCTTGCCCTGCAGGGGAGCACAGCGGCGGTGGCCGACAGCGCCCGCCGCTTCATCGTGCTCAACGAGCGGGAGTCGGACCTCCGCGCCCTGGCGCTGGGGCAACTCGCCAGCCGCCGCGACACCACCGACCTGCCCCTCATCCGTTCGGCGCTCCGCGACCCGGCGAGCGAGGTGCGGGGTGGCGCCATCGTGGCCTGGGCCCGCTTCGACTCGGCGGCGGCGCGCCCCACCGCGCGCGAGATGCTCCTCACCGACCCGAACACCTGGGTACGGCAGCGGGCGGTGGGCGTGCTCAATCCGGCCGACCCCGCCACGCTCGAATTGCTGATCGCGCGGACGGCGCCCGGCTGGCCGCTCGGGCTCCGGCAGACGGCGGCCGCACGCATCCGCAACCAGCCGCAGCCGGCGGTGGTCTCGGCGCTGGAGGCGCTCACCGCGCCCTCGGAGCCGCGAAACCTCCGGGAGGCCGGCCTGCGGTACCTGGCCGGCCGGAGCGACAAGACACCGGCCATCGCGACCGCCACCAAGTACCTCGGCGACCCCGATCCGCTCTTCGCGGTAAGCGCGGTGCAGACGCTGGCACGAGTCGGTGGGCCGGCGGGCAAGGCCACGCTGCAGCAGCGACTGACGGTCGAGAAGCGGGTGACGGTGAGCGACGCGATTCGGGGAGCGCTGGCGGGGAACTAGGCGAAGGAACAGGGCAGCATTTCCACAGAAAGGAGTGGGACGTGAACGCAGCCACCCTGGATGGACAGTCGATCGACATTCAACCCGCCGCGCTCGAGGGCCTGAAGGCGCGGCTCAAGGGCCCCCTGCTCTTTCCCGGAGACGCAGGCTACGAGGAGGCCCGGACCGTCTGGAACGCCATGATCGACCGGCGCCCGGCCTGCGTGGTGCGCTGCCTCGGCACGGCGGACGTCATCGCCGGGGTGCAGTTTGCCCGCGAGCACCGGCTCCTGCTCTGCATCAAGAGCGGCGGGCACAACATCGCCGGGCTCGCCACCGCGGACGGCGCCCTGCTGCTCGATCTCTCGCTCATGCGCGGGGTCTGGGTGGATGCGAAGAAGAAGGTGGCCCATGCGCAGGGGGGCTGCCTGCTCGGGGACATCGATCGCGAAACCCAGGTGCACGGCCTCGCCACGGTCCTGGGCTTCGTGTCGGCCACCGGGGCGTCGGGCCTCACGCTGGGGGGAGGATTCGGGTACCTGACCCGGCGGTGGGGCTGGACCACCGACAACGTGCTCGGCTTCGAAGTGGTCACCGCCGAGGGCAAACTCGTGCGGGCGAACGCGAAGGAGAACCCGGATCTGTTCTGGGGGCTCCGCGGAGGAGGCGGCAATTTCGGCGTCGTCACCGGGATTGACTACGCCCTCCACCCGGTGGGGCCGGAGATCGTGGGCGGGGTCGTCGCGTGGCCCGCGAGCGCGGCGCCCGGCGTGCTCAAGCTGTATCGCCGCCTCGCCGAGAAGGCGTCGCCCAAGCTGACCCTGGTGACGTTCATGCGGCCGGCGCCGCCGGCGCCCTGGCTTCCCAAGGAAGTGCATGGCCAGCCGATCATCGCCATGCTGGCCTGTCACAGCGGCAAGCCGGAGGAAGGCGAGCGGGCGGTCAAGGCCATCAAGAAGTTCGGGAAGCCGGTGGGCGACATCCTCGTTCGCCGGCCGTACGCCCAGCTTCAGTCCCTCCTGGACGCCACCCAGCCCAAGGGACGCCGCTACTACTGGAAGAGCGAGTATCTGCCCGGCATCGAACCCGAGCTGTGCGAGACGTTCACCGCCTGCGCGGCCAGGATTCCCTCCCCCCACTCCGCCGTGATCCTCTTCCAGATCGGGGGCGCGCTCAACAAGCTGCCGACCGATCATTCCCCCGCCGGCAATCGTGACGCCCGGTACGTCCTCAACATCGGCGGATCGTGGGAGCAGGCGGCGGACGACGCAGCGAACATGGGGTGGGCCCGCGACACCTGGAACGCCCTGAAGCACTTTTCCACTGGCGGCAACTACATCAACTTCCTGACCGAGGACGAGGGCGCGGAGCGGGTGGAGGCGGCGCTGGGAGCCGGGATGGCGCGCCTCCGGGAGGTGAAGGCCAAGTGGGACCCGGAGAATCTCTTCCGCACCAACAGGAACATCGCGCCCGTCGGCTGACCCAATCGTCACCCCGGCGAAGCCCGGGGTCCATTGTCACCTCACCCCCTGTCCCCCTCTCCAGCAAGTGGAGAGGGGGAACGGCCACAACTCTGCTCTCACTTTCACGCGAGGAGCACCGATGTCTGAACCACAGGCTGGCACCAGCGCCAAGGCCCCCTGGCACCTCTGGGCCATCGGGATCGTGGGCCTGCTCTGGAACGTCATCGGGGCGGTCGACTACACGATGACGCAGACCGCAAACGAGGTGTACCTGAAGGCGGTGCCGGCGGCGCAGCTCGAATTCGTCAACGGCGTGCCGGCCTGGGCGGTGGCGGCGTGGGCCGTCGGCGTCTGGGGCGGGGTGGTCGGGATGCTGCTGCTGCTCTTCAGGAAGCGGGCGGCGGTGCCGGTGCTGCTCGCCTCGCTCGCGGGAGCGACGCTCATCTTCGTCCATAACTTCGTGTTGTCCGAGGGAATGGATGTGATGGGGAGCTCGGGGGCGGCGTTCGCCGGGATGATCATCGTGATCGCGGCGGGGCTGTACTGGTACGCCCGACTCATGCGACAGAAGGGTGTGCTGGGGTCCGACCCGAACCGGAGACTGGCTTGAAAACTCATTCGACCGCGTGGATCGCTGTCTTGCTGACGGCGGTCCTGGCAGCCCCGGGCGCCGCCCAGTCACCCTCCACCGGCTACCAGGACGCCGCCGAGCTGCAGCGGTCCATCGAACGGCTGGCCCGGGACCATCGGACGGTGGTGACGGTCTCCGAAGTGGCCCGCTCCCCCGGCAAGCGGCCGGTGACGGCGATCCGGCTGGGGGCCGGCACTGATCCCGACGGCCGCCCCGCCCTGCTGATCCTCGCCAACGCCTTCGGCCCGCACCTGGTCGGGAGCGAAGTCGCGATGCGGGTCGCGGCCCAGCTGGCCGCCGCATACGGCAAGGACGCCTCGGTCACCGCCCTGCTCGACGCGCGCACCATCTACGTCATTCCCCGCGCAAATCCCGACGCCGCCGAGGCCTTCTTCCGGACTCCGCTCTACGAGCAGGTCCGGAACGACGGCGCCGCCGACGACGACCACGACTGGGAAGTGGATGAAGACGGCCCCGAGGACCTGAACGGCGACGGGCTCATCACGATGATGCGGGTGCGCGACCCGGCGGGGGAGTGGATGGCCGGATTCCGCCAACCCGGCGCTGCTCCGGAAGGCCGACCGGGCCAAGGGGGAGGTCGGCGTGTACCGCCTGTACACCGAAGGGCGCGACAACGACCAGGACCAGGCCTGGAACGAGGATCCCACCGGCAGCACCGCCGTGAGCGCCAACTTCACCCACCAGTACGACTTCTTCGGCGACGCCACCGGCCTCTACCCGATGTCGGCGCCCGAAACGAAGGGCGTCGCCGACTTCCTCATTGCCCACCCCAATATCGCGGCCGTCTACGTGCTCGGCCCCCAGGACAACCTGCTCACCCCGTGGAAGCACACGGAAGGCGAGGGACTCGGCGGGAAGGGCGAGGGGACGCCGCTTGGGGGGCCGTACACCAGCATCCTCGAGACCGACCAGCCCTATTTCGAGGAGCTGGCCGCCCGCTTCTCAGAAGGCGACCGGGGTCGAAGACGGGGCCGCCGTCTGCACCGCTGAGCGGGGACCCGCTCTCGTGGGCCTACTACGACATGGGCCGCTGGGCGTTCGGCTCGCGGGTCTGGTGGATTCCCGACACGACCGCCACGGACACGACGGCGACGGACAGCCTCGCCTCGAAGCAGGAGGCCAGGGCGCAAGCGAACGCCTTCCGCTGGATCGCGGCGAACGGCGGCGCGGGGTTCGTGGACTGGAAACGGATCGACCACCCTGACTTCCCGGGTCGGGAGGTGGAGGTCGGCGGCTTCGCGCCGTTCGTCGGCATCAACCCGCCCGCGGCGATGCTCGACTCGCTGGCCCTCGGCCAGCTGGCGTTCGTCACGGAGCTGGCGGGCGCGCTCCCGCGCATCACGTTCCGCAACGTCCTGGTCACGGCGGTCGGGAGCCGGACCTACCGGATCGAGGCCGAGCTCGCCAACGAGGGGTACTTCCCCACCCTCTCGGCGATCGGCGTGAAGGCGTTCTGGCCGAGGCGGGTCCGGCTGGCGCTGGATCCGGGGAAGGGCGAGATCGTCGGCGGACGGGCGGTGGAGCTGGTCGGGCCGATCCCCGGCTCGGGCGCGTCGGAGAAATTCCGCTGGGTGGTGGTGGGCGACGCCGGCTCGACGGTGACGCTCACGGCATCGAGCCCGGTCGCGGGGTCCGCGTCCGCACCTGTCACGCTGCGCTGAGGCGACGACCATGACCATGACGACTCGACTCTCCGCGCTCGCGCTGGCCGCCACCCTGTCCGTCCTTCCCGTCGGCGCAGCCTCGGCGCAGAGCGCGCTCGCGGCGATGGGCTCGCCGCCGAACCCGAAGGTGCCGGTGTCGTGGGACCGGTACTACGACCATGCCGCCATCGGCGACATCGGCCGGCGGCTGCAGCAGGCCTATCCCGATCGCTGCCGCCTCGGGTCGATCGGCAAGTCGCACGAGGGGCGGGAGATCTGGCTGCTCACCGTCACCAACTTCGACGTCGGCAACGCCGACGACAAGCCGGGGATGTACATCGACGGCAACATCCACGCGAACGAGGTCCAGGGCACCGAGATCTCGCTCTACACCGCGTGGTACCTCTGCGAGATGGCGGACCGGGTGCCGTGGGTGGACTCGCTGCTCGACGCGCGGGTGTTCTACATCGTCCCGACCATCAACCCCGACGGCCGGGAAGACTTCATCAGCAAGGCCAACAACCCCCACTCGCCGCGGTCCGGCGTGGTCCCCCGCGACAGCGACGGCGACGGCGTGGTGGACGAGGACGCCTACGACGACCTGGACGGCGACGGCAACATCACGCAGATGCGGCGCCGCAATCCGAACGGGCGGTGGATCCCGTCGCCGGTGGACCCGCGGATCATGATCCAGGCCGAGGCCGACCAGCCCGGCGAATACGAGCTGCTCGGCAACGAGGGGTTCGACAACGACGGCGACGGCGAGGTCAACGAAGACGGTGTAGCCTACGCGTACGACCCGAACCGCAACTGGCCCTGGAACTGGCAGCCGAGGTACGTGCAGGGCGGCGCCGACTACTACCCGGGCTCCCTGCCCGAAACGCGCGCGGTGATGCAATTCATCGTCGGGCACCCGAACATCGCGGGCGTCCAGACCTACCACAATTTCGGTGGATGGATCCTGCGGGGTCCCGGCGTGGAGAGCGATGCGTACGGGGACCAGGATATCCAGGTGTACGACGCCATCGGACGGGTCGGCGAGACCATCCTCCCCGGCTACAAGTACGTCGTCATCTGGAGCGGGCTCTACACCACCTGGGGCAACGAGCTCGACTGGACGTACAAGGGCCGCGGGCATCATCAGCTACAGCAACGAGCTCTGGACCCCGTTCAAGTACTTCGAGAAGCCGCCGGAGCGGGACCGCTACGACCGGCCGGAGTACCAGTTCGACCGGCTGCTGCTGATGCGCGAGGCGGTGGTCCCGTGGACGCCGTACAACCATCCGCAGTACGGCCTGATCGAGGTCGGCGGGGTCAAGAAGCAGTACACCCGGGCCATCCCTGGCTTCCTGCTCCCCGCCGAGGCGCACCGGAACATGGCGTTCACGGTGTACCAGGCGAGCCAGATGCCGCTGGTCACGGTGGACTCGATCGCGACCCGGTCATTGGGCGGCGGGCTGACGGAGGTGACCGCCATCGTGGCCAACCAGCGGCTGGCGCCGACGCACACCGAGCAGGATATTCGGAACCACATCACCCGGCCCGACTGGGTCACGCTCGACGGGGGAGAGGTGGTGGCCGGGTTCGTGGTCGAGGATCCCCTTTCCGGACGCGCAAAGGAGCAGGTGCGCAACCCGCGGCGGATCGAGGTGGACAACGTGCCGGGGATGGGGACGGCCACGGTCCGGTGGGTGGTCCGGGGGAAGGGCCCGTTCACGGTGACGGTGGATTCGGAGAAGGGTGGCATTGGGAGGCGGGGCAGCTAGGCAGCGGGGCAGCGGGGCAGCGACCGAGATTTTGTCATTGCGAGGAGGCCCGCAAGGGCCGACGAAGCAATCTCGGGCCACGAGCTCGTGGCTGAAGCCACGGCTCGGCTGCTGTCGCTGAAGCGACGTCCCCCACTCCCCACACAGGGGCTTCATTCATCCACAGGCAAGGGAGCAATGATGACCGCACCAGAGGCAAGCACCCCCGCCAAGGCCCCCTGGCACCTGTGGGTCATCGGCGTCTAGGGTGGGGTGGTCGGCATGCTCCTGCTGCTGGTCCGGAAGCGGGCCGCGGTGCCGGTGCTGCTCGCCTCGCTTGCGGGGTATTGGGGTGACCCCCCATCGCGGCTCACTGGTCAGGCAGTCGACCACGGGCCGGCGGCTGGAAACCGATCCGTTTCCGAGGTTTGGAATCCTCGGTGATGAGCGCCCGAATCGCATCGAATACGGCCCGGAACTGCTGGTCGTAGCGCTGCTCCAGTTCGTCGAGCCGCCGAACAAGGTCGGTATGATTGGCGACCAGCTCCCGGATTCGCACGAATGCGCGCATGATTTCGACATTGACCTCCACCGCTCGTTGACTCCGGAGCACACTCGACAGCATGGCCACCCCTTGTTCATTGAACGCATACGGAGGGGTTCGCCGACCACCCCAGGCGCTTGGCATCACAGATTGTGATTTCAAGTCGGCGTACTCGCTAGAAGTAAGTTGAAACATGAAGTCGGCTGGGAACCGACCGGGATTTCGCTTCACGGCCTGGACGAGAGCCCGCGTCTCGACCCCGTACAAGTCAGCGAGAACTGCGTCGAGAATCACCTTTTGCCCACGGACCAGCAGGATCGAGGTGAGGATCCGCTCCGTCCGCACGAGTCCAGGCACCCTGTCCGCCATCATCACGCTCCGTTGAGTCGGTAGCGAATATGGGCCCGGCCTCGGCTCGCAGTGTCACCGAAATCGCGCGGACTCAACCCGTCGCCCCTGCCCCCTCTCCCGCCGGGAGAGGGCGGCAGCTCCACTTCAACACCGGGAGGCCTGTATGCGGTACGTCGATGCCTATGTGATTCCGATCCCGAAGCGGCACCTCAAGGCCTACGTGAAGATGGCGCAATTGGGGAAGCGGACCTGGATGAAACACGGCGCACTGGACTACTACGAGTGCGTCGCCGACGACCTGACGTCGTGGGGCCTGGGGTACGCGAAGATGGCGAAGCTGAAGAAGGGGGAGACGGTGGTGGTGGCCTTCGTGGTGTACAAGTCGCGGGCCCATCGCGACCGGGTCAACGCGAAGGTCATGAAGGAATTTGCCGAGGCCGACGTCCAGATGGACATGCCGTTCGACGTCAAGCGGATGGCGAACGGCGGGTTCTCGGTGATCGTGGGGAGTTGAGGCGGGGCCGGCTGGCTCAACCCCTCTCCCCCCTTCCCCCTCTCCCTCCGGGAGAGGGGGGCCGAGTCGCTACAGCAGACCGAGCTTCTTCAGTCCTCCGGCCTCCACTCGGCGTGGTCCACCCTCCAAGCCATAGACCACGGCTTCGGCCTCCCCGATCAGTGAAAGTTCGTCGCCTTCCACCCGGAGCGCGGTGCCTTCGGGGAGCCCGACAACCGGCATGCCGGGGTTGGCGTGGACGAACTCGTTCAGCCGGTCCACCCGCGTCTCCCCGCCGTGGTCGCCGAGGCGCGCCTCGGTGTAGTGGGCGTTGATCTGGAAGGGGACCAGGCCCAGCGCCGACAGTCCCGGTGGCTCGACGATCGGCATGTCGTTGGTGGTGCGGATGGTGGGACAGGCCACGTTGGCACCGGCGCTCCAGCCGATGTACGGCATCCCGTCGCGTGCGGTGCGGCGGATGGCGCCGATCAGGCCGGTGCCGTACATCTGCGCGAGGAGCTGGAAGGTGTTGCCGCCGCCGACGGCGACCGCGTCCGAGTCGGCCAGGGCGGCTGCCGGGGTCGTCATGCTCGTGTGCGCCCACGACCTCGTAGCCCAGCGCTCCGAACACACCGCGCACAGCTTGTGTGTATTCATCCCACGGCTTGGTTACGCCGGCGAAGGGAACAAAGAAGACCCGGCGCACCACGGGTCCGAGGAAGTCGCTGATGTGTGGGCGGGCCCATGCGAGGTAGCCCTGACCGGGCATCATGGAGTTGCTGAGCAGCAGGAGGCGCGGGTGGGGCATGGTCATTTTAGGATGAACCCTCAGCAAGGCGATGGCAAGGGAAAGCGGCCCGGTATCCCAGCCCAGCTCGACCGCCGCGGGGGCGCGTTGGGATGACTTCTAGCTACCGGACCTCCACCCTGAGCACCGTGGCCGGCAGGTCCCCTGGCTGCCGTCCGTTCTTGAAGATCCACTCGGGGTGGAGCATTCCTCGCGCGTTGGCGGCCGCTACATCGTCCGCCGTCAGGTCGGCCAGGTCGTTGCCGTCGCCCCAGACTGGGGCGCCAATGATCCAATTGGTCCCCGATGCGATCCACCTCGCATCGGTCTCGGCGGCGAATGCGAGCACGAGGTAGTAGTCGCCGGTCGCGTCCGGCCCCGGAATCGTGAGGAGGTGTCGCGACGTCGCATTGACGACCGGCGTCGGGAGCGCGGAGACGTTGACGAAGTTCGTGCGCTTGTCGCCCCACGAGGGGACTGCTGCCAGGATCACCGATGCCGCCGGCCAGAGCGCCGTGTAGCGCACGGACGCCTCGCCGTGAATCGTTTCGCCGGGATTGAGGTGTAGAGCCCGGTTGGTCGGTGTGAGCGCCTGCCCGTTCAGCTCCGCGCGATCGAGCCACAGCCCCATCGTCTCGCCACCTGGCAGCGCCGCGCGCACCGCCGGCAAGCCCTCCGCCGAGAACTCGAGCACCAGGCCGTCCCCGGTCTCCTCGGCGAAGGCGATCTGGTCGAAGGTGGCCACTCCCTCCCGGGCGTCCACCATCGTGGTCCCAACCAGGATCCCCGGCCTTCCGACGATGTTCACACGCACGTCCACCTTCGCATCGCGCACCCGCCTGCCGGACGCATCCTGGATTTCAATGATGGGCGTCGGCATGACGGTGTTAACGTTGCCGGAGATCGGCGCCTGCAGCAGCTCCATGCGCGCAGGCCTGGAGGAGGCCCGGTCCGCGACGAGCGCCAGCGCACCGACCATGAGCACGCCCGCCGTGGCGGCCCCCCACCGCTTGGGCTGGGTGTCGAGCCCCATGCGCCGGTGCAGCGGACGGGCGTGCAGGAGTCGCCGGAGCCGGTCCGGCGTGGTGTGCGCGCCCAGGAGCGCCCGGGCGAGCTCAGTGTCGCTGCGTGGATCGCGAAGTCGGTGCGCGGCGGCGAGCCAGCGGCGGTAGAGTGGCTGTAACGCGGCTTCGTCGGCCCCGGCCACGAGGAGCTCCGCGGCACGCAAGTGGTCAAGGAAGGCGAGTGACGGCTCCGCCATCAGTCCATTCCCGACGCGCGCCGAGAGTCGCTGGATCGCCTCCGGGGTCTGCCCACGGAGCGCGACACCTGAAAGCTCGTCGTGCCCGAGGCGCCAGCGATGATCGCTAAGCGCGACGAAGCCGCGCACTTCGAGCCCGGAGAGAATTGGCGCTGCCTCGGCGTCCGACAGCCCAGCCGCCCGCGCGAGCACATCGCCTCCCAGGGGCGCGGCCGCGACGGCCAGGAGTGCCAGGACCTGTCTGGAAGACCCATCGAGGCCTTCCACGCGACGCCAAAGCGAATCGCCGGCGGGTAGCTCGATGGCGATCCGCGACGGATCGGCGCAGGACCAGCGGTGATTCTCGAGCGTCAGCCAGCCACGGTCCAGGGCCAGCTGCAGGCTCTCGAGGGCGAGGTGCGGCGACCCACCCGACGCCTCATGAAGGCGATGCACGAGGGCTCGCGCCCACGGGGCGTCGGGAAGCGGGCCGAGGCTCATGACGAGGGCTTCGACCTGCGATTCATCCAGGAGAGAAAGGGACAGGAGTTCGGCATCCGCCTCGACCACATCCCGGCCCTGGAAGGGGCGCGCCGCGGAGACCACCAAGGTGGAGGCGCCGGCCAGCCGAGGCAGCATCCCGGCGAGGACCTGGAGCGACTCGTGATCCATCCAGTGGATGTCGTCCAGAAGGAGCGCGAGAGGGGAGTCTTCACTGAGCGCGAGGACCATGTCGGCCAGTGCCAGTGTGCGGCGGCGCAGCGCCTCGGCGCCTTCGCTCGGGTCCGGCGAGCCCTGGTAAGTCGAGCCGAGGGAGGGGTCGAGGGCGAGAATCGTCGCCATGACAGCGGGCGCGACTCCGGAGGCCCCTGGGATGGCGATGAGGGCACGTGCCAGCTCGGCGGCGAAGGCGTAGGAGATTTGTCGCGACCCGGGGGATGCTCGGAGGTACAACACGCGACCGCCCATGGCGCGAAGCCGGCGCTCCGCGTCACGAAGGAGGCGGGTCTTGCCGAGTCCTGCGCGAGCCGAGAGGTGGATGTGCCGCCCCTCACCGACGCGTGCGCGCTCCCACCCCTGGGTAATCCGCTTGAATTCTCCTTCACGCCCGATCAGCTCAGCCGTCAGCGCCGTCCGCGCCGGAGTCCCGGTCGTTGGGGGCAGGGAGCGCACCCGCTTGAGGAACGGGACGGTCTGCGGCTCCGGCTCGCGGCGTTCCCGGGCGAGCAACGCCTCCAATTCATCGGCCTCGACCACCGCACCGATCGAATCGCCGCCCAGCAGGAGCGCCTCGAGGAGGAATCTCCAGGCGGACTCCTGCAGGGGATCGGCATCCCTGAGCTGCCGGGCGAACGCGATCGCCTCGCGCACCGCGCCTCGGCTCAGGCGCTCCCGGGCCAGGGAGTCGAGCGCCCACATCCACCCGGTGCGCAGGCGGTCCCGGGCCTTGTCGGCCCAGTGCTCGAACCCGGCGCCGCCCGGCACGCCGAATTCGCCGAGGAAGTCTCCCCCATAGAGCTTGACGGCCGTCTCAAAGTCCTCGGCGGCGACGGCGGCTCCCACATCCAGATAGTCCACGGAAAGGTGGAGCTGGAGCGTGATACGCTCCCCATCGCCTGCGAGGGCGACGTCCCCGAGTTTATGGCGCACTTGCCAGATCGCCTGGCGGAGGGACTGGCGGGCGCGCTCCAGGTCGGAGTCGGCCCACAGCAGGTCGGTGAGGTGGCTCCGGCTGGCGGCTCGGTCGGGGCGGAGGCTGAGGTAGATGAGAATGGCCAGCGGCTTGCCGGGGCCAAACACCGGCGATTCCTCGCCCCCGGCCCCGATCCGGACGAGCCGGGGGGAGGGGCCGAGGGTCTTGAGGCGGAACGACGATCCGATGAGGGCAGATGTCATGGGGCAGGAGGTGAACTTAACCGTTCAGGGCTGTGGCGGGAGACCCAAAAGCGATTCCCGCAGTCGCAAATGACCAAACGGAGTGGCAATGACGGGTGGCTGACGGTCGAGGGTTACCGTTGCTCACAGATATGGATTCCAATTTTCCCGATAGCGGCCGGCACCGCCTCGAAGCCTTCGCCGACTCCGTCATCGTCACGACGACCAACCGGGTCGAGCGGCACCGGGTGGAACGTGAGATCGGGCTCGAGAGCGTCGAGTTCGTCGTCGAGGGCGGGCTGATCTCGGAACTCACCAGCGAGTTCCACCGCCTGCTCCGGCAGGGTCCGGCGGACTCCGGCGGCCAGCTCAATTCCATCAGGCACCCGGCCATTCGCCTGCTGACGCTTCGGGCAGCCGAGCAGGGAGCGAACGCGATCCTCAACACGGCGCTGGTCTACGAGGGCCATGAGGGCACCCGGGCGCGGTTTGTCCTCAGGGGTACCCTCGTGGCCCTGGTGCCGGCTCCGTCTCGCTCCTCCTCTCCTGGAGCTTGACGGGCGAGTAGGCTGGTTGGTGTTGGCATCACAATTCTTGATCTCGAGATTGCCGCCCATCGGCCGGCGGTTGGAAGCCGATCCGCTTCCGAGGCTTGGCAGCCTCACTGATGAGCGCCCGGATGGCATCGAACACGGCGCGGAACTGCTGGTCGTACCGGGCCTCCATCGCGTCGAGCTTGGATGCCAACTCGGCGTGTGTCCCAAGGGCGACTCGCAACTGAACGAAGGCTCGAACGATTTGGATGCTGATCGCGACTGCGACCGGACTGTTGAGCACGCTGGCCAGCATCACTGCGCCGTGTTCCGTGAAGGCCAGCGGAAAAGACCTCCGGCCGCCCCACTTCCCACTTGAGGTCGCAAATTGCGACCTCAAGTTGGCGACCTCCTCGGGCGTCAGCTGGAATGCGAAGTCGTCCGGAAAGCGAGCGCGGTTCCGCTTGACCTGCTCATTCAGCCGCTTGGTAGCGACCCCGAAGAGCCGAGCCAGGTCAGCGTCCAACATGACGCGACGCTCCCGCACTACATGGATCAGGCTCGCGATCGCCTCGATGGGCACCAGGCCGCCGGTTCCCGGCACACACACCTCCCCTTCGGAGTGGCGCCCAGCATAGTCTGCGGCCGGCAGAGCGATGTTACCGAAATCACGCGCACTTGGCCCAAGCGTCGGTCGGGCTGGTGGGCAGAAAGAAGCCCCACCGCGGAGGTCGCAGTGGGGCGTTGAGGTACCGAGGCGAGACGCTGCCCCCATGCCGGCATGAGCACGTGGGTCGGGGCTTCGGTCAGGCCGCCACTTCCACGAAGGTGGCGTACGAATGTGGCGACGGCACCGCCAGGCCATCTGCACGGAGCCCCTCCAGGTGGAATTCGACGGCTTCTTGCATCGCCGTTTCGACTTCCTCCCTTGTGGTCCCGGTCGCTACGCAGCCCTCGACATCCGGCGAGTAGGCGGAGAATCCTGTCGTGGTCTGCTCAACTACAATCAGGATTTTCATCGTTTCAGGCCTGCCTGCTTGAGGATGCTGTTCAATGTGCCTGGGGCAAGTACGTCACCTGACTTTCCGGCCACGGTGACGAGTCCGGACTTCACCGGATGTTTGAACTGCTGGTGACTCCCCCTGGTTCGCGCCAGATACCATCCGTCGGCTGCCAGGAGCCTCAGGAGGTCGCGCACGTTCATGGTCAAAGGATGAGCCTCCGGAAGGTCGATGGCAAGGGGACGAAGGCCAATTTCGACCGAAACGAGTGGCCCGTCATCACCCTGAAGGCGCACCTGGCGGCCTGGCACCGCAGGGCAATGTGTCGGGCCCCAGCAGACCACTCGGGGTGCAGGTTGCGACTTCGAGTGCGCACAGTCGCTCCCCCCACCCGAGCCCCTCACCCCCCTTCCCCCTCTCCCTCCGGGTGAGGGGGGGCCGAGTCGCTAGAGCAGACCGAGCTTCTTCAGCCCTCCGGCGTCCACTCGACGTGGTCCACCCTCCAGGCCATAGACCACGGCTTCGGCCTCCCCGATCAGTGAGAGTTCGTCGCCTTCCAGCCGGAGCGCGGTGCCCTCGGGGAGTCCGACGACCGGCATGCCGGGGTTGGCGTGGACGAACTCATTCAGCCGGTCCACCCGCGTCTCCCCGCCGTGGTCGCCGAGGCGCGCCTCGGTGTAATGGGCATTGATCTGGAAGGGGACCAGACCCAGCGCCGAAAGTCCTGGTGGCTCGACGATCGGCATGTCGTTGGTGGTGCGGATGGTGGGACAGGCCACGTTGGCACCGGCGCTCCAGCCGATGTACGGCATTCCGTCGAGTGCGGTGCGGCGGATGGCGCCGATCAGGCCGGTGCCGTACATCTGCGCGAGGAGCTGGAAGGTGTTGCCGCCGCCGACGGCGACCGCGTCCGAGTCGGCCAGTGCGGTCACGGGGTTGTCATGCTCGTGTGCGCCCACGACCTCGTAGCCCAGCGCCCCGAACACCTCGCGCACGGCTCGTGTGTATTCACCCCACGGCTTGGTGACGCCGGCGAAGGGAACAAAGAAGACCCGCCGCACACCCTGTCCGAGGAAGTCGCTGATGTGTGGGCGGGCCCATGCGAGGTAGCCCTGGCCGGGCATCATGGAGTTGCTGAGCAGCAGGAGGCGCGGGTCGGGCACGGTGTCCTCGGTCATTCGGGTTGGGGCAGTGGCGGACTTAACGAATCGGACGGGGGGGCGTCTGCCCGGGCGGATCACCTCAACGGAGCCCGACATGCCGAGGACCCTCACGACCGCCGCGGCGGCCCTGTTCATCTGTGTCGCCGGCGCCGGCCCCGCGGCCGCGCAGGCATCCGGCCACGATCACCAGGCCGTGGAGATGATGGCGGACTCCATCGTGCCCGGCAAGCACCTCAGGCTCACTCCGACCTGGCCGGAGCAGCCGGGGGACCAGGCCCGGGCGGACAGCCTGGTCGGCGCGGCCAGGGCGGCGCTGGCAAGGTATGAAGACGTGACGACCGCCGAGCAGGCGGGCTACCGGATGTTCGCCCCCAAGGTGCGGGGGCAGAAGGTCTACCACTACAGCAATCGCCGGAATGGGCTCGCGGCACGCCGGACCTTCGACGTCACAGCGCCGAGCGCCCTGCTCTACAAACCACAGCGAGACGGGACGCTTCGGCTCATCGGGGCGATGTACACCGCGCCACCGGACCTGTCGCTCGAGGAGCTCGACCAGCGGATTCCCCTCAGCATCGCGCAGTGGCACCAGCACACCAGCATCTGCCTGCCGCCGGGCACCACCCTGGCTAGCATGCGGGAGGGTGCGGGGATGGGCGGGCGCGATCCCCGATTCGGGCCGCGCGGGAGCATCAGCACGGAGGAGGCCTGTGCCGCGGCGGGCGGGACCTTCAAGCCGCGGATGTTCGGGTGGATGGTGCACGTGAACGTGTTCGAGGCGCCGGAGCAGGTGTGGGAGCACCGGCATTGATGGAGCGAGGCCGCTGTTGCGGCCGCAGCTCAACCCCCTGACCCCCTGCTTGCAAAGTTGACCGTAAGTCATTGTCCTGCAACAACTTGTAGCACTCACGCGTCGTTCTGGGCATCGGTGTTGTGAGTCGGGGGCCC
>CAVZRK010000005.1:0-209942 GCA_963777835.1 uncultured Gemmatimonadales bacterium | reverse complement strand
GTAGACGCCGACCGTCGTGCCCGCCCGATTCCTCCGGCTCGCCTCCGGCCCGGCCCTCTTCGCCCTGACGCTCCTCCTCGGCACCGGCCTGCCGGCGGCGGAGCGCCAGGTCCTCGCGGTGGCCCTCTGGATGATGGTGTGGTGGCTCACCGAGGCGGTGCCGCTCGCCGCCACGTCGCTCCTCCCGATGCTGCTCTTCCCCGCCCTCGGCACGGTACCGTTCCCGAAGATCGCCACGGGCTACGCCAACGAACTGATCTTCCTCTTCCTCGCCGGGTTCCTCCTGGCCGCCGCGCTCGAGTCGTGGCGCGCCCACGAACGGCTCGCCCTGGCGCTGGTGTCCCGGGCCGGCGGCGACAGCCGGCGCATCATCCTCGGCGTGATGGTGGCCACCGGCCTCCTCTCCATGTGGATCTCGAACACCGCCACCGCCGCGATGATGTACCCCATTGCCATGGCGATCGGCGGGCTCTTCGGATGGACCGGCGCCGGAACGCAGGCCCGCACCGCCCTGATGCTTGGCGTGGCGTACGCCGCCTCCATCGGCGGGATGGGAACCCTCATCGGCACGCCCCCCAACCTGATCCTGGCCGCCAACGCCGAACAGCTGGCGGGGCGGAGCATCGGCTTCGGGGAGTTCATGGCGCTGGGGGTCCCGATGGTGCTGGTGCTCCTGCCCGCCTGCTGGCTGCTCCTGGTGTACCTGCTGTTTCCGGGCAACGTGACCCTCGGCGCCGACGCGCGGCTCTTGCTCAGAGACCGCCGGGCGGCGCTGGGGCCGCTGGCCGGCGGCGAGCGCGCAGTCCTCGCGGTCTTCGGCCTGACCGCCGCGGCCTGGCTCATCGGCGTCCCCGGCCTCACGGACACGGGCATCGGGCTGGCCGGCGCGCTCCTCATGTTCGTGCTCCACGCGCGGGGCGAGGAGGGGCAGTGGCGCCCGCTCCTCCGGTGGCGGGAGGCACGCGAGATCCCGTGGGACGTGCTGCTCCTCTTCGGCGGCGGCCTCGCGCTCGCCTCCGCCATGGAGTCGAGCGGGCTGACGACCCACCTGGCCGGGCAGCTGACCCTGCTCAACGGCGCCCCGCCGGTCGTCATCGAACTCGGCCTGGCGGTCCTCGTCCTTGTCCTGAGCGAACTGGCGTCGAACACGGCAGTCGCAGCCATGGCGATGCCGCTCGCCGCCACGCTGGCCCTGGCCACCGGGCAGCCGCCGCTCACCCTCCTGCTGGTGACCGGGTTCGCCGCCTCCACCGGCTTCGCGCTCCCGATCGCCACGCCGCCCAACGCCATCGTGTTTGGCTCGGGCCAGGTGCGGGTGGGTCAGATGTTCCGGGCCGGTTTCCTGCTCGATGTCGTGGCAATCGTCGTCATCGTGGGGCTGCTCGATCTCCTGATCCCGCTCGTCCTCGGCTGAGGCGGAGCAACGCCCGCCGGCGCGACTGGCCAAGCACCGTGACTTCCTGCATTATTCAGCGACCATTCCCTGACCCTCACTCCAGGTGGACCGCCTGACCGACTTCCAGCGCCAGGTGCAGGACGCGATCGGCCCCAGTTACCGCATCCTCAGCGAGCTCGGGGGCGGCGGGATGAGCCGCGTCTTCCTCGCCGAGGAGGTGCAGGTCGAGCGCAAGGTGGTGGTGAAGGTCCTCCCGCCGGAGACCTCCGCCGCCGTCAGCGTCGAGCGCTTCGAGCGCGAGATCCGGCTGGCCGCCCGGCTCCAGCATCCGCACATCGTCCCCTTCCTGACCACCGGGGGCAAGGGCGACCTCCTCTTCTACATCATGCCCTTCATCGAGGGCGAGTCGCTCCGCGCCAAGCTGGCCCGCGAGGGCGAGCTTCCGATCCCGGAGGCGGTGCGGATCCTGCGCGACGTGGCCGACGCGCTGGCCATGGCCCACAAGCAGGGCATCGTCCACCGCGACATCAAGCCCGACAACATCCTCCTCTCCGGTCGCCATGCGCTCGTGACCGACTTCGGCGTCGCCAAGGCGGTCGAGAAGAGTTCCGGTTCCGGCAAGCTCACCTCCCTCGGTGTGGCGCTCGGCACGCCGGCGTACATGTCGCCCGAGCAGGCGACCGCAGATCCACATACCGACCACCGGGCCGACCTCTACGCCCTCGGCATCGTGGCATACGAGATGATCTGCGGCCGCCAGCCCTTCGACGCCGGCTCCGCGCAGGCCATTATCGCCGCACACGTGACGCAGCAGCCCCAGCCGGTCGAGCGCTTTCGCGGCAATGTGCCGCCGGCCCTCGCGGCGCTGGTCATGCGCTGCCTCGAGAAGAAGCCCGCCGACCGGCCGCAGACGGCGGAAGAGATGGTTCAGGTCCTCGAGACCATGGCGACGTCCGGGGCCACTACCCCTGGCGGCATGACCCCCGCCGGCACGGCTCCGTATCCGGCGAGCCCCGCGCCCGATACGGCGCATCACGGTCATCCGGTGCGGGTGGCGGCGCTGTTTGGCCTCGCGGCGGCGGCGGTGCTCGGCGTTGCATGGTGGCTCACGACCAGCGTGGGGCTCCCGGCGTGGGTCGTGCCAGGCGTGGGGGTGCTCCTCGCGCTCGGGTTCCCCATCATGCTCGCCACCGGCCTGGCCGAGCGCAGGCGCGCCGAGGCGCGCGCCCGGCTCACCCACACGCCGAAGCCGGAGGGCGGTGTCCGCCAGCTCCTCACCTGGAGGCGGGCCCTGCTCGGCGGCGGGCTCGCGTTTGCGGCGCTCGCCATCCTGGCCGGCGGTTACATGGCGATGCGCGTCTTCGGAGTCGGATCGGTGGGCACGCTGATGGCCACGGGCGCGCTCGAGTCGAAGAGCCCGCTGGTCCTGGCGGATTTCGCCAATCGCACCTCCGACGCGGCACTCGGCCCGTCCGTGACCGACGCGTTCCGCGTGGACCTGTCCCAGTCGCCGGTCATCCGGCTGCTCGACGCTTCCGCCGTCCGCACGGCGCTGGCCCGCATGGGGAAGGCGCCGGACGCGCCCCTCGACGACGCGACCGCACGGGAACTGGCGCAGCGCGAGAACGCCAAGGCGTTCATCACGGGCGAGATCGGCTCGGTGGGAGCCGGCTATGTGCTCTCCACCCGCATCATCGCCACCGCCGATGGGCGCGAGCTCGTCGCACTCCGGGAAACGGCCGCGGACGAGACGGAGGTCATTCCCGCCATCGACCGGCTGAGCAAGCGCCTGCGTGAACGGGTGGGAGAGTCGCTCAAGTCGCTGAACAACACGGAGAAGCTCGAACTGGTCAGCACCTCGTCCCTCGAGGCACTCAAGAAGTACTCGCAGGCCGTGCGGCTCGACGACAACGGCGGAGATCCCGCGCTGGCCACTCAGCTGCTGCAGGAGGCGGTCGCAGCGGACTCGAACTTCGCGATGGCATGGCGCAAGCTGTCCGTCGTGTCGCGCCGGGCGTTACTGCCCCTGAGCATCTCACTGGCCGCGAGCCAGAAGGCGTACGACCTCCGTGACCGGCTCTCGCCGCTCGAGCAGCAACTCGCCATTTCCAACTACTACACCTCGAATGCGCCGGACGTCGACAAGGCCATCGCCGCCTACAAGGCGGCGCTGGAGATCGACCCGAACGAGCGGACGTCGCTCAACAACCTGGCCCTGATGTACCGGTCCCAGGGGCGCTGGGAGGATGCCGAGGTGATGGCTCGGCGCGCCGCGGTGGTGGACCGGAGCTGGTTCTCCTACGGGCACCTGGCGTTCGCGCTGGCGGCGCAGGGCCGCTACACCGCGGCGGACTCCGCGCTGAAGGTGCTGGACAGCCTGACCCCGGGACAGCCGCGCGGGCTCCAGATGGAGGCCCTGCTCCGTTCGGCACAGGGCGACTACGCCGGCGCCGACAGCATTCTCCGCGGGATCCTGAGGACCCGCAGCGAGCCCGCCTATCGGCAGATGGCGACCGGTGATCGCATCAACATCGCCCTCACGCAAGGACGGCTGGCAGAGGCGGAGGGGTGGGCCACCGAGATGGCGGCGGGGGCAAAGCAGCGAGGGGACACCTCGCTCGTCTATGGAATCACGATCGGCGAAGCGATCATGGACCACACGGAGCGCCCCAAGCCGAAGCGCGACCTGTCCGGCGTGGAAGCCCTGCTCCGGGAGTACCCGCTGGACAGCATGCCGGTCGACGACCGGCCGTACGGGGCGCTTGCCAGACTCTATGCCGTCGCCGGGCAGCCGGACGCGGCGCAGCGCTACCTCGCACTCGACCAGCAGTTCCAGCCGCGTGACTGGGCCACACCCCAGGGCCAAAGCCGCTTCCTCGAGGGCCAGGTGTACGAGTCGCAGGGCAAGCTGCCGGAGGCGCTCGAGGCCTATCGAGACGCCGGACGGCTCGTGTCCACGCTTCTGTGCCGCCAGTGCGCCGACTTCTATGTGGGCCGGGTCCTGGACCGGATGGACCAGCCCGACTCCGCGCTGGCGGCCTACGACCGGGCGGTGAACACGCCCGGCCTCGGCCGGAATACCGGCGAGGCCACCGTCCTGGGCCCGACGCTGCGCCGGATGGGTGAACTGTATGAGGCGAGAGGAGATCGCGAGAAGGCCAAGGAGTACTACGGCCGGTTCGTGGCGCTCTGGCGCGACGCCGACAGCGACCTGCAACCGGCGGTGCAGGACGTGAAGGCTCGGCTCGCCCAACTGGCGGCCGAGCCGAAGCGCTGAGTCAGCGGGCCGGTGCGCCCTTGCAGGTGCTGAAGCCGAACAACGTGTACGCGGGGCAGGTGCCCACGATCCCGGTCAGGAGCGGGATGATACCGATGTACCCCCACGGGGTCTGAGGCCCGACGACCGTCAGCGAGAGCAGCCCGATGCCGGCGAGCACCCGCACCGCGCGATCCACCGAATGCATGTTCCTGGGGAAGAGCTTGCTTGCCATGACCGGACTCCGGGGCTAAGGGAAACTTCACGGAGGAATCGCCAACGACTCTGCAGCAAGATACAATTAGTCCCGCGCGCCGGTTCCCTGCCCCTCCCCGCTGACCCCGGCCCGCCCCCTCGCCGCCCCGAGCTGAAGTCATGCCGTTCCACACCATCATCGAGCCGTTCCGGATCCACTCCACCCAGCGCATCCGCCACACCACCGCCGAGGAACGGGAGACGGCACTGGCCCGCGCGGGGTACAACCTCTTCGGGCTCCGCGGCGAGGAGGTCCTGATCGACCTGCTCACCGATTCCGGCACCGGCGCCATGTCCTCCCGGCAGTGGGCCGCGATGATGGACGGCGACGAGTCCTACGCCGGCAGCAGTTCGTTCGAGCGGTTTCGCGACACCGTCATGCGGCTCACCGGGCTCTCGGAGATCATTCCCACCCACCAGGGCCGCGCCGCCGAACACATCCTCTTTTCCGTGATGGCCAGCCGCGGCCAGGTCATCCCGAACAACACCCATTTCGACACCACGCGCGCGAACGTCGAGTTCGTCGGCGCCGAGGCGAGGGACCTCGTGATCCCGGAAGGGCGCGTGCCGTCGTCGGAGCACCCGTTCAAGGGGAACATGGACCTCGGGGCGCTCGAGGAAACAATCCGCAAGGAAGGCGTCGACCGGATTCCGCTGGTCATGGTGACGGTGACGAACAACTCCGGGCGGCGGGCAGCCGGTGTCGCTGGAGAATCTCCGGGGCGTGCGGCGCATCTGCGACCAGTACGGCCTTCCCCTCTTCCTCGACGCCTGCCGGTTCGCCGAGAACGCCTGGTTCATCAAGCTCCGCGAGCCGGGCCAGGCCGATCGCACCCCGCGCGAGATCGCGCAGGAGATGTTCTCGCTGGTGGACGGGTGCACGATGTCCGCCAAGAAGGACGGCATGGCCAACATCGGCGGCTTCCTGGCCATGAACGACGCCGAGGCCGCGCGGAAGGCGCGGAACCTCCTGATCCTGACCGAAGGATTCCCGACCTACGGCGGGCTGGCCGGCTACGACATGGACGCGATCGCGGTGGGGCTCGAGGAGGTGCTGGACGAGGACTACCTGCGCTACCGGATCCGCTCCACCGCCTACCTGGCGGAGAAGGCCGAGGCGGCCGGCGTCCCGACGGTACGCCCGCCCGGCGGCCACGCGGTGTACCTCGACGCCAAGGCGCTGCTGACGCACATCCCGCCGTCGCAGTACCCGGCGCAGGCGCTGGCGGTGGAGCTCTACCGGGCGGGAGGCGTGCGCGGCGTGGAGATCGGGTCGGTGATGTTCGGCACCCGGCACGCCGACGGCACGCGAAACGCCCTCGGCGATGGAGCTGGTGCGGCTGGCCATCCCGCGCCGCACCTACACCCAGAGCCACGTGGACTACGTCGGCGAGGTCATCGGCGAGGTGGCGGGACGGCGGGACAGCATCCGCGGGCTTCGCATCGTGGAGCAGGCGCCCTGGCTCCGGCACTTCACGGCGAGGTTCGCTGCGGCGTAGGGCCCCTCACCCCCTGGCCCCCTCTCCTACACACCCCTCACCCCCGACCCCCTCTCCCTCCGGGAGAGGGGGTGCGAGCGCGGTGGGCGCGTCGCTTCAGCGACATCAGCCGAGCCGTGGCTTCAGCCACGAGCTTACGCGTCCACGCGGTGGGAGAGCTGCCGGCGGATGATCTTGAGCGCGGCCGTCCGCTCCTCGACCGAAAGCGGAAGCCTCGGCGCCCGCACCGCCTCGCTGCCCATCCCCACCTCGGCCTGCACCAGCTTGATCAGCTGCACGAACTTGGGAACGGTGTCGAACCGGAGCAGCGGCAGGAACCAGGCGTAGAGCCTGAGCGCCTCCTCGATCCGGCCCGCCTTGGCGAGTTGCACCAGCTGCACCGACTCCGCCGGCAGCGCGTTCACCAGCCCGGCCACCCACCCGTCCGCCCCCACGGCCAGCGCTTCCACGATCATGTCATCGAGCCCGGCAAAGAGCGCCAACCGGGAGCCGAGGAGCGCCCGGACGGCGGTCAGCCGGCGCACATCCCCGCTCGACTCCTTGACCGCGTGCACGTTGCGGTGCTTGGCGGCCAATTCTCCGATCTGCTCCGCCGAGAGGTCCGTCCCGTAGGCGATCGGGTTGTTATAGAGCATGCACGAGAGCGGGGTGGCGTCGAGCACGGAGGAGAAGTGCGTCTCTGTTTCCCGCCAGTCGCCGCGATAGACATAGGGCGGAAGCACCATCAACCCCTCACAGCCGACGCGTGCGGCTTCGCGCGCCAGCGCCACGCACTCGGCGGTGGACAGGCCGCTGATGGCAGCCACCAGCGGCGCCCGGTCGATCGTCACCGTCCGGCACACTTCGAGGACGCGGACCTTCTCGTCGAAGGAGAGGGTGGCACCCTCGCCCAGCGAGCCGAGCGCCACGACGCCGTTGCAGCCCGCGTCGAGCAGCCACGCCACGTGCTTCGCCAGGAATCCCTCGTCCACCGCGCCATCCGGCCAGAACGGGGTCGTGATGGCGGGGAAGACGCCGGTCCAGTCGGCCTTCTGCATCAGGATGCTCCTTGCGATTCGTCGAGGTGTGAGGCGAGGTCGGCCAGGACGCCGATCGAGGTCGGCGCCACGGGTGTACGGACGGTGTCCCTGGCCATGCCCACGAGGTACTCCAGCGCCGCACCGCAGGTACGGCCCTGGCAGCTGCCCATCCCGGCGCGCGTGGCAAGCTTCGCCTGCCGGCCGCTCCACCCGTGCCGGATGGCCGACATCGGCACGTCCTCGCAGCGGCAGACGATGGTATCGGGTTCCACGCGCTCGCGCAATTCCGGGCGCAGGTGAAAGGCGGCAGCCGCCCGCGAGCAAAACGCCGATGCCCTTCCCGCACCGCCTTCAACCGCCCCGCTGCCCCGCTGCCCCCCTGCCCCGCCGCCGAAAGCCCCGCAATCGTCCCTTCGACCAGTGCCGCCTCCATCCCGGTGTTGCCGGTCGGCTCGCCGGCCGCGTAGCAGGACGGCACGCTGGTCCGCTGGTGGTCATCCACGACTACCTGGCCCTCGCGCACCTCGCAGCCGATCAGGCGCGCCAGCTCCGTCGAGGGCACGAGCCCCGCAGCGGTACAGAGGAGATCCACCGGCTCGGCCCAGCTGCTCCGGCCGGTGGTGTAGGTCACGATCAACTCCCCGCCCATCTCGGCGACCCGCCTCACCCAGGTGCCCCATCGATAGCGCACGCTGAGGAACGATGCGCGGTACGCCGCCCCCTGCAGCAGCCGCCTCGGCGTCCGCCAGAGCGAGACGGCAAATCGCCGGACGTCCTCGGGCGGCGCCTGCTCCGCCACCATCCGGAGGTCCGCCCCCGCCTTGGCGAGCGCCGCCGCCACCGGCAGGAGCAGGGGCCCCGTGCCCGCCACCGCCACGCGCTTCCCCCGCACGTCCATGCCGGCCTTGAGCAGCGCCTGCGCCCCTCCGACACCGACCACGCCGGGGAGTGTCCACCCGGGAAATGGGAGCAGGAGTTCCTGCGCGCCGGTCGCCAGGATGACCGCCTGTGCCTCCACCGTCAGCGCCCGCCCCTGGTGCTCGGCGCCGATCCGCGCGCCGGGGCCCGCATCCACCACCTGCGCCCCGCAAAGCACGGTGGCGCCGGAGCGATCGAGACGGTCGAGCCACATCCGCGCCACCGACGGGAGGCTCGCGCGATCCCGGTGACGCCAGACCTGGCCGCCCGGTCGCGGCGACGCATCGAGCACGACGACCGTGCTGCCCGCGCCCGAGGCGGCGACCGCCGCCGCGATGCCCGCGGGCCCCGCGCCCACCACCACGATGTCCGCACGCATGGTCGAGGCCCCGGCGTCAGACATCGAGGACCACCTGCATTCCCTCGCGGACCGGCTCGAGGCATGCCCTGCGACCCATCACCCCATCGATCGTGACGCGGCACTCGTGGCAGGTCCCCATGCCGCAGACCGGGCCGCGCGGCTCACCGGCCACCGAGCGCCGGAACGCGGCATGGCCGGCGTTGAGGAGCGCCGCGGCGAGGCTCACGTCGGCGGGCACGTCGCGCGACGCTGCCGTTCACGAGGATGCGAACGGTCGCGCGTCGCCATCCCTCAGTGCCGCCTCCGTCCGAGTGGCGGCGGGCACCGGTCGGGGCGAAGGGCGCCGGGTCGATGCCCGGGGCCCTCCCGGCGATCAGGTCGGCGATCAGCGAACCGGTCCCCAGCGCCGTCGTGATGCCGAGCCCCTCGTGGCCCGCCGCGATCCAGAGCCCCTCCACGTCCGGCCAGGCGCCGATGAGCGGCAGCTTGTCGGGCGTGGCGGGCCGGAACCCGGTCCAGGTGCGAATCGCGGGAAGGCCCGCGAGTCCGGGCATGAAGCTCGCCGCGCGTGCGAGCATGCGGGACAGCACCGCCCGGTTCACCGACGGGTCCCACCCCACCAGTTCGCGTGACGACCCGATGAGCAGCTGCCCCGTAGTGCGCGGCTGCACGTTGAACGCCACCGAGGCGGCGTCCATCGTGTGCGCGCTCTGCAGGTAGCCGAGCTCCACGACCTGGTGGCGGCAGAATCCGGGGGCGCGGTCGGTGATGACGAGATGGCCCTTCCGCGGCACGATGGGAAGGCCGGGCGTGAACTTCGAGGCGGCGGCGCCAGTGGCGTTGACGACCGCACCGGCCTCGAGCCGTCCGCCCGGTGTCGTGACGCTCCGGCCGTGGACGGCGTCCACCGCCACCCCCTCGCGGAGCGTGGCCCCGGCCCGCGTCGCTTCATCCAGGAGCCAGCGCGCCACCGCCGGCGGATACACCACGCCATCGCGAGGCACGCGCAGCCCCCCGGCGAGCCCTGGGCGCAGCATCGGCTCGGCACGGGCAAGTCCGCCGGCGTCCAGGAGTTCGGCGTGCACACCGCGCGACTCATAGAACGAGCAGCTTGGCGCGCGCCGATTCGAGCTGGGGCTCGTCCTCCGCGACCCAGAGCGTACCGCAGCGCTCGAACTCGGCCGACGGGGGGAGACCGGGCAGGATGTCATCGAGGAGTCGCTGCGACCATGACGTCAGCGCGAACTGCGCCTCGCTGTCGTCCATGACGACGATGTGCCCCATCCCCGCCGCGGTCGTCCCGCCGCCGGCGAACCCGGCGTCGAGGACCGTGACCTGCATCCCGCCGCGGCTGAGGTAGTAGGCGCACGCCGCCCCCACGATGCCGGCGCCGACGATGATGACGTCCGGCCGGGTGGTCATCCGGCGGCGGTGAATCCGGCGCGGAAGGGATCGGTGGGGTCGAACCGGAGCGTGGCCTCGCCGGTGACGTAGGCCATCCCGCGAATGTGGGGGATCAACTGCCCCTCCGATGCCTCGAGCCAGCCGGTGAAGAGGCTGCCCGTGACGCTCTCCTGGCGCCAGCGCGCGCCGACCGCGAGCTTTCCGCGGGCATGGAGTGCGGCCATGACCGCCGAGGTGCCGGTGCCGCACGGGGAGCGGTCGTAGGCGCCGCCGGGGCAGAGCACGAAGTTCCGGCCGTCGGCGTCCGGCCGCACCGGCGGCGCCGCCAGCTCCACGTGATCGATCTCGGCCCCTGCCGCGCCGGTGATGCCCTGCCGGCGCAGGGCCTCCATGATGGCGAGCGTGACCCGGGTCAGCGCGTCCACGTTCCCGAGGGTGACATCCACGCCATCGAGGTGGGTCAGGAAGAACCAGTTGCCGCCGTACGCCACGTCCCCGACCACTCGGCCCAGCCCCGGGACGTCCACCGCGACGTCCTTCGCGTGACAGTAGGACGGCACGTTGCGTATGGTGACAGAACCGTCCTCCGCCAGCTCGGCGGACACCGTCCCGACGGGGGTGTCCAGCCGCACCTGCCCGACCTGGATGCGGCCCAGGTGCTCGAGCGTGCGCACGACTCCGATGGTGCCGTGCCCGCACATGCCGAGGTAGCCGACGTTGTTGAAGAAGATCACGCCGGCGGCGGCGCCTGCCGAGACCGGCGGAGTGAGGAGGGCGCCGACCATCGCGTCGTGGCCGCGCGGTTCGCAGACCACGGCGCTCCGCAGGTGGTCCCAATGCGCGGCCAGGTCGTCCCGCCGCGCCTCCATGGTGGATCCGGCGGGCTGGCGCCAGCCGTCCACCACCACCCGCGTCGGCTCCCCCTCGGTGTGGGAGTCCACGACCCGGACGACCGCCGGAAAGGCGGGCGAGGTCATGCGGGGTGCACCTGGACGGTCTTGGTCTCGGTGTAGAACTCGCGCGCGGCGGTGCCCTGCTCGCGGCTGCCCGAGCTGGAGCCCTTCATGCCGCCGAAGGGGGCGTGCGGATCCACGCCGGTGGTGTCGCCGTTGATGCGCACCAGGCCGACCTCGATCTGGCTGATGTAGCGGAGCGCCGAGCCGATGTCCTTCGTGAAGAGCGAGGCGCTGAGCCCGTAGCGGGAGCGGTTGGCCAGCGCGATCGCCTCGTCCAGCCCGTCCGCGGCGAGCACGGCGAGCACGGGGCCGAACAACTCCTCCTGGGCGAGCGGCGATGCCGGGTCCACGCCGCGCACCACGGTGGGCGTCACGAAGTTCCCGCGCAGGAACGTCACGCCGGTCCCTTCGCTCCCGCCGCAGACCATGTCGCCCTTGGCCGCCGCGAGGGCGGACCAGATCCGCTCGCGCGCCGCGGCGCTGATGACGGGCCCGACGGCGGCGGCGGGATCGGTCACCGGCCCGAGGACCAGTCCGCCGACCTGCTCGCGCAGCTTGTCGAGAAACGCGCCCTCCACCTGGCGGGCCACGACCGCCCGGCTGGTGGCGGTGCACTTCTGCCCGGCGTAGCGCATGGCGCCGGCCGCCGTCAGCTTCGCGGCCAGGTCCAGGTCGGCGTCGGGCAGCACGATCACGACGTTCTTGCCGCCCATCTCGGTCTGGTAGCGGATGTTCCGCTCCGCCGCGATGGCCGCGACCCGCGCGCCGACGGCCGCCGATCCGGTGAAGCTGACGCCGCGCACCTCCGGCGAGCGGAGCAGCGCCTCCCCGACCCCCTGGCCGGTGCCGAGCAGCACGTTGAAGACGCCGGCGGGGAGCCCGGCCGCCTGCGCCGTCTCCGCCAGCAGGAGCGCCATGACCGGCGACTGCTCCGAGGGCTTGAGGACGACGGTGTTCCCGAACGCGAGCGCCGGGGCCGCCTTCCAGAGCGGGATGGCCAGCGGGAAGTTCCACGGCGTGATGAGCGCCACGACGCCGAGCGGCTCGCGGAGCGTGAACTGGAGGGCGCCGGCGGCCTGCGGAGGAACGACCTCGCCCACCGCGCGCACCGCGTCGCCGGCGTAGTACCGGAGGATCACGACGCACCGCCCGACCTCGCCCCGCGCCTCGGCGATCGGCTTCCCGACCTCCCGTGCCATGGCCTGCGCCATCTCCTCGGCGCGTCCCTCGATGGCGGCGGCCCACTTGTGCAGGTGGTCGGCGCGCGCCGGTCCGGTGAGGCGCCGCCACGCCGGCAGCGCCTCGGCCGCGGCGGCCACCGCCGCCGCCGCATCCGCCGGGGTGCCCACCGGCACCTCGGCCACGATGTCGCGCTCGTCGGAGGGATTGAGGTCCTGCAGGGAGGCGCTCCCCGTGCTGGGGCGGGCGGCGCCGGCGATGTGGTGGGAGAGGAGGGTGGTCATCCGAACTTCCGTTCTACGATGGACAGGATCTCCGCCTCGAGTCGCGCGGCGTCCGCATCCATCTGCGCACCGTCCTTCATGATCTGCTCGATGGCCGCCTTGTCCTTCACCCCGCTGGCGTTGGTGCGCACGTTGAGCCAGGCGCCACGGATGGCGGCCCGGGTGCAGAGCGCGCCGACGCCGGCATCGGAGGCGGACGCGGGATTCCCCTGCTCCGCCATGGCGCGGATCAACTCGAAGGCGCCGTAGGCGGTCTGCATGACCTGCCACGGCACCTCGAGCGCGCCGAGATTGGCGGCGGCGAGCGCGGCACTGCGGGCGGTCTTTTCCGCGTCCGTGGATTTCGGCATGCCGAGCGCCGCCATCACCCGGTCGAAGGCGCGGGTGTCTTCGTCCACGAGGCGGAGGAGCTCGTCCTTGATCCGCTGTCCCTTGCTCGGCCCACCCGGAAAACTCCTCCCAGCGCTCGTCCCAGCCGCGTTTGTGGGCGGAGAGATTGGCCACCATCGTGCCGAGGGAGGCGCCGAGAGCGCCGACGGCGGCAGCGACGGAGCCGCCACCTGGGGCCACCGACTCCGAGGCGGTCTCCTCGGCGAAGTCTCGGACCGAGAGATTCACGAGCCGCGACAGCCCGGTGTCCCGGAGCCGGTACTCGATGATCCGCTCCTCGGGCTTGAAGGGACCGAGCTCGTCGAGGCCGAGCGACTTGACGGCGATCTTGATGAGCTCGGCCTCGGACACGCCCACCGAGCGCTGCTGCTTCCGGAGATAGTGCCGGCCGGCGTCGAGCAGGGCGGCAAGCGGCACCAACCCGACCAGCTCAGATCCCGGTCACCCGCACGCCGCGCGCCTCGGCGGCGCGGCAGACCTCGTCGAACGCCACGTGGACGGGCGTGACGTTCAGGTCCACCAGGTTCATCGAGACCTGGGCGATGCCGTACTCCTGGATGAACCAGCCGATCGCCTTCACCGCCTTGAGCGTGCCGGGGACCATCACCGGTGCGCCCGAGGCGTCGAGCACCGGCTTGCCGGTGAGCGGGTGCCCTTCGCGCTTCGGGCGCCCCACCTCGCGCACGTCGAAGGCGATGGCGTTGGCGCGGCGGGTGGAGGTGGTGTTGAGGTTGACGTTGAAGGCCACGAGGAAGTCGCGGGCGCCGATGACGGTGGCGCCGCTCCTGGCGTTGAACGTGGCCGGGCCGAAGTCCGGCGTCCACGCCGGGTCCTTCATCTTTCGCTCGAGCCCCTCGTACTCGCCGGCCCGGATGACCGCGAGGTTCCTGCGGGCCGGGTCGGGCTGGGCCGCTTCGTAGGCGTAGACGGGGATCTTGAGCTCGTGGCCGACGCGGGCGGCGAGCTTCCGGGCCCAGTCCGCCGTCTCCCGCATGCTGATGCCGGAAATGGGCACGAGCGGGCAGACGTCGGTGGCGCCCATGCGCGGATGCTCGCCGCTATGGTGGCGCATGTCGATCAGTTCCGCGGCCTCCGCAATGGCGCGGAAGGCGGCCTCGATCACCGCTTCGGGCGTCCCGGCAACGGTCATGACCGTCCGATTGGTGGCCTTGCCCGCGTCGACGTGGAGCAGCTTGGCCCCATCCACCGATTCGAGTCGGGCGGCGATGCGCCGGATGACCTCGGGATCGCGGCCCTCGGAGAAATTGGGGACGCACTCGATCAGGGCGGGCATGGCGGCTCCCTACTTCGTGAATGCGAGCGTTCCGACGACCGTACGGAGCAGCTCGGCACAATCGAGATCCTGCACCGGGATCGTGGCGTCGGGCATCGTGATGGTCTCGAGCGAGCCCGAGAAGCTGCCGGCGTTCTGGACGAACGTCGCCCCGCAGCCGATCGGGTTGAAGTCCATGGTCAGGGCGGGATTCGACCCGAGGCCCAGCGCTCCGTTGCTCACGGCGCCGATCAGGGTGATGGGCTCGGAGGCGGCGCCCTCCTCCAGGGTGCCGACCACCGCGTAGGACCCCCGGAAGGTGCTGTCCTCCTGGGTCAGGAAGAGGTACATGGTGCCCGTGAGCACCAGACCCGTGCTGGTGGCGAGCACCGGCGCCGAGTACTGACCGGAAATGTCTTCATACGCCGGCGGCGGCCCGGAAATGCCGGGTCCGGAACCGGTCCCGCTCTCACAGCCGGCGAGAACCACGATCAATGCCGAGGCGAGTCCGAGCCGGAGGTTTTTCATGGAGAACCTCTCTTGAGTCACCGGGAAGGCTTCACGCAATCGCTTGCACCCACCGCCTGTCCTACAGTACTGTCAATGTAGCCACGAACCCGGCCGATGCAGAAGCGCCGCCACCGGGGCGACACAGCCCTCAGGAGATCTCGATGACGGATGAACCAGCGTTCTCCCTGAGTGAAGGCGGCCGCCTCCAAAGTGCGCTGACCAAGTTCGGCCTGAGTGGCGGCGCGCGGGGGCGGGGCATGCTGATCGGCATGCTCCTTGTCATCGGATGGCTGCCGCTGGTCATCCTCTCGGCAGCGGCAGGAACGGCGGCGGGCGGCGTGGACCACCCGCTCTTCAGTGACCTCGGAACCTGGGCCCGGTTCCTCGTCGTCGTGCCGATCATGATCATGGCCGAACCCGTGGCCGACCGCATTCTCACCATCGTGATCGAGCTCTTCCGCCGGGCCGGCCTGATCCGGGAGGCCGACCGGCCGGCATTCGAGGCGGCCGTCGTCCGCGCCCAGCGCCTGGCCACCTCGGATACCGTCGAGGTCGTGCTGCTCCTTACGGCCCTCGCGATCCCGCACCTGCTCGTGGCCTCGCTGCCGCAGCTCGGGTCGGAGCCGGCGTGGTTCGGCACCCTCGTCGAGGGACGGACGGACATCAGCGCCGCCGGCCACTGGTACGCGTGGGTGTCGCTCCCGCTCGTCCAGTTCCTGGAGCTCCGCTGGCTGTGGCGGATCGTTTGCTGGTGGAGTCTCGTGTGGCGGGTCTCGAAGCTCGACCTCGCCTGGGTCGCCGCCCACCCGGATGGCGCCGGCGGCCTCGGCTTCCTGGCGTGGTCACCCCGGGCCTTTCGGACCGTCTTCTTCGGGTTCAGCGCGCTGGCGGCGGCAACCGTGTCCAACCGAATCCAGTACGGAGGCGAGAGCCTGCTGGACGCCCGAGGCCCGATCGTCGCCTTCATCGTGTGCGAATGCATGCTCCTCCTGGCGCCGCAGTTCTTCTTCGTCGGGGGCCTGGTGAAGGCGCGCTACTCGGCGCTTGCCGGCTACGGCCTGACGGGGATCGCCATGACACGCGAATTTGACCGCCACTGGACGGCGCCGCCGCCCGCGAGCGGAGCGAAGCTGCTGGACAGCGGCCAGTCGAGCGCCATGATCGACTACACCGGTGTGTACGGCCAGGTGAAGGCGATGCGCCCAGTGGCGATTTCCCTTCGCGAAGTTGCCGGCATCCTGCTGCCGGTCGCGGCGCCCTTCGCACCCCTCCTGCTCTACCAGTACTCGCTCAAGGAGATCCTGCAGAGCGTCGTGCAACTGGTCCGGTGATCCTGCGGAGGATCGAGCGTCGATCGTGACCTTCCTGTCGCTGGTGACCCAGATCGGGGGGCTGGCCCTGCTCTGGCTTGCGTGCTGGGGAGCGTCCTTCGGGATGATCAGGAGGGGCGTCACCTACATCGAACACCCCGCGCGCACGTCCGCCCTGTTCCTCACGTTCTCGATGCCGGTGGTCGTCCTCCACTGGCCCAGGCTCGAGCCGATGATGAGCAAGATCACGGCTGCCCCGCTCGTGACACTCCTCCTGGCCATCGCCCTCACCCTCACCTCCTATGCAGTAGTCCCCGGGTTGCTCCGTCGGCCGGAGGCGCTCATCGCGCGGCACCCGGCTGAGTTCTACCTGCGGATGGACTACCGCTACCTCTTGCCGAAGTCCTTCGAAGTCCTCTTTCAACAGCTCGTCATCCTGGCGCTCACCCTGCTCCTGGCCGAGACAGGGCTGTCGGTCATGGCGGTCGTGTTCGCGTTTCTGGGCATCTTCGGCGTACTGCACCTGCCCATACTCCTCGTCATCGGCCGCGGCCCGGGGATCTCGTACGGCATCGCCTCCATGACGCTCGCCGCAGCGTTCCCGGTGTTGATCCTGCGTGTTCACTCCGGATTCCTCTACAGTTACGCCGCCCACTGGTTTGTCTACACGATCGTGGCCGTCGTCGCGTGGGTCGCCTGGAACCGGAGCGCCGAGGCGGCAGAGCCGCCAAGGCCCTGAGTCGCCCTTCCTCGGGTCTGCTTCTTGCCATTTTGGAGGCCAACCTGTGGAAGGAAGGGCCCGATGCTGTCGTCCAAGTGCTTGATAATCAGCGGGTTACGCCGAGCCATGGTCGTGGCCGGCGGCGGCCCTTGCCGTGGCTGGCTGTTCCTCGCAACTCGCCCGGGTGCCTCCCCGGATGGACCTTGGGGGCTATGACCGCGTCGCGCTCGTGACCTTCTCGGCCGATCCCGCGAAGAACTCCCTCGGGCAACTCGCCACCGAGCGGTTCGCGGAGGAGGTCCTGACGAGTCAAAGCGGATTCGAGCTGATCGAGCTCGGCCCGGCCGACTCGTCAGTGGCGCGGCTCCTGGCGGCGGGTGATGCGCCCGCGGCGGCCCAGGAGTTGGGACGCGCCAAGAACATCCCGGCCGTCTTCTTCGGGCAGCTGGCTGTTTCGAACACCAAGCCGCATGGGAGCGTCGGTGCGAGCGGCAACCTGAACGTGGGCGCCACCGTGTCCGCCGAACTGAGCGTGCGACTCCTCTCGACCAGCACCGGCGGCACGCTGTGGCGCTCCAGCGGCACGGCAAGCCAGAGCGTCGGCAGCGTCTCGATGAGCGGCGGGCGGCTGCCGACCATCTCGGCCACCGACCCGAACGCCGCCTACGCGAGCATGGTGGACGACATGGTGTCCCAGGTGACGCGCGACTTCCGGCCGACCTGGACCAGGCAGTAACGCGGCGTGAGGCATGCGAAAGGCCCGCCCTCCGTCAGGAGGGCGGGCCTTTTCGTCCGTGACGGAGGGTCGAGCCGCTACTTCGCCGTCACGGGCGTCCGCGCCACGCGGACCAGGTCCCAGTTGCCCGCCCCGCCCAGCTCGCGGCGAAGCACCGCCAGGTACCGGCTCTTGTGCTCGCCGCCGCCCGGCGGGTGCATGGTGATCGTGCCCATGTCGATGGCGGTCCCGCCGTAGGACAACAGGCTTTCCGACGTGACGACGATATGCGGCATGGTGGCGGCCATCTTCGTGAAGTAGGCCGTGATCGCTTCCGCCCCGCTATACCGGGTGCCATCCTCCGCCGTGAAGATGGCGTCCGCCGCGTACATGGTCATCAGTCCGGCGACATCCTTCTTGTTGAAGCGATCGGCGTATTCCGCGCGGAACCGGTTCGTCTCGCTCACCACGGTCTGCAGCGGGATGACGCTGTCGGGAATCTGCGCGCTGGCGGTGGAGGGCACCACGAACGCGAGGGTCACGAATAGGGCGGCACCAGCGGCGGATCGGATCGTCATGGCAACCTCGGGGCTTGGGGGAAGCCGATAGGGTACCACCAAACTCGGGTTTGCGTGAGGGGGGGCCTGGGAGGCGCCCCGGCGAGGCCGTGCTGGCGCCCGGGCCGGGTATCCATCCGGACCGCCAGGCGTTGCCCGCCGGCGGGAACCGGATGCTGGCCACTGTTCCCAGCGTCAGGACCGGCCGCAACCCGGGGCCTCCGCCTGATTCGCGATCCGATGCTCCGGATGATCCTGCTCAGCCCCGTCTAGCGTTACCGGGAGTTGGCACTGCCCGGGCTCGGGGGTGGGGGCGGCTGGTGGGAGGTCCGTCGGGCCTCGAAGGACGGCACCATAAGCGGCAACCCGCAGCACCAACGAGCAGGCGACCTCCGTGCGCTGGTCATCAACGCGCTCACCGACGTCTACTTCGATCGGGGCGCCGCGCCCGGCTGGAAACGCACGGAGGCCGTCCTGCGCTCCAACGCGTACCTCGAAGCGGGCGCCGATTGCGCATTCGTCATCGGCGTCGACGAGGCGGCCGACATCGGGCAATTGGTCCGCCAGATCAACGGCCCCGTCAATATCGTCGCCGGAGCCGCCGGGCTCGATGTGCTGGGGCGGGCGGCGTTGGGTGTCAAGCGGATTTCGCTCGCCGGTGGATTGGCACGAACCGCCTTCCGGACGCTCAAGGATGCGCTGGAGGAGGTCCACAATGCCGGCACGTGGGGATTCCTCCCGGGCGGCATGGCCTATCCGGACCGCGACAAGGTGTTCGAGCCGTCGGTGCCCCGATCAGGAACCTCGCTCCGCAAACGCGATGACCCGCTCCACCAGGACAGACACTGTCATCGGCCCGATGCCTCCTGGCACCAGAGCGATGGCCCCCAGGTGCCCGATGCCGTCGGCCGTGTCCACGTCCCCTCGGCCACCGGGATTAAAATAGCCCGCATCGAGTACGATGGCCCCGGGGGAAAGCGCGGTCCCGCGCAGCATCCCGGGAGCCGATGCCGCCGCCACGACCAACTCCGCCCCCTGGACGACGGGGAGCCAGCCCGACTCCTGTGGCGACACAAGCGGGTGCATCCGCGCACCACGCCGCACGAGCGCCTCGCGAAACATCCGCGAAAACGGGGTGCCCTCTCCCACGACGACCCCGGCGCGGCCGCGGATGTCCACGCCGTGCCCATCGAGCAGGACCAGGCCGGCTGACACCGTCAGGGGAGGTGGCGCGTCGGGGTCCGCGAAGTATTGCGTGACGCGGCCCGCCGTCATGATGTCCACATCGGCGGCCGCTGGCACCAACGCCGTGAGTGCCTCACCGTCCACGCCCTCCGGAAACGGGAACTCCAGGAACACGGCATCAACCACTTCGGATTCCAGGAGGGCGCCGAGCGCATGCTCGGCCTCCGGCGCCGAGGTACCGAACGGGAACAGCAGCGGCAGGACGTCCACTCCCGCCGCGGCGCAGGCCCGAACCTTCCGCGCAACGAAGGGTGCGCCACCGGCCGCATCCGCAAACGCCACAAGCAGCAGCCGCGGGCGGCGGCCCCGCAACTCCGCCACCCGCCGACCACGCACGGCCAATTCGGGCGCCCGTGCCCGCGCGAGGGCCGTCCCATCCAGGATCACCGCGCCTGGCCCCGCATCAACTTGACCGTCGTAATGACCTGCCCAGCGTGCCGTTGGGCATGCAGTGCGGCATGCGAAAGGAGCCCAATTACGTCGCTCGGCCGCTGCGCCTTCCCAACACCGCGAAAATCCAGCAATCCGTCGGCCGGAGTCCCGCGCAGGACGTCCAGCGCAGCGTCCACCTCCCGACGGACCGCCGCCAGCAGCGCTTCCACCGAGGCCGGCGGCGTACCAGGTACCCCTTCCAGCTCGATGGCGGCGCGTTGGTCGGGCGTCAGCGCAACGCCGCGGGCGTAAGTGAGAAGCCGATCGGTACTCCCGGCAATGTGCCGCAAGTGGAAACCGACAGCGGCCACCCCACCCGGTCGTGCCCACAGTTCGTCGGTGGTCAGGTCGGCGGCGGCGCGCCGGACGTCAGTGACAGTCTGGATGAGCGCGTGCGCCACCGGCATGAGCAACGGAGGGACGCCCTCCACTGGGCCGCCGAGCCAGGCCTCGGCTCCACTCATGAGAACCTCGGCGGATCGGCGGACGCCTCCACCCAGGCCACGGTCAGAAGGAAGCTGGCGCCCGACGCCGAGGCCACCGCATGCCGCACCCCGGTTCCGACCGACAGCAACTGGCCGGGACCGATATCGCGCACTTTGCCCAGCGCAGTGAACTGGATGCGCCCCTCGAGCGGCTGCACCGTGATCGGTCCATCGGCGTGATGTTCTGGAATGTGCCCGCCAGGTGCAATACTCACCAGCGTGGCGCGGAGCGGCCCGTTCTTGAGCAGGGTCCGGGCCGACCGACCGCCCGGCGGGATTCGCTCCGGTTCCCCACGAAGTTCCACGACCATCACCTCGCCGGACAGCTGTCGCTCAATCGACGACATCAGGACCTCGCTTTCTCTTTAGCTTTCCGCACCCACACCCGCCAGGTCTCGGGCCCGTTCTCGACATAGTCGAACCGGAAAGCGTCGTCCCCACGCGTGGCCCGGAGCGCGTAATACATGCACTTCGGATCGTGATCCACCGTGAGTTCCAGGGTTTCGGTCTCGGCAAGATCCTCGTACGCCGTCATGATCCGGTCGAACCGATACTTCGGTTCCACCGGCCGGATGTCCAGCATGACCATGTCGCTCATTCCTGTCCTCCCGTGACGGGACGTCCTTCCATCGGCACCAACGACGACGCTGTATCGCTGCCTCCGCAGCCCCAGCCTCCGCGGCGGCCCAGCCAGTGCTGCCACGCCACGCCGAAGCGGGGCGCACTCGGTGCCAGGACCAGCGTTCCGGTGTACCCGTGGAGGGCCAACTGGCTCATCAGGTCACCGATCCCCGCGCCATCCTGCCGCGCAGCCTCCGGCCCGCCACCGATCAGTCGAATGTGGCCAAGGGCGCCCCCAAATCGATCGAGTAACGACGCGGCCATTGTACCCACCGGGCCGAGGCGGGGGTCGGCCTCCCACGCCAGCGGCAGTCCCGCGGCATGGCAGACGAGGCCGTCCCACACCGCTGACTCTCCGCGGAGGACGATGGCCACCTCCCCCCGGGCCGCCTTGATCCGCTCACCGCGCGCCACGCGGGCCGTCAGGGGCACCGGACCAGCCAACAGCACCGCGGCGGCCAGCGACCCGGAGAGTCGCGCGAGCCAATCCGCATCCTCGAGGCGGTCGGTGCGGTACCCCGCGATGGTGAGCCCGGCGGCGCGCACCGATTCCGCCGCGGCCGCGGCATCCGTCGCGCTCGACCCCGGCGCGATGCCATGGGCGTCGCCCTCCCGCAGCTCCAGCGTCGCCAACCCGCGCCGCGTGGCAAACCGAATCAGGTCCCCGAGCGAGGCATCCGGGGCCGCCTCGGAGCTGAGACCGAGCCGCATCATCCCTCCGTGCGTGAAATCTCCACACGCCACACCGCCGGCCCCTCCTCGAGATACTCCCACCCGAATTGGCCGGCGTGCTCGTAGTCGAACTGGTAGCGGAGCGGCTTCGGGTCGTGGTCGTTGACCAGGACGAACGACTCGCCCGGCGCCAGGGCGGAAAAGGTACTGAAAATCGTGGGGTGCTTTTCCCGGGGGGGAATGACCCGGACATCGAGCGTGCGGAGCGTTGCCATTGTGGTGCCTCGCGAATGAGGTGACTGGTCCGGCGTGCCCGCCACACGATGGCGGATGAACACCCGGACCAGGCCGGGGCCCTGCTCTCGAATCTCGTACGTGAAGCCCCGCTCCTCGAGCAGCGGAAGCAGGAACTGGGGCACCCGCACGTTGACCTGCAGCAGCGTACCGCCGGGCGGGAGCAATTCCAGGGCCTCCAGCGTCCGGACCATCGGCTCCGGCGGCTCCAATTCCCGCACATCGAGGATGACCACGCCGGGGTCCACCTCCACGCCGGATGGGACCGACCCGGCTTGGGCTGCAGCGGCTGGCGGGGCGGCGGACTCGGCCCGCGGATAAAACCACACCCGCCAGTCCTCGGCTCCGAGCTGTTCGGTGTAGTGCTCAAGGCCTTGCTTCTCCATCACCTTGTACAGCGGTACCGGCTCGAAAATGGCGCGCACCGACAGGGCGCCGCCCTCGGGCACCCGCTGCCGAGCCGCCATGATGAGGCTGAACGGCTCCCGCCCGCTGCGGAGATCCTCGCGCACGTCGAGTTCCACAAGCAGCTCCGGGGCAATGCCATCGAGTGCCTTCGGCCGTGGGGCGACTGACGCGGCAGTCGCCATCGAGCTCATCGTGTCCATCCGTCTGCGATTCATTTCGCGTCCTCCGAGTTCTCGTTGATCATTCCCGCATGCCAGCGTGGATCCCAGATCAGGCGCGGCTCGACCCGCTCCACGCCCGGCAGCATGGACACCGCCTCCACGAGGTTGGCCGTGATGAGTCGCTCCATCGGACAGCCCGGCGTGGTGAGGGTGTACGTGACCGTCACGGCGGGCCCGTCGACCTCGAGGTCGTACACCAGCCCCAGGGTGACGATGTCGAGCCCGATTTCAGGATCAATGACGGTGCGGAGCGCGTCCCACACGAGCCCGTCGAGGGGGGCACCGGGAAAGGCGGCCTGGGTCATGGGGTTCTCCGTGCCAGCGCAAGCATTTGGGCAGCCTCGACCATGACTCCGGATGTCCAGAGCAGGGCGCCGGTCCGCGCGATCCCGGCCTGCGCCGCCACCACGCCGACCAGGAGCAGCGCAACGCCGAGCAGGAGCAGGGCGCCGGCTGCCCCAGCCAGGCGCGCGGAATAGAGGTCGCTCACCCGTGAGATCTTCCCCTTGCCGGCCAGCGGTCCGAACCGATGATACCAGACGAGGAAGGGGACAATCTTGTAGTAGAGCGCCGCAACGAAGAGGCTGATGCCCAGCACCAGGGCCAGGACGTAGGCCAGCGACGCGCGCGGAGACGGGTCGATGAGCAGCGCCACGGCGGCGAGCACAAGCGCCGCCGCCAGCACACCAAGGGCGAACGCGGCCGATCGCATGCCAGGATCGAGTGCGGGCCGATGCCGATGGCGATAAAATGCCCGCGCCTGGAGCAGCAGGGCCACGAGGCCGCCACCGAACAGGAGTGTCGGAAGCCAGCGGCTGACGATTGCCGGCCCATGATGCCCCACCGTGAGCGTCGCGGCGCCGGCGGCCAGCAACCCGACCGCCGCCCTGGCGAAGCGGTCCCCGGCGCCGTGGCTCAGCAGGAACATCGGCAGGAGCCGGTGGGCAACGCCGGCGATGACCAGGAGAACCCACCCGAACAGGGCGACGTGCAGGTGGGTGCGGAGCGCGACCGGCCGCTCGACGCCAAGAAAACCCCACTGCCGGTTGCCGGCGAGCGCCAGGCCCAGGACGAGCGTCACCAACAGGAACAGATCCGCCCCGGCGAGCGCCCACCAGGTGAGGTCGCGCGCGGTGGCCCGCAGCAGCGTGGCGGCCAGGTTGATGATGAAGACAAGCAGTCCGGTGCCGAGCGACGCTGCGCCGACCAGCATCAGCGGTGAGATCTCGAAGATCAGGCCGGCCACGAACACGGCGACGCCCGGCACGTACAGGGCAAAGGCAACGTGGCCGGCGGGAACCGACTTGATCGGTTCGCCGAGCGCCACGGGAAGGAACTGGTAGAGCGCCCCCATGATGGACGTGGTCATCCAGCCCAGGGTAAAGAGATGCGTCACGCCGAGAACCGCAGGGAGCGGAAAGGCGCCGGCGGCCAGGTCCCTGGCAACGAGCACGAGCCCGATGGAGCCGAGGACCAGGAAGGTCATGCCCGCGGTGAAATGCTCCCCCGGAAGTCGAAAGGGGGGAGCCTTGGCCGCCGCCAGGCCGATGCCGGGCCCGCCGCTCACGAGGCATGCACCGGGTCGGGGGAGGCGACCGCGTGCAGGCCCAGCGCGTCGGACACCGTCCGCGCCAGCCCACTGAAGACAAGGGCGCTGGCCCCGTCCGGATCGTCAATCATCGCCGGTGCGCCGGCGTCCCCGCCGATGACGGTGCGTTCCTCGAAGGGTACGCGGGCGAGGAGTGAACACTCCAGCTTTTCGCTGAGCGCCGCGCCTCCCCCCTGCCCGAAGGGGTGCGAGGCCCGGCCGCACCCGCAGATCGCCTCGCTCATGTTCTCGACCACGCCGAGCACGGGCACTCCGAGCTTCCGGAACATTTCGATGGCCTTGCCCGCCTCCAAGGTCGACAGGCGCTGGGGCGTCGTCACCACCAGTGCCCCGTCCACCTCGATGGCTTCGGCCAGGGAGAGCGGCACGTCACCGGTGCCCGGCGGGAGGTCCACGACGAGCACATCCAGCTCCGGCCAGACGACACCCCGCGCAAATTGTTTGACCGCCTTGCCGACCAGCGGGCCGCGCCAGACCGCGGGTGACTTGGCGCCGAGGAAGAAGCCGAACGAGACCACCGGCATCCCGAACGCCTGAAGCGGAATGATCTGGTGCTGCTCCGTCATCCGGACGTGGCGAGCGCCATCCTCAATACCCATGAGCACCGGGACCGAGGGGCCGTAGATATCGGCGTCGAGCACGCCGACACGAAGGCCCAAGTCCTGGAGCGCCAGCGCCAGGTTGACGGCAACGGTGCTCTTGCCGACGCCGCCCTTCCCCGCGCCGACCGCGATGACATGCCCGACGCCAGGCAGGCGGACCCGATCGGCCGCGGGCAGTGCCTGGGTGGAGGCGGCGGGTTCAGGCGTGAGGATCTGGATTTCAGCGCGCACGGCGCCAGCGCGGGCCAGTCGGTCGCCAATTGCCTCGCGGAGCCGATTCGGCACATCCTCGCGCGCCGTTGAGATCCGGAGGGACACGTGGACTCGGTCGTTGCGAACCGCAATCGAGCGCACCAGCCCGAGGGCCACGATATCCCGCTTGAGCCCCGGATAGGGAACCTCCGCCAACGCCGCCCGAACGGCAGCTTCCGTGAGCATTACGCCTCCATCCGGTATGCGCAGGAGGTGTCTCCGGCCGGCATGTAGCTCACCCGGGTCAGCTCCTCGCCGAGCAGTCTCCTGATGAGCCCGATTTCCGCCACGCATGGGATCCGCGTCGAGCGGACCAACTCGCGAATCGGGCAGTGGCATAGGCGGAGGCGTGGTGCGCCGTCGTCCTCCTCGACCACCGCCATGAATCCGAGCTCCGAAAAGATTCGTGCCACTTCGGCGACTCGCGCCCGGCCCCGGAGGTGACGCACCCGCGCCAGTGCATCGGCCCGGCGTCCGCCGATGCGCCGCTCGAAGAATTCCCGGAGCACTTCGGCCTGCCCCGACTTGACCAGGTGCGCCGCGAGATCCCGGAGGGTTTCTCCCTCTCGACGCGGAAAGAGCGGGTCGGCCTCCGGCGTGAGGCCGTACACCACCTCCGGGCGGCCGGGACCGCTGCGCTGGGTTCCCTCGCGCCGCACCAGCCCGGCACCGACCAGCGACTTCAGGTGTCCACGGATCGTCTCGATGTTGAGCCCCACTTCGGCCGCCAATTCGGGAATGGTGGCGTGACCCCGACGCTTGAGCAGGTCAAGGATGGATCGCTGGCTTTCACCGAGGCCTGGGGCGCTGATCATCGGCGTCCCACCTGATCGGCCATCATCGTGTCGAGGAACTCCTTCAGGACCACCGCCTGGTTGTGCTCGGTGTCGTGCGCGGCGTACAGCAGCGTCACGTCGCCGGCCGCAGCGGCCACGAGCAGCGGCGTCAATGCACCAGGGTTGCGCTCCAGCTCATGGGAGTAGCGACGGTGGAACTCTCGCCACTTCTCGGGATCATGGCCGAACCACCGGCGGAGCTCGGTGCTTGGAGCCACGTCCTTGAGCCAGGCGTCCAGCTTGAGCGCCGTCTTGCGGACGCCGCGCGGCCAGAGTCGGTCGACAAGAATGACGCGTGACCCATCGTGGGCGGCGGGCTCGTAGGCGCGTCGGATTCGGATCATCTGTCCTCCCTCCCTCGATGGGGTATCCAGCCTCCAGTGCCGCGGCGAATGGACTCCCCGAAGGGCAGCTTAGGGTCACGCATTGATATTGTCAAGGCAATGGCCTTGATAAATAATCGCAGTCACGGAACCTCGGGCGCGGGTGGGTTAGGTGACCGCGGTCCCCCGCACCCTCGCGTCAGTGCCCGGATTCGGGCACGCAACGCCGGCACCACCTGGCGCTCGAACCAGGGGTTCCGCTGGATCCACGGCTGATTGCGCGGCGACGGATGGGGAAGCGGCAGGAACTCCGGCTCGTATTCCCGCCAGGCCCGGACCGTTGCGGAGAGCGTGGGCTTGCGGCGGCCGGCCAGGAAGTGACGCTGGGCGTACTGTCCGACCAGCAAGGTCAACTCGACGCCGGGCAGCCGTGCCAGGAGGTGTGGGAGCCAGAGGCTGGCGCATTCGCGCCGCGGCGCCACATCACCGCCGTTGCCCCGGCCCGGGTAGCAGTATCCCATGGGGATGATCGCGATCCGTGCTGCGTCATAGAAGGTTTCCGGCTCGACTCCCATCCACCGCCGCAGCCGTTCGCCGCTCGGGTCGTCCCAGGGAACACCGGTGGTGTGGACCCGGAGCCCGGGCGCCTGCCCTACCACGAGAATGCGGGCGGTCACTCCGGCACAGAGCACCGGGCGCGGACCGAGCGGCAACTCCGCCTCGCAGGCGCGACAGGCCCGCACCATGTCCAGGACCGCCGCGAGCGTCGCGTCGGGTGGAATCCGGGCGGCTCCGGTTGGTGTCGCGAGGGTCACGGGGCGGGCGCCGCCTGATCCGCCATCGCCTGGAGCGCAATCACCGAATGCGCAAATGCGCCCCCCGCGCGCATTTCCGCGCCGACCCAGATCGCCTCCATGATCTCCTGCTCCGTGGCACCGGCATGCAGCGCCCCCTTCGTGTGCCCCCGGATGCAGTAGGGACACTGGGTCACATGCGCCACCGCCACGGCCATCAACTGCTTGGTCTTCGCATCCAGCGCCCCCGCCGCAAACACTTGCCGGCTGAACTCCCGGAAAGCGTGATCGGTCTCGGGCGCCAGGTCCCGCCGCTTGGCCGAGAGCGCCGCGCTCGGGGTCGGATACATCGATGCGTCCTGGTCCATTGATCCTGCTCCATTCGTCCGTGGTACCGGGAGCCCTCCCGTAGGTGAACAGTGTCGCGCGCGTCCGCGCGCGCCAATAGCCCGTTTGTACCATCGGGATCAACACCGATCACGGGGTAGGAGCGATTCAAGGAACCTTCACCCTCCTTTCACCCCCACCACACCGGTGCGGGTCTACCTTGGTGCCATTCACGACCGCACCCGACGGTCCCATCCCGTCACAAGGAGAGACACCCATGCCTCAGGTTTCCACCGTGCCCCCCGAGGCCCTGCCCCAGATTCCCAGCGCGCTTCAGGTGGAGCATCGGGTCATCCATGAGGCGCTGCTGCGTGCCACCAAAGCTCCTGGCGACATCGGCACCGCGGCCCGCGAACTCGCGGGGGCGCTGCATGACCACTTCGTCCGGGAAGAGGAGATCGCGCTGCCCCCGCTCGGCCTGCTGGCCGCGCTGGCGCGAGGTGAGTTTACGCCCGAGATGCGAGCCGTGCTGCCGATGACCGAGGCGCTGCGGGCCGAACTCCCGCGGATGCTGGACGAGCACCAGGCGATTCACGCCGCCACGCGCCGGCTGGGCGAGGTGGCGCGGAAGGCCGGGAACGCGGAGGTACAGCAGTTGGCGGAGGCGCTTGCCCTCCACGCCCAGAGCGAGGAAGAAGTCTTCTATCCCGCGGCGCTGCTCGTTGGCGAGGTCGTTGAGTCCCGCTCGCAGGCGCACGGATCATGAGCGCCATGCTGGAGCTACCCGACCGGGCCGCGCTCCGGCCCGCGCTACCCGGCCTCGCACTGGCGGTGCTGACCCTGCTGTTTGGCTTCGGCCTTGGGGGAGTGTTCGGCTTGAACGAGGATGCCATCAAGTCCCGCCTGTCGGCCTCCGCGGCCGCCGTGCAGGCGTCGGTCTATCAGGGGGACCACGCCGCGGCCCAGGCCGTGGTGGCCAAGTCGTGGACCTACATGCAGCGTGCCCACCTCCACGCCGGGAGCCTCGGCACGGCCGCCGTGGTGCTGACCATCCTCGTTGTCCTGCTTGGCGCTTCGCCCGGCGTCACCCGCGCCATCAGTATCGGCCTCGGGGCCGGAGCGCTGGGATATTCCGTCTTCTGGATGTGGGCCGGCTTCCTGGCACCTTCACTCGGGAGTACCGGTGCGGCCAAGGAGGCGCTCCGGTGGTTGGCCGTGCCGTCGTCCGGGGCGATCCTGGTGGCCACCTCCGCCGCCGCCGTCCTCTGCGTCCTCCCCCTCATCCGCCGACGGCGGCCTCCGGAGGCGTGACCCGGCGGGCCGTTCAGCCGAGTAGTCCCCGCTGCTGCGCGTGGGTCACCGCCTCCAGGCGGGTGCGGGTGCGCAGCTTCTGGTTGATGTGGTGCAGGTGGTTGCGGAGCGTCTGCGGGGAAATGTCCAATTGGCGGGCGATGGCCGTGGAGTTGCGGCCTGCGGCGAAGAGCTTGAGGATCCGGCACTCCTGCTCGGACAGCGGGCTCACCGGCGCATGGTGTGGCGCGTCGTCCACCAGCGCGAGTAGCTGGCGGGCTGCCTCCTGTGCCCGGCCGAACAGCTCCGCCTGGCGTCGTGTCTGCGTCACATCTCGCGCCAGGCGCATGAACAGTCGGTGCCCGGTGCGCCGGTTATCGAAGACAATGGTGGAGACGCCCACCCAGATCAGCGCACCGGACCGCGTGCGGACGCACAGGTCGAAGGTCGGGATGCCACCCGGCGCACCATCCCACTGCCGAGCCGCCGCCTCGGCGCCTCCCGCGAGCGCGCTGGTGCCCAGCGCGTCGTGGGCCTCGAGCACCTCGTCGATGCTGCGATGGAGCACCTCCTCCGCCGCGTGGCCGAAGAGCCGTTCCGCAGCGCCATTCCAGAAACAGATCTCACCCTGGTCGGTTACCGCATACGCCGCATCCGCGGTCCGCTCGAACAGCGCGAACAACTCCGCTTCCAGCATCGGACCCTCGCTCTCGTGCACGCTCGGCGCGTGACAGGCGTACCACCCGACCGTACGATCACTTCATTGTCACCCAGGGCAGGGTTCGTCATCCTGCCGGTGTCGTGGCGCGCACAAATGTTGACTGGCATTTCCACTCAGGAGACTCATCATGACACGGCTTGGCACGCTCGCTCTCGCCGCCGGCCTCGGACTGGGGCTGGTGATCGCATCCCCAGGGACAGCGGCCGCACAAAAAAAGGCACCCCCCGGTGGAGCCTACAAGGAGGTCAGCACCCTGGTGCCCCTGCCCAACTACCTGCCCGGCCTCGGAACGCTGTATGTCGATCCAGCGACTTTGCCTGCAGGCCCGTTCCTGGCCTATGACCATCAGGGGAGCCTGGTCAGTTCAATCTACATGATCCCGCTCAAGGACTTGGACGCCCACAAGGCGTTCACCGATCTCAAGACGGCTCACGAGCCGGTCGATCACGTGGAGATCGTGTACAATGCCGGCCACCCCGGCGTGGCAGAGCCGCACTATCACATGATTGTCTGGTATGTGTCGGCCCAACGCGCGGCGAGCCTGGCGAAGTGACCAGGCTGGACCGTCGTGACTTCCTTCGGCTCGGCGGATTGGCATTCGTCGGCCTTGGCGTTGCGCCGGTCCGGCACTTGGCCGGCGCGCGGCGCCTCGGGGTGGCCGGTCATCTGGCCACGGCACCCGAGGTGATCGAGATGCGCAGTGACCTGCTGGGTACGAGGGTCTGGTTTGATCCCGTCGGGCTCTACGTGGAACCTGGCACCACAGTCCGGTGGGTCGCTCGGGAAAACGTCCACACGACCACCGCCTACACTCCGCGCAACGCAAATCACCCGCTCCGCATTCCCGAGGGCGCGGTTCCCTGGGATTCAGGGTTCCTGGTGCACCCCGGTGACCACTTCGACGTGACGCTGACCGTGCCCGGCGTGTACGACTACTACTGCATGCCGCATGAAGCCGCGGGGATGGTGGGCCGGATCGTGGTGGGCAGGTCCAACGATTCGGCTGCCCGGCCGTTCGACTACTGGGTGGGGCAACCAGGCACCACCGGCTGGACCCACGTGCCCGAGGCCGCGCGAACGACGTTCCCGACGGTGGCGCGGATACTGTCCGAGCGCCGGGTGCATGCGCCGGAAATGGGGAAATAAGGTGTCAGTCGGCCAGAGCCACCTGACGCTCGTGGAGCAGATGGCCCGCTTCGCGTCCCGGGCGTCGTGGGACAACATCTCGGACGCGGCGCGCGAGCAGCTCAAGATCCGCGTGCTGGATTCCCTCGGGTGCGCACTGGGGGCGCTCGAAGGGGAGCCGGTGCGCCTGGTCCGGTCGCAGGTAACGGAGTTCGACGGGTCGGGGCCCTGTACACTGTTCGGCGGCGGCTCCGCCACGCCCGATCGGGCCGCCTTGTACAACTCGGCCCTGGTCCGCTACCTGGATTTCAACGACCGCTACCTCGCGCCCGGCGAAACCTGTCATCCCAGCGACAACCTCGGTGCCGTCCTCGCCGCAGCGGAGTACGCCGGTGCCTCGGGACGCGACTTCCTCACCGCCCTGGCCCTCGCCTACCAGGTGCAGTGCCGTCTCAGTGACGTGGCCCCGGTACGCGAGGCCGGATTCGATCACGTGACGCAGGGCGCCTACGCGGTGGCCGCCGGAACCGCCCGGGCACTCGGCCTCGATGCGGCCCGCACCGCTCACGCCATCGCCATCGCGGGCACCGCCTTCAACGCGCTCCGCGTCACCCGCACCGGTCGGCTTTCGCACTGGAAGGGCCTGGCAGCCCCCAATGTGGCCGGTGCCGCGCTGCGCACGACCCTGCTCGCCGGCCGAGGGATCACCGGGCCCCTCGAGGTCTTCGAAGGCGACAAGGGCTTCATGGACGCGGTGGCCGGCGGCTTCGAGCTCAATTGGCAGGCGGAGGATCTCGATCGCGTCGTCCGGACCATTCTGAAGCGATACAACGCCGAGATTCACTCACAAAGCGTACTGGACACGGTGCTCACCATCCGGGCGCGGGAGGGGGTCGCCGCCGCCGACGTGATGCGAGTGGACGTCGACGTGTTCGACGTGGCCTATCGCATTATCGGCGGCGGTGAGGAGGGAGACAAGACGGTGGTCCACACCAAGGAAGAGGCGGACCACAGCCTGCCCTATCTCGTGGCGGTGGCCCTGCTGGACGGCCAGGTGATGCCGGAACAGTTCCGCCCCGATCGGATTCGCGGGACGGACGTGCAGGAGCTCCTGCGGCGGGTCACGGTACGGCCCGACGAGGCGTTCTCCCGCCGCTTTCCCTCCGAAATGCCCTGCCGCGTCCGTATCACGCTCCGTGACGGACGGGTGGTGGCCGCAGAGCAGGCGGATTACCCCGGTTTTGTTACGCGGGGCCGGACGTGGGAGGCGGCGCAGGCCAAGTTTGCGGACCTGGCGGCACCCTACTCGACGCCAGCCCTGCGGGAGCGGATTCAGGCCACCGTGTCTGACCTGGAGCGGGTGCCGGTGACCGCGCTGACCCACCTGCTTGCCAGCGCGGGGCTTCCGCGGGTTACGACCACAACCAAGCAGGCAACGGCGTGATATCGGCGCCCATGCCACCGGCCACGCACGAGGCTGGCCCAGCCCAGGAGGGGAAGCAGAATGGAACATCGGCTCAAGTACGGCGCAGTGGCACCCGAAGGGGTTCAGGCGCTGCTCGGCATCGAATCGTATGTGCGGCAGAGTGGGCTCGAGCCCGGGCTGCTCCACCTGGTCAAGACCCGGGCCTCCCAGGTCAACCGCTGTGCCTACTGCATTGACATGCACACCAAGGATGCCCGCGCGGGGGGCGAAACCGAGCAACGGATCTACGCGCTGTCGGCATGGCGCGAGACGCCGTTCTTCACGGAGCGGGAGCGCGCCGCGCTGGCCTGGACCGAGGCGATCACCCTCATCAGCCATGGGTCGGTCCCCGAGGCGCTGTACGACGAAGCCCGCCGATCCTTCAGCGAAAAGGAACTCGTGGACCTGACGCTCGGCCTCATCGCCATCAACGGCTGGAACCGGCTGGCCATTGCGTTCCGCAGCGTGCCGGGGACATACCAGCCCATGAAGCGTTCCGAAACCCGCGCCTGATGTCAGGCCACACCCATGGAGCCACAGTCATGAACGCATATCACGCGAAGCGCGTCGCCCAGGGATCAGCCCTCGTCCCCATTCTCCTTGCCGCCTTGGCGTTGCCAGCCAGTGCCCAGCAGGCGGCCACCCGCCCATCTACGGTCAGGTATGTGGCGCAACTCTCCGCGCTCAACTCGGCGGCGGCCGGCGGATCGGCAACCGGCGAGGCCACGTTCACCATCACCGGCGACAGCCTGACCATCACGGTTACCGCGAGCGGGTTGCCGAAGGACATCACTCACTGGCAGCACTTCCATGGATTCCCCGAGGGGCAGCCCGCCGCGTGCCCGAACGCCTCCTCGGATGTGAATCACGACGGGATCATCGACATTGTCGAGACCGAGCCGGCGGCAGGGACGACCATGGTGCCCTTGACCGACAACCCGGCCGGCATGGACGTGGCGCACGGCATTTATCCGAAGGCGTCGGCCACCGGAACGTTGCAGTACACGCAGACCGTCTCCCTGGCCGAACTGCAGGCCGCGTTCGGCAAGGCGTTCCCAGGCAAGTCGCTGGACCTCGACCGGCGTGTCGTCTTCCTGCACGGGGTCCCGAGCACCACCGTCCTCCCGGCGACGGTCGCTTCGCTTGGGCCGATCCCCGCGGCGGTCACGCTGCCGATTGCCTGCGGCCGGATTGCCCTGGCCGAGTAGCGTGCGGGGCCCGCAGGTTGGCATCATGGCAGCAAGGCGACGCATCTTCTCCGGCGTCCAGCCGACCGGTGTGCCCCACCTGGGCAATTACCTCGGGGCGATCTCGCTCTGGGTGGCCATGCAGGCGGAGTACGAGGCCGTCTTCTGCATTGCCGACCTGCACGCGCTGACAACGCCCGACACCGTAAACCCCGCCCACCTCCGAACCGCCGTACGCGATACCGCCGCCATCCTCCTGGCCTCGGGCGTGGACCCCGCACACGCCATCCTCTTCGTGCAGTCCCGCGTGCCGGCTCACGCCGAGCTGGCGTGGCTCCTCGGCACAGTCACGCCAGTCGGTTGGCTGGAGCGCATGATCCAGTTCAAGACCCGTTCCGCCGAGGGCGACAGCGTGGGCGCCGGCCTGCTTGCCTATCCGGTGCTCCAGGCCGCGGACATCCTGCTCTATCGGACTGACGTGGTGCCGGTCGGCGAGGACCAGCGCCAGCACATCGAGCTCACCCGGGACATCGCGCGCCGCTTCCACGGCCTCTTTGGAGAGGTATTCACGCTGCCGGAGGCGCTATACCGGTCCGGCGGGGCCCGGATCATGGGCCTCGACGACCCCGGCACGAAGATGAGCAAGAGTGCCGGACGGCACCGGGCCCGCCACGCGATCGGGCTGGTTGATTCACCCGACAGCATACGCGATGTGATCATGCACGCGGTGACTGATGGAGGGCGGGAGGTTCGGGCCGACGACCTCTCGCCGGGGGTGGCCAACCTGGTGACGATCTACCAGCTGCTGACCAGCCGTTCCCGCGGGGAGGTGCTGGCCGAGTTCGAAGGAAAGGGCTATGCTATGTTGAAGGCGTCCGTGGCCGAGGCAGTCATCTCGACCCTCGACCCGATTCAGCAGCGCTATCGCGAGTTGTCCGCCGAGCCGGAAGCCCTCGACGCGATACTCGATTCCGGTGCCGAGCGCGCCCGGCCGCTGGCGGGGGCGACTCTTGAGCGGGTCAAACGGGCAATGGGACTCGACGCGCCGCCGCCGCCACCCGGCGCCCGGCTGAGCGCCATAGCCTGAAGCGGCCAAGACTTTCCGCGCACGCTCGTCCAATTTCCACAACCACCTCATCGCGAAGGGATTCCCATGTCCTTTCAAGACAGCATCTGGCTGACCACCCTCGTCGGGATCACGGGGGTCGCCTTGGTGTTTCTCTACGTGATCAGCCAGTCGGGCCGGCAGGAGGAACCGTCGGCCGTCCAGGCCCGGGCCTACGCGCTTCGGAGGTGGGTCTTCGGTGGGTTGATCGCCCTGGGCGTCGTGGTGACCGGCGCCAGCTTGCGGCCCTTCCCCATCGCGCCGCAACACACGCTTCAGCCAGCACCGCAGGTCATTCGGGTCGTCGGGCACCAGTGGGACTGGCAGGTGGATTCCGGTCCGATCCAGGCCGGAATCCCGGTGGCGTTCGAGGTCACCAGCGCCGACGTCAATCACGGCTTCGGGATCTACGATGCGGATGGTCACCTGCTGGGCCAGAGCCAGGCCATGCCCGGCGTGACCAACCGGCTGGTGCACACATTCACCCAGCCCGGCAAGTACCGCATCCTCTGTCTTGAGTACTGCGGTTTGGCCCATCACGGCATGATCCTCGAATTCGACGTCGTCGCCGGCGCGGAGGAACAGTCATGAGCGCCCTCCACCCCGGGAATGAGATCCTGCCTCCGCGCGAACGTGGCGCCCTCACCCTGTACCTGGTAACCACGCTGGCGCTGCTCCTGGTGCTGATGGTGTTCGGGCTCCTGATGCGCATGGCGCAAGGCACCTGGCTCCATGTTCCACCCACGCTCTTCTATCAGTTGATGACGGCGCACGGCGCGGGAATGGTCGGAACCGTGGCGCTGGGCGGGAGCGCGGTGATGTGGTACTTCCTCCGCAAATATGTGTCGCTGAGCCTCCCCATCTTCTTGACCAACTACATCCTGTTCATGCTGGGTGCCGTCCTCCTGCTGGCGGCCACCTTCCTCGGCCACTACGCCGGCGGCTGGACATTCCTCTACCCTCTCCCCGTCAAGTCGATGGGCATCTGGAGCGTCGGGGCCGCCGCCCTGTTCATGACGGGGTACCTGCTTATCGGCGTGGGCTTCCTGCTCTTCTATCTGGACGCCATGCGCGCGGTCATCCGGGTCTATGGCAACCTGGGCCGCGCCCTCGGCGTGCAATGGCTCTTCGGCGGCATCATCGACAAGACCCATCCGCCGACCGTGGTCGCCAGCGCCATGGTGATCATCGTCAACTCGCTCGGCATCCTGGGCGGGGCCGTCGTCCTGGTCATGAGCCTGCTCAACGCCTACGCGCCCGAGATCGTGCTGAGCGCCCTGTTCGTCAAGAACCTGATCTACTTCTTTGGGCACGTCTTCATCAACATCAGCATCTACATGGCCGTGATCGCCGTGTACGAGTTGCTCCCCCGCTATACCGGCCGGCCCTGGGGCGTCTCGCGCCCCTTCCTGTGGGGCTGGGCCGCGAGCACCGTGATGGTGCTGATCGTCTATCCGCACCACCTGTTGATGGACTTTGCCATGCCTCGCTGGGCGGCGGTGTTGGGCCAGATCATCTCCTACACCAGCGGCCTGCCAGTCTTCACCGTTACCGCGTACGGCGCCCTCACCAACATTTACCGCTCCGGCGTGCGCTGGCGCCTGCCCGCCATGCTGCTGATCCTCTCGATGTTCGGCTGGGCGGCGGGGATCATCCCCGCCATCATCGACGCCACCATCAGCGTCAACCGGGTCATGCACAACACGCTCTGGGTCCCCGGCCATTTTCATTTCTATCTGCTGCTCGGCGTGCTGCCCATGCTGCTGGCGTTCATGTACCACCTGATCGGCGGTGAGGCGGACCGCCCCGACCGAGGGGGGGACCGGTCGGCGTTCGCCCTCTATGTCCTTGGCGGGTTGGCATTCGTCCTGATGTTCCTTGCCGGGGGGCACGCCAGTGTGCCGCGGCGCTGGGCGGTGCATGAATCCGGGTGGCAGTTCTACGATCAGGTGGCCTCGGTCGCGGCGGCGGTCGTGATCGTGGCAATGCTCTGGTTCACCGTGCGCCTGTGCCGCGGACTGCTCCACGGGCCGGCCGCATCGGCCCCGTCGCCTGGCAGGTGATGTCGGCCCTGCGCACCGCGGTCCTCAGCGTTGCCCTGCTGGTGGCGGGAGGGGAAGGGATTGCCATCGCCACCGACGGATTTCGGGCGTTCACGACCGAGACGGCGCGTCGGCTTGCGGTGCGCCGTCGGCCGGTCGGGCTTCCGGCGGTACCGCTCGAGAATCAATCCGGCGTGGCATTCACCGTGGACGATCTTCGTGGCCGGTGGGTGCTGGTGGATTTCATCTACACTCGCTGCCTGACAATGTGTGCGGTGCTCGGCGGCGACTTCTCGCAACTCGAGCGCCAACTGGCGGAGCCGATTGCCCGGGGCAGGCTCCAGCTCCTGAGCGTCAGTTTCGATCCGGCGCACGATGCGCCCGCCGACCTGGCCTCCTATCTCACACGGTTCCGGGGCCACGGGCCGGGTTGGGAGGCTGCGCGACCCGTCGCGGAGGAAGGGCTGAAACAGATCACCACGGCATTCGGAATCACGGTCATTCCGGATCAACTGGGTGGCTATACCCACAATGCGGCGATTCACCTCGTGGACCCCGCCGGCAGGCTGGTGGATATTTACGACGTGGGCCAAGTGGAGTTGGTCACGCGGTCCGTCCTGGACCGACTCACGCCGTGAGGATCCCGCGCGGGTCGCATCCGCTCGGCGGGGGCGCGCTGATTGCGCTGGTGTCGCTCGTGCCGCCGGTTCGTCACGCTCTGGAAGCAAGCATGACGGCGCAAATGCTGGTGCAGATCCCGCTCCTCATCGGGGCGGGCTGCCTGCTCGCGCCTGTCGTCCCCACCCGTGTGCCGGCCCGCATCCATGCCTGGAATCAGGGCGGCGTTGCCGGGCTGATCCTGGCCACCCTCGTCGCCACGTTCTGGATGCTGCCGCGCTCGCTCGATGCCTCCATTTCCCATCCGCTCATGGCGGCGGCAAAGCACCTCTCGGTGCCGCTCCTCATCGGCCTGCCCTTTGCCCTGAGCTGGCCGAAGATGGGATTCGTCGTCAGGGGAGTCCTGCTGGCGGAGGTGGTCGCCACCTTTTTCCGTCTGGGCTGGCTGTACTGGGTGTCGCCCATCCGGCTGTGCAACAATTATGGACTGGATGACCAGCGGCGCCTGGGCGCCTACATGCTGGTCCTGGGTGGCGGGTTGTTGGCCTGGCTCGGCTGGAAGCTGCTCATGGGGCGCTTCGACTCAGGCGCACCCTCGCCGGGAAGCCTGCCCCCCGCAACGGATCACTGGGAGTGGACCCCCGCCGAGCTGTCCCCGGAGGCCGCGAGTGCCTACGAGGATGCGCGACTCCGTGGTCTGTGCCATGAGGGAGCACTGGAGGTGGCTGGGCATCGGTGAACCGCGGCAGCGTGGCGGGAGGATGGGTGCGCAGCTCCGACGGCCGCCGTGAAGGCGGGCTCGGCTGCGACCCCGCGTGGGACGGTGTCCGGCAGGATCTGGCGCAACGACTGGCGCCCGGGGCTGGCCCCGCACATCCATGGTCCGCCAGGTACGAAGCCCCGCGACGCATCCGAAAGCGCCGCGGGGCCTTGAATTGCACCTATGGGCCTGGGAGGACTTGAACCTCCGACCTCACGCTTATCAGGCACCAATGAACGGCCACGAAGTCCGGCTGAATGTCGGACTTTCCAGGGGAAACCCCGCCTGTCTGCCGGGACGTGGCCCTTCCGAAACGGCTGAAAAGCGTACCGAATGGACACCCAATGGACACCTACTGAGCGCCCCCACCCATCATCGGGGGGCGCTCTGCCTTGGGCGACTGCAGTATTCCCGAATAAGGAACCCTTCACGATGCTCTCGTTCACCGGCCCGCGCTGTCGGGTATCATTCAAGACATCCAAGATGTCTCCCCCTGAGTCCGCACGGCATCCCCGAAAGGACATGGAGATGTTCAGAACCAAGATGCTCATTACGTTGTCGGCGTGCACTGCCCTAACCGCAGGCCTCGCCTGCAGCGACGGCGGGAACGGTCCAAACACCCCTGCAACTACGCTGACGACGGTATCCCCGGCCGGCGGCGCGACAAACGTCGCCATTGATGCCCCGATCGTGCTGACCTTCAGCGGCGCCATGGGCACTGGCATGGAAGCGCTCATGGACCTCCACATGGGCACGGCCGCGGCCGCCACCATGCCGATGACCTGTACCTGGTCCGCCGACCGCACGACCGTCACCTGCACCCACGCGGCCTTTGCGAGCGGTGCCACCTACACGATGCATGTGGGCGGCGGCATGATGGACGCCGACGATATGCCGATCGGAATGGGCGACATGGTGAATCAGATGGGCGGCATGTGGTTGCAGCCGGGCATGAATGGAGGCATGCACGCGGGCCAGCCGATGAACATGATGGGGTCCGGCTGGATGGGCTCGAATGGGAACTACGGCATGACCTTCACGTTTACGACCGCCTGAAGGACGTCCGCAGACCTCGGCGCCGTGACATCTGACAGCTGCGCCGGGGCCACCGCCGCGCACCACCTAGATCCGCGCGCGCCGTAGTGACACGGCGTTTAGCGCCACGATGATCGACGACGCTGACATCAGCAGGGCCGACACCTCCGGCCGAAGCGACCAGCCCAGCGACGAATAGAACGCCCCGGCCGCGACGGGAATCGCCAGCACGTTATAGACGCTTGCCCACGCCAGGTTCTGCTTCATCTTGCGCACCGTGGCCTTGCTCAGCCGGATGGCCCGGGCAATATCGGCCGGGTCGGAGCGCATCAACACCACCTGCGCCGCCTCGATGGCCACATCGGTTCCGGCTCCGATGGCAATCCCGATGTCGGCCTGCGCCAACGCGGGCGCGTCGTTGATGCCGTCCCCCACCATCGCCACGAACTGCCCCTCACGCTGCAGCGCTGCTACCCTCTCCGCTTTCTCTTCCGGGCGCACCTCGGCCAGAACCCGATCGATGCCCACGGCGTGGGCGACCAGTTCCGCTGTCTCACGGCGGTCACCGCTCAGCAGCACGGGCTGGATGCCCATGACCTTTAGTTCGCGGATTGCACCAGCCGATGTTGGCCTGATTGCGTCGGTGATGCCGATGACGCCGAGAGCCCGGTCCCCTTGAGCGACGAAGACGACCGATTGACCCTGTGCAGCCATTTTGGCGGCACCGGCAGCGAGATTGCTCACGCCCACGCCAGCACCCTGGAGCAGGGCGCTGTTCCCGAGTAGCGTGCGCCTGCCCGAAACGCGACCCTCGATGCCCAGGCCCGGACGGTCAGCCACCTCGGCAACCGACCTAGGCACGATGATCTGCCGGCCGAGTGCTGCAGCGCTGATCGCTTGTGACAACGGATGCCTTGACTGGCCTGCCAGCGCGGCCGCCTGGGCGAGTACTCCCTCGACGTCTCCGCCAGGTTCAACGTGAATGTACGCCACACTCGGCTTGCCCTCCGTGATCGTGCCGGTCTTGTCCAGGACGACGGTCTGGATGCGGCTCAGCCCTTCGAGAGTGGCGGCGTCCTTGATCAGGATGTTGTGCCGTGCGCCGAGGCCGGTGCCAACCGCGACGGCGGTCGGTGTGGCGAGGCCCAGCGCGTCGGGACAGGCTATGACTACGGCGGAAATCGAGAACGTAAGCGCCGTGAGGAACGGGGCGTCGGCCAGTACGGCCCATCCCAGAAAGGTGAGGACGCCGGCCCCGACCGCGACGACGACGAGCACGGCCGCCGCCCGGTCGGCAAGGCGCTGCCTGGGTGCCTTCGAGTTCTGTGCCTCGACCACCAGAGCGGCGATCTGGGCCAGCACCGTATCCTTGCCCACGCGGGTTGCCTTCATCGTCACGGAGCTACTCACGTTGATGGCCCCGCCGACCATGGCATCTCCCGGGCCGCGCTTCACCGGCTTGCTTTCCCCGGTGACGAGCGCCTCATCGACGTCGGTGCTTCCCTCCGTGAGGTCACCGTCCACCGGGATCTTGTCGCCCGGGCGGAGGCGGAGGAGGTCGCCCTTGACGACCTCGCTCGTCGGGACCTCGAACTCCTTGCCATCTCGGAGGACCCGTGCCATCGGGGGCACCAGGTCAAACAGGGCGCGCAGGGCGTCGGAAGTACCCCGACGGGACTTCACCTCCATCCAGTGTCCGAACAGCACGAAGGTCACCAGCATGCAGGCGGCCTCGTAGTAGGCCGTCGGATAGCCGATCAGGGTGAGGTAAACGCTTGAGAGCCACGCCGCGAGGACGCCGGTGGCGATCAGCACCGACATGTCGAGCCTGAGGCTCCGGAGTGCGTGGTAGCTCCCGCCGATGAAAATCCAGCCGGCCCACCACACCACGGGCAACGACAGTCCCAATTGCAGCCAGCTTGCGAGCGGCATCGGCACCAGCATCCCCAGGCCTGGGATGTGCCCGGCCATCAGCGTGACGGGGAGGGTGAACGTCAAAGCGACCCAGAACCGGCGCCGCATGTCCCGCTCCATCGTGACGGCCATCGCGGGGTCCGCCATCATGGACGCGTGGTCGTGGTGGCCCTTGGTGGGCGCCTCGACATGGGGATGATGGCCAGTGTGCGAGTCGTGCCCGGTCATGAGACCTCCCGCTCCTTCCACAACGAGTAGACCGCCGGAATCACCAGCAGGGTCAGCACGGTGCTGCTGATCATGCCCCCGACCATCGGCGCGGCGATGCGCTTCATGACGCTGGCACCGGCGCCAGTGCCCCAGAGAATCGGAAGCAGGCCCGCCATGATGGCCGTGACCGTCATCAACTTGGGTCGTACCCGCTCCACCGCCCCTTCCATCACCGCGTCGTACAGGTCCTGGAGCGATGGCGCTTGCTCCCGCCGCCCGCTTGCGCCTGCCAGGCGTGGTCGAGGTAGATCAGCATGATCACCCCGGTCTCCGCCGCCACACCGGAAAGCGCCACAAACCCGATCGCCACCGCCACCGACCAGTTGTAGCCCAGCAGCCAGATGAACCAGAGCCCGCCCACCAGGGCAAAGGGGAGCGAGAGCATCACGATGGCCGTTTCCCCGACGTTCCCGAAGTTGAAGTAGAGGAGGAGGAAGATGATGGCGAGTGTCGCGGGGACCACCACCTTCAACTTGGCTGCGGCCCGCTGCATGTACTCGTACTGCGCCACTCCACACGATGGAGTACCCGGCGGGCAGCACCACCGCTTGCCCGACCGCCTTGCGTGCATCGGCGACGTACCTCCCGATGTCCCGGTCCCTGACGTCCACGAAGACCCAGGCCGTGGGCTGTGCGCCCTCCGTGCGCACCACCATTGGTCCGGACTCCTGGCGGATGGTGGCGATCTGCCCGAGCGGGATGAACGACTCGCTTGCCGAAGCAGGCCCGGCGGGCTTGGTGACGCCCATCCCCCCGCCCATCGCCGACGCATCCGCCCCCCCAAGGCCATGACTCACCGGGATCAGCACGGAGGCCAGTCGCTCCGGGGTGTCCCGCAGCTCCTGCGGATATCGGATCCGGACCCCGTACCGTTCCCGCCCCTCCACGGTCCTGGTCACGGTCATGCCACCGACGGCGGTCGCGATGACCGTCTGCACGTCGCCCACGTTGAGCCCGTGGCGCGCCGCGGCGGCCCGGTCGATGTCGATGTCCAGGTAGTAGCCCGACACCGCGCGCTCGGCGAACGCGCTCCGGGTGCCCGGAACCTGTCGGACGACGTCCTCGACCTCCCGGCCAAGGCGTTCGAGCTCACCCAGGTCAGGCCCGAAGATCTTGACGCCGACCGGCGTGCGGATGCCGGTGGCCAGCATGTCGATGCGCCCCTTGATTGGCATGGTCCACGCATTGGTGGTTCCCGGGAGGCGGACCGCCGAGTCCATTTCCGCGATCAGTCGCTCGTAGGTCATCCCCGGTCGCCACTCGGATTCCGGCTTGAGCGTGATGGTCGTCTCGACCATGTCGAGGCCAGCCGGGTCGGTGGCCGTGTTGGCGCGGCCGGCCTTGCCCCAGACATGCTCGACCTCCGGGAAGCTCTTGAGGATGCGGTCCTGGATCCGCAACAACTCCTTCGCTCTGGCGACGCTGATCCCGGGCAGCGTCGTCGGCATGTACAGGATGGTGCCCTCGTAGAGCGGCGGCATGAACTCGCTTCCCACCAGCCTCCACGGAATCCAGCTCAAAAGCACCGCCATCCCCGCCGCCGTCACGACGCCCCACCGGTGGCGCAACACGAACGCGATCAGCGGCCGGTACATCCGGATGAGCACACGATTGACCGGATTGGCGGCCTCCCGGTAGAGTCGCCCGCGGATGAACAGCCCCATCGTGACCGGCACGAGCGACACGGACAGCAGGCTGGCCGCTGCCATCGCGAAGGTCTTGGTGAAGGCCAGCGGCTGGAAGAGCCGCCCCTCCTGGCCCTCCAGGGTGAAGACCGGAATAAACGACACGGTGATGATCAACAGCGAGAAGAACAACGCCGGCCCCACCTCCCTGGCGGACATCCCCACCAGGCGCCAGCGTTCCGCGACCGAGAGGACTCCAGTGTCGTACGACGCTCCAGTCACCGGGCCTCCAGTGGCCTGCAGCTTTGCATCGACGGCGCGCTCCAGGTGCTTGTGCAAGTTCTCGATCATCACGATGGCGGCGTCGATCATGGCTCCGATGGCAATGGCGATGCCGCCCAGGCTACATGATGTCGGCCCCGACACCTACCCACCGAAGGGCGATGAATGCCATCAGGATACCGACGGGGAGCGTCAGAATGGCGACGAGGGCCGACCGGGCATGGAGCAGGAAGACGACGCACACCAGCGCGACGATCAGGCTCTCCTCCAGCAGCTTGTCGCGCAGGGTCGCGATGGCGCGCTCGATGAGCTCGCTGCGGTCGTACACCGGCCGCACGATGACACCCGGCGGGAGGCTCGGCTGCACCTCGGCCAGCCGGGCCTTGACGCGCTGAATCGTGGTGAGCGCATTCTGCCCGTACCGCATGACGACGATTCCGCCCACCGCATCGCCCCGCCCATCCAGCTCCGCGATCCCTCGCCGGACCGCCGGCCCGACGCTCACTCTGCCCAGCTCCGCCACCCGAATCGGCGTGCCGCTCTGGGTGGCGCCCACCACGACGTTCTCGATGTCGCTCAGACTCTTGAGGTAACCGAGTCCGCGCACCATGTACTCGCGCTCCGTCAACTCGACGACCATGGCGCCGACGTCCGCGTTGGCGTTCTGGATGGCGGTCATCACGGCCGTGATCGGCACCCGGTACGCCAGCAGGCGAGCCGGGTCGAGGTCCACCTGGTACTGCTTCTCGAATCCCCCGATGGTCGCCACCTCGGACACGCCCGGCACCGCCGTCAGCGCGTACCGCAGCTACCAGTCCTGGATGCTGCGCAGTTCTGCGAGGGACTTCCGGCCCGTCGTGTCTTCGAGGCTGTACTGGAAGACCCAGCCCAGGCCCGTGGCGTCGGGCCCGAGGACGGGGGTGACGGTCTCCGGGAGCTTGCCCTTCAGCCCGCTGAGGTACTCCAGCACGCGGGAGCGTGCCCAGTAGAGATCGGTGCCGTCCTCGAAGATGACGTACACGAACGAGATGCCGAAGAACGAATAGCCGCGCACCACCCGGGCGCCCGGCACCTTCAGCATCTCGGCGGCGATGGGATAGGTGACCTGGTCCTCGACGATCCGCGGCGCCTGCTCGTTGAACTCGGCCTGGACGATGACCTGCACGTCGCTCAAGTCGGGAAGGGCCTCGAGCGGTGTTGCGCGGACGGCCCAAATACCGGTCAGGATGGCCGCGGCCGTGAACAGCAGGACGAGCGCGCGGTTCCGCAGCGACCAATCAATGATTCGCGTGAGCATCGGCCCCTCCCGCTGACTCAGCTGGCATGTGCCATGCCAGGCATCCTCGCCTTCGCGGTGTCGTGGACGGCGCCGGTCGTGCTCGGCGCCTTCACGTCCATGCCCGGCATGTTGCCCATCCCGCCCATGATGGCGCCGAGGTTCGATTCCGCATCCAGGAGGAAGGTTCCCGAGGCGACCACCCGCTCGCCGGGAGCGAGGCCGCTCAGGATCTCGATCCGCTCGTCCGTCGCGGTGCCGACGCTGACCTCCGCGGGGTGAGAACATCCCGTCCGAGTCTGCCACGAACACAAAGGTCCGCTCGCCGGTGGCGAGCACAGCCGACCGCGGCACGCTGAGCGCCTCGCGGACGGTGCGCGGAAACGGATCGTGGCATACATGCCCGGCTTGAGGGCGAGGTCGGGATTGGAGAGTTCCACCCGGATCCGGCCGGTGCGGGTCTCCGGATCGAGGGTCGGGTAGACGTAGGTGATCCGGCCGGTGCGCTGCTCGCCTGGCAGTGCCGGGAATTCCGCCGTTACCTCCAGTCCGGGCCGGGCCGCCGGGAAGGTCGGGCTCGAAGACCTCGCCCTCCAGCCAGACCCGGCTGAGGTCGGCGATCTTGAAGAGCACCTCTCCTGCCATGACCCGCTGCCCGACCAATACCGGCTTCTCGACGACGATGCCGCTGACAGGGGCAGGGAAGGGCACGGTCCTCTTCACCTGCCCGCTCTGCTCGACGGCGGCGATCACCTGTGGAGGAACGTCCCAGTACGCCAACCGCTGTCGGGCCGCCCGGAGGAGGTTGTCCGCACCTTCCCGAGCCGAGGAGGTGCCAGCTTCCACATCCGTGGCGAGCCGATGAGCGACCAGCAATTCCTGCTGGGCGCTCACCAGCATCGGCGAATAGAGCGTCAGGAGCGGATCGCCCTTCCGGACCGCCTGTCCCGTCGTGTTCACATCCAGCTGTTCCACCCAGCCGTCGACCTTGAGGGCGACGCTGGCGACCCGGGTCTCGTCGTACGACACCTGGGCCACCGTGCGCACCTCGCGTTGCATGGGCGCCATCGTCGCCACCGCGAACGTCACCCCGATGCGGGCGGCGTCCTCGGCGGAGAGCATGACCCGCTGCGCGGTGTCAGCGGAGGCCGTCGCGGCGTGATCGTGCGCCTCCGAGGCGCTCGGCGTGGGGGCCCGGGTGACCAGGTAGACGGTCGCCGCGGTCACCAGCAGGGCTCCGACGGCAAGCCCTGCCATCACACGCCGCCGCCTGGGCGAACTCTGGCGGGCGGAGAACGGGGAGCTCGTCATGGGGCGCCTCCAGGCGCGGTGAGGGCTGGCTCGGGCGTCGAGACGACCAGTGGTTTCGCCGTGACCATTTCCAGCTCGGCCAGGGCCTGACCCTGTTCCGCATCGAGCCGAACCACCTGGCTGCGGTAGCCGTACACGGTCATGATGGCGTCGAGGTAGGTCATGAAATCGACGCCCCCCACCTGGTAGGCGGCGCGTGCCGAGCTGGCCGTCGCCTCGGCCTGGGGCAGGAGCGTTTGGCCGTAGAGGATGTGGAGGTTTCGGGTCCGCTCGAACTCGGCCACCAGTTCGGCCACGCGCCCCCTGGTGTCACTCTGCATCGCGGCGAGGTCAGCCACCGCCATCTGGCGCATCGCCGCGGTCTCGTCCCGCATCTTGAGCTGCCGACTTCCGGCCCAGATCGGGACCGACGCGCCGACCATGAGGCTCAGCATCTGGTCGGTGCCACCCCCCGACATCGGCTGCCACCCGTAGATCACGCCGACTTCCAGGTCGGGCCAGATCTCTCGGCGCGCCAGCTGCTCGGCCGCAGTGGCGGCGCGGATCTGGTCCGCCCCGGCCTGGAGCATCCCCCGGGAGGCCAGGGCAGTGGCGATCACCGAATCGGTCGCTGGCAAGGTGTCGGGAAAGACTGGCAGCTGCGGGCTGCCGGTTGGGACGCCCGGGGGGCGGTTGAGCACCGTGTTGAGGCGTGCGGCCATGGTCCGGCGCATCGCTTCCATGTCGGCCACCTGCCCGGTCATCCGGCCGATTTCGAGCTGCGCGCGGAGCACATCCGCCTGCTTGGCCTCCCCCACGGCGTACATCCCATTCACGCTGGACGACACCGCCTCCAGGAGCTGGAGCGTCTCGCGCATGACCGTCAGGGTGCCCTCGGCCTGATACAGGTCGTAGAACGCCATGGCCGCCCGGGCACGCTGATCCCAGATCGATTCGCCCACCTGGGCCTGCCCGGCGTCGGCGAGCGACCGGGCCACGTCTTCCGCCAGGCCCAGCTTTCCCGTCCCCGGAATCGGAAACATCTGGGTCAGCTGGATCTGGTTCATCCCGAGTGGCTGCTGTAGGTCGAACCCGGGCAGTTGCCGGTTCATCGTCGCCAACTGCAGGCGTGGATCGGGGAGGCGTCGGTTCCCAGGCACGCGAGCGAGCGCGGCGTCCGCAGAGGCACGGGCCCCGGCGACTCTCGGGCTGAGGCTGTCCACCGAGTGATACAGCGCGTCGAGGGTCAGCCGGCCATTGGATCCCTGTCCAGCAACGGGCGCCGCCAGGACCGCGCTGGCGAGGATGGTCGGGAGTAGGCGTCGCACGGCAACAGAAGTCCATGCGGCGCGATGCCCCGGGGAGGGCGTTCGGTTGTTCATCACCTGATCCTGGTTCGTGTGGTGCCGCGTCCCCATGTGGGGTACGCGGCGAACTCACCAACGACGGCGGATCAGGCTATGGGAGGGGGTGTCTCTGGCGGAGTCAGAACGGAACGAAGGGTCCTGATGGATTGAACCGGGGGGAGCGCGGTGAAGGGCGCTGCAGCTATTTGTGACGATACCATGGCGGCCACGCCGCACGCTGCGCAGCCGGCCATGGCTGCGCAGCCGGCTGGGGCGTGACTTTGCGCAGGATGCTGCGGGCCGGGTGCGCACGGAGCAGCGGGAGCGGAGGTCCCAATATCGCCGTGCGTCGCGTGGCTGGATGCGCCAGCCGCGGCATTGGAGTGATCCGAGGCACAAGCCGACCCGGCGCCGAGCGCGGCGTACCGGGGCGGACGGGATGGAATCGAGAGATGTGCTGGTGTGAAGTGAGCGGACCGCGACGACCACTGTCTCGGCTACCTGCGAGCCAGCAATACCGCCGACGCTGTAGGCCGTACAGCCGGCCATGGCCAAGCAACCCGCAGACGAATGGGTAGGCGCAGGCTGCTGAGTACCTGGGGTGCAGGGTACCGTGGGAGAGGAGGATTCGGTGTCGTGATGCGACGCCTGAGTGGACGCATCCGGGGGGGTGCCAGCGTGGTCCGCCGTGCACACCGATCCGGCACCGACCGCGGCATACTGGACCGCGATCAGTGTGAGAACTCCCGAAATGACTCTGCGCCCGATCATGAGTGGAAGGTAGGTCGGTGGACCATGAACTGCCAGTGAAGCGCCCATGAAAGTGTCCAGAGCGGTACAAGCATAAACCCCGCCCGGTCCATCAGGACCAAGCGGGGCAATCACTTAAGTAGAAGTGGGCCTGGGAGGACTTGAACCTCCGACCTCACGCTTATCAGGCACCAATGGAAGGCCACGAAGTCCGGCCAATTGTCGGACTTTCCTAGGGAAAACCCGCCTGTCTGCCGGGACGTGTCCCTTTCGAAGCGCCTGAAGGTCGTACCGAATGGACACCCAATGAACACCTGCGAGCGCCCCCGCCGAGGATTGGTGGGGGCGGCTCGTTTCCCCGAGTTGAGTTTGTCAAACCGTGTTGGAAGCGTATCATATGGATCGAGACTGCCGGAGCGCTCGGCAAAGAGCTTGGGACCATGGCGGATGGTCGAACCAGGAGGAGACATGTCGGACGAGCCTGATCACTTCTGGGTTGCCCGGTTGAATGCCACGGGGCGTGCTCAGTCTCGGTACCTCTGGGTCCTGTTCCTCGCGTGCATCTTCTATCCGGCGCTTCTAGTTGCGGGTCGGACGAGCGGGAATGGGCCTTCGACCCTCCACGTTCCCGTTGTCGACCTGGATCTGGACGCGCTGCTGGTTCTCGCTTCCGGGCCAGCGGCAATTGTGCTCATCGTGCTCATTCTGATGGGCTCCCTTCGCGCGACAAAGGTGGCGCTCGAAGCCATCGGACCGCGGTGGCAAGAACCGGGGGAAATGGAGCGGTTCGATGAGCATCCGAACGCCCTAGAGCTAGCTACCTATGTGACCCCTAAGTCACCACGGATCATCCAGGCCACAATGTTCGTGTTGTACCCGCTCGTACTCGTCGCGGCCCTGGTTGAAGCCGTGTGGCTCTGGTGCGCCCTGCGACCCCTACTTAGGGGGACTACGGGGTGGCCCGTGCTGATGTGGACGGCGGTGTTCATTGGCATACCAGCCGGTTGGCTCGTTGGCGCGATGCTACTGAAGCGGATCTCGAAGGTATCGAGAGGAGAATACATGAAGCCTCCCCCAGTTGGGACATGACTGCCCGGTGGGCCTAGGAGAGCCGTGACTACCAACGAGCCAAAAGACACCGCCAAGCGACTCCGAGCAAAGGAGTTGGGAGCGATTGCCAACGAGCTGACCCATCGTGTTGTCGAGGTCACCACGCCCGTTTATAAGTTGAACGCGCGCGAGGAGCCAGAGGCGATTGGAACTGGCGTGCTGGTACAGCTAGCAGGAATGCGCTTCCTCCTCACAGCGAGTCACGTCCTAGAAGCGCCCCTCCGCACGGGAATCCTATTGCAGGTCGGGACGTCGGTGTTGCCACTTGCCGGAGAGGTGACGCGCCTCTTCGGCACTGGAACGCCGGGAGCGAGACTCGATCCGGTCGACACTTGTATTGTGCACCTTGCTGGGGACGCCTGGCAGCAGGCAAACCCGAGCGCCTTCCTCACCTGGCCAGAACTCGACGACGCCCCGTCGGCGCCCGCACGGCAGGCGTATGGTCTGGCGGGCTATCCCGCAACCCGACAGCGCAAGGCGATTGACGGCCTGACTGTGACCGCAAGCATGTATCGCGTCGCAGGCCTGGAGTGCCCCGCCACCCTCTACCGATCGCTCAAGTGCGACCCAAATACAAGTCTGCTAGTGGGATTCGTGAAGCGGCGCACCTGGGGGCCCGATGGGCTCAAGACGGCCCCGGATCTGTATGGGGCGAGCGGTTGCGGGCTCTGGCGCTTCGGCCGTCACCTTCGCCAGGCGACACAGCCGCCAGTGCTGTCCGGGATCGGTGTTGCTTGGGTCCACAAGGGGCGCCACCAGCACGTCCGCGGCACTCGTATTCGGCCCATACTCGCCGGCATCGGTCAGCAGTACTCGGAGGTGCAGGAGTTCATTCGCGAACAGGTTCAAGAGGCCACCTAGCCGGCGAATGCAATCGTAGATGGTGCGCTGGCATGGCGGCTCATCGCTGGTATCCACCTGGCTACGATGCCATCGCAACTGCTAGGGGAGGTCGGAACGATCTCCCGTTGCAGCGCATATATCGACACCAGCCGAGGCGAATTTCCCTGGGGTCGCATCCCCACCCCTTCCGCTCTCCCCCTAGCCGGGGCAAACTCCAAGCAATGTCGCTCCCAGCCCCTTCCGAAGCTGCCCCCCGCCTCAAGGCCCTCGCCGAGCGCTGGGCCGGCAATACCGTCAACGAGAAGGGCTCCTTCCAAACCTGGTTCCTCGACCTCTGCGACGCCCTCGGCGTCCCGAAACCCCTGCCACCCACCGATGAGCACCGCTTCGAGCTGCCGGTCAAGGTGGTGGAGCGGGATGGGAGCCTGACCACCAACTTCGTCGACTTCTGGAAGACCGGGCATGTGGCTGTCGAGGCCAAGGCCTCGAAGGGTGCCACAACTACCGAAGTGACAACCCCCAAGGGCGACCTCTTCCTCCGGAAGGCCTTCGGCCAGGTCCGGACCTACGTCGCGCACGTTCCGGGTACGCCGCCGCCGTATTTGATGGTGGTAGACGTGCCGAAGACCCTCATCGTCTGGGATCGGTGGAGCGGCCAGTACGGGGACTTCGGCGCCGGGCGGCGGATCGGGCTGGCCACGCTGCATGAGCGGCCCGACGACATCGCCCTGTTGCAGGACATCTTGGCCCAGCCGGCGGTTCGGGACCCGCGGGGGAGGGCGCAGGCCGTGACCAAGGACATCGCTGGCAAGCTGGCCACGCTCGCCGCCACCTTCGAGGACCGGGGCATGGACTCGGAGCGGGTAGCCCGATTCCTCATGCGGTGCGTCTTCTGCTTCTTTGCCGAGGATGTGGGCCTCCTGCCGAAGGACCTCTTCAAGCGCACCCTGGAGACGGCCCGGAGCGCCGGCGCGCCGGAACATGTGGGCAAGGTGCTAACCAGCCTCTGGACCACCATGGACCAGGGCGGGATGTTCGGCGCCGAGCTGCTGCACCGCTTCAATGGGCATTTCTTCCAGTCCGTGGAGGCGCTACCGCTTACCGCCCTGGATGTGACGCTCCTCATCGAGGCCTCGACGTTCGACTGGTCGGGCGTGGAGCCGTCCATTTTTGGCACACTCCTGGTGCGAGCCCTTGATCCGGAGGAACGGCACCGCCTGGGCGCCGAGTACACGCCGAGGGCGTACATCGAGCGGCTGGTGGAGCCGACGGTAGTGGAGCCGATCCGGGACCGCTGGACCGCCGTCCAGGCAGCGGTGGTGCAGCTGGAGGAGCAAGGCGGCAAGAAGGACAAGGCCGCCGCGGTGAAGCAGCTGCGCGACTTCCACGGCTGGCTCCGGGCGCTCCGGTTTCTCGACCCGGCCTGCGGCAGCGGGAACTTCTTGTATGTCACGATGGCGGCGGTCAAGCGGATCGAGCTGGAGGTCATCAGCGAGCTGGAGCGGGTGGCAGGCAAGGAGCAGAAGGAGGCCATTCTCGACGAGGTGCACCCGCGGCAGTTCCACGGCATCGAGGTCAAGCCGTGGGCCCGGGAGATTGCCGAGCTCACGTTGTGGATTGGGTACCACCAATTCTGGCGGGAGAGCCACGGTGGACGTACGCCGCCCGATCCGATCCTGGAGGACACCGGGACCATTGAGTGTCGGGATGCGGTGCTGGCCTGGGACCGGATTGTCCGCCGCCCTGAGAAGGACCGTCCCGACCCCACGCCGCGGATCCCACACCCGGTGACTGGCGACCTTGTCCCGGACCCCTCAAGGTTGCTGCCGTACAATGAGTATGTCGGGGCCCGACCCGCTGCGTGGCCCAAGGCTGACTTCATCATCGGGAATCCGCCGTATATCGGGACGAAGCGGATGCGGGAGGCCCTCGGGGATGGCTACGTGGACGCCCTGCGCGGCAGCTACCCAGGTATCCCGGCCTCAGCGGACCTTGTGCTTTACTGGTGGCTGACTGCCGCGAAGCTGGTTGCATCGGGCAAGACCACCTGCGCTGGCCTGATCACGACGAACTCGATTCGCATGGCTCAAAATCGGGTGGTGGTCGAGACCGGAATGAAACTCGGCGCGTTCATCGCGTGGGCAGTTGCCGATCACCCCTGGGTGGACGATGCAGGTGGGGCGGCAGTCAGGGTGGCGATGACAGTGCTCGCGCGGAAACAATCGGGCGCACGCCTGGTTGAGGTGGACGACGACGGTGCGTTGACTTCTGTCCGTGTCGTGTCACGGCTGCATTCAGATCTTACCGGTGGGGCAAGCGTTGCGAGTGCTTCAGGGCTCCCGCTCCTAGCAAACGAGGGGTTGTCATCGTTTGGGTTCATGCTGGCTGGAGACGGGTTCATTCTCACACAGTCAGAAGCTACTGCGCTTATTGCAGGCCACCCGGCTTCTGGTTCGATCGTGCGCCCGTATCGGAACGGTCGGGATCTAACGGCTAGGCCCCGAGGGTTCTGGCTCATTGATTTTGGCCTTATGGAGGAAGGCGAGGCCGCTAAGTTTCCCCAGGCGTTCGACCGCATTCGCGCGCGGGTTATGCCGAAGCGCATCGCGAGCAAGCGCGAAGCCTACCGCCGCTATTGGTGGCGCTTCGGCGAGCCGCGTCGTGCTTTGCGTGCCATGCTTTCGGGACTCAGTCGATATGTGGCTACGGGCGAAACCGCGAAGCACCGCTTCTTTCAGTTCCTTGATACAGCCGTGGCTCCGGACCACAAGCTGATTGCTATCGCACTTGACGATCCACCTCGGCTTGGCGTGCTGAGCAGCACAATCCATATCATTTGGGCTCTGGCCTCCGGCGCCCGCCTTGGTGTGGGAAATGACCCGGTCTACAACTCCACGCGCTGCTTTGCCTCATTTCCCTTTCCCGAGCCCTCGTCGATCCTGGGCACGCGGATCGGCGAGGTTGCCGAGCGCCTTGATTCGCACAGGAAGGACGCGATTGCCCGCGACGATAGAGTGACGATGACGGGTATGTACAACGTGGTGGAAAAGCTCCGATCGGGTGTGGCGCTGACGCCGGTGGAACGAGCCATCCATGAGATTGCCGCCTGCGGGGTCCTAAAGGATTTGCACGACGAGTTGGACCGGCTGGTCGCCCAGGCGTACGGCTGGCCCTGGCCGATGGAGAGGGAAGAGATCCTGGAGCGGCTGGTGGCGCTGCACGACGAGCGGGTGGAGGAGGAGAAGCGCGGGCTGATCCGCTGGCTCCGGCCCGACTATCAGGTCCCTCGCTTTGCACCGAAGCAGCCGTCCGCCACCCTTGGACTGCCGGACGCCGAGAAGAAGCTGGAGGTGGTGGCGCCCGCCGAGAGGCTCCCTTGGCCCGCCACGGCGGTCGAACAGCTTGCCGCGCTGGGGGGGCTGATCGCCCGGGGGCCGGTCAATGCTGAAGCGGCCACCGCAGCGTTTGCTGGCGGCAGCCGCAAGCTGGTAGCGCGCCACCTCGAAACGCTGGAGTTGATCGGGGAGGTCTCGGTCGACCAGGCAGGTAGGTACGGGAAGGCGGTCAGGGTGGCGTAGGGCTAGGGCAGCAGGACTGGATGTGAGGGCATGAGCCCAGCCGGGAGGTGTTGGGTCATTCCCTCTGTCGAGTGGGCTGGCGCGAATCGCGGGGAGGCGATGGGACGTGGTCTATTGCCGCAGGGCCAATCTGGAGTCACAATGAAACACTTGGAAGCTGCGGCTGAGCAGATCCTAGGCAAGACGATCGTTGGCGTCGGCGGGGTGTGGAGGGAAGCAGGGTACGCACGACTATTTTTGATCTTCAGCGATGACTCCAGCTACGAGGTATTCGCGCCCGAGGGGCTGGACGGGTCAAAGACCGTTTCACCCGGCGGGCTCGACCTGGTTCGCTCCATCGCAAGTCGTTCAGACCCAGCCGCCCGAGCGTTCGTGGTGCCGCGCTCCAAGTCCCCGCAACCCTCATCAGGGAGCTAGGGGGCGCGCTGCCGGGCAGACGTCAAGGTGGGGAAGGAGGTAGTCAAATGAAAAAGATCCAAAGAGACGTGATTTCAGACCTGATCGCCGTCGGGCTTGATGGCCAATGGGACTTCCGTCCGAGCCTGAGCGATCCTGAGGTCGCATGGCAGGCCGTGCTTGTCGACTTAGCATCCTTGGAGGCACTCGGGCAGTCCTTCTCCGAGGTGAAGTTGAAGGGGTTGATTCGAGGCCTCGTTCTGTTGAGCGTGGCCCGTGGAGGTTCGGGCGGAAGCGGCACTCCGGTCGCCCCCCTCTTTCGGGACTACGCTGCGCGCTTCCCAAAGGCTGAAGGGGAACTCACTCGGTGGATCATTAGCCACCGAGAGAATCCCTACGATCCGTTTGGGGGGCTAACGTTTAATGATGCACCAAGCATGGCCTTCCGCAACGCGCTCTTGGAGAGAGAGCAACGCCAAAGTGCAGCGAGGGCGGTGATACAGGCAGCGAAGGAGGCCCGCGACCGAGAACCGGTGAAGCTCCGCGCCACCCGCGCCATCGGGGCAGCGGTTGGGCGCGGCGACCTCCGCGGCGTCATTGGGCTACTGGCCAAGGGTGCCGATCCCCAGGCGCCGCTGCCTGACGGGACGTCGTTGATCGCTCACGCCGAGGCTCACGGGCACCTGGCAATAGCCGAACTGCTGCGTGCGAGAGGAACATCCTCGAACCAGGCCTGAGCCAATGGGCGGCCGATCGACATGCCGTGTCGTCCTCTGACATCCCCCGACCGTAACATCCCCACCACACCCAAGCTGAACCGGTGCCGATCCGGAGCCACCCCAGCGGGCGGCAGGAGCTGTAGACGTCCGGAATGGCGGCCACACAGCCCCCCCCGCCCGACGAATTCATGATGGTGTTCTGGCCGCGTTCAGACCGATGCCCTCGGAAATTTTGTTACAACCAGTTATGGCACAGTGACGTATCCGCCATCGATGGCCCCCCCCACTATTGAATCCGTATCGCGGCCCTACATGACTGAGCCGGTCACTTCTCCGTGAGTACGACCGTGCGGACCCTGAAGCGAGTTTTCGCCAGGCGATCCCGCACCTTGGGCCGGTCGCCGCGGGTCCGATTGAAAGGGGTTGTTCGATGACCAATAGCGACAATGCGGTTGTAACCCTCGTCCGTGCCGCCGAAATCACTGGACTCAGCTACGCAGCCATGTATGGCGCCGGCCTACGGGGCCACATCCGCCTCCGGCGCCTCGGACGCCGGATCTTTGTGCCTCTGAGGGACTTAGAGGAGTTCAGGTCGGGGCGTGGCGTTCAGGGCCCCGTACAAGGAACCCAGGAGCAGCCGGCCCCATGAAGGCTCAGCCATTGCCTCGCCAACCCTTCCCGACCCACGCGTACGACGCTTGGCGTAGGCTAGTGGCCGCTGGAAGTGAGCCGTCACCTCGTCTCACCCGGGCTGCCGGCGCGGAGTTCCTTGCGCTTGAGCACGCCGCCATGGGCCTCCCAGGCATTGCCGAGGCGTTTCGGCAGGACGCTAGGGCGATCCTGCTTGCCCCGCGGCTTGGGACGAATCGATGACGAGCCCAGGTTACGACCGCGCGATGCAGTATGCCGCGGCGTGGGAAGCGGGGGAGCCATTGCTCGCCCGTGCCCCTTGCCTCGGTGTCCGCCTGCTGACCATTCCGGAACTGGCAGAGTTACCCGAAGTGCGTTGGCTGGTCGAGGGCATCCTCCCAGCCGGTGGCGACGCGATGCTCTACGGCAAGCCCGGCACCTTCAAGAGCCTGCTGGCGGTCGACCTGGCGTGTGCAGTCGCCGCTGGGAGATCCTGGCACGGGAGGTCCACTCACCAGGCCCCGGTGGTGTACATCGCTGGAGAGGGCAGACATGGCCTCAAGGCGCGGTTCGAGGCACACCAAGACTACCACGGGCTAGGTGACTCCGGGGAACTGTTCATCGTCCCGGAACCTCTATCCCTGCTCCTGCCCGCGAACGCGGACGCCCTCCTCGATTCGCTTGCGCTCCGACTGCCAGCAGGCGCCGCCGAGGAGCCCCTGTTGCTGATCGTGGACACGATTCGGAAGTGCACGCCCGGTGGGGACGAGAACGACAGTCGGACGATCAACGACGCCATGGCATTCCACAACCGCCTACGGCGCGAGTACCCCCTGCTCACGGTGCTGATGCTTCACCATCCGGGGACGAAGGGTGTTCGGCCCCGCGGGAGCTCCGCGTGGGAGGCAGACACCGACGCGGTATTCAAGGCAGATCGTCGAGGTAAGGACATGGGAGTGACTCTGAAGTGCGAGAAGCAGCGGGACTCGGAGCCCTTCGCGGACCTCTTCTTCGAAGTGTCTGAACATGGTGAGGGCCTAGTCCTGAGCGGTGGAGTGGAATATCGAGATCCCCAGACTCTCACCCCCGGAGAGCGGAGGATTCTCCAGGCGTTGGCAGACCAACGCTCAGCATCGGTCAGCTGGACTCGTTGGAGGGAAGCTGCAGGCGTCAGCGAGTCGGTTCTCAGTAGGGCGCGGAAACGATTCTTGGCTATCGCATACGTCCAGCAGGAGGATCTCAGTCGACCCTCTGGCTACTCTATCACGACCGAGGGCGTTGCCGCCCTACGGGACTTCCACACTTCCAGTGACTTCCACCGGGCTTCCAGGGAAGTACTTCCTTCTCCCCCAGGGGGCCCTAAAGGCCCCTGGGTGGAAGTTGGAACGACCCCGACGGGGCCATCCGATACTGGCACATGACCGTCACGAGCGCCTCCTCCGACCCGCTTCGCGGTTCTCCTTGCCAGGTGGCAGGAGGAGTGCGACGTGCTCCGCCGCCGAGGTGCCACGGCCCAGGCGGAGGTGCTGGAAGGCGCCGCGGCGGATCTGGAGGCCGCGCTCACGATGGCCGGGGCGGAAGCCGTCACCCTCGCCGAAGCGGCCCGGTTGTCGGGCTACACGGCGGACGCTCTCGGACGGATGGTCCGGACAGGGGCCCTGCGAAACGTGGGGCGCCCCCACGCCCCCCGGCTGCGAGTGGCAGATCTGCCCCGAAAGCCTCATTCTTCAGGCGCTCCCCGGCAGACAGCGCGGCCACGGCTCTTGACCGAAGGGGGGCGCTGATGGCGCGCATCCGGAAGCAGAATCAGACGTACACGACCGGAGAGAAGGGCACCAACCGCGTGCGGGTATTCCCGCACAAGAGCGGGAAGTTGTTTCTGGAGTACCGGCGGGCCGGTCGCCGGGTTCGGCAGTCCCTGGGACACGCAGAGTGGCCCCGGGCGAAGCAGGAAGCGGAGGACCTCGCGGCCCAGTTGCGCCGCCCGGACCACCGCGAGGCCGTGACTCTGGCCACGCTCTTTGACAACTACTTGCGTGAAGTGACCCCGACCAAGAGCCCTGGCAAACAGCGGCATGACCGGCTGGCGACGGGGTTGATCCTGAGGGTGCTTGGAGGAAACCGTCCGGCGGGAACATTGACGCACCGGGAGGCGGCGAGGTACGCCGCCGAACGACGCCGGATTGGCGACCTTCGGGCCGGGAAAGGTGGAGCCCGCTCGGGCTGCGACAGGTGGCATACGACCTCCGCTTCCTCCGGGCCGTGCTGAACTGGGGCATCGGGGCGGGCTGGCTCGACCGCAACCCGCTGACGGGCTACGTCATCCAGGAAGAACCGAGCCCGAGACGCCCGGTGTTCACCGAGGAACAGTATCAGAAGCTCCTGGCGGTGGCCGATCAGCTCCCAGTGGCCTTCCGGGTGCTCCTGGTGCTGGCGCACGACACTGGGCACCGGATCGGAGCACTACTGGCATTTGCGGTGGAGCGATGTGGACCTGACCGCCGGGTCGAATTCGGTGGCGCGCCGCGTCGGACAAGATCGGCTGGGAGCACACGACGCCGCTTACGACCGCGGCCCGTGCGGTCCTGAGGGAAGCACCTGGCATCGGGGACGCCCTGGTGGCTCCAGGCGTCAGCCGGCACCTGGCCCGAGATTGGATGGAGCGGGCCCAGGTCCTGGCAGGCCTTCCTCCGGAGAAGGGGCGCGGCTGGCACGCACTCCGCCGCCAATTCGCCAGCGAGCTGCGCCACGCGCCGCTCAGGGACCTCTGCGACCTCGGAGGCTGGAAGAACCCCCATACGGTCGTGAAGTGCTACCAGCGCCCCTCCGAGGAGGCACAGCGGGCTGCACTTGAGACCCGGAGGGTGCTCCAGGCGTGACGAATGGACACCTGAACGGACACCTACCCCTCGAAATCCACGCAAGTAGAAACCCCGCTCAGTCTCGGAGGACTAAGCGGGGCAATTGGTTGCATCACAGTGGGCCTGGGAGGACTTGAACCTCCGACCTCACGCTTATCAGGCGTGCGCTCTAACCACCTGAGCTACAGGCCCTCGCAGGCAGCCACTTCGGCCGGCGCGGGGAGGCGGTAGGATAACGGCCCCGCAGGGACGGCGCAACATTTCCCGCCCCGCAGGCGCTACTCGTCCCACTCCGCGCCGCGCTTGCGGCGCGGCCGGGCGTCCTCGTCCTCGTCGATGTCGAACTCCTCGTCGTCGAGGTCGTCCTCGTCCTTCTCCTCGCCGTCGAGATCCTCGTCGTCGAGCTCGTCCTCGTCTTCCTCTTCCTCAAAACTGAAACCATCATCCTCGAACTCGTCGGCATCCTCATCAAATCGCCGCCGCAACGTCACGGCCGCGGTCGACGTCTCCCAGGCCCACATGGTTTCCTCCGGCGAAAAGTGACTGTCTGGCATGGCCCTACGCTCAGGATGCGTCCGCGACGCGGCTGGCCCGGCTGGCGCGCTTGCGGTCGATGGCCGAGAGCGCCCGCTTCCGGAGCCGGATCGTCTTCGGCGTGACTTCGATCAGTTCGTCCTCCTCGATGTACTCGAGGCCGTACTCCAGCGTGATCTCCCGCGGCGGCTCCAGGGCGATGTTGTCGTCGGTGGCCGTCGTCCGCATGTTCGAGAGCTTCTTCTCCTTCGTGACGTTCACGTCGAGGTCGCCCGGGCGGCTGTTCTCGCCGGCGATCATCCCCTCGTACACGTGGTCGCCCGGGGCCACGAACATCTGCGCCCGCTCCTGCAGGTTGCCGAGGGCAAAGGCCACCACCGCGCCCTCGCGGTCCGCCACCAGCACGCCGCGCTTCCGGCCCGCCAGCGGCCCCGCCCAGGGCCCGTAGTCGAGGAACCGGTGGTGGATCAGGCCGGTGCCGCGGGTGTCGGTCAGGAACTCCGAGCGGTAGCCGAAGAGGCCGCGCGCCGGGATCCGGAACACCATCCGCACCATGCCCTGCCCCGGGTTCTTCATCTCGGTCATCTCGCTGCGCCGGGGGCCGAGCTTCTCGATGACCGCGCCCATGTAGTCCTCGGGCACGTCGATCATCAGCTCCTCGTACGGCTCCAGCCGCTCGCCGTTCGGGCCCGATCTTGGTGATGACCCGCGGCCGCGACACCTGGAACTCGAACCCCTCGCGCCGCATCGTCTCCATCAGGATGGCCAGGTGGAGCTCCCCGCGGCCCGACACCGTGTGCGTGTCCGGGCTCTCCGTCGGCTCCACCTTCAGCGCCACGTTCCGCTCCAGCTCCTTGAAGAGCCGGTCCCGGACCTGCCGGCTGGTGACGAACTTCCCCTCCCGGCCGGCGAAGGGGCTGTTGTTGACGATGAAGTCCACCGAGATGGTGGGCTCCTCGACCGCGATGCCCTCCATCCGCTCCGGCACGTCCACCGCGGTCACCGTGCGTGCCGATCTCGATCCCCTCGAGCCCGGCCAGCACCACGATGTCGCCCGCCACCGCCTCCTGGACCTCCACCCGGTGCAGCCCGTCGAAGGTGTAGAGCTTGGTGATCCGGCTCCGCTCGATCCCCTCCTCCGGCCCGACCATGCCCGGCGCGCCGATCGGGAGCAGCGCCACCTGGTCGCCCACCTTCAGCGTCCCCCGCTCGATCCGCCCGATGCCCATCCGCCCGAGGAAGGTCGTGAAGTCGAGGGTGGAGATGAGCATCTGGAACGGCCCGCTCGGCGTCGCTCTTGGGCGGCGGCACGTGGTCCAGGATCGCGTCGAAGAGCGGGGCCAGGTCGGGGCCCGGCTGGTCGAGCTCGGTCGTGGCGGTGCCGTGCCGGCTCGACGTGTACAGGAACGGCGCGTCGAGCTGCTCGTGGCTCGCCTCGAGGTCGATGAACAGCCCCAGCACCTCGTCGTGCACCCGCATCGGCTCGGCGTCGGGCCGGTCGATCTTGTTGATGGCCACGATGGGCCGGAGCCCCAGCGCCAGCGCCTTCCGGGTCACGAACCGCGTCTGCGGCATCGGCCCCTCGGCGGCGTCCACCAGGATCAGGACGCCGTCCACCATCCGCAGGATCCGCTCGACTTCGCCGCCGAAATCGGCGTGGCCGGGGGTGTCCACGATGTTGATCTTGACGCCCTTCCACCGCACGGCCGTGTTCTTGGCCAGGATGGTGATGCCCCGCTCCCGCTCGAGCGGGTTCGAGTCCATGACGCGCTCGTCCACCTGCTGGTTGGCCCGGAAGGCCCCCGCCTGGCGAAGCATCTTGTCCACCAGCGTCGTCTTGCCGTGGTCCACGTGCGCGATGATTGCGATGTTCCGGATCTGCTCTGTACCTGCCATTGGCCCCTGCACCTCTCGCATGACTCCCACTCGACCCCACCCCCCCTGCCTTCGGCGGCATATATAGTGGAGTCCCGGGGCAGGAGCAATGGTCCGGACACCCTCGCGGGGGCCCGGAAACCTCGCGGGGCACCGGGAGCGCCACTACCTTGTCCCCATGGACCCGACCACCTCCCCGTCGATCGGCACCGGCCTCCTGGCCGTGGTGCTCCTCGTCCTGGCCAACGCCTACTTCGTCGCCGCCGAATTTGCCCTCGTCGGCGCCCGGCGCACCCGGCTCGACGAGATGGCCCTGGCCGGCGACCGGAAGGCCGTCCTGGCCCGCCGGGCGGTCCGGTCCCTCGACCGCTACATCTCGGCCACCCAGCTCGGGATCACCCTGGCCTCGCTCGGGCTGGGCTGGATCGGGAAGCCCGCCCTGGCGGGCCTCCTGGACGGGCTCTTCGCCTTCCTCCCCGAGACGGCCGCGGTCTGGACCACCCACGCCGTCTCGGCCGCCACCGCCTTCGCCATCATCACCGCGCTCCATATCGTCCTGGGCGAGCTGGTGCCGAAGTCCCTGGCCCTGCTCTACCCCGAAGACGTCAGCCGCTGGGTGGCCGGCCCCCTCATCGGGTTCAGCTGGCTCATGGCCGGCCCCATCTCCCTCCTCAACGGCACCGCCAACTGGCTGCTCGGCCTGGCCAAGATCAAGCCGCGGGGCGACCACGAGCGCCTCCACTCGACCGAGGAAATCCGGATGCTCGTCGAGCAGAGCCAGAGCGGCGGCACGATGGAGACCCAGGACGCCCGCCTCCTCGAGGGAGTCTTCGAATTCAGCGAGAAGACCGCCGAGGAAGTGATGACGCCCCGCACCCAGATCGTTGCACTCGCCGCCGACCTGCCCGTCACCGAGGCCGCCGACGTCATCGCGGAGGCGGGGCGCTCCCGCTACCCGGTGTACGTGACGGGCCTCGACGAGATCGTCGGCGTGGTGCTGGCCAAGGACGTGCTGCGCGCCCTCCGGGCCGACCCGTCCGCCACGGTGGCGAGCATCCGCCGGGACCCGCTCTTCGTCCCCGGCACCCGCGAGGTCGAGGACGTGCTGACCGACATGAAGCGGCTCAAGACCCACCTGGCGGTGGTGCTCGACGAGTACGGCGGCACGGCGGGACTGGTGACGATGGAGGACCTGCTGGAGGAGATCGTCGGCGAGATCTTCGACGAGCACGACGTGCCGGAGGAGCCGGCGCCCGCCGGCGGCGGCGCGCCGCTCCTCGACGGGGCCATGACCCTGTCCGAGTTCAACGCCGCGTGGGACGCCGACCTCGATGACCGCAACTACACGACGCTGGGCGGCTTCCTCTTCGGCGAGCTGGGGCGCCTGCCCCGGGTGGGCGACCGGATCGTGGTGGGGCCGAGGACCTTCGAGATCGTGTCGATGGAGGGGCGGAGGGTCAACGAAGTCAGAGTGACGACAGAGGAGAAGCGAAAGGACTGAGGACTGAGGACTGGGGACTGAGGTAGAAGCCGATCCCTCTCAGTCCTCAGTCCCCAGTCCTCAGTCCTGCCTTGCTGGCAAGCTCCACCGCCAGTTCGATCGCCGCCCGCATGCTCGCCGGGTCCGCCCGCCCCGTCCCCGCGATGTCCAGCGCGGTGCCATGGTCGGGACTGGTGCGCGGAAAGGGCAGGCCGAGGGTGACGTTCACCGCGCTGCCGAACGACGCCACCTTGATGGCGGTCATCCCCACGTCGTGATACGGGGCCAGGACGGCGTCGAACTCCCCCCGCATGGCGCGCACGAACACCGTGTCCGCCGGCAGCGGCCCCACGGCGCCGAGCGCCTTCGCCGCCGGCCGCAGCACCCGCTCCTCCTCGTCGCCGAAGAGCCCCCCCTCCCCCGCATGCGGGTTCAGGGCGCAGACCGCCAGTCGCGGCTCGGCCACCCCGAACCACTCCCGCAGCGCCCGCTGCGTGATCCGCCCCGCGCGGAGCACGCGCTCCTGCGTGACGAGCGAGGGCACGTCCCTGAGCGCGACGTGGGTGGTGACCAGCACCACCCGGAGCCGCTCGGAGGCGAGCATCATGGCCACATCGACGCCGCCCGCGAGCTCGGCGAGCCACTCGGTGTGACCCGGCCAGGGAAACCCCGCCTGGTGGAGGGCGTGCTTGTGGACCGGCCCGGTCACGATGGCGTCCACCTCGCCGGCCATGGCGAGCGCCGCCGCCCGCTCGATCGCGTGGCCGGCGATCCGCCCCGCCTGCACCATGCGCGAAGGGCCCGGGCTCGCGGGGAGGTTTTCCCCGGAGCCCAGGCCCCACGTGCCCAGCCCGATGTGGTGGTCGGCCCGCACCGCGCCGACCTGGTCGTCCGCACCGAGGATGGTCACCTCGGCGTCGACGGGAGTATCCAGGGCGCGGGCGACGACTTCGGGCCCGATCCCGCGAGGATCGCCGAGGGTGACGGCGATCCGCGGCCTCACTGTTCGCGCACCTCGACGTGCGCCGACCGGCGAAGCTGCTGGACGTACCTGGCCTCCGCGAGCTGCGTGCTCAAGAGGTTGCGGATGGCCTCGCGGACGTCCTCGTAGGCCATCTCCCCTTCCGCCACCCGTGCGGTGACATACGCCACCACGTACTTGCTGCGGTTGTTGGGGGCCTCGAGGGCGAAGACCGGCACCACGGTGCCCGAATCGGCGGTGGCGAGACCCTGCTGGTACGCCGGCGGGAGCTGGGCGAGGGACACCTGCTTGGCCTCCCGCTCCTCCGCCTGGTCGTGATAGACGCGCTGGAGGGAATCGAAGGGCGCGCCGTTCCGCGCCTCCATGGCCACCGTGTCGGCGAGGTCACGGGCCGCCTGGGCGTCGGCGGCGGTGATGGCCGGCATGATGAGGATGTGCCGGACGTCGATTTCGGCGGGCTGGGCGCGCTTCACCTGGATGATGTGGAAGCCGAACGGTGATTCCACCGGGTTGGAGATGACCCCGGGCTTGAGCTGCGGGGAGAACGCCGCCTTCTCGAATTCCGGCGCGAGGGGCGGGCCCCGTCGCAGCCAGCCGAGGTCGCCGCCCTGTTCTCGGGAGCCGGGATCCTGGGAGAACCGCCGTGCGGCAGTCGCGAAGTCGGCCCCCTCGCGCAGCGCCACCGCGATCGAGTCCGCCAGGCCGTAGGCCCGTGCCTTCGCGGCGGAGTCCGCCTTCGGCGCCACCACGATCTGCTGGAAGGAGATGGTGGCGGGGCGCTTGCCGAGGCTCGCCTTCCGGGACTCGTAAAAGTCCTTCATCTGCTGTTCGGTCGGCGCCACCGGCTTGAGCTTTTCCTGGTCTCGGAGGGCGGTCTTCAGGGCCTCCTGCAGGGCGAGCCGCCGCTGCTGGTCGGTCAACCAGCGCCGGTATTCCTCAGGGCTGCCGAATCCCGCCTTCTTGAGCTCGTTCCGGTAGTCCACCTCGCTCGTGAACCCCGCGCGGACCCGCTTGACCTGCTGCTCGACCCGCGCCGCCACCTCCTGGTCGGTCACCTTGATGGCGGTGTCCCGGAGCGCCTCCTGCACCAGGAGTTCCTGGTTGATCAGGTCGTTCAGCACCTCCAGGCGGAGGGCGTGCATGGCCGCGGAATCCCCCTCCGGCAGCTTGACGCCCTGCGCCTGGCGGGCAAAGAGATCCTCGTCGACCTGGGAGGCCAGCAACGGCTTGTTGCCGACCACCGCCACGACCCGGTCCACCACGACGGACTGCCCCTGTGCGGCTGCAGGAGCAGCCGCCAGGAGAGTGAGCCCGGCGAGGAGAACCGGGACGCGCATTACGGCTGGCTGGACGGCGGCGCGCTCACCGGCGGTGGGCCGGCGGCCGGGCTCACGCCCTGCGGAGGTCCACCCTGCGGGCCACCGGCACCCGGTCCACCCGGACCACCTGGACCACCCGGTGCGTTGAGCGCCGCGGCAGCCGCGGCCATTTCAACCGCCCGCGTGATCCCGGGCTGGATGATCTTGCCGCCTTCCTGGTCCCGCAGCACCTGCCCGAGCGCGCCGGGGAGCGGCCGGAGCCGCGCCGTCTGGGCGAACACCTGGTTGAAGAAGTCATCCACGCGGAGCTGTGCCACCTTCTCCCGCTCGGCGAGCGCCACGGCGGAATCAGTGACCTCGGGTCCGAGCCCGATGGTGAGCTTGAGCGTGTCGATCGACGCCGGCGTAGCTCGCCTGCATCGCGGCCCACTGGTCGGCGGGCAGCACGATCCCGGCGGAGTCGGCCTGGGCCAGCAGGAGCTGGTTGGTCGAGAGCGCCCTGGCGAACTGGGTCAGCTGCTCGTCGCTGGCTTCCTTGACCTGGGCCCCGAACTGCGGGGGCAGGGCGCTGAGCCACCGGAGATATTCGCCAACGGTGAACTTGCCGCCCGTGTACTTGGAGATCGCCTTCTTGGACTTGCGCATCCCGCTCTTGTCGGCCAGGCCGGCGCGCATCAGGGCCGGGGCGTCCGCGGAGACCTCGAGGTCGTACTGGATGGCCAGGCTGTCCATGTAGATGCTGTCGAGGCGGCGCGCGGCGTCCTGGGTCAGGTAGGCCAGCACCCGGTCGCGGGACTCGGTCATCGTGGGACGGCGGATGATGTGGTAGCCGAAAGGCGTCTCGACCAGGCCGGTCATCTGCCCCGGGGCCAGCCGCCACGCCGCCGAGTCGAACGCGGTCACGTAGGCGCCGGGCTTGGCGGGAGGCAGCCAGCCGCCGTTCGCCTTGCTGCCGTCGTCGGAAAGTTGGGAGGCCAGCAGCTCGAAGTTGGCGCCCTGCTGGAGCTGCGCCAGCGCAAGCTGCGCCTTCTTGCGGGCGGCGGCGCGCTCCTCGGGGGAGGCGGTCGCCTGGACGGCGACGAGAATGTGCTGCAGCGCGCGCACGGTGTCCGCGAGGAACGAACTGTCGGCCGACGCCGGGGACGCCTGCTCGCGCCGGGCGGCGAGGGTGTCGTACCAGATGGCGCCCTTCGCCTCCGCCACCTGGGGCCAGAGGACGGTGGCCACCGTCGCCGAGTCGGTCTTGAGCGTACCCCTGGCGACCGACTGCGCGAACAGCGTGTAGTCGCTCCAGACGCTGGCGATGAACTCGGCGGTTTCCGCGTTCATCTGGGCGCCCTTGGCCTTGCCCATCATCTCGGCCAGCTGCTCAGCGGAGAGGGACTGGCCGGCGGCGGTGGCGGCCACGTCGGCGTGCGCCGAGAAGAGGTCGCCGAAATTGGAACAGCCGGCGAGGACGAGCACGCTGGCTGCCAGTACGATCCTGCGCATGATTTCTCCAGTTTGGAAGTTCACCCCGGGCCCCTAGGCCCGGACCATTTCGAGCGCGCGCACCAGCGCGGGGAGCAACGCTTCGCCGCCGAGGCGGGTCAGGCGCAGCGACAGCGGCACCGTCCGCCGGACGTCGGCGGCGAGCTGCACGTCGTCGAGCGCCGCCGCCAGACCGGCCATGCGGGGCGCGGTTCCGGCGCGAAAGGTGAGTCGCGCCTCGTCGCCGCGGGCGACCACGTGCTGCAATCCCAGCCGGGCGCCGACCGCGCGCAACCGGCTCAGGTTCAGCAGGGTTTCCGCCTCCGGCGGCAACGGCCCGAAGCGTTCCCGCAATTCCACGCCAAGCCCTTGAATGTCGCCAGATGACGCCGCCCGCGCCAGTCGGCGGTAGATGTCCAGCTTGGATTCGTCGTCGGCCACGTAGGAGTCCGGCAGGTGGGCCGGGCTGTCGAGCACCACCTCGGGCGGGACCGGATCCTCCACGCCGCCCTTGCCGCGGAGGGACTGCACCGTCTCCTCCAGCCACCGCATGTACAGGTCGAACCCGACGGCGTGCGCGTGGCCGGACTGCTCCGCGCCCAGGAGGTTCCCCGCCCCGCGGAGCTCCATGTCCTTGAGAGCGATGCGGTAACCCGCCCCAAGGTCGCTGTTGTGCTCCAGGACCTTGAGCCGCTCCTCGGCCAGGAGGTCCACCTCGTCGGGGGCAAGGAGGTAGCAGTAGGCCCGCCGGTGGCTCCGCCCCACCCGGCCACGCAGCTGGTAGAGCTGCGCCAGCCCGAAACGGTGCGCGTCGTGCACCACCATGGTGTTCGCGTTGGGCACGTCGAGCCCCGACTCCACGATCATCGTGGAGACGAGGATGTCCAGCTCCCCAGCCACGAACTGCTGCATCACCGACTCGAGCTCGTCGGCCGGCATCTGTCCGTGCGCCACCCCCACGCGGGCCCGGGGCGCCAGCGCGCGGACCCGCGCCGCGAAGGTGTCGATCGTCTCGATCCGGTTGTGCACCATGAAGACCTGGCCGCCGCGGTCCAGTTCCCGCGCAAAGGCCTCCTCGAGCAGGGCGTCGTCCCACGGCTCGACGAAGGTGAGGATCGGCGAGCGGTCGCGCGGCGGCGTCTCGATCAGGGTCAGGTCCCGCAGCCCGGAGAGCGAGAGGTGCAGCGTGCGCGGAATCGGCGTCGCGCTCAGCGTGAGCACGTCCACCGCCAGCCGGAGCGCCTTGAGCCGCTCCTTGTGCTTGACGCCGAACCGGTGCTCCTCGTCCACGATGAGCAGCCCGATGTCCTTGAACGTCACGTCGGGCGACAACAGCCGATGCGTCCCGATGACGACGTCGGTCTCCCCCGAGGCCAGCCGGGCGAGCGCCGCCTTCTGCTCCTGCGCGCTCCGGAACCGCGAGAGGACTTCCACCTTCACCGGAAAATCGGCCAGCCGCTCCGTGAACGTCCGCCCGTGCTGCTCGGCGAGAATGGTGGTCGGGACGAGCACCGCCACCTGCTTTCCCCCCTGCACCGCCTTGAACGCGGCGCGGACCGCGACCTCGGTCTTGCCGTAGCCGACGTCCCCGACGAGCAGCCGGTCCATCGGGACCGGCCGCTCCATGTCGCGGCGCACCTCCTCGATCGCCTTCTTCTGGTCCGGCGTGTCCTCGTACAGGAAGCTCGCCTCGAGCTCGCGCTGCCACTTGGTGTCCGGCGGGAAGGCATACCCCGCCTGCACCGTCCGGCGCGCGTAGAGGTCGAGCAGTTCCGCCGCCATCTGGCGGATCGCCTGCCGGGTTTTTTCGCGGGTCCGCTTCCAGGCCGGCCCGCCCAGGCGGTGCAGCTTGGGCGGCGGCCGGTCGCCGTCCTCCCCGGCCGAGCGGTAGCGCTCCAGCTGGTCGAGCCGGTAGAGCGGCACGTTCAGCCGGTCGCCCCCCTCGTACTCCACCACCGCCACCTCGAGCAGGCCGCCCCCGACGGTGATGGTGTCGATCCCGCGATAGATGCCGATGCCGTGGTCGAGGTGCACGACGTAGTCGCCCGCCGCCAGCGCGCCGGTGGCCGCGGTGGGCGCCGCCTGCCGGTAGCGACGCGGCCGCCGCAGGCGGCGCGCACGCCGGAAGATCTCGTGATCGGTGAGTACGCGGAGTGCGGGCAGGACGAATCCGCCGTCGAGCGCGCCGACTGCCATGGAGGCGTGCGGCCCCCGGTGCCCCTCGCTGAGCAGTTCCTCGAGCCGCTCCAGCTGCCCCTCGTTGTCGCAGAGGAGGAGGGTCGGCTGCCCGCCCGCGAGCAGGGCGCGGAGCCGCGGGATCTCGCGGTCGATCCGCTCCGGCGGCAGGAACCCCATCTGGAGGTCCACCGCCTCCTCGCGCAGGAGGATCCGCGCGAACGCGGCCCGGCGCTCCCGCCACCGTGCCGGCGATTCGTACAGCTCGCCGCGGCCCGGTACATCCTCCCCCATCCGCCGGGAGAGCTCGAGGTGGTGCTCGGCCTCCGCCCACGCCCGGTCCACTTCGTCGGCGTCGGGGCCCTCCGCCTCCTCCACCAGGAGGGTGTCGGCGGCCAGCAACTCGAGGAGCGAGCTCCGGACGGGCGCCCCGCCCTCCGGCGCGGCGGTGCCGCGCGGGGCGCCCCCGACCGGCAGCACCGTCACCTCGTCGAGCTCCTCGAGGGATCGCTGCGTGGTGAGGTCGAAGCCGCGGAGTGACGCGAGGACGTCGCCCCACCATTCGCAGCGCGCCGGCGTGCTCATGCCGAAGCCGTACACATCCACGATGCCGCCGCGGACGCTGAACTCCGCCACCTCGGTCACCGTCGGCACCCGGCGGTACCCCATCGACTCGAGCGCCGCGACCACCGCGCTGAGGCCCGCGGTGTCGGTCCCTCCCGGGCGGAGCCGGAGGGTGGCGGCGCGGAGCCACGCCGGCACGCCGGTGCGCTCCACCGAGGCGCGCGCCGTCGTCACCAGGATCCGGATCCGCCCCTCGACCAGCGCCTGCAGCGTCTCCACCCGCTCCCCGGCGATTTCGTGATGCGGCTCCTCCTCGCCGAGGCCCTCACGCTGGGGATAGAGCGCGGTGGCGACATCGGTGAGTCGTTGCAGGTCGCTGAGCCAGCGCTCGGCCTCGGCCGGCGTCGTGGCCATGACGGCGAAGAGTCGGTCGGGAAAGCGGCGCGCCAGCCACGCCACGAGGGCGGCGCCGCTCGAGCCGGGCAGCCCGCCGAGCGCGAGCCGACCGCCGCGCGCCGGGAGGCGCGCGGCCACGTCGAGCGCCGCCGGCGTCCGGTCCAGCGTGTCGAGGATGAGCGAGAGGGTCATGCGGCCCGCCGCCGGGCGCTCGCCAGCGCCACCTCGACGAGACCGAGCAGGAGCGCGAGCCACAGCAGGGGCCCGCGGAGATGGCCCTGCGCGCCCGAAGCGAACGCCGCCTCGCCGACCCGCGCGAGCGGAACCGCGCGAACCCCTGGCCAGAGCGCCTCGAGATCCGCCCGGTTCGCCGCTGAGAGCTCTGATTCCCTCGGGTCGAGGTTGACGGCGACCGCGCCGAGGGTGTCGGCGCCCGACCGGAGGAGGTACACGCCGGTGGCCAGCGGGCGCCACGACGCGCCGCCCTCGACGCGCCAGGCGCGGACGCTGTCCGTCACCTGCTCGACATCGTCGGGAAGCCTGACCGGAGTGCCGGGAAAGCCTGACAGGAGCGCCTGTTCTCCTCGTACCAGCCGGTTGGCCAGCGCGTCCACCAGCGGCACGAACCCGGCGGAGGTGGGCAGGTCGGTCCACGCCGGATCGAATCGGCTGCCGAGCAGCACGACGTCGCCTGCGTGGACGATCCACGGCTCGCCACCCACCGTGGCCGCGATCCCGCGCGGCGCGCCGCCCACGTATGTCAGGCGCAGGCGCCGTGAGACCCTGGCCGGAGGACCGAGCGGGCCGCTGTCGCTGGCCTGGGGTTGCACGATCGGTCCCGCGAAGCGCCAGGGAATCCCGCGGCGCTCGAGCGCCCGGTTGAGCGAGCCCAGCGACGCCAGATCCTGGGGCGGCGCCACCACGGACGCCGCGGGGCCAAGCCAGCCCAGCGTGACCTGGCTCCCCTGCTGGAGCCGCCCCCCTTCGAGGAGGGTCGCCGCCGCCGCGGAGAGGTACAGGTCCGCCGGGTCCCACTGCGCGCGCGCCACCGGCAGCACCCGCACGAGGGTTCGGCGGCGATCGTCCGCCCGGAATTCATCAGGATCGAGCTCCGCCGTCAGGGGCCACCACCCCGAAGCGACGGCAGGCAGGAGCACCTCCGCGGTTGCGCCTACACTGCCCAGCTGAGGGCGACCCGTGCGGGCGCCGAGCTGGACCGACAGCGGCGATGTGCGTCCCGAGTCCCCCGCGAGCCGGACCCGCACCCGATTCTCCCCAGGCGACCAGGGCTGCGGGCCGGGGTCGAGTGTGGCGATGCCGAGGTTGGGGGAGGGATGAGGTCCGGCATGCCGACCAGCACCGGCACCGACAGACGCACCGCGGACAGGGCGCTCCGTTGCAGGTCAGAGAGCAGGACGATTTCGCCAGGGCGGTCGGCGTTGGCCAGCAGGTCGCCGGCCTGCGCGAGCGCCACGCCGAGGTCGAGCCGGATTTCCGACGGATGGAGCGAGTCCATCGCCGCGCGCAGCCGCTCGACAGGGGCGCGGCGTGCCAGCCCGTCGGAGGTGACGAGCCAGACGGCGTCCTCCGGTGTGGCCTTGTCGAGGATGGTGCGAGCCGCCGAGCGCAGGCGGTCGAGCACCGGCGTCCCGCCGGAGACCGCGCCGCTGCTTGGCGAGTTGTCGAGGATCAGGACCAGCGCGGCGGGGGCGTGGCTGGCGAGGCCGTCGCGGGCCACGGTGGGACCGGCCGCGGCCAGGATCAGGGCGAGCACCAGGAGGGTCCGGACCAGGAGGAGCAGCCAGTGCTGCAGCTTGAGGCGGCGCTGGTGGTCGCGGGTGACCTGCTGCAGGTATCGGACGGCGGGAAACGCCACCGTCGGCGGCTGCCGCCGGGCCACGAGGTGCAGGATCAGGGGAAGCGCGGCGGCGGGCAGCGCCCAGAGCCAGAGGGGGTTGAGAAAGCCGCTCACGCGATGCCGCCCGGCCGAACCAGCGCCTCACGCAGCGCGCGGCCGAAGGGGAGGTCGGTCCGCACGGGGTGGTACCGGATCCCCTCGCGGCGGAGCGCGAGGCGCCACCCGGCCACCACGTCTCCCACGGTCTTGCGGTACACCTCGGCCCAATCCCTCGGGCGGAGCACCACCGCGGCGCTCGACTCGGGATCCTCGAACCGCACTTCGGCGGGACCGTCGAGCTCGAGCTCCGCCGGGTCGAGCACGTGCAGGACGAGCACCGAGTGGCCGCGGTGCCTGAGGAACTTGAGGGCATGCAGGGCGGGAGACTGGTCGAGCAGGAGGTCGGAAATGAAGACGACGAGGCCTCGGCGCCGCAGGCGTTCCACCACACCCTGCAGTGCGGGGGCGGCCGCGGTCGTGCGACCTGGCGTGGCATGGCCGAGCGTGGCGGCAATGCGCATCCAGTGGGCGCGGCTCACCCGCGGCGGGAGCGTGGCGCGGACGGTGTCGTCGAACACCACGAGGCCGGTCGCGTCCCGCTGGCGGAGGAGCACCAGCGCCAGGGCCGCCGTCAGGCGGCGCGCGTAGTCGAACTTGGTCAGCCGGGCCTCGGGAAGTCCGGACCAGTCCATCGAGCGGCTGGAGTCGAGGACCACCATCGCGCGGAGGTTGGTCTCTTCCTCGAACTGCTTCACGTAGAGCCGGTCCTTGCGGCCGAGGAGCTTCCAGTCCACGTACCGGGGCTCGTCGCCCGGCTGGTACATCCGGTGCTCCGCAAACTCGACCGAGAATCCGCGGCGCGGCGAGCGATGAAGCCCGGCCAGGAACCCCTCGACGAGGCCTTCGGTCACGACCTCCAAGCCGCCGAGGCGGGATACCTCGAAGGGGTCGAGCAGGTCGAGTCGGGCGGCGCCGTGGGTGGTGGCCATGCGGGCGGCAACGTACCGGGGAGTGACGCGCGAAGTCAACGCGGAGCCGGTCTGTACCCCGGGGGGGACATCCGGACCACTCGAGGGCGGGTCCGCGGGTGACGCAAATGCTTGTGCAGGATAGTATTATGAGCCAGTCGATGGGTGGCACGAGGCCTGCTAGTCGGTACAGGTCTCGACGTGGTTGTCCTCCAGGAGGTTTCGTGCTGTATCCCTTCTTGATTCTCTCGCTCACAACGGTCCAGGTCCCGGCTCCGAAGCCGGAGGTCGAGGCCCCGCGTGCGGTGCAGGAGAGCAAGCAGGATCCGGCCAAGCCGGCGCCGAAAGCCACCCCGCAACAGGGCCCGAAGGCGGGCAAGCCTCCAGCGCCGAGCCGCTCCACCCCGAGCCGGCCTGGTCCCGGCACTGTCGGACCCCAGGGCAGCGGTTCCCGCCCCAGCCCCGGCAGGTCCGGGTCGGCCCCCAAAGCCACCGGCGAGCCCAAGCTGAAACGCCGCGGCTCCTGAAACTCTCGGTCCCATCCCGCCGTAGCGACTCCGGGCCCGGCATGCGTAGTTTGCCTGCCGGGCCGTCCTGTTCCCCTGACTCACCCAGACCGAGACCACGCATGCGACACCTGCTCACGCTCGCCCTCTTCGCCGCCTCTCCGCTCGCCGCGCAGGCGCCCGCCGCCGTCGTCCCGCCGCCGTCCTCGGCGGTGAAGAAGGCGGCTGCCACCATCACCGCCCCGGACGTGGCGCGCCGGGTCAACATCATCGCCGACGACTCGATGATGGGGCGCGACACGCCCAGCCCGGGCCTGGACATGACGGCGCAGTACGTCGCCGACCAGTTCAAGTCCTTCGGGCTCAAGCCCGGTGGCGAGAACGGCACCTGGTTCCAGCGGTATGACATCCTGCAGGTCCAGTTCGACCCCGCCGAATCCCACGTCGGGTTCATGGCGGGCGGGAAGCACGTCCACGCCGAATTCACCACCGATGCGCGCTTCATGGGCGGCACCACGCCCGACAAGGAGATCGGCGGCCCGGTCGTGGTCCTCGGCGGCAAGCCCAACCGGGACGCCCTCGCGGGCATGGACGCCACCGGCAAGGTGGTCGTGGTCGTCATGGACTACAGCAAGGGACCGACGGCGGGCGGCATGGGTCAGATGATCGGCGCCGTCTACGCGCTCCACCCGCTCGGCGTGGTCATCCTCTCGAACCGTGATTCGGCCGGCTGGGCCAACCGGATGAAGGCCCCATATCGGCCGGGCATCCGCCTCGCCGGGGCCGAAGGCCGTCCACCGGTCGTCGAGGTGAACGACGCGGCGCTCGCCACGGTCCTTGCGGCCGGCGGCGTGGACGTGGCCAAGATCCGGGCCGACACCTCCATGGTCATCCTGGCCGACCCGGGCCTCAAGGTCATGATCGACCTCAAGGAAACGGTGCTCAAGAAGAGCTCCGCCCCGAACACGATCGGCATCCTCGAGGGCACCGACCCCAAGCTCAAGCACGAGTACCTGGTGTACTCGGCGCACATGGATCACGTGGGCATCGCGAGCGGCAAGCCGGACAGCATCCACAACGGCGCCGACGACGACGCCTCCGGCACGGTGGGCGTGGTCGAGCTCGCCGAGGCGTTCAGCCGGCCCGGCGCGCGCCCCAAGCGCTCCATCCTGTTCATCACGGTGAGCGGCGAGGAGAAGGGGCTGTGGGGGAGCAACTACTTCGTCAACCACCCGACGGTGCCCCTCAAGGACATGGTGGCCGACATCAACCTCGACATGATCGGCCGCAACTGGCCGGACACGATCGTCGCGATCGGCCGCGAGCACTCGGACCTCGGCAAGACGCTCGAGGCGGTCAACGCGCAACACCCGGAACTCGGCATGGCCGCCATCGACGACCGCTGGCCGGAGGAGAACTTCTACGGCCGGTCGGACCACTACAACTTCGCGAAGAACGGCGTGCCGATCCTCTTCTTCTTCAACGGCGTGCACGCCGACTACCACCAGGTGTCGGACTCCCCGGACAAGATCGACGCCGACAAGGAGTCCCGGATCCTCCAGCTCCTCTTCTACCTCGGGCAGGCGGTGGCGAACAATCCGCAGCGCCCGCAGTGGAATCCGGACAGCTACGCCAAGATCGTCCAGCCGCCGAAGCCGGCGTCGTGAGGCTGGTGCTCGCCAGCGCGCTCGTCGCGCTGGCGGGCCTGGCGGCGGGCACCCCGCTCGCCGCCCAGGCCCGTGACGTGAAGAAGGCCGCGGCCTCGATCACCGCCAAGGACGTCTCCCGGCGCATCCACCTCATTGCCGACGACTCGATGATGGGGCGCGACACGCCGAGCCCCGGCCTCGAGACAGCGGCCGCTTATATCGCGGCCCAGTTCAAGTCCTTCGGCCTCCGCCCCGGGGGCGACAGCGGCACCTACCTGCAGCGCTTCCCGCTCGTCCTCCGGCAGTTGCAGGTGGATCGCTCCTACGTGGAGTTCACCGAGCTGAACGGCCAGGGGAGCATCCTCCTGCCGTACGCCACCTCGGTCGTGCAACACGCCGGGGAGCAGGACGGCAGGCCGATCACCGCCCCGATCCTGCTGCTCGGCGGCCCCCCGAATCCGGACCGGTTTCCCGCCGACAGCGTCGTGACCGGAAGCTCCTCGTCTGGGTGGTGAAGTGGTCCGAGGTGCCGCAGTTCGCGAACGCCATCGTGCTCAAGGCGATGGCCGCGGGCGCGGCGGGGATCATCGTCCTCAGCGACCGCGACACGACGGTCATCGCCGCCGTGGCCGGGCAGGCCGGCCGGGTCCAGGTGTCGCGCAACGAGGCTGCGGCGCGGAAAGGGGGCATCCCGCTCGTGGTGGAAGTTCCCCAGGCCGCGATCATCGCCCGGTTCCCCCAGGCGCAGGGCGTCTTCGACCAGCTCAACGCCGCGGGCGAAATGACGATGCTCCCCATGGGCGGCTGGGAAGCGACCGTGATGGCGGCGGACACCGTCCTCGGCACCGCCACCGCGCCGAACGTGGTGGGCATCCTGGAGGGCACCGACCCGACCCTGAAGCACGAATACGTGGTGTTCTCGGCCCACATGGACCATATCGGGATCAGCGCGGGCAAGCCCGACAGCATCAACAACGGCGCCGACGACGACGGCTCCGGCACGGTCGGCATCGTCGAACTGGCAGAGGCCTTCACCCGGAAGCGCGCCGCCACCCGGCGGTCGCTCATCTTCCTGACCGTGAGCGGGGAGGAGAAGGGGCTCTGGGGCAGCGCGTACTTCACCGCCCATCCACCGGTGCCCATCGACCAGGTCGTGGCGAACCTGAACATGGACATGATCGGGCGGAACTGGCCCGACACCGTCGAGACCATCGGCATGACCTTTTCGAGCCTCGGGCCCACCCTCGATTCCGTGGCGGCGGCGCATCGCGACCTCAACATGACCCCGGTCAACGACCTCGCGCCACAGGAACGCCGCCTGTTCCGGTCTGACCACTACAACTTCGCGCGGGCCGGCGTCCCGATCCTCTACTTCACGAGCGGGCATCATCCCGACTATCACGAGCCGAGCGACTCGCCGGACAAGATCAACGCGGAGAAGGAATCCCGGCTGCTGCAGCTCGTGTTCTGGACCGGCCAGGCGGTCGGCAACGCCGCCACGAAGCCGACCTGGAACCCGGGCGCCCTGGAGCAGGTGCGCCAGGCCCGCTAGCCAGTTCAATCCGGATGGGACTTGTTACCATTCAGGAGGCGCGGCTGGCCTCCTGAACCGTTTCCGCCAACCTGCCCCGCTGCCCCGCGGCCCCGCCGCATTCGCTCCCTGCCACGCCGAGCTTCTCATGTCCGACGCCGCCCCTGGCTCCCTTGCCGAGTTCCGCGCCTTCCGCGAGCAGATGAACGCCTCGATCCTGGGCGCGGGCAACCTGACCATCAACCGGTTTTTCGCGCTCGACGGGCGGGCCTACGAGGCGGGCGCGCTCGGGGTCAAGACGAAGGAGATGCTCGGGCTGGTGTCGAGCATGGTCCTCCGCTGCGACGACTGCATCACCTACCACGTCGTCCGGTGCCGGGAGGAGGGCGTCACGCAGGAGGAGTTTCTCGAGATCTTCAGCGTGGCGCTGATCGTGGGCGGCAGCATCGTGATTCCGCACCTCCGCCGGGCCATGGCGCGACTGGAGGAACTCGCCGGCTCGGCGTGACCCGGGCTCCGTTATATTTGCGCCCATGTCCCAATCCCGCATCCGCAATTTCTGCATCGTCGCGCACATCGACCACGGGAAGTCCACCCTGGCCGACCGCCTGATCGAGACGACGGGTGCGGTCCAGAAGCGCCAGATGCGCGCGCAGCTCCTCGACACGATGGATCTCGAGCGCGAGCGCGGCATCACGATCAAGCTGAACGCCGTCCGGATGTCCTACACCGGCCGGGACGGCGTCGAGTACGAGCTCAACCTGATCGACACCCCCGGGCACGTGGACTTCACCTACGAGGTGTCCCGCTCGCTGGCCGCCTGCGAGGGCGCCATCCTGGTGGTGGACGCCTCGCAGGGCATCCAGGCGCAGACGCTCAGCAACCTCTTCCTGGCGATCGACGCCGGACTCGAGATCATCCCGGTCCTGAACAAGATCGACCTGCCGGGCGCGGAGCCGGAGCGCCGCGCGCAGGAGATCATCGACCTGATCGGCGCCCGGCGGGAGGAGATCCTGAGCGTCTCCGCCAAGGAAGGCACCGGCATTCCGGAACTCCTCGAGGAGATCGTGGCGCGGGTGCCCCCGCCCCGCGGCCGGGAGGATGCGCCGCTTCGCGCGCTCATCTTCGATTCGTACTACGACCGGTACCGGGGCGCCATCCCGAGCATCCGGGTGGTGGACGGGACCGTCCGGGCCGGGATGAAGATCGCCTTCGGTTCGCACCCGGCGGACGAGTACCGGGTCGACGAGGTGGGCTACCTCCAGCTGGGGCAGCGCGAAGCGCCGGTGCTCGAGGCGGGCGAGGTCGGCTACCTCGTCGCCAGCCTGCGGGACGTGCGGGACGCGCGCGTGGGCGACACCATCCTCGACGCCGAGAACCCGGCCACGGAGCTCCTGCCGGGCTACCGGATCGTCAAGTCGATGGTCTTCGCCGGCGTCTACCCGACCGACTCCGACCAGTACGAGAACCTCCGCGACGCGCTCGAGAAGCTGCGGCTCAACGACGCTTCCCTGAACTACGAGCCCGAGGCGTCGACGGCGCTCGGCTTCGGGTTCCGCTGCGGCTTCCTCGGCCTCCTGCACATGGAAATCGTCCAGGAGCGGCTCGAGCGGGAGTTCAACCTCGACCTCATCACCACCGTGCCGACCGTGGAATATCACGTGTACCGCACCGACGGCGAGATGATGGTCCTGTCGAACCCGACCAACCTCCCCGACCCGGCGTCCATCGCCCGGATCGAGGAGCCGTACGTGAAGGCCCGCATCATGGCGCCGGCCGACTACATCGGCGCGATCATGAAGCTCGGGCAGGATCGGCGCGGCATCTACAACGGGATGCACTACCTCGACACCTCCCGGGTTGAGTTCGACTTCGAGTTTCCGCTGGGCGAGATCGTCCTCGACTTCTACGACCGGCTCAAGTCGATCAGCCGCGGCTACGCGTCGCTCGACTACGAGATGTCGGACTTCCGCGACTCGGACCTGGTCAAGCTCGACATGCTCATCAACGGCGACCAGATCGACGCCTTCAGCGTCATCATTCACCGCGACAAGGCGTACGAATTCGGCCGCAAGATGGCGGAGAAGCTGAAGGAGCTCATCCCGCGGCAGCTGTACGAGGTGGCCATCCAGGCCGCCATCGGGCAGAAGGTCATCGCCCGCGAGTCGATCAGCGCCTTCCGCAAGGACGTGCTCGCCAAGTGCTACGGCGGCGACATCACCCGCAAGCGCAAGCTCCTGGAGAAGCAGAAGGAAGGCAAGAAGCGGATGAAGCAGATCGGCGCGGTGGAGATCCCGCAGGAGGCGTTCCTGGCCGTGCTGAAGGTCGACTAGCCCCCTCACCCACAGATGCCCATGCGCCCCGGACCCGTGCTCGTCATCCAGACCGCGTTTCTCGGCGATGTCGTCCTCACCACCCCGTTGCTCGCGCGGCTCGCGGCGCGGTTCGGGCCGGTGGACATCGTCACCACGCCCGCCGCCGCCGAGCTGATCGAGACGCACCCGGCGGTGCACCAGGTCATCCGCTACGACAAGCGCGGGGCGGACCGGGGCATCGGCGGCTTTCGTCGCCTGGCCGAGCGACTGGCCGACACCCGGTACTCGGCCGCCTTCCTGCCGCATCGCTCGTGGCGGTCGGCCGCCCTGGCGTTCGCCGCCCACATTCCCGACCGCACCGGGTTCGCCGACAGCCCCGCCGCCATCCTCTACACCCGGCGCGTCGCGCGTCCGCGCGGCGGCCACGAGAGCGCCCGGCTGCTGGCGCTGGCCGACGATCGCCGCATCGCGACCCAGTCGCCGAAGGTGTCGCTGGTGCTCACCGACGCCGACCGCGCGGCCGCGAGCGCGTGGCTCGCCGAGCGGCGCATCACCACTCCGTTCGTGGCGGTGGCGCCCGGCTCCATCTGGGGCACCAAGCGGTGGCCCGGCTACGCCGAACTCGTGTCGCGCCTGCAGCAGCCGGTGGTCGTCCTCGGCAGCAGCGCCGACGGCGAGTTGGCGGCGCAGGTGGCGGGCGCGGCGCCCGGGCGGGCGCATTCCGCCGCCGGCGCGCTCTCGCTCCGGGAGTCGGCCGCCCTCATCGAGCGCGCCAGCCTCCTCGTCACCAACGACTCGGCGCCGCTCCACCTCGCGACGGGCGTCGGCACGCCGGTCGTGGCGGTGTTCGGCCCGACGACGCCGTCGCAGGGATTCGGCCCGCTCGGCGGGGCGAGCCGCGTCGTCCAGGAAGCCGGACTCTGGTGCCGCCCCTGCTCGCCACACGGCCCCGCGACCTGCCCCCTCGGCCATCACGCCTGCATGCAGTCCATCGGCGTGGACCAGGTACTGAAGGCGGTGACCTCCCTCCCGACGACCGCTGCGGCGCATTGACATGGCATACGTCCTCGGCATCGACGTCGGCGGGACCAATCTCGTCGCCGGTTGTGTTTCCGAGGACGGCTCGCGCCTTGAAGGACTGCTGACCGAGCCCACCCGGGCCGAGGAAGGGGCCGACGGCGTGGTGGCCCGCATGCTCGCCCTGGCGCGCCGCTCCATGGACGCGCTCGCGGCCGCGGTGCCAGGCGCGAAGGTGGCCGGCGTCGGCGTCGGCTCCCCCGGGCCGCTCGACACCCGGCAGGGGATCGTGCTCCTGACGCCGAACCTGGGCTGGGTGGACTTTCCGCTCCGGGGCCGGGTGTCGGACGGTCTCGGCCTGCCCGCCTCGCTCGACAACGACGCCAACTGCGCCGTGCTCGGCGAGCACTGGCGCGGCGCGGCGCGGGGCACCCGCCAGGCGATCGGCATCACCATCGGGACCGGCATCGGCGGCGGCATCATCCTCGACGGCCAGCTCTACCACGGCGCCTCGGACTGCGCCGGCGAGATCGGCCACACCACCATCGAGATGAACGGGCGCCGCTGCGCCTGCGGCAACTACGGCTGCCTCGAGGCCTACGCCTCCGGGCCCGCCATCGCGCGGCGCGCGGTGGAGGCGGTGGAGCGGGGCGCCGAGAGCTCGCTGCGCGCGCTCATGGACGCGGATCCCGCGTCCATCACGGCACAGGTCGTGTACGAGGCCGCCACGGCGGGAGACGCCCTGGCGCGGGAAGTGGTGCAGGACACGGCCCGCATCCTCGGCGCCGCCATCGCCAACCTGGTGAACGTGTTCAACCCCGAGGTGGTGGTCGTGTGCGGCGGCGTCACGCTCGCCGGCGAGAGCCTCTTCGCGCCGCTCCGGCGCGAGGTGACGCGCCGCGCCTTCCGCCCGGCGGTCGAGGTGTGCCGGATCGTCCCCGGGGCGCTGACGGGCTCCGCCGGCGTCTACGGCGCCGCGCGCTCCTTCCTCGACAGCCGGGGCGGCTGAGCCGTGCGTCGCGTCGGCGTGGTCGGCACCATGGTGTGGGATGTCATCCACGGGCGCGACCCGGTCGGTCCGCCGACCGAGGAGTGGGGGGGCATCGCCTACGCGCTGGCCGGCATGGACGCCGCGCTCGACGACGGGTGGGAGATCGTGCCCCTGATCCGGGTCGGCCGGGACCTCGCCCCCCAGGCCGCCGAGTTCCTTCGCGGGCTCACCCGCCTCGCGCCCGGGGCGCGGTGCATCGAGGTCCCGGCGCCCAACAACCGGGTGGTGTTGCGCTACCAGTCGGCGGAGCGGCGCTGCGAGCGGATGCAGGGCGGCGTGCCGGGGTGGACCTGGCCGGAGCTCGGTCCCCTCGTGGCCGACCTCGACGCACTCTACATCAACTTCATTTCCGGTTTCGAGATGTGCCTCGGCACCGCGCAGGCATTGCGCCGCGGCTTCCAGGGCCCCATCTATGCGGACCTCCACAGCCTCTTTCTCGGCATGCAGCGCGACGGGGTGCGCACCCTCCAGCCGCTGCCGGACGCGCCTTCCTGGTTCGGCTGCTTCGACGCCATCCAGGTCAACGAGGACGAGATGCACCAGCTCTCAGCCGACCCGATGGGACTCGCCGCCGCGGCGCTCGGGGCGGGCGTGTCACTCCTGCTCGTGACGCTCGGCCCGCGCGGCACCGTCTACGTGGCCGCGCCGGGATTCGACGGATGGGGCCGTGACACCGACGCCGCGGCCGCACAGCCGGTCCGCACCGCGCTGGTCGCCGCCCCGGCGGTCGACACCCTCGACCCTACCGGGTGCGGGGACGTGTTCGGGGCGGCGTGCTGCGCCCGCCTGCTGGCGGGCGCCCCGGTGCCGCAGGCCATCGGCGAGGCCAACGCCCTGGCCGCCCGCAACGCCGCCTTCCGCGGCGCGAGCGGCCTGGGGCGCCACCTCCGCGGGGAGCTGGTGACCCCGTGACGCGGATCGTGGAGGTACCGGCCTATTTCGACGACCGGTCGTTCGACCAGTTCGCACAGGGCTTCGGCGCCTGGCCGCCGGAGGAGCGCGTGCTGGTGGACGCGCGCGCCGCCACCTGGGCGTCGCCCTACGGACTCGTCGGGCTCCTGACCGCCGCGCAGGCGCTCCGTGAGGCGCACCGCGAAAAGCCCCTGTTCACTGTGCCCGCCAGCGACGAGGTCCGGCGCTACTGGGCCAAGACGGGGTTCTTCCGCCACGCCGCCGACCTGTTCGAGATTCACGGCAAGGTGCCGCGCACCCCGGCCACCGAGGATTCGGACCACCTGCTCGACATCACGCCGGTCGGGGCGTCGGAGGACGTGCACCAGGTGGTCGGCCGCATCCAGGAGCGGGCCGCCCGGATGCTGAGTCACGAACTCGGGCTCGAGGCGAAGGCCACGATGGGATTCGCGATGGCGCTTTCGGAGGCGTGCCAGAATATTGTGGAGCACGCGGGCACCTCCGGGTGGGTCGCCGTCCACCTGTATAACTTCCGCAAGCGACTCGGGCGCCGGGTCATCGTGATCGCCGTGAGCGACGCCGGGCTCGGCTTCCGCCGCTCGCTCGAGGCCACGCAGGCCAAGCGGTTCGGCGACCGCTGGGGCGACGCCTCCGCGCTCGAGGCGGCGCTGATCCAGGGGGTGAGCCGGTTCCGGGACCCGGGCCGCGGGCAGGGGCTGGCGGGCATCAAGCGGTATCTCAGCCGGTGGGACGGCAAGATCTCCATCCGGAGCGGCACGGCCCGGCTCTCGATCGTGCCGAAGTGGGACGACGACGTCCCCCTGGCCGAGAATCTCCCGTTCTTCCCCGGCTCCCAGGTCCAGGTGGTCATCCCGGCCCAGGAAGGAGGCGCCCGATGATCCAGACCATCCCGCTCGGCCGCGTCCTCAAGGAGACGGTGGCCACGCCCTACTGCGACCTCGTCACCCGCCCCACCGGCGCGGCGGTCCGCGGCTACATCCAGAAGGCCATCGCCGGGTCCGAGGCGCCGACCACCATGCTCGACTTCACCGAGGTCGGGCTCCTCGACTTCAGCTGCGCCGACGAGATCGTCGCCAAGCTCCTGCTCGACACCGACCCCGGCACCGATCACTACGTGATGCTGCTGGGGACGCGGGAGGACCACACCGAGGCAATCGATCACGTGCTCAACCACCATGCCCTCGCCATCGCGGTGGTCACGTCGCCCGACGAGCCGCCACAGCTGCTCGGGCGGGTCACCCCCGAGCTCCAGCGCGTGTTCCACTGCGTCTTCCGGCTGGGGCCGGGCGACGCGGGGAGCATCGCCGACGTGCTCGGCTGGACCCTCGAGCGGGCGGCCGACGCCCTGCTCACCTTGTCGCTTCTGCGGCTGCTGCGCGCAGAGGCGGGCACCTTCCACCCCCTCCCCCGATGACCCCTCGCCGCCCCGGCCTCTCGACGCTGTCCATCCACGGCCTTCCCCACCGGCGCGCCGACTGGACGCCCGTGGTCGGCCCGGTGTTCCAGAGCAGCACCTTCGTGAACCCGGTGGGTTCGAGCGAGGAGGTGCTCTACACGCGGTACGGGAACAACCCGAACCAGGTGGACCTGGCCCGGAAGTACGCCCTGCTCGAGGGGGCGGAGGCCGCCGTCTTCCTGTCGAGCGGGATGGGCGCCACGGCGCTCGCGCACCTGGCCGTGCTCCGACCGGGAGACCACCTCCTGGCCAGCGAGTGGATCTACGGTGGCACCCGTCGGCTCTTCGACGACGAACTGGGCCGGTTCGGCATCGAGGTGTCGTACGTCGACCCGACCCAGCACCGGCTCTGGCGGAAATCGGTGCGGAAGTCCACGCGGGCCATCTTCATCGAGACGCCCACCAACCCGACCCTCCGCATCATCGACCTGGCCCCGATCGCGCAGGTCACCAAGGAGTTCGGCCTGGCCCTGCTGGTCGACGCCACCTTCGCGAGCCCGATCAACCTCCGGCCCATCGAGCACGGCGCCGACGTGGTCATCACCAGCGCCACGAAGTACCTGAACGGCCACAGCGACGTCATCGCCGGCGCGGTGGCGGGGTCGGCGTCGTTCATCGAGGAGGTGACCCGCCTGATGCGCCTGTGGGGCCAGTCGATCGACCCGCACGCGGCCTGGCTGGTGGAGCGCGGGCTCCGGACGCTCGCGGTCCGGATGGAGCGGCACAACGCCAACGGCCTGGCGGTGGCCCGGTGGGCGGAGGCGCAGGACGGAATTCGCGGCGGTGCACTACCCCGGACTCCCGGGGCACCCCGAGCATGCCTACGCGCGGGAGGCGCTGACTGGGTTCGGGGGCATGGTCGGCCTGCAGCTCAAGGGCGGCGTGCGCGCGGCGGAGCGGTTCCTCAAGAAGCTGAAGATGATCGCCCACGCGCCGAGCCTCGCGGGGGTGGAGAGCCTGGTCTCCGAGCCGCGGCTGACCTCGCACAAGGGGCTCACCGCCGAGGAGCGCACCCGGATCGGCATCCCCGACGGCTTCCTCCGGCTGAGCTGCGGCATCGAGGACGCGGCGGATATCATCGGCGATCTGGAGCAGGCGCTGGGAAGGTAGTTATCTTCCACCCGTGATTCGATTTACGCAGGTTTCGATGGCCTACCCGCGCGGCGGGATGGCCGTGAAGGACCTCTCCTTCCGCGTCGCGAAGGGGGAGTTCGTCTTTCTGACCGGCCACTCCGGGGCCGGGAAGTCCACCATCCTCAAGCTCATCTCCGCCGACCTGCGCCCGACCCACGGGGAGCTGCGCGTGTCGGGCTTCTCGATCGGCGAGCTCACGGCGCGCGAGGTGCCGAAGCTCCGGCGCCGCCTGGGCATCGTCTTCCAGGACTTCCGGCTCCTCCAGGACCGCACCGCCGAGGAAAACGTGGCGTTCGCGCTCGAGGTGACCGGCGCGCGGCCGGACACGATCCCGACGCGGGTGCACCGGGTCCTCACGCAGGTGGGGCTGGCCTCGCGGGGCCGTGCGTACCCGACGGAACTCTCCGGCGGCGAGCAGCAGCGCGTGGGCATCGCGCGCGCGCTGGTGAACGACCCGCCCATCCTCCTGGCGGACGAACCGACCGGCAACCTCGACGAGCGGTCCTCCCGCGGCGTCTTCCAGCTGCTGCGCGACATCAACGCCGGCGGCACCTGCGTCGTGATGGCCACCCACGAACTCGCGCTGGTGCGCCAGACGCAGTACCGGGTGCTGGAAATGCGCGAGGGCTCGCTGGTCTTCGACAGCGCGGAAGAGCGAATCGCCACCGAGGGCGTGTCATGAGCCTGCTCACGCGCGAGACGATCCGCTCCTTCCGCCGGGCGCCGATGCTGTCCGCCCTCTCGATCACCACGATCGCCTTCTCGCTGTTCACCGTCGGGCTGTTCGGTCTGGTGGCGGTGAACATGCGCGAGGCGCTCCGGGGCATCAGCACCCGGGTGCAGATCGAGGCCTTCCTCCTCCGGGGCACGCCGCCGGAAACGATCACCCTCGCCTCGCAGGACATCGCGGCGTTCCCCGAGGTGGAGGCGGTGGTCTACGTGGACGAGGACCAGGCCCTGCAGCGGGCGCAACAGGAACTGGTGGAGTTCAAGGACGCCTACCGCGACCTGCAGGTGAACCCGCTTCCCGCCTCCCTCCAGGTGACCCTGAAGGAGGAGTTTCGCGATGCGGCCAGCGCCGCCGCGGTGGCCCGGCGGATCGAGGGTTTCTCCTTCGTGGACGACGTCCGCTTCGGGCAGGAGTGGATCGAGCGGCTGGACCGGCTCCGGAACCTGGCGGGGTTCGTCGGCCTGGTCATCGGGCTGGCGTTCGCCGCCGTCGCGGTGGTCATCATCGGCGTCACGATCCGGATGACGGTGCTGCAGCGGGCGCGCGAGATTTCCATCATGCGGCTGGTGGGCGCCACCGACGCCTTCATTCGCGGCCCCTTCCTGCTCGACGGCGCCCTCAAGGGGCTCCTCGGCGGCCTCCTCGCCATCCTTCTCAGCCGGGCGGCCTTCGAGCTCTTCCGCCGCAACAGCACCACCGGCCTCCACACCCTGCTCTTCTTCGAGCCGAAGCACCTCGCCCTCGGCATCCTGTTCGGCGTGGCCATCGGGCTCGGCGGCAGTCTCGTCAGCGTCGGGCGGCACCTCAGAAATGTTTAGGCGGGGCGGCGGGGCAGCGGGGCAGCGGGACAGCGAGGCAGCGGGGCTGCGGGGCGGCGCGGCGATCTTCCCGAGGCTTGCTCCTCTCCTGCTTGGCGCTCTCACTCTCCTCACAGCGGCACAGTTGCACGCGCAGGACCGCACCACCACCGAGCTCGAGCGCAGCCGCCGCCGGCTCGACTCCATCCGGGTCGAGCGCCAGCGCCTCGAGGCCCAGCAGGAGCGGCTGCAGGGGCAGGTCCGCGACGTCAACGCCGACCTCCGCAACATCGAGCGCCAGCGCGAAACCACCAACCGCATCGTCAACGAGATCGAGTCCCAGCTCGCCGGCCTCAACAACGAGCTGGGGCGGGTCAGCGGCGAGCTGGCGCTGGCGGAGGACAACCTCGACGAGAAGCGGGCGGTGCTGGAGCGCCGGCTCATCGACATCTACAAGCGCGGCCGGATGTACACCTTCCAGGCGCTGCTGGCCGCCGAGTCGTTCGGCGACCTCCTCGCCCGCTACAAGTACCTCTACCTCACCAGCCGCCAGGACCGCGCCCTGGTCCACGACGTCGAGGCGCTGAACGCCCGGGTCCGGCGGCAGCGCAACGACTTGCTCGGCATCCGCACGAGCCTCGGCAGCACCCGGGAGGACCGCGAGCGCGAGCTGAAGCGCTACGCCGACCTGGCCACCGCGCGGGCGCGCCGGCTGGCGCAGCTCCAGCGCTCCGGCCAGGCCACCGGGGAGCGGCTGAGCGAGCTGGAGCGCGACGAGGCGCGCCTGAACGAGCTGCTGGCCGCCCTCGAACGGGCCCGCCGCAACGCGACCGCCACCAGCACGGCGCCGGTCCCGGGCGGCATGACGACCGAGGACATCGGCAAGCTCGACTGGCCGGTGAACGGGCGGGTGGTGTACAACTTCGGCCGGACCACGCTGCCGAGCGGCGGCGTGGTCCGCTGGAACGGGATCGGCATCGGCGCCCGGTAGGCACCCCGGTCAAGGCGGTGGAAGCGGGCCGGGTGGAACTGGTGCAGCGGCTCGGGACCTACGGGCTGACGGTGGTGGTGCAGCACGGCAACGGGTACCGCTCGCTCTACATGCAGCTGCAGAACGCGAGCGTGGCCGTCGGGCAGGACGTGACGCGAGGGACAGGTCGATCGGCACGGTGGGCGGGGCCAACTCGGAACAGGGTCCCCACCTGCACTTCGAGATTCGCGGGGAGAACTGCGCCATCGCGCTCGACCCGGCGGACTGGCTGCGGCGCCGGCGCTAGCCGGCCTCAGGCCGCCACGGAGTCGGCGGTGCCGATGCGCTCGTCGGCCTGCGCCTTGCCCCGAAGGAGCGCCGCCTCGACGAGCGCGAAGAGATCCTCGGTCTGCACGGCGGCCGGGTGGGGGAAGGTCACGATGCCGGCGCTGAGCCGCGGCCGGTCGGCCGCGGCCAGGTCGGCGAAGGGCGCGGCGAGGATCTGCTCCCGCACCCGCCGCACCGAGCGCCGGGCGCCCTCGAGGTCGGTCTCGGGCAGGATCAGGGCGAACTCGTCGCCGCCGTAGCGCGACACGAAGTCGGGGGCGCGGAGCTGGCGCTGCAGCAGGCGCCCGAGTTCCGCGAGCACGCGGTCGCCGCCCTCCTGGCCCAGCCGCTCGTTGAGCCCCCGCAGTTGGTCCACGTCCAGCAGGATCAGGCTGAAGCTCAGCGCATATCGCCGCGCCCGCTCGAATTCCTCGCGGATCCGCCGGTCGAGCGCATCGAGGGTGCCGCACCCGGTGAGCGGATCGTGCGCCGACACACCGGCCAGGCGGCGGTACATGGTCGAGCGGCGCTCCTCGGTCTCGAGCACGCGGGCGGCCGCGGTGGTGATCGTCTCGGCGAACGCCACCTGTTCCGGCGTGAGCGGCGCATCGGAGCGCCGGGTCCGGAGGAGGAACACGCCCGCGACGTGCCCCTGCAGCGCCACCGGGATCGCCAGCACGCTGCGGACCTGCACCCGCAGGTGCTGCTCGGTCCATTTGGCGCGCACCTCGGCGAAGAGCGGGTGAGTGTGCACGTCAGCCACGAACACGGGCCGGCCGGTCCGGACCGCCTCCTGGACCTCCGGGTAGCGCGCCAGGTCCACCGTGAGGTCCCGCACCGCCGCGCTCTCGTGGACCGCCACCACCCGGCCCAGCGGCTCGCCCGGCGGCGTGAGCAGGAACGAGCAGTGGGCCAGTTCGAGGGCCGAGCCGACCCGCCGGACGAGCGTCTGGATGATCTCGTCGGGGCGGATCGCGGTGGAGACCTCGGCGAAGATGTCGAACATCAGCCCGCTCACCCGGCGTTCCCGCCGTTGCGCCTCGAGGCTCGCCCGCCCCCGGAGCCGGGCCTCGACGCGGGCGCAGAGTTCGGCCAGGTTCACCGGCGCGGCGAGCGCCTCCGAGGCGCCGAGCCGCAGCGCCGCGAGCACGCTGTCGGGCTGCTCCGCGGCCAGCACCGCGAAGACCGGGACCTCGCCCCAGGCCCCGGTGCGGAGGTGGTCGAGCTCGGCGGCGAGCACCGGCCCGGCGTCGGGCACGGTAAGCAGGACGAGATCGGGCAGCGAGCCGGACGGCGGATCCTCCGGCAGGCGATCGGACTCGAGCACCTGGAAGCCGCCGCGCACCAGCGCGCGCTCCAGCCCGTCGGGCCGGAGCGTCGGGTCGCCGAGCAGCAGGACTCGTGGGTGCGCGAGGGCGCCACCCGGAGCGCGTTCAGTCACGGAGAGTCGGTCGATCCATGCATCAGCCCCATTCATCCACGAAGAAGAGCCAGCCTGGCCGGACCCACGAACGCCTCGGTGCCCACGTCTCCACCCAGGGCGGCGTGCAGACGGCGCCGGCCCGGGGCGTGGAAATCGGCGCCACCGCCATCCAAATCTTCACCAAGACGCCCAACCAGTGGCGGGAGCCGGCGCTCGAGCCGGGCACGATCGCCGCGTTCCGGGAGGCGTACGAAGCGAGCGGGCTGAACGGCGTCGTGTCGCACGATTCGTACCTCATCAACCTGGCCTCGCCCGACCCGGCGCTCACCGAGCGCTCGATCGCGTCGTTCGCGGCGGAACTGACGCGGTGCCACCAGCTCGGCATCCCCGCCGTCGTGTCGCACCCCGGCAACTACCTCGACGAGCGCGAGGCCGGGCTGCGACGGAACGCACGGGCCTACGTCGAGGCGATCCGCAAGGCACCCGGCGAGGTGATGGTGCTCCTCGAGACCACCGCGGGCACCGGCACCTCCCTCGGCAGCCGCTTCGAGGAGCTGGCCGAGCTCCGCTCGCTCATCCCTGCCGAGCTCCGCCACCGAGTCGGCTTCTGCGCCGATACCTGCCACCTCTATTCCGCCGGCTACGACCTGGTGAACGCCTACGACGCGGTCTGGGAAGAGTGGGAGCGCCTGATCGGGATCGAGCACCTCCACTGCTTTCACCTGAACGACTCCAAGACCCCGTTCGCGTCCCACAAGGACCGCCACGAACTGATCGCGGAAGGGTCGCTGGGCCCCGAGCCGTTCCGCCGGATCATGCGAGACCCGCGGTTCGCGGATGTCATCAAGGTACTCGAAACACCCAAGGGAGACGATATGGTGACCAACGACCGCCGAATGCTCCGCCGGCTCCGGGCGTACGGGCGGGGGGGCCCCAAGCGGGTTCGTTGACTCAGGCCCCTCCGGGAGGCCATTTTTGGGGGATGCGGATTCCATACGCCTTCCCTCTCGCCGCGGCCCTCGCCCTGGCCCCCGCGGCGCCTGCGGCGGGCCAGGTCCGCCTGACCGCCATGGTGGGAGTCACCGGCAGTTCCGCCCTCGTCACCGACCAGATCTTCCAGGATATCGAGCTCAAGCCGGCGCTGGCGCCGACCTTCTTCCTCAGCGCCTCCCTCCCGGTCGCCACGCGGCTCCGGGCCAGCCTCGACCTGAGTTACGGCAGCAGCAGCGCCGACCTGACGGAGAGCGGCCAGGACGCCGCCGACCTCGGGAGCATCGGGGTGCTGACCGCCGCGGCGGCGCTCGAGGGCCCCCTCGTGTCCCGGCTCTCCTGGCGGCTGAGCCTCGGCATCATCGAGTACCTGCCTTCGGAGGAAACCGGGCTCTTCAGCGACGGCGTGCCGGTGGCCGGCCTCTTCGGGGCCGGGCTCGACTGGCGGCAGCCCCTGTCGGAACGCTGGTCCGGCGTGGCCGGCGTCCGGTACGACTTCCACCTCTTCACCACACCCACCCTCGAGGCGGCCGGCTTTTCGGGATCGCAGCAGGTCTCGCGGGTCGGACTGGCCATCGGCGCCGCCTGGGATTTCCAATGACCGCTCGCCACACGCTCCCGCTCGCGCTCCTCCTGGCCGGCGCGCTTTCCTGCGCCGAGGCCACCTCGCCGAGCCGGGTGCCCAACTACGAATGGCGACTGCTTCGGCCCGAATGGGCAGCGACACCCTGAGCTTCCACTGGCCGACGGACATGCTCCCGGTCAAGATCTGGGTGGAGGACAGCCTCGACATGCCGGCCGGGTGCAGCGAGGCGATCGAGTCGTGGCGCTCGGTGTTCCTCTACGGCGAGTACGACGCGGTCCTCGTTTCCGATTCCTCGAGCGCCGACGTCCTTGTGAGGGTGATGGACCTCCCAGCGCAAGGCGATCGCGACGTTGGGCCAGCTGAACACACTCCTCCCCGGTTGCGAGGGCCTCACGGCAATCGACACCGTCGCCACGCGGTTCCAGCTGCAGTTGCCGGTGCGAATGTACGTCGCCCCGCGCTACGACCCCGCCACGACGGACCTGACGGAGTGCTTCCGGGTTACCGCCCGGCACGAGCTCGGGCACTCCCTCGGGCTCTTCCAGCACACCAGCGACAGCCGCGACATCATGTACGGCCAGCCCGAGGCGGAGGGGCTGAGCGCCCGCGACATCAACACGGCGCAACTCGTGGCCCACTGGCCCGCGAACCTGATCCCCACGCGATGACCGACCGGAATCAGGACGCCCTCCGGTACCACGAGGAGGGCCGGCCGGGCAAGATCCAGGTCGTCCCCACCAAACCGACCGACAACCAGCGCGACCTCTCCCTGGCCTACACGCCGGGGGTGGCCATCCCCTGCCTGGCCATCGCCGAGCGGCCCGAGGACGCGTATCGGTACACCGCCCGCGGCAACCTCGTGGCCGTCGTGTCCAACGGCACCGCGGTGCTCGGGCTGGGCGACATCGGGCCGCTTGCCGGGAAGCCGGTCATGGAAGGCAAGGGCGTCCTCTTCAAGACGTTCGCGGACATCGACGTCTTCGACCTCGAGATCGACGCGCCCGACCCCGAGGACGTCATCCGCTTCTGCCAGGCGCTGGAGCCCACCGTCGGCGGCATCAACCTCGAGGATATCAAGAGCCCGGACTGCTTCCACATCGAGGAGCGGCTCCGTGCCACGATGTGCATCCCGGTGTTCCACGACGACCAGCACGGCACGGCCATCATCAGCGGTGCCGCGCTGCTCAACGGGCTGGACGTGGTGGGGAAGAAGATCGAGGAGGTGCGCTGTGTCTTCCTCGGCGCCGGGGCGGCGGCCATCGCCACGGCGGAGCACTACGTGCGGCTCGGCGTGCGGCGCGAGCTGATCACGCTCATCGACAAGGACGGGGTCGTCCATTCCGGGCGGACCGACCTCGATCCCTACAAGCAGCGCTTCGTCCACGACGGGGCGCCCCGCTCCCGCGCCGAGGCGCTGGTCGGGGCCGACGTCTTCGTCGGGCTGAGCGCCGCGCACGCCCTGCCGGCCGCCGAACTGGCGGGGATGGCGCGGGACCCGCTCGTCTTTGCCCTGGCCAACCCCGACCCCGAAGTCACGCCCGAGGAGGTGCGCGCCGTCCGGCCCGACGCGGTCATCGCCACCGGGCGCACCGACTACCCGAACCAGGTCAACAACGTCCTCGGCTTCCCCTTCATCTTCCGCGGCGCGCTCGACGTGCGGGCCCGCGCCATCAACGAGGAGATGAAGATGGCCGCCACCCGCGCGCTGGCGGCGCTGGCGCGCGAGGACGTCCCCGAGGTGGTGCTGCGCGCCTACGGCGTCGACCAGATGCACTTCGGGCGCGATTACCTGATCCCGAAGCCGTTCGACCCGCGCGTCCTGCTCTGGGTGGCCCCGGCGGTGGCGTGGGCCGCCATCTCGAGCGGCGTCGCCACCGAGGCGCTCGACCTCGACGAGTACCGCCAGAAGCTCGAGAGCCGCCAGAGCCGAGGGCGCGCCGTCATGCGCGGCCTGAGCAACCGGGCCTCGATGGAAGTGCAGCGCGTGGCGATGACCGACGCGGAGGATCCGCGGGTGCTTCGCGCCGCCCGCATCGTCCGCGACGAGGGCTCGGCCCGGCCGATCCTCGTCGGGCACGCCGCCGAGATCGCCGAGACCGCCGCGACCCTCGGGATGTCGCTCGACGGGATGGACATCGTGGACCCGGACTCTTCCCCCCTCCGTCCCGCGTACGCGAAGCGGCTCTGGGCCCGCCGGCGGCGCCGCGGCATCACTGAAGGCGAGGCCAACCGCCGCATGAAGATCCCGGCGTACTTCGGCGCCGGGATGGTGGCGGCCGGCGACGCCGACGCCCTCGTCGTCGGGGAGAACCAGCACTATCCCGACGCCATCAAGCCCGCCATGCGGGTCATCGGCGCGGAGCCGGGCAAGGCGGTGGCCGGGATCTACATGATGGTGTTCCAGGGAGAGACGATCTTCCTGGCCGACTGCACCGTCAACATCGACCCCGACAGCCAGCGACTGAAGCAGATCGCGCTCGCCACCGGCACCTTCGTCCGCAACCTCGGCATCGAGCCGCGCATCGCGATGCTCTCCTTCTCGAACTTCGGCTCGGTGAAGCACCCGGCGTCGAGGAAGGTGTGGGAGGCGGTGGCGATGCTGCACGCGGAGTACCCGCAGCTCGCCGTGGACGGCGAAATGCAGGCCGACACCGCGCTCGTCGAGGCCATCCTGACCCGGTACTACCCCGGGAGCCGGCTGGGCGGGAAGGCAAACGTCCTGATCTTCCCGGAGTTGAGCGGCGCGAACATCTGCTACAAGTTGCTGAGCCAGCTGGGCGGCGCGCAGGCCATCGGCCCGATCCTCGTCGGCATGGCCGCCCCGGTACACGTCCTGCAGCGCGGTTCCGACGTGGACGCCATCGTCAACCTTACCGTCATCGCCGCCGTCGATGCGCAGGAGCGGGGCCGCCTCGCCCGCACGCGCGCCGGTGCGGCGCCGACGGCATCCTGACTTCATTCTCCAAGGAGAGGCGCCCGCGGCGCCCGCACCCCACATGACCACCAGCTCTCCCGTCGCCACCCGCATCCTCGCCAACCTCGGCCCCGCGAAGCTCGTCGAGTACGCCATCCGGAGAGGCGAAGGTCACCTGACCGACCGCGGAGCCTTCACCGCCGTCACCGTGCCACATACCGGCCGTTCGCCCAAGGACAAGTTCGTCGTGGACGATGGCATGACCGCCGCCGCCGTGTGGTGGGACAAGAACGCCAGGATGTCCCCCGCGCACTTCGAGACGCTGCAGGCCGACGTCGAGGCGCATCTCGCCGACCATGACATCTTCCAGCAGGACCTGTTCGCCGGCGCAGACCCGAAGTACCGGCTCCCGGTGCGATTCCAGAGCCCCAACGCCTGGCACATGCTGTTCGTCCGGAACATGTTCATCCGGCCCACGTCGGCGGAGCTGGCCGCGTTCCTCCCGGTATTCCGGGTGCTGCACGCGCCGGAGTTCCAGGCCGACCCCGCCCGCCACGGCACGGCCACGGGGACCTTCATCGCGCTCAACTTCGCAAAACGGACCGTGCTCATTGGCGGCACCCGCTACGCGGGGGAGCTCAAGAAGTCCATCTTCACCGTCCTCAACTGGCTGTTGCCGGAGCGGAACGTCTTCCCGATGCACTGCTCCGCCAACATCGGTGCCGCCGGCGACGCCGCCATCTTCTTCGGGCTGTCGGGCACCGGCAAGACGACCCTCTCGGCCGATCCCACCCGCCGCCTCATCGGGGACGACGAGCACGGGTGGAGCGACCGGGGCGTCTTCAACTTCGAGGGGGGCTGCTACGCGAAAGTCATCCGGCTGAGCGCGGCCGGCGAGCCCGAAATCCACGCCGCCACCCAGATGTTCGGGACGGTGCTCGAAAACGTGGTGCTCGACAACGACGACCGCTCCCCGATGTTCGACGAAGACACCATCACGGAAAACACCCGCGCGAGCTACCCGATCGACTACATCCCGAACCACGAGCCGGGCGGCACCGGCGGGCACCCGAAGACGGTGGTGTTCCTCACCGCCGACGCCTTCGGCGTGCTCCCTCCCATCGCGCGGCTCACGCCGCGGCAGGCGATGTACCACTTCCTCTCCGGGTACACGGCCAAGGTGGCCGGCACCGAACGCGGCGTCACCGAGCCGACCGCCACCTTCTCGGCCTGCTTCGGGGCGCCGTTCCTGCCGAGGCACCCCGGCGTCTACGCCAAGATGCTCGGCGAGAAACTCGCCACGCACGGCGCCAACGTCTGGCTCGTCAACACCGGCTGGACCGGCGGGGCCTACGGCACCGGCTCCCGCATGAAGCTGGCGCACACCCGGTCCATGGTGCGGGCGGCGCTGGCCGGGGCGCTCGACGGCGCGGCCTTCCGGAAGGATCCGGTGTTCGGGTTCGAGGTCCCCACGGCGGTGCCCGACGTGCCGTCCGGGATTCTCGACCCCCGCAGCACCTGGCCCGATCCGGCGGCGTACGACGCGCAGGCCGCCAAGCTCGCCCGGATGTTCCGCGACAATTTCGCGACCTTTGCGGCCGGCGTGGACAAGGACGTGGCCGCGGCGGGGCCCGTCACTGCCTGACCGGTTCGAGGTCGTCCGCGACCCGCTCTGGGACAACATCCGCCTGGACGGATCGGCGCTGCGCGTGCTCGACACGCCCGCCGTGCAGCGCCTCCGGTACGTCCGCCAGCTGGGCCATGCCTTCCTGGTCTATCCCGGCGCCACCCACTCCCGCTTCGAGCACGCGCTCGGCGCCTACCACCTCACCAAGTCCGCCCTGACCGCGCTCGCCGAACGGGGCGAGCTCGACCCGGCCAGCGAGGACGACCGGCTGGCCGCCCGACTGGCCGCCCTCCTGCACGACATCGGCCACTATCCGTTTTCGCACAGCCTCGAGGAGGCCGGCTTCCTCCACCACGAGGCGCTCGGCGTCGCCAAGCTGACGCGGGGGGAGCTGGGGGAGGTGCTCGTCTCGATCGGAGGGCCCTCCCTCGCGGGCCGCATCGGCGACCTGATCCGCGGCAGGAGCACAAGCCCGCTCGGCGGCCTCATCAGCGGCTCGCTGGACCTCGACAAGATCGAGTACCTGAGCCGCGACGCCCGGATGTGCGGGGTGCCCTACGGCGCGGTAGACGTGGACCGCCTCCTCGCTTCGCTCACGCTGGTCGAGGGCGGCGCCGGGCGCTGGGAAATCGGCGTGCATGAGAAGGGGATCAGCGCGCTCGAGTCGCTGCTGTTCGCCAAGTACCAGATGTACCGGAACGTGTACTGGCACCACGCCGTGCGGAGCGCGACCTGCATGTTCAAGCGTGCGGTGCGCCGCGCGGTGGCCGATGGCGTGCTCGACGCGGCGGCCATCGCGGAGGCGACCGACGGCGGCCTCATGACCGCCCTCCTCGCGGCCGACCCGACCGGGCTCGCGGCGCGAGTGCAGGAGCGCCGGCTCTTCAAGCGGGCGCTGGATCTTCCGGCCAGCGACGTGCCGCACGACGCGCAGGACTGGCTCTCGGACGACCCCGACCTGCTCGAGCGGGTGGAGGACGCGCTCGCGGTGGAGTCGGGCCTCGCGCCCGGGCTCCTCCTGCTCGACTTTCCTGCCCGCACCTCGATGCTGTCGGTGGATCTCCCGCTCCGCACGCGTTCAGGCGGGGTGGAGCGGCTGACCGACGCCGGCCGCGCCGGCCAGCTCGGGCTCCCGCGCGTGGCCGACGCCCTCTACGAGAGCGCGCGCCGGCTCCGGGTGTTCACCGAAGGGCGCGCGTCAGCCAGGCTGGACGGGTTGATGGGGCTGGTCGTGATGCCGGCGGAGGAGGTCAGGCGACGGCTGGACGCAAAGGCGCCGCTGCTGCATTAGGCGGCACGAGCAGGGGCGCACGGCTGTGCGCCCCTATTCGTGCCGGATCGCCTCGATCGGCGAGAGGCGCGCCGCCCGCAGCGCCGGGTAGATCCCGAACACCACCCCCACCACCACCGCCGCCCCCGCGGACACCGCCAGCGTGCCCCAGCTGAACGCGGCGTACACCGGCGCATCGAATCGCTGCCGCATGAGCGCCGTCACGCCAAACGCCCCCGCGAAGCCCAGCAGCGTCCCCAGCACTGATCCAAGCCCTGCGATCGTGACCGACTCGAGCAGGAACTGCGCGAGCAGGTCGCGGCGGCGGGCGCCGATCGCCTTCCGCACGCCGATCTCTCTCGTCCGCTCGGTCACCGACGCGAGGAGCACGTTCATGATGCCGATCCCGCCCACGATGAGCGCGATGCCGGTGATGGCGCCGAGGAAGAGCTTGAACACCAGGATGCCACGCTCGGTCTGGACGACCCGCGCCATGTTGGTCTGCACTCTCGCCTTGCGGGTCCAGTCGGTCCCGAGCCGCGCCGTAAGCCACGCTTCGACCCCTGACCGAACAGTCCGCACGTCCTCGACCCGCTCCGCCTGCAGCACCAGCGTCGGCGCCCGCGGGCGCGGAGTCGGGGCAAGCGCCGCCCCGGCCAGCTCGATCGGCACGTAGACGCTCGGGATGCGCTCCGGGCCGGCAGAGGCCAGCACGCCGACGACCTCGTAGTCATTCCCACGGATCCGTACCTGCTTCCCCACCGCTCCCGCCGGATCCCCACCGCCCAGCACCGTCCCGAGCCCGAACGACAGGACCGCCACCGGCGACGACCGCGTCGCCTCCTCGGGCGTGAAGTAGCGTCCCGCGGCGAAGTCCCGCCGGAGCACCGCGGCCTGCGAGGGGAGGGTGCCCAGGACCTCCGCCGTGTCGGTCAGGCCCGCGGCAAGCTCGACCACCGCCGAACCGGTCAGGGTCAGCAATCCAGCGGAGACCTCGGGGATCGACGCCATGATGGACTCGGCGTCCCCCCTGGTCAGCACCAGGTAGTCGTCGAGCGGGTACGCCTGGTTGTCGATGATTTCAGCCGTCCGGGGCTCCAGCACGACGGACTGGAGGTCGGTGGTGGTGGCCAGTTGCTGGCGCCCGAACCGCTCCATCCCGTCGCCGAGGGTCAGCACGGCCACGAGTGCGGCGGCGCCGATGACGATGCCGAGGGTGGAGAGCACGGTGCGGAGGGGGTTCGCCCGGAGGGTGCCGAGCGCGATGGAAAGCGAGGAGATCATGGGGCGCCCCTACGCGCGAGAGGGGCTCCGCGTTTCAACTTGGGGCGTCTCCTCAGTCCAGTGATTCGATCTTGACCACGATGGTCGTGATGTTGTCGAGCCCGCCACGGCGGTTGGCCTCGGTGATCATCCGGTCCACCCAGGCCTGGGGTCCCTGCGGGTCGGCCAGGATCTTGACCAGCTGCTCGTCCTCCAGCATGCCGGTCAGCCCGTCCGACGCGAGGAGGAGGACGTCCCCGGCGCGGAGATCGCCGAAGTAGACGTCGGGAACCACGTCGCTGCCAGCCCCAACGCAGCGGGTGATGACGTTGCTGTAGGGGTGCACCCGCGCCTGCTCCGGCGTGAGCAGCCCGGCGTCCACCTGTTCCTGGACGTAGGAGTGGTCGCGGGTGATCTGGAGGAACTCGCCGTCGCGAAGGAGGTAGGCCCGGCTGTCGCCCACCTGCCCGATGAAGTAGCGGCCGGGCAGCAGCACCAGCGCGGTGGCGGTGGTGCCCATGCCGCGCTTGTCGTGCTCGGACAGGGTGCGCTCGAAGATGGCCTCGTTTGCGGTGACCATGGACCGCGCGATCCGCTCCGAGGCCTCGGCGTCGGGGACGCCGCGCAGCGAGCCGATTTCGCGGGAGATGATCCGCACGGCCATTTCGCTCGCCACCTCGCCCGCGGCGTGGCCCCCCATCCCGTCCGCCACGATGAACACACCCCGCTCGGCCAGCATGAGGTAGCTGTCTTCGTTGCCGGAGCGGACAATACCGACGTCAGTTCGGGCGGCGCAGGTAAAATGCACGGAGCCTCGTCAACGACCGAAGAAGTAGAAAGCGGCCACGGCCGCGATGACGGCGAGCGCCACAACCAGTACGAGCACTCCGCGCCGGAGCGCCGGCCGGCGGGCCGGGACACGGGTACGGACCCGGCCGCGTTGGACCTGCGTGGGCGCCGGTTCCGGCCGGACCGCCGGCATGCGCGGGGTTTCCGGGATGGAGATGGCCCCGACCACCTTGGTGCCGCCACCCATCGGTTGCGGCCCGCGGAGGTCGGTCGGGTCGAACAGCACCGTCACGTCGCCGAAGCGCACCGTGGAACCCGGCATCAACGGGACCTCGCCGTGGACCTGCTCGCCGTCCACGAAGGTCCCGTTGGTGGAGTCGAGGTCGGTCAGGACCCAGACCTCCTCACGTCGCTGCAGCTTGGCGTGGGAAGCGCTGACGCTTTCCTCGCCGAACACCAGGTCGTTGTAATCCGCCCGACCGATGTTGACGACGGGCGTCCGGATCGGCAGGCGCTGGCCGCGGAGCCCACCGGTCCGCACCAGCACCGTGGCGAGCGGCGGCGGCGCGGTCGGCCGCGACGGAAACGCCGGCACCATGGCCGGGATCCCGTGCACCGTGTCGAAGAGACGGTGCGCCGCCCCAGGCGGCGGGGCGGACGGCGGCGGCGCAGCCTCGGCGTAGAACCGGAACGAGGCGGGCCCGACCTGCAGGATGTCGCCCCGGGCCAGGATGCGCCGCCCGGCGACCCGCTCACCGTTCACCAGCACGCCGTTGGCGCTCGCGTCCTCGAACAGGTACCCATCCGGCCCGTTCGCGATGGTCGCGTGGCGCCGGGAAACCTCGGTGGACTCGATCACGATGTCGCAGGTGGCGTCTCGTCCGAAGACCGTCGAAGCCTTGCCCAGCTGGTATTCTCGCCCGTCGCTCTGGCTGACGAGCCGCCCACCCGTCATCGGCCCGGCGGCAGGCGCGGAAGCGGGTGCGGGGCTCGTGGTGGCCGCCCGGAGCGCGGTGGCATCGGCCATGCGCGTCGCCCCGGCCTTCCGTTCGTCCACGACCGCCAGCTCGGCGATGCCCACCTGGATCTTGTCGCCGTGCAGCAGGGGCACCGGGTCGGTGCCGAGGCGCACCCCGTTGACCGAGACCACCGCGTCGTCCCCGGCCCGGCGGATGGCCGCGCCGGCGGCCGTCGCGTGCACCAGTGCATGGCGCGGCAGCACGCCGCCATGCTCGAGCCGTACCGCCGCCGCGGGCGACGAACCGATGACGGTTTCTCCTGTGGGGAGCGGCCAGCGTTCTCCGCCGAGCTCGAGCTGAATCATCTTCAAAAACCTACCCTTCCGCCGCCCGGGAAGGCAAGGAAGCGTCCTGTGCAGCCAACTGCAGGCGGTAGAGCCGCTCGTACAGTCCCCGGCGCTCCAGCAGCGCCCGGTGACCGCCCCGTTCCCGGATCTCTCCGTGATGGAAAACCAGGATCTCGTCGGCGTGGAGAATCGTGCTCAGGCGGTGGGCCACGACGATGCTCGTCCGCCCCGCCATCAGCTCACCGATGGCCTGCTGGATCTGGGCCTCCGCCTCGGTGTCCACGGAGCTGGTGGCCTCGTCCAGTACGAGGATCCGTGGGTCGAGGGTCAGGGCCCGGGCAAAACTGAGCAGCTGTCGCTCCCCGACACTGAGGGATTTGCCCCGCTCGCCGAGCACGTGGCCGTACCCGGCAGGCAGTCGTTCGATGAACCGGTCGGCGCCCACCCGGCGAGCGGCGGCGCGGGCCGCTTCCTCCGGCACCGGCGCGTCGAGGCGGAGGTTGTGGAGGAGGTCGCCGGAGAAGAGAAAGAGGTCCTGCTGCACGAATCCGATGAAGCGGCGCAACTCGGCGGTGGGAAGGTCGCGGATGTCCACTCCGTCCAGCGTGATCCGGCCCCGTTCCGGATCGTAGAACCGGAGCAGGAGGCTGATGACCGTCGTCTTCCCCGCCCCGGTCTGCCCGACCAGCGCGACCGTCTGGCCCGGCGAGGCGGTGAACGAGACGTCGCGCAGCACCCAGGCCCCCTCCGGCCGGTACCGGAACCATACGCCCTCGAACCGCACCTCGCCCCGGACCGGCCGCGGCAGCGTGGCGGGGGTGACCGGCTCGGGGACGGTGATCGGGGCGTCGAGCAGGCCGAAGATGCGCTCGGAGGAGGCCATGGCGCTCTGCAGGATGTTGAACTTTTCGGACAGGTCCTGGAGCGGCTGGAAAAAGCGGCGCGTGAGCTGGATGAACGCGGCGAGGGTGCCCACCGTGAGTGTCTGGTCGGCGTAGCGCACCCCGCCGTACCAGAGCAGGAGCGCCACCGCCACCGAGCCCAGCACTTCGATGATCGGAAAGAACACGGCGTAGACGGTGATGGAGCGGAGGTGGGCGTCGAGGTGCGAACGGTTGACCGCCGCGAACTCGTCGCCGGCGGCGCGCTCCCGGCCGAAGAGCTGGACGACCCGCATCCCCGACAGATGTTCCTGCAGGAAGCTGTTCAGCCGGGCCAGGCGGACCCGGATGTCCCGGAACGCCTCGCGCACCTGCCGCCGGAAGAGATACGCCGTGAGCCACACCAGCGGGATGACTGCGAACGCCACCAGCGCCAGGCGCCAGTCCGTCCACGTCATGAGCGCCATGATGGCGAGGAGGGTGAAGAGGTCGCCGAAAATCGCCACGACGCCGGAGGAGAAGAGCTCGTTCAGCGTCTCGACGTCCGAGGTGACCCGGGTCATGAGCCGCCCCACCGGGTGCCGGTCGAAGTAGGGGACGCTCAGGCGCTGCAGGCGGCCGAAGATCTCCATCCGGAGGTCGTGCATCACCCCCTGGCCGATGTGCGTCGTCAGGAGCCCCTGCGCGTACTCGGTCCCGAATTCCAGCAGGAGCGCGGCGAGGTAGAGCCCCGTCAGCGTGCCGAGGAGTCCGAGGTCGCGCGCCGGCACCGCGACGTCGAGCGCCTGCCGGGTCAGGACGGGGCCGACCAGGGCCAGCAGGGCGTTGACGATGAGCAGCGCCACCGCCACGGCCACCAGGCCGCGCCGGGGGCGCAGGTACTGGAGCATCCGCCGCATCAGCCCCGCGTCGTAGGACCGGCCGAGGGCGTCTTCCTGCAACGTCATCCGGAGTGGCCCGGGCCGGCGGCGGCCGGCGCGGGGACGTCGCCCAGCTCTTCGAGCCCCTTGATCCCCTGGCGCACCCAGTGCGAGAACACCAGGAAACCGAACGCGATGGTGAAATAGCTGAGGATCGTGCGCCAGGCGAGGGTGTAAAGGGGGGTCATGGCCGCCGGAACGTAGGCGGTCATCACGACGGCGGACAGGACCTCGGCGATGCCGCTGGCTCCCGGCGTCGGCGCGAAGTAGAGGAGGAACGTGATGAGCGTCTGGACGAGGAGCACGTCCACGAAGTGGGCCTCGATCCCGATGACGCGCAGCGCCACGTACCCGGCCAGCAGCTTGTTGGCGTGCGACGGCCCGGAGAGCAGGGTGGCCCAGAAGAGCGAGAGCCACCCGCGGGGGGTGTTGAACTTGGCGACGCTCGCGTGCGCTTCGTCGATGCCGACGAGCAGCTTCTCCAGGCGGGCCTCGACGCGGCGGCTCCGGCGGCCCACCCAGACCGCCAGGCGATGGATGCCGTTCCGGGCCACCTGCGGGAAGACGACCACCACCACGAGCAGGATCCCGATCGTGGCGAATACGCCGAGCGTCCCCAGAAAGAGATCGTAGAGGGAGAGCCCCATCAGGTCGCCCTTCGAGCCGAGCGACTGCCCGGCGCCGAGGAAGATGGCCAGCGGGCCGGCGATGCCGAAGAAGAGGATGGTGGCGATGAAGGTCATCAGCGCGGTGGTCATGCCCACCGGCACGCTGACCCCGTACCGGCGCATGGTGTAGATCATCATCGGCGCCGCCCCCGACTGCAGCGGCGTGAGGTAGGCCGCCCAGGCGCTCATCCCCCCGGCCAGCAGCATCCCCTTGAGCGGCGGGTTGGGATGGAGTTCCCGCGCCACCACCCAGATCCGAAGCCCGCCGCCGATCCAGTCCATCGAGGCCAGCGCCAGCCCCACCAGCACCCATCCCCAGTGCAGCTGCGTGAGTCCGTGCAGGAACGCCGGGAGGTTGTCCCCGTAGAACAGCACCGCGACGTACCCCACGAGGGAGATCCCGACGAAGATCTCGAACCCGCGGAGGAGCAGTTTCGGGGAGAGTGGGTTGGCCATGGGTGCGGAAACGTACGGGTCGGCGGAGGCGGGGTCAACTATCTTTTGGCATGCCGCAGGACGTCATCCGAATCGTGAACGCCCGCCAGCACAACCTCAAGGGTGTGACCGTCGACCTTCCGCGCCGGGCGCTGATCGTCGTGACCGGTCCCTCCGGCTCCGGGAAGAGTTCGCTGGCGTTCGACACCCTGTACGCCGAGGGGCAGCGCCGCTACGCGGAATCGCTGTCCACCTACGCGAAGCAGTTCCTCGACCGGATGCCCAAGCCGCTGGTGGACCGGCTCGACGGGCATCGCCCCCGCCGTGGCCATCCAGCAGCACAACCCCGCCGTGTCCAGCCGGTCGACGGTGGGGACGGCCACCGAGGTGTACGACTACCTCCGCCTCCTGTGGGCCCGGGCGGGCACCACCTACTGCCGGAATTGCGGCGGCACGGTCCGGCAGGACACGCCCCAAGGGGCCGCGGCGGCGGTCGAGGCGCTCGGCGCCGGCCGCCTCCAGGTCTGTTTTCCCCTCCCAGCCTCGGCCCGGAACAGTCACGCGGCCATCGTGGAAAACCTGCGGGCCCTTGGCTTTCTCCGGCTGCTGGCGGGCGGGGAGCCGGTGCACCTCGAAGCCCTCGAGGCCTACCCCGACCTCACGGCGGTGCCCGACCTCCTGATCGTGGTGGACCGGCTGGAGGCGGGCCGGGGCGCGCCGAACCGGCTGGTCGAGGCGATCACCACCGCCTTCCAGGAGGGGGAAGGGATCGCGGTCGTGGTCCACGACGCCGGCCGCCTCCGGTTCACGGAACACCCGAGCTGCAGCCAGTGCGACACGCCCGCCCGCGCGCCGACGCCGGCGCTCTTCTCGTTCAACAACCCGCGCGGCGCCTGCGCCGCGTGCAACGGGTTCGGCGCCGTGCTGGAGTACGACGAGTCGCTCATCGTGCCGGACGCGACGCTGGCGCTGTCGGACGGGGCCATCGATCCGTGGACCAAGCCCCGGTACGAGGCGCGCCGGCGGCTCCTGCTCGACACCGCGAAGAAACACGGGATCGACCCCAACCGCGCCTGGGCGCGGCTCAAGGCGGCCGACCGCGCCTTGCTCCTGACCGGCAAGTCAGGACGTTTCCTCGGCATCATCCCGTTCCTCCGCGGCCTCGAACCGAAGCGCTACAAGCAGTACATCCGCGTCTTCCTGCGGCAGTACCAGCTGGCGCTCACCTGCCCCGACTGCAAAGGCACCCGACTCAACGAGCACGCGCTGGCGGTGCGCGTGGGCAGCGACACCATCGCGGACGTCACCGCCCGCCCGGTCGGCGAGCTGCGGGGCTGGCTGCGGGGCCTGGCGTTGAGCCCGGCGCGGCAGCAGGTCGCGCAACTGATCCTCGACCAGCTCGACGCCCGGCTCCGCTACCTCGACGACGTCGGGCTCGGGTACCTCACGCTCGACCGGCAGGCGCGCACCCTCTCGGGCGGCGAAGCACAGCGCATCTCCCTGGCCAACGCCCTCGGCTCCCAGCTGGTGGACGCGATGTACGTCCTCGACGAGCCCTCCATCGGCCTCCACCCGCGGGACACCGACCGGCTGCTGGCGCTGCTGCACCGGCTCCGCGACCTCGGCAACACCGTGCTGGTGGTGGAGCACGACCTGGCCGCCGTGCGCGAGGCCGACTTCATGCTCGAGCTCGGCCCCGGCGCCGGCGAGAAGGGCGGCATGGTCATGCACGCCGGGCCGCCGCTCGAGGCGGTCGCCACCCTCACCGGCCAGTACCTCTCGGGCACCAAGTGCATCGCGGTGCCGAGCGCGCGCCGAAGCGCCGGACCGCTCTGGCTCCGCGTCCGCGGCGCCACGCTCCACAACCTCAAGGGGGTGGACGTCAACATCCCCCTCGGCACCCTCACCGTCGTCACCGGCGTGTCCGGGTCGGGGAAGAGCAGCCTGGTCCACGACATCATCTACCGGGAGCTCGAGCGCCGCCTGCACGGCGGGCATTCGGCCAAGTCCCATCTCGGCGAGCAGGTCGGGGCGGTGGCCGAGCTCGCGGGCTCCGAACTGGTGTCCGACGTGCTGCTCGTGGACCAGTCGCCGATCGGCCGCACCCCGAGGTCCAATCCGGTCACGTACGTGAAGGGCTTCGACGACATCCGCGAGCTGTTCGCGGGCCAGCCGCTGTCGCTGGCCCGCGGCTACACCCCGTCCACCTTCTCGTTCAACCTGCCGGGCGGGCGGTGCGAGGCGTGCGAGGGAGCGGGGCACGTGCAGGTGGAGATGGTGTTCCTCGCGGACGTCTTCGTTCCGTGCGACGTCTGCGGAGGCAGCCGCTTCAAGCGCGAGCTGCTCGACGTCAGGATCCAGGGTGCGTCCATCCACGACGTGCTGCAGTGGACGGTCGAGGAGGCCATCACCCGCTTCCGGCACCAGCCGAAGCTCGGCGCGGCCCTCTGGCACCTCCACCAGGTGGGACTCGGCTACCTTCGCCTCGGACAGCCGGCCACCACGCTCTCCGGCGGCGAGGCGCAGCGGCTCAAGATCGCCCGCGAGCTGGCCGGCGCGAAGAAGAAGGGCGCCCGGAAGCTCTACATCCTCGACGAGCCGACCACGGGCCTGCACCTCGACGACGTGCGGGTGCTGCTCCAGGTGCTCGACCGGCTGGTGGACGCCGGGAACACGGTGCTCGTCATCGAGCACCACCTGGACGTGATCAAGCGGGCGGACTGGATCATCGACCTGGGGCCCGAAGCGGGGGACGACGGCGGGCGACTGGTGGTGGAGGGCACGCCCGAGACGGTGGCGGCCCGCGCGGAGTCGATCACCGGCCGGTACCTGCAGCCGTACCTCGAGCGCGCGCTCAGCGAGGTTCCGGCGTGATCGCGCCGTTCGAGGCGCGCGCCGCCGTCCGGCACCTGCGGAAGGCCGACCCGGCCCTCGGCGCCGTCATCCGGCGTGCCGGGCCGTGCGAACTCGAGCCGCGCCTGCGCCATTCCCCCTTCGAGGAGCTCCTGGAGTCCATCGTCTACCAGCAATTGAGCGGGAAGGCCGCCGCCACCATCTACGGACGGGTGCGGGCGCTCTTTCCGGCGCGGCGGGCGCTCGCGCCCCAGGCGCTGCTCGACGCGCCGGAAGAGGCGCTGCGCGGCGCGGGGCTTTCCCGCGCCAAGCTCGCCGCGGCGCGGGACCTGGCGGCCAAGACGCTGGAAGGGGTGGTGCCCACCGCCGCCGCGCTGCGGCGGATGCCGGACGAGGAGATCATCGAGCGGCTGACGGCGGTGCGGGGCGTGGGCACGTGGACGGTGCAGATGCTGTTGATCTTCCGGCTCGGCCGGCCCGACGTGCTGCCGATTCACGACCTCGGGATCCAGAAGGGGTTCCAGCGCACCTACGAAACGCGGCAGTGGCCGAAGCCGTCCCGCATCGAGCGACACGGGGAGCGGTGGCGTCCCGTTCCGCTCGGTCGCGTCGTGGTACCTCTGGCGGGCGACCGATCAGGCGCCCTGAATCACGGCGGTCGCGGCGTCGATCGACTCCTGGGAGCCGGTGAGCGCCAGCACGTCCCCCGCCCGCAACTCCTCGTGTCCCGCCGGCAACACCTTCCGTTCCTCCCCTCGACAGAGCGCCACCACCGACGCGCCGGTCAGTCCCCGCAGGTTGAGTTCCATGAGGGTGCGTCCGGCCGCCGCGTCGCGGGGGCCCACGATCACCTGGGTCAACTCGCCGATCCCGGGAAGCATCTGCCGCGCTTCCTCGAGGATGCTGCCGGCGGCGGCCGGGTGCTCCATGGTCATGGCCAGCGCCTCGACGATCATGTTGGCGCCGGCCTGCACGTGCCCCTGCAGGTTGCGGGCGGAACGCCAGAAGGCGATGCCCAGCAGGACCAGCAGCATCGCGACGAAGAGCGGGCCACCGTAGCTGGGGAGGAACGGGAGCGTCACGGCCACCGTCGGCACGCCGATGATCAGCACCACGCCGATCTGGACGGTGAGCCGGAGCGCACGGCGCGGTGCGGCGCCGAAATCGGGGCTTCCGGCGCGCGCGGCGGGCATGGCCTGGAACGAGATGGTCTCGCCCAGCGAGCGGGCGGCGCGCACGATGGCGTAGAGCAGCGGGAAGAGCGCGGCGAGGGCGAGCAACAGCGCCCCGCCCTGCACCGTCGTCGCCGGCAGGCCCAGCCACGCGGCCAGCGGCGCCGTGCCGGTCCGGAGGGCGAGGGACGCGCCGATCAGGATGGTGGCGAGCAGGATCGTGTCGAACACGATGATCCGGGCCAATCGCCGGAGGCGGGCGGCCGGTGTCTTCGACGCGGAGGCGCTCCGGGCCGATTCCACCCAGGAGCCGTAGAGCGTGGCGTAGGTCTGCAGCGAGCGAGGCAGTCGCGCATCGACCAGGTTCGCCACCTCCGTCGAGCGGCTGAGCAGGACGGGGGTGAGGAGGGCGGTTAACACCGACACGAAGACGGCCACCGGCGCCAGGAAGGAATCGGTCGCGCCGCTCGCGACGCCGAGGCCGGCGATGATGAAGGAGAACTCGCCGATCTGCGCCATGGAGAGCCCGGCGCGGATGGAGGTCCGGGTGCCGAGCCCGGCCAGGAAGGCGCCGCTGGTGACGCCGACCGTCTTGCCCACGAGCACGGCGGCGGTCAGGGCCAGGACGGCGGGCCAGTGTTCCAGGATGGCGCTCGGCTCGATAGACATGCCCACGGCCACGAAGAAGATGGCGGCGAACATGTCGCGCAGCGGGCGGATGAGCGGCTCGACCTGGCGGGACACGCCTCCCTCGGCCACGAAGGAGCCCGCGAGGAAGGCGCCGAGCGCCACGGAGAACCCCGCCATCTGGGCCAGCAGGGCGAGCGAGAAGCAGAGCCCGACGCTCGCCACCAGCGTGGTCTCCTCGCGCCGGAGGCGCACCACCCACCGAAAGGCTCGCGGCACGAAATACATCCCGACCAGCACCACGACGGTGAGGAAGAGCGTCAGCCGGGGCACCGTGCCCGCAACAAGGGCGGCGGTGGAGCCGCTCCCGCCCACGACCGCACTGAGGATGGCGAGGAACAGAATCGCCACCAGGTCCTCCATGACCAGCACGCCGTAGACCACGTCGGCCAGGGGGCCGGTGATGCGCTGGTCCTCGAACACCTTGGCGATGATCATCGTGCTCGAGATCGCCACCAGCGCGGCGGCGAACAGGCTCTCGATCCGGCTCCACCCGAGGGCCTGGCCGACGACGTAGCCGAGCGACAGGCAGAGGCCGATCTCCACGGCGGCGATGAGCCCGGCCGTGGAGGCGAGCCGGCCGATCTTCCGCAGCGTGAAGCCGAGGCCGAGCGAGAACATCAGGAGGATGACGCCGAGCTCGGAGAGCGTGCGGACCGTGCCGACGTCGGCCACCAGGGGGAAGAAGTCGTTCGGGCCGATGATGAAGCCGGCGACGAGGTAGCCGAACACCGGTGGCAGGCGCAGGCGCTGGGAGAGGACGCTGGTGAGCGCCGCCACTCCCAGCACCAGGGCCAGGTCGGTCAGGAAGGCGATGGAGTCGTGCATCGGTGCCCAAGTTTCCCACCGGACGGGCACCGGGCGCAATGGGGGCGGCGAACGGCCGCTACTTCACCTGGATTCCGTAGGGCGCCAGTTGCGCGGAGGTCATCTTGACGATGTCGACGTGCAGCCTGATCGGCACGAGCGGGGCGTCGGTGGAGTCGGTGGGCACCGACACGATCGTTTCCACGACGTCCATCCCCTTGATGACCTGCCCGTACACGGTGTAGTTCCCGTCGAGGCGAGCCAGCCCGTTCTTGTTGGCGACGATGTAGAGCTGGCATCCGGCCGAGAGCTTCTGGGGGTTGTCGTCGCGGCCGGCGCCGACGGCGCCGTACACGTGGCGCAGGCTGTCGTTGAACTCGGGCGCCAGGTTGTAGGGGGAGCCCGCGAAGCCCTCCGGCGTGTCTGGGCATCCGCCCTGGGCCACGAAGTTCTTGATCACCCGGTTGAAGGTGAGGGAGTCGAAGTAGTGGGCGTTCGCGAGCTTGATGAAGCTCGCCTGGTGGTTGGGCGTCTGGGGGTAGAGATAGAAGAGGATCTCGCCCTTGTCCGTCCGGATGCGGCCGACGGGGTACTTGTCGGCATTGAGGGCCGGCATCGCAATGGCGGCAGACGCCGCGAGGGCAAGAAGGATCTTGAGCACGGGCCGTCCGCCCTAGTGTCCGTCGCGGTCGCGGTCGCCGTCGCGATGGCCATCGCGAGAGCCGTCGCGCTCACAGCTGCGGCGCGCGAGATCGACCTGGAACGTCTCGCCGTTGACGGTGAGCGTGGCGAACTGCGTGCCGTTGAACTCGAGGGTGGTGCTGCGCGTGATCGTTTCGCCGTCGCGCGGGCCGCCGACGAAGGTGACCGTCACCTCGCGGGCGATGGTCCCGGACAGCGGCCAGCTGGTGGCGGTCCGGGGCACCGGAATGACCACGTTCGTGATCGTCCCCGAGTAGGTCATGTCGTACTGACGCGTCTCGGCGCTGTCCGACGTCCGCACCTTCGTCGAGCTGCCGGCCCCGGAGCCGTTCCAGATCATGGTGGTGTTCGAGCCGGCGAGCCCGGTCACCACGAGATCGGTCGTGCGGTCAAATGTGGCGCTCCAGCGGTCCCGGACGATGTCGCCGCTGATTTCGGTGTGCACGGTCACCGATTCGGTCGTGGTCGTGTCATAGGCCTCCTGCACGAGCCCGTCGGCATCCTTGTAGGTACAGGTCCGGACGATCGTCACGGCGCCCCAATCCGCCGACTCGCAGTTGAACCTGCCAAGGTCGCCGCGCCAGCCGAAGCCGAACACGCCTCCCGGTCCATGCATCAATTCCACGTCCTGCGCACCCATTTCCGTGGCGATCGTCGCCACATCCATGGTGACATCCGACGTGGCGCCGGCATTCGGTTCGGTGGAGGAGCAGGCGGCAAGCGCGGCCAGGGCACCCATGGCGGCGACGCGATGAATTGATTGCATTTGGGCCATCCTCATTCGTGAAGCCTGAAACGCGGAGAGTTGCGGGAAATCTACCCTAGCATGCTGCAACTTGTCCTGAAGGCGCGGTGACGGTCCTCACACAGCGGTCCGTGGGCACTGCTCCCGTGGACGCTCGACCCATCAATATCCGACACACAAACGGCCCGGGCGATCGCCCGGGCCGTTGCGCATTCGTGCTGGAGAGAAAGGAAGCTCCCGAGGAGGGACTCGAACCCCCGACCCGCTGATTAACAGTCAGCTGCTCTAACCAACTGAGCTACTCGGGATCGGCGCGCCACCCTGCGGTCACGCGCGTGGCAAGTCTAATAGAGCGGCCGCGCGCGCGAAAGCGCGCGGCCGCGGCGGGGCAGACGGGCAGCGGGGCCGGGCGTAACCACCTGCCCTGGAGTTCCCCCTCTCCACATGGTGGAGAGGGGGTCAGGGGGTGAGGACTCGAGATTTGCCGAGCCGTGGACCGCCGGCTGAAGCCGGCTCTCGGCCTCGAGCTCGCTGTCCCCCTGCCCGTCTGCCCCCCTGCCCCCTGCCCCGCCCCTTTTCCCCCTTCTCCACTGACTTATCCCCCCGTTTTCCAGCTTTCCACAGTCCATGGTGCCCGATTTCCGGGCATGGTTGCAGTGGCAGGACCACCACCAGGCTGGGCAACGCTGCAGATTGGTGCACGGCGCGGCGGACTCAGAAGGCATTGCGGAGAAGCACGTTACAAACCATGCGAGCAATTGCTCACAATGCTGAAAAGCGAGCAAACACTCACATACGATCGACAGGCCAGATTGGCGCATTTCGGGGCGCTTCCTGGCACGAAAATACGCATGTAAGTCGTTGTTGAAAAAGATGTTACACGAGCACGGGTTCAAAATTTCCGCCGCCGACATACCTTCCGTACCATGACATTGAAGCCTCTGGCCGGCCACGCCATGGCCCGCCGCCGACTCTCCAAGGCCCTGGCCAATGGGCAGCTCCCCCAGGTCATCCTGATGACCGGGCCGGAGGGGGTCGGGAAGCAGCGGCTGGCACTCTGGCTGGCGCAAATGGTCCTCTGCGAGGCCCCGGCCGAAGAGCCCTGCGGCCGCTGCCGGGCCTGCCACCTGGTCCTCGGCCTGACGCACGCCGACCTGCACTGGATCGTCCCGATTCCCCGCCCCAAGGCCGGGGAGCCGGACAAGCAGATGGAGGAGGCCGCGGAGAGCATTGCCGAGCTGCTGGAGGAGCGCCGGAAGGCCCCGCTCTACTCCCCGCCCGACGGCATGTCGGCCCACGGGATGGCCACCGCTCGCCTCGTCACTCGGCGCGCCGCACTGACGCCGGTGGAGGGCCGCAAGAAGGTCTTCATCATCGGGGAGGCCGAGCGGCTGGTGGCGCAGGAGTCGAGTCCGGAGGCGGCCAACGCCCTCCTGAAGCTCTTCGAGGAGCCGCCGGCCGACAGCTATTTCGTGCTGACGTGCGCCGATCCCGGGAAGCTCCTGCCCACGATCCGGTCGCGCGCGGTGCCGCTCCGGATCGGCCGGCTCTCCGCCACCGAGGTGCGGGAGTTCCTGTCCAGGGAGCTCGAGCCGGCCCCGGCGGGAGCGGAACTGACGCGGCTGGTGGCGCGCGCCAACGGATCCATCGGCGCCGCGCTCTCCGACACCGGGGAGGGCTCCCGGACCCGGAAGGCCGCCGCCACGTGGCTCGAGGCGGTGCTCAGCGGCACCGGACCGGCCGCCGAGAAGGCGCTCGCGCAGGCTCCCTGGTCGGCGCGGGGCGAGTTCACCGACCTGCTCGATGCCGTCGCCGAGACCCTCGGCGACGCCGCGCGCTTGGCGTCGGGAGTGGAAGGAACCGAATCCGTCCCCGCAGCCCTCCAGGGCCGCGCCGCGACGGGGCTTCTGGCGGCGCAAGCGCTGGTGAGCGAGGCGCGCGACGCGGCGCAGGGCAACGTGAACCCGCAGCTCCTGCTGGCGGTGCTCGCGGGCGACCTGGCGGAGGTGTTGTGAGCCTCTCGCACCTCGACGCCGAAGGACGCGCCCGGATGGTGGACGTCGGCGGCAAGCCGGTCACGGTGCGCACCGCCAGCGCGGAGGGGCGCGTCCGGATGACGCAGGAGGCGTTCGACCTGGTGGCAGCCCACGCCATCAAGAAGGGCGACGTCCTGTCGGTGGCGGAGGTGGCGGGCGTCATGGCAGCCAAGCGGACGGGGGATCTCATCCCGCTCTGTCACCCGCTGCCGGTGGACCTGATCGAGGTCCGCGCCGAGCTCGAGCCCGGCTTGCCGGGCGTGCATGTCACGGCCCGGGTGCGCTGCGAAGGACGCACCGGAGTGGAAATGGAAGCGCTGACCGCAGCCGCGGTGGCCTGCCTCACCGTGTACGACATGGTGAAGGCGGTGGACCGCGGCATGACGATCGAGGGAGTGCAGGTGCTGGACAAGACTGGCGGGACGCACGGCGACTGGCGGCGGAAGTAATCGCCCCGGTCGACCGACCCGTCGGCGGACCCCAAGGGAGGATCAACGATTTGTTGACCCGAACGGACCATCAGATCGAACGCAATTCACCGACGCCCCGGCTCGTCCTGCGGGGTGGCGTATTGCTCGGCGCCGCCGTCCTGGTCTGCGCGCTCGCCGGCTGGCCGCGGCGTGCCGGGGCGGCCGACGTGGCACCGACCCCGACGGCGGACTTCGTGTCGCGTGAAATCCGGGACATGAGCCGGCGGCTCGAGGCCGCCACGGGCGAGAGCGACATGCTCAAGCTGCAGCTCGCCCGCGCCAATGCCGTCCAGGAATACTCCGCCAAGTACCGGATCCCGGCCGACCTCAGCGCCGCGATCTACGACATCGCCCTCAGCGAAGGGCTCGACCCGAAGATGGCGTTCCAGCTGGTGAAGGTGGAGAGCGACTTTTCGCAACGGGCCCGGAGTCCCATGAACGCCATTGGGCTCACTCAGATCCGGCTGCCGACGGCGCGCGTCTACGAGCCCGCCGTGACGGAACGAGAGCTCTTCGACCGCGACCTGAACCTGCGCCTAGGGTTCCGGTACATGCGGGATCTCGTGAAGCAGTTCGACGGCAACGTGCACCACGCGCTGCTGGCGTATAACCGCGGTCCGACCACCGTGGCCAACATCCTGGCCCAGGGCGGCGACCCGCGGAACGGCTATGCCCGGAAGGTGCTGAAGGGCGATCCGCGCATCGCCAATGTCCCCGTTACGGTGAACTGACCGGGCGGGCGGCTCCACGATTGACGACGGCCGGCGATGTTCGCCGGCCGTTCGTCGTTTGGAGCGCCGAGAGCGCCAGCAACGCCGCCGTGAGGACGAGCACCGCCCCGAGCTGGTGGAGCACGCCCATCACGACAGGAACGTGCAGCAGGAGCGTCGTGATCCCCAGCCCGAGCTGGAACACCGCCAGGAGCCCCAGCGCCGAGAAGGACGCCCGGCTCCGGTCCGGCAGCGGCACCCCACGGCTGCCGCGCCACAGGAGCACGGCGAGCAGGGCCACAGTCATCCCCAGCAGCCGGTGGTGGAACTGCACGGCGGCGACGTTCTCGAAGGCGTTCAGGTACCAGGGGGACAGGCTCGCGTAGCCCGGCGGGACCACGCGGCCGCCCATCAGCGGAAAGGTGTTCCACGCGCGGCCGGCATCGAGCCCGGCCACGAACGCGCCCGACACGATGGTGAGAAAGACGAACCCGGCGAACCAGCCGGTACGGCGCCGGAGTCGCGCCCCCGCCCCGTCCTCCGGCGCTTCAGCGTTGCGGTATCGGAAGCCGAGGAGTTCCGCCGCGGTCCAGACCGCCAGCGAATAAACCACCAGCGCCAGGGCGAGGTGCGCCGCCAGCCGGTACTGGCTGACGTCGGTCCGGACGGTCAGCCCGCTCTTGACCATGTACCAGCCCATGGCGCCCTGCAGCCCCGTCAGCAGGAGGATGCCTCCGACCCGCCAGGCGAGCGGGCCGCGCACCTCGCGCCGCCAGGCGAAGTACAGCAGCGGCACGGCCAGGGCGAGCCCGACCAGCCTGGCCCAGAGCCGGTGTGTGAACTCCCAGAGATAGATCGTCTGGAATTCCGCGAGCGACATGCGGGCGTTGAGCTGCTGGTACTCCGGGATCTGCCGGTACCGGGCGAACTCCGCCTCCCACGCCGCCCGGTCGAGCGGCGGCAGCACACCGGTCACCGGCTTCCACTCCGTGATGGACAGCCCCGACTCGGTGAGCCGCGTCGCCCCGCCGATGAGCACGAGCAGCAGGACCATCCCCGCCCAGAGGGCGAGCCAGGTGCCGACGCGGCGGCGGGAGTCCGGATCCATCGAATCCAGGTGCAGGGGCGAATCCTCGGAGAAGGCGCGGAGCAGGAATCTAACCGGCCCCCTGGTGGTGAAACGACGAACGGCCGGGGCATCTGCCCCGGCCGTTCGTCGTTCTGGCGCCGCGGTGGCTTCAGGCGCTGCTGCCTGAACTCCGCAGGCGGAGCTTCTGGCCGGCCCGGATCTGGTCGCTGGAGAGCCCGTTGATCCGCTTCAGCGCCGAGGGGGTGGTACCGTAGCGCTGCGCGATGCCGGACAGCGTATCGCCCCGGCGGACGGTGTAGGTCTTCCCGCCGCGCGCGGGGGCGCGGCTCGAGCTCTCCGTGGCGGCGATGGCGGCGCGCATTTCGGCCGAGGTGCCGCTCGTCGGGATGATCAGCCGCTGGCCGACGCGGAGCATGCCCGACTTCGGAATCTTGGCGTTGGCGTCGCGCACCTGCTGCGTGCTGACGCCGTACTTCTTGGCCACGCCGGAGAGCGTCTCGCCGCTCCGGACCACGTGGGTCTGGTAGGAGATCCGCTGCGACGCCGGCAATTCGGCGTAGCCGGCGGCGGTGCGCTCGCCGACACCCACCGGCACGCGCACCACGGCCGTCTTGCCTGGGGGCGTGACCATCCGGATGTACTGGGGGTTGAGCTCGCGGATCTCGGCGAAGGTGGCGCCCGAGAGGCGCGCGATGACGTCGAGCCCGGTCTGGCCGGTCACGATGACGAGAGTCATAGGCGAATGGCGCCACCGCCGGCGGTTCCGCGAAGCCGTACTTCGTCGGCTCCTTCGCGATGAGCGCCGCCGCGATCAGCTTCGGGACGTAGTCCTTCGTCTCCCGACGGAGGTACTTCGTGTCATAGAGCCGGAAGAACTCGGAGTCGTTGTTGGTCGAGTCGTCCTCGGTCTCGTCGTCCGAGAGGTCCATCGAGGGGCCGCTGCCAGCCGGAAGGCCCCGGAGCCCGCGGGACACCTTGCCGGCGCCGGCGTTGTACGCCGCAGCCGCCAGGTAGATCGAGCCGAATCGCTCCTGCAGGTCGTTGAGGTGCCTGCGCCGCCGCGGCGGTGGATTTCACGGGGTCCCGGCGGTCGTCCACGTAGGAATTGACCTGGAGCCCGTACATCCGGCCGGTCCCCTTCATGAACTGCCACATCCCCGTGGCCCGGGCCCGGCTCACGGCGGTGTTCGAGTACCCGCTCTCGATCAGCGCGAGGTACACCATGTCCTCCGGCACCCCGTTGGCCTGCATCTGCTCACGGATCATGGCCTCGTAGCGCGGCAGCCGCGTGAGCCAGATCGCCATCCGTTCCCGCCCCGGCCCCTGGAAGAAGTCGAGGTAGTACTGCACCCGCTCATGGGAAACGTACGTCTCGACGTCGATGTCCCAGGAGGTGACCACGTCGAGGTCGTCCGCACCGCCCCCGTGCGACACGGCCGGGGCAGCGGTCGTGTCGGGGTACGCCTGCTCGAGCGCCGACAGCGCCGCGGCATCGGCGGCAGAGTCCGCCGCCACGATGTTTCGGGCCATGCTGTCCACGTCGATCACGGCGATCGGCGGCGGGACGGCCGCGAAGCTGGTAACGGGGGAGGAACTTTCCGTGGTCGGTGCGAGCGCCTCGGCGATCGTGGCCGAGGCCGCCTGGGCCGCGGGTGAAGGCGCGACGGACGGCGGCCCGCCACTGCTGCAGGCGGCCGCACCGAAGGCAATCGTCAGGCAGAGGAAACGATGCACGTATCAAGCTCCTTCAGCGGCACGCCAAGACGAACCGCCCCGGGGCGAAATCTCAGTTTGGAACGGATGCCCTGCCCACGAACTAAAGCCAAACCTATGCCGAAGTGCGGCCCAAACCAAATCCTCAACACAAACCTTTGTCAATCAACGACTTAGAGCACCAGTAGAGTGTGAAGAAATTGGGGGTCCGAGGGGCGCTGGCGCCGCAAACCGTGCAGGGAACCCCACCACATTGGCAGGACCCGCAATAGATGCCCGGTGGTGAGCCACAGTCGCGGCGGATTCAGTCGACGAAGTAACGGTTTCCGAGGAGGCGGTTGGTGGCGTTCAGCACCGCGAGGGCTGCGGCACGGGTCGGATCCTCCTCGGTCAGGACGGAGCCGACGACTCGCTTCGGCACTCCCTCACCGCGCGTGGCCAGCGAGACGATGACGACCGTGGCGTCGAAGGCGCGAATCGCCTTGACGCCGAGGCATTCGAAACTGAGCTCCCCCTGCACCGACTGGGTGAGCGCACTGACGCACGCCTGTGCCGCGCATCGCAACTCTCCCGCCTGGGAGGCGAGTCCCTGGGCGTCCCCCTCGAAGCGGGCACCCCCCGGTCCCGTCAGGACCACCGTCGCGCTGCACCGGCCGCTGGGCAGGCGATCCAGGCGGAACTCGGCAAATCGCAGTCGCGGATGTGTATCGGGCATGTAGTCTCTTGAGAGTGTGACGTGGGGAGGATACTCTCCCCGTCATGCAACGACTGCTACTGCTCGTGGCGGCGGCCCTGCCGGTGGCTCGGCCGGCCGCGGGCCAGATCCCAGCCTCGCTCCGCAGCAACTTGGGGGCCGAAACGGCGCCAGCGGGCACCGAGGTGGGTCTCGCGCTTCTCGACCTCGCCACCGGGGACTCCGCGTGGAGCAACGCCTCGTGGCGGGTCCACGCCGCCAGCACCATGAAGATCCCGGTGCTCATCGAGCTGGCCCAGCGCGTCGACGCGGGGCGATATGGCTGGGACTGGCCGGTGCTCGTCCGGAACGAATTCCAGTCGATCGTCGACGGATCGCCCTACCGCCTCAATCCCGCCGACGACTCCGACTCCACCCTCTACGCCCTCGAGGGCCGGCAGGTGCCGGCGCGCGAGCTCGCCCGGTTGATGATCGTCCGCAGCAGCAACCTCGCCACGAACCTGCTGGTGTTCCAGCTCGGGGCACCCGAGATCCAGGCGTCCGCCCGCCGCCTCGGCGCCGACTCGATCGTGGTGCTCCGCGGCGTGGAGGACCAGAAGGCGTTTGACCGCGGGCTGAACAACACGACGACGGCGCGAGACCTGGCGGTGCTGCTGGCGGCCATCGCCCAGGGCCGCGCCGCCTCCGACTCGTCGAGCGCGATCATGCTGGACATCCTGACCCGGCAGGAGTTCCGGGCGGGAATCCCCGCCGGCATCCCGCCGGGCACGCGGGTGGCCAGCAAGACGGGCAACATCACCGGCGTGAACCATGACGCGGCGGTGATCTTCCCTCCGACCCGTCCTCCCTATGTGCTCGTCATTCTGACGCGCGGCTTCGCGAGTCCCATGGCGGCCGAGGCGTACATGGCGGCGGTGTCCCGCGCGGTGTGGGCGGGAGTGGTCGGCGTGCCCTAGACGGCGTCGAACCGCACTTCGAGCTGCCGGCCCGGCTCCTCCGGCTGGCGCACGACGTCCACCTCCAGGCGGGGCCGCCCGGCCTCGTCGATCTCCACGGTGAGCACCATCATCAGGCCATCCTCGGTCTCCAGGCGGAGCTGCCGGAGGTCGGAGCGCATCACCGCGGCCGCCACCGACTTGCCGCGGAGCGACGCGAGCGAATCGGCGATGCGCCGAAGATCCTGAAAGGAAACCTGCGTCATGGGTGCGCCCCGCTCAACCGAGATGTTCGGACAGGATGGCCGCCAGGCGGTCGGCGGGGATGCGGTCGGCCTGCGTGTACAGCGCCGAGCGGGAGGTGGACTCCAGCGGGTAGGGCGCCCAGAACGTCCTGCCCTCCGGCTCCGCGGCGCGGAACGACAGGACCAGCCGCCAGTGGGCGGTGTTGGCCGTCCGTTCGGCGGCGAACGATACCTTCCAAGTGGTGTCGCCGTGCTCGACGACGCGCCAGGACATGCAGGCTCCCGTTCAGGCTACCGGGCGAATATGCGCCGCGGCGAAGAGGGAGGTCAAGGGCGAAGCGTCACCCGCGGGTGAGCGCCTTGAACCGGTCCATCAGCGTCCGGGTCACCGGTCCGATGGGCCCGGCGCCGATCTGCCGCCCGTCGAGCGACCTGATCGGAGCGATCTCGGCCGCCGTACCGGTCAGGAACGCCTCGTCCGCGGTGTACACGTCGTACCGGTTGATCGGCTCCTCGCGCGCCGGGATCCCCGCGTCCGCGGCGAGCTCGAGCACGATGTCCCGGGTGACGCCCCGGAGCACGCCGGTCCAGGCGGGCGGGGTCGTCACCACTCCTCGACGCACGATGAAGACGTTCATCCCCGACGCCTCGGCCACGTACCCGCCCCGGTCGAGCATCAGCACCTCGTCCATCTGCGCGTGGATCCCCTCCAGCTTCGCCATGATGTGCGGCAGGTAGTTGAGCGACTTCACCCGAGGGGAGAGCGTCTCCCGGTCGGGCATCGGCGTGGCCGCGCTCATCATGACGAGGCCCTTCGTGTAGCGCTCGGGCGGCCAGATCTTGATCGTGTCGAAGATGATGATCGCCGTCGGGCGCGCACAGCTCCGCGGATCGAGGCCCAGGTCGCCGACGCCCCGGGTCACCACGTGGCGCAGGTACCCCTCGGTGATGCCGGCCCGCTTGATTCCCTCCTCCGTCACCCGCGCCATCTCGTCCTTGCCGATGGGCGGCGTGAGCCAGATGGCCTGGGCCGAGTCGTACAGCCGGTCGAGGTGCTCCTCCATCCGGAAAGCCCGTCCCCCGTAGACCCGCATCCCCTCGAACACCCCGTCGCCGTAGAGGAGGCCGTGATCGAACACCGAGATCGTGGCGGTGTCGCGGTCGTGCCACTGTCCGTCGATCCAGATGAGACTCATGAGGGGTCCGGGCCGTGATGGGAGGGGGAGACGGATCGCGGATGAAAGGTAACCGAAACCATCAGAGGAGCGAGTCGGCCAGGCGGGCCGTGTTCTGCGCCACCCGGAGCCACAGCGGCCTCCGGGACCAGGCCTCCCGCGTGAGCTCGATGGCGCCGGCGAAGTAGCGCTCCTGCACCGCGCGCATGGCGGTCACCACCGCCGGATCGTAGACCAGGAGCGCCACCTCCGCGTTCAGCGCGAACGACCGGATGTCCATGTTCACCGACCCGACGATCGCGAGGTCGTCGTCGATGCTCACGTGCTTGGCGTGGAGGAAATGGGGGCGGTACAGGTGGATGCGCACGCCCGCGGAAAGCAGCTCGTCGAAATAGGAGCGCTGCGCGAGGCCCATGACCCACTTGTCCACCGGATTGGCGACCACGAGACGGACCTCGACGCCGCGGCGCACCGCCGTCCGCAGCGCCTGGAGGAACGGGTCGTCCGGCACGAAATACGGCGTGGTGATCACGATCCGCCGTTGCGCCCGATGGAAGAGGTGCACCAGCAGCTCCTGGGCGTTCTCGCGCTCGTAACCCGGGCCGCTCGGCAGCAGTTGCGCCATGGAGGACCCGGTGGCGGCCGGCATCTCGATCGCCTCCGGGTTCGCGGGCAGTTCCCCGGTCTCGAAGTACCAGTCCTGGAGGAACACCGCCTGCAGCTGGAGCACCACCGGCCCGGTGACCCTCGCGACCAGCTCCTCGTTCGGGTAGCCCGGGACGAATCCCGGATTGACGAGGTTCTGCGAGCCGGTGAACCCGACGCGCGTGTCGATCACCGCCACCTTCCGATGGTTCCGCAAGTCGAACCGCGCCGCCCCGCGCCGGAAGAGCCCGGCCGGGAGCGCCTCGTGCGCGGGAATGCCGGCGACCTGCAGGCGCTTGAGCAGCGCCGCCAGCGCGAACTGGCGCGACCCCGCCGCGTCGATGAGGACGCGGCACTCCACGCCCCGGGCCCGGGCGCGGAGCAGCGCCGCCAGGACCTGCCCGCCCCGATCGTCGTCCGCGAAGATGTAGTACAAGAGATGGACGGACTCGCGGGCGTCGTCGATGTCCCGGGCAAGCCGGGCGATGGAGGCGTCGTAATCGGGCAGGAGCTCGATCATGTTGCCGGGCAGCGCGCGGAAGTCGCCGAGCGCGTGCACCAGCGCGGGGATGCCGCCGTGGGCGCCCGCGGCGTCCACGCGGACCGGATGCGCGCCCTGCCACTCGCGGATCATGCCGGACACCTTGCGCTGACGCGCGAGGCGCCAGGGCGGGAGCTTGATCCGGCCGATGACCGCGTAGAGGAAGAGACCGGGCCACGGGAGGAGGAAGATGAACAGCAGCCAGGTCCGCGCCGCGGCAGGGCTGCGGCGCTGCGGGACGTACACCAGCATCACGAGCCGGACGGCCCATTCGCTCAGGACGTACAGGAGGCCCACGGAAGGATGCATGTCGCTCGCGGGCTGGGAAGGACGGGAAGGACCTGTAGTGAGGGCGCTGGGTCTCGAACCCAGAACCTACGGGTTAAAAGCCCGTTGCTCTACCAGTTGAGCTACGCCCCCGGCCGCCCCAAAGCTTGCACCCGGGGGGGCGGGATTCAAGGGCTTGCCCGCCGCGGGACTGCAGATAGGTTCGCGGATGTCCCGACCGCGGAGCCACCGATGCGTCCCCGCCTCCCCGCCGCGCTCACCGCGCTGGCCCTCTTCGCCCCGTCGCTGCCACTGGCCGGCCAGAGCGTCTGGCTGAACCCGACGCCGCCCCCCGCCATCCGGATCGTGCGGGAGACCGCCAGGTTCGGCACCGCGGCCAAGCACCTGGCCAACGAACGGGCCTGGGTGACCACACTCCAGTCGAAGAAAGTCCCCTACAGTTACGTGGGCACCGTGGCCGCGTCCGGTGCGCCGGAGTTCTGGTTCATCGGCGGCGCCGCGGACTTCGCCAGCCTCGAACAGCTCGACCAGGCGTACCAACAGGACAAGGGGCTCGCCAGGCAGCTCGACACCCTCATGGCGCGGGAGGCGTCGTTCGTCACCGACGTGCAGACGATCCTCGCCGCCTACCGCGCGGACCTGAGCTACCGGCCGGTCTTCATCCAGCCGGAGACCCGTCATTTCTGGGTCAGCACCTTCACCGTGAGGCCGGGGCAGGACGCGGCGTTCATCTCGGTCCTCAAGGCGTATGCCGCGGCCTACGCGGCCGCCGGGGATCCGACGCCGTGGGTGACGTACCAGGCGATGGCGGGGGGCACGGGCTCCTCGTACTACCTCTTCGTGCCGATGGAGTCCTACGGCCTGCTCGACCGGGAGCTGGCCGCGAGCGCTGCGGTGGGCGGCAAGATCGCGTCGCCGGCGGAGGTGGCGGCGATGTTCACGGCCTCGACCGAGCGGGTGGACACGCAGGTCCTGACCATCAGCGCCGGGATCAGTTATGTCCCGGAGGAGTTTGCGAACCAGGACAAGGCGTTCTGGAAGGCCAAGTAGGGAGGCCGAGTCCGCTCACCGGGCTGAAGCTCCGGCGGTGGTGATCGGTCGGGCCGAGCGCCCGGATGGCCGCGAAATGCTCCGCGCTGCCGTACCCGCTGTTGCGTTCCCATCCGTAGCCGGCGTGCCTCGCGGCGAGCCGACGCATGAGGCGGTCGCGCACCGTCTTGGCGATGATGCCCGCCGCCGCGATGCTGTGGCAGTGCGCGTCGCCGTCCACCAGCGCCTCGTGGGGAAACCCGATCTCGCGCATGCGGTGGCCGTCAAGCAAGAGGCGGGGCGGCGGGGCGGCAGGGCAGCGGGACATGGCCTTGAGGATGGCTCGGCGCATGGCGAGCGCCGTGGCCACCCGGATGTTCAATCCGTCGATCTCCCGCACCGACGCCCCGGCCACGCCGATGGCGAGGGCGGCCCCGCGGATCCGGAGCGCCAGCGCCTCGCGCCGGGCCGCCGAGAGGGTCTTGCTGTCCCGCACGCCCTCGAGGAGAGCGGAGCCGGCGGGAAACACGACGGCCGCGGCCACCACTGGACCAGCCAGGGGACCGCGGCCTGCTTCATCCACACCGACCAGCAGCTGCCCGTTCGCCCAGACCGCCGATTCGCGGTCCAACGTGGGACGAGGGGCGGCCACCCGGCTATTCCTCGCGCTTCTCCCGGATGCGCGCGGCCTTGCCGCTCAGCGCACGGAGGTAGTACAGCTTGGCCCGGCGGACCCGGCCGCGCCGAATCAGGTCGATCGACGCGATCGTGGGGCTCTGCACCGGGAAGATGCGTTCCACGCCGACGCCGGCCGAGACCTTCCGGACGGTGAAATTCTCGCTGGCGCCGCCGCCCCGCCGGGAGATGACGACTCCCTCGAAGGCCTGCAGCCGCTCCTTGTCGCCCTCGCGGACACGCACCATGACCCGTACGGTATCCCCGGCGTCGAACGCGGGGAGATCAGTGCGCGGGGTGCCGCGCGACAACGCATCCAACCGTTCCATCGTCTTCTCCTGAGTGCGGACCCAGTGGGTCCCGTTCGGCATGCCGCCGCTAGTCGTCCGACGCGAGGTGCGCCTGCCAGAGATCCGGCCTGCGCTCGCGGGTCAGTGCTTCCGCCTGTTCCTTCCGCCACGCCGCGATCTTCGCGTGGTCCCCGGAGCGCAATACCTCCGGCACTGCATGGCCCCGGTATTCCGGCGGCCGGGTGAAGCTGGGCGGGCTCAAGAGCCCGTCGTAATGCGAATCGCCGCTGGCCGACTCGTGGTCTCCCAGGGCGCCGGGGAGGAGCCGCACCACGGCGTCGAGGACGCACAGGGCCGCCGGCTCTCCCCCCGTCAGCACGAAATCTCCCAGGGAGACCTCGTCGGTGGCCAGGTGATCGGCCACCCGCTGGTCCACGTCCTTGTAGTGCCCGCAGAGCAGCGTCAGGTCCGGGGCCAGCGACCAGCGGACCGCGTCCGCATGGGCGAACCGCCTGCCCCGCGCCGACAGGAGCACCACCGGTCCGGCCGGCGGACCGAGCGACTCCACCGCCTCGAAGAACGGTTCCGGCTTCAGCACCATCCCGGCGCCGCCGCCGAAGGCGTAGTCGTCCACCGTGTGGTGCCGGTCGTGGGTGAAGTCCCGCAGCTGCACCAGCCGGAACTCGACCCGCCCCTCCGCCCGCGCCCGTCCGATGATCGACGCGTCGAGCCAGGGCCCGAACACCTCGGGGAACAGCGTGACCACGTTGATGCGAATCGGCTCAGCCATCGAGCAGTCCATCCGGGGGCGCAATGACCAGCCGCCGCGCCGCGCGGTCCACCTGCGTCACGAATTCCTTCCGGTACGGCAGCAGGAACTCCCGCTTGGGGCCCTGGACCTCGATGACCAGTCCGGCCGCCGTCTCGTAGTACCCGGTCACCAGCCCGACCGGGGTGTCGTCCTCCAGCCGCACGGCGAAGCCGTCGAGCTCGTGGAGGTAGACCTCTCCCTCTTCCAGCGGCGAGGCGGCGGTGGCCGGCACCGCCAGGAAGCCGTCGCGGTAGGGCTCCAGCCCCTCCCGCTGCTCGATCCCCGCGAACTTCACCAGCCATTCGCGATGGTACGACCGGCTCCGCTCGACCTTCAGCGGACCGCCGATCACCTCACCCGCGAGATCCACCGCCCAGAGTGCCTGCCCCGCCGCGAAGACCCGTGCCGGATCGTCGGTCAGCGGAAAGACGGTGCACTCCCCCTTCAGTCCGTGCGGCCTGCGGAACCGCCCGACCACCAGGTGGCGGGCGACCTCCGTCATCAGGCCGTCGGCGTCTTGAAGAGCCCGGCCTTCCGCAGCAGCGAGTTCACCGTCTCGGAGGCCGTGGCCCCCTTGGCGAGCCAGGCGCGCGCCTTCTCGGCGTCGACGGTGATCTGGTCCGCCTCCACCTTGGCCTTCGGCGAGTAGGTGCCGATGACCTCGATGAAGCGGCCGTCGCGCGGCGCCGTCTTCTCGGCGACCACGATGCGGTAGAGCGGGAGCTTCTTCCGCCCGACGCGGCGGAGACGAATGCGAGTTGCCATGGATCGTTCCCTTGGGTTACGTGCTCAGCCGGGAAACCCGCGCCCGAAGGGCATGCGAGCGCCGGGTTTGCCTGCCGACTTCATGTACTTCTGCATCTGCTTGAACTGCGCGATCAACTGGTTCACTTCCTGCACCGTCCGGCCGCTGCCCCGGGCGATCCGGCTCCGCCGCGACCCGTTGAGCAGGTCGGGGTTCTGCCGCTCCCGCGGGGTCATCGAGAGCACGATGGCCTCGACGTGCTTCAGCCGGTCCTCGCCCACGTTGGCCTGCTTCAGCATCTGGGCGTTCACGCCCGGCAGCATGCCCAGCACGTTCTTGAGCGGCCCGAGCTTCTGCATCTGCCGCATGGCCGACAGGAAGTCCTGCAGGTCCATGCCGCGCTTGGACGTCGCCTTCCTGGCGAGCCGGCCCGACTCTTCTTCGTCCAGCGAGGCCTGCGCCTTTTCCACCAGGCTCAGCACGTCGCCCTGCTGGAGGATCCGCCCCGCCATTCGCTCCGGGATGAAGGGCTCGAGCGCATCGAGCTTCTCGCCGACGCCGACGTACTTGATCGGCGCCTTCGTCACGCCGTAGATGGAGAGTGCGGCGCCCCCGCGGGCGTCGCCGTCCATCTTGGTGAGGATCACGCCGGTGACCCCCAGCGCCTCGTGGAACCCGGCGGCGATCCGGACGGCGTCCTGCCCCGTCATCCCGTCGGCCACGAGGAGGATTTCGTGGGGCCGGACCGCGGCCTTGAGCCGGGCCAGCTCCTCCATCATGTCGGCGTCGATCTGCAGGCGGCCGGCGGTGTCCACCAGCACAGTGCGCGCCCGCGCCTTGCCGGCGGCCTCGATCCCGCGCCGCACGATCCCGACGACGTCGGTGACACCCGGCTCGGCGTGCACCCCGACCCCCGCCTGCCCCGCCACCGTGACCAGCTGATCCACCGCGGCCGGCCGGTACACGTCGGCGGCCACCAGGAACGGCGCCTTCTGCTCCAGCTTGAGCCGCCGCGCGAGCTTGCCCGCGGTGGTCGTCTTGCCGGACCCCTGCAACCCGACGAGCAGGATGACCGTCGGCGGCACCGAGGCGAAGGCGAGCGGCGACTGCTTTTCGCCGAGCAACGCCACCAGTTCGTCGTAGACGATCTTGACGATCTGCTGCCCTGGGCGCACCGCCTTGAGCGCCTCGGCCCCGACCGCGCGCGCCTGCACGCGCTCGAGAAACTCGCGCGTCAGGTCGAAGCTGACGTCGGCCTCGAGCAGCACGCGCCGCACCTCGCGGAGCCCCTCCCGGACCGCCTCCTCCGTCAGGACCCCGCGGCCTGCAAGGCGCCGGAGCGTGTCGGAGAGTTTGGAGGAAAGCTCGTCGAACATAAGCCCTGAAACGTAAGCGGGTTAGGGGGTTAAGGCAAGGCAGGGAGGCAGGGAGGCAGGGAGGCAGGGAGGCAGAGAGGCAGAGAGGCAGCGGGGCAGCGAGGCTAACTACTTGGCGGGTTCGCGAGCTCCGATGGAGCGGTACAATCCCCAAGTGAGCATGCCAGCGTGGTCTCGAAGCGCCTCGAGTTCGCCCCAGCTTGCACGTGTCAGATACCCAAGTTCTTTTGCCAGAAGGAGATACACTTGAACTTCAGCAAGCGAACCAATTGCGATATCCAGAAATCTCCGGAATTCGCGGTTCCCGCGCTTTGCGGAGCCTTCCGCAATGTTCGCGGTGATCGAGACCGCCGCCCTACGGATCTGAGAGACCATCCCGTACCGCTCGCTTGCCGGCCAATCACCGGTCCCCCGGTAAATGGCGAGAGCGAGCGCCTGAGCGGCCTGCCAGGCCTTGAGTGACTCGAACCGCTTTGCAGGGGTTGTTCGAACGGACATCAGGGAAGTATCGGGGCGCGGTCTTGTGGGGTAGTACCGAAGCCGTGCGGCCGGGAGCATTTCCGTTCAGCGGCTTACTGCCAACCTGCCTCCCTGCCTCCCTGCCTCCCCCGCCCCGCGGCCCCCCTGCCCCGCCTCGCCGAGCATCCGTTCAATGCCCTCCGCAGGGAGGGCTTTGGCGAACAGGTGCCCCTGGCCCAGTTCGCACCCCAGCGCGACCAGCGCCTCCCGCTGCTCGGCCACTTCCACCCCTTCGGCGATGGTGCGGAGCTTGAGCGTGTCCCCAAGGCCGATGATGGCGCGGGCCAGCGCCGACTTCTCCACCCCGGCGCCGACGTCGTCGATGAACGGCTTGGCGATCTTGAGGATGTCGATCGGGAACCGTTGGAGGTAGCTGAGCGACGAATAGCCGGTGCCAAAGTCGTCGATGGCCAGGCCGACGCCGAGGGACTTGAGGGCGCGGAGCTGCTGCTGGGCCGAGTCGGCCTGCTGCATCAGGACGCTTTCGGTAATCTCGAGGACGAGCGCCGAAGGGTCCACGCCGCTGACGACGAGCGCCTTGCGCGCCTCGTGGATGAGGTCGGACTCCTGCAGCTGCCGCCCCGAAAGATTGACGCTCATGGTCCAGTCGGCGCCGGGGTACGCCTCGCGCCACGCCTGGATCTGGGTGCACGCCTCCTGCAGGACCCATCCTCCCAGGCGGACGATGAGCCCCGTCTCCTCGGCCAGCGGGACGAAGTGCTGCGGCAGGAGATGGCCGAACTGCGGGTGGTTCCAGCGCACCAGCGCCTCGAACCCGAAGATCCGGCCGGACCGCAGGTGCATGATCGGCTGGTAGTGGAGCACCAGTTCCTCCCGCTCGATGGCGCCCCGCAGCGCGGCCTCCAGCTCGAGCCGGTGGCGCGAGTCCGACACCATCCGCGACTCGTACGTCGCGAAGCGGCCCTTCCCCTGGCGCTTGGCGGTGTACATCGCCAGGTCGGCGTTCCGGATGAGGTCATCCGCCGTCTCGTCCCCGGCCGCGGTCACGATGCCGAAGCTGGCCGAGACGTGGACCTCGTTGTGCCCGAGGTGGAAGGGAGACTGCATGGCGCTCGCCAGGCGCTCGATCAGCACGGTCGTGCCGTCGTTGCCGTGGACGTCCTCGATCAGGATCCCGAATTCGTCCCCGCCGAGCCGGGCCACGGTGTCGGTGGCGCGGGCGCAGGCAAGGAAGCGCTCCGCCGCAGACTGGAGCAGCCGGTCCCCCTCCGAGTGCCCGAGGCTGTCGTTGACCTTCTTGAAGTCGTCGAGGTCGAGGTACACCAGGGTGATGGCCCGGCCCTGCCGCCGCGCGATGGCCAGCGCATGGCTGACCCGGTCCCGGAACAGCGCCCGGTTGGCGAGGCCGGTGAGCGAGTCGTGGAACGCCTGGTGCACCAGTTCCTGCTGGAGGCGCCGCCGCTCGCTCACGTCCCGGATGTTCAGCACGATGCCTCGCACCGTCGGCTCGTCGACCAGGTTGGTGGCGATGGTCTCGGTCTGGAGCGCGGAGCCGTCGGGCTGCCGGAAGCTCCACTCGATCGGGGCCGGGACGTTGGACGCATGGGAGGCGTCGCGGAGGAACCCGATGGCGCGCTCCCGGTCATCGGGGAGGAGCAGCGACTGCACCGGCAGGCCGACCAGCCGGTCGGGCTCGTATCGCAGGACGCGTGACGCGGAGGGACTGACGTACTGGATCGCCCCGCCCGGTTCCACGACCAGGATGACGTCGGAGGAATGCTGCACGAGCGAACGGAACCGGGCCTCGTTCTGGCGCGCCGACGTCTCGGCGAGGAGGCGAACGTTCTGCCGCACCGCGAGCAGCTGGCGGACGACCACGAGCCCCGTGATGACGAGGGCGCCGACCGCGAGCTGGGTAACCGGCTCCCGGCCGGGCCTGAATGCTTCGACGAGCAGCAGCCCGAAGGTGACCGCGACCGCCAGGTAGGGGAGCGGGCTGAGGGGCTGGGACTGGGGCTGGTAGTCCTCGGTGCCGGCCGTCCGCGGCACTGGCCGACGGAAGTAGAGTTCCATGCTCGCGATCATGAGCAAGTAGACCATCATGTACACGCCGTCCACGAGGCTGGCCACGCGTTCGCCCGTCTCGCTTTGGATCAACCCGAAGGTGAGGTCGGCGACGACGCTCAGCAGTACGCCGGCCACCAGCAACCGGAAGGCCCAGAAATTCCGGTCGATGGGCCCGCGGAGCAGCACGGTGGTGACTCCGAGGAGCACGAGGAGACTGGCGAGCGGAAACGCAAAGCTGAGCACCGTGACGCCCAGTTCCCCATGCAACCCCGACACCTCGGGGCGCACGGCGAAATACCAGACCAGGACCCCGCCGCCGAGGAGCACCATGGCGGCGTCGAGGACGAACTTCCACCACTCGAGGTGGATTCGCCGGGAGAGCGGGAACGAGAGGAGCGCCGTGAGCAAGAGGAGGCTGTCGGCGAGGTAGAACGGATCGGCCCAACTGACCGCGGGGCTGTCCCCGCTCATCACGACGTACGCCACCGAAATTCCATTGCCGATGAGCACCGAGCAGCGAGCCGATGCCCAGGATCCGGAGCGCTCGGCGGACAGCCGGATCGAGCACCATCCGCCCCGACGCGAGGAAGCAGAGCACTGCCAGCGTCGCGTTGAGCGGCATGAAGCCGACGTTGCCGACCAAGTCACGGAGGCCGGCACTGCCGAGGCCGGACCGCTCCCAGAACAGGTAGGTCAACCCGTAGATGGCCGTGCACAACGCCACCGGCCCGACCGGGGGGAAGGCGTTCCTGCCCTCCGCTCCGTTCGAGGAACCCTGCGGGATCACGGCGGTCGTCACCGGGTCAGCCCATCACACGGCATTCACGGGTCCTCGGCTCGGGTATACGTCCGCGCTGAACCAGGCCTCGCAGCCCCGACGGGGGGGGCCGAGACAGGCGCGAAACCCCAGCTATCTGCAAATCTGAAGCCCGATTCGGCCGGCCTGGCACCCTGCCGGACGCCCCTGCCGCCCCCCTATACTCCGGAATGGACTCCCAAACCCTCCTGTCCGGCCTCCTGACCGTGGCCGTCGGCGCCATTTCCGGCGGGATCACCAACGCGGTGGCCATCTGGATGCTCTTCCACCCGTACGAGCAGCGTGGCCGCTGGCCCCTCCGCCTGCACGGCGCCATTCCGAAGAACAAGGCCAGGCTGGCCAAGAGCATCGGTAAGACCGTCGGAGAAAAGCTCCTGACGCCCGCCGACCTCTCCCTTCGCCTGTCGGCGCCGGAAGTCCGGTCCGCCTTCGACAGCGCCCTGAGCGGCTTCCTCGACGAAATGCTGGAGCAGGACCGCGGTCCGCTGGTCGACCTGATCCCGCCCGGGATGTCGGCCGATCTCGACCGGTGGATCGACCAGATCGGCGAGCGTGTGGCCGACGAGCTGGCCGACTACATGGCGGGGCCGGCTTTCGTGACCCAAGCCGAGCGGTGGATGGCGCAATGGCAGGCAGAATACGGCGACCGGCCGATCGGCGACCTGCTGACTCCCGACCGCCGCGACGCGTTCGAGGGGCGGGTGGACGGGTGGCTGCGGCAGTTTACGGAGGGGGCCGACCTGGAAGGAGCGCTCCGGCATTTCGTCGAAGTGCAGCTCGAACGACTGGGCAGGGACGACCAGCCGCTGATCGACCGGTTGCCGGCCGGGCTCGTCGGCACCGTCGAGGCCTCCATCAGCGACTACCTCCCGGTGGCCATCGAGCGAATCGGCGCGGTGCTCTCCGACCCGGAGTCGAAGGGCCGGATCCACGTGGCCCTGCGGACCGCCTTCGACCGCGCGGTGCGGGACCTCCTCCTCCACGAGCGGCTCCTGGCCAAGCTGGTGGTGACCGACCAGACGTTTACGCGGCTGCTCGACGGGCTGGAGCGCGAGGGATTCGAGCGGTTCGCGGAATCGCTGTCCACCCCGGAAATGCGCGTGCAGCTGACGCGCGCGGTGAACGACGGCCTGGTGAGCTTCCTCCGCATCCCACTGCGGGAACGCCTGGCCGGCATGGGTCCGGACAAGCAGGCGGCGCTGGCGGGCACCCTCGGCGACTGGCTCGTCAACGTGGCCCGGGACGACACGACGCGGACGGTCGCCCGCCGTGCGGTCGGCCGTCTGCTCGATGCGACCGAGCGACGGACCTGGAACGACCTCCTCGGCGCCGTCCCCCCGGCGCGGATCGCCCGGTTCGTCGCCGACGCGGCCGGCGGCGCGGAGGGGCGCCGCTGGGTGGCGGAGGCGGCGCGCAACTCGATCCGCGCCCTCCTCCGGCGCCCGCTCGGCCGCCCCTCCCGGTGGCTCGGCGAGGAGGCGACGCGAAAGGTCCGCGAGGCGATCCTGAACGCCGCGTGGGGATGGACCGAACGGCAGGTGCCGAGGGTGGTGGCACAGTTCAACGTCCAGGAGATGGTCGAGCAGAAGGTGCTGGGCTTCTCGACCCAGCGGATGGAGGAGATCATCCGCAACGTGACGCAGCGCGAGCTCACGCTGATCGTGCGTCTCGGCTACGTGCTCGGCGCCGTGGTCGGGCTGATCGCCTTCGGACTCAACCAGGCGCTGCGCTAGTCGTCTTCCGCCACCGGTCGCGACCGGAGGATGATGACCGGATGGCCGCGCGCCCTACCGTGGGGATGCGGGCGCGTGGTGCGCCCGGTTCATCTCGCCGGGAGGATCGCATGGGATTGATGCCGGAGCCGCGGGAACTGGAGGCGGACATCGAGAAGGCGGCGCAGGTGGCGGACGGCCTGGCGGAGGCGGTCGGCCGGGGGCCGCGCCACGCGACCGCCGCGGCGCGCCGCCTGACCGACGAGGAATTGACGCTGGGGCTCGCCTTCCTGGCGCGCGTCATGGAAATCGCGGCGATGTCCTCACGCGCCCTGGCCGACGTGGAACGGGAACGCCAGCGGGCGGGAGCCCGGCTCAGGCTGAATTAGCGGTAGCGGGACCACCCGTTCCAGCCGGCGGGCGCGATGACCACGCGAGTGCCGGGATGCCCCGCCACCTCCATCGCGGTCACGGTCGTGCGGTACCCAGCCCGCTCGCGCGCCGCGAGCCGCGCGCCCGACCCCGCGAGGAAGCGGGCGGCCGCGCGCTGATCGTCCCAGGCGACAAGCCACACGAGCGCCGGCCCCTCCGGCGTGGAGTAGAGCCGATAGCGGTCGCCCGCCCAGCCGATGGGCACGGTGGTGCTCACCACCTCCGCCCCGGCCAGGTCGGCGGAAAGAACTACTACCCCCATCTCCCCAAGTACGTCGGTCTCGCCCGGGCCGGCTCCGGCGGTGTCCAGCGGCACCTCGACCGGCATGTCGCGCCTGGCGTAGCGCTCCGGGTGCAACACCTGCTCGGTGGACACCGGCACGGCGCTGCCGTACGGCGGGCCCGTGAAGGCGGTGTCCCGCTCGTACCAGCGGACGAACTCCGCCCCCTCGAGGTAGGGGAAGATGAGCCCTTCCTGCAGCACTCTCGGCGTCTCGGCGAACACCCGCATGGATCCGCGCGCCGTGAGCAGCTGCTCGCGAAACGTCTCCCAGATCGCGTCGTCGTTCAGGAGATCCTGCCCCGGCGTCATCATCTTCATGGACGCCAGGGTCGCCTGACCCTCGAGCATCGCCTGCGCGGCGGCCAGCCGGTCGGAATCACGGCGCTGGTGCATGATCGAGTCGAGGGGCAGATAATCGTACTGGAGGGCGTGCACCATCTCGTGCGCCAGGACGAACTTGAACTGCGCCGACTTCACGTCGCTCCCCTCGAACACGAAGAGCATCCCCGAGTCGGGGTCGAAAAAGCCTGCCACCTGCTCCTCGTAGAGCGCGGTGAGGAGCCGGCGGATGTCGAGGGTGTCGGGGACCTGCCCGAGGAGGCGGTAGACGTCGTGCAGGGCGGTGAGCCGGCCGGGCGGAAGCTCCTCCTCGAGCTTGGCGCCCAGGTAGGCGGCCACCTGTGCCTGCGAGCGTACCGCGTAGCGTGGAGGCGACTTGAACGGCAGGCCGACCGTCTGTTCCACCGACGGGCGGAGGCTGTCGACCAGGCGGCCCACAGGATCGGCCGACGCACCGGGCGCCTCCCCTCGGCAGGCCGCGAGCCCGGCCGCCCAGAGGAGCGCCGCGGCTACAGCCCGATATAGGCGCGGTACCATGCGATGATCGCCGCCCCGGCGACCCAGGTGGCCACGGCGCCGACGGAGAGGAACACGCCGAAGGGCACCAGCTTCCTGCGGCCCAGCAGGCTCAGCGGGAGGAAGATGATCGTCCCCAGCAGGGCGCCGAGGAAGATGGTCAACAGCACGCCCTGCCAGCCGACGAAGGCGCCGACCATCGCCATCATCTTGACGTCCCCGCCCCCCATCGCCTCCTCCTTCAGGATCAGCTGCCCGGCGAAGCCGATCAGCCAGAGGAGGGCGAAGCCGACCACGGCGCCGATGAGCGCGGGCACGAGCGTCGGGAGGCCGCCCACCAGGGCGAAGAGGAGTCCGATGGCGAGCCCGCCGTACGTGAATTCGTCAGGAATGATGTACTCGCGCACGTCCGTCAGGGCGATCCCCAGCAGGATCGTGAAGAACAGCGCGCCGCGCAGGGCCTCGGGGTCGAGCGGGTAGGACCACGCCATGAGGGCCCAGATCGCCCCGGTGAGCAGTTCCACGCCCGGATACATGGGCGAGATCGGAAGCCCGCAGCCCCGGCACTTCCCGCGGAGCACCAGCCAGGAAACGACGGGGATGTTGTCGTACCAGGCGATGGGCTTCTCGCAGCGGGGGCACCGGGAGCGGGGCCGGACGACGGAGAGGTTCGCCGGCAGGCGAACGATGCAGACGTTGAGGAAGCTGCCCACCATCAGGCCGAAGATCCCGGCGATGATGGTCACGAGACATTCAAGCGTCACGCCGCACCTCGTAGAGGAGGATACCCGCCGCCACCGCCACGTTCAGGGATTCCACGCCGGCGGAGAGCGGAATGGCGAGCCGCCGGCTCGCCTCCCGCTCGAGCTCCGGGCGCACACCGGCACCCTCGTTCCCGAGGACCAGCGCCACGGGGGCCGTCGGCCGCTGCCCGCCGGGGCGTTCGCCGTCGCTATCGGTGATCCACAACGCGGCGCCGACGCGCTTCGCCCAGGCGAGGCACTCGGCGTCGGTGGCGGAGACGGCTGGCAGCCGGAAGAGGGCACCCATCGAGCCCCGGAGCACCTTCGGGTTCGTCAGTTCCGCCGTCCCCTTCAGGGCGATGAGCCCGCTGGCGCCGAGGCCCAGTGCCGTGCGGGCGATCGCGCCGACGTTGCCCGGGTCCTGCACGCCGTCGAGGACCACGACCACCTCGCCAGCGCGAGGGGTCAGTCGGTCGAGCGTCCAGACGGGAGGCTCGATCACCGCGATGACCCCCTGCGGATGCTCGGTGTCCGAGAGCCCGGCGAGCGCGCGATCGTCCATTTCGACGAGCGCGACGCCGGCGGCGGCCAGCGCGGCCTTGAGCGCCGCGCCGCGCGGGGTACCTTCCAGCGCGGGTGAGACGGCGGCGTGCCGGATGCCGACCCGGGCCTGCAGCGCTTCCTCGACCAGGCGGACACCTTCGGCGAGCGCCAGCCCGCGGCGCTCGCGCCCGCGGCGCAGGCGAAGATCCCGGATCAACGTCTCGACACCGGCCACGGCCACACTCCTCACGGGATGATGATGCAGATCGCGCTGACCATCGCCGGATCCGACTCGGGAGGCGGGGCCGGCATCCAGGCCGACCTCAAGACCTTCCATCAATTCGGCGTCTACGGCACCTCGGTCATCGTGGCGCTCACCGCGCAGAATACTCGCGGCGTGCGCTCCGTGCACGCTGTGCCCGCCGGCATGGTGCAGGACCAGCTTGCCGCCGTGGCCGAGGACCTGCCTCCCGACGCCGTGAAGACCGGCATGCTGGCCAGCGCCGCGCTCGTCCGCCAGGTGGCCGACGCCATCCATGGATACGGATGGACCCGGCTCGTCGTGGATCCCGTGATGGTGGCCACGTCGGGCGACCGGCTGCTCGAACCGGACGCGGAGGCGGTGATCCGGGAGGCGCTGCTGCCCCTCGCCGCCGTCGTCACGCCGAACCTGCACGAGGCCGCCATCCTCGCGCAAATGGAGGTGAACGACGAGGCCTCGATGGAGGCCGCCGGGCGCCGAATCCTCGGCCTGGGCGCGCGCGCGGTGCTGGTCAAGGGAGGACACCTGCCTGGGGACGTGCTGGTGGATGTCCTGGTCACCAGCAAGGGGGCCCAGCGGTATTCGCACCCGCGGGTGGCGACCACCTCAACGCACGGCACCGGCTGCACCCTCTCGGCCGCCATCACCGCGGGGCTGGCGCTCGGGCATCCGCTCGACAAGGCGGTTCCAACGGCCCTCGACTACGTGCATCGCGCCTTGCTCGCCGCCCCCGGCCTCGGCGGCGGCCATGGTCCGCTCGATCACGGCGTGCCGGCGCGGGAGTAGGGGCGCACAGCTGTGCGCCCCTACACCCGCGCCACGATCCCCTCGATCAGGTCGCCGAGCTGGCGACCGACCCGCCCCGCCGTCTCCATCACCTCCGCATGGCTGAGCACCGCGTCCGTCACCCCGGCCGCCGCATTGGTGACCGTGGAGATGCCCAGGCAGCGCATGCCACGGGCGTTGGCCACGATGACCTCCGTCACCGTGCTCATGCCCACCGCGTCGGCGCCGAGGGTCCGGAGCATTCGCACTTCCGCCGGCGTCTCGTAGGTGGGGCCGAGCAGGCCGGCATAGACGCCCTGCTCGAGGGCCACGCCCTGGTGCCGGGCCACGTCCAGCGCGAGCGTGCGCAGATTCGGGTCGTAGGCGGCGGACATGTCGGGAAAGCGCGGCTCTCCAGGGAGCACCGGGCCCGCCAGCGGATTCCGACCCGTCAGGTTCAGGTGATCAGTGATGAGCATGAGCGTGCCCGGCCGGAAATCGGCCCGGATCCCTCCCGCGGCGTTCGTCACGATCAATGCCGTGACGCCGAGCTCCGCAAATACGCGCGCCGGGAGCGCGGCCACATCGGCCCCATGCCCCTCGTACAGGTGGAAGCGGCCGCTCTGCGCGAGCACCGACCGGCCGGCCAGCATCCCGGCCACCAGCTCGCCGCGGTGGCCTTCCACTGTCGGCACGTGAAAGCCGGGAATGTCGGCGTAGGGAATGCGCACCGCGTCGGTCAGCCGGTCGGCGAGCCCGCCGAGGCCCGAGCCGAGCACGATGGCGACCTTCGGCGCGCGGTGGCCCAGGCGGCCCCGGACTGCGGCCACGGCCGCCGGAAGGTGAGCCGTCATCAGACGAGCATTCCGGCCAGCGACGCGGACATGAACGCCGCCAGGTTGCCGGCGATCATCGCCCGGAGCCCGAGCGAGGCGATCTCGCCGCGGCGCTCGGGCGCCAGGCCGCCGATGCCGCCGATCTGGATGGCGATCGACGAAAAGTTGGCGAACCCCAGCAGGGCGTAGGTGGTGATGATGGCGCTGCGGGGCGCCAAGGCGATGCCGCTGCCGAGGTCGCCGGCGAACTGGGCATAGGCCACGAACTCGTTCAGGGAGGTCTTGATGCCGATGAGCCCGCCGACATAGGCGGAGTCCTGCCACGGGACGCCCATCACCCAGGTCAGCGGGCGGAGCAGCTGGCCCAGCAGGAACTGAAGACTGAGCGGCTCGCCCGACAGTCGCAGCACGGCGGTGCCGAACCATTGCAGGCCGAAGTTCAGCAATGCGACCAGGGCCACGAACGCCATCAGCATCGCGGCGACGTTGATGGCCAGCTGCACCCCCTGCGCGGCGCCGCCGGCCGCCGCCTCGATCACGTTCGACTCCGTCCGCTCCACGTCCAGCTTGAGCGTGCCCTTCGTCAGCGGCTCGCCGACCTCCGGGCGGATCATCTTGGAGAGGATCAGGCCCGCCGGCGCGTTCATCACGCTGGCGGCCAGCAGGTGCGCCGCGATGTTCGGGAACGTCCCCTGGAGCATGCCGACGTACGCCGCCAGCACCCCGCCCGCCACCGTGGCGAACCCCCCCACCATGACGGTGTTGAGTTCGGAAGCGGTGAAGGTCTTCACGAAGGGCTTGATGAGGAGCGGCGCTTCCGTCTGCCCGAGGAAAATGTTGCCGGCCGCGGACAGCGTCTCGGCGCCCGACGTGCGCAGGGTCTTTTGCATGACCCACGCGATCCCCTTGACCACCACCTGCATGATGCCGAGGTAGTAGAGCACCGACATCAGCGCGGAGAAGAAGATGATGGTCGGGAGGACGTTGAAGGCGAAGAAGGCGCCGGTGTTCGCCACGAAACCCGCGGTGGTGTCCAGGCCGGCCGGGCCGGGCACGCCGACGGGGACGTTGGACTGCACGAGGTTGCCGAAGACGAACCGCGCTCCCTGCTCCTGGAAGCCGAGGAGCCCGGTGATGGCCCGGCCGATCGCGTTGAAGACAGCCTTCCCGGGGCCGGTCTTGAGCACGATGACGCCGAAGAGGGCCTGGAGCGCGAGTCCCGAGCCGACGAGGCGCCAGTCGATCTTCTTTCGGTCGTAGGAGAGCAGGACCGCCAGCCCCAGCATCGTCGCGATCCCGAGCAGCCCGACGAGGCGGCCGGCGAGGGGCGTATCGAGCCCCGCCTGCGCGGCGGCCAGCCGCTCGGCGGCGGTCTGCACCTGCACGAGCAGCATCATCGGGTGGCCTCGAGCTCCGCCCCGACCTCGGCGAGCAGCGCCTGCCGGGTGGGCCACGGCAGGAAGGACGAGGCGAAGGCGTTGAGGATCATCCGGTCGATCTCCTCGCGGGTGAAGCCGAGTTCGGCGTGGGCCAGCCAGTACTCGTGGGACAGCGTCGTGCCGCTCATCAGCCAGCTGTCGGTGCACAGCGTCACGTTGAGCCCCGCGTCGAAGTACCGCCGGACGGGGTGGTCCGCGAGCCGGGGCACGACGCGCGTCTGGACGTTGCTGCTGAGGTTGGTCTCGATCAGGATGCGCCGGTCCCGCACGTAGTCCTGCAGCGCGGGGTCCTCCGCGAGCCGGGTGCCGTGCCCGATCCGGTTGGCGTGGCAGAGTCGAACGGCCTCGGCCACCGAGTCGGCCCCGGCCGCCTCGCCCGCGTGGACCGTGATGCCGAGGCCGCCGGCGAGGGCCGCGTCGAAGGCGGCGCGGTGGACGCCGGGCGGCCGGCCCTGCTCGCCGCCGGCCAGGTCAAAGCCGATCACGCCGCTGGCGCGGTTGGCCACGGAGCGGTCCGCGATCCGCAGCGACACGGCCGGGTCGTAGTGGCGGAGGGAGCAGTTGATGATGCCGGTGTGGACGCCGAAATCTCGCTCGCCGCGCGCGAGGCCGCGCCATTCCGCGGCGATCACCTCGTCGAGCGTCAGGCCGCCCCGGGTGCTCAACTCGGGGCAGTAGCGGACCTCGAGCAGGCGCACCCGGTCCGCGGCGGCGTCCTCCACCATCTCGTAGGCCGCCTGCTCGATCGCCTCCGGGGTCTGGAGCAGGGCGATCGTGACGTCGAACCGGCGGAGGTAGTCCTCGAGGTTGGCGGCGTCGTCCACCAGCATGTAGCGTCGCAGCTGCTCCAGGTCCCTCGTGGGCAGCTCCACGCGCGCCGAGGCCGCGAGCTCGACCATGGTCGCGGGCCGCAGGGAACCGTCGAGATGGACATGGAGCTCCGCCTTGGGGAGCCGGCGGAAGAGTTCAGGCGTCAGCATCGGCCCCGCCGCCCCGCCGCGCGCTCACCGCCACCCGCAGGATGGCACCGGTGGCGAGCACGGCGTCGGGCGGGACCGGCAGCCCGCGCGCGTCCGTGATGGTCACCGGCGCCCCACCGGCTGCGAAGGCGGCGTCGAGCTGCTGGGCGGCCATCGCCGCCGTCCCGCCGCGCGGGATCAGGACGCGGCGCTCGTTCACGAACACCGGGATGGTATCCGTCATTTGCCCACGGGGACGAATCGGGCGTCCTCCGGCGGCTGGACCGGGCGCGGCAGGCGGCGAAGGTAGAGCTCCATGACCTCGATGTCGCTCATCGCGTCGGGAACCTGCGGCGCCGTCCGCAGCATGGTGTATCCGCTCTGCCCGGCGGCCAGGAACGAGTTCACTGCCAGGGTGTACCGTCCGTTGTCCTTCGGCTTCTTGCCGTTGGCCAGGCGGAGATCCCGCACGCGCTGCCCGGCGGGGCGCGACAGGTCGTACGTGATTCGCATGCCGGAGACGTGCGCGTCAGGTCCGCCGGCGGTGATCGACGCCTCCGCCACTTCGCGCAGCTGCCTGCCGGTCAGCGTGACGGTAACGGCCTGGTTCTGGAAGGGCATGACCGTGAAGAGTTGCCCGTAGGTGAGGCGGCCGGCCGCCACGTCGGCGCGGACACCCCCGTTGTTGACCAGGGCGACGTCCGTGCGGAGCACGTTCCGGAAGGCGTCGGCGATCAGGTTGCCGAGCGGGTACTGGTTCCCGGTCCGGGGCAACGGGAGCGCGATGTCCGTGATGACCCGGTTCGCCAGGCTGTCGGTGGTCCGCACGGCCCGCGCCACGAGCGCAGACAGGGCGGAGTCGGGCGTGACCTGGTCCACCCAGACGGTGCGCACGTCCACGTCGATCTTCCGCCCGCCGTCCGCGGTCTTGATGACGTCCACCACGCCCACGGCCGTCCCGCTGCTCCGGGCCTGGACGATCGGGATGCCGTTCCGCTCCGTGTCGAGCAGGGTGTGGCTGTGGCCGGACACGATCAGGTCCACGCTGCCTGGCGGGAGGGAGTCGGCGAGGTCGAAGATCTCCCCGGCGCAGGAGAGCGAGTCGCACCGGCCGCCCGAGTGGGCCAGCAGCACCAGGAGGTCGGGCTTGGCGCTGCGCGCCTCCTCCACCGCGTCGCGGATGGGCTGGTAGCCGGCGCCGAAGGTGAGCCGGGCAATATTCTGCGGCGCGACGATCTGCTTGGTCTCGCTGGTGATGAAGCCGACCACCGCCACCTGGTACTTGCCGGCGCGCACCATCCGCCATGGCATGACCCAGTCCGGACGCTTGCCGGTCGTGGAGTCGAAGATGTTGGCCGCCACCCAGGGATAGTCGGAATCCCGCATGCGTGCCCGGAGCGTGTCCGCCGACCAGTCGAAGTCGTGGTTCCCGACGGCGGCGGCCTGGATGCCCATCAGGTCGAGCGCCTCGATCGTGGTCCGGCCGTAGGCGAGGTTCGACGGCAGCGTGCCCTGCATCTCGTCGCCGGCGTCGAGCCGGAGCGTGGTGCAGTTGCACCGCGCGGCCAGCGAGTCCATCGTCGCGTCCACCGCCGCCGCGCCGCCCACCATCCGGCCGTCGGACCAGCCGTGGACCTTCGGCTCGAGCGCACCGTGGAAGTCGTTGATCGTCAGGATCCGGAGCTGCAGGGTGTCCCGCGCGGGCGGGCGCGTCAGGAGCTTCGCCGACGCCAGCGCGGAAGGCGGGGTGAGCCGCCAGTTGCGCGTGGCGAACTGGGCTGGGTCGATCTGGCCGCGCCGGCGGAGGTCGGCCACCAGGAGCTCGCGGACGCTCTCGTTCTGGTCGTAGACCACCGTGGCACCCTTGAGCGACTCGAACCCTCCGCCGCCTTCCTGCCGGTAGCTGTTGAGCGCCAGGGTGTAGGCCTCGGACGGAGCCACGTCGCGCCCGTTCACCCGGAGCCCGCGGACCCGGCTCCCGATCGGCTGGGAGAGGTCGATCTCGTAGTCGGCACCGGTGATCATGTCGAAGTTGTAGCCGGGGATGGTCGGGTCGGCCGTGACCTTGCCCGTCGAGTCCACGATGTAATACCGGGCGCTCCGCTCCAGATAGGCGAGGAGCTGTGCGCCCGTGATACGGATGCCCCGGAGGGTGTTCTCGTAGGGGTACACACCGGCCACGTCGGCGAGGCGCACCTCGCCCGCCGGCAGTCCGGCGCGCGTGCTGAAGGCGGCCGTCGCAGCCAGGTCCGTCCCGGCGTGGCGGCGCTGGACCTCGTTGATCCAGGTCGTCAGCGGCACCGCCTCCACCCGCGCATCGGTGCCCGGCATCGCGGCGGTCGCCACTGCGATCGGCGTGGCAGCCCAAAGCCGCACCTCGTCCTGTGCCTCGGCGACGCGGCGGAACCGGCCGGGCGGCGGCTCGAGACCGGCCAGGTCGATCTGGTCGCCGCGGATCGCCGTCACCCGCCACCCGGCCCCGTCGCGGACGAGCGACACGTGCGCCACGGCCAGCGTCTGGGCGTAGGGCTTCCCTTGGATGAAATGGACGCCGTTCAGGACGGAGTCGCGCATTTCCCGGTGGGAGTGGCCGACGACCACGAGGTCGGGGCGTACCGGCCCGGCGGCCAACGAGGCCGCCACGTTCTCGGGGCCCACGCCGAGCGAGTCGTAGGAACTCCCGCCGTCCATGCCGCTGTGGACCAGGGCGATGACGAAATCCGAACTCTGGCGAAGCCGGCGCAGCTCCGCGGGCGCGGTGGCCCCGATCCGCTGGACCTGCGCCTGGCCCCGGACGTTGTTCCGATCCCATATCATCACGCCCGGCGTGGTAAACCCGGTAACGCCGACCCGGACGCCCCCGCGGACCAGGACGGCCTGCCGCAGGAACATCGGCTCCCCGGACGGCTCGCCGACGATGTTCGCGCTGACGACCTGGAACGAGGCACGGCGCAGCGATTCGCGGAGCGTGGCCACGCCGAAATTGAAGTCGTGGTTGCCCGGGGTCGCCGCGTCGTACCCCAGCTGGTTCATCACGTCCACGATCGGGTTGGGATCCCGCGGGGCCACCTGGGCGAAGTAGGCGGCGAAGGGGTCGCCCTGCAGCAGGTCGCCCGCGTCCACGAGGATGACCTGGCCCGGGTAAGCGGCGCGGAGCGAATCGATCGGGCGCGCGGCCCGGACCAGTCCGCCAGCCCAGGGGCGGTCGTAGACGTAGTCCCACCCGGTAGCCCGGCCGTGGACGTCGGTGGTGGCGACGACGACCAGGTGCGCGGTGTCCTGGGCGATCGGCGCCATCGGCGCCAGCAGCAGGAGTGTGAGGAGCATTCAGGAAATATCCGTCCTTCCCCGCACCTTTGGCAATGCGCGCGACAGGTGCCCTTGCGCCTCGCCCCGCATCCGGATATTCGTTTACGCGCATATGAGCGCCCCACTTTCGACCACGGAACTGCTCGTGGTGCTGGCCGAGCCGACCCGGCTCCGGATCCTGAACTGCCTCGCGGCGGCGCCCCTCTTCGTGTCCGACCTCCAGACCATTCTGGGGGTACCCCAGCCCACTGTGTCCCGGCACCTGAAGGTCCTCAAGGAGGCGAACCTGGTCCGCGACACCCCCATCGCCCAGTTCGTCCTCTACCGGCTGCGCCGGGAAGCCGGCGTGCAGGGGCGGCTCATCGCCGCCACGCTCGAGGCGCTCGGACAGGAGGAGAAGCTGCGGACGGAGCGGCACCAGGCGGCCGACCGGAGCCGCGCGAATCCCCGGGTCCGCACCGCCGCTCTCGTGGAGTCCCCGACATGACGCACCGAATTCTCGTGGTGGACGATGAACCGGACATCACGGCCCTCGTCGCGTACCACCTGGCCAAGGCAGGCTACCGGGTGTCGACGGCCGCCCGGGGACCGGATGCGCTCAAGGCGGCCACCGAGGAGCGGCCGGACGTGGTCATCCTCGACCTCATGCTCCCGGGCATGTCCGGTTACGACGTGCTGGCGGAGTTGCGCGCGCGCCCGGAGACGCGCGACATCGGGGTCATTCTGCTGACCGCGCGGAAACAGGAGGCGGACCGGATTCGGGGGCTGACCCTCGGCGCGGACGACTACCTCACGAAGCCTTTCTCGCCGGCGGAGCTCACGCTGCGCGTCGGCGCCGTCCTCCGGCGCCTGGCCGCTCCCTCGGTGGCGCACGGCGACGTCCTGACGGCGGGGGACATCGCGATCGACCGCTCCGCGCTCCGCGCCACCGTCGGCGGGAGGGAACTCGACCTGACCGCCACGGAGTTCAAGCTGCTCCTGATGCTGATCGAGCGCCGGGGACGGGTCCAGACGAGGCCGCACCTGCTCGAGACCGTCTGGGAGGCGCAGCCGGACATCCAGACCCGCACGGTCGACATGCACATCCAGCGGCTGCGCACCAAGCTGGGTGACTCCGGCCGGATGATCGAGACGGTGCGCGGCTTCGGGTACCGCTTCCGCGCGAACGACCGCGCCGGACGCAACGCGTGACCTTCGCCGGGCGGGTGGTGACGGGAACGCTGGCGGTCCTCCTCGCGAGCGTCCTCGTCCTGCTCTGGACCGCCGACCTGGCGCTCCGCCACGATCTGGAGGGAGAGGTCGCCGTCACCCTGGAGCGGGAAGCGCAGATCATCCGGGAAGGGCTCCCCGCCGAACCTGAGGCGGCACAGGCGCGGATCTACCGCATCGCCCAGGAAACGGGCTATCGGGTGACCCTCATCTCCCGGGACGGCACCGTCACCGGCGAGAGCGACTACGCCACCCTTCCACTCCCGGCCATCGAATCCCACGACGCCCGGCCCGAGGTACGCGCCGCCCTTGCCGACTCGGTGGGCGTCAGCAAGCGGAAGAGCGAGACCGTCGGGCGGGAACTCATGTACGTGGCCGTTCCCGGGGGACCCGGGGTCATTCGGGTGGCGACGGACCTCGATCAGGTCGATGCGACGGTGCACCGGGCACAGCTCGCGGTGGCGCTCGCGGCCCTGGCAGCCCTCCTCATCGGGGCGCTCTTCGCCTGGATCACGGCCGGCTCGGTCACCAGGCCGCTCACCGCCATCACGGAAGCCGCCCGGGCCATCGCGGCTGGACAGCCGCCGCGGTTCCCGCATTCCGGCATCCGCGACATCGACTCCCTGGTCCAGGCGCTGCGGCAGATGCACCATGAGCTCGCCGAGCGCTTCGACCGGATCCGGCAGGAGCAGGCCGAGTCGGACGCCATGGTCACGGCGATGGTCGAGGGCGTGGTGGCGGCGGACGGCCGCGGACGGATCCTGACCGCCAACCCCGCCGCGCGACGCCTCCTCGGCTACCTGCACGACGCGCCGCTCCCCGAACTTCAGCAATTGTTTCGCGGGCGGGCGGCGCGGGAGGTCGTGCGGGTGGTCGGGGAGGGGATTCCGGTCGAGGGCGAGGAAGTGGAAATCGACGGGCGCAAGATCGTCATCAGCGCGCGACCGCTGCCCAACGGGGGGGCGGTCCTCGTGCTGCACGACCAGACGGAGGTCCGGCGCCTGGAGGCGGTGCGCCGGGATTTCGTCGCGAATGTCTCCCACGAGCTGAAGACCCCACTCACCAGCATCTCCGGGTACGCGGAGACGCTGCTCGCCGAGCGCCCGGACGAGCGGACCGAGCGGCAGTTTCTCGAGACGATCCTCGGGAACGCCCGCCGCATGCAGCGGCTGGTGGACGACCTGCTCGACCTGTCCCGCATCGAGTCCGGGCGGTGGCGGCCGGAGGTAGCCGCGATCGACGTCGCCGAAACCGCCGCCGAGGTCTGGTCCGACATCGCCGGCCGCGCCGAGGAGGCCGGTGTGGCCTTCTCGACGGAGATCGGCGAAGGCGCCGCCACGTTGCTCGCGGATCCGGAAGGGGTACGCCTTGTCCTCCGAAACCTGCTCGACAACGCCGTCCGGTACACGCCGCGCGGCGGGCGGATTGCCCTCCGCAGCACGGTGGCGGAGGAGGGGATCGCCCTCCAGGTGGAGGACACCGGGGGCGGGATCCCGCAGGAGCATCTCTCCCGCGTGTTCGAGCGGTTTTATCGGGTGGACCCGTCGCGGTCGCGCGCGGAGGGGGGCACCGGCCTGGGCCTGGCCATCGTGCGCCACACCGTGGAGGCGCACGGGGGCCGGGTCGGGATCGAAAGCGAGCTGGGTTCCGGCACCCGGGTCACCTGCTGGTTCCCCGTTCCCTCGCCGCACGATGTTACGGAGCTGTGACGTGGCGCTCGCGGGGACGTGACGGGCGGTTGCGTTCGTTACGCCGCGATGCCGGAGTTCCCTCGGGCATCGCGCGGACGGGCACCCCGCCCGCCGACGACAACCTCTGGGGCGCCGACTCGGCCCCCGTGCGAAAGGGTGGACATGCGTTCCACGATGTGGCGTGCGGCCTCGAGCCTCGCTTTGCTGACCCTGGTGACCGCCGGCGCGGCTGCGGCCCAGACGACGTACCCGAACGTGAAGATGAGCGGCCGCCTCCAGGTCGAGTTCTACGACTTCAACAACGGCGAGAACGCGATCTATGCCGCGCTGCCCGCCGCCGCCCGGGCCGCGGAGAGCAACTTCCTGATCCGCCGCGCCCGCATCGAGGCCAAGGGCAACCTGACCGAGAACATCACCTTCATCATCCAGCCGAACTACACCACCGGCCAGTCAGGGCGTCACGCTGAAGGACGCGTACCTCGACGTCGCGTTCACCAAGCCGGAGGCCAAGAGCGCGTTCGTCCTGCGCGCGGGGCAGTTCAAGCGGTACTTCGGCCGGTATGAACTCACCTCGTCGAACAACCTGCCCTCCATCGAGCGCGGCGCCTACCGTGGCCTGGTCCCGGTGTCGTCGAACGACCTGGCGGTCGACAACGGCTTCGAGGCGCATGACATCGGCGCCGGCCTCATGTTCACCGGCCTCGACAAGCGGCTCGCGCTGATGGGCTCCGTCATGAACGGCGCGCTCTCCCCGAACAACCTCGACCTGAACAACGGGAAGTCGTACTACGGCCGCGCCACCTTCGCGATCACCCCGATGCTCTCGGTCGGCGGGTCCTACGCCAGCCACGACTTCGTCCAGCGGCCCGACACCACCGTGCCGGCCGACAGCTCCGCCACCAACACCGGCTGGGGCCTCGACGCGCAGTGGAGCGCGCCGGGCAACGAGGGGCTCTACGTGATGGTCGACTACCTGAGCGGCGAGAGCACGCTCAACAGCGCCAACGAGATCTGGGGCTTCCAGGGCGTGGCCGCGTACAACATCCGGATGCAGTCGCCCACGAGCTTCCTCTACGCGATCGAGCCGGCGTTCCGGTACGACATCGCGGAGCCGAACAACAGCATCGTCGAACGACCAGACGACCCTGATCACCGCCGGCGTCAACCTCTACCTCAGCAGCAAGGCGCAGTTCCGCCTCATGTACGAGTCCCAGAGCTTCGAGGACTCCTCGCTCAAGACGATCAGCGGCTTCCGCACCGCGCTGACCATGAATTTCTAAGGGAGTGACACGATGAACGTTCGCACGCTTGCGCTGACGCTGGGGGCCGCCGCCGTCATGGCGGCGCCCGCCGGCGCCCAGAGCCTTACGGGCGCGGGAGCGACCTTCCCGAACCCGATCTACACGAAGTGGTTCGATGCGTATAACAAGGCCACCAAGGTCCAGATCAACTACCAGTCGATCGGCTCCGGCGGCGGCATCCGCCAGTTCACCGAGGGCACCGTGGACTTCGGCGCCACGGACGGGCCGATGAGCGTGGCGCAGATGGAGGCGGTCCAGAACAACGTGCTGCACATCCCCACCGTCATCGGGGCGGTGGTGCTGACCTACAACCTCCCCTCGCTTGGCGCCGGCCAGCTCCAGCTCGACGGCGCGACGATCGCCGACATCTACCTCGGCCGCATCACCAAGTGGAACGACAAGCGGATCGCCGCCACCAATCCCGGCGTGTCGCTCCCCAACGTCGACATCATCGTGGTGCACCGCTCGGACGGGTCGGGTACCACCTACGTCTTCACCGACTACCTGACCAAGGTGTCGCGCGAGTGGAAGGACAAGGTCAACTACGCCACCTCGGTCAAGTGGCCGGTCGGCCTCGGTGGCAAGGGGAATGAGGGCGTCACGCAGCAGGTCAAGCAGCTCGAGGGGACCATCGGCTACGTCGAGCTGATCTACGCCGTGTCCAACAAGCTCCCCTATGCCAAGGTGAAGAACGCCGCCGGCAACTTCGTCGTGCCGAGCCTGGAGTCGGCCACCGCGGCCGCGGCCAGCGCGAAGTTCGCGAAGGACACCGACTTCCGCGTCTCGATCACCAACGCCCCCGGCGCCCAGACCTATCCCATCACCTCCTTCACCTGGCTCCTGATCAGGCCGGACTCGAAGGACGCCGCGAAGGCGAAATTGGTGCGGGACTTCCTCGTGTGGATGGTCACGCCCGAGGCGCAGGCCATGGCCGGCCAGCTGAGCTACGCCCCACTCCCAGCCGAAGTCGTCGCGCTCATCAAGCCCCGCATCACCGGGCTCAAGGCGAACGGGAAGCCCATTCCCGCCAACTAGTTCCGTCGCTCGTGTTGGCCCCGGCGGCCCGCTTCTTCGGAAGCGGGCCGCCGTGCTTCACACCCCACCTCCGTGACACATCCGTTACGTTCGCGTGACCAACCGCCTACGATGGCCCGGTAGGTTCTGCCCCCATGACAGCTCCCGACGCGACACTCCTCCGGGCCCTCGGCGGCGCACGATTCGGGGATCGCCTGTTCAAGGCGCTCCTCACGGTCGCCGCCCTGGCGGTGCCGGTGCTTCTCGGGTTCCTCATCTGGGAGCTCTGGGTGGGGTCGCGGCTCGCCATCGACGCCTTCGGATTCGGGTTCTTCACCTCCAGCGACTGGGACCCCGTCGAGGGACTCTTCGGCGCCCTCCCGCTCATCTTCGGCACCGTCGTCTCCTCGGCGCTCGCGCTCCTGATCGCGGTCCCGCTCTCCCTCGGCGTCGCGATCTTCCTCACCGAGTTCGCCCCGATGCGGATCCGCGGGCCGATCGCCTTCGTCATCGAGCTGCTGGCGGCGATCCCAAGCGTGGTCTACGGGCTGTGGGGCATCTTCGTCCTGATCCCGTTCCTCCGTGCCACCATCTTCCCCTTCCTGCGCGACACCCTCGGCTTCCTGCCCTTCTTCCAGGGGCCGATCTACGGACCCAGCATGCTCTCGGCCGCCGTCATCCTGGCCATCATGGTGATGCCGTACATCATGTCCGTGTCCCGGGAGGTGCTGCTGGCGGTCCCCAACACCCAGCGGGAAGCGGCGCTCGCGCTCGGCGCCACGCGCTGGGAGGCGCTGACCGGCGCGGTGCTGCCCTACGCCCGCTCCGGCATCATCGGTGCCGTGATCCTCGGGCTGGGCCGCGCGCTGGGCGAGACGATGGCCGTCACGATGGTGATCGGCAACCGGCACGAGATCGCGGCCTCGCTCTTCGCCCCCGGTTACACCATGGCGGCCGCGATCGCCAACGAATTCACCGAAGCGGTCGAGAACCTGCACCTCGCCGCCCTCAGTTACGTGGCGCTGACCCTCTTCGTGGTCACGGTCCTGATCAATGCGGCGGCCCGGCTGCTCATCTGGCGGGTGGCCCGGGGCGGCGGGGGGCGGGGCGCATGAACCGCAGCGCCGTGCGCCGCCTGCGCAGCCGGTTCATGGTGGGCCTGATGGGCCTGGCCGTGGTGCTGGCCGTACTCCCGCTGCTCCTGATCCTCGGCACGCTCATCGCCAAGGGGGCGGGCAGCCTCAACCTGGCCTTCTTCACGAACGTCCCCGTGCCGGCCGGCGAGACTGGCGGCGGCGTGCTCCACGCCATCGTCGGTACGCTCCTGATCGTCGGCGTGGCCTGCCTGATCGGGCTTCCGCTCGGGATCGGGGCGGGCATCTACTGCGCCGAGTTCCCGGCCTCCCGCCTCACGTTCGCGACGCGCTTCGTGGCCGACGTGCTGAACGGCACCCCCTCGATCGTCGTCGGCGTCTTCGCCTGGACCTGGATCGTGGCGTCGCAGAAGCACTTCTCGGCCTTCGCGGGAAGCGTGGCGCTGGCCATCCTGATGGTCCCGATGGTCACGCGCACCACCGAGGAGATGATCAAGCTGGTGCCTCATTCGCTGCGCGAGGCGGCGCTGGCGCTCGGCTACTCGCGCTGGCGGACCAGCCTGTCCGTGGTCGTGCGGACCACCCTCCCCGGCATCGTCACCGGCAGCCTGCTGGCGGTGGCGCGGGTGGCAGGGGAGACCGCGCCGCTTCTCTTCACGGCGCTCGGCAGCCAGTACCTCTCCTTCAACCTCGACCAGCCGATGGCGGCCCTGCCGCTCGTGGTGTTCAACTACGCCATCGGCCCGTACGAGGAGTGGCACCAGCTGGCGTGGGCCACGGCGCTCGTCCTGATCCTGGTCGTGCTGGTGCTGAGCGCGGCCGCGCGGCTGGCCACCCGGCGGAAGTTCACCCAGCATGGCTGACCCGACCCCGCGGATCGCCACCGAACGCCTCAGCGCCATGTACGGCAAGACCACGGCGGTGAAGGACGTGTCGCTGGGCTTCGAGGCCAACCGCGTGCACGCCCTCATCGGGCCGTCCGGGTGCGGGAAGTCCACCTTCCTGCGCTCGCTCAACCGGATGCACGAGACTCTCCGCCCGGCGGGTGGATCACCGGGCGGGTGCTGCTCGACGGCCAGGATGTGTACGCCCCGGCCGTCAACCCGATGCAGCTCCGGCGCCGGGTCGGCATGGTATTCCAGAAGCCGACCCCCTTTCCGACGATGTCGATTTTCGACAACGTGGCGGCGGGGCTCCGCGTGGGGCAACACCGGTCCAGGACCGAGGTGGCCGAGACCGTCGAACGCGCGCTGCACGGTGCGGCCCTGTGGGACGAAGTGAAGGACCGGCTGACCGCCAGCGCCATGGCGCTCTCCGGCGGGCAGCAGCAGCGGCTCTGCGTGGCGCGGACGATCGCGCCGCGCCCGGAGGTCATCCTCCTCGACGAGCCGACGGCGTCGCTCGACCCGCAGGGCACACAGCGGATCGAGGAGTTGCTGTACACGCTCAAGCGGGAATTCACGATCGTCATCGTGACGCACAACATGCAGCAGGCCGCGCGCGTCTCCGACACCACGAGCTTCTTCTACCTGGGCGAGCTGGTCGAGACCGGCGCGACACGCCAGATGTTCACCTCGCCGGCCCGCGAAGCCACCGAAGCCTACATTACGGGGCGGTTCGGATGACCTCCACTCTCCTCGGACGGACTGCCATGCCGCATGCATCCGGCCTCAGGCCGACCCTGTCCCCGCGGCGCCAGCCCGCGAAGCCGGCCGGCGCCGGCGCGCCCGTCGTGGAAGCGCGGGACTTCCGCTTCTCCTACGGCGCCACGGAGGTCCTCAAGGGGATCTCCCTCGGCATCGAGCGGCACGCCGTCACCGCCATCATCGGGCCGTCGGGCTGCGGCAAGTCCACCTTCCTCCGGGCCATCAACCGGATGCACGAGCTGCTGCCCGACGTCCGGCACTCGGGCGAGCTGCTCCTCGACGGCGCGTCGATCTACGGCGCCGGGCGCGACCTGGTGGACCTGCGGCGGCGAGTCGGCATGGTGTTCCAGCGGCCGAACCCGTTCCCGAAGTCGATTTACGACAACGTGGCGTACGGCCCCACCGTCAACCGCCTGGTGCTCCCCCGCGACCTGCCCGACCTGGTGGAGCGGAGCCTGCGCCAGGCGGCGCTGTGGGACGAGGTGAAGGACCGCCTGCACGAGCCGGGCACCGGGCTCTCGGGCGGGCAGCAGCAGCGGCTCTGCATCGCGCGGGCGCTCGGCGAACGCGCCCGACGTCCTGCTGATGGACGAGCCGTGCTCCGCGCTCGACCCGATCGCGACCCAGAAGGTGGAGGAGCTGATCTTCGAGCTCAAGAAGCACTACACGATCGTCATCGTGACGCACAACATGCAGCAGGCCGCCCGGGTGTCGGACTACACCGGGTTCTTCGACCGCGGCGAACTGATCGAGTTCGGCGACACCGAGCAGCTCTTCACCGCCCCGGCGCACGAGCGCACCGAGGCGTACATCACGGGGAGATTCGGATGACCGAGGCCCACCGGCATTTTCACGACGAGCTGAGCCAGGTCAAGATCCGCCTCCTCACGATGTCGGGCGAGGCGGAGGCGGCGCTGGGGCTGGCGGTCGAGGCGCTGCTGGAGCGGGACGGCCGGAAGGCCCAGCGCGGTCATCAGCGGCGACCGGGTCATCGACCGGCATGGAGGTCGAGATCGAGGAGCATGTGCATCAACCTGCTGGCGCTCCAGCAGCCGATGGCGCGCGACCTCCGCATGCTCACGTCGGCGCTCAAGATCGCCAACGACCTCGAGCGGGTCGGCGATCACGCGGTGAACATCGCGCAGTCGGCCGAGCGGCTCGCCGACCAGCGCGCCATCGCGCCGGAGCCCGAGATCGTCGAGATGGCGCGCCTCGCCCGCGACATGCTGTCGGACGCCCTCGAGGCGTTCATCCGGGGCGACGCGCAGGCGGGCCGCGAGGTCTGCCGGCGCGACGACAAGGTGGACGTGCTGCACCGCTCGGTGTTCCGGATCCTCCTGACCCACATGATGGAGGACCCGCACACCATCGGCGCGGGCATGGAGCTCTTCCTCGTGAGCCGCAACCTCGAGCGGGTGGCGGACCTGGCCACCAACATCGGGGAGGACGTGGTGTTCCTGGTGGAGGGGAAGTCCATCAAGCACCACGCCGAGGACGTCGGCGACGCGGCGTGGCCGGCGGGAAGCCCGAAGCGGTGAAGCGGCCCGGCCCGGGCGCGCGGCTCGCCGCGATCGACGTGGGCTCCAATTCGATCCGGCTCCTGATCGCGCAGTACGACCCGGCCACCGGCCTGGCGCCGATCGACGAGATCAAGGCCCAGCCCCGCCTGGCCCAGGGGCTGGCCGCCACCGGGCGGCTGGATCCCGCCGCCATGGAGCGCGCCCTGACGGCGCTCCGGCGCATGGCCGACGTCTGCCGGCGCCGCGGCGCCACCACCATCGCCGCGGTCGCGACCGCCGCCGTGCGCGAGGCCAAGAACGGCGACGAATTCGTCCGCCGGGTCCGCGACGAGCTCGGCCTCCCCCTCCAGGTCATCATCGACCGAGCACGAAGCCCAGCTCTCCTGGCGGTCCGTCCGCCACCACTTCCGGCTCGACAACACGAAGTCCATCATCGCCGACATCGGCGGCGGCAGCCTCGAGCTGGTCGGCGCGGTGGACGGGCTGGTGGAGATGAGCCGGTCCCTCCCCTACGGCGCGGTCCGGCTCACCGAGCAGTTCCTCCCCGGCAAGCGGGCCGCCCACCGCGAGGTCGCCGCGCTTCGGAGGCACCTGGGCAAGCGCCTCACGCGCCAACTGCCGAAGCGGGCGTGGATGGGCGCGCGGATCATCGGGTCGGGGGGGACGTTCACCAACCTTGGCCGGATGGCGGTGGCGCGGCGGGGCGGCGATCCCAACGAGCCGGTGCACGGCATCGAGGTGTCGGTCGCGGAAGTGGAGCACCTGGTCGAGTGGCTGTCCACCCGCACGGCGCTCCAGCGCCGGAGCGTGCCGGGCCTGAACCCCGAGCGGGCCGACATCATCCTCGCGGGGCTCACCGTCATCGCGTCGGTCCTCGAGCGCCTCGACGCGGGCAGCGTCACCGTCAGCGCGTACGGACTGCGGGAGGGACTGCTCTGGGAAATGGTCGGCGCCTCGGCCGACACGGCGCCGGCAGTGGACCCGATGCGGCTCGTCCGGGAGTTCGCCGACCGCTGCCGCACCGACCGGCGGCATGTCGAGCAGGTCCGGCTGCTGGCGCTGTCGCTCTTCGACCAGATCGGCGAGGCCGTCGGATGCACCGCCGAGGAGCGCCACATCCTCGAGGCCGCGAGCATCCTGCATGACGTCGGCCAGCTCGTGAGCTACAAGAGCCACCACCGGCACAGCTACCAGCTCATCATGCACGCCGACCGGATCGGGCTCGGCGCCCGCGAGCGGTCCCTCGTGGCGCTCGTTAGCCGCTACCATCGGCGGCGCGGCCCGAAACGCTCCGACCCGGAGTTCGCGGCCCTCTCACCCGACGACCAGGCGCTGGTGCGGCGCACCGCGGGCCTCCTGCGCGTGGCCGACGGGCTGGACCGCGGGCATACCGCGGTGGTGGATCAGGTGAGGGCGGAGCTGACGCGGAAGAAGCTGGTGCTGCGGATCGCGCCGCGGCGGGCCGGCGCGAACATGGAGCTGGAGGGATGGGCCGCGCGCCGCAAGGCGGACGTCCTGCAGAAAGTCCTTGGCCGGAAGATCACCATCAACGTCTCGCTCGCCCTGGCCGACCCGCCGGCCAGACGGCGAGCGAAAGCGCGTCACTCCCCGTAAGGCACCCAGACGTTCTTGACCTGGGTCGCGTGACGGAGAAACCGCTCCCCTTCCCCGTCGGCCGCCACCTCCCACCGCACCCCCCGGCCGTGGTTCACCCAGGTCTGCTTGAGGTTCCCCGCGGAGAGCTTCTCCACCGCGGCGCTTCCCTCGGCCGTTCCCCAGTACCACATGGCGTCGATGTCGTCGTGCGCGGCCAGCACCGCGGCAAGCTCCTCGCGCGGGCCCGTCACGATGTTGAGGACACCCTTGGGAAGGTCCGACGTGTCGAGTACCTGGTAGAGGTCGGTGGCGAGCAGCGGCCAGCGCCCGGACGGGAGCGCCACCACGGTGTTTCCCATCGCCAGGGGCGGCAGCACCGCCGACAGGAAGCCGAGGAGAGGCCACTCCTCGGGGCACACGACGGCCATCACGCCGAGCGGTTCCGGCATGGCGAGCGTCACGTTGCGGACGGGGGTGTGGTGCACGCGCCCGTCCCACTTGTCGGCCCAGGCGGCGTAGCTGAACAGCCGGGCAAGCGAGAGGTTCACCTCCTCCTGGCCCTGCCGCCTCGACCGGCCGGTCAGGGCGACGATGCGCGCCGAGAATTCGTCACGCCGCGCCGCGAGATTTTCGGCGATGTAGTAGAGCACCTGGGCCCGGAGGTGCGCCGTCGCGCGGGCCCATCCCCGTGCCGCGTGCGCCGCCTCGACCGCGTTGCGGATGTCCTTCCGGTTGCCATGCCCGACCTCGCCCGCGACTTCCCCGTCCGCCCCGTGCACCGGCAGGCTGTAGCCTGAGTCGGGGCGCACCTGCGCGCCGCCGATGTAGAGCTTGGGGGTGCGGTCGATCGAAGGCGAGGCGGCGGGGCTGCGGGGCCGCAAGGCAGTCTTGGCGGCGTACGGCTTGACCGCCCCCCTGCCCCCCTGCCCCGCTGCCCCGCCCTCCTTCACATACTCCCACAACCCTTCCTTCCCGCCCTCCCGCCCGAACCCGCTCTCGCGGTAGCCGCCGAAGCCCGAGGCGGCGTCGAACATATTGGTGCAGTTGATCCAGACCGAGCCGGCCTTCACCTTCGGCGCGATGTCCAGCGCCAGGTTGATGTTCTCGGTCCAGACGCTTGCAGCGAGGCCGTAGCGTGTGTTATTGGCCAGTTCGACCGCCTCCACCGGCGTGCGGAAGCTCATCATCACCACGACCGGCCCGAAGATCTCCACCTGCGCCACCGTCGCGGCCGGCGCCACCTCGGTGAAGAGCGTGGGCGGGTAGAAATACCCTTCGGTCGGGCAGCTCCACGAGGGCTGCCACATCCGGGCGCCCTCCTCCTCGCCCTTGCGGACCAGTTCCCGGATCTTCTCGAGTTGCACCGGGGCGATGATCGCGCCGATGTCCACCGCCTTGTCGAGCGGATCCCCGAGCCGGAGGGTCTCCATCCGGGCCTTGAGCTTCTCCTCCAGCCGCGCCGCGATCCCCTCCTGGGCCAGGATGCGGGAGCCCGCGCAGCAGACCTGGCCCTGGTTGAACCAGATGGCGTCCACCACCCCCTCGACCACGCTGTCGAGGTCGGCGTCGTCGAACACGATGAACGGCGACTTCCCGCCGAGCTCGAGCGACAGCTTCTTCCCGGTGCCGGCGGTGGCCACCCGGATGAGCCGCCCGACGTCCGTGGACCCGGTGAAGGCGATTTTGTCCACGCCGGGATGCGCCACCAGCGCGGCGCCGGTGCGCCCGTCGCCGGTGATGATGTTGACCACGCCGGCGGGCAGCCCCGCCTCCACGCACAGCTCGGCGAACAGCAGCGCGGTGAGCGAGGTGAACTCCGCCGGCTTCAGCACCACGGTGTTCCCCATGGCGATGGCCGGCGCGATCTTCCAGGCCAGCATGAGCATCGGGAAGTTCCAGGGGATGATCTGCCCCGCGACGCCGACCGGCTCCATTCCGGGGAGTTCGCGGTCCATCAGCTGCGCCCACCCCGCGTGATGGTAGAAGTGCCGGGCCACGAGCGGGATGTCGATGTCGCGCGATTCGCGGATCGGCTTGCCGTTGTCGAGGGACTCCACCACCGAGAGCAGCCGCGCGTTCCGCTGCACCGCCCGCGCCAGCGCGTACAGGTGCCGCGCGCGGCCGTGGCCCCCCAGCGCCCACCACCCCGGCTGGGCGGCGCGCGCCGCGGCCACCGCACGGTCCACGTCCGCGGCGGAGGCCTGCGTCACCCTGGCGAGCGGCTGTCCCGTCCCGGGATTGACGGTGTCGAAGAGGTCGCCGGGGGGTGTCCACGCCCCGCCGATGAACATGCCGAAGCGGCGGCCGTGCCGGTCGAGCCACTCCTCCGCCGGCTTGGCGGACTCGGGGGCGGGCCCGTACGCCATGGAGGCGAAGATCTCTGGGATGGATGCCATGTCGGGGTCCTTGTCCTCAGCCCGTGATCGTCACGCCAGCGGATGCCGGTGAAACGCCGAGTACCTGCCGGTCACGAAGAACTCGAGTTGGCGTTCGATGTCGGCGAGGAGGCCGCTGGCCCCGAAGCGGAAGAGCTCGGGACGCAGCCACGGCTCGCCCAGTTCGTCCTTCATCATCGCGAGCCAGTCGAGGGAGTCCTTGGCGGTCCGGATGCCGCCGGCCGGCTTGAAGCCGACGCGGTACCCGGTGCGCTCGAGGTAGTCGCGAATGGCGCGCACCATGACCAGTCCGACCGGCAGGGTCGCGTTGACGGGCTCCTTGCCGGTGGAGGTCTTGATGAAGTCGGCGCCCGCCATCATGGCGACCACGCTGGCGCGGGCCACGTTGCGCAGGGTGCCGAGCTCGCCGGTGCCCAGGATGACCTTCATGTGGGCGTCACCGCAGGCCTCCCGGAAGGTGCGGACCTCGTCGTAGAGCGCCTCCCAGTCGCCCGAGAGGACGTGGCCGCGGGTGATGACGACGTCGATCTCGTCGGCGCCCGCCTCGACCGACGCGCGGATTTCCGCGACGCGCTGGGGGAAAGGGCTCAGTCCGGCCGGAAAGCCGGTGGACACCGCCGCGACCGGAATGCCCGTCCCCCGCAGCGCCTCCGCAGCCGCCGTCACCATGGCGTGGTACACGCAGACCGCCGCCACGCGGATGCCGAGTCCCTGGGCGTCGAGCGCGACGAGGAGGTCCTCCCGGACCGGGGCGCACGCCTTGGCGCAGAGCCGGCGGACGCGGGCAGCCGTGTCATCACCCTGGAGCGTGGTGAGGTCCATCAGGGTGATCGCCCGGAGCAGCCAGGCCGCCTGGTATTCCTTCTTGACGGTCCGGCGCCTGGGAATGGTGGCCGCCCGGCGCTCGATGGCGCTGAGGTTGGCGCGCACGGCGCGGACCCAGGAGAGGTCCAGCGGCATGCCGGGATTGCGCGGGTGTACGGCAACCGGGAAGTCCGCCGGCGGCGTTCCGGAGATGGTGCGACTGGAGGGCATGCGACTCCCAGGCGATGGGCGGCCGAGCCGGGCCGAGCGACCGTGCAGGATCCCGTAATATATGCCAGCGCGGTGCCCGCGGCGGCCTTCCGGGCGCACGGTACGTCCCGGCCATTGCAGATACCCGGGGCGGGCGTAGCTTCCCGAAAAGGAGCCTCCGTCCGGGACCCGCCCCGGAGGGGCCACGCGCAGCCGAGAGGAATCCCGATGAGCCCATCCCGAGAGACCGCCCAGGAAGTGCTCGCGGCACGGAAGCCGACCGACGAGGAGATCGACGTCTTCGGGCTGACGCACGTCGGCAGCGTTCGGTCGTCGAACCAGGACCACTTCCTCATTTGCTCGCTTCGGCGCCAGGTCCAGATCCTCCGCACCAGCCTGCCGGACGGCACGCGGTGGCCCGCGGCGGAACGGCTGGCGTTCCTGGCGATGGTGGCTGACGGGGTCGGCGGCAGTTCGCAGGGCGAGGAGGCGAGCCGCCTCGCGGTCGAGGGGATTACCGACTACGTGACACAGAGCATGAAGGCGTACTACAGTGCCGACGCATCGGCCGCGGAGGATTTTGCGCAGGCGCTCCAGGACGCCGCCATGCAGACGCACGAACGCGTGGTGGAGCGCGCCAAGGCCGACCCGGGCGGCCGCAACATGGCGACCACGCTGACGCTGTTCCTCGGGGTGTGGCCCCGGGCGTACCTCCTGCAGATCGGCGACAGCCGCTGCTACCTGATGCGCGACGGCGTCCTGACGCAGATCACCCGTGACCAGACGATGGCCCAGGAGCTCGTGGACCAGGGCGTGCTCACCCGCGCCGACGCCCCGCGCACGCGCTGGGCCCACGTGCTCTCGAGCGCCATTGGCGGGCACCAGACCGCGCCGGTCGTGACCCAGTTCGAGAGCGTATGGAACCAGGTGATCCTGCTCTGCAGCGACGGGCTCACCAAGCACGTGTCCGACGAGCGGATCGGCGAGCGCCTCCGGGCCATGACCTCCTCGCAGCAAGTCTGCGAGCAGCTGCTGGCCGACGCGCTCGAGGACGGCGGCAGTGACAACATCACCATCCTCGTCGGGCGGGCGGTCGAGAAGACGGCGGCCGTTTGAGCCGCTCGGCAAGAGGCTGTAGATTCACTCTTCCTCAACCCAACCCGGCCAGATGCCCAACATCGCGTCGTTCCATCCCCAAATCGTCCACTTCATCGTGGTCCTCGGCTTCATCGGCGTGGGACTCCGCCTCCTCACCTTCTTCGTCAAGCTGGAGTGGATCCGGCCCGCCGCGACGCTGGCGCTCCTCGCGGCGGCGGTGTCCGGGGTGCTGGCCGCGCGCTCAGGCGACCAGGCGCACGGGCCCGTCGAGCGGATCCCCGGGGCACGGCCCGCCGTGGAAGAACACGAGGAACTGGGCGAACGGGCTCGGAACCTGTTCCTCCTGGTGGCCGGCTTTGAGATCCTCGCCCTGGCGATGCGGAACAAGGAGAAGGTGCGGCGGCTGGCGCTGATCGGCTCCGCGGCCGCCGGCGTCGTGGCGGCCTTCTTCCTCTTCGAGGCGGCAGAACACGGCGGGGAGCTCGTTTACAGCTACGCCGGCGGCGTCGGCACCCGCTCCGGCGACCCGGAAGACGTGAAGCGGCTGCTCGTGGCCGGACTCTACAACGCTGCGCGGACCGACCGCGAGGCCGGCGACTCGGCCAGCGCGGCGCGACTGACGGAGGAGCTGGCCCGTCAGATGCCGGGCGACCTCAGCGTGGCGTTCCTTTCCGCGCGCTCCCTGCTGATCGACCGGCACGATCCCGCCGCCGCGATGGCGCTGCTCAACGCCCTCACCATCCCGGCGGACAATCCCCGCCTGGTGCTCCAGGTCGGCGTGCTTCGAAGCGACGCCTACCTGGCCATGGGACACCCGGATTCGGCCCGAGCAGTGCTCCAGGGCATCGCCCAGGCATTCCCCGACAATCCGCAAGTCCAGCGAGTCACCACCGAGGCGATCGGCAAGCTTCCCTAGGCCGGACGACGCACGATGCGCCCCCTTCTCGCGACCACGGTGCGGGTCGGCCTCGTGTTGGCCAGCTGTGGCGCGCCACGGCTGGCGGCGCAATCTGTCCCGGTCACCCGCGACAGCGTGACCCTCGTTCCCGGCCCTCAATTCAGCACCACGTCCTGGATCCGGTGGCTCGGCACGGTCATGTTCGGCGCGCGCTACCGCGTCGTCTGGAACACCCCGATCACCCTGCCGGTCCTCGACCTCGCCGCCACCGGCGGGGGTCTCCGCGCCGCCGGCGAGGGGACCAGCCACGCGGTGGGCCTGGTGTATCTGGACGGGGCCGACGGCAGTCACTGGACCTTCTTCCCCCTCGACCGGACCGACCCGCGGAGCTTCCCCTCGGGCATCGTGCCGGCGAGCGTGAGCTCGGGGATCATCGCGGACCTCACGAGCGGCCGGAACCCGGCGGGTCCGCTGGTGGCGGCCGCGCTCGCCGAGGCGGCGGGGGTACCCAACCAGGCGGCGTGGCTCGTCGCGCTGCCTCCGCGCGCATCGCTCGGCGCGCTCCAGGCCGGCGACAGCGGCCTCGCCGGGTACCTCCTGCGCCGGGATCCGGTACCCACCTCGGATTCGACCGGCCCGGTCGCGCCCGGGAGCGTCGTCACCTCCCTCGCCATGCTGCATCGCACCCGCCTGGATCCGGCCGAGCGGGTGGACGCGCGCGCCGCACTGCAGGCAAGCCTCTTCAACGTCTACGTCGGCAGCCTCGACCCGCTGTTCCTCGACTGGCGGTGGGAGGCGATACCCTCCCCGGACGGCGGCCTGATCTGGCGCCCCCTTGGCACGTTTCGGGAAGGAGCCCTGGCGAGGTACGACGGCATCGCGACCTATCTCAGCCGGCCGCTCCAGCCCGACCTCACCACCTTCGGGCCCGACTATCCGCACACCCTGACCGGCATTCCGGACCAGGCGAGCGCGTACCGATATCTCATCGGGTCGCTCGGGCGGCCAATCTGGGATTCCCTGGCGGCCGCCCTGCAGGCGAGCCTCACCGATTCGGTCATCGCCGCGGCGGTGGGCAGGCTGCCCACCGCGTACCAGTCGCTGGTTGGCAAACGGCTCGACCGCACCCTGCGCGAGCGCCGTGACAATCTTCCGCGCGCGGTGGACCTGATGTTCGAGCAGGTGCGCGGGGAGGCGGAGGTATACGGAAGCGCCGGCACGGAGGCGGTGACGGTGGAGTGGCCGGCGGCCGACTCGCTGAGTCTGACGGTGGGAAACGAAGCGCAGCGCTTCGCGGCAAGCGAGACCGAGCGCGTCACGCTCTTTCTCGGCGGCGGCCAGGACACCGTGCGCGTCGTCGGTGAGCGCGGCCGGGCGCCCTCGCTCCGGATCGTACCGGTGCCCGCCGCCCCGCTGATCGTCGAGGGCGCAGCGGGAAAGAGCCCGGCGGCGGTCTACGGCAAGGACATCGAGGTCGCCGCTGCGCCAGGGGCCATCCCGGTCCGGCCGACGACGGTCGGCGACCCGCTCGCGCACCTGGACAGCACCGGTGCGGTGCGGACCGAGGGCCGCCGCAACTTCCATCCCACCGGCTGGCTCGAACTGACCTCGGGCGTCGGCCTCCTCATCGGCGGCGGCATCGTCCGGACCGACTGGTCGGGCGAGGCCCGGCCATACCGAAACCAGGTGACCCTCCGCGCGGGGTACGGCACTGATGCGAACCGGGGCGTCATCCAGCTGCTGGGCGATTTCCGGTGGGCGCACTCCCCGCTGCAGTTGCACGTGAACGCGGTAGCCTCCGCGGTCGACGCCATTTATTTCTACGGCTTCGGCAACGACACACCGGGCGACAGCGCCTCCAGCTACTACCGGGCCGGCCGGGAGCTGTACGCCTTCGCACCGTCGCTCGTGGTGCCGCTCTCGAAGCGGGTCAAGGTGGGGGCGGGCATTGAGCTGAAGTCCGTCACGACCCCCGTCCCCGACACCCTCTTCATCGGCATCGACCAGCCGTACGGCAGCCCGGCGTTTGGCGAGGCCGGCCTCACCGGGCAGTTCACCCTCGACACGCGGGACGTCCACGGCGCGCCCCGACACGGGATCCTGGCCACGCTGGACGGCGCCTGGTATCCATGGGTGCGCGACGGCAGCGGCGCGTTCGGCACGCTGAGCGGGTCCATCGCGACCTACCTGACGCCGCACTGGTGGCATTCGATGACGGTGGCGGCCCGCGTGTCCGCCACCCACACCGACGGAAACGTTCCCTACTTCGAGGCGGCCTTCATCGGCGGCGGGCGCACGGTGCGCGGCCTCCCGATGGGACGGTACGAGGGCAACCAAGCGGTGTTCGGCAATCTCGACCTGCGGCTCCGCGTGTCGCGGGTGACGTTCGTACTCCCCTGGGATTTCGGCGTCCTCGGCCTGGCCGACGTGGGACGGGTGTTCGTGGACGGTGAGCAGTCGGACACCTGGCATCCGAGTTTCGGCGGCGGCCTCTGGGCGGCGCTGCTCGACCGGTCGCTCGCCGCGAGCCTGAACGTGGCCACGGGAGCGGGTCAGGGTATTTTCATCAACGCAGGCGGCGGGTTCACCTTCTAGGCGACAACCACGGTCCCATGCACACTTTGGCCATCTTGCTCCTCCTCGGTCAGGCCCAGGCCGCCGACACCACGGGCTACTCCTCGCCCGCCTTGCGCGCCCTCGTCCAGCGCGCCGAGTCGGCCAACGCCGCCCCGCCGGCAAGCCTCCGGGGCTACACGGCGCGCTACGAATCGGAAGTCGGCCTCGTGAAGCGACTGCCGGACCGCATCGAGGGAGCGTCCACCATCGAGCAGACGGCCGGCGAGTTCACGTGGGTCGTGGGCCGCGGGTTCGGGCAGTACCAAGAGGGGTACCGGGTGATCACCACCGGCGTGCCGCTTCCCGGATCAGCGGCGCTGGCCAACGGGTGGATCATGCCGACGCTGACGGGAGAGAGACTCGACCTCTTCGGCGCGAACAGCGGCGCCCCGACCGAGGTCGGGATGGATTCATCCGGGCTGCACGCCGTCTGGTCGCCGCTGGGGCCCGGGCGCGACCGCTACTATCGCTTCGAGGGCGGAGACACCCTCACCGTCGACTTCCCGGTCGGCCCGCCGCAACGGGTGGTCCGCGTGATCGTCGTGCCGTGGGACTCGCTCGCGGAAAAGACGAAGGTGTTCCGCGGCGATCTCTACCTCGACCCCGCCACCGGCGCGCTGCGCCGGCTGCGGGGGCAGTTCCTGACCGTGGGTGGACCGCCCCCGGAGGGGAAGGCCAAGCGGCTCAACAGCATCGTGCTCAACGCCGCGGTGGCCGACATCGTGACGACCGAGGTGCCGGGCGCCGGGTGGATTCCCACCTACCAGCGCATCGAGCTCGAGGTGCTGATCCCGCTCACGACCGAGAGCTGGAGCACGTTGCGGGTCATGACGTCCCTGCGCGACCTGGCCCCCGACGTCGCTCCGGCGGGTGAGCCACTGGCGCCCGCGCTGGCGGCGGTGACTCCCGGCCGCTCCTCGGTCCCGAAGGACTCGCTGCACGAATACCGGGACTGGCAGCACCCCCCGGACAAGGCGATCAACTCGGTGACGCTGTCGGACCTCTTCGCGGTCGGGCCGCTCAGGATCCGCCCTGACGGCGAACCGGTCTACTTCTGGAGGGGGCCGACCACCCTGCAGGCGCTTCGGTTCAACCGGGTCGAAGGATTCTACACCGGCGTGTCGGGCACCCTCCGGCTGCGGAACTCCATGCCCGGCCTCGAACTGCGCGGCACGGCGGGGTATGCCTGGTGGCCAGGTCTCTTTCGGGGCGGCATCAGCGCCACCCTCGAACGCGACCGGTGGAGCACGAACCTGAAAGCGATGCGGGATCTCGATCTCGTCACCAAGTTCCCCGATCCGCTGGACTACAATCGCGGGCTCCGCGCGCTCTTCCAGCTCGACAACTACGACTACGTGGACCGCCTGACCGCCGGCGCCGGCGTCAGCCGCTTCTTCTCGGCGATGGGCCCCGGCAGCGTGACCGCGCGCGTGGACTACGTGAAGGACCGCTCCACCGTCGCGGACCTTTCCGAAGGCCCGCTGGGGCAGTCGTACACGATCAACCCGTACGTGACCCCCTACGAGTATCCCCGCGTCCAGGCCTCCGTGAACTGGCACCCGGAAATCAGCTCGCACTACACCCGGCCGGGCATCGGCCTGCACGCGTCGTATGAGGCCGGCGGGGGCGACCTCCCCTATCAGCGCATTCAGGCCGGGTTCGTGGCGCGCGCCAACTGGAAGACGCTCACCCTCACGATCGTGGCGGACGCGGGCGTCACGGTCTCCGACGCTCCGCCGACGCAGCAGCTCTTCCTCATCGGCGGCTCCGGCAGCATGCCGGGATACGACTACGACCAGTTCGGCGGCGACGTCGGCGCGCTGACACGGTGGATGATCGCCGTGCCGCTCCCCTTCCTCCAGGCGCCGCTTCAGATCGGCAAGGCCACCATCCCCCCGATCGCGCCCAACCTCTCGTACCGGTTCTATTCGGGGTACACGGAGGTCACGGACAATGCGGCCCAGGCGGCGCTGGACGCGGTCGGCACCCAGGTCGTCGACGGGGTCACGCAGCCCTTCTCGGTGCCTTCGGACGGGGTGAAGTCCACGCAGGAAATCCGGCTCAGCCTGTTCGGCACGCTGCTCGGCTTCGGTGCGGCCCGCCCCCTCGAAGGGGGCGACTGGACCTTCACCTTCTCGTTCGCCCAGTCGTTCTAGACTCGGCGGCAGTCCCCCAAGTCCGGCCCGAAAATCCGGGCCGGACTTTTTTGTAATTACATGCTATAGAACGTGTTAGGTGTCGTGCCATATTGGCAGAAAATCGCGGTATGGTGGTTGCCCATGAGTAGGGCAACTCTGCGCGCCACTGACCGGCGGCTTCCAGCCGCAGGGCTTGGTGCGCGAATTCCCCGAGAAAGGAACCGGACAGCATGGCCTCGAAAATCATCGGCATCGACCTCGGCACGACCAATTCGGTGGTCGCCGTGATGGAGGGCGGGGATCCCGTCGTCATCCCCAACGCCGAGGGCGGCCGCACCACCCCGTCGGTGGTGGCGTTCACGAAGGACGGCGAGCGGCTGGTGGGCCAGGTGGCCAAGCGCCAGGCCGTGACCAACCCGAAGCAGACCATCTTCTCGATCAAGCGGTTCATGGGACGCCGCACCGGCGAGGTGAAGGAAGAGGCGGGCCGCGTGCCGTACCCCGTGGCCGACGGCGCCAACGGCCTGGCCGCGGTCGAAATCCAGGGCAAGAAGTACACGCCGCCGGAAATCTCCGCGATGATCCTGCAGAAGATGAAGCAGACCGCCGAGGACTACCTCGGCACCACCGTCACCGAAGCGGTCATCACGGTGCCCGCCTACTTCAACGACTCGCAGCGGCAGGCCACCAAGGACGCCGGCAAGATCGCCGGCCTCGACGTCATGCGCATCATCAATGAGCCGACGGCCGCGGCGCTGGCCTACGGTCTCGAGAAGAAGAAGGACGAGAAGATCGCCGTCTTCGACCTCGGCGGCGGCACGTACGACATCTCCGTCCTCGAGCTCGCCGAGGGCGTGTTCGAGGTGAAGAGCACCAACGGCGACACCCACCTCGGCGGCGACGACTTCGACCAGCGCGTCATCGACTGGCTCGTCACCGAGTTCAAGAAGGACCAGGGCATCGACCTCTCGAAGGATCCGATGGCGCTCCAGCGCCTCAAGGAAGCCGGCGAGAAGGCCAAGATGGAGCTGTCGAGCACCCAGCAGACCGACATCAACCTGCCGTTCATCACGGCCGACCAGTCGGGCCCGAAGCACCTGAACTACAACCTCACGCGGGCCAAGTTCGAGCAGCTCGTCGACGACCTGATCCAGCGGACCATGCCGCCGATGCAGCAGGCGCTCAAGGACGCGGGGCTCGACCCGAAGAGCATCGACGAAGTCATCCTCGTGGGCGGCTCGACCCGCATCCCGAAGATCCAGGAAGTCGTGAAGGAGTTCTTCGGCAAGGAACCGAACCGCTCGCGTCAATCCGGACGAGGTCGTGGCCATCGGCGCCGCCATCCAGGGCGGCGTGCTCGGCGGCGACGTGAAGGACGTGCTGCTGCTCGACGTGACGCCGCTCTCGCTCGGCATCGAGACGCTCGGCGGCGTGACCACCGTCCTCATCCCGCGCAACACCACCATCCCGACCAAGAAGTCGGAGATGTTCTCCACCGCCGAGGACAACCAGACCACGGTCGAGATCCACGTGCTGCAGGGCGAGCGCCAGCTGGCCGTGGACAACCGGACGATCGGCAAGTTCCAGCTCACCGGAATTCCGCCGGCACCGCGCGGCATGCCGCAGGTCGAGGTCACCTTCGACATCGACGCCAACGGCATCCTGCACGTGTCGGCCAAGGACAAGACCACCGGCAAGGAGCAGAAGATCCGGATCGAGGCGTCCAGCGGGCTCTCGGACACCGAGATCGAGAAGATGGTCAAGAGCGCCGAGGCGCACGCCTCGGACGACAAGAAGCGGCGCGACGAGATCGAGGCCCGGAACCAGCTCGACGGCCTGATGTACAAGGTCGAGAAGGACAGCAAGGAGTGGGTGGACCGCCTGTCGGCCGAGGCCAAGTCCAAGCTGGACAACGCTTTGGAAGGTGGGAAGGGCGCCCTCAAGACCGGCGATCCGGACCTGATTCGCCGTGCCCTGGACGAGCTGAACGCGGCCTACTCCGCTGCGGGCGCCTCGCTGTACCAGAGCGCCCAGGCCAGCGCGGAGCCGGCGGCCGGCACGCCCCCGGAGGGGGCGGCCCAGCCCGAAGACGTCGTCGAAGCCGACTACGAGATCGTCGACGACAGCAAGAAGTAGAGCGCGACCGAAACTTTTCCCTGCGCATCCGGGTTATGATGGAGTAACCCGGCTGCGCCGGGACTTGCGCGTATACATCCACGACAGAGAGTCCGCATCATGTCCGTTCGCACCCGCAACTGGCTGAAATTCGGCAGTCTGGTCGGCTTGACCTTCATGCTGGGGCTGATGTTCGCCGGCGTGCTCGAACTGCCCGGTGCCACGCAGGCCCAATCCCAATCGGGGCTCCTGCCCCAGACCGCGAGTCATCAGGCCGTCACCCCGGCGGTCGCACGCCAGCCCGGCGCGGTCAGCAGCCCCGCCTCCGACATGCTGGTGGCGCTGAGCGACGCCTTCGCCGACGTGGCCGAGGGGGTCAAGCCGAGCGTGGTGTTCATCCGTTCCCAGAAGACCAACACCACACCACAGGTCCAGCTGCCCCCCGGCATGGAGCAGTTCTTCCCGCACAACCGGCGCGGCCCCCGGGTCGAGCAGGGGGGCGGGACCGGATTCGTGGTGTCCACCGACGGCCTGATCCTGACCAACAACCACGTGGTCGAGGGAGCGGACAAGGTCACCGTCGAGCTGCCGGACCGTCGTACCTTCGACGCCACGGTGGTCGGCACCGACCCGAACACCGACATTGCGGTCGTCCGGATCAAGGCGACCGGCCTCCAGCCGGTCGTGTTCGGCAACAGCGACGAGGCGCGGGTCGGCGAGTGGGTCCTGGCCATCGGCAACCCGCTGGGCAACGCGCTGACCTTCACCGTCACGAGCGGCATCATCAGCGCCACGGGCCGGGGGCTCAACAGCCTCCCCAACCGGACGCAACGGAGCATCCAGGACTTCATCCAGACCGACGCCGCCATCAACCCCGGCAACTCCGGCGGGCCGCTGCTCAACGTGCGGGGTGAGGTGATCGGCGTGAACTCCGCCATCGCCAGCGAGACCGGCTTCAACGCGGGCTACGGATTCGCCATCCCGATCAACCTGGCCCGGACCGTCATGGAGCAGCTCGTCACCACCGGACGCGTCGAGCGAGCGGCGCTCGGCATCAACATCACCGACGCCACGCCGAACGACGCGGCCTACGTCGGCCTCGACCAGATCCGGGGCGTCAAGGTCGAGCAGTTCTCCGGCAATTCGCCCGCCGAAGCTGCAGGCATTCGCGCGGGTGACATCATCATCAGCGTGGACGGCCGGCCGGTGAACTACACCGCCCAGCTGCAACAGGCCATCGGCTTCAGCCGGCCGGGGCAGGTGGTGCAGGTCGAGGTGGCCCGGAAGGGCGGCGTCCGGAAGACGTACCCGGTCAAGCTGATTCCGCTCGACGTGCCGGAGCTGGCGGAGGCCCAGGCGACCCCGCCGGCGGAGGAGGCCACCGAGAATGCCGGCCTGCCGATGACCCAGCTCGGCATCACCGTCCAGCCGCTCAAGCCGGCGGACGCCGCCGAGCTCGGGCTCCCGCGCGGCACCGGCGGCCTCGTGGTGGACGAGGTCACGCCGGACGGCCCCTCGTGGGGCATCCTCAGTCCGGCCAGCGCCGGCGGCCCGCCGGAGATCATCATGAGCGTCGAGGGAACCCCGGTTACCACGGAGGCGGATCTCAGGAACGCGCTGAAGAAGCCCGGCCCCGGCGGGATCGTGTCGCTCGAGGTCTACGTGCCCTTCCGGTCGGGCGGCGCCCGCACCATCAGGCGGATCAAGCTGTCCGACCAGTAGTCCCGGTTCGGCAGTCAAGGGAGGGGCGGCCGGGGCGCGTCGGGATGCGCCGCGGCCGCCCCTCCCGCTTATAGTTTACGGCGTGATTTCCCGATCCCTCTTCCCCCTGGCCGCGCTGGCCCTCACTTTGGCGTGTGTCGGCGACTCCCCCGGCCGTGAGGGAAGCCGCTGGCTCACGGACAGCGACTTCGTGGTGGCGGGCCTCCCCGACGACGCCGACTCGTCCGACGTCCTGGCGCTGCTCGGGGAACCGGACTCCATCATCTCGCTCCCGGACCCCGACGAACCGGACATCGAACTGCTCGCGTGGGCCTACCCGGACATGGCGGTGGCGTTCGGCGACGACGGGTTGCGATACGGCGTCACCCTGACCGGCCCCAGCCTGGCGACGGCGCGCGGGCTCCGGTCAGGCGACCCCGCGGAGCGGGTCCGCGAACTGTACGGAAACCCGCACCGGCGCACAGACGACTCGTGGGACTACGTGGCTCCCGACGACGCCGACGGCCTCCACGTGATGCGCGTGGGACTCGACGGCGACAAGGTTTCCTGGATCTTCCTCGGCTGGTTGCTGGAGTGACGACATGACCCAACGGTCCCGCCTCCTCCGCGTGGTCGAAGCCGCCGAGCGCCTCCCGCCGGCGCTGCAGCCCCCGTTCTGGGGTGCGCTGCTCGGCATGGCGGTGACGGCGGGGTTGATCCTGGCCAGTGTGCCGCTCTGGCTGGTGCAGGGACGGGCCGACATCCCGGCCGCGGTGCTGGACATGGCGGTCGCCGGCCTGGCCGCGGGCGCCGCCGGAGGGGCAATCGCGCTGGTCCTGGCGGGGCTGCGCAACGCCGGACCGCTGGGGTACTACGCGCTCTGGATCATCGCGAACATCGGCGCCGCCCTGATCTACCTTGGCCTCCTCCGCCTGATGGGGCGGGGCGAGGTGCTCGGCCTCGATCGGGCACTGGCGCCGCTCGTCGTGGCGGCACTGGGTGCCCTGAACGGGCTGATCGTGTCCCGCGCGCTCGGCCGGAGCGGTCGCGAGTCGTACGGCGAGTTCCGCACCGCGGCCAACCTGGTGGCGGGGGCGCTCCTCGCGGAAACCGCCGAACTCGAGCGGCGCGCGCGCACGAACAGCGCGGCGGCCGACGACCTGAACCAGGTGCGGCAGGCCGCGCCGAGCGGCGCGTACCTCCGGCTGCTGGAGCGCGTGGCCAGGCGGCTCGAGGCCCTACCCGCCGACGACGTGGACGCCCGCCACGCGCGGGAGCACATCGCCGAACTGGTCTCGCGGGTGCGCGAGGACATGCAGCGCCTGGCGGAGGACCCGGACTTCGCGGCGGAGCTCAAGCACCGGCAGGAAGTCGCCGAGGACCTGTTCCGGCGGGAACTCGAGCGGGAGGCGAAGCGGCTCCGCAGGAGCGGCGACACCGGCCCGGAGGCGCAGGGCACGCTCGGCGCCATCGAGCGGGAGTTGCGTGGAGGATCCGGCGGGAAGGACTGACCCGCCAGAGAGACGACCGGCGACCGTGGCGGAACGGCAGACGCGCCTGGCTTAGGACCAGGTGGGGAAACCCGTGGGGGTTCGAGTCCCTCCGGTCGCACTCAACCCAGGGAGGCATCCATTTCGGCACGCGTCGTCGTGAACCCGAACGGTCCGATCCGGATCGAGGGCGATTTCAGCGTCGTGGACGCGGAGGGGACGGCCTTCGGGCTGGGCGGACGGACCATGATCGCCCTCTGCCGATGCGGGCATTCGGCGAACAAGCCCTTCTGCGACGGCGCCCATGCCCGGGAAGGGTTTCGGGACGCCGCCGTGGCCCGGGACCTCCCGCCCCGCCCCGGGAGCTGACAGCACCGCGTCGTTTGCCCGGGTCTCGGCGGGCGGGTAGATTTCCCCTCGCCATGACAACCATCACGATCCAACCGACCAGCGGCGACGCCGCCTCCAAGTCGCTCCAGGTGACCGTTCCCGTGGAGCGCGTCCGCATCGCCGAAGACCGCGCCGTCAAGCAGGTTGCGGCCAGCGTCCGGATGCCCGGATTCCGGAAGGGCCACGCCCCCCCCGCCATCGTCCGCAAGAAATACCACGACGCCATCCGGCAGACCGTGCTCGACGAGGTCATCCGCGAGAGCTGGAACCAGGCGCGCGAGTCCGAGGCGCTGAAGCCGGTGGCCGACCCGTCGATCCGCAACCTCAAGTTCGACGAGGGCGGAGCGATCGAGTTCGAGCTGCACGTCGAGGTCCGCCCCGAGGTGGCGGTGTCCACGGTCGGCGGGTTCAAGCTGTCGCGCAGCGTGCCCGCGGTGACCGACGTCGAAGTGGAGGAGCAGATCGGCCGGCTCCGCGAGCAGAAGGCCACCTGGCTCCCGGTCGAAGGGCAGCGGCCCAGCGCCGGCCAGATGGTGCAGGTGGACGTCACCTCGCTCGAGGAAGACGGGCCCACCGAGCCGCAGCCGCACTCGATCATCCTGGGCGAGGGCCAGGCGTTGCCGGCCCTCGAGGAGCGGATCATGGAGCTCCAGCCGGGGGAGGTGGCCGACACCGAGATCCGCCTGCCCGACGACCACCCGGAAGAGGCCCGGCGCGGCAAGATTCGCAAGCTTCGCGTGGCGCTGCACGAGGTGAAGCGCCAGGAACTGCCGCCGCTCGACGACGCCTTTGCCCGCGAGGTGGGCGACTTCGAGGACCTGGCGGGGCTCCGCGCCGCGGTCCGCGCCGACCTCGAGCAGAACGCCGCAGCGCGAGGCGGACGCCCGGGTGCGCGACCAGCTGATCCAGAAGCTGGTGGAGGCCAACGGCGTCGAGGCACCGCCGTCACTGGTCCACCGCGTGATCCACGGCTACCTCCATGCCTACGGGGTGCCGCACGAGAAGGAGCCGGAGTTCGCGGCCCAGTTCCAGCCGGTGGCCGAGGCGCAGGTCCGCCGCGACCTCGTCCTGTCGGCCGTGGCGGAGGCCCAGGGACTCTACGCTACCGAGGCGCGATGTGGACGCCCGCATTTCGGCCATGGCCGCCGCCCGCAACGTGCCGGCCGGCCAGGTCTACAGCTCGCTCCAGAAGGCCAACCGCCTCCCGGAACTCGAGCGCGCCATCACCGAGGACAAGGTCTTCGGCTACCTGCTCCAGCAATCCACCGTGGAAGGGTGAGTCCAGTGTCAGTCTATCCTCCCTACATCATCGAGCGGTCCAGCCGGGGCGAGCGCACCTACGACATCTTCAGCCGCCTGCTGATGGACCGGATCGTCTTCCTCGGCGCCGCCGATCAACGACGACGTCGCCAACATCATCATCGCCCAGCTGCTCTTCCTCGAGGCGGACAACCCCGAGAAGGACATCTACCTCTACCTGAACTGCCCGGGCGGGGTGGTGTCGAGCGGCATGGCCATCTACGACACCATGCAGCACCTGCGCGCGCCGGTGAACACCATCTGCATGGGGATGGCCGCCTCGATGGGGTCGTTCCTGCTGGCGGCCGGCGCCAAGGGCAAGCGCAGCGCCCTGCCCCACTGCCGGATCATGATCCACCAGCCGTCCGGCGGGGCGCAGGGCACCGCCTCGGACATCGAAATCCAGGCGCGGGAAATCCTCTACCTGCGCGCTAAGATGAACCAGCTCTACAGCTTCCACACCGGCCAGCCGATCGAGACGATCGAGCGGGACATGGACCGGGACCGGTTCATGAGCGCCGAGGAGGCCAAGGAGTACGGCCTCATCGACGCCGTCTTCGAGCCCCGGAAGGACTGGCTCGCCCCGCCAGCCTAACCTTGACGCCCCCCGGGACCCGGCCCACCTTTCGGGGTCGGGTCCCCCCTCACCATCGGCGGCCAGCGCATGTCGAACGACAAGCACCTCCGCTGTTCCTTTTGCGGCAAGTCCAAGGATTCGGTCCGGAAGTTCATCTCCGGCCCGTCTGTCTACATCTGCAACGAGTGCATCACACTCTGCAATGAGATCCTGGCCGAGGACGAGGAACGGGAGGTCGCCGAGAGCATCACCCGGTCCCGACGCCCGCCGAAGATCAAGGACATCCTCGACCAGTACGTGATCGGCCAGGAACGCGCCAAGCGCACCCTCTCCGTGGCCGTCTACAACCACTACAAGCGGATCAACGCCGCCGCGGCCCGGGACGGCGAGGTCGAGCTCGAGAAGTCGAACATCCTCCTCCTCGGCCCCACCGGCGTCGGCAAGACGCTCCTGGCGCAGACGCTGGCCCGCATCCTCGACGTGCCGTTCACGATCGCCGACGCCACGACCCTGACCGAGGCCGGCTACGTCGGCGAGGACGTGGAGAACATCCTGGTCCGGCTGCTGCAGGCCGGCGAGTTCAACGTCGCCGAGTGCGAGCGCGGCATCGTCTACATCGACGAGATCGACAAGATCGCGCGCAAGTCGGAGAACCCGAGCATCACCCGCGACGTCTCCGGCGAGGGCGTCCAGCAGGCGCTGCTCAAGATCCTCGAGGGCACGGTGGCCTCGGTCCCGCCGCAGGGCGGCCGGAAGCACCCGCAGCAGGAGTACATCCAGATCAACACGAAGGACATCCTGTTCATCTGCGGCGGCGCCTTCGACGGCCTCGAGAAGATCATCGAGGCGCGGGTCGGCCGGCAGAAGATCGGGTTCACGGCGGGTCCCCGGGCCGAGCGGCCCGCGGAAGCCACGCACGACCCGTTCGCCGACGTGGAGCCGGACGACCTGCTCCGCTTCGGGCTCATTCCCGAGCTCGTGGGCCGGCTGCCGGTCACGGTGTCGCTCGAGTCGCTGGACGAGGAGGCGCTGGTGCAGATCCTCCTCGAGCCGAAGAACGCGCTGACGAAGCAGTACCGGAAGCTGTTCGAGCTCGAGGACGTCCGGCTCACGTTCGACGCCGAGGCCCTCCGGGCGGTGGCGCGGAAGGCGCTCAAGCGGGGCACGGGAGCGCGCGGGCTCCGCGCCATCCTCGAGACCACGATGACCGACATCATGTTCGACCTGCCCGATCGGGAGGACGTGCGCGAGGTGGTCATCACGCCGGAATGCGTCAACGAAGGCAAGCCGCCGCTCGTGGTGACCGAGCGGGTCAAGCACAAGAAAGAAGCGTAGGGGGCGCCACGGCCCCCGCGCCCCGCGGCCCAGCGGCCGCCCCCCGCTGTCCAGCCTCCCGGTCGAATTCGTCGGGTCCTTTCCCGATCCTCGCGTCCGCCTCGCCCCGGCGCTGCCGGAGGTGGCGTTCGTCGGCCGCTCGAACGTCGGGAAGTCCAGCCTGTTCAACGCGCTGGTCGGGAAGAAGGGCCTCGCGCGGGTCAGCGGCACGCCGGGCAAGACCAGGCTGCTGAACGTGTTCCGGCTGCCGGGCCTCTACCTGGTGGACCTGCCCGGGTACGGCTTCGCGCGCGCCAGCAAGACCGCGCGCGCCGGGTTTCGCGAGTTGCTGGACGGCTATGTGCAGCACCGGGACACGCTCGCCGGAGTCGTGTGGCTGCTGGACATCCGACGGGAGTTGTCGGCCGAGGACGAGGTGGTGCGGAGCCTGCTGGCGGACTCGGGGCACCCGGTCCTGGCCGTGCTGACCAAGATCGACAAGCTGGGGCGCGTGGCGGTCCGGGAACGGACGCTCGCGCTGGCGGCCGAGCTCGGCCTGCCACCCGATGAACTGCAGCCGACCAGCGTCGTCACCGGAGAAGGGATCGCCGATCTCGGCGAGAGCATTCTGGCCGTCGCACACGAGGGAACGCCGCCATGAACCAACTCTACCGGCTGGTATGCGTGCTGGCGCTCTGCGCCTGCTCGACCACGGGACGGGTCCATTCGCAGGAGACGCCCGACCCGATGGGGACGATGCCCCCGATGGGCCTCGGTTCGCTCACCCAGGAGCAGATCTCGATCTCCATCGCGAACAGCCAGCTCACGGTGCGGTTCGAGCCGCTGAACGAGCGGCTGCTGCGCCTCCTGGCGCCCGACGCATACCGCGCGCTCTCCGGGATGATCGCGAGCCGCCGGGCGGCCATCGACTCCGTCAGCAAGATGAGCGGCACGTCCCAGCCTGGGCTGATGCTGGTGACGGTGTACGGCAACGTGGCCGACGTCCGTTTCGAGCCGACCCTGATCGGCGTCTCCATGAACTCGCGGCGGTTCGACCCGGTCGGCATCATCCCGCTCGACGCCAATTTCAGCCGGCAGCAGCTCCGCCGGCAGACGGTCGGCATGGGGCTGTTCATCTTTTCGGAGGAGTTGCCGGTCTATTCCGCGCTGGTGTTCAGCTACGGCTCGGTGGCGGCGGAGGGTTGGGCCTCGAAGATCTCGACGTTCGACCGGGAGCTGGCGCGCGTCTCGGCCCGGGCGCGCTCCCAGGCCACGCAGCAGGCGCCGGACACCGCCAAGCAGCCCTAGGCTCCGCCAGGGCTCAGCGGAGCGGCATGGCGGTGGAGGAGTCCAGCGCCGGCCGGAGTCCGTCGCTCCACCGCGGCCGCACGGCGCCGTCCCGCCGGTCGAGCACGAGCACCCCCACATCCGGATGGCGGTTCCCCCAGGCCACGGCGCTGTCGGGCCCAAGCACGAACAGCGCGGTCGAGAGCACGTCCGCCCGCAAGGGATCCTCCGCGACCACCGTCAGGCTTCCCCAGCCTGGGACAGGCGTCCCGGTGCGGGGATCGAGGATGTGCCCGATCGTCTGCCCCGCCGCCTGGACATAGCGGGTGGATTGACTCGAGGTGGACGCCGATCCGTTGGCGAGCCAGAGCGTAAACACCTCCTCCCTCTTGTCCTCGGGGCTGGGAATCGCCAGCCGCCACGGCCCCCCCTCTCGCGTCGGACCGAGGACCAGCACCTGCTCGCCGAAGCTCAGCCGGGCCGAGTGCACGCCGTGGCGGATCAGGCTGTCCCGGGCGGCGCGCAGGGTGTACCCCTTCACGAATCCCCACGGCTCGAAGGACGCGGCGGCCGCGAGCCGCTGCACCGTACACCGTTCGAGATCGAGCTGCATGCCGCCGTTGCCCGCGGCCCGGCGCGCCCCCTCCAATTCCACGACCGAAGGCACCCGACCGTCGCCCCGAAGGTCCCAGGCGTCCACCAGGGAGCCGATCACCGGGTCGAACGAGCCGGGCACCTCCTCGGCGAAGCCATTTACCTCCCGCAGGGTGCGGCAGAGGTCGGGGTCGATCGGCGACGTCACCCCCAGCGGGACCTGGTTCAGTTCGCTCACCCTGCTGTCCGGGCGGTTCGGGGAGAGGAGCGCGTCCGCGGCGCCGACCGCGCTCAGCACCGACTCCGAGGCCGCCAGGGCCGCTGCCCGGTCGGGCCGCTCCAGCGACATCTGCAATTCGGACCCCATGGCGTCGGCCTTTCGGTCGATCCAGACCGGCCCCCCGCGCCCGCCGGTCGCGTCGCACCCGGCCAGGGCGAGCCCGACCAGGGCCGCGAGCAGGCGGCGCGCCCCGGGGGCCGACCGCCGAAACCGTGGCGCCGAGATGCCCACCCCGGTAAACTCCGGGCAACCATGGAGCGCTAATGGCATTTCTTCCCCTGCGATCAGTGAGCCTGCCCGCGGCGGTGGATGCGAGCTACGAGGCATGGCTGGACGAGCTTGACGCACAGCTGGACGCCCCCGGCGCAGACTGGCCGGCCGTGGTGCGCCAGGTGTTGCTGGGACTGTACCATCCGGAACTCCCTGACTGGGAGGCGGCGGTGGCCGATCCGCGCCGTTCGCACGCCGCCCGGGCCGCCCTCCTGGCGCTCGACCCGAGGAATATTACCCTCGAACCCGAGTATTACGCGGACGTGGACCCCGTCCGGTTCGCGCGGGTCAAGCCGCTGCTCTGGCTGTGGTACAGCTTCGACCGCGCCCCGCTGGCCGGGCAGAACGTGGCCCTCGGCGTGGCGCTGCGCCGCCGCCTGGCGCCGCGCATCTTCGCCCGCTGCGGACGCAACTTCAAGTGTTTCCAGCACGTCGAGTTCTCCTACGGCTACAACATGGACGTGGGCGACGACGTGGTGATCCACCGGCACGTCCTGCTCGACGACCGGGGCGGCCTCACCCTCGGCGACCGCGTCAGCGTGTCGGACTACGCCAACATCTACAGCCATACGCACAGCATCGTGGACCAGCGGGACGTGACCAACGCCCGCACCGTCCTCGAGGACGACACCCGGATCACCTACCATGCGACGGTGCTCGCCGGGGTGCGGGTGGGGCGGAACGGCATGGTCGGCGCCATCGCGGTCGCGACCAAGAACGTCCGGCCGTACCACGTCAACGTCGGCATTCCCGCCAAGTCGGTCCGCGTGAAGCCGAACGCGCCGGTCGAGACGCTGCCGACCGACCTGGTCTCCCGGAACGACGGCGAGCCGGAGCCCTCCTGAACGGCCTGATCGTCGTCACGCTCGTCAGCGGCGCGGTGGTGCTCGCCTGGTCGTGGCGGGCCCGCCGCCGGCAGGCGGCGGAGGCGGCCGCCTTGGCGCGGCAACTGGCCGAGGTCCAGGCCGAGCGGGACGACTTCGCGCGCCGGCTCGACCGCCGCATCAACGAGATCTTCTCGCTCCAGGAATTGAGCTACGTCCTCTCCGAGTCGCTGCAGACGGAGCGCATCGTGGAGCAGGTGGCCCGCTTCACGTCCCGGTTCCTCGAGGCCGAAGGAACCCTGGTGGCGCTCGGCTCGGAGGATCTCCCCGAGCTCCGGATCGCGGCGGCGGAAGGTTGCCTGAGCCAGTTGCTCGGGCGGTCCATCCCTTCCCCGGAGGGTGGCCTCCTGACCCAGGCCATGGGCCGCGAACGGATCGAGCTGGCGGACGGGCCTGAACCGGGGATCGAGCTCGTCGCGGGCGTCCGGGTGGCACGCACCGCCGTCGCACCCCTCCGCGCGCACGGCATGACGCTAGGCGCGATGGCCGTGGCCGCGAAGCGGGACCGCCCCTTCTCCACCCAGGACCTCTGGCTGATCTCGACGGTCGCCATGCAGGCCGCCGTCGTGCTCACCAACAGCCGCTTCTTCAGCCTGCTCCGCCGCGGCAAGGAAGAATGGGAGACCACCTTCGACGCCCTGTCCGAGGGGATCGCCCTGGTGGACGGCGCGGGCCGCATCACGCGCGCGAACCGCGCGCTGGCCCTGCTGGCCGGCGTGCCCCTCGCCTCCCTGGTCGGCCGGCCGTTCGTGGCGTCCCTCTTCACCGAGTCGGAGGCCGCCGAGGAACTCATCGCGGGCGCGCGCCTCGGCGAGTCCCGGATCCCGGCGCTCCTCCCCTCGACGAAGCTCCACCGCACGCTGCGCCTGGCGGGCGCGCCGCTCCCCGAGCACGATGGGACGGCGGCCGTCGTGGTGATGGTGGAGGACGTGACCGACCAGCGGGCGCTGGAGGCGCAGCTCATCCAGAACGAGAAGATGGCGGCGGTGGGCCAGCTGGTTTCGGGCGTGGCGCACGAGCTGAACAATCCGCTCACGTCGATCGCAGGACTGTCCGAGCTCCTGCTGGAGCAGGAGCGGGTCCCGGCCGACGCGCGGGAGCACCTGCAGGTCATCCACGAGCAGGCCGACCGCGCCGGGCGGATCGTCGCCAACCTGCTCACCTTCGCGCGGAAGGGGACGCCGGAGCAGGCGGTCGTCGACCTGGAGGACGTCGCCCAGCGCACCACGCTGCTGATCCAGGCGGAGCTCCGGCTCCGCGGGATCACCCTCGAGCGGGCCACCGGCGAGCGGCCGATGGTGCGCGGCGACCGGTACGAACTCCAGCAGGTCCTGCTCAACCTGCTGACCAACGCCGTGCATGCGCTCTCCGGACTGCCGGCCACCACCGACCGGCGGATCCTCGTGGCCACCGGCCGCGAGGGGGACCGCGCGTTCGTGCGGGTCACCGACAACGGGCCGGGCATCTCCGCCGCGCTGACCAGCCGCATCTTCACGCCGTTCTTCACGACGAAGGACCCCGGCCAGGGGACGGGACTCGGGCTCTCGATCAGCTATGGGATCGTGGAGTCACACGGGGGCCGGCTGTCCTTCACGCCGGCGGACGGCGGCGGGGCGACATTCACCATCCACCTGCCGGCGCACGGCACGGGTGAGGGGCCCGGCACGGCCCGCCTCCTGGTGGTCGACGCCGACCGCACCGTCCACCGCGCGGTGGCCGCCGTCATGGCGCAGGACGGCGTGGAGGTGCACGCCGCCCGCTCGGTGGCGGAGGCGCTCGCCATGGTCCGGGAGCGGTCCTACGACGTGGTCGTCCTCGACCCGGCCCTTGCAGGGACCAAGGACCCGCTCGTGACGGCGGTGCTCGCCGAGCGCCCGGAACTCGCCGCACGGATGGTGCTGCTGGGCGATGGGGAGGCCCCGGGAAGTCCCGACCTGCCTGGGGTGCCGCGCCTGGCCAAGCCGCTCGTCCCGCGCGACGCGCGGGCGCTGCTGCACCGCCTGCTGGGCCGCTAGGGGCTCAGTATCCCGCGGCCGACGCGGGAAACCAGGGCTGCACCACGACGGCCCCCTTCACGCGCGCCGCCGCTTCCGCCTCGGTGGCCGTCGCCCAGTAGTTGCTGCCGGCGGTGAGCGCCGGTGCCACGATGAAGTACTGCTGGGCCCGCAGGAAGAGATTGCCCGTCACCTGGGCGTCGGCGCCCGTCGAGTCCGCCACGAGCCCCTCGTCAACGCCATCGAAGGTGTTGCCACGCACCCGCACGTGCGCCGTGCGACGCAGGACGAGGCCCCGCGTCACCCCCCCGATCGTGTTGCCGTCCACCACGTAGTCCCGGCTCGCCGGTCCGTTCGAATCGCGGATGAAGAGGAGGATGCCCGTCTTTCCGCCCATCACCATGTTGCTGAGCAGGCGATTGGTGGCGCCGTGCTCGATGGCGATGCCGACCGAGCGCGAGCCGAGGATGATGTTGCCCTGCACCGTGTTTCCGGTGGAGTAGCCGAGCCAGAAGCCGTAGTCCGAGCTGTCGGCGCGGTTCTCGAGGAAGACGTTGCCGTGGCTGAAGGTGGACTCGAAGGCGTTGTGGTAGGCGGAGGAACCGTCGTTCCGCAGCACCATGTTGCCCTGCGAGGGGCGGACATACTCCGGCTGTCCGCTGAGGAAGAACCCGTCGCCCGACCAGGTGATGTCATTGTCGGCCACCAGGTTGGAGTCGCTCTGCTCCCGGAGCAGGATGCCCGCGGAGTCACACCCGCGGCGGTAGGCCGGCGACTCGCACCGGACGTTGTGGTGGGCCTTGTTGCGCACCACGACGTTTTGCGACGAGGCCCACAGGTGGATGCCCCAGCCGCTGTTTTCCGACACCTCGTTGTCCGCCACGTAGGTGTTGCGCGCGCCGATGAGCCCGATGCCGTTCTGGGCGTGCCGCGCGGACACCCCCACCACCGTGGCGCCGTTCGTGTTCTTGAGGAGCACGCCGCCGCCGTAGAGGTCGGCGGTGTCCGCGTGAAAGATGTCGAGCCAGTCGGCTTCGTCGTACCGGTCGGGGGTGGAGCGGAGCGCCTGGCTCCGCGACCCGGACACGTCCACGCGCGCGATGCGGTGACCGCGGCCCCCCTCGATCCGGACGCCGTGCCGGTAGCCGCGGATGGTCCCGCCATAGACCTCGATGTTGTCGAGCCCGTAGCTCACCACGCCGGCGCCGACGAAGCGCGACGGCACGCTGTCGCCGCTCTCCAGCGTCACGCCGGTCAGGTTGAGCCGGGTCCCGGAGCCTGCGACGACCAGCACGCCGAGCTCCCCGGGGTCCGCGATGCGGTAGCGGCCCGGGCAGACCGTCACGTCGCCCTGGACCTGGGTCCCGGCGCGGGTCAGGCGGAGGCAGGAGTCGCGGCGCGCCGCGGGGAACGCGAGCACGGCAGCGGAGGCGCAGAGCAGCAGGGGTCGGGTCAGCATACGCGCAGCAGGTCCTCCAGCGGGCCGGCGTCGCCATCGGCGAGCAGGACGAGGATGTCATCGAGGGCGCGCCGGGAGCGCGGCCAGGCGAACCGGCCCCGGGCCTGGGCGGGCGGGAGCCACTCCCCCGCATCGTGCTCTTCGGAGAGCGACACCGCGGCCGTGGCGGGCACCAGCGCCAGGAAGACCGGGATCATCGCGACCTCGTCGGAGCGGTGCAGGTAGAACGCCTCGACCCGGCTCAGGTTGTAGATCGCGTCCGGGGCGAGCCCGGTCTCCTCCCGCAGCTCGCGTCGGGCGCCGTCCACCGGCGACTCGCCGCCTTCCAGGTGACCGTGCACCGCTTCCCACGCCCCGGGGGAGCGCCCGGCGCCGCTCCGACGCAGCACCAGAAACTCGAAGCCCGCCGTGACGGGGCGGGCCACGTAGCAGTCGATCATCGACACCCGGACGGCGGTCACGTGCGGCGCCGGCTGAGCACGGCGTCGAGGCGGGCGGAGAGCGCCCGCGCCCGGAACGGCTTGGTGAGGAAGTCGTTGGCCCCGAGCTCGAAGACGCGGACTTCGTTGTCCTCGTCGCCCTTGGCGGTCAGCACGATGACCGGGATGTCCGCCGTGGTCGGGCGCGAGCGGAGCTTGGCCAGGACGCCGTACCCGTCGAGGCCGGGCAGGTTCAGGTCGAGGACGATGATGTCGGGCGCGACCCGGTCCACCTGGTCGAGCGCCTGCACGCCGTCCCGGGCCTCGTGGACGAGGTAGCCGTCCCGCTCCAGCAGGTCCTTCATGACCCGCCGGAGCTGGTCCTCGTCGTCGACCAGGAGGACCGACACGCCGCGGGACGGATCCGCCGGCGACGCCACCGCGGGCGGCGCGTCGTCGAGCAGCTCGAAGGCGGTCGTGAGGTCCACCGCCGGCGCGGCCGGTGCGGTCGGCGCCGTCGCCTGGGGCACGGAGGCGAACATCCCGGTCGGGTAGAGCGAGGGGATCCCGAGCGCCGCCTGCCGGGCGCCGGCGGGGCCGTACCGGCCCTCCATTGGGATGTCGGTGACGCGGAGGAGCTCGTCCACCGAGCTGTCCCCCTCGATGACGTGCCGCAGGCCGCTCTCGAAGAGCGACATCATCCCGTTCTGCCGGGCGGCGGTGGCGATCAGGTCCACCGTCGCCCCCTGCCCGATGAGCCGCTCGATCTCGGGGCTCATCGTGAGGATCTCGACGATGGAGAAGCGCCCGCGATACCCCGTCATGGCGCAGTCGGGGCACCCCTTGGCCTGGTAGAGCGTCTTCGCGTTCGAGAAGTACGGCAGCACCCGCTCGGGAACCGGGTCCTTCTGCACCACGCGGCAGGAGAGGCAGAGGCGGCGCATGAGCCGCTGCGCGACCACGCCGCGCAGCGCCGCGCCGATCTTGTACGCCTGCATCCCCATGTCCACGAGGCGCGTGACCGAGTTCGGCGCGTCGTTGGTGTGCAGGGTGGAGAGCACGAGGTGGCCGGTGAGCGACGCCTGCACGGCGATCTGGGCCGTCTCGCCGTCGCGGATCTCGCCGACGAGCACCACGTCGGGGTCCTGCCGGAGGATCGAGCGGAGCGCGGTCGAGAAGGTGAGGCCCGCCTTCTCGTTGATCTGCACCTGGACGATGTGCTTGCCGAGCCGGAACTCGACCGGGTCCTCGATGGTGACGATGTTGACGCCCTCGCTCTGGATCATCCGCAGCGCGGAATAGAGCGTGGTCGTCTTGCCCGAGCCGGTGGGCCCGGTCACCAGGATGATGCCCTCCTTGTACCCGAGCAGCCGCTCCACCTGCTGGCGCTCGTCCACGAAGAGGCCGAGGGTCTCCAGGGACAGCACCGTGGACTTCTGGTTCAGGATTCGGATCACGACCTTCTCGCCGTAGGTGGCGGGAAGGGTCGAGACGCGGAGGTCCACCTTGTCGTTGTTGATGGCGATGCGCGCCCGGCCGTCCTGCGGCCGGAGCCGGTCGGCGATGTCGAGCCCGGACATGATCTTGATGCGCGAGATCAGCGGAATCCCCGCCGCCCTGGGGACGGTCATCACCTGCCGGAGCACGCCGTCGATGCGGTAGCGGACGGTGACGCCGCCCTCGATCGGCTCGACGTGGATGTCGCTCGCCCGGCTGGTCACGCCGTCGGCCAGCATCATGTCCACCAGGCGCACGATCGGCTTCTGGCTCGCCTCGTCCGCCGAGGCGCCGACGTCGTCCTGCGTGTCCTCGATCTGCTGGACGTCGGCGCCGGTCTCGAGCCCGCCGAGCAGCTTCGAGACGAGCGCCTCCCCACGGTAGAGCTCCTCCAGCCGGTCCCGGATCCGGCCGGGCGACGAGAGCAGCAGCCGCACTTCGCGCCCGGTGGCGAAGGCCAGCATCTTCTCGGCGTCGATGTCGAAGGGGTTGGCGGTGGCGGCGTCGAGTGTCGAGTCGGTGATCCGGAGCGGCAGGACGTGATGCTTGCGCGCCACCCCTTCCGGCACGGATTCCTTGACCTTCGGGTCCATCGTGGTCAGGTCCGCCAGCGGCAGCCGGAACCGCGACGAGATCGCGGCCAGGATCGCGTCGTCCGTCATGATGCGGCGCTGGACGAGCTGCTCCCACAGCGACACGGGCGCGCTCTCGGCGGCCTGGCGAATCGTCGCCATGGCCTCCTCGGGCACCGTCGCTTCGAGCGTGGGGACCAGCCATTCGTCCAGGAACGCCATCCGGCAGCTGACCTCGACAGGTGTGGACCCGAAATAAAGGCCGCCCAAGGGACAATGGGTAGTGCCAGCGGCTACAGGATGTTCCACCACTCCCGCGTGATGTCCAACGTCACCTCGAAGAGCCCGTCGCGGAGCCCGACGCCGCCCTCGAGTCGGATGAGCCCCATGAACCATTCCGTCGCCAGGCCCGCCGTGCTCCGGAGCCCGTCGCTCGCCGACCACGGCGTGCCCGACACCGCCCGTTCGCTCCAGCCGGTCCCGATGAAGGGGGCGAGGACGAAGGTCCGCCCGGTGCTGGCGAAGGTACCGAGCGGAATGGCCGGAGCGGGCAGGGTGAAGCGCCACTCCGCATGCCCCAGCGCCAGGCTTCTCCCGCCGAACTCGCGGAAGGGATAGCCCACGAGGGAGCCCCGCCCGCCCATGACGAAACTGCGGTACGCCGGCAGCCCATCGCCGCCGACCCCGCCGTACGCGAGCACCCGAACGGCCCCTGCCCCGAGCGGCGCCTGCCAGCGGAGGGCGGCCGACGCCCGGAGGTAGTCGGTCGGCCCGAAGCCCCCCTCAAGCGAGAGTTGCCCGCTCAGGTCGCGGCGTGCGGCCATCCCGGCCGCCTCGCGCGTCAGCGTCAGGGTCGCCATGGTGTACTGCCCCGCCCCCAACGCCGGGTTGGGGCGGTAGCTCCCCCGGGCGGGCGTCGCGGCCACCGCCATGTCGTGGCTCGTCTCGAGCGCCACGGCCAGCGACAGCGCGGTCCGGTCGGCCACCGGCCGACGGATCCCCGCCCTGACCCAGTCCACCAGGGCGTAGTCGCCGTAGTCCTGCCCCACCTCCTGGGAGGTAATCGAGTTGACCACCGGCGCGGTCACCAGGAAGTCGCTCACGTCCTGGACACGCCGCCCCGCGCCCAACGAAAGGGTGTTCGTCCCCAGGCCGAGATCGACCACCAGGCGCCCGGTGAGCCGGCCGTCGCTGGTGCCGTACGCCGCGTAGGGACGGAACGCGAGTCGCCGCTCGGCCGCCTGCACCGTCAGGCCGAAACCGAGGGTGAGGCCCTGCACCCGGTTCACGTGCGCCAGGTCGCTGATCGAGTTGGTGGCGATGCGCGTCCCCTGGAGCCCGCTGAGCGCGCGGTCGCCGGCAATGCGCTCCACCTGCCGCCGGAGCGCCGCCATATCCTGCGGGGTCACGGGCTGCGCTTCGGGGGCGATGGCGTCCTCCAGCGGCTCCGGCCATTCGGTTGCATCAGGAGTGGGCTCCCGGAGCCCGCCGATCGAGGGGGCCGCGTAGAGGGAGGGCGGAAACTCCGCGTTGAGGGTGTAGCTCCCGATCTCCCACGCTCCCTTGATGATGCCGCGGGCCGGGAAGTCGAGCCAGGTGGTCCGGCGGCGGATCTCGATCTCCTGCCGCTCGGGGAGCCAGTACCGGCCCTCGTAGAGGGCGTTTTCCAGCACGATGCTGATGTCTTCGAGCTGCGCATCGAGGTAGGCCGACGGCGTGAAGCTGAACCGGAACTGGACCACCTCGGCGGTGGCGACGTCGAGATAGAGCGTGCCGATCACCAGCGGCTGGGTGAACACCTTGGGCCGGACCGCCACCTCGTACACCTGCACCGTGCGGGTGTTCGCGGTGATCGCGAGCGAGTCCTGCAGGGCGAAGTCGTAGGCGGCAAGCCCCTGCGGCGAGAGGGGGTGGAAGACGTCCCGGACCTCGTCCCCCTCCCCGATCCGGATGCGGTTGCCGAAGTTGTTCGTGACGACGCCGAGATGGTCGCGGTGGTAGTTGATGTCGGTGGGGAGCCAGGTGCCGTCGCGCCAGCCGAGGATCGTCTGCTTGCTGATCCCCGGGGCGCGCCAATACACTTCCAAGCGGAGCTCGTCCGCCTTCACGAGCCGGGGCGGCTCGGTCAGCCCCGAACCGACCTGCGCCAGGAAGTAGACGAACCCGTGCGCCTCGGCGCGGTAGGAGCGCAGGCTGGTGTCGGCTTCGACGAGCTGACGGCGGGCGGCCCCGCGTCCGACCAGCGCCAGCACGTCGGGTGTGTTCCACTGCTGCGCCGCGAGCGGGGGCGCCACGACGAGTGCCACGACGACGATAACCCAGGGGCGGAGGCGCATCGCTTGACAATATCCCGGAGGCGGAGAGATCGGGCAAGCGGCGCCACGCGCCTCGCGCTGGCGCTGTTGCTCGCCGCCACGACGGGCGCCTGCCGCGGCTCGACGCCAGGCCTCGAGGCGCCGACGCCAGAGCCGACGCCGCGGTCGTACACCGCCGACCAGGTGTTCACCGTGGAGGTGTGGGGCGCCCAGGCGTCCGACACCGTGGTCACCTTCCCCGCCTCGCGCGCGCGGTCCGTCGTCCTCCGGCACGGCCCCCCGGACAACACCGTCTTCGCCGAGGTGGACGTCCCCGCGAACGCGTTCGTTCCCGCGGGCGGCGAGCAGGTGACCCTCACGGTCCGGCCGCTGCCGGGCATCTACGGCCTCACGCTGGAAAGCGACGCGGCCCTCTCGGCCCCGATCAGGCTCACCTTCAAGTATCCCGTGCACTTCGGCGCTCCGTCGGACAGCCGGGCGCGCTATCCCACCGACGTGCTCTTCGAGCAGGCCCTCGTGGTGGCGCTCGCCGAGGACGACGGCGCGCGCTTCCAGACCCTGCGGTCCACCCGGCCGGCCAGCGACAACCTGCAGGCCGTGGTCTCGACCCTCGGGCGCTACCAGGTGGTGGCCCCGCGTTGAGGCCGTCCGCTCCCCCAAGCCGGCGCCGGGCGCGCTAGATTCCACCGCATCATGCCTCTCTACTCCCTCATCAGTTTCGGCGGGGACCAGCGCTTCGAGCTCCCGGCCGGCCGAACGCTCCTGGTCGGCCGCGCCGTCGAGTGCGACGTACCGGTGTTCGATCCGACCGTCTCGCGCCACCACGCCGAGCTCACCGCCGACGAGTTCGGCGAGGGAGTGCGGGTGCGCGACCTCGGCAGCTCCAACGGCACCTCGATCAACGGCGTCCGGGTGACGGAGGGATTGCTCGCACCCAACGACGCCGTCGCCTTCGGGAAGATCTCCTACTACCTCCGGGCGCTCGAGGTGACGGCCGAGCACCGGATCGCGATGCCCCCGCCCCCGTCCGGCCCCAAGGGCGGCACCATCGTGCGGCAGCTGCCCGTCAAGGTGGATACACCGGCGCGGGTGGACGCCGCGGCGGCGGACGGGTTGCTCCGGGTCGGGTCCGGCGGCCCGGAACGGCAGGCGGAGAAGCTGGCGCATCTCCTTGCCCTCTCGAACCGGCTGTCCGGCGAGCTCGACCTCGACCGCCTGCTCAACACCGTCGCGGAGACCACGTTCCAGGTGCTGAACGTGGACCGCGTGGCCATCCTGCTCCGCGACCCGGCAAGCGGCGACCTCGTGCCCGCCGCGTCGCGCAGCCGGCTCGGCGGCGCCGAGAGCCTGCGGGTGCCGCAGTCGATCGCGCGGAAGGCGGTCGAGGAGCGCGTGGCGCTGCAGACCGACAACGCGGCGGCGGACGAGCGGTTCACCGGGAAGTCGGTCGTGCAGCAGAGCGTGCGCGGCGCGATGTGCGCCCCGCTGCTGGCCGAGGGCGACCAGGTCCTCGGCCTGCTCTACGTGGACAACCTCGCGACGCCGGGGAGCTTCACGGAGGAGGACCTGCAGTTCCTGGTCGCGTTCGGGGGCATCGCCGCCGGCGGCATCCGCGCGGCCCGCTCGGCGGAGGCGGCCCAGCGCGAGGCCGCCACCCGCGCCAACTTCGAGCGCTACTTCGCGCCGTCGGTGGCGGCGGACATCGCCGGGCGGCAGGGCGCGGTGCAGCTCGGGGGCGCCCGGCAGCCGCTCACCATCCTCTTCAGCGACATCCGGGGGTTCACCGCCCTGGCGGAGTCGATGCCGCCGGACGCGATCGCGGGGCTCCTGAGCGCCTACTTCACGGAAATGGTGGACGTCATCTTCGAGCACGGCGGCACGCTCGACAAGTTCATCGGCGACGCCATCATGGCGCAGTGGGGGGCGCCGATCCGGCACCCGGACGACGCCGAGCGCGCTCTGCAGGCCGCGCTCGGGATGCAGCGCGCCGTGGGCGACATCAACAAGCGGTGGTCGGCGCAGGGCCGGCCGACGATCAGTGTCGGCATCGGCATCAACTACGGCGAGGTCTTCGCCGGCAACATCGGCAGCCACCGGCGGCTCGAGTACACCGTCATCGGCGACGCCGTCAACGTGGCCTCGCGGCTCTGCTCGGCCGCCGCGCCGGGCGAGATCCTCGTGACGGACGCCTTCTACCGGCAGCTGGGCAAGAAGAAGCCCGCCGTGGAGCGGGCCGAGGGGATCGAGATCAAGGGGAGGACCGGCAAGGTCGAGGTGTTACGACTGAGGACTGAGGACTGAGGGCTGAGGACTGACGACACCGGAGCTACCGCTTCGGGAATTCGTAGGGGAAGCCGGCCTCCGCCAGCAGGTCCAGCACCAGCCTGATCGGCAGCCCCATCACGCCGAAGAAGTCGCCGTCGATCCGCTCGACCAGCGCCGCGCCGTAGCCCTGGATGCCGTAGGCCCCCGCCTTGTCCATCGGCTCCCCGGTCCGCACATACGCCCGGAGCATCCCCTCGCGCGCCGGGCGAAAGGTCACCGCCGTCACGTCCACCGCCTCGAACACCGTCTCGCCGGCGCGGAGCGCCACCGCGGTCACCACGTCGTGCGTCCGCCCCTGCAGCCGGAGCAGCATCCGCACCGCGTCGTCCTCGTCCGCCGGCTTCTCCAGCAGCTCGCCGTCCAGCACCACCGTCGTGTCCGCCGCCAGCACGAGGTGGCCGGGCACGGCGCGCGCCTTGTCGTGGGCCAGCCGGAGCGCGTAGTCCCGCGGCGCCTCGCCGGGCCGGTGCACCTCCGGCACGGCGGAGGGGCGCACCTCCACCTGGATTCCGAGCATTTCGAGCAGCTGCCGGCGGCGGGGCGAGGCGGAGGCGAGCACGAGTCGGGTCATGCGGAGCGCTCGAGGATGAGGGTGACGGGGCCGTCGTTCAGCAGTTCCACCTGCATGTCGGCGCCGAACTCCCCCGCCTCCACGCGGAGGCCGGCGGCGCGCAGCTGTGACAGGAACCGTTCGTAGAGCGGGACGGCCAGCTCGGGGCGGGCGGCCTCGATGAAGGAGGGCCGCCGCCCGCGTTCGGCGTCGCCGTAGAGGGTGAACTGGCTGACCACCAGGACGCCGCCGTCCACGTCGGCCAGGTCGCGGTTCATCTTGCCGTCGTCATCGGGGAAGAGGCGGAGGCCGGCGATCTTGGCGGCCATCCAGTCGGGCTGGTCGGGGGTGTCGCTCGAGTGGAAGCCGGCCAGGAGGAGGAATCCCCGGCCGATGGCGCCGGTCACGCGGCCGCCGACGGTCACGCTGGCGCGGGACACCCGCTGGAGGACGACGCGCACCCCCCGCTACTCGACCGTGACCGACTTGGCCAGGTTGCGGGGCTGGTCCACGTTGCAGCCGCGGCGGACCGCCACGTAGTACGACAGCAGCTGCAGCGGGACGATCGTCAGGATCGGCGTGAGCAGGTCGAGCGTCTGCGGGATCGTGAACGTCGCGTCGGCCAGGCGCTCGATCTCGGTGTCGCCCTCGGAGCAGATGGCGAGCACCTTGCCGCCGCGCGCCTTCACCTCCTCGATGTTCGACACGATCTTCGAGTGCACCGCGTCCCGCGGGGCGATGAACACCACCGGCATGTTCTCGTCGATCAGCGCGATCGGCCCGTGCTTCATTTCCGCCGCCGGGTAGCCCTCGGCGTGGATGTACGAAATTTCCTTCAGCTTGAGCGCGCCCTCGAGCGCCACCGGGAAGTTGACGCCGCGCCCGAGGTACAGCGCGTGGTTGCCGGTGAAGAACCGTTCGGCGAGGATCTTGACCTCGTCGGCCTTGGCCAGGATCTGCTCGATCTGGCCGGGGAGGGCGGTCAGCGCCTGGATGAACTGGCGGCCCTGCAGGATGCTCAGGTTGCGCAGCCGGCCGAGCCGGAGCGTCAGCAGGGCCAGCGCCGCCACCTGGCTGGTGAACGCCTTGGTGGAGGCCACGCCCACCTCGGGCCCGGCGTGCAGGTAGGTGCCGCCGTCCACTTCCCGCGCGATGGTGCTGCCCACCACGTTCACCAGGCCGATGGTCCGCGCCCCGCGGCGCTGGGCTTCCCGGATGGCCGCGAGCGTGTCGGCCGTCTCGCCCGACTGGCTGATGCCGATGACCAGCGTCCGGTCGCTCACCACCGGGTTCCGGTACCGGAATTCCGAGGCGTACTCGACCTCGACCGGCACCCGCGCCAGCTCCTCGAGCATGTACTCGCCGATGAGCGCGCTGTGCCACGAGGTGCCGCAGGCGGTGATGATGATCCGCTCGATCGCCACCAGCTCGTCGTCCGTCATGTTCAGGCCGCTCACGCGGGCCGTCCCCTCGTCCTCGAGCAGGTGCCCGCGGAGGGTGTTGCCCAGCGATCTCCGGCTGCTCGTAGATCTCCTTGAGCATGAAGTGCTCGAAGCCGCCGCGCTCGATCGTGGCCAGGTCCCAGTCGATCTGGTTGACCGGCTTGTCGATCTGCTTGACGTCCAGGTCGCGGACCCGGTAGCCGTCGCGGGTCAGGATGACCATCTCGCCGTCGTCGAGGTACACCACGGAGCGGGTGTGGTCCAGCAGGGGCGAGGCGTCGGACGCCACGAAGCGCTCGTCCTCGCCGATGCCCACGATGAGGGGGGAGCCGTTCCGCGCCGCCACCAGGACGTCGGGCTCGTCCGCGGAGATCACCGCGATGCCGTACGCCCCCTCCACCTCGCGGAGCGCGGCGGCGACGGCCTCCTCGAGGCTGCCCTGGTAGAGCTCGCCGACCAGGTGCGCCAGCACCTCGGTGTCGGTCTCGGACGTGAAGGTGTGTCCGCGCTTGAGGAGCGCCTTGCGGATCGCGCCGGCGTTCTCGATGATGCCGTTGTGGATGAGGGCGATCCGCCCCGACTGGTCGGTGTGGGGATGCGCGTTCGGGGTGGTGGGGGCGCCGTGGGTGGCCCAGCGGGTGTGACCGATGCCGACCGTGCCGGTGGGCAGGTTGCCCGCCACCTGCTTCTCGAGGTTGGAGAGCTTGCCGGCGGCCTTGTGGATCTTGAGGCCGGTGCCGTTGATGACCGCGATGCCGGCGGAGTCGTACCCGCGGTACTCCATCCGCCGCAGCCCGTCGAGGAGGAGCGTCGCCGCCTGCCGTGGTCCCACGTACCCGACAACTCCGCACATAGTCCGACTCCCTCGGTTCAGCGCAACAGCGTCCTGCAGGCCTCGATCAACTGCTCGGCATCGGCGGCGGTCGGCGCCTCGGCGATGAACCGGATGATCGGTTCGGTGCCGGAAGGACGGAAATGTACCCAGCGGTCCGGCCAGGAGAGCCGCAAACCGTCACGGTCGTCCACCGTGGCATCTGCGAAACGCTTTCGCAGCGCCAGGTAGGCCGGGGCGAGGTCGGCCCCCCGCGGAGCCTTCGCTTTCACAATGTGATAGCGGGGAGCGGCCGCCACGAGCCCGGAAACCGTCTGCCCCGACTCGACCAGAAGTTGCAAGATAAGGGCCACCCCGACCGGGGCGTCCCGCCCGATGTGGACCGAGGGCAGGATCACCCCGCCGTTCCCCTCCCCCCCGATGACCGCCCCCTCGTCCCGGATCATCCGGGCCACGTGCGCCTCGCCGACCGGGGCCCGGAAGAAGCGTGCGCCATGCTCGCGGGCGGCGTCTTCCACCACCAGGCTGGTGGAGAGGTTGACCACGACGGTCGGCGCGCTGGATCCTGCCTTCAGGCCGAGGAGCACGGCGCGGACCGCGAACGCCAGGGTGTAGTCCTCGCCGATCGGCTCCCCGCGCTCGTTCACCAGCGCCAGGCGATCCACATCGGGGTCCACTGCCATCCCGATGTCGGCCCCCGACTCCCTGACGAGCCGCGAGAGGTCGCCGAGATTCTCTGGGAGCGGTTCCGGCGGGCGGGGAAAGCGGCCGTCGGTCTCGAGGTTGATGGCCGAGACGCGGCACCCCAGCGCCTCGAGCAGCGGGGGGATGGAGGTGCCGCCCGCGCCGCGCACGCAATCGAGCGCCACGTGGAAGCGCCGCGCACGGATCCGCGCGACGTCCACCATGGGGAGCTTGAGCACGAGGTCGAGGTGGCGGGCGATCGCGGCGCCGTCTTCCCGGACCGCGCCGACGGTGTCCCACCCCGCGCGTGCCGGGCCCTTCTCCGCGAGCGCCCGCACCGCCGCACCCGAATCCCCATCGAGGAAGATGCCGTCCGGCCCCACCAGCTTGAGCGCGTTCCATTCCACCGGATTGTGGCTCGCCGTGAGCATCAGGCCGGCGCCGGCGTGATGGTGCTCCACCGCGAGCTGCAGGGTCGGCGTCGGCACCACGCCGATGTCGATCACCTCGACGCCCACCGACATCAGCCCCGCCGTGGCGGCGCGCGCGAACATCGGCCCGCTGGTCCTGGCGTCGCGGCCGAGCACGACGCGGGGGCGCCCGTGGCCCGCGGCCCACGCACCGAGAGCGGCGGCGTGCCGCGCCACCAGTTCGGGGGTGAGGTCCTTCCCCACGATCCCCCGCATTCCCGAGACACTCACCATCAGCGTGTCGCTCATCGAAGTTCCCCCGCGGCGCGCGGGCGTCAGGCGTGGATAGGGAGCCGGGCCGGGTCGGGAAACGCGGTGCAGAACGCGTCCACGATGGCCGGCTCGAACTGAAGCCCGGCGCAGCGGCGCAGTTCGTCGAACGCGCTGCCGGGCTCGAACGACTCGCGGTAGGCGCGGTTGGTGGTCATCGCGTCGAAGGCGTCCACCACCGCCACGATCCGCGCCTCGACGGGAATCGCATTGCCGGCGAGCCCGTCGGGGAAGCCGGTGCCGTCGAGCCGCTCGTGGTGCGACCGGGCGATGCGGAGCACGACCGGACGGTCGCGCGCCAGCGGCGCCAGGATCCGCTCCCCGAGGACGGTGTGCTCGGTGATATGACGGAATTCGTCCGGCGTGAGCGGGCCAGGCTTGTTCAGCACCGACTCGCGCGTGCCGATCTTGCCGATGTCGTGGAGTTCGGCGCCGAGCCGGATGTCGTCGAGGAACTCCCCGGTGTACCCGAGCATCACGGCCGTCCGGACGGCATACTCGCGGACCCGCTTGGAGTGGCCGCGGGTGTAGGCGTCCTTGGCCTCGAGCGCGTGCGCGAGCGTCTGCGCCCCCTCGAGGAAGAGTTCCTGGATCCTGGCCCGCTGGCGCCGCACTTCCTGCTCGAGGTGCTTCTGGTAGTAGCGGTTCTGGAGCGTCAGCTCGCGCTTTTCGAGCGCCCTGGCGACCCGGACCTGCACCTCGCCGAGGGTCATCGGCTTGGCGATATAGTCCAGCGCGCCCTTCTTGAGGCAGTCCACCGCGATCTGCACGTCGTCCACGGCGCTGAGCATGATCACCGCCGTATCGGGGTAGCGGCGACGCACCTCCTCCAGGAGCGCCATGCCGTCCATCCCCTCCATCCGGATGTCGCTGATGAGGATGGCCACCTCGCCGTGCTCGGCGAGGACCGCGAGCGCCGCGCCGCCGGAATCGGCGGAGAGACAGGTCAGCCCCTGGGATTGGACGACTCGCACCAGCGCGTCGCGAACCTGGGGGTCGTCGTCAACGACGAGGCACTGTGCGACGGCGGTGGGAACGGAGGGATCGGTGGGGTTCGGCACAGGTGGAAGGTACGGCCGCGGGGGGCAATTCTCAACGCGATGGCTTGCCGCAACGCCTTCTCCCCCATAAGGTTCCTTCACCTCAACCGGTGTGATCCATGACACAGATTCTCCCGCACGACCTCGAAACGAAGCTGGGTACCAGGGCCGTGCACGCCGGGCAGGTGCCGGAGCCGCTCTCCGGCGCGGTGATGACCCCCATCTACCAGACCTCCACCTACATCCAGGAGGGGGTCGGCCGCCACAAGGGCTACGAGTACGCCCGCACCGACAATCCGACTCGGCAGGCGCTCGAGCGAAACGTGGCGGCGCTCGAAGGCGCCACCCACGGCTTCGCGTACGGGTCGGGGCTGGCGGCGCTCGACGTCCTGCTCAAGGTGCTCAAGAGCGGCGATCACGTGGTCTGCGGCGAGAACATGTACGGCGGCAGCCACCGCCTCATGGAGCGGATCTACACCCGCTTCGGCCTGAAGTTCAGCTTCGTGGACAGCCGCGACATCCGGAACATCGAGGCCGCGCTCCGGCCCGAGACCCGGATGATCTACTGCGAGACGCCCACCAACCCGATGATGCAGCTGACCGACCTCTCGGCGGTGGGCGACCTCACCCAGGCGCACGGCTTTCTCTTCGCCGTGGACAACACCTTCGCCACCCCGATCTTCCAGCGTCCGCTCGAAGTCGGCGCCGACGTCGTGCTCCACAGCACCACCAAGTACCTCAACGGCCACAGCGACATGGTGGGCGGGCTCCTGCTGACCAAGCGCGACGACCTCGCCGAGCAGTTCGGCTTCATCCAGAACGCGGCGGGCGCCGTGCCGGGCCCGATGGACTGCTTCCTGGCGCTGCGCGGCACCAAGACCCTGCTCCTCCGGATGCGGCAGCACGACGCGAACGGACGGGTGGTGGCGCAGTGGCTCTCCGAGCGGAAGGACGTGCAGCGGGTCTACTACCCGGGCCTCCCCTCGCACCCGCAGCACGAGCTGGCCAAGCGGCAGATGAGCGGCTTCGGCGGAATGATCTCGTTCGACGTCGGCGACGCGGCGCGCGCGCGCCGGATCGCGGAGCGGACGCGGATCTTCGTGCTCGCCGAGTCGCTGGGCGGCGTGGAGAGCCTGATGGGGCACCCCGCCACCATGACGCACGCCTCCGTCCCCCCCGCCCTGCGGGAGAAGATGGGGCTCACCGACTCGCTGCTCCGCCTCAGCTGCGGGATCGAGGACGTGGAGGACCTGGTCGCCGATCTGGACCAGGCGCTCAAGGCGTGAGGTCGGGTTGCACGGTGTATCATTCTGAAACAAGCAGGGCCCGCCGGGCGTATGGGCGGGATCCCTTAACCAGGTCCAGACATGTCGAACCTCCCAGCTCCGCGGCCCCGCCGCACGCTCCCGGACATCGCCCCCGTCACGTGGGAGCATCCCGCCGACCGGGCGGCCTTGCAGGCGCTCCGCGCCATCCCCGGCGTGGACGAGGTCATCCGGAAGGTCCTGGCCATCCTCGGCGGCGAGCGCGGCATCCGGCTCCTCTTCCAGGCCAACGCCGTGCGGGTCGGCCCGGCCCAGTTCCCCCGGCTCTGGCTGATGCACCTCGAGAACTGCACCACCTTCGGGTGGGACAAGATCCCCGAGGTGTACGTCACGCAGACCCCGATCTTCAACGCCGGCGCGTACGGCATCGACGACCCGTTCATCGTGCTGCACTCCGCCGCGCTCGAGATCCTCGACGAGGACGAAATCCGCACCCTCCTCGCCCATGAACTCGGGCACGTCATGAGCGGCCACTCGCTCTACCGCACCATCGCCGCCATCCTGGCGCTCGTCAGCCTCGGCGCGCTGCCGATGCTGGCCGGCATCGCCCTCCTGCCGGTCAAGCTCGCGTTCCTCGAGTGGAGCCGGAAGGCGGAGCTCTCCGCCGACCGGGCCGGACTGCTCGGATGCCAGGACGTGATGGTGGCGCAGCGCCTCGATCTCAAGATGGCCGGCGGCGTGCGCGGCGGGTTCTTCACCAACGCCGACCTCAACCTCGAAGCCTTCATGGCGCAGGCCCACGAGTACGTCAACACGAACGAGGGGCTCGACATCGTGTACAAGGTGCTCCACACCCTCGGGGTGACCCACCCGATGCACACCGTGCGCGCGGCGGAAATCCAGAAATGGGTGGCGGCGGGCGACTACGAGCGCATCCTGGCGGGCGAGTACGTGCGCCGCGGCAGCCCCGAGGATCAGCGGCCCCTCGGCGAGCACTGGAAGGACGCCAAGGACTACTACTCCAAGGAAGCGAAAGACTTCGGCCAGCAGGTGGGCGACGCCGTCCGCAGCACGGCGAGCAAGGCGGCCGAGGCGTTCCGCAACGCACAGAAGCGCGGCTCGAGCGCGTGAAGGTCCTGATCGTCGGCGGCGGGGGCCGCGAGCACGCCATCGCCTGGGCGCTCCACCGTGAAAACCCCGCCGTCCGACTCAGCGCCGCCCCCGGCAACCCGGGACTCGCCACTCTCGCCACACTCCTCCCCATCCCCGCCGACGACATCGACCGCCTGACCGAGGCGGCGGTGTCCGGCGCGTTCGACCTCACCGTCATCGGCCCCGAGGTGCCGCTCGCCCTCGGGCTGGCGGACCGCCTCCGCGCGCGCGGCCGACTGGCCTTCGGCCCGTCGGCGGCCGCCGCCGCGCTCGAGGCCTCCAAGGCGTTCTCGAAGGACGTGATGGAGGCGGCGGGCATCCCGACCGCGGCGAGCCGGACCTTCACCGATCTCGCCGACGCCCTGTCCTACGTGGACGCGCACGCCGAGCCGCTGGTGGTGAAGGCGTCGGGCCTCGCCGCCGGCAAGGGCGCCATCGTCTGCGCCACCCGCCGGGAGGCGGCCGACGCCGTGCGGGCGATGCTGGGCGAGGGGCGGTTCGGCGACGCGGGGCGCACGGTCGTGATCGAGGCCTTCCTCATCGGAGAGGAGCTCTCCGTCCTCGGCCTGACGAACGGGGAGGAGGTCACCCTCCTTCCCGCATCGCAGGACCACAAGCGGCTCGGCGAGGGCGACACCGGACCGAACACCGGCGGGATGGGCGCCTACTCCCCCGTCACCCCAGCCACGCCGGCGTTGCTCGAGCGAGTACGGCGCGAGGTGATGCTCCCCGCCCTCGTCGAACTCGACCGCCGAGGCGCCCGGTTCGAGGGATGCCTCTACGCCGGGATCATGGTGGACCCGTCGGGTGCGCCCTTCGTGGTGGAGTTCAACTGCCGCTTCGGTGATCCCGAGACGCAGGTCGTGCTCCCACTGCTTGCCGGAGGGCTCACCGACGCGCTCCTCCGCGTGGCGGAAGGGAAACCAGCCGGGCCGCTGGCCGTGCGGCCCGGGGCATCCGTCACAACTGTCCTCGCTGCCCGCGGCTACCCAGACGCCCCGGAAAAGGGAGCGGAAATTTCCATTCCCGGAGTGCTGCCGGACGGGGTGACCGTCTTTCACGCCGGCACCAGCCGGGGTGCAGACGGTTTGCTCCGCGCGTCGGGGGGCCGGGTGCTGAACGTGACCGCGGTGGCCCCGACCTTCCGCGAGGCCCAGGCCAGGAGCAGGGAGGGCGCCGAGGCGATCACGTTCGAGGGGAAGACCTGGAGGCGGGACATCGGGTGGCGGGAGGCAGAACGACAGCAGGGAAGCGGGGAAGCGGGGAAGCGGGGAGGCTGAGGTGTGGCGCGGGCCCGCCGGCGGACGTCACATTATCGTTCGGCTGGTGGTTCCCTTCCCCGGGAGGTTCCCATGCGCGCCACCCTGCTGGTCCTCGGTTCCCTGGCCCTCCTCGCCTGCGGGGAGGACTCCACGAGCCCGCCCCTCGCCACGCCTTCGGATGTCCTCATCGTTTCGGGAGCGTCCGGCCTGGGCGCCAACGCATACAACCCGAGCAACCTGACCTTCAGCCTGGCATCCAAGCAGACCGTCAAGTGGCGCAATGATGACGGCACGACGCACACCGTCACCGCGGACGGGGGGGGCGGCTTCAACTCCGGCAACATGGGCGACGGCGAGACGTTCACCTTCACCTTCACCACCGCCGGCGTCTACCCGTATCACTGCACTAATCACCCCACCATGGTGGGGACCATCACCGTGAACCCCTAGCGGCAACGGCGCGCCCACGGCATGAATGCCCGAGCTTCCTGAAGTCGAAACGATCGTGCGCGACATCCGGCCCGAGGTCCTGGGCCGGACCGTCGTGCGCGCCGCGCTGTCGCACACCGATGTCCTCCGCGGGGTCACCCGGCCCACGCTGATCCGTGGCCTGGCGGGCGCGCGGGTGGACGACCTCTTCCGGCGGGCCAAGCACGCCGTCTTCGTGATGGGCGCGCGTCGCCTCGTCGTCCAGCCGGGGATGACCGGTTCACTCGTCGTCCACGACCGGCCGCTGAACGAGGAGGAGGCTCGCTACGCCGTCCTCCGGGCCACGCTGGACGACGGACGCACCCTCGTCTATCGTGACGTGCGTCGGCTCGGTACGCTCCTGTGGCTCGACGCCAAGGGCTGGGCCCGGTACGACGCCGCCGTCGGCCCGGAGCCGCTGGCCCGGGAGTTCACCCCGGCCGCGATGCAGGCAAAGGTCGGCCGCACCCGGCAGTCCATCAAGAAGGCGCTGATGGACCAGAAGCTCCTGGCCGGCGTCGGCAACATCTACGCGAACGAGGCGCTCTTCGCCGCGGGCATCGACCCGTCGCGGGAGGCGGTGCGGCTGTCGGCGCCGGAGTGGACGGCGCTGCACCGCGAGCTCGTCCGCATCCTGTCGGCCGCCGTGTCCGGGCGCGGGAGCACCGTCCGCGACTACCGCACCGGCACCGGCGCCAAGGGAAAGTTCCAGCTCTCGCTGCTGGTGTACGGACGCGAGGGCGAGCCCTGCGTTCGGTGCGGCACCCTGCTCGCCGGCACGCACGCGCTCGATGCGCGGATCACCGTCTTCTGCCACCGCTGCCAGGCCTGATGTCCCAGCTCGCCGCGCTCCCGCTCGCTTCCGCCGACCTCGGCGCCCTCCGGGAGCGGGTGCGCCTGATGGCGGAGAACCGGCCCGCGGTGTACCGGATGACCGACCCCGCCGGGCGCCTGCTCTACGTGGGAAAGGCGAAGCGGCTCCGCGCGCGGCTCATGTCGTACTTCCGGGCGAGCTTTCCGGAGGACAAGGCGGCGCGCATCCTCCACGCCGCCGGCGACATCACCTGGGACTACGTCCACAGCGAGTTTGCCGCCTGCCTCGGCGAGCTCCGGCAGATCCGCCAGCACCGCCCCCCGTTCAACGTGGCCATGAACCGGACCCGGCGTGCGGTGTTCGTGAAGCTCCTCGACTCTCCCGCCCCCAAGGTGTACCAGGGTGCCACGATCGGCCGGCAGGACGCGAAGGTGTACGGCCCCTTCCGCTCGCCCGCGCGGGTGGCCGAGGGCGTCCGCATCCTGAACGACCTCCTCGGCCTCCGCGACTGCGAGGCGCGGATGCCGATCGTCTTCGCCGACCAGGGCGACCTCTTCACCGCCGCCACGCAGGCCGCCTGCCACCGCCACGAACTCGGGCAGTGCGCCGGTCCGTGCGCCGGCCTGGTGAGCGAGCCGGACTACCGCCGGCGGATCGACACGGCGGTGGCCTTTCTCGAGGGCCGCACCGTCCAGCCGATCGACAAGGCGATCGCGGCCATGCAGGAGGCGTCGCTGGCGCAGGACTTCGAGCGCGCCGCCCGGTGGCGCGAACGGTTCGAGCACCTCGAATGGCTGCTGGCGGCCACGGCGCGCTCCCGCGCGGCGGTGGACCTGCTGACCTTCGTGTATCGGGATCCGGGAGTCTTCGGTGACGACCGGGCCTACCTCGTCCGGCGGGGCACCGTCCGCGCCTGCTTTCCCTACCCCACCACCCCGATCGAGCGGATCGCCTTCGGGGCGGTGGTGCGGGAGGAACTGGCGCGCGAGGAACCGGCCACCGGCGCTCTCCCCATCGAGGCGATCGACGAGATCCTGCTGCTGATGTCGTGGTTCCGGGTGCACCCGGAGGCGCTGAAGCGGACGACGACGCTGGAGGATTGGAGGGACTGAGGGACACCAACCCTATCACGTTCCACCGTGAAACCAATCCGAGCGTCTCGCGTAAGGGGGTGGTCTATCAACCCATACCGAGGTTCCCATGTCCGTCCGTAGCGCATTCCTCTCCGCGGCCCTGCTGACTCTTCCGGCCGTACTCCTGGCCCAGACGCCCGCCCCAGCCGCCTCCGCTACCACCAGCGCGACCGCCGCCGCGGCCCCTGCCCCCGCCCCGACCGTGCACCCGAAGGTGGGGAACGAGATGGAGCTGGGCCGGAAGTACACCCAGTGGCTCTACACGGGGCAGTTCGACAGCCTCTTCGTCCACATGAAGGAAGAGATGCGCAGCGAGATGGGGTCCCCCGACGACATGGCCGGACAGTTCGACCAGTTCACCGCGCAGGTGGGCGACGAGACGGGTGTGGTGGACGAGAAGGTGGTGATGCGGAAGGGCAACCCGCAGTACTGGCGCACCGCGGAGTTCTCGATGGCGCCGGAGCCGATCATGATCCGGTGGGTCATCGTCGACGGCGAGATCTGGGGCATCGGGATCAACCCGGCCAGCCAGGCGCCGGAGATCGACCCGGTCCAGTAGCGGTTATTCGACTCCCGCCGCGAGCAAGGGCACCAGGCGTGCTCGCGGAGGGAGCCCCGCCTCCAGTTCCATGATCCCCACCGAGGGGGGGAGGTCGAACCTCCGGGCGCCCGCCCCGCCGGGGTTCATGGCGGTCACCGTGACGTCCACGGTGGCCAGGAGCGGCCGGTGCGTGTGGCCGAAGACCAGCACGTCGGCATCCGGGAAGGCGGCGTTGAGCGCCTCGGGCGTCGGGCTCCCGAACTGATTCCCGTGGGTCACCACGATCCGGATCCCCTCGAGTTCCAGCTCCGCCACCTGCGGCAGGCGGTGCTTCACATCCCACCCATCGGTGTTCCCGTACACCGCCGTCACCGGCGCGATCGCCTCCAGCTCGGTCAGGAGGTCGAGCGGGCCGATGTCGCCGGCGTGGAGGATGTGGTCCACCTCGCGAAAGACGTCGAACACCTCCGGGCGGAGCAATCCGTGGGTGTCCGAGATAATTCCAAGCCGCATCGCATCCCCCAATAACAGAAAAGAACCCACGAAAGCACGAAATCTCGAAAGCACGAAACCAAGAATGCAGTTCTTTCGTGTCTTCGTGTTTTCGTATTTTCGTGAATTCAGTGCTCTTATTCGCTTGCCTGCCCACCCCAGCGCGGCGCGATATCAATGTCCAGCCCGAGCTGGTCCAGCACCCGCTGCACGATGAAGTCCACCAGCTCGCTGATCTTCGTGGGCCGATGGTAGAACCCCGGCGCCGCGGGAATCACGACACCGCCCGCCTCCGTCAGCGCCGTCAGGTTCCGCAGGTGCACCAGTGAGAGCGGCGTCTCCCTCGGCACGACGATCAGCTTCCGCCGCTCCTTGAGCGCCACGTCGGCGGCCCGCTCCACCAGCGAGCGGCTCGACCCCTGCGCAATGGCCGACACCGTCCCCATCGAGCAGGGACAGATGACCATCCCCGCCCACTTGGCGGAGCCGGAGGCCGGCTTGGCGCCGCGATCGGTGTCGGGATAGGCCGTGACGCTGGTCCAGTCGCCGCCGGTCGCGTCCCGAAGTTCCTCGAGCGTGGAAATGCCGCACTCCGCGCTCAGGAGCCGCTGGCCGTGGCTCGTGACGATCAGCCAGACCGGGACACGCCGAGTGGCCAGCACCTCGAGCAGCCGGACGGCGTAGGGTGCCCCCGACGCCCCCGAAATGGCCATCACGATCGGGAGCTGACTCACCGGCCCCTCTGGTTCCCCGTCGGTGTACGCACCGGGTGTGGCGGCGCCTTCGGCGGCGGCGGCGCCTTCTTCGGGCTGGCTGGAATGCCCTTCTTCGGAATCCCCGGCTGCTTCGGCGCCGGAATCAAACTCTCACGTTCCCTCATACGATCCTCCGTTCTCAGTCCTCAGTGCACACCTGCCGACCTCACCCCATGTCCCCCTCTCCAGCAAGTGGAGAGGGGGAACCGCGGGAAACCCGCCCTGATCGCCGGCGAAGGATTGGTCCATCCCCAACCGGTGATCAAGCTAACCTACCACTTTCCCCGCTCCCGCCGTTCGAGCCTGTCTCCGAAATACTCCCCCCACCGGCGGTCCACCAGCTTGATCGTGTCCTCGGGCATGGTGACCGGTGGCGGATATCCCGGCTTCCAGGTGGCGTCGATAGCGATTCGCCCGCCGTACACCGGCTTGGCGCCGATGAACTCCTGCCGTTCGAACAGCATGTCGCGCGCGGGATCGAACCGGGTGAAGATGCCCCAGACGATGTTGCCCTCGTCGGCCAGGTCCACGTCGTCGCTCACCGCGGCCACAAACTTGACCGGCCCCAGCCCCTCCCAACGCAGGAGGCGCTCCAGCACCTCGCGAGGCTCGCTCTTCACCTGCACCACCACGAACCCGCCGTCGAGCACGCGGTGTGCGCCGATCCGACGGTCGAATGCCGACGGGTCCTCGATGGCGGTGGGCGGGGCATCGGCGGTAACCACCTCACCGGTCGCATCGAGCACCAGCTTGCTGCCCACGTGCATCTCGAACGAGGTGTAGTCCAGCGTGTCGAGCGGCGCGATGGGCAGGAGCAGCATCCGGTCCCGCGGGTCGAAGCGGTGCCAGAGTTCGCGCAGCGTGCGCCCGAAGCTCCGCACCGGTACGTCGTGCCGCACCATCACCACGCACTTGGTGAGCGCCAGCTGCCCCGTGCCGAGGAGGTTGAGCGCCGTCTTGAACGACTCCAGCGGGTGCCGCACCTTCGCCGACACGGTGAGGAGGTTGTGGAACACCGCGTCGTCGCTGGCAAAGAGATCCACGATGTTCGGGTTCACCACCCGGATGAGCGGGCCGATCATCTCGCCGGCGGCGAGGCCGATCCACTTGTCTTCCTGCGGCGGCTTGCCGACCACGGCCCCCGGATAGATCGCGTCGCGCCGGCGAGTGACCGTCTTGACGTGGAAGACCGGGAAGGGCGACGCCTCGGAGTAGTGGCCGTAGTGGTCGCCGAAGGGGCCTTCCATCCGCCGTTCGCCTGGCGGGACCACCCCTTCCAGCACGAAGTCCGCATTGGCGGGCACTGGCAGCGAGATGCTCCGGCCCCGCACGAGCTCCGTGGCGCGGCCGCGCAGGAATCCCGCCAGGCCGAGCTCGTCGAAGTCTTCCGGCAGCGGCAGGATGGCCGAGAGCATCGTCATCGGGTCGCCGCCGAGGACGACCGCCGCCTCCAGCGATTCGCCGCGTCGCTCCGCCTCGTGATGGTGGCCCCGGCCCCCCTTCATGCTCTGCCAGTGCATGCCGGTGGTCCGTTCGTCGAACACCTGCAATCGATACAGCCCGAAGTTCCGGATGCCGCTCGCCGGGTTGTGCGTAATCGTCGGCCCGAAGGTGATGAACGGTCCACCGTCTCTCGGCCAGCTCCAGAGATTCGGGAAGCGATCCAGCCGCGGCGCCTCCACCACCTCCTGCACCGGCGCGTGGCGGACCATCCGCGGGCGGAGGAAGCGCGCCTTGAGCAGGGTGGCGCGCAGTTCCCAGAACTTGCCCAGCGACGGTGGATTCAGCCGCTGAAAGGTCTCGATCAATTCCCGACCGATCAGCTCCGGCGGCCGGCCGACGGCCATCTCCATTCGCCGCGATGAGCCGTACAGGTTCATGGCCAGCGGGAAATCGGCGCCCTTGACCCGCTCGAACAAGAGCGCCGGCCCATCCTGCCGGATGACGCGCTGGACGATTTCCGCCACCTCGAACTTCGGGTCCACCTCGGCCGTCACGCGCAGGAGTTCGCCATGCGCCTCGAGGTGACGCACGAAGTCCCGCAGGCCGTCGAATCGGGGAGCGGTCACGGGGCGCTCACGTCAGCCGGTCGAGGAGGGCAAAGCCGAACACGGTCACCGACATCACCGCGTTCATCCGGAAGAAGGCCGCGTCGAGTCGCGAGAGGTCGCCGGGCCGGACGAGCTGGTGCTCGTAGGCGAGGATCAGCGCCGCGGCCGCCACCCCCGCATAGTACCACCACCCGAACCCCGCGCCCCACCCGAAGAGGGCCAGCGCGGGAATCGTGATGCCGTGCAGCAGCTTGGCGAGCAGGATGGCGCGCGCCTCGCCGAGGCGGACGACCGCGCTCCGGAGCCCGCTCGCGCGGTCGAAGGAGGCGTCGGGCAGGGCGTAGAAGATGTCGAAGCCCGACACCCACGTCGCCACGGCGACGGTGATGGCCGCGAGGAGCCAGGCAGGCTCGCTCCACGCGCCCATGACCGCGATCCACCCGCCCACCGGCGCGATGGCCAGGCTCATGCCGAGCCAGAGATGCGGCCACCAGGTGAAGCGCTTCGACAGGCTGTAGCCCATGACCCACGCGAGGGCGACGGGGCTCAGCAGGAAGCAGAGCGGGTTGAGCGACCAGGCGGCCCAGACGAAGAGCGCGGCGGCCACCACCACGGATGTCCACGCCTGGAAGACCGAGATGGCGCCGCGCGGGAGCTCGCGGTCCCTGGTGCGCGGATTTTGTGCGTCGTACTCGCGGTCGGCGATGCGATTGAAGCCCATGGCCACCCAGCGCGCGGCGGTGAACGCCACGACGACCAGCCCCACGGTGCGCCAGGTGACCGGCGCCTGCATGGACGCGGCAAGGACGCCGAGCAGCGCGAACGGCAGCGCGAAGAGGGTGTGCGGCAACTTGACGAAGTTGACGTACCGGACGAGGAGCGACTCCCCGGAAAGGGTCTGGCCCTCGCTCACGCGCGGACTCCCACGTGCAGCGCGCAGATGCCGCCGAAGAGCAGCGACCAGCTCACGTCGCGGAAGCCGGCGGACGTCATCCGCGCCGCCAGCGCCTTCGGCTCGGGAAAGGCGAGCACCGACTCCGGGAGCCAGTTGTATGCGTTCGAATGACGGGAAACCAGGCGCCCGATGGTGGGCAGGATGTGCCGGAAGTAGAGGAGGAAGAGCCCGCGCAGCGGCTGCCACGGCGGAATGCTCATCTCGAGGATGACGAATCGGGCGCCCGGCTTGAGGACCCGCGCCGCCTCGCGGAGCCCGGCGTCGAGGTCCATGAAGTTCCGCACGCCGAACCCGACGGTGGCGCCGTCGAAGGTGGCATCGGCGTGCGGCAGGTCGAGCGCATCGGCGGTGACGCTCACGATCCGTTCCGCCTTGCCCCGCCCCAGCTGGAGCATTCGCGGGACGAAATCCGATCCGATGACGACGCCCCGGAATCCGGGCCGGCGCGCGAGCGTGGCGGCGAGGTCGAGCGTGCCGGCGCAGAGATCGAGATAGCGGCCGTCGGGCTGTGCGTTCCCAATTGAGACGCTCGACAGCTTTCCGCCGCCACCGCTTGTCGAGGTTCAGGCTGAGCAGGTGATTCAGGAAATCGTAGCTCGGCGCGATGGCGTGGAACATCCCGCGCACATAGGAGCGCTTTTCAGCGCCGCCCGATACTGGTAACTTCCTGTCCGTGGCTAACATAGGCGGCCAATCTATCCCTCACGGAAACCCCACCGCAAGGCGGAGGGGAGCCCGTGGCTAAGCCCGGCATCGACCTGGCCACCCTGTCCGACCAGGACGTGGTGCTGCAGGCGCGTGACGGGCGACAGGCGGCGTACCGTGAACTGGTGCGCCGGTATGAACGTCCGATCTTCTCCCTCATCTACCGCATGGTCCGCAATCGCGAGCAGGCGGAGGATCTCTCCCAGGAGACCTTCGTCAAGGCGCTCAACGCGATCGAATCGTACCGCCCCGAGTACAAGTTCTCGAGCTGGATCTTCAAGATCGCCAACAACGTCTCCATCGACCACCTGCGGCGCCGGGAGCTGGACACCCTCTCCCTCGACGGCTCCCCGCACGCCCTGACCCCCGAGGCGATCCAGGCCAGCGCGCTGCAGCTCGGCGACCGCCAGGAAACCGCCCTCGAGGAGCTCGAGGCGAAGGAACTCGGGGGCGAAATCGAGCAGGCCATTTCCACGCTCCGGCCGGAGTATCGCGCCTGCATCCTGCTCCGGCACGTCGAGGGCCGTCCCTATGAAGAAATCGCCACGATGCTCGACCTCCCATTGGGCACCGTGAAGACCTATATCCACCGCGCACGCGGCGAACTCAGGCAGGCGCTGGCGCATTTGCGCCAGTGAAACCCCGGGCCCGGCGGGCCCGTAGGAGGGGCGTCATGACGGACCTCATTGCCACCCACCTCACACCGGACGAGCTCGACGACTGGCTCGCAGGGTCCCTCGCGCGCAACCGCGAGGCCCACCTGCACGGCTGCGCCGATTGCCGGCGCCTGGCCGATGCCGACCGCGCGCTGGCCCACCTGCTCGGCACCCTCCCGCTGTTCAGCCCCGCCGCCGGTTTCGGCGACCGGGTCATGGCGCGGGTCGAGGTCCGGCGCCGGGCCCGTCCGATGGCCATCGCGGCCGCACTCGCCGCGGGCCTGCTCCTGCCGATGGCAGCGAGCGTGGGGTGGAGCCTCGCCAATCCCGACACGCTCGCCCAGCTCCTCCAGGGAGCGGGCAGCGGGATCAGCGGCTTCGGCGTGGCGGCGGTCCGTTCCCTCGGATCCACCCTCCTCGCACAGCCATGGTACCCCTGGGTCCGCGGGCTGTTCGAGTCGCCCGCCCGTCTCGGCCTCGTGTTCGGCGCCACCACCGTCGCCTATGCTGGCGGCGTCCTGGTGCTCCGGCGCCTGATGGCCCTGCCGATGCCGCGGGTGGCTCATGTGCAGGGGTAGCCGACTCCTCATCGCGGCGGGCCTGCTCTTCCTGACCGGCTCGCCCGCGTTCGCCGCGGCGCCGAGCCGCATCCAGGCCGCCCATCCCGCTCCGCAAGCCGTCCCGTCCGCCCCCGAGGGCGGATTCACCGTTTCACTTCGCGACCTCTCCAATCCCGCCGAACTCGAGCCGATTCTTTCTCGCGCGCTCCGCGAGTCCAAGTCGCCGGGCTTTGCCCTGACCGTTCCCGGCGGCACGGCGCGGATCGGCCGCTTTTCCATCGGCGCCGGCGAATCGCAACAGGGCGACGTGCTCGTCCTGAACGGCAACGCCGATCTCTACGGGCGGCTCTCGGGCAACCTCGTCACGGTCGAGGGCGACATCACGCTGCACCCCGGCTCGTACGTGTCGGGCAGCGTGCTGGCCTACGGCGGGCAGGTGCACCAGGCGGGGGGACAGGTCACCGGTGAGATCAACACCATCGGCAGCCTCCCGGCTGAGGAAGTCGCCGCGGCGGCACCGGCCGCGCTCTCTCCGCTGGTGCAGGCGCTCAGGAACGTGGCCGGCCTCGCCGGCGTCTTCCTGACGCTCCTCGGCATCGGCTTCGGTCTCGTCCTCTTCGGCAAACCCAACCTCGAAATCATCTCCGACACCGTCTCCCACACCTTCGGGCGCTCCTTCGCCGTCGGCTTCCTGGCCCAGGTGCTCGTCGTCCCCACCTTCGGCGTGCTGATCCTCGGGCTGGTGCTGAGCGTCGTCGGCATCCTGCTCATTCCGTTCGCCGTCATCGCGTCGGTGCTGCTGGTCCTGGTGGCGGTGCTCGCCGGCTTCCTCGGCGTCACGCACGCACTCGGCGAGAAGTACACCCGCCGCCAGCTGGCGCAGGGGGCGTTCGGCTCCCCCAACAGCTATCGGTACGTGGTGACCGGGCTGGCGGGGATGATCCTGCTCTGGACCGGGTGGGCCGCGTTCGGCTGGGTGCCGGTCCTCGGCTGGGTCGCGTTCGGCGCGGCCGCGGTCGTGACCTGGCTCCTCCTGACAGTGGGGCTCGGCGCGGCGCTGCTGAGCCGGCTCGGGCTCGCCGGCCACTTCGCCGGCCGGTTCATCCCGCCGGAGGCGCTCACCGACGAGTACCTCTGGGCCACGCCGCAGTTCGGTGTGCCCGCGGCACGCCGCCCCGGCCAGCACAAGACGCCGCCCCCCGTCCGGTGACGATGCGCGCCCTTGTCCTGCCCGGCCTGCTCGCTGTCGGCGTGGCCACCGCGGGCGCCGGCGCGCTCGAGGGGCAATCGCTCAAGCACTACAGCACCACCCGGCAGTTCCACGGGGAGGTGCGGCTGGCCGCGAAGATCGAGTTCGGCGGCGGCACGCTCAACGTCGGCGCCGGCGCGCCGGGCTCCCTCTACGCCATGCAGCTGTCCTACGACGCCGAGCGGTTCCAGCCGGTCAGCCGGTGGGAATCGGGCAGCAGCACCGTCACTCTCGGGCTTGCGAGCCGGGACAAGGGCACGGTGGGGGTGGGGGGCGTCAAGCAGGACCAGGTGGCGGACGTGCAGTTTTCTCCGCAGGCCGACCTCAACCTCTCGATGGCCATGGGCGCCGCCAAGTCGGTCGTGGATCTCGGCGGGCTCCGGCTCTCGTCGCTGGTGGTCGAGACGGGCGCCAGCCAGACCGAGGTCCGCTTCTCGAAGCGGAACGCGATGCGCTGCACCGCCGCCGAGTTCCGCGCGGGAGTGGCGGAGCTCACGGTGGTGGGGCTGGGGAACAGCCTCTGCGACCGGGTGTCGTTCGAGGGGGGGATGGGGAGCGTGGTGCTCGACTACTCGGGAGCCTGGACCGCCGACGCCAAGCTGGAGGCCACGCTGGCGATGGGCGGCCTCACGCTCCGGATTCCGCGCGCCGTCGGCGTGACGATTACCACCGAGCAGTTCCTGGCCTCGTTCCAGCCGGCGGGGTTCACCCGCCAGGGGAACCGCTACACCTCCAGCAACAACGCCACCGCCGCCCGCCACCTCGACATTTCGCTCACCACCTCACTCGGCGGCGTGACCGTCGAGTGGCTGGACTGAGCCGCTCAACCCAGCCGGGCGCGCACGCGGCCGCCGACGCCGAGCCCGATGCGGCGCGCCGCCGAGCCGTCGCGCACCGCTATTTCCACCTGACCACCGGAACCGAGATAGGCGACGAGCTGTCCAGTCTCGACGTCGCTGAAGGTGCGGAGGAGGGGCCCCACCTGGGCGTCCTCGACCTCGAGCACCGCGTAGGGGGGAACTTCCGCCGGGGTCAGATTGGTGACAAGATTGCCGAAGCGGTCCACCGAGATGACCTCGCCCACCACCACCTTGCCGTCGTAGAAGGGGGCCGGGAGGGCGATCCGGACCGGCACGGTGGGGAGCGGCTCGCCGAGCGAGGCGAGGGACGCCCCGAGCGCCAGCGCGGCGGCGGCGGGGGAAAAGAGGTCCCGGCCGTGGAAGGTGGGCGCGGCGTCGGCGGGGACGGGAATGGCCACAATCGGCGGGTGGGCCTGCTCGAGCGCCGAGGTGAAGACGCCGTTGTCGGGGCCGACGAACCAGTGGCCGGCGGCGCCGAAGGCGATGGCGGCGCGGCCGGTTCCGACGCCGGGGTCCACGACGACGAGGTGGATGGTGCCGGCGGGGAACCGGTGCCAGGCGCGGCCGAAGAGGTAGGCGGCGGCGCGCACGTCGCCGGGCTGGATGCCGTGGCTCATGTCGGCCAGGGTGACACCGGGCGCGCGTGAGTACAGGACGCCGCGCATCTCGGCCACGTAGGGATCGGCGGTGCCGAAGTCGGTTAGCAGTGTGATCAATGCCATGAATCACAATATGGCCTGGAAAAAGCACCCACGAAAGCACGAAACCACGAAAACACGAAAGAAACTGTTGGCTGCATTCCTGCCAGCACTTGATTTGATCTAGTGTTTTGGGTGTTCGTGCTTTCGTGCTTTCGTGATTTCGTGGATTCAGTATCCGTCCACGCACCTGAGATCCTGGAGTGGCACATGGGTCAGAAGCGGAAGAACGGGCAGCAGGAGGAAATGTCCCGCAAGGACTACGAGAAGGAGCTCAAGAAGCTGCATGTCGAGCTCGTGAAGCTCCAGGACTGGGTCCGCCACAAGGACCTCAAGATCTGCGTGGTGTTCGAGGGGCGGGACGGCGCCGGGAAGGGCGGCGTCATCAAGGCCATCACCGAGCGGGTGAGTCCGCGGACCTTCCGCGTGGTGGCGCTGCAGGCGCCGACCGAGCGGGAAAAGTCCCAGATGTACGTCCAGCGCTACATCCGGCACTTCCCGGCGGCCAAGGAGGTCGTGATCTTCGACCGCAGCTGGTACAACCGGGCCGGCGTGGAGCGGGTGATGGGCTTCTGCACGAAGGAGGAGACCCGGCGGTTCCTCGAGGCGGTGCCGAGCGTGGAGAAGTCGATGGTCGAGTCGGGGATCGTCGTCATCAAGTACTGGCTCGAGGTGAGCCAGGAGGAGCAGACGCGCCGGCTCACCGACCGCATCACCGACGGGCGGAAGACCTGGAAACTCACGCCGATGGACCTCAAGTCCTACAACCGCTGGGACGACTACACGGAGGCGCGGGACGACATGTTCGCGGCGTCGCACACGGCGTGGGCACCGTGGCACATCGCGCAGTCGGACGACAAGCGGCGGGCCCGGCTCAACATCATCAGTCACCTCCTGAGCCAGATCCCCTACAAGGCGCCGAAGCGGGAGAAGGTCGTGCTCCCGAAGCGCAAGAAGGGCCGGAAGAGCCGCGCGCGGGAGCTGCTGGCCACGCCGGTGCCTGAGGCGTACTGAGTTCGATGCCCCCAGCCTCCGAACTGCTCGCGCTGCAGGAAGCGGTGGCCGGCCGGTACGCCGTCGAGCGCGAACTCGGCCGGGGGGGCATGGGGGTCGTGTTCCTCGCGCGGGACCTGGCGCTCGACCGGCTGGTGGCCATCAAGCTCCTGCCGCCCGCGCTGGCGGCGTCCGCCGACCGGCGCGCGCGCTTCCTCCGCGAGGCCCGCACGGCGGCGCGGCTCTCTCACCCGAACATCGTCCCCATTCATGCGGTCGAGGAATCGGACGGGCTCGTCTTCTTCGTGATGGGCTACGTGGCCGGCGAGACGCTGGGGGAACGGGTCCGCCGCCATGGCCGGCTCCCGGCGGCCGAAGTGACGCAGGTGGTACGCGAGGTGGCGTGGGCGCTGGCGTACGCGCACCGGCAGGGGGTGGTGCACCGCGACGTGAAGCCGGAGAACATCCTGCTGGAGCGCGAGGGTGGCCGGGCGATGGTGACCGACTTCGGCATCGCGCAGGTGAGCGGCGACGCCGCCGACACGCCGGCGGGCCAGGTGGTCGGCACCGCGCGCGCGGTGAGCCCGGAGCAGGCGGCCGGGGAGCCGGTGGACGGCCGCAGCGATCTCTACTCGCTCGGCGTGGCGGCCTTCCTGGCCGCCACCGGGCAGTGGCCCTTCGACGGCGACACTGCGGCCGCCGTGCTGGCCAAGCATCTCACGCAGACTCCCCCGTCGATGCTCGGCCTCCGGCCCGACCTCCCGGCGCCGTTGGCGCACGCCATCGAGCGGTGTCTCGCCAAGTCGCCCGACGATCGCTTTGCCTCCGGGGAGGAACTGGCCGCCGCGCTCGGCAGCACGCTCCCGGTGCTGGCCACGACGCCGGCGCCGGTGGCGCGCGCCGCGCGCGAACTGCACGAACTCGGCACCGATCTCGGTGGGTACGGCAGCGTGATGCTGTTTGTGGTCGTCTTCAACCTCGTGACGCGGTTCTACCATCCGTTCGGCCAGGTCGATGTCTTCCTGGGGCTGGTGAACTGGGGGATCGGGCTCGCGATGGTGGCCCTGACCGGCGTACGGAAGGTGACTGCGTTCCGCGCCATCAGGGACGCGATTCAGCGAGGGTACGGTTTCGAGGACATCCGGGCCGCGCTCCTCGGGTCAGACGAGGAGCGGGAACCTGTCAGCCCGGCGGGGAAACTGGCTGCGGCCGCCGGATGGCTGGCCGCGTTTGCCGGATCGTGCGTGGCCTGGTACTGGGTGTCGACGGCCGGAAACCACTGGCAGAGCCTGGTGCAGATCGTGGCCGACCTGGCGGTCAGCTTCATCCCGCTCAGCGTAGGGCGTTGGGCCGCGGCGAGGCTGACCGCGCCCACTGAGAAGGGACCGAGCTGGTGGGACCGCTGGTGGGGCGGCCGGGTGGGTCGGTGGATGGTGCGGTTGGCCGGCGGACGGGAGGGAAGGGCGCTGCCGGCGGCCAACGAGCCGACGGAAGTGGCGCTGGGGCGGGCTGCGGACGCCCTCTTTGCCGCGCTGCCGGCGGCGGAGCAGCGCCAGCTGATTGCAGTACCCGGAATCCTCCGGCAGTTAGAGGGAGATGTACAGGCGCTCCGGCGTCAGGACCTGGCGTTGACCAAGGCGCTGGCCGAGGCGGCGGGTCGGGTGGACCTGGTGCGGGACCTGGAATCGGCGCGGAAGGCAGGGAGCGCCAAGCTGGCCACGGCCCTCTCGGCGCTCGAGAACCTGCGGATCGACCTGCTCCGGGTGTCAGCCGGTCAGGCGGCCGGACCCGGCATCACGGAACATCTCGAGGCGGCCCGCCGCATCGGGCGGGAGGTGGACGCCCGCATCGAGGTGGAGTAGCGGCCGGCTCAGCCCTTGCCGTGCGTCTTGCTCAGCCGGTCCAGCGCCATTTCGAGCGCCACGACCGCGCCGATCAGCAATCCTGTCTCCGCCACCTGCCGCCCGACCCGCTTCAGCGTGCGGCCCTTCGCGCGCGCGGAGCGACGGCCCTCCATGGCCATCACCTTCGATTCGACCTTCTTGTAGAGCCGCTTGGCGGCGCGCGTGCCCTTCCTGGCGAACCGCTGAGTCCTGGTGGTCATTGATCCCTCCCGGGTCTGGTCCATGCAGGAGGAAAGGTGGTGGGTCGGGAGTGAAGCAGGTCTGGGATGGATGTGAAGGAGAGCATATCGGGGCGATGGCCGAGGGACCGGCGCGGAACGTCCTTTCAACCACCCTCAGCCGAGATCGAGGAGGTCGGCCAAGCGACCCGATCGCACCCTGAGCCGCCCATTGCCCTGCAGTCTAATACCGGATTGCTGCCTCTCTCGCAGCCTAACTACGGCTTGGGGGACAAATGCTGCGGAGCGCGCTGGCTTCTTCGGGACGGGCGGGCCGAGCCGGGCACGTAACGGGAGGCCGGCCGCTCGGTTAGCCCGTCGTCCGGCTCGCAGTCTTTCCGGATTAGGCTGCGGACAGTAGCTTGGGAAAGCACGCGAGTAGACTGTTACGCAGTCCAATAGACGTTAGGTGGCCCCATGAAACTCGGCTCGATCGGGCTGCTCCTAGTGCTCCACGCAATCGCCCCAGGTTGTGCGCCGCGAGCTCCGTCTACCCAGCCGTCCACCGCCTTCTCATCCGGGCTGGTCTGCGCGGAGGTCCCGCACTCGCGAGCGATCTCCGGCGTTGTCCGCGATGGAGGAGGCGACCCCGTCTACCTCGCGGCGGTCATCGTGATCGGCACGAGGTGCGGGACCTCGGCTGACTCCCTCGGCCGCTGGGTCCTCGCAGGCGCGCCGGTGGACAGCTTGATTCTCCAGGCGTCGTTCATTGGGTACCGCACAACGCGAATTTCATTGCCCGCATCAGAGCGTGACACGACTGAAGTCCGGTTTCGCCTTGGACGCGCTGGAGAACCGGACTCCTACCTGCCAGGCCCGATCCCAGCAGAAGACCTTCAGGGCATGCTGGAGGCGGTGATCAACTACTACGGCCCCCGCACCGCAATCGCGGGGAGCGAATTGGACCAGGTCGCCGGCATGACAGGAAGCCCACCACCGACCCGGAAGACTACTGGGCCCTTCGTGGTCCTGGATTCCGCCGGAAGGTCGATCTGGAAGCAGATTCCGACACAGTGGCTCGCCGGCTGGCTCGCAACGTCACGCATCGCCGGAGTCTGCGCCAGCTGGCAAGAGCCTGCATGCAAGGGATTGGGTCTAACCAGCTTCCTGCGCCTTACCAGCCTGCCACGTCGCACTTCAACGGACACGGCCTATGTCACTCCCATGGTGGACGTGCTGAGCGTTCAAGACTGTGAAAAGCAACAGTCGATGGGTCACATGTCCGAGGACCTGTTGCGGATCACTAGGACCGGCGACTCTTGGCGCGCAAGCATCGCACCTGGAGGCCTTGAGCTTGAAGGCACGGTCATCTGTGAGCCCCAGCGGGCAAAACAGCGCTAACTCTGGGGCCACCTAACCAGCGCATGCAGCGGACGAGGGCGCTTATCTTGCGGCTACGCCGCGAGCGCCCTCGCCGCTGATGCGCCAGGTCGTTAGGCAGCACGAGGCACCGACATGACCACGACTATCGACTTCCATGGTTGGCGCTTCAGGATCGATCGCGAGAAAACGGCTGCAGCCTACGTCGCCAGTAAGCATAGGGGCGCGGAGGACTGCTCCTGCGCGTACTGCCGCAACCTCGTGGCACAGCGTTCGGGGGAGTATCCGCACGAGCTTTGTTCGTTCCTGGAAGCGGTTGGAGCTGACCCATTCAAGGAAGCCGACGTCTTGGAACATGGTTCGTGGGAGGACGGATACACAGACTATTGTGGGTGGTGGCACTTCATCGGAGAAGTCGAAGCCGTAGGAGAGATTCCGCTTTGCATCACCGCCGAGCCTACTGGCCAATCCAAGAAGTGGGAGCTCTATTTTCTAGCCGGGATAGCGGAGGAGAAGCTAGATGAGCTCCCGCTCGCGCCCTTGGTACAGGTTCAATACTCGGCAAGGCTCGCGTGGGTGTTGAATGAGCCGGATCCTTGTACGTTGGAGTTGAATGAGCCGGACCCTTGGATGTAAGAAGTCGTGCTGCCTAACCAGCGCATGCAGCGGACGAGGGTTCTTGCACCAGTTTGGTAGACACTTTCGACTAACCAGGAGGAGGTGTCTATGGCCCGTGCCCTGCAGCCTGAACTGTCACTGCGCATTACTGTTGTCGACCCCGTTCCCGGAGTCTGGCTCCGGCTGCAGTCCGGCCGTGCGGACTTGGTCGAGCCTTCGGTCAGCAACGCTGCCCAGGCTTCCTTCGATTTCTCGGTACGGGTTGGATTGCCCCAGCCGGATGGGCGCCCAACCTTTCTTGGGCCCTGTGCTCAAGGCCCGCCCACGGGCCGCTTCGTCTACATCAATGTGGGAGTGCGAGCAGGCCAATCGGGAACGCCGTGGGATCGTCGAGCAAAGGTTCCACTGGGCGATATTTCATCGGAACAGGTCTCAGCAGCGCTCAGAAAGCCGGGAAGCACTCTCGAGGTGCGCTACCCTGGGCGGGGACGAGACGGTGGACCTACCTGCGCGACCGTTCACTTACAGCCGGACGCGTGGACCCTTCAGGCAAAGGCAGCGGTCTAGCCAGCGCATGCAGCTGACGAGGGCGCGCTCTATCTGCGGCAGCCGCCACGCTTTATACTGCTAGCGAGGTCGCGAGGCGGCTGCCGCGATGCGCCTCGTTAGGTTGCACCCGCCTTCCGTCGCGGTGTGGTCAGACTGGACGCGATGTCCTTCCGCGTCGCCCCCAACGCCAGCAGCGAGCGCAACAGGAGATCGGCCGATACGGTTGGATCCCCGGCCTCCATCTTAGCCACCCGCGACTGACTCGAGCCCAGCCGCTTGGCGAGCTCAGTCTGGGTGAGCTTGCGGGTGGAGCGCCACCGCCGCAGGAGCAGGCTCAGCGACAGCTTCAACTCCACATATGCCGCTTCGGCTGGACTGAGGTCCAGAAAGTCGGACGCATCGCCGACGGTCCAGCCGGCGGCCTGCAGTTTGGCCCGCTTGGTTGCCTTCATCATTCCTCCGTCTCCGAGACCGTGTCGTCGTAGTGGCGTAACCGCCGTTGGCAGGCCGAAATGACCTGCTTCGGTGTGGCCTGGGTCTTCTTGGCAAGCACATCGGCGAGCACTACGGCATCCGGGTCGAGGCGGTAGATGATTCGCCACGTCACCTGCTCATCCGGCACCCGGAGCTCATGGCAGCGGGGCCCGATGGTGGGCATCGGCCGCGAGTGCGGCAGGCTCAGCTTGACCCCGGCCTGGAGCTGCCGGAGCAGAAAGCCCGCCTCGAGGCGGGCGGCCGGGGAGAACGGCGGGGATTTCACCTCGCCCCGGAGCCAGACGAGGGGCTTGTCGCTTGGAGCCATATGACAGCTTATGTCATATCTGGCATATTGTCAAGTGGGCAGTCAAGGACATGGGTAACACACCGGTCCAAAGACATAGGTGGCACTTTAGTAGGGGCGGCGATGCTGCCGCCCGTTGGCATCTTCGATCTGGCGGGTCCATTCGTGGAAGCGGCCGAGGCGGAGTGGACCGCGT
>CAVZRK010000004.1:0-724236 GCA_963777835.1 uncultured Gemmatimonadales bacterium | reverse complement strand
CTGCCCCGCCTCCATTCGCCAGAACGCGATCCCCCCCGCCTGCTGCCCCACGTCCACCGACGCGACCCGCACGAGCGCAGTCAGGTCGTAGATATCCACCTTCCCCGGCGCGGCGCCGACGCCCTCGCTGCTGACGAAGGCGTAGCGCGAATCGGGGGAGATGGCCACGCCGTGCGTCACCGTCGTGGAGCTCTTTGTCTGGAAGACGCTGGCCCCACTAGTTAAATCGAAGACCTGTAGGCTGCCACCCTGCTTGAGCGAGGCGACCAGCAGTTTCCCGTTCGGCGTGACCGCCAGGTTGTAGGGGCCGCGACCGGTCGGGAAGCGGCGGGTGACGACCCAGCCGGCGCGGTCGATCTCGACGATCTCGTCCCGCTTGTTGCACGCCACGTAGATCTTGCCGCCATCGGCCGAGGGCTGCGCCCAGGTCGGCGAGCAGTTGGGCGGGGGCATCGGCTGGCCGGGGGTGTGCTCGTGCTGGTGCGCGGCGGCGGCCGGGTCGATGGGCCCTTCGCTGCCGGTGGCCAGGCCGAACCTCCGCGCCACCTCGAAGGTGCGGGTATCGATCTCCACCAGCTGGTCGTCCATCATGCAGGTGGAGTACTGCCAGCCGCCGGTCGGGTCGATGCGGCTGCCGTGGGGCATGGTGCAGGTGGTGGTGCGCGCCACCTCGGCGCCGGTGGGGGTGTACACCACCGACACCGACGACGGCACCATGGCGCCGTGCAGGTTGAAGTTGACGATGAAGGCGTACAGCCCGTCGGGGGTCACGTCGAGGGAGGCGGGGAAGTAGCCGAGGAAGGTGCCGGGGCTGGCCAGGGTGTCGGGGCCGAGGGCGTAGCGCCAGTACTTGCCGTCGGGGGAGCCGTGGCCGGTGGTCATGTGCAGCCACTGCCCGTCGCGCGAGATCTGCAGCCCGTGCGGTCCCTCCATTTCCACCGCCGATTCGCCGACGCCGATGGTCTTCTCGACCACCGCGCCGTCCGGGCCGAAGCGCACGCGGTGGATCAGGTCGGCCGACTCGGCGCCGACATACACCCAGTAGGTGCTGGTCGGCGGGGCCGGGGCGCGGGCGGCGGGCTTCTGCGCGGCGACCAGCCCGGGCAGGGCGGCGCATGCCAGCACTGCGGCGGCGGCGCGGCGGCATCGCTTGCGAGCAGGGGACGGCACGTCCATACTCTGAGTCACCTTCCGTAACCGGACCAATTGTCGAGAGGCTCCCCCATGAACGTAATCCCGATCCGGCGCACCGTCACGGTGGCCATGACCCTTGTCACCGCGGCGGCGGCCACGCTCGGCGCGCAAGAAGCGACCCGGCCCGTCACCCGGCTGGTGGCGGAGCCGGCGAGCGTGTCGGTGCAGGCCGGACAGGTGGCACCGATCAAGGTGACGGCCTACGACGCCGAGGGGCTGGTGGTGACGGAGCCGCGGATGCGGGTGAGCGGCACTCGCGGCGGCGTCCAGATCACCAAGGACGGGGTCAAGGGGCTCCGCGCCGGCAAGTACACGGTGGTCGTCTCGACGCTGCCGGTGGACACCGCCGTCAAGACGGTGGCCATCACGATTCCGGTGACGGTCAACTGGCCACCGGTGACGCAGGTGGGGCTCACCGCCGACCCGGGCCGGCTGTACGTCGGCGTCACGCTGGCGCACCAGGCGCAGGCGCTCCACGCCGACGGCAGCATGCGCCCGTCGAGCGACGTGGCGTGGCGCTGGTCGAGCTCCAACGAGGCGGTGGCGAGCGTGGACCGCTTCGGTAACGTCACCGGCAACGCGAAGGGGACGGCGATCATCTCGGCCACGGCCGACGGGGTGAGCGCGAGCCGCACCTACACCGTCGTCGCCAACCCCGTGGCCCACCTCACCATCGAGCTCGCGGAAACGAACGTCCGCACCGGCGACGTCTTGCACCTGGCGGCCAAGGCCACGCGGGCCAACGGCAGCGTGGTGCCCGACGTGCCGGTCACCTGGAGCTACCTCTACACGCCGGACGACACCGTGGCGGCGCCTGGGGCGACGGGGGTCATCGACCGCGGGCTCTTCGCGGCCGAGGTACCGGGACGCTACACGCTGCTCGCGTCGGCGGGCTCGGTCTCGGCGCGGCAGGTGGTGGAGGTGCTGCCGCGGCAGGCGCGGCGCAAGATCTCGGTGACGGGGCACGGTTCCATCAACCACGTGCACACCTCGGACTTCTGGCCGTGGACCGGGGCGGACGGGCGGGACTACGCGCTGGTCGGCACCTGGGGCGGCGACGGCTGGGCTTACGTCATCGACATCACCGACGTGGCGAACGCCGGTGCGCACCGACTCGATCCAGGTGGACGCGCGCGTCATCAACGACGTGACGGTGTCGCCCGACGGGCGGTACGGCGTGCTGTCCAGGGAGGGCGCCTCGAACCGGATCAACGGCGTGGTGCTGCTCGACCTGGCCACGCCGGCGCACCCGAAGGTGGCCTCGACGTTCAGCGAGCAGCTCACCGGCGGAGTGCACAACACCTTCGCCACCAACGACTACCTCTTCGCCATCTCGGGCGGCGACAAGTACGTCATCGTGGACGTGCGCGACATCTACCACCCGAAGTTCGTCAGCGAGTACGACCACCCCGACAGCCGGGTGCACGACGTCTGGGTGCGGAACGGCATCGCGTACAGCTCGGAGTGGGGCACGGGCGTGGTGGCGGTCGACGTGGGGAACGGCAAGTACGGCGGCACGATCGAAAAGCCGGTGCTCATCGGCACCTTCAAGACCACCAGCGGGGCCACGCACGAGATCTACCCGTACGTGCAGGCGTCCACCGGCAAGACCTACCTCTTCCTGGGCGACGAGATCATGTCGCGGCAGGGGCGGGTGTGGGAGGGGACCAACTACCTGCAGGACATCAACGCGAAGGGCGGCCCGCCGCAGACGTCGGCCGGGTACACGCACATCGTGGACTTCACCGACCCGGCGAACCCGAAGAACATCGCGAAATACCACCAGGAGGAGTTCGGCGCGCACGACATCATCGTCGAGGACGACGTGATGTACCAGGCGTACTACGACGGCGGGCTCCGGGTGGTGGACGTCAGCGGCGAACTGGTGGGGAACCTGGCGGAGCAGCGGCGGGAGATCGCGGTGTACAAGCCGTACGACCCGAACGGGTACACGGCCAACGCGTCGTTCGTGATGAACGCGATGCCGTGGAAGGGGTACATCCTGTTCACCGACTTCAACAGCGGGCTGTGGGCGGCGCAGCTGGAGCCGAGGCCGGCGACGCCATAGGCGGGGCGGACGGGCAGCGGGGCAGCGGGGCCGTATGTCCGCATCGCGAGAGGACACACTTCAGAGGAGAGACGCTATGCGAATTGAGTTCGGGGCTAAGGTCGCGGTACTCGTCGCCACGATGGCGGCGCCGCTCGCGGCGCAGGACAGTCCCATTCAGCTCTCGCTCTTCACGCCGGTGCAGATCGTGCCGGAAACCAAGGGCGTCTCGGCGGTGCGGCTCAACCTCATCTACTCCGTGAACACGTCGGTGCGGTACGTGGACCTCGGGCTGGTCAACATCACGTCGGGCGGGCCGTCGGCGGGGGTCCAGTGGGCGCTCGTGGCGCTCAACAAGGGCAGCTTCAGCGGGTGGCAGAGCGCGGCCGGCGCCGTGACGGAGGGCCGGTTTGAGGGGCTGCAGACCGGCTGGTACACCTCGGCCAAGTCGGGCCAGGGCGTCCAGATCGGTCTGGTGAACACGGCGGGTGACTGGAGCGGCCTCCAGCTGGGCTTCGTGAACTACACGCGGCGCCTGGACGGCCTCCAGGTCGGCCTGATCAACATCATCAAGGAGGGCGGGCAGTTCCCGTTCTTCCCGATCGTCAACTGGTCGTTCTGAGGTCACGGCGGGGCGGCAGGGCAGCGGGGCAGCGGGGCGGTATGCGCCCCCTGCCCCGTCGTCGTTGCCTCACGCCTCGATCTTGTAGAACTCCCGGTGGCCGTGGTCCACCAGTTCGTGATACCCCTTCATCAGCTCCTCGAACTGCTTCAGGTCCTCGGGTGATCCCTGGGGATTGTTCATCATCTCCTCGTAAGCCCGCAGGCTCTCCACCTCCATTTCCGCCACCAGCGTCCAATACCGCGGGCCAACTGCATCGGTCAGGAGCCGCATGCGGGGGAAGCCAAACTTGGCGCTGAGCGTGTTCATGGCCGTGAACTTCTCGACCAGCGGGCGCACCTTGCCCGGCTTGCAGTGGAAGACTTCGCGGACGAGGTACATGGATGCCTCCGGACGGTGAGTGGGCTGACGAGTCGCCACTCAATGTTCACGGAAGGCGGACGGGGTCAAGCGGGGAAGGTGGTCTCCGCGCCAGTCTACCTCACCCCCTAACCCCCTCTCCACCATGTGGAGAGGGGGGAGCAGGGGCAATGTTCAGGCGATCAGCAGCACCAGGATCACGACGACGAGGATCAGGGCCAGCGTCGACAGTACGATCGTGTGACTCTTACCCTCGGCGGTCAGGGCCTTGTCGTTGGTTCCGAGGGCGGGAGCCGTATCGCCCTTCTGGAATAGCGGCGAGTATTGCGGCTTCGGCACCGAGGGGCTCGAGGTGACTGCGTCGGCGGGTGTGGCGGCGGCTTCGACGGCGGGGCCGGCCGGCGTCGCGGTCGTGGTGGTCGGGGCGGCAGTTTGCTGCGCGGCCAGGAGACCGAGAGGGGCCAAGCTGAGCATGGCGGCGAGGAGGGCAACAGAACGGAACGACATGGTGAACTCCCTGGGTCCTTGGACCCTGACACGGAACCGAGCACCCAGGACAGATGACGGTGACTTCGACGGCGCAGCATCGAGCTTCGCCGTCTCAGGGAACGTAGTCCGCGGACCTGCGCGGACAATCGCTCGAAGGATTGACGCTCCAAGGAACCAGTCGCGGGGGCGTCACGTCGGGCGCCTTTCTGGCAGCGGAGACCGCGCGCGAGGCGGTGCGTGAAATTGATGATGGAAGTCCGTCCCCCATCCGTTAGGGTGGGGGATGTCCGCCTCCCCTCCTCCCCCTTCGCAGCCGAATACGCGACTACTGCAGCGACTGCAGTCTAAGTTGCGCCTGGGGCACTATAGCCTGCGCACGGAGCAGGCGTACGCGGGGTGGGTCGTGCGATTCGTGCGGTTTCACCGCCTCCGTCACCCGCGGGAGATGGGGGAGCGGGAGGTGGCGGCGTTCCTGACGTGGCTGGCCGAGGAGCGGCGGGTGGCGGTATCCACGCAGGTGCAGGCGCAGGCGGCGCTGGTCTTTCTGTACCGGGAAGTGGTGGGACGTCCGCTTCGGATGCCGAACCTGGTGCCGAGGGGGCGCGGGCCGACGCGGGTGCCGGTGGTGCTGGATGTCGAGGAGGTGGGTCGGGTGCTGGGGCAGCTGGCCGGCGTGCACAGGCTGATCGGCCTTCTCCTCTATGGATCGGGGCTCCGGCTCATGGAATGCCTGGAGCTCCGGATCAAGGACGTGGACCTGGTGCGCCAGGAGATCCGGGTGCGGAGTGGGAAGGGTCAGAAGGACAGGGTGACGCTGCTCCCGGAGGCGGCGGCGGGCCCGCTCAGCGAGCATCTCATCCGGGTCAAGCTCATGCATGACAAGGCGTTGGCGGTGGGGACGGGCGGGGTGGTCCTTCCGGGAGCGCTTGCCAGGAAGTACCCGAGGGCGGACCGGAGCTGGCCCTGGCAGTGGGTCTTCCCGGCGAGGCAGACGTACGCAGACCCGGACACGGGGGAGCTGAGGCGGCACCACCTGCACCCCTCGGCGGTGCAGCGTGCGGTGGCCGAGGCGGTCAGGGCGTCGGGCGTGGGGAAGCGGGCGAGCTGTCATACCTTCCGGCACTCGTTCGCCACGCACCTGCTCGAGGCGGGATACGACATCCGGACGGTGCAGGAACTCCTGGGCCACAACGACGTCAGCACCACGATGATCTACACCCATGTCCTCCTGAAGGGGGGCCGAGGGGTGAAGAGTCCCGCGGACCGGCTGGGCGCCGCCCTGCCTCGCCCCGCAGTCTTTCCGGATTAGGCTGCGGGCAGTACACTGTGGGGAGGCGGAGAGCCCCATGACTCCGTCGAATTCACGTTAGGCGGACCGTAGGAGGTATCTATGCGAATGAGTCTCCTTGAAATTGCCCTCGTCTTCATGACCGCTGGCCTGGCATCGGCTCAGATCCCACTGCGTCCAATGCAGGTAGACTCTGTCCCCCTTTGGCCCGTCTACTCCGGAACGCATCGCTACACCCCACCGGCATGCTCCGACTCCGCACTCGCCGAGCGCGAGCTCGCGGCTGGCCCGGTCTATGACACGCTGAGCGTGACTGACAAACCGAGACTCCTCCAAGCCGGGAAGCACCGGGAGCCGTTGACTCCCGCGTGGCTACAGGACCGGAACGGGGGACGAGTAAGCTTCTCCTTCGTTATTGATTCCCTTGGCCAGATTGAGCCGTGTTCATGGCGGACGCTCTACGCCACGTCCGAGGGTTTCGAGGCGGAAGCATATTTCATCATTCTGCGCGACTTGGACTACCTGCCCGGGCAACGTCACGGCCGGCCGGTGCGGGTGCGTATTTCCCAGGAGGTGATCTTCCCTCCCCAATTGACCCGCATACCCTAGCACACGGCCGCCTAACCAGCGCATGCAGCAGGCGAGGGCGCTTATCTTGCGGCTTCGCCGCGCAGCGCCCTCGCAGCTGATGCGCAGGTCGTTAGGCAGCGCAGAATTGCCTGCCTCCTGTCACCATCTCACACTAGCCTTCGGCGGGCCCCTGACCTGGTCCAACACGTCTCGTCCGAGTTGCCGTCCAGGAGCGCTGCTCCTCGCTGTATGCGTGTTGTTTCAGGGCTGCGGAGCGGGTTGGCACCAACCAGCCGAAGTCGGCCCTGCCGAATTCAAGCCTCGACAACAGGTTCAGGTGTGGCGGGGCGCCACCGCGGATCGGTGGCACGGCGTCATCGTTGCATCAGACACCATCTCCGGAGTCCCCTTTCAAGAGCCCCTCGACTGCGACAGCTGTCGGATTGCCTTTCCGCGAGCGTCCGTCGATTCCATTCGGCTTGGGAACCCGGTCGCGGGGTTCTGGAAGTCTGTCGGCCTTGCTGTCGGAATCATGATGGTGCCGGTCGCGCTCATGTGCGCTGAAGGCATGTGCAGCGACGATTACTAGTCGGCGCTGCCTAACCAGCGCATGCAGCTGGCGAGGGCGCACTCTTGCGGCGGCAGCCGCCGCGCCTGATACTGCTTGGAGGTCGCGCGGCAGCTGCCGCGAGCGCCCTCGCAGCTGATGCGCGTTTCGTTAGGCAGAGCCACGTAGCTCCGTTGTAGGAGGGGATGATGACCGCTCCTGCGTTCGATCACGACGACCTCTTGCTCGAAGCGGCCACCTTGGCCGCCACGATTCTCAGATTCGAAGAGCGCGCTGCACACCAAACCAGCACGCACACCCCGGCCGGGGTGCCGGTCATCGGGCAGGACGCATATGTCTTCCCCCCGTCGACTCGACGGATCCCCCGGGACCAGATCCCCGAGTTCCTGGCTGCCCTACCCTGCCCGGCCTTTCTGGCACCGACGACCATCCGCGGCACCGTCACCCTAACGCTGCTCCAAGAACTCGCTGGTGAGCGACGAGCTTCAATTCAGCACAATCTCGACAATCAGGTCGGCATGCTTCAAGACATGGCGCCTGGGTCCGATACTGATCGGGTCCTCCTCGCGTTCGACGACGAGGTGCATCTCTTCACCCTGGGCGCCGTCCGGCTCTGGGCTTCACGGTTCGGCATTCTCGTCGGGTGGAATCTCACGCCCAGCACTGACACCGGGCGAGCTGAGTGGCAAATGCATCTGTTTAGCGGATCGGGGCATCGCACGGCCCCTAGAGCTTGACAGGCACAGCGTGAGGCCTGCCTAACCAGCGCATGCAGCTGTCGAGGGCGCGCTCTATCTGCGGCAGCCGCCGCGCTTTATGCTGCTAGCGAGGCCGCGCGGCGGCTGCCGCGAGCGCCCTCGCAGCTGATGCGCCAGTCGTTAGCCCGACTGGCATCGTCGCATTGACCGGAGGACTCGACAAATTCGCACTCGCATGCTGGCATTCTCTGCCGCCTTGATCCTCGTGGCCTGTTCTGATGGGTCCGGCCCATCCTCACCCGTCAACGGCTTTGCCATTGAGGTCGCGCTCCCAAGCCTCCCCGCTACCATGGTCCGCGGTGACTCCACCGCTTGGACCTATGTCGCCACGCCTATGCGCACCCCCTTTCTGGTCGCGTCACTGACCTCTTTCGATTCCCTCGGGGGAGGACCCGCGCCCGTCTTCTTCACGCTTAGTCAGAATTGGCCGGCCATGAGCAACGGCGGGCTCCAGGGTGGCACCTACATGCTGGCAGCGCCGGATTCCAATGTCATGTCCTTCGGCCTGTGCTATCCAACTACCAGTTCCTCTCAGACCTGTACGTCATCTGATAGCGGGACCATTCGCATCGCCGCCCCTGCAGGGGATTCGGTGATCCAAGGGTCGGTCGATGCCTGGTTGAGTGAGTATCGCCCGGGTACCGGCCCCTCGTTTCACGTTCGCGGTAGCTTCCGCATCGAACCGAACCAATAGGTCGGCGCATGCGATTGCCAGCGGGCTAACCAGCGCATGCAGCAGTCGAGGGCGCGCTCTTGCGGCGGCAGCCGCCGCGCCTGATACTGTTCTTAAGGTCGCGCGGCGGCTGCCGCGAGCGCCCTCGCAGCTGATGCGCGTTTCGTTATGCCTCAGGGTCATCCCCGCCCATCTTGCGGGAACCTAAGCTCCTTGCCACATTAGACTTATGACCGCACCAATCTTCGACTTCTCCCACCTGACGCCGGCTGAGCGGATCGAACTCGCTGAGCAGCTTTGGGATAGCCTTGAGCCACAGAGCGTGGAGCTGCCGCCGGACCAGGTAGCCGAGCTCCGGCGACGTCGAGCCGCTCTCGAAAAGGACGGGGCCCCTGGCCAGCCCTGGCAGGAGGCCTTGGACGAGATCGAAGAGCGCGGCGCATGACGCCGCGCTTGTTTCTTCGGCCAGAGGCTCGGGCCGAGCTCGCTGAGGCATTTCGGTGGTATGAGGAGCGCAGCACCGGATTGGGGCATGAATTTGTCCGGGCGGTCCGAATCGGCCTCGCGGCGATCGAACGGGCTCCCGAACAGTTCCCCGTCGCCGTGGACGATATCCGCCGAGCACGACTTCGGCGTTTTCCCTACCTCATCTTCTTTGTGGTCTCAGCCGAGAGCATCTCGGTCTTGGCGGTCATGCACGGTCGCCGCGATCCGCGCCGGTGGCAAGCGCGTCGCTGAGCGCTGAGGCCTAACCAGCGCATGCAGCTGTCGAGGGCGCGCTCTTGCGGCGGCAGCCGCCGCGCCTGATACTGCTGGGAGATCGCGCGGCGGCTGCCGCGAGCGCCCTCGCAGCTGATGCGCGTTTCGTTAGGCAGCCCCAGGACCCCCGCCCCACCCATTATTGACACGTACATATATCATATGTACATTGCGTCATGCCCGAGCTGCGCTTCGAGTGGGACCCCAAGAAGGCCGCCGCGAATCTGGCCAAGCATGGTGTCCCCTTCCCGGAGGCCAAGACGGCCTTCAGCGACGAACTCGGCTTCATGCTCGAGGACCCCGCCCACTCGGCGGACGAGGACCGATTTATCCTGCTTGGGCTCAGCGCCAGCCTCCGGGTGCTGGTCGTCGTGCATTGCCTTCGTGAGCGGGGGCACGTGATTCGGCTCATCTCAGCCCGGCCGGCTAGTCGACGGGAACGAGCGCAGTACACGGAAAGGAACAGCTAATGCGGAAGGAATACGATTTTTCCAAGGCGCGGCGAAACCCGTACGCCAAGCAACTCAAGAAGCCCATCACCATTCGCCTGGATGAGGGCACGATTGACTATTTCAAGCAGTTGGCCGAAGAGACGGAACTGCCCTATCAGAGCCTGATCAATCTCTACCTGCGCGATTGCGCGGCCAGCGGTCGGCGGTTGTCGATGACCTGGAAAGGCTCGAAAGTAGGGGTCGCCTAACCAGCGCATCCAGCTGGCGAGGACGCGCTCTATGTGCGGCAGCCGCCGCGCGCGCTCGCCACTGATGCGCCATTCGTTCGGCAGCGACAAGGGAGAGCCAATGCGCATGCCATCCCCTCTGGCTACAACCCTCCTCATTGTCGCGAGCGGCATCGTGTACCTCCAAGTCCGGAGTTACCAGGACGCTCACCCACTCGACGAGGATGCCACCGCGCCCTCGTTCGCCCTGCCTCTTCTGGCCGCCCCACACGAGACGGTCGGCCTCGCGAAGTATCGTGGACATGTGTTGATCATCGAGGCGTGGGCCCGTTCGTGCGCGAATTGCCGAAGCTCCATGCCGGCCCTCGAGACACTGGCAGATGCCTACCGTGGTCGAGGTCTGGAAGTGCTCCATGTCGCCCTTGAGGAGATGGCAGATAGTTCTCAGGTGCGGACATTCCTGGCCGATGTCGGGGTAACTGGCATCGACGTGGCCATGGACCAGGGCGGTGAGTTCAGACGGAGCTATGTGGTGACTGGCATTCCCACCAGCTATGTGATCGACAAGCGCGGCGATCTCCGGTGGCAAGGGACCAGTACAGGCTACGATGTGGCGCACGTACTCACCCGTCCAGCCGGCCGTAAATTGCTCGATGAACTAGTCATGGAGTGACGGTCATGGTCCGCCATGGTCGCAACCTAACCAGCGCATGCAGCAGTCGAGGGCGCGCTCTATCTGCGGCAGCCGCCGCGCTTTATACTGCTAGCGGGGCCGCGCGGCGGCTGCCGCGAGCGCCCTCGCAGCTGATGCGCCATTCGTTAGGCCGACCGCAGCCTTCAATCGGAGAGCTGATGAGAACGTGGAGGCGTGTTCTGCTAAGTCTGGCCGCAAGCGCTCTCGTTTTCCCGGCGTGTCGGGGCACCTCGAGCATCGTCCGTCCACCTCTACAGCCATCACCGGAGCCCATCAGGACGATCGCCGTGGCGCCGGCAAGCGGAGCGTTCGGCAATGCGGTGGCCGAACGGCTCGCGAAGACCGGCACGAGCGTGATCTATACCGACGGTTCCCGTACTCTCTTGAGCACCCTACACCTTTCGGATTCTACGATGCTGGAGCAATCAACCCGCGCCGCCCTCCATCGCCAGGGGATATCGGCCGTGCTAACGCTCGTCGCGTGGTATCAACAGCCGGGTGATGGCAAGCCTGACAGCGTGAGGGTCCGGGTGGTGAGCACGTTGAACGGTGCGGATGTCGCGGGGGTGGGCTGGACTAATGGTCTCGGAAACACGTATAGCTTGGAGGATCCCACTATGCGGTCAACTCCTTCCGCCGCGGCACTTGTGATTGGAGATGACCTCAGTAAGCAGTTGCATTGAGTACACGGTTCCTTGGTACAAATCGGACCATTCTATGACCGTCCTGGGGGAACGAGGCGGCGGCCTAACCAGCGCATGCAGCTGCCGAGGGCGCGCTGGCTCTGGCAGCCGCCGCACCGTAGGTTCTAACCGAGGACGGCGCGGCGGCTGCCGCGCAGCGCCCTCGCCGCTGATGCGCAGGTCGTTCGGCCGCACACTCGCTGCACGACCGACATCCATCGCCGGAGGACATCGCACCATGGCCAAGTACCTGATCTCCTTTCCCGGCGCTGCGATGGTCGTGCCCGAAGGCGAGTGGGAGGCGGTGGGTCGCGACGCGCACGCCGTGATCGACGCGGCGAAAGCCGCCGGTGTCTACGTCTTCGGCGGCGGCATCGACGACGGCGTGCCGCCCGTTCTCGTCGCAGCAGACGGGACGGTCGCCGAGGGCGGCTACCCATGGGCGCCCCCGCTCGACGGCGGCTTCACGGTGCTCGACCTACCCTCAAGCGAGGAGGCCGTCGCGTGGGCCGCGCGCCTGGCGAAGGCCTGTCGCTGTGACCAAGAGCTACGCGTCTTCGGATTCGACCCGCAGTCCTGAGAGCGGCATAGAAATGGCGCAGAAGATGCGGCCCAACCAGCGCATGCAGCTGCCGCGAGCGCCCTCGCCGCTGATGCGCAGGTCGTTAGACCGCTCCGCCAGGATGATCCCATGACTAGCTCTGAGCCCAAGACGGAAGACCTGCGGGCAGAGGCTGCGCGCCTCGCCTTCACGCTGCTTCGCTTTGCCAGTGCGGCCGGACATCCGCTTCCCGGATCCGAGAGATCAGGCGTCCCCAAGGTAGGCTCCGACGCCTGGGTGTTCGGGCCTTCATGGCAGAAAGTGCCGAGCGACGGTGTCGAGGCCTTTCTCACTGGCCTGCCGTCGCGAGCCCTCTTGAATCCCAACCTAATCCGTGGGGAGGTCACGCTCCTCCTATTGGACGAGTTGACCGGCGAGAGGCGGCGGTGGGGCGAAAAGACGCTCAGCAACCTCGTCGCATGCTTTGATGAAATGGTCGTGCAACTCGCCCTTCCCAATACCGCGAAGGTGCTCGTTGAATTCGACGACGAGTCACATGTGTTCAGCCTTGGGGCTGTCCGCGAATGGGCTCGTACCCTCGCGGTGAACGTGGGATGGAACTTGGCACCCTTGGCGCATGAGGAGTGCGCCGAGGCCTGCCTGATGCTGATCAGGGCGGATGATCGCGAGTTCCCAGGACGGTCCTGCATGATGCGCGAACGTTACCGTAGGCAGAGTGGAGCGGTCTAACCAGCGCATGCCGCTGGCGAGGGCGCGCTCTTGCGGCGACAGCGAGGACATCGGGACCACTGCGATCAATCGTTTCAACCCGGCAATGGACGACACTCCTGGCGCCGGACTTCCCTTTCGGTTTGGATTGCCGCCGGGACAGGCAATCAAGCGGGCAGGATTCTCAGCAGGAGAGGTGAGATGATCGGCAAAGTGAAGGCACAGCACGACGCGTTGGCGAAGTCGAAACTGCCACCGGACCAAGTGGCGCGACTGCTCCGGGAAGGTGCGTTCCTGGTCGACGTTCGATCGAAGGTCGGCGCGAAGCTCGGCATGGCGCACGGCGCGACCAATATTTCGCTGTTCACCCTGAAGCGTCGCCTGGGCGAACTGCCGCGTGATCGGAAGATTGTCCTGTATTGTCACTCGGGTGCCGCGGCGGCAAAGGCCAAGCAGATGCTGGATGCACTGGGATTCAAGGCGTGCAACGGCGGCGGCTACAGGGACATCCTCAAGATCGTCGGGAAATAGTCACCGGCGCCGTCGGCGCACGCCAGACGCCGGACGTCAGGCAGCTTCATGAAGGCTGAGAGTATGCCAGATATTCTCGACCGGTGGGATGCTGGCTCGACCTATGAGGGCTTCATGGGTCGGTGGAGCAGACCGCTCGCCCCGCTCTTCGTGTCCTGGTTGCAGGTTCCCGGAAACGCGCATTGGCTGGACGTCGGGTGCGGCACGGGTGCCATGACGGACGCGGTCTGCCGTGGTGCTGATCCCGCCTCGGTGCTGGGGTGCGATCCCGCCGAGCCCTTCATCGCGTACGCGCGCGGTCACACCCGCCACAGCCGGGCCCCGTTCGCCGTCGCCGGATCGGGAAGCCTTCCCGGACGAGCAGGCGGGTATGGCAGCGCGACCTCCCTCCTCGCCCTCAATTTCGTTCCCCACCCGATCGCCGGCATCGAGGAAATGCGGGTGCTCGCGGCCTCCGGCGGTGCAGTCTCGGCCTGCGCCAGAGACTACGGTGGGCAAATGGAGTTCTTGCGCCATTTCTGGGATGTGGCGGTGGCGCTGGATGCCAGTGCCCGAGGACAGGAGCAGCCTTTGCGCGCGGGCCTGGGCGGTGTGTGGAACAACGGGCTGAGCTCCCACGCGGCCTGACCAGCGCATGCAGCGGGCGAGGGCGCCCGCTTGCGGCGGCCGCCGCTGATGCGTCGTTCGTTTGTCGCATCGGCGAATGACGTCTTGACGTCATGACGGAACGCCGCAACCTTCCCTCCACGGCCATTCAACACGCGCAGGACCGTCTACTTGACCCCGCACTCCATTGAGCGCTCCGGATCACGGCTGCCTCGACCGAGCGCAGCGTCTCGGAGCTCGTCAACGCCGCCAGTCGGGCGAGCCTGACCGAGGATGCCGGCTCCTCGACGAGATCGAGGATCAAGTCCTCCGGACGGCGGACGTGAAGTTCGCTTCGCCAGCCAGCCGATCGCATTTCCCAATCCAAGGCCGACATGCTCCGCCACCTGCTGATTCTCGCCTGCCTCACGCAGCCAGCCGCCGCCCAGGCCGGCGACTCCCTCCTGCTGGAAGCTCCTGACGGGCGGCGCGTGCTGCACGCCGCCGAATGGGCCGGCCTTCCCCAGGACACCATGCGCGTCCAGTTCCACGAGCAGCCACCCCAGACCTACTCGGGCGTGTCGCTGCCGACGCTGCTTCGCCTGATCGGGGTCCGAACCGATTCGCTGCGCGGCAAGAACCTGAGCCTGCGGGTGATCATCGAGGCGGCGGACGGCTACCTCGTCGTCCTGAGCCTGGCCGACCTCGACCCGACGCTCGGCGGACGCCAAGTCCTCCTCGCCGACCGGGTCGACGGGCACCCGCTGCCGGCCAAGGAGGCGCCGTTCCGCCTGCTCATCGCCGGCGATCAGCGCCCATCCCGCTGGGCTCGCCAGATTGTGGCCGTCCGGGTGCGCGCGGAAGGGCCTTGAACAGGAGGAGTAAGCCGTGGCACCAAGCCGGACAACGAAGGCGAAGACCAAGGGAACGTCGCGCGACTGGCGCGAGGAGACCCTCGCGCGCATGCGGGCGCTCATCCTCGACGCCGATCCCGGGATGACCGAGGAGCGGAAGTGGCGGAAGCCGTCGAACGCGATGGCGGGAATCCCCGTCTGGTCGCACGGCGGGCTCGTGTGCACCGGGGAGACCTACAAGACGGTCGTGAAGCTCACGTTCGCCCGGGGCGCCAGTGTCCCTGACCCGTCGCGCCTCTTCAACGCCAGCCTGGAAGGCGGCACCCGAAGGGCGATCGACATCCACGAGGGTGAGACGGTCGACGCCCGCGCATTCAAGGCGCTCGTGAAGGCCGCAGTGGCCCGGAACGGCGCGCCCGCACGGATGGCCAAGCCGGCCAGGCTGCTCTCAGGCGGCAATCCGCAGGTCGCGAAAGCGGACGGCGACGCCCCGGTGAAGGCCTACATCGCTGCGATGCCGGGCTGGACGCGCGACGTCGGGAAGCGCCTTGATGCGCTCATCACGCGGGCGGTGCCCCGGGTCCGCAAGGCGGTGAAGTGGAATTCACCCTTCTACGGCATCGAAGGCCAAGGCTGGTTCCTGACCTTTCACGTCTTCACCCGCTACGTCAAGGTGACGTTCTTCCGCGGCGCATCCCTCAGGCCCGTTCCCCCCGGCGGCACCCCCAGGAGCAAGGACGCCCGCTGGATCGACATCCACGAAGGCGACGCGCTCGACGAGGGGCGGATGGCGGCATGGGTGAAGCAGGCCGCCGCGGTGCCCGGGTGGGGCGCCGTGCCATGAACCACGAGGACTTCCCATGATGCGACACCTCCATCTCGCCGCACTCGGGTCCTTCATCGTGGCCGCACCGCTGTTCGCGCAGAACGCAGCGACGGCGCCGCGCGCCATCGCGATGCCGGACACGATGGGCGCGAACTTCAACGTGGCGGACACGCTCACCGGGACGAGCCGGCCCGGCGATTACGATTTCCTCGTCGGCACTTGGCGATTCACCTTCCAGGCGCGGCGCCAGGACGGCTCCTTCACCCCCGCCTTCACCGGGCATTGGGTGTTCACGAGGAAGCAGACCGGCGGCCAGGGGGTGCTGCTGGAGGATCACTGGCGGCCGGACGACCCATCCTCGACCTGGGACGCCGGCACCTGGACCTACCGCGCCTACAACCCGGAGCGGAAGCTCTGGGAGATGCAGGGCATCAACACCAATGTCGGCGCGTGGCAGCCGGGATTGATGTGGACCGACGGGGAGAGCCGTGTGCTCACCGAATGGTACGGGTCAATGCTCGTCCGGTTCCGCTACTTTGCCATCCAGCCGGACCAGTTCCTCTGGCGCGCCGACGCCACGTTCGATCGCGGCAAGAGCTGGATCCGGGACTACTGGACGATGGAAGCGCACCGCATTGCGCGATGACACTCGGCGCGGACGATCAACGGCACCCATGGCGCTGAAGACCCTGGTACTCGCACTGGCCTGCGCACTGGTCCCCCTCAGGCTCGCCGCGCAGGACAGCCTGGTCCATGCCACGATCGACAGCGGCACCCTGGTCCGGATGCACCCGGCGACCGGCGCACCCATCCGGGGCCGCCTCGTCCAGCCGCTGACTCCGTCCAGCACGTTCATCCACTTCTGCCGCAACCCCGGCCCCGCGTGTGCCAACCCGTCCGACACCTCCGCCGTCCGGCACGTGCCGACCGCTGCGTTGGTCGGCCTGGACGTGCAGCGCGGCACCAAGTGGGCGTCGGGGGCGTTATGGGGAGCCCTCATCGGGATTGCCACAGGGAAGCTGGTCAGCGAAGTCGTGGGCAGCGTGTGCGGGGGAGAGACGGGCAACCGGGACTGCGGTCCTTCCGGCGCCGAGTATGCCGCCATCGGCGCGGTCACCTTCGGAGTCATCGGTGGCCTCATCGGGGGCGGCAAACCGAAATGGCGCCCGGCACCCTGATGAGGCAGGCGTGCGCACTGCTCCTGCTTCTCCTCGTCGCCTCCCCCGCCGCGGCCGTTGCCCAGTCGCCGGCCGATCTCCTCCCGCGGATGACGCTCGAGGAGAAGTTCTGGCAACTGTTCATGGTCCCCGGCTCCCCGGCCGATTCCACCCACGACTACCGCCACGGCATCTTCGGCCTGCAAATCCCCGCCGCGCCCACCGCGCGGCAGGACGCCGAGCGGATCGACTCCGTCCAGCGTTTCTTCGTGGAGCGCACCCGCCTCGGCATTCCCATCATCCCGTTCGACGAGGCGGTCCACGGCCTCACCCGCCCCGGCGCCACCGTCTTTCCGCAGGCCATCGGCCTCGCCGCCACCTGGGACACCGCCCTCATGGGCCGGGTCGCCACCGCCATCGCCCGCGAAACCCGCTCCCGCGGCATCCGCCAGGTGCTCTCGCCCGTCGTCAACCTCGCCACCGACGTCCGCTGGGGCCGCACCGAGGAGACCTACGGCGAGGATCCGCTCCTCGCCTCCGCGATGGCGGCCGCGTACGTGGCGCCGTTTGAGCGCCTGGGCGTCATCACCACGCCGAAGCACTTCGTGGCCAACGTCGGCGAGGGCGGGCGCGACAGCTATCCGATTGCCCTCGACGACCGCACCCTCACCGAGCTCTACTTCCCTCCGTTCCGCGCGGCGCTGGCGGCCGGGTCGCGCTCGGTGATGACCGCGTACAACTCGGTCGGCGGGCTGCCGGCCACGCAGAATCCTCACCTCCTGACCGAGACGCTTCGGGCATCGTGGGGCTTCCGGGGGTTCGTCATCACCGACGCCGCCGCCACCGGCGGCGCCACGGTGCTGCACCACACCGCCTCCACCACACAGGAGGCCGCGCGCCAGGCGTACGTGGCCGGCGTGGACGTCGTCTTCCAGAGCGCCTGGCCGCAGCACGCGCCGTACCTCGATGCCGTCCGCCATCTGGTGCCGCCCGCCGTCACCGACTCCGCCGTCGCCCGCGTGCTCCGCGCCAAGGCGTCCATCGGGCTCTTTGCGGACCCCTACGGCAATCCTGACAGCGCCGCGTACTGGAACGGCCACCCCACTCACCGGGCGCTGGCCCGCGAGGCCGCGGCGGCCGCGATGGTGCTGCTCCGGAACACCGGCACCCTCCCGCTCGACACGAACGTGCCCTCGGTGGCGCTGATCGGCGTGGATGCCGCCGAGGCCCGGCTCGGCGGCTACACCGCACCGGGCGCGGCGCCCGTCTCAATCCTCGCGGGACTCACCGCACGGCTGGGCAGCCGCGTCGGCTACGCCCCGGGCCCCGGACGCGAGAGCGCCGCGTACAGCAGCGTCCCCACCGGCCGCGTGGCGCTCACAGCGGAATTCTTTGCGAACCCCGACCTCGCCGGCGCCCCTGCCGCGACGCGCCGAGACTCCGCGGTGGATGTGCGCTGGAGCTTTGCGCCACCCGCGCCCGGACTCGGCACCGACTGGTACTCGGTCCGGTGGAGCGGCACCCTTACCATCGGACCCGAACTGGTGACGCGGCTCGGCGTGGACGGCACCGACGGCTGGCGCCTCTGGCTCGACGGCCGGCTCCTGCTCGACGCGTGGGAGAAGCGCTCGGCCGGCGCGCGGCTCGCCGACGTGGTGCTGGCGGCGGGAAGCACGCACGCCTTGCGCCTCGAATTTCACGAGACGACCGGCAACGCCCAGTTCCGGCTGGTGTGGGACACCGGCGCCGAGGCGGCGGCGCGGGCGCGGCTCGACAGCGCCGTCGCGCTCGCGCGCCGGAGCGCGGTGGCGGTTTTGGTGGCTGGCATCGAGGAGGGGGAGTTCCGCGACCGCGCCCGGCTGGGGCTGCCCGGTTACCAGGAGGAACTCATCCGCCGGGTGGCCGCCACCGGTACACCGACGGTCGTCGTGCTCGTCGGCGGGAGCGCCACCACGATGCCCTGGCTCGACTCGGTGGGCGCCGTGCTGCTGGCGTGGTACCCTGGCCAGGAAGGCGGCCACGCGGTAGCCGAGGTCCTCCTCGGCAATGTGAATCCCTCCGGGCGGCTGCCGATCACCTTTCCGCAGGAGGAAGGCCAGCTCCCCCTCACCTATAGCCACCTCCCGACCGGCCGCGGCGACGACTACGCCGACCTCTCGGGCCGGCCGCTCTTCCCGTTCGGGTTCGGGCTCTCGTACACCAGCTTCTCGTACGACAGTCTCGTGATCACGCCGGCGGCCATCGCGCCCGGCGGCTCGGCGGAGGTGCGCCTTCGGGTACGGAACACCGGCGCCCGCGCGGGGCACGAAGTGGTCCAGCTCTACCTGCGGGACGAGGTGGCCACCTACGCCCGGCCGGTGCTGCAACTCGCAGGGTTCACGCGGGTGTGGCTCGAGCCGGGAGAGGCGCGCGAGGTACGCTTCCGGCTGGGGTCGGAACGGCTGGCCGTGCTCGACGCCGCGCTCCGCCCAGTGGTGGAGCCGGGCACCTTCACCGTCTACGTGGGGGCGTCGTCGCGCGACATCCGCCTCCGCGGCTCACTCGAGGTCCGCTGATGAAGCGCCGCGACTTCCTCGCCATCCGGGGCGGCCGGCGCCGCGGCGATGGCGGCGCCCGGGTTGGGGCGCCTGGTGCCCGGACCGGCGCGCCCGGTGCCGACGCCGCAGCAGCTCCAGTGGCAGCGCGACGAGCTGGCGCTCTTCCTCCATTTCGGCGTCAACACCTTTACCGACCGGGAATGGGGCGACGGCACCGAGAATCCGGCCATCTTCCAGCCCACCGCCCTCGACGCCCGGCAGTGGGCGCGCGCGGCGAGGGCCGCCGGTGCCCGCGGATTGGTCCTCACCGCCAAGCACCACGACGGCTTCTGCCTCTGGCCGACCGCCACCACGACGCACTCGGTGGCGTCGAGTCCCTGGCGGGGCGGTGCGGGCGACGTCGTGCGCGAGTTCACCGACGCCTGCCGCGCCGAGGGGCTCTGGGCGGGGCTCTACCTCTCGCCGTGGGACCGGAACGCGCCGAGCTACGGCGACTCGCCCCGGTACAACGACTTCTACTGTGCCCAGCTCACCGAGCTGCTCACGCGGTACGGTCCGCTCCACGAGGTCTGGTTCGACGGCGCGGTCGAGGTGGGGCCGGGAGGGCGGAAGCAGGAATACGACTGGGCGCGGATCTGGGGGCTGGTCCGCAGGCTTCAGCCGGACGCGGTCATCTTCTCCGACGCGGGGCCCGACGTGCGCTGGATCGGCAACGAGCGCGGCGTGGCAGGCGACCCGAACTGGTCCACAGTGAACCCCGCCACCGTTCCCTACCCCGGCGCGGGCGGCGACGACGTCATCGCGATGCTCCAGCACGGCGACCCAAATGGCACCGTGTGGCGGCCGGGCGAGGCGGACGTGTCGATCCGGCCCGGCTGGTTCTGGCACCCCGCCGAGGACGCCCGAGTGCGCTCGGTGGACGACCTCGTGGAGCTCTATTTCAGTTCGGTGGGCCGGAACTCGAAGCTCCTGCTCAACGTGCCCCCGACGCGAGACGGCGTGATCCACCCGACCGACGCGGCCCGGCTGCAAGGGAATGCGCGAGCGGCTGGATGCGCTCTTCGCCGAGGACCGTTACCCCGACGCGGCGGCGGGGCGCTCCGTGACCGTCTCGACTGCCGACCTGCGGGAGGACATCGCCCGCGGACAGTCGGTGGCAGCGTACCGGCTCGAGGGCCGGGTGGACGGCGCGTGGCGGGTGCTTTCGCGCGGCACGACGATCGGGCACCGGAAGCTGGACCGCTTCGCGTCGGTGACCATCACGGGGGCGCGGCTCACGATCGAGGACGCGGTCGGACCGGTGGGAAACGTCCCGGTGCGGCTCTTCGCCTGAGGACACGGAGGGGGAGCGACGCTCGCGAGGTTGGCGCAGGACCGAAGTATTCTCGATGGAGGGGCCCCATGATCCGTGCGTTGACCTTGGCAGGCACCTGTGCGGTGCTCGTGGCGTGCAGGTCGCCCGAGCCTCCCGACGCCGTTCCGACCGGGGCGGGCTCCGATCCGGCCGCGGAGGTCGTGCGTGCGTCCGAGGCGATCGTCGCCGCGTTCGGGCGAGACGACCCCGATGCCTACTTCAAGCTCTTCGCGCCCGAGGCGACCTTCATCTTCTACACCGCCCCGGACCGCCTCGCGAGTCGCGCGGCGTACGAGCAGGCATGGGCCGCCTGGCGGCGCGACCTCGGCTTCCGGGTACGGTCCTGCACCAGCAGCGATCAGCGCGTGCAGGTCTTCGGGGACGTGGCGGTTCTCACCCACCAGGTGCGGACGCAGATCACCACGACGAAGGGCGACGAGACGCTCCAGGAGCGCGAGACGATCGTGTTCCACCGCCGCGACGCAACCTGGGTGGCGGTACATGAGCATCTCTCGCCCCAACCCTAGAGTCCCGGGAAATTCCAAACGGAGTTCCATGCAGGAGGGCGCCGACTGGCGCCCCCCTGCCCCCCTCGCTAGCATTCCCCCCGCTTCTGGGCTGACGGGCCCCAGAGGCCGCAATCCGAGACACCCCTTGCAGGAGCGTCGTATGGCAAACCACGAGGATTCGTTCGACCACCTCCCCTGCTTTTGAGGTCACGAGCAAGCGCCGGAAGGGCTTCCCTTCCGAAACCCGCGTGAAGCGCGGCGACCGGATCGTCCACGGCCACAAGGAGTTGCTTCCACGAGAAGCTCGGCCGTAACGACCCCTGCCCCTGCGGGTCAGGGCGCCGGTTTCAAGAAGTGCTGCATGCAGAGCGGCCATTTCGACGGCGTCGACCGCGACTACTACACGCGCTGACCCGTCTGCACGACGAAGGGGGGCGTCTCGGCCAGGCCGAGACGCCCCCCTTCCGCATTCGATCGCGGCGCACCGCCGGGCTCAGGCCAGGTCGAAGCGATCCAGCTGCATCACCTTGGCCCAGGCCGCCACGAAGTCGCGCACGAACTTCTCCTTCGCGTCGTCCTGCGCGTACACCTCCGCCAGCGCGCGGAGCTGCGAGTTGGACCCGAAGATGAGGTCCACGCGGGTGGCGGTCCACTTGACGTTCCCCGTCTTGCGGTCGCGCCCCTCGAACAGCTCCTGCGCATCCGACGTCGCCTTCCAGGCAGTCCCCATGTCGAGCAGGTTCACGAAGAAGTCGTTGGTGAGCGTTTCCGGCCGGCCCGTGAAGACGCCGTGCTTCGACTGTCCGTAGTTCGCGCCGAGCACCCGCATGCCGCCCACCAGCGCGGTCATCTCGGGAGCGCTCAGCGTCAGGAGCTGCGCCTTGTCCACCAGCAGCTCTTCGGCGGACACGGTGTAGGCGGCCTTCTGGTAGTTGCGGAAGCCGTCGGCGATCGGCTCGAGCACGGCGAACGAGTCGACGTCCGTCCGCTCCTGCGACGCGTCCATGCGCCCCGGCGTGAACGGCACCGCGACGTCGAAGCCTGCCTTCTTGGCCGCCGCCTCGACCGCCGCGGAGCCGCCGAGCACGATCAGGTCGGCGAGCGAGACCCGCTTCTTCCCCTTCTGCTCGCCGTTGAACTCCTTCTGGATCGTCTCGTAGACCTCGAGCGCCTTGGCGAGCCGCGCCGGCTGGTTCACTTCCCAGCCCTTCTGCGGCGCGAGGCGGAGGCGCCCGCCGTTCGCCCCGCCGCGCTTGTCGGAGCCGCGGAAAGTGGAAGCCGACGCCCAGGCGGTCGTGACGAGCTGCGAGATGCTCAGCCCCGAGGCGAGGATCTTCCCCTTGAGGGCTGCGATGTCCTTCGCGTCCACCAGCGGGTGATCGACCGCGGGGATGGGGTCCTGCCAGAGCAGCTCTTCCTTCGGGACGAGCGCGCCGAGGTAGCGGGAGCGCGGACCCATGTCGCGGTGGGTCAGCTTGAACCACGCCCGGGCGAACGCGTCGGCCAGCTGTTCCGGGTGCTTGTGGAACCGCTTCGAGATTTCCAGGTAGGCGGGATCCACCTTCATCGCCATGTCCGCCGTGGTCATCATCGGCGCGTGCCGCTTCGAGGGGTCGTGCGCGTCCGGCACGAGCGTCGCGGCGGCAGGATCCTTCGGCTTCCACTGCTGCGCGCCGGCCGGGCTCTTCGTCAGTTCCCACTCGTAGCCGAGCAGCATGTCGAAGTAGCCGTTGTCCCACTTGACCGGGTTAGGCGTCCAGGCGCCTTCCAGTCCGCTGGTGGTCGTGTCGACGCCCTTGCCGGTGCCGAAGCTGTTCTTCCAGCCGAGGCCCTGCTCCTCGATCGGGGCGCCTTCGGGCTCCGGACCCACGAGCTTCGGGTCGCCCGCGCCGTGGGTCTTGCCGAAGGTATGGCCGCCGGCGGTGAGCGCGACGGTCTCCTCGTCGTTCATGGCCATGCGGGCGAAGGTCTCGCGGATGTCCCGCCGGAGGCGAGGGGGTCGGGCTTGCCGTTCGGCCCTTCCGGGTTCACGTAGATGAGCCCCATCTGCACCGCGGCGAGCGGGTTCTCGAGCTCGCGGTCGCCGGCGTAGCGCTTGTCGCCGAGCCACTCCGCCTCGGCGCCCCAGTAGATGTCCTCCTCGGGCTCGAAGACGTCCGCGCGGCCACCGGCGAAGCCGAAGGGCTTGAGCCCCATCGACTCGATGGCGCAGTTGCCGGCGAAGACCATGAGGTCGGCCCAGGAGATCTTGTTGCCGTACTTCTGCTTGATCGGCCAGAGCAGCCGGCGCGCCTTGTCGAGGTTCGCGTTGTCGGGCCAGCTGTTGAGGGGGGCGAAGCGCTGGGTCCCTGCGGAGGCGCCGCCGCGGCCGTCGCCAGTGCGGTAGGTGCCGGCGCTGTGCCACGCCATGCGGATGAACAGCGGCCCGTAATGGCCGTAGTCGGCCGGCCACCACTCCTGCGACGTCGTCATCAGCGTGAAGAGATCTTTCTTGAGCGCCTCGAGATCGAGCTTCTTGAACTCGTCCGCGTAGTTGAACGCCGCGCCCAGGGGACTGGACATCGGCGCGTGCTGGTGGAGGATCCCGAGGTTGAGCTGGTTGGGCCACCAGTCCCGGTTCGACCTGCCCCCGGCCGGGGTGACGGTGCTGCCTCCGTGCATGACCGGGCACTTGCCGCCGGTCCTGGTCGTCTTGTCGTCCATGGTGCGCTCCGTTGGTGCCTTCGTTTGGGTGTGCCGCCAGCCCACAGATACCGGAAAGCGGTGGAAAACGTTCCCGATTCGCGGCGGGCGCACATGCAATTTAGCCGGAGCGGGGCAGGCGTCATACCTGCGGCGCGCGCCCTGTTTGGCGGCTGGAGGGCTGGCGGCCTGGGCATCGGGCCTGTTCATTTGCCGAGATGTAGGCGCTCGTCAGCCTGCGGCGCCTGCCGTGAGGCCAACCAACTCCAGGGAGCAACCACAGATGAACAGGCACCTCAGGCACACCAGGTCGTTCGGCGTCGCGCAGGCCCTCACCAGCATTGGGGTGGCCGGACTGCTCCTCTCAACCGCCTGCGCGCCGGCCCCGGCGCCGGTGGACACCGCCGCGCTGGCCGCCCAGCTGACCCAACTTGACGACGCCTGGTCGGCAGCGGCCGCCACGCGGAACGCGGACTCGGTGGCGTCCTTCTACGCCACGGACGCGGTCGCATATCCACCGAACATGCCGGTCGCCGTGGGCCGGGCCGCCGCGCGGGACGTCTGGGCCGGCGGGTTCGCTGACTCGACCTACGCGATTTCCTGGACGACCACGGCGGCTCGCGTGGCAGCGAGCGGCGACATGGGCTTCACCGCCGGCACCTACCAGGAGTCGTACCGGGGAGCCGACGGCAACCCGGTGACGATGACGGGGAAGTACCTGTGCGTCTGGGCCAAGCAGGCGGACGGGAGCTGGAAGGCCACCCACGACATGTGGAACGCGGATGCCAAGTCGTGACGGGGTGACTGCGCAGAGGCCAGAGAGCGCGGCGCCCTCGAGCGGGCGGCGGCGCTCGCGCTCTCGTACCTCGACTCGCTCGACGCCGCGCCGGTGGGCGCCACGGCCTCGCTCGCCGAATTGCGGCGGCGGTTTGCGCGCCCACTGTCCGACGAGGGCGCCGCCCCGCTCGCCGTGATCGAGGAGCTCGCGCGCGACACCGCCGGCGGCCTCATCGGCAACGCGGGAGGCCGCTTCTACGGTTGGGTCATCGGCGCCGGCCTTCCCTCCGCGCTGGCCGCCGACTGGCTCACGGCGACCTGGGACCAGAACGCGGGCCTGTACGCCTGCAGCCCCGCCGCCGCCGTGGTCGAAGAGGTCTGCGGGGCCTGGCTCAAGGACGTCCTCGGCTTGCCGACATCCGCCTCCTTCGCGCTGGTGACTGGCTGCCAGCTGGCCCACGTCACCTGCCTGGCCGCGGCGCGGCACGCCGTCCTCGCGCGCAAGGGATGGGACGTCAACCGCGACGGGCTGGCCGGCGCGCCGAGCGTCCGCATCCTCACCTCGAGCGAGGTGCACGGCACCACGACGCGCGCGGCCAAGCTGCTCGGCATCGGCACCGCGAACATGGTCGTCCTGCCGAGCGATGCCTCGCTGCAGCTCACGCCCGAAGCGCTGCGCGAGGCGCTCGCTCACGAGGTCGATCGGCCCACGATCGTGGTGCTCCAGGCGGGCGACGTCAACTGCGGCGTGTTCGATCCCTTCCCCGAACTCATTGCTCTGGCGCATGAGGCCGGCGCCTGGGTCCACATTGACGGCGCCATGGGACTCTGGTGCAATGCGGTGCCGGAGCTCCGGCACTTACTCGCGGGCGCCGAGCGGGCGGATTCCTGGGCGACCGACGGGCACAAGTGGCTCAACGTCCCGTACGACTGCGGCTACGCCTTCGTGGCGCACCCGGAGCACCACCGCGCCGCGATGGAGCATCGGGCGAGCTACCTCGTCGCTGGGCCGGCGCTTTGACATCACGGGCCTCGATACGCAGGTTAGGCAGGAGCAGCGCGCCGCCAAACCGGGGCACCCGAGCCGAGCGCCGCGGCTTCAGTTCAAGGAGACTCCTGCCATGCCAAGATTCCTGATCGAAGTCCCGCACGGGGATACGTTCTCTGATTGCGCCCAGGCCGTCGATGCGTTCCTCCGGACCGGGTCGCACTTCCTGACGCACGCGGACTGGGGATGCAAGGACGGCGATCACCGGGCCTGGGTGGTCCTGGAGGTCGAGAGCCGGGAAGAGGCCCGCAACGTCATCCCGCCCGCCCTCCAAGGGCATGCGAAGGTCGTGCAACTGAACACGTTCACGAGGACCGAGCTCGACGACCTGCTGCAGCGTCACAAGGCGTAATCGTCTGTGCAGCCCGGCGACGTGATTGAAAACCCGGTGACAGGTCACCGGTATGAAGTGGTGCACTCCGGCCGCGACACTGCGGGCGCCCTGCTCGAGATGCTCGCGGTCTTTCCGCCGGGCGTTCCGGAACCGCCGGACCACTGTCATCCCCGTCAGGAGGAGCGCTTCGAGCTGCTCGAGGGCACGCTCGAACTCCGCGTCGCCGGTGTCCGTCGCCAGCTTCGCGCCGGCGAGTCGCTGGTCATTCCCGCCGGCACCCGTCACGCGATGTGGACGACTCCCACGACGTCGGCGCGCGCCCGGTGGCAGACGCGCCCCGCCCTGCGGTCGGCCGACTTCTTCGCCACGGCGGCCAGGCTCGCGAGGGAAGGCCGCCTCCGGAGCAACGGCACGCCGAATCTCTGGGACGCCGCACTCCTGCTCCGGACCTACCGCGACGAGTTTCGGCTCGGGTCTCCCCCTCCCGTCCTGCAGGGTGTCGTGTTCGGCATCCTCGCGGCGGTCGCGCGACTGATGGGGCGCAGGCTGTAGTCCGGGATGACGCGCCTTCCCTGCCCAGGCAACCCTCCCTCCCGTTTCGGAGAACCTCCATGCCGATGCCCGGCGCCCTCGACCCGATCGACGCGCGGATCACCGCCTGGATGGCCCGTCACGGCGTCACCCTCACCCGGCTCGCCCTCGGCGTCGTCTTTCTCTGGTTCGGGGCCATCAAGTTCGTGCCCGGATGGAGCCCGGCGGCCGACCTCGCTACCCGGACGATCTCCTTGCTCTCCTTCGGGATGGTGGCACCGTCCATCAGTCTGCCGGTCCTGGCCGCGTGGGAATCGCTGATCGGGCTCGGGCTCCTGACCGGTCGCTTTCTCCGCGTCACCCTCCTGCTGCTCTTCGTCCAGATGCCGGGCACGATGATGCCACTGTTCCTCTTCCCGAGCGAGACCTTCCGGGCCTTCCCCTACGCGCCGACCCTGGAGGGCCAGTACATCATCAAGAACCTGGTCCTCGTCGGCGCGGCCATCGTCGTCGGGGCCACCGTGCGCGGCGGGCAGCTGCTCCCCACGCGCGTCCCGCCCGCCGGCTGAGAAAGTGGTGCGGTCGGCCGCCCCGAGTCCCCTCGACGAGTTCATCCCGGCGTTCGACGCGCGCGAACGCTACGCCGTGACCGTGCGCGCCCCGGCGCATCGTGTGTACGAAGCGGCGATGGCGTTCGACATGCAGTCCATCTTCCTGGTGCGCATAATCTTCACGCTTCGCGCGAAGCTGATGCGGGCGACGCCGGCCCCTCGGGAGGCGCGCGGGTTCATGGAGGAAATGCGGAGCCTGGGCTGGGGGTGCCTGGCCGAGCGTCCCGGCGAACTGTTCGTCGCCGGCGCCACCTGTCAGCCCTGGCTTGCCGACGTGACATTCACGCCGGTGGCGCCGGGGCGGTTTAGGGAGTATGCGGAGCCAGGAGTGGTCAAGATAGCGTGGACCATCGAGTGCCGCCCGGAGGGCCCGGAGCAGACGCTGCTGGTGACCGAGACACGGGTCGTCGCGACGGACCAGGCGTCGCGCGAGAGGTTCCTCAGGTATTGGCGGTGGGCCAGAATGGGCATCATCCCCATCCGGTGGTTCCTGCTCCCCGGAATCCGCAAACGCGCCGAAGCCGAAGAGCGGAGGCACCGCACCTGACGCCTCAGTCCGCGGTGACTGCCGCGCGCAAGTCTCGCTGGTCGTGGCCCGCCCTACGGGTTGACTGACACGTTGGCCGACGACTGAAAGTGACCGTCGTGGGTCACGGCAGTGATGAACACGCCCGCACCGATTCCGCGTGCGGTGACCAGCCCGCTCGCGTCGACGGTGGCCACTGACGTGTCCGTGGACTCCCAGTCGACGGCCATGTCGGTCGCCTTGTCCGGGCCGACCGCTGCCGTCAGTTGCCTAGTTTCGCCGATCACGATCATCACGACCGATTGTGGCGTCACCTTGACGCCCTCCACCGGCACCACGGTGGCCGACGGGTCCACGCCCACGTTGGCCGACGCCTCGTGGTGGCCGTCGCTCGTGACGGCCGTGATGAACACCCCAAGCCCGGCGGCCCTGCCGGTCACGACCCCACCGGCGTCCACGGTGGCGACCGACGTGTCCGAGGACACCCAGGTCACCCGCTGGTCGGTCGCGGTATCGGGGTCGATCGACGCCGACAGCTGCCTGGTCTCGCCCAGGGCGGTCAGCAGGACCGACGGCGGCGTCACCTTCACTCCCAGCACCGGCACGAAGTCCCCGGAGGGGTCCGGTTCGCCCGGATCATATAGGCTGCCGCAGGCGAACAGTCCCAGGGACAGCGCGCCCACCAGGATGGCGACGAGCGGGTGTCGGGTCACGACGCCTGCCTTGCCGTGTCGCGCGCCGCGTCGACCGTGAGGCGGATCCTGGCGAGGTGGTGGTAGCTGTGTCGCAGGGCGTGATCCTCCACAAAGAACTGACAGGTGAGCGGCGCATCCGAGTTGAGCGAGACTGCCCCGGCCCGGTCGAGCCGTTCATCCGTGAATGCTCGCACCGCCACGGCGGCGGCTTCCGAGGCAGCCCGCAGTGCGGCGACGGCCGTCGCCTTGTCCACGCCGGCGAATTCCTTCGCATGCGCCGCATTCATGGCGTGGACGTCGGCCCAGGTGACGCCCTCGATGCCCTTGCCATCGGCGAGGGCCTGGGCCAGTTGGATCTCGATCGGATACATGGCGGCGACGTGGTGCACGATGACGCCCACCGGTCGCCCGTCGCGGGGAACCGCGAGGCGCCACTCGACGTCGTTGAGGGACTCGGCGTATTGGGCAAGCGCTGCGGCGCCGGCTTCGAGCCGGGCGGCGAGTACGTGACTGCGGTGGTGCATGGTGATCTCCGTCCAGGTTCAGGGCGCATCGCCGTCGTGCGCTGGTCCATGATGGCGGCAGGTCAGGCGTTTGTCCATGACCACCCGTCCCGGATTCTTGCTCCGGCGTACCGAGTTTTGCGCCTCTTGTCCGGGGATCCAGCCGACTTGTGCGAGCCTCCGCTAGGAGGGAGTGCTGCGGCGGGAGGTGCGCCAGGCGCCCGGGGCGAGCCCGGTAGCCTTCTTGAAGGCGCGGCTGAAGGCGGCCTCCGAGTCATAGCCCACCTCGCTGCCAACGGCCGCAACCTTGGAGTTGCCCTCGATCAGCAGGTTGGCGGCGACCTGCATCCGCCACTGGGCGAGGTATTGCATCGGCGGCTGGCCGACCAGCAGCATGAATCGCTCCGCCAGTTTCGTGCGAGAGGAGGAGACGCCGGTCGCGAGGTCCGCGAGCGTCCAGGGATGTCCGGGTCGGGCGTGCAGGAGCGCCAGCGCAGGCCCGACCGTCGCGTCGCGGAGCCCGGCGAGCCACCCGACCTGTCCCGGGGCCAATTCATCCAGGTACCGCCGCAGCACCTCGATGAACATGAGTTCGGCCAGGCGGGTGAGGACCGTTTCGGCGCCGGCCCGGCCGAGGCGGGATTCCTCGGTCACCTGCCGGGTGAAGCCGCCGAGCCCGGGGGTGGACACGCCCCGCATGTGCATCCGGCGCGGGAGGCTGGCCAGGAGCGGATTGAAGGGCCGGAGGTCACAACCGAGGAAGCCGCACACGAACGAGGTGACGGGCGCGCCGCCGCCGAGGACAATGGCACTGGGATATCGATCGGGGGTGCCGTACTCGTTGGGATCGGTGCGCATGCCGCGAGCGCTTGACATGACATGGCCATCCCCGTGTGGAAAGACGATCACGTCACCCGGGGCCATCTCCACCTGCTCCTCGCCCGCGAGGCCACCGAAGCAGCGCCCCGCGAGCAGGACGTGGTAGGGGATCAGGTGCTCCACGGCCGGCAGGATCTTCGGCGTGATCCGCGGGCCGGCGGCGCCTCGACGCTCCACGGCTCCGACGCGTCGACGGCGTAGAAGTACGCGGCATCGAGACGAACGACGCGGAGCACGTCAGAGAGTGGATCCGTGATGCGTTGCCTCCGAGTGGGCTCGGTCAGTCCCCGACCGTGTCGAGATGCCATCCGGTGTGCACCCAGTGGCCCTTCCGGCGCACGAAGATCTCGGTGCCGCGGCCGGTGGTCTCCTGGCCGGTCCCGGCCCGGTCGGTGATCACCACGCGGAACCTGGAGTAGAGGATCACGACCTCACCGTATTGCTGGAAGACGTTGCGCGGGAACTCGAGGACCGCAAGGGTGCCTCCGCCGTTCGCGAACTCGCCCATCTGGGCCAGCGTCTCGGCCCGGTCGTCCCACGGCCCCCCGCCCCAGCCGAGCGCGACCAGTTCCGCCGGTACCGCCTTCTCGAAGGCCGCGCGGTCGTTGGCGAACCAGGACCGCCACGCCGACTCGCGGACGGCGAGGATCTCTCGCTGGGTCTTGGCGTCGGGCTGGGGGCCGTACTGCTGGGCCGCCAGGGGTGCCGCCCCGGCGGTGAGCATCAGCGACGAGGGTGACAGCGCAGCCTCGTCATACTAATCCTCCGTGTTTGGTAGGGCGATATATTCCGATCAGGGGACCACGTGCGCCTCCAAGAGTACGTAATCCCGGCTCGTTCGGTTCCGGCCTGACCACCTCTATCCTCCCCGCGCGAGGCCCCGCATGAGCGTCGTCGTCAAGACCACACTTCTCCTGGTGTGCTCCAACGTCTTCATGACGTTTGCGTGGTACGCGCACCTGAAGAACCTGCAGGCCAAGCCGCTGCTCGTGGCCGTGGCGGCCAGCTGGGGCATCGCCTTCTTCGAGTACCTGCTGCAGGTGCCGGCCAACCGCATCGGCTACTCGACGCTCTCCCTCGCCCAGCTCAAGATCCTCCAGGAAGTGATCACGCTGCTGGTGTTCATTCCCTTCGCCGTGCTGTACATGCGGCAGCCGGTGAAGCAGGACTTCGCCTGGGCGGGGCTCTGCCTGCTCGGGGCCGTCTACTTCACCTTCCGCTCGTCGGGGCCCGCTTGACCGCCCCGCTCACCATTCGCGACCTCCAGCCCGGCGAGCGTGCGGCGCTCGGCCGCCTCATGGTCGAGGTGTACGCCGGTCTCGACGGCTTCCCGACGCCGGCCGACCAGCCGAAGTACTACGAGATGCTGGCCGACATCGGGAGCTTTGCCGACAAGCCGTCCACCCGCGTCCTCGTAGCGATCTCCGCCGAGGGCGCGCTGGTGGGCGGGGTGGTCTACTTCGGCGACATGGCGCAGTACGGGTCGGGTGGTACCGCCACGACGGTGAAGGACGCCTCCGGCATCCGCCTGCTGGGCGTGGATCCGAGGTTCCGGAACACCGGGGCGGGCAAGGCGCTGACGCTGGCCTGCGTCCAGCTGGCGCGGGATGCGGGGCACGCCGAGGTCATCCTCCACACCACGCAGGCGATGCAGGTCGCGTGGGGGCTCTACCTCCGCCTGGGGTTTGTCCGGTCGGAAGACCTGGACTTCCTCCAGCAGGGGTTCCCGGTCTTCGGGTTCCGGCTGAAGCTGAAGGCATGAGTCGCACCGCCCTCGGTCTCGCCGCCGCGGTCGTGCCGTTGTCGGCGGAGGGCCAGGCCGAGCCAGCTGGCCCGCGGGGTGGTCAATGCGCAATATTCGCTGATTCAGGTGCCCGGCCTCGCGATCTATGCCGTGCCGAATTCGATCGAGGAGTTCCTGCCGTACGTGGACTGGAACGACACGACGCAGACGCGGACGGCCAGGCGCTGATGGACTCCTTTCTCACCCACTCGATACATGCGGGGCGCCCGATGGAACCGATCCTCAACCGCGACCTGCTGCCCCACAACGACTGCTTCGGCTGCGGGCTCGAGAACCCCGCCGGCCTGCAGATCGAGATCCGCCGCGATGCCGAGACGGAAGGGCGATTACTCGGGCGCTTCACCCCGACCGCGGGGATGGCGGGATTTCCGGGCATCACCCACGGCGGTGTCATCTACACCGCCCTCGACTGCCTCTCGACCTGGGTCGCGACGGTGCTCGGGCCGAATCGCGGAGCGGGGTGGCTGCTGCGCTCCGCCACAACGACTTATCACAAGCCGGCGCCGACCGGACAACCGCTCACCCTGATGGGCTCTATCAAGTACCAGGCGGGCGCGTGGGACCCGGTGATCGTGCACACGGAAGCCCATCGCGCCGACGGGGAGCTGTGCGTCGAGGCGGAGTTCAAGGTGGTGCCGCTTGTCGAGAGAGAAGCTGACCGCCATCGCTGGCATCCCGGAGCTGCCGGCCAATTGGCGCATCTTCCTGTCGGGTGACTCCTGAGCGGGCTCGTCCACCTCCGGCGATTGACCTACTGGATGGACGAGGGGCTCCGGATCCCGGGGACCCAGCGGCGCATCGGGCTGGACCCGATCTTCGGGCTGGTACCGGGCGTCGGCGACGCGGCGGGAGCGATCCTCGCCACCGCGATCCTGATCGAGGCGGTCCGCCGGGACATCACGCGGTTCGCGCTCGTCCGGATGGCCGCCAACGTGGCGCTCGACGCCCTGCTCGGCGCCGTCCCGCGTTGCTCGGCGACCTCTTCGACGCCGCGTGGAAGGCGAACCTGCGGAACCTCGCCCTGCTGGAGCGGCACATTGCCGCGCCGGCGCACGCGAAGCGAGCGGATCGGTTCTTCGTCCTGGGCGTGGCCGCTGCCTTGCTCGTCCTCTGCATCGGCATGATGGTCGGCGGCGCCCTCCTCACCGTGTGGCTAGTGAGGCGCCTGGCGCATGCCGTACCGTAGCCCAGCTCAAGGAGGCACACCATGACTCTGTCCGCCGCCACGCTCCGACTGGAGCACCGGCACACCGGCGAGGTGCTCGAGCTTCGGCGCTACCGGGAGGACGGGGTGCCGCTGCTCGAAATCCGGGGCAGTCTTCCCGCGCACAGCATGGGCCCTCCGCTCCACGTTCATTTCCTGGAAGACGAGGATGGACTGGTGAAGGCCGGCACGCTGTCCGCCCTCGTGGGCGGCCGGCGCGTGGACGCGGGACCCGGCCAGTCGGTGCAGCTCCCGCGCGGGGTTCCCCATCGGTGGTGGAACGAGGGCGATGCACCGCTGGTGTTCGTGGGCCGCGCGCGCCCGGTCGTGGACCTGGACCGATACCTCCAGGCCGTCTTCGAGGTGATGAACGCGAGCCCGCCGAACCGGCCGTCCCTGTTCTACCTCGCGCACCTGTCCCTGCGCCATCGCCGGACGCAGGCCGTCCTGCTCATGCCACGCATGGTCCAGGCTGTCCTGTTCCCGCTGACGGTGGCGCTGGGCACGCTCCTGGGGCGCTATCGAGGCACCGCCTGGCCCGGGTGCCCCGCGCGGTGCACCGGTGCGCCGGAGAAACACCTGCCCACTGAATCCGTATAGGGGGGCTCGATGACCCGACCCGACACTCCGCTCACCCGCTCGATCGGCCTCTCCGGCGTCTTCCGCTGGCTCGTCGCGGCTGCCGCCGTGATCGCGTCGGCGCCGCCCTCGCCGAGGGTCGCGTCGCCCTGGCGGTTGCGGGCGTGGTATTCCTCCTCGTGGCGGTGGCACTCAGCTACCGAGCCTGGCGAGTTCGTCAGTCCTCCCGCGGCAACGATTGAACGACAGGAGCCGGCATGACCTTCAAGCCCGCCATCTGGTACCCGATCGCCGCCGTGCTCAGCGTCGTCAACATCGCCGCCATCTGGTTCGCGGCCGCACCAGGCGAGCCGGCGCATGCCACGCTGCACGGCGCGCTCGCCGTGGCGTTCGGGCTGTGGGCCCAGCGACTCCGCCAGCGCACCGGTGCGGGCGAAATGCACGCCCGCCTCGAGGCGCTGGAGTCCGAGCCGGAACGACTGGGGTCGGTCGAGAATGAGCTGGACCACCTGCGGCGGGAACTCGGCGAGACGCAGGAGCGGCTGGATTTCGCCGAGCGGATGCTGGCGCAGGGAGATCCGCGGCGGGCAAGTCCGGAGCGTCGCGAGCCGCTCTGAGCCGACGGCCCGCCCTGCCGGGGGACTGACGCTCGCCTTTTCCCGGAAGTACCTTGACACCGGCACTTCGAAGCCGTGTCGAGGGGAGTCATGCAGACCGCATCCGGCATCACCGACGTCGCCCACAGCATCCAACTCGCCGTCGCGCCGGTGTTCCTCCTTACCGGCGTCGGGACCATGCTGGGCGTGCTCACCAACCGTCTGGCGCGGATCATCGACCGGGCCCGCACGCTCGAACGGACCCTCCCCGAGCTGCCGGCAGCGGCCGTCGCCGAAGCCCACGCGGAACTCACGGTGCTCTCCCGGCGGGCGCGCCTGATTCACCGGGCCATCACCCTCTCGACGTCGTGCGCGCTCCTGATCTGCCTGGTCATCGTCTCCCTGTTCGCCGGGGTCGCGCTCGGCCAGGACCTCTCGCGGCTGATCGTCCTGCTCTTCACCGCGGCGCTCGCGGCGTTCGTGGGCGGGCTGCTCTCGTTCCTCCTGGAAATCCGCGCCGCGACCGGCACCCTCCACTTCGCGCCGCCCAAACCGCAATAGGCAAGGAACCCCATGACGCCCTCTCGACCGTGGCGGACGTCGGCGCGACGGGCCCTTCCCGCCGTGTGCGCCGCGCTCATCATCGCCTGCAGCAAGCACCCCGGCGACACACCGCCGCTCCCCACGTGGTCCTACGACCCCGCGATGCTCTACCCCGCCGACCGTTCGCTGGTCCTGCCGGAGGATGGCGTCGCACTGCCCGACGGCCGGCTGATCGTCACCGACCAGGTCCACGGGCTCCGCGTCGTGGAGACTGACGGGCGCAGCGCGCCCTTCGGCGACCTGGCCGGCGCGGGTTATGTGCACCGCCCCCCGGACCACAACGGAGGGGCCAACGGCCTCTCCCTCGAGCCGGACGGCGCCCACCTGCTCCTGACCGATGGTCACTACGGCGAGATCTACCGGGTGAATGTCGCGACCGGCGCCGCTGAGGTGGTCTACCGGCACCCCTACGGCGTCAACACCGCGGTGCGTGATTCCCGGGGGGCGATCTGGTTCACGCAGAGCACCGCGAACACCGATGAGGCGCGGATGTGGGCGGCGGTGGACGTTCCCATGCCGGACGGAGCGCTGTTCCGGCTGGCGTCGCGCGACGGTCGGCTGGCGGACACGGCGGAGGTCGTCGTGGACTCGCTCCTCTTCGCGAACGGCGTGGTGATCGACGAGCAGGCGGGCCGGCTGTACCTCGGGGAGACGATCGGGAACCGCGTGCTGCGGTTCCGGGTCGACCTCGACGCCGGGACGGTGAGCGACCGGTCGGTCTTCGCCGACATCGCCGCCGACAACGTCGAGCTGGACGGCGAGGGGCATCTCTGGGTGGTCGCGCCGCTGAGCAATGAGGTGGTGGTGGTGAACACGACGACGGGCGAGCGACAGACCGTGTTCCGGGCGCAGACCCCCGAACAGGCGGCATTGCTCACGGAATTCCTCCGTCGCGGGGATGCTGGAGCCGCCCGCATGGACCTGATCACCCCTGCGCTCTGGACTCCCCTGCCGGGCATCCTGACGGGCGTGATCGTGGGTCCGGGGAACGGGCCGGTGTACATCACGGGGCTCGGTGACGCCCTGATCCGCCTGACGCGCTGAGGGAACCGATGTCGAGGCTCGACGCGCTCGCCGCACTCAGTCTGCTCGCCGTCCCCCTTGCCGCGCAGACCGCGCCGCCGGCCGACCCGGTGCCCGTGCACGACACCTTCACCGTCGCGTCCCGGTCGCTCGGCGAGGCCAGGCCGATCAACGTGTACACGCCGCCCGGCTACCACGGGGCTTCGGCGGCGCGCTTCCCGGTGCTCTACATGCCGGACGGCGGCATCGACGAAGACTTCCCGCACGTGGTCAACACCGTGGACTCGCTGATCGCGCTCGGCGCCATCCGCCCGGTCCTCGTCGTCGGGGTCCCGAACACCCAGCGCCGTCGCGATCTGACCGGCCCCACGCGGGTGGCTTCCGACAGCGCCATCGCGCCCGTGGTGGGCGGCTCGGCCGCGTTCCGGCTGTTCGTCGCCGACGAACTCATCCCGGCGGTCGAGGCGCGCTACCGTGTCACCGACGAACGGGCGATCGTGGGCGAGTCGCTCGCCGGGCTGTTCGTCCTGGAGACGTTCCTCGACGAGCCGGCCCTCTTCCGCCATTACGTCGTGCTCGACCCGAGTGTCTGGTGGAACGACGCCGCTGCCGTGGACTCGGCCCCGGCCCGACTTGCAGCGATGCCCGCCGCACCCCGCAGTCTCTTCCTGGCCACGTCGAACGTGAAGGAAATCGCCGAGGGCACGGCGCGACTCGCGGCGCTGCTCGAGGCCCTCTCACCGAGCGGGCTCGACTGGCAGTACACGCCCCGGCCCGACCTGACCCACGCAACGATCTTTCGCGCCGTGGGTCCGTCGGCGCTGGCCTCCGCCCTCCGCTAGCCCGGGACCGCTTCACCGGCTGCCCCCCTAGCGGGACGGCTCGCCGGACCGTTACTTCTCCGACGCTGTGCCAGTGCTCCCCGACACCCCCACATGTATGGAGGAACGCATGAAAGCGTATATGGCCGAGTTCTTCGGGACCTTCTGGCTGGTGCTTGGCGGGTGCGGGAGCGCCGTGTTGGCCCTCAGGTTCCCCGAGTTCGGCCTCGGGTTCCTGGGCGTGGCCCTGGCCTTCGGCCTGACGGTCCTGACGATGGCCTACGCGATCGGGCACATCTCCGGCTGCCACCTGAACCCCGCGGTGTCCGTGGGCCTCTGGGCCGGCGGCCGGTTCCCATCGAACAAGCTGCTGCCCTACATCGTGGCGCAGGTCGCCGGCGCCATCGTCGCCGGTGGCGTGCTGTACCTGATCGCCAGCGGGCAGGCAGGTTGGACCCCCGCCGACGGGTTCGCGACGAACGGCTACGGCGAGTTCTCCCCGGGCGGGTACTCGATGGTGTCGGCCCTCGTCACCGAAGTGGTCATGACGATGATGTTCCTCATCATCATCCTCGGCGCCACCGACGACCGCGCGCCGAAGGGGTTCGCACCGCTCGCCATCGGCCTGGGACTCACGCTCATCCACCTGATCAGCATCCCGGTGGACGCCACCTCCGTGAACCCGGCGCGCAGCACCGGGGTCGCGCTGTTTGCCGGGGGTGCGGCGGTGAGCCAGCTCTGGCTCTTCTGGGTGGCGCCGATCGTGGGCGGGTTCCTCGGAGCGACCGTCTACAAGATGATCGGCGGCACGAAGGAGTGACCGTCCGAACTGCGGGCCCCGGCCGGTGGCTGGGGCCGCTGGCGCTGGCGGTGGCGGCGGCGTGCTCCCCCACGGAACGCGCCGCTGCCCCAGCCCCGGCCCCCTATCTCTACGTGTGGGCCGGCGACGCCGACACGCTCGACAGCGACTTCCTCGCGGTGATCGACGTCCGCCCCGGGTCGCCCACCTACGCCCGCGTGGTCTCGACCCTCCCGGTCGGCGCGCGGGCGACCATCCCGCACCACACCGAGCACCAGCTGGAGCTCGACCACCAGCTCTTCGCCAACGGCTTCAAGGCGGGCCGCACCTTCCGCTTTGACCTCACCCGGCCCGACCAGCCGCGCCTGCTCGGCTCATTCACCGAGGTCGGGGGCTACAGCTACCCGCACTCGTTCGTCCAGCTGCCCGGCGGCCACCTGCTGGCCACGTTTCAGGGGCGCGGCACCGACAACATCCCGCCCGGCGGGCTCGTCGAACTCGACCGGGAGGGCCGGTTCATCCGCGCCACCAGCGCCCGGTCCGAGGCGTTCGACAGCCTCCAGATGCGTCCCTACAGCCTGGCTGTCCTGCCGGACATCGACCGGGTCGTCTCCACCAGCACCGACATGCTGGCCGACTACGGGGCCCACCTGCAGATCTGGCGACTGTCCGACCTCTCCCTGCTTCAGACGATCGAGCTCCCGACGACCAGCGACAGCGACGGGCACACGCACGAGGCGCCCGCCACGTCGAAGGGGGAGGATCATCACCTCTTCCCTGGCGAACCGCGCGCGCTGGCGGACGGCCGCACCGTGCTGCTCGCCACCTTCACCTGCGGCTTCTACCGCGTGACCGACATCGACGGGCCAAGCCCGCGCGTGGAGTTCCTCCGGGCCTTCGGCGGGGAGAACTGCGCCGTGCCGGTGCTCGTGGGCTCGCTCTGGCTGCAGACGGTGCCCGACGAGCATGCGGTGGTGGCACTCGACGTCACCGACCCGGCCCGGCCCCGCGAGGTGAGCCGGGTGACGTTCGATTCCACCTTCATGCCGCACTGGATGGCGTTCGACGAAGGCGGGAGCCGGCTCGTCGTGAACGACGGCAAGCGCCGCCTTTTCCTGGTGGACCTGGACCGTCGCACCGCGGACCTGCGGATCGAGGAGTCGTTCCGGGACTCCGCGGCCGCGGGCCCGGGCGTCAGCCTCGACCGACCCGACTGGCCCCACGGCGCCACGGGCGCGGCGGCCCCGCACGGCTCGGTGTTCTCGCGGCCATAACCGGCTCCCGGGTGTAACTTTCGTCGCATCAGTCCCCTCCCCCTCCGTGAAGGAGTTCCTGCCCATGCGAGTCGCACATCGTGTCCTGGCTTCCCTCGCCGTCGTCGCCCTGGCCGGCGCTTGCGCCCCCAAGGGCCCGACGCCGGACGACATGGTCGCGGCGGCGAACGCCGTGGACGGCGCGTTCCTGGCGGGGTTCAACGCAGGCGACGTCAATGCGCTGATGGCGACCTACTGGAACAGCCCGGAGCTCGTCTCCATCGGGCTCGACGGAATGGGCGGCACCGGGTGGGATGGCGTGAAGGCAGGCTGGGAGGCGACCCTCGCGGCCATGCCAGGCGCGCAGCTCGCGTTTCCCACGATGTACAACATCGCGGCCGGGGACGTCGTGCTCGGCTGGGGCACCTGGACGATGACCATCCCGAACGGCGACGGCACCTCGACCGTCCTGCAGGGACGCTTCTCCGACGTGAAGGCCCAGCGGAACGGGCAGTGGGTGTACATCATGGATCACGCCTCGGTCCCCCTGCCGCCGGCGCCGGCTGCCGCTCCGGCGGATTCCGCGGCTCCCGCGCCAGCAGGCAACTGAGCCGAGCGATGAACAAGGTCGCCAGGGTCGTGGTCGACGAGCTTGAGGAGCTGGTGCCATCCATGATCTTCTTCATGGTGGCCTTCCACATGATCTCGCTCACCAAGGGGTTGCTCGTCGGTGGCTACCCCACCAGGGCGAGCGCCACGCTGGCGACCATCAGCGCCATCACCGTCGCCAAGTCGATCCTGATCATCGAGCACACCGCCCTCGCCCGGCGCTTCTCGAGCCGGGTGATCTACAACATCCTCTGGAAGACGCTCATCTTCGGGACGGTGGCCATGTTCTTCCGGCAGCTGGAGGAGCTCATCCCTCTGGCCATGAAGCACGGGGATGTGGGCGCCGCCGTCCGGGAGCTGATCGCCGCGGTGCCGACTGCGCGGTTTCTGGTGGTCCACATGTGGTTGTTCACGCTTGTACTGGTCTATACACTGGCCTCGGAGGCGGTGCGCATTGCCGGGTGGGCCAGAGTCAAGGCCGTCCTCATGGGTCCGCTCACCCAGCCGCCCGCCCGCCAGAAGAAGGGGCGCGCCTCGTGACCCCGGCATCCGGCGCCGGGCACCGTCCCCAGTCCTTCGGAGAGGAAGTCGCCAACAGCGTCAGCCACGGCGTCGGGTTCCTCGCCGCGCTCGCCGTCCTGCCGGTGCTCGTGGGCAGCGCCCTGCACCAGGGCGCCGCGTCGGTGGTCGGGGCGGTGGTGTTCGGGGTCAGCGCGACGTTGCTGTACTTCACCTCCACGCTCTATCACGCGATCCCGACCCCCCGCGCGAAGCGAGTGCTTCGCGTGGTGGACCACGGCGCCATCTACGTCCTGATCGCCGGCACCTACACGCCGTTCACCCTCGGTGTGCTGCGGGGCCCCTGGGGGTGGACGCTGCTCGGGCTGATCTGGGGACTCGCCGCGCTGGGCATCGTGCTCAAGGCGATGGGCGGGATCCGGTACCCCAGGCTGTCGCTTGCCCTCTACCTCGCGATGGGCTGGCTGGTGGTGGTGGCCGCCAGGCCGCTCTGGCAACTCGTGCCCGCGTGGGGGCTCTTCTGGCTGGCCGCTGGCGGGGTGGCCTACACCGCCGGGGTCGGCTTCTACGCCGCCAGCCGCCTGCCCTACCGGCATTTCGTCTGGCACCTCTTCGTCCTGGCCGGCACCGCCTGCCACGCGGTCGCGGTCCTGCGCTACTCCGCCTGATCCCCGCCCCCACCGACCTGGAGGTCCGCATGTCTCCGGCCGCACGTTCCGTCAACATCTTCGGCATCTACCTGATCCTGCTCGGCCTGGTCCTGCTCCTGGCGCCCAACCCGATGCTCGTGCTTTTCGGGCTTCCGCCGACCGAGGAGGTGTGGATCCGGGTGGTCGGGATGCTCCTGACCTACCTGGGCATCTACTACCGGGTGGCCGCGGCCTCGGAGCTCCGGGTGTTCTTCTTCGGCACGGTCCTGCTGCGGCTGAGCGTCCCCGTCTTCTTCCTCGTCTTCGTCCTGGAAGGCTGGAGCGACTGGCCGCTGCTCGGGTTCGGGCTGCTGGACGCGGCGGCCGCGATGTGGACGTGGACGGCGCTCCGGCGATCCCAGGGCGCCGCCTAGCCGCATGCGAATCGGCATTCCCGAACTCCGCGAGCTCGCGGACCGGACCGAGTACCGGGTGGCGGTGGAGTGGTCGGCGGGTTCGGCCACGCTCTGGTACGCCGTCGAGAAGGAACACGCAGGGCTGTTGACGGACCTCTCCGACGCGGCGCTGGTCGGCCTCCTGATTCCCGCCATGGCCGCGGGCGAGGACATCCACCTCGACGGCGAGGTGTCCGAGCGCCTCTGGCAGGAGCCTCTCCGGACCATACCAGCAGCTCCTGCGCTCCATCATTCCGACGCCTGCGACCCGTCGCCATTCACGCCGCCGTCGTTCCGTGCCCCACGACCTCGCGCGGCCGGCGTCGCCACCGGCTTCTCGGGCGGCATCGACTCCTTCTGCGTGCTGGCCGATCACTACTATGCCGAGGCATCGGGCGACCGGAAGGTGACCCATCTCCTCTTCAACAACGTCGGGTCGCACGGGCGCGCGGGGCGAACGCTGTTTCAGGAACGACTGGCAGGCCGCGAGGCGGGGGGCGGCGGAGATCGGGCTCCCGCTGGTCGCCGTCAATTCCAACCTCGATGCCTTCTACGGCCCTGACCTCCGCTTTCAGCAGACCCACACCCCGCGCAACGCGTCGGTCGCCCTGCTGTTGCAGGGCGGTATCGGGCGGTATCTCTACGCCTCAACCTACTCGCGCGCCGATGCCGTGGTCCGGCCGTGGCACGACATCTCGTGCGGCGACCTGGTCGGCCTGCCCATGCTCTCCACCGACGCCCTGACGGCGGCGTCCAGCGGCAGCGAGCACACCCGGGTCGAGAAGACGCTCCGGGTGGCCGACCTCCCGGTCACGTACCGCACCCTCGATGTATGCGCGCGCGGGCGCATGCCGCCGGGCAACTGCTCTGCCTGCATCAAGTGCCTGCGCACCCTGTTGACCCTGGAGATTGCCGGCGTGGTGGATCGGTACGCCCCGGTCTTCGACCTCGACGACCTATCGGCACAAGCGCGCCCGGTTCTGGAGAACGGTGTTCCGGAGCCGGTCTCCGCTCGCGAAAGAGGTCGCGCGGTTCGCCGTGGAGCGTGACCACCCGCTTCCGTGGCAGGTCTATGCCCTGTCGCCCTCCGCACGCTCCACGCGGGCGCGTGCTCCTCGCCCGCCGCCTGGCGCGCGGGCGCCCGAGCTAGGGCCCCGGGAGACCTCGGCATGAGGATCGGCGCCCCTACGCTTCTCGCACGAGACGGCACCAGCGAGTACCGAGCACATGTCGCGTGGTCGAAGGGCTCGCACACGCTCTGGTACCGCGTCGAGGAGCGCCTCGCCAACCTCCTGACGACCTCATCGGACGCGGCGCTTGTGGCGCTGCTGATCCCCGCGATGGCAGCAGGAGAAGACATCCACCTGGATGGTGAGGTGTCCGAACGGCTGTACCACAGCCTGGCTGGCCCCTACCAGGACCTCCTGCGGGCGGTGATCCCGCCACTCCATCGGATCGCGATTCACGCCTCCGGCTTCCAGGCGCCGCGTGCACGGCCCGCGGCCGTCGCGACCGGCCTGTCGTGCGGCATCGATTCCTATTGCCTGCTGCTGGACCACTTCTTCGCCGAAGATCCCGTGGGCGGCAAGGTCACCCACCTGCTCTTCAACAACGTCGGCTCGCACGGCAAGGACGGGGAGCGCGTGTTCCGGCAGCGCCTGGCGCGCGTCGCGCCCGTGGCCGCGCGGATCGGGCTCCCGCTGGTGGCGGTCGACTCGAATCTCGACGAGTTCTATGGGGCGGGACTCTCATTCATCCAGACCCACACGCCGCGCAACGCGTCGGTGGCGCTCCTGCTGCAGGGCGGGATCGGACAGTGGCTCTATGCGGCGGGGTACTCGAACGACACGATGTTCGTCGGCCCGACGCATGAGATCGCGGCCGCCGACGGGGTGGCGCTCCCGATGCTCCGCACGGAGAGCCTGGAGATCACGTTGCGGGGCGGCGAATACACCCGGGCCCAGAAGACGCTGCGGGTGGCCGGCCTGCCACTCTCCCACGACACGCTCGATGTCTGCGCCAACCCGGTGACCGAGCGCAACTGCTCGATCTGCCAGAAGTGCCTCCGGACCCTCCTGACGCTGGAGATCGCCGGGCATCTCGAGCTCTACGCCCGCGCGTTCGACCTCGACGCCTACCGGGGCCGGCGTGCCAAGTACGCCGCCAAGGTGCTTCGAAGCCGCAACCGGTTCGACAAGGACGTCGTCGATCTTGCCGTGGAGCGCGGGTTTGCGTTTCCGCTCCGGTCCTACGCCGCATCGCCGCTGCACGCGGCCGTCTACCTCGCGAAACGGTCCCTGCGGCATGCGTCGCGGTAGACCGTTGCTTCACCCCGGGAAAGCAGGCCCGCGGGAACGGCTCGCTGACCCGCCCCGCCGAGGCCGCTCGCTAGGGCTGGCCCTCGAGGAAGCCGACCACCGCCGGCACCACGACATCCGGCTGCTCGAGGTGCGGCAGGTGTCCGGCCGAGTCCACCGGCACGAGAGTGGCGCGCGGCATCGCGGCGAGCAGCGCGTCGCTCTCGGTAATGAGCGCCCCGCTGTCCTGGCGACCCCAGACGACGAGCACCGGGCGCGGCGAGGCGCCGACACGCCGGATCTGCTCCTCCTGGTGGGGCGCCACCGCGATGGCCACGCGGGTCCGGCGCCAGGCCTCGCGCGTCCCCTTGAAGTGCTGCTGCACCCGGTACCGCTCCACCCAGTCGGGGTGTCGCTCCGGGTGGAGGAAGTCGTCCGGCTGTCCCTCGGCCATGGCATCGGTCCCGCCGCGGAAGCACCATGTACCAGTCCCAGGCGAACGCGGTCCGCTCCTGCGGGGGGAGTTGCCGTCCAGTGTTGAACACCGGGTCGATGTAGACGAGGGAGCGGACCCGGTCGGGGTGCCGGTCGGCGAAGTCGGTCACGATGGCGGCCCCGAACGAGAGCCCCACCACGTCCACCGGCCCGCTGGACGCCGAGGGAGTCGAGAAGCCCGGCCATCTGGCGGACGAAGAGGTCCAGGCCGTACGTCGTGTCGAGGCGATCGGACCATCCGCGCCCGTAGTAGTCGAACCGGACGGCCCGGAAGCCGGCGCGGCCGAGGCGCTGGAAGAGCGAATCGGAGAGGTAGGCCGGCACCGAGAAGGCGGCGGCGAGGACCACCACCCGCCCGGTGTCGGGGCCCGTCGTCTCGTAGTGCGTCAGGCCGTCCGCGAGGCGGACGAACTGCCCGGGCGCGGCGGCACGCGCCTCGTCGTCGAGGGTGCGGCGCTCGGGGTCCTTCACCCGATAGGTCACCAGGGCGGCGACACAGGCCAGGAGCGCGATCGCGAGGATCAGGCCGGATGAATCTCATCGGTGCCTCACCGTGGTGGTCCGCCAATCCAGGGGAACTTGATGCGCACAATTGCCTCGCGAGCTCCTGAAATCAAACTAGCGACCGACTTGCTCCGGCGCGGCGCGCTTACCTGGGGAGCAGTCCGGCTGCTCCTGGCCTTCGCCGCGCTCCTGATGGGTGCCGATCCGGAGCGTCTGGCACCAGCGGCGGCGCTCGCGCTCATCCTGGTGACGGGGGGCATTCGTTTCGTCGGGGCGCGCTGGAGAAATGAACCCTACATCCTGGCCAACCTGGGAGTTTCGCCGACCACGGCGGCGTTGTTCTCCCTGGCTCCCGCCGTGGTCGGAGAGTCGCTCCTCGCGCTGCTCTTCCCCGGATGAGCGCCGTGCTCGTGGCCGACAGCATCGGAAAGTCGTTCTCCGGTCGCCCGGTGCTCCGGGCCGCCACCCTGCGGGCCTTCACGGGAAGCGTGGGCTACCTGGTCGGCCGCAACGGATGCGGGAAGTCCACGCTCCTTCGCGTCATCTCCGGCGAGTTGACCGCCGATCACGGCGTGGTGACCTATGACGGGGTGCCGCGCACGCCACCCAGGTGGCACCAACTCGCCCGCGAAGGCTTCTACTACTTGCCCGACCGGGACCTCCTGGCCCCGGACTGGACCCCTCGGCGGCACCTCGCCACCATCACGCGTCAGTTCCGCCTGCCCGGATACGAACACGCTGCCGCGAAGTGCGCCGTCACCCCGTTCCTGGACCGTCCCTGCGAGGCACTCTCCACTGGCGAGCGCCGGCGGGTCGAGGTGGCCACAGCGCTCGCCCGCCAGCCGAGGTGCCTGCTGGCCGACGAGCCCTACCGCAATCTTGATCCGCCCGATCGTCTGGTTATTGCTGGGGCGCTTCGCGCGATGGCCGCCGCAGGGTGCGCGGTCGTCGTCACGGGGCACGAAATCGAGGACCTGTTCGATACGGCCGACTACCTGGTCTGGTGCACCGACCGGACTACCTACGAGCTGGGCTCGCCGCGCGCGGCCCTGATGGACTGGCGGTTCGTCCGGGAATACCTTGGCCCGGTGCGGGCCGCGCAACTCGCACAGAACCGCATCGAACCCACGGCTACTCAAGGATAGGCGACATGATGGCAACCATCACGATGTTCCTGTGCACGGCCTCGCTCCTCTCGGGTTCTCCGCCAGGCGGCGCGATCGCTGCGGATTCCACCGCTATCCTCGCCACCGTGACCGCCTTTCACGCCGCGCTCGCCGCCGGGGATTCCGCCGCGGCGCTCGCCCTGCTCGCGCCGGACGCGGTCGTCCTCGAGTCGGGAGAGGTCGAGACCCGCACCGAGTACGCCGCCCACCACCTTGCGGCCGACATTGAGTTCAGCCGGGCCGTGCCGAGTCAGCGGGTCGTGACGCTGGTGCACCACGAGGGCGCCGTCGCGTGGGTGGCGGCGACCAGCACGGCGCGGGGGACATTCCGGGACCGCGCGGTCGCGTCCCAGGGCGCGGAGTTGATGGTGCTGAGCCGGACCGACGCCGGCTGGCGGATTCGCGCCATCCACTGGTCGTCCCGGCGGGTGTGACGCGAGGTCGATCCGCCCCGCGCTCGTCGCGCTAACTTCATGGACGGCTCCGCCACGGACCGAGCCGATCCCCCGCCCGGTCGCCCAGGAGGTGCCTATGAGGCTCACGATGTTCCTCGGCGTGCTGCTGATCGCCCTCGGAATGTGGGTGGTCGCCGGCCGCACCGTCTACAAGACGAAGCGTGAAGTCTTCCAGATCGGCGAGATGAAGGCCGCGGTGACCGAGGAGCACACCCTGCCGGACTGGGTCGGCTACGCCAGCGCCGCCGGCGGGGTGGCGCTGCTCGTGGCCGCGGCCGTGCGCCGGCGCACCTGAGGCAAGAGGAGGATGAGACACCGATGATTTCAGGCCGTGACGCGCTCCGGCGCCTGCGGGAAGGCAACGCACGGTTCGCCTCGAACGTGCGCGGCCCCGACACGATCGTGAGCCACACCAGGCGACCCGAGCTGCCCTCGGAGCAGGAGCCGATGGCCATCATCTTCGGGTGCTCCGACGCGCGCGTCCCCGCGGAGCTGGTCTTCGACCAGGGGCTGGGCGACCTCTTCGTCATCCGCGTCGCCGGCAACATCGTGGCGCCCTCGCTCGTCGGGAGCGTCGAGTTTGCCGCGGCGAAGTTCGGGACCCGCCTGGTGGTGGTGCTCGGGCACTCTCGGTGCGGTGCCGTGACGGCGACGCTTGAGGAGCTCCGGCGGCCGACCGAGAACCAGTCTCGCAACCTCCAGTCCATCGTGGACCGGATCCGCCCCTCCGTCGAGGGACTGCTCGCCACCGACCTCAGGGACGACACCGACGCGCTCATCGAGGAGGCGGTGCGGCGCAACATCCGCGCGTCCGCCGACGAACTCCGGCACGGCTCGGAGGTGCTTGAGCAGCTGATCCGCGAGGAGGGCCTCCTGATCGTCGGGGCGGAGTACTCGCTCGAGACCGGCGAAGTGGACTTCTTCGACGGGGTGCCCGCCTAGGGCGCCACCGACGATGCCGGCACCCGATCCCGTTCACTTCAAGACACCCGCCGCCTTCCGCGCCTGGCTCCAGGCGCACCACGCGTCCGCCACCGAGCTCGTGCTCCGCCTCGCCAAGGTCCATGCGTCCGCGACCGGCGTCACCTATGCACAGGCGCTGGACGAGGCGCTTTGCTTCGGCTGGATCGACGCGGTGCGCCGGCGGCTCGACGACGACACCTTCTCGATCCGGTTCACCCCACGGAAGCCGCGGAGCATCTGGAGCCGGGTGAACGTGGCCCACGCGGAGCGCCTGATCCGCGAGAAGCGGATGACAAGGGCGGGAATCGCGGCCTTCGAGGCTCGGCAGGAGGACCGGACCGGGGTATACGCCTTCGAGCAGCGAAGCCCAGGGTTGTCGGACGAGTACCGGCGGCGGTTCGCCAAGCGGCGGGCGGCGTGGACGTATTTCGAGGGCGAGGCACCCTGGTACCGGCGGACCGCCAGCCACTGGGTGATGAGCGCCAAGCGGGAGGAGACGCGCCGCAGGCGGTTGGAAACCTTGATCTCGTGTTCGGCGGAGAGGCAGCGCATCCCGCAACTGCGGCGGGACTGACCCCCTGAAGGAGGGAACGCCGCCCGGCGCGAACGTCGGGCGGCGTGAAGCGGGGACTTGGGCGGGTGCCGGAGAGCACCCTCAAGGAGCCGGCTTGCCTGTGCCGGCCTCGGAGGCTCCTGGAAACAGGGCCATCCTGACTGCCCAGTATCCACGCTTCCGTCGTTAACTTAGCTTCGGGCCCCTAAGGAGAGCGTGAAAGCTCTTGTAAGCGAGATGACCCGACTCCGCGGGGGCGGAGACCATTCAGCCCAGGAGAATCACCGATGGAACAGAAGGCGCATGCGAAGTGGACCGGAGATCTGCGCTCCGGCAACGGTACCGTCCGGCTCGGCAGCGGGCTCCTCGAGACCCCGTACACCTTCAAGACCCGGTTCGAGGGCGCACCGGGCACCAACCCCGAGGAGCTGCTCGGCGCCGCCCACGCCGCGTGCTTCACCATGGCGCTCGGCGCCCTCCTGACCAAGGCGGGCCATACCCCGACCAGCATCGAGTCGACCGCGGTGGTCCATCTGAACAAGGTCGGCGAGGGGTTCAGTATCACCGGGGTCGACCTGACGACCCGGGGCACCGTGCCGGGCTCAACGGAGGCCGAGTTCCGGAAGCTGGCCGAGGACGCCAAGGCGAACTGCATCGTGTCCAGGGCGCTGGCCGCGGTGCCGATGACGGTGACCGCCACCTTTTCCGGGGGCTGAATCCGAGGCAGCCACCGGGGGCGACCCGAAACCTTCGCCCCCCGCTTTCCGTCCACAGCCTGAGGCTGGCCAACCCTCCCGCCGGCCGTCCCGGCGGTTAGGTTACGGGGGCCTGCCGGGGCCGCCGGCCACGGCAGGCTTCCCCCAGACCCAGTGTCCATGTCTCAGGAGCAGTCGTTGCGGTTCTCATCGTTGCGCGCCCTCACGCCACTGATCGTCCTCGCCGCGGCGGCCGTCCCGGCCGCCGCCCAGGGAGGCGGCGCCGCCACGCCGCCGCCCTACGTGGCGGCGGACGCGCAGTTCATGACCGGCATGATCGGCCACCACGCCCAGGCGGTGCTCATTTCCGGCTGGGCGGCCAGCCACGGCGCCAGCCAGTCGATCGTTCTCCTCACGGAGCGGATCGTCGTGGGCCAGCAGGACGAGATCACCCTCATGACCCGGTGGCTGCTGGACCGGGGCGAGCCGGTGCCCGACCCGAAGCACTCGCATGCCGGCATGGATCACTCCATGGAGATGCCAGGGATGCTCAGTGCCGAGCAGCTGGCGGCTCTGGATGCGGCCCGGGGCCCGGAATTCGACCGGCTCTTCCTCACCTACATGATCCAGCACCACCTCGGCGCCATCGTCATGGTAGACCAGCTCTTCGCCACGCACGGGGCCGGGCAGGACGAGGCCACGTTCCGCCTGGCCTCCGACATCTACGCCGACCAGACGACCGAGATCCGCCGGATGCAGTTGATGCTGGACGCCCTGCCACCGAGCGGCACCAGCCCCTGACAGACGCACGTCATCGCCGTTTCGACCCGTTGAGCCACCTCTCACAGGAATGGTCCATGGACATCGTACACCGCGTTCCACGTCCGGGCAGCCGATCCACCGCCGCCCTTGTCCCCCTCGTCCTCGCGTTCGGGTCGCTGTCAGTGGCCGGCTGCGCGTCCTCATCGGCGCCCGCTGCGGTGCCGGCCGCGCCGGTCATGCCGGCCACCGATCCCCGCGTCGGGCTCAAGGCGGGCCAGTGGGACGCCGCCGAGGCCACGTGGAACTTGCGCGTCGTCTCGACGACCCGTCCCTCGGCCCAGTTCGAGGGCGTGACGAACTCCGACATCTCGTTCACCGGGAACTACGCCATCCAGGGCAACTACAACGGCTTCCAGGTCTGGGACGTCTCCAACCCGGCCAAGCCCTCGCTGAAGGTGGGCTTCCTCTGCCCCGCCTCCCAGAGCGACGTATCGGTGTACAAGAACCTCCTGTTCGTCTCGGGTGAGGGCAATTCCGGCCGGCTCGACTGCGGCACGCAGGGCGTCAAGGACACCGTGAGCGCCGAGCGCCTCCGTGGCATCCGGATCTTCGACATCACCGACATCTCGGCGCCGAAGTACATCGCGAACGTCCAGACCTGCCGCGGCTCCCACACCCACACGGTGCTGGCGGACCCGAAGGACAAGGACAACGTCTACGTCTACGTGTCCGGGTCGGCGGGCGTCCGCTCGCCGAACGAGCTGCCGGGCTGCTCACGCCTCGCGCCGGACCAGGACCCGAACTCCGCCCTGTTCCGGATCGAGGTCATCAAGGTGCCGCTGGCGCACCCGGAGCAGGCGGCCATCGTGAGTTCGCCGCGCATCTTCCACGACCTCGTCGCCCCGCCCGCCCACGGCGAGTCGCCCGAGGACGTGGCCGCCGCCAAGAAGGCGGCCGCCGAGTACCGCGCCAAGGGCGGGTACACCGCCGAGCTCTTCGGGGCGGAGCGCATCATCCCGCCGCAGTTCATCAACCCGATGCTCGACAGCATCGTGAAGGCCCGTGGGGGCAGCGGCGCGCCGACCGGCGCCGACAGCGCCGCGCTCCGCACCGCCCTGCCCGCCATCCTCGCCGCACGCTTCGGCGCGCCGGACGACAGCAAGGGCGGCCCGCGCCCCGGCCCGACCCAGTGCCACGACATCACCGTCTACCCGGCCATCGGGCTGGCCGGCGGCGCCTGCGAGGGCTACGGGCTCCTGCTCGACATCAGCGACCCGGTCAACCCCAAGCGGATCGGCGCGGTGGCCGACTCCAACTTCTCCTACTGGCACTCGGCGACGTTCAACAACGACGGCACCAAGATGCTCTTCTCGGACGAGTGGGGCGGCGGCGGCTCGCCGAAGTGCCGCATCACCGACAAGAAGGAGTGGGGCGCGGACGCGATCTTCACGCTCGCGAGCCGGACCATGACGTTCAAGAGCTACTACAAGCTCCCGGCGGCCCAGACGGCTAACGAGAACTGCGTGGCGCACAACGGCTCGCTGATCCCGGTCCCCGGCCGCGACATCATGGTGCAGTCGTGGTACCAGGGCGGCGTGTCGGTGTTCGACTGGACCGATGCCACGAACCCGAAGGAGATCGCCTTCCACGACCGCGGTCCCGTGGACTCGACCCGGATGGGCAACGGCGGGACCTGGTCGGTGTACTGGTACAACGGCTACATGTACAGCTCCGAGATCTCGCGCGGGCTCGACGTCTTCGAGCTGACCCCCAGCGCCTGGCTGTCGCAGAACGAGATCGACGCGGCCAAGCTGGTCCACCTCGACTACTTCAACGCCCAGGGCCAGCCGCAGTTCGTCTGGCCGGCGCACCCGGCCGTGGCGCAGGCCTACCTCGACCAGCTGGCCCGGTCGAACGGCCTGGCCTCAGGCACCATCTCCTCCGCCCGGAAGACGCTCGACAAGGCGGGCAAGGAGTCCGGGACGAAGCGCCAGGAGACGCTCACGAAGCTCGCCACCCAGCTCGACGGCGCCGCGGCGGGAGCCGGCGACCCGGCCAAGGTGCGCACGCTGGCGGCGACGGTCCGCGCCATGGCGGCCAAGACCTGAACGGGTTGCCGTGACAGGCTGTAGCAGCACATCCTTCAAGGTCCGGCTGGGTCAGCCGGGCCTTGAAGCGTTTTGGGGGGCCGATGGACCAGCCTGCCGAGGTCATCCGGAAGTTCTACGACGCCTTCCAGCGCCGCGACCACGCGGCGATGGCGGCGTGCTACGCGCCGGACGCCACCTTTTCGGATCCCGTCTTCCCCGGCCTCGCGGGGGCCGGCCGTCGGCGCGATGTGGCGGATGCTCTGCGAGCGGGGCACCGACCTCCGGATCGAGGCGGGCGGGATCGAGGCCGACTCCGCGCGCGGTCGCGCGCGCTGGGAGGCGTGGTACACCTTCTCGGCCACCGGGCGCCCGGTCCACAACATCATCACGGCGTCGTTCACCTTCCGGGACGGCCTCATCCAGTCCCACGTCGACGCCTTTGACCTCTACCGGTGGGCGCGCCAGGCACTGGGGCTCAAGGGCCTTCTGCTCGGCTGGGCGCCGCCCGTGCAGGGCGCCGTCCGCGCACAGGCGGCACGCGCCCTCGACGCATTCATCCGGAAACACCCGCCGGCCTGACCCTCAACGGGAGGTGCGCTGATGCGAGGCTGCTTCACGCTGGTCGGCCTTGTCCTGCTGCTCATTGGGATCGCGTCGCTGTCGGTGCTCATCAAGATCGGCGGCCAGAGCGACGGACCGGGAGCCCTCGTCTTCTACATCGGCGCGGCCGGGGGACTCTTCGGCGCGTGGGCCTTCCTGTGGCCCCACAAGCCAAAGGGGTAGGAGGTCTCATGCGGCTACTCGTAATCGGCGCCAGCGGCGCCACCGGACAGCACCTGGTGGACCAGGCGCTCCAGGCGGGGCATGCCGTCACCGCCTTCGTCCGCGACCCGGCGCGGCTCCCCCTCACGCATGCCGCGCTGCGGGTCGTGGCCGGCGACGCGATGCGCCGCGAGAGTCTCGGCCCGGCGGTCGGTGGGCACGACGCGGTGCTCTGCATCCTCGGCGCGAAGCCCGAGGGCGCCGATGCGCCCCGGGGCCAGCCCGGCGTCCCGGTCTGCTCGGCCGGCACGAAGCACCTCATCGAGGCCATGACGGCCGCCGGAGTGCGGCGGCTCGTGGTGGTGAGTTCCGCGTCGGTCGGGGAAAGCCGCGGCACCGGTCGCTTCCCCGCGCCGTGGGTCCTGCGGACCCTGCTGCGCGAGGTCATGGATGACAAGGAAATTCAGGAGGCGGCGGTTCGCGGGAGCGGGCTGGACTGGACGATCGTTCGCCCGGTGAAGATGACCAACGGCCCGCGCACCGGCAGGACACAGATCGGTCCGACCCTGCGGTGGGGACTCGGTTCGAAAGTGTCGCGCGCCGACGTGGCGGCGGCGGTCCTCGATACCCTGTCGGACGCCAACTCGATCGGCGCCGCGCTCACCGTGACAGGGGCGTGACCGGTGCCCGAATCCTGGGCTTCACGGTTCGACCGCTGGCGGCTGAACTGGTTCCCCGCGTACCGCGCCACTGGGGCCCGCATCACCTACATCGCCGCCGACTGGCTCGAGGTCCGGGTGCGGCTCCCGCTCACCTGGCGCACCCGCAATTACGTCGGAACTATTTTCGGCGGCAGCCTGTACGGCGCGGTGGACCCGATCTACATGGTCATGCTGATCCGGGCGCTAGGCCCCGAGTTTGTCGTCTGGGACCAGGCGGCGACCATTCGGTTTCTCCGGCCGGGCCGTTCGACGCTGCACGCCACCTTTCGGCTCGGGCCGGAACAGGTGGCCACCATCGCGGCGGCGGCCCGCGCGGAGGGCCGGGTCACCCGCGAGTTCCAGGTTGAACTGGTGGATGGGGAAGGACAGCCGTGCTTCGCCTGCACCAAGACGATTTATATCCGGGACAAGTCCGCCACGGGGCAGTCGCGGCCCGCGTGAGCGGCGACGGTTATCGGGCGGCCGGAGCCGGCGGCGAGTCGGGTAGCGCGGCCTTGGCAGGGGTCGCGGCCGAGGAGGTGAGGGAGGGGGCGACGGCGTTCGCCACTGCCTTGGCAGCGAACGCCGCCACCGGCACGCCGAGCCCCGCGCCGAGCAGGAGCAGGTTGGCGGCGAGCACCGGTCCGGTCCATCGGTTGACCAGCGCCCGGCTCCGTGTCTGCATCACCACCACCACGGCGACGAGGTCGATCGCCACGAGCGCCATCGCGCTGGTCCAGAACACCTGGGAACTCAGCTGGTCCAGCCACGACACGACGGGATCGAGCATCGGGGGCCTCGAGGCGCGGGACGGAACGGTTCGACGATTAGGGGGATTCTCCCCTTAGTTACGTCACAACGCTCGCCTTGTCCAGAGGGGCTGCAACCTGAAACACCCCTCGCACCGCCGGCCGGGCTGGCACGCGGGTGGGCGGCGGGTAGGATAGAAGCGAACCTTGACCACTCCACGGGTGTACATGAACGGCACGGCGGGCGAAGACCGCCGGCGACATGCACCTACTCAATTGAGGACACAGCCATGCCGACATCCAAGACGATCCTCATCACCGGCGCCACGGGCCAGCAGGGCGGCGCCGTCGCGGCCGAGCTCGCCGGGGCCGGGTTCCAGTTGAAGGGCATGACCCGCAAGCCGGACAGCCCGGCCGCAGCGGCGCTCAAGCAGAAGGGCGTCACGATCGTCCAGGGCGACCTGAACGACGAGGCGTCGCTGCGGAAGGCGCTCACCGGCGCCTGGGGCGTCTTCGCCGTCCAGAACACCTGGGAAGCCGGGGTGGAAGGGGAAGAGGAACAGGGCCACCGGATCGCCCGGCTCGCCCGGGAGGCCGATGTCCAGCACTACGTGTACAGCTCCGTCGGATCGGCGCACCGCGCCACCGGCATCCCGCACTTCGAGAACAAGTGGCGGATCGAGGGGACGGTCCGCGCGCTGGGGTTCCCCTCCCACGTGATCCTGCGGCCGGTGTTCTTCATGGAGAACATGGTCAGCGCCTGGTTCCTGAACGGCGACAAGATCTATTCGGGCCTCCGGCCCGACACCGTGCTGCAGATGATCGCCGTGCGGGACATCGGCGTCTATGGCGCCCGTGCGTTCACCGACGCCGCCCGCCTCAACCGCCGCGAAATCGACCTGGCGGGGGACGCGCTCACGATGACCGAAGCGACGCGCCACATCGGCGCCGCGCTCGGGCGCGGCATCGAGTACGTGCAGCTGCCCATGTCCGAGATCCGGAAGAACAGCGAGGATTTTGCCCTGATGCTGGAATGGTTCGAGCGGGTGGGCTACAACGCCGACATCCCGGCGCTGGAACGCGAGTTCGGCGTGAAGTCGACCCCGTTCGGCGCGTGGGCCAAGCGCTGGGCGGCCGGGCAACGGACCGCCTAGGTGGTCGAACCGCCACGCGCCGCTTCCAGACGCCCCCCCTTCGCGGGGCTGCTCGGGCTCGGGTTCGTCACCGACTTTCTCGACACCCTCGGCGTCGGCTCCTTCGCCACCACCAGCACCGCGCTCAAGCTCGGCAAGCTGGTGGAGGATGAGGACATCCCCGGTACGCTGAACGTCGGCCATTCGATCCCGACGATGCTGGAGGCGATCCTCTACATCACCGTGATCGAGGTGGAACTGGTGACGCTGGTCGCGATGATCGGTGCCAGCGCGCTCGGGGCCTGGTTCGGGGCCGGTATCGTGGCCGGCTGGCCGCGCCGCACCATCCAGCGCGCGCTGGCCGCCGGACTCCTGGCCACCGCGACCTTCATCCTCCTCCGGGAGGTCCGTGTCTTTCCGGCGGGCGGCGATGCCCTGGCACTCACCGGCGTCGCCCTGATCATCGGGGTCCTCGTCAACATGCTCATCGGTTCGCTGACGAGCCTCGGGATCGGCAACTATGCACCGTGCATGGCGCTCGTCAGCCTGCTCGGCATGAACCCCATCGCCGCCTTCCCGATCATGATGGGATCCGCGGCGCTGACCCTGCCCCTCGCCGCGGCCCGCTTCATCCCGGCGCGGCGCTTCGACCGGCGCGTGGCGCTCGGACTGACGATCGGCGGGATTCCCGGCGTGCTCGTGGCGGCGTTCCTCGTCACCTCGCTCCCGCTGGTCGCCGTCCGGTGGCTCGTCGTCGGCGTCCTCATCTACACCTCGGCGCTGATGTGGCGCTCGGCCCTCCAGGAGACCGTATGAAGATCACGGCCATTCGCGCCTACCAGGTCGACCTCCCGCTGCTCGAGGGGAGCTACAAGTGGTCGGGCGGCAATTCCGTGTCCGTGTTCGACTCGACGGTGGTCGAGGTGGTGACCGACACCGGGCGCTCGGGGTGGGGCGAGGTCTGCCCGCTGGGCCCCGCCTACCTGCCGGCGTACGCCCGCGGCGCACGCACCGGGATCGCCGAGCTGGCCCCGCACCTCATCGGCATGGACCCGCTGGCCCTGGGCGAGGTGAACCGCAGGATGGACGCCGCGATGCGCGGGCATCCCTACGTGAAGTCGCCGATCGACATGGCGTGCTGGGACCTGCTCGGCCAGGAGGCGGGGCTGTCGGTCGCGACCCTGATGGGCGGCCACGTGGGCGAGCGCTTCGCCCTCTACCGGGCCATTTCGCAGGAGTCGCCGGAGGCGATGGCCCGCCGCATTGCCCAGTACCGCGCCGAGGGCTACCGGAAGTTCCAGCTCAAGGTCGGCGGCGACCCGGACACCGACATCGACCGGATTCGCGCCGCGGCGGCGAAGCTCCAACGGGGAGATGTCCTGATCGCCGACGCCAACACCGGCTGGACCCAGCACGCCGCGGTCCGGGTGGCCGACGCGGTCCGGGACGTGGACGTGTACATCGAACAGCCCTGCTACAGCTACGAGGAGTGCCTCGCCGTCCGCCGGCACACCAACCGTCCGTTCGTGCTGGATGAAGTGATCGACAGTCTCGATGCGGTGGTCCGGGGCATCGCGGACCAGGCGATGGACGTCATCAACCTCAAGATCTCCAAGGTGGGTGGCCTCACCCGCGCCCGGCAGATCCGCGACCTCTGCGTGTCGCTCGGCATCGCGATGACGATCGAGGACACTTGGGGCGGCGACATCACGACGGCGGCCATCGCGCACCTGGCGCACAGCACGCCCGAGCGCTTCCTCTTCTCGGCCACCGACTTCAACTCCTACGGCTCCGTCAGCTTCGCCGACGGCGCGCCGCAGCGGGTGGACGGATTCCTCGCCGCCTCCCGCGAGCCGGGGCTTGGCGTCGCTCCCCGGCTCGATGTCCTCGGGAAGCCGGTACTGGAAATCACGACGGCGTGAGCAGGGGCTCCAGGTGAAGGTCGTCCTCTTCGGCGCCACCGGCATGGTCGGGAGCGGAGTGCTCGCGGAGTGCCTGGCCGATCCACGAGTGGATTCGGTGGTGTCGGTGGTCAGGAGCGTCGGCGGCGTCACCCACCCCAAGCTTTGCGAGGTGCGGCACCGCGACTTCTTCGACTGCTCCCCCCTGCGGAGCGCCTTCGAGGGGGCCGACGCCTGCTTCTTCTGTCTTGGCGTATCCTCCTTCCGGCTCGGGGAGGACGAGTACCGGCGGCTGACGTACGACCTCACCCTCGCCGCGGCCCGCACCGTGGTCGACGCCGCCCCGCGCTCGGTGTTCTGTTACGTCTCCGGGGAGGGCACCGACAGCACCGGGCGCGGGCGGGTCATGTGGGCGCGCGTGAAGGGGCAGACCGAGCAGGCGCTCCTCGCCATGCCGTTCCGGGCGGCGTACATGTTCCGTCCCGGATACATTCAGCCGCTGGCAGGGGTCCGGTCCAAGACGGGGCTCTACCGGGCGGCGTACACCCTGCTGAGCCCACTCTATCCGCTCCTCCAGCGCCTCGCCCCGACGCACGTGACCACCTCGGTCAACGTCGGGCGGGCCATGCTCGAGGTGGCGGCGCACGGATATCCGCGGCCGGTGCTCGAAAACGAGGATATCAACAGGGCCGCTGGCATGACCCTGGGCAAGGGGAACTGAATGGGAGCGATCGTGGTGTGGGCGCTGGCGACCGGGGCCATCACCGGAGGCATCTGGGTGGGTACGGTGCTCGTGAGCCACCTCCGGCGACTGGCCAAGGAGCAGCTCTTCCTCTCGGCCCAGCTGGAGGAACGTCTCGAGCAGCTCGACCGGATGGAAAAGCAGCTTGCCGATGTCGAGGGCCGGCTGGAGTTCGCCGAGCGCCTGCTCGCGGCCGGCCCGCCGGACGAGCGGAGATCCCTGCCCCCCAGCGCGGAGCGCGCGTGACCCGCTACGCCGCGCTGCTCCGCGCCATCAACGTCGGGGGGCATGTCGTGACGATGGCGCGCCTTCGGGCGTTGTTCGAGTCGCTCAAGCTGGAGGATGTCGCCACCGTCATCGCAAGCGGAAACGTCCTCTTCTCGGCGCGCGCAGGGGCCGGCGCGCAACACGAGCGCCGGATCGAGGCACACCTCCGCGCGGCGCTCGGCTACGAGGTGGCCACGTTCCTCCGGCGCGCGGGCGAACTCGCCGAGATCGTGGCCCACCGCCCCTTCCCCGCCATCGACCCGCTTGCCGCCGATCACGTCCTGTCCGTCATCTTCCTCAAGCAGCCGCTCGACGCCCCCGCCCGCAAGGCGCTCCTGTCCCTCCAGACCGACACCGACGCCTTCCACGTGAGCGGGCGCGAGGCCTACTGGCTCCGCCACGGCAGGATCAGCGACTCGAAGGTGACACCCGCCCGACTGGAGAAGGCCGTCGGCGGTCCGGCCACCGTGCGCAACATCACCACCGTCCGCAAGCTCGCCGCCGCGGTGATGGCATGAGCGCCGCAGGCCCGAACGGCGCGGCCGTCGTGCTCGAGACCGAGCGCCTGACCCTGCGCCGCCTCACGGAGGACGACGCCGAGTTCATGCTGGCACTCCTGAACGAGCCGTCGTTCCACCAGTACATCGGCGACCGGGGTGTGCGCACGGTGGAGGAAGCGCGCGCCTACGTCCGGAACGGCGCGATGGCGAGTTACGAGGCGTTCGGATTCGGGCTGTGGCTGGTGCTGCGGAAGGAGGACGGTGCGCCCATCGGACTCTGCGGGCTGCTGAAGCGGGAAACCCTGCCCGACGTGGACATCGGTTTCGCGTTCCGGCCGGCGTTCTGGTCCCGGGGCTACGCCGTCGAGTCGGGGGCGGCGGTGGTGGAGCACGGGAGGACCGTCTTCGGCCTGTCGCGGATCGTGGCGATCGTCCAGGCCGACAACCGCGGTTCCATCCGCGTGCTGGAGAAGCTCGGGTTCGCATTCGAGGGGCCCATCGACTGGCCCGGGGACGCGGCAACGATCCAGCTCTACGGCCGTGCCCTCCCCTAGCCGGCGGACGTGGCGCACCGCTCCCGGATCAATTGTTCGAGATGCTCGGCCCGGGCTTCGTCCGAGTGCCGGCGGCGCACCATCTCGAACCCGGCCCTCCTGATCCGCTCGAAGGTCTCGGGCACTGCCAGGACTTCCGCAAGCTTCCCGTCGAACGACTCCTCATCCACTCGCACGTAGTTCACGCCGTCCTCGAAGCCGAGGCGGTCGAGGTCGCTCGTGTAGGTGGCGAGCAGCAGGCAGCCGGCGGCCGGCAGCTCCATGTACTTGGCCACGACGTACCCGATGACGGCGCTGCAGGTCACCGCGCAGCGATAGCGTGACAGTTCCCGCGCATACGCCTCTCCGAACAGGCCCGGCACGTCTCGCCCCGGCGCGTCACCGTACCCGGGATGCCTGAGCGTCACGACATCGGGATTGCGCGCGGCGATCTTGCGCACGGGATAGAACCGCCCGACGGCGCCCGAGAGGACGCATCGCTCGATCGGCGCCTCGTTGTACGCCACGGCCAGGAAATCGGCCGTGCGGAAGAAGTGCGGAAAGTGGACCAGCTTGGCGGCGTGCCGGGGGTACCACTGCACGAAGGGGTCGTGCGAGGTGCAGAGGATCGCGTCGCACCGCCGGAAGAAACGGGTCAGGATCCAGCGGTCGCGGCTCAGGTACCTCGTTCCCCTCGTGCCCTGGTGGATGTCATCCCAGAGCCCGAGCACCTGGATGCGGCCCGGCAGCGACAGCAACCCGCGGAACCCGTCTGAGCGGCCCCACTGCACCGGCTTGAGCGCGACCACGAAGGGACAATCAGGCGGCAAGTCCCGTTCGGTGACATCTTCGCAGAACACCACGCGGGCGCCGAGTCGCCCGGCGACCCGCTCGAAGAGGGCCACGAACTTGGCGACGTAGGGATTCCCCTCGTACCGGCGCGGGACCAGGAACCGCCCGGCCGCGAGGTTCACGCTGCGCCGCGCGGGAACGGGAAAGCGACGGCGAGCCGGTCGGCGCCGCCCTCGGGTGGTGGGGTCCACTTCGGCTCGGCGGTCATCGTGGCGAGCGTGAGCGGCTCGGGGCACTCTCGCCCGGTTCCCTCGTAGTAGTCGGCGAACTTGTGGCCCCCGCCCAGCACCCGGTCCGACAGTTCCAGCCAGTGCGCCGGGATGCCGTAGGCCTCGGCGAAGATGATCCCGTGCAGCGACGAGGAGACCACCCGCCGGCAGTCCCAGAGCGCGGCGAGGAACGCCTCCGGGCCGGACATGATGTCCACCAGGAGGATCGCCGGATCCCGGGACGCGACGAGTTCCTGGTCCCGGTGATGCGGGATCACTCCCAGCTCATGGCGCGGGGTGGTGCCGTGCGGGCGGGGGTACAGGCGCGGCAACAGGCATCCCGGATCTCCGAAGACGTCCGGGCAGTCGATGCCCAGCCCGCGGAGGCGGGCCGCGGTGCGCGGGCCGCGGACCGCGGTCACCAGGATGCGCGTCCCCTTCGGGCGCGACGCCGCGCTGATCAGCCCCGACCCCCAGACCACGTCGCCGTCGCGAGCCCGGTTCAGGATCGAGCCGACGGCCAGCAGCTTCCCGCGCGCCCGGTCTCCGGTGTGGACGACGGGCCGGCCGGAGAGATGGCTCACGATGAGCGGGGAGACGGCGTCGCCGAGATTGGGGATCGGGTTCCACCAGTTGAGCCGGATCGCGCCGCCCTGCAGGCACGACGCCGGGGCCGGGACCCGGCCGCCGAAGACGCGAAACGCCAGCCGGTGGCGCCATCCCACGTTATCGGCCCGGCACGCGGAGGACGGTGCGCGTCGGCCAGACGTCGCCCAGCGGGTGCTCGACTCCGTGGTGCGCGCGGGCGGCGCCGCGCCGGATTTCGCGGACGCGCCGAGCGTGGTACTCCTCGTTGGTGCGCTTGCCCGACTGGTGGTGGGGCGGGTGGTACATGTGCACGGAGAGCGGCTCGGAGAACACGTTCCGGCCCTTGATCCCGGCGCGGTGGAGGCGGCGGCCGAGGTCGTCGTCCTCGTTGCCCCAGCCGCGGAACTCCTCGTCGAAGCCGTTGACGGTCAGCAGGTCCTCTCGCCATGCCGCGAACACTCCGCTGCGGAGCTTGGGGCCGAAGGGCCTCAGGTGCAGCGCGTGCAGCACCAGGTACCACCGTTCCTTCCGGAACTGGCTGAGCACCTTGCGCCGGCCGGCGTCGTGGACGAGGTCGGTCACCCGCCCGGCACGGATCAGGTCGTCGGTGATGGTCGCGGTCTCCGCCTCGGTCAGGCGGACGGGGTACCCGACCAGGAATTGCCGCGGGCGGGCGTGACGGAGGCAGAACTCGACGTAGCCCGGGGCGAAGAGGATGTCCTGGTCGGCAAACACCAGGAAGTCGCCCGTCGCCTCGCGGATGCCGTTGTTGCGGCACTTGGCCGCGCGAAAGCCCTCGTCCGGCTGCGAAAGGAAGGTGACGGGGAACGGCAGTTCGGGGAGAACGTCGGCCACGCCGGCCGGGACGTCCACACTGGAGCCGTCGTCGGTGATGACGAGCTCGTCCACCCGCCGGGTCTGCGCGGCAAGCGCAAGGAGCACCCGGCGGAGCAGGTCGGGGCGGTTGTAGCTGGGGACGATGGCGCTGACGCGGGGCGAGGGATTCATGGGGCCGCATCCATACTACGGGGGCCAGTGCCCTTTGTGCAACGGAGTGCGCGAGGCGCCGGGCACTGGCGTCTCCCCGGCGCCGCGCCTTGATTGCATGGGCAGCCGAGCCAGCCGGTTCCGTCGAACGTGGAGGCGCACTTTGAAGATCTGGATCGACGCCGACGCCACGCCGCGGGACGTGAAGGACCTGGTCTATCGCGCGGCGAAACGGCTGAAGCTGGAGACGGTGCTCGTGGCCAACCAGCGGCTGCAGACGCCGCCCGGCAACCCGCACGTCACCGCGGTTTGGGTGGACGGGGGGCCCGACGTGGCCGATGGGCACATCGTCGACCATGCAATCGCGGGCGACCTCGTGGTGACGCAGGACATCCCCCTCGCCGCGCTCCTGGTGCCGAAGCACGTGGCGGTGCTCGATCCCCGCGGGGACGAGCACACGGCCGAGACGATCGGGGAGCGGCTCTCGATCCGGGACTTCATGGACCAGGCACGCACGAACGGCGTGGTCACGGGGGGGCCTCCCCCCTTTGACGCCCGTGCGCGGCAGGCGTTCGCTTCGGCGCTCGACCGCGCGCTGACCCGGCTCCTGCGCGCCCCATGACCTCGGCGCGCGGGGTCATCCTCCTGGCGGCGGCGGTGGCCCTCGCCTGCCGGCCGGACCGCGGCGGCGGCGCCACCACGGGGGACATTTCGATCGCCCACGCGGTGGTCCCCGCGCCCCCCTCGCCGTCCGAAGCCTCGGTCTTCCTGTCCATCGACAACCTGGGGCTCGCGGCCGACACGCTCACGGCGGCACGCTCCCCCGAGGCAGACTCCGTGCTGCTGCACGAGATGGTGGGGAACCGGATGCAGGTGGCGGCGGCGCTCGCCATCCCGCCTGGTGGGCCCGTCCGGCTCGCTCCGGGCTCCTACCACCTGATGCTGCACGGCCTGACCCGGCGGCTCGCGGCCGGCGACACCGTCACGCTCGAGCTCCAGTTTGCGCGCGCCGGGTCGGCGACGGTGCGCGCCCCCGTGCTGCGCTACACGGAAGCGGTCGAGGAAGCCTCCTCGCCCCACCACTAGCAGGAGCCCACCATGCCCGCTGCGACGCTCCCCCCGCTCTATCGCACCACCGTGCTCGTGGCCTGCGCCATCGTCATCGCCGCCGGCCTCCACGCCGCGGCCGCCACGGTCAACCTTCTGCTCGTCTCGGTCCTGCTCGCGATGAGCGTCTCACCGATCACGTATTACCTGGAACAGCGCGGTCTCAAGCACCCCATCGCCGTGCTGCTGACCATCCTGGGGTCGCTGGTCATCGGAGTGTTCGTGGTGGGAACGCTGGCGGGGGCGCTCTCGGGGCTGCAGCAGAAGCTGCCCACGTACCAGGCGGCGCTGACCGAACTGCTGGCTGGGCTTGAGAGCCGCCTGACGGCGCGGGGCGTGGACGTCCACGAGGTGCTGAAGCCCGACACCGCCCGGATGGTGGCCGTGGTGCAGCGCGTCGTCGGCGGCGCTCTCAGTGCGCTCGGCTACAGCTTCTTCGCGCTGATCCTCGTGGCCCTCATCCTGCTCGAACTGCCGGGCCGGAAGGGTGCGGAGCCCCTGGCCGGGGGCATGCGCGGCCGCTTCGACGACGTCAGCGTGAGCGTCCGCCACTTCGTCGCGCTGACCGGACTCATCGGCGCGGGGCTGGCCGTGGTGAACCTGGTCGCGATGCTGGCCGTCGGCACCGACTTCCCAATGGTCTGGGCCGTGCTCCTCTTCCTGCTCAATTTCGTCCCGTTCGGCTTCGCGATCGGGATGCTTCCGCCGGTGGCCGTGACGCTGCTGGAGCACGGCGTCACCCGTGCCGCGATCCTGCTCGGCGTGCTCGTCGTGTCGAACCTGCTGTCGGACAACGTCGTGAAGCCGAAGCTGATGGGCTCGGGGTTCGGGCTGTCCCCGCTGCTGATCGTGGTCTCGCTGATGTTCTGGGCCTTCGTGCTCGGCCCGGTGGGCGCCATCCTGGCGGTCCCGCTCACCATCACGATCACCACGCTGGCGCCCTTCTTCACCGGCGAGGTCAAGCCGGCCGAATGAAGGTCCCGTCCTGGAGCTCCTGCCAGGCCTGACGCAATTCCTGCTGGGTGTTCATGACGATGGGTCCGTACCAGGCCACCGGCTCCTGGATCGGCCGGCCCGACACCAGCAGGAAGCGGATCCCCCGCTCCCCCGCCTGGACGGTCACGTCGTCGCCCCGGTCGAAGAGCACCAGCGAGCGGTTGCCGGTCGTCTCGCGGACCAGGGTGTCGTCGCCATTGCTGCCCTCGGTGAGCACGCCCCGCGGCGCCGACGAGTTCCGGAAGTCCCCCTCCCCCTCGAACACATAGGCGAAGGTGTTGCGCGCCGCCTCGGCGGGCAGGGTCGTCCGCCGGCCCGGCGGCACCCAGACATCGAGATACCGCGGGGCGGAGGCGATGCCGTCCACCGGGCCGGAGCGGCCCCAGAACTCCCCACAGATGACGCGCACCCGGGTGCCGTCGTCGTCGGTGATTTCGGGGATGTCCGCGGCGGTGACGTCCTGGTACCGCGGCGCGGTCATCTTCAGTTGCGACGGGAGGTTCGCCCAGAGCTGGAAGCCGTGCATCCGTCCCTGGGCGTCGCCCTGCGGCATCTCCTGGTGGAGGATCCCCCGGCCCGCCGTCATCCATTGCACGTCGCCGGCGCCGAGCGATCCCTGGTTGCCCAGGCTGTCGCCGTGGCTGACCGTGCCGGCCAGGACGTAGGTGATCGTCTCGATGCCGCGATGCGGATGCCAGGGAAAGCCCGCCAGGTAGTCGGCGGGACGCTCGTTCCGGAAGTCGTCGAAGAGGAGGAAGGGGTCGAACTCGTCGGTCTTCCCGAACCCAAAGGCGCGGTGCAGCTTGACGCCCGCCCCTTCCAGGGTGGGCTGGGCCTGGATGATTTCCTTGACTGGCCTGATGGACACTGCAGGTGCTCCTTGATGAGGTGCCTGAACCACTCAGTATATACGACGGGAGCCCCTGGCCGGTTCCCAGGCGCCCCTAGCGGAACCGTCCTCCGGCGCGCAGACTATCCCCCGTGCAACCCCCTGGCCCCGTCGAGGGGCGGGCTACGCTTGTGTCCCACTCCTGGAGGACGTCATGGCAACAATCACCGCGCTCTGGATGCCCATCCTGCTGTCGGCTGTCGTCGTCTTCATGATCAGCGCCGTCATCCACATGATGACGCCCTGGCACAAGGGCGAGTACCCACCCGTGCCGAACGAAGACGGCGTCATGAACGCCCTCCGGCCCTTCGCCATTCCGCCCGGCGACTACATGGTGCCGCGGTGCCAGGAGCACAAGGACATGCAGACGCCGGAGTTCCAGGAGAAGCTCAAGAAGGGGCCGATCCTCATCCTGACGGTGCTCCCAAACGGCCCCTTCACCATGGGCAAGCAGCTCACGCAGTGGTTCGTGTACATCGTGATCGTGAGCCTGATCGCCGCCTATGTGACCAGCCGGGCGCTCCCGGTCGGGGCGTCGTATCTCGAGGTGTTCCGCTTCGCCGGCGTCACCGCCTTCGCCTGCTACGCGATGGCGCTGTGGCAGATGCGCATCTGGTACAGCCGCGCGCTGCGTTCGACGCTGACTTCGACGATCGACGGGCTCCTGTACGCCTGCCTGACGGCCGGGGTGTTCGGCTGGCTCTGGCCGCAGTAAGCTTCGGGAGCCCGCCGGCGCGGCTCTCCGGCCCGCGACGTCACTTCGCTGCACCGAGGCACCCTGATGCTCGCCGAGCTCCTGCTCTCGCAGTTCGACCACGAAATGGCGACCACACGCGCCCTCCTCTCGCGCGTACCTGAGGCGAGCGCGTCGTGGAAGCCGCACCCGAAGTCGACCTCGCTGGGCGCCCTGGCCCAGCACATCACGAATTTGGTCGGGTTTGGCCCGTTGATCATCCAGGAGACGGAACGGGACGTGAACCCGCCGGGTGGCCCGCCTCGGGTCCCGGTGGTCTTTTCCACCACCAGCGCGTTGCTGGCTCATTTTGACGCCAACACGACTGCCACGCGTGACGCCCTCGCGTCCGCCACCGACGAAGGACTCATGGTGCCGTGGGCCCTCAAGAACGGCGGCGCCATCATCTTCTCCATGCCCCGCGCGGCCGTGCTCCGGTCTTTCATGATCAGCCACATCATCCACCACCGCGGTCAGCTGAGCGTCTACCTCCGCATGCTGGACGTTCCCCTGCCCTCGATCTACGGCCCGACCGCGGACGAGGCCCGATGAGGCGGTTTCCCCTCCTGGTGCTGCTCGCGGCCGCGACGCCCGCGTTCGGCCAGAGCCTCGACCCACGGTCGTTCGTGAATACTCCGGTGGGAATCAACTTCGCCAGCCTCGCGTACGGATTTTCCACCGGCAACGTACTGTTCGACGCGGCGCTTGCGCTCGAGAACGCCGAGCTCGACATCCACGGCCCGACGGCGGGATACGCCCGCGCGCTCGACCTCTGGGGCATGTCCGGCAAGGTCGATGCAGCCCTGGGCGGGGCCTGCATCGACGGGCAGGCGGAGCAGAACGGCAACGTCGTGACCCGGAACGTGTGCGGCCTCACCGACCCAACGGCGCACATCAGCGTGAACTTCCTGGGCGCCCCGGCGCTGACCCTCCGCCAGTTTCCAACGTACCGTCAGAATTTCCTGGTCGGCGCCGGGTTCCGGGTGACGGCCCCGCTCGGCCAGTACGATCCCAGCCGGCTGGTCAACATCGGCACCAACCGCTGGTCCTTCAAGCCGGAACTCGCGGTTTCGAAGGCGATCGGACGGCTGACACTCGAGGCGCTCTTCGCCGCCACATTCTTCACCGACAATACCGACTTTCTGGACGGGAACACGCAATCACAGGCGGGCCTGTACTCCGGACAGTTCAATGCGCTCTGGATCTCCCGGTCGGGCATCTGGGGCGGGGTGGGCGTGATCTACTATGCGGGGGGAGAGTCGAGCCTCAACGGCGGAACGCCGTCGACGATGCAGGAGAATTCGCGGGCGGGGGCGGTGCTGGTCTTCCCGATCGGGAAGCCGAACGCCCTCAAGCTCTACTGGACCACCGGCGTCTGGACTCGTACCGGCACAGACTTCGACACCTTCGTGGTCACCTGGACATACCGGTGGGGCGGCAAGCGCTGAACGGCACGCCGAGGGCGGATCCGACTGATCCGCCCCGACGTGAGTGGCCCAACCGTCAGCTGCCGCCCTGGCTCGAGGGCGGGACCATGCCGTTGGCCCGCATGTACACCACGAGGTTGCCGTAGTGCTCGCCGTCGTGCGTGGCGTTCCAGACCAGCACCGCCAGCCGCGTCATGGTGGACCCGAAGAACTGGGTCTCCTTCATCGCGTCGGCGTCCGACATCTGGTACGCGGTGTTGCAGTAGGCCACCGAGGCCTTCATGGCCTCGACCAGCGTGGCCTTGTCGGTGACCTTCTCGAAGTCGGCGTGTTCCGGTTCCGCGGTGCCGAGCGCGCCCGCACAGAAGGTGTAGTGGGCGTTCGCGACATGTCCCATCAGCTCCGCCATGCTGCGCACCGCCGGGTTCGGCTTGTAGCCGTACAGGCTGTCGGGCACCTGCTCCACCGTCGAGACCAGCCAGCCGGCCAGGTCGTTGAAGCGCGGCGTGACCGACGCGACGACGGCGCCATCGGCGGCGGGCGGGGCGGCGGGGGGCGGGGCGCAGGACGCCGCGGCGGCGGCGAAGAGCAGGGCGGGTACCATCGCGTGCTTCATGAACGGCCTCCTGAGGGGTATCATCGGGTGCGGGCCGGTTCGGGGTGATCCGGCACAACGGGCGAAACAGTGAATTACAAGACCGCCCTCCGCCGCGCAAGCCGGGCGCGACCGCTCCCCCGAATCGAAGACAAGGCATGCCCCCCACTCCTCCGCAACCGCCGCTCCTGACGCCCGACCTGCTGGCCCGGCCCGGCCGGTACGCGGCGCGCGTGATCGCGCGGGAGCGGCTCCGGCGGGTGCGCCGCGCCGCGCCGGCCGACGAACGCCCCCCAGGGGAGGACGGGCTCCACGACTTTCGCGTCGCCCTCCGGCGTCTCCGCACCTGGCTCCGGGCCTTCGAGCCGGAAATCGACGACACCGTGGGTCGTGGCACGATCAAGCGGCTGCATCGGATTTCCCGCCGCACCGGCGACGCACGGGACCTCGAGGTGCAGCGACATTGGCTCGCCCAACCGACCGTCCGGCTCGGGCCGCTCGCGTCCCGCGCCGCCGGCGCGCTCGCGGAGCGGCTCGCGGCGGAGGAAGCCGACGCCATGAAGCGGGCGCTGGCCATCATGGCGGAAGAACTGCCCCGGGCCGGAGGCAAGCTCGACCGGCAGCTGCGGAAGTACGAGGTGCGCGTACCGCTCGACGCCGGCCGGGGCGACCCGTCGATGGCCGTCACCCTGGGGCGGTTGCTCCGGGCGGGGGCCGTCGAGGTGCGAAGCACGCTTGAGGCGGTACGCTCGTCGGACCAGGCGCTGCAAGCGCACCAGGCGCGGCTCGCCGTGAAGCGGCTTCGCTACCTCCTCGAGTCGCTGGGCACGGGGTTTCGCGGCGGCCCGCACGCCGTCAACCGCCTGGCCGCCCTGCAGGATGCGCTCGGGATGCTGCACGACCGCCACCTGCTCCTCGAGCGAGTGCACCACGAGGCGCTGGAAATGCCGGCGCCTCCACCGGGGCGGCCGACCCGACGCGCGTACACTTCGCTGCACGCGGCCGTGCACCGTTCCGTGGTGTCCGAGTTCGGCCGGGCCGTGCGGCTTTGCCGGGGACGCGGGACGGCCGCCGCCCTCAGGACAGTGGAGCGGATCGCCAACGCGCTGACCGGGGAACCGGTTCCCACTCCGCTCGCCGACGCTTCACTGACGACAACCGGGACTCCATGATGCGTCTTCTTCGCCTCTCGATTCGATACGGCGCCCTGCTCGCCCTGCCGCTGGTCCTGCTGACGCCCCACGCCGTGGCGGCTCAGGACCGTCCGCGCCCCCGCGCCCTGGGCGTCGCTCCCGGCGTCCTCCCCACCGGGCCGCTCAACGCCATCACCGACGTGCCGGGGGTCCTGGTCGGGCAAACCACCGTCATCCGCGGCGACTCGATCCGCACCGGGGTGACCGCCATCCTGCCGCACGGCGGCAACCTCTATCGCGACCGCGTCCCGGCGGCGCTCTTCGTCATCAACGGCTTCGGCAAGCTCGTCGGCTCGACGCAACTCCTCGAACTCGGCGAACTCGAGACGCCGATCCTCCTGACCTGCACCCTCTGTGTCTGGAAGGCGGCGGACGCCATGGCCGCCTACCTGCTGGCCCAGCCGGGGATGGGAACCGTCCGGTCCATCAACCCGGTGGTCGGAGAGACCAACGACTCGTACCTCAACGCGATCCGCGAGCGCCCCATCTCGGCCGACGACGTGGTCTCCGCGCTGACCGGCGCGCGCTCCGGCCCGGTGGCGGAAGGGAGCGTCGGCGCGGGCACCGGCACCAGCACCCTCGGGTGGAAGGGGGGCATCGGCACCTCGTCGCGCCGGCTCCGCATGGGCGACAGTACCTGGACCGTGGGCGTCCTGGTGCAGACCAACTTCGGCGGCAGCGGCGACCTCATCCTGATGGGAGTGCCGGTCGGCCGGCTCCTCGGCCGCGACGGGATGACGGGATCCGAGGCGCCGAAGGGACCGACCGGCTCCGTCATGATCGTCGTGGCCACGGACGCGCCGCTCTCCGACCGGAACCTCGAGCGGCTTGCGGCGCGCGCCACGATCGGGCTCGGGCGCACCGGAGCTACGGCCGGCAACGGATCCGGCGACTACGTGCTCGCGTTCTCGACCAGCGCCGCCGTCCGGCGGCCCGCCGGCGCCCCGCTGCTCCCGTCCGCCGAGCTCGGCAACGACGCGATGAACCCGCTCTTCGCCGGCGTGATCGAGGCCACCGAGGAGGCGATCGACAACGCGCTCTTCGCCGCCACCACCGTCACCGGCAATGGCCACACCGTGGAGGCGCTGCCGGTCGGCGAGGTGCTGCGCCTGCTGCGGGAGCGGAGCGCGCTCGCGGCCCCACTCGCGGCCCCAGCGACCCGGCCGTAACTTTGTCACAGGCATCTACCTTCGGCCGGGCGGGAGTTGCGCCATGACGTTCGTGCTCGACTTCATCGAGATCTACGCCAGGGGGCTCTTCTACCTCTGGCCGATCTTCGCCGTGCTGGTCGGGGTCATCGCCGCCCTCGGGCTCCGCATCGGCGCGATCGAGGGCTGGGAGCCCCACGATGCCGTGTATTTCGCGTTCATCACCGCGACCACCATCAGCTTCGGGGTCATGCACCCGACCAGGCGGCGGGCGAAGTGGCTGGCGCTCGTCATCGCGCTGACGGGCGTCCTCCTCACCGGCCTGATCGTGTCCATCGGACTCGAGGCGGTGGCCCACGCGTTCCGGGAATCCCGCGGCGCGGCGCCACCGATCTCCCCGTGATCGCCGGCGGGCCGCATGGCACATGACGCCGCGCTCGGGGAGCGGGTCCGCCGCGCGCTGGCGGGCACGGCCGGCCTGGCCGAAAAGCAGATGTTCGGCGGGCTCTGCTTCCTGGTCAACGGACACATGTGCGCCGGCATCGTCGGCAGCACGCTGATGGTCCGGATCGGCGCCGACGGATACCAAGAGGCGCTCGCCCGTCCACATGTGCGGCCGATGGACTTTACCGGCCGGCCGATGACCGGCATGGTGTTCGTGGACCCGCCGGCGCTCGCCACCGATGCGCAGCTCGGCGAGTGGGTCACCCGGGGCGCGCGGTACGCGGCGTCGCTCCCCCCGAAGCCGGCCAAGACCTAGGCATGCTCCTTTCCTTCCCGAACGCCGGACCGCCGATGCCCACCACCGTGTCGCTGGACATGATGCAGACGGTCGCGCTGGCCGCGCTCGTCCTCTTTGCCGGGTACGGAATCCGGCGAAAGGTCGGCGTGCTGGACCGGTTCAACATCCCCGCCCCGGTGGTGGGCGGATTCGTGTTCGCCGCCGTCGCCTTGGCGCTCCGGCAGACCGGCGTCCTGGCCTTCGAGTTCGACACCCGGCTGCAATCACCGTTCATGATTGCCTTCTTCACCGCCATCGGACTCGGCGCCAGCCTCGGCCTGCTCAAGATCGGCGGCAGGCAGGTCCTCCTCTTCTGGGGGCTCGCCTCGCTCCTCGCCGTGCTGCAGAACGCCGTCGGGGTGGGCCTCGCCAACCTGCTCGGCGTCAATCCGCTGCTCGGCCTCATCACCGGCTCCATCACCATGACGGGCGGACACGGCACCGGCGCCGCGTTCGGGAAGCTGATGGAGGAGCAGTACAACTTCCCCGGCGCCGTGACGCTGGCGATGGCGGCGGCCACCTTCGGGTTGGTGAGCGGTGGCCTCCTTGGGGGGCCGGTCGGGACGAAGCTGATGAGCCGATATGGCCTCCGCTCCACCAACGGAACGGCGGAACCGGCCGCCGCCGCCATCGAGCATGCCGCCCTGGACGAGGAGATCAACACCGAACCGGCCGGGAAGGCGCCCACCGCCTACCTGCTGCTGCAGACGCTCACGATCATCCTCGCCTGCATGTGGGCGGGCGGGCTCCTGTCCGCGTGGCTCGGGCGCTTCATCACCCTGCCCGGCTACATCGGCGCCATGCTGGTGGCGGCGGTGCTCCGAAACGTCGCCGACGCCACCGGCCGGCTCCGGATCGAGAGTCGCGTGGTGGACGACCTCGGCACCATCGCCCTCTCGCTGTTCCTCACGATGGCCCTCATGTCGCTCCGGCTCTGGGAACTGCTCGACCTGGCCGCGCCGATGCTCGTGATCCTGGTCTTCCAGGTGGCGATGATGGGTGCGTTCGCCTACTGGATCACCTTCCGGGTCATGGGCCGCGACTACGACGCCGCCGTGATGGCCGGCGGCCACTGCGGCTTCGGGCTGGGGGCCACCCCGAACGCGGTGGCCAACATGGAATCGCTGGTCCAGCGGTTCGGCAGCGCGCCGAGGGCGTTCCTGGTCGTTCCGATGGTGGGGGCGTTCTTCATCGACTTCACCAACGCGCTGATCATCACCACCTACATCAATCTCGTCGCTCCATAGCGCCCGCCGGCTCGCGGTCGGCGGCGGGTCGGCGTTTCGCGGTACAACCGACTACCTTTCACCCTCGCCACGCACCGTGTGGCCGGTGGTGGCCCCGCGCCTTCCCAACCTCCGGTCCGTCTGCCCATCCTCGCCGGGGGGACTTCATGTCGCTTTACAAGCCGCAGCAGCGCCACATCACGATCCGCAACAGGGACCTCCATTTCGTCTCGTACGAGGCGCATCCCGCCGATGCGCGGCACCACGCCTCCGCGGAACCGGAAATGTGGTACCTGATGCGCGCCGGCCGACGCTGGGCGGTCATGCCGAGGAACCCCGACCAACCGGCCGAGGAGACGGACGCGCTGCTCCGAGCCTGGGCGGAGGAGAACGCGTTCGGGGATGAGATTCCGGTGGTGGTGCCGGCGGCGAAGCCCCACACCCGCCGGCGCAAGACCGACGACTGGTGGGATTCGAAGGAAGACCGCCAGGCCAGCTGAACCAGCGGCCGCCCCGGCCTCGCGCCGGGGTGGCCGGCCCACGATCCCGCCGCCCCGCCCGGGACTCGCCCCCGACCGCCTGCCGCAGTATTCTCACAGACAGCATCGAACCGCCCTGCGCCCCTCCCGCCACGGAGTCCACGACGCATGTCCCTCGATCGCCGTCAGTTTACCGGACTCCTCGCCGGCATCCTCGCCGGCTCCGCCCTCCGCCCCGAGGGCCAGGCGAGCGCGTCGACGGCCGCGTCAGCCGCGGACCCCTGCAACCCGCCGCCGCAGCTCAAGGCGCTGAAGCCGATGCTCGACGGCGTCGAGCCCATCACCGCGGCAGAGCGTGCGCGGCGGGTGGAGCGGGCCCGCCAGCTGATGACGGACACCGGCATCGGGGCCGTGGTGATGGAGCCGGGCACCAACATGACGTACTACACCGGGGTGCGCTGGGGGCAGTCGGAGCGGCCGTTCGTCGCCGTGCTCCCCGCGCGGGGCGAGATGGCGTTCGTCTCCCCAGGCTTCGAGGAGGCGCGGGCGCGGGAGCTCACCCCTGCCGGCGCCGAAGTCCGGGTGTGGCAGGAGGACGAAAGTCCCTACGCCGTCATCGCCGGGATCCTGCGCGACCGGGGGCTCGCCACCGGCACCGTCGGCGTCGAGGCGGAGACTCGGTTCTTCATCTCCGACGGCGTCCGCCGCGAAGCGCCGGCCGCCACCTACCTGAACGCCGACCCCGTGACCGTCGGATGCCGCTCCATCAAGTCGCCGACAGAACTGGCGCTGATGCAGCGGGCAAGCGACATCACCGTGGCCGCCTTCGGCGCGGCCTTCGCCACGCTGCGCGAGGGGATGACGCAGTACGAGCTGTCGGAGAACATGAGCGGGGCGATGCGCCGCCTGGGTGGATCCGAACCCTGGGCGCTGGTCGGGTTCGGCGAGGCCTCGGCGTTCCCGCACGGCTCGCGGAAGCCGCAGCAACTGCACGAAGGTGACATCGTTCTCCTGGACGCCGGGTGCAGCGTGCAGGGGTATCAGTCGGACATCACGCGGACCACGGTGTTCGGCAAGCCCACCGCGCGGCAGACCGACATCTGGAACCTCGAGCGGCGTGCGCAGGACGCGGGGTTCGCGGCCGCCCAACCGGGCGCCACCTGCGGCTCGGTGGACGCCGCCGCGCGGAAGGTGATCACCGACGCCGGCTTCGGCCCTGGCTACGCGGTGCCGGGACTGCCGCACCGCACCGGCCACGGGATCGGGATGGACGGCCACGAGGCGCCCAACTTCGTGAAGGGGAGCACCGTCGTCATCCAGCCCGGCATGTGCTTCAGCGACGAGCCGAACATCTCCATCTACGGCGAGTTCGGGATCCGGCTGGAGGACTGCCTGTACATCACCGAGTCCGGGCCGAAGTTCTTCTCGCCGCAGTCACCGTCAATCGACCGCCCGTTCCCCTGAGGCGCCAGGAGCACCGATGGACCGACAGTCGCTCGCCCTGCTGATCCCGATCACCGCGATGCTGATCCCCATCGCGGCCATCGTGATGGGTGGCGTCCTGAAACTCTCTCGGCTCCGGCTCGAGGAGGCCAAGCTCCGCGCCGGCGCTCTGCCGGACAGTGGGCTCGCCGAATTGGACGCCGTCCGTGGCGAAATGGACCAGCTGCGCCACGAACTGGCCGAGGTGCAGGAGCGCCTCGATTTTGCGGAGCGGCTGCTGGCCCAGCGCCGAGATCAGGCACACCTGCCGCCCGGCGCCTGACGAGCCCGTGACTCCCTCCCACGGAGGCCCACCGATGTCTACCCCCCTTCCTGCGCCGTCGCCTCGCGCCTGCGCCCTCTTCGCCGCCATCACGGTCGCCGCCTGCTCGGTGGGCGGCGGCGGGAGCATGCGATCGGTCATCGAGTCCCCCGCCCCGGTGACGGCGCCCCCGCGCTTCGTCCCCCTCGACTCGGCCAAGGTGATCGCCCCGGCCGACACCCTCATCGGCGACGGCTGCCTGAGCCCGCTGGCGGACCCCGTCACCGGGATCCAGATCATCCTGATCCGCTCCGAGAGCGGACTCGGGGACTACCTGGCGCCGAGCGGATCGTACGGGATCACGGACGGCCAACTGATCCGGCTCGACTGCAACACGGGAAGGGTGCTCGGTATCGTCCGGCGATGAACGCGCAACTCCAGCAAGTCGCCGACGAGCTCCGCGAGGCGACCGCACGGCTCCACCGGCTCCGCGAGGCGGTGCCCGCCGAGCGCTGGGTGGCCCGGAACGATCCCGCGCGGTGGTCGGTGTCCGAGTGCGTGGAGCACCTCAACCTGACGTCGGCCGCCTTTGTGCCGCTCCTCGAGGCCGGGCTCGAGGCCGCGCGCGCGGAACCGGTCACGCCGCATCGGTACCGGCGGGGCTTCCTGGGATGGGCGCTCTGGAAAATGACGGGCCCGGACGCCCGCGGGCGGATGCAGACCACTCCCGATTTCGTTCCTGCGAGCGCCCCGCCCGCCGCGGCGGTCGCCGCCGATTTCGAACGGTGGCAGGAGCGACTGCTCGGCCTGCTCGCCGCCGCCGACGGCCTCCCGATCGACCGGGTGCTGATGACCTCGCCGTTCAACGGGCGGATGCGCTACAACCTCTATGCCGGCTTCTCGACGTTGCCACGCCACCAGCACCGCCACCTGCAGCAGGCGGAACGGGTGTGGGCGCCGGCTCGATAGCCCGGCGCCCGGCCACCGCCGAACGGCTCAGTCGTCGTCCTCGTCGGCGTTGTCTCGCTCGCCGCCCTGCCCGGCACCCTCGCCGCCGCCCGCGCTGAGTTGCGACACGCCGGGGGAGGTGCCGTCACCGTAGACGAGGTTGCCGCCGGAGTGACCGACCTGGTATCCCGCCACCAGCAGTCCGAGGGTGGCGACGGTGGCGACGGCCCGCGCCCCACGTCCGGGGGCTCCGGCCAGGAGGCCAAGGGCGCTGATGGCGAGGACGACGCCGGAGAGAATGAGGAAGCGCTCGCCACTTTCCTCGTGGGCCTCGAGGCGCTGCTCCCCGACGACATCCTCGGCCCGGTCCTCCTGGGCCTGTCCTGTCTGGAGCGCCGCCCAGGCGCTGAGGGTCAGCGCGCCCGCCACGGCCACGGGCACGGCCCAGGCACGGAGGGGTACGGCGCCACGGCGCACCGCCCACAGCGCGCCGAGCGCGGCGAGGGGCAGGAACGCCATCAGTACGATGGGAAAGTGGACGACCGCCGGGTGCAGGGGATCAGGTATGATCACGAAGAGCCTCCGAGTATGGGTTGGTTGTCACGCTACCGGATGCCGGTGAACCGCGCCATCCGACAACAGACGCAGTCGGCCAACCCGCCTGGCCCGGGGCCCGATATCCGACGGATGACGGAGGGGATGAAATGGACGCTTTCGAGGAAGCCCGGCTGAAGCGGACGATCGCCATCCTCTTCGTGGTCATCGGGTTAGCCGGCGCGGTCGATCTGGCCCTGGACCGGCCGACCGAGTGGCTCTCGTTCCATGTGGTATACGAGGTGGCACTCGTCGTGGGAGCACTTTCAACGGCGCTGTGGCTGGCGCGCGGCTGGGGCAGTGCCGCCGCGGCCAACCGGGAGCTCCGCGCAAGCCTGGTGGAGCGCAACGCCGAGCGAGACGCCTGGCGCGCCAGCGCGGAGCAGGCGCTCGCCGGCCTCGGGGCGGCGATCGACGCACAGTTCACCTCCTGGGGACTCACCCCCGCGGAACGCGAGGTGGCGCTGCTGGTCCTCAAGGGCCATGGGCACAAGGAGATTGCGGTCCGCACTGACCGGAGCGAGCGCACGGTGCGCCAGCACGCCGCCGCCGCCTACGCGAAGGCCGGGCTCGGCGGGCGCGCCGAGCTGGCTGCGTTCTTCCTCGAGGGCGTCGCGCTCCCGGCGCCACGGCCCGGCGTGAAGGACGGCTGATGCTTCCCGCCGAAGCCACGACCGCCGCCACGGATGCCGGGCTGGCCGCCATGTCATGGGCCGGGATCTACTGGCTGTACCGTCGCACCCCACCCTCGTTCCTGCGGCGCTGCTGGCTGGCCATGCTCGCCACCTTCGGCTTCGCGGCGCTGCTCGGGGCCATCGCCCACGGATTTTCCTGGTCAGCCGGGCAGCTCGACCATCTCTGGCAGCCGCTGTACCTCGCGCTCGGCGTGGCGGTGGCGTGCTTCGTCCTCGCCGCCGTCTGCGCCGGGTGGGGTGACGCACCGGCCCGGCGCGCGCGGCCCTTCCTCCTCCTCGCCGCAGGAGTGTTCTACCTATTGACCCGACTGACCGGCGGCGACTTCCTCGTCTTCGTGATCTACGAGGGCGCCGGACTGCTCTTCGCGCTCGCGGTCCACGGGTGGCTCGCCAGGTCCGGCCGCGCCGGCGCAAACTGGGTCACCGCCGGCCTGGCCGTGAGCCTCGCGGCCGGCGTCGTGCAGGCCATCGACACCCTTTCGTTCCGCCTGGTCTGGACCTTCGACCACAACGGCATCTTCCACCTGGTGCAAGCGCTCGGGCTCGGGCTGCTCCTGGTCGGGCTCCGCCCACTGCTGGGCGGAACCAGTCCTGCACGCGCCCCGTAGGGAACAGCGCCACACCCCATCACCGGAGTCCGCTCGTGAAACTGAATCCGCGCATCTGGGTCCCCGTCGCGCAACTTCTCACGGTCGTCAATGTCGGGGCGGTGTATTTCGCCGCGCAGGCGGCCGAGCCCTGGCACGCCACCCTGCACGCCGGGCTCGCCGTCCTGTTCACCGTCGGCATCGACTGGTTGCGCAGCCGAGCGCAGGACAGCTGAGGCCCGCCATGGCTGGCATCAACGTTTCGCGCTGGCTCGCTGGCGGCCTGGCCGCCGGGATCCTGACCTGGCTGATGGAGGGCGCCGCCAGCGCGCTCTACATGTCGGCCATGATCGACGCGCTCGAGCCGCATGGTCTGGCCGTGGACACGACGAGCGCCGGCATCCGTTGGAGCATCGTTGTTAGCCTCCTGTCGGGACTCACGCTCGTCTTTTTCTACGCGGCGGCCCGGCCCCGCTTCGGCCCCGGGCCCCGGACCGCCGTCACCGTCGCGATCGCCCTCTGGTGCGGCAGCTGGCTGGTCGCACTCATCGGCTACCGGATGCTGCACCTCTTTCCGCCGGCGCTGCTCGTGACTTGGGGCGCCACCGGCCTGGTCGAGCTCGTCATCGCCGGGCTGGTCGGCGGCTGGATCTACCGCGAGACCTGAACCCTTCCCGACCCCGGAGTCTCCATGCGCCCATCTCGATCCTCGCTCATCACCCTCGTCACCGTCCTGTGGCTCGGCCTGCCGCGCTCGGTCGGCGCACAGGTCAACGTGGCCATCTCCCCCGATGCGGAGGGGGTGACGCGGGCGGCGCGCGATTATCTCGAGGGCTTCTACGAGGGAGATTCGACGAAGATCGTCCGCAGCGTCAGCCCGACGGTGGTCAAGTACGGCTATTACGTGCCGAAGGGAGATTCGACGTATCACGGCGAGGCGATGACGTTCGCCGAGATGCTCGACTATGTGCGGAAGGTGAAGGCGCGCGGACGGCCGGTGCCAGCCGATGCGCCGAGGCAGGTGATGGCGCTGGAGGTGCTGGACCAGGTGGCGGCGGCCAAGGTGGTGGCGTGGTGGGGGACCGACTTCCTGCACCTGGCCAGGATCGACGGTCGGTGGATGATCACCCAGGTCATCTGGCAGAGCCCACCGGTCAAGGGCCCCTGAGGACTCACGGCCGAGCGTCGGCTTGAGCCGACGACGATCCTCCTGAAAACACAACGCCCGTCCAGTGTGTGGTCACCGGCCGGGTCGAAGGTTCTTGGCAGTTTGATCACCCGGTCTGCTCTGCTACCCCGGGGCCCGAAGGCTATGTCTATTGCCCTGAACGTAATGGCCCCCTCTCCCCGGCGCAAGTGGCGAGTTGTCCCGGCCCTCCTGATGGCCTATGCTTCCCCCCGGCGGCGCTGTCCCGACCGCCCATCCATCGTCGCCCGCACCGGCAGCCCCCAGTCCTGGAAAGGCCCCCGCCGCGGTTGCGCTTTTCAGCAAGGAACGCCGTGCCTTTCGCCTCCCTGAACCTGCATCCCAGCCTCCTCAAGGGCGTGAAGGAACTCGGGTTCACCCGCCCCACCCCCATCCAGGCCGACGCGATCCCGCCGGCGCTCGAGGGCCGGGACCTCCTGGCCTGCGCCATGACGGGCAGCGGCAAGACGGCCGCCTTCGTGCTTCCGATCCTGCAGCGGCTCATCGACACCAAGCGCGGCACCACCCGCGCGCTGATCCTGAGCCCGACCCGTGAGCTGGCGCTCCAGATTCTCGAGGACATCAACGACCTCGCGGTGCACACGCCGGTCACCGCCGCGGCCGTCTACGGCGGCGTCGGCATGGGGCCGCAGGAGCACGCGCTCCGGAGCGGGGTGGACATCGTCGTCGCCACGCCCGGCCGGCTGCTCGACCACATGAAGCAGCCGTACGCGAAGTTCTCCGGACTCGAGGTGCTGGTGCTCGACGAAGCGGACCGGATGCTGGACATGGGGTTCCTGCCCGACATCAAGCGCATCCTCCGCCACATCCCCGCCAAGCGGCAGACGCTCTTCTTCAGCGCGACGATGCCGGCGCCGATCGCGGCGCTCACCCGCGAGATGCTGCACGACCCGGCCATGATCAACCTGGCGCGGAAGTCGGCCCCCGCCGTCGGCATCACCCAGGCGGTGTACCCGGTGCGCCAGGAGCTCAAGGCGGCGCTCTTCCTGGCGCTCCTGGCCAAGGGCGACATGCGCGAGGCGCTGGTCTTCACCCGCACCAAGCACCGCGCCGACCGCCTCACCAAGCACCTGATCCGCGAGGGCATCAAGGCGGAGCGGATCCACGGCAACCGCTCGCAGGCGCAGCGCACCGAGGCGCTGGCCGGCTTCAAGAGCGGGAAGTACCGCGTGCTCGTGGCCACCGACATCGCCGCGCGCGGCATCGACGTCGAGGAGCTCGGCCACGTCGTGAATTTCGACGTCCCGAAGGTCCCGGAGGACTACATCCACCGGGTCGGCCGGACCGCCCGCGCCGAGGCCACCGGCGACGCGTTCACCTTCGTGTCGCCGGAGGAGGAGGGCGACCTCCGCTCGATCGAGCGCGCGGTCGGCAAGCGGCTCCCGCGGGTGACGCTGCCCGACTTCGACTACGCCGCCAAGCTCAACGTGCAGCTCGAAGTGCCGCTGGCGGAGCGGATCGCGGCCATCCGCGCCAAGAAGGCGGAAGACCGGGCCCGCGCGAAGGCCAAGGAGGCGCGTCGCGCGGCGCACGCATCGACGCAGGGTGGGCGCCCGTCGAGCGGCGGTCCCGGACGCACCGGGGGCGGAACGTCTGGCGGCTCCGGCCGCCGGGGCGGGGGTCCGTCCAGGCCCCGAAGCGGCGGCTCCCGCTAACTGCACCACACCATCGGTACGGGGAGGGCGATCGGGATGAATGCGCGCACAGGCTACCTGGTTGCGGCCCTCCTCCTGCTCGCCCTCTTCGCGTTCCTCGGGGTGCAGAGTTCCCTGGCGGCCGCGGGCGCGGAACTGACCACCGGGCAGCGAGCGGTGGTCATGCTGCAGTGGTGGTACGTGGTGCTGGCCGTCCTCGCGATGGCGGGCCTGCTGGCCCGACACGCTGGCACCCGTCTCGTCCTCTTCGCCTGGGCGGCAATTTTCATCACCCGGAACGCTCTCGTGCCTGTCTACCGGGATGGGAAGGGACTGGGGCTGGCCGTGGCGGGCGGGGCGGTCGGCCTCGCCATCGCGGTGGGCATACTCTACCTCGGGTTCCGGGCGCTCGAGCGGGAAGGCGGACCGACGTGAGTCTGTACGACATCGACCTCACGACCATCGACGGCAAGCCGGCCAGCATGACCAAGTACAAGGATCGCGTGCTGCTCGTCGTCAACGTCGCCAGCAAGTGCGGGTACACCCCGCAGTACGCCGGCCTCGAGGCGCTCTACCGCAAGTACAAGCGCCGCGGGCTGACCGTTCTCGGGTTTCCATGCGACCAGTTCGGCCACCAGGAACCGGGAGACGAGGACGCGATCAAGGCGTTCTGCTCCCTCACCTACGACGTCACCTTCCCGATGTTCGCCAAGGTCGACGTGAACGGACCCGGCACCCACCCGCTCTACCGCCACCTGAAAGCGGCAAAGTCTGGCCTGCTGGGCACGGAAGCGGTAAAGTGGAACTTCACGAAGTTCCTGGTCGGCCGGAACGGCAGGGTGCTCCGCCGCTACGGGCCCACCGACACGCCGGAAGCGATCGAGTCGGACCTGATCCCGCTCCTGAAGTAGGGGGAGGCCAGCGGTGGGCAAGCTTCTCGCACTGGTCGGCACCACGCTCGGCAGCGCCGTCGGCTGGTGGCTGGGCGCGCCAGCGGGGCTCATGACGGCGTTCATTTGCAGCATGGTGGGATTCGGCGTGGGCCTCTACGCCTCGCGCCGGATCGCACGCGAGTATTTCGAATGACCGATGCCGGCCGGCGGACCTCCCTCCTCACCGCACTGGCCCTGCTGGCCTTCGCCGGCAACTCGATCCTCTGTCGCATGGCGCTCGGCAGTCATGCCATCTCGCCCGCAGGATTCACCGCCGTCCGCCTCGGTGCCGGCGCCGCCGCGCTCTGGATGCTGGTGGCCCTCCGCACCGGCGGCGTGCCGAAGCACGCCGGGCAATGGGCCTCCGCTGCGGCGCTCTTTGCCTACGCCGCCGCATTCAGCTTCGCGTATGTGAGCCTCGGCGCCGGCACCGGCGCCCTGATCCTCTTCGGCGCCGTCCAGCTGACCATGATCGTCGCCGGGCTCCGCGCCGGCGAGCGCCCCGTGGCCGCCGAATGGGTCGGCCTCGGGCTGGCGGGGTCAGGCCTCGTGGTGCTCGTGTTCCCGGGGCTCACGGCGCCCGCCCCTGCCGGTGCCGCGCTGATGGCGGCGGCGGGCGTCGCGTGGGGGCTGTACTCCCTGCGCGGCCGCGGCAGCACGGAACCGCTCCGGAACACCGCCGGCAACTTCCTGCTGACGGTGCCCATGGCGTTGCTGATGCTCGCGGCCGCCGGGGGGGCGGCGGGGTGGACCACGCGGGGGGTGCTGCTCGCCGCCACCTCGGGCGCGCTTGCCTCGGGCGTCGGATACGCGGTCTGGTACACCGCCCTGCCCTCGCTCACCGCCACGCGTGCCGCGCTCGTGCAGTTGCTGGTGCCGGTGATCGCCGCGGCCGGAGGCGTGGCGCTGCTCGGCGAGGCGGTACCGCTCCGGCTGCCCGTCGCCGCCGCCCTGGTGCTGGGTGGCGTGGCGCTCGCCGTCACCTCACGATCCCGCTGAACAGGGAGGACGCTCGATGCGCATCGCCCTGACCCGCGACGTCAGCCCCGCCATGGACCGGTGCGAGCTGAGCCATCTCGCGCGGAGCCCCATCGACCAGGCGCGCGCCGTGGCGCAGCACGCCGCGTACGAGCAGTGCCTCATGGGACTCGGATGCCGGGTGCACCGCGTCCCGTCCGACGCCTCGATGCCCGACGCCGTATTCATCGAGGACACCGCGGTGGTGGTGGATGAGCTCGCGGTCGTGACCCGCCCTGGCGCCCGGTCGCGCCGAGCCGAAACGGAGGCGGTCTCGGCGGCGCTGACGCACTTCCGTTCGTGCGCCGTCATCGAGGCGCCGGGCACGCTCGACGGCGGCGATGTCCTCCGGGTCGGCCGGACGTTCTACGTCGGCGACTCGGCCCGCAGCAACCGCGACGGCATCGCCCAGCTGGGAGAGCTGCTGGCCCCGTGGGACTACCGCGTGGTGCCGGTGACCACGCGGGACTGCCTCCACCTCAAGACCGCGGCGACGGTGGCGGCCCCGGGCATCGTGGTTCTCAACCCCGACTGGGTGGACCGCGCCGTGTTCGGGGCGGTGGCCGTCGTCGAGGTGGACCCCGCCGAACCGTTCGCCGGCAACGTGCTCCGGGTCGGGGACACCACCATCAGTGCGGCGGCGTTCCCCCGCACCATCCGCCGGCTCGAGGCATTCGGGATCGAGGTGGTCGCGCTCGACATGTCCGAGTTCGCCAAGGCGGAGGGCGGCGTCACCTGCTGCAGCGTACTATTCGAGCTGAACGAGGAGAGCTCCCGAGCCATGATCTTCGCGAGGCGAGTCTTCACCGTGGCCGGCGTGTACGGCGTCCTGGTGCTGCTGCCGATGCTGTTCCTGGAGGAGGCCGTGGCGCGGCTTGCGCCGCCGGCGTTCACGCACCCCGAGTTCTATTACGGCTTCGTGGGGGTGGCCCTCGCCTGGCAGTTGGTGTTCCTGCTGGTGGGGCGTGACCCCGCGCGCCTCCGGCCGGTCATGCTCCCGGCGGTGCTCGAAAAGGTGGTGTGGGGGGTGGGCGTCTGCGCCCTCTACGCGCAGGGACGGACCGGCCCCTTCTTTCTCGGCGGGGCGGTGATCGACCTCCTCCTCGCGGCGCTCTTCGTGGTGGCGTGGCGCAGGACCAGGCCCGCCGAGTCGCGGGACTGATTTCAATCGAAGAAGGAGTTGCCATGCGCCACCCCCTGATCGCATCACTGCTCGCGCTCGCCGTGCTCCAGGCGCTCCCGACCGGCACGCTCCAGGCCCAGGACGCGAAGCTGCGCAGCCGCTGCGGCGAGACGATCGACCTGTTCACGAAGAGCGACCCGCACCTCGAGAAGTACTTCGGGAGCGCGATCGGGTACGCCATCTTCCCCTCGGTCGGGAAGGGCGCGTTCGTCGTGGGCGGCGCCGCCGGGACGGGATGCCTCTACGAAGGCGGGGCCATCGTCGGCCAGGCGAAGCTGGGCCAGGTGACGATCGGCCTCCAGCTCGGCGGGCAGTCCTACGCCGAGGTCATCTTCTTCGAGAACCGCGACGCCATCGACGCGTTCAAGGGGAACAGCTTCGAGCTGAGCGCGCAGGTCAGCGCCGTCGCCGCCGCCAGCGGCGCCTCCGCCAACGCCAAGTACCGGCTCGGCGTGCTGGTCTTCACGCTCGCCAAGACCGGGTTGATGTACGAGGCGTCGGTCGGCGGGCAGAAGTTCACGTTCAAGCCGCTGGCCGCGGACTCGTCGTCGAAGAAGCAGGAATCAGACAAGCCGAAGGACTGACACCGGGCGACCGCAAGGGGTTCGAATGGCGCTCTACGAAGATTGCATCCGATCGGGGCAGTGGCTCTTCCGGCACCGGGGATTCCTGCCGCTCTTCGGAGTCGCATTGCTGTTCACCCAGATCGTGTCGGTGGCCATCCCCGGTGAGCCGGCCGCGGTCCCCATGACCTGGCCGCTGGTCTGCTTCGCGATCTCGCTCCTGGGCCTGGCCGTCCGGGCCTACACCATCGGGAGCGCGGCACCCGGCACCTCGGGACGGAATCGGGACACGCAGGTGGCGCGGTCGCTCAACACCACCGGCATGTACTCCATCGTCCGGCACCCCCTCTACCTGGGCAACTACCTGGGCTGGCTCGGGCCGGTGCTGCTTGCCACTCAGGGCCTGGCCCGCCGTCGTCCTCGGGCTGATGTTCTGGCTGTACTACGAGCGCATCATGTTCGCGGAGGAGGAGTTTCTCCGCGGCCAGTACGGCCAGGCGTTCGTCGACTGGTCGGCCCGGACGCCCGCCTTCATTCCCAACTTCCGCCACTGGGTGCCCCCGGAGACGCCGTTCCACCTCCGCCCGGTGCTCCGCCGGGAATACTCGAGCCTGCTCCAGCTGGTGCTCATCTTCGCGGCGCTCAACGTCGTGGAATGGAAGGTGTCGTTCGGCGTGTGGCGGATCGATCCGTTCTGGCTGGGGGCGCTGGTATTCGGCGTCGTCGTTGCCATCGTGCTCCGTCTGGTCCGGCGGCATACCACCCTGCTCGCCAAGCCGACCACGTAGCGGGTGCATCCCGGAAAACGAAATGGCCGGTCCGACAAAGTCGGACCGGCCATGACGTGGTAGCCGGCGACGCCGGCGTCCCCTCTCGACTTACTTGAGCTTGACGACGTTCTCGGCCGCGGGGCCCTTGGCGCCCTGGACGATGTCGAATTCAACCCGCTCGCCTTCGGCGAGTGACTTGAAGCCCTGGCCCGAGATGGCCGAGTGGTGGACGAAGCAGTCCTTCTGGCCGCCTTCGGGGGTGATGAAACCGAAGCCCTTGGCGTCGTTGAACCACTTCACGGTGCCGGTCGTACGCATGCGGTACTCCTGATGGTGTGGTGTAATCGGAGTCCGGGCATGCCGTCCTGGCCGACTACGGTTGTTCCGGGCATACCGCCGGACGGCGGGGACCCGTGCGGATGACGAGTGGTCGCCCTATGCGACATCGGGAATCAAAAAAGGGCATCGCGAATGCGAGCCCCTGAGAGAAACCCGGCACCAGTCCACGCCAAGAGGCGTGTTTCCGCAGAGCCAAACTAAGCCAGACCCCCCGAACGCACAAGAGCCGGGGCACCCGAAACCCGAACATACCCCGAACTCAGGCGATACTCCGGCATGCCCGACATCGGCCACGCACTCGCCTACTACGCCGTCTTCCTGGTCTCGGTGACCATCCACGAAGCCGCACACGCGTGGGCCGCCCTGCTCGGCGGCGACCCGACAGCCTACCACGGCGGCCAGGTCTCCCTCGACCCGCGGCCTCACATCCGGCGCGAGCCGGCGGGGATGCTCTGGATCCCGCTCATCAGCGCCCTCCTGACCGGTTGGCCGATGGGCTTCGCCAGCGCTCCCTACGACCCGGCCTGGGCCCGGCGGCACCCCCGGCGCGCCGCCTGGATGGCGCTGGCCGGTCCGGCGGCGAACCTGCTGCTCGTGGCGCTGGCCTTCGCGGCGCTTCGGCTTGGGGCCAGCACCGGCGTCTTCTTCCCCCCGGAACGTGCCGGGTTCGACCAGCTCGCCGCCACCGACGGGGGCGCGGCCTGGTCCGCCGCGGCCTTCGCGCTGAGCGCCGTGCTGTCGCTGAACCTGGTACTCGCGGTCCTCAACCTCTTTCCCTTCCCCCCGCTCGACGGCAGCGGCGCCGTCCCGCTCCTCCTGACCGACCGCGCCACGGCGCGGTACCAGGAGTTCATCTGGACCAATCGCGGGCTCGGCATCATCGGCATCCTCATCGCCTGGCAACTGTTCAGCCACGTCTTCGACCCGGTGTTCCTCTTCACGCTCAACCTGCTCTACCCCGGCGCCGGGTATCACTGATGCCCCCGCGCGTGAACCGGCTCGCCGGATCCACCAGTCCCTACCTCCTCCAGCACGCCCACAACCCGGTGGACTGGCATCCCTGGGGCGACGAGGCGCTCGCGCGCGCCCGGGCGGAGGACCGTCCGATCCTGCTCTCGATCGGGTACTCCGCCTGTCACTGGTGTCACGTGATGGCGCACGAGTCCTTCGAGGACCCGGCCATCGCGGCGCTGATGAACGAGCACTTCGTCTGCGTGAAGGTGGACCGCGAGGAGCGGCCCGACCTCGACGACATCTACATGGCCGCCACCATGGCCATGAACCACGGCCACGGCGGCTGGCCGATGACGGTGTTCCTGACGCCGGAGCAGCAGCCTTTCTTCGCGGGGACCTACTTCCCACCGGAGGACCGTCACGGACGGCCCGGCTTTCCCGCCATCCTGCGCCGGATCGCCGAGCTCTGGCGTGACAATCGACCCGCGCTCGAGCGGGTCGGCGGGGAGCTCACGACCCACCTGCGCGAGACCGCCGAGCCGAACCCGGGTGCGGTCGACCTCGAGGCCGCCCTCGCGAGGCTCCTCGGGCACCTCACCGCCACCTTCGACCCCGCGTGGGGCGGCTTCGGACGCGCGCCGAAGTTTCCGCCTGCCACGCTGCTCCGCGTGCTGCTCCGGATTCACCGTCGTTCCGGCGACGGCCGCGCGCTGCAGATGGTCCGCCGCACGCTGGACGGCATGGCCCGCGGCGGGATGTATGACCAGCTGGGCGGCGGCTTCTGCCGGTACTCCACGGACGACGAATGGCTGGTGCCGCACTTCGAGAAGATGCTTTACGACAACGCACTGCTCGCGCGTGCCTACCTCGAGGCGTACCAGGTCACCGGGGCGCCGGAATACCGGCAGGTCGCCACCGAGGTGCTCGACTACGTCCTGCGCGAGATGACGGCGCCGGAGGGGGGCTTCCATTCCGCCACCGACGCCGACTCCGAGGGGGTCGAAGGCAAGTTCTTCGTCTGGACGCGCGCGGAATTCGAGGCGGTCCTCGGCCCGGAGGCCGCGCTCGCGGCGGCGTGGTTCGACGTGTCGGAGATGGGGAACTGGGAGGGCCACTCGATTCTTCGGACGCCGAGAGCGCTGGCGGATGTCGCGGCGGAGTTCGGGATCGACGCCGAGGACGCGGCGGCGCGGATCTCGGCCGCCCGGAAGAAGCTCCTCGCCGCGCGCAGCGCACGCGTGCCGCCCGGGCTCGACGACAAGGTGCTGACGGCATGGAACGGACTGATGATCGGCGCGCTCGCCGAGGGCGCGCGGGTGCTGGGGGAGGCGCGGTGGCTCGAGGCGGCGGGCCGCGCCGCCGACTTCGTGCTGCGCCACCTGCGGGACGGGGACGGCCGCCTGCTGCGCAGCTGGCGCGATCGGCACCGCCCACCTGAACGGCTACCTCGAGGACTACGCCTTCCTCGGCAATGGCCTGGTGGACCTGTACGAGGCCGGCGGCGCGGAACGGTACCTGGAGGAGGCGCGGGCCATCACGACCCGGATGGTCGCCGCGTTCTCGGCGACCGGGGGCGGCTTCTTCAGCACCTCGGCCGACCACGAGGCGCTCCTGGTGCGCCACCGGGAAGGGCACGACGGCGCCATCCCCGCCGCCAACGCGGCGGCGGCGCTGCTGCTCGCGCGGCTGGCCGCGCACGATGGACGGGACGACTGGCGACGCATGGCGGAGTCGGCTCTCGAGGCGTGGGGTACCGCGCTCTCCGCAGAGCCGCGCGCCTTCGCCGAGAGCCTGATCGCCCTCGAGTTCTCTGCGGCAGGGGCCGGTGGAGCTCGCCTTTGTCGGCGCGGACGACGAGGGCGGACTCGAGTCGCTGCGCCGCGAGGTGGCGCGCCACTTCCTGCCCGATCGCATCATCGGGCACCACGATCCAGCCGGCGGCGCGGCGGACGGGCCGCTGCTGGCGGGGAAATCACTCGTGGACGGACGCCCCGCGCTCTACGTCTGCCGGAATTTCGCCTGCCACGCGCCGATCACGCGGCCGGACGAGGTGGGAGCCGCGCTCGGGTAGCCGGTGGCCTGAGTCGGGTATGCCGGGGCGGAATGGTGTACCGGCGGCTATATTGGGGGTGCCCTCCCTACATCTTATGGCCGCCCCCGACGGGCGGAAGGCGCGGTTCCCGATGTCCACAATTCGAGTCACCTTCCCCAACCGCGACGCGGCGTCCTTTTCTGACGACGTGAAGTCGCAGGTTGCCGACTACTTCACCTCCCGCGGGCTCTCCGACAAGGCCGACTGGCGCATGGTGCTGAAGGGCGTCACTCTGGTGGCGCTGACCTTCGTGCCCTACGGCCTGATCCTCAGCAACAACTTCGGCCCGTGGACGATGCTGGGCCTGGCGGTGCTGATGGGCGTGGGGGTGGCCGGCATCGGGTTCAGCGTGGCGCACGACGCGCTGCACGGCGCGTATTCCAACAACGCGTGGGTCAACCGGGTCGTCGGCTGGTCGTTCGACCTCTGCGGCGCGAACGGCTACATGTGGAAGGTCACGCACAACGTCATCCACCACACCTACACCAACATCGAGGGGCTCGACGAGGACCTGACCGTCTCGCCGCTCCTCCGCCTCTCGCCACACACGGAGTGGAAGCCGTTTCACCGCTTCCAGCACCTGTACGGCTTCCTGGCGTACAGCTTCTCCACCCTCTTCTGGGTCTTCGTGAAGGACTACAAGTACTTCCTCCAGAAGGACATCGGGCCGTTCCTCGGGCGGAAGAATCCGCCGAATGAAATCGCCGGTCTCTTCATCGGCAAGGCGGTCTACTACAGCTGGGCGATCGTCGTCCCGCTGATCGTGCTCGATATCCCGTGGTGGCAGTTCGTCATCGGCTTCCTGGTTATGAACCTCGTGGCCGGCACGATCCTCGGCGTGGTCTTCCAGCTGGCGCACGTCGTGGAGGACATCACCTACCCGACGCCAGACGCGGCGGGGGCCATGGGCTCGGCATGGATGGCGCACGAACTGGAGACCACGTCCGACTTCGGGCCCCGGAACCGGCTGCTCTGCTGGTATGTCGGCGGGCTCAACTTCCAGGTGGAGCATCACCTCTTCCCGAAGGTGTGCAGCATCCACTATCCCGCCATCAGCAACATCGTGAAGGAGACGGCGCTCGCCCACGGCCTCCCGTACAACCAGCACGACACGCTGCGCGCCGCGATCGCCTCGCACTACGCCTCGCTGAAGCGCCTCGGCCGCCAGCCGATGGCGGTCGCCGCCTGACGGGACCCCGACCGGGGGTGGCGTGAGGCGACTCTGGTACTGGCGGTGGCGGCTCCTCGGCCGTGAACCTGCGGCCTGCCTCGGGTGCGGCGGGCCGCTCACGCAACAGGCGGTGGCGTGGTGTCACGCCGCCGCCGGCATGATCGAACTTTCCCTGCAGGGCCTTCCCTTCCGCGTGTGCGGCACCGGCTGCACCGACCGCCGCCAGCCGCGGCCGGGCTTCGTGACCGAACTCGAGACGGCCCTCCTCGACGGCGGCCACCTTCCGATGGCGCATCCGGCGGGCCAGAGCGGAGCCCTCAGTTGCCATGCCTGCGCCAGTCGCGTCTGGCGGCAGGGACCCGACATGGGCGAGGTGCACGGCACCCTGCCCTTTCCCGGCCTCCCGTCGATCGACGTCACCGTGCGCGGCCCCGTCCGCACCTGCAACGGCTGCGGACGGATGCAACTCCTCCCCTCCGATGGCGTGCGGGCCGATCTCTCCGCGGCGCTCACCGCCGCGCTCGAGGCGGCGTGCGTGCGCACCTCGTTCCGCTAGCCCTCAGCGCAGGCTCAGCACCCGCTCGACCGCGTGGCGCGTGGAGGCAAACCCCTCCTCGGCCGGATGGCCGACGGCCACCAGCGCGGGGACCCGCGCGTACGACGGCAGGCCGAGGACGGACTTGACCTGCTCCGCATCGAAGCCGAGCATCGGCGACGTCCCGAGGCCCATGCTCTCGGCCACGAGGAGCAGGTACCCCAGCGCGATATAGCTCTGCCCCGCCCCCCAGGCCTCGCGGTCCGCCTCGCTCTGCGCGCCGATCGTCGAGCGCAGGTGCGCCTTGGTGCCGGCGGCCTTGTCGGCCGGCAGCGTGGGCGCAAAGGTCTCCTCCACGGTGTCGAGCGCATCGAGCGTGTCGGTGTAGAGCACCAGCAGGACGGGCGCGGCGCCGACCTGTGGCTGGCCGTAGGCCGCCGCCTGGAGCCGGCCCTTGAGCTCCGGGTCCCGCACCGCCACCCAGCGCCAGGGCTGGAGGTTGTACGCCGATGGGGCGCGGCCGGCGGTCTCGACGAGCTGCACGAGTTCCGCCTCCGTGACCGGAGCGTCAGAGTAGCGGCGGATCGAGCGACGGGATTCGGCCGCCTCGAGGACGGCATGGGCGAGTGGCGTGGTGATCATTTTAGTGTTCTCCTATCTAATGTTATAACATATATATTCACAAACAAATGCCCCGCTGTGCAGGGCGCGGTCTACCCTCGATGGCAGGGGGTGAGCCGCCGGACCTCGTCGAGGATGCCGATCAGCGTGCGGAGCCGGGTGTCGGACATCTGCCCGACCTCGTCCTCCTCGAACTTCTTGAGCGGCGCCGCCACCTTGTCGAGGAGTGCCAGCCCGCGGGGTGTGATCTTCGAGGTCACGACGCGGCGGTCATCGGTGTTCCTGGCGCGCGACACGAGCCCCATCTTTTCGAGGCGGTCCAGGAGCCGAGTGGTGTCCGCCACCGGCGCCACCAGCCGCCCCTGTACCTCGCAGCGCGGGAGGCCGTCGGCCCCGGCCCCGCGGAGGATCCGCAGCACGTTGTACTGGGTGGGCGTGACCCCGTACGGGCGGAGGAGCTCCGCCAGCCGCAACTCGAGCAGCGCCGCCGTCCGCTTGATGCTGAGCACCGCCTCCTGCACCGGGGAGGCGAAGGGCTTCGTCTGCTTGAGTTCGCTTGCGAGTTGACTCATGGGCGTATATTATGTGTTGTCACACTAAATGTCAAGTCGGCCGACATGAAGGAGATTACGCCCCGTGCACCAGACCGCAACTCCCACTCAGGGCCGGCGCACCGCCGGCATCCTTCCCGGCATCGCCACCCCGGAGGGTGACGGCATCCTCGTGTACCGTCCCTTCCCGTCCCACGCGGCGCGGGAAATCGACCCGTTCCTCCTCCTCGACCGCCTCGGCCCCGTCTCCATCGCCCCCGGAGGAAGCGGCGGCGTTCCACCCCACCCCCACGCCGGTTTCGAGGTCGTGAGCTACATCCTCCAGGGCGGCCTCGAGCACCGCGATTCCGCCGGCCACCACGGCCGGCTCGCCCCCGGCGACGTGCAGTGGATGACGGCCGGCGCCGGCATCATCCACTCCGAAATGCCCACGGCGGAGCTCCGCGCACACGGCGGGACGCTCGAGGCCATCCAGCTCTGGATCAACCTCCCCGCGCGTGACAAGCAGATGCCGCCCCGCTACGGCGACATCACGGCCGCCCTCATCCCGTCGGCCACCTCGCCCGACGGGCTGGCCACCGTGCGCGTCATCGCGGGCGAAGCGCTCGGCGCTCGCGGCGACCCTCCCGCTCCGCACGCCGATCACCTACCTGCACTGGACGCTGCAGCCCGGCGCCACCGTCAGCCAGCCGCTGCCCGACGGCACGGAAGCGCTGGCCTACGTCCTCGACGGCGAGGCCCGGTTCGGCAGCGACGCCAGCGCCGCGGGCCGGGACCAGCTGGTTCGGTTCGAGGGCGAGACGGGCCCGGTCACTTTCGGTGTGCCGGCCGGATGGCGCGCGCACCGAGGTGCTCCTGCTGGCCGGTCCGCCGATCGGGGAGCCGGTGGCGCGGTCAGGACCGTTCGTGATGAACACGATGGCCGAAATCAGGCAGGTGATCGAGAAGTATCGCGCGGGCGGGCTGGGACTGATCCCGCAGGGCTGATCGGCTAGGCGCCGGGTTGCTGCCGGAGCCGGAGCAGGTGCTTGAGCCGGGTGTGATCCTCGCGCTCCCGCTCCTCGAGCAGGGCGCGCACCCGGTGAATCTCGCTCGAGAGCCCGGGCGCCACGCGATTCTCCAGGGTGTTCACCTGCCGCGAGGTGCGGCGAAGCGCCTCCGCCAGGCGGCGCAGCAAGAGCTCGGTGGAGGCGGCGTCGAGCAGGAGCTCGATCATCTGCTCGAACGCGCCCGCGGCGGCCGCGGCGGCCGGCCCGGTGAGCGGAGGTGCCTGGCCGCGTCCCTCAACCGTGCGCCGGATCGGCGTCAGTCGCTGCACCGCGCCGCTGGCCACGCCCCACGATTCCGTCACGGTCATTTCCACCTCCACCTGCCGCGCCGGCCATCCCATCGCCTCGATCCCCGCGGCGCCGTGCGCCGCCGCCGCGCCGAGCAGGGCCGGATAGGCGCGCGCCGCGCTCTCCTCGACCCGGCTCCTGGCCTCGATGGCCGGCGTCGCCACGCGGAAGAGGTCGGCCACCAGCGCCTGCCGCTTCCGGGTGAGCAGGTCGATCCCCTTGCGCACCCGCTCCAGCCGGCGGCGGTGCCGGATCAGGTTGGATCGGGTCGGGGGGCCGAGGGCTTTCATGTCGCGGCCACGCGCCCGGCCCGCCGGGCCCACGCCTCTTCCGGGATCCGGTGGAGGTCCTCGCGCGGCAGCGTCTCCAGCAGGGTCCACCCGATCTCGAGCGTTTCGCCGATGGTGCGGCGGGTGTCGCCCTGGTCGATGAACTCCTTCTCGAACCGCTCGGTGAACGCGAGCGCACGGCGGTCGGCGGGCGGCAGCCCCGATTCTCCCACGATGGCCGCGGTCAGCCGCGCCTCGCGCCCCTGCGCATACACGGCGTAGAGCTGGTCGGACCAGCGACGGTGATCGGGCGCCGTGCCCGCCCCGATGCCCGCCCCCATCAGCCGAGACAGCGACGGCAGGACGTCGATCGGCGGGAAGACGCCGCGCCGGTCGAGTTCCCGGCTGAGCACGATCTGCCCTTCGGTGATGTAGCCAGTCAGGTCGGGAATCGGGTGCGTGATGTCATCGTCCGGCATCGAGAGGATCGGCAGCTGCGTGATGGAGCCCTCCGAGCCCCGCACCACGCCAGCCCGCTCGAAGATCGTGGCGAGGTCGGTGTACATGTAGCCGGGATAGCCGCGCCGGCCGGGGATCTCCTCGCGCGCGGCGCCGAGCTCGCGCAGCGCCTCGCAGTAGTTCGTGGCGTCGGCCAGGACCACCAGCACCTGCATCCCGCGCTCGAAGGCGAGGTACTCGGCCTGCGCCAGCGCCAGGCGCGGCGCCAGCAGCCGCTCGATCGTCGGGTCGCCGGTGCGGTTGAGGTAGAAGACGCTCCGCGCCAGCGCCTCGCTCGCCTCGAATCGCTGCAGGAAGTGCTGGGTCTCCCGCTGGGTCAGCCCGACCGCCACGAAGATGACCGCGAACGGCTCGCCGTGCGTAGTCCGGGCGTCGGCCACCACGCGCGCGGCGAGCTCGAGCCCCGGGAGCCCCGCGCCGGAGAAGATCGGCAGCTTCTGCCCGCGCACGAGGGTGTTCATCCCGTCGATGGCGGAGATGCCGGTCTCGATGAAGTCGGCCGGCTTCCGGCGGCAGACCGGATTGAGCGGCGCCGCCCACGCCGCGCGGCGTGCCGAGCCGACCGGAGACGGCAGCCCGTCGAGCGGCGCGCCCGATCCGGCGAAGACCCGCCCCAGCAGTTCCTCACCCACCACGGCGCGGGCGATGTCGCCCGTCAGGGTGACGGCGGTGCCGGCGGGAGCGAGGCCGACCGTGTCCTCGAACACCTGCACCACCGTGGCGCCCCGGCTCACGTCGATGACCTGGCCGCGGCGCGCCGGCTGGCCCGGCGAGGCGATGCGCACCCACTCGCCGAGCACGGCGCGGTGCGCGTGGGAGACGGTCAGCAGCGGGCCCGCCGCGGAGTCGGCGCCGGCGTAGGTGCGTGGGGTGCCGCTCATGGAGGGGTTCCTTCCGGCGAGGCCCGCAGGGCCGCGAGCGTCCGCCGCACGCCGCTCACGTCGACCGTGGCCATGGTGCCGCCTCCCGCGAGGGCCGCGGTGCCCTCGCGGTGGAAGCGCAGGATCGTGTCGGCGAGCCGCCAGGTCTTGGTGACGGGCGAGCTGGCGTCGGCGGGGTCGTAGGCGCTCTGCCCGATGAGAAACTCCCGCAACAGCCTGGCGGTCTCGAGGATCAGTCGGTCCTGGTCCTCCAGCGCGTCCGGACCGACCAGGCCGGCCACCTCGCGCAGTTCCCGGTCCCGCTGCAGCAGCGCAAACGTTTCGCGGCGAAGTCCCGTCCACTCCGTGCCGCCGTGCTCTTCGAACCAGGGCATGACGTCGGCGGCCTGCAGGCTGTAGCTGGTTTCCCAGTCCACCGCCGGGAACTGCCGCTGATGGGCCAGCGAGGCGTCGAGCGCCCAGAGCGCCCCCGCCACCCGGAGCGCGGCCTGCGTCACCGGCTCCGAGAAGTCGCCGCCGGGCGGCGAGAGCGCGCTGATGAAGGTGACGGCCCCTTCCCTGCCGCCGGCGCCCAGCGCCGTGGCGCGCCCCGCCCGCTCGAACAGCTTGCCGAGCCGGTTGCCGAGCGACGTGGGGTACCCCTCCTCGCCGGGCATTTCGCGGAGCAGTGAGCCGATTTCCCGCAGCGCCTCCGCCCAGCGCGACAGCGAATCCGCCATCAGCGCCACGCGGTAGCCCATGTCGCGGTAATACTCCGCGATGGTGAGCCCCAGGTACACCGACGCCTCGCGCGCGGCCACCGGCATGTTGGAGGTGTTGACCACGAGGACGGTGCGGTTCATCAGCGACCGGCCGGTCCGCGGGTCCTCGAGCGTGGGAAACTCCTCCAGCACGTCGGCCATCTCGTTGCCGCGCTCGCCGCAGCCGACATAGACCACGATGTCCGCCATCGAGTGCTTCGCCAGCGACTGCTCGATGACGGTCTTGCCGGTGCCGAACCCGCCCGGCACCGCCACCGACCCGCCTTCCGCCACCGGGAAGAGGAAGTCGAACACCCGCTGGCCGGTCACGAACGGCCGGTCGGCGGGGAGCCACCGTGCCACCGGGCGTGGCACGCGAACCGGCCAGCGCTGGAGCAGCGTGAGCGCGGTCCCGTCCTGCAGGCGCCCGACCGCCTCCTCCACCGCGTACGACCCCGCCGTCAGCTCGGCGAGCACGCCGGTCACGCCGGGCGGCACCAGGATGCGGTGCACCACGCCCTCGTTTTCCACCACCGTGCCGAGCTCGTCGCCCGCGGCCAGCCGCGCGCCGACCGTTGCGGTCGGCGTGAACGCCCAGCGCCGGGCGCGGTCGAGCGTCGTGGCCACCGTGCCGGTGGACAGGAAGTTCCCCTCCTGCTCGGCGAGCCGGCTGAGCGGACGGCCGGTGCCGTCGAGCACCGAGCCGAGGAGCCCCGGGCCGAGTTCCGCCTGCAGGGGCGCGCCGGTGGATTCGACCGGTTCCTCGAGCGCGAGCCCCGCGGTGTCCTCGAAGACCTGCACCGTGGCGACCTCGCCCTGGATCCGGATGACCTCGCCGAGCAGGCGGCGATGGCCCACGCGCACGATCTCGTAAAGCGCGGCCTGGGGGAGCGGCGCTGCTTCGACCAGCGCGCCGGCGGCGCGGATCACGCGGGCGCCCGTCACCGGAGCCTCACGCGGTAGCCGATGGCGCGGCGGAGCAGTTCCACCACCTGTTCCTCCGCGGAGAGTGCGGCGCGCCAGGCCGGGCCCGGGAACGGCACCACGATCGGCTGCGCCACCCGGTCCACCACCGTCCGCAGATCGGGCGCGAGCGTGCGATAGAGCGACTCCTCGAGCAGCACGACGCCGACTTCGGGCCGCTGCAGGAGCGCCCGCAGGGAGGCGTCGAGCACGGCATCCTCGTCGGCGACTTCGGCGACGAGTCCCGCGAGCGCGAAGCCCGACGCCGTGGCGGGCCGGCAGAGCACTCGGACGCCATGGCTCATGCGGCCTCCGGCATCAGCGACGCGAGGGCCGAGGCGGGCGTGCCGAAGGCCACGCCCCAGGCGAGAGCGCGGAGCGCCCTCGCCTCGGCGCGGATCCGTTCCAGCACCGCGAGGACCACCGCCGGGCCGAGGGGGTCCCGCCGCGCCAGCCCGCGCAGCCACCCGATCCGGGCGGCCACCACCCTCGCCTCGAGCGAGGAGGGGTCCGATACGCCCTGGCCGAGTGCGGCGCCGAGCGCCGTCCCCTCGAGCCGCGCGCGCAGCGCCGCGGCGAGGCGTTCAGGGTCGCGCTCGGCGCGGAGCCGGCCGAATTCTTCCCGCGAGAGCCGCGCACCGCCTGGCAGGAACTCCTCCTCGGCGGACGCTGCCGCCTCGAGGGGCGCTGCCAGGAGAAGCGTCCAGACGTTTTCCTGGTCCACCAGTTCCGCCGCGTAGCGGCGCACAACCGGCCCGCCGGCGCGAGCGGCGCGCACGGCGCGCTGGCTGAACAGCCGGGCCAGCGCCCACTCGAGGGAGCGGAGCGGCGGCGATGGCGCTTGCCGCAGGAGGTCCTCGAGGACCCGGCCGGCAGGATGGCCGACTCGCACGAGCTCGCTCACCAGTTCGCCGACCGTCGCGGTGCGCGTCAGACGCTCGAGCACCCGGATCGGCAGCGCCGGCGTCGGCATCACGGCACGGAGCCGGGCGCCCGGCGAGGCCCCCTGCGCCACCCCGCGCAGGAGCGCGCGCACCGTCCGGCGCTCCTCATCCTCCAGCACCACCGCCAGCACCGCGCTCCGCTCGGCCAGCCAGCGCCCGAGCAGGTTCAGGCGGGCCGCCGCCATCAGGCTCACCGCACGATCGAAGGCCGGCGGATCCACGATCGCGCCGCCCCCGAGGTCGAGGGGATAGCCGAGAGAGGTGATCCTGCCAAGGAACGCCGGCCAGTCGGGGGCAGCCGCGAGCGTGGCAAGCGCGTCCCGGTCGAGGAGGTGCGTGGCGAGGCCGCGCGCGCGGGCGTTCACGTCGTCCCAGCGCATCGTCACCCTTTCTCGATCCGGGCGCCGAGCCCGATGGCCAGGTCGCCCCGGCGCCGCGCGAGGATCGCCGCGAGGGTGTTGTCCACCACGACGCGGCCGTCTGCGGAACGGCCGGTCACGCCCGCAGGCACGTCCGCCGGCTCGACCCGCAGGTCGGGCAGGTCGCGCACCGCGTCGGCCGCCGCCCGCGCCGCATCAGGGCGGGCTCTGCAGCACGGCCGGACCGCGCTCGAGGTACCGGGCGGCGTCGCGCGCCAGGTACGCGACGCTTCCCGTGTAGCGCGACACCTCCATCCGCCCGAGCGACGTGGAGGCCGCGTCGAACACCCGGTCGAGCACCGCCATCCGTGCCTGGAGGAAGCGCTCGCGCGCCTCCGCCCGCGCCGCGGCCACCTGCCGCTCCCCGGCGCTCCGGCGCTGCCCGGCGACGCGCTCGAGGTGCAGGGCGCGCTTCCGCGCCGCGTCGGCCTCGGCCCGCGCCACGATCTCCCCGGCGCGTGCCGTCGCCTCCTGCCGGAGCCGCGCCGCCTCCCGCCGCGCGTCCTCCTCGAGGTGCAGCAGCAGGGCGTCGATGCTCATCCGCTCAGCCGCCGGCCCGCAGCATGATCAGGACCGCCACCACGAACCCGAGGATGGCCATCGTCTCCGGGATCGCGACGAGCAGGATGGCCGTGGTGCTCAGCTCGGGCTTCTCGGCCAGGCTCGCGGCGATGGCCGGCCCGATGCGCGACTGCGCCCAGCCGGTGGCCAGCGCCGGGATGCTGACGGCCAGCGCGGCGGTGAGGGGAACCAGGAACGCTTCCATGCGACCTCCGAGGGTTCAGCCGGCGTTCCCGCTGGGACGCCAGTGCGAGAATGGGCGATACGCCTGCCCGCCCGGGCTGTGGAACTTTCCGAAGAACTCGACATAGTGCAGCCGCAACCCATGGATCGTCGGCGCGAAGATGCCGAGCGCGAAGTTGACCAGGTGGAACAGCAGCGCGAAGAGCACGCCGACCAGCACGCTGCCGATGCTGCCGGCCAGTTCGTTCGCCACGACGGCCATCATCACCGACGCGGTGCCAAGGGCCATGATGCGGGCGTACGAGAGGATGTTGCTGAGCGTCGAGAGGAACTCGATCGGCGCGATGATCCCCTCCGCCAGGATGAGCACGGGGAAGAGCACGAGGAGCCCGACGACGGCCGGGGTCATGAGGCCGTGCGGCAGCACCTCGAGCGCCGCCAGCAGCACCACGATGATCAGCAGCACCATGACCAGCGACGCGCCCTTGCCCACCGCCTGCCGCGGATGACCCCGGGAGGCGTTGTACACGCCGAGGGCCAGGCCGAGGATGATGTGGACCGCCCCGATGGCCACGGCGAGCGCGAGGAACGAGAGCAGCGAGTGTTCGCGGTCAAGGAGCAGCGGACGCATCCCGAACCAGCGGAGGCCGAGGTCGCCGAAGAATTCGCCGAAGGCGATCCCGAACGCGACACTGAACGCGGCGGCGGCGCCGAGCACCTCCGCCACCGCGCGGCGGGTGCTGCCGGGCGCGCCGCCGTGCCGGAGCCAGAGCGCGAGGATCGCCAGCACCAGGCCGTAGCCGATGTCGCCCAGGATCAGGCCGAAGAACATCGGGAAGAAGACGGCGACAAAGGGCGTCGGGTCGATGGTGCCGTAGGCGGGGAGCGGCACCATGCGGGTGATCGTCTCGAAGGGCCGGAAGAGGCGCGGGTTGGTGAGGACGACGGGGGCGGACTCGCCCTGCCAGTCCTCGCGCGCCACCGACTCGACCACGATGCGCGGGCCGAAGCGCTCGGCGAGCGTCTGGGAGAGCCGGGGGAAGCCGGCTGCAGGAATCCACCCTTCCAGCACGAAGCTCCGCGACGTGGCCGCGGCCTTCTCCCGCGCCGCGAGCCCGAGCAGGCGGTCCTCCGCGGCGGCGCGGGCGCCGCCGAGGTTCGCGCCGACCTCCGCGGAGAGGGCGGCTCGCTCACGCTCGAGCGTGGCCAGTTCGGCGTCGAGCTCGTCGCGCCGGGCGGCCAGGCTCGGGCCGAGCTGGCCGAGCGTCTTGCCGCCGCTCCCGGCAGGCATCGGCAGTTCGTGGACGCCGGCCTGCGCGAGCAGGCGCTCGACCCTGGGGGCGTCGGTCGGGGGTACCAGCAGCACGGCGGCGAGCTCGCCGGAGGAGAGCGGAGCGGTCTCGAGCACGAATTCGTTGCCGATGGCCTGCGCGAGTCCCTCCCGCAGGCGCGCCACGACGCCGGCGTCCTGCCCGCGGAGCACGAGGTGGTAGCCGTGGGTCCGTGTGCCGCCCCCGCTCGGGAGCAATCCGCGGAAGGCGCGGATGAACTCGAGCAGCCGGGCGGTCTCGGTACGTTCCTCTTCCAGGGCGCGACGCTTCGCCTCGATGCGCTCCACGTCGCGGCGGACACGGCGGAACTGCCGAAGCCAGGTGGCGAAGGCCGCGGGAGCCGGAGCCTTGGGCGAGGATGGCGCGGGGGTGAAGCGCGCGGCCAAAGCGTCCACGTCCCGGAGCAGGGCGCGGAGGTGACGGGCCTCGCGGGCGTCGCGCGCCTCGGGCTCGACCGGGCGGAGCGCGCCGCTCGGATGGACCTCGCCGAGTTGCAGCAGGCCGACGTCCTGCACGGCGCCGATCACGGCGTCGAGGTCCTCGCGAGGACCGAGAATGCGGGCTCGGATCATCGGGAGGATCACGGCGATCCCTCCGACGCCATCCGAAGCACCTGCTCCACGACCCAGTCGGCGTGGGCGGCCAGGCCCGCCGCATCCACGGCCTCGTAGCGGGCGCGCGCCTCGGCGAGGAGGGCGCGCTCACGGGCGATGCGCGCCTCGGCCTCTGCCGCGAGGGCGGCGGAAAGCTCGGCGTCCGCCGCGGCCAGCTCGCCCTCCAGCGCACCAGCGCGCAGTCCTGCCTGGGCGCGGGCTTCCGCCTCGATTTCGTCGGCGTGGACACGCGCCTCCTCCAGCATCGCCTCGAGGCGAGATTCCACCTCGAGGAGACGGGCGAGTGCGCTCTCGGGCGCGGCATCGGGAGGTGACGTCGTGCGTCGCATGGCTCTTCCCGTCGGCTCGTGGAATCACGAGCCGTGAGGGAAAGGTGCCGGGCGCGATATGAAGGGAGGGGGAGTGGACTTTGAAGGGGTCTTTAGGCGGGGCAGCGGGGCAGCGGGGCAGCGGGGCAGCGGGGCAGCGGGGCAGCGGGGCAGCGGGGCAGCGGGGCAGCGGGGCAGCGGGGCAGGAAAATGGCGTCCATGGAAGTACTGCGCTAGCATTGAGATATGAGTGGTGGGAAGGCGCCTTCATCCACGTATCAAGCCATTTACGCCACCGTCCGGCGTATTCCGAAGGGCCGCGTGGCCAGCTACGGACAGGTCGCGGCGGTGGCCGGGCTGGTCAACGCCGCCCGTCAGGTGGGGTACGCGCTCCACGCCCTGCCGGCAGGATCCGCCGTCCCATGGCACCGGGTGGTGAACGCCCAGGGCGCCATCAGCTTGCGGGACCACCATGCGCTGACCCAGCGGCTGCTGCTGGCGCAGGAAGGGGTGCGATTCGACGCACGGGGTCGGGCCGACCTGGCCCGCTTCGGATGGGCGCCGAGGCAGCCTGTAGTGGTGAAGAAGCGGAGGACCAGATGAATGATGCGTCGAAGGGATCCGGCAGCCCACCGATCAACCCGGGTGTGGACATCGGCCACGTCCACCTCAAGGTGGCGGACCTGGAGCGGGCACTCGGCTTCTACTGCGGCGTGCTCGGCTTCGAGCTGACCCAGCGCTACGGCGAAGGGGCCGCGTTCGTGAGCGCGGGCGGCTACCATCACCACATCGGGCTCAACACCTGGGAGAGCCTGGGCGGGTCGCCACCCCCTCGCTGGAACCACCGGCCTCTACCACACCGCCATCCGCTATCCCGACCGCGCCTCCCTGGCCGATGCGCTGCGCCGCGTGCTCGACGCCGGCATCCGGCTGGACGGCGCGAGCGACCACGGAGTGAGCGAGGCACTCTACCTCCGCGACCCCGACCAGAACGGCGTCGAGCTGTACCGCGACCGCCCCCGCGACGAATGGCCACGCGACGCGTCCGGCGCGCTGGTCATGACCACCGGGCCACTGGACATCCGGGCGCTGCTGCGGGAGGCCCCGTGAGCGACCAACCCCTGACCTCGCCGACGACCAGCGACCCTCTGCACGCGACGCCACCCCACGGGCTGACGGCGCTCTGGGAGCGACTCACCGCGCCGGAGCGGCGCGCGGTCGCGCGCGTGCTCGCGCAGCGCGGGGTGGCGCGCGACATCAACCGCGAGTTCGCCGACACCCGGACCGTCGGCGAGCGGGCCGCCGACCGCATCGCCGCCTTCGGCGGCTCGTGGCCCTTCATCGGGCTCGCGTTCTCCCTGTTGCTCGGATGGGTGGTACTCAACTCCGTGCTGCTCGCGCGGCGGGGCGCGGCGTTCGACCCCTTCCCCTACATCCTGCTCAACCTGTTCCTGTCGATGCTGGCGGCCCTGCAGGCGCCGATCATCATGATGTCGCAGAACCGACAGGCGGCCCGCGACCGCCTCGAGGCGGCGCACGACTACGAGGTCAACCTCAAGGCGGAACTCGAGATCCAGTCCCTGCACGAGAAGCTCGACGCCCTCCGCGAGCAAGACTGGTCCGCGCTCGTCGCCCAGCAACAGCAACAAATCCAGCTGCTCCAGCGACTGCTGGGGCGCGCCACCGGAGACCCCGCATGAGCAGCAGTCATGAGATGACCACCACCACCTTCGAGCTCGACGGCTTCCACATCACGCAGAGCCTCGGCGTAGTCCGCGGCATCAGCGTCCGCTCCCGCAACGTCTTCGGGACCATCGGGGCGAAGCTGGAGACGCTGTTCGGCGGCAACATCTCGCTCCTCACCACGCTGTGCGAACGGACGCGGCAGGAAGCGTTCGACATCATGCTCACCCACGCCCACCAGATGGGCGCCAACGCCGTGGTCGGCGTGCGCTACGACGCCACCGAGCTGATGCCCGGCGTCACCGAGGTGCTCTGCTACGGCACCGCCGTCGTGGTGCGCGAGCAGCTGACCAGCGGAAGGGAATAGCGCCGGTGGCCACACGAGATCCGCTGCAGGACATCCCCGGGGTCGGCCCCAGCATCGCGGCCGACCTCCGCGCCCTCGGCATCCGCTCGGTGGCGCAGCTCCGGCGCCGCAACCCCGAGCGGCTCTACCACCGGCTCAGCGAACTGCAGGGCCCGCAGGATCCCTGCGTGCTCTATGTGTTCCGGTGCGCGGTGTACTACGCGAGTACCCCGAAACCGAAGCCGTCCCTGCTCAAATGGTGGAATTGGAAAGACCGGACATGACCGCCAGCCCTGACCTGCTCCGTGCGCTCCGCGCGAAACTCCGGCGCGACATGCCCATCACCAAGGCACTCGGGCTCCGCGTGGTAGGAAACGAGGGCGGCGGGCTCGTGTTGAGCTCGCCCCTGGAGCCGAACATCAACCACAAGGGGACGGCGTTCGCGGGCAGCCTCAACGCCACCGCCACCCTGGCCGGGTGGGGCACGATCTGGCTGGCGCTGCGCGAGCACGGGATCCGCTCCCACGTGGTCATCCAGGACAGCACGGTGCACTACTTCCGGCCCGTGACCGGAGACTTCACGGCGCGGTGCAAGGCACCGTCGGCCACGGCGATCGAACGGCTGGTCAAGTCGGTGGCGAAGAAGGGACGGGGCCGCATCGAGCTCGACGTGACCGTGGCCGATGCATCGGGCGATGCGGTGCGGTTTCATGGGAGGTATGTGGCGTTTAGTTGAGGCGGGGCAGCGGGGCAGCGGGGCAGCGGGGCAGCGGGGCAGCGGGGCAGCGGGGCAGCGGGGCCGATGGTGCGAACGGCCGCCACTCGTGGCAAGAGGAAGCCTCACGGAATTGGTCAACCGCCGGAACTCTCGGCATCCGGCACGCTGGGTTGAGTTCCTTTGAATAGGGGTGGGCATATGCCCACCCCGGTCGATGGGCCCGCGCATGGGTCGGCCACCCGGATCGATGCCGACGCGCCCACCCCGTTGGCGCCCACCCCGCATCGGCTACATTCCCCCCAATGCCCCCGCTCACCCGCTGGTTCGTCCGCTCCGCGCTGGCCTGGCTGCTGTTGGCACTGGCAGGCGGCATTCTCCTCGCCACCGGCGTGGCCCCGCGCATTCCCGGCACCGAGGTGGTCCTTCCCTACCCCACCTACATCCATCTCGTCACTGTCGGCTGGCTCAGCAACCTCATCTTCGGCGTGGCGCTCTGGCTCTTCCCGCGCTACACCGCCGAGCAGCCGCGCGGGAGCGACGCCCTCGGCTGGGCCAGCTACGCCGGGCTCAACGCCGGGCTGCTTCTCCGCATGGTCGGCGAGCCGGCGCAACTGGCGGGCGCCGGCAGCCGGACGCTCCTCCTCCTCTCGGCCGGGCTCCAGCTCCTCGGCGGCTGGGCCTTCGTCCTCAACATCTGGCCACGTGTGAAGGCGAAATAGGGTGCCCCTCCTCAGCGTGCTGCTGGTACGCACCGCCCTCTGCTGGCTCGCCGCCGGCATGGCGATGGGCGCCCTCCTTCTCGCATCGAAGGCCGCGCCGCTCCCCGCCGGAGTGTTCCGGCTCTTCCACGTGCACTCGGAGGCGGTGCTGATCGGGTGGATGGTGCAGCTGGCGATGGGCGTGGCGTGGTGGATCCTGCCGAAGTTTCCGCGCCTGCCGGAACGGGGACCGGCAGCGCCGGTGTGGGCCGCGTGGCTGCTGCTCAATATTGGGGTGGTACTGGCGGGGGTGGGGCGAAGCGTCGGGGCGTCCGACGCGGTGGTCATGGCGGGGAGAGTGGCGGAGCTCCTCGCGGCCGCCGCCTTTGCGGCGGCCGCCTGGCCCAGGGTGAAGGCCTTCGGGCGCTAGAAGTCCTTCCGCCGGAACACCCGGCTCGCCAGCAGCAGCGGCACCGTCGCCTGGACCGCCAGCGCCAGCAGCACCGTCACCCGCCCCAGCGACGTCCCGAAGAACTTCTCGAAGACCGCCCCCGTGTAGCCCATCAGCGCCGCGGTGTCGAACTGCAGGAGCAGCAGCACCCTGCCGAGGTCGATCGGGTTCAGCAGCGTCAGCACCAGCACCGGCCGCTCGAGCGGATAATCCCGGAACATCGTGATGAGGAGCAGGATGACCCCGTCGTAGAGCACGGCGCAGCCGAGCCAGATCAGGATGGCGCCGCCGAGGCCCTTGGCGCGGTCGTCGAAGAGGATGGCGAGCAGCATGGCCACCGCGGTGAACACGAAGGTCAGCAAGCAGCCCGCCGGCGAACAGCATCCCCAGCGGTCCCCAGAGCGCCGCCTCCGCCTTCGCGTGAATCGCGAAGGGGAGCCCCACCCCAAGCAGGAACGCCCCCGCCAGCGGCAGCGCCAGCCCCAGGTAGAGCCCCGCGAAGAGCGACCTCCGTCCTACCGGTTGCGCCAGCAGGAGCTCGGTGAACTCCCGCGCGCTGTACACGTACATCGTCCCGAACACCACGCTCACCAGCGGCACGAAGAGGAGCACCACGTTGAGGAGCGACAGCACCACCCGCGCGCCCTCGCCGCCGAACCGGAACAGGACGTCGGTCAGGAGGAAGAGGAAAAGGGTGTACACCAGCACCGCCCGGCTCCGCACCACGTTGTGGAGCTCGTACTTCAGCACCCGCACGGTGGTCGTCATGCCCCACCCCGCGTGAGGAGCGCGGCCATGGCCCGCTCGAGACCCGCTTCCCCGGTCCGCTCCTTGAGCCCCGCGAGCGGACCGGCGTAGCGGACCTTCCCCTCCACCAGGAAGACGAGGTCTTCCGCCAGTTCCTCGAGCTCCGCGATCAGGTGCGAGCTCAGCACCACGGTGGCCCCGGCGTCGCGCACCCGGCGGATCTTGTCCTTCAGGATGCCGCTCGCCACGGGATCGAGCCCTGCCGTCGGCTCGTCGAGAATCAGGAGCCCCGGGCGAAAGAGGAACGCGATGGCGGCGTTGAGCTTCTGTCGCGTTCCCCCCGAGAGGACGCGCACCGGGCGGTCGAGCGCGCCCGACTCCCCGAACCACTCCAGCAGTTCCCCGTCAGTGGCGGCGGCGTGCCCGCGCAGGTCGCGGAGCATGTCCACCACCTCCCGCCCCGTGAGGTTATCCGGGAATCGTGGAGCCTGCGGCATGTAGCCGAGGCCGCGCCGGTATTCGAAGCCGCCGTCGAGCGTGGCACCTGCCAGCACGATGCTTCCCTCGTCGGGACGCACCAGGCCGAGGAGGCACTTGATGAGGGTGGACTTGCCGGCGCCATTGGGGCCGACCAGCGCCGTGACCCGGCCCGCCTCCAGCCGGATGTCCACGCCGTCGAGCGCGGTGAGCCGTCCGAATCGCTTCCGCAACGCGCGGAACTCCACCGCCGGCGGGGTCGCAGCGGGGGCCGTCACGCGGGCATCCGCATCAGTGGCTGGTCGTCCCGCAGCGTCTCCGGCGTGAGCACCGGCATCACCCGCTCCGCGGCGTCGAGGAGGTCCACGAAGAAGCTCCGGAGCAAAATGAGCGACGGCTCGTGCTGCGCCACGAGCAGGGAGAAGAGCCGCACCGGGTGGAAGGGCACGTCGCCGAAGCCGTCGTGGTCGAGGTCGTACCCCTCGTAGTGGTCCCAGTAGTTCCCGTGGAAGGTGCTCACGTTGCTCCGGCTGTTGGTGGAGACATCGAACGAGTTGCGCAGGAAGGCGTTCCGGGAGAACCGATTTCCCTCGGCGTCGGCCAGGACCCGCACCGCCCACCCGTTGGCCTCGAAGGTGTTGCCCGTGACCTCGTTCCGTGCCGACCCCTCGAGGTACATCCCGACCGTGTTCTCGCGGAAGGTGTTGCCGAGGATCCGGCTGTCCCGAATCTCCTTGAGCAGAAGCCCGTACGACGCCGCGCCCCAGTTGTCGGCGAAGGTGTTCCCCTGCATCAGCATGTTCCGGGTGTACATCACCGCCACGCCGGCGCCGTTGTTGACGAACCGGTTGTCCCGGTACTCGCACCGGTGGGAGAACATGAAGTGGAGCCCGTACCGCAGGTTGTCTCTGCTTTCGTTGCCGACGACCCGGGCGTCCTCGGCGAACTCGAGGTAGATCCCGTCGCGGTGCCCCGTCACGCGGTTGCCGTCGATGGTCACCTCGCGGGAGTGGAAGAGGTGGATGGCGTTGCCGGCGGACATCTCGGCCGTGGCGGTGCCCTGCACCACGTTGCGGGAGATCCGGCAGCCCCGGCTCCGCGACAGGTAGATGCCGAAGAAGGTCCCCTCCAGCCTGCTGTCCTCCACGACGCAGTTGGCCACGCTGTCGAACAGGATGGCGGCGCGGTCCTCGACGTAGCTCGGCTCGACGTGGCGCAGCGTGAGGCCGCGGAGGGTGACGTCGTCGGCGGTGACGACGAAGATCTCGTGGGCCCCGCCGACGAACACCGCGCCGGAGTCCCCGACGATGGTGACAGGCACCGCCACCCGGATGACCGGCTCCGCATACGTGCCGGCCCGGACGGTGATCCGGCCGCCGGGTGTCACTCGGGTCAGCGCCTCGGTGACGGTGCGCACCGGCCCCGCTGGGTCGACCACCACGACGGACTGCGCGGAGAGCGCCGCGGGCGCGGCGAGGAGGAACCCGGTGATGAGGCGGGCATGAAGGGAACGGAGCATGGGCAAATCTAATGTGACGCGGTGGCGATCATCACCGTAGGGGCGCAAGGCATTGCGCCCCTACGTCGGCGCGCGGGCGTCGGCGAGGATCTGCGTCCAGTCGAGGAGCGTGCCGCCGAGGGCGGCCTGCAGGCTGTCGCCGGCGGAACGCGGTACGGCCACCAGGTTACTCGCCATCGGGCTCCGGACCGCGTCGGTTCGGAGAAAGATGGCGTCCTGCGCCGCGATGAGCGTGCCGGGGTGGCGGAAATCGCCGACCCACGTCGACTGCACCTGCTCCGGCGGGACCGCCCCGTTCACGGTAAAGGTGGCCAGGCACCCGGCGTCGTCGAAGAAGTAGACCTTGCCGGTCCGGGTCACGAGCTCGGCGGCGAAGCGGGCGTCCGCGATCGTCATGTGGCAATGGTCGCAGTCCCGCTCGCCGAGGACGATCGGCACCGGGCCCGGTGCGGTGCAGGCGAGCACCGCCAGGCCCAGGAGGGTGGTCGCGGCAGGCAGCGAGGCGAGACGGTTCACGCCGCGACGGCCTTCGACCGCCGGTGCTCGAGCAGCGCGAGCGTCACGATGAGCGCCACCGCGCCGATAAGCACCCAGCCGCCCGAGGCGGGCCAGCTCGTCGCGTGGAAATTGAGGATCTGCTTGCTGCCGATCAGGGGCGGCTGATAGGACATGCCGGGCACCTTGATGGCCGCCGTGGGGTCGAGGTTGTGCCCGTAATCGTACGACCACTTGTAGAAGTCGGCGAGGCCAGCCAGGGAGAAGAGCACCAGGAGCGAGGCGTAGCCGGTCAGGAGGCCCCGGCGCCCCAGGGCCGCCACGAGGAGCCCGGCGGCGATCAGCCCGGCGATGATCTTCGGCATGAACCGGAGTTCCGGGATGTCGTCCGGCTCGATCGCCTTCATCCCGATGTAGTGATTGAGCCCGTTGATGCTGTTCAGGTCCGGGGGCTTTTCCCCGACGATCTTGTCCACCGCGATGTAGAGGCCGATGCCCTCGGGATACTGCGGCGCCTCGAGCCCGATGTGCCAGAGCGGCAGGACATAGACGACGGCCATCGAGAAGGCCGCCAGGGCGACGAGGACGCGGGTAGCGCGGGACATGGCAAGGGCCTCGGTACGCGGTGCGGGAGGGGGACCGTCCCCCTCCCGCCCACGGATAGTCTACTTGCTGGAGGGCTTGTTGGCCACGAGCGCCACGCTGCTGCCGCGCGGCGACACGCGCACCCAGCCCTGCATTTCCTGGTGGAGCGCGGAGCAGAAGTCGGTGCAGTAGAACGGGAACACTCCGACCTTGGACGGCACCCAGACGATGGTGCGGGTCTCGCCCGGCATGATCAGGAGCTCGGAGTTGTTGAGCCCGGTGATGGCGAAGCCGTGCGGCACGTCCCAGTCCTGCTCGAGGTTGGTGACGTGGAAGTACACCGAGTCGCCCACCTGCACGCCCTCGATGTTGTCGGGCATGAAGTGGCTGCGGATGCTCGTCATCTTGACGTGCACCGTGCGGCCGCTGCGGGTGACGCCGGTGGCCGACTCGCTCAGCGCCGCGTACGGATCGGCGTTGGTGGCCAGGTCGAAGGTCTTGATCTGCTTCTCGGTGAGCAGCGAGGCCGGGATGGCCTGCGCGTAGTGCGGCTCGCCGATGGTGGGGAAATCGAGCAGCAGCTGCATCTTGGGGCCCGAGATGTCGATCAGCTGCGCGGACTGGGTCAGCTCCGGGCCGGTCGGCAGGTAGCGGTCCTTGGTGATCTTGTTGAGCGCCACGACGTACTTGCCCCACGGCTGCTTGGTGTCGCCGCCGGGAATCGAGAGGTGCCCGATCGAGTAGTAGGTCGGGATCCGGTCGAGGACGGTGAAGTCGGTGAGCGACCACTTCACGATCTCCGACGAGAGGAACATCGAGGTGTACGCGTTGCCCTTCCCGTCGAACTCGGTGTGGAGCGGGCCGAGGCCGGGCTCCTTGACCTCGCCGGCAAGGACGGCGTCGTACTTCAGGATCGGGATGCCGTTCACCTCGCCGTCGAAGGCCTTGTCCTCGATCGCCTTCAGCATCTTCGTGAAGGAATGGACCGGGATCACGCTCGCCAGCTTGCCGCCCGCCGCAATCAGCTCACCCGACGGGTCCACGTCCACGCCGTGCGGCGACTTGGGCGTCGGCAGGTAATACACCACGCCGGGGCAGTCCTTCGCGTCGAGGAACGTGGTGCTCGTCTCGATGGTGCTCGTCGCGACGTGGCTCTTCGGATCCATGACGTTGTGGGCGTACCGCGCCGGCACCTGTTTCGCCTTGCCGTCCTGCACGCACTGCTCGGCGGCGGTCCAGTGCACCGCGGCGATGAAGTCCTTGTCTTTCTGCGAGGCGTTCACCTCGAGCAGCGTGCTGGCCTCCTCGCTGTTGTACGAGGTGAAGAACGACCACTCGCGGGAGGGGCCCTTGCCGGAGTGCGACAGGTCGTAGTTGAAGCCGGGCATCAGGATCTGGAAGGCGATCTTCATCCGTCCCGTGGCGCTGTCCACCTTGATGAAGGTGAGGAGGCCGCGGAAGTTCTCCTTGTACGACGCGATCGGCACGTCGGCCTGCGGGGTCGGCACGCTGAATCGCGTGGCCGCCACCGAGTACTCGGTGTTCTCCGTGACGAACGGCGACGCGTGGTTCCCGGCCGAGTGCGGAATCTCGATGATCTCGGCGGTGGTGAAGTCGGTCAGGTCGATGCGCGCCACGCGGGGGGTGTTGTTGCCGTTGATGAAGATCCAGCGGCCGTCCGGCACGCCGTTGGTCATCGAGAGTTCCGGATGGTGCGAATCGTCCCACGGCACGAAGCCGTAGGAGGTGTTCAGCATCGGCTTGGTCTCCTCGCTGTACCCGTAGGCGTTCTCGGCGTTCTGCGAGAACACGGGGAGCACCTTGAGGAGACGGCCCGACGGCAGGCCGTAGACGCCGAGCTGGCCGCTGAAGCCGCCGGAGGTGAAGAGGTAGAACTCGTCGTACTGGCCGGGGGCCACGTACACCCGCTGGGCCGCGTCCGAGGCGCCGGCGACGGGCTCGCCGCCCTTGCCGCACCCGGCCAGCGTGAGCGCCGCGACGGCGGCGCCCAGCATGGCGCGGGACCGAACTGACAGACTGCTCGACATGGTCGTCCCTCCTGGAACGGTGGTGGCCCTGTCCGGGGCCGTGTTACTGCGCAGGGGCCGGGGGCGTGGTGGTCCGGAGGTACTCGACCACCTCGCGGGCCTGCTCCTGCGTCAGGCCCTGGTTCGGCATCTGGGTCATGTACTCGCCAAGCAGCTTCTTCACGACCGGATGCCGGGTGTACATCTCTTGCGGGTTGAGGATCATGTTCATGGCGAACTCGGGGGTCACCTTCTCGGTGATGCCGCCGAGCGGCGGGCCGACGTAGCGCTCGCCGATCTTGTGGCAGGCGGAACACTTGGCGACGAAGATCTTCTCCCCCTCGGCCGCCTCCTCCTTGTCGATCGGTCCGAGCTCCAACGGCTCGGTGACCGGGCCGATGCCGTTGGTCAGCTGCCAAGGGGTGAGATCGCTCGCCGCGGCGGCCGGCGCAGCCCCGGACGCGGGGGCGGGAGCCTTCTCTCCGCCGCCGCAGGCCACGGCGCCGAGGAGGGATGTCAGGGTGATCGCGTGGAGCCAGCGCTGTCCAGCCATTGGTGTCCTCTGTTCGATCGTGAAGTGGGTCAACCTTGCTCGGCGGTTCGGCGCGGTCGTGAACCACGCTTCACGGCAAGGATGGCGATTACATTAGGTACGGTTGTTAAATTATCACCGCGGTATGATATTTACAACTATTCTTCCTGAAGCCGTCTTCACACTTTACTCACGGACCTGCATGCTCTCCCAGACCGCCGAATATGCCCTGCGAACGGTGCTCTATCTTGCGGCCAGACAAGAAGATGAGCTGCATCGCGTCAGCGAGATCGCGGAGGATCTCGACATCCCGCAGAACTACCTCTCCAAGACGCTCCACCTGCTGGCGCGGGCCGGTGTCCTCACGTCGAGCCGCGGAAAGCACGGCGGATTTCGCCTCACCAAGCCGGCCTCGAAGATCACGCTCGCCGAGGTGGTGGCACCCTTCGACGGGCCGACGGGCGCCCGCATCTGCCTGCTGGGCCGCGTGGCGTGCAGCGACAAGGACCCCTGCCCCGCCCACGGGCGGTGGAAGTCGGTGTCCAACGAAGTCTCGACCTTCTTCCGGGAAACGAAGGTGAGCGACCTGCTGGAGAGTCCGGTGGCGCGGGTGCGGAAGTAGGCGGGGAAGCGAGGCAGCGGGGCAGCGGGGCAGCGGGGAAGTGAGGTGACGGTCTTCGTGCATAAGGGGTGGGCGTACGCCCACCCCTTGCCGTAAGGACACGCAACTTCGAGGCTGGTATCCAGGCGCCCGGTGCGGCCGAACGCTCCGAAGTTGCGTCCCCTGCGCGCGAGGGGTGGCCATAAGGCCACCCCGTTGCGCCCACCCCGTTGGCGCCCACCCCGTTGGCGCCCACCCCGACCTCGCCCCCTCAATCGTGGCCCTCACGATCCGCTAGATTCATCCCCCATGCCCGAACCCTCCGAACGCATCCGCAGCGCCTGGGGCGCACTTTCGCCGCTGCCCGCCGGCACCTGGTTCTTCAGCCGGCTCCTCGGCTGGATGGTCCCGTACACCGGCAGCATCGGCGCCCATGTGCGGGAACTCCGCCCCGGCTACGCCCGCGTCACCCTTCGCGACCGGCGTAAAGTCCGCAACCACCTCCGTTCCATCCATGCCGTCGCCCTCGTCAACCTCGGCGAGGTGACGAGCGGGCTCGCGATGATCACGGGGCTCCCGCCCGGCGTGCGGAGCATCGTGACCCACCTCGAGATCGACTACCTCAAGAAGGCGCGCGGCACCCTCACCGCCGAGGCGACAGTCGCGATTCCCGAGGTGAAGGGGTCGATCGACTACATCGTGACCGCCGATATCCGGGATGAGCCCGGCGACACGGTGGCGCGCATCGCCGTGACCTGGCGGCTCAGCCCGCCACAGGCCGCCGCATGACCAGCACCGCGTTCACCAGCACGCCGGCATCGAAGTGCCGCTCATCTGCGGCGCCATGTATCCCTGCAGCAACCCCGAGCTCGTGGCCGCGGTGTCGGAGGCCGGAGGGATCGGCATCGTCCAGCCGATTTCGCTCACCTACGTGCACGGCCACGAATTCCGCGAAGGCCTGCGCCTCATCAAGCGGCTCACCAGCAAGCCGATCGGCATGAACGCGCTCATCGAGGCGTCGTCGAAGACCTACCACGAGCGGATGGTCCGCTGGGTGGACGTGGCGCTCGAGGAGGGGGTCCGCTTCTTCGTGACCTCCCTCGGCAATCCGAAGTGGGTGGTCGAGAAGGCGCACGCCGTCGGCGGGATCGTGTATCACGACGTGACCGAGCGGAAATGGGCCGACAAGGGGCTCGCCGCCGGGGTGGACGGGCTCATTGCCGTCAACCGCCGCGCCGGCGGACACGCCGGCCCGAAGGACGTCGAGGAGCTGTGGAAGGAACTGGGCGGGCTCGGCGTGCCGCTCATCTGCGCCGGCGGCGTGGGCGACGAACAGCACTTCGTCGAGGCGCTCCGCATCGGCTACGCCGGCGTGCAGATGGGGACGCGGTTCATCGCCACCCCCGAGTGCAAGGCGAGCGAGGTCTACAAGCAGGCCATCGTCAAGGCGCACGCCGACGACATCGTGCTGAGCGAGCGGATCACCGGCGTGCCGGTGGCCGTCATCAACACCCCCTACATCCAGCGGATGGGGCTCCACGCGGGGCCGATCGCCCGGTGGATGCTGCGCGGCCGCCGCCGGAAGCGGTGGATGCGGAGCATCTACGCGCTCAAGTCGCTCTTCCAGCTCAAGCACGCCTCGCTCGACGAGTCCGGGAGCAAGGACTTCTGGCAGGCGGGGAAGAGCGTGGACGGCATCACCGACATCGAGCCGGCCGGAGCCATCGTGCGGCGGTTTGCGGAAGCGGCGGACCGCGCGCTCGGCGGCTGACCGCCGCACGCAGTCCTCACCCCCTGTCCCCCTCTCCACCAGGTGGAGAGGGGGCACGAAGCGGCAGGTTCGAGTGAACATCTTGGCGGATCCGAAGGCGTTCCCCCTCATCGGGCACCGCGGCGCCCCCGCCGAGGCGCCCGAGAACACCCTGCCCTCCTTCCAGCGCGCCGCCGACCTCCGGGTGGACGCCTTCGAGTTCGATGTCCGCCTCACCGCAGACAACCATGTGGTGATCCACCACGATCCCACTCTCGACCGCACCACCGACCTGACCGGCCCGGTCATCGCGCGGACCCTCGCTGAGCTCCGCGGCGGCACGAATGTCCCCACCCTCGACGAAGTCCTGGGCGCCTTCCCTTCCATGCCGATGCTGGTCGAGCTCAAGGAGGTCGCGGGGCAGGAGCGGGTGCGCGACGTGATCCTCCGCCACGGCGCCGCCGGGCGGTGCCTCGTGGCATCGGAGTTCCACGAGGCGCTCGAGTGCTTCCGCGACGGCCGTTTCCTGGTGGGCGCCAGCCGCAAGGACATCCTCCGCCTCCTCGTCGGGGCGGCCACCGGCACCCGGCCGAGGCGGGTCGCCTACCACGCCCTCTCGGTGCCGGACCGCCAGCACTTCATCCCCGTCGCCACCCGGCGGTTTATTGCCGACGCCCACACCCTCGGCTGCCCCGTCCATATATGGACGGTGGACGACCCAGCCGAGGCCGCCGAGCTCCGGGCCCGCGGCGCGAACGGAATCCTCACCAACGACCCGGCCCGGCTGGCTGGGTTCGGGAGCACGGGGTGGGCGCATGCCCACCCCTAGCCCAAACAGCACGCAACTTCGAGGGACGGGGAGGGGAGGTCGGTCGGCCCACCCCCTCTCCCGGAGGGAGAGGGGGCCGGGGGGTGAGGGGTCTGGGCGAGGGTTGACGCCAGGGGCCCCACCGCACTATCTTATCATCCGGCTGAAAGGATATAACGATAGTGCCTGCCGTCCTCGACCGTCTCAGCGCCCTTGCCGACCTCACCCGGAGCCGACTGCTCCTGGTGCTGGAGCGGGACGCCCTCACGGTCGGTGAGCTCTGCCAGGTGCTCCGGCTCCCGCAGTCCACCGTGAGCCGGCACCTCAAGCTCCTTTCGGATGAAGGCTGGGTGTCGGCGCGCGCGGAGGGCACCAGCAACCGGTACCGCGCGGCGCTCCGCGAGCTCGACCCCTCGGCGCGCCAGCTCTGGCAGCTGGTGAGCGGCGAAATCGCGCAGGCGCCGGCGGCCAAGCAGGACGCGACGCGGCTCCGCAGTGTGCTGGCGGAACGGAGCACCCGGTCGCGCGAGTTCTTCGCGACGTCGGCCGGCCAGTGGGACCGGCTGCGGAGCGACCTCTTCGGGGCGCGCGCCGAACTGGCCGCCCTCCCCGCCCTGCTCGACGACAGCTGGACCGTCGGCGACCTCGGCTGCGGCACCGGCCAGGTGAGCGCCTCGCTCGCGCCCTTCGTCCGGCGCGTGGTGGCGGTGGACGCCTCGGCGCCGATGCTCGGCGCCGCCCGGAAGCGACTGGAGCCGTTCCGCAACGTCGAGATCCGCCGCGGAGAGCTCGAGGCGCTGCCGCTGGAAGACGGCTCGCTCGATGCGGCGGTGCTGTCGCTCGCACTGCACCTGGCGCCGGAGCCGGCCCGGGTGCTCGCCGAGGCGGCGCGGGTGCTCCGCCCCGGCGGCAAGCTGCTGATCGTGGACATGATGCCGCACGAACGCACCGACTTCATCGAATCGATGGGCCATCTCTGGCCGGGGTTCGACGCCGAGTCCATCAGCGTCTGGGGACGCGACGCCGGCTTTGCGTCCACGACGTACCATCCCCTCCCCGCCGACCCGGCGGCGAAGGGCCCGACATTGTTCGCGGCGGTGCTCCGCCGCAGTTCCTCTTCGACCCGAAGCCCTGAGGCATTACCATGACCGCCGTCGCTCCTACGAAGCACCCCTTCGCCGCCATGACCAAGGGCCGCGAGCCGTACAAGGTCGCCGACATCTCGCTCGCCGAGTGGGGCCGCAACGAGATCCGCCTGGCCGAGTTCGAGATGCCGGGCCTGATGGCGCTCCGCGCCGAGTACAAGGGGAAGAATCCGCTGAAGGGCGCCAAGATCATGGGCTCGCTCCACATGACGGTGCAGACCGCCGTGCTGATCGAGACCCTCGCCGAACTCGGCGCCGACGTGCGCTGGGTCAGTTGCAACATCTTCTCGACCCAGGATCACGCGGCGGCGGCCGTGGTGGTGGGCCCCCACGGGACCATCGCCGAGCCGCGCGGCGTGCCGGTGTACGCGTGGAAGGGCGAGACGCTCGAGGAGTACTGGTGGTGCACGGAGCAGGCGCTCGAGTGGCCCGACGGCTCCGGCCCCACCCTCCTGCTCGACGACGGCGGCGACGCGACTCTGCTGGTGCACCGCGGCGCCGACTACGAGGCCGTGGGCGCGGTGCCGAAGTTCGACGAGGCGAACGACTCCGAGGAGTGGGGCGTCATCCTCGAGGTCCTCAAGCGGAACCTCAAGACCAACCCCGGCAAGTGGACCAAGATCGCGGCCGACATCCGCGGCGTCTCCGAGGAGACCACCACGGGCGTCCACCGACTCTACGAGATGATGCAGGCCGGCACGCTCCGGTTCCCGGCCATCAACGTCAACGACGCCGTCACCAAGTCGAAATTCGACAACCTCTACGGCTGCCGGCACTCGCTGACCGACGGCATCCTCCGCGCCAGCGACGTCATGCTGGCCGGCAAGGTGGCGGTCATCTGCGGCTATGGCGACGTCGGGCAAGGGGTGCGCGCAGGCGCTGAAGGGCCAGGGTGCGCGTGTCATCATCACCGAAATCGACCCGATCTGCGCGCTGCAGGCGGCCATGGAGGGCTACCAGGTCACCACGCTGGACGACGTCGTGGCCACCGCCGACATCTTCATCACCGCCACCGGCAACAAGCAGGTCATCAGCGCGCAGCAAATGGCGCGGATGAAGGACAAGGCCATCGTCGGCAACATCGGGCACTTCGACAACGAGATCGACATGGCGGGGCTCAAGAAGCTCCCAGGCGTCACCCGCGTCAACATCAAGCCGCAGTTCGACGAGTGGGTCTTCCCCGACGGGCACAGCGTGCTGGTGCTGGCCGAGGGCCGGCTCCTCAACCTGGGCTGCGCCACCGGGCACCCGAGCTTCGTGATGTCGGCCAGCTTCACCAACCAGGTGATGGCGCAGATCGAGCTGCACACCAGCGCCGAGCAGTACAAGAAGGCGGTCTACACCCTGCCGAAGCACCTCGACGAGAAGGTGGCGCGGCTCCACCTCGGCAAGCTCGGCGTCAAGCTGACGCAGCTCACGCCGGAGCAGGCCGGCTACCTCGGCGTCAAGCCCGAGGGGCCGTACAAGCCGGATCACTATCGGTACTAGGCCTTCAGTGAACTGAACGCAGAAAGGGCGGCCGAGGTGGCCGCCCTTTCTTGTTCTGTCATTGCGAGGCCACGCAGTGGCCGAAGCAATCTGGTCCGAGATTGCTTCGTCGGCCCCACGGGGCCTCCTCGCAATGACAGAACGTTCGGTCGGTGGCTTACGAACCCGCACTCCGGGGCGTATTATTTGAGCCTAACCCACTCACCCCGGGGACCCATGCGCCGCTCGCTCCTGCCACTCGCCGCCCTCGCGCTCGCCGCCTGCGGCCCGTCCATCACCGTGACGCGCGACGCCACCATCCCGATGCCCGGGGCCGCCACCTACGTCTGGGGCCCGCCGCCCGCCAACGTGCCCGGTGGCCAGGGGATCGTGGCCCAGAGCCCGGTCATCCACCAGCGCGTCAAGACGGCCATCGACAACGAACTCAAGGACAAGGGTTACCGGCTGACCGATTCCGCCCAGGCCACCTTCCTGGTCCGCTTCGCCGTCGGCTCGAAGACTGATCAAACGCAGGTGTACAACGATGTGTCCACCGGCGCCGGGGTGGTCAGTTCCAACTCCTGCGGCGGGGCGTCGTGCTGGAGCGGATGGGACTACGGCTGGTACGGCACGCAGACCACCGACGTCCAGACGCGGAAGTCCGGCGTGGTGGTAGACCTGGTGGACTTGAAGTCGGGGACGCTGGCCTGGCGCGGGATCTATGCGAAGGAAGCCACCGGCAAGGTGCCGACGCAGGAGGCGGTACAGGAGGCGGTGGACAAGCTCTTCGCCAAGCTGCCGACGGCGAAGTAGCCGGCCGCTCCCTCCCCATGCGAACGGGCCCACGCGATCTGCGCGGGCCCGTTTGCCGTTCAGGGGGCTGCGCCGGTGGAGTTCGGCGCCGCCCCGGGTGGATAGAGGTTGATCGCGATGGCCCCGTGTCCCTTGACGATGACCCGCGCCACCAGCGCGTCGGGCGCCGCCCAGACCCCGGCGGGCTGCGCGCTGGTTAGCGTGGTCTTGAGCACCAGGCCGGGCGCCAGCTCCCGGTTGAGGTTCTTCTCGGCCAGAACCCGCGCCTTCTCGAGCGTGGGCGCCAGGTTCACCTTGATGGCGTCACGGAGGAATTGGGTGAGCCGATCGCCGGAGGCGAGCCAGGCCAGCGCACCGGTCAGCGCGTCGGTGCTGCCGGCGTCGATGGTCAGGTCCGGCATGGTCAGGACCGCCATCGAGTCGATCTGCGGGTGCCCGACCGCATACAACGTCCCGTTGGCGGCTCCAGAGACCGTCAGGGCCACCACGACCCGGCCATCACCCAGGGGCGTCGGCTTCAGGTGCCGGATGCGGATTGTGTGTCTGCCCAACTTGATCTTCGTCTTGCTCGTGGCCTTGGACAGGATGTCCTCCGCCACATCGTACGGCAGGCGGCCTTCGCTCAGGATGAGCAGCTCGGGCGGCGGCGGTTCGCTGCGGTCCGGCGGGAGGAGGGGGTTGGTCGAGGCGGCAGGCCTGGCGCCGCCGACGATCCGTGGGTTCGCCTCGAGACCCGCCTGCAGGAACAGCGTATCGTGCGTGACCGTGGGAGGCAGGAACCGCACCGAGACCGGGTTGATGAGCAGCCACAGGCTGTCGGTGAGGCGGAGTGGGTTCTGCATCGTGGCCCAGACACCCTCGACCTGCTTCCGGAGCTGGTATGCCCGGAGTTGACGGTCCACCTTCGTGAGTTCCTTCTGCAACGCCCCCGCGGCCGCTTCCAGCACCTTCGACGTCACGTCGATGTGGGCCGCGGTGACTTCGCACTGGTCGCGCTCGGTGTCGGTGAGGGGCACGGCCTTCACGGTGGACTTGGCCCAGAGCATCCACCCCTCGTTGATCTGCCCTGTCACGCTCAAGATCAGTCGCGCGCGGGGACGCACCTCTCCCGTGCCGCACGAACCGTTCATTTCCGGCAGGACCGGGGGGTTGTACCAGCCGCGTCCCTCGTAATGAAGCACCGAGGAGATCGTGATCGTCCGCCCCTCGAAGCTGAACTGGAATGGCTCACGCGTGATAGCGAAGGCGATCTTCGTGCGGTCGTTGACCTTCATCTGCTTGTCCATGCTGCCGATGTTGCGGGGCACCTCCGACTCGAGCCAGTCGAGCGCCGGCCTCAGGTCGTACTGCACCGGGAGCTCGAGGCGCGATGGCGGCACCGGCGGGAGGGACTCCACGACGACCCCCGTGACCACGGCCGGTGGCGGTGCCTCGAAGGACTCGCCCCGGCAGGAGAGTGTGCCGAGCATCAGGACGGCGGCCATCGGCGCAAGCCGGGCGGAGGTGTACCTCATGCCTTGTAACCTATACCCGGGATGACACCCGGGTAGGGGGCCGCTAGCTTCACGGGGTACCCCAACGGAGACTCCTCCCATGCTGTTCCCGACCCGCCGTCCGCGCCTGTCGCCGCTCGTCGCCGGCGTGTGCCTCCTGGCCGCATGCGCGCCCGCCACGCCGTCCACCGCGCCGGCACCCGCGGCCGGCCCCGTCCCCGTGCGTCCGGGAGCGGCCGACGCCCTATCCCATGGAGGAATCCCCGGGGTTCCGCCGCGCCGTCACCGCCGGCACCCGGACGCGGACCGGCGTGCCCGGCGCCAAGTACTGGCAGCAGTGGTCGAAGTACACCCTGGCCGCCACCTACGACCCCGGCACCGGCCGGCTCACGGGCACAGGCACCATCCGCTACTACAACCGCTCCCCGCGCCAGCTGACCACGGTGTACGTCCACCTGCACGACAACCTCTTCAGCGACAGCGCCGTCCGAAACGAGACGGTGCCGATCACGGGGGGCGTCACGCTGTCGCGCCTCGCCGCCCGCGGCGCCGAGATCCTCCCGGCCGGCGGCAAGACGCGCGGCTACCGGGTCAACAGCACCGTCATGTCGGTGCCGCTGAGCCCCGCGCTGGCGGCGGGGGACAGCGTGGACCTCGAGTTCGCGTGGAGCCTCACCGTGCCGCCGGACGGCGCCCCCCGCGGCGGGCGCACCGAGGACCTCGCCTACGTCAGCTACTGGTACCCGCAGATGGCGGTGTACGACGACGTCGTCGGCTGGCAGACCGACCCGTACATGGGCAACGCCGAGTTCTACATGGGGTACGGCAGTTACGACGTGGCGCTGACCGTGCCGGCCGGCTACCTGATCGGCGCCACCGGCACGCTCACCAACGCCGCCGAAGTGCTCACGCCCGGGACCCGGCAGCGGCTGGCCCAGGCCTTCACGGCCGACACGGTGGTGCACGTGGTGGCGGAGGGCGACCGCGGCGCGGGCAAGGCCACGCAGGCCGGGGCGTCGCTCACCTGGCGGTTCCACGCCGACACCGTGCGCGACTTCGCATGGGGCGTGTCCGACAAGTTCGCCTGGGACGCGACGCGCGCCGTGGTCGGCGACCGCGACGGTGACGGCACCGCGGACACCGCCGCCATCCACACCTTCTGGCTCCCGGGGAACGCCACGTCGAAGTGGCCGCAGGACGCGCGCTACGCCCGGCACTCGATCGAGTTCCTGTCCAGCTACCTCTGGCCCTATCCCTGGCCGCAGATGACCGCCATGCAGGGGCCGAACTCCTGCGGCGGGATGGAATACCCGATGATCACCTGCATCGGCGGGTTCCAGCCCGACACCTTCGGCCTCTACGGCGTGACGGTGCACGAGCTGGCGCACATGTGGTTCCCGATGCAGGTGGGCTCCGACGAGAAGCGCCACGCCTGGCAGGACGAGGGGCTCACCGAGTTCAACGGCATCCAGGGCGAGGCCGACTTCTTCACGGGGCGCGACGCCGAGGAGCAGGACAAGAACATCTACGGGCAGGTGGCGCGGATGGGGATGGAGGAGCCGCTGATGCGCCACGGCGACCGCTACGACACCGGCACCGGCTACGGCATCGCCAGCTACATGAAGCCCGCCAACATCCTGATGACGCTCCGCGGCATGCTGGGGCCCGACCTCTTCCTCAAGTCCTACCGCACGTACGGACTGCGGTGGAAGTACAAGCACCCCACGCCGTGGGACCTCTTCTACAGCTTCGAGGACGTGACCGGGCAGGACATGGGGTGGTTCTGGCGCACCTGGTTCTGGGAGACCTGGACCGTGGACCAGTCGGTGGGCAGCGTGACGCCTGGCCCCACCGGCACCACGATCGTCATCGTGGACAAGGGTCTGGCGCCGATGCCGGGTGAGGTGAAGGTGACGCGCAGCGACAGCACCGCCGTCCTCGAGAAGATCCCGGTCAAGTACTGGCTCGACGGGCACGCCAGTTACACCTTCACCGTCTCCGGTGCGCCGGTGGTGCGGGTCGAGGTGGACCCGGAGCAGAAGCTGCCCGACCTCGACCGGAAGAACAACAGCTGGAGTCCGTGAGCCGCCCATCGCCGCTGGTTGCACTGGGCATCATCGCGCTGCTGAGCGGGTCGGGCCCGGCGGCGGCGCAGGACGCGGACGCGGTCGCCCGATCGATCCGCTCACGCACCGACTCGCTTCAGGCCGGGAACGGCGTGACAGTCCTCGGCGTGGCGCTGCAGACGCGCGGCGTCATGCCGGAGTATTACGCGAACCGGAACTACCAGGCCGCCTGGGCTGCACCCGGGCAAGTGCAGGCGCTCCTCACAGCCATCCGCGCCTCCCGCGACGACGGCCTCCTGCCGCGGGACTACCTTCTCGGCCCGCTCGAGCGGCTGGCGCCATATGCCTCGACGCGGGCCGCCTCCCCCACACTCCGTGCCGACCTCGACCTCCTCGCCACCGAGGCGCTGATCCGGCTCGCCTACTCCCTGCGGAACGGCAAGACCGACCCGGAGCTGGTCGATTCCTCCTGGAGCATTCCCCCGCTCGCTCCGCCCCAGCGCCCGGCTGAGTTCATCGAAGCCTTGATCGCATCCGACTCCCTGGTCGGTGCGGTCGCCGCGCTCGCGCCGCGGCACCCCCAGTACGTGCGGCTGCGGCAGGAGCTCGCCCGGTACCAGGCACTCGACTCGGCAGGGGGCTGGCCCACGATCGACCCAGGACTCAACCTCCGTGTGGGAATGACGGATTCTCGGGTGCCTGCAGTCCGCAGCCGGCTCGCCGCCACCGGCGACCTCCCGCCCCGCGACGGCGCCGCCACCGGTGACACGTACGACTCGACGCTCGCCGCCGGCCTGGCGCGCTTCCAGGCCCGGCTCGGCCTGGCGCCGGATGGCGTCCTCGGCGTGCGGAGCCGGGCCGAGCTGAACGTGGCGCCCGCCGCGCGGATCAAGGCGCTGCGCGTGAACCTGGAGCGGGGCCGGTGGGTGTTGCCCCTCATGGGGAGCACGCTGCTGGCGGTGAATGTCACGGCGTTCGAGTCGTACTACCTGCGCGACGATTGCATCGCCTGGTCGGGGCGCGCCGTCGTCGGCGAGCCCTTCCAGCAGACGCCGGAGTTCACGGCCAACCTGACCTACCTGGTCCTGAACCCCACATGGACCATCCCGCCGAAGATCCTGACCGACGAGACGCTTCCGGCGATCCGGCGCGACTCCACGTACCTGTCCCGGAACGACATGGTGGTGTTGAATCGGGACGGCGCGGCGGTGGACCCCTCGACGATCGACTGGGACCGCTACGACGGCCGGACGCTGCCGTACCGGATCGTGCAACAGCCGGGCGGCACCAACCCGCTGGGCCGAATCAAGTTCGTCTTTCCCAACGCCTACGCGGTGTACCTGCACGACACCCCGGCGCGTAATCTGTTTCAGCGTCCGCGCCGGACATTCAGTCACGGATGCATCCGGATCGAGCGGCCGATGGCGCTGGCGGACCTGCTCCTCGACGACTCGGTCTGGACCCCTGCTGCGCTCGACAGCGCCGTCGACCTCGGGACGGAACAGACCATCCCGCTTGCACGCCCGGTGCCAGTGTTCGTGCTGTACTGGACGGCGTGGGTCGCGGAGGATGGCGTGCTGCACTTCAGGCCGGACGTCTATGGCCGAGACGCCGACATCCTGGCCGCCCTCGATGCGCCGTTTACCTTCCCCGGCGCCGTCCAGTAGCACCGTCAACACCTCGGAGCATTCGATGCACCTCACCCGGCGTCCGGTGTCTCTCGCCCTCCTCCTCGGCCTGATCGGCTGTGCCGGCGCGCCGGCCGCGCTGACCGCGCCCCCTGCCGCCCCGAAGCCGGATGCCGCGCTGCAGGCGCGCCTGGAGCAGGCCGTCGCGGGGTTCCACGGCGACGTCGGGGTGTACGTGCGGAACCTTCGCACCGGGCAGGTCGCCGCCATCCGGGCCGACGAGCTCTTCCCGACGGCCAGCATGATCAAGGTGCCGATCCTCCTCGCCACCTTCCAGGCGATGGAGAACGGCACGCTCGCCTTCGGGCAGAAGCTGCTCTACACCGACTCGCTGGCGTACTCGGAGGAGGACGACCTCCTGGCGTTGACGCAGGACAGCAGCACCGTCGCGCTCGCCAAGGTGGCCATGCTGATGATCACCATGAGTGACAACACCGCCGCGCTCTGGCTGCAGGCGCTTTCCGGCAGTGGCGTCGCGATCAACCAGTGGCTGAGCTCCCGCGGGTTCGATTCCACCCGGATGAACTCCCGCACGCCCGGGCGGCAGGAAAACTGGAAGCAGTATGGCTGGGGGCAGACGACGCCGAGGGAGATGGCGGAACTGCTGGTGCTGATCAGGGAACAGAAGGCGGTGAGCCCTGCCGCCGACCAGCAGATGTACCGCATGCTGACCCGGATCTACTGGAACGGCGAGGCGCTGAGCCAGATTCCGCCGTGGGTACAGGCGGCGTCGAAGCAGGGCGCCGTCAACCGCTCGCGCTCGGAGGTGGTGCTGGTCAACGCCCCGTCGGGAGACTACGTCTTCTGCGTGATCACGAAGAACCAGGCGGATGAGAGCTGGGAGGCGTCCAACGAGGGGTACGTACTGCTGAGGAAAGTGTCGGCGCTGCTGTGGGAGTACTTCGAGCCCGACACCCCCTGGGCACCGGCCCCGGGCGCCGCGCGCTTCACTCCCTGACACATACGATCACAATTGATGACTTCGCGTCCTTCGCGCCTTTGCGGTAAGAGCTGTTCACCGCGAAGACGCGAAGAGCGCCAAGTGCCGCGCTACTGCGCCAGCGCCAGCGCGAAATTGCTGCTGGTGATGGTCACGACCACGCCCTTGGCCGAGGCGGTGAGCACCTTCTTGAGCGGGAAGCCGACCCCGTTCGCGAGGGTCGTGAAGGTGACCTCAAGCGACACGGCGGCGGTCGGGTCGTTCAGCCAAGTGGAGACGTTCAGTTCGGCCAGGTGATTGTCCTCCTGGTGCACCACGACGGCCACGGCGTCGCCCTTCTGGATGTAGTTGCTGACGGTCACCTTGAACGTGGCATTGGACGGGTTCGGCGCCACCGCCACGTCCCCCCGCTGCTGCGCCTGCTGAATCAGCCCCTGCTCCGGCGGCACATACTTGGCCACCAGCGTCTTGACGCTGTCCATGTACGCCTTGAGATCCGCGATCTTTCCCTTGGCGATCGCCTTGCGGAGGGGCCCGCGGACCTTCTTGGGCTGCGGGGCCGCGCCGATCTGCGTGCACGCAGGCTTTTCGGCCCCGGCGACGTACCGGCACGACATCGAGTTGGTTTCCTTCACCTCGCCGTTCAGCGCGATCTCGGTCGTCTCGATCCAGGTGTACTTGCGCTGGGCCGCGGCGTTCTCGGCCAGCGTGCGCTTGAGCGCCGCCACCCGCGTTTCCGCGGTGCCCTGCGCCTGCGCGGTGGCTGCGAGCGCCAGGAGCGCCAGGGTCGCCGCCGCCACGCGGCGCGACAATGCGAATCCAGTCATGTCATGTTCCTTTCTTCGTTATTGCGCCACGGCCAGGGCGAAGTTCGCGTCGGTAATCGTGACGACGACTTCCTTGGCGGTGGCCGTGAGGGTCTTTGTCGACGCGAAGCTCACCCCGTTCGGCAGCGTGGTGAAGGCGACGTCCAGCGTGACCGTGGCGGTGGGGTCGTTGAGCCAGGTATTGACCGCCACGTGGTTCACCTGGTGCGTCGCCTGGTTGACCGTGATGATGACGGCGTCGCCCTTCTGGAGGTAGTTGTTGACCGTGAGCGCCAGCGTGCCGTTCGACGGGTTCGGTGCGGTGGCCACGTCACCCCGGCCCTGCGCGGCCTGGATCAGGCTCGCCTGCGGCGGCACGTACTGCGCCACGAGCGTCTTGACGCTGTCCATGTACGCTTTCAGTTCCTCCACCTTCGAGTCCTTCACGGAGCGCCGGACGGGTCCGCGCTGCCGCTTGTCGTCCGGCGGCGCGCTCGTCTGGGTGCACTGCGGCTTCTGCGCCCCGGCGACGTACTGGCACGCCGAGGTGGTGGTCGATTTCACTTCGCCCTGGTAGGCCACCTGGCTCGTCTGGATCCAGGTATAGTTGCGCTGGGCCGCGGCGTTCGTGCCCATCGCCGTCTTGATCGCTTCCACTTCCTGCTGGGCACCGCCCTGGGCGCGCGCCTGTGTAGCGAAGGCGACCAGCGCCAGGGCGGGAAGGGTCGCGCGGAGGATTGTTGTTCTGGGGGTCATCGTGGGGACTCCTTCAGGGGGATCTGCATCGCGGTCGTTCGCCTGTCGTGAATGTCAGTCCGAATCATACCACCGCGACGCGGGACGGCAAGCAATTACCGTTTCGCGTGCTTCACGTTCTCTTCACGGTGCGGGCGACCTCACCGAACAGCGCCATCGCCTCATCGAGTTGCGCGTCCGTGAGGTACGGCGCGGGCCCGAACCGCAGCGCGTCGCCGCGGGCATCGGTCATCACGCCGCGTGCATGCAGGGCGCGGGAAAGTTCGCGTGCCCCGGGGGCACGGAGTGCCAGGAACCCGCCGATGCCCGACAGGGGAACCGACCGGTCGCGCGTCACGACGGCGGGATCGAGGTCGAGCGCGTCGAACCGCTCCGCGAGCCGCCCCACCTGGTGCTGGCTCACCTCGCGCAGCAGCGCGGGGGTGAGCCCCTCGCGCCGGAAGAAGTCGAACACCGCCGCGGCGCGGTAATGGCTGGTGGGGTCGTACGTCGAGCCCGCGAACCGGTCGGCGCCGGCACCGTACGCCACGGCGTTCGGGCGCGGGTCGGCCAGCGCGCTGAATTCGCTGAACCAGCCCGTCACCACCGGACGGAACGTCCGGCCCGGCGGCACCCGCAGGAAGCAATTGCCCTCCCCGAGCTGGCAGTACTTGTAGCCCCCGCCGGTGACGAACGCTCCCTCGAGTCCTTCCCCGTCGATCGTGAACGGCACCACGCCGAGGGCGTGGTACGCGTCCACCAGCAGCTCCACGCCGTGACGAGCGCACGCGCGGGCGAGCGATGCCAGTCCCGGCACCAGATGCGCGTTGTGGAAGAAGACCGCCGAGACGAGCACCGCGGCGGTGCGGTCGTCCACCGCGGCGGCGAGGCGCTCGGCGACGGTGGCGGCGGGGTCGGCCGCCACCTTCACGACGGCGATCCCCTCCTCGCCGAGGCGGTCGAGCTGGCGGCGGATGGAGTGGAACTCCCCGTCGGTCGTCACGAGCCGCGGCCGCTCGCGCAGCGGCAGCGCCGAGAGGAAGCGGAGCAGGAGGTCGTGGGTGTTGGGCGCCAGGGCGTACTCACCGTCGGCGTCGTCGAGCAATGCCGAGAACCCGCGCCGGACCTCGTCGGCCTTGGCGAAGGCCCGCTCCCACTTGTCGTCCACCAGCGCGGCCGCGTCGTCCCACGCCTCGAGCTGGCCGTCCCGGGCGCAGTCCGGCCACGCCTGGTGGGAATGGCCGGTGAGGAGGAGCCGCTCTGACACCCGGAAGGCGCTGTAATGCCGCGCCAGGAGGTTCGGCGACTGGAAAAGGTCGTCAGGACGCACGCGGAAGGCCCTTGACGTGCCAATAGCAATATGATATCATATACATATCACCCTTTCCGTGAGGACGCAGTGATTCGCGAAACCAAGCATCAGGCCGTCAACGGCCTCCTGGCGCTGATCGTTCTCCTGGCGGCCATCGCCTTCGGCCTGTTCGTCATCGGGCGGAACGCCGCGCAGGACCTGCCGCTCAACGCCATCCCGGGGTTCGTGCTCGTGGCCCTGGCGCTGCTCTGCCTCGGCGGGTTGTTCGTGGTCAACCCGAACGAAGGCCGGGTCCTGACGCTCTTCGGCAAGTACGTCGGCACGGTCAAGGTGCCGGGGCTCTGGTGGGTCAACCCCTTCATGGCCAAGAAGAAGGTGTCGCTCCGCATCCGGAACTTCGAGACCGGGAAGCTGAAGGTCAATGACGCCAACAGCAACCCGATCGAGATCGCGGCCGTGGTGGTCTGGAAGGTCGTGGACACCGCCGAGGCGATGTTCGAGGTGGACGACTACGAGCACTACGTGAAGGTCCAGAGCGAGTCGGCGGTGCGGACCCTCGCCTCCGCCTACCCGTACGACGCGCACAACCACGGCGAGGAGGCGCTCAGCACGCACACGGCGGAGGTGTCGAAGCGGCTGCTCGCGGAAGTGCAGGAACGGCTCGGCAAGGCGGGCGTGGAGGTGACGGAGGCGCGGATCAGCCACCTCGCCTACGCGCCGGAGATCGCCTCCGCCATGCTCCAGCGCCAGCAGGCCAGCGCCATCATCGCGGCGCGGCAGAAGATCGTGGAGGGCGCGGTCGGGATGGTCGAGATGGCGCTCGCCATGCTCTCGGAAAAGAAGATCCTCGAGCTCGACGCGGAGCGGAAGGCGAGCATGGTCAGTAACCTGCTCGTGGTGCTCTGCTCCGAACGGGGCACCCAGCCCGTGGTGAACACCGGCACGCTGTACCAGTAGCGTCATGGCCGAACGCAAGGCGTTCCTGCTCAGGCTCGACCCCGCCGTCCACGCCGCGCTGGAGCGGTGGGCGGCGGACGAGCTGCGCAGCCTCAACGGGCAGATCGAGTTCGTGTTGCGGGAGGCGATTCAACGGCGTGGCAGGGGGGCAGCGGGGCAGCGGGGCAGGAAGGACCCGCCTACAGATCGGCCCGAATAGCCCACAGATCCGGGAAGAGCGGCCGGTTCAGCGTCCGCAGGAGGTACTCCGCGCCGTCCGACCCGCCCGTGCCGCGCTTCGTGCCGATGGTGCGCTGCACCATCTTCACGTGTCGGTAGCGCCACTCCTGCACCCCTTCATCCAGGTCCACCAGCCGCTCGCACACCTGCGCCGCCATCCCGCCGGCGCGGTACACCGCCACCAGCGCGGCCTGCACCTCGGCCGACGGCGCGATCGGCTGCGTCACGTCCCGCGCCAGCGCCTCGGCCGGCAGCGCGGCGCCGTCCTTCGACAGATACCGCAGGAACCCGTCCCAGAGCGTGGGCGCGGCAAGGCGGCGCTCGAGCCGGGCGCGGTGTGCGGACCCCGCGGGGTAGCGCTCCAGCGCCGCCGGCTGCTTGTGGCCGAGCGCGAACTCGAACTCGCGGAACTGGAACGACTGGAAGCCGCTGCCCGACTCGAGCCGGTCGCGGAAGGAGAGGAATTCCAGCGGGGTCATCGTCTCGAGGATGTCGATCTGGGAGACGAGCACCTTGAGGATGGTCAGGATGCGCTTCAGCGAACCGAGCGCGGGCAGGCCGTCACCGGCCTCGAGCAGCCGCTGGAGTCGGCCGGCCTCGTGGAGGAGCTGCTTGAACCAGAGCTCGTAGACCTGGTGGATGACGATGAAGAGCATCTCGTCATGCTCGGGCCCGTCGCTGAGCGGCTGCTGCAACTCGAGGAGTTCGTCCACCTTGAGGTAGGTGGCGTAGGTGAGCGGACCGGCCGGCTTGGTCAAATGCCGTTCCGCCCGCCGGGCGTCCCGACATTGGTCGGCATGGGGCGGAACATCGTGTCCACGAGCACCCGCGGCTTGACGCCCTGCCCCGGGAGCACCGACTGCCCGGGCTTGCAGGGACGGGCGTTGCGCACCGTCCATCCGCTCGGGACCCCGGCGGAGTCGAACCGCACATCGCCCAGCTGCCGAAGCACGACCTTCCGGATGCCGATCGGCGTGGAGACCTCGATCCGGCCGCTCAGCTCGTACTGCGTCGTGATCATGTCGTCGCCCTTCGCGTGCACCGGGGGCTCGTCGGCCCGGGGGATCCGCAGCGGCACCGTGACGTCCACCGAATCCCGCAACTTCATCGTGAAGCCGGTCGTGCTGCTCAGGACGCCCACCGGGGCGCCGTTCACCAGCAACTGGCCCTCGACCGTCAGGCCGTCGAGGTTGAAGTCGTTGAGATTGCAGCCGGTGAGGATGACCTGCAGCGTGTCCGCCGGGGAGCCGCGGAACTTGGTGCTGACCCCGCTCAGCGCAAAGGTGGGATCGGAGTAGAGCCATCCACCGAGGGGGGTGCATGCGAGACCCCCCAGCCCGAACGCGGCCAGACCGGCGGAAACCACCCATTGCGATGCCGTCGGGCGCGTCCACATGTGCTTCGCTGACTCCTCGAGTACGTCACGGTGACTCACCCCGCGCCTCGCGCGCGAGCAGAGCCCTCTTCCGGTCCACTCCCCACCGATAGCCCCCGCCCGCTCCGTCGGCCCGCACCACCCGGTGACACGGAATGACCACCGCCACCGGATTGCCCGCGCAGGCACTGCCGACCGCCCGCGCCGCCCCGGGCCGTCCAACCGCCTGGGCCACCTGGGCGTAGGTGCGGGTTTCCCCGTACGGAATCGCCTGCAGGCTGTTCCAGACAGCGCGGGCGAAGGGGGTGCCACCCACATCGAGCGGAATCCGCGCGAGCGGCGCGCCCTCGGCCAGGTGCTTCCGGATGGACTCGGCCAGCGGCGCCAGCGCCCGGTCGTTCCGGTGCAGCTCAGCGCTGGGGTATTCACGAATCAACTCGCGCCTGAGTCCCGCCTCGTCCCGGCCGAACCAGGCGGCGCAGAGCCCGCGCTCAGTGGCCGCGAGAAGCAGCGGACCGGCGACGGTGTCCGCCACCGTGTATCGGAGCGAAACCCCTTCGCCTCCCGCCCGGTACGAAGCGGGCGACATGCCGAGCGCATCGGCCCCCTGCTCGTACAACTGGCGGCTCGAGCCGTAGCCGGCGTCCCACCCGGCGCGGCTCACTGTCCGGCCCTGCCGCAGCCCCGACTTGAGTCGTTCGCGCCGCAGCGCCTGGGCGTAGGCCCTTGGGCTGACCCCGACCATTCGGGAGAAGTTGCGTTGCAAATGGGCTGGACTCAAGCCAGAGGCCTTGGCCAGCTCGGCCAGCGGGGGCACCTCCCCGGGATGCCCGTCAATATACGCCAAGGTACGGCGGACTGCTTCATCCCCGGAGCGAGGGCCGGTCCCGGGCGCCGCCTCGTCTGGCCGGCAGCGGAGGCAGGCCCGGAACCCTCCCTGGACAGCGGCGGCCGGTGTGGCGTAAAACACTACGTTTTCGCGCCTTGGCCGCCGGGAGCCGCAGGAGGGGCGGCAGTAGATCTGGGTCGAGCGGACGGCGTAGACGAACTGCCCGTCGGCGGCGGGGTCCCGGGCCGCAACGGCGGCCCAGCGGCGATCGGTGTCGGGAAGCGGCTCGAAGCCTGTCGTGGTGTGCATGGGAACAAGGTAGGACGGCGGCCGGGATGGGGCTATCCGGTTTGTGCGGTGAATCGCAGGCGGGGCGGGTTGGCAGGGAGGCAGGGAGGCAGTAACGGCCCACCTGCCGCCCTGCCCCGCTGCCCTTCTTCACCGTCTACTTCAGGAAAAGGAGCTCCCTGTAGGTCGGCATCGGCCAGAACTCGTCCGCCACGTGGAGCTGGAGTTCGTCGGCCACGGCGCGCAGCTCCTGCATGCCGGGAAGCACCTTGGCCTTGATGTGCTGGGCGTGCTTGGCCGGGTCATCGGCATGGGACGCCGCCACCTTCTCGAGGGCGACGGTGGCCTTCCGGAGCCGGCTGACCAGGCCGACGAAGGTCTGGAGCGCTCCGCGGGAGTCGGCGTCCTCGACGCCGGCCGCCTCGGTGGACGCCACCGATTCCGCCATCAGGGTCTGGTGCGCCAGCGCGGCGGGGAGGATCATGGTCCGCGCCATGGACACCATCGTCTCCGCCTCGATGGTGACCTGCTTGACGTACTTCTCGATCGCGATGTGGGTCCGCGAGTCGAACTCCGCCTTGGTCAGCACGCCGTACTTCTTGAACAGGTCGTAGTTCTTCCGGGCCGAGAGCGCCTGGAACGAGGCGACCGAGTCCTGCAGCATGGGCAGGCCGCGCTTCTTGGCCTCGGCGTGCCACTCCTCGGTGTAGTTGTCGCCGTCGAAGATGACCCGCTTGTGCTCCTTGAGGAGCTTCTTGAGGAGCGCGAGGGACGGCGGACTCGAGCTTGGCCGCAGTCGGCTTGTCGCCGAGCGCCTTCTCGAGCTCGGTGGCCACATGGTCGAGCGACTCCGCCACGATCGTGTTCAGCACCGTGTTGGGCCAGGCGATGCTCTGGCTCGAGCCCACGGCGCGGAACTCGAACTTGTTGCCGGTGAAGGCGAAGGGGCTGGTGCGGTTGCGGTCGCCGGAGTGGCGGGGCAGCTGCGGCAGCGAGCGGGCGCCGAGATCGATGACGCCGCCCTTGAGGGTGCGCTTCGGCAGTCCCTGCTCCACCTGGGCGAGGATGTCCGAGAGCATGTCGCCGAGGAAGATCGAGATGATGGCCGGCGGCGCCTCGTTGGCGCCGAGGCGATGGTCGTTCGCCGCACTGGCGATGCAGGCGCGCAGCAGGTCGGCGTGCAGGTCCACGGCGCGGATGACGGACACCAGGAAGACCACGAACTGCAGGTTGGTGTGGGTCTCGTCCTGCGGGTCGAGCAGGTTGACCCCGGTGTCGGAGGCCATGGACCAGTTGTTGTGCTTGCCGCTGCCGTTGACGCCGGCGAACGGCTTCTCGTGCATCAGCGCCGCGAGCCCGTGCCGCTGGGCCACCCGCTTGAGGGTCTCCATCAGCAGCATCTGGTGGTCGCTGGCGATGTGGCTCACCTCGAAGAGCGGCGCGATCTCGTACTGGCCCGGCGCCACCTCGTTGTGGCGCGTCTTGACCGGCACGCCGAGGCGGTAGAGCTCCAGCTCGGCGTCGGACATGAACTTCAGCACGCGGGCGGGGATGGTGCCGAAGTAGTGGTCCTCGAGCTGCTGGCCCTTCGGCGGGCGGGCGCCGAAGAGGGTGCGCTCGCAGGTCATGAGGTCGGGGCGCTGGAAGAAGAGCTCCCGGTCCACCAGGAAGTACTCCTGCTCCGGGCCGACCGTGGTGATGACCCGGTTCACGCCGGCGTCGGTGCCGAAGAGCTTGAGGATCCGGAGCGCCTGCTTGGAGAGCGCCTCCATGGAGCGGAGGAGCGGGATCTTGGTGTCGAGGGCCTCGCCGGTCCACGAGACGAAGGCGGTCGGGATGCAGAGGGTGACGTTGTTCTCGCCGCGCACCAGGAAGGCGGGGCTGGTCGGGTCCCAGGCGGTGTAGCCGCGGGCCTCGAAGGTGGCGCGGAGGCCGCCGGACGGAAAGCTCGAGGCGTCGGGCTCGCCCTGCACCAGTTCCGCGCCGGAGAAGTTGAAGATCACGCCGCCTGACCCGTCGGGGCTCACCAGCGAGTCGTGCTTCTCGGCGGTCAGACCGGTCAGCGGCTGGAACCAGTGGGTGAAGTGGGTGGCGCCGTTCTCGATGGCCCAGTCCTTCATCGTGGCGGCCACCACGTCGGCCACCTGCGCGTCGAGCGGCTCGCCGGCGTCGATGGTGCGGATGAGGCTCTTGAAGACCTCCTTGGGGAGGCGCTGGCGCATCACGCGCCGGGAGAAGACGTCGGTGCCATAGACTTGGTCGATGCGGTCGATCGGGGCGGTCACGGGGCTACCTCGCGCAGGCGGTTCCTGGGGGACTGGTGGCGGACGGCGGAGGATAGCGCAGGGCGCGGGCCGGGGGTAGGTTTTCTCCATAGATAGTCTATGGGAAGCACTCAAGAGGAAGGAGAACGGGGACTTGCACGCACGGAGGGGCTGCACGTGGACGGCGGAACGAGGACTACGGCTGAGGACTGGGGACTGAGGGCCACATCAGATGCAACTTTTGCCCGGCACACTCGACCTGCTCGTGCTCCGCGCCCTGGCGTGGGAGCCGACGCACGGCACCGGCGTGGGCGACTGGATCCGGCTGGTGACGGGGGGCGTGCTGACGATCGAGGAAGGATCGCTATACCCCGCGCTGGGGCGCCTGGAGCGGAAGGGATGGATCACCTCCGACTGGGGCCAGTCGGAGCGGAACCGCCGCGCGCGGTACTACCAGCTCACCCCTGCAGGGCGGCAGGAGCTGCGCCGCCTCGCGGCGGAGTGGACCCGCTATGCCGAGGCGATGGGGAGCGTGCTGAAGCATGGACAGCCGAGGCCGTGGGCGTAGACAGCGGGCAGCGGGGCCCTCGGCTCACCTCACCCCCTGACCCCCTCTCCACCATGTGGAGAGGGGGACGCCCGGACGGTTACGTCAAGAAGTCCTTTTCGGCGAGGGGTCGGATCCCCATGTCGAAGGCGAGGAAGAGCGTCTTGCTGAAGGGAAAGAGGATGAACGGCGCGATCAGCGCCTCAAGCGGCGCGGTCCAGGCGAGGGTGTCCCACGGCGGCGTCGGCCATGCGCGCACGATGACGGTGAAGATCACCGCCATCGAGAGCGACTCGGCCAGGAGGAGATTGATCCAGATGGCGCCGAGGTAGTAGCCCGGCTCGCCGCGGTCGAAGCGAAGCCCGCAGGTGGGGCAACTGGGCAGCATCCTGAGCCAGTGATGAAACACCGGTCGGCCCCCGCAATGCGGACAGTGCCGGCGAACCGCGCGCGCAAATCGCGTCGATCCGCTCGGCACCGGTGGCTGTGTTCGGTTGTTCATGGTGCGGCAAAACTAACTGCCCTGCGCCCCGCTGCCCCGCTGCCCCCTGCCCCGCCGGCGAGCTAGCTCGCTCTCGCCCACACCTTCAGGAATGGGATCCGGGTCGGCGTCGGCTGCGCCTCCGGGGCGGCGGTCTCCTCCGGCGGCGCGGCGAGCTCGCCCTCGGCCATGGCCGCCAGCGCCTGCTGGTAGACCATCTGCGCCTGGTGCGAGGGGAGGTCCATGGTGCGGATGTAGTGCCGGACGCCGTCCTCCGACGACCCGCCGCGGACGGCGGCCAGGTCGAGCGCGTTCTGCTTGTGGGTCGCGGCGATCCCCTCGAGCGCGCGCGCGGTGGCGAGCGTCATCCGGCGCCGCGCCTCCTGCGTGGCGGTGGCCATCCGCCGGGTCACCCCGAGGAAGGTCCCGGGGTTCAGGAGGGCCCAACCGCCGGGGGTGCCCGCGGGAGCCGGTGAATCGAGCGTCGAGAAGTCCAGCTTGAGGAAGGCGCCGGTGCGGACGGCGTCGCGCATGCCGAGGGGTACCGGCACCTCGCGGAAGTAGGCGTCGAGCGCTTCATCCACCGACACGAGCGGGGCGAGCGCCTCGACGAAGCTGGCGGCTTCCATTCGGTGCGTTTCGACGACCGCCTCCCAGGCACGCGCATAGGCGACCTGCACTCGGCGGTCGGCGGCCATCGCGTCGGGGGTGAGCGCGGAAAGATTCGGGAACGACATGGTGCAAGGCTCCGGTCGAGAGTGTGTTGCTGGAGGACTCAAGAGCAGGAGCAATGCCACTCGCCGAACTACAGTGTAACTAATTTAATGACAATGGTTTATCGTATATTTCGGCAAGTGATTGCAGTCGCCGGTGGAAGGGCCCCACCGGACCCCGGAACGCAGCAGTGAGGGAAGGACGCGACAGCGGTCGCCGCAATGACGGAATAGATTGCCTGCATGAACTGGCTGATCGAGACCCTCCGCGCACATCCCGAAATCGCGCTCTTCCTCACCCTCGCGCTCGGGTACGCGCTGACCCGAGTGCGGCTCGGCCCGATTCAGCTGAACGCGGTCGTGGCGGTCCTGATCGCCGGCGTCGCCGTCGGGCAACTGCAAATCGAAGTGCCCGCCTCGCTGCAGTGGGTGTTCTTCGTCCTCTTCCTCTTCTCCATCGGCTACCAGACCGGCCCGCAGTTCTTCCGGGGACTCGGTCGGAGCGCCCTGCCCCAGGTGGGACTCGCCCTCCTGCTCTGCGGAACGGTGCTCGCCAGCGCGCTCGCGCTGTCCAGGATCTTCGGGTTCGATGCCGGCGGCGGCGCCGGCCTGCTTGCCGGCGGGTTGAACGCCTCAGCGGCCATCGGCACGGCGGGTGACGCCATCACCCGTCTCCCGCTCGAGCCCGCGACGACCCAGGCGCTCTCCACCAGCCTCGCGGTGGCCTTTGCGGTCACCTACCTCGTCGGGCTGCTGACGGAGATCTTCACCCTCACCACCGTGGGACCCTGGCTGATGCGCGCGGACCTGGCCGCCGAGTGCCGGCGGCTCGAGTCCGAGTTGGGGGTCGGCGGCGGAGACGTGGGGGTGTCAGCGTACCAGGGCGTCGCCCTGCGTGCCTACGCGGTGCCCGCCCGGCTCGACGGCCGCACGGTGGCGGAGCTGGAGCGGTCCTTCGCCCCGGCGCGCGTCTTTGTGGAGCGCCTCAGGACGCCGGATGGCGTCATGGATCCGACGCCGGGTACGGTCGTTCGCGCGGGCCACGTCCTGGCGCTCTCGGGACGCCTGTCGACGCTCGCCGATGCCGCGAATCCGCTGACCGGTACGGAAGTCGACGATCCCGGCTTGCTGGACATCCCGGTGAGCACGGTGGACGTGACGGTGGCCGCGAAGGAGGTGGCGGGTCGGACGCTCGGCGACATCGCCGAATCCGTCGGCAGGGAGGAGACGAGCCGGAGCGTCTTCGTCCGGCAGCTCCTGCGGGGAGGCAAGCAGGTCCCGATCGGCCTCCGCACCGTGGTGGAGCGGGGCGACGTGGTCACGCTGGTCGGTCCGGCGGCGCAGCTCTCCCGCCTCGCCCCGGTCCTCGGCCGCGTCGTCCCTCCCGCGGGCAGCACCGACCTCCTGAGCATGACCGTAGCCATCGCGCTCGGTGGACTGGCAGGGCTGGCGACGGTTCGACTGGGCGGGCTCGACGTCGGCATCAGCATGCCGGTCGGCGTCCTCCTCGGCGGGCTCCTCGCGGGCTGGCTGCACTCGGTGCGCCCCGCCCTGGCCGCCATGCCAGAACCGGTGCTCCGGATGTTCGACTCGATCGGGTTGACCGGCTTTCTCGCGGTGGTCGGCATCAACGCCGGCCCCGGATTCATCACGGGGCTGGCCACCTCCGGGCGTGCCGCTCGTCGTCGCGGGCGTCCTGGTGTGCCTCGTCCCGAACGTCGTGACCATCCTGGTCGGGCGGTATCTCCTCCGCATTCACCCCGGCGTGCTCATGGGCATCTGCGCCGGGGCGGGGACCTCGCCGGCAGGATTGGCCGCCGTGCAGGAGAAGGCCGGGAGCAAAATCCCGACCCTGGGTTACGGCGTGAGTTACGCGGTGGGGAACCTGCTGCTGGCGCTGTGGGGCTCGGTGATGGTCATGGCCCTGGCCGGCTGAGACGCAGGGCACTTCCGCTCAGAAGTTGACCTCGACGCTGGTGTAGAAGACGTTGCCGTTGCCGCCCACCGGGTAGGGGAGCGAAAGGGCGCCGACGGGTGAGTGGTTCAACTTGAGCACCTCGGCGTTCCAGCGGACGATCTGGTTCTTCCAGGGAAACCAGCTGGCGCCGATCCTGACGTCCGAGGGGTCACCGTACTGGCCGTAGATCTTGGAGCCGGCGACGTACACCTGCAGCGTCTTCTGAATCGCCATGGCGGAGGCCAGCACCTGGAATCCGTCGTCCCGCAGGCTGGAGAGCCCGTCCGTGCCGGGCCCCTGGAAGTCATCGATCCAGCGCCCGTAATACGCCGCATCCAGCGAAAATCCGTGATACTTGAGGCCCGCGTCCACGCTTGTCATCTGGTAGCGTGCATCCTGGACCCAGATCCCGGCGCCGAAGATATCGGGCGCGAAGATGATCCCGCCGTTCGACAGACGGATCTGGACGTTCTCGAAGTTGTCCGTATTGGGCTGGCCCTGGTAGTTCTCCAGGCTGTAGGTGTAGTGCGCCGCGAATCGCGTCGCGAGCTTCTCGTGATCCTGGAAGTCGCCGAAGGGGCTTCGCGGCCCTCCGAATTCGCCGGTGCTCGGCAGCCAGACGAGGGACGCCGAGACGGTGTTGAGCCCGTTGTCCAGCTGGCCAGCGTCCACGCCCAGTTGACTGAGGTTGTTCCCCAGCATGACGGTGTAACTGAGACGATCGACCACCTCGCCGAGGGCCCAGATGCCGGTGGTGTAGGACGGCCGGAAGTACTCGTCGGCGATGAGGCGGTTGTCGACCGGGAGCCAGGCGGGGAATTGACCCTCGGTCGAGCGCACGCCGGGCAGGCCGAAGATCCCGCCGCCGACGGTGAGGTGGCTGTTGATGTTGTACATGAGGTTGCCGGCGACGACGACCTGCGCGGACAGCCCCTGGCTGGTGTTCGTGCTCCACACGTACGTCAGGTATCGAAAGCGCGGACTCAGGATCCAGCCGCGAAAGTACAGGATGACCTTCTGGAACTGGACATCCTGCCGCTGCTGCACCGGGACGGTGTTGCCGAACGCGTCGGTGTAGGTCGGATCGAGGCCCATCTGGTTGAGGTAGCGGACGTAGGTGTACAGACTGAAGTTGAGGTCGCCCTTGTCGGTGTTCACTACCTTGAACCCGGTACCGGGCGTGTACGTCCCCCACGAGTCTCTCTTGGCCTTGCCGAGCGCAAACTGGCCGCTGCAGCCATCCGTGACCCAGATGCTCTGCTGATCGTAGCCCCAGGTCACGCCCAATACGCACGCCAGGCTGCCCGTCTCCCGGAGCAGTGTGACCCCCGCGCCGGTGTTCGCCGCGCAGCTCTGGCGTTCGCCCGGTTTCGACGCACAGACGACATCCGGGACGCGCGCGGTGCTGTCCTGGGCCGCCACGGCCGTCACCCGCGTCGTGATGCACAGCAAGATGACGGCGACACCCGCACAGAGGTGCCGTCCCGGAATGCTTGATCCCATCGGATCTCCCTTGTTCGGCGAGCAGGCCCAGGGGCGCTACTTGACGTCGCACCCCGTGATGCAGAAGAAGGGCGGCGTGAACAGCATCATGCCCAGCTGCCATCCCGCGCCCAGGGAGCTGGTGAACTCCTGTCCGTAGGTCAGGGCGAAGGTGGCATACTGGTTCGGCTCGTAGCGCACCCCGATCTTGTATTCGGCGGGAGTCTCGACCTCGCCGACGCCGCCGAACACCTCGCCCACGATCGCCGTCTTGGGTCCCTTGGGATACCACCCCAGCCGGGTGGAGTAGGTGAACGACCAGCCGACCTCGAGACTGTTTGCGTTGTCGAACGTGTAGCTTGCGCCAGGCATCAAATCCCACGAGAGCTTGTTGCCATAGAAGGGCAGCGTCAGCGGCGCGTTCACCCACCAGGTCTGGAACGCGTCCTCCAGGCCGACGCTGGTCAGGTAGCCCGGATCCATGCCGGTGCCGCCCTTGAAAGCCAGGCCGCCGTTCTTGGTGGAGTTCTCGGCGATCATGTACTTGAAGTAGAGGCTGGTCGAGTACCCTTCATCTGTCGAGCGATTCTGGTCGGAGTTGAACACGTACACCGCGGCGGTGAACTCGAATTTCGGGATCAGGGAAAAGGTCGTCATGACCATGTCGCTCTGCTCGCCGATGGTCAGGATGATCGTCGAGACACCGGGGGGCTTCGACAGGTAGTTGTCGGAGTTGAACTGCTGGGCGCTGGCCGGGCTCCACGCCAGGAGCGCCAGCGCGCAGGCCATCAGGCAAGTGCCGGTGATCGAGCGGGAAGCGATCGCGTGAAACCGCATAAATCCCCAGATCAGAAAAGGATGTCCGTGCCGAGCGAGTAGGTCCACCCGTCTTGGCCGGCGGCGTAATACCCGAAGCTGGATCCGGTCGGGCTCTTGTGGACGTTGATGGTGTGCAGGTTGAGCCGCCAGCTCCTCGTGCCCATCGGATAGAAGCTGAGACCGGGCGAGATCTCGTAGGGATACCGCTTGAACTGGTCCCAGACATAACCTCCCGACACATACATCAAGAGCTTGTCTCGCACCACCATGTACCCGAGCTGGGCCTGGGCGCCGTAGTCCGTGACTGACGTCAACGGTAGCGGGCCATCGGCCACGAAGTTGGAAAGCCTGCGGGTATAGAACTCCGACTGGAACGACCAGCCGCGGTACTTGAGCCCGGCGTCGATGGCCAGCTCGTTGTATTGCAGGTACTCGACGGTCACCGAGTCGGCCAGCGCCCCGGTCTCGAAGGCGTACACGCCGTCGGACAGGCGGAGCTGCGTCTCGTTGGGCTTGGGCTGGTCGAGCGGGGCGGCGCGGTACTCGTCCGGGGCATACGCGTACGACGATCCGAACCGTGTGGCCAGCTTTTCGTGGTGCTCCAGGTCGCCGAAGCCCCCGCGGGGCCCGAACTCCCCGGTGGTCGGCATCCACTGCACGCTGGCGCTGTAGGCCATCCCGCGTCCGTCGTTGGACGCCGTCACCCCGAGCTGGCTGAGGTTGGTGTTGACGCCGGCGGTGTACCAGAACCGCTTCAGGGGTTGCCCGGTGATGAAGACGCCGGAGGAGAAACCAGCCCGCATGAATTCTTCCGTCATCTGCCGGTCGCTCCCCGCCCAGAACGGCCAGGACCCCTGCATGGAGCGCACGGCGAGGTTTGGCGCCATGCCGACCCCGAGGGTCAGGGCGGGGCTCACCTGGTACTGGAGGTTGCCGAACACCAGGGTCTGCTGGGTGGCCCCCAGCGACCAGACGGTGAGGTTGTACCGCAGTTTGGGCGTTCCGAAGAAGCCGGTGAACCAGATCATGGACCGCTGCCAGTACATGTCGTTCCGCGGGTTGACGGGCCGCACCTTGTCGAGATGGGTGGTGAAGGTCTGGTCGGCGGGCGTCTGGTCGATCCACCGGAAGAGGCCGTACACGCTGATGTTCAGGCTGGCCTTCGGCGAGGTGAAGAGCTGGAACCCCTTGCCCGGGGTGAACTCGCCGGCGGTGGTATTCGCCATCGGCTTCCGCATGGCGAGCGAGTCGGCGCGGCTGATCCTGGGGATCGAGTCGGCCGTCGCGACCGAGTCGGCCGGATTGACGACCGAAATATCCTGGGCGGCGGCGCGCGCGGGCAGCAGCCCGAGGGCGGCTACCACCGCGAGGGAACGCAGGAAGGGCGTACCGGCGAACGAGGACTGTGCCATGCGGTTGTCTCCGGGCTAGAATGTCACGCGCCACCGACCCGACCCGCGCGGGAACGAGGGAATGCGACCCTCGTCCCCGACGCGGCGGATGGTGCTACTTGGCAGGCCCGAACTGAGCGTACGGGTTGCCGCCGAGCGCGTTCGAGATGTCCGCAATGGCCAGCTGGGCGCGGACGCTATTGCCGGCGGCATCCACCGGCGGCGAGATCACGGCGATGCCGAACTTGCCGGGCGAGACGGCGATGATGCCGCCGCCCACGCCGCTCTTGGCGGGCAGGCCGGTGTTGAACAGCCACTTGCCGGCGTCGTCATAGAGGCCGGCGGTGGCCATGACCGCGAGCACTTCGGGAACGTCGGCCGACTTCATGACTTGCTTGTTGGTGACCGGGTTCTTGCCCCCGAAGGCCAGCATGGCGGCCATCATCGCCAGGTCCTTGGCGTTGACGCCGACCGAGCACTGCTCGGTGTAGATGTCCACGGCCTGGAGCGGGTTGTCCTTGATGTAGCCGTAGGCGTACATCAGCATGCCGATGGCCTGGTTCCGCTGGTTGGTCGCGGCCTCGGAGTCGTACACGTCCTTGAGGACCGTGAGCTGGCGGCCGGCAGCGGCATTGTAGAAGTTCGCAATGCTGCCCCATATCTCGTCACGGCTCTTGCCGGCCACCATGCTGGTGGCGGTGATGGCGCCCGGGTTGACCAGCGGATTCATTTCCGCGGCGCTCTCGAGCTTCGACCCGCCGAGGCCCTTGTACGACCATTCGATCGAGACGATCGAGTTGAACCGCATACCGGTCGCGTCTGCCCCGATGGTCTTCAGGATGGCGTCGGGGCTCTGCTGGTCCATGACCAGCGCCATGGTGAACACCTTCGAGATCGACTGGATCGACACCTCGGTCTTGAGGTCCCCGGCGGTGTACACCTTGCCGTCGGCCGTCACGACCGCGATGCCGAACACCTTCGGGTCCACCTTGGCCAGCGCCGGGATGTAGTCGGCGACGGCGCCGTCATTGTTGCCCTTGTACTTGGCGTAGGCGGCGTCCACCGCCGCCTGGATCTGCGCCGGCGTCTGCGCGGCGGCCGGGGCCGCCGGGAGCACGGCGCTCGCGAGCGCGAGCCCGAGGGCGCCGCGGCCGAGTCGTTGTCGATGAAGCGGGACATCAGTTGCCTCCGAAGGTCTGCTTGAAGGAATACTTGAACGAGACGGCCACCCGGTTGTCGTCGAAGGTCCAGCCGTCGGAGTTGTTCTCCCGCTGGCCCCAGATGTACTCGATGCCGGCCAGCACGTTCGGCACCGGGTAGTAGATCAGGTTGGCCGCCACGTACGAACCGGCGTGGTAGGCGTCGGCCGACTGCCCGTCGCTGTTGTCGATGTTCAGGTGGGAATACCCGAACGAGCTGGTGAACTTCTCGCTCCAGGTCCGGTCGTAGAACGCCACCACGCTCCACATCGGCAGCGCCACGCCGATGATCGGGGTGACCGGGTCCGAGAAGTTGTTCTGGATCCCGATGTCCACCGGGGCGTCGTTCATGTAGTTCTGGATCCCCTCGCCGTACACGCCCTGCAGCCGGATCACGTCCTTCTGGATCTTGATGTTGGAGCTCAGGCTGAAGCCCCAGCCGGTGGCGTCGCCCGAGAGGTCGAAGGCGTCGGCGTTGTTGTCTTCCCATTCGATGCGGCGCACGATGCCGCCGAGCTGGACGTAGCCCCACTTGTGTCCCGAGCGGTACTGGGCCGTCAGGTCGGGCAGCGGGAACTTCGCTGCGACGTCGGTCGAGCTCGACGCGGTCGGCGTACTCGCCCTGGTCGGCGCTGGCGCCGGGATTCTCCAGCGCGATGGTCAGGAACGACTCCCCCTGGATCGGCATGTAGCGCACCTGGAGGTTCCGGAAGAAGACCATGCCGTTCGGGCCCCAGTACTCGAGCGTGTTGGGGAAGACGTCGATGTCCATGAAGGCGCTGTTGGTCTGGCCCGCGCCGAACTTGCCCAGTTGGCCGTAGGCCTTGCGGAGCCGGATCGTGGTCTGGCCGGCGTCGGCCCCGACGCCGAACATGTCGAACTCGAAGATGGTGTAGAGTTCGCCGGCGCTGGTCGGCACCCACGACTGCACGCCGAACCGGCTCTGCCGGACGCTCATGAATGAATTGCCATCGGTCCCGAACTCATCCTCGAAGGCCGGCAGCTTGGTGGGGCGCATCACATCGTACCAGTCGGGGTTGATCCGGTCGATCTGGAAGCCGAAGTCGAGCTGGGCGAACCCGTACACATCGAATTTCGGCTTGGTGGGCGCGTTCTGCGCCATGGCGGGGGCGGCGACGATCGCCAGCGCCGCTACCAGGAGCGCGAGGGACCGCAATCGTACGACTCTCATTGGACTCCTCCGGAGTGGTGAAATCACCGGGCGCTCCGCACGGAGACCCGTCCATCACTAGCACCAATCCTTCACGGCGGCGGCCCGACGCCCGACGACGGGGTCGGCGCCGGCACCGGCTGCGGCTTCCCGACGTTCGCCCGCTCCCAGGCCCGCACGTCCAGGCGCGCCTTGTCGAACAGCCGCTGGTAGTTGCCCGAGGCGCACCTTGTAACTTGCCTCCGGCGTGAGCGCCTGCCAGAGCGGCGCGTAGGCGTCGTACACCGCCATCGGCGCCGCGAGGCTGGCCGGCGCCACGACGTCGGTGCCGAACAGGAACCGGTCCGGGTACTTGTTGATCAGCGCCGCCGTGCGCGCGACCGCCTCGGGGCTCGACGTGATGTACTTGGCCGTCTCGTCCCACGAGATGTCGATGTACACGTGCGCGACCTTCGGGTCGGCCAGCGCCACGTCCAGCAGCGCGAGCTGCTGCGGTACCGGCCGCACCACGCGCCCGAGCCCGATGTGGGCCCAGATGATCGTCGTCTTGGGGTGCCGCTCGAAGAGCGACCGCATCTGGGCCAGGAGATACGGATCCTGCCCTTCCTTCGGGAAGGGCATGTTCAGGTCGTTGTGCATCAGCGCGACCAGGCCGGCCTCGCCCGCGAAATCGAGCAGGCGGTCGAGGGCCGGGTCGGTCAGGCTCGCCGCGCCGCCCGCGATCTTGGCGGACACGAACTCCTTGTGGATCGAGAACTCGCCGATGCCGGAGAAGACACCCGGAAAGGTGAGCAGCACCCGGCGGATGTGATCCGCGGCGTACATGTCTGCCGGGTTGAAGCCGGTGATCATCGGGTCGAGCCGCGCCTGCTGGGCCGGCGGGAGCGACCGGTACGCCATCGCGATGAAGGCGTCGGTGAACGAGTAGTAGTAGAGGGGGGCATCGGACTGGAGGTAATAGGTGGGCGCGAAGCCGCCCGAGTTGCCGTAGGCCCATTCCTGCTGGAGCGGAATGCCGAACAGCGTCGAGCGGCACACGCTGCTGCCCATCATCCGGACGTAGTCCTTGACGTCCGTCCCTTCCTGGATGTAGTTGGTCAGGTGGAAATGGGAGTCGCTGTACTTGGCGCCGGCGCACCCCGGGTCTTGTGCGGATACCGGAGCAGCGGCCACCAGGATCAGGGCGACCGCGGCAAGATGGAGCTTCAGTTGTCGCCTCACAGACCCTCCAACCAAGGTGGGGTAGGGATGGAGGATGTCGATCTTCGAATATAGTCGATGTTAAGGATGGGTGAATGTTTCTTTAGTGAGCCTGTAAATCGTGTCGCCTCAACGATATCGGTAGAACCGGATCGGGAGGCCGCCGGTGGAGGTATCCAGCATGTCCGACAGCGGTAGCCCGGTCGCGGCCGCCAGCACCGGATCGGACGTCACGAAGCCGAGGGACCAGCCGGCGAGTGGCCCGCGCATGGCATTGCCGAGCGAAGCGTACAAGTCGCGCAGTCGGCCGCTCTCGCCGACCCGGACGCCATAGGGCGGATTGGTGAGGACCAACCCGGGCGGGAGGGCCGAAACCTCGGGATCAGACAGGGTGGATGTCAGTGCGGCACGCATGATCGACAGGTCGCCCGTTACCCCCGCCCGCTCCGCGTTGTGCGGCGCACGCCTCCACCGCCCCGGCGTCCCGGTCGGCGGTCACGATCGGCACGGCCGCACTGCGCCAGGATCTCCTTCTCGGCCTCCCCCCGCACGTACTCCCACACCGACGGCTTGAACTCCGGCCACCGCTCGAACGCGAAGCGCCGCCGCCAGCCGGGAGGAATCCGCCGCGCCAGGAGCGCCGCCTCGATGGGGATCGTCCCGGAGCCGCAGAGCGGATCGACCAGCGGCCTGGACCCGTCCCACCTCAGCGCCAGCAGCATCGCCGCCGCCAGCGTTTCGCGGAGCGGGGCCTTGGCCGAAGCCTGCCGGTAGCCGCGCCGGTGGAGGAGCGCGCCGGAGCTGTCGACGCTGAGGGTGAGCTCGTCGTCCACGATGCGGACGAGGAACCGCTGCACGCCGGGAAGGGACGTGACGTCGTCATCGAGCGCGTCCGCGTCGGAGGGGGCGCGGACCGCGCGCGCACCGGGGAAGGCCGCCAGCACCGCCCGTTCGAGCCGTTCGGCCACCGCGTCCTGGTGGTAGAGCCGGGACTTGCGACTGGTGACGCGGAAGTGCACGGCGCCGCCGGCCGGCACCCACCGCGCCCACGCCACCCGCCGCGCCTGCTTTTCGAGATCGGCGAAGCTCGTCGCATGGAACTGCGCGATGCGGACGACGATCCGGCTGGCGGTGCGGACGTGAAGATTCGCGGCGTAGAGAATGCCGGGCGCGGCCTCGAACGACACGCCTCCAGGCTCCGTGGCATTGACGGCCGCCCCGACGTCGCGCAGTTCGGCGGCGGTGAGGTGCTCGAGTCCGGGCGCGGTGACCGCGTAGCAGCGATGCATAAAGTGCATCTTCACCATTCTACTGGCCTTTCCTTCAGGATCACACCCGTAGGTTGAGCGATGTCAAGTCTTTCCAGATCCTGAAGCAGGTCACTGACCGCGAGGCGTCACTGAGTACCGTTCACGGAGCCGGCCGCGACGGAGCGCGCTTCCGTGCGCGGCATGCTCGCCGCGGTGACTGTGCTGGCGCCGGGCCGGTACGAATCCGCGGCGCCACCGGAGGCGCCGAGTTCATGTTCGTGCAGGTGGCCGAGGACTTGAACGCGGACACCACCGCCTTGACGCTTCGACTGCGCAACGTGAGCGGGCAGATCATCTACTTCTCGGACCGTCCCAACCGGATCGCCGGGCACATCACGATGGCCGAGTACCTCCGGGAGTGGACCCCCGCAGACGGGGCGGACAACTTCAGCGCCGACCCGCCGAACGCCACGCTGTCGGTCTACGAGCCGGGGCAGCCCGACAATTCAGTCGCCATCATCGAAATCTCGAATCCCCAGCTCGACGGCGCCGACCTCGTCTACACCTACAAGTTGATCGAGGGCAGCGTGCCCCTCGGCGGCGGCGCGACGGCGCTCTTCATCGACAAGGTGGGCGTCGGCGGAGGCGTCGGGGTCGGGGGGCGCGGCGTGGGTGTGGGCGCCCCAGGCCCAGGCGCGCTGTGAGCGGGACACCCCGCAGAAAGGGACGCATGATGAACGTCACGGGAGCGGCAGTATTGGTCGCCATGGTGGCCCTGGCAGCCTGCCGGCCGGCGGGACAGACGCCGACCACCGAGGCCACGGCGGGACAGGAGCTCGCGGCCACCGAGGGGGCGAACCAGTTTGCGCCCCAGGTCGTGGATTCGCAGGCAGTGGAGATCCTCCGCCGTTCGATGGACTACCTCAACGGCCTGCAGCGGTTTTCCGTCAAGACGGAAATCGTCACCGAGGACCTGCTCGACACCGGGGACCGGGTCGACTATGTGGCGTGGGGCAGCGTGACCGTGGAGCGTCCGAACAAGCTGCGCGGCGAGCGCCACGGAGTGGGTTTCCGGCAGACGCTGTACTTCGATGGCTCGACCATGACGCTCGCCGACTCGGCCCGGAACGTCTACGCGACGAAGGCGGCGCCCGGCGGCATTCCGGACATGTTTCAGATGGCCTACGACTCGCTGGACCTGGCGGTGCCGATCTCCGACCTGGTCTGGCCGGATGTCTTTCCCCTGCTGATGGAGGATGTCAGCCTGGCGCGGGTGGTGGGCAAGGAGGTCATCGACGGCGTCATCTGTGACCACCTGGTGTTCAGCCGGCCCCAGGTGGAGTTCCAGATCTGGATCCCGGACGCCGGGGCGCCGTTGCCGCGCAAGTACCTCGTGAGCGATCGCGCGACCCCGGCGATGCTCACCATGGGGGCAATCCTCAGCGACTGGAAGGTCAATCCACGGCTGTCACCGGACCTGTTTGCCTTCACGCCGCCGAAGGGGGCACAGGAGGTCCCCTTCCTGAACCCGGAAACGAATCAATGACCTGGCGAATGATGACAATCGGAGGACGCGCATGAAATCCCCACTCAGAGTCGCCGGCTGGCTCGTTGCCGCGGTCGTCCTTGGTCCTTCCTGACATCACGGTGGCGCAGGCCGGCCACGTGCACCGAGCGACCAGCCGTCGGACCGCCGTCGTGGTGTCGACCGTGGTCCGCAATGACGAGCAGCAAGACGCCGCCGCCGCGAACGCGGCGGCGCAGCAGTCCACGGCCGCGCAGCAGTCGGCCACGGCCCAGCAGCAATCGGCTACTGCCGCCCAGCAGTCGGCCACCGCCCAGCAGCAGACGGCGGCCGCCGCGGCGGCGAAGCCAGCGGCAGCGCCGGCCCCCGCCGGCGCGCAGGCCATCGGCACCGTTGTGCCAGCGCTACCCGCCGGGTGCGCCGCGAGCACGGTCGGCGGCGTGGAGTATCAGCACTGCGGCAACGACTGGTACCGCTCGGCCTTCCAGGGGAACAACCTGGTGTACGTGACCACGGCGGCCCCGCAGTAGGCGCACAGCGCCCCAGGAACTCACGAGTCAGGTGTGCGGGCCCCCGAGCGATTGGGGGCCTTTGCATGGCGGTGAGTATATTTGGGCGGCGATTCCGACCAACCCCCTGAGGCGCCGAGCCATGGCTTTCCGACTCTCCCACCTGCTCGCTGGGCTCCCGCTCCTCGCGGCGCTCAGCTCCATGCCGCTGTCGGCACAGACTCCGTCCACCCCCGCCGATCCCGGCTGGCCCAGGCAGTTCTACTACTCGGGCGACAGCATCACCATCTATCAGCCACAGATTGAATCGTGGCAGGACAACCTGATCCGGGCCCGTGCCGCGGTCGCGATCAAGGCACCGGGCATGGACGCGCCGACGTACGGGGTCATCACCATGCAGGGCGTGACCGCCGTCAACAAGGACACCCGGCTGGTCGACGTGTACGACATCGCGGTCACCAACGGGAAGTTTCCGGCGGCCGGCAACCAGGAATCGAATTTCGTGGCGACGTTGACGCTGGTGGTCCCGGCCGGGGCAAACGCCGTGTCGCTCGACCGGCTCGAACTCAGCCTGTCGGTGAGCGAGGAGCAACAGGCGGCCAACGCCGTCCCGGTCCTGAACACCCCGCCCAGCATCATCTTCACCGACCGCCAGAGCCTCCTGGTCCTGGTCGACGGGGCACCGAGCTATGTCGCGGTCACGGGGCAGCCGTTGATGCGGGTCGTCAATACCACGGTCTTCCTGGCGCGAGACGAATCGGACCATTACTGGCTGCACGTGTACGACGGGTACATGACGGCCACCGCGCTCAAGGGGCCGTGGACCGTGGCGGCCAAGGTGCCGTCCTCCGTCCAGAAGGCGGGGCAGGCGGCCGCCAAGTCAGGCCAGGTGGACATGATGACCGGCTACGCACCCAACGATTCCGCCCCCAAGCCCACGCTGAAGAACACCACGCCGCCGGCCATCTTCGTGGCGACCTCGCCGACCGAGCTGATGGTGACGAAGGGGCCGCCGAGCTACGTCGCGATCCCGGGCACCGACCTGCAGTACGTTGCCAACACGAAGGCGGACATCTTCCAGGAGACGACCACCGGGCACATCTTCGTGCTCATTTCGGGCCGGTGGTTCACCGCGCCGACCACCGCCGGCGCCTGGACGTTCGTGCCTCCGAACGAACTCCCGGTGGACTTTGCCCATATCCCCTTCGACAGCCCGAAGGAGAACGTGCTGGCCTCGATCCCGGGCACCCCGCAAGCCGCGGAGGCGGTGATCGAGAGCCAGGTCCCGCAGACGGCCACCGTCTACCGGGACTCGGCAACCTTTGCGACGCCGTCCTTCGGTGGAGGGGCGCCCCAACTCGAACCGATCACCGGCACGCCGCTGCAATACGTAGTCAACTCGCCGGTGCCGATCATCCAGGCAAGCTCCAACCAATGGTACGCGATGCAGTCCGGCATCTGGTTCGCCGCGCCGGCGGTCACGGGGCCGTGGTCCGTCGCGACGTCGGTGCCGGCGGTGGTGTACTCGATCCCGACCAGTTCGTCGCTCCACTACGTCACCTATGTGCAGGTCTACGGGTACACCAGCACCGTGGTGTACGTGGGGTACACTCCCGGCTACTACGGCGTGATCGTCACGCCGGACGGGACGGTGGTGTACGGAACCGGCTACACCTACCCCACCACCGTGGTGTACAACGTGTACTACCCGGCGCCGACGACCTACGGCTCCGGCGCCACCATGAGCTACAGCCCGTACGCGGGCTGGGCGTTCATGTTCGCCGTGGGATATGCGGTGGGGCACTCCGACTATTACTACGGCTATGGTGCGTACCCCTACCCGTACCACGGCTACGCCTACGGCCCCTATGGGGGAGCCGCCGTCTATGGGCCCGGCGGATATGCGGGCACCACCGGCAACGTCTACCATCAGTACGGCGCCACCAGCGCCGTGAGCCGGACCTCCGGCGGCTACAACGCCTGGACCGGCAACGGCTACGCGCACCAGACCGAGCAGTCGTACAACTCGATGACCGGCACCTCGACCGCCGCCGCGCGCAACACCGAGGCCAACGCGTACACCGGGAACTACGCCTCGCAGAGCGCGGGCGCCGCGTACAACAACCAGACCGGCGCCGCCGCGGCAGGAGTCCACACCACGCAGGGCAACGCCTACACCGGCCAGCAGGTCTCGGCCACCAAGGGTGTCGCGTACAACCCGAACACCGGCCAGGCGGAGTCGGTCGGCGCCATGGGCTCCGACGGCAACTACGTGGCGCACGCGGGGAACAACGTGTACGCGGAGAAGGACGGACAGACCTATTCCAGCACGGCGGACGGATGGAAGCAGCCGACGAGCAGTGGAGGCTGGGAGAACGCGAACATGAGCGGCTGCGCAGAAGCAGCAGATGAACTCCGAGGCGAACGCGCGGGGCGCCGGTGACACCCGGTCGGCGAGCAGTGCCAACTACAATCGCGGGTATGGCGGGGGCGGCGGTGGCCGGCGGCGGTGAGCGGTGCACGGACGGGGCAACAGAACGGGCCCTCGAGAAATCGGGGGCCCGTTTGCGTAGGGAGCTCGCGATTGAAATCGCGGCTCGGCTGGTGTCGCCAAAGCGACGACATCGTTCCTCGTGCGGTCACTTCAGTGACATCAGCCGAGCAGTGGCTTTAGCCACTACTCGGGGGCAGGACAAGGTTCTTGCTACGGCTCGACCCCGAGCCGCTGGAGCGCCTGCTGCGAGGGGGGAAAGCCGGGCGAGATGGTGAGCGCCCTGCGGTAGGCGGCGATGCCCGCGTCGCGCTGCCCGGTGCGCGAGGAGTGCCTCGCCGAGGCTGTCGAAGGCGTTGGCCGAATGGGGGTAAACCGCAGTATTGATGCGGAAGACCGTCACCGCTTGTGACGTGGAGCCGCGCCCCAGTAACTGATACCCGAGGGCGTTGATCTCGGCCTCGAGGCTGCGGTAGCGGTTGACGGGCAGCTGCTGTGCCGAGCGCAGGACTCGTTCGGCGCCGGCGGAATCGCCCGCGGTCACCAGGGCGGCGACGCTGTCGGCCACCGCCGGCCCGGCCTTCCACGACAGGACTGTCGGCCAACGCCGGATCCTCCCCGTGCCGGTAGGCCTCGGACGTGGGCGGTGCAGTAGGCATCAGGCGGGATGAACTCGCGCCGGTCGAACTCGTCCGGCGCCTGGTGGAACACCGTGGAGACCATCACGGTCAGGTGGCTGTTGGGCAGCTCCAGCGGGCGGTGGTCGCCGTACTGGCTCGGCTGCTGTCCGGTGGGCTCGCCGACGAAGGTGGCCTGGGTCCACGCCTCGAGCAGGTTGGCGAATTGCTGCCCGGCGGAAAAGGTGCGCCGGCCGATGATCACGAACAGCCGGTCGGGCCGGTCGAGCCAGGGGCGCCGGAGGACCTGTTGCACCGGGTAGCGGTTGAGCGCGCCGTTGCCGCCCATGTTGTCGCGGATGTCGAGGACCACGCGCGCCGGCTGGAGCGAGTCGGCGAGGGCAAAGACCTGGTTCCACTGACTTCGATTCGTCGCGGAGTTAGGAACCGGCACGACGCCGCGCAGCGACACGTAGAGCGTGTCGGGAGTCCGGGAGCCATGTCCACCAGAAGAGGTTGCCGGGCCGGGCCTCCGAGAGCGGGGCGGAGGCGGTGCGCATGGACACCCACCGGCTCATGTCCACGGCGCCGCCCTCGCCGTGAGCCATCGCGACCCGCGGGGGACACGAACACGGTGTCGTGCCTGCCCCCGCGCTCGACGACCAGCGTAGCCGATTCGGATCTTCGGTGAGCCCGAGGCCGTGCACCATCTCCACGGCGGTGAGCCAGAACGGCCCCCAGGCGCGCACCCACCAGTCGTTTTCGTGGGGGACGATCGTCGCCACGCGGCTCATCGCCTCGTCGGCGCTGGCATTCCCGAACCGGACTACTCGGGCGCCCACGAGCGCGGCATGGGCCGAGTCGGCGCGGCGGATGAAGAGGCCGTCCTCGAAGGAGTAGAGCTCGATCGGGTAGTAATGGAGCGGGCGCGCCGGATTGGGCTGGACCGTGGTGTGCGCGTCGCCCGGGAGCGCCACGAGCTGGAAGAAGGCGACCAGCGTCTGGTCCTGGTCCAGCGTCGGGAGCCGACGGTCGAGGCTGGCGACGGCGGAGTCCCACTGCGCCCTCGTGATGTTCAGGAAGGGCGCCGGATGGCGGGCCGGGAACTCCTTGGCCAGCAGCTGAAGATCCGCCCGCCATTCGGCCACGGTGGGCGGGGCCTCGGACTGGGCGGCCAGCACCGAACTGCCCGCCAGCAGGCACACGACCAGCGGACGGATCACGTGGGATGACTCCGAAGGGGACCCTCGGACTGACGGCAGCAACCCGGATTCGGTTTCGCGGCGGTCGCGTCCTCGAGCTCGCCGCTGAAGCGGCGGCTCGGCTGGTGTCGCTAAAGCGACGCGTGAGTCAGCCGCCCTTGTCGGTCACCCGCTCGAAACGGCGGACAGCCCGATTTATCGCTCACATATTCTTCCCTCCCCAAAGTGATGGCAGAATCCACGTCACTTTAGTGACACTAGCCGAGCCGTGGCTTTAGCCACGACTCGACCCGTGGCTTCAGCCACGGGTCGTGCGCGGGTCGAGCGGCTGGCGCCTCCCTCTCGTAACCCGTAGCTTTGAGGATCACCTCCCCACTCGACGAGCCGATGACTGACACCCACGACAGACTGACTGCCGCGCTGGCTGGACGCTATCGGATCGAACGGGAACTCGGCCAGGGCGGCATGGCGACGGTGTACCTCGCCGAGGACCTGAAGCACCACCGTCGGGTGGCGATCAAGGTGCTCCGCCCCGAACTGGCGGCCACGCTCGGCCCCGACCGGTTCGCCCGCGAAATCGAGGTGGCCGCCCGCCTGCAGCACCCCCACATCCTCGGCGTGCTCGACTCCGGCGACGCCGACGGCTTCTTCTATTACGTGATGCCGTTCGTCGAGGGTGAGACGCTCCGGGACCGCCTGGCCCGGACCGGCGAGTTCCCGGTGCCGGAGGCGGTGCGGCTGCTGGCCGAGATCGCCGAGGCGCTGGCGGTGGCGCACCGCGCCGGCGTGGTGCATCGCGACATCAAGCCGGAAAACGTGCTCCTCTCGGGCCGGCACGCAATGGTGATGGATTTCGGCGTGGCGAAGGCGGTCACCGAAGCCTCCGGGAGCCAGCAGCTCACCAGCGTCGGCGTCGCGCTCGGCACGCCCGCCTACATGGCCCCCGAACAGGCCTCGGCCGATCCGCAGATGGACGCGCGGGTGGACATCTACGCCCTCGGCGTCCTCGGCTACGAGATGCTCACCGGGCACCCGACCTTTCCCGGTCTCAATCCGCAGCAGACGCTGGCCGCGCACGTGACCCAGGCACCGGTGCCGGTGGGGCAGCAACGCGCCGGACTCGCGCCTGCGCTCGAGGCGGCCATCATGCGGTGCCTGGCCAAGCGGCCCGCCGACCGGTTCCAGACCGCCGATGAACTGGTGGCCGCGCTCGAGCCGCTGGCGATGCCGAGCGGCGGGGTCACGCCGACGCACACGCAACCGGTGCCGGCGGTGGTGGCGGCGAAGCCACCGAGGTCGATCACGACCTACGCGATCGCCGGGGCGGCGCTGGTCGCCGTGGCGGCGCTTCTCGTGTGGAAGCCATGGGCAGGCTCAGGCGGACAGGCGCTCGACGCCAACGTCGTCGCCGTGTTGCCGTTCCGGGTGGCCGGCGCCGACCAGAGCGTGCAGTACTTGCGCCAGGGGATGGTGGACCTCCTCCAGGCCAAGCTGACCGGCGAAGGCGGCCCCCGCGCCGCCGATACCCGTTCGGTGCTGGCGGCGGTGCGCGACGCCGGCGGCAGCGAGAGCGACGACCTTTCCGGTGAGGGGGTGGCCCGCGTCGCGAAGAAGATCGGCGCTGGGCGGGTCCTGCAGGGGAGCATCGTGGGCCCGCCCGACCACCTCGTGATCAGCGCGACGCTGATCGCGATGCCCGGCGGGGCCACCCTCGCGCAGACGACGGTGGACGGCCCGAAGGACAGCCTCTTCGTGCTGGTGGACCGGCTCACCGCCCAGCTGCTGGCGCTCGGCGCCGGCGCCAGGTCCAACCAGCTGAGCGCACTCACCACCACCAACCTCGATGCCCTCCGTGCCTACCTCGACGGAGTGACCGCCTATCGCCGTGGCGCGTTCGAAACAGCGACTCCGTTGCTCGAACGCGCCGTCGAGCTCGATTCGACGTTTGCACTGGCGCTCTCCGCGCTGGTCGAGTCGAGCGGCTGGCATCCTGCCGCCGGAGACATGAACCGGGTGCGCCGCCTCGCGTGGCAGTACCGCGACCGGCTGAATCCCCAGGACCAGGCCTTCCTGACCCTCCGGCTCGGCTCGATGTACCCGCGGCAGACGCCGTGGCAGGTCCAGATTGCCGACGCTGAAAAAGCCGCGCAGACGATGCCGGAGAGCGCCGATGCGTGGTACTACCTCGGCGATGGCCTCTTTCACGGCGGTCGCCTGGCCGACATCCCCGACCCGGAAGCACGGGCCCGCCAGGCGTTCGAGAAGGCGTTCGAGCTCGACTCCCTCTACGGCGGGCCGATCACCCACCTGGCCCGGCTCAACTTCGTCATCGGCGACACGGCGGCGCAGCGCCTCTGGACGCGCCGGGAGCTTGCGCTTCTGTCCGATGGGGAAAGCGTCGCCCAAGCCAAGTGGGACCTGCTCCAGTCCTCGGCGGACGCCGCGGGCATCACGGCATTCCTGGCGGAGCTCACCTCCCAACCCATCGACGTTTCCCGAGCGATTCTCTTCCAGAACCCCAGGGACAGCGTCACCCTTGCCCACCAGCCCGAGTTGCTCGACGCCGTCCACCGCCTGGCCACGACACGGGCGGAGCGCAACGACATGGCGTTCAGCCGCTGGTTCTACCTGCTGAACGGAGGCAGGCCCGACGAGGCGGGCCGCTGGCTGGACACGCTGCGCACCATCAATCCGGGCGGCGCGACCCTGCAGTCGGTGTTGGGCGCGATCTGGTACGGCGGTAATACGCCAGATACGGCTACGCTGGCCAATAACGCGGGCGCGCGCAACGTGCTCCGCCTCTCGCAGGGCGATCTCTCGGTGGCCCCGGCGATTCTGAAGGAAGTTCGAGAAGCAGCCGCCAAGGACACCCTGCAGGGATTCTGGTACCACTGGGCACCCCTCGTCGAGGCGTGGGTGGCGGTCGAGGAGGGCAGGCCCGACGCCGACCGCCTCGTGGAACGGGCGGATTCCCTGTGGCGTGGGCGGGAGGGCTTCAGCGCCGTCGCCTCGATCCAGCTGGCCCGACTTTACGAGAAGCAGGGCCGCACCGACCGGGCGCTGCGCGCGGTGCGGCGGCGGTACAGCGCGAACGGCGAACCGGAGCCGACCGGACTCGCCGAGTCCTACCGGCTCGAAGGCAAGTACGCCGCGCAGCTCGGCGACCGCACCGATGCCATCCGTGCCTACCGCTACTATCTCCGGATGCGCGCCGACCCCGAGCCCTCGCGCATTCCGCAGCGGGACAGCGTGCGGGCGGAGCTCGCAAAGGTCGGGGACCTCGAGGGGGCGCGGTGACTGTGACCACCGGCTCTCGCGAGCTCGCGGGTGAACCCGCGGCTCGGCTGGTGTCGCTAAAGCGACACGTGCAACCGGAGCAATGGGTCACTTCAGTGACATCCGCCGAGCCGTGGCTTCAGCCACGACTCAAGCGCGGATGTCAGCTGCTGGATACTTGATGTCCGATACCCTCACCCGCCTCACCGCCGCCCTCGCCGACCGCTACCGTATCGAGCGGGAGGTCGGCGCCGGCGGCATGGCCACGGTGTACCTCGCCGAGGATCTCCGGCACGGGCGCCAGGTGGCGCTCAAGGTGCTGCGGCCCGAGCTCGCCGCCACGCTCGGCAGCGAGCGGTTCTTCCGCGAAATCCAGGTGGCGGCCCGCCTGCAGCATCCGCACATCCTGCCGCTCCACGACTCCGGCGAGGCCGGCGGCTTCCTCTACTTCGTGATGCCGTACGTCGAGGGCGAATCGCTCCGCGAGCGGCTCGCGCGCGTAGGCGAGTTGCCGGTGCACGACGCGGTCAAGATCCTGGTCGAGGTGGTGGACGCGCTGGCCTACGCCCACAGCCAGGGCGTGGTGCACCGCGACATCAAGCCCGACAACGTGATGCTCTCCGGCCGGCACGCGCTCGTCACCGATTTCGGCGTAGCCAAGGCGGTGAGCGAGGCGACCGGCCGGCAGCAGCTCACCACCGCCGGCGTGGCGCTCGGCACTCCTTCCTACATGGCGCCGGAACAGGCCGCGGCCGACCCAAACCTCGACCACCGGGTGGACATCTACGCCGTGGGCGCCATGGCGTACGAGCTCCTGACCGGGCGGCCGCCGTTTACCGGGATGACCTCGCAGCAAATCCTGGCCGCGCACGTGACCCAGGCGCCGGACCCCGTGTCACGCCACCGACCAACGTGTCCGCCGGCCCTGGAAGCGGTCATCATGAGGTGCCTGGCCAAGCGCGCGGCGGACCGCTTCCAGACCGCCGAGGAATTGCTGCAGAACCTCGAGCCGCTGGCCACCCCGAGCGGCGGGATGACGCCCACGCAAACGAGGCCGGTGACGGCGTGGCAGCCAGCCACGACGGGGAGAAAGTGGATCCCGGTGGTCGCCGGCGCCGTCGTGGTGGCCATCGCCGCGCTCGGCTGGCTCGCCCTCCGCGGACGCGCGAGCGCGCCTCCCGTGCAACTCGAGCGGCAGCAGCTCACCTTCACCGGCAATGCATCCTCCCCGGGTATTTCCCAGGACGGCAGCCGGATCGCGTACGCCACGCGCCAGTGCGATACCGCCGGCTTCTGCACCCTCGACATCGTGATCCAGGACGTGGGGGGGGCCGGCTCAGCAACCGTTGTGCGCGGCGTCCTGGGGGCGTGGGAGATCAAGTGGACGGCGGACAGCCGGTATTTGGTCTATGGTGCCTCTTCTGGCGCAGACAGGTGGGGCGCATGGAGCGTCCCGACGCTGGGGGGCGATCCGCGCTACCTCGGGTGTTGTAACGCCTCGATCGTGGGCGCCACCGACACAGCCCTTGTGTCCCGCCCCGCCTCGGTCGGGGACTCGATCGGATGGCTCAGATGGGTCACGATCGCTGACGGCGTCGTGCGTGACAGTCTCCCTGTTCCTACCGATGGCAGCGGTGCCAATCTGCTCGCCGAGAGCTTTCCGGACGGCGACCGCCTCCTGCTGATGCACGACCGGCCCCGCTCCATGATCGCCACCGTCGCCTCGCGGACCGGCGTGACGCTCGACTCGATCGTCTTCGCCTTTCCACAGATTCCGATGTCGGTGAACGTGGCCCCCGACGGCCAGTCGCTGATTGCAGTGATGCAGCGCGTGCTGGGCCAGGGAGAGGTGGACTTCCTGCGGTACAGCGTGAGCGGGAAGGGCCGCATCACCGCCACCCCGGATACTGTGGCGCGGCAGCTCACGATCAACGCCGGAGGCGACCTGAGTCAGAGCGGGGCGCTGGTATACGGCTTCGGCTCCACCGAGTATTCCGTCTGGGCGCTCCAGCGGGACGACCCCACAGGCATGCGGTTTTCGCAGCGCCGGCTGGCGAGTTCCACGGCGCTGGTCAGCGCCAGCCTCTCGCCGACCGGGGATCGTGTCCTGCTGAACCGCCCCTCGGCGGCGGGCGACGAACGAAGGCAACTCTCCGTCCTCCCCTTCGACAGCGGGCCGGAAACGCTGATCGGGCCTCCGATGAAGCTGGTGGACTGGGACTGGGCCCAGGACGGAACGAGCATCACGCTTATCGCCCCGCATGGCCGGGACAGCCTTGGCATTGCCCGGATGGAGGTCCCGTCGGGGCGCATCACCCAGGTGGGCGCCATCGAGCGAGGTGACTACGTGGTGACAGAGACCGTCGCCGACGGCGGCGCGATCCTGGTCCCGACCCCGCAGAGTTTTCGAAGGCTGGGCATCCCGGGCCTCACCGACAGCACGTTCTCCCTCCCTGCCGCGCTTGGCGCCGTGACTTCCATCGACCCCTCGCCAGACGGGAAGGCCTTTGTGGCCGTCAGCTGGGACCCGAACGGGGATTCGCTCCTGGCCCATCGCATCTCGATCGTGGACGGGAGCGTGACGCGCCTCGCGGCGTTCGGGGCGGAGGGCCAGCAGCCGCCGAAGTGGTTCGACGACGGCTCCATCGTCATCCCGATCCTGGAGACGTCCTGGACCCTCGCCTGGTATCGAATCCCGCCCGGCGGCGGGAAGCCGGTGCGGCTGGGTACGCCCCCGAGATATCCCGCGATATACCGGTTCTCCGGCGACGGTCTCCGCGTCATGGCCCGCGCGCAGGATCGGCGGACCGACATCTACCTCGTGCCGAATTTCGGGGAGGTGCTGAAGGAATAGGGCAGCCATCGGTGGGCGGGGTGGCCGTGAGGCCACCCCGCCCGATCCCGCCCAATCCCGCCCGCCGCCCGACCCTGTATATTTGAGACCAGCCCGACCCCCGGGCCCAACGAGGGATTGAGATGACCGACACGCCGCCGCCGGCCGCTCCTGTGGCCGAGACGACCGAGAAGACTATTGACTGGAACGCGATGCTCGCCCCCTACCGCCAGCCGGTGGCGTGGAAGAGCGGGTTCCAGCTCGTCTCCACCGCCTTTCTCCTGGCCCTCTTCTGGGGCCTCGCGGCCTGGAGCCTGCAGGTCGGCTACTGGCTCACCCTGATCCTGGCCGTCCCCGCGTCGATGATGATCGCGCGGCTCTTCATGCTCCAGCACGACTGCGGGCACGGGTCGTTCTTCCGTTCCCAGAAGCTCAACAACCTGATCGGGGGCGCCCTCGGCGTCATCACGCTGGTGCCCTACGCCTACTGGCGGCGCACCCACGCCATCCATCACGCCACCAGCGGTAACCTCGACGTCCGCGGGTTGGGCGACATCGACACCCTCACGGTACGCGAGTACCTGAGCCGCTCCAAGGCGAAGCGCGTGATGTACCGGCTCTACCGCCACCCCGCCGTACTGCTGCTGGTGGGCCCCACCTGGCAGTTCGTCCTCAAGCACCGGCTCCCGCTCGACGTGCCCCGCGAGCTGGAAGCGCGAACAGGTCGGCGTCCAGCTCACCAACCTGGCGCTGGCCGGGGTGATCGTACTGATGGTCTGGTGGCTGGGCTGGCGGGCGTTCCTGATGGTGCAGGTGCCGATTACCCTCATCACCGGGGCCATCGGGGTGTACCTGTTCTACGTGCAGCACCAGTACGAGGACACCTACTGGCGCTACCGCGAGGCGTGGAATTACTTCGCGTCCGGGCTCGAGGGGGCCTCGCACCTCACCATGCCGAAGGTGCTGCAGTGGGCCACTGCCAGCATCGGGCTGCACCACATCCACCACATCGCGAGCCGGATCCCCAACTACAACCTCCAGCGGGCCTACGACAACCACCCCGAGTTGCGCGAGGTCACGCGGCTCACGCTCTGGCAGAGCGTCCGGACCCTCCGCCTCACGCTCTGGGACGAGGACGCGAAGCAGCTGGTCGGCTTCCGGGAGCTCCGCGCCATCCGCGACCGCATTTCGGCCGAGCTCGAGGCGGGCGCCGCCATCATGGCCACCAAGCCCGAGGCGGTCCCGGTCTCGTGGCGGTGAGGTGTGTCGCGCGGACTCCGCGCCGCGCCGCTCGCCGCCCTCCTGCTCGCCGCCGCCCTCCCCGCGGCGGCGCAGGAGATCCGGTACGAGGTCTCCTTCCCCAACGCCGTGCACCACGAGGCCGAGATCACGCTGGTCGCCTCGGGCCTCCCCCGGCGGCCGGCGCTGTTCCAGATGAGCCGCTCTTCCCCCGGCCGCTACGCCGTCCACGAATTCGCCAAGAACGTCTATGCCGTGCGCGCCGAGGACGGCGCAGGGAACCCGCTGCCCGTGACGCGGGCCGACCCGTACTCCTGGTCGGTGGCCGGGCACACCGGCACCGTCCGCTTCTCCTATACACTGTACGCCGACCGCGCCGACGGGACCTACTCCCAGGTGGACGACACCCACGCCCACCTGAACATGCCGGCGTCGTTCGTCTGGATCCGCGGGCTGGAATCGCTGCCGATGTCGGTCTCCTTCCGGCTCCCCGCCGGCTCCACGTGGAAGGCCGCCACCCAGCTCTTCCCGACCGACGACGCCCTCCGGTTCACCGCGCCCAACCTGCAGTATTTCATGGACAGCCCTGTGGAGCTGAGCGACCACGCGGTGCGCGAGTGGCGGGTCACGTCGCTTTCCGGGAGCTTCCCGGTGCGGGTCGCCATGCACCACCAGGGGAGCGACGCCGAGCTGGACGCCTACGTCGAGAAGCTCAAGCGGGTCGTCCAGCAGCAGGTGGCCGTCTTCGGCACCACGCCGCAGTACGACGTGCGGAGCTACACGTTCATCGCCGACTACCTCCCGTGGGCCTCCGGCGACGGGATGGAGCACCGCAACTCCACCATCATCACCTCCTCGCGTGCCCTCGCGACAAGCGAAACGGCGCTGCTCGGGACGGCGTCCCACGAATTCTTCCATTCGTGGAACGTCGAGCGGATCCGGCCCAAGTCGCTCCAGCCGTTCGACTTCACGCGGGCCAACATGTCGGGGGAGCTCTGGTTCGCGGAGGGCTTCACGAGCTACTACGGGCCGCTCTTCCTCCGCCGGGCCGCGGTCACGTCGCTGTCGGAATACGCCCGCGGGCTTTCGGGGAACATCAACGCGGTCGTGAACGATCCGGGCCGCCGCTTCGCGAGCCCCGTCGAGATGAGCCAACAGGCGCCGTTCGTGGACGCGGCCACCTCGATCGACCCGACGAACGAGGACAACACCTTCATCTCCTACTACACCTGGGGATCGGTGGTCGGGCTGGCGCTCGACCTGTCGCTGCGGAAGGAGACGGGGAAGTCACTCGACGGGTTCATGCGGACCATGTGGACCCGGTACGGCCAGTCCGAAGTGCCCTACACCCTGCAGGACCTGCAGGCGACGCTGGTCGAGTACTCGGGCGACAAGGAATTCGCCGACCAGTTCTTCGCGAAGTACATCGCGGGGCGCGAGGTGCCGGACCTGGCCGCGCTCCTGGCGCAGGGCGGCCTGCTCCTCCGCCCTCGAAACCCCGGCACCGCCTGGTTCGGACCGGTCCGGCTCGACATCGACTCGACGGGCGGCCGCATCGACGGGCCGACGCTGATCGGCTCACCGTTCTACGAGGCCGGGCTCGACCGCGGCAACGTGATCCTCACCCTCGACAGCTTGCCGCTGACGTCGGACAGTGTCTTCAACGCCATCAAGGCGGCGCACAAGCCGGGCGACGCCGTGCCGGTGACCTTCCGAAGCCGCGGACGGCAGAGCCAGGCGCACGTGTCGGTGGTTGCCGACGACCGCCTCGAAGTGGTCAGCTACGAAGATGCGGGGATGCCGGTAACCGAGGCCATCCAGAAGTTCCGGCAGGGCTGGCTCGGCCCGCACGAACCGAAATAGGGACGTGTCATTGCGAGGCCACGTAGTGGCCGAAGCAATCTCGTTCTTGCCCGGGATTGCTTCGTCGGTCCCTGCGGGACCTCCTCGCAATGACAAGAACTACTTGCGACGCCCCTTCGCGGCCGCACGCATCACCGCCTGGATCTCGCCGATTTCTCTCGGCGCCTTCGACAGCCACTCCACCCCGTCCGCCGTCACCAGGTAGTCGTCCTCGATCCTGATCCCGATGCGGTTGTAACGCTCCACCATCGGCCGCACCCTCGCGATGAAGGCCCGGTTCTTCGGCGTGTCGGCCAGCATGTCGAGGAGCGCGGTGTTGACGTACACGCCGGGCTCGAGCGTGAACACCTCGTTCAACTGAAAGCTGCCCGTCGGGGAGTAGGAATAGCCGCCGATGTCGTGCACCTCGAGCCCGATGCCATGCCCCGGGCCGTGCGCCATGTACAGGAAGGCCTGCGTGCAGACCACCGGCGCCCGCTCGCAGCGGGCGGCGTCGGCCCAGGGCGGGTCGAAGGTGGCACCGGGCCCCTCGGTGAGGCCGAGACGGGCGAGTTCGCGGTCCATCACGGCGCGGATGGCCGACTCGCCGTCGCGCACGGGGGCGCCGGCCTTCGCGACGGCCTCGGCGGCCTGCTGGGCCTGGCGGACGACGGCGTAGATCGCCGCCTGGTCCGGGGAGAAGGTGCCGCTCACCGGGACGGTGCGGGTCACGTCGGCGGCGTAGTCGTCGTAGAGGGCGCCGATGTCCATCACCACCACCTCGCCCGATTGCATGACGCGGTCGTTGGCGCGGTAGTGATAGCTGGTGGAGTTGGGGCCGGAGCCGATGATGGCGCGGAACGACGGGCCGGACGCGCCCTGCATGCGGAAGGTGTAGTCCACGAGGGCGTGGACCTGCCCCTCGTTGGCGCCGGGGCGCACTGCCCGCATGGCGGCCAGCTGCGCCTCGTCCGTGATGGCGATGGCCCGGCGGAGCAGCGCGATTTCGGCCGGGCTCTTCACGACGCGGAGCGAGTCGAGGAGGGGGTCGGCGCTCCGGACGGTCACGCCGGGGTGCGCGGCCCAGAAGTCCTCGACGAAGCGGCGGCCGGCGCTCAGCGTGTCGGTGGTGCGGTAGTCGCGGCTGTGGACGTCGGCCACCACCCAGAGCGTGCCCCGCCCCGCCATCCCGTCGAGCACGTCGCGGAGATGGTCGCGATTCCGGAGTCCGATGCCGATCCGGCGTTCCAGGTCGGCGGAGTCGGGCGCAAAGCCGTCATACAGCGCGCGGCGCGGGTCGATGGGCGGCTCGAAGAGCATCTGGTAGGTGATCCGCCCGCCGCGGACGCCCATCACGAACACCGCGTTCATCCGGTCGTAACCGGTCAGGTACTCGAAGCCGGGCAGCTGGTGGAAGTCGGCCTCGTCGGTCATCGGCTCGCCGGCGCCGAAGGAGAGCAGCACGCCGTCGCCGAGGTGGGCGGCCACCGTGTCCCGCCGAGCGGCGTATTCCGCGGCCGGGATCTGGGCGCCGAGGGGGCCGGCAACAGCCAGCAGGACAGTGAGACAGAGGGGACTGAATCGTGGCATTCAGGACTCCGGGGTAAGGTCCGACAGGGCAGGTACTTGGGAATCTGGCGCCGAACGCCGGAAGTCGCCAATTCCGCCCCTTGCCCTCCGTCACTTCGAAGGCGCACTCTAATGGGTTCCACTTCATCAACTTGGCCGTTGCCAGACCCCTGCGGGAGGTGTTTGTCGTGCCCATGATTCCTCCCAAGCTGACCGACGCGCTCGCCGACCGCTACACCTTCGAGCGCGAGCTCGGCGCGGGCGGCATGGCCACGGTGTACCTGGCCTTCGACATCAAGCACGACAGGCGGGTAGCGGTGAAGGTCCTCCGGCCCGAACTCGGCGCCGTCATCGGCGCCGATCGCTTCCTCGCCGAGATCAAGACGACGGCCAACCTCCAGCACCCGCACATCCTCGGGCTCATCGACTCGGGCGACGCCGACGGCCTACTCTACTATGTGATGCCGTTCGTCGAGGGGGAGACGGTCCGCGACCGGATCAGCCGCGAAAAGCAGCTCCCGGTGGCCGACGCGGTGCGGATCGCCACCGAGGCCGCCTCCGCGCTGGACTACGCGCACCGCCACGGCGTCATCCACCGCGACATCAAGCCCGAGAACATCCTGCTGCACGACGGCTCCGCCCTGGTGGCCGACTTCGGCATCGCGCTGGCGGTGAGCACCGCCGGTACCCGGATGACCGAGACCGGCATGAGCCTCGGCACGCCGCACTACATGAGCCCCGAGCAGGCGATGGGCGAGCGGGAGATTTCCGCGCGCTCGGATGTGTACGCGCTGGGCTGCGTGCTCTACGAAATGCTGACGGGCGACCCGCCGTTCACCGGTTCGACGGCGCAGGCCATCGTGGCGCGCGTGGTCACGGAGCAGCCCCGCTCGCTCACCAGCCAGCGGCACACCATTCCGCCGCAGGTCGAGGCGGCAGTGCTGACCGCGCTGGAGAAGCTGCCTGCCGACCGGTTCAGTTCGGCCGCGGAGTTTGCGGCGGCGCTGGCGAATCCGGGCTTCGCCACGCGGGCGACCACGTCCGTTGCGGGCGGCGTGCGCGTCGCGTCCCCCCGGGCCCGGGCGCTCGTGTCCGGGCTGGCCGCCGTCGCGGTCGTGAGCACGGCTGTCGCCGCGTGGGCGCTGCTCCGCCCCGCCCCGCCTCAGCCGGTGATCCGCTACAGCATGGGGCTTCCACCCGACCAGGCGATGCGGCAGGGGATTCCCGGCGCGAACCTCGCCTTCTCGCCCGACGGGAGCCGCCTCGTCTACGTCGGGCCGGGTGAGGGTGGGGACCAACTCTGGGTGCGCGACCGCGACCGCCTCGACGCGACACCGCTGCCGGGCACGCTCGGCGCCGTCAGCCCCTGGTTCTCGCCCGACGGGCAGCGGATCGTCTTCTCCGCTGGTCCGAATTTCGACCTGAAGATCGTGCCGGTGACCGGCGGCCCGCCGATCACGCTGACGACGCCGGGTAGCGGCGCCGGCGGTGGAACCGCCTGGGGGCCCGACGGCTGGATCTACTTCGACGCGCCCCCCGGCCTCAGCCGAGTCCGGGCCGACGGTGGCACGCCTGAGCCGGCCGTTCTGATCGATTCCGCAGCGAACGAGCTCGGACATGCCTGGCCGGCGGCACTCCCGAACGGGAAGGGGTTGCTCTTCCGCTCCCGACGCAACCTCGACCCGACCGACTTCGACATCGTGGCGTACGACTTCAAGGCGCGCGAACGCCACGTCCTGACGAAGGGCCTGCTGGGGCGGTACGTCGCGCCGGGATACCTGGTCTATGTGCGAGCCGACGGGGCCGTCCTCGCGGCTCCGTTCGACCAGGACAAGTTCGAGCTGACGGGGCCAGGCGTGCCGCTCTTCGAAGGGGCGATGACAAAGGCGTTCGGCGGCGTCGACTTCGCGATCTCGAACAGCGGCGCACTGGCCTACGTGCCGGGGCTGGCCTCCAGCACCGGTGGGGTCGCCGAACTGGTCTACGTCAGCCGGCAGGGTGGCATCACCCCGCTCGACCCGCCCGTGTCCTTCAATCCCTCGAACAATCGCGCCATCAGTCTCTCGCCGGACGGCACCCGGATCGCGCTGGACGTCGTCGGGGTGGCTTCGCCTGATATCTGGATCAAGCAGCTACCTGCCGGCCCCCTCTCGCGTCTCACCTTCGACGGAACCTCTTCGGTACGACCGACGTGGACGGCGGACGGGCAGGCGGTGCTCTACCTCTCGACGGTCGACAGCGGTCCGGTGTCGGTCTGGAAGAAGCGGGCCGACGGCAGCGCCGCGGCCGAACTGGTCTGGCAAGCGCCCAATGGGATCATCGCCGAGGCCAACATGTCGGCGAACGGCGAGTGGCTGATCTATCGGGTCAACACGCCTGACGGCGGACGGGACATCTACGGCATCCGCCCTGGACGCGACACCGTGCCGACGCCCCTCCTCACTGGAAAATTCCTTGAACAGGGGGCGGCGCTCTCCCCCGACGGCAAGTGGCTCGCCTACTCGTCGAACGAGTCGGGACAGTTCGAGGTCTTCGTGCGGCCCTTCCCGAACACCGGGAGCGGCCGGTGGCAAGTCTCCACCCGTGGCGGGGCGGCGGCGCGGTGGTCCCGGAGCGGGCGGGAGCTCTTTTTCCAGAGTACGAGCAATAATGACTTCATGGCGGTGACCATCGCCCCGGGCGCCACGTTCAGCCCGGGCGAGCCCCGCCGGCTCTTCTCGCAGGGCGGCGTCCTGCTCGGGTCGAACATCGTGCCCTACTACGACCTCACTCCCGGTGATTCCGGTTTCATGATGGTGCGGCTCGCGGCCGTCAATGCGTCGCCCGGTGCGGGGCAGGTCGTGGTGGTGGACAACTGGTTCACCGAGCTCCGGGCGAAGATGGGGGCGCGATAGCGCTCGTGGCTGAAGCCACGGCTCGGCTGGTGTCGCTGAAGCGACACGGGCCGCGGAGCGTCCTTCTGTCATTGCGAGGAGGCCCCGTCACGGGCCGACGAAGCAATCTCGGGCATGCACGATTGCTTCGGCCACTGCGTGGCCTCGCAATGACACATCGTGACTTGGGAGTACGTGATGACTGACCCGCTGTCCCGCCTCTCCTCGGCCCTCTCGGACAAGTACCGCATTGAGCGGGAACTCGGCGCGGGTGGCATGGCCACGGTGTACCTTGCCCAGGACCTCAAGCACGACCGCAAGGTGGCGCTCAAGGTGCTGCGTCCGGAGCTCGCCGCGGTCATCGGCGCGGAGCGCTTCCTCAGCGAGATCAAGACCACCGCGAACCTCCAGCACCCGCACATTCTCCCGCTCTTCGACAGCGGCGAGGCCGACAGCTTCCTCTTCTACGTGATGCCGTACGTGGAGGGGGAGACGGTTCGCGACCGGATCAGCCGGGAGAAGCAATTGCCGGTGGCCGACGCGGTGCGCATCACCACCGAGGTGGCCGCCGCGCTCGACTACGCCCACCGCCACGGCGTGATCCACCGCGACATCAAGCCTGAGAACATCCTCCTGCACGACGGCTCCGCGCTGGTGGCCGATTTCGGCATCGCGCTGGCCGCGAGCAAGGCGGGCGGGACGCGCATGACCGAAACCGGCATGTCGCTCGGCACGCCGCACTACATGAGCCCCGAGCAGGCGATGGGGGAGCGGGAGATCACCGCCCGCTCCGACGTGTATGCCCTCGGCTGTGTGCTCTACGAGATGCTGATGGGCGAGCCGCCCTTCACCGGCCCGACCGCGCAGGCCATGCCCTGGTCGCCGACTTCGGCATCGCGAAGGCCCTCGATGAGGCGGGCGGGGACAGGCTCACCGCGACCGGACTTGTGATCGGAACCGCACGCTACATGAGCCCCGAGCAGTCGATGGGCGACGCTCCTGTGGACGGCCGGAGCGACCTCTACTCGCTCGGCTGCGTCCTGTTCGAGATGCTCGCCGGAGAGGCGCCATTTTCCGGCTCCACCCCCCAGGCGATCATCGCCAAGCGGATGACCCTTCCGGTCCCGTCGGTGCGCATCTTTCGCGAGACGGTGCCGGAGCCAGTCGACCGCGTGCTCACCCGGGCCCTGGCGCGGGCCCCCGCCGACCGCTTCTCCACGGTGGACGAGTTCAGCGAAGCGCTCGGCGGCCCCGGCGGGGCCCCGGCTCCACGCGCGCCGACGGGTCACGCGCGCGCCGTGCGGCTGCGAGCGATCGTGGTGGTCCTGGTTGTGACGCTCGCCGCCGTCCTGGGGGTGCTCCGTCCGTGGCAGCGGGCTCCGGCCCCGCTCGATCCGAACCTGCTGGCCGTGGTGCCGTTCGATGTCAGCGACCCGGCCCTGACCGTCTGGCGCGAGGGGGTAGTCGACTTCCTCTCTCGCACGTTGGACGGTACCGGAACGCTTCGAAGCGTCGCCCCGTCGGTCGTGGTGGCGGGTCGGGCAGGCCGCCTCGATCGTGCTTTGGCGGAGGCCGTAGCGAGGCGGGTCGGTGCCGGGCTTGCCGTCGCCGGCAACTTGAGCGGGCGGGGCTTGGACTCGGTGGACATCCGCGGCGTGCTGCTCGATGTCGAGCGGGGATCGGTGCTGGGGGAGGTCACCGTGGGCGGGCCAGCAAACCGCGTCGGCGAGCTGGTGGATTCGCTTGGCCTTGGGCTCCTGCGGGTGCTGTCACGCGATCGCCCGGTGGCTGCGGTGCGCCGAGGCAGTGTCAGAGCAGTGCCCCTGCCGGCGCTCAAGGCCTTCCTCCGGGGCGAGCAGTTCTACCGCCGAGCCATGTATGACTCTGCGCTTGTCGCCTACGCGGAGGCGATCGAGCAGGACAGCATGTTCGCGTTCGCTTTCTACCGGATGAAGCAGGTGCTCGATTGGAGTCCGGTGACGGCGGGGGCGTATGACGAGAGCGATGTCTATGCTCGGAAGGCCCATCTGCGCAACCACGGACAGAGCGAGCGGGACAGCCTCATGATCGCCGCCGACTCGGCCCTTCTCGAAGGGGGTGTTGCGCGTCCCGACCTGCTCCGGCTCGGCACGGCTCGACTGGGCCAGCTCGTGCGCACCTTCCCCGGCGACCCCGAAGCCTGGTATGTGCTTGGCGAGGCGTTGGAGCACGCCCCGCCCGGTCTTGGTCAGGACCAACCAGAGGCGCTGAGTGCGTTTGATCGCGCCGTTGCCCTGGATTCCGGCTTCGCCCCGCCCTGGGAGCATCTGTTGGTGCTCGCCTTGCGGTACCGCGAGCCTGACCAAGTCCGCCGCTACGCATTGGCCGCCAGCACAATTCCGGGCACGACAGACGCCACGATGTCCGCCCAGCTTGCTAGCCGCCTCTTGCTCGACAGTACCGCGTTGCGCGATGAGGACCTCCGGTCCGCGGTCAACTCAGCGGCTCCCGTCACGCTGTTCCGCCTGGGCCTCGAGTTCCTCCTCGATCTGCCAGATTCCGCGGAGACCGCCGTCGCCGTCCTGCGCTCCCTCGCGGCACGAAACATTCACGAGGGAGAGAGCCCCCCCCGGATCGTCGACTCACTGATGCGGAACCAGTATCTCGCGTTCGCGCTCACGACGCACGGCCACCTGCGTGAGGCCGTCGAGGCCAACGGTCGACTGATCGCAGAGCCGGGGGCGTCCCCCTTTTCCGGGTTCGTGGACCCCTTTCTCTACCTGGCACTCCTCGGCGACAGTGCCTGCGGCCGAGGCCGAACAGGAGATATCGGGTGTCGCTTCGACCTGGCGTGCCAGATGCATCGTGGTTCTCGATCGCCAGCCCCCAAATATTCATGCGCTGCGGGGCCTCCCTTGGTGGACCATGCGACGCGACAGCGCGGCGATCCGGCTCTTCGCCCAACAAATGCGGGAGGCCGGCCCCCGCTTGAGCGATCAGCAGGCACGGGCGGGAGCCACCTATTTCGAGGCCGCGGCCCACGCCTATCTCGCGCTGATTCGAGGCGATTCTACCGCGGCGCTGCGACACTTCGGTGCCATGCCAGCCTGCCCTTGGCAGACCTTCCGCGGCCCCTGCCATGACCGCGCGCTCACCAACGCAGCCGTCCTCGCCGCACGCGGGGAGTTTAGTCGAGCCGCCGCGGTACTGGACACGCTGTTGGTCTCCGGTGCGGGAAGCGTAGTCCTCGTGCTCGCCAGGCTGGAACGGGCTGAGGTCGCAGAACAACTTCAGGATCGTGAGACCGCCCGCCGGAACTACCAATTTGTCCTCGATGCGTGGCGCCGGGCGGATCCCGAGCTCGCGCCCTACGTGGACAAGGCCCGTGCCGGACTTGCCCGGGTGACGGGGGAGCAGCCCAGCCCATGATCGACCCCTTCGCCCGCCTCGCGGCCGCCCTCGCCGACCGCTACCGGATCGAGCGGGAGCTGGGCCAGGGGGGCATGGCCACCGTCTACCTGGCCCAGGACCTCAAGCACGACCGCAAGGTGGCGCTCAAGGTCCTGAAGCCCGAGCTCGCCGCCGTCATTGGCGCCGAGCGGTTCGTCGTCGAAATCAAGACCACCGCGGCCCTGCAGCACCCGCACATCCTGCCGCTCTTTGACAGCGGGGAGGCGGGGAAGCGGGAAAGCGGGGAAGGCATCTTCCTCTATTATGTGATGCCCTACATCGAGGGCGAGACGCTTCGTGCCAAGCTCGATCGGGAAACCCAACTGGGTATCGATGAAGCGGTGCGGATCACGGTGGCGGTGGCCGACGCGCTGGACTACGCCCACCGGCACGGCGTCATCCACCGCGACATCAAGCCCGAGAACATCCTCCTCCACGACGGCCGCCCGATGGTGGCCGACTTCGGGATCGCGCTGGCCCTGAGCGCCGCGGCCGGCGGCCGGATGACCGAGACCGGTCTCTCGCTCGGCACGCCGCACTACATGAGCCCCGAGCAGGCCACGGCGGAAAAGCTCATCACCGCCCGGTCCGACATCTATTCGCTCGGCAGCGTGCTCTACGAGATGCTCACCGGGAATCCGCCGCACACCGGCGCCTCGGCCCAGCAGATCATCATGAAGATCGTGACGGAGGACGCCGCGCCGGTCACGAAGCTCCGGAAGGCGGTGCCCCAGAACGTCGCGGACGCGGTGGCCAAGTCATTGGAGAAGCTGCCGGCGGACCGATTCGCCACGGCGGCGGAGTTCGGCGCGGCGCTCGGCAACCCGGGGTTCGTGTCGCTCGGCGGCGCGTCGGCCAGAAGCGGATCCAGCCTCCAGACAGGGACCCACCGCCGCGCTGCCCCGCTGCCCCGCCTGCTGGTGCTGGCCCTCCTTGTCGCGACGGCGACGATCGCCCTGTGGGGCTGGATGCGGCCGGCGCCCGCCGCCGGGTGAGCCGGCAGCGGATCGTCTTGTGGCAGCGACCTTCCCGGGCTTCCCATCGCGAGTTCGACCCGGATCGACGTCGACGGGCCGCCATCTCGCCTGACGGATCGGTGATCGTCTTCCGACGACTCGATGGGTGATACACGCGCCTCATGATCAAGCGGCCGGACGACGTGACCCGTGCCGATCGTGGGGACCGAAGGCGCGGCGGGCCCCTTCTTTTCCCCCGACGGTGAGTGGATCGGGCTACGTCACGACGGCGGGAAGCTCCGCAAGGTTCGCCCGTCACGGCGGTGGGTCGATCACTCGCGTCCGGAGCGAACGAGACCTAAGTGTCGGCGCCTGGCTCGACGACGGTTCCATCGTCTTCGTGGACGCCGCGAGCGGCCTGTCGCGCATCCCAGGCGACGGTGGCCCCGCCACCGTCCTGCGGACGGCCGACTCGAGGTCACCGCTACGACCCCTCCACGCTGTGGCCGCTGCCCGGGAGCCGCGGGGTGCTGTTCACCGGCTGCCCTGGCAACTGCGCCAGCGAATCGGCGGTCTACGTCTACGACATCAAGGCCGACACGACTCACGCTGCTGGTGCCGAACGCCGCGGGCGGCTGGTACGCGCCCACCGGCCACCTGCTGTACACCGCCCGGGAGGGCGGACTCTTCGCCGTCGGGTTCGATGTGCGCCGGATGGTGGTCACCTCGGGCGCCGATGTCGGTGGCGGAGGGGGTCGCGCCGGACGGGTTCACCATGTCGGCGTCGGGAGCGCCCTGTACACGCTGGGGACGCAGGATCTCGACAAGTCCACGCTGGTGTGGGTGTCGCGGGACGGAAGCGAACCGCCCTTCGCGACGGACTGGACCGGGGCGTTCGATACCCCGCCCTCTCGCCGGATGGCAAGAACATCGCGGTCAGCGTGCGGGAGGATGTCACCCAGATCTGGATCCGCCGAGCGGACGGTTCCCGTCTGCGCGTCTCCCGGAGGCGACCGGGAGCTGGCGCCCGTCCTGGACAGCCGACGGCACCGGGTTCGCCTTCACCATCCACCAAGCAGCGGCTCCGCCAATGCAGGAGCCTATGATGTCTTCTTCAGCCCCACCGACGCGAGCATCCCGCCGCGACTCCTGCTCGACATGGATGTGGGAATCTGGGAGACCGAGTTCAGTCGCGACGGCGAGTGGCTCGTCGGTCCGGGCCGACGACCGGGCCTCGTTCGGCGACATCTACACCCGGCGTCTGCGGGGGGACACGACCCTCGCGATGATCTATTCGGACAGCAGCTTCAACACGCAGATCGCCCTCTCGCCGGACAGCCGGTGGCTGGCGTTCGCCTCCGATCACTCGGGCGCGCCGAGATCTACGTGGCGTCGTTCCCGGACATGCAGGTCAAGTACCCGGTCTCACAGGGGGCGGCAAGGAGCCCCGCTGGGCCCGCAGCGGACGCGAGCTGTTCTTCAAGAGTCGCGGCAAATTGATGAGTCTTCCCGTGGCCCCGGGAGCCGGGTTCGCTCCCGGCAACGCGCGCCCGCTCTTCTCGGTCGCCCCGTACGCCAGCGCCATCAACCGGCCCCAGTACGACGTCGGTCCCGATGATCGTCGGTTCGTGATGATTCGCAGACCGGTGAGCGAGGCGCGGCAGGAGCTGGTCTGGTGGAGCATTTCTTCGAGGATCTCAAGACAAAGGTGAAGAAGTGAACGAGGCCCCCGCCCCGACGGCCCAGAACGAAGAGCAGTCGCTGGTCCGCGCCATCGGCCCCTGGACCCTCGGCGCCAACGCGGTCAACCTGACCGTCGGCGCCGGGATCTTCGCGCTCCCCGCCGTGGTGGCGGCCATCCTCGGTCCGACGGCGATCCTGGCGTACCTCGTGTGCGGTGTCCTGGTCCTCCTCGTCATGGCTTGCTTTGCCGAAGTGGGGAGCCAGGTCACCCGCTCGGGCGGGGCGGTCGCCTACATCGACGAGGCCTTCGGCCCGATGGCGGGCTTCATCGCGTGGGTCGTCTTCGGGCTTGCGTACTGCGCTGCCTCGGACGCCGCCATCGCCCACGTGCTGATGGACGCCCTCGCCACCGGCGTTCCCGCCCTGTCCGGCGGTGTCCCACGTGCGCTCGGCTTCGTCCTGCTCTTCGGCGGGCTGGCCTACGTCAACATCCGTGGCGTGCGTCAGGGCGCGCGGGTCGCGGTGGCGGCCACCGTGGCCAAGCTGCTGCCGCTGCTCCTCCTTGTGGCCGTCGGCGTCTTCGCGGTGCAAACCGAGAACCTCGCGTGGAGCGGGTGGCCGACCCTCGAACAGCTCGGCGCCGGCACGCTCCTTCTCTTCTTTGCATTCGGCGGCGTGGAGAGCGCGCTCACCCCCAGCGGGGAAATCCGCGACCCCGCCCGCACCGTGCCGCGCGCGGTGCTCGGGGCCACCGGCGCCATCGTGCTGTTCTATCTGGCGATTCAATTCGTCGCGCAGGGGGTGCTCGGCAGCGAGCTGGCCCAGGGAAGCACCACACCGCTCGCCGACCTGGCGCAACGGCTCGCCGGCGCCGGCGGCCGGAGCGTCGTCGTGGCCTGCACCGCCGTCGCCGTGTTCGGGGTGCTGGCCGCGGACATGATCGGGAGCCCGCGCGCCTTCCTGGCCGCCTCGGAAGGCGGCATGCTGCCGCGGGCGCTGAGCCGGGTGCACCCCCGATTCCACACGCCGTGGATGGCGATCCTCACCTTTGCGAGCGTCACGCTGCTGCTGGCCCTGAGCGGTGGCTTCAAGGCGCTGGCCGTGCTGGCGAGCATGGCGTTGCTGCTCACCTACCTGGCCGTCTGCCTGGCCGCGCTCAAGATCCGGTACGACCGTCCGAAGGCACCCGGGAGCTTCCGGGCGCCCGGCGGGCCGACGGTGGGCCTCCTCGCCTCGGCGGCGGTCATCTGGGTGCTGGCGCAGTCTACCCGCCGGGAGACCATGGCGATGGCTGTGGTCGTCGTGCTGTCGGTGCTGTACTACGCCGTACGCCGCCGGCTGAAGCCGGCTCTCGGGCCGCCGGCTTAAGCCGGCTCTCGGCTGGTGTCGCTGAAGCGACACGAACCGGCGGGCAGCTCTTCTGTCATTGCGAGGAGGCCCCCTCAGGGGCCGTCGAGCAATCTCGGACCGGCACGAGATTGCTTCGGCCACTCCGTGGCCTCGCAATGACACAAAGAGAAGAATGACACAACGAGAAATTGGAGTACCTGATGTCTGACCCGACCCCCCGCCTCGTCGCCGCCCTGTCCGACCGCTACCGCATCGAGCGCGAGCTCGGCCAGGGCGGCATGGCCACGGTGTACCTCGCCGCAGGACCTCAAGCACGACCGCAAGGTGGCGCTCAAGGTCCTCAAGCCCGAGCTCGCCGCCGTGATCGGCGCCGAGCGCTTCGTGGTGGAGATCAAGACCACCGCGGCGCTGCAGCATCCGCACATCCTGCCGCTGTTCGACTCCGGCACCGCCGACGGCTTCCTCTACTACGTCATGCCGTTCATCGACGGCGAGACGCTGCGCGAGCAAGCTGGACCGCGAGACCCAGCTCGGGATCGACGAAGCGGTCCGGATCACGATGGCCGTGGCCGACGCCCTCGACTACGCGCACCGGCACGGGGTGATCCACCGCGACATCAAGCCGGAGAACATCCTGCTGCACGACGGCCGCCCGATGGTGGCCGACTTCGGCATCGCGCTGGCGCTGAGCGCCGCGGCCGGCGGGCGGATGACCGAGACCGGGATGAGCCTCGGCACGCCGCACTACATGAGCCCCGAGCAGGCCACCGCGGAAAAGCTCATCACTGCGCGCTCCGACATCTATTCGCTCGGCAGCGTGCTCTACGAGATGCTCACCGGCAACCCGCCGCACGTGGGTGCCTCGGCGCAGCAGATCATCATGAAGATCGTGACCGAGGAGGCCGCGCCGGTCACGAAGCTCCGGAAGGCGGTGCCGCAGAACGTCGTGGCCGCCGTGGCGAAGTCGCTGGAGAAGCTGCCGGCCGACCGGTTCGAGAGCGCCCGTGCGTTTGCGGACGCCCTGGGCAACTCGGCGTTCACCATCGCCGGCGGCCCAGCCACCGGCGTCACCGGGCTCGCGGGCAGGACCGGCGTCTCGCGCCGCGCGCTCGTGGCGACGGCCATGCTCGCGGCTGTCCTGCTCGTGGCCGCGCTGTGGGGCTGGATGGGGCGCCCGACGCCGCCGGGGCCGAGCCGATACCAGGTGGTCCTGCGACCCGCCCCGCTGCCGTCCGGGCTTATTGGACGACACCTGGCGCTATCGCCGGACGGCCGCACGGTTGTGTTTACCGACACCACCGACGGGATCAAGTTGTGGATCAAGACCGAGGATCAGGCCGAGGCGGTGCCGCTCACCGGCACCCCGATGGGACTGTCACCACGGTTCTCTCCGGACGGGGAGTGGGTGGCCTTCGTGGCCGAGGGAAAGCTCAAGAAGGTGCCGCGCCTCGGAGGGTCTGCGGTGACGCTGGGTGATTCGGCCTCGGCCGCCATCGCGTGGCTCGAGGACGGCACCCTCCTCTATCGGGGCACCGCGGCGAGCGGGATCTCACTCCATGCCGTGACGTCAGAAGGTGTCCCGCTGCGCGCGTGGCCCGACTCGCTCTTCCCGGGCGAGTTCGTCGCGCAGTTGGCGGGCCTTCCCGGCGGGCAATCCGCGCTCGCAGCCCTCTGTGGAGGAACGTGTGCGGAATCCCGCCTGGTCGTGATTGACCTCCGCACCGGCACCTTGCACCAGGTCATGGGGGATGTCCTGAGCGCGTGGCCGGTGGGATCCGACCGGGTCGTGTTCGTCCGGCCCGACGGCGGTGTCTTCATTGGCGCGTTCGACGCCAAACACCGCCGCTTCCGCTCCCCGCCCGTGCCCGTGCTCGAGGGGGTACGAGCCGCCGGTCCGAACGCGGATTTCGTTGCCGCGCGGAACGGGACGGTCCTGTACATCGCCGGGGACGCGACGGTTGGCGGCCAACCGGTCCAGGCGCTCTGGGTGACCCATGACGGTGTAGCGACCGCGGTGGATACGAGCTGGAGCTGGACGCAGTTTCCCGTCAATAACAACGGCCTTGCCCTCTCGCCCGACGGAAGGCGGCTGGCCGTGACCGCCCAGCAATCCGGCAGCGACGACATCTGGGTCAAGCAGCTCGATACGGGCCCGGTGACGCGCCTGACCTTTGACGGGCATGCCATGCGTCCCGTCTGGAGCAGAAACGGACAATACCTGTGGTATGGATCGCGAGACAGCACTGGACTGAACCTCTATCGGCGGCGCGCCGATGGCACCGGATCACCCGAGCTGGTGCTCGATCCCACGGATGGCGTGGAGGAGGTCGTCGAAACCCCTGACACGGCCGTCATGATCGTGCGGGTCTCCGGCGGAGGCGGGGCGGGTGGCCGGCGCATCTTCCTCTTCCGGCCCGCCGCCGGGAACGGCGACAGCGCGCTGTCGCCGCTCCTCGTCTCGCCGGACTACAACCAGATGGCACCGGCGCTCTCCCCCGACGGACGCTGGCTGGCCTACACCTCGAACGAATCGGGCCGGAACGAGGTGTATGTGCGACCGTTCCCGAACGTGGACGGCGGGCGCTGGCAGGTTTCGCGCGACGGCGGCAACGAGCCGGTCTGGGCGCACAGCGGCCGCGAACTCTACTTCCGCGCCGCTCGGGCCGGGGGCAGCCGCTCGGTGGTGGCCGTGCCGATCCTCCCGGGTGCGGGATTCGCCATGGGCACCCAGCGGGTACTCTTCGAGGACCGCTACTTCCGGGATCAGTACCACGCCCAGTTCGCACTCACGCCGGACGACCGCCGGTTCATTTTCAAGCGCTTCCTCGATACCGGGAGCGACCAGACCGCCGCTCCGCCGGCCAACATGATCCTGATCCAGCATTGGCTGGCCGAACTTGACCTCGGCCGGCCGGGCGGACGCTAGTGGGGATGCCTGACCGCCGGATGGGCGGCAGGTCTACTACCTCGCCCGCTCGCCGGCAGGGTGGGTGATCCGCATCGTGAACGCCGATGGCGGGCCCAGCCGCGTCCTGGTCAACTTCGACGACCCGACCCGCCAGCGCTCCAAGTATGGCTTCCTACCGATGGGATGACCTTCGATCTCACGTTTGGCTCGCCCGAGAGCGGTATTGTTGTGGCGGAGCTGGAGCGGCCGTGAGCTCGTGGCTGACGTCGCGGCGCTGCTCCGAAACTCAAGGAAGAGGTGAAGCGGTGAACCACATGACCACGACCCGTTGGCTGGCCCTCGCCATCCTCTGCGCTTCGTGCAACCTCGAATCGGCGCCTCCCGCCGGGTCAGAGGACCTGTCGCGGCAATTTGACCGCCAGGAAGTCCGCATCCCGATGCGGGACGGCGTCGAGCTCTTCACGGTCATCCTCACGCCCAAGCGCGCGGATGGTGTCCTCCCGTTCATCCTGAGCCGCACCCCCTACGGCACCGCCGGCTGGGGGGGAACGTACAAGATCGGCTACGGCTTCCAGGAGCTGATCAAGGACGGCTACATCTTCGTCTTCCAGGACATCCGGGGCCGCTTCCAGTCCGGCGGCACCTTCGTGATGAACCGGCCGGCCTGCCTCGAGCGCGGCGACGGCTGCGTGGACGAAGCCACCGACACCTGGGATACCGTCGAGTGGCTGCTCAAGAACGTGCCCGACAACAACGGCCGCGTCGGCCAGCTCGGCATTTCCTATCCGGGGTGGGCCACCAACGCCACCGCCTTCGAGCCGCATCCCGCCATCAAGGCACTGAGCCCACAGGCCACGATGGGCGATGTCTGGATGGGAGACGACTTCTTCCACCAGGGCGCCTTCCGGTTGAGCTACGGGCTGGAATACGCCTGGGACATGGAGGCCAGTTCCGACCAGAGCATTCCTCCCACCCCTGGCCGCTACGACACCTATGACTGGTACCTCTCCTTCCCGACACTTAAGGACCTGAGTGCCGCGGTCGGCGCCGATGCCTGGCCCACTTGGCGGCTCTTCGCCACCCATCCGGCGTACGACACGGTCTGGAGCACGCGGTCCATTCCCGCGCGGCTGAAGAGCGCTCCGGTTCCCACCCTCAACGTCGGCGGCTGGTGGGATCAGGAGGACATCTACGGCACCCCCAACGTCTATGCGGCGATGGAGACCCACGACTCGGCGCACCTCAACTTCCTCGTCGTCGGCCCCTGGTATCACGGCGAGTGGTTCCTCGAGGCCGGCGACTCCCTCGGCGCCGTCCGCTTCGGCAGCGCCACCGGTGAGACCTACCGCCGCACCATCGAGGCGCCGTGGTTCGCCTACTGGCTGAAGGACAAGGGCGACGGGAACTTCCCGGAAGCGCGAGTGTTCGACGCCGGGGCGCAGCAGTGGCGCACCTTCGACGCCTGGCCGGCGCCGACCTCGGCGCCGCGGCAGCTCTACTTACACGACGGCGGCAAGCTGTCGTTCGATCCGCCCACGGCCACCAGCGGCTATGACCAGTACGTCAGCGACCCGGCGCGCCCGGTCCCGTATCGGCACCGGCCGATCGAGCGGACCTATGATCCGCGCGGATCGGACTGGGACTACTGGATGACAGAGGACCAGCGCTTCGTGGACAGCCGGCCCGACGTACTGGTCTGGCAGACGGAGCCGCTCGCGGAGGAGGTCACCGTCGCCGGCTCGATTGCGGCCAGGCTCTTCGCCTCCACTACCGGCACCGACGCCGACTGGGTCGTGAAGCTCATCGATGTCTATCCCGACTCGATTGCGGACCGGCCGAGGATGGGCGGCTTCGAGTTGATGGTGGTCGGCGAGATCATGCGCGGGCGCTACTACAACGGATGGGACAACCCGCTGCCAATTCCCGCCAACACCGTCACGGCCTTCAGCGTGGACCTGCACCAGCAGGCCTACACCTTCCGGCCCGGGCACCGCATCATGGTCCATGTGCAGAGCACCTGGTTCCCGGTGCACGACCGGAACCCGCAGACCTTCGTGCCCAACATCTTCGAGGCCAAGGCCAGCGACTTCCGGGTCCAGACGCACCGCATCTACCGGAGCGCGCAGTATCCGTCGCACCTCGAGCTCGACGTGCTGGGGGCGGCTCAGCCGTGACCGTGCCGCTCGACCGCCGGCTGAAGCCGGCTCTCGGCTGATGTCGCTGAAGCGACACGAGCGATACATTTCGGTTGGTCACTTCAGTGACACCAGCCGAGCCGCGGCCTTGGCCGCGACTCTGGCGGCCGCCTCCGTGTTCCTCCCCACCGCCCTCGCGGCGCAGCGCCCATGTGATCCGGTCAGCGCGGTCCCGAGCGCCAGCCACGACCTCTACTGCATCCACCTCTTTCCGGCCGCCGGCTCGTCCGCCACCGGCACCGCCGAACTCGACTGGATTCCGGGGCCGTTCACCGTCAACGTGGCGAAGGACGGGACCAACCGCTGGGCGGTGCGCTTCTCGCTGCACGACCTGCCGCCGCTCCCGGCGGGGCCGGCGCCGGGATACGTCGCCTGGGTCATGCCCCAGTCCCTGACCCCGATGCTCCGGCTCGGCACGGTGCACGAGGGCACCACCGCGCTCGGGCCCTTCGCGCTGCAGAGCTTCCTGGTGCACGTCTCCGCCGAACCCGACACCACCGCGACAACCCGGCAGGGCCGCCTCGTCCTCCGCGGCGAATCGGCGGCCACCCGCCTCCGCCCGGCCGACAACTACGAGTTCTTCCTCGGCGGCATCGGTGTGCCACGGGAGCAGGACGAGCACGCGCACCACATGGGCGCCGCGCCCGACTCTCTCGGCTGGACCGGAATTCCGATGTATCCCGGACTCGACATGCTCCCCTCGGAAATGGCGCTCCGCCCCCCGATGGCCGCCTGGAGCCTGCCGGAACAACCGAACGCCCCGGTGGCCCGACCCCGCGAGGTGGTTTCGCTCGCCAACGGCGACACCCTCGACCTCACCGCCGGCGTGGTCCGCCGGACGCTCGCCGGGCGCAGCTACACGATGTTCGGGTTCAACGGCCAGTACCCGGGGCCGATGCTGCGAGTGCCGCAGGGCGCGCAGGTCATCGTCCGGTTCCACAACGCACTCCCGCTGCCCTCCACGGTCCACTGGCACGGCCTCCGGCTCGACGCGCGGTTCGACGGCGTCCCCGGGCTTTCCCAGCCGGCGGTGGAGCCCGGCGAGAGCTTCACATATCAACTGGTCTTCCCCGACGGCGGGATCTTCTGGTATCACCCGCACGTCCGCGAGGACATCCAGCAGGACCTCGGCCTCTACGGCAACATCTTCGTCCAGCCCTCCCTGCCCGACGCATGGGGGCCAGTCCACCGTGAAGAGTTCCTGATCCTCGACGACCTGCTGGTCGGGAAGCGACGGGCTGGTGCCGTGGGGCCGCGACGAGCCGACGCACGCCGCCATGGGGCGGTTCGGCAACCTGCTGCTGGTCAACGGCGAGCCGGACTGGAAGCTGCCGGTGCGGCGGGGCGAGGTCGTGCGACTCTTCCTGACCAACGCGTCGAACACCCGGACCTTCAACCTCTCCTTCGGTGCCGGGGCGCGCCTCAAGGTGGTGGGCTCCGACCTGAGCAACTTCGCCAGGGAATCCTGGGCGGAAAGCGTCGTCATCGGCCCGGCGGAGCGGTACGTGGTCGAGGTGCGGTTCGAGGCGCCCGGGCCGGTGGCCATGGTCAACGCGGTCCAGGGGCAGGACCACATGAACGGACGGTTCTTCCCGGTGGTGGACACCCTCGGCGTGGTGACAGTGAGCAGCGACGCGGGCCGAGCCCGACCTGGCGCAGAGCTTCGGCGCCCTCCGCACCGACCGGTTCGTGGCCGACGAGACCACAGAGCTCCTCCGGGCAAACCAGGGCCTCCCGCCCGAGCGGGTACTCGAGCTCCGGGCCAAGTGGGTGGGGCTGCCGTTCGTCACGGAGCGGCTGATGCGGGTGGACAGTCTCTACCACAACCCGGTCGAGTGGGCCGGGACGATGCCGGGGATGAACTGGGCCACCATCGGCGCCGCAGGCGCAGTGGACCCTGCGGGACCACGCCACCGGCAGGGAGAACCACGAGATCGACTGGCGGTTCCGGAAGGGCGACCTGGTCCGCATCCGGCTGGTGAACATCCGGGAGACGCTGCACGCGATGCAGCACCCGATCCACCTCCACGGGCAGCGGTTCCTGATCCTGGCGGTGAACGGGGTCGCGGCCGACGACCCGGCCTGGAAGGACACGGTCCTTGTGCCCGCCGGTGCCGCGGTGGACCTTCTGGTGGAGATGTCGAACCCCGGCCCGTGGATGCTCCACTGCCACATCGCGGAGCACCTGCAGGCCGGCATGATGATGACCGTCAACGTAGAGGAGTCGTGATGCGCTCTCCGAACATCCGCACGCTGCTGGCCGCCGGCCTGCTGGCGCTCTCGCCCGCCCTGCTCGCGGCGCAGCGGCCCACGCTCTCCACGGCGACGAAGGCGTATGTGACCATCGACACCGCCGTCGTCGCGATCTCCAACGTGCTGCTGATCGACGGCACCGGGGCGGCGGCCCAGCCGGGGCAGACGGTCATCGTGCAGAACGGGGTGATCACCGAGGTGGGGCCGGCCAAGAAGGTGAAGGTGCCCGCGGGGGCCGTCGTCGTGGACGGCACCGGCCGGACCCTGATTCCCGGCATTATCGGCATGCACGACCACATGTACTACTCGGCCGCCGGCGGCCGCTCGGCCCAGATGAGCTACACCGGTCCGCGGCTCTATCTCGGCGCCGGCGTCACCACCATCCGCACCACCGGCAGCCAGTCGCCCTACGGCGACATCAACCTCAAGCGCCGGATCGACCAGGGGATGGTGCCCGGGCCGCGCATCTACGTGACCACCCCGTACCTGACCGGCCCCGGCGGCGGCGGCACGATGTCGGTGGCGGAGACCCCCGACCAGGCGCGCCGGTTCGTGGCGTACTGGGCGGAGGAAGGCGCCTCGTGGATCAAGTTCTACACCAACATCAGCCGCGAGGCGATGGGCGCCGCCATCGACGAGGCCCACAAGCAGGGGATGAAGGCGACCGGGCACCTCTGCTCCGTCACCTTCCGCGAGGCGGTGGACCTCCACATCGACGACCTGGCGCACGGCGGGATGACGGCCAGCGACTTCATTCCCGGGAAGCAGCCCGACAAGTGCCCGCCGAACTCGCTCGTGGCGACGGACAAGGGAGTCGCGGGTGACGGCCCGATCGCCGCGCCCCTCATCGCGTACATGATCGAGCACGGCGTCTCGATGACCACGACACCTGCGGTGTACGAGCTCTTCTACCAGAACCGCCCCGTACAGGACCCGCGCGTGCTCGACCTGATGGCGCCGGAGGTCCGGACGGCCTACGTGGCGGAGCGCACCCAGATCGACACCACCACCAACTGGCCGCTCACCGCCGAGGGGTTCGCGCGGTCGCTGGCGTTCGACCTGGCGTTCTACAAGGCGGGGGGCGTCCTGGCGAGCGGCGTGGACCCGACCGGCAACGGCGGGGCGCTGCCCGGGCTGGGCGACCAGCGGGGCTACGAGATCCTGATCGAGGGGAAGTTCACGACGGAGCAGGCGGTGCAGGTCGTGACGCTCAACGGGGCGAAGATCCTCGGCATCGCCGACGTGTACGGCTCGATTGCGCCGGGGAAGATCGCGGACCTGGTGCTGATCAGGGGCGACCTCCGCACCGACCCGAAGGTGATCCAGCAGGTCGAGATCGTCTTCAAGGACGGGGTCGGATACGACTCGCCGAAGCTGATTGCGGCGACGAAGGGGAGAGTCGGCATTGACTGAGGTGAGCGCGCACATGCTCACGAGGGAGGGATGATCCATGTCTGCTGACGCGCAGTGGGTGCGCCCGACCGACACCGAGCTGGACATGTTCGGCCTCACGCACATCGGTCGGGTGCGGAAGGAAAACCAGGATCATTTCATGCTCTGCACCGTGCATCCGCAGGTGGTGGTGCACGGCACGAGCCTGCCTGATCCGGCGTCGCTCCCGCTGCGGGGCGAGCGGATCGCCACCTACATGCTCGTCGCCGACGGAGTCGGCAGTGGATCGGGAGGGGGCGAGGCGAGCCGGGTCGCCCTCGCCACCATCACGCAGTACGTCGCCTCCTCCATGCGCTCCTACCACAGCGCCGGTGCCGCCTCGGACACCGAGTTCTACCAGGCGCTGACCGACGCGGCACTCGAGGCGCACACCGCGGTCAAGAAACGGCAGCTGCTCGACCCCGACGCCAAGATGGCGACCACCCTGACCCTCGCCGTGGCCGTCTTTCCATGGATGTATGTGACCCAGGTGGGGGACAGCCGCTGTTACATCTATTGGCAGGGCAAGCTGAACCAAATCACCCGCGACCAGACCCTGGCCCAGGGCCTGGCCGACCAGGGCATCCTGCCGGCCGACCGCGTCAGTAGCTCGCCGCTCAGTCACGTCCTTTCCAGCGCCATCGGCGGGGAGGAGGCGATGCCAGTCGTCAGCCGCGTCGAAATCCCCCGCGGGTGCGTCATCCTGCTGGCCACCGACGGGCTGACCAAGCATGTCAGCAATGAGGAAATCGCGGAGCAGATCAAGACGATGAAATCGTCCGAGCAGCTCTGCCGGTCCTTGCTCGACCTGGCGCTCGAGCGCGGTGGCAGCGACAACATCACGCTCATCGCGGCCCGCGCGCCGATTGCCGCCGGGACCGCCGGCTGAAGCCGCCGCTCGGACCGCCGGCTGAAGCCGGCTCTTGGCTGATGTCACTGAAGTGACACGGGCCAGTACCGCTGCTTCTGTCATTGCGAGGAGGCCCCGTCAGGGGCCGACGAAGCAATCTCGGACTGGCACGAGATTGCTTCGGCCACGACGTGGCCTCGCAATGACACAACGAGCAATTGGAGTCCTTGATGCCTGACCCGCTTCCCCGCCTCGTTGCCGCATTGGCCGACCGCTACCGCATCGAGCGCGAACTCGGGGCTGGCGGCATGGCCACGGTGTACCTGGCCGAGGACCTGAAGCACGGGCGCAAGGTCGCGCATCAAGGTGCTGCAGCCGGACCTGGCGGCGGTGCTCGGCGGCGAGCGGTTCGTCCAGCGAGATCACGCACCACCGCCAGCCTGCAGCATCCGCACATCCTGCCGCTGCTCGACTCGCGGTGCCGCCGACGGCTTCCTCTACTACGTGATGCCGTACGTCGAGGGGGAAATCGCTTCGCGACCGGCTGCACCGGGAGACGGCAGCTGTCCGTCGCCGACGCCGTGCGGATCGCGGCGAGGTGGCCGCCGCCCTGGACTACGCCCACGCGCGCGGCATCATCCACCGCGACATCAAGCCCGAGAACATCCTGCTCACGACGGACAGGCGCTGGTGGCCGACTTCGGCATCGCGCGCGCCATCGACGCCGCCGGCGGCAACCGGATGACCGCAGACCGGCATGGCGGTCGGCACGCCGCCTACATGAGCCCCGAGCAGGCGATCGGCGAGCGAACGTCGACGCCCGGACCGACATCTACGCCCTGGGCTGCGTGCTCTACGAGATGCTGGCCGGCGAGCCGCCCTTCACCGGCAGCACCGCGCAGGCCATCGTCGCCAAGGTGATGACCGAGCGAGCCACCGCGCTCTCGACGGTGCGCGACACCGTGCCGGAAGAGGTGGAAGACGCCGTCCTCACCGCGCTGGCGAAGCTGCCGGCCGATCGGTTTGCCACCGCGGCGGAGTTCGCGGCCGCCCTGCAGGGCCAGCGGCACCGGCCCGATGCGGCGCGCACAGGCCCCACCGCCCCGCTGCCCCCCTGCCCCGCCGCCTGGTACCTGTGCTCCTCGTGGCCGCGATCGGCGTGGCCCTCTGGGGCTGGCTCCGCCCCGTCCCGCGCCGCCGTCGCTGCCCCCATCGCGGCTGGCGATTCCAACCCCCACGCTTGGCGGGTCGAGCACCGGGCTCCAGCGCCAGATCGCCATCACTCCCGACGGAAGCACGATCCTCTACACGGCGGTCGCCGAGGGCGGCAATTTCACGATGGCCCGCGCGCTCGACGAGACCGAGGCCACCGTCGTGCCGGGAATTCCCCAATTCGTGGCAGGGTATGCCATTTCCCCGGATGGCCGCGAGTTCGTGGCGACGAGCTTCACCAGCCGCACCTCGGCCCGCTTCCCCATCGGCGGCGGGGCCGGGAGGCCCATCCCCACCGAACTGGACGTCACCGGGTACTACGCCTGGGCCGGCGACGGGTCGCTCTGGTTCGGGGCCCTGCAGAATATGAGCGGCGGGACCGCTCGGCTCACTCCCGACGATCGCGTCACGCACCCGTTCGGCACCAAGAACGCCGACCTCGCCCCGATGCACATCCTGCCGGGCGACCGGGCAGCGCTCGCCGTCCGGAAGAATCTTGGCACGGCGAATGGAGGGGCGTTCCTGCTGGACCTGGAAACCGGGGAGGCCACCCCGCTCATCGAGCAGAATGTGGTCGACATCAAGTACGCCCAGGGATTCCTGGTCTACGCGCTGACGAACGGCAATCTCGAGGCGCAAGCCTTCGATCTCTCGGCGAGGAAGACCACCGGGAGTCCGGTAACCATCGCCACCGGGGTCTCGCTCACCGGAACCGGGGTTGCGCAGTTCGATGTGGCCGCCAACGGCACCGTGGTCTATGTGCCGGAGGACCCACGCTCACTGGTGCTCGTGGACCGTTCGGGAGCGATGCGCGCCGCGGTCCGGGAGAATCACAACTATCACGCGCCCCGCTTCTCGCCCGATGGGCAGCGGGTGGCGGTGGACTTCACCTCCCCGGACGGGCGAGATGTCTGGCTGCTCCGCCTGGGCGACGGCACCCTGACCCGCACCACCTTCCTCAAGGATGGCCACGACCCGACCTGGACCCCCGACGGCCAGTTCGTCTCCTTCCTCTCGACGCGGAGCGGCACCCTCGGCATCTACCGGATCCGCCCCGGGAGTACCGCACCGGCGGAATCGCTCTTCGCCTCCGCTCAGCTCGGGTACACCGGCGTCTGGCTGATGGACCAGAGTGCCCTGATCACGACAGGCACCGGCATGGAGGGCGGCTCGCGAGCCGACATCGGGATCGTGCGGAACGGCGGTCGCGGGCCGATCGAGCCGCTGGTGGCCACGCGATTCGAGGAGCAGTATCCGGCCGTGTCTCCCAACGACGAGTGGCTCGCGTTCGCGTCGTCGCAGTCCGGCCGCGAGGAGGTCTATGTGCGCCGCCTGGACGGCACCGGGGAACTGGTCCAGGTCTCCCTCTCGGGAGGGGCCGAGCCGGTCTGGGGGCCGAACGGGCGGGAACTGTTCTATCGGGCTTCCAACGGCAGCGTCGTCGAGCTGATGGTGGCGACGCTCCAGACCAGCCCGACGCTCCAGGTGGTGAGCCGTCAGCCACTCTTCGCGGTGTCCGAGATGGGCACGGCCACCCCCCACAGCAACTACGACATCTCGCCGGACGGCAAGACGTTCGTGATGGTCCGCCTCAACCCGGCCTCCCGGATCATGGTCATCCAGAACCTGCCAGGGCTGGTGGCGAAGCTGCGGGGGAACACGCCCTAGCCCTCCCCCATATCTCGCCGTATCATAAGGGGTTACCCCTTCGCGGTCTGCGCGTCTTCGCGGTAACAGCTGTTCGCCGCAAAGACGCAAAGAGCGCGAAGGTCCTCTGATGGGAGCAGCAATTTGAACTCTCCGCTTCTCCGCCTCACCGCCGCCCTGGCCGACCGCTACCGCCTCGAGCGCGAGCTCGGCCAGGGCGGCATGGCCACGGTCTACCTCGCCCAGGACCTCCGGCACGACCGCCAGGTCGCGCTCAAGGTGCTGCGCCCGGAGCTCGCCGCCGTCATCGGCGCCGAGCGGTTCCTGCGCGAGATCAAGACGACGGCCAACCTGCAGCACCCGCACATCCTGCCGCTGCTCGACTCGGGCGAGGCCGGACGGCTTCCTCTTCTACGTCATGCCGTTCGTCGAGGGCGAGTCGCTCCGCGACCGGCTCAGCCGCGAGAAGCAGCTCCCGGTCGACGACGCGGTCCGGATCGCCGACCGAGGTGGCCGGCGCGCTCGACTACGCCCACCGCCACGGCGTGATCCACCGCGACATCAAGCCCGAGAACATCCTGCTCCACGACGGCCCGGCGCTGGTGGCCGACTTCGGCATCGCGCTGGCCGTGAGCAAGGCCGGCGGCACCCGGATGACCGAGACCGGCATGTCGCTCGGCACGCCGCACTACATGAGCCCCGAGCAGGCGATGGGCGAGCGGGAGATCACCGCCGCGCTCCGACGTCTACGCCCTCGGCTGCGTGCTCTACGAGATGCTGGCCGGGCGAGCCGCCGTTCACCGGGCCCACGGCGCAGGCGATCGTCGCCCGGGTGATGACCGAGGAGCCGCGCCCGCTCACGCCGCAGCGGCAGACCATCCCGCCGCACGTCGAGGCGGCGGTCCTGCAGGCGCTCGAGAAGCTGCCGGCCGACCGGTTCGCGACCGCGGCGGAGTTCGCCGAGGCGCTGCAGGGTCGGTGGAAGCGTGGCGTCGTACGCCACGACCGCTGCCCGGCGGCGGCCCCTGCTGGCGCGCGCGCCGGCACCGACGCGGGATGGCGCTCGCGACTCCGGGATCCGCTCGTCCTCGTTCTCCGCTTTTCGCGGTCGCCGCGCTCGCCGCGGCCGTCGGCCTGGCGCGGCGCACCGGACAGCCGCGACTGTTCCGCCCATCCGGTTCGTGCTCGCCACACCGGACAGCGCCAGCCGTGTGAACAGCTTTCCCTGGCCGGCGCGCGATCTCGCCCGACGGCGGCACGGTGGTGTACTCGGTGGCGCAGGACGCGAGCACCACGGATCTTGTATGCGCTCCGCGACCGACCAGCTCGAGGCCCGCCCGATCCCCGGGACGACGAACGCCTGTCAGCCGCAGTTCTCTCCCGACGGCCAGTGGCTCGCGTTCGAGGTGGACGGCAAGGAGCGCAAGGTCCGGCTCGACGGCAGCGCGCCGGTGACGATCGCCGACGCTGGCGCCGCCAACGGGGCCGACTGGACCGCCAGCGACGAGATCGTGATCGGCTCCACGCGGCCACCCACGGACTCTCGCACGTCAGCGCCGCCGGCGGAGAGCCGGTCGCGCTCACCCGGCCGGACTCCGCCAACGGCGAGCGCGACCATCTCTGGCCGATCGCCCTGCCCGACGGCCGGAGCGTCGTCTTCGTGATCTGGTCCGGCAGCCTCTCCACCGCCGAGCTCGCGATCACCTCGCTCGACGACGGCAAGACGGTCCCGCTCGGCATCCAGGGCATCCGCCCGCTGGCGGTGCTCGACGGCATGCTGGTCTACGTGCAGGCAGACGGCGCGCGTCATGGCGGTCAAGCTGGATGGCACGGCCGGAAGCTCGCCGGCAGGCCCATGCCGGTCCTCGACCCCGTCCGCGTGGCATCCGCGATCAACGGCAATTCGGATGTGTTCGTCTCGCCGGGGGGCGCGCTGTGACCTCACGCGATGGCGCGCGTGGAGCCCTCGATGGGTACCCAACGGCAGGCCGAGTCCTCGAAGCGACCAGGGGCCTACCACCGCCGCGCCTGTCGCCCGACGAACGGCGGGTCGCCGTCTCGTGTCCGACGGCCGGCAGAGCGACGTCTGGATCTATGACCGCACGTCCACCTTGTCGCGGCTGACTCTGCCGGGACGGTGACCTCCGTCGATTGGAGTGCGGATCGGCGGCACCATCGTGTATTCGGCGTCGGGGGAAGATGCGCGTGGCGCCGTGTGGCGGCAGCTCGCCGCGGGGGATCCCCGCCGAGAAGATGCGCAGACCGTCTACCTCGCCGTTGCGACGTGCGCCCGATGGGGAGTCGCTGCTGGTGGCCAGCCTCCGCGAGTGCTCCTGGGACGTCCTCCGCGTTCCGCTCGACTCCGGCGGAGCGCACGGCACTATCTCAACACGACCCGCTCTCGAGGGCGCCGCCACGGTTCTCGCCGGATGGAAGGTGGGTCGCCCTGACCTCGAATGAATCCGGCCGGTTCGAGGTCTACGTCCGCTCGTTTCCGGATCCCTCGTCCAAGGTCCAGGTGTCGGTGGCCGGCGGCGGCGAGCCAAGCTGGTCCGCGATGGACGGCGCCTGTACTACCGAGCGGGCTCGACCCTGCTTGCGGCAAGGGTCAGCCTCACGCCAACCTTCACCCTGCTCGGAGGGACACCGTCCTCTCCAACACCCACATGGCGCCAGCCGAGTTCTTCGCGGCCATGTACGACGTGACGCGCGACGGCAAGCGCGTCCTCACGGTGCTATCCGGGGCGGACGACTTTCGATCGGTCATTTCACCCAACTGGATCACCGAATTCCGGCCGCGAGATCCTCGAGAGCGCGAGATCCGATGACCAACGTCCTCCCCCGCCTGACCGAAGCCCTGGCCGACCGCTACCGCCTCGAGCGCGAGCTCGGCCAGGGCGGCATGGCCACCGTCTACCTCGCCCAGGACCTCAAGCACGACCGCCAGGTCGCCATCAAGGTGCTGCAGCCCGAGCTGGCCGCCGTCATCGGCGCCGAGCGCTTCCTGCGCGAGATCAAGATCACCGCCAACCTGCAGCACCCGCACATCCTGCCGCTGTTCGACTCGCGGCGAGGCCGACGGCCTCCTCTACTACGTCATGCCGTTCGTCGAGGGCGAGACGCTCCGCGACCGGCTCGACCGCGAGAAGCAGCTCCCGGTCGACGACGCGGTCCGGATCGCGCGCGAAGTGGCCGACGCGCTCGACTACGCCCACCGCCACGGCGTCATCCACCGCGACATCAAGCCCGAGAACATCCTGCTGCACGACGGCCAGCGCGCTGGTGGCCGACTTCGGCATCGCGCTGGCCGTCGCAGCACGCCGGCGGCAGCCGCATGACCGAGACCGGCATGTCGCTCGGCACGCCGCACTACATGAGTCCCGAGCAGGCGATGGGCGAGCGGGAGATCGGCGCGCGGTCGCGACGTCTACGCGCTGGGCTGCGTGCTCTACGAGATGCTCACCGGGGAGCCGCCGTTCACGGGGCGCCACGGCGCAGGCCGATCGTGGCACGAAGGTCGTGACCGAGGAGGTCGCCCGCGGTCACGATAGTGCCGCAAGTCGGTCGCCCGCCGCACGTGGACGACGCCGTGGCCAAGTCGCTGGAGAAGCTGCCGGCCGACCGGTTCGCCACCGCGAAGGAGTTCGCCGACGCGCTGACCGACCCAGGCTACACGCGGCCGATGACCGGCTTCGCGGCAACCGGTTCTCCCTCTGCCGGTCGCTGGCGCCAGATCGCGTTCGCGGTCGGTGCCGTCGCGGCGGCGTGCGCCGTGCTGGCGCTCTGGGGCTGGTTCCGACCCGAGCTGCCACGGCCGGTGTCCCGCTACGGCCTCGCCTTCCCGGAGGGCCAGGCTCCGACGGGATTGATGGCGCTCTCCCCCGACGGTTCCCGGCTGGTCTACGTGGGTCCCGGTGAGGACGGGGGAACCCAGCTCTGGATGAAGGAGCGGTCCCAGTACGCCGCCACTCCGCTCGTGGGGACGAGAGGCGCGTCGCTGCCGATGTTCTCCCCTGACGGGCAGTGGATCGCGTTCGGCCAGGGCGACAAGCTGAAGAAGATGCCCGTCGTCGGAGGGGCGGCAATCACGCTGGCAGATTCGATCCTCATCGCGGCCGCGGCATGGCTCGATGACCACACCGTGGTCTATTCTCGTGAAGACCTCGCCCTGGGCAGGGTCTCCGATGCAGGCGGAGCGCCGACGGTCGCCTGGCGAGCAGACAGACTCCCAGCGCGCCGCCGTGTTCCCCACCCCCCTTCCCGGGGCGCGGGGCGTGCTCTTCTCGCTGTGCAGCAACCTCTGCGCACAATCCGAGCTCTGGGTGCTCGACCTGAAGTCGGGCGACGCCAAGATGCTCGTTCCCGGTGCCAAGCAGGGGTGGTATCTCCCCACGGGGCACCTCGCGTACGTCGCGTTCCGACGGCAGCGTCCTGGCCGCTCCCTTCGACCTGAAGCGACTCGAGCTTCGTGGCACGGCCGTCCCGATCCTGGACAACCTGGCCCTCCTGCTTCGCAGGCGTCTTCCCGAACATGACGTTCAGCGCCACCGGAACGATGGTGATGGAGATGGGTGGAGGAAGCGGGGGAACCCCGCTGTACGAGATGACCTGGATCGACCGGACTGGGCGAATGACCGCGCTCGATTCCAGCTGGACCTTCCAGCATTCCCTCTCGAACGGAAATGTCGGCTGGTCACTTTCCCCCGACGGCAGGCGACTCGCCATCGGGCTCAACACGAACTCCGGCGACGACATCTGGATCAAGGAACTGCCGACCGGGCCACTGTCGCGGCTCACCTTCGACAGCGCGTCCGAGCAGCGGCCCCGCTGGACGCCCGACGGAAAGTCCGTCACCTACATCGTGGACGGGCTCGGCTCCCTCCGCCAGCGTCCCGCCGACGGAACGGGCAAGGAGCAGGTCCTGGTCGAGACCCCGACGACGCCAAACCTCCTCGAGGGCACCTGGTCGCGGGACGGCGACTGGCTGCTGCTGCGCGTCGGCGGCAACGGCCCGACCAAGCTGCGCAACATCCTCGCCTTCCGCCCCGGCGTGGACAGCGCGCCGCAGGAACTGCTCGCCAGCGCCCAGGCCGACGAGTCGGCGCCGGCGCTCTCGCCCGACGGCAAGTGGCTGGCCTACGCCTCGGACGAAACCGGACGGAACGAGGTGTACATTCGCCCCTTCCCCAACGTGGACGAGGGCAAGTGGCAGGTCTCGACCAACGGAGGCCAGGCGCCGCTCTGGGCCCACAGCGGCCGCGAGCTCTTCTACGTGGACGCCGCCCGCAACATGATGATGGTGCCGATTCCCGTGGCCGGGCCGTCGCAGATGGGTGCCCGCGTCAAGCTCTTCACCCTCGGGAACGACGTGCTCCTGAATCCCGAACGAGTGGTACACTCCGTTCGATGTGTCGCCGGACGACAAGCGGTTCCTGATGTCCCGCCTGGTGTCCGCACCAGCCACCCAGGTCCGGACGCTTCCTGCTGGTCGAGAACTGGTTCGAGGAGGTCAAGGCGAAGGTGGGTAGCAAGTGAGCCCCGACCCGCTTCCCCGCCTCGTTGCCGCCTTGGCCGACCGCTACCGCATCGAGCGGGAGCTCGGCCAGGGGGGCATGGCCACGGTGTACCTGGCCCAGGACCTCAAGCACGACCGCAAGGTGGCGCTCAAGGTCCTGAAGCCGGAGCTCGCCGCCGTCATCGGTGCCGAGCGCTTCGTGGTCGAGATCAAGACCACCGCAGCGCTGCAGCACCCTCACATCCTGCCCCTGTTCGATTCCGGCACTGCCGACGGCTTCCTGTACTATGTCATGCCGTTCATCGACGGCGAGACGCTCCGGAGCAAGCTGGACCGCGAGACCCAGCTCGGCATCGACGAGGCGGTGAAGCTCACGGTCGCCATCGCCGATGCCCTCGACTACGCGCACCGGCACGGCGTCATCCACCGCGACATCAAGCCCGAGAACATCCTGCTCCACGACGGCCGGCCGATGGTGGCCGATTTCGGCATCGCGCTGGCGCTGAGCGCGGCCGCCGGCGGCCGGATGACCGAAACCGGCATGTCGCTCGGCACCCCGCACTACATGAGCCCCGAGCAGGCCACGGCGGAGAAGGAGATCACCGCCCGCAGCGACGTCTACTCGCTGGGCAGCGTGCTCTATGAGATGCTGACGGGCAACCCGCCGCACACCGGCGCCTCGGCCCAACAGATCATCATGAAGATCGTGACCGACACCGCGCGCCCGGTGACCGAGCTGCGCAAGTCGGTGCCCGTCAACGTGGCGGCCGCGGTGGCCAAGTCCATCGAGAAGCTGCCGGCGGACCGCTTCGAGAGCGCCAAGGCCTTTGCCGAGGCGCTCGACAATCCGGGGTTCCGCGGGACGACCGCGTACGCCGTGGCGGGGGAAGCGCCGCGCCGGAGCCGCGCGGCCGCGCTGGCCGGGTGGGCGTTGGCCGGACTCCTGCTCGTGGCGCTCGTCGCGACGTGGCTCCGACGTCCCCCTCCGGTCGAGGCCCCGACGCGGCGCTACACCGTGAGTTTCCCCGCCGATGCCCTCTACCTCAATTTTGTGGGACTGGAAATCGCCATCTCTCCGGACGGAAGTCGGTTCGTCTACCCCGGAGGGCCGTCGCGCGACAAGGCAGAGTTCATCCTCCAGGAGCGGGATCAGCTCACCGGCCGGACCATCCCGGGCATGACCAACGCCTTCTCCCCGGTCTTTTCTCCGGACGGGCGGCGCATCGCCTTCCGCGACCAGCGGTTTGGCTCGCTGAAAGTGATTTCCCTCGACGGGTCGACGCCGACCACGCTGCTCGACTCCCTCTCCGGTTTCATGAACGGGGGGCTGGCCTGGGGTCGCGACGGCTACATCTACGCACCCGGAATGCAGGGGGTCCGCGGCATCCTCTACCGCATCCCGGAGACCGGCGGGGCGCCCGAGCCGGTCACCGCCGCGGACACCGCCAACGGGACGCTCGGGCACATCACTCCGGTGGTGCTGCCGGAAGGGCGCGGCATTGTCTACACCGAATGGCACGGTCCGACGCGCGGGAACGACAACTGGATCGTGGCCTGGGACCTGAAGAACCGCCGCACCGTCCGGTTGATCCAGGGGCTTCAGGCCTGGTACCTCGAGGCGGGGTTCCTGCTCGTGCTCCGGCCCAACGGCATCGCCGTGGCAGTGCCGTTCGACGCCGGCGAGCTGGCGGTCACCGGCCCCGAGACGCCGGTGCTGGAGGGGATCGCGATCGGCGCCAATGGCACCGCCAACCTGACGGTCTCGTCGGACGGAACGCTGATCTATCGCGCTGGGAACGCACAGCCGAGCCAGCGGCCGGTCCGTGCCGTCCGGGTCACCCGCTCCGGGCAGGCGACCGACATCGATTCCGCCTGGTCCTACACGCCGGGCTTCAACGGAGGATTGAGCCTCTCGCCGGACGGGTCCCGCCTCGCCGTGGCCATCCACGGCGACCCGGTGGGCGACATCTGGATCAAGGAACTCGACCGCGGACCGCTCAGCCGGGTCACCTTCGACAACTCCATCAAGTACCGCCCCCTCTGGATGCCGGACGGGGAGTCGGTGAGCTACGTGATCGAGGACGGCCAGTCCAGCGCCATCCTCCGGCGGCGGGCGGACGGCGGCGGCGTGGTGGACACGGTCATCACCTCGACCCACACCATCGCCGAGGCCGCCTGGTCGGGTGACGGCTCGTGGCTCGCCTATCGGATCACCATGCCGAGCCGGGACATCTACGCCATCCGGCCCGGCGTCGACTCCGTCGGGTTTCCGGTGGTGGCCTCGGGCAAGTTCGACGAACGGGCCCCGACCATCTCGCCGGACGGGAAGTGGCTGGCCTACCAGTCGGACGAGTCGGGGCGGGACGAGATCTACATCCGGGCGTTTCCGGACTCCGCCGCGGGCCGGCGGCAGGTGTCGGTGGCAGGCGGCGGGGAGCCCCTCTGGGCGCACAGCGGCCGGGAGCTGTTCTATCGGTCGACCACGGGCCAGATGATGGCGGTCCCGGTCACGACCGCGCCCGCGCTCGCCGTGGGAACGGAGCAGCCGCTGTTCGTGGATTCCACCTACCTCCGCGCCCCCAGCTATCGCGGCTACGACGTGACGCGGGACGACAAGGCCTTCGTGATGCTGCGGATGCTGCCGGAGTCCGCGCAGGCGAATACGGGCCAGTTGGTCTTCGTGGACAACTGGTTCACGGAGCTGAAGGCGAAGATGGGGAAGAAGTAACGTGCGGGCACGCCCCTGACGCAGGCTCGTCGCTAAAGCGACGGCTCGGCAGATGTCGCTGAAGCGACGCACGCCCTTGGAACTGGTTGGTCACTTTAGTGACATGAGCCGAGCAGTGGCTTTAGCCACTGGTCGAGCGGCGACCTGGAGAAATTCAATTGGCTGATCCGCTTCCCCGCCTCTCCGAGGCCCTCGCCGACCGCTACCGCCTCGAGCGCGAGCTCGGGCAGGGCGGCATGGCCACGGTGTATCTGGCGCAGGACATCAAGCACGACCGCCGGGTGGCGGTCAAGGTGTTGCGGCCGGAGCTCGCCGCCGTCATCGGCGCTGACCGCTTCCTGAGCGAAATCAAGACGACCGCCAACCTCCAGCACCCGCACATCCTGCCGCTCTTCGACAGCGGCGAGGCCGACGGCTTCCTCTTCTACGTGATGCCCTACGTCGAGGGGGAGACGGTCCGCGACCGGATGAACCGGGAGAAGCAGCTCCCGGTCGCCGATGCGGTCCGCATCACGACCGAGGTGGCCTCGGCGCTCGACTACGCCCACCGCCACAACGTGATCCACCGCGACATCAAGCCCGAGAACATCCTGCTGCACGACGGCTCGGCGCTCGTGGCCGACTTCGGCATCGCGCTCGCCGCCAGCAAGGCCGGCGGCACCCGGATGACCGAGACCGGCATGTCGCTCGGCACGCCGCACTACATGAGCCCCGAGCAGGCGATGGGCGAGCGGGAGATCACCGCGCGCTCCGACGTGTACGCCCTCGGCTGCGTGCTCTACGAGATGCTCACCGGCGACCCGCCCTTCACCGGCTCCACCGCGCAGGCCATCGTGGCGCGCGTCGTCACCGAGACGCCCCGCGCCGATGCTGCCGCAGCGCGGGACCATCCCGGCGCACGTCGAGGCCGCCGTCATGACCTCGCTGCAGAAGCTCCCCGCTGACCGGTTCAAGACCGCCGCGGAATTCGCCGAGGCGCTGGCCGACCGGCAGTACACCTCCTCGGCGACCATCCCGATGTCTGCCCCAGGCTCTCCCCGCAGTCGGGTCGCGACGCTCGGTCCGTGGGCGCTCGCCGCCGTGGCCCTGGCGGCCGGGCTCGGCATCGGTGCCCGGGCGCTGGCACCGAAGGTCGACGTCCGGCCGCTCCGACTTTCGATCCCCGTCCCCTCCGAGCTGCCGCCGGTCGCCCTTCGGCTCTCGCCGGACGGCGGAACACTGGCCTACGTCAGCGGCCAGGGAGACCGCCTTTCCATCTACACGCGCCGGCTCGACGACCTGCGGCCGCGCCGGCTGGAGGGGACGGACGACGGGTTCACGATCAGCTTTTCCCCCGACGGCCAGTCGATCGCGTACCTCGCCACCAACAACTCGCCGCGCAAGGTGCCGATCGGTGGCGGGAGCTCCGTCGCCATCCCGGTCGAGGGAGGAGCCGGGCTCACCGCCATCGAGTTCAATGGGCCCGACCGGTTCATCGTGGCAACCCAGGGCGCCCTCGCCACCCTCGCCCCGAACGGGACGCTGACCCGATTCGCCGAGCCTGACTCGTTCACGGGCCGCACCGCCTGGGCACTCGAGCAGGTGCTCCCGGACGCCTGGGTGCTCGCCCGCTACTGGCGCTCGCCGCCCAACGGACCGGTCGTGGCGATCAATCCGGCCACGGGCGCGCGCATGAAGTTGATCGACGTGGACGTGGTCTGGGTGGGGTACGCCAACGGCCTGCTGGTCTGGGCACTGCCCGACGGGGCGCTCTTCTCCGCCCCGTGGGATCTCAAGAAGAAGGGCCCGGTGGGACCCGGGACGCCGCTGGGAGCCACCGTGCTCTCCATCCTCGGATTCGTGCCGCCAGTCACTGTCGGACCTGGCGGACTCGCCTATGTCCCGACCCAGCGCGCGCGCTGGTGCGGGTGGACCGGTCCGGCCGGTCCACTGTCCTGCTCGGGACCGACCGGTCGTACCACAACCCGCGGGTGTCGCCGGACGGGCGGCGCATTTCGATGGACTTCACAGAGCAGGAGCGCGACGTCTGGCTGTTCGACATCGCCGATTCGACGCTCACGCGCTTCGGGTTCGATTCCACCGCGCACGACGCCGAGTGGATGCCGGACGGGAGCGGATTGCTCTTCGCCGTCGTCCGCAACGGGACGATCGGCGAGTTCCGCCGCCAATTCGACAAGGGCGGGCGGGCGGACTCCGTCTTCTTCGGGCCGGAGCAGATTTCCATCCACTCGGTGACGGCGGACCAGCGCACCGGGATCGGCGTGGTCATCGAGGGCTCTGCCTTCGACATCGTGGCCGTAAACCTCGAGGGTCCGTCCCGGTTCGACACCCTGCTGGCCACCAGGTATTCGGAGGGGTGGCCGGCGCTCTCGCCGGACAACCGGTGGCTCGCCTATCAGTCGGACGAGTCGGGGCGCATGGAGGTGTACCTCCGCGCCTGGCCGAGCCTCGGCTCCAAGGTGCAGGTGTCGCAGAACGGGGGCACGGAACCGACATGGTCCCGTGACGGCAAGGAGCTCTTCTATCGGTCCGGCGGGGGCACCGAGCCGAAGATGGCGGCCGCGGTGGTCGTGGACGGACGGGTCCAGTCGCGGACCGAGCTGTTCAGCGTCGGCCGGTACGAATTCTCCACTCCGCACCGGAACTTCGACGTCTTCCCCGACGGCCGGTCGTTCGCCATGGTGCGGCAGGGCACGCCGGGCCAGCAGGCCGAGGTCGTGTATCTTCAGAACCTGCCGGGGCTGATGGAACGGCGATAAGGTTCGCGAGTTCGCCGGCTCAAGCCGGCGCTCGGCTGATGTCGCTGAAGCGACACGTGGCACGGGAGTTCGTTCGTCACTTGCGAGTGACCCCAGTCGAGCCGACGAAGCATCTCAGCGCACGATTCTCGGCCACTCGGGCCGCGCACTGACAAATCGAGAAATTGGAGTATTCCCCTTGCCTGACGCGCTTCCCCGCCTCTCCGAGGCCCTCGCCGACCGCTACCGCCTCGAGAAGGAGCTCGGCGCCGGGGGCATGGCCACCGTGTACCTGGCGCAGGACCTGAAGCACAACCGCAAGGTGGCGGTCAAGGTGCTCCGGCCCGAGCTGGCGGCCGTCATCGGCGCCGAGCGATTCCTGTCCGAGATCACCACCACCGCCAACCTCCAGCACCCGCACATCCTGCCCCTCTTCGACAGCGGCGAGGCCGACGGCTTCCTCTTCTACGTCATGCCGTACGTCGAAGGAGAAACGGTCCGCGACCGGATGAACCGGGAGAAGCAGCTCCCGGTGGCCGATGCGGTGCGGATCGCGAGCGAGGTGGCCTCCGCGCTCGACTACGCCCACCGGCACAACGTCATCCACCGCGACATCAAGCCCGAGAACATCCTGCTCCACGACGGCTCCGCCCTCGTGGCCGACTTCGGCATCGCGCTCGCCGCCAGCAAGGCCGGCGGCACCCGCATGACCGAAACGGGCATGTCGCTCGGCACGCCGCACTACATGAGCCCCGAGCAGGCGATGGGCGAGCGCGAGATCAGCGCGCGCTCCGACGTCTACGCGCTCGGCTGCGTCCTCTACGAGATGCTCTGCGGCGAGCCGCCGTTCATGGGGCCCACGGCGCAGGCCATCATCGCGCGCGTCGTCACCGAGACACCCCGCTCGCTCACGGCGCAGCGGCACACCATCCCGCCGCAGGTCGAGGGCGCCGTCCTCACCGCGCTGGAGAAGCTCCCGGCCGACCGCTTCGCCACGGCGGCCGAGTTCGCGGCGGCGCTGGCCAGCCCCACGTACGCCTCGAAGGCGACCACCGCCACGGCCGCCGCGCGCGGTCCGGCCCCCCGCGCGACCCGTCTCCATCTGGCCGGCTGGGGCGTCGCCGTGGTGGCGGCCGCGGCGGCCCTCTTCGGGTGGCTCCGCCCGACGCCGCAGCTCCCGATCCTGCGCTTCGCGATGTCGCTCCCCGAAGGGCAGCAACTCAGCAACCCGCGTGGCACCCGCATCGCCCTCTCGCCGGACGGGCGCCGCCTCATCTATACCGGTCCCGGCCCGGAGGGGTCGCAGCTCTGGCTTCGAAACCGCGACCAGTTCACCGCCGCGCCGATCCCCGGTACCGATGGCGCCGCCGTCCCGTTCTTTTCTCCCGACGGTCAGCAGGTCGGCTTCATGACGGCGGGCAACGCGGGGATCAAGGTCGCCAACCTCTCCGGCGCCCCGCCGATCCTGATCGCCGACAGCGGCCTCGGCGCCGACGGCGTCACCTGGGCTGGCGATGGGTACATCTATTTCGATGGGCTGACCGGCGGCGGCACCACCGGCCTCGTCCGGGTCCGCTCTACCGGCGGCGCCCTCGAGCAGGTGACCACCGTGGATACTGCCGGCGGGCAGGTGGACCACTTCTGGCCACAGGCGCTCCCGGAGGGGCGCGGCGTGCTCTTCACCATCCAGAAGCGAAACGCCCGGGAAGCGAGCGAGGTGGCCGTCCTCGACATCAAGACCGGCCAATACCACACCCTCGTCCAGGGACTGACCGCGCGCTACGCGACGCCCGGCTTCCTCATCTATGTGACCGCGAACGGCGACCTGATGGCCGTCCCGCTCGACCTGAAGCGACTCAAGGTGACCGGCGAGGCCTTTGCGCTCGCCAACGGCGTGGCGGGGCGCCCCTTCGGCGCGGTAGACCTCGCGCTGTCTGAATCCGGGACGCTGATGTACGAGATCGGCACCCAGGTGACGGCGCCGAGCCAGTTGGTGTCTGTGTCGCGTACGGGGACCGCCACGCCCATCGACTCGGGATGGGTGGGGAACTTCATCACGCTGGCGCTTTCCCCGAACGGATCGGAGCTGGCCGTGAGCCTGATCGAGGGCACCGAGCACCAGGTCTGGATCAAGCAGCTGCCCGGCGGGCCGCTCAGCAAGCTCACCTTCGAGGGCACCACCAACAACCGCCCGACGTGGACGCCGGACGGCAAGTCCGTGGCGTACGTCTCCAATTTTCTCGGCCCCGACCGGCTCTTCGTCAAGCGCGCCGACGGCAGTGACCAGGCGCAGCAGATTCCCCTCCCGGCCGACCGGGCCACCAATCTCGCAGGATATTCACCCGACGGGAAATGGCTGGCCTATCGTACCCTGCCCCGCGACCTCTTCGCCCGGCGCCTCGACGGCGACACGACTACGGTCCCGCTGGTCGTCACGCCGTTCGAGGAGATGGACTTCGCGATCTCGCCCGACGGTCGCTGGATAGCGTACACCTCCGACGAGTCGGGACGGTTCGAGATCTATGTCCGGCCCTTCCCCGACAGCAAGTCGGCTCGGTGGCAAGTCTCCACCAACGGGGGAGCGGAGCCGCACTGGGCACATTCCGGCCGGGAGCTCCTCTTCGTCGCCGCCGACGGCACCCTGAGTTCGGTCGAGGTGCTCCCCGGGCAGACCTTCGCCACCGGGCGGCGCACCTCGCTGTTCAGCCTCTTCAACTTCACTGGCGGGATCAAGTCGTGGGACATCACGCCCGACGACTCCCGTTTCATCATGATTCAGTCCGGCATCGGCGGCAGCGAGGCGGATGAGCTGATCGTCGTCGAGAACCTCTTCCCCGAGCTCACGAAGCGGGCGCCCTGAATCGCACGGCACACCAATTCTCCTTGAGGAACCGCATCATGCGTCTCCCGTTCGTTCGACTCACGACCCTGGCCCTGCTGGCCCTCGGCAGCGTGATGGTCGCCCGGCCCCTCGCGGCCCAAGTGCCCGAAGCCACCACCGCGGCGCTGAGGCAGATCTTCGCCTCGCGCACCTACGCCCCCGAGCGGTTCGGGCCCGCGCGCTGGATCGAGGGAGGCAAGGCCTACACCATCCTCGAAAAATCCGAGGGGACCAAGGGCGGCTTCGACATCGTCCGCTACGACTCGAAGACCGGCGCGCGCAGCATCCTGATCGCCGCCGCGTCGTTCGTACCTGCCGGCGACACGGTGCCCCTCTCCGTTGACGACTACATCTGGTCGCCCGACGCCCAGCAGCTCCTGATCTTCACCAACACCGAGCGGGTCTGGCGCCAGAACACCCGGGGCGACTACTGGGTGCTTGACCGGCACACCGGCGCCCTCCGCCAGCTGGGCGGCAAGGGTGCTCCGGCCTCCACGATGATGTACGCCAAGTTCTCCCCCCAGGGCGACCGGGTGGCCTTCGTACGGAAGGGCGACATCTACGTGGAGCGGCTCGCAGACGGCGCCATCACCCGGGTCACCACCGGCGCCGATTCGCTGCACGTCAACGGCATGAGCGATTGGGTGTACGAGGAAGAATTTGGCGTCCGGGATGGGTTCCGCTGGAGCCCCGACGGGACGAAGATCGCCTACTACCATTTCGACATGACCGGCGTCGGCACCTTCCTGATGATCAACGACACCGACTCGCTCTACCCTTTCACCATCCCCATCCAGTACCCGAAGGTCGGCACCACCAATTCCGCCGTCACCGCCGGCGTGGTGAGCGCCGCGGGCGGGCCGACGACCTGGTTCCAGCTCCCCGGTGACCCGCGCGAGGACTACATCCCCTTCATGGAGTGGGCGGGTTCGGATTCGGTGCTGGTGCAGCGGATGAACCGGCTGCAGAACAACGACCAGCTGATCCTGGCCAGCGCCGCGACCGGCGGCACCCGGACCATCGTGACGGAGACCGACGAGGCCTGGCTCGACGTGCAGGACGACATCCCCTGGCTCAAGGGGGACAAGGAATTCGTCTGGCTCAGCGAGCGGGACGGCTGGCGGCACGCCTATGCCGTCTCGCGCGCCACGGGGGCGGCGCGTCTCATCACCCCCGGCAACTTCGACGTGATGAGCGTTTCGCTCGTGGATCACACGGGGGGGTGGCTCTACTACGACGCCTCGCCGGAGAACGCCACGCAGCGCTACCTCTGGCGCACCCGCCTCGACGGCAAGGGGAAGGCCGAACGCCTGACCCCGGCGGGCCAGGCCGGCAGTCACCGGTACACCATCTCCCCGGACGCGAAGTACGCCTTCCACAGCTGGTCCAGCTTCGACTCGCCCGGCCCCACCGAGCTGGTGAGCCTGCCGAAGCACACTGTGGAACGTACCCTCGCCGCCAATACCGAGCTCATGGCACGGGTCAAGGAGGCGATCACCCACCCAGGTGAGTTCTTCCAGGTGACGATCGCCGACGGCTCCACCCTGGACGGCTGGATGATCAAGCCCAGGGACTTCGACCCGAACCGCCGGTATCCGGTGCTGATGTACGTCTACGGAGAGCCGGCGGGCCAGACGGTGCTCGATTCGTACATGGGGGGCAGCCGCCTCTGGTACCAGCTCCTCGCGGACCAGGGATACATCATCGCCAGCGTGGACAACATGGGCACCCCGGCGCCGAAGGGCCGGGCCTGGCGCAAGGCGGTCTACGAGCAGATCGGCGTGCTCTCCAGCATGCAGCAGGCGCAGGCGGTGCAGGCGATCACCCGCACCCGCCCCTATGTGGACTCCACTCGGGTCGGCATCTGGGGGTGGAGCGGCGGAGGGTCGTCCACGCTGCAGGCGATGTTCCGGTATCCGGAGGTGTACCAGGTGGGGATGAGCGTGGCGCCGGTGCCGGACCAGCGGCTCTACGACACGATCTACCAGGAGCGCTACATGGGGCTGCTCGGCCCCAACGCCGAGAAATACGATTCCGCCTCGGCGATCCACCAGGCGAAAGGACTGAAGGGGCACCTGCTCATCGTCCACGGTTCCGGCGATGACAACGTGCACTATCAGGGCACCGAGCGGATGATCAACGAACTGGTGAAGCTCAACAAGCCGGTAGACGTGATGGTGTACCCGAACCGGAGCCACGCCATCCGCGAGGGCCAGGGCACGACCCTCCACATCTATTCCCTGCTGACCCGGTACCTCATGACCTACCTGCCGGCGGGTGCACGCTACACGCCGATGCCGTGAGGCTCGAGCTGGTGGCTGGAGCACGGCTCTCCGACCATGGCGTCCCCGTCTCGCTTCAGCGACACCAGCCGAGCCGCGGCTTCAGCCGCGACTCGTGCCAGCGTCCGGAACCGGATACTCCCCCGTAATCTCGTCCAGCGCCGACGCGAGCGCGTCGCCGGTGGTGCGGTTCTTGTCCAGCACATGCTGCGCGAGCGTGGCGGTCAGCGGCAACGTCACCAGGACGAGCATGGCCGACAGCCAGAACGGCACGCCGACGCCGGCGTGGTCCATCAGGAACCCCGCCAGGATCGGGAAGGCGACCCGGGATACGCCGCCGAAGGTGTGCTGCACTCCCATGTAGAGTCCCCGCTCGCTCGACGGCACCACCGTGCTCAGCAGGCCGGTGACGCAGGGGAAGATGAACGCCGTTCCGATCGGCATCAGAGTGAAGCCCACCGCCAGCATCGGGTATCCGGTGGCGAGCCCGGTGGAGGCGAGCCCGAGGGCCAGGATCACGATGCCAAGCCGCGAGAGCCGGGCTTCCCCCAGCCGGTCCACCATCCGCCCGAGCAGGAGTGACCGGACCAGCACCCCCATCCCGCCGAGATACATCACGAAGTAACCGATGTTGGCTTCGGTGACACTGAACCGGTTGGCGAGCAGCAGCGGTACCGTCTGGATGGTGCCGTAGAACGCCCCGATGGCGATGGTGTAGATCCAGATGAGGCGCGGGGCGGGCTCCCGCCACCGGGTGAGCACCCGGAGGATGGCGCCCCGGCTCGTCTGTGGCGAGACCGCCGGATGACTCGTGGTCTGGCGCAGTTCGGTGGACTCGCGGAGGAAACGCCAGGCGAAGATCGACACCAGGACCGACAGGGCGGCGGCGGCGAGGCCGGGCGCGCGCCGGCCGCCGAGGCTGATCATGGCGGATCCGAAGGCGGGGCCCGCCACCGCGCCCATGCTCGTCACCACCGAGAGCCAGCCGAGGCTCTTGGTCCGTTCCTTCGGCTTCGATACATCCGCGACATACGCCTGCACCACGCCTATCGTTCCGCCGCCGGTGCCCTGGATCAGCCGGGACACGAGCAGCGCCACAATCGACCCTGCAAAGGCGAAGAGGCCGTAGGCCACGGCCGTGAGGAGGAGCCCGGCCAGGATGGCCGGCCGGCGCCCGTACCGGTCGGAGAAGCGGCCCCACGACGGCGCGACCGCCAGCTGGGCGATGGAGAAGGCGGAGATCAGGACGCCGATCATCGTGGCGCCGGCGCCGAAGTCGGTGGCGTAGTAGGGCAGGAGCGGGATCACCATGGTGAGCCCGATCATGTCCACGAACGCGGTGACGAATAGGACGAGCAGCGGCAATGCGTTCACTCCCGCGTGGCCGTCCCGTCCGGCTGGTCCCTGTCGCCCCAGATTTCATATCCGGTCACGACGCCGTCCTTCTTTGCGAACTCGAAGACCCACTCGTCCATCAGGTCGGTCAGCTTCCCGTTGACCACGGTGCCCACCATGAACCAGTCCTCCTTGATCTGGACGAGCAGGATGGTGGCGGCTTCTGGCCACGGCGCCGGCGTCCAGTGCCCGATCAGCATGCCGTTCTCGAGGACCAGCGTGGTCTTCGAAGGTGGAATGCTGTCAGGCTGCCCGGTCCAGCGAAGGGCGTAGGTCCCCAGGTAGGGCTTCGCATCGGCGGCGGTCATGGTCAGCTTGTGCTTCGGCTCCACTTCCAGGTGGAAGGCCACCTGGGTGGTGCCCCAGCGCAGGAACAGCGTGCCTTCATCGCCGCGGACGTTCTCAAAGGTGAAGGTCAGCATCTCGTTGAAGGGGCCGGTGCCTGGCTTGACCTGGTACCGGATCTGGTCGGCGGTCGAGTCCGGATAGGGCAGGTGGTACATCCGGTGCCGCGGGTCGATGACCATGGTCCACTCCCCCGGTTGGAGGACCAGCCAGAGGGAGTACTTGCCCGGTGCCACCGGGTGACCGTCGATCTTGACGGGACGATTGACCTCGAGCGTCGTCGCGTAGTTGGCGCCGGGAGTCCAGACGGCGCCCCACTTCTCGACGCCGCCGAAGAGCGAGTCCCGGCCCCGGACCTGGGGTCGCGAGTAGTCGATGGTGATGACGGTTCCGTCGATGGTCTGGGACACCGCGCCCCGTTCGCTGGCGCGCATCTGGGCGGACAGTCCAGCCGGCACGAGCAACAGCAGGGCGAGGCAGGCGCCGTGGAGGCGCGCTGTCGGAACGGTCATGGAAACTCCCAGAGGTGTTGGGTGAGGTGACACAGCCAAGCTACCGAACTTCCCCGGCGTGGGCCAGCGAGCGCGCTATGGCTGGAGGCGGTACTGTACCGTCCATCGCACCATCCCACCCCGCTCGCTTTCGAGCCGGATGACGCGCGTCGCGCCGTCCGCGACCTGACCGGTGACGCGCGCTCCCCCCGCTTCCGCCTCCACGTACTGAAAGCCCGCCGGCTCGTTGAGGTAGATCTCGTATGGATCCCCCGCCACGAGCTCGCTCGTCCCGCTGAGGGCATCGTCCTTCCAGAAAAGTTCACGCAGGTCCGGTCCGCCGCACGTCACGTGGCGGCTGGTGGCCACGAGCTGCGGACGGTCCAGTCGCGGCCGGAGGCAGACCACCTGCACGCCGAACCGCGGGTCGATCGGCCCGGCGTCGAGCGCGCCCCGCACCACGCCGAGCGGGCGCCGGGTCCAGAACTCGAACCCCAGGTACTCCGCATCGTCCGGGAGGCCCAGCTCGGCGAGCGGGACAGCGCCGGCGTCGTCCCGGGTGCGGGCCAGCACCGTCCACTGTCCAAACGGCCGGGCGATGTCGAGCTGGTAGTACGGCACCACCTCCCGCTGGTCGGCGTCGAAGGGGCGGGGGCCGGACCCGCTCAGCTCGGTGCCGGCCAGCGCCAGGAGGGCGGAACGCGACGGATCCACGTCGTACAGTTGCCCCGGCCGCGTGAAGAGCACCGGCGCGGTGCGCCGGGCCGCCTCCACCCGGTCGGTCTGGTATACATCGGGCCGGTCGGTGAGCATCAGCACCGATCCGGTGAGCGTGGTGAGCGTGGCGGCGCGGTAGCCGTCGGGCTGGCGGAGCTCGATGTGGTCGGGGTCGTTCCGCCACACCACGTTGTTGAACGAGTTGTATTGCGCGAACGAGCCGTAGCCGAAGCCGTCGTCGCCCACCCGCATCCCATCCACCAGGCCGATCAGCTCGGGGCGGATGCCCCAGCACGCCAGCAGGTATACGTCCCAGCCGATCGCCGCGCGTACCTGCCGGACAAAGCCGCGGAAGACCGCCTCGCGGTCCCGCTTCCGCGCGGCGAAGTACCCGGCGTAACTGTTGTACCCCTCGTACCGGAGGTGGCGGAGCGCGTCGAGCTTGAAGTAGTCCCACCCCATCCGGCGGAGCGCACGGTAGACCGGCGTCACCAGCGTGTCCATCGTCCCCGCCGAGCTCCCGTCCATCACGTAGCCCACCCAGTTGCCGACGGCGGGCTGTCCGTCCGGCGTCCTGACGAACCACGACGGATGCGCCGCCGCCGCCGTGCGGTCCTGGAAGCTGACGTTGGTCCAGATCCCGGGCTGGAGTCCCCGGGCACTGATGACGCGCCGCAGGTCGGCCAGTCCGCTCGGGAACTTCTCATTGGCGTTGAGCCAGTTGCCGGGCAGGCCGATGGGGAGCCGCTGGTAGCCGTCGTCGATCTGGAGGTAGGTGTAGCCGAACGGCAGCAGCGTCTCGGCCATCACCTCCGCCGTCCGGTGGATGTCCTGCTCGGTGACCTTGTCGAAGTAGGCGTACCACGAGGTCCACCCGGCGACCGACTTGGTCCAGGGGCGGTATTCCCAGGGCCGGAACTGCGTCAGGCCGCGGTGCCGCTGGTAGAACCGCGGCCGGAAGCGGAGCGACACCTCCCCGCCGCTGGCGGAGACGTGGTAGGAGACCGCGCTGTCGGCACCCGCGACGGGCGAGAGCTCCGCGTGCGCCGGCTCATCCACCGACAGCACCCAGTCGAAGCGCCGGTCGTAGAAGGCGCGGTTGAGCCGGTTCGACACCGGCCCCATCGCGTGGCGCACCACGGGGAGGCCGTCCTCCCGCGGCTCGGATGCGGCGGCAAACGCCTCGGGCGACCCACGCACGACCCCGGTCAGCGCGACCTCGCCGCGAGGGGCGGCGGTCCACTTGAACACTTGCGTCACCCGGCCGCCGGCGGAGTCGGTGAGCCGGCTGACCGAGGCGGCGCCCCCCGTCGCCACGAGCTTCCCCTCGAAGAGGATCCTCCCCTGGTACCGGAGGATGACCGAGGAGTCGCGGAGCTGGATGGTGGCGGGGGCGTTGGGGGGCGCCGCAGGTGCCTGGGCCAGGGCCAGCGCGGGGGAGAGTCCGGCCAGGGCGAGCAGGGAGAGGATTCTCATGGTGCGCGTAGGTTGCGCCCCGCCCCGGGAAATGGCAAGATGGTGCCTCAACCCTCCGCCCGGGCCGCCATGACCTTCTCGCCGATCGACATCGCCAGCTTCGTGGGGTTCCTGGTCCTGGTGTTCGCCGTGTCGCTGGCGGCCTCGCGCCGGAAGAAGGTCGCGACCGAAGACTACTTCCTGGCCGGGCGCGAGCTCCGCTGGTGGCTGATCGGCATCTCGCTCATCGCCTCGAACATCTCCACCGAGCACTTCGTCGGCCTGGCGGGCCGCGGCTACGCGCTCGGCCTGGCCATCGCCAGCTACGAGTGGATGGCGGCGGTCACGATGGTGGTCGTGGCGCTCTTCTTCCTGCCGAAGTTTCTGCGCGCCGGCATCTTCACGATGCCCGAGTACCTGGAGTACCGCTACGACGCCGGCGCGCGGAGCATCATGGCCTTCTTCATGATGCTGGCGTACGTGTTCGTGGCGCTCGCCACGGTGCTCTACAGCGGGGCCCTCGCGCTCGAGGCGGTCATCGGTCTCGACGTGATCACCGGCATCTGGATCATCGGCGCCCTCTCCGGCCTCTACGTGACCTACGGCGGACTCCGCGCCGTGGTCTGGACCGAGCTGATCCAGGGGACCGCCCTCCTCCTCGGCGCCCTGCTGGTGTTCGTGCTTTCGCTCAACGCCCTCGGCGGCTGGGCGGAGTTCACCGCCCTCTCCGCCGGGAAGCTCCACACCGTCCTCCCCTGGAACGACCCCGAAATGCCCTGGCTCGCCGTGTTCGTCGGCGGACTCTGGATCCCCAACCTCTTCTATTGGGGGCTCAACCAGTTCATCACCCAGCGCGCGCTGGCCGCGCGGAGCCTGGCCGACGGCCAGCGGGGGACGCTCTTCGCCGCGGCCATCAAGGTGAGCATCCCGTTCCTGATCGTCATGCCCGGCATCATGGCCCTCCACCTCTACCCGGACCTCATCAAGACCCCCGACCAGGCCTACCCGGTGCTCATCCGGGAGCTCGTTCCCCCGGGACTGCTCGGCATCATGCTCGCGGCCCTCTTCGGCGCGGTGCTCAGCACCTTCGAGTCGCTCCTCAACTCGGCGGCCACCATCTTCAGCCTCGACATCTACCAGCGCCACTGGCGGCCCACGGCGGAACCGGCCCAGCTGCTCCGGGTCGGCCGCTGGGCGACGCTCGTCCTCTTCCTGGTCGGCTGCCTCTGGGCGCCGATCGTGGGCCGGGCTGGCAGCGTCTTCCAGTACATCCAGATGTTCTGGGGGTTTATCTCGCCGGGGATCGTGGCGGCGTTTGTCGTCGGGATGGTCTCCCCCAGGACGCCACCCCTGGCCGCCAAGGGGGCGATGCTCCTCGGCATCCCAGTGTACGGACTGCTTCTCTGGTTCCTGCCCGGCGTCGCCTTCCTGCACCACATGGCGATCACCTTTCTCGTGGTGGTGGCGTACATGTGGATCGTGACAGCCCTCCGACCCCTGGCCGCGGCCCGGGTGCTGCCGGTCAAGGAAGGGCTGTCACTCGAGCCTGCCCGGCATGCCGGCCTCCTCGGGGGGCTGGTCGTCGCGGCGGTGGCGGCGCTCTACCTCTACTTCTGGTAGCGCCGCCTCGCGGGAATGCCCGCGGCCGTGCATCTTTGGGTGTGCCGACCACCCCACCCGACCGCCTCACCACCGCCCTTGCCGACCGCTACCGCCTCGAGCGCGAGCTCGGCGAGGGCGGGATGGCCACGGTCTATCTCGCCCAGGACCTGAAGCACGACCGCAAGGTGGCGGTGAAAGTGCTGCGGCCCGAGCTGGCCGCAGTCATCGGCGCCGAGCGGTTTCTCTCAGAGATCAAGACCACCGCCAACCTCCAGCACCCCCACATCCTCCCGCTCTTCGACAGCGGGGAGGCCGACAGCTTCCTCTTCTACGTCATGCCGTACGTCCAAGGCGAGACGGTCCGCGACCGGATCGTGCGTGAGAAACAGCTTCCCATCGCCGACGCGGTGCGGATCGCCTCGGAGGTGGCCGCGGCCCTCGACTACGCCCACCGGCACGGCGTCATCCACCGCGACATCAAGCCGGAAAACATTCTCCTGCACGACGGATCCGCCCTCGTGGCCGATTTCGGCATCGCGCTGGCCGCCAGCAAGGCCGGCGGCGCGCGCATGACCGAAACCGGCATGAGCCTCGGCACGCCGCACTACATGAGCCCCGAGCAGGCGATGGGCGAGCGGGAGATCACGGCCCGCTCGGATGTCTACGCCCTGGGCTGCGTGCTGTACGAGATGCTCCTCGGCGAGCCGCCCTTCACCGGCCCCACCGCACAGTCGATCGTGGCCAAGGTGATGACCGCCGAGCCCGCCGCCTTGTCGCCCCAGCGCAAGTCGATTCCGCCCGCGGTCGAGGACGCGGTGCTCACGGCGCTGGAGAAGCTTCCGGCGGATCGGTTCGCCTCCGCCGCGGAATTCGCGGCGGCGCTCGGCGGCGGGTCGACGCCGAGCGTGAGCAGCCGATCAACTCGCTCCCTGCCAACCCGCCCTGCTGCCCCACTGCCCCGCCTGCTGTTGCTGGCGCTCGTCGCGATGACCGCCCTCGCCATCTGGTCCCTGTTGCGCCCGGCAACAGCTGGTGGCCCCGCCGTCTATGACGCCGCACTCCCGGACAGCGCTCCCATGACCTTCGGCGCGGCAACGTCGGGGTCAGTTTACGGGGCGGCGACGCGGAACCTCTCCGCTTCAGGCGGGGAGTTCGTGGTGTACGCCGCTCAGCACGGGGACTCGACTTCCCTCTGGTACCGGAGCCTGCGGGACGCGCGCACCCACCCCATCGTCGGCACCCTGGGCGCGGTAGCGCCCCGCATCTCCGCGGATGGGATGCGGGTGGCCTTCTTCGTGGGCGATCGCTCGATGGTGGCGCCGATCGCGGCCGGGGACTCCCGCACCCTGACGGAGGGCCTCCTGGTGGCAACGCAGGAGTGGGTTTCCCCGACGCAGATCCTGTTGGTCGATACCGACGGCAACCGCGCCACCTGGCTCGATCCCGAGGGCGGGACGTCCCGCTCGAAGTCGATCCCTCGCTGCGTCGGCGGGAAGTGGGACCCCGGTGCGCGGCAGTTGGTGTGCAGCTTCAACCGGACCGCGTTGCTGGTCGATCCGGAGTCGGGCGCGCGCGCGGTGATCCACGCCGTCAGCCCCGATGGCTCGCCAGGCGGCGCGCTCGAGGGAACGGCGTTTCGGGTGGTGGACAAGACGTATCTCGTCTACGCCTCTCCGGACGGCATGCTGGTCGCCGCCCGGTACGATCCCGGTGCCCGCCTGGTCCAGCGGCCGGTGATGATGCTGGGCGGCGTGCGACGCGAGGCGATCGGAGAGACCCAGTACGACATCGCGGCCAACGGCACGCTGGTCTATGCACCCGGAGTGGACGCGACCCTTGGCCGCCTGGTCGTGATGCACCCAGGCAGCGCGCCGCAGCCCCTGCTCTCCGAGTTGGCGGACTACCAGCGCTATGACCTCAGCAGGAACCGGCGCTGGTTCGCCGCCGCCGTCCAGGCGACTGAGGGGACCGAGCTCGTGGTCTACGATCTCCAGAACGGGCAGCGCTCCGTCTGGCTTCGGGCGGAACAGGTCCGGCATCCGATTTGGAGCGCGGATGGCGATCGGCTGCTGGTCGCCGTGCGGGACTCCACCCGTTGGACCATCCTGACGGGCTCCCCCGGCTCCGGCATGCCCCCCGATACGGTGGCGTCCTTCGCAGCTGATGCGTCCGCTCCAGATCCGGTCGACTTCCACGACGACCACACGGCCCTGGCCCAGGACTGGAGCAACGCCGTCGTGATGCGGTTCGATCCAGGGGTGCCGAACCCGGTGTTCGACACCGTGCTGACTGGCGCACGGTTCGCGTCACTGTCGCCGGGCGGAAAGCTCATCGCGTACCAGTCCCTCGAGGGAAGCCGCGTCATCGTCACGACCTTTCCGGTGGCCGGGCGTCGCTGGCAGCTCGCGTCGGAGGGGGTTGAGCCGCTCTGGCTCTCGGCCACCGAGGTGCTATACCGGTCCGGCGTCTCCTGGTACCTGGTCCGCATCAATCCGGAGACCGGGGAACCGACCGGCACCGCGACCCTCTGGGCCACCGAGTCGCGCTTCTCCGACACGTCGGGCTGGTCCAACCGCCCGTCCCACGACGGCGGCATCATCTACGTCGAGGGGCCGTCCCAGACGAGCACCTCGTACCTCCGGGTCATCCCGAACTGGGTCGCGCAGATGAAAGCCGCCGTGGACGCCGCAAATCGGTGAGCACGCCGCCGCGCCTCGCCGCCGCGCTGTCCGACCGCTACCGCATCGAGCGCGAGCTCGGCCAGGGCGGCATGGCCACGGTCTACCTCGCGCAGGACCTCAAGCATGACCGCCGGGTGGCGGTCAAGGTCTTGCGCGGAGACCTCGCGGAGTCGCTGGGCCGGAGCCGCTTCCTCCGCGAAATCCGCCTGGCGGCCGCACTCAACCACCCCCACATCCTTCCGCTCTACGACTCCGGGGAGGCCGACGGCTTCCTCTATTTCGTCATGCCGGTGGTGCAGGGGCAGACGCTCCGCGACCGGCTCGCGGCCGAGAAGTCATTGCCGGTCGAGGACGCCGTCCGGATCGCCATGGAGGTGGCCGACGCGCTCGACTACGCCCATCGCCAGGACGTGGTCCACCGCGACATCAAGCCCGAGAACATCCTGCTCCACGAGGGGCACGCGCTCGTGGCGGACTTCGGCATCGGGAAGGCCCTGGTCGCGGCGTCGGAGGCATCCACCACCGTCACGCAGGTCGGAGTGACCGTCGGCACGCCCGCCTACATGAGCCCGGAGCAGGCGGCGGGGGAGGAACTCGACGGCCGGAGCGACCTCTTCGCGCTGGGCTGCGTCTTCTACGAGATGCTCACCGGCGAAGTCGCCTTCACCGGCCCGACCGTGCAGGCCATCATCGCCCGGCGCTTCGTCTATTCGCCCCCGCGGGTGACGGACCTCCGGACCACGATCCCCGAGGTGGTGAGCCAGACGGTCGAGCGCCTCCTCGAGAAGGCGCCCGCTGAGCGCCCGGCCACCGGGGCGCTCGTGGTGAGCGCGCTCCGGTCAGGGGAGGCCACGGCCGCCCGGCCCCGGCCGGACGACAAGTCGCTCGCGGTGCTCCCGTTCGTGAATCGGAGCGCCGACGCCGAGAACGAGTACTTCGCGGAGGGCCTGACCGAGGAGCTCATCACCGACCTCGCGCGTATCCGCGCGCTCCGGCTCATCTCGCGGACCTCGTCCATGCAACTCAAGGGCACGACCAAGGGAATGCGCGACATTGGCCGGGAGCTCGGCGTCCGGTATGTGCTCGAAGGAAGCGTGCGCCGCTCGGGGAACTCGCTTCGCATCACCGCGCAGCTGATCGACACCCTGAGCGACGCCCAGCTCTGGGCCGAGAAGTACAACGGCACCATGGACGACGTCTTCGACGTGCAGGAGCGGGTGTCCCGCGCCATCGTGGACGCGCTGGACATCACGCTGTCCTCCGAGGAGGACCGCCGCCTGGCGGACCGCCCGATCCAGGACGTGCGCGCCTTCGAGCTCTTTCTCCAGGCACGCCAGGAGCTGCGACGGTACAACGTGGAGCGCGGCATGGCGCTGCTCCATCAGGCCATCGACATCGAGGGCGCGGTCCCGGCCCTGCGAGCCCTCCGGGCGCAGGCCCTCGTCACGCGAGTCCGGGCCGGGATACACCACGACCTGCAGCCACTCGACGAAGCGGAGGCGGAGGCCCGTGCGCTCATCGCACTCGCGCCCGATACCGCATACGGACATGCGATCCTCGGCTTCGTCGACTTCGAACGCGGAAACCTGCGTGAAAGCCGCCGGTCCCTCACCGCGGCACTGGAGCGGGATCCGAATGATGCCGATTCCCATTTCTACCTCGGGATCACCCTCGTTGCGGCGGGGCAGCTCGAGGAGGCGCGGCTCCTGAGCCTCCGCCTCAGCGCGTCCGATCCACTCTCCCCGATCGCGGGAATGCTCGCCGGAGTGGCCAGCTGCTTCGTGGGGCGGGCCGCCGAGGGGCTGCCGCAGATGGAACAGGCCCTCGCGATGGACCCCGAGAGCATCATCCACCGCTGGACGTTCGGCTACCTCTCCGCGTTCGTGGGGCGCTTCGCCGACGCGGCGGCGCAGGCGGAGTGGCTGCACGCCCGGGCGCCGCAGCTGCCGTACACCGTGCAGCTCCGGGCGCTCGTCGCGGCGGTGGCCGGGCGGACCGCCGAGGCGCTCGAGTGGGTGCGGCAGGTGGACACCACGGTGCTCGATGGCCACCACAAGTTCCACCTCGCCGAGGTGTTCGGCCTCGCGGGCGACGTCCCGCGCGCCCTCTCGCTGTTCGAGGAGGCGGTGGACACCAGTTTCTATCCGCACCAGTTCTTCGCTGTCTATTGCCCGTTCCTCGGGCCGCTCCGCGGGACCCCTGAGTTCGAGCGGATCCTGGCCAAGGCCGAGCGGCGCGTGCGGGAGTTCTCGGCGTAACGCCCGTCTGGTGCTCCCCGCCCCTTGTCTCCATCTTCAAGGCCACGATGACCGAGCCGCTCCCCCGCCTCACCGACGCCCTCTCCGACCGCTACCGCCTCGAGCGGGAGCTCGGGCAGGGCGGCATGGCCACGGTGTACCTGGCCCAGGACCTGAAGCACGACCGCAAGGTGGCGGTCAAGGTGCTGCGGCCGGAGCTCGCCGCGGTCATCGGCGCCGAGCGGTTCCTCTCCGAAATCAAGACCACCGCCAATCTCCAGCATCCCCACATCCTCCCCCTCTTCGACAGCGGCGAGTCCGACGGCTTCCTCTACTATGTGATGCCCTTCGTCGAAGGCGAGACCATCCGCGACCGGATGAACCGGGACAAGCAGTTCCCGGTGGGCGAGGCGGTGCGGATCGCGACCGAGGTGGCGGGCGCGCTGGACTACGCGCACCGGCACAACGTGATCCACCGCGACATCAAGCCCGAGAACATCCTGCTGCACGACGGCCGCGCCCTGGTGGCCGACTTCGGCATCGCGCTCGCCGCCAGCAAGGCCGGCAGCACCCGGATGACCGAGACCGGCATGAGTCTCGGCACGCCGCACTACATGAGCCCCGAGCAGGCCATGGGGGAGCGGGACATCACCGCCCGCTCGGACGTCTATGCGCTGGGGTGCGTGCTCTACGAGATGCTCACCGGCGAGCCCCCGTTCACTGGCGCCACGGCGCAGGCCATCGTGGCGCGGGTGCTCACCGAGCACCCACGGCCGATGCTCCCCCAGCGGCACACCATTCCGCCGCAGGTGGAAGCCGCCGTGCTCACCTCGCTGGAGAAGCTGCCCGCCGACCGGTTCTCTACGGCGGCAGAGTTCGCCGCGGCGCTCGCCGATACCGGCTACGCGTCGAGGGCGACGGTGGCCACGGCGGCGGCCGCTGGACCCGCCATCGCACGGTGGAGGCGGCGCTTCGCGCTCGCGGCCGGCGTCGCGGTCATGGCCGTCGTCCTCGCCGGGCTGGGCTGGACGCGCGCCCGCGCGGGCGCGGACCAGCCGACGAGCTGGCAGTACATCTCGCTCGGAGACAGCATCGCGCTGACCACGTCGGTTCCGGGGCTCGCCCTCTCGCCGGACGGCAACACGCTCGTGATCAAGGACGAGATCCAGGACGGCCAGCTGTGGGTGAAGCGGCGCGGATCGCTGGAGCCGGTGCCGATCCCGGGCACCGAGCGCGCGGCCAATCCGGTGTTCTCTCCGGATGGCGAGTGGATCCTGTACGTGGCCGATCGTCAGCTCCGCAAGGTGAATCTCGCCAACGGCGCGTCCGTCACCCTGGCCGACTCGGCTTCGGTGTCCCTCGGGTTCGGCGGCGCCACCTGGCTGGACGATGGCACCGTCGTCTATGTACCGCAGGACCTGAATCGCCTGCTCCGGGTGAGCGGCAACGGCGGGCCGAGCACGATGATCATGGACAACACCGGCCTCCAGGGAGTCGGATTTGGATACCCGACCCCCCTGCCGGGCGCGCGCGGCGTCCTCTTCGAGGGGTGCACCTCCGGCTGCGTGACGATGGGCCTCAGGGTCCTCGACCTCCGCACTGGGCAGCAGAAGCTCCTCGTGAACGAAGCGACCCAGGGCTGGTACCTCCCGACGGGACACCTCCTCTATGCCCGCAGGGACGGGACCCTCCTGGCCGCGCCGTTTGACCTCGACAAGCTGGAGGTGACGGGCACCGGTGTGCCGGTCATCCAGAAGGTCCTCGTGGTGTTCGGCGCCCCGCAGTTGGCCTGGTCCTCGACTGGCACCCTCGTCTACGCCACCGGGGAGGGTCAGGGAGGCGAGAACACCTTCGTGCGCGTCGGGATGGACGGCGCCGTCGCGGCGGTGGACTCGGGCTGGTTCGGACAGTTCACGTCGTTCGCGCTCTCCCCGGATGGACGCCAGCTCGCGGTGGGCTCCGGCGCGGGCGCGGGCGCCCTCAACGTCTGGATCAAGCAGCTCGATCGCGGGCCGTTCACCCGGATCTCGTTCGGGGGCGCCGACCGGAGGCCGGTCTGGTCGCCCGACAGCCGGATGGTGGCCTTCGTTCGCGACACGCTCACCACCAGCATCGTGGTGGGGCGCTACGCCGACGGCAGCCGGCCCGACACCGGACTGGTGCATATCGACCGCCAGGTGCAGGAGGTGGACTGGTCGCGGGACGGGAAGTGGCTGGTGGTCCGCACCGACAACGGCAGCGCGGGCGCCGGGGACCTGGTGGGGATCCGCACTGACGGCGACACCACACCGGTGCCGATGGTGGCGAGCAGCTTCACCGAACTCAACCCGGCCATCTCGCCGGACAGCCGGTGGCTGGCCTACGCCTCCAATGAATCGGGCCGGAACGAGATCTTCGTGCGGCCGTTTCCCAACACCAACGACGGCCGCTGGCAGGTGTCCACCGGCGGAGGCTACCAGCCGCGGTGGGCCCCCGACGGGACCGTGCTGTACTTCATCGAACCATCGACCGGGCGCTTGATGGCCGTGCCCGTCTCCACCAGCCCGACCTTCGCCGCGGGCCAGACCCGCACGCTGTTCAGCACCTCCGGGTTTACGGTCGACGGGTTCCATACCTCGTTCGAACTCACACCGGACGGACGGCAGTTCCTCTTCACCGCCCCCCGGCAGGCCACCACCACGCTCGCCCCGCCGCAACTCGTCCGCGTCGACCACTGGTTCCGGGAGCTCGAGGCGCGGATGAAGCAGTAGCACGGCCGCAACGTCACGAACTTCCACAGTCCAAGATCCGAACGATGCACGCGCGCCACGGCCGTTTCCAGCGCCGGGCCTCGTCCTTGCGATGTTGCCTCGGTCTCTCCGCCCGGCCGAGGAGCCCCGCATGGCCATCGCACGGAAAGCGAAGCTGGACACCACGTTCAAGGGCGCGGCCGCGCTGCTGTCGGCCGGCGCCGCCCTCGTGTCCATCCTCTCCTATATGGCGAGTCGCAACGAACCGGCGAACGCCGCCCCGACGGCGGGGCTCGCCGCCGTCGAGGTCAGCCGGATCGAACTCTCCCCCGCCTCCGATACCGCCTATTCCCTGGGTGACACCCTGCACATCACCACCACGGCGGCCGACGCGCACGGCCAGGCGCTCCGCGCCATGGCGGTTCACTGGTCGGTGAATGATCCGGCAATCGCGCAGGTGGACAGCACCGGGCAGGTCGTGGCGCGCGCGCCCGGCGTCACCGACGTGACCGTGGCCATCGGGGGGCGGGCGGGCCGCGCACGGATCTGGGTCCTGCCGCGCGTCACCGCGCTCGCCATCGAGGGTGACAGCGTGATCCGGATTGCAGAGGGAACGTCAGTTACGCTGCGCGCCCTCGCAAGCGACGCGCGCGGCAACCGCGTTGCGCCGGCCGGAATGACCTGGACCGCGAGCGACGCAGCCGTGGCGACCATTGACAGCGCCGGGGCGCTGCACGGTATCGCGCCCGGCACGACGACGCTGACCCTCACCGCCGCCGGCCTCGCCGCGGAGCGGCGTGTCGAAGTGGTGCCGGTCCCGGCGTCCATCACGCTGATGTCCGGCGGCGACCAGCGTGCCGCAGCGGGCCAGCGACTGCCGGCGGTGGTGTCGGTGCAGGTGGTGTCGCGGAGCGGGCGCCCCGTCCCCGGCGCCAGCGTCCGCTTCGATCCGGGCGCGACGGCGGGCGCCACCGAGCCGGACACCGTCACGACCGACAACCGCGGAATCGCGGAAGCGCGCTGGAGGCTGGGCCCCTTCCCCGGTCGTCAGCGGCTGGCCGTCGAGGTCGCCGGCATCGACAGCGCCCTTGTCGTGGTGGCTGAAGCGGATCCAACGCCGAGGAACGCCGTCATCACGCTGCTGACCGACAGCCTGGCTGGCGAGGCGGGAACTCCGCTCGGAGAACCTGTCGTGGTGCACGTGGCCGACAGCAGCGGGTTGGCACTCTCCGACGTGCCGGTGGTGTGGACTGCGCTGGACGGCGGGGCGTTCTCCCTCGCCGACGCGCGGACCGACAGCCTCGGCGAGGCGCGCGCGCACTGGCGCCTGGGGCCGAAGGCCGGTCGCCAGCGTGCGAAGGTCCAGGTCGGCAATCCGCGCACCACGCCTCCGTTCGCCCTGACAGCCAGGGCCGCCGCTGGCACGGTCGCGGCGATCGGGGTGGTGAGCGGGGACGCGCAGCGCGGGGTGGTCGGAACGCCGCTTGCCCGGGCAGTGGTGGTCCGGGCGACGGACAGCCTGGGGAATCCGGTGAGCGGCGTGCCGATCTACCTGCGGCCGCGCACCGGAAAGGCCGACTCGGTAGTGCGCACCGGCGGCGACGGCCTGGCCAGCGCGACGTGGACACTGGGCACCTCGGCGGGGCCGATGCGCTGGTGGCCCGGTTCGACTCGCTCCCCGACAGCGCGGTGGTCACCGCAACGGCCCGGCCGGGAACGGCCAACAAGATCTACTTCGCGACGGCACCCGCCAGCGGTACGGCGGGGCGGGCGTTGCCCAAGCTGGTGCAGGTCGTCGTCCGCGACCGCTTCGGCAATCCGGTGCCCAACGCGACGGTGCGCTTCTCGGTGGCGGCCGGCACGGTGCTGCCGCTGCAGGGCACGACCGACGCCTCCGGTCGAGTCTCGACGAAGTGGACACTGGGGCCGAAGCGCGGGAAGCAATCGCTCACCGCGGCGGTCAAGGCCACCGCGCTCAAGGCCACGCATACGGTCGAGGCGGGGCCGGCACGGAACAACTGACTCGTGTCACCGCCTTCTGTCATTGCGAGGAGGCCCCAGGAGGGGCCGACGAAGCAATCTCCCCGGCGGGGGGACGAGATTGCTTCGGCCACTGCGCGGCCTCACAATGACAGAAGGCGACGGTCACGACGTGTCGCAGGATCCGATCTACTTCAGGCCTGCCAGTATCCCCTCGATCCGCTGCTTCTGCACCGGATCGGTCGTCATCGCCAGCGCCTTCCGGTAGTTGGCTGCCGCCTTCCCCTTGTCGCCGAGCACAGCGTACATCTCGCCCAGGCTGTCCCACACGTTCCAGCTGTCGGGGTGTTCCTTTGTGTTGCGGATGAAGATGGCGAGCGCCTCGCTGTTCCGTTTCTGGTTGAGCAGCTGGTATCCGTAGGCGTTGAGCTGTGCTTCGCTGGCGCTGCCCAGGTGGGCCTGCCGCAGGGAGTCGGCCTGAGCGGTCTTCCCGCGACGCTGGAGAATGGCGGCCTTCAGGTTGTAGCTCGCGAAAGTCGGCGCGAGCGCGACGGCGGTGTCGGCCCAGATCTCGGCCTGGTCGAGATCACTTGTGTTGTTGAGCGCCCAAGCGCCGGCCTGCTCCCACGCCGTGCCCCAGAAGCGGGGCAGGTTCCGGAGCTGGGCGGCGAGGCTGTCGAGCACGACGCGGTCGCTGTTGATGGACACCGGGAAGCTCACCGCGAGCTTCTCCCAGCGCATGGTGAGGGTGACGGTCTCGTTGGTGGGGTCATCGAAGTTGTACTGCAGCCGCTCGGTGAATTCGGCGTGCGTCGGCGTCACGCTGAACCGCACCGCATCCTCGGCTGGATCGTAGCTGAAGGCGCCCCAGGCGTTCGCCTGCCGGCTCAGCGCGATCGTCCACCGGTCGCGGCCCGGGATCATGAACACCCCGTAGCGTCCCGCCGGCAGCGTCGTGCCGCCGACCGTGAACGCCGAGGTGGAGGCGAGGACCGTGTTCTCGTTGGCGCCGGCCCGCCAGACCGAATCCCACGGCACCAGCCCGCCCCAGACCACCCGCTTGTTGACGCCGGGACGGTGGTAATCCACCGACAGCGTGGTGAGGCCCACCACCTGGCTCACGGTGGCATGCGGACTGGGCCAGGGAAGCTCGAGGCGGTAGTTCTGGGCGTGCACGAAGGACGGGGTGGACACCAAGACGGCGAGGGCGAGCAGACGGCGGTGCATCAAGGACTCCGGGCGAAGGGGATAGCCCCTCTACGCAAAACGGGCGGTGAGGTTCCACCGCCCGCCGCTCGATCGTCTCCCCGGCGAAGGCCAGGGTCCGGCTTCTGCTTCCCCGCGTTCCCGCGTTCCCGCTTTCCCGCCTATTGCCCCTTCACCATCTTCTCGAACCGCGGATTCCCCTTGAGCGAGCGGAAGGTCGGGTCGATGTCCAACCAGGCGCGCGTAACCACGTACGGACGCTGCAGCAGCACCTCGATCTGGTCCATGGCCAACTCCGGTTCACCGGTTGCCAGGTAGGTCCGGATGAGCAGGAGCATGGTGTAGTGGACGTTCCCCTCCCCTCCGGGCGTCGCCAGCTCCACCGCCTGCTTCGCCTCGGCGATGGCCTCGGCCTTCTTGCCGGTGTAGGCCAGCATCAGGGCGTGGAGGCCGTGCGTCTGTCCATCCCTGGGAGACGCGGCCACCTGCACCGCGGTCGCCGGTAGCGCCGAATCCGCATAGGCCCGTGCCGCCACCAGGTTTCCCTGCTGCCAGTACGCGATCGCCATCGTCTGGCCCCACCAGGCCCGGTCGTTGTCGAACGCAGCCGGGGTCAACCGGAAGAGCAGCTGTCGTTCCTGCTCCTCGAGCGCCCAGGACACCTCCTGATAGCCCCCGAAGAAGGCCGCCACGGCGGGGGCCGGATTGCCCCGGTCGATCGCGGTCCGAATCACCTCGCGCGCGCCCTTCAGGTCGCCCTGACCGAGATACCCCATCGCCTGCCACTCGACGATGTTGATGTCACCCGGCACCAGCGCGATCGCGGCCTGCCCGACATCGCGGGCCTCTTGGTACCGGCGCTGAAGGATGTAGTTCTGCTGGAGGGCGACGAGGGTGCTCGCGGAACGGGGGTCGATTTCCCGGGCGCGCTCGAGTTTCAGTGTGGCCGATTCCAGCCGGCCCTCGCGGACGTCCACCCCGGCGGCGATGGCCAGGATATCCGCGTCGTTCGGGGCCACCCGGAGCGCACGCTCGATGGCCGCCGAGGCCTTGGCCTGGTCGGGTTCGGCCAAACCGTAGTACCGGGCCGCCGCGGCGTAGCCCTCCGGCCCGTTCGGATCGAGCGCGATGGCCCGTTCCATCGCCTCCTTGGCGCGCGCCGCCACCACCGGATCCCGGCTGCCGTTGGAATACACGGTGGTCAGCGCCCGCGAGAGTTCCGCCCAGGCGTCCACGAACGTGGAATCGAGCGCCACCGCCTGCTCGAAGTAGCTGGCGGAGAGCCGCTTGGTGCCGGCGTCCACGCTGGTGAGCGCCTTCCCCTTGAGGTAGAGGTCGTAGGCAGCCACGTTCGCCGTCGGGCTTTCGGCGAGTTGGCGCTGTTCCTGCGACCCCAATTGGGCGCCGAGCGCGCTTGCCACGCGGGTGGCGATCTGTGATTGCACCTCAAACAGGTCCGTCACGTCGGTGTCGAAGCTCTGCTGCCAGGTCGTGGCGCCCGTGCGGCCATCCACCAGCTCGGGCACCACCTGCACCCGTCGCGTGCCGCCCGCAGCTCCCGCCCAGCGGACCTTCCCGACCAGGAGATAATCCGCGCCCAGCTCCTTTGCGATCTCCTGCGGAGACTTGGTGGAACTCCTGTACTGGCCGGCGCTGCTGGAGGCGATCACGGTGATGCCGTTCACGCGGGCCAGCTTGCCGCGGACCTCGTCGCCGATACCGTCGGCGAAGTACGCGTCGTCCGCGGTGCCCTGGTTCTCGAAGGGGAGGATGGCCAGGCGGTTCCCGCCGGCGTGGGTGGACGTGGCCGGGCCGGAGAGCGCCAGGGCGGTGGCCACGCCGGCCCAGAGCAGCAACGCGAGCATGCCGCCCAGCGTCGCGTACCGCCAGGTGAAGAACCGGCCGAGTCCGGGTGTGTCGCCGCCGGCGCGCCGCCGCGCCTCCATCCGGCCGGTGAGCACCAGCACCACCGCCCCGACGGCCAGGAGCCCGACGGCAAACCCGATGGTCCAGCGCGGCAGGTTCCACTGGCGAATGATGGCGGACACCAGCGCCAGCATCCCCATGCAACCGAGCGCGAAGAGCCCCCAGACCTGCGTCGACGCAGGGCCGGGTGCGACGGCGTGCTCGCTCGTGCCGCTCCGCACTCCTTCCTGCGCCCGGTCCAGCGCGACCACCATCTGCTGCGCGTTGGCGTAGCGGTCGGCGGGACTCTTGGCCAGCGCCTTCATGATGGCGCTGTCCACCGAAGCTGAGAGCCCGGAGCGGGAGACGGTGAGCGAGCGGGGCGCCTCGGTCAGGCTCCGCGTGATGATGGAGCGCGCCGTGGGGCCGGTAAAGGGTGGCTCGCCCGCCACCATCTCGTACATCACGGCGCCCAGGGCGTAGATGTCGGCGCGGCCGTCCACCTCGCGCTCGCCGGTGGCCTGCTCCGGCGCCATGTATTGCGGCGTGCCGACCGCGAGGCCGGTCTTGGTGAGCACTTCGCCCTCGTCACCGAGCGCCCGTGCAATGCCGAAGTCCGCCACCAGGGCGTGGCCTGACTGCAGGAGGATGTTGCCCGGCTTGATGTCGCGGTGGATGATGCCGCGGGTGTGCGCGTAGGCCAGCGCCTCCGCCACCTCGCGCCCCAGCCGCATCGCGTCGTTCACCGACAGCTGCCCTTCCTTCGCGATCCTCTCCTTCAGCGTCTCCCCCTCGACGTAGGGCATCACGTAGTAGAGGACGCCGTCGGACTCTCCCGAGTCGTGCATCGGGAGGATGTGCGGGTGGCTGAGCTGCGCGGCCACCTGCACCTCGCGGAGGAAGCGGTCGGCGCCGAGGGTGGCGGCCAGCTCGGGCCGCATCACCTTGACCGCCACCTTGCGGTTGTGCTTCTGGTCGTGGGCCAGGTAGACCGTGGCCATCCCGCCCTCGCCCAGCACCCGCTCGACCTGGTAGCGCCCGGCGAGGGCTCTTTTCACCTGCGCCACCTCGACCACGCCGGTGGCGGCGGTGCGGGGCGGGACGCCAGGATCGGTCGGCGTGGCGCGCCCGCAGTGCATGCAGAACTGCGCTGCCTCGGGCAATGGCGTATGACAAGCGGGACAGGCGCGGGCAGCGGTGGTCATCGGCGCTCGGTGACAGGCAAATTGGAGGTGTGGGGGGTGCCGCTGGAATAACGCGCGAAAGCCGGGTGGACGCAAGACGCGCCCCCAGCGGGAGTTCCGGTCTCGACGCTGGCGCCATCCCACGGCGGGCCGTACCTTGAGCGCGTCCACCACCCAAGGCCGCCATGCTCCGCCAAATCGCCGCCATCACCCTCGTCCTGGCGCTCGCGGCCGCGCCGCGCCTGGCGGCGCAGGGACTCCCCGTAGGGCAGTCGGCGCAACTCGGGTTCTCCGCCGAGCGGCTGGCGCGGCTCGACACCCTGTTCCAATCCTATGTAGACCAGGGGAGGACGCCGGGCGCCGTAGCCATGGTGATCCGGCACGGCCAGGTCGCCTGGAGCGGGGCCTTCGGCATGGCCGACCGCGAGGCGGCGCGGCCGATGACACCCGACGCCCTCTTCCGCATCGCCTCGCAGAGCAAGGCGGTGACGAGCGTGGCCGCCATGATCCTCGTCGAGGAAGGACGGCTGCGCCTCGACGAGCCCGTCTCCAGGTACATCCCGAACTTCGCCACCGCGCGGGTGGCCGTGGCCACCGACAGCGGCCGCGTCCTGGTGCCGGTCCACCGCGCCGTCACGATCCGCCAGCTGCTCACCCAGACGGCTGGGCTCTCCTACGGCACCGAACCGCTCATCCGCGACGACTACCGCGCCGCCGGCCTCGGCCCTGCCGCGGGGTACGGCTGGTACCTGGCCGACAAGGCCGAGCCGATCTGCGCCACCATGGACCGCCTCGGCACCCTCCCGCTGGCGGCCCAGCCGGGCGAGGCATGGGTCTATGGGTACGCCACCGATGTGCTTGGCTGCGTCGTGGAGCGGGCGGCTGGCATGCCGCTGGATCGCTTCTTCGAGCAGAGGATTTTCGGGCCGCTCCGCATGAACGACACCTGGTTCTTCCCGCCGGCGCCCCAGGCAGGTCGACTCACGGCGGTGTACGCCGCCACCGAGGCAGACACCCTCCTCAGGGCGCCGGACGGTCCGAGGGGTCAGGGGGACTACATCGTCGGGCCACGCCTGGACTTCTCCGGCGGCGCCGGACTGGTCTCGACCGCGGGCGACTACGCCCGCTTCCTGCAGATGCTGCTGAACGGCGGCGAGCTCGATGGGGCGCGCATCCTCTCGCCCGCCACGGTGGCGCTCATGACCGCCCCGGCGGTCGACTCCCTGTATGACACGCCGGGGATGGCGTTCAGCCTCGGCTTCGAGGTCCTGCGGAATCCGGGGCGGGCGGGGGAGTACGGCTCCGTCGGCCGCTTCGGCTGGGCCGGCGCGTACGGCACCACCTACGAGGTGGACCCGGCCGATGAGCTGGTTCTCGTATTCATGCAGCAAGTCCTCCCTCGGCGCGGACTCGACCTCGCGGATAAGTTCCGGACCATGGTCTACGCCGCGCTCCTCCCTCCGACACGCACCAAAGGACACTGACCCATGCGCCAGACATCCGTGCTCGCGACCCTGACGCTCCTTGCCGCGATGGCTGCCCCTGCCGCCGCGCAGGCGCCGACCGTCGAGTGGCAGATCGCCGCGGCGGTCCTGCCCCTCCCCGACAGCATGCGCGCCGGCGCCGAGGTGCTGGGTCACCGCACGGCGGGCGGACCGCTGGTCCAGCTCCGCGCCGGCACCAACCCGATGATCTGTTTGGCCGACGACCCGAACGTGGAAGGCTACGCCGCCCACTGCTACCACAAGTCGCTGGCGGCGTTCATGGAGCGGGGCCGCTCGCTCCGAGCCGCCGGCATCACCAAGCGCGCGGCGGTGGACTCGGCGCGCCTGGCCGACATCACCAAGGGCACCCTCAAGATGCCGACGGGTCCCGCGGCGCTCTACTCCCTCTACGCCGACAGCGTCAACTTCGACCCGATGGCTGGGCGGCCGAAGGGCGCGAGCAAGCTGCTCTCCTTCTATATCCCCTACGCCACCGAAGCGTCCACCGGGATTTCCGCCATGCCGCTCACCGACCAGCCGTGGCTGATGTACCCCGGCAAGCCGTGGGCGCACCTGATGATTCAGTAGGAGCTGGGACTGGGGACTGGGGACTGGGGGCGCGCAGCGCCACGAAGTTGCGTGTCAACACGCCAGGGGTGGGCGTAGCACCCGGTCCGCCCGCGCATGGGACGCACAAGGGTGGGCATAGCCCACCCCGGCGGTTCCGCCCGCGTACGGGGCAATGTCGAGGGTATGAAGGTGGGGGAAAATGGACCCCGGCTTTCGCCGGGGTGACGGCCGCCGCGTCGCTTGGGCGACAGCAGCCGAGCCGCGGCTTGAGCCGCGGACAGTGGCTAGGGAGGGAATTGAACCCCCGACACGCGGATTTTCAGTCCGCTGCTCTACCAACTGAGCTACCTAGCCGAAGCGGCGTGAATATAAGGAGTTAAGGCAGGGATGCCAAGCTGGCTCCCACCCTCAGTCCTCAGTCCCCAGTCCTTCTCTCCCGTCCGGCCAGACCCCATATTCTCTCCATGCTCCCCTCCACCCTGACCGTTGTCTCCCACCCCCTGGTGCAGCACAAGATGGCGCTGCTCCGCAGCGTGGACACCCCCACGCGGGAGTTCCGGCAGCTGGTCGGCGAAATCGCCACCCTCCTGGCCTACGAGGCGACCCGCACCCTCGAAACCGAGCCGGTCAAGGTGACGACGCCTCTCGAGACGATGGAAGGGCACCGGATCCCCAAGAACCGCATCGTCCTGGTGCCGATCCTCCGGGCCGGCCTCGGCATGGTGGACGCCGTGGCCGCCCTCTTTCCCAACGCCGGCGTCGGGCACATCGGCCTCTACCGCAACGAGGCGACGCTCGAGCCCGTCAGTTACTACTTCAAGATCCCGCCCCTCGGCGCCGACAAGGTGTACCTCGTCCTCGACCCGATGCTCGCCACCGGCGGCAGCGCCTCGGCGGCCATCGCCAAGTTGAAGGAATCGGGCGCGAAGCGGATCCAGCTCGTCTCCCTGGTGGCCGCCCCCGCCGGCGTGGAGCGGATGGCTGCGGACCACCCGGACGTCGGCGTCTTCGTCGCCGCGCTCGACCGCCAGCTCAATGACCATGGCTACATCCTGCCCGGCCTCGGCGACGCCGGAGATCGGCTGTTCGGCACCACCTGACCATCGTCCCCCCTCTCCCGGAGGGAGAGGGGGACGGGAGGTGAGGGGTCTAACAATGGAGCCTGATGTGCTGCTAACCGCCCCGCTGCCCCGCTGCCCCGCCGCGCATTCATGCGCCTGACCTTCCACGGCGCCGCCGGCGGCCAAGTGACCGGCTCGATGCACCTCCTGGAGGCGGCCGGGGCGCGGGTACTGCTCGACGCCGGACTCTTCCAGGGCCGCCGCGCCGAGACGCGCAAGCTCAACGCCGAGCTTCCGTTCGACGCCCGCCGCATCGACGCGGTCGTGGTGAGCCACGCCCACATCGACCACACCGGCCGGCTCCCCCTCCTCGTCAAGGAGGGGTACCACAACCCGATCATCGCCACGCCGGCCACGCGCGACCTCTCGGCGGTGATGCTCCCCGACTCGGCGCACATCCAGGAGAGCGATTTCGAGTTCCTCAAGCGGCACGAACGCGTCGGACCCGAGGCGGAGCCGCTCTACAACATGGCCGACGCCGTCGCGGTCCAGGACCTCATCGAGGCGGTGCCCTACAACCGGCCGCACCACATCCGGAAGCACCTTGTCACCACCTTCATGGACGCCGGCCACATCCTCGGTTCCGCGTCGGTGGACATCCGGATCACCGAGAACGGCGGACATCGCCTGGTCTTTTCCGGCGACATCGGCCGGAACGGCCTCCCCATCATCCGCGACCCGGTGCCGCCCTCCGGCGCGATCGACACCCTCGTCATCGAGAGCACCTACGGCAACCGGGAGCACGAGTCCATCGCCGGCTCCGAGGAGCGCCTCGGGGAGATCGTGCGCCGCGCCGCGGCGCGCGGCGGCAAGGTGCTGATTCCGGCCTTCGCGGTGGGGCGCACCCAGGAGCTGGTGTACGCCCTGCACTCGCTCTGGCTGACGGGAAAGATCCCCGGCGTCCCCATCTACATCGACAGCCCGCTGGCGGTGAACGCCACCGAGGTGTTCCGCCTGCACCCCGAAATCTTCGACCAGCGCGAGCAGCTCATCGAGCGCGCCAAGGCGCTCTTCGACTTCCAGCTGGTCCGCTACGTCCGCGACGTCGCGGAATCGAAGGCGCTCAACACGATGAACGGCCCCGCCGTCATCATCGCGGCGAGCGGCATGGCGGAGGCGGGCCGGATCCTGCACCACCTGCGAAACGGCATCGGCAGCCACAAGAACATCGTGCTCTTCGTCGGCTTCCAGGGCGAGCACACCCTCGGCCGCCGGATCCAGGAGGGCGCCACCGAGGTGAAGATCTTCGGCGAGATGTTCCCGGTCGCCGCGGAGATCGAGACCATCGGCGGCTACTCGGCGCACGCCGACCGGAACGAGCTGCGCGAGTGGGTGCGGAAGATCGGCGGCCCGGTGAAGCGCGCCTTCGTGGTGCACGGCGAGACCCCCGCGCGCGAGGCGATGGCGAAGATCCTGAAGGAGGAAGGGGTGGGGGACGTGGTGCTGCCGGCGCTCGGGCAGGGGTTCGATCTCTAGGTGAGGTGGATCAAGACGCTCCTCGGCCTCGGGGTCCTGGTGGTCGCGGTCAGCTACCTGGTGGCCTTCTTCTCGGTGCTGGCGGTGAGCCGCCAAGACCAGGCGCGCCCCGTCCCCGCCATCGTGGTCCTCGGCGCCGCACAGTACAACGGCAAACCGAGCCCGGTGCTGAAGGCCCGGCTCGACCACGCCGCCCGGCTCTACGCGGACAGCGTCGCGCCGCTCATCGTGCTGACCGGGGGCGTGGCGGCGGGCGACAAGACCAGCGAGGCGGAGGCGGCGGCGGCCTACCTCGGCAAGTCGGTGCCGGCTCCCGCGCTGGTGGTGCTTCCCGCCGGACGGGCCACCGACGAGTCCATCGTCGCGGCCGCCGAGTGGTGCCGGGGTTACGGCATCACGGAGGTGGTCGTCGTCAGCGACCCCTTCCACATGCTGCGGATCCGGCTCGAGGCGCGCCGGCAGGGGCTCACCGCCTGGACCAGCCCCACCCGCACCAGCCCCATCTCGACCCGGCTCACCCGCGAGCTCCCCTACCTGATGGCGGAGGCGCTCAAGGTGCTGGTGGCGGGCGGACGGGGCGGCGCCGCGCCTACCGCAGGTACCTGACCCACAGATAGACGTGCGCGATGCCGACGCTCACCAGCATGAGCGGGAAGGCGCGCACGGTGAATTTCGTGAACTTGAACGGCACGCCCGCGCGGTCTGCGATGCCGGCCACCGTCAGGTTGGCGCTGGCCCCGATGAGCGTGCCGTTGCCGCCGAGGCAGGCGCCAAGCGCCAGGGCCCACCAGACCGGCTCCAGTCCCGCCGCCCCCCCGAACGCTGATTCCATTCCCTTCACCAGCGGGATCATCGTCGCCACGAAGGGGATGTTGTCGAGCACCGCCGAGAGGAGCGCGGAGCCCCACAGCACGGCAAGCACGGTCACCGTCGGGTCGCCCCCGGTGGCGGCGAGCAACCGCTCCGCCAGGATGCGAAGCAACCCGGTCTTCGACACCCCCTCCACCATCACGAACAGCCCGATGAAGAAGAAGAGGGTGATCCACTCCACCTCGCCGAAGCTGGCGTGCACCTGGTGCGCCTGCTCCTCGGCATTTCGCTCGTGCACGTCGAGCAGGAGCAGCACCGCCGCCCCGAACATCGCGATGGTGCCGGCCTCCAGGTGGAGGAACCGGGCCGCGATGAAGGCGGTGATCACCACCGCCAGCACCACAAGCGCGTACCGCAACAGGCGGGGGTTCGTGATCGCGGCCCGGTCGTCCATGGCGAGCACGCGCGCCCGGTCCTCGGCGGTGGCCTGGAGCCGGCGGCCCCAGCCCAGGTGACCGAGGGCGCCATGCACCAGGACGATGACGAGGACCACCGGGCCGAGGTTGAGCACGAAGTCGTTGAACGACAGCCCCGCCGCGGAACCGATCATGATGTTGGGCGGGTCGCCGATGAGGGTGGCGGTGCCGCCCACGTTGGAGGCGAGCACCTGCGCGAAGAGGTACGGCCAGGGGTCCACCCGGAGTTGCCGGGTGATGGCCAGCGTCACGGGGGCCATGAGCAGCACCGTCGTGACGTTGTCCACCAGTGCCGAGAACACCGCGGTGACGATGGCGAGGAGGGCCAGGATGGCGGCAGGGCGAGCGTCGGCCAGCTTGACCGCGCGGATGGCCACGTACTCGAAGAGCCCCGTCCGTCGCGTGATCCCCACGATCAGCATCATGCCGGTGAGCAGCATGATGGTGTTGAAGTCCACGCCCCGGATCGCCTCCTCCTGCGTCAGGATGCCGGACACGATCACAAGGCAGGCGCCGATGCCGGAGACGAGGGCGCGGTTGACGCGGTCCACGATGATGGCGACGTACGCAAGGAACAGGAGGGCCGTGGCGAGCCACAGCGGATTGATGCCGAAGAGGAGGTGCGGAGACTCCATGAAACCCACCGATGCGGGATGACGAAAGGTTACGCCGGTCGGGGCGGTTCGGCCAGCCGAAGGGGCCGGGGCCGGGCCGCACTCTCGCCCCCGGACGCGAAAGCTCCTATCTTGGCAGGACTCCTCCCTCCCCAGGGACACGCCATGCATCGCGCCCTCCGATGGCTTCGGAACACCATCGCCGCAGTCGTACTGCTGCTGCTGCTGGCCGCCGCCACCCTGTACGCGCTCTCCGAGCGGATCCTGCGGCGGACGTATGAGGAGCCGCTGGCGTCCGTGCCGGTTCCCGCCGATTCGGCGTCCATCGCCGAAGGCGAACGGCTCACGTGGATCCACGGCTGTCGCGGCTGTCACACCCCAAGCCTCGCGGGGCAGTGGTTCGAGGACGACTTCTGGCTCGGACACATCGCGGCGCCCAGCCTGATCGAGGCGGCCCGCGCATATTCCGACCCGGAGCTGGTGCGCATCATCCGCCGCGGCGTGCGGCCCGACGGACGATCGGTCGTCGTCATGTCCTCCGAGATGTTCGCGCCGCTCAGCGACGCGGACCTCGGGAAGATCATCGCGTACATCCGAAGCGTCCCCCCGGCGGCCGGCCTGTCTCGCTCGGTGCAGCTGGGGCCGCTGGCGCGGCTGGGCCTCGTCATCGGGCAGTACGACCCGGCCGCCGTCCTGGTGCGCCAGGCCGATTCGGCCACGGCGTCCGGCTACTTCCCGGCGGGCGGTGACCGGGATGCGAGCGGTGCCTACCTGGCGCGCACCGCCTGCGTGGAGTGTCACGGTGTCCGGCTCGAAGGCAGCGATTTTGCGCCCGACCTCCGGATCGCCAAGGGGTACACGCGGGACCAGTTCGCCCACTTCTTCCAGACGGGTGAGGCGCTCGGCGGACGTGACCTGGCGCTGATGAGCCAGGTGGCGCGCAACCGGTTCAGCCACTTCACCGACGAAGAGGAGGACGCGCTCTACGCGTACCTCCTGGCACGAGCCGAGGCCGACCAAGGCGCGCCCGCCCCGTGACGCTCCGCGCGGCATCGTTCCTGGGCGGCGCCCTCTGGGGCCTCCTCGCCTGGGGACTCGGTGGCAGGGCATACGGGGCCGGGCTCTGGGGCGGGATCGTCGCCGCACCGCTTATCGGCGTGGCCGTCGCGGCACTGTTGCAGGAGCGGTTCGAGCAGGCGGGGGGATGGCGCCGCTGGCTCCTGGCGCTCGCCAGTCTCTACTTGGGAGCGACGCTCTTCGCCCTTGCGGTCGGCGTCACCGACGCCATGACCGGTAGCGCAGCGCGGCGGGCCACGGAGGTGGTCTTCGAGGCGGTCGTCGGCACTTGGTGGGGGATCACGCTGACCGGGTTCCTGATCGTGCTCGGGCCTTTGGCCTACCTGACCCATGTCGTGCTGGCGTGGGTCGACGACCTTCCCTCTGACCGGAGCGCCCCGTGAGCCATACCAACACCGCCGCCAAGGCCGGCATCGGATTCGGCAGCGCCCTCGCCATCACCATCTCCTGGAGCGCCAACCACTCCATTCTCTGGGCCATCCTGCACGGGCTGTTCAGCTGGTTCTACGTCATCTATTACGCGATCCGCTACTGACCATCGGAGGGGCGCATGGCGAGGATGAAGAGCTACCGGCTCGACCGGGTGCTGGTCGAACAGGGAGAGGCGTACCCGGCCCAGTGGACCTTTGCCGGCGCCTCGATGAGCGGCACCGAGCAGTGGTACGGCGTCACCGACGGCAACTTCCCGAGGCACAACGCCTGGGAGTTCGTGCTCCGGCTCCCCAAGGCGGCGGGCGACCGCATCGAGGTCCGGCCGAGGAGCACGCCGAAGCTCAAGGTGTGGGAGGAGCTGACCGATCGGTCCCTCACCTTCATGCGGGCCACGATGCCCGCGGCGCGCGGCAAGCGCTACTGCCTCGTGGCGCTGGCCGACTCCACCGGCGAGAAGACCAAGGACGTCGTCCGCACCGACGAGCGGGACCACCTCCCGAAGTGGTTCGACGCCGTGAGCCACCGGCTCCGCGCCAAGGAGAGCGTCCGCCGGACGAAGGGCACCGACGGCAGCGCCCTGGTGGCCCTCGTGCAGGACGCCGACCATGAAATGATGATCCGGCTATTCTTCGCCATGAAGGTCTGGGTGCTGAAGGAAAAGTTCTCACTCTAGGAGCGTCCGATGGATCCGGTCTTTCTCGTCATGCGGTTGCTCCACGTCTGTTTCGGCGTCTTCTGGGTCGGCGTCATCGTGTTCGCCGCGACGATGCTGATGCCCAGCATCCGCGACACCGGGCCGGACGGCGGCAAGGTGATGCTGGCGCTCCTCCGCCGCGGCTACATGACCATCCTGCCCGTGGCGGCGCTGCTCACGACGGTGTCTGGCTTCTGGATGTACATGAAACTGATGTCGACCATCGGCCCCGTCTGGGCCGGCTCGATGTCGGCCCGGGTGTATGGCCTCGGCGCCGTGGCGGCGGTGGTCGCGTTCGGGCTCGGCTTCTTCATCATCCGGGCCAACGCGCTGAAACTGCGTGTCCTCATGGAAGCGCTCCCCAGTACGCCCGAGGGTCCCGCCCGCGCGGCGCTCATGGAGCAGATGGCCGGGCCGCGCGCCCGGATGGCCGCCATCTCCCCCTGGGTGGCGAGCCTGCTCGCGGTGGCAACGATCTGCATGGCCGTGGCGAGGTATGTGTGACGCGCACCGTCCTGCTCGCCCTGCTCACGCTGGCCGCCTGCCATAATCCGCCGCCTGACGGGCCCGCGCCGGCGGAGGCGCTGGTCGGCAAGGAATGGCTCCTGGTGGAACTCAACGGGAAGATGGCCCCCCCTGCCGCCAACAGGAACCACGCCTCGCTCCTCCTTGCCGCGGACAGCAACACCGTCAGCGGCTACGCCGGCTGCAACCAGTTCACCGGCACCTACACCCTGGCCGGCGCGTCGTTGACCTTCGGGCCGCTGGCGATGACGCGCATGTATTGCGAAGACGCGCAGGCCCTCGAGGACGACTACACCAAGGCGCTTGCGGCCACGACCGGCCAGCGGATGGTGAATGGCCGGCTGGAGCTGCTGGCCGGCACCACCATGGTGGCGCGGTTCAAGCGGTAAGCGGTGACACGCCCCTTCGCCCAGGACGATTCCCGCAACCCGCCGCCCCGGACTTTCCTGGACCGGCTGACCCGCCGGTACTCCCGGACGGCCTACCTGATCGTCGTGCTATGCGTTTACGTCGTGCTGGCCAGCGCCCTCGCGCTGGCCCTCACGCCGGCGGTGCTTTGGTGGCAGTGGATGGCAGGCGTGGGGCGACGGCGCGCCTCCCCGCTGGCCGAGGCGTTCGCCATCGCGCTTGCCTCCGCGGTGGCGTTCTTCGTCTTCGGCTTCGCCCTCCTGATCGTGGTCCCGATCTACAACCTCGTACTGCCCACGCGGGTCCACGCCGTTCAAGGGGGGCTACTACACCCTCCGCGCCGCGCCGTGGCTCCTGCACAACGCGCTCTTCTACCTGGTGCGGTACACCTTCCTCCCGTTCGTCACCCTGACACCGTTCGGCATCTGGTTCCTCAAGGCGATGGGCATGAAGATCGGCCGGCACGCCTTCGTGAACACCGAGTACATTTCGGATCCGCAGCTGCTCACGGTGGGCGACGACGCCGCGCTCGGAGGCAGTGTCCGGATCTGCGCACATTTCGGCGGCGGCGGGCACCTGACGGTGGCGCCTGTCGTCATCGGGGCGCGCGCCACGCTCGGTCTTGCGGTGACCGTGATGGGCGACGTGGAAGTGGGGGTGGAGGCCACCGTCCTGCCGAACTCCGTGCTCCTGCCGGGGTCGCGTGTCGGACCGGGGGAGACGTGGGGCGGCGTGCCGGCGCGCCGGATCACGCGCGAGGAAATGGACGCGTTCAAGGAAGGAATCCGGGGAATGCAGCACCGATGAGCACGGTCATGCTGGCGCCTGAACTGGAAGAGCGGCTCGCCGAGCTCCGCGAGGCGGGGTGGGAGCTGTTCGACAAGTTCGACCACGAAGTGCGCGACCGGCGCTGGCATCCCTTCGTGGCGGCGAACTACGAGTCGGTACTCGAGGCGCTCATCGCGCAGCGCGCGCCGGGGCTCACCTTCCTCGAGTGGGGCTCCGCCACCGGCGTCATCACCATCATGGCCGACCTGCTCGGCTACGAGGCGTACGGCATCGAGCTCGACGCCTCGCTGGTCGAGACCGCCCGCGCGCTCGCACGGCGTTTCGATTCGAAGGCCCGCTTCGTGGCCGGCAGCTTCCTCCCCGAGGGCTACGAGTGGAAGCCGCGCGACGGCGACGGCCGGCTCGGCACCATCGGGCAGGGCCGTTCAGGGTATCTCGAGCTCGGCCGCTCCCTCGACGACTTCGACGTCGTGTTCGGGTATCCCTGGGCGGGCGAGGAGGCGATGATGCACGACCTCATGCGGTGCTACGGCCGCCGAGACGCCCGGTTGATGGTGCACGGCACCGACCGGGGCGTGGAGGTGTATCGGGACGGGCGGCGAGAGGGCTGAACCCGGCACGAACGTTGGCCACGACTGAGGAGGACTGCCATGCCAAGGTCCCTTCGACGCGACACCGGGACGCTGACGCTGCTGTTCGCCGTCGCCTTTGCATTCCCGATCGTCGCGCAGGACTCCCGCGCTATCACTCCGCCTGACTCCGCCCAGGTGGCGGCGGCCTTGACGATGATCGAGCTCATGCACGTCGGCGACGACATGATCGACGGGATCGAGGCCATGCTCGGCGATTCGACGAACCCAAACGGCATGCCGCAGGAGTACCGACAGGTATTCCTGGAAAAAGCGCGAGCACGGATGCCGGACTTTCTACGGCTCCTTGCCCCCATGTACGCGGCGCGGCTGACTCCCGAGGACATCGCGCAGGTGTCCGCCTTCTACCGCTCGCCTGCCGCTCAACATCTGATGGCCGCGGGTAATGCCATTGGCGCGGAGATGGCAGTCATGGGGGAGCGCTGGGCCTACAAGGTCTTCGGCGAGATGATGATCGAGCTGGGGGACGCACCCCCAGCAACCCCTCCGGCATCCAACGAAAACTAGCCGGCGGGATTGCTGACCCCGGCCTCCTGCGTACCCCCTCTCCAAATAATTGAGAGGGGGGCCGGGGGTGAGGCTACTGCCTCGTCGCCCTCGCGCCACACATCCCGCCCGTCCCGATGTTCGGCCCCTCGATGAACCGCCACTGGCTCACCTGGGTGAACGAGTTCTTGTTGGGCGCCAGCTTCCAGGTGAAGTCCTCGCGGTAGGTGTTCCCCACCGGTCCCGCGATGAAGTAGCCCCGCACCTCGTAGGGGTTTCCCGGCACGGGCGTCGCGGTATAGGTGCTCGGGTCGCCGGAGCCTGGCGGGTCCTCGTCGTTGATGGTCACCGTCCCCCCCGAGACCGCGAGGGTCAGCGTGGCCTGACCGTATTCGGGTGGCAGGCAGGCCCAGTACTGGTTGAATTCGCCGACCCAGTCGCTGAGGGTACCGGTCCCCGCACAGGGGAAGGTGAGCTGGGTGTCGGGGACCTCGGTCGAATCGCCATTGCTGTCGACGTAGGTCGCGCCGGTCACCGTCACCGTGGGGGTGTTGGAGCGGAACTGCCAGGTCGAGCTGAGCGCTCCCTGCGCGTTCTCGAACTCGAACTGCGCGTCGCCGTGGAGGCTGTAGCCGCAGATGTTGGCCACGGCGTTGGCGGTGCCGTCGGCCGGCTTCAGAAGCATCGGGGTTCCGACCGGCACCGTCAGCGTGGTCATGGTCCCCGTCACCCCCTCGACGAAGGTGCCGGAGCCGGTCGCCTCGCGGCCCGCGGCGGTGCGGACGAAATCAAGCTCGCCGGCGAAGTTGCCCAGCCCGCCGGCCGTGGTCAGCGTCAGGTCGATGTGCCCCGCGAACCCAGGCGCCGAGGCCGCCGGATCGCCGTTGAAGGCGGCGGTGCCGGCCACTGTCGTCTCGTTCGAGCCGTTCCCGTCGCCGTCGATCGGGGCACTGAAGGCGTAGGTATTCGGCGCGCCGGTCGGGTTGAAGGTCAGGCCCGCCGCGCCCGGCGAGCCGGGATTCAGCATGAACGGGATGACCGCCTCGAAGCCGGTCATCCGGGTCACGAGCAGGGTGCCGCCGGTCTTGGCGTACGAGGCCAGGGTCGTGGCGTTGGGCGGGACGGGATTCGGGTCGGAATCGGAATCGGAACTGCACCCGACGACCGGCAGGACCAGGAACGAGAACAGCAGGCGGCGCATGGACGCTCCTCGCGTAGGACGCCGCGGCGGGCGGCGCGTTCGACGCTACCTTACCGGCCGGTACCGGGGACGTCAATAGGGGCTGGAGGCGGCGGAACGCGGAATGTTCCGGGCAGTGTATACTCTTGGGGGAGCCTACCCAACCCTTCCCGAGACGGTCACCCATGGGACTCCTGCTGAAGGAAATCCGCCACAACAAGCTCCTCTGGCTGCTGGCCTTCGTGCCGGTGCTCTTCCTCGCCGCGCGGGCCCGGCCCAATTCCCACACGATGTTGTTCGTGCTGTCGGTGCTGGCCATTGTGCCGCTGGCGGCACTCCTCAGCCACGCCACCGAGTCGGTGGCCGCCAAGACCGGCGACGCGGTCGGCGGCCTCCTCAACGCCACCCTCGGCAACTTGACCGAACTGGTCATCGCGCTGACCGCGCTCCAGGCCGGCCAGTATGCGCTGGTCAAGGCCTCCATCGCCGGGGCCATCGTCACCAACACCCTCTTCATGCTGGGCGCCTCGTTCCTCATCGGCGGACTCAAGCACCACGCGCAGGAGTACAATCGGGTCGGCGCGAGATTCCAGGCCGGGCTCCTCTTCCTCGCCACGGTGGCGCTCTTCGTTCCCTCGGCCGTCGCTGATGTCGAGTCCACGGCCGGGGCAACCTTCAGCCAGAACCTCAGCCTCGGACTCGCGGTGCTGCTCATCGCGGCGTACGGGCTCTGGCTCCTGTTCTCGCTCAAGACCCACCGCGAGTTCTTCGGCAGCGCAGCGAAGGAGGGCAAGGGGGAGTCGCACGATGAGCCGCTGCCGATCGGCGTAGCGCTGGCCACGCTCGCAGGCGTTACGGTGGTGGTGGCACTGGTGAGCGAAGTGTTTGTCGAGTCGGTGCAGGAGGCGGCGGTGACCTTCGGGATGACGCCGGCCTTCGTCGGGTTCATCATCGTGGCCCTGGTGGGCGGCGCCGCCGAAATGGCCTCGGCCTTTTCCGGTGCGCGGAAGGACCGCCTGGACCTGAGCGTCGGCATCGCGCTCGGGAGCGCGGCGCAGATCGCCCTCTTCGTGGCCCCGGTGCTCGTGCTGCTCAGCTACGTCATCGGCCCGACTCCGATGGGCCTGCAGTTCTGGCCCGGGGCGGTCGTGATGGTGTTCATCTCCATGCTGGCCGCCACGCTGGTGACCAACAGCGGGCGTTCGGCCTGGTTCATCGGCGCGCTGCTCCTGATGGTGTACGCCATCTTCGCCATGACCCTGTACCTCCTGCCACCCCAGGTGGTGTGACGCATGGGGCTCCCCTCATGACCAACGACACTGCCGCCCGCGAGCGCCCGACCGGCAAGCGGAGCCGCGCCAAGCGCGTCCTCGACCCGATCGAACGCATCTCCGAAATCCTTTTCGGCCTCATCATGGTGCTCACCTTCACCGGCGCCCTGAATGTGGCCAAGGCGGGGCGCGCGGATGTGCGCGAGATGCTCATCGGGGCGCTGGGCTGCAACCTGGCGTGGGGCATCATCGACGCGGTGTTCTTCCTCATGGCAGGCCTGGCCCAGAAGGGGCACAACCTGCAAATGTTGAAGGCGGTGCGCGCAACGGCCGACCCGCAGCAGGCCCAGCGCCTCATCGCGGATGCGTTGCCTCCGACGATCGCAGCGGTGTTGGACCCTTCCGAGTTTGACAGCCTGCACCAGCGGCTGCATGCACTTCCTGAGCCGGCGAAGAGCCCACGGTTGACCCGGGAGGACTGGCTCGGCGCGATCGGCGTCTTCCTCCTCGTCTTTCTCTCGACACTGCCGGTGGTCCTCCCTTTCATCTTCCTGCGCGAGATCGCGCCGGCCATGCGCCTCTCCAACGGCATCGCCATCGTCCTGCTCGCCCTGTCCGGAGCCGGGTTCTCAGGGATGACCGGCCGCAATCCATGGTTCGACGGAATCACCGCCGTGGTGCTCGGCGCACTGCTCGTGGCCCTCACCATCGCGCTGGGCGGGTGAGGGCACTGCGAGGCGCCGCGCTGGCCGTGCTGTGCATCGTCTCCGCGGCGAGCCCCGTGGCGGGTCAGGACGCCTTCGCCTGGTCCGCGTCGGCATACACCTACCTGGTACCCGACGATGCCGATTACGTCCTGCCGATCTTCATCGGAGACCGCGGCGCGCTGCATCTCGAGGGGCGCTACAACTACGAGGCCCTCGACGCCGCCTCGGCGTGGGTCGGATACAACCTCAGCACCGGCAGTGAGGTGACGCTGGACTTCACCGCGATGGTCGGCGGCGTGTTCGGCAGCACCACCGGCATCGCGCCTGGCTACGAGGGCACGCTGGGCTGGAAGAAGCTCGAGCTCTACAGCGAGGGGGAGTATCTCTTCGACGTCGAGGATCCGACGGGCAACTTCTTCTACAACTGGTCGCAGCTGAGCTATGCACCGGCGGACTGGGTCTTCTTCGGCCTGGTCACCCAGCGCACCCGGGTGTACGACACCGACCGGGACCTCAACCGCGGCCCCTTCCTCGGGTTCGCGTACAAGGCGGTGAACCTGACCACCTTCGTCATCAACCCGGACGACGCGGCTGCCACGGTGATCGTGGCGGTCGAGGTGGGATTCTAGGCGTTTTCTCGCAATTTTTCACGAAAAGCGACCAATTTGCGCCATTGTCTGTCATTTTTCACGCATTTTGGGCTGGTGTTCGCGCCTTCGCGTCTTCGCGTGAGCCCTTGGGCAGGAGTGGTCTGACTTGCCAAGCGGCGGTAATATCGGATATTATTTAGTATGTCGAAGAAACCTCCCATCGTCCGGATCTCCATCACCATCCCCGCCAATCTGCTGGAGGCCGCCGATCGGCTTGCCGACGAGCTGGACCGGTCGAGGAGCTGGGTGATCGGGGAGGCAGTCCGGCGGTGGAGCTCGGGCTCAACCGCAGCCGAATCCGCAGCCACGGTCCGCGAGCCTGCCGAGGCGCCGTACGTCGCACACCGTCCCGGGCTGGGGGAGAGCCGTCTGGCCCAACTTCGGGCCGACTTGGCGATGAGCGTGGACGCGCGTGTCCTGGCGGCGGAGGAGGTGACTCGGGTCGACCGCCTGACTCGGCCCTCAACTCCTCGCCATCAACTGACTTTCTTCGACCGATTCGAGGACTATCTCGCGTGGAAGAAGTACGAGGGGATCCGGCCATGACCACATACCAAACCCAGCTCGCGCAGGTCTGTGCGCTCCTGAATGAGGCCGGCGCCCGCTATGTCCTGGTGGGCGCGCGTGCGCTTCAACTTTGGGGCAGCAGCCGGGCCACGCGCGACATTGACATCCTGATCGATCCGACCGTCGACAACGCAAAGCGGGTTCTCTCGGCGCTCTCCCAGGTCGGGTTCGGTCTGGCCAGCGAGTGGCTGGCGGAGGAAGTTGCCGCAAAGCCCGTCACCATCATCGGAGACACGCCGAGGGTGGACATCCTCACCGTGGCGTGGAGCGTCCACTTTCGTGAAGCCCACCCCGCGGCAACGATCTTCACGCTGGAATCCGTTGAGATACCCACGATCTCGATCGAGCACCTGATCGCTTCCAAGCGGACCGGTCGCCTGCAGGACGCGGCCGACATCGAGGTCCTCGAGGAGATTCGCCGAATCCGGGGTGAGGGCCAATGAGCGTCGCCATCCGCGCGGAGCTGGCGGACATCACCACCCTCGACGTCGATGCCATCGTCAACGCCGCCAACGACCAGCTGGCGCCGGGCGGCGGAGTCTGCGGCGCCATCCACCGCGCGGCGGGCCCCGAGCTCGCCGAGACGTGCGCGGCGCTTGGCCCCTGCCCCGTCGGCGAGGCCCGCGTCACCCCCGGCTTCAACCTCCCCGCGCGCCTGGTCATCCACGCCGTCGGCCCCCGCTGGCTGGGCGGCGACCAGGGGGAACCGGAACTGCTGGCCAGCGCCTACCGGTCCGCCTTCAGTCTCGCCAAGGAGAGCCGCGTCCGGAGCATCGCCTTTCCCGCCATCAGCACCGGTGTCTTCGGTTACCCGCTGCATCCGGCCACGGCCATTGCGGTGCGGGTGACGCGGGAGGTGGCGCCGGCGTCGGGGGTGGAGGAGGTGACGTTCGTCTGCTTCAGCGAGGAGGTGCTGGCGGCGTACCGGAAGGAAGGGGTCGGGGAGTGACCACGCGAACCCAGCTGACAAAGTCGCTATTTCAGATCGGCCTCGCTTGCCATAAGCGCCTGTGGTGGGAGGTGCACGAACCCGATGCTCCTGAGCTCGCGCCCGACGCACAGACACAATGGATGTTTCGTCAAGGGCAGGCGGTCACGGCCGCCGCCCGTTCCACTGTGTCTGGCGCCCGGTATGAAGTCACGCTGCAGACAGAGCTCCTTCACGCCCGTGTCGACATCCTCGAACCGACGTCCGATCGGTCACACGCACTCATCGAAGTGAAGGGAAGCAACGACATCAAGCCGGAGCACCTGTGGGACGTGGCCTTTCAGCGGCATGTTGCAGAGTCAGCTGGCGCCCAGGTCTCTCAGAGTGAACTGATGTACCTGAATCGAGATTGTCGTCATCCGGAGCTGGGCGCCCTGTTCATCCGGACAGACGTCTCGACCGAGATCGACCCCCTTGTCAGAGAAGTGCCAGCCCGGGTGACAGAACTCCTTGACGTCCTGCGCGGACCGCTGCCCGGCGACAGCCGCAACGCAAACTGCGGCGAATGCCCCTTTTACGATCGATGCTGGCCCCAGGGCCCATTTGCGGTGAATCGCTTCTACAGAATGAAATGGAGTGAGAAGCTGGCCCTGGAGCGGTCCGGCACGATAGAGTTCACAAACGTGCCCAAGGCGACCCGGCTCACGTCCATCCAGCGGCGTCAGCAGGAAGCCGCCCATGCCGGTGACTTGGTCGTTGATTCCGCACTGGGCAGTGCGCTGGACAAGTGGAGCACTCCCCTGGTCTATCTCGATTTTGAGACGGTGGCCTTTGCCATCCCGCGTTTCGCCGGAACCACGCCCTGGACCAAGATCCCCATTCAGTACTCCGCTCATCGCGAGGAAGGTGCGGGGCACCGCCATGTCCATTTTCTCGCCGAAGGAAGCGACGATCCGCGTCGTGCCCTGGCCGAGGCCCTTGTGGAGCACTGCAAGGGTGAGGGGGCCGTTGTCACCTATCACTCGAGCTTCGAGAAGAGCTGCATCAGGGGATTGGCTGAGGCCGTCCCCGACCTGAGCGGCCCGCTCTTGCAGATCCACGAGAGAATCGTGGACCTTGAGCCGATCGTCGCTCATCACGTCTATCATCCCGACTTCAACGGATCATTCTCGCTGAAGGTCGTCCTTCCAACCCTGTGTCCGGATGTCACATACGACGGGCTCCCGATAGCCGATGGCAGCACCGCTCAATTGGAACTCGCCAGGCTACTCTACGGCGAATCCCCAGTACCCACTCCCGAGCGGGAGGAACTCCGTGCGGCCCTGCTCGCCTATTGTGAACGAGATACTTGGGCGATGGTCGTGCTTCATCAGAAGCTGAGAGAACTCGCCGGCTGCCGAGGACCGTATTGATCGAAACTCTTGGTTTTCTGTCATTTTCCTTCATTTTTCTACGCTTTCTCGCCATTTTCCATCGTTTGCTGTCGTTTTCTATGCCTTTTTCGCGCCTTCGCGCCTTCGCGTGAACCTCCGGGAAACCTAATTCCATAGGATCCAACCTACGCAAAACCAACCAAAATACATCCAATTCCGACATTTTATGGCATGTTTTCGTGTTTTTCCATAGTTTTCTGCTGCTTTTTCACATCTTCGTGCCTTCGTGTGAGCCCCAGCCCCCGGCCCTCAGTCCTCCCCCGCCTCCCTAGCCCTTCCCCACCCGGCGCCACATCTTCCATCCGTGAGGAGTGAGTTGGACGCGTTCGCGGATTCTGTGGTTCTCAACGCGGGAGGCTGAATGGCCGAGCAGAAGACCAAGCCCACCAAGGTCCGCGTCACTGAGTTCATCGCCTCGTTGCCCGACGCCCGCCGCCGAAGCGACGCGCGGACCCTGCTCAAGGTCTTCAAGGCCGCCACCGGGAAGCGCCCGGTGATGTGGGGGCCGTCCATCGTCGGCTACGGCAGCTACCACTACAAGTACGCCAGCGGCCACGAGGGAGACTGCTGCATCGCCGGATTCTCCCCGCGCAAGGCCGCGCTGTCGGTGTACATCATGGCCGGGTTCGCCGAATTCAAGCCACTCCTGAAGAAGCTGGGCCCCCACAAGAAGAGTGTGGCCTGCCTGTACCTCAGGAGCCTCGATGGCGTCGACCTCAAGGTGCTGGAACAGATGATCCGCAAGTCGGTGGCCGACGTCCGGAAGCGGGAAACGACGCTCTCCTCCGGTTGACTACACCTCCTCCCAGTCCTCTGGGCGATGCCCTCGACCGCGCCCGCCTCCCGGCGCGCGCGGCGTTCGTCGGCATCCTCCTGCTGGCCACCCTCTCCTCGTTCGATTTCAGTCCGGACGCCGCCGACGTATCCGCCCGGTTCGCGCGGGCCCTGCATCCGCACGTCAGCGCGAGCGACGCCATCGACGCGCTCCGTAACCTGGCGCTCTTCGCCGGCTGGGGCGTGGTGTGGATGGCCACCTGCGGCCCGGCGCGCACCACACGGCAGCTGCTCCTGTCCATCCTCAGTGGCGCGGCCATCAGCCTGGCCGTGGAAGGCGCGCAGCTCTTCTCCGCCACCCGGAACGCCAGCCTCATCGACGTCCTGACCAACACGGTCGGGACCGCGGCAGGCGCCGTCGGGTTCGTCCTCCTGGTGCGCCTGGCGGCGGGGCTCCGCGGCAGGCGCTCCTTCATCGGGATTCCGGCCCTCACGCTGGCAGGGGCGTACGGTTTCACCTGCTTCCTCGAGGCGGCCGTCCCGCTCTTCCGGCAGGATGAGGTGTTCGGTGTGTCGGGAGGGCCGGTCGCCCGACTCCGCATCGTGCTCGGGAGCTTCGAGTGGGGCTCCCTGCTCTCCTGGCCGATCGAGGACTTCTTCCTCTTCCTCCCGGCGGGCGCCTTTGCCGTCGCGGCGCTGTCGGAGGCCGGCGTCGGGTACCCGGCCGCGGCTCGCCGCACCGTCGCGTCCGGGTTTGTGCTGGCGCTGCTCGCCGAACTGCTGCACGGCCCAAACGGTCAGGCGATCATCGCCGGTGCCGTGCTCACTCACGCGCTCGCTGTCGCCGTCGGCGCCCTCCTTGCGGCCCGATTTCTTCCCGCGTGGTCCCAGGCGTTTCGTGGTGCCGAGCGCCCGCGGTGGGTGCTCCGGCTCCTCGCCGTGCTCATCGCCCTCTGGGCGCTCCGGCCCTGGGTGCCGGAGTTCCTTCCGCTGTCTGAGCGCCTGTCGGCCGACTGGTGGGTGCCGCTCGCTGCCCTCGGCGGTCGAATGGAAGTGTTCAGCGTGGCGGACGTGGCGGGGCCCTTCTTCCTCTACTTCCCGCTCGGCGCGCTCCTCGCCGTCTGGCCCTGGCGGCGCCGCGGATGGATGGCCGACCTCTGGCCCGCGGTCTGGCTCGCCTTCGGGACCGAGGCGCTGCAGTTGTTCGTGGAGGGGCGTTTCGTGGACGTGACCGACCCGTTGATCCAGCTGTCGGGGGCGGTGATCGGGTGGACCGTCATCCGGCGCGCGGGATACCGGCCGTATGGCGAGAGCCGAGGCTAGAGAAGCATCCCCGCGAGCGCCTTGACCAGTTCACCGAACGGGATCATGAAGAGTGCGAGCGGGGCGAGCGGGACCAGCGTCGCTACCAGCACCTGCACGAGCGCCTCCCGGGTGACCAGCACGAAGGACATCGTCCGCACCACGTCGTAGACCCCTCCCATGTCCGCCATTGACTGGATGTCGTGGCTCCCGAGGAGCGGCTCCGTCGGTTCGTGCGAGGGCCGCACCCATTTCCTCTCGAATTCCTGGGCGTATCGCTGGGCCAGCGAGCCATAGTCGTGCACGCCGCGCCGCCATGCGCGGCTCAGCTGGGGAGCGAAGAGGAGCAGGGGGCCGAACACCAGGGCGAGCATCAGCACCACGACCGCGATGATCTGGAACTTGTAGTCCAGCAGCACTCCCTGGCCGAGGAAGAGCCGGTGCGCAATCCACGCGGACACCAGCGCGCCGTGCGCCACGGCGAGCGGCGTGAATGCAAAGGTCGTGAGGGAAAGGAAGCCGAGGCCGCCCACCCGGTCGGGGTGCGTGGGGACGAGGCGGAGATTCACGCCGGCGAGCTGGCGAAGGAAGCGCGCCCAGAGGAAGATGCGGTAGTACCAGCGCACCAGCAGGAATTGGGCGAGCGGCACGCTGACCAGGGCGTACCACCAGCCGGCGAGCGAGAGGCGGGATCCCGAGGCCCCCGCCACGGCGTACCAGGACGCCGCTTCGAAGGCCAGGGACTGCCGGAAGATGACCGCGATGCCGACCGTGTACACGAAGGCAATCAAGCCGAGCTCGATCGGCACCGAGTTGCGAAGGCGGTAGGTCGAGGCCAGCGCCGCGTCGAAGCGTGGACGGTCCTCGGCCGACAACAGATTCCGCTCGAGGAACTGCTGGGCCACGAGCCGGATTCGCGTGTGGACCCCGAGCTCCGCGCTCACCAGCAGGGGAATGAACACCAGGAACCGGACGTGCGCCTCGATGTCGAACAGGAAAGGTGCCGCAGCCGCCGGCCCATACGCATGCCCCTCCAGCAGGGACAGCAGGAGAAGCGGCACCCAGGCCACGACCGCGAGCACCACGATGCGGCGCTGGGCCAGCTCGAGCGCGTCGCCGGTGAGGTGGAACTTGCGGAACAGCTGAAAGAGTGGTCCGCCGAGGACGAGGCTGAAGTCGGCGGGATCCGCGGGCGGGAAGTCAGTGTGTACTGGGCGGCTCATGGCGATCACCACGGTTGTGGAATCGACGAATCGGCGGGCGAGGAGGCCCAGCCGTGCGCAACGCTAGGTTTCAGCCCGTGAAGCTACCCTGAAGCAACAGTGACAGCGACGACAGACCTGTGGAGACCCGCCCGTGACTCTCAAACATGCCGAACTCATTCACCAGGGCCGCATCATCCGCCTCGAGCGCCACACGGTCGAGTTCCCCGACGGGAGCCCCGGCCAACTGGACGTGGTGCGACATCCCGGGGCGTCCGCGGTCGTGCCGGTCCTCGACGATCCGCGGTCGGCCGACCCGAGAATCCTGCTGATTCGGCATTTCCGGCACGCCGCCGGGGGCTGGCTCTGGGAAATTCCTGCCGGGCGCCTCGACGCCGGAGAGAAGGAGCATCCCGAGCGGTGCGCGCACCGAGAGCTAAAGGAGGAGACCGGATACACCGCCGAGACGATGACCCCGCTGCTCTCCATCGTCACCACGCCGGGCTTCTCGGACGAGGTCATCAACCTGTTCATCGCGACGGGACTGCGTAAGGGTCCCCACGCCCGGGAGGCGGACGAATTCATGGAGCTGCACGAGGTTCGGCTGTCAAAGGTGCACAAGATGATGCAAGACAACGAGATAACCGATGCAAAGACACTGGTTGGCCTTCTTTTTGTACAATGTTACATAGCGGATACTTGAACAAACGGTAGCATTTGTATAAACTATCTGGCGTCAACATTGAACAATGTTGGCGCCTCGGTGTTTCCGGGGCCATCACACCACTAGCCGGACCGAGCTCCGGATGGAGATGGAACCGATGTCTGCCACCTCGCTGGCCTACGTTCCCAGCTTCACCGCCCAGACCGACACCAACGACCTGATCGCCGCGCACCTCGCCGGCGACGAACGGGCCTTCACCCGCCTCGTCACCCGCTACCAGCCCCGGCTCGTCAACTTCGTCACCCGGATGATCCAGGACCGCGAGCGCGCCGAGGACCTGGTACAGGAGGCCTTCCTCCGGGTCTATCGCCACCTCAATCGCTTCGACCCGAGCCGGAAGTTCTCCACCTGGGTCTACACCATCGCCTCCAACCTGGCGCGGAACGAGCTCCGCAACCGGAAGCGGAGCCCGCTGGTGCTCTACCAGACGCTGGAGAGCGCGAGCGACACCGGGGCCCCGATCGAGTTCGAGGACCCCGACAACCGCCCCGACGAGCTCTACCACCAGCGTCACCTGCGCGAACTGGTGGACGCCGCTGTAGACCGCCTCGGCGAGACCCACCGGAACGTCTTCGTCATGCGCGAACTCGAGGGGAAGAGCTACGAGGAGATCGCCGAGCTCACCCGCACCAACCTCGGCACGGTCAAGAGCCGGCTCAACCGGGCGCGGGCGGCGTTTGCGGAGGAGATTGGACCGAAGTTGGGCTAGGCGGCAGGGCAGCGGGGCAGCGAGGCAGGAAGAACGGCCCCGCGGCCCCGCGGCCCCCCCGCATCGCCTATCTTTAGGCGATGTCCACCCACACCTACGGCACCTTCACCAAGGCCCTCGCGGCCGGGAAACTCGAGCCCGCCTACTACTTCCTGGGCGCCGAGAACGTGCTGAAGGACGAGGCGACCACCGCCCTCCTGGACAAGGTGCTCGACCCTGGGCTCCGCGACTTCAACCTCGACATCCGCTCCGCCCAGCAGCTCGAACCCGAGGACGTCCTCTCCCTCTGCACCACCCTGCCGATGATGGCCGACCGCCGCGTGGTGGTGGTCCGCGACGTCGAGGCGTGGAAGCGGAAGACTCGCGGCAAGAAGGCCGTCCTCGAGTACCTCCAGCAGCCGATCCCCGAGACGCTCCTCGTCCTGGTGCAGGGCGCCGCCAGCGATGCCAAGGACGATAAGCCGGACACCGATCTCGCCAAGCACGCCTACACCATCGCCTTCGCCGAGCTCACCGTGGAGGAGGCGACCCGCTGGGTGGCCCGCGAGGCAAAGGGAATGGGCATCACCTTTGCCCCCGGCGCCGAGGCGCACCTCCTGCGGACGGTCGGCACCGACCTCGGCGCCCTCCGCTCCGAACTCCAGAAGCTCCACGGCCTGGCCGACGAGGGCCCCGTCACCCTCGAGCGCTTGGGCGACATGGTCGGCGTGCGCCACGGTGAGACCCCGTACGACTGGCGGAACGCCGTCATGAACGGCGACACCGCCACCGCGCTCCGCCTCACGCCCGTCGTACTCTCCCAGACCGGCGTCTCCAGTGTGCGCCTGGCCCAGCTCCTCGGCACCGCCCTGGTGGCGACCGCGGCCACGCGCGCGCATTATGACAGGAAGGTCCGCGGCCGCGCGCTCAACACGGCGGTGTGGACCATGGTCAAGACCGCCCGGCCCGCCGGCCTCGGCCAGTGGGGCGAGGAGGTCGAGAACTTCTGCCGCTGGGCGGAGCGCTGGACCCAGCCCCGGCTCCGCGCCGCCCTCAAGGCTACGCTCGACGCCGACCGCTCCAGTAAGAGCACCACGATCACCGACGACACGGGGATCGCCCAGGAACTGGTGCCTGAGGTCGGGACGAAGCAGGACTGACCTGAGTCACTTCCGGACATTCCCCCTCTCCACATGGTGGAGAGGGGGACAGGGGGTGAGGACTTTCGTGTTTTCGTGCTTTCGTGTTTTCGTGGCTTCAGTACCCGGAGCATACGTGAGATACCTGTTCAGCCTGGCGCTGCTGCTCGACTGTAGCCGCGCACGCCGCCACTGCCCAGACCGACGCGCGGCTCAAGACCGCCGTGCAGCTGGCCGCCGAAGGGCTGCCCGACTCCGCCACCGCCATCGTCAACGGGCTCCTGGCCGTCACCCCGGTGAGCGACCCGCTCTACCCCGAGATCCTCTACACCCAGGGCTCCATCGCGCGCACCACCACCGAGATGCAGCGTGCCTTCCAGAAGGTGGCGGTGGAGTACCCCAACAGCCCCTGGGCCGACGACGCCCTGCTCCGGTTGGCGCAGATGGACTTTGCCGCGCGCAACTATGCCGGCACGGTGCGCGGCGCCGAGCAGATCCGCGGCAACGACCCCTCGAGCCCGCTCATTCCCGCCGCCGCCTACTGGGCGGCGCGCGCCGAATTCGAGCAGGGCAGGACCGCCGAGGGGTGCGCCTGGATCACGCGCGGCCTGGCCAGCGAGAGCGCCGACGTCGAGGCGAAGAACCGCCTCGAGTTCCTGCAGGGTCGTTGCACCGGTACCCCGGACAGCGGGGCAGTTACTGGCCCCGGCCCCGCTGCCCCGCCGCCCCCTGGCGCCTGGGGAGTGCAGGTCGCCGCCGTCTCCTCGCAGGCCTCGGCCAACAGCGTCCTCGCCGACCTCAAGGCGATGGGGCTGACCGGCACCGCGGTCCAGGAGAGCGGCAACCTCTACAAGGTGCGGGTGACGGGGCTCTCCTCGCGGGCCGCCGCCGATTCCGCGGTCGTCCGGATCAAGGCGAAGCTGGGCGGCAGCCCCTTCGTGCTGGCGCCCTAGGACCCGCCCGTGGCCGATCCGCTCAACTCGCCGCTCATGCTGCAGTACCGCGACATCAAGTCGCGGCACCAGGACGCGATCCTGTTCTTCCGCATGGGCGACTTCTACGAGATGTTCTTCGACGACGCCGAACGCGCCGCCAAGCTGCTGAGCATCACGCTCACCAGCCGCGGCGACGGCATTCCGCTCGCCGGGGTGCCGGTCAAGGCGGCCGCCGAGTACCTGCGGCAACTCGTGGGCGCGGGGCTCCGCGTGGCCATTTGCGAGCAGGTCGAGGACCCGAAGCTGGCCAAGGGGATTGTCCGCCGCGAGGTGATCGAGACGATCACGCCGGGCGCGCTGCTCGAGGAAGGGTGGCTCGCGGGGGGGCGGAACAACTATCTGGTCGCAGTCGCGATGGGGGCGGGGACGCGGGGAAGCGGGGATGCTGGTGTGGCTGCCGTCGATCTCTCGACCGGCGAGTTCCTGCTGGAGACCTTGCCCGCCGGTGCGCTCTCCGAGGCGCTGAGCCGGCTCGCGCCCGCGGAGGTGGCCTTTCCCGCCGACGCCGAGCTCGGCCTCGACGACGGCGTCATGCGCACCGCGCGCGAGCGCTGGGAGTTCGACCCGGCGCTGGCGCGCGAGGAGCTGGCGCGCCGCTTCAACCTCGCCTCCCTCGACGGGCTCGGCCTCGGCCCCGCGGACGACCCCGCCATCGGCGCCGCCGGCGCGCTGCTCCGCTACCTCTCCGAACTCCAGCCCGGCGGTCTCAAGCATCTCGCGCGCCCCACGGTGCGCCGCTCCGACGGCCATCTCTGGCTCGACGAGATGACCCGCCGCAACCTCGAGCTCGTCGAGCCGCTCCGCGCCGGCGCCCGCGGCGTCACCCTCCTCGAGACGATCGACGCCACCGTCACCCCGATGGGCGCCCGGCTGCTTCGCGCCTGGCTGTTGAGCCCCCTCTCCGACGTGGCGCGCATCGAGGACCGGCTCGACGCGGTGGCCGCACTGGTGGACGACACCCGCGGCCGCGCGCGGCTCCGGGAGGCGCTGGAGGGGGTGCGCGACATCGAGCGCCTGGCCGGACGCGCCGCAGCCGGCCGCGCCACCCCCCGCGAGCTCGGCGCCCTGCGCGATTCCTTCCTCCGCCTCCCCGACGTGCTCGAGGGCCTCCGCGGGCTGGCGCGGCGCGAGGGCAGCGCGGCGCTCGTGGCCACGGAATCGGCGTTCGACCTGCTCGCGGACCTGGGGCAGCTCCTGGCGGGCGCGCTGGAGGAGCGGCCCCCCGCCACCCTCGCCGAGGGCGGCGTCATCCGCCGCGGGCTACGACGCCGAACTCGACGAAAGCCGGGACCTCCGCGACGGCGGCAAGCAGTACATCGCGGCGCTGCAGCAGCGGGAGCGGGAGCGCACCGGCATCCCCTCGCTCAAGGTGGGCTACAACAAGGTCTTCGGGTACTACCTCGAAGTCACCCACGCGCACACCGGCCGGGTGCCGGCGGACTACGAGCGCCGGCAGACCCTCTCCGGCGCCGAGCGCTACGTCACCCCCGAGCTCAAGGAATACGAGAGCAAGGTGCTCTCCGCCGAGGAGCGGATGGGCTCGCGCGAGGCGGAACTGGTGGCCGCGCTCCGCGATCGTGTGGGCGGCGACGTGGCCCGCATCCAGCGCACGGCGCAGCTGCTGGCTCGCCTCGACGTCTGGGCTGCGCTCGCCGAGCGCGCCGTGCACGGCCGGTACGTCCGGCCGCGCATCACGTCGGGGTTCGGCCTGACGCTCACCGCCAGCCGGCACGCCGTCATCGAGCGGATGATGCCGCGCGAGGCCTTCATGCCGAACGACGTCCGCTTCAGCGAGGCGGAGCGGCTGCTCCTGGTGACGGGCCCCAACATGGCGGGCAAGAGCACCATCCTTCGGCAAATCGGGCTCTGCGTCGTGCTGGCGCAGATGGGGGCCTTCGTGCCCGCCGACGCCGCCGAGATCGGCGTGGTGGACCGCCTCTTCACCCGGGTGGGCGCCAGCGACAACCTGGCGCAGGGCCAGAGCACCTTCATGGTGGAAATGGCCGAGACCAGCGCCATCCTCCACAACGCCACCGCCGCGTCGCTGGTCCTGCTCGACGAGATCGGCCGCGGCACCAGCACCTACGACGGCGTGGCCATCGCCTGGGCGGTGAGCGAGCACCTCCACGACCGGGTCGCCTGCAAGACGATGTTCGCCACCCACTACCACGAGCTGATGCAGCTGCCCGAGCGGCTGGCCCACGCCCGAAACCTCAACGTGGCCGTGCGCGAGACCGGGGAAACGGTAGTATTTCTCCATCGGCTCGAAGCCGGCGGCACCGACCGCTCGTACGGAGTCCACGTGGCGCAGCTCGCCGGCCTGCCCGACGCCGTCGTGGCGCGCGCTCGTGCCGTGCTCGGCACGCTGGAAGGGACGCACCGCGTCGTGCCAGGCGCGCCACCACCGGCCCCCGACCCGACGCAGCTCCCGCTCTTCGGCGAGGCCGCGCCCCACCCGGCGCTCGAGGCGCTCCGCGCGCTCGACGTGTCGAACATGACGCCGCTGGAGGCGTTGAACCGGTTGGCGGAGTTGCAGAGCAAGGCTGGGCAGGGCGGCAGCGGGGCAGCGGGGCAGTAGCCCGCCATTTCGTAATTTCGTGCTTTCGTGAATCCAGTTCCTGGAGCGTTGATGCATCGAGTCACTGTGCTGGCCGTCGCGTCGCTCGTCCTCGCCTGCCAGAAGGACCAGGGCGCCATCATGAAGCTGCCGGAGGGCACGCCGCCGCCGGTGGACCAGCCGCGCGACCTCCCGCCCGTGGCCCTCAACGCCCAGACGCCCGTGGAATATCCGCCGGCGCTCTTCGACCAGGGCATCGAGGGCACCGTCATCCTCCGGCTCTACGCCGACACCGCGGGCGCCCTGATCAACGACTCGACGCGCGTGCAGGAGTCGAGCGGATTCCCGGCGCTGGATTCGGCGGCGGTGGCGGCCGCGCCGAACCTGCGCTTCGCGCCGGCGCGCCACGACGGCAAGCCGGTGGCCGCGTCGTTCCTGCAGCCGATCTATTTCCGCCATCCCGGTGTCGGAGGGACCACGCCGTGACGCACCCGCACCTCACGCCCTACGACAACGTCCTCGACACCATCGGCTGGACCCCGCTCATCCGCCTGGGACGGGTGGGCGCCGGCGTCCGCACCCCGGTGTACGGCAAGGCGGAATACGCCAACCCCGGCGGGTCGGTCAAGGACCGGATCGGCCTCGCCATCATCGAGGACGCCGAGCTGCGGGGCGAACTCAAGCCCGGCGGCACCATCGTCGAGGGCACCAGCGGCAACACCGGCGTCGGCCTCGCGGTGGCGGCGGCGCTGAAGGGGTACCGCTGCATCTTCACCATGCCCGACAAGATGTCGCAGGAAAAGGTGCGCCTCCTCAAGGCGTACGGGGCGGAGGTGGTCATCACGCCGACCGCGGTGCCGCCCGACCACCCCGACAACTACGTCATGAAGGCCAAGCAGATCGTCAAGGACACGCCGGGCGCCGTGCTGGCCAACCAGTTCTACAACCCGGTCAACCCCGAGGCGCACTACCGCACGACCGGGCCCGAGATCTGGGAGCAGACGGGCGGGCGGGTCACGCACTTCGTCGCCGGCGCCGGCACCGGCGGGACGGTGAGCGGCGCCGGGAAGTACCTCAAGGAAAAGAACCCGAAGATCCGCGTTATCGCCGGCGACCCGGTGGGCTCGCTCTACTCCGGCTGGGCCCGGACGCGCACCATGGGCGAGGGGGCGCCGTACAAGGTGGAGGGGATCGGCGGCGACAAGATCCCGACGACCATCCTCCTCGAGCACATCGACGAGTTCCGCCAGCTCGGCGACCGGGAGTCCATGGCCATGGCGCGGCGCCTGGCGCGCGAAGAGGGCATGCTGGTGGGCGGGTCCGCCGGGCTCAACGTGGCCCTGGCGCTCCAGGTGGCGCGCGAGGTGGACGACCCCGACGCCTGCGTCGTCACCATTCTTTGCGACACCGGCGAGCGCTACCTCAGCAAGCTCTTCAACGACGAATGGATGCAGGAGAACCAGCTCCTCGAGGTCCCGCGCGTCACCGTGGCCGAGCTCCTGGCCCGGCGGCAGGGGAACCATCCCGCCCTCGTGAGCCTGGCCCCTGCGGCGCAGGTGCGGCAGGCGCTCGGCCTGATGAGCACCTGGGGCGTGAGCCAGATTCCGGTGCTGGAAGACGGCCGCTCGATCGGCACCCTCACTGAGGGCACCCTGATGACCCGGGCGCTCGCGCAGCCGGCGCTCCTCGACCGCCCGGTGCGCGAGGTGATGGAGGCCTCGCTCCCGGTGGTGGACGCGAGCTTCGCCTCCGACCGGCTGGCCCCGATGCTCACCCGCGAGCTCCCCGCCGCGCTGGTCGAGCAGAACGGCAAGCTCATCGGCATCGTCAGTCGGTACGACGTGCTGCGCGAGATGATCGGAGCCCGCTAGGACGTCCCCCCTCTCCACATGGTGGAGAGGGGGACAGGGGGTGAGGACTGCCCGAGAGGGGGACAGGGGGTGAGGACTGCCGGAGGGGGACAGGGGGTGAGGACTGCGGGGCAGCGGGGCCGGGAGGCAGCTTACATCGCTTTGCGTCGCTTCAGCGACATCAGCCGAGCCGCGGCTTGAGCCGCGAGCTCGAACGGGAGACAAATCGGCTGTGAAAGTCACGGTATTGACCGGCGGCACAAGCAGCGAGCGCGACGTGGCGCTGGCGAGCGCGGTGCAGGTCGTCGCGGCGCTCCGGAAGTGCGGCCACGCGGTGGCGGTGGTGGACACCGCGCGCGGCTACATCCCCGAGGCCGACGAGGCGCGGGAGCTCGGCGGCGCGGTGGGCGTCGAGCCGCCCTCCATCGAGAAACTCCGCTCCCTCGAGCGCGGGCTCCTGGTATCCGGCCTCGGCGACCTGCAGGTCGTCCGGAACGCCGAGGTCATTTTCCTGGCACTGCACGGCGGCACCGGGGAGGACGGCACCCTGCAGGCGCTCCTGGAGATCATCGGAGTCCCGTACACCGGCAGCGGGCCGATGGCCAGCGGCATCGCCATGGACAAGGACATCTCCAAGCGGCTCTTCAAGTCGGCCGGGGTGGCCACCGCCGACTGGGCTATGGCACCGATTTCGCTAACGGAAGTCCAGAGGCGCTTCGGCTGGCCCGTGGTGGTCAAGCCCTCCAAGCAGGGCTCGACGGTGGGACTCAGCGTGGTGCGGAAGGCGTCGGAACTGGAGGGGGCGGTGGCCCTGGCCGCGAAGTACGACGACGAAGTCATGATCGAGGCCTTCGTGCCCGGCCGGGAGCTCACCGTGGGCGTGCTCGACGACCAGGCCCTGGCGGTTGGGGAGATCATCCCCCAGCACGAGATCTTCGACTACGAGTGCAAGTACACGCCGGGAATGTCGGAGGAAATCTTCCCCGCCGACCTCTCCCCGGCCCTGACCGCCGACTGCCAGCAACAGGCGCTGGCGGCCCACCGGGCCCTCAAGCTCGGAGGGTACAGCCGGGTGGATTTTCGCTTGACACCGGAGGGTTCGCTCTTCTGTTTAGAGGTGAATACCCTCCCCGGCATGACCGCCACGAGCCTGCTCCCCCAGTCGGCCCGGGCGGTGGGGATCGAATTCCCCGATCTCTGCGACCGGATCTGCCGGTCGGCCCGTATCCTGGGATCCGCCCCGACGGAGTGACATGAGCATCTACGGCCTTCCGCGTCCCACCCCGTGGGTCTGGCGACTCATCATCGCCAACGCGGTCGTGTTGCTGCTGCTCACTGCCCTGCTGCCGGCGCTGGAGCCCTCCCTGCTGTTTCAACCGGACGTCGTCTACGCGTTCCGGCACCCCTGGACCTTTCTCAGCTACATGTTCGTCCACGCGGGCCTCTGGCACCTCGTGTTCAACATGCTCATCCTGTATTCGCTGGGGACGCGGGTCGAGGAGCGGATGGGCAGCAAGACCTTCATCCTCTTCTACCTCTACTGCGGCCTCGGCGGGGCGCTGTTTTCCCTGGGACTCGCCGCCCTCCAGCCCGGCGCCGTCGCCGGAGCCTCGGCCGCCGTCCTCGGCGTGGCGGTGGCATACGCCGTCTTCTGGCCCGATGCCGAGTTGATGGTGTTCCCGCTCCCCTGGCCGATCAGGGCGCGGACCCTCGTCATCGCCCTGTTGGCCCTCGACGTGGTGTTCGGGCTCCTCAACCGGGGGGACGGCGTGGCGCACATCGCCCACCTGGGCGGCGCCGCCTTTGGGTTCCTCTTCTTCCGCCTCCAGTTGCTCGCTGGGCCGGCGCGCTCGACGCGCCCCAGCGTGGCGGAGCGCCCCGTGATGGTCCCGTCAGGCTCCCGCAAGGCGGAGCAGGCCGACACGCCGGTGCCCCGGCCGCGGCGGCGCATGGAACAGGAACAGGATTCCATCACCGTCGAGACCGACCGGCTGCTCGACAAGATCAGCCGGCAGGGGATCGCCAGTCTCACGCCGGCGGAGCGCAAGTTTCTCGACGAGGTCTCGAAGCGAAAGCGGCACTAGGGAATCGCCCTCGAACCCCCGTTTTGCCGTTGCGAGGAGGCCCCAGCAGGGGCCGACGAAGCAATCTCAAGCAAGATTGCTTCGGCCACTACGTGGCCTCGCAATGACACAAATCCGCGCGACAGCTTGACAATCGCACCACACTTCCCTCCCCGCTTCCCCGCTCTCCCGCCGTTTCGTTGTCAACCCACTTGCATCGCGCGCCAATGTTTCCTATTCTGGCGCGTGCTCATCAATCTCGTCCCCGATTTTCTCGCCGTACTTGCCGACGCCGACCCCAAGGCGGCCTGGCAGCGATACTTCGAAACCCACAGCGCCGTCCTGACCGCCTACTGGCGGAATTACGTGCTGGAACCCGGCTCGCCCGCCGCGTCGGAGGTGGTGCGCACCTCGCTGGCCGCCGACCGCAGCGATTTGCACGCGCTGCTCGCCGGTGTCGATGTCGTGCGCATCGTCGAGGAGACGCTGGCCCGCGCGGAGGAGGTCCTGCAGGTCGACCGGCCTACCGACTGCTATCTCATGGTCGGGATGGGCGGTGCCAACGCGGGTGAACTGGTCGTCGGCGGCCGCGGCGTGGCGTTCATCTGTCTCGAGCACTTCACCGGCCGCGCCAATCCCCAGACGTACGGCCTCGGCCTCACGCCCGACCTCATTCCCCTCTGGGTCGCCCACGAAATGGCGCACACCGTGCGCTACACCTCCCCAGCAAGCCGCAGCGATCTCCGGCGCCTGGTGGCCGATGCCGGCGGGTACTACGACTACTGGGAGACGGGACGGCGGGCCACGCTGCGCGAGTTGCTGGTCAACGAGGGGCTGGCTGTCCGCGCGGCGGAGGCGGTGGCTCCCGGGTTCCGGCTCAGTGACTATTTCGGATACACCAGGCGCCAGTACCATCGGCTCCGCGAGCTGGAAGCCTTCCTGACCCGCGCCGTGGCGCCCGACCTCGACCGGACCGCGCTCGGCCTCCGGCTTCGGTATCTCTCCGGCGGCATGAGCCCGGCCGCGCGGCTGGTCCAGGGAAAGGTCGTCCCCGAACGGAGCGGCTATTACCTCGGCCATCGCATGACCGAGGCCCTGGTCCGCCAGCACGGCATCGCCGCGGCGCTGCGCGCCCCCGCCGAGGACGTCCGGGCGGCGGATGAAGCGGCGAGAGGGGTAGCGTGATGGCGGGGCAGATGGGCAGCGGGGCAGCGGGGCGGGAGGACAATCCGGGGCCGGTCGTCATTACGATCAAGCCGTCGGGGAGCATCAGCATCGAGGGCGACGTCGTCCTGCAGGACCGCGACGGCAACCTTATCCCGCGGCCCATCGAGAAACGCCCCGGCATCGTCAAGCTCTGCGGCTGCGGGCACTCGAAGACGCACCCGTTCTGCGACGGAACCCACAACGAGCTAGGGGCAAAATCTCCGCCGGCAGGTTGAGCGACTGCCCCGCTGCCCAGCAGCCCCCCTGCCCCGCCTACTTTCCCACGCAGAAGTTCTCGAAGACCCGCCCCAGCACCTCCTCCACGTCCACCACGCCAATCAACTCCTCCAGCGCCCGCGCCGCCTCGCGCAGGTGATGGGCCGCCAGCACCGGTTCCCGACCCTCGGTGAGCTGGCCTTCGGCCTCTTGCAGCGCATTCCTCGCCCGCGCCAGCGCGATGCGATGCCGTTCCCGTGTGAGCCCCGGTTCGAGGTCGGCCAGGGAGGCGTGCGCGCCGAACGCGGCACGGACCACTGCTTCCTTGAGCAGGTCGAGGCCTTCGCCGGTGAGGGAGGAGGTTGCAAGGGGCGGGGCAGCGGAGCCGGGGGGCGGCGGGGCGGACAAATCTGACTTGGTCAATACCTTCAGCATTTGCCCAAATGCCAGCTCCACTCCTGTCAGACTGCCCCGCTGCCCCGCTGCCTCGCTGTCTGGCTGCCCCGCTGCCCCGCTGCCCCGCCGATCGTCGCAGACGATCACCACCTCCGCCGCCTCCACATACCGCCGACTGAATCCCACGCCCAGCCGTTCCGCCTCGTCCGCGGATTCACGGAGCCCAGCGGTGTCCACCAGCCGGATGGGCCAGCTGAGAAAGGTGGTGTGGGCCTCGATGGCATCGCGGGTCGTGCCTGGAGTGGCGGTCACGATGGCGCGGTCGGCGCCGAGGAGGGCGTTGAAGAGCGAGGACTTCCCGACGTTCGGCGGACCAGCCAGCACCACGAGTGCGCCGGCGCGGAGCCGCTCCCCCGCGGGCGCGGTCGCGAGGATGCGGGCCACCGACTCCCGGATCTCCTGAATCCGCTCCGCGATCCTGGCCGGCTTCACCGGGCCGTCGTCCTCGCCAGGGAAGTCGATGTCGTAGCCCAGCAGTGCCTCGGCATCGAGGAGGGCATTGCGCAGCTCCGCAAGCCGGCGCGACAGGCCGCCATCGAGCTGGTGCAGCGCCTGCCGCGCCTGTGCCGCCGCCGTGGCGTCGATGAGATCCCCGACCGCCTCCGCCTGCAGCAGGTCCATCCGGCCGTGCATCACCGCTCGTCGGGTGAACTCCCCGGGAAGCGCGGCCCGGGCTCCGGCGGCCAGGAGCGCGCTCACCAGGCGGACGGGAACGACGAGGCCACCGTGACAGGAGAACTCGACGAGATCCTCTCCGGTATAGCTGTTCGGGTTTGGGAAGACAGTGTAGAGCCCCCGATCGATCAGCGTCCCGTCACCATCGAGAAACGCGGCCAGGTGCGCGGTCCTGGGAGGCACAGACGTGAAGGTCGGAATTACCCGCGCCGCCACCACGAAGGCGTCCCGCCCCGATAGGCGCACGACGGCCAGCGCGGAGCGACCCGGAGGTGTGGCCAATGCGGCGATCGTGTCGGAGAACATGGGAAGGAAACTAGTACTGAGGACTGAGGACTGAGGACTTGTACGCGTCGCTTCCGACTTGCCCTGCGCGCCCCTCGACCAGCCTGCTCCTCGGGCGCTGGCGGAACGAGCAACACCGGATCGGGGACGGGATGTGGTCGTCGGGGTCGTCGGGCGAACTTCCTGCGCCGACGATCCCCTTCCTCCCACATTACCAACCTCTTGTCGCTCCCATTCTAGGCCGGCGAAGGGAATGGTCCGGAGGGCCGTCAGTTCGCGTCCCCCGGAGCGACCGGGGCGCGGAGGGGGCGCGAACTGGATTGGCCCGGAGGACCACTCCGAGCCGGCCGACTGGCTAGCGACCTACTTCTTCTTGGGTGTGCCTTCGCGGAGCGCGTTCAACTTCATCCGCTCCTGGCTGATCAGCCACTGCTGCGGAATGCTGGCGATGTTGCTCACGGCGTAGTACAGGTTGAGCCCCGAGGCGAAGTTCAGGAAGAGCACCGTCATCATGACCGGCATCACGTACATCATCATCTTCATCTGCGGGTTCGGCGGGATGCCGCGCTGACCCATCTTGGTCAGGCCGAACATCGACAGCCCCATGATGAGCGGGATGATGTAGAGCGGGTCGTGCTGCGACAGGTCGGGCAGCCACAGGAACGACTGGCCCCGCAGCTCGATCGTGTTCTGGAACACGAAGAAGAGCGCCAGGAGCACCGGCATCGGCAGGAGCATCGGCCAGCACCCGCCCAGCGGGTTCACGCCGTGCTCCTTGTACAGCTTGAACATCTCCTGCTGGAGGCGGGCCGGGTCTTCCTTGTACTTGTCCTGGATGGCCTTGAGCTCGGGCTGGATGGCCTGCATGGCCATCGTCGAGCGCATCGCCTTCTGGTTGAGCGGCCAGAGGACGATCCGCACCAGGATCCCGAAGAGCACCAGCACCATGCCGTAGGCCAGGTGCAGGTTCTGGTGCATCCAGACCAGGAGCCAGCGCACCGCCACCGCCACCGGCCGGATGATCGTGCGGAAGCCGGGCCAGCCGTAGGGGTTCACGTCGTCGAAGTCGTGCCCCACCTTGGCCAGCCGGGAGTACTCCATCGGCCCGGCGTACAGCTCGTAGCGGAAGTCGCCGGCGGCCGGCAAGCAGGAGGCTGGCCCAGATGGACGCCTGGTACGCCTTCTTCTGGCCCGCCTGCGGCAATGGGCGGACCGACAGCCCGCCGACCGGCGCCGCCCCCGTCTCGAACGCCAGGACCGCCGTCACGAAATACTTCGACTTGACCGCCACCCACTCGAACGGGCCGCTGACCGCCGCCACCTCGGCGGTGTCGAGCGACTGGAACGACTTGAACTTCGTGCTCTGGGACTTGGTCACGAACCCCATCGACCGTTCGTTTTCGACCAGGTTCGCCTCGGTGTTGGCCAGCCCCGGTCCCATTCCGACCAGCAGCAGACCGCCGTTCGGCCCGACGCCGCTCACCGAGCCGACCACGCCGATCCGGTAATCGTCCGGGCGGAAGGTGTACGCGAGGTTGACCGTGACGTCGCCGCGGGTCGAGGTGAGCTCGACCGTCATCGGCACGTCGGTCGACATCTCCGTCGCCGACGTCTCGAAGATCCAGTCGTCGAGCCGAAGCGTGTCCGCGCCGACCACCAGGCGGAGCCCCATCAGCTCCGAGCCGGGCAGGGTCAGGTTTACCGGCCGGCCCTTCTGGCCTGGCGCCTGGTCGAGATAGTGCTCGAGCGCGGCCGTCACCAGGCGGCCGCCCCGGGTAGAAATCCCGTAGGTGGCCAGCGCGGTGTGGATCAGGACGGTGTCTTCGGGAGTGGCCTCGGCGGGACCGGCCACGGATGGCGGCAGGGCGGCCGCCGCACCGAGGTCGGGCGCCGGCGCGGGCACGGGAGCCACGGTGGCGACGGAATCGGCGGGAGCCGACACCGGCGCCGGCGGCTTCTTCATGAGCACGGCCGGGGCCATGACGATGAGCGTCATGAGCGCCATGGCCCAGATGAAACGACGATCCATGGTCAGGTTACCGGATCAGGGAACCGGGTCATACCCACCGGGATTGAACGGGTGACAGCGGACGAGGCGCCTGGCGCCGAGCCACATCCCCTTCAGGGCGCCGTACTTCGAGACCGCCTCCAGCGCGTACTGCGAACAGCTCGGCGAGAACCGGCAACTCGGCGGGAGGCCCGGGCTGATGAACTTCTGGTAGCCGCGAATCGGAAGCAGGACGATCCGCCTTGGAATCTCACGGAGCCGCATCGGAACCCCCGGCGACCGCCTCGCGCCAGGCGTGCATTTCAGACCGCAGCGCCGCGAAGGGGGCGGCGTAGGCTTCGCGCCGAGTGCGCACCAGCAGGTCGAAAGGGGGAATCACCCCCTGGACCTCTCGCCGCCACAGCTCCTTCAGGCGCCGGCGCAAACGATTGCGGGCCACCCCCGTGGTTTGGAACTTCGGGACGATGAGTCCCAGCCGGGGAAGGCCCGCCGCGTTGTCCATCCAGAGAAACTCCAAATGTCCCGTGCGCATCCGGCGGCCCGTGGAGAGCAGTCGGCGGATGTCCGACGATTTCGCGAGCCGCCTGGCCCGCGGAAATCGTTCACTGGACGTCAGGAGCCCCCGTGCTTCGACGGAAGGCTGACTGTCAGCGACTTCCGACCCTTCTTCCGACGGCGGGAAAGCACCGCGCGACCCCAACGGGTCGCCATCCGCGCGCGGAAGCCATGCTTGTTGATGCGCCGCTTGTTCCGCGGCCGATATGATGGCTTCATAACTCTATCCTATAGTGAGACTTAATGAGCCCGAAAACGTAATCTCAGCCTGTGGAAAGGTCAAGGAGGGCCGCAGGGGCGGGGCAGCGGGGCAGCGGGGCAGCGGGGCAGCGGGGCAGCGGGGCAGCGGGGCAGCGGGGCAGCGGGGCAGCGGGGCAGCGGGGCAGCGGGGCAGCGGGGCAGCGGGGCAGCGGGGCAGCGGGGCAGGAAGCTGCGAATTCAATTCTTGTCGCGCAATAGTCAATAGCGGGGTCTGTAGAAGGCCGGCGAAGGGAATGGTCCGGAGGGCCGTCAGTTCGCGACCCCCGGAGCGACCGCGGCGCGGAGGGGGCGCGAACTGGGTTGGCCCGGAGGACCATCCCGAGCCGGCCAATCGGTTCAGCGTCCAGGTGTGGTCGTCAGAGTCATCGGGCGAACTTCCTGCGCCGACGATCCCCTTCCTCCCATGTCACCGACGACATTGAACGCTGCCGAGGCGAACGATCCGGAGAACCATCCCGAGCCATCCGACCAATGCTGAAAACACTTTCGCACACCCGCAGACGCCGCGAAATCCATGTGGACACACGCATCCATCTCTCTGCGACACCACCCTTTCCGGAGTTCGTGAACATGGAGTCGGGCGATGTCAAGTGCGTGTCACGGAACCCACATTTTTCGCTACGTTGACTTTTCCACACAGGACTCGTAGAATCGTCCCCCCAAGACAAATCTCCCACCGGGTTCACGAGTCTCGATGCAGCTGTCCGCCAAAGAAGCCTGGAAACGCATCCTCGAAGATGCGCACCGCGAGCTTCCTGAACACGCGATCCGCACCTGGCTCGAGCCCACCACGGCCATCGCGCTGGATGGATCTGAACTGGTCATCGGCGCGCCCGACCAGTTCGCCGTCGAGTGGAACGAGACCAAGCACGCCAGCGTGCTGGCCAAGCTTGCCGAGCCGCTGCTGGGCCACGCCACCCGGATCGTGTTCCGGGTGCAGGAGGAGCGGCAGCAGCGCCCCCAGATGGATTTCTTCGTGGCGCCTCCCGCCTCGGAGCCCGTGGCGGCCGCCGCCGTCCGCAACACCCAGCCGCTCAACGAGCGCTACACCTTCGACACCTTCGTCATCGGGAAGTCGAACGAACTGGCCGCCGCCGCCGCGCATGCCGTGGCCGAGGCCCCGGGCAAGACCTACAACCCCCTGTTCATCTATGGGGCCACCGGGCTGGGCAAGACCCACCTGATGCAGGCCATCGCCCACGCCGTCATCCAGCGGAACCCCGAGACCCGGGTCCTCTTCGTCGGAGCGGAGCAGTTCATCAACGAGGTCATCGAGAGCATCCACAGCCGCACCACTCCGGAGCTCAAGCGCCGGTACCGGAGCGACGTGGACCTCCTCCTGGTGGACGACGTGCACTTCCTGGAGGGCAAGGAGCGCACGCAGGAGGAGTTCTTCCACACCTTCAACGCGCTCTACGAGGCCGGCAAGCAGATCGTGGTCACCTCCGACCGGCCGCCGAAGGAGCTCCCGGGCCTCGAGGCCCGTCTGGTCAGCCGCTTCGAGTGGGGCATGGTGGCCGACAGCGGCCTTCCCGACCTCGAGCACCGGATTGCCATCCTGCAGAAGAAGCAGGAGCAGGACCACCTCGAAATGACGATTCCGGACGACGTCCTCCGGTTCATCGCGGAGCACGTCCGGTCGAACGTCCGGGAGCTCGAGGGGTGTATCATCAAGCTCCTGCTCTTCGCCTCGCTGAAGCACCGCGAAATCACGATCGAGCTGGCGCGCGAGTCCCTGGCCGACAAGATCAAGGCCAGCGAGGAGGCTGCCAGTGTGACACCCCGGCCCCTGCCGTCGGTGGACCGGGTGCAGGAAATTGTGGCGCGACGGTGGGGCGTCACTCCCGAGGGGCTGCGCTCCAAGGCGCGCATCCAGACGCTCACGGTGCCGCGGCAGATCGCCATGTACCTGGCGCGCGAGGTGCTCCAGATGCAGCTCGTCGAAATCGGGCAGGCGTTCGGCGGTCGCGACCACAGCACCGTGATTCACAGTGTGGACAAGGTCGAGCGACAGATGGCGCGCGATCGTGCGTTCCGCGAGCGAGTTGAGCAGGCTCGACAGGAGTTGTTCGCACAATAGTCGGCGCGGCGAATGTGGGTGAATGTGGAATCGACATTCGCGCGGGAATTCGGCAGAGCTTTCCAGACCGTCCACAGGTTCCCGACAGCGGGAAAGCGGTCCAGGGTGTTACGAGGGGAGAGGTTGGGGCGCTCATCCACATCCCCACACCCTCTACTACTACTACTAGTCATATATATCTATAGAAGTACCAGTACTGCTTGCACGCCGCACACCTTGAAGTCGGGGATGGTATGAAGTTCACGATCACGCGCGAACAATTCCAGGAAGGCCTCGTGGCCGTGGCGGCCAGCGTGCCGGCCAAGACCACGCTCCCGGTGCTGGCCAATATCCTGCTCGAGGCGACCAAGGACGGGCTCCGGATCTCGGGCACCGACCTCGACATCGCTGTCAGCACGACAGTGTCGGCCAGCGTGGACCAGGAAGGGGCCATCACCCTGCCGGCCCGGAAACTGGTCGAGATCGTCCGCGAGCTGCCCAGCTCCAGCATCCGCTTCACCGCCTCCGGCGAGCAGCGGGTCACGCTCGAGTGTGGCAAGTCGAAATTCAAGCTCCTCGGGCTGCCCCGCGAGGAGTTCCCGGCCTTCCCCACCGTGAGCTTTGCCGGTGGCTGGACGGTGGCCGCCAAGGAGCTCCACAAGCTCATCGGGCATGTAGCCTTTGCCGCCAGCACCGAGGAGAGCCGTCCCGATCCTGAACGGCGTGCTCTGGGAGCTCCGGCCGGACAAGATGCGCATGGTGGCCACGAACGGGCATCGCCTGGCGCGCATGGACGTCCCGGTGTCGGGCGGGAAGACCCAGGCCGACCTGATCGTGCCGCCCAAGGCGCTGGACCAGATCCGGCGGCTCTTCGGGGCGGACGACAAGGTGGAGATGGCCCGGAGCGACAACCACCTCGGGTTCCGCTCCGCGACGACGCAGGTGTACACCCGGCTCATCGAGGGACCGTACCCCAACTACGAGCAGGTCATCCCGCGGGAAAACGACAAGGTCGCCACGGCCGACAAGGCCGCCCTGGCGGCCGCGCTCCGGCGCATGAGCATCGTCGCGAGCGACCAGACCCACCGCATCCGGATGGCCTTCTCCAGCGGCGGGTGCAAGCTCTCGGTCCAGACCCCCGACCTCGGCGAGGCCCAGGACGAGCTGACCGTGACCTACGAGGGCGAGCCGCTCGAGATCGGCTTCAACGCCACGTATCTCCTCGAGATCCTGAAGTTCATCCCCACCGACGAGGTGCGGATGACCTTCAAGGCGCCGGAGCGCGCGGCCACCTGCGAACCGGTCGGCTGGGACGACCCGGCCAGCTACATGACCCTGGTAATGCCGCTGCGACTGGTCGATTAGGCGGGGCAGCGGGGCAGTAACGGCGGAGGGGCAACCACACTCTGGTTGCCCCTCATTTCTCTCTTTCCGGATCTTCTTGCGGTGGAGGACCAGTGTTCACGACCCAACCACTCCTCCGGATCGGACCCGCGGTCTTTCCCCGGCACCTCCTGGTCGGGAAGTTCCTGGCGATGCTCCTGCTCGGGGCACTGGTCGGAAGCCTGATTGGCAAGAGCATGGCAGCCGATGCGGTTCGGGGAGCGGAGCTCACGCGCGACACATACATCGCGAACTTCGAGACGCACAAGGCGGAGCTGATTGCATCGGACACGCCGATGACGGGCATGGTCGTGGCCGGGATCCTGTTCATGATCGGCGCGCTCGTGACGTATGAAGCGCTGTCGGTGTTTTGTGCGTGGGGCGTGGCGTGGGTCGCGCCCGGGGCTGCGCCGGAGGGACGCGAGAGCGCCACGGGACAGTAGCGGCATCGGGACGCCGCCTACCACTCTGATTGCCCCTTGGTATTTTGTGCCCGGATTTGGACCTTCCTGCCCCCCTGCCCCCCTGCCCCCCTGCCCCGCTGCCCCGCCTAAATGCTATCCGGCACCACGATCTCCTCGACCACCGGCGGCGGCGGCGGGATTCGCTCGTCCACTTCCTCGCGCGGTACCTCGACCACCTCGCCCCGCATCCGCCGCAGGATCAGGTCCCGGCGCCACCGCATCCGGCCGGTCCGGTAGGCCGGGTTGGAGGAGAGCGGAAACGGGAGCGAGCCGGCCAGCGAAGCGGCCTGGATCGGCGTCATCCTGCTCGCCGGGCGGTTGAAGTAGAACTGGCTCGCCGCCTCCGCCCCCCAGATGTTCGGCCCGAACTCCGCCACGTTGAGGTAGAGCTCCATCAGCCGGCGCTTGCTGAGCGCCGCCTCGAGGCGGTATGCCGTGACCCCCTCCTTGACCTTGCGGAGGGGGTTTCTGCTTGGGGAGAGGTAGAGGTTCTTGGCCAGCTGCTGCGTAATGGTGCTGGCGCCGCGCAGCTTGGCGCGTCGCGTCCAAAGACTGCCCAGGGTATACCGGAGCTCGCCTCGATCCCTCGGGTTGCTCCAGGCGAACTCTGCGCGCCTGTAGCCGAGCGCCTCGAGGATCGCCAGGTAGTCGATGCCGCCGTGCTCGAGAAACCGGTTGTCCTCGCCGATCATCGCGGCGCGCGGCAGCCAATCGGAAATGGAATCGAGGGAAACGGGCCGGTAGGTGCGGGACGCCGGGAAGCCACGGGCCCGTCGGGCTGCTGCCCCGCTGCCCCCCTGCCCCGCTGCCCCGCCGTCCAGCGCGTTCCCCCGCATGGACATGAACGCCGTCTTCGCGGGCCAGTGGGTGCGGTACCAGAGCGGCGGCGGCCAGACCGCCACCAGCCAGAAGAGGAACGCTCCCCCGGCGATGGCGATCCAGCGGACTGCGCGGCGCACTCGCGTGCTAGAGCGAGCTGATCGTGATGATGGTGTGCGACTTCAGCGGGATGGGCACCGGCGCCTGGCTCGTGGTGATCACGATGTCGGAATCCAGGGTGTTGGTGCCGCCCAGGTAGGTCCCGTCCTTGGTCACGTAGAACGTGCCGACCCCGGTCCCGTTCCCTTCCATCTGCATGTCGCCGCCGGGGCCGTCCTGGCTGCCCACGGAGGAGGTGACGCTGGTCGTCGTGATGGTGAGCGCCTTGGCGTTGTTGTAGGTCCCCTCGCCGGCGGCGGTGAAGGTGGTCATCATCTTGAGGCTGGTGGACCCGGCGTCGGTGGTCGAGGCGTAGGACAGCGTGTCGCTCCACACCTCGCCCTTCTTCTTGGTGTGCGCGGCGCCACGCGGGAAGAAGCCGGCCAGCACCGCCTCGAACTGCTGTGCGCCTGGGCCACCCTGCACGAGCACCAGGTTGTCGATCCGGCCCTTGTCCGTCAGCAGGCCGCGCCAGGTGGAGCCCTTCGAGGAATCGGCGGCCGTCTGCAGCATGTCCCGTCCTTGCGTGGCGCTGTCGATGGCCATGCTGTCGAGGACCATCGTCAGGGCCTTGCCCCCGGTCGTGTCCTTCAGCGTCATGGTGAAGAAGCCAGTGAAGCCGGCGGTGTTCTTCTGCTCCCCGGCGCCCAGCCCGGAGAGGTCGATGGTCGACAGGTTCACGATGCCGACCTTGTACTTGAGCGTGGTGACCGCCGAAACGGGGTCCGGGGTGCTCGGGCCGGCGAGGAGGCCGCCGGCGAGGGCCGCGGAGGCGAGCAGGTGTACGAACATGGGATCCTCGATGTGGGAGCGTGCAGGAGAACACGGAATCTACGATGGCGTGGCGGGGGCGGGCACCCCCGAAACGGCCGCCGCCCCGGCGGGGGCCGGGGCGGCGTGGGTCGGGCCATAAGCCGAGTTCTGTACCCTGTCGCCAGGGGATGGTCATCTGTCTGGGACGTCCGTCGCCGGACGCCTCGAGCAGCCTACCCGCGGCTCACCGTTGCCGGTGTGGTCGGTGCGGGCCGCACCTCGCCGCTTATTTGGCCTTGCTCCGACTGGGGGTTGCCGTGCCGTCGCTGTTGCCAGTGACGCGGTGGGCTCTTACCCCACCCTTTCACCCTTACCCGCCGGCGCTTGCGCGCCTTCGGGCGGTTTGCTTTCTGTTGCCCTGTCCGTCGCCTTGCGGCGCCCAGGCGTTACCTGGCAGTCTGCCCTGTGGAGCTCGGACTTTCCTCGGATGCCGAAGCACCCGCGACCATCGAGCCCGGCCCACGACCAATATAACAGGACTGACTCAGTCCCCAGCCCTCGGTCCTCAGTCCCCTATCCCTGCCCCCGTACCCGCGCCAGCCCCGCCTCCGCCTGCCGGAGGAAGACCTCCAGGTCGGGATCCGCCGATTTCCACTGGCTCAGCACCAGCTGGTACTGCTCGGCGGCCTCCGCGGGGCGGCCCAGCTTCTCGTACGCCGCGGCCCGGAGCAGGCGCACCCGTCCGATCTGGGCCCACCGCGCATCGAAGCCACGGGTGAGGAACTGGTCGGTGTCATACAGCCGAAGCGTCTCGATGGTGCCGCCGTAGTCGCCGAGGAGGAACTGGGCCTGGGCGTACAGCGGCCTCCACCCCGGATAGAACTTCCGGGCGCTGTCCGGCGTGGCAAGCAACTTCCGGGCGGCGGCGGTGTCTTGCCGTGCCAGCGCCAGCAGCGCCGCGACCTCGACCGGCGGGGGTTCGCCTCCGATGGCCTGGTACTCCTCGATCGGGTCGGGGTTGCCCGCGGGGCCGGTAAAGAGGCCGAGGGCGGCGTCCCGGCCGCTTCGCAGTACCGGCAACCGCTTGTCCGCGGGCACGCTTCGGGCGTCCTCCGCCGTTGCCTTCCAGATGCGCTCGAGCGCGGCCACCGGCACGCCGGCCCCGCCATAGAGCGTTCCCTGCATGGACCGCTTCCAGTCGCCCCCCTTCAGGTCCTGGGGCATCGAGGCCGCCAGCACCTCGGTGCGGATCTCATCGGCCAGTTCGAGCACGCGCGCTGCGCTGGTCAGGTCCCCGTAATAGGCGAAGATGTTGGCGCCTCCAAGGACATCGGCCATGACGGTCGGCGCGTCCTCCGCGCCCGCAAAATCCCCCGAGGTGATCGTGGCCAGCGCCGACTTGAGCTCGGCCGCCGCGCGCGGGCCCTCGCCGCTCGCGAAGCGGACCCGTGCCTGGAGGAAGGGCATCTCCGGGTTCGTGGGGTCGGCCGAGCGGAAGCGTGCCACCTCGGCCATCGCGTCGGGATACTGCCGGTTGGCCAGGAGGGCGTCCACCATGGCGAGGTGGGCCCGGCCGGTGCCCGGCTGCGCCGTGCTCCACGCGCGCGCTGACTCCACCCCTGCCTGCCGGGCGCGGGCGGTGGCGGCCCCGCGGACGGCGCTGTCCACCCCCGTCCCCGAGGCGAAGGAGTCGGGCGTCACGAGGAACATCCCGGTCGCGGGCCGGCTCGCCTGGTCGAGCATGAACTGGATGTGCTCGTACGCCAGGGAGTAGTCGGGGGCCAGCGCGAGCGTGCGCCGGAAGGCGCGCAGCGACTCGGTGAAGTGACGGTCCGGGCGCCCCTCCGCATCGTGGAACCAGGCGTCACCGAGGCCGTACCAGGCGTCGGCGTCCATCGGGTTCCGCGCCAGTAGCTGCTCGTAGATGTTCCGCGCCGCGGCGTTCTGGCCGAGCAGGAAGAAGCGGTAGGCGGTGATCACCGCGCGGTCGTGCGCGGGGAGTTGCTGGGAGTAGAGCAGCGCCCGGTCGATCGCCTGCTGGCCAGTGGAGTCCTGCGTGCCCACCAGCCAGCCGCGCGTCAGGGCAAGCTTGTAGTACGCCAGTCCGAAGGCGCTGTCGATCTCGACCGCGCGCTGGAAGTTCCGTTGCGCGGCGGCCAGCTCCCAGTGATTCAGCCGGTCGAGGCCGGCCAGGTACGAGCGGTAGGCCTCGAGCGAGGGCGTGGTGGCCGACGCCAGGTCGGCCCACACCTCGCCCGGCGCGCCGGAGATGTCGAGCAGCCGGAGCGCCAGTTGGTCGAAGCCGGGACGGGGGTCGTCGGACGCCGGCGCGCTGACCTCCGCCACGTCGGTACGGACGCCGGTAGCCACGTCGAACACCCGGGCGGTCAGGTGGAGCGAGTCGCCCACCTCCTGGTAGTCGCCCAGGACCACCGTCCAGACCCCCGCCTCGCGCGCGAGCTTGCGGGCCATGTCGAGCCCGATGTCATCGCTGGAGGTGAGCCCGTGGCGTGCCAGCAGGTCGTGGACCCGCTCGTGGTCCACCACCGTCATGTCCTTCCACTGCGACATGTTGAGCGCCAGCATGTTGACGCTGCCGTTGCGCAGCCAGTCGGTGCTCTGGTCGTCGCGGAGGTTGTCGAACGGCAGGACGAGCATGGAGAGGCGCGGATTGACGCCGTCGGGCGGGCCGCCCGGCCGCCGCACCGCCACCGCCGCGACCAGCGCCACCAGCGCGATGACCGCTCCGGTCAGCGCGAACCGCCGGTTGCGGGTGCGCGCGTAGCTCGGCACCGGTGTGGGGGTGCCCCCGAGGGCGGTCCGGAATTCGGAGCCGGACTGGAACCGGTCGGCCGGCGACTTGGCCAGGGCCCGCATGATCCCGGCGCCGAGGTCGGCCGGGCACTCGGAGCGGACGCGGGTCAGCGCGGTGGGCTGCTCGGAGATGTGCTTGGACACGACCACGCGATTCGGACCGGTGAACGGGGGATGCCCCGCCACCATCTCGTAGGCGACGACGCCGAGCGAATAGAGGTCGCTGCGCGAGTCCACCTCCTCGCCGGCGGCCTGCTCGGGGCTCATGTAGTTCGGGGTGCCCACCACCATCCCCTGCCCGGTCACCGTGACGGTGCCCGGCCCGGCAGGGTCCGCGGCAAGCGCCCGCGCGATGCCGAAATCCGCCAGCAGCGCCCGCCCGCTTCCCGTCTCGAGCAGGATGTTCTCGGGCTTGACGTCGCGATGGACCAGGCCGGCGCTCGCGGCGGCGTCGATGGCGGCCGCGATGTCCATCGTGATCCGCCGCGCCTCTTCCGGCGGGAGCTTGCCCTCGTGATTCAGCCGCTCCCGCAGCGATTCGCCGGGGACCCGGTCCATGACGAAGTAGAGGATGTCGCCCGCTTCGCCAGCGGTGTAGACGGTGACGATGTTCGGGTGCCGGAGCCGCGCGATCATGCGCGCCTCGGCCAGGAATCGCTGGGCGATCGAGCTGTGGATGGCGAGTTCGGGGTGGACCGCCTTGACCGCCACGTCCCGCGCGAGCGTGACGTCCCGGGCCAGGAACACCACGCCCATGCCGCCGCGGCCAAGCTCCGGACCCAGTTCGTACTGGGCACCCAGGGCGGCCTGCAGGCGCGCGGCGAGTCCAGGGCCGGCTTCGGGCTTGGTCACCCGCGGGCTCCACGTGAGGGGAAGGTCGTCCGAAACGGGCGGCTGGGCCGCCCCGTCCACGGGCTCTTCAAAATACACTCCGGCCCCCTTCCACACAGGGAGATCATCGGGTTGGATGCACGCCGCACGAAAAGGGTTGCTCTGCCGGCCGTGCCGCCCCCGCTCCGGTTGGACCGCTGTTGAGGGGAGACGCCTAACGTGGCCCTCACCACACCACTACGGAGCGGTCCCGTGCCTGATTCACCCGCGACCACCCCGGCCGATCGGCCGACCATCGCCGCCGTGCTCCTCCCCGCCGAGCGCCTGAAGGTCGAGGCCGCCGGCCACGGGTGCTTCACCCTCCTGCTCCGCGACAGCGTGCCGGAGGCGGTCCGCGCCGTCCGGGAGCGGCCGGTGGACGGCATTCTCCTCTCCGTGCACCGCTGCCCGCCCAACGCGGTCCAGGAGGTCCGCCGCCTGGTGCACGACTTCCCGGGGATTCCCACCGTGGCGCTGGTCTCCACCCACGACGCCGCCTCCAGTGAAACACTGCTCCAGCTCGGCGCGACCGGGCTGCGGCAGGTGGTGGATGTCACGGGGCCCACCGGCTGGCAGCGGCTCCGGCAGCTCATGGCCGCGCCCGTGACCCGCGCCGCGGCGCGCATCCAGGGTCCCCTGGTCGGCGCCCTCGGCGAGCCCCCGGCCGACCTGCGCTTCTTCTTCGAGATGCTGGTCCGCCTGGCACCCGACATCACGACAGTCCGAGCGCTCTGCCGGGCGTGCGAGGTGCGCCCCAGCACGCTCATGTCGAGGTTCTCCCGGGCGGGACTCCCCTCCCCGAAGAGCTATCTGGCCAGCGTGCGCCTGCTGCACGCGGCGCACCTGCTGGAGGCTCCCGGCCGCTCCATCGCCGACGTGGCGTATCGCCTGGAGTACTCGTCGCCCCAGAGCTTCGGCCGGCATGTCCGGGCCATGCTCGGCATCACGTCGCTCGAGTTCCGCCGCCGCTTTCCGTTTCCCGCCGCGCTGGCGCGGTTTCTCGAGTTGATGATCCTCCCCTACGGAGGCGTCTGGCCCGTCTTCCATCCCCTGGAGACAGGGAGCTGGGACAGCGGACACTGTCTGGCGGTCCAGGCGCCTCCCCCACACTGACCGCGGTGTTGCGCCGGCTCGCGGCTCGCCCCTAGCTTGGGGCGAACCTCCCTTTCCCCGAGCGTCCGGTGCGATTGCCTCATCTCGTTCCCTCCCTCGTCCTCCTCGGTCTCGCCGCCTGCGCGAGCGAGCCGTCCCCCGAGACGCTCGAGCGCACGCTCCGCGAGCACCCCGAGGTGCTCGTCAACGCGATCAAGGCCCACCCGACCGAGTTCATCCAGGCGGTCAACGCGGCCTTCCAGGCGTCGCAGGCGGCGCAGCAGCAGGCCACCGCCGACCGTCTCGAGGCGGATTTCCGGAATCCCAGGCGCCCCGACCTGGTGGGTCGGGTGTCGCTCGGCGACCCGTCCGCGCCGGTCACGATCGTCGAGTACACCGACTTCGAGTGCCCGTACTGCCGCCAGTCCGTGGCGGTCATCCACCAGCTGCTCAACCGGTACCCGGGGAAGGTCCGGCTGGTGATCAAGCAGACGCCGCTCGAGATGCACCCCAACGCCATGCCGGCCGCGCTGATGTTCGAGGCGCTGGCACTGCAGGACGGCGCCAGGGCGTTCGCCTTCTACGAGTTGATGTACGCGGAGCAGGAACGCCTGAAGAAGGAGGGGCAGCGGTTCGTGGAGGAGGCGGCGCGCCGGGTGGGTGCGGACGTGCCGCGGGCGCTGCGGGACCAGCAGGGGGACCAGGTGCGCGCGCGGGTCGCCGCCGACATCGCGGAGGGCCAGGGATTCGGCTTCACCGGCACGCCGGCGTTCGTCGTGAACGGCGTGGCGCTCGAGGGCGCCCATCCGGCGGAGAACTTCGTGCCGGTCATCGACCGGCACCTTGCGGCGGCGGGCCGCTGACGCGGCCGCCCGTCGCGGAACGAGGCTAGCGCAGCCCGAGTTCGGTGGCTGTCGTCAGCACCGCCACGCCGTACCCGCGCTCGGTGAGCGCGGCGCTCCCGCCCTGTTCGCGATCCACCACCGCGAGCACCCCCAGCACCCGCCCGCCTGCTTCCTCGACCGCCGCGATCGCCTGGATGGCGGACCCGCCGGACGTGATGACGTCCTCCACCACCACGACGCCGTCCCCTTCGTGGAAGTTGCCCTCCACGCGCCGCTTGGTGCCGTGTCCCTTGGCCTCCTTGCGCACGCTGAAGGCGTCGATGACGGGCGGCGCGGCGCGGCTCGCGAGCGCCACCGCGTAGGCCACGGGGTCGGCGCCCATGGTCAGCCCGCCCACGACCACGGGTGCCCATCCACGGGCGCGGAGCGCGGCCACCCCCAGCCGGCCGATGAGGTGCAGCCCCTCGGCGGACATGGTGGTCGGGCGGGCGTCGATGTAGTAGGTGGAGCGGGCGCCGGAGGCGAGGGTGAAGTCGCCGTGGCGAATGGAGCGCTGGTGGAGGAGCTGCAGGAGGGCCGCGTGCTCGTCCACCGCTCAGTCCTTGCCGAAGAGCCCGGAGAGAAAGCCCTTCTTCTTTTCCGGCTCGGCGCGGGCCGCGGCGCAGAAGCGGGCGCAGAAGGCCTTGATCGTGGCCGGCCGCTTGGCGAGGTCGCGCGCGAGCCCGGCCATGAGCGCGGCCTCGAGCTCCGGGCTGAACTTGCCGCCCCGGGCCACCTCGCCCAGCGGGCGGGGCGTCTGGGTGAGCAGCTGCTGGAACAGCTCGCGCGGCGACTTGCCGGGAAACGGCAGCTCGCCGGTCAGGAGATAGTAGGCGATGGTGGCGAGGCTGTACACGTCCGCCTGTTCCCCGACGAGCTCGCCGGAGAGCGCCTCGGGGGCGACGTACTGCAGCGTGCCCACGAAGAAGCCGGCTCGCGTGAGCCGTTCCTCCTGCGGGAGCTCGGCGTCGCGCGCGATCCCGAAGTCCAGCAGCTTGGCCGTCTGCGTGGCCGGGTCGTACATGATGTTGGCGGGCTTGAGGTCGCGGTGGATGATGCCGGCGGCGTGCGCGGCGGTGAGCGCCGCGCCCACCTGCTCGACGATGTGCGCTACCAGCGAAGGCGCCAGCGGCCCCGAGCGCGCGGCGAAGAGCTCCAGCGCCTCGCCCTCCGCCCACTCGAGCGCGAGGAAGTAGGCGCCGTCCTGCTCGCCGTACTCCCAGGTGCGGACCACGTTCGGGTGCACGACGCGCACCCCGAACTCGGCCTCGCGCAGGAACCGCTTGACCGCGATCGGGTCCTGCCCGAGCCGCGGGCGAAGGACCTTGATGGCTGTCGGGCCGTGCGAGGGATGCTCGGCCTTGTAGACCAGCGCGGTGCCGCCCTCGCCGACGTGCTTGATGAGGCGGTGGCCGGCGAGCGTGTGCCCGATGAGATCGTCTGGCGTCATGAGTGGGAAGAAGGTACTCGCCACGGGCGGCACCGGCAAGCACGCGTCCGGGCCGTGCTTGACCCTGCTTTGCCGCAGGGGATAACCTTCGGCCGACCTCGCCGCCCCGGTTCTCCGCCAGTCCCCGAAGGGGGCCTCGTGTTTCGACCCCGCCTGAGCCTCCTCCTCCTGCTGACCGCGTGCAGTTCGTGGCAACGGGTGGGCCACAGCACCACGCCCACCCCCGAGGAGACGCTCACCAGCCTCTTCGACATGCCGGCGGTGTATCGGTCGATGGGACGGCTCGCGGCCGGGTCCCCGCTGCCGTTCGTCGGCACCGTGGCGTTCGCCGCGGGGCCGGGCGATTCCGTCAAGGCGATTCTCGGGCTCTCGATCGAGAACCGCGCCCTCTCCTTCCGGAAGGAGGGCACGGGGTTCCTGGCGCAGTACCGGGTCGAGATGTTCCTCGAGTCGCCCGACGCCCCGCCCATCCGGTTCGCCCGCGACCAGGAGGTGCGCGTCGCCGAGTTCGCGGAGACGATGCGGAACGACGAAAGCGTGCTTTTCCAGCAGCTCTTCCACCTCAAGAGCGGCTCGTACCGCGTCACCGTGTCGGTCCGGGACCCGCTGTCGGGCCGCCAGACCCAGGCCGACGCCGAGTTCGTCGCCCCCGACTTCAGCGCCGCCTCGTTCAGCGCCCCGATCCTGGCCTACCAGGTCACCGGCCGGCGCACTCGCGAACAGGACCTGGCGGTCGTCCTGAGCCCGCGGGGCACCGTCAGCTACGGCGGCGACACCCTGCTCGCCCTCGTCGAGGGCTACAACTACACCGCGCCTACCACCGTGCCGTTCGAGATCATCGACGACCTCGACAGCGTCATCACGCGCGACACCCTCCGCTTCACCGGGACCCGCGCGGTCGAGCCGCAGGTCGTCCGGATCGTGCCGGACAGCCAGCCCCTCGGCGAACTCCGCCTCCGGGTCGGGAGCGGGTCCGAGACCAAGCAGACCAGCGCGCTCGTGTCGTTCTCCGGCGCGTGGATCCTGACCAATTACTCGGACATGATCGACCTGCTGCGCTACTTCGGGCACGAGGACCTGATCAAGCAGCTCAAGAAGGCACCGGTAAACGAGCGGCCCCGGCTCTGGCAGGAGTTCTACAAGCAGACCGATCCGGTGCCCGCTACCCCGGAAAACGAGGCGCTGGAGCAGTACTTCGGGCGGATGTCGATCGCCAACCAGCGCTTCACCAACGAGGAGGTCCCAGGCTGGCGGACCGACCGCGGCATGGTCTTCATCACCCTCGGCGAGCCGGATGAGGTCTACGACGGCAGTTCGACCACCCAGGGCCGGATCATCCGGTGGACGTTCACGTCGCTCCGCCTGGAGGTCGTCTTCGAGGACGTCGCCAACGTCAGCCGGTTTCGGCTGACGTCGGAGTCGCTCTCCGCGTACGAGCGGGTCCTGTCCCGCGTGCGGCGGGGAACCTCGTGACGGTTGCGCCGTCCGGCGGGGCGCCGCCGCGGCTCTTCCTGGTGGACGGCTACGCCCTCATCTATCGCGCCTTCTTCGCGATGATCACGCGGCCCCTGCGCACCGCCAAGGGGGAGAACACCTCGGCGGCGTGGGGCGTGGCCAACTTCCTGGCCCGCATGCTCGACACCCACCGGCCGGACTACGTGGCCTGGATCCACGACGCCGGCGATTCCTTCCGCACCAGCAGGTACCCGGAGTACAAGTCCACCCGCGAAAAACTCGACGAAGAGCTCCAGGCCGATTTCGACACCGCGGTCGAGCGGGTCACCGAGCTCCTGGCGGCGTGGCGCGTTCCGCTGATCGCCGTCGAGGGCTACGAGGCCGACGACGTGATCGGCACCCTGGCCGTCCAGGCCGCCGCGCGCGACGTGCAGGTGGTGATCGTCTCGGGCGACAAGGACTTCTACCAGCTGATCGGGCCGAGAGTGGCGCTCCTCAACCCGGGCCGGGGCGGCCCCGGCGCGGTAGAGGAGATCTACGTGGACGAGTCGAACGCCGCGGACCGCCTCGGCGTGCCGCCCCGGCAGGTGGCCGACTACCTCGCCATGGTGGGCGACAGCTCGGACAACGTGCCCGGGGTGAAAGGCATCGGGGACAAGGGGGCGCGGAAGCTGCTCGAGGAGTACGGCGACCTCGACGCCATCCTGGCGCACGCGGCCGACGTCCCCGGCAAGCGGATCCGCGAGGCGCTGCTCGAGCAGGCGGACCAGGCCCGGCTCTCCCGCGAACTGGTGACCATCCAGAAGGACGTGCCAGTTGCCTTCGACCCGGCGCGCCTGGCGCGGCAGGAGCCGGATCGCGAGGCGCTCGCGCGCGTACTCGCGGAGCTCGAGTTCTACGGGCTGGCGCGGAGGCTTGGCATCGGCGGGGCAGCCGGGCAGCCGGGCAGCGAGGCGGCCGTCGATGGTGCTTCCACCGCCCCGCTGCCCCGCGGCCCAGCCGAGAGCGCCGAAAGCACCCTGCGCGTCGAGGTCGTGGATGATCCCGGGGCGCTCGTGTCGCTTGCGACGCGCCTCCGCAGCGCGCCGCTGGTGGCGCTCGATACCGAGACGACCTCGCTGGAGCCGCACGACGCGGCGCTGATCGGGCTGTCGCTGGCGGCGAGCGCCACGGAAGTCTGGTACCTCCCCTTCGGGCACCGGCCGCGCGGCGGCGAGCTCGCCGCCCCCGCCCCGGTTCGCAACCTGCCGCCGATCACGGACCCCGCCTGCGCGCCGATCGCCGACCTGCTGCGCGACGCCACGGTGCGGAAAGCCGGGCAGAACATCAAGTACGACTGGCAGGTGCTGCGTCGGGCGGGGATCGAACTGGGCGGCGTCGCCTACGACTCCATGCTCGCCAGCTTCGTCCTCGATCCAGGCCGTCGCTCCCACGCCATCGACGCCCTCAGCATGGAGCACCTCGGCCGGGGCATGCGGAGCTACACCGACCTGACCGGCAAGGGAGCGGCCCAGATTCCCTTCGCCGAAGTGCCGGTGGCGGACGCCGCGGCCTACTGCGGCGCTGACAGCGCCACCGTGCTGGCGCTGCACGAGATCTTTGCCCCGCAGCTCAGGGAGATGGCGCTCGCGCCGCTCCTCGACGACCTGGAGATGCCGCTGGTCGAGGTGCTGGTGGACATGGAGTGGGCGGGCATCGCGATCGACCGCCCGCTCTTCGAGCGGCTGTCGCGCGATATGGGCGCCGAGCTGGCGCGGCTCGAGGGCGAGATACAGGCGGCGGCGGGCACCACGTTCAACCTCAACTCACCGAAGCAGCTCGGGCAGGTGCTGTATGAGCAGCACCAGATGCCGGTGCTGAAGAAGACCCGCACCGGTCCCTCGACCGACGCCGACGTCCTCGAGCAGCTGGCGGCCATGGGGCACGATATCCCGCGCCTCATCCTCGGGTACCGGGAGCTGCAGAAGCTTCGGTCCACCTACGTCGAGGTCCTCCCGGCCCGCGTCAACGCCGCCACCGGGCGGATCCACACCAGCTTCAACCAGACCGGCGCCGCCACGGGCCGCCTCAGTTCGTCCGATCCGAACCTGCAGAACATCCCGGTCCGCACGCCGCGGGGCGAGGAGATCCGCGCCGGCTTCATCCCCGGCCCCGGCTGCCTCTTCGTGGCCGCGGACTATTCGCAGATCGAGCTCCGCCTGATGGCGCACCTCTCCGGTGACCCCGCCTTCACCACGGCGTTCCGTCAGGGCGACGACATCCACCGCCAGACCGCCGCGATCATTTTCGGGGTGCCGCTCGCCGACGTGACCTCCGAGATGCGCGCGCGCGCCAAGACGATCAACTTCGGCACGATCTACGGCCAGGGTCCCTTCGCCCTCTCCAAGCAGCTCGGCATCTCGCAGGAGGAGGCGAAGGCGTTCATCACGCAGTACTTCGAGCGGTTCGCCGGGGTGCGCGCCTTCCTCGACCGCCAGGTGGAGGTCGCGCGGGAGCAGGGCTACGTGGAGACCCTCCTCGGCCGCCGTCGCTACATCACCGAGATCCGCGACAAGAACTTCAACGTGCGGGCGTTCGCCGAGCGGACGGCGCAGAACACGCCGCTCCAGGGATCGGCGGCCGACCTCATCAAGGTGGCCATGCGGCGGATCCACGACGCGCTCCGCCGAGAGGGCCTCCGCACCCGGATGCTCCTGCAGGTGCACGACGAACTGGTCTTCGAGGCGCCGGACGACGAGGTGGAGCGGGTGCGGCCGCTGGTGAAGGGGCTGATGGAGGGCGCGGCGACGCTGTCGGTGCCGCTGGTGGTGGATGTCGGGGTGGGGAAGAACTGGCTGGAGGCAAAGCGGTAGGTTCGGGAGTCCTCAGTCCTCAGTCCTCAGTCCTCCGTTGTCCGTCCCGCCCGCACCCCCGGCCACCAGTTCCAGCGCCCGGCCAGGTGCATGAACGCCGGCACCAGCACCATCCGGATGAGGGTGGCGTCGAGCAGCACCGCCACGGCCAGGCCGAAGCCGAGGAACTGCACCATCAGGACGCGCGCGAAGGCGAAGGCGCCGAACACCAGGATCATGATGAGGGCGGCGGAGGTGATGACCGACGCCGTCGCCGACAGCCCTTCCATCGTCGCCTCGTCGTTCTTGCCGGTGCGGTCGTACGCCTCCTTGATCCGGCTCAGCAGGAACACCTCGTAGTCCATGCTCAGGCCGAAGACGATCGCGAACACCATCACCGGCACGACCACGTAGATCGCCGAGGTCGGGCCGTCGAGGCCGAAGAGCCCCGCCCCCCAGCCATACTGGAACACCAGCACGCTCAGCCCGAAGGTGGCGCTGACGGACAGGCTGTTCATCACGATCGCCTTGATCGGCACCAGCACTGAGCGGAACGCGATGGCCAGCATCACGGCCGTCACGCCGAGCACCACGGCGATGAGCAGCGGGAAGACGTCGAGCAGGTCGTCCTGGAAGTCGGTCGCGGCGGCGGTGTAGCCGCCGACGATGATGGTGGCGCCCTTGAGGCCGCGAATCGGCTCCTGCCCGATGGCGCGGATGTCCCGCACCAGGTCCATCGAGGTGGTCAGGCTGGTGGTGTCCGCGGGGAAGACGTCCACCAGCGCGATCCGCTGGTCGGTGCCGAGATAGGCGTCGAGGAAGTCGCCCATGTCGGCGCGCGCGGCGGGGAGGTCGCTGTACAGGACGGAGTATTCGAGGAGCGACGCCCCCTTCTTGGCCGTCATGAGGCTGGTGACCCGGCCGACCCGGGGGTCCGCCGCCAGCGAATCGGTCAGGTTGCGGAGGCCGCGGAGCCGCGTCGCGGTCACGATCGTCTCGCCCTCCGGCACCTCCACCAGCACGCGGATCGGCAGCATCACGCCGGAGGCGCCCATCGCCGAGAGCGTCTCCGCGCCGCGGCCCGCCTCCGTGGCGCTCGGCCACCAGTGGCGGGAAGGGAGGCCGATCTTGAGCAGGAAGACGGGGGCGGTCAGCAGCGCCACGCCGAGACCGCCGAGGGTGAGCGCCCGATACGGATGGCGGCTGAGGGAGCGGGCCCACCGCTCCCAGATGGTCGGCGCGTGGTACCAGGCGAGGCGGCGGGCCAGCCACCGCGGGGTGTCGATGGCGCGCCCGAGGATGGCGAGCAGCGCCGGGAGGAGCGTGGTCGAGAGCAGCACCGCCACCGCCACGACCACCAGGCCGCTGAGGCCGATGCTCCGCGTCTCCACCATGGGCGGGATGAGCAGGGCGGCGAACCCGACCAGCACGGTCAGGCCCGAAGTGATGACGGCGGTGCCGGCGGTCGCGAGGGTGCGGCGCGCCGCCTCGTGGCGGCGGAGCCCGCGCTTCAGCTCCTCGCGGAACCGGGTCACGATCAGCAGGGAGTAGTCGATCCCCACGCCGAGCCCGATCATCGTGGTGAGGTTGAGGACGAACACCGACATCGGCGTGTAGAGCGCGATCACCCCGATGATCGCCAGCGCCACGAAGATGGCGAGCACGCCCACCGCCACCGGGAGGAGCGCCGCCACGAGCGCGCCGAAGGCCAGCACCAGCACCATCAGGGTGAGCGGGAGGACGCGCACCTCGCTCCGCCGGCTGTCGTCCGCGCTGACGCTGCGGATGTCCAGGTCGAGCGCGGCGCGTCCCGTCACGATCACCCGGTAGTCCCCGGCGTCGGGGAAGGCGGCCAGCGCCCGCTGGATCGCCTTGCGCGCGGGGACGACGTACTTGCCGGCCTCCGCGCCCGGCACGCCCAGGGCGGCCAGGATCAGGGTGGTCCGGCCGTCCTTGCTGATGAAGAGGGAGTCGCCGAGCGTCGGGTAGGAGAGGATCGACCGGACGTAGGGCTCGCGGCGCAGCACCGCGATGAGCGAGTCGAGTACCGCGGCGGGGCCGGGCCGGTCGATCGGGCTCGGCGCCTCGAGGGTGATGGCGAAGAATTCACCGATGGAGCGGCTGAACCGGCCCTGCAGGAGCCGGTCGGCGAGCACCGCCTCCGTTTCGCGCGTGCTGCCGCCTCGGAGGTCGAGACGCTCAGGCGTGTGCCGCGCCTGCATCATCGCGAAGGCCCCGATGACCACCCACAGCCCGATGACCGCCCATCGATACTTCACGACGGCCCGCGCGAACAGCCTCATGAACACTGCGTGTGCGTCTCCTGTGAGGGGAGGGCTGCTCCGCCCCGCCACCCGACGTGGCGGCCGCCCGGCCACCCGGCCCATATTTCGGGCGCCTATGTACCGCATCCTGACCCTGATCCTCGCCGCGCTGGTCCTCCTGCTCCTCGTCGGCACCGCGCGGCGGTACCGGGCGGAACGGGACCGCCAGTCGGTCGCCGCCGCGAGCGCTCCGGCCACCACCACTGCGCGCCGGATCGCGGAGGTCCCGGACAGCGTCCGGATCGCCGCTCGCGCCCTGCTCGCGCGCGACGCCGCTCAAACATACCTCGATTCGATGCTGGCCAGCACCGATTCGCTGGTGCGCCGGTGGCCCGATCGCGGCGGACGGCCCTATCGGATCGCCCTGCTCGAGGGAGGGTCGCCCGACTACGGCGTGCGGATGGCCGATTTCGTCCGGGAAGGGGCGTCCCAGTGGCAGGCCGCCGACCTCGGGCTCTGGTTCTCGTTTACCGGCGACACCACCGACGCCGACATCGTCTTTCAGTGGCGCGAGAGCTTCGGCAACGGCAACCAGGCCGGCGTGACCGACCTGCGCTGGTCCAACGCCGGGCCGGTGGTCCGCGCCTACGTGTCACTGGCCACCCGGAATGCCGGCGACTCGCTGTTCACCGACGACGCGCTCCTCGGCGCCGCCGTGCACGAGCTCGGGCATGCGATGGGGTTGCCGCATTCCACCGACAGCACCGACGTGATGTTCCCCGTGACCCGCGTGACCGTGCCGTCGGCCCGCGACCGGGCCACGGTCCGGCTCCTCTACGCGCTGCCACCCGGTTCGCTCCGGGCGCCGCCCCGGTAGGACGTCGATGCCGGACGCCCCGGTGGTCCTCTATGACGGAAACTGCGGAGTCTGCCGCGACTGGTCCCGCCGGTTGGCGGGGTGGGACGACGCCGGCCGCATCCGCCAGGTGGCATACCAGGAGCGTGGCGCGGTGGCGGGACTTCCCGTGATCGCAGACGCCGAGCTCGACCGCGCCCTGCACGTGGTGCTCCCCGACGGACAGGTCGCCCGAGGCGCGCGGGCGATGATCGCGGTGCTCCCCTGGCTGCCGGGCGGTCGCCTCCTCGGCTGGCTGGCGAGGCTTCCCGGCGTGGCCGTCGTGGCGGACCGGGTCTACGACGCCGTCGCGCGGCGACGGCACCGGCTGGGGACGGGAAACAGGAATTGCGACCTGCGTTGACGCGCGGAGGTCGCGCGCGATAGCTTGCCGGACGGGAGGTGGACCATGCTGACAACTGATCTGGTGCGGAAGGCGCTGAAAGGCGTCAAGGATCCGGAGCTCGGGCTCAACGTCGTCGACATCGGGCTGATCTACGACGTGACGGTGTCGGAGGCGGGTGACGTGCACATCACGATGAGCCTCACCTCGCCGGGATGTCCCTCGGGACCGGAAATCATGGGCGACGTGAAGTCGGTGGTGTCCGACCTCGACGGCGTGAACAGCGTCGAAGTCGAGCTGGTGTGGGAGCCGTATTGGACGCCGGACCGGATGGACCCTCGGGTGCGGGCCTTTCTCGGCTAACGGTCACCCCGCTGCCGGGGCCGATGGCGGCTCCGGCACGGCGGCAAGCAGTTCCCTCCCGAATTCCTCCCGTTGCCAGCGGCGGAGCGTCGGAATCGCCTCGAGGTCGGCCAGCGACTTCGGTGCCTGCCGCGCAATCTCCTCGAGCGTCCCGTTCGGGCAGGCCACGCCCGGCGCCAGCTCGAGCCGGGCGGCGATCGCGTTGCGCGCCGTCTTGAGGCGCTCGAAGCGCGCGTCCGCCGCTGGGTCGGGCGGCCGCCTGGGCAGCCGGGGAAGGCGGGGGAGGTCCCGCTCGGCGATGGCCATCGCCTGCTCGATGGCTTCGAGGATTTCCGCGCCCCGCCGCGCGATCGTCTCGGGCCCGATGCCCTTCACCCGCTGCAGCTCCTCGAGCGTCCGGGGCGGCTGGCGCGCCATGGCGAAGAGCGGCTCGTTGTTCAGGATCCGGAACGAGGCGCGATCGAGCCGGCGCGCCGTCCCCTCCCGCCAGTCGTAGAGCGCCCGGAGCAGGGCCAGCTCCCGGCCCTTGAGCGCCTTCGCCCCCTTGAGCCGGAGGTACCCCGACTCCGTGGTGTCCACGGGGGCCCACGCCACCCCCTCCAGCAGGGCGAACTCTTCTTCCACCCAGCCCAGCCGGTTCCGCGCCTCGAGTTGTCCCCGGAGCTCGTCGCGCAGCGCCGGGAGGTGCCGGGTGTCGGTGGCCGCGTAGGCGAGCATCTCGTCCGAGAGGGGGCGGGCGGACCAGTCGGCGCGCTGGTATTTCTTGTTCAGGGTCACGCCGAAGTACTTCTCGAGCAGCGCGGCGAGCCCGATGCCCGGCTCATTCAGGAACTGGGCCGCGATCCGGGTATCGAAGAGTCGCGCGGCCCGGATGCCGTACTGCCGCTGGAGGAGGCGCAGGTCGTAGTCGGCATCGTGGAAGATGACCTCGACCCGCGGGTCGGCGAGCAGCGCGGCGAACCGCTCGAGGCTCTCGACCGCCAGCGGGTCCACCACGGCGGTGCGCTCCCGCGAGGAGATCTGCAGGAGATAGACGCGGTCCTCGAAGCGATGGAAGCTGGCGGCCTCGGTGTCCACGGCGAGCAGCGGCTCGTCCGCGAGGGACTGGAGGAGCTGGTCGAAGGCGACCTGGTCGGCCACGACCTCGACGGCGGATGAATCGGAGTGAACAGGCATGGCGGAATAGTGCTGGAGCCGAACCACCGCCGCAACTCCGTATTTTTCAGCGTAGTGACAGTATACTGTCGTCTAAATGTCGTGACGCTATTTCTATTCTGCGGCTGACTTATCCTGGCTGCCCCGTCTAGATTTCGGAGTTGCACGCTCGACGCACTCTCATCGAACACTCTTTGGAGCCACGATGTCCCGATCCTTCTCACGCCAGGTCCTTCGAATTCTTGCGCCGGCAATCGGCACCGCGTTCCTGGCGATGGCCTGCAGTGACGCGCCGCCCGCGGTTCGCGAGGCCGACACCGGCCCGCTCGTGGGAGACTCCGCGGGGATCCGCGTCGTCCGGGACACGGCGCCAGCCTGGGGGTCGACGCCGCAATGGACCGTGGGGGATTCGTTCAGCGTGGACATCGGTGAGCCGACGCAGCCGCTCGTCGGGGTGGCTCCCGTGCTTCGCCTCTCGGACGGTCGCATTGTCGTCGTCAACGGGGCGCAGCAGAGCATCCTCTACTTCGACCCGACCGGGAAGCTGCTGACGACGGCCGGCGGACGCGGGACCGAGGAGGGGCAGTTCCACGGCCTCGGCTGGATCGGGCGCGGACCGGCGGACACTGTGGTGGCCTACGACTTCCTCACCCGGCGGTTCGCGCTGTTCGACGCCAGGGGCAAGTACGTCCGCGTGGCCGCGCTCGCACCGGCCGACCCGAAGGTGGCCGCCGAACCTCTGGCCACCTATCCCGACGGCTCGGTGCTCTTCCGCCTCGGCCGGCCGCTGAATCCCTTCCCGGGCAAGCCGGGCGAGGTGATTCGAGATTCCGCGTCCTACATGCGGTTTGGCCTCGACGGCCTGCCGCAGGCGGCGCTTGGACGGTTCCCGCAGGGTGAAACTTGGGGCGTGCGGGTCCGCTCGGAAGGACCGCCGTCCTCGTTCCCGGTGCCCTTCGGCCTGGTGACCGTGGCGGCCCTGCAGGCCGACACGATGCTCATCGGTACCGGCGCGAGCTTCGAAGTGGCCTCCATCGGCCCCGATGGAAAGCCGGTCCGCCTCGTGCGGGCGCCCATCGAGCGCACCCCCGTGACGGCGGAGATGTCCAGCGAGTACACCGCCGCCGCCACCACCCGGCTCCGGACCGGCGCCAAGTCCCTGAACACTCCGCTGGACAGCACCCTGATCCGGTCGCTGGAGAAGGCGCCCTTCCCCGCGCGGATGCCGGCGTTCGGCCGGATGCTGGTGGACCGCACCGGCGCCCTGTGGCTCTCGGCGCCGCTCAATCCGCCGGCCTCGGCGTCCACCTGGAACGTCTTCGCGCCCGATGGCACCTGGCTCGGGACGGTCACGACGCCGGACGGCTTGCGCGTGGACGAAATCGGCGCCGACTACGTGATCGGCGTCTGGCGCCAGCGACACGGACAGGAACACGTGCGGGTCTATCCGCTCTCGCGCGGCGCCGGCTCCTGAATCAGTCGCGCTTGGCCACCAGCTCCAGTCCGGCCGCGATCTCCTCGAGCGCCTTCGCCAGGGCCTTGTAGAACTCGGCGTCGGGCGCGGGCGCGCCGCCGAGCGCGGCGTCCAGCTGCACCTTGCGGGCGAGTCGTGCGGCGTGGCGGATGTAATCGGTGGTCGGTGGCATCGACGACTCTTGGTTTGGGTGGTCATGGCGCGTTGACGGCTGACAGGGAGGATACCCGATGACCGAGGCTCCCGTCCTGTTCACCGTCTACCCAGGTGACTGCGACACCTTCGGGCACCTGAATCAAGCGGCGTTCCTCGCCTATTTCGAGCGGGCGCGCTGGCAGATGCTCGCCGGCGGCCCGGGGATGGACCTGTTCGAGCGGGCCGGCGTCTGGCCGGCCGTGCGCCACGCCGTCATCGACTATCACGCGCCCGCCTATCCCGGCCACACCCTGCGATTTCATCTCGCCGTGACTCGGCTCGGCCGCACCAGTTTCACCATGCGGCAGGTGGCCCGCCGCGAATCAGATGACGTGCTGATCGCCACCGCCGAATCGGTGTTCGTCTGCATCGACAAGACGGGCGCCGCCGTGCCGGTGCCGGCCGAGGTCGCGGCGTTCCTCCTCCCCGCCCACCCGGCGGCGGCGTCCACCACGCGCCGGGTCAGCGTCCACGGACTCGAGCTCGCGCTCGATGACCGAGGGAGCGGGCCGGCGTTGCTCTTCCTCCATGGCTACCCGCTCGACGGGAGTCTCTGGCGTCACCAGGCCGGGGCCTTCCCCGGGTGGCGCACCCTCATTCCCGACCTTCGAGGGTTCGGCCGCAGCGATGCCCCCGATCTTGGGTACAGCATGGCCACCTACGCCGACGACCTCGCGGCGATGCTCGACGCCGTCGGCGTGGACGAGGTGGTCCTCGCCGGCCTGTCCATGGGCGGGTATGTCGCGTTCGAGTTCCTCCGCCGCCACCGCCCGCGGGTGCGTGCGCTCGCGCTCGTGGACACCCGCGCCACGGCCGACAGCGCCGAGGGACGGAAGGGGCGCGAGATTGCCATGGCGGACGCGCGCGAAGGCGGGGCACCGTTCATCGCCGAGCAAATGCTGCCGAAACTGCTCGCCAAGTCCGCCCCCCACGCGCTCTCGGAGGAGGTCCGGGAGATCATGGCCGGCGCCCCGGTGCCGGGACTCCTGGGGGCGCTCGCCGCCATGCGCGACCGGCCCGACTCCACCGACCTGCTGGCGGGACTCAAGGGATTGCCGACCCTCGTCGTGGTCGGTGCGGAGGATGTCCTCACCCCGCTCCGGGAGGCGGAGGGAATGGCCAAAGCCATTCCAGGGGCGAAGTTGGCGATCATCCCGAACGCCGGGCACCTCGCGCCACTCGAGCAGCCGGAGTCCTTCAACCGGCATCTGGCCGCGCTCCTGGCTGGAGTCACGGAATCCCGACCGGCGGAGGGGTGAAACCTTTTCCCGGCCTCGGGCGTCTCAACCTATGAGGCGCCGGTTCGGTTGGTTTCACGCCGGCCTCCGTCGTCTCAGTAATCCTTCCAACCTACGGCTCCGGGACCGCGGCCATGCAGTACGGTTCCGGGGCCGCCTCGCGTCTATCCCCCAGCGCTCACACTTCGGGGCGGTGCGCCGCCCACTTGCCGGGGGTCCCCGGCCCGGCGAAGCTTGGACCCCGGTGCCGGAAACAAGAACGGCGCCGCCCCTGAGGGACGGCGCCGCGTCGCTGGCCGGAACGGGCAGTTACCTGTCGGGCCGGCCCGGGGGATTGTCGCCCTCGAAGACTTCCCGGTTCTTCTCGATGAACGCGGTGTACTGCGGCGGGACGTCCTCTTCAGGAAAGATGGCGGTCACCGGGCACTCCGGCTCGCAGGCGCCGCAGTCGATACACTCGTCGGCGTTGATGTAGAGCTGATCTTCGCCTTCGTAGATGCAATCCACCGGGCAGACGTCGACACACGCCCGATCCTTGACACCAATGCAGGGTTCCGTGATCACGTACGTCATCGTGCCAGCCGCTCCCTCGGGAAGAAGAGTTGCCGCACAGGGGGTGCGGCAAGTCCTGCGGCAAGTATTGCGGACTCCCTTCCTGCGGCGCAAGGGGTGGCTCGCTGCGGTGGCCACCTCGACCCTCGCGATGGCGGCGCCGCTCGCCGCACAGGTGCCCGCCTGTCCCGCCGGCCGGACCGCCCTCGTCCTCTCTGGCGGCGGGGCGAAGGGCCTCGCGCATCTCGGCGTCATCGCCGCGATGGACAGCCTCGGCATCCGGCCGGACTATGTGGTCGGGACCAGCATGGGCGCCATCATCGGCGCGCTCTATGCGGGTGGCTACCCGGCGCGCCGGGCTGATTCACTCTCGGCCGCGTTCAGCCCGGCATCGCTCTTCTCCTCCACCACCTACACCGGTCCGCTGGCCTGGGGGCAGTTCTCCCCGCTGCTCACCTGGGCGGGTGGCGACGAGGGATTCGCGCTCCAGACCCCGACGGTCGACGTCCCCGCCGCCAACGCGATGCTCTCGGCGCTCCTCCTCCGGCCCAACCTGCTGGCCGCGGGGGACTTCGACCGGCTGCCAATTCCGTTTCGCGCCGTGGCCACCGACCTCGTCTCCCGCGACACCGTCGTGCTCTCCTCCGGCGACCTGGCCCAGGCGGTCCGCGCCAGCATCTCGGTGCCGTTGGTGTTCCCTCCCGAGGAAATCGACGGGCGCCTGCTGGTGGACGGCGGCCTGTCGGCCAACGTCCCGGTCGCCATCGCGCGCGGACTCCCCGGTGTCACCCGGGTCATCGTCTCCGACGTGACCTCGGGCCTCCTCACCGAATCCGAGCTCCAGTCCGGAGCGCTGGCCGTGGCGGACCAGCTGGCCGGCTTCCTGTTCGTGCAGCCGGCCGAGTCGATCGGCCCCGGCGACATCTATGTGCGGGTGCCGCTCGACGAGTACGAGAACCTCGACTTCACCCCGGCCACGGTGGACTCGATCCGGCGCCGCGGACGCCTGGTCGCCGATTCGGTGCTGGCGCTCGCCACCTGCCTTCCGACCGGGACGCTGCCGCGCGGCGAGTTTCCCGAGAAGGTGGCGACTTTCTCGTTGACCGGCGGCGCGCCGACCGACACCGAGCTGCTCGAACGATTCCTCGGACTCGAGCCTGGGGCGACGATCGACCTGGACGTCCTGGCGACGCAGGTGAGCGAGGTCCGACAACTCGACGCCTACACCGCGCTCTGGCTTCATCCCGCCGTCACGGCGTCGGGCCGGGTGGCGTTTCACGCGGCGGTCCAGCCGGCGCCGTCCAAGCTGGCCGGCGTCGCGCTGGCGTACGACCGCGATCTCGGCGGTCGCGCCGGGATGATGTACCTCGATCGGCGGTTGTTCGGGCACGCCTACGAGGGGAGCGTGACGCTGGGGATCGGCACCTTGCTGAACGACCTGACGCTGGGACTTCGCCGTTACTTCGGGGTCGGGCAGACCTGGCTGGCGCCGACCCTCACCGTGCACCTCGAAAACCAGGATATCACCCTGTATGACGACGATGGACAGGATCTCGGCCGCACCGACACTCGGCAGGGAGTCCTGTTTGCGGGCCTCGAGCAGGGTGTGAGCGGCGGATGGCTCCTGGCCGCCGGGTTCGACGGGCGGCTCTGGAACGGCGGAGACGACGTTACCACCGACAGCAGCGCCTCCGGCGACGGCTCGAGCGCCGGCGTTCGCGGGGCCGTGCGTCGCCCCCACGGCAACTGGACGGCCGACGCCGAGCTGGTCTGGTCGTCCACCTTCCAGCGGGTCGGTATCGCCACGTCCTACCTCGTCGAACTGGGCGAGTGGAGCGTCACGCCGAGCGCACGGATCGGCTGGGGCGAGGACCTCCCGCTCCAGGATCAATTTCCGCTGGGCGGCACGCAGGGATTTCCCGGTCTCGCGACGGAACAGCTGCGGGGGGATCGCGAGGTGTTCGGCGGGCTCGCCGTCTCCCACCCGATCAGCGGGTTCCTGCGGTGGGAGGTGCTGGCGGCGGTGGGGCGGAGTGCCGACGGCGGGGATCTCTTTGCCGGCAGTGATTGGCTGGGGGGAGCGCGCGCGGGCCTGGTGGCGGAAACCCCGATCGGCGACGTCCAGGCGGCCTACGGCTTCACGACCACCGGCATCGACAACGTCTTCGTGCGGATCGGGCGCTGGTTCTAGCGCCCCTCAGATCAGGCCGGTGAGAGGCGTGGCGTAGTGCGCGTGCCGGGGCTCGGGCTCGCCATAGCGCCCCTTGGCGGCATGCTGGCGGTTCCACTCCTCGCGCAGGCAGAACGGATCGAGCCCGTGGGGGCGGTCCACGGCCAGCACGCCGTCGAGGTGATCGATCTCGTGCTGCAGCAATTCTGCGCGGTCTCCCTCCAGGTCCACCTCGTGGGTGTCCCCCTTGATGTCCTGGTACTGCACCCGGATCCGGTACGACCGCGAGACCTGGACCATCAGATTGGGAAACGAGAAGCAGTCGTCCCAGACGGTGAAATCCTCGGTGCCGATGTCGATGATCTCGGGGTTGATGAGCGGCCAGGGCTTTTCCATCTCGACGTAGACCATCCGGACCGGGGCGCCGATCTGGGGCGCGGCGATGGCGCGTCCGCTGCCGAACCGCGACTGCCAGTCGCGGAGCGTCTCGCGCATGTCGTCGAGGATCACCCGCACCGCGGTCGAGCGCGGCTTGGTGATCTGTTCGCAGCGAGTGCGGAGGATGGGGTCGCCGAGGAGTCGAATGCGGTGGATGGTCATGGCCTAATCTTGCATTCCGGACGGACGGAAACAAGAGAGCGAGATAACAGCATAGGGAGTTGTGAACACTACTCCTATACATTAACTCCTTTAATTCTATACTTTTATACATTCTTGGCCACGCCTTGAAATCGAGCTCACCATCGGCTGATTGCTACCGGATTACCGGCTGCTAGATCATCCTAAACGGTTAGATCACAACGCATTGAGAATTCGCACCAATAATGCCACGTGAACTTGACAATCCCGATTCCGATGCCTACCATTCCGGCCATATGGCGATACCGTTTGCCCATCTCCGCGCCGCCGCCGCCCTCCCGGTCGGCTACAAGGGACCGCGAGCCTCCATTCTCGTGGAGCTCAAGCTCGCCCCTGGGCTGACGGCCAAGGAACTCGCCGGGCGCCTCGGGCTGTCACTCAACGCCATCCGCCATCACTTGCGGGAACTCGAGGTGGACGGACTCCTGGCGCACGAGCGGCAGCAGCGGGGTGTCGGCGCGCCGGTGTTCGCCTACCGCCTCTCGGCGGCAGGGGAGCAGGTGTTCCCCCGGCGGTACGAGTCGGCGCTGACCGACGTGCTCGAGACGCTCGTGGAGCGCGAAGGGCGCGAGGCCGTCGTCGGGGCGCTCGAGGCGCGGTACGCGGCGCTCCTCCGGCGCCTCCCGAGCGATCTCGCCGAGTTGCCGGCCGAGGTGCGACTCGCGGCGGTGACCCGCCTCCTCCAGGAGGACGGCTTCATGCCGGGCTGGGAAGGATCGGCGGAGGGCGGCACGCTGACCGAGCACAACTGCGCCATCCGCGCGGTCGCGGAGCGCTTTCCGGAAATCTGCGCGGCGGAGGAGCGCTTCCTGAGCGCGGCCCTGGGGGCCTCGGTGGGCCTCCAGGCCCACGTGCTCGACGGCTGCTCCGCCTGCGAATACCAGGTGCAGTTCACGGCGCCGGTGTCCATCGGGACCAGCCGGCCCCAGGGAGTCAACGCATGACCTCGCCCGTCGAATCGTTCGTCCAGCAGGAGTACAAGTACGGCTTCGTGACCGACATCGAGGCCGATACCGTCCCGCGCGGACTCAACGAGGACATCATCCGGCTCATCTCCGCCAAGAAGGAGGAGCCGGCCTTCCTGCTCGAGTGGCGGCTCGACGCCTACCGGCGCTGGCTGGACATGACGGAGCCGCACTGGCCGAACGTGCAGTATCCGCCGATCGACTACCAGGACATCATCTACTACTCGGCCCCCAGGCAGGCCAAGCCCCTCGGTTCGCTCGACGAAGTGGATCCCGAGCTGCTTGCCACCTACGAAAAGCTCGGCATCTCGCTCTCGGAGCAGAAGCGGCTGTCCGGCGTGGCGGTGGACGCCATCTTCGACAGCGTGTCGGTGGCCACCACCTTCAAGGACAAGCTGAAGGAGCACGGCGTCATCTTCTGCTCCTTCTCCGAGGCGGTCCGGGAGCATCCCGAGCTGGTGAAGAAGTACCTGGGCAGCGTGGTGCCGGCCGGCGACAACTTCTTCGCCGCGCTCAACGCCGCCGTCTTCACCGACGGGTCGTTCGTGTACATCCCCAAGGGCGTCACCTGCCCGATGGAACTGTCCACCTACTTCCGGATCAACGCCGCGGACACCGGCCAGTTCGAGCGCACGCTGATCGTGGCCGACGAGGGCGCCACGGTGAGCTACCTCGAGGGGTGCACCGCGCCCAAGCGGGACACCAACCAGCTGCACGCCGCGGTGGTCGAGCTGGTGGCGCTCGAGGGTGCCACCATCAAGTACAGCACGGTGCAGAACTGGTACGCGGGGGACAGCGAAGGGGTGGGCGGCATCTACAACTTCGTGACCAAGCGCGGCAAGTGCGCCGGCGCGCGGTCGCGGATCACGTGGACCCAGGTCGAGACGGGATCGGCCATCACCTGGAAGTACCCCAGCGTCATCCTCCAGGGCGACGACTCGATCGGCGAGTTCTACTCGGTGGCCGTGGTCAACAACCGCCAGCAGGCGGACACCGGCACCAAGATGATCCACGTTGGCCGGAACACCCGGAGCACGATCATCTCCAAGGGCATCTCCGCCGGCCGAGGCCAGAACAGCTACCGCGGCCTGGTCAAGATGCTGCCGAAGGCCGTCGGGGCGCGCAACTACACCCAGTGCGACTCGATGCTGATCGGCAACGCCTGCGGGGCCCACACCTTCCCGTACATCGACGTGCAGAATCCCAGCGCGTCGGTGGAGCACGAGGCGTCCACGTCCAAGATCGGCGAGGACCAGATCTTCTACTGCAAGCAGCGCGGCCTCGACACCGAGGACGCGATTTCGATGATCGTCAACGGGTTCTGCAAGGATGTCTTCCAGAACCTGCCGATGGAATTCGCCGTCGAGGCGCAGAAGCTGCTCGGCATCAGCCTCGAAGGCAGCGTCGGTTAAGGAGAACAGGCACGTGCTCGAGATCAAGAACCTGACCGCCACCGCCGGTGGCGTCGAAATCCTCCGCGGCATCACCCTCACCGTCAACGCGGGCGAGGTGCACGCCATCATGGGCCCCAACGGGAGCGGCAAGAGCACGCTGGCGCAGGTGCTTGCCGGCCATCCCGCCTACGAGGTGACCGGCGGCTCGGTCACCTACGAGGGCCAGGACCTGCTGGACATGGAGCCGGAGGAGCGGGCGCAGGCCGGCGTCTTCCTGGCCTTCCAGTATCCGGTGGAAATCCCCGGCGTCACCAACGCCTACTTCCTCCGCGCCGCGTACAACGCCAAGCGGAAGGCGCAGGGGCTCGAGGAGCTCGACCCGATGGATTTCCTCGACCTGCTCGAGGAGAAGCTCAAGCTGGTGGAGTGGGGCCCCGAGATCATGAGTCGCGCCGTCAACGCCGGCTTCTCGGGCGGCGAGAAGAAGCGCAACGAGATCCTCCAGATGGCGGTGCTCGAGCCGTCCCTGGCCATCCTCGACGAGACCGACTCCGGCCTCGACATCGACGCGCTCAAGATCGTGGCCGACGGCGTCAACGCGCTCCGCCGCCCCGACAGCGCCACCATCGTGGTGACCCACTACCAGCGGCTGCTCAACCACATCGTGCCGGATTACGTGCACGTGCTGGCCGGGGGCCGGATCGTGCGCTCCGGCGGCAAGGAGCTGGCGCTCGAACTCGAGGAGCGCGGCTACGAGTGGCTGACCGAAGCGGCGGGAGCCGCCGCGTGACCGCCACCGGAACTCCCGTGGCCCCCGCGCCCCGCGCCATCGAGCCGGGGTGGGTCGCCCAGCTTCGACGCGAGGGGGCGGCCCGCTTCGAGGGGCTCCGCCTGCCCACCACCCGCGAGGAAGACTGGCGCTTCACCGACCTGTCGCCGATTGCCAGGGCGGACCTCGGCCCGGCTCGCGCGCCCGGCACGCTCACGGAGTCCGACCTCGCGCCGTTCCTGTTCGGGCACGCCGAGTGGCCGCGGCTCGTCTTCGCGAACGGCAGGCTCCAGCCGGCGCTTTCGCGGCTGGCCGGGCTGCCGGCCGGCGCCCGGGTGGGGTCGCTGGCCGAACTCCTGCTCGATGCGCCGGAACTGGTGGAGGACACGCTCGGCAAGCTGGCCGTCCAGCCGGCCGCCGCAGCCCTCGTCGGCCAGAACGCCTCCGCGTTCCTCGACGGGTACGCCGTCGTCCTTCCCGCCGGCACCGTGGTGGACACGCCGATCCACGTGCTCTTCGTGGCGGACGGCCGCGCGCTCCGTGGCGCCGTGTTCCCGCGGAACGTGGTGGTGCTGGGCGCCAACGCGGTGGCGTCGGTGGTGGAGAGCTACGTGGCGCTGGCCGAGGGCGTCGCCCTGACCAGCACCGTCACCGAGGCGAACCTGGCCGCCGGTGCGCGCTTCGACCATTGCAAGATCCAGCGGGAGAGCGTGCAGTCCTTCCACCTGGCCACGCTCGAGGTGCGCCAAGAGCGGGACAGCTACCTCAACTCGTTTTCCTTTGCGCAGGGCGGGGCGCTCTCCCGGACCAACATCTACACCACCCTGGCCGGACCGGGCGCGCACGCCACCCTGTACGGCCTGTACCTCGGCGAGGGCCGCCAGCACGTGGACCACCAGACCCGGATCGAGCACGCCGCCCCCAATTGCACGAGCTGGGAGGTATACAAGGGCATCCTCGACGGGCACGCCCACGGCGTCTTCAACGGCAAGGTGTACGTCCATCCGGTGGCCCAGAAGACCGACGGCAAGCAGACCAACAAGAACCTGCTGCTCTCCGAGACGGCCAAGGTGGACACCAAGCCCCAGCTCGAGATCTTCGCCGACGACGTGAAGTGCACCCACGGTGCCACGGTGGGCAGCCTCGACGCGGTGCCGCTCTTCTACTGTCAGAGCCGCGGCATCCCCGCGGCCGAAGCGCAGACCCTCCTCACCTATGCGTTCGCGGCGGACGTGCTCGAGGAGATCCGGAGCCGCCCGGTGGTGGATCATCTCGAGGACTTGATGCGGGAATGGCTGTTGAGGGCGGGGCAGCGGGGCAGCAGGGCAGCGAGGCAGGAATCGGCGTGACGATGTCGGCGAGCACTGCCCCCCTGCCCCGCAGCCCCGCGGCCCCGCTCGATGTCAGCGCCATCCGGCGCGACTTCCCGATCCTTGGCACGCGGGTGGACGGGAAGCCGCTGGTGTATTTCGACAATGCCGCCACGGCGCAGAAGCCACTCGCGGTCATCGAGGCGGTGCGGCACTTCCTGGCCGAGGAAAACGCCAACATCCACCGCGGCGTGCATTACCTGAGCGAGCGGGCCACGCTGGCGTTCGACGCCGTGCGCGACGACGTCCGGGACTTCCTCCACGCCCCGGCCTCGCGCGAGGTCATCTTCGTCCGCGGCACCACCGAGGGCATCAACCTCGTGGCGCAGAGCTACGGGCGGACGACGCTCCGTCCCGGCGACGAAATCCTGCTCACCACGATGGAGCACCACAGCAACATCGTCCCCTGGCAGCTCGTGGCGGGGCAAACCGGCGCCGTGGTCCGGGCCATCCCGATCACCGACGCGGGCGAGGTGGACCTCGAGGCGTACCGCCGGATGCTCGGACCGAAGACCCGTATCGTCGGCGTGGTGCACATTTCCAACGCCCTCGGCACGATCAACCCGGTGGCGGAGATGACGCGGATGGCGCACGAGGCCGGCGCCGTCGTCCTGGTGGACGGCGCCCAGGCCGCGCCCCACATGCCGGTGGACGTGCAGGCGCTTGGCTGTGACTTCTACGCCTTCTCCGGCCACAAGGTGTTCGGGCCCACCGGCGTGGGGGTCCTCTGGGGTCGTGCGTCGCTGCTCGAGGCGATGCCGCCCTGGCAGGGCGGTGGCGACATGATCCACACCGTGAGCTTCGCCGGGACCACCTTCGCGCCCCTGCCCGCCAAGTTCGAGGCGGGCACGCCGGCCATCGCCGAGGTGATCGGTCTCGGCGCCGCGCTGCGCTACGTGCGCGGCGTCGGGTTCGACGCGATCGGCGCCTGGGAGCGGACCCTGCTCGCGCGCGCCACCGAGCTGGTAAGCGCGGTGCCCGGCGTGCGCCTGGTCGGCACGGCGCGCGAGAAGGCCGGTGTGCTCTCCTTCACGCTCGAGGGTGTGCACCCGCACGACCTCGGCACCATCCTCGACTCCGACGGCGTGGCCATCCGCGCGGGACACCACTGCGCCCAGCCGGTCATGGAGCGCTTCGGGGTGCATGCCACCGCCCGGGCCTCCTTCGCCTTCTACAACACCCTCGAGGAAATCGACGTGCTTGTGCAGGGTCTGCACCGTGCGCGGGAGGTCTTCGCGTGAGCCGCGACCTCGACGAGCTGTACCAGAGCGTCATCCTCGACCACAACAAGACGCCGAGGAACTTCCACGAGCTGCCGCCGCCGGCGAGCCACGCCGACGGGCACAACCCGCTCTGCGGCGACCGCCTCACGGTCTGGGTGGACGTCGAGGGAGACACCGTCAAGGACGTGGCGCTTCCTCGGCAACGGCTGCGCCATCTCGAAGGCCTCCGCCTCGCTGATGACGGCGGCGGTCAAGGGGAAGTCGCGCGCGGACGCCATGGCGCTCGCCGACGAGTTCCAGAAGCTCGTCACCGGCCGCCTCGAGGGCGCCGCGGAACGGAAGGCGCTCGGCAAGCTCCAGGCGCTGGCCGGGGTGTCCGAGTACCCGGTGCGGGTGAAGTGCGCCAGCCTGGCGTGGCACACCCTGAAGGCGGCGCTGGCCGGCGCCGGCGAGCCGATCTCGACCGAATGACATCAGGGCCCTGCCGGGTCCCTTCAATTCCCAGAGGGAGAATCAACGCAGATGCCGTATCCTGAATCGCTGGTGGCCCCGATGCGGGCCGAGATGACCCAGATGGGCGCCACGGAGCTCCGGACGGTGGCCGACGTGGACGCCGCCATCGGCGGCAGCACCGGCACCACCCTGGTCTTCGTGAACTCGGTCTGCGGATGCGCCGCCGGCAACGCCCGCCCGGCGATGAAGATGGCCCTCGGGCACGGCGTCCTGCCGGACCGGACCGTCACGGTCTTCGCCGGCCAGGACCTCGACGCGGTGGCGCGGGCCCGGAGCTACTTCGGGGAGTACCAGCCCAGTTCCCCGTCCATCGCGCTCCTCCGCGACGGCGAGGTGGTGCACTTCGTCCACCGGCACCAGATCGAGGGGCGGAGCCCGCAGGCCATCGCCGCCGACCTGACGAAGGCCTTCGACGCCCACTGCAGCAACTCCGTCGGCGCGTGAGCGGGCACGTCTTCCACCCCGGCCACCACGACCTCCACGGGATTACCGTGGTGCTCGAGACCGCCACCGCGCTCTGGGTCGGCCGGTTCGACTCGGTGACCCCCAAGGGGGTCCTGCTGCACGACGCCGGCTGCTACGAGGACGGGGTGACGGCGGGGACCCGGGAGGAGTACCTGCAGAAGACGCTGAAATTCGGGGTGCGGGCGACGGCGAAGAACAAGCTGATTCCGGAGGGCGAGGTGCGGGGGATGCGACAGCTGGCGGAGGTCGCCGGCTAGGGCCACACCTGGTCCCCGTGTTCGTCCACCAGGGTGATGGCGTCCACGGGACAGGCGCGGGCGGCGTCGAGGATCAGTTCATCCTCGGCGCCCTCCGGGTCCACGACGACCGAGATGTTCTCCTCGTCATGGGCGAAGACATCCGGGGCCAGCCCGACACAGTCCCCGTAACCGCTGCACAGGGTCCGGTCGATCTTGATCGTGTAGGGCATAGGGCGAACATACAAAACCGGTTTTCATCCTGCCAGAGGGGTACGGTCCCTCGCCCCGGTCCGCCGGCCGCCGCGGTCTCTCTTGCCATCCCGCCCCCGACCTCCTCTTTTTCCTGCACGATCACCGTCGACGCCCTTCCCCGTCACCCCACCGAGCCCGATGCCCGACATTGTCGTCTCCCTGGATCGCATCACCAAGCGGTTCGCCGGCCACACCGCCGTGCAGGCCCTTTCGCTCTCGGTGCCCGCCGGCGCCGTGTTCGGCCTGCTCGGGCCCAACGGCGCGGGCAAGTCGACCACGATCCGGATGATCATGCATATCCTCGAGCCCGACGAGGGCACGGTGACGCTCTTCGGCGGCCCGGGCACCGGTCGCGAGCTCTCGGCGCGCATCGGCTTCCTGCCGGAGGAGCGGGGGCTCTATCCCCGGATGGAGGTGCTGGAACAGCTGATCTTCCTCGGGGAGGCCAAGGGGCTGCGGCGGAAGGACGCCCGCACGCGGGCGCTCCGCTGGCTCGACCGCCTCGGCCTCCCCGACTGGGGCAAGCGCAAGGTGCAGGAGCTGTCCAAGGGAATGCAGCAGAAGGTCCAGTTCATCGGGACGCTGCTCCACGACCCCGATTTGGTCATCCTCGACGAGCCGTTCAGCGGGCTCGACCCGGTCAACCTCCAGGTGATGAAGGACGTGGTGGTGGAGATCGCGCGGTCGGGACGGACCGTGCTCTTCTCGACCCACATCATGGAGCAGGCCGAGCGGATGTGCGACCGGATCGCGATCATCGCCCGGGGTGAGAAGGTGGTGGACGGCCGGATCGCCGACATCAAGGCGGAGGGGGGCACCCGCCACGTCTATCTCTCCTTTGCCCACGACGGCGCCAAGGCGGGTCCGGTGCTGGCGGACCGGAGCCTGGTGGCGCGAGCCGACGACTCCGGTGCCACGGCCGAGGTGGAGCTGGCCATCGGCGCCAATCCCGACCGGTTGCTCCGCGCTCTCGTGGACGCCGGGGTCGGGCTGAGCCGCTTCGAGGTGGACGAACCGTCGCTGCAGTCCATCTTCATCGCCAAGGTCGGACAACAGGCCGCCATCGCTCCGGCCCGGGAGGCGGCCCATGCGTAAGCTCTTCGCGGTCATCCGCCGGGAGTTCATGGTCCGGGTGCACACTCGCGCCTTCGTGATTTCCACGGTGCTCGGCCCGACGCTGATGGCGTTCCTCTTCGTCTTTCCGATGCTGCTCGAGTCGCGCGACCGGGCGCCCAAGCGAGTGGTGGTACTCGACGCGGCGAGCGGGGAGTTCGGGGCGCGGGTGACAGACGCCCTGGCCGGGGCACGCCGCGGCGTGGGCCCCGACGCGGCCCCCCGGTATGTCGTGACCAGGCTGGCGGCGGGCGCCGGGAATGTCGCGCCGCTCGATTCGCTCGTCTCGTTGACCGGGGCCAAGGACGCCGGCCCCGGGGCGCTGGTCGGTGTGGTGCTCGTGGCCGATTCGGTCATCGAAACGGGACGCCTTCACTACTACGGGAGCAACGTCGGCAGCCTCTCCGAAATGGGGGAGCTCCAGCGGACAGTCCGCCAGGCGGTCATCGGCGAGCGACTGGCCCGCGCTGGCGTGGATCCGGCCGTGCTCATGGTCGCCACCGCGCCCGTGTCGCTCGAGACCGCCAGGGTGAGCAACGGCCAGGTAAGCGGGGAGACGGGAGAGTCTTCCTTCATCCTCGCGTACGTGATGTCGTTCCTGCTGTACATGGCGCTGCTGCTATACGGGACGCAGGTCATGGGGTCGGTCGTCGAGGAAAAGAGCAACCGGATCATGGAAGTGCTCGTGTCCAGCCTGACGCCCTTCGAGCTGATGCTCGGCAAGGTGGTTGGCGTCGGGTCCGTGGCGCTCCTCCAGCTCGGCATCTGGAGCGGGGCGGCCAAACTCCTCACCTCGCAGCGCGTGGCCATCGCCGGGCTGTTCGGCGCCGCGCCCTCGGACGCCGTCGGCATGCCGATCCCCGCCATCAGCGGCAGCCTGCTGGTGGTGTACCTGACCTTCTTCGTGCTTGGGTTCTTCCTCTACTCCGCGGCCTATGCCGCCGTGGCCGCCACGGTCAGCACCCAGCAGGAGGCCCAGCAGGCCGCGATGCCGGTTACGCTCTGCATCGTGGCCGGCCTGCTGCTGATGTTCGGCCTGCTCGACGAGCCCAACGGCACGCTGGCGCGGACGATGAGCCTGATCCCGCTCTTCGCGCCGTTCGTCACTCCGGTGCGCCACTCCCTGAGTCCGCTCCCCCTGGCGGAGCTCCTGGCGTCCGCGGGGATGACGGCGCTCGGTGTCGTCATCGTGGCCTGGGTGGCCGGGCGCATCTATCGCGTCGGGATCCTGATGTACGGTAAGCGGGCCACGATTCCGGAAATCTTCCGCTGGATTCGGACGGGATAGCGCCTGCGGTGTGGGTTGCGCGCCCCGAAGACCGGACTGCTCCGGAGGCACGTGAGTTCACAGGTAGCATCTCTGCTGGATCCGTCCGACCGGTGTGAACTCCAGTGCCGGAGGAGCAGGCTGGTCGAGGGGCGCGTGTCCCGAAACCCCGATCGGCCGGCTTGGGATGGTCCTCCGGGCCAACCCAGTTCGCGCCCCCTCCGCGCCACGGTCGCTCCGGGGGTCGCGAACTGACGGCCCTCCGGACCATTCCCTTCGCCGACCGACCCCGACGACCACATCTGACAGAGCGTTGATGGGCCGGCTTGGGATGGTCCTCCGGGCCAACCCAGTTCGCGTCCCCTCCGCGCCGCGGTCGCTCCGGGGGACGCGAACTGACGGCCCTCCGGACCATTCCCTTCGCCGGCCTTCTGCGATGGCAGTGATGTCCGTGATGTGGGAGGATGGGGATCGTCGGCGTAGGAAGTTCGCAGGGGGGTGGTGCCGGGTGGTTAGAGAACTTCCAGAGCCGACGACCCCGACGACCACATCACAGGGCAGGCATGCTGGTCGAGTGGCCCGCCCATCAGTCTATACTTCCCTCCATGCGATACGATGTGATCATCATCGGCGGCGGCCACGCCGGCGCCGAGGCAGCCGCGCTTGCGTCGCGGGCGGGCGCGCGCACACTCATGCTCACGCAAAACCTCGAGACGATCGGGCAGATGTCGTGCAACCCCGCCATCGGGGGCATCGCCAAGGGCACGGTGGTGCGCGAGGTGGACGCGCTTGGCGGCGTGATGGGTCGCGCGACGGACATGGCCCGGATCCAGTTCCGCATGCTGAACCGCTCGAAGGGCCCTGCCGTCTGGTCGCCCACGCGCACAGTGCGACCGCGCGTTGTATCGGCGCGCGGTGCGCCAGCTTCTCGAGGCGCGGCCCAATCTCCATTTCGCCCAGGGCACCGCGGCGTCGTTCGTGATTCGGGAGGGACGCATCGCCGGAGTCGTCACGAACGAGGGGCTCACCATCGAGGCGCGGGCCGTGGTGCTGACGGCGGGCACCTTTCTCCGCGGAGCGATCCACGTCGGGCTCGATCCCCGGGTACCCGCGGGAAGGGTGGGTGAGGCACCTTCGATAGAAATATCGGAAGCTATTGTCGGCACATGGTATTACAAGAGAACGATTCAAGACCGGAACGCCGCCGAGGATCGATGGCCGGACAGTCCGTCTGGGTGGACTGACCCGCCAGGATGGGGATGTGGGGACGTACTGGTTCAGCCACTACGGGCGTGCGGTCCACCCGGCGCAACTCCCCTGCTACCTGACGTGGGCCGGGACCGAGGTGAAGGAGATCATCCAGCGGCACCTCCGCGAATCGGCCCTCTACGGCGGGGCGATCAGCGGCCGTGGTCCGCGATATTGTCCCTCGGTGGAAGACAAGGTCGTGCGCTTTCCCGACGCGGTTCGGCACCAGGTGTTCCTTGAGCCGGAGGGGCTGGAGACCGATGAACTGTACGTGAACGGACTCTCGACGTCACTTCCCGCCGCTGTGCAGCTCGCGTTTCTGCGGGCGGTGCCGGGTCTGGAGGCGGTCGAGATGACTCGGCCCGGGTACGCCATCGAGTACGACTACTTCCCGCCGACGCAGCTGCACCCGACGCTGGAATCGCGTGCATTGCCGGGGCTGTTCTTCGCCGGACAGGTCAACGGGACGACGGGATACGAGGAGGCGGCGGGACAGGGAGCACTCGCCGGCCTGAACGCGGCACTCCTGGTTCGCGGGGAGGAACAGGTCGTTCTCTCGCGGGATCAGGCGATGATCGGGGTCATGGTGGACGATCTGGTCCACCGAGGGGTCGATGAGCCCTACCGGCTCTTCACCAGCCGGGCCGAGTTCCGGATCCTGCTCCGACAGGACAACGCACTTCGTCGGATCCTGCCTCTGGCCCGTCGGCTTGGGCTCCTTGACGAGGTCGAGATCCGCTCCGCCGAGACTCGACTCGAGGCAGAAGACGCCGCCTACCGAGCGGCGGGGAGCACCGCACTTTCTCCGGACCAGGTGAACCCGCTCCTGGAGTCCGCCGGTGGCACGACCATCTCCGAGCCGATGCGCATCCGTGAATTGTGCCGCCGCCCTGGCGTGGGTGTCGGGGCGCTTCTCGCGGTGTCGGGAAGTGAGGGCGACCCCGAGCATGCCGAGTGGGCTGACATCGAGATCAAGTACGAGGGATATCTCGCCAAGGAGCGCTCGGCCGCGGCGCGATTGTCGGAGCTGGATGAACTCCGCCTCCCCGACGGAATCGAGTACCACGCTATCACCACCATCTCCTGGGAAGCGCGCGAGAAACTCGCGGCTACCAAGCCGATCTCGATCGGACAGGCCGGGAGGATTCCCGGCGTCTCTCCCGCAGACCTCCAGAACCTCGCTTTCGCGGTGCTCAGGCAACGCACGTAGGACTCGGCAGAACGAGCTCACGTGAAGCCGCGAAGACCCGAAACCCGGTACCTCCACGCCAGCCCCGTTTCACGTGAAACGCCTCCCGGCAGCTCGAATGTTTCACGTGAAACACCACAATCACCCTCGCTACAGTAGTCTATGTAAATCTGTAACATATTATTATACAACGTTTTATAGTTCATTTATGTTATCTCGAGCTTCGCGCCTTCGCGCCTTCGCGTGAGCCCCATTCGACTTCCGCCCTGCTAGTCGTCTATATTGCTGTCCTCCCTGCCCTTACCACTTCGACCCCAGGCGCGCACCCCGCTCATGGCCAGAGTCATCGCGATTGCCAATCAGAAGGGCGGCGTCGGCAAGACGACGACGGCGGTCAATCTTGCTGCCTCGCTCGCCATCGCCGAAAAGCGCACCCTGCTGATCGATGCCGACCCGCAGGGGAACGCCTCGAGCGGCGTCGGTGTCGCGCGCGGCCAGGTTCGGCTGTCGCTCTATGACGCGGTCATCGACGAACGTCCTGCGCGCGACGTCATCCTCCACGACGAGGCGCTGCCCTTCCTCCATATCCTCCCCGCCACGCAGGATCTCGTCGGGGCGGAGCTCGAGCTCGTGGACCGGCCCAACCGGGAGACGGCGCTCCGCCGTGCGCTCGAGCCGATCATGGACGATTACGACTTCATCCTGATCGATTGTCCGCCCTCGCTCGGACTGCTGACCCTGAACGTGCTGACCGCCGCGCACGCCGTCATCATCCCGATCCAGTGCGAGTACTACGCGCTCGAGGGCATTTCCCAGCTGCTCAACACGATCCGGCTGGTCCAGCAGAACTTCAATCCCGGCCTCGCCATCGACGGCGTGCTGCTCACGATGTTCGACACGCGCATCAACCTCGCGCGGCAGGTGGCGAACGACGCGCGGGAGTATTTCGGCCCCGGCGTCTTCCGCACCGTGATTCCGCGCAACGTGCGGCTGGCGGAGGCGCCCAGCTTCGGCAAGCCGATTCTCCTCTATGACGTGCAGTCGGTCGGAGCGAAGAGCTATCTCTCGGTGGCGCAGGAGCTCCTGCGCCGCGTGGACGCCGGATCGGCGCAGGGGGTGCACCCGTGAGTGAAGCGCGTCGACTCGGTCGCGGCCTCGAGGCGTTGCTCGGGCCGGTCTCGAAGGAACAGGCGGAAAAGGAGGGCGCCCTCCGCGAGCTCCCGGTGACCGCCATCCGCCCGAATCCGTTCCAGCCGCGGACCCGCGTGGACGAGGAGCCGCTCAAGGAGCTGGTGGCGAGCATCCAGGCGTCCGGGCTGCTGCAGCCGGTGGTGGTTCGCGCGCAGGGCTCCGGCTACGAACTGATCGCGGGAGAGCGCCGCTGGCGGGCGGTGCAGCGCCTCGGGTGGACGCGCATCCCGGCGGTGATCAAGGAGGCCGACGACAAGACCCTCCTGACGCTCGCGCTCATCGAGAACCTCCAGCGCGATAATCTCTCGCCCATCGACGAGGCCCTCGGCTACCAGCGCCTGCAGGAGCAGTTCGGCGTGGCGCAGGCCGAGGTGGCGCGCCTCGTCGGCCGCGACCGCTCGACGGTGGCCAACCTGCTCCGCCTCCTGGCGCTCCCGGCCGAGGTGCGCGACCTCGTGGACCACGGCGCGCTGTCCGCCGGCCACGCGCGGGCGCTGCTCGGCCTGACCGACGCGAAGCTGATCGTCAAGCTGGGGCGCCAGGCGGTGGCCGACGGCTGGTCGGTGCGGGACATGGAGGCGCGGGTCCGGCAGGGGCCGGCGGCCGCCAAACGCCCGGCCACCAAGCGGTCGGAGCCGGGTCCCGTCAGCACCGAGGTGCAGCGGGTGGAGGACGCCCTGCGCAAGCGGCTCGGTACGGACGTTCGGGTGACCCAGCGCCGCAAGGGCCGTGGCATCGTGCAGCTGAGCTATTACTCGAACGACGACCTGGCCCGCCTGCTCGAACTGATTCTCGGCGCCCCGTTCGAGGGATGAGTACGCCGCGGCCGCAGATCACGCTGATGGTGCACCGCGACGGGGAGGTGGGTTCGCGCTCCTTCCGGATGCCCATCTGGCTGTTCCGCGTGCTCGTGGTGGTGGGGACGGTGTTGCTGATGGCGGCGCTGGTGGTGGGCGCCCTCTATGCGCCGCTCCTCAAGGCGGCGGCGAGCGTGCCCCGACTGCGAGAAGAGGTGGCCCGGCTCGAGGCCGAGACGGCCAAGGTGCGCGAACTCGCGGCCGCGCTGGACAGCGCGGAGCGTCGGTACGGACGGCTCCGCGAGATGGTGGGCGCCGACATCGTGCCCGATCCACTCGCGCTCGCCTACTCGCTGCCGCTGGCGCCGCCGGTGAACGCCGCGCCGCCCGGCAGTCGTCCGGCCCCGGTGAGCGGCCCGTCCCTGCCGAATCGCTGGCCGCTCGAGGCCGCCGGGTACGTCACCCGGGGGCTGGTGGCCGCCGGGGGCTCCGAGGAAGAGCACACCGGGCTGGATCTCGCGGTCACGATCGGGACGCCGGTGCGTGCGGTGGGGGGCGGGACGGTGCTGGACGTCGGGTCCGACCCGGAGTACGGACAGTTCGTGCTGCTCGCGCATCCGGACGGGTACCAGAGCAAGTACGGCCACCTGTCGAGGGCGCTGGTCAGCCCGGGGGCGGTGGTCAGCGCAGGCGAAGTGATCGCGCTCTCCGGCAACTCGGGGCGATCCACCGCTCCCCACCTGCATCTCGAGATCCGGCGGGGCGACGCGACCATCGATCCCCTCACCATGGTGAATGAGGATTCCCGATAATGGCCATCTTTTCCAGCACACCCAGGGACCCCGAAGTCAACCAGATGCGTCGGCGCACCGATCACACGACGCTTTCCATCATCGCCAAGGACCTGACCGTCTCGGGCGACCTCACGACGGAAGGGGTCGTGAAGATCGAGGGAAAGGTGAAGGGCACCATCCGCGCCAACACGCAGACGCTCATCGCGCCGGGCGCGCTGGTGCAGGGCGACCTCTACACCGCCGAAGCGATCATCGGCGGCCGCGTCGAGGGCAATGTGCACGCGACGGACCGGGTCGAGGTGCAGGCGACGGCGGAGGTGTTGGGGGATGTGTACACCCGCCGCATCGTGGTGCTCGAGGGCGGGAGCGTCAACGGCTCGATCAAGATGGGATCCCCGCCGGAGCCCGGAATCGACGAGTGAGCGACACGAGCGTCCCTCTCGGCGCCATCGCCGAGTACCTCGACACCTACCTCCGGGTACGGGATGTCCCGGACTCGGACGACGCCGTCAACGGGCTCCAGGTGGAGAACGGGGGCACCGTCGGCCGGATCGTCGCGGCGGTGGACGCGTCGCTCGAGGCGATCGAGCACGCCGCGCCGCTGGCCGGCGCGGAGGGGACGCTCCTCCTGGTGCATCACGGACTCTTCTGGGACGGGAACGTGCCGCTCACGGGGCGCCGGTACCGGCGGGTGCGCGCGCTGCTCGACCGCAACATCGCGCTCTACTCCGCCCACATCCCGCTCGACCTCCATCCGGACGTGGGGAACAACATCGTGCTGGCCCGGCGCCTCGATGTCGAGTTGGAGGGATGGTTCGGCGACTATCGCGGCCAGCGCCTGGGAGTGTACGGCGAGCTGGCGCTGCCTCGGGACGAACTGGTCCGGCGCATCGAGGCGCAGCTGACCGCGAGCGCGCGGCTCATTCCCGGCGGCCCGGCCGCGACGCACCGGGTGGGCATCGTGACCGGAAGCGGGGGCGGGTTCATTGCCGAGGCACTGGCCACCGGCATTGATACGCTGATCACCGGCGAGGGCGCGCACCACACCTATTTCGACGCGATGGAACTCGGGCTCAACGTGATCTACGCCGGACACTATGCCACCGAGCAGGTCGGTGTGCAGGCGCTGGCCCAGCACCTCGGGTTGCGGTTCGAGCTGCCGTGGGAGTTTCACAGGCATCCCACCGGGATGTAGGTGGGGTCGGGGGATCCCGCCCTCAGGTCACCTCGTCCGTGTCCACCTGGCCCGTCACCTTGCGCGTGATGATCGACCAGCCGGAGCCGACGGCCAGGATCAGCGCCACCGAGATGAGCCCCAGGTGGACGATGGCGGAGGTGCTGCCGGGCGAGAGGACCTTCCAGCTGATCAGCAGCCAGATGAGCACGCCGCAGAAGGCGAGGCCGAGGACCACGCCCACGGTCCCGAGCGATCGCCGGGTGGCCTGGATGAGGAAGACCCATCCGATCAGGAGCAGCAGTCCCACGAGCACCTTGAGCGGACCGATGCCGGTCACGCTGCCGGGGTCCTGAACTACGGGCAGTACCGCCCAATGGAACCACGACCGGCCCAGTGGATTGAAGGTCCCGTAGACCAGCAGCAGCGCCAGCAGGAACCTGCCGAGCACCGCCGCCCATTTGCCGCTGCTGGAACCCGCCATCCCTGGTCTCCGTTCTGTGTAGTCGAGCGATTCTGCCAAACGGCCGAGCGTATATTGCCCGGCGACCGGCCGTTTCGCCAGCCATGCCGACGTGCCTCGTCCCGACTTTCGGAGGTCCCCTTGCCCGGCCACTCCCCTGCCCGCCCTTCGCTCTCGGAATACAACGCCTACTATCAGCCCTACGTCAGCGAGTCGCCCGGTGACGACGTCCTCGCGGCGCTTGCCGCCCAGCGTGACTCGACCGCCGCCCTGCTCGCCGGCATTCCCGAGGCCAGGGCCGGCTTCCGGTACGCCCCTGGCAAGTGGAGCGTCAAGGAGGTCATCGGACATCTGGCCGACTCCGAACGGGTGTTCTCGTACCGGGCGCTCCGGGTGGCCCGCGCGGATACCACGCCCCTCCCCAGCTTCGACGAGAACGCCTGGATGCCGGAGGCGGGGTTCGACCGCCGGGCGCTTGCCGACATCGCCGCCGAGTTCCGGGCGGTGCGGGACAGTACCCTGGCGCTGTTCCATGGGCTCCACGCCGACGCCTGGCCGCGGGTCGGCACCGCCAGCGGGCACCCGATCTCCGCCCGCGCGCTGGCCTGGATCATCTCCGGACACGAAGCCCACCACCTCCGCGTGCTGGCTGAGCGGTACCTGCCCCATCTGGGGAGCTGACCCCCAAGAGACTCTCCCCCGGCCTTCACCTCCCCTTCACAGCCGCCCGCTCACCTTCCGGGTGCACCTCTGGAGGGGAGAGACCCATGGTCAGCCAGCGAATGTTCACGGCCGAAGAGGCCAGGCGGGTCGGAGATCTGATCCGAATCAACTGGTCCGAGGTGGACTTGGAGCAGTTCCGGATGGGGCTCGAGGTCGAACTGGAACACGGCGTGCGGAACGTCGTCACCAACGTCACCAACGACGACCTCGTACTCACCGGCAAGATCGCGCTCGCGCACCTGCTGGAACTGCCCGACTACTACACCCGGCTGATGCGGATGGAAGAAGAAGCACGGGTGATGCTGCAGTAGTCGGCGTAGCCCGCACCTGGGGGTGCGCCGCCACGTTGCGGCCCCCCGCAGTTGTAGGTAGCGTAGTCGCATGAATATCGAACTGCTCGGCGTCCCGATGGACCTCGGTTCCGGTCGGCGCGGCGTGGACATGGGTCCCTCCGCGCTCCGGATCGCAGGCGTCGCGTCCGCCCTCGCCGCGCGCGGCCATCGGGTCATCGATGGCGGCGACCTCGACATCAAGAACATGGAAGAGATCCCCATCGGGAACCGGCACGCCCGGTACATGGGGGAGATCGCCCGCGCCTCAGGCCTCCTGAGCAAGGCCGTCGAGCGAATCATCGAGCGCCGCCGCTTCCCGCTCATCCTCGGCGGCGACCATTCAATCGCGATCGGGACGATCTCCGGCGTTGCGGCCCACTGCCGGAAGAAGAAGAAGCGGCTCGGGCTCCTCTGGGTGGATGCCCACAGCGACATCCACGTGCCGAAGACCTCGCCCTCCGGCAACATCCACGGCATGCCGCTCGCCGCGCTCTTCGGCCTGGGGCCGAAGGAGCTCTCGGGGGTCGGCGGGCCGGGGTCGAAACTCGATCCGTCGCGGGTGGCGCTGGTCGGCATCCGGAGCCTGGAGGACGGGGAGCGGAAGCACCTGGCCGAACTGGGCATCCGGGTCTACACGATGTCCGAGATCGATCGCGACGGGATCCACGCCGTCATGAGCGATGCGCTGGCCCGGGTGACCGACGGCACCGACTGCCTGCACGTGAGCTTCGACCTCGACGCCGTGGACCCGACGCTCGCCCCGGGCGTCGGCACCCCGGTCAAGGGCGGCCTCGACTACCGGGAGGCGCATACCATCATGGAGCTGATCGCCGCCTCCAAGCGGATGACGTCGCTCGAGGTGGTTGAGGTCAACCCGATCCTCGACGAGCGGAACCGCTCGGCGGTGCTGGCCGTCGAGCTGCTGGAGTCCGCCTTCGGGAAGCGGATTCTCTAGCCATGAGCGCCCGCCTGATGGGGTTCGCCGGGCTGGTGCTCCTCTTCCTCAGTACCATCCTGATGGACATCAGCCACGGGCTGTTCAGCGCGGACGACTTCGCCAACCGGGCTGCCACGAGCCTCGGAGACGAGCGGGTATCCGCCTACGTGGCCGAGAAGATCACCGACGTCCTCATTGCGCAGCGTCCCGACCTGACCGCCGTGCGCCCGCTCATCGTGGGCACCGCCGACGGACTGGTGGGGAGCGCGCCTTTCAGGGCCGTGGCGCGCACCGCGCTCAAGTCCGCGCATCGGGCGTTCTTCTCGAAGACCGGGGAGGACGTGCTGCTCTCGGTGCCCGACGTCGGAGTCCTGGTCCAGAGCGCCCTCGGCGGGATGAGCCCGGAACTCGCGGCCAAGATCCCGAAACAGCTCGAGACGGTCGTGGCCCAGCTGCCGAACAGCAGGCTCGGCGCCACCGTCGTGACCGCCCGGCGCATCTTGACGCGGGTGGCCTGGCTGCAGCGCGGCCTCTTCTTGCTCGGCGGCGCGCTCCTGATCGCCGGAATCCTCCTCCATCCCGACCGCCGCCAGGCGCTGATGCGGGCCGGCGTGGGGCTGGTGGTGGTGGCGCTTCTGCTGGCGCTCGTGATTCCAGCGGGGCGGCTCGTGGCGCTCCTTGTCACCCAGGATCCGGCGGCGCGTGGCGCCCTGTTCGGCGTCTGGCGCGCGTACTTCCTGCCGCTCCTCGGGTTCATTTATTCGTTTGCCGGCACCGGCGTGATCCTGGCCTCCGCGGCCAATTCCCTGCACGAAAAGTCCGATCCCTTCGAGGGGCTGCGGCGGCTGGCCCGGATCGCGGCCGAGCCGCCGGCGCGGCGCGGCCCGCGGCTCCTCTGGATCCTGGGGTTTGCCGCCGCTGGCGCGGTGGTGCTGGCATGGCCGTCGAGCGTCGTCGCGGTGGCAGCAGTCATCGGCGGCCTGCTGCTGATCTTTGCCGCGCTCCGGGAACTGTTCCGGATGCTGCTCGAGAATGTCCCGGAACGCTCCGGCGCGGGTGCGGCCGGCACCGGACGCCGGTGGCCGCTCCGGGCCGTGGCCGGCTTTGTCCTGGCGGCGGGGCTGATTGCCCTGCTCCTCGTCTGGCGGCGCCCGACGGCCGGCGTGCCCGTGGAGCCGGCCGAGATCACGGCCTGCAATGGGGCGCCGGAACTCTGCGACCGCCGCATCGACCAGGTGTCGTTTCCGGCCGCTCACAACGCGATGTCGAACTCCGAAATTCCGGGGTGGATGTTCCCGCACCACTCGGTGGCGTTCCCCGGGCAGCTCCAGAACGGCGTTCGCGCCTTGTTGATCGATATCCATTACGGCTTTCCAGGTGCGGCACGGATCAAGACCGATCTCGAGGGCGAGGGCGCCACCCGGGAAAAGCTGGTGGGCGCGGTCGGTGAGGAGGGGTTCGAGGCGGCGCAGCGGATCCGGGATCGCCTCGTCGGGGTAGACGAGGGACGGCGCGGCCTCTACTTCTGTCACGGGTTCTGCGAGCTCGGCGCCTACGAGGTGGTGCCGGCGCTCCGTGGCATCCGCGACTGGCTGGTCGTCAATCCGGAAGAGGTGCTCCTTCTGGTCATCGAGGACTACGTGACGCCGGAGGAGATCGCCACGGCCTTCGAGGACAGCGGGCTGATGGAGTTCGTGTACACCGGGCCGATCACCCCCTGGCCGACCCTCCGCTCCATGATCCTGGCGGGTGGGCGCGTGCTGGTGTTCACCGAGTCGGGCAAGCCGGGCGTGGAGTGGCTGCACCCGGCGTTCGAGAGCTTCCAGGAAACGCCCTACACCTTTCACACGCCGGAGGAGTTCTCCTGCAAGCCGAACCGCGGCGGCACGTCCGGGACGCTCTTCCAGGTCAACCACTGGATCGAGACTACACCGGCCCCCCGCCCGAGCAATGCCGCGATCGTGAATACGTATGACGCGCTCATGAAGCGAGCGCGGGACTGTGAAAAGGAACGCGGCCACACGCCGACGTACATCGGCGTGGACTTCGCGGACATCGGTGACATCGTGAAGGCCACGCGGACGCTTAACGGGCTTGATACGGCGGGGCCGGGGGGCAGCGGGGCAGTGGGGCGGTAGGACGAACAGTTGCGTCGCTTCAGCGACATCAGCCGAGCCGCGGCTTCAACCGCGAGCAGGCGAGGACTGAGAAAGAGCTCAATGTCAGACATATTGGATTTCGTGATCGTCGGATCCGGCTTCGGCGGCAGCGTCTCCGCCCTTCGCCTGACCGAAAAGGGATACCGGGTGCGGGTGCTCGAGCGGGGCAAGCGCTTCCGCGACGAGGACTTCGCACGAACCAACTGGAACGTCCGGAAGGCGCTCTGGGCGCCGGCGCTCCGCTGCTTCGGCATCCTCCAGATCAGCCCGTTCCGGGACGTCTTCGTGCTGCACGGCGCCGGCGTAGGCGGCGGGAGCCTCGGCTACGCCAACGTCCTCATGGCGCCGGGCGACGAGATGTTCTCGGCCCCCGCGTGGAGTCACCTCGCCGACTGGAAGTCCCTCCTCCTCCCCCACTACGACACCGCGAAGCGCATGCTCGGCGTGGCGGTGAATCCACGCACCTGGCCGGCCGACGTCCTGCTGAAGGAAATCGCGGGGGAACTCGGGACCGCCGACACCTGGCAACCCACGCCAGTCGGGACCTTTTTCGGCCAGCCCGACGACGAGGGCGAGGAAGTGCCCGACCCCTACTTCGGCGGCGAGGGACCGGCCCGGGCGGGATGTATCCACTGCGGCGGGTGCATGGTCGGGTGCCGGTACAACGCGAAGAACACGCTGGTCAAGAACTACCTGTACCTGGCCGAGAAGTGGGGCGCCGAGGTGGAGGCGGAGGCCGAGGTGCGCGACATCGTGCCACTCCCCGCGGGGCAGCCCGACGGGGCGCGGTATGAAGTGGTCTATCGGTCCGCCTCGGCGCTGTTGTTCAAGGGCCAGCGGCGGATCCGCACACGCAACGTGATCGTGTCGGCGGGGGCGCTGGGCACGCTGCGGCTCCTGTTCCGGTGCCGGGACGTGACCGGCTCCCTGCCCCGCATCTCGCCGCGACTCGGTGACCTGGTCCGCACCAACAACGAGTCGCTGCTCGGCGTCATCGCGCGGGACGACACGGCGGACTACTCGCAGGGCATCGCCATCACCTCCATCGTCCACGCCGATGCCATCACCACGATCGAGCCGGTGCGCTACTCGCCCGGGTCCTCGATGATGCGGCTCCTGACCGGGCCGATCATCGACACCGGCAGCGGCCTCTCGAGGCTGGTGCGGTCGGTGTGGGAAATCATTTCTCGTCCTGCGGATTTCGCGCGGACGCACTTTCGGTCCCGCTGGGCCCAGCGCACGACGATCATCCTGGCCATGCAGACCGACGACACGAAGCTCCGGTTCCGGTTTGGACGGAGCCTGTTCACCCTGTTCCGGCGCGGGCTGGTGTCGCATCCCGATCCCGAGAGCGGGCATCCGTCCGCCATCGAGGTGAGCCGCAAGGTCACGCGCCGCTTCGCGGAGAAGATCGGCGGCATCCCCGCCGGCTCGATCAACGAGAGCCTGCTCGGCATCCCGATGACGGCGCACATCCTGGGCGGTTGTCCATTCGGGACGACCGCCGTCGACGGCGTGGTGGGGCTCGATTGCCAGGTGCACGAGTACCCCGGCCTGTATGCCATCGACGGGTCCATCGTGCCCGCCAACCCGGGCGTCAACCCGAGCCTCACCATCACGGCGCTGGCGGAGTACGCCATGAGCCGGGTGCCGGACAAACCCGGCGCCACGGTGCGATCGCCGATCGGAGCTCGAGAAGCAGAGTTGGCGGGAGTGAGGGCTGAGGACTGATGATGCCCCTTTTTGTCATTGCGAGGCCACGAGGTGGCCGAGGCAATCTCGATTCGTGATGACGGTGAATGAGATTGCTTCGTCGGCCCCTGTCGGGGCCTCCTCGCAATGACAGAACGTGGGGACAGGGGGTGAGGTCGATACGAGGAGGGAGCATATCATGCCGTTGACCCTGACTTCCACGGCGTTTGGACACGGCGGCGGGATCCCGCCCCGCTGCACCTGCGAGGGCAAAGACCTGTCGCCGGATCTGGCGTGGGCGGGCGTTCCCGCTGGCACGAGGACGCTGGCGCTCATCGTGGATGACCCCGACGCGCCCGACCCGGAGGCCCCCAAGATGACGTATGTGCACTGGGTGCTCTACGACATTCCGGCGACGGCGGCAGGATTGCCGGAGGGGGTCAGTTCCGCGGGATTGCCGACCGGCACGCGCGAGGGCGTCAACGACTGGAAGCGCACCGGCTACGGCGGCCCTTGCCCCCCGATCGGTCGCCACCGCTATTTCCACAAGGTGTATGCGCTGGACTGCGAACTGCCGGACCTGCACCGGCCGACCAAGCCGGCGCTCGAGGCCGCCATGCGGGGCCACGTGCTCGGCCAGGCGGAACTGATGGGGACCTACCAGAAGAAGGGACGTGCCAAGTGACGACGATGTCGCTCGCCTTCGAGGCGAAGCTCGCGCAGCCACACGACCGGGCCATCGAGACGGTCACCGCTGCGCTGAAGTCCGAGGGGTTCGGTGTCCTGACCCGGATCGACGCGCACACGACGTTCAGGGAGAAGCTCGGGGTGGAGTTCCGGCCCTATTCCATCCTGGGGGCGTGCAACCCGCCACTGGCGCACCGGGTGCTGAGCCATCGAGCGGAAGCGGGACTGCTCCTCCCTTGCAACGTGACGGTGGAGGCGGAGGGATCGGGCTCGCTGGTGCGAATCGGCGATCCGGACGTGATGCTCTCGGTGGGGGGGATGGACCAGGACCCGACGCTCCGCGCCGTGGCGGCGGAGGTGCGAGAGCGGCTCGCGCGGGTGGCCGAGGCGCTGCGTGCGCATCCGGAGGCCGCATGATGAAGGACGCCCCCGACCACCTGGACGCGGATCTCATCCTGAAGCTGTACGACCTCCGGCGGGAGGACTCGCTCCGGGCGGCGCGCGAGAAGCTGACCAGCGAGTTCTGGCCGAAGAACGCCAAGGAGGCGGTGGCTGTCACGGCGCACGAGCACCCGCTCAACCGGACGTACCGGCAGGTGTCCACCTACTGGGAGATGGTGTACCGCATGGCGCGGCACGGCATCATCCACGGCGATTTCCTGGTGGAGAACAACGGCGAGGGGCTGCTGCTCTACGCGAAGGTCGAGCCCTACCTGGCGGAGATTCGTGCCGCGACCTCACCGCGGTCGTTCCAGAACGCGGAGTGGGTGGCGAAGGAGGTGCCGATGGGACGCACCATCGCCGACCACATGCGGGCGCGGGTCAAGAAGACGCTCGCCGCCAAGTAGCGCTCAGGCGAGCTGGGCCCGGAGCGCGTCCCGCGCCACCTGGATGGTGGCTCGGACGCGCTCCTTCAGTTGCGGCAGGTCCTCGAGGGTGAGTCCGGCGGTTTCGACGGGCGGGAGCACCTCGACCACGGCGCGTGCCGGGTTGAAGCGCCAGTCGTGCTTGGGAAGCGCGGTGCGGGTGCCGGCCACCGCCAGCGGGAGGATCGGGACGCCGGCCTCGATGGCCAGCCGGAAGGCGCCGTCCTTGAACGGCAGCATGTTCCCGTCGATCGAGCGGGTCCCCTCCGGAAAAAAGATCACCGACACGCGGTTGCGCAGCGACGCGCGACAGCGCTCCATCGCCTCCACGGCGCTGGGGCCGAATCCCCGCTTGATGGGGATGTCTCCCGCCATCCGCATCATCCACCCGATCAGCGGAATACCGAGGATCTCCACCTTGGAGAGCCACTTCATCTCGAAGGGGAGGTGGCTGATCAGCAGAATGTCGGCAAAGGACTCGTGGTTCGACACGACCACATAGGGCCGGCGCGGGTCGGCGACACGGAGGCCGGTCCGGCGGAAGCGCCAGTAGGGGTTCACCTTCGCCATGGCCACGCCGAGCCGGCGGAACCACCAGCCGATGACGTAGCGGCCCTTGTCGAATGGGACGGTCACCAGGTACATGAGGACCATCGTCGGGAACCAGAGGATGATCACGACGGCAATGCCGAGCCAGGCCCAGGCGGAGCCGATGGTCTGGAGGAAACGAGACATGGGGGGAAAATAGCGGGGTCCTCGCCCGGTGGCCCGCTCGGGCAGTGGGGCAGGAGTTGCCCTAGCGGAGCCGTTCCGTCTGCTTCGGAGCCGATCCGACAGGGTGACGTCCAGCGGCGTGCCCGCCGCCTCATCGAGCGTTACGATGCCGCCCTTGGCCAGGGTCAGGATGCGGCCGCTGGCGTCGCGGATGACGGCCAGCGGATACTCGGCGGCGTTCCAGCGGACCGTCGTGGCGCGGCCGGTTCGGTCCAGGCGGAGATTGGCGGACCGGCCCGCGGCGCGGGCGCCGGTCGTCGAGAGCTCGGCGCGCCCCCCGCGAGCCTCGAGCCGGAGCCGCGCGAGGGACCCCCGCACCAGCCGGAGCGGCACCGCAAAGGCGAACTGCTCCTCGCCGTCGGGCGCGTCGGCCACCGGGGTGCCCGTGAAGGCCAGGCGGAACGCCTCGCCACCGGCGGCGTCGAAGCCGGTGAGCAGATTCGGCCCTGCGTCGGCCGGCATCCGTGCTTCGGTCACCGATTCAAACGCGGGCTCGAGGATCACTTCCCCGTCGCGGATCCGGCCCCACACGATCAGAGACGGTTCGCGCACGGCGCCGACCTGAATGGCGGCGGCCGGCCCCCGGCGCGTCATCACCCCGACATAGGTGTAATCGCTGATCCAGTTGCTGCCGCAGTACCCCATGAGGTCGGTGCTGGTCGGCGGCTTGAGCGTGCCGGCCGTCATGTCGTACCCCCACTGTCCGATGACGCCGCCGGCGTAGGGGTAGTTCGGGTCCGAGGAACTGACACCGCCGCAGGGGGCGTGGGAGCGCCCGAAGTTGTGCCCCAGCTCGTGCGCCGCCACGCCCGACGCGCTCGGAAGCTTGTCCCAGCCCACCGCCGAGCGGCCGGGCACGTAGCCGTAACCCGCGATACCGCTGCCGTAGGGCACGGCGATCACGCCGTAGTAGTTCCGCGTGCCGCCCTCGGCCGCCTGGAGAGCGTTCATCTGGCTCAGGATCCGGAGCCACACGCCGTTGCCGTCGCCCGACTGGATCTGCGCGGTGTCGCTGTAGGTGTACGGCGCGCGGACGTCCACATTCACCGCGCCGAGGGGGTGCATGCGGACGGTCTGGTCGGCGAACTGCGCGGCGTTGGCGGCGGTCACGTTGCCGGTGGTGTTGTCGGCCGTGCGCAGGATCGGCACGAAGCGGAGGTCGAGTGTGGCGACGGTCTGGATGTTGAGGCTGAGCGGGGTGCCGTTGGCCGGATAGCTGTTGTCGGCGTCGCTGGACTCGGGCACGGTGTTGGTCGGGTCCACGTCCAGCACAATGTCGAGCCCGGGCTGGAGCAGCGAGGCCGGGAGCGCGGCGTTCCAGGTTCGGGAGAGGGTGGCCTGGCTGTTGACCGTGTCGGTCGGCACGCTGCCATTCGGAGCGGCGATCGTCAGTGTCTGGATCAGCGCGCCCGCGCGGTAGAAGCGGGCCCGGACGTCGGGCGTGGCGGTATTGGCCTGGTTCGCGACGGCAAAGACCCGGAGGAAGCCGTTCCGACCGGCCACGAGCGGCACCGAGCGGCCGTAGGTCTGCACGCTCTGCGTCACGTAGAATCCGTGGATGGTGAGGTTCAGCGAGACGGAGGCGCGAGCCACGTAGGTCACGGAGGCCGCGGCGGCGGCACTGCTCGAGACGGCGACGTTTTGGGTGAGCGGGCTCGGGTCGTAGGTGGTGCCGGCGCTGCTGACGGACGCCGCGGCGACCGTGTAGGCGCCGGGTGTCAGGTTCGTGAGCGAGGCGCTGCCGGTCTGGGCGGAGGAATAGCCGCCCGGTCCGCTCACGGTGACAGCGGCGCTCACGGCGCCTGGCAGGCCGCTGACGGTCAGGCTGAGCGAGCCCGGCGTGGCGGCGTAGGCCACCGACGCCGAGGCGGAGCCCCCGGCAGTGACCTGCACGGTCTGGGTGGCCGGGAGCGGCAGGTATGTAGCCCCGCCCGCGCTGACGCCGGCGGCGGTGATGGTGTAGGACCCGGGGTCGAGGTCGCTGAGGGTGGCCGGAGTGGGGCCGACGGTCTGGGCAAAGCCGCCGGGGCCGGTCACCGACACGCTCGCGGCCGAAGCGGGCGGAAGTCCGGTCACCCCGATGGCGAGTGAGCCGACCGAAGGGCCGGCGGAGTCCTTGCCGCCGCAGGCGGCCAGCAGCGTCAGGAGCGCAATGCAGCGGAGATGGCGGATCACGAGTGGGGAACTGGGCAACCCACGTGCCGACCCCGATCAGGGAATGGAAGTGGTTTGGTCACAAGAGCTTGGACGAACGGTCCGTGACCGCGAGCACAGTCGGCGTCGGGGCGGATTGCGCTACTCTGGGACCTTGTCCTCCCAGAGTGCAAAGATGTTCCCGTCGGGGTCGGCCACCATGGCCATGATGCCGAAGCCTTGCTGGGTGGGTTCCGCCACGAACTTCACCCCCCGCTGGTGGAGGCGCTCGCAGTAATCGAGCAGATCTTCCACGTGGAAGGTGACGCCGGTGTGGCGGCCGACAAGCGTCTGCGCGTCGGCATGCACGGCGGGGTGGACGCCGAGGCGGGTTTCGCCGTCGAGGAACTCGGCGCCGAAGGATCCCTGGCGGAGGAGGGGGAGGCCGAGGTGATCGCGGTAGAACAGGAGAGCTCGGTCCATGTCGGTCACGAAGACGGCGACGCTGTAGAGGTGGGGCATGGGAGTCCTAGTCGGAAAGGCCTCGGATATGCGATGCGACGGCGCGCAGCTGCTTCCCGTCCATCCGCATGATGAACTGTCGGCTGACGGTGCTGATCATTCGCACGGCGCCGGAAATGCCCACGCTCGCCGACCGCTGGGCGACGAAGCCGGCGTTGGAGAGCTTGAGGGCCCGCATGTAGTAGTAGTCCATTCCGCTTTCGGTAAGCTCGGACACCAAATCGGACAGCGCGGCGCGATGCTCCTCCGGGTCCTCCGCCCCCTCGAGCGCATCGAGCACCGCGTCCATGCGAACCTGCAGCTCCTCCGTGTGATGGAAGCGGAGCGATGGCTTATTCGAGAGTTCATTGGACGAGGGGCCGCGGACACGCTTCGGTGACTTCTTGTCGGGTGGGGTCATGGGGCGTAAATCTACCCCGATGCTGGCAAGCTCGTTCGCCTCCCGCTGGCGCCCTCCCCCGCCCTGCCGTACCTTCGCTCGGTCCTCCTCCGGAGTCGCTGTGGCCGTCACCTATGCGCGTCGCCTGGGCCTCTTTTCCGGCACGATGTCCGTCATCGGCGGCATCATCGGCTCCGGGATCTTCCTCAACCCATCCATCGTGGCGCAGCGGGTGGGCACCCCCGCCGCCACACTCGGCGTCTGGGTGGGTGGCGGCGTGGTGGCGCTCATCGGGGCGTTCGTCTACGGCGAACTCGGGCAGCGCCGGCCGCAGGTGGGCGGCGGCTACGCCTACCTCCGCGAGGCGTTCGGGCCCCTGCCCGCCTTCCTCTACGCCTGGGCGCTGCTCCTCATCATGGCGCCCGGCGCCATCGCCGCCGTGGCCGTCACCTTTTCCAACTACACCGCCGCGCTGGTGGGATATCCGACCGCCCTCGTCCGTCCGGTGGCGGTCGCGGCCATCCTCCTGCTCACCCTGATCAACTGCTTCGGCGTGACCTTCGGCGCCATCACCCAGAACGTCTTCACCGTGCTGAAGCTGGCGGCCATCGCGATGGTCGTGGTGGCGGGCCTCCGTGCCCTCGGCAACCCGGCGCCGCCGTGCGTGGACTGCGCCGCGCTCGCCGTGCCGTCGGGGACCGGGGCGATGATCGGCGCGGTGGCGGCCGCGCTGGTGCCGGTGCTCTTCGCGTATGGCGGGTGGCAACAGACGAATTTCATCGCCGAGGAGCTGGTGGAGCCTGAGCGGAACCTGCCGAGGGCACTGGTGCTCGGGGTGATGGCGGTGGTGCTGGTCTACGTGCTGGCCAACGTGGCATACCTCGGCGCGCTCGGCGCGGACGGGCTCGCCGCCAGCACCGCGCCCGCCGCCGACACGATGGAAGTGCTGCTCGGCTCGGCGGGCCGGGTCGTCATCACGGCGGGGATCGCCTGCTCCACCTTCGGCTTCCTGAACCTGGTGATCCTGGTAACGCCGCGTGTCTTCCAGGCGATGGCGGCCGACGGCCTCTTCTTCGAGCGCTTTGCCCGCTTGCACCCGAGGTTCCGGACCCCCGTGCCGGCCATCGTATTCCTCGGCGTCTGGTCGGCCGCGCTGGTCTATTCCGGCCAGTACGGTGCCCTGCTCGACTACGTGGTCTTTGCGGACTGGATCTTCTTCGGGCTCACCGCGGCCACGCTGATCGTGTTCCGCCGGCGCGACGGCACGGCGGGAATTCCTTTCCGGGTGCCGGGATATCCGGTGACGCTCTGGCTGTTCGTGGCGGCGGCGGGGTATGTGGTGGTGGGATCGGTCCTGTCCAATCCAGGCAATGCGGCACGCGGGGTGGGGCTCCTCGCGCTGGGGGTGCCAGTCTTCCTCTACTGGCGCTCGGTGGCCGCCCGGCGCTGAGGCCCCGCAGGCTGGCCCAGGCCAGCCGCCAGTTTCGCCGCATCCGGGCCAGTCCGGGCCGTGCCAGCGGCGTGTCGGCGAACCTCGCCTGGAACTCCACCTCGGTCATCCGCTCGAAGAAGTCCTCGCCGGCCTCTCGCAAATCGCCGCGCGGACGGAACTCCGGAACGGTGGATTCCGCCGCAAAGCGCAAATTCCAGGGACATACCTCGTTGCAGATATCGCAGCCGAACGCCCAGCCGCCGAATTGGCCGGCCAGTTCGGCCGGAATCTCAGACTTGTACTCAATGGTGAGATAGGAGATGCATCTGGTCGCGTCGAGCACATAGGGCTCGACGAAGGCTGAGGTGGGGCAGGCATCGAGGCACTTGGTGCAGGTGCCGCAGTGGTCGGTCGTGGTGGGCGGGTCGATATCGAGTGGCAGGTCGGTGAAGATGCTCCCGATGACGAACCAGGAGCCGAGCCCGGGTCGGATGAGCATGGTGTTCTTGCCGATCCAGCCCAGTCCAGCCCGTCCGGCCAGCTCGCGTTCAGGCACCGGGCCGGTGTCGACATAGTGGCGGGCGGTCCTGGCTCCGTGCTTCATGAGGAGTTCGGCTAACTGGTTGATTCTATTGAGTGTGACAATGTGGTAGTCTTTGCTACGACTATACCTTGCTGTTCTTGGAATGCCACGCTTGACGTCAGCATCCTGATAGTAGTAGTTATCAAGAATAACAACTGCCCTGACCGCCTCGCGGTCGATGAGACGGAGGTCCCTTCGCTTCTTCGCCTGCCGGTTGAGGTACCGCATGTTCCCGCCGTAGCCCTTTTCGAGCCAGCGGGTGAGTGCAGCGGCCCGGATGGAGGGGGCCAGGTCGGTGATCCCGCACGCCACGAAGCCGAGCTCTGCGGCGCATGCCTTCACGTCGCCGGCGGTCAGCGTCACGGGTGGCGGCCGGATTCTGTCCGTGGGTGCCCCGTGATGACACGGGCGCCCCGCGCGTAGGTCACGTACGAGATGGCCCAGTCGATCAGCACCACGAGGCGGTTGCGGAAGCCGATCAGGAAGAAGATGTGGACGAAGATCCAGGCGAGCCATGCGATGAAGCCGTGGAAATGCAGGGGACCGAAGTCGGCGACGCCACGCCCACGGCCGATCACGGCCAGTTGTCCCTTGTCCAAATACGAGAATGGGCGGCGCGGCTTGCCGGCAAGGTCGCCGCGGATGGTGGCGGCTGCGTATTTCCCCTGCTGAATGGCCACGGGACAAAGCCCCGGGAGCGGATTCCCATCCTTCCCCGGAAAGGCGGCGGCGTCACCGAGAACGAACACCTCGCGGTGCCCCGGGACACTGCAATCGGGCTCGACGAGTGCGCGGCCGAACTTGTCGAGCGGCACGCCGAGGGTGGCAAGGATCGGGCTGGCCCGGTTCCCGGCTGCCCACACCACGGTGTGGGTCGGAATCCTGAGCCGGCCGGCGCTCACGTGGTCCGCCTGTACCTCCGTCACGAAGGTCTCGGTGCGGACATCCACGCCCAGCCGGCGAAGCGATTCCCGCGCGCGGTCGCCGAGTTCGGCGGGGTAGCTCGGCAGAAGCTGGCGCCCGCCTTCGAGGAGCATGACCGTGGCGGCCCGGGGGTCGATCCGGCGGAAGTCCCGCTTGAGTGCATATTGGCGGATCTCGGCCAGCGCCCCCGCCACCTCGACGCCGGTCGGACCGCCACCCACGACCACAAAGGTCAGCAGGGCTCGGCGCTTCTCCACCTCCGATTCCCGTTCCGCCGCCTCGAACGCCAGCAGCACCCGGCGCCGGATGTCCTCCGCGTCGTCCGCCGTCTTGAGCCCCGGCGCGGAGGCCTCCCAGTCGTCATGGCCGAAATAGGAATGACGGACCCCCGGCGCGAGCAGGAGATAGTCGTAGGCGAGTTCCGTCCCGTCGGCAAGGCTCAACCGTCTCGCTGCGGAATCCACGGACGTGACGTCGGCCATGAGCACCTCGGTATTCCGCTGGTGCCGGAGGATGGAGCGGATCGGCGAGGCGATGTCGCTGGTGTCCAGGGCGGCGGTGGCCACCTGGTAGAGCATCGGCTGGAAGAGGTGATAGTTGGTGCGGTCCACGACAGTGATGCTCACCGGGGCGGTGCGGAGTGCCTTCGCCGCGTACAACCCGGCGAACCCGCCGCCCACGATGACCACCCGCGGCCTGGTGGAGGGCTTCGGCGCGGAAGCCATGGAGCTCAGAGCCCCATCGTCTCGCGACGCCACCGGACGAACCGCAGCATGTCCTCGAGGGGCGGCACAGCGTCCTCGGCGCCATAGGCGGTGTACATCCGCCAGCGGAGATAGGTCGCGTCGGGGGTCGGGAGGAACGGGGCCGCGGCCCACCAGCGCCGGCGGCGGAAGGCCCAACCGGTCCGGAGCAGGTCGATCGCGAGCCGCGGGTTCACTGCGGCCCGGACGGCGGCGCCGAGGAGCAGCCCGACCCAGGATCCGCGGTACCGGGCCGCATCGGGGTGCTCAGGGTGGCCGGGGCTGGAAGGCATGGGGGGAATATAAGAGGGCTGGGGACCGGGGACTGAGGGGGACCGGGGGTCGGGTCGGAAGGTGCCGGTCCGCCACGCCGGCGGTAGTATTCAGGCCGGCTCGATCGACACACTTCCGCACCGGGTACTCGTATGCTCTTCGGCTCCGCCCTATTGAGCGCCGCCATCCTCCTGGGGCCCGTCACGGTCACCGCCGTCGGCCCGAAAACCGACGTGCTGTACATGAAGAACGGCGACCGGATGACCTGCGAGATCAAGACGATGGACGCCGGCGCGGTCTACGTGGCGCTCGATTACGTGGATGGGACCATCACGGTGAACTGGTCTCGCATCGCGCGGATTGAAAGCCCGCAACTGTTCCTCGTCGAGCTCACCGACGGGTCGATCTTTTCGGGGCACATTTCGGCTCATCCGGTGGAGGGGAGCGATTCGGTGCTGGTCGAGGTCGAGCAGCTGGACGGTGCTCGGTCGGTGTTCGACAAGTCGCGGATCGCCGGGTTGAGCCGGACGTCGGACACCTTCTGGGGCCGCCTCAACGGCAACCTGACGTCGGGCATCAGCTACGCCAAGGGCAACAACACGACCACCTACAACGTCGCGTCCAACGTCAACTACCCGCGTCCCAGGTGGAGCGTGGCGCTCACGTTCAATTCCAACCTCTCGAACAGCAACGGCGTCGACGCCTCCACGCGCAACCAGCTGACGTTCGTCGGCGCACACCTGATGCGCTGGAACAACTGGTACTACACCGGCTTCGGGAGCGGCCTCCAGAGCGCCGAACAGCAGATCAGTCTCCAGGCCAACTTCGGTGGCGGCGTCGGCCGGTACCTGAAGAAGACGAGCAACCTGCGGGCCAGCGTCGTCGGGGGCCTGGTCTACCAGAACACCAACTACGAGTCCTCCGTGACCACGGCGACCTCCGAGGATCTTCTCGGCATCATGCTCCTCGGCACACTCAACTACGTGATGTTCAAGCGAACGTCGCTAAACATGACCGTCGATGCCATTCCCTCCCTCACCGACCCGGGCCGGTTCTTCTTCAACACCAACGCCTCCTACTTCCTGAAGCTGTTCGGCACCATCAACTGGAATCTCTCGTTCTACGGCAACTGGGACACGCAGCCCCCCTCGGGGACGTCAGGCAACGACTACGGCGTGAATTCCGGTTTGAGCTGGACCTTTGGGAACCAGTAGCGGCGTGCTTCAGTCCGCTCCCGGACAGCTGCGCGCCGAGTTTGCGATCTTCGAGCGGTGCACCTACCTGAACAGCTGCTCCCTCGGCGCGCTCAGCCGCCGCTCGCGCGCCAGGGTCAACTCCTATCTCGACCTCTGGGACACCCGCGGCGCCTCGGCCTGGTACGACACCTGGTGGGCGGCGCTCGAGGAGCTGCGCACCCGGTACGGCCGGCTGCTGGGCGCCGCCCCGGGAGCCGTCGCCCTCCATCCCAACGTGTCAAGCGCCCTCGGCGTGATCGCGTCGGCCCTCGACTACAGCGCGCGCCCGAGGGTGGTGGTGACCAGCCTCGACTTCCCGACCATCGGCTACCAGTGGATGGCCAAGGCGCGGGACGGAGTGGAGGTCGTGGTGCTCGAGAGCCCGGACGGCGTCGGCGTACCGCTCGAGATGTACGAACGGGCGGTGGACCGGCGGACCGCGCTGGTGGCCACCAGCCACGTCTTCTTCACGAGCGGGGCCATCCAGGACGCGGCCGCCATTTCCGCCGTCGCCCACCGAGCGGGTGCGCTCTGCCTCGTGGACGGGTACCAGGCGGCGGGTCAAATCCCGGTGGACGTTCGCGCCCTGGACGTGGACTTCTACCTCGGCGGCGGCCTCAAGTGGCTGCTCGGCGGAACGGGCGTCGCCTTCCTGTACGCACGGCCCGACCTGCTGGCGGCGCTCCGCCCCTCGGTGACGGGCTGGTTTGCGCACCGCGAACAGTTCAAGTTTGACCCGCGGGCGTTCGAGTTTCACGACGACGCGCGGCGACTCGAGGCGGGGACCCCGCCGCTCATGCCGGTGTACGCCCAGCTGGGCGGGCTCGATGTCATCGAGGAGGTCGGCGTGCCCGCCATCCGTGCCGCCACTGCCGCGCTCACCGAGGACTTGATTGCCGGCGCGCTCGCCCTGGGCCTCCTGCCGAAGGTGGCGCCACGGCCCGCGGAGCGGAGCGCCATCGTCATGCTCCCTTCGGACGACCCGCACGCCGACGTGCGCCGGCTGGCCGACGCCGGGTTCATCGTGGACGCGCGGCCGGGGCATGTGCGGGTGTCCCCCTACTTCTATAACCTGCCCGACGATCACCGGGCCCTGCTGGAGTGCCTGACCCATGGCCGCTGACGCGCCTCCTCCCTCCGAGCGACCGATCGACCGGAGCCTGACCGAAGACGAACTCCTCTTCGAGCGATTCGCCACCGTCGAGGAACGCCAGCGCGCCACGGCGCTCCGGGTCAGCGACTCCTGGCGTGTGCTCCGCATCATGGGCGAATTCGTCTGGGGCTTCGACAACCTGGCCTCGATCGAGAACGGCGTGTCGATCTTCGGGTCGGCGCGCACCAAGCCGAACGACCGCTACTACCAGGACGCCGTGGAGGTAGCGCGGCTGCTCGCCGAGCATCGCATTCCGGTCATCACCGGTGGCGGCCCCGGCATCATGGAGGCGGGCAACCGCGGCGCCAAGGAGGCCGGGGGCGAGTCGGTGGGGTGCAATATCGAGCTCCCCTTCGAGCAGGGGAACAATCCCTACCTCACCAAGAACCTGCTCTTCAAGTTCTTCTTCGTACGGAAGACGATGTTCGTGAAGTACGCCACCGCCTTCATCGTCTTCCCGGGCGGCTACGGCACGATGGACGAGCTCTTCGAGGCGCTCACGCTGATCCAGACCGGCAAGGTCAAGTCGTTCCCGGTGATCCTTTTCGGGCGGGCCTACTGGGAAGGGATGGTGGAGTGGCTCTCGCGCACGGTGGCGGGCGCGGGTAACATCGACACCGCCGACCTGACGCTCTTTCACGTGACCGACGATCCGGAAGAGGCCGTCCGCATCGTCCTCGACGCCCGCGCCAGGCGGGCCTGACCTTCAGCTGCGACCGGAGTCCGGGATGACCCGACCCTCGAGTGCCTACCTCCGCGGCAAGCGGATCGACCCGACGGCCATTACGGGCCAGGAACTGGTGGCCGACCTGGTGGACAACGCCTTCCTGGCCTACAACGCCGGGCGGCTCCGCGAGGCCTGTCATCTCTTCACGAAACGGATGCTGCAGGCCGACACCACCGTCGGCATGAGCCTCACCGGTGCGATGACACCGGCCGGCATCGGCATGAGCTGCCTGATCCCGCTGATGGAGGCGGGGTTCGTGGACTGGATCATCTCCACCGGCGCCAACCTGTACCACGATGCGCACTTCGCGCTGGGGCTGGCCCTCCACCAGGGCCGGCACGACGCCGACGACGTCGAGCTCCGCGAAAAGGGCGTGGTGCGGATCTACGACATCTTCTTCGACTACGATGTGCTTCTCTCCACCGACGCCTTCGTGCGGGAGGTTTCGGCGCGGCCCGAGTTCCAGCGCGCCATGAGCTCGGCGGAGTATCACTACCTACTCGGCGGCTATCTCCGCGGCCGCGAGGCGGCGCTCGGGCTCTCCAAGCGCTCCGTCCTGTCGCGGGCGCACGAACTCGGCGTGCCGATCTACACCAGCTCGCCGGGCGACAGCTCCATCGGCATGAACGTGGCCGAGCAGGCGCTGGCCGGAAGCCTGCTCCGGTTCGACGTGAGTGCCGACGTGAACGAGACGGCCGCGATCGTGCTGGAGGCCAAGCGCACCGGCGGCAAGAGCGGGGTGCTCATCGCCGGGGGCGGGAGCCCGAAGAACTTCATGCTGCAGACCGAGCCCCAGATCCAGGAAGTGCTCGGCATCGACGAGCGTGGGCACGACTACTTCCTGCAGATGACCGACGCGCGCCCCGACGTGGGCGGCCTTTCCGGCGCCACACCCAACGAGGCGGTGAGCTGGGGCAAGATCGACCCCGACCAGCTGCCCGGCACGGTCGTGTGCTACGCCGACAACACGATCACCCTGCCCCTCCTCACGGCCTACGCGCTCCAGCGAGTTCCGCCCCGGCCGGTCAAGCGGCTCTACGACCGGCGCGATGCGATGATGGGGCGGCTCGTGACCGAGTACCGCGCCGCGCTGGCCTTCCGCGACCAGCGGGCCGACGAAGCCAAGGGAGATCGGGGTGGCCGCTAGCCTGCCGCCCTTCCCAGGACCGACGCGCGCGTACGCCTGGTACGCGCTCGCGCTCCTGGCCGTCCTGAAGCTGCTGAGCTACGTCAACCGAAACGTCATCTTCGCGCTCGTCCCGCCCATCGAGTTCGACCTTCACCTGACCGACACCGACATCGGGTGGATCGCCTCCGCATTCGTCCTGCTCTTCTCCGTGGCCGTCTTCCCTTTCGGTGTCCTGAGCGACCTGCGCTCCCGGCGCGCGGTGGCCACCGCCGGCGTGGTGATCTGGAGCGTCTTCGCCTTCCTCGCGGGCTTCTCGCGCGGCTTCTGGGGGCTCTTCGCCACCCGCGCCGCCGTGGGGATCGGCACCGCCGCCTTCACCGCCGCCGCCGCCTCGCTGGTGGCGGACTACTTCCCCGGCCGCCGTCGGGCCGTGGCCATGGGGATCTTTGCCGCGGGCATTCCCGTCGGCGGGATCCTTGGGATCACGCTCGGCGGGCAGCTCGAGACCTTCTACGGCTGGCGGATCTCGATGATGGCGGTGGCGGTGCCGGGACTCCTGCTCGCGGCGCTCGTGGCCCGCCTCACCGACCCCAACCGACCGCCCCCGACGCTCACCGTGCGGCAGTACTGGCGCCAGCTCGAACTGGGGGCCACTGGCGCGTTCAAGGTGGCGTGGCCACTCCTGCTCGGGTCGTCGTGCGGCGCCCTCGCCGCGTGGATTCTCGAGAGCCGGTACGGCGCCACCTCGAGCCTCGACGCCGCCGCCCTCGCCGCCGGCATCGGGCTCGGACTCGCCGGCAACCTGGTCCTGGTGGTTCGCGCCAACCGCCGGAAGGAGACAATCTTCGACTTCCTGCCGTCGGAGAGCATGAACGACGCGCTCGGGGAGATGCGGCTCGCGGTGGACACCGTCTTCCGGACGCCGACGCTGAAGTACCTGTTCGTCGGCGGCGCGCTCGTGGCCTTCGGCATGAACGGGCTGGTGGGCTGGGCGCCGACCTTCATGGCGCGAACGCATGGGATGAGCCTGGCGGAGGGGACGCTGCTGCTCGGCAAGTGGGGACTGCTGGCCGGGACGGCCGGCACCCTTGCCGGGGGGTTTCTGGCCGACTGGTTGGGGAGGTACACGGGCCGGAGCCGGATGATCGTCTCGACCCTCGGACTCCTGCTCGGGGGCCCGCTCGGCCTCTGGCTGCTGGCGGTGCGGGACATGTCGCTCTTCGTCCCGGTGTTCGCGGCGGCGTTCTTCTTCCTGACCCTGTACAACGGGCCGGTCATCGCCGCGGTGTTCGACGTGGTGCCGGCACGCATCGGCGCCACGGTGATGGGCGCCTACCTGCTCTTCATCCACGTGGCGGGCGACGCGATCGCGCTGCCGCTGGTGGGCTTCCTGTCCGACCGCTTCGGGATCGACCGCGCCATCTTCATCCTCCCGGCGGCGTCCATTGCCGGGGGTGTGGTGCTCTTCTTCGGCGTGCGGACCGTGCTGCGGGACATCGCATTCGTGGCGGCGAGAACGACGGCGACGCATCCGGTCGTCTTGGCGGGGCCGCGGGGCAGCGGGGCCGCAGGGCAGTAACCGCCCCGCTGCCCGCCCGCCCCCCTGCCCTACCGCGCCGAGCGGTACATCAACTCCACCAACTCATCATACATCGCCCCGGTCTGCTCGGGCTGCCCCGAGCGGATCGCGCTGGCAGCGCAATGTTCCAGGTGGTTCCGGAAGAGCACCCGCGCCACCCCGCGCAGCGCCTCGTGCACCGACGACACCTGGGTCAGGATGTCGGTGCAGTAACGCTCCTCCTCCACCATCTTCTGCAGGCCGCGCACCTGCCCCTCGATCCGACGGAGCCGGGTGAGCGCCGACGCCTTGAGTTCCGGATCCACCGCCACCGCGTGCTCGCCGTCGCCCGGACGGGGGCAGGCGCAGGGGGCGAAGCTCCCGTCGGACGGGGTGTCGTGGCCGGGTGTCGGGGTATGCATCAGGCCCTCCGGAGACGCAGGCTGTTGGTGACCACGGAGACGCTGCTCACCGCCATGGCCGCAGCCGCCATCGTCGGTGTAAGGAGCAGCCCGAACATCGGGTAGAGCGCGCCCGCCGCCACCGGGATGCCCACCACGTTGTACGCGAACGCCCAGAAGAGATTCTGCTTGATGACGCGGAGCGTGCGGCGCGCCAGCCGCACCGCCTCGGGGACGCCGGCCAGGTCGCCGCGCATGAGCGTCACGTCGCCGGCCTCGACCGCCACGTCGGTGCCGGTGCCGATGGCGATGCCGACGTCGGCCTGGGCCAGGGCCGGCGCGTCGTTGAGCCCGTCGCCCACCATCCCGACCACCTTCCCTTCCCCCTGCAGCCGCTGCACCTCGTCCCGCTTGTGCTCCGGCAACACCTCGGCGATCACCTGCGTGATCCCGACTTGCCGGGCGACGGCCTGGGCCGTCGTCCTCCCGTCGCCGGTGAGCATCACGACCTCGAGACCCAGGGAGCGGAGCGCCGCCACCGCCGCGGCGCTCGTCGGCCTGACCGGGTCGGCCACGGCGATGATGCCGGCGGGCTCGCCGCCGATGGCCACCAGGACCGGCGTGGCGCCGCGGGCCGCGAGCTGGTCCGCTTCGGCGGCGAGCGGCGACGGGTCCACGCCCCAGTCGGCGAGCATCGCGCGATTGCCGACGATGACGCCGACGCCGCCCACGACGCCCACCGCGCCCTTGCCCGGCGTCACCTGGAACTCCGCGACCTCCGGGATGGCCAACCCCCGCGCGCGCGCCTCGGCCACGATGGCCTCGCCGAGGGGATGCTCGCTCATCCTCTCGAGGGCGGCCGCGGCCCCGAGCATGTCGGCGTCCTTCCCCGCCCCGAGGGCCCAGACGTCGGTGACCGCCGGGCTCCCCGCCGTGATGGTGCCGGTCTTGTCCAGCACCACCACGTCGAGCTCGGCGGCGCGCTGCAGGATGTTGCCGCCCTTGAACAGCACGCCCCGCTCCGCCCCGCGACCCGTGGCCACCATGACGGCGGTCGGTACGGCGAGCCCCATGGCGCACGGGCAGGCGATGATGAGTACCGTGACGGCGGCGGCGAGCGCCCGCACGACGCGCGGCTCGGGGCCGACGAAGTACCAGGCCGCGAAGGTGCCGAGGGCGATGACGATGACCACCGGCACGAAGATGCCGGCGATCCGGTCGGAGAGCTGCTGGATCGGCGCCTTGGCGCCCTGTGCCTCGCGCACCATCCGGATGATCTGCGCGAGGACGGTGTCGCCGCCGACGCGCGTGGCGCGCATCCGGATGGCCCCGGCCCGGTTGAGGGTGGCGCCGACCACGGGGCTCCCCGTGCGCTTGGCCACCGGGGTGGGTTCGCCGGTGAGCATCGCCTCGTCCACCGTCGTGGTCCCTTCGAGGACGACGCCGTCCACCGGAATCGTTTCCCCCGGGCGGACCAGCAGCTCGTCGCCGGTCCGGACGGCATCGAGCGGAAGGTCGAGCAGTTCCCCGCCCCGCACGACGTGTGCGAGGTCCGGCCGGAGCGCGACGAGCTTCCGGATGGCGGCCGAGGTGCGCCCCTTGGCGCGGGCCTCGAGGTAGTTGCCGAGGAGAATGAGCGCGATGATCGCGATGACGGCTTCGTAGTAGACGTGCGGCTCGACTCCCCGAGCCACGAAATACGGGCCGCCCACCGTCATCGCCAAACTGAAGAGGAACGCCGCGCCGGTGCCGACGGACACGAGGGTGTTCATGTCGGCGCCGCCGTGCCGCGCGGCGGCCCATGCGCGCACGTAGAAGTGGCGACCGGCCCAGAACACGATCGGGAGGGTCAGGAGGAGAAGCGTCCAGCGCCATGCGTCGGCGCTCACCGTGAAGATGCCAGGGGCGATCGACCGAAGGGCGTGGCCGAGCGGCATCATGAGGTGCATGAGCGGATCGTCGGCGCCCTGGGCCGCGGCTGCCTCGCCGAGCGGGACGCCTATGAGCATCGCGAGGGCGGCGGCGACGAGGCTGACGGTCACCTTCCGGCGCAGGACGGCCCGCTCCTCCGCGAGCCGGAGCTCGTCGGCCGTTTCGGCCTCGCCGACCGCCGCCTCGGGGCGGGGAAGCTCGGCCCCGTATCCGGTGTCCTTGATGGTGGCGATGAGGGCGTCGAGCGAGGAGACCGTGGGGTCGAACTCCACGGTGGCCGAGTTGGTCATGAGGTTGACGTTGGCCGAGGCGACCCCTGGTGCCCGCTCGAGCGTGCGCTGGATGCGCGCGCTGCAGGCGGCGCAGGTCATGCCAGTCACGGGGATGGTGGCGCGCTCGGTGGCGGTGGTCATGGCTGGGAGGTCAACCTGCGCTGGGCGCCGGCGTGGCGCGGTAGCCCTGCTCGGACACTGCCGCGGCAATAGTCGTGGGGTCCGCCTTGGCAGGGTCGAAGCGCAACTCGGCGCGGCCGATCTTGACGGACTCGATTTCCACGCCATCGAGCGAGGCGAGCGCCCTGTTGACGGCATTCAGGCAGTGCGCGCAGGACATGCCTTCGATGTGGAGTACCAGGTGTTCCAAGGAATCCTCGGAGAACGAGTGAACAGATTAGTAGTTGTATTAACAACTAATTCGACCCGCATCGCTACTCTTCTTCTCGAATTCACGTCCCTCGTGCAAACCCAGCCCTGGACGGGGCCGTGAAGCTTGCCGACGAAATATTGTATAGGGGGTGGGGGTATGTCAATACGGTCTGCGGTTCGGGCTGAAGTTCTTGTCCAGCAGGCATTTGCAAGATGAGTCAGTAGCCATGCCCTCCAGAGCGAGTCGCCAAAAGACATAGTAAGACATTATTTGATATAGGGTTACCAGTGTTCGCTGTTCTGCGGGGCATGCAAAGTGCACTATGCTGCGTCATGAACGATCACCGCGATTCCTACCGCTCATCCTCCCAGGGTGGTGAGATCGAGGCCCTCGACGTGAGGGTCCCGCTGCTGCGCCTCAAGGGGAGCACGTGGGATGCCGTGGCACTCGAGACCTGGCTTGAAGCACTCTCCGGGTTGCTGGCCCCAGAACTCCCGCACGACCTGATGGCGCTCTGGGTCTATCCCCCCGAGGGGCCGGCCGTGCTGGTCGGCCCCTCGGCGCTGGCTCAGGACAATCTCGAAGTGCCGACGCCCGCACCGCACCTTGGGCAGGACGAACTCTACACGATGGAGCAGCGGATCCGGACCGCCGGCTACGCCTCGGTGGTCTGCATGGCGGTGCCGCATGGCGACCGCGACGTCGGGCTCCTGCTCCTCGCTGACCTGCGACAGGGCAGCTACGGGCTGCCCGAGGCAGTGCTCCTCCGCAACGTGGCCGACTCGCTCGGCCCGACGCTGGCGCGCGTAGCGCGTCAGGGCAGGGAACCGCTGGCGCCGCCACGCGAGGACGGCTCGCCCCCGCCTCCGGAGCGCCGCCGCTCGGAACCGGGGCGCAAGCTCGTCGAGCTCCATGAACTCCTGGCCAAGCTCGGCCTCGCCGAATCGGCCTCGCGCACGCCGAGGGAGTTTTCCGAGTTCGTGTCCCAGGCGCTGCAGCCGATGCTCCCCCACGACCGCATCCAGATCCTGGTGCCCGACGCTTCGGCCCAGGAGCATTACCGGTTCGACCGCCACGGCCCGGGGACCTTCTGGTCCGATCCCGCCCTGGTCGTCACGAAGGACCAGTTCGATCCTGCCGCCCGGTTCGGCGACGCGGACGAGATCCTCGTCGGCGACACCCATGCGCAGCACGCCACGCCGTCGTGGTGCCCCGACGCGCCGGGGCAGGGCAGGGACCCGACGATCGCGCGCGCCGTCATCGGCGTGCGACTCCTCTCGCAGACTCGCGTGGCGGGCTATCTCCTGCTCGGCGGGAACGGCCCCGACTTCTTCCGCCCGGAGGACCTCGATCTCCTGCGGCAGGTGGCGCCGCTCGTCGCGGTGCGGGTGGACAGCTTCCTCCTCGCCTGGCAGGTGCAGGTCATGCGCTCCCACCTGAGCGTGCTGCGCAACGTGCCGGCGCATCTCGGCCGGATTGCGGAAGTGCTCGCCACGACCGCGCACGTCGGCGCCGCGACGCGGCTCTTCGCGCGTGAGGCCTCGACGGTCCTGCCGTTCGACCGGATGGAATTCGCGCTGCGCCTCGGCGAAGCCGACGAAGTGGTGATCGTGGCGCCTGGCGACGCGCGGCCGCTCCCCGACCTACCGCTCATGTCGGTGGCCGGCACCGAGCTGGGCCGTGTGCTGCGCGGAGAATTGCCGCACGCCTATGCATCGGCGCGGCGCCAGCTCGAGGCGGAAAAGGCCGGAGGGCAGCCCACTGCGGCGCTGGTGGTGCCGCTCCGCGTCGGCGGGCGCATCTTCGGCTGCCTCACGCTGCTCGCGGCCGGGGCCGACGCCTTTACCCGCGCCGACATCGCGCTGGCGCAGCAGCTGGCCGACGTCCTGGCCCCCCATCTCGAGCTGCTTCGTCGGGCGTCGCTCTCGAGCCCGCCAGTGGCGCCGGGCTGGCGGCGCCGGCCGTAAGTCACTGTCCCTCTGTATGTTACGGGACTGCTCTGCGGCCCTGATGCTTCCCTAACACTCTCCTCACCCCTCCTTACCACCCCCTGATCCCCCGGGCCCTACCTTTTCCGTGTCACTCACACGGACCCGGTTCATGTCGGACATCGCCGTCATTGCACTCACCGCGCTGCTGCTGGCGCTGACCCGCGTCTTCCTCCGCGTCTGCGAGCGGCGTGGAGGCGCCCGATGACCATCCTCTATTGGGCCGCGGGCATCATCGCCCTCGGGCTCTTCGTCTACCTCCTGGTGGCACTCCTGAACCCGGAGGCGTTCGAATGACCTCCTTCGCCTGGCTGCAACTCGGCGGCTACCTCGCGTTGCTCATCGGCCTCGGGTTGCCCCTCGGCCACTACATGGCCCGGGTCTATGCCGGGGAGGCCCGACTCACCCAACGGGTGCTGGCGCCGGTGGAGCGCGTGTTCTATCGCCTCCTCGGCATCGACCCGGGGCGGGAAATGGGGTGGCGGGAATACACCCTCGCCGTCCTGGCGATCAGCGCCATCAGTCTCGTGGCGGTCTACGCCATCCAGCGGCTGCAGGGTGTGCTCCCCGTCAATCCCGCCGGCCTGCCCGGCGTGCCCGCGTTTCTCGCCTTCAACACCGCAGTCAGCTTCACGACCAACACCAACTGGCAGGCGTACGGCGGCGAGACGACGCTGAGCAACCTGACGCAGATGCTGGCGCTCACGGTGCAGAACTTCGTGTCGGCGGCGGTCGGCATGGCGGTGCTCGCCGCGCTGATCCGCGGCCTCACTCGCCGGACGGCCTCCACCATCGGCAACGCGTGGGTGGACATCACCCGCAGCGTGCTCTACATCCTCCTGCCGCTCGCGGTGGTGCTGTCGCTGCTGCTGGTGTCGCAGGGCGTGGTGCAGACCATGGCCGCCTCCCGGGAAGTGACGCTGGTCCAGCCGTTCCAGGCCGACTCGACGGTCGTCAGTACCCAAGTCGTCGCGGTCGGGCCCGCCGCCAGCCAGGTGGCCATCAAGCAGCTGGGCACCAACGGCGGCGGCTTCTTCAACGTCAATTCTTCGCACCCGCTCGAGAACCCGACGCCGTTCAGCAACCTGCTGGAGGTGCTGGCCATCCTCCTCATTCCCGCCGCGCTCTGCTTCACCTTCGGCCGGATGGTCAAGGACGACCGGCAGGGGTGGGCCATCTTCGCGGCGATGGCGCTCATCTTTGCGGCGCTCACCATTCCGACGATGGCGGCGGAGCAGGCGGGGAACCCCGCCCTCACGGCGGCCGGCGCCGACCAGGTCGCGAGCGTCACTCTGCCGGGCGGCAACATGGAGGGCAAGGAGGCGCGCTTCGGACCGGTGGGCTCGAGCCTCTGGGCCACCGCGACCACCGCCGCCTCGAACGGCTCGGTCAATTCGATGCACGACTCGTTCACGCCGCTGGGCGGCCTCTGGCCGCTCTGGCTGATGCAATTGGGCGAGGTGGTCTTCGGTGGGGTCGGCTCCGGACTCTACGGCATGCTGATCTTCGCGATCCTGGCGGTGTTCATCGCCGGGCTGATGGTCGGCCGGACGCCGGAATACCTCGGCAAGAAGATCGAGGCCCGCGAGGTGACGCTCTCGGCGCTCATCGTGCTGCTGCCCTCTGCGCTGCTGCTGATCGGCACCGCGATCGCCGTGGTGCTCCCCTCGGCCACCGCCTCCATCGCCAACCCGGGGGCGCACGGTTTCACCGAGGTGCTCTACGGGTTTTCGTCGGCTTCGAACAACAACGGCAGCGCCTTCGCCGGCCTCAACGCCAACACTCCGTTCTTCAACCTCGCCCTTGGCATCGCAATGTTCCTCGCCCGGTTCTGGATCATCGTGCCGACGCTGGCCATTGCCGGGTCGCTGGCCGCCAAGAAATCGGTGCCGCCTGGCCTCGGCACGCTGCCGACCCACACGCCGCTCTTCGTGGCGCTGCTGATCGGCACGGTCCTGCTGGTGGGTGCGCTGGCGCACCTGCCGGGGCTGGCCCTCGGCCCGATCGTCGAACATCTCATGCTGATGGGACACTGAGCCATGACCCGCTCCGCGACTTCCCTCGTGCCGCCCGGCACCACCCGCCGGGCGCTCCGCGAGTCTTTCACGAAACTCCATCCGCGCCACCAGCTCCGGAATCCGGTGATGTTCGTGGTGCTGGTGGGCAGCGCATTCACCCTCGTCCTGGCCGGGGCGTCGTTCCGGGGCATCGGGGACGAGAGCCCCTGGTTCATCCTCGGCGTCAGCGCCTGGCTCTGGCTCACGGTGCTCTTCGCCAACTTCGCCGAGGCGCTCGCCGAGGGACGGGGCAAGGCGCAGGCCGATGCCCTGCGACGCACCCGGACCGCCCTGCAGGCCAAGCGCCTCGCAGACCCGTCCAATCACCTCGATTTCGAGATGACGCCCGCCTCCGACCTTCGGCGGGGCGACGCGGTTTTCGTGCCCGCGGGTGAGTACATCCCGGCGGACGGGGAGATCGTCGAGGGAGTGGCCTCGGTGGACGAGAGCGCCGTGACCGGCGAGAGCGCCCCCGTCATCCGCGAGAGCGGCGGCGACCGGAGCGCCGTGACCGGCGGCACCCGCGTCCTGTCGGACTGGCTCGTCGTTCGGGTGACGGTCAACCCCGGTGAGTCGTTCCTCGACCGGATGATCGGGCTCATCGAGGCGGCGCACCGCAAGAAGACGCCCAACGAGATCGCGCTCGAGATCCTGCTGGCCGGGCTCACGCTGATCTTCCTGCTGACCGTGGCCACCCTGCTGCCCTTCTCGATCTTCAGCGTGGCTGCGGCGGGGCGTGGCACCCCCATCACCCTGACGGTGCTGGTGGCGCTGCTCGTCTGCCTCATTCCCACCACCATCGGCGGGCTGCTCTCGGCCATCGGCATCGCCGGCATGGACCGGATGATCCGGAAGAACGTCATCGCCATGTCGGGCCGCGCGGTCGAGGCGGCGGGGGACGTGGACGTGCTCCTGCTCGACAAGACCGGCACCATCACGCTGGGCAACCGCCAGGCGGTGGCCTTCATGCCGGCCGACGGCGTGACGGAACAGGAACTGGCCGACGCGGCGCAGCTCGCCTCGCTCGCCGACGAGACGCCGGAGGGGCGGAGCATCGTGGTGCTGGCCAAGGAGAAGTTCGGCATCCGCGAGCGGGACGTGCACGCGCTGGGTGCGCACTTCGTGCCATTCTCGGCCGAAACCCGTATGAGCGGCGTGGACCTCGACGGCCGCCAGATCCGGAAGGGCGCCGCCGAGACGATCGTGAACTGGGTGCGGCAGGCGGGCGGCCGGGTACCGGCCAACGTGGACGCGGCGGTGACCGCCATCGCCAAGACCGGCGGCACGCCGCTCGTGGTGGCCGAGGGGGCCCGCGCGCTCGGCGTCATCCAACTCAAGGACGTGGTCAAGGGCGGGATCAAGGAGCGCTTCGGCGAGCTCCGCTCGATGGGGATCAAGACGGTCATGATCACCGGCGACAACCCGCTGACGGCGGCGGCCATCGCGGCGGAGGCGGGCGTCGACGACTACCTGGCCCAGGCCACGCCGGAGCAGAAGCTGGCGCTCATCCGCCAGTACCAGGCGGAGGGCCGGTTGGTGGCGATGACCGGCGACGGGACCAACGACGCCCCGGCGCTGGCGCAAGCCGATGTGGCGGTGGCCATGAATTCCGGCACCCAGGCGGCCAAGGAAGCGGGCAACATGGTCGACCTCGACAGCAACCCCACGAAGCTCATCGAGGTGGTCGAGACCGGGAAGCAGATGCTGATGACGCGCGGGGCGCTCACCACCTTCAGCACCGCGAACGACGTGGCGAAGTACTTCGCCATCATCCCCGCCGCGTTCGTCGGCACCTACCCCGCGCTGGGCGCGCTCAATGTGATGCGCCTCGCCACGCCCGAGAGCGCGGTGCTGTCGGCGGTCATCTTCAACGCGCTCATCATCGTCTTCCTGATCCCGCTGGCGCTCAAGGGCGTGGCCTACCGACCGCTGGGTGCCGCGTCGCTGCTCCGGCGCAACCTGCTGGTCTACGGAGTGGGCGGGCTGGTGGCGCCCTTCGTCGGCATCAAGCTGATCGACATCCTGCTCGTCGCCCTGCACCTGGCGTGAGGACCTGACATGCGTTCCCTGATGCGCCCCGCGCTCATGTTCGTCGCCCTGATGACCCTGCTCACGGGCGTGCTGTACCCGGCCGCGATCACCGGCCTGGCGCAACTGCTCTTTCCTTCCCAGGCCAACGGGAGCCTGATCGTGGTGGACGGCACGGCGCGCGGCTCGCGCCTTGTCGGCCAGCCCTTCAGCGCGCCGGGCTATCTCTGGTCGCGTCCCTCGGCCACCGGCCCGACGCCCTACAACGGGGCCGCCTCGAGCGGCTCCAACCAGGGCCCCAGCAACCCGGCGCTGCACGATGCGGTGGCGGCCCGCATCACCGCGCTCCGCGCCGCCGACAGCACGCTGACCGGGCCGGTGCCGGTGGACCTGGTGACCGCGTCGGGCAGCGGGCTGGACCCGCATCTCTCGGTGGCCGCGGCGACCGTGCAGGTGCCGCGGATCGCCCGAGCCCGGGGCATGACCCCGGAGGCGGTGCAGGCGGTCATCGCCGCCAACACCGAGCAGCGGTTCCTCGGGGTCTTCGGTGAACCGCGCGTCAACGTCGTGCTGGTCAATTTGGCACTCGATCGAGGCACTCCATGATCTCGCTGACATTCGCGGCCACGCTGCTGGCCGCGTCGATTCCCCAGGCCCCCGATACCATTCCCCAGGTCCTGGCGTCGGCCGTGAACACGGACACGGTGCCCAAGCCGGCCGTCGTCTTTGGTGCGTTCATCGATACCTATTTCGCCTGGGACTTCGGGCAGCCCGATGCCTTCGACCGGCCCTTCACCACCCAGCCGGCGCGGCACGACGAATTCAACGTCAACCTGGCATTCCTCGAGGCCAAGCTGACGGGGGAAAAGGTGCGCGGCCGCGTGGCGCTGCAGGCCGGCACGTCGGTGCAGGCCAACTACGCCGGGGAGCCCAACGTCGGGAGCGTCAGCGGGGACGACCTGGCGCGCATCATCCAGGAGGCATGGGTGGGGGTGCGGGTGTCACCGAAGGTCTGGGTGGACGGGGGCATCTACTTCTCGCCCATCGGGTGGGAGAGCTTCATTTCATGGGACAACCCGACCTACACCCGCTCTCTGCTGGCGGACTACACCCCGTACTTCGTGACCGGCGCGAAGGTGACCTGGGCCGCCTCGTCCAAGGTGACGGCGCAGTTCCACGTGGTGAACGGCTGGCAGATCGTGTCGGAGAACAACCCGGACAAGTCGTTCATCGCCCGGGTGGACTGGCAGGCCACGCCGGCGCTGGCCCTGGCGTACGCCTTCTACGCGGGCAACGAGCAGCTCGACACCTTGCCGGCCCGCACCCGGTACTACAACCAGCTGCTCGCCAAGGTCTCGGCCGGGCACGGCTGGGATTTCTGGGGTACCTTCGACGTCGGGGCGCAGACGGTCCCAGATGCGTCCACCCAGACCTGGTACGGCGCGGTGATCATCGGCCGGAAGGCGCTCTCGAAGAAGGTGGCCGTGGTCGGCCGGGTGGAGGGGCACTCCGACCGCGATCAGGTGTTAATCTTGACGGGCACTCCGGATGGATTCCGGACGATCGGCGGCTCGATCGGTGTCGACGTGCAACCCGAGGAGTTCGTGAAGTGGCGGACGGAATTGCGCGGCTTTTCCTCATCGGATCCGGTCTGGCCGGAGCAGGGCGCTCCGACCGGATCGGAATCGGGCGGCTTCATCGTCACCTCGCTCTCGGTCCGATTCTGACGACGTCCCGTTTCCGGCGCGCCTCCGCATGACGAGCGCGCGGCCGGATCCCGACGCGCTGCTGGCCCGAGTCCAGCAGGAAGAGAGCCGCTCCCGACGGGGGCGGCTCAAGGTGTTCGTGGGCGCTTCGCCCGGGGTGGGGAAGACCTTCAGCATGCTGGAAGCGGCCCGGGCTGCCCGGCTTGGCGGCCGGGATCTCGTGGTAGGCGTGGTGGAGACCCACGGGCGCCGCGAGACCGCCGCCCTCGTGGAGGGACTCGACGTCCTGCCGAGGAAAGCGTTCTCGCACCGCGGCGCCATGCTCGAGGAGTTCGACCTCGACGCCGCGCTGGCCCGTCGACCGAGCCTGATCCTGATGGACGAGATGGCGCACTCGAACGCGCCGGGTGCCCGGCACGCGAAGCGCTACCAGGATATCGACGAGCTGCTCGGCGCCGGCATCGACGTCTTCAGCACCCTCAACATCCAGCACCTCGAGAGCCTGAACGACGTCGTGGCCCAGATCACGGGTGTCACCGTTCGCGAGACGGTGCCGGACGCCGTACTCGACGAGGCTGACGAGATCGAACTCGTGGACGTGACGCCGGAGGTGCTCGAGCAGCGGCTCCTCGAGGGCAAGGTTTACCTCCCGGAACAGGCGCAGCGGGCACTGGACCGCTTCTTCCGCCGTGGCAACCTTATCGCGCTCCGCGAGCTTGCGCTGCGCCGTACGGCGGAGCGCGTGGACGAGCAGATGCGCGGGTACCGCGCCTCCGCCGGGATCGCGGAGCCGTGGGCGGCGTCGGAACGGCTTCTGGTGTGCATCTCGCCTTCGGAGCGGAGCCTCCGCCTGGTGCGGAGCGCGCGCCGCCTGGCCGGGCTCCTCCGTGCGTCGTGGACCGCGCTGTACGTCGAACTGCCACGCCACGCCACAATGCCCGCCAAGCACCGCGAGGCGGCGCAAGAAGCGCTGCGCCTGGCCGAGGAGCTGGACGGCACCGCCGTCTCAGTACCGGGCCACGACGCCGCCGAGGAAATTCTCGCCTACGCTCGCAGCCACAACGTGACGCGGATCCTGGTGGGACGATCGAGGCGCGGCTGGCTCGCCGGGCTCTTCCCGGCATCGGTGGCCGGCCGCCTGGTCCGGGGAGCCGAGGGGATGCACGTCTGGGTCGGCGCCGATGACGACCGGGAGGCGGTGTCGGCGCCGTCGCCGCGGAGCGGCCTCGAGCTCGGGCCGCTTCGGCACTACGCCGGCGCGGCGTTCGTGGTGGCGCTGATGACCGCCCTCGCCGTGCCGTTCCACGGCACGCTCGCCGAGATCGACGCCGCCATGCTGTACCTGCTGGCGGTCGTGCTGGCAGCGGCGCGCTATGGGCGGGGGCCGTCGGTGCTGGCCGGCCTGCTGGCGGTGGCCTGCTTCGATATCGTGTTCGTGCAGCCCTATGGCACCTTTGCCGTGTCCGATGTGCGGTATCTCCTGACCTTCGTGATGATGCTCGTCGTGGCGCTGGTCATGGGGGGGCTCACGACCCGGGTGCGCGAGCAGGCCAGCGTGGCGCGGCTGCGAGAGCGACGGGCGTCCACACTCTACGCCGTGAGTCGCGACCTCGCCGCCGCGCGCACCCGACCCGAACTCGGCCGCGTGACGCTCCGCCACCTGCACGACCTGTTCGGCGGGTCGGTGATGCTCATCCTGCCCGACGTGGACGGACAGCTCGACCTGGTGGCGGAGATGCCCGCGCGGCAGGGCGCCCGAAGCGACCTCGGCGTGGCGAAGTGGGTCTTCGAGCACGGCGAATCCGCAGGCCTCGGTACGCGGACCCTTCCGGCGGCGGAGGCCGTGTACCTGCCGCTGGCAACGCCGGAACGGGTCCTTGGCGTCGTGGGGCTCCGCCCCGAGCCGGTGGACCGCCTCAGCGACCCGGCGCAGCGCCAGCTCCTGGAATCGCTGCTCGGCCAGGCCGCCGTCGCCCTCGAGCGTACCGCGCTCGCCGAAGAGAAGCGGATCGTCCACCTCGAATACGAGGCGGAGCAGCTGCGGACCTCCCTCCTGAGCTCGCTGTCGCACGACCTCCGCACGCCGCTGGCCAGCATCGAGGGAGCGGCGAGCAGCCTGGTGGAGGACCAGGGCCGCCTGTCCGGCACGACGCGGCGTGAGCTGGCGCAGAGCATCATGGAGGAGTCCCGCCGCATGACGCGGCTGGTGGCCAACCTCCTCGACATGGTCCGGGTGGAAAGCGGTGCGCTGGGCGTGCACCGGGAATGGCACGTCCTGGAGGAGGTCGTCGGCGTCGCCCTGCTGCGCGCGGGGGACCGCCTGGCTGGGCGTCCGGTGACGACCGACCTGCCGGCCGGCCTCCCCCTCGTGCCGATCGACGACGTGCTCATCGAGCAGGTACTGATCAACCTGCTCGAGAACGCCGCGAAGTACACGCCGGCCGGCAGCCCGGTCGAGATCAGCGCCACCCTCCGTCCGGGCGAGGTCCTGGTGACCGTGGCGGACCGCGGACCCGGCGTGCCCGACGAGGAGCGCGAGCGGATCTTCGAGAAGTTCCACCGGGCGGCGCGTGGAGCCGGCGGCATCGGGCTGGGGCTGGCCATCTGTCGGGGCATCATGACTGCGCACGGGGGGCGGCTCTGGGTGGACCACCGTCCCGGCGGCGGCGCCGCATTCCGCTTCACCCTGCCGATCGTCGGGGTGCCCCCGACTCTCGAGCAGGAGCCGGACGAGGAGGTGGCCGCGCCGTGACCGATCCGGGTCCGATCGTGCTGCTCATCGAGGACGAACTGCCGATGCGGCGCTTCCTTCGCGCGGCGATGGCGTCCGAATCGTACCGGCTGATCGAGGCGGGCACCGCCCGCGACGGCCTGGCCGAGGCCGCCAGCCGGAACCCGGACCTCATCCTGCTCGATCTCGGGCTCCCGGACGCCGACGGCATCGAGGTGACGCGCCGACTTCGGGAGTGGAACGCCCGGCCGATCATCGTCCTGTCGGCGCGCGGACAGGAGCGGGACAAGATCGACGCGCTCGACGCCGGCGCCGACGACTACCTCACCAAGCCGTTCAGCGTGCCGGAACTGCTCGCGCGCATGCGCGTGGCCCTGCGCCACGCGGCACGGCGCCCGTCAGAACCCGAGGAGCCGGTCTTCGTCACCGGCGACCTCTCGATCGACCGGGCCAGGCGGGTGGTGACGGTGCGGGGCGAAGCGGTGCACCTCACGCCGACCGAATACCGGCTCCTCCTGGCGCTGGCCCAGTACGCGGGCCGGGTGCTCACGCACCGGCAGCTGCTCCGCGAGGTGTGGGGCCCGGGCCGGACCGGACAGGATCACTACCTGCGCGTCTTCATGGCGCAGCTCCGCGCCAAGATCGAGCGCGACCCGGCGAGGCCGGAGTACCTGCGGACGGAGCCGGGAGTCGGGTACCGGATGGTGGAAGGGGAATAGGGCGGCCCCGCCTAGTTCGGCGCATGCACCCCCGGCCCGCCGTAGTCCCGGTTCCCGCCGATCGTGGGGCCGCGGAACTCGAACCCATCCGCATTGTCCATCTTGGCCACCACCTGGCGGATCGAGCCCGGGAACGCCTGCGTGCGGCCGTTCCGGCCGAAGGGGTCGGTATACCAGACCTCCGGTCCCTCGGCGTTGCGGATGCGGTTGCCGTTGATGTCCACCTGGCGCCGCACGCCATTGAACGGGGAGCGCGGATCGTCGAACGCCAGCGAAGTCAGCGTGCCGTTCGCCGTGGCCTGGTCGCAGAGCCAGCCCCGCGCGCGATCGCCGTTCGGCTCGGAGGTGAAGCACATGTCCACCGTGCGCCCGGTGAGCCCCGGGAGGGTGGGGTCGTAGAAACGGCTCGGGTAGAAGACCTGGTAATACGGGTCCACGCTGGCCAGGGTCCGGCCGGACTCGGTGCGGAGGCTCGCCGACACCTGCCAGCTCTCGTGGAGCGCGGAGCCGAAGCTGGAATTCTGGCCCGGGGGCACCAGCATGTGCTGCTCGATGCAGGCCCGGTCGGGCAGGGTCCGCTTGCCGCCGCCATCGGGGCTGTTGAGCGGCGTCGGCGCACCCACGGGGATGTGCACGTCGTGGTCGCACGACTCGACCATTTCCCCCGGCGTGCCGATGGCGGCCATGACGGTCATGCCGATCATGGTGCCGCCGGTGCAGTCCACGTGGTACACCAGCTCGTGCAGGTTGTTGGTGAAGGCGTCCTTGGAGTGCGTGCCCTGGTGGAGCTTGGTGAGCACGTCGCAGCGGACCTCCAGCACCGAGCCCGCCACGCCGTCGCCGAGGTCGAATTTCACGTCGTTTTCCCACTCGACCTTGTGGCCGACATGGTCCTCGTTCCGCACACCCGTCGGATCCCAGATGGCCAGTTGCTCATTGGCGTAGCCGAAGGGGATGGGGCCGGTGCGGCGGTACAGGTCGGAGCCGCGCGGGTCGCGCCCGTGCTCGTGACCGAAGCTGCACCCGGTGGTCGGGTCCACGGGCGGGTGCCAGGTCGGGTAGAGCTTTCCGTCCGGTCCCACGACCGAGTAACTGTTGTGAATGTCCGCGGTGCAGTCGTCGTTGGGGCCGGGGCGCCAGAGGTCATATGCCACACTCACGCCGGTGGCGACCGGGGGGGAGGGCGCGCTCGAGTCGTCCGCGCACGCCGAGAGGGCAGCGGAGCCGAGGAGGAGGACGGCGAGCGTGCCGGCCGGGATGGGCAGGGTGGGGTGTCGCATGGGTCCTCCGCTCAGTGGATCACGAGCCCGACGCCGAACTGCACCGACGAGATGCTGGCGTCGTTGGCGATGATGGCGGTCGTGACGGTGTTGTCCTCGGTGTGCTCGAACTGGAGGTCGCCGGCCAGGGTGTACTGGTAGTTGAGGTACGGGTTGATCGAGGCCTTCTTCCCGACCCGCCATTCATACCCGACGCCGATGATGCCGCCCGGTCGCGTGGTCGAGATGACGTCCACGGAGTCGCTGGCCCGATAGCCGGTAATGCCGAGGCCGCCCTTCACGTAGGCGCCGCGTTCTTTCCACGGGTACCAGAGCGCCACGGCGCTCAGGCTCCATGAGCGGCGGGTCGCCACGTCCTGCGAGTTGGTCCAGCCGTCGAGCTCGCCGCCGAGCAGCCAGGAGGGTGACAGCACCCAGCCGGCGCGGGCCGATGCGGTGAGGTCGGTACCGCTCTGGTCGTTGCAGATGTCGCAGTGGAGCTTTCCGGAGCCTACGCCGAAGCCGAATCCGTACCAGAAACCCTGGCGGACGTTTGGGTTCTGGGCGGTGACCGGCGTCACGAAGAGCGCCAAGGCGGTGGCGACGAGGAACAATCGACTCATGGGTGGAATCCTCCTGGACAGGGAGGAAGGTGCAGGATGGGGGCCGGAATCGGCGGGGCAGCGGGGCTGCGGGACAGGGGGGCAGTTCGTTCCTAAGTGGTTATGCGATCGCGATTTGATTCTTCCTGCGCCTGCCCTGTCCAAGAAATGCAACCTTCCGGACAGGAATTGCACGGGCGAAGCGCGAAATTGCATGAAAAAACGCGGGGGAGGTCGCCTCCCCCGCGTCTGACTCGGTGTGCGATTCCGCGCGCCGGCTATTCGCTCACAGGGATGAACCGGCGAACGCCGAACGCCAGGAGCAACATCAGCCCGAACGCGCAAACGATCACCGGCCCGGTCGGCAGGTCGTACTTGAACGACACCGCGATGCCCGCCGCGGAGGCGGCGATGCCGGTGAGCCAGGAGGTGATCGCCAGGTATTTCTGGTTGGAGGTGAACTGGAACGCGGCCGCTGCCGGCACTACGAGAAACGAGAAGACCAGCAGCACACCGGCGATCGGGACCGACAGGGTGATCACCACGCCGAAGCTGAGGTAGAACCAGAAGTCCCACCAGCGAATGCTCCACCCGTTGGCCAGGGCCGTTTCCGGCTCGAATGAAATCGTGAGGAAGCGCTTCCGCAGGATGAAGTGGAAGACGCCAAGCGCCGCGTAGACCCCCGCCATCTTGAGGATGGCCGGCCAGGTGACCCAGAGCAGGCTCCCCACCAGGATGTCCTTGATGGCCTCGCCGCCGCGCGGAACGCGGTCGGCCACCAGGATGGCCGCCGCCGACGCGACCACGTAGACGATCCCGATGATGGCTTCCTGCGGCACCCGACCCTTCTGGTGCGTCCGCGTGAGTGCAAAGAGCGCCGCGCCGATCGTGGTGAACCCCAGCGCATAGACATAGGACATCGTGGAGCCGGGCTCGGAGCCGGCAAAGATGGCCACCGTGGAGCCGAGCGCCGCCATCTGGGCCAGCGAGAGGTCCACGAAGATGACCTCGCGCGCGATGATGTGGAGCCCGAGGTAGGAGTGGATGGCCACGATCACCATGCAGGCCGCCAGCGGCGGCAGGATCAGGTCGAGCATCGGCTCAGTTCTTCCTTCCGAAGCCGGCGGCGAGGCCGGTGACCCAGGTGTTGACCAGGTCGAAGTAGGTGGTCACGCCGGGGGCGCCATAGGTGTTTTCGGGGACGACGACAGCGGTGGCGCCGGTCTTGGCGGCCACCTGGTCGACCTGCGATTTCGGGAAGTAATTCGAGGCAAAGATCACCGGGATCTGGCGGTCCTTCATGAGCGCGATGACTTCCTCGACGTGGCCCGGCGTCGGCGGGATGCCCGGCTTGGCCTCGACGTAGGTGACACAGGTGACCTGGAAGCGCGCGCTGAAGTACGCCCACTCCTTGTGGTAGCAGGCCATCTCCTTCCCGCGGAAATCCGCGCCCGCCCTGAGCCAGCCGCCGAGCTGGTCGGAGAGCGGCTTGCCGTGCAGCATCGTCTTGGAGACGAATCCGTCGAACTGGCCGGTCTTGAGGAGGTTGAAGGCGGTGGCCGGCGTGAGGACACCGACGAGCTCCTTGCCGATGGTGGCCTCGAGGACCCGCTTCTCGAAGTCGAGCTCGCGCGCGCGGTAGTAGTCGGCGTTGGCAGCATCCACCTTGAGCAGGCCGGCCAGGATGTTCCGCCCGATGATGATGCCGTTGACCGGGTCGGTGTGGATGTGCGGGTTGCCCTCGGCGTGGATGTCGCCGCCGGCGCGGCTAAGCGACACCGGCACCTCGAGGAGCGCGATGCCGGTGTAGGCGGCCACGTACCCGGGTCCGCCCTCCATGATCTTCCGGTTGCCGGCCCGGTCGAGCAGCGTCGGCACCCAGAGCTCGAGGTCGAGGCCGGTGGTCACGAACAGGTCCGCGTCACGAAGCAGGGCCACGAAGCTGGGCTTCGGCTGCACGAAATGCGGGTCCTCGTCGCCCTGCGCGATCGAGGAGACGGTGCCGCGGTCGCCCACGATTTCGCGGGCGATGGAGCCGTAGGTCGTGAGGCTCGTGACGACCTTGACTTGGGCAGCAGGCGGCGCCAGCCAGACCGCCGCGAAGAACAGCAATGCCGATGAGAGCATGTCAGTAGGTCTCGTGTTTGTGGGGACCCATCGCCCAGACCACCTGGAGCGTGAGATTGTCGAGCGAGCCGGTGGACTCGAGGTGGTTGCGGTACGCCTGCAGGCGCAGGTACACGAACTCGCTCTGCCACCAGGTGGCGACGGCGGTGGCGCGCCAGTTGTCGTCGTCGGGACCGTAGGGCGCCTCGACGTTGTCGTACCGGGCACCGACCACCCAGCGCCGGCTGAAGCGCCAGCTGAGGTCGGAGTACATCCCGTACCGCGTGGTGGTCGGGTCGGGCCCGACGCGCTGCAGCCGGTATCCCTCGGTGCGCCAGGTGATGTCCTTCCGGGTGCCGGCGTCCGGAGGACGGATGGTGAAGCGCAGGTCGGCGCCGAGCAGGTTGCTGGTGAGGCCGGAATCGCTGTTCTGCGCGCCGACACCGGTGAAGCCGATTTCCATGTAGGTACTGCGCGAGAGTTGCCAGAAGTTCTGCAGCCGCCCGAGCAGGGCGGGCTGGAGGCTTCCGTCGTTCAGCGGCTCACTCTCGACGGCCGCGCCCTGCAGGAAGATCTCGGACGTTCCCTTGGCGACGGAGACCGGCAGCGTGGTGTACAGGCTGACGCCGGTGCCGGCCAGCCCGTCCTCGCCCAGGAACGCCTGGTAGACGAGGGGATAGTTGGTCTCCGGCAACGCGTGGGGGTGCCACCGGTTGAGTTCACCCACGGACATGCGGAACTTGCCGAGGTCCGCGCGGACCTTGCCCGGGAGCCCGGTCCAGTAGATGTACGCCTCCTCGACGCCGATTTCCTCCGCACCCCAGGTGAGGAAGATCTTGGTGGCGGAATACGGGTCGAGCGCCGCCTGCAGCGAGACCTCCACCTCCGCCAGCTGGAGGTCGAGCCCCTGCTGGCCGGTCTCGGCGGAGAACTGCACGTCACCAGTGGCGCTGATCTCCGGGTTCATGGACGACTGGTTGCGCTGCCGGCTCACGAACTCGGTGGGTCCGGCGCCGGTCGTGTCGCCGGCTGCCGGCGCTCCCGCCGCCACGGCCGCACTGTCCGCCGCGGCGCGGATGGCGGCCAGCGGATCGGCCGTGTCGGCTGCCGCCTGAGCCGGCGGCGTCGCGGCGGAAGGTGCGCAGCGCGCCGCGACGGTGGCGTTGACCCTTGCGGTCAGCACCGCGACGGTGGCGGCGAGGGAATCAACCTCCGCGTTGCCGGACGGCCGAGGCTTGGCCGGCGCGGACAGCGGGGCAGCGGGGCAGTGGCCGGCCTCGAGCGAATCGAGCCGGCTGGTCAGGGCTGCAACCGTCCGCCGGAGCGAATCCACCGTGGCGGTGGGCGCTCCCTGGGCGGCGGCGATGGACGCCGCGCCGCCCGCGAGTGCGACGGTCAAGACAGCCGTGCGGAACGACAGCCGCATAGGCCTCCTCTATTCCTGTTTGGGGGAGCCGGTGGCGCTGGCTCCCAATGTTGAGCTCAGGGGGAACGGAAGAGGGTCAGGCGGGAGGGGCGCGGGAATGCTGCAGGCGACTGGCGTCGGCGTCGCACGGGGCCGCCGGCTGCGGGGGCCTCGATCCGGAGCACGAGCGGCGGCGGGACGCGAAGGGGCTGGGCGCTCCCGAGCGATTCCTGCTGGGGCGCAACCGGCTGGGCGAGCGTACAGCGGTCGGCGTGGTGGGTGCCGCCCGTCGCCTCGACGTGCGTGACGCCGGCGAACGGGTCGTGGCCGGCCACGTGGAACAGCGCGCCGTCCGCCAACGGGAACCCCAGCGCCCCGAGCAGGAAGAGCGCGGAGAGGAGCGAGGAGCGGAGGCGGACGGCGCGGCTGGTCACGAGTGGAATATAGCCTTAGTGCGCGTGGCCACCGACCATCTTGGTGCGATCGCCCGCGAAGGAGTAGCTGCCCTTGCGCACGTCACGGCCGGGTTGGTCGGCGAGAAGAGACCGGCCGGAGTTCTCCTTCCAGAGCCAGACGTGCAGGTCGTAATGGTGCAGTTCCGGGGGCATGATCGGCGGATGGCCTTCCATCGGACCGTTCAGCTGCTGGCCGAAGATCGCGGGGTGCGTCGAGCCAGCCGCCTGCACCGGCATGAACCACTCCGCGGCCAACGAGCACCAGCTTGTCGCCCTTGCGGTTCGTAGATCAGCACCTGCGGCTTGGTCGGGTCGAGAGTCGGGCCGATGGTGCTCATGTTGAGGAAGTGGACGCCCATCCCGCCGGCGACGACCTGCAGGGGCCCCTCGGAGAACGGCTTCGGGAAGTCGATGCAGGCGAGGGTCGAGAGGTAACCGTCGGCCACCGCCACCATCGGGTCCTGGTACTTGTTCAGGCCAGCGCGCACGCTGTCGAGTTGTGGCGAGAGCTTGGGCAGCGCTCCCTGGGCGCGAGCGACGGACGGGGACGCGAGCACGGCGATGGCGGCGAGCGCGAGCGGGAGACGGAGCTCGCCCGCGATGCGCCGCAGGGTGGTGAACGGCATGGAGGTACCTCGCGTGGTGGTTGGACAAGAACCGGAGCGTGAAGATTTCTACAGTATCACCTCCCGCGAGAAACGCAATCCAGAGTTTTTTCCACGAGGTCGTTGCGCTCGGGCAGCTTGATGATGTATCTTCAATGTATCTACTTCGATTCAGGTACTGAGTGCGAACTCGTATTTCCAAATGGGGCAATAGCTTAGCCATCAGGCTCCCGAAGCCGTTCATGGACGAACTCGGACTCGGCGAGGGCGCCGAGGTCGAGATCACGCTCCGTGACGGTCGGCTCGTGGTGGCCGCCGCAGGGCGGGAATACGCCCTTGAAGAGTTGGTGGACGGCATCACCGCGGAAAACCGACACCAGAAAACCGACTGGGGCCGGCCCCAGGGTCGCGAGGTATGGTAGCACCGGATCGCGGCGATCTTGTCTGGGTGACGATCGAGCCGGGCAACGGGAGTGCGCCGTTCCGGCGTCCGGCGCTGGTCGTCTCGCCCGCGCTCTACAACGCGCGTTCCGGGCTGGCGCTGATGTGCGCCATCGCCCGGGAGGCCAAGGGCTATCCGTTCGAGGTCGTGCTGCCGGCCGGCCTCGGCGGTCGAGGGGGTCGTGCTGGCCGACCACCTGCGGAGTGCCGACTGGAACGCGCGCCGCGCCGAGGTGGCGGGGCGCGTGCCCGCGGTGGTGGTGGACGATGTGCTGGCGAAGCTGAAGCCGTTGTAGCGCGACCTCACCCCCTGACTCCCTCTCCGGCAAGCGGAGAGGGGGGATGCCGACATGAGGCAAGATCATGAGTCACGGCGATCTGGTCCAAATTGGGAATGGCGTTCCGCGCATCCGAGGCGCGTTCCGCGTCAACGGCGAGGCGCGCGAGGCGCTCTACAAGCCGCACACCACGCTGCTCGAGCTGCTGCGCGAGGACTTGCAGCTCACGGGCACCAAGCACGGCTGCGAGCTCGGCGAGTGCGGTGCCTGCACCGTCCTGGTCGACGGCGTGCCGGTGCTCTCCTGCCTGGTGCTGGCGCAGGCGGTCGAGGGACAGGACGTGTCCACGGTGGAGGGGATGGCGGATGGCCCGACGCTGCATCCGCTGCAGCAGGCCTTCGTCGAGATGGGCGCGGCGCAGTGCGGGTACTGCACGCCCGGCGTGCTGCTGGCCGCCGAGGCGCTGCTCGCGGACAACGCCGCTCCCACGCGCGATGAGATCAAGCTGGCCCTCTCCGGCAACCTCTGCCGCTGCACCGGCTACGTGAAGATCTACGAGGCGATCGAGCTGGCGGCGGCGCGGATGCGGGGGGAAGAAGCGGCCCCATCACACGAGGCGTTGCATGGCTACTGAGCGTGCGGGCCGCGGCGGGGCAGCGGGGCAGCGGGGCAGTACCACCACGGCCCCGCTGCCCAGCGGCCCCGCTGCCTACGCCGTGATTGGTACCCCACGCCCGAAGACCGACGCCCCGGGCAAAGTCGCGGGACAAACGCTCTTCGCCGACGACATCGTGCTGCCGCGGATGCTCTGGTGCAAGCTGCTCCGGAGCCCGCACCCCCACGCGCGCATCGTGTCCATCGACGCCGCACGGGCCCTGGCCCTTCCGGGGGTCGAGGCGGTGCTCACCGGCGCCGACCTGCCGATCCCGTTCGGCATCCTCCCGGTGAGCCAGGACGAGCACGCCCTCTGCCCGGACGTGGTGCGGTTCGTGGGGGATCCGGTGGCCGCGGTGGCGGCGGTGGACGAGGAGACGGCGCTCGCGGCCTGTGGCCTCATCGACGTCGTGTACGAGCCGCTGCCGGTCATCGGTTCGGTGGACGACGCGGCCGCCACCCCCGCGCCCCAGCTCCACGGCTACGCCGACGAGGGCAACTGGCACAAGCTGGTGCACCTGCAGTTCGGGGAGCTGGACGAAGGTTTCCAGCGCGCCGACCTGGTGCGGGAGGATCTGTTCCTGTACGAGGGCAACACCCACCTGCCGATGGAGCAGCACGCCAGCATCGCGCACGCCACACCCGACGGGCGCGTCACCGTCTGGTCCAGCACCCAGACGCCGCACTACCTGCACCGCGCCCTCTCGAAGGTGCTCGACCTGCCGCCGGCGCGCATCCGAGTCATCGCCACGCCGAACGGCGGCGGCTTCGGGGGCAAGAGCGACCCGTTCAACCACGAGATCGTGGTGGCCAAGCTGAGCCTCATGACCGGCCGCCCCGTGAAGATCGGCCTCACCCGCGAGGAGGTGTTTTACTGCCACCGGGGCCGGCATCAGGCGCTGATGAAGATCCGCACCGGCGTCACCAAGGACGGCGCCATCACCGCCATGGACTTCGAGTCGTACCTCGACGGCGGCGCCTACGGTTCCTACGGCGTGGCTTCGCTCTACTACACCGGCGCGCTGCAGACCGTCACCTACGATGTCCCCACCTACCGCTTCCGCGGCGCGCGAGCCTTCACCAACAAGCCGCCCGGCGGGCCGAAGCGCGGGCACGGCACCACGCAGCCGCGCTTCGCGGTCGAGGTGCATCTCGACAAGATCGCCGAAGAGCTCAAGCTGGATCCGGCCGAGCTCCGGCTCAGGCATCTCGTCCAGCCGAACAGCGTCACCGCCAACTGGCTGCAGCTCGGCACCGTCGGCCTGGCGGCCTGCATCGAGAAGGTGGTGGAAGGGTCGCGCTGGAAGGAGCGCTTCCGGAAGCTCCCCTACGGCCGGGGCCTCGGGTTGGCCTGCTCCTCCTATATCACCGGGGCCGGGCTCCCGATCTACTGGAACGACATGCCGCACTCCGGCGCGCAGATCAAGTGCGATCGGGGTGGCGGGGTCACCATCTTCTGCGGCTCCACCGACATCGGGCAGGGCTCCGAGTCGGTGCTGGCCTACGTAACCGCCGAGGTCCTCGGCATCGAACCTTCGGACATCAAGGTCGTCACCGCCGACACCGACCTCACGCCGGTGGACCTCGGCAGCTATTCCTCACGCGTCACCCTCATGACCGGACAGGCGGCGATGCAGGCCGCGAGCCGGGTCCGCGACCTCATCGCGTCCGCGGTGGCCACCAAGCTCGACGTGCCGGTGGACCGGCTGGTGTTCGGCGGAGGCCGGGTGTTCGATGCGCAGGAACCCGACACCGGGCTCACCTTCCGCGAGGCCGTGGGTGTGGCCGAGGCGAAACACGGAACGCTGGGCGCGGTGGGGAGCTACACGCCGCCGCGCTCGCCGGGCCGGTATCGCGGCGCCGGCGTCGGCCCCTCGGCGGCGTACAGCTACTCGGCCGCCGTGGCGGAGGTGGAGGTGGATCCCGACACCGGCATCGTGCGCGTCCCCACCATCTGGATCGGGCACGACATCGGACAGTGCATCAACCCTGCGCTGGTCATGGGCCAGGTCGAGGGCGGCGTGTACATGGGCCTCGGCGAGGCGCTGATGGAGGAGATGGCGTACCGCGAGAAGCTCGGGCTGGTGCACAAGTGGCCGTCGATGCTGGAGTACAAGAGCCCGACCACCATGGAAATGTCGGACGTCATCACCTATCTGATCGAGGACCCCGATCCCAACGGCCCCTTCGGCGCCAAGGAGGCGGGACAGGGGCCGCTCAATCCGGTGATGCCCGCCATCGCCAACGCGATCTACGACGCGGTGGGGGTGCGGATCGACGAGGTGCCGATGAGCGCGCCAAAGGTCCTGAAGGCGATCCAGGCCAAGGCCAAGGGGAAGGATCCGCGATTCGGGCCGAGCGGCACGCCGACGGTACCGTGGCCGGAGCGGACCTATGTCCGGACGCCGGCGCAGGGCGGCGACGGCAGGGCAGCGGGGCAGGGGGGCAGCGGGGCCGGAACAAAGTAAGCTCGGGGATCTGGGAGAGTACGCCATGCTGAGACTGCCACCGCACCAAACATCATTCCCGACCTCGGTCCGCGAGGCCGTCGCCGAGCGCGTATCGGCTGGCGCCGCCGGCGCGTACGTGGCCGGGGGCACAGACCTCTATCCCAACATGAAGCGCCGGCAGCAGGAGCCGCGGCGTGTCATCGACGTGCGGCGAATTCCGGAGCTCGGCCGGCTCGAGGTGGCGGCTGACGGGGCGCTGGTGATCGGCGCCGGCGTCACGCTGAGCCGCTTCCTCCGCGATGCGCGGGTCCGCGCCGGGTGGCCCGTGCTGGCGCATGCGGCCTCCGAAATCTCTACGCCGCTGCTGCAGAACATGGGCACGGTGGGCGGCAATCTCCTGCTCGACACCCGCTGCAATTACTACGACCAGGGCTTTGAGTGGCGGAAGGCCATCAACTTCTGCATGAAGAAGGACGGCGACACCTGCTGGGTGGCGCCCTCGAGCCCGCGCTGCTGGGCGGTGCAGTCGAGCGACCTGGCGCCGGTGATGGTGGCGCTGGACGCGCGGGTGGTGCTGGCGGGGCCCGACGGCGAGCGGACCATTCCGGCCGCAGCGCTCTACCACGACGACGGGATGGCGTTCCTGACCAAGCGGCCGGAGGAACTGCTGGTGCGGATCGAGGTGCCGTCGCTGGCCGGCGCGCGCGCCAGCTACCGCAAGCTGCGCCGCCGGGGCGCGTTCGACTTTCCGGTGCTGGGCGTGGCGGCGTGGGCGTCGTTCGACAGCGCGGGGAAGGTGGCCGCGGCGCGGATCGTCCTCGGCGCCGTCGGCTCGCACCCCAAGCTGGTGGAGGACGCGGCCGCCACGCTGGTGGGCGGGACGCTCGACGACGACCAGCTCGAGGAAGCGGCGCGGCTGGCCTCGAAGCTCGCCAAGCCGCTCGACAACACCGACTTCACCATCGGCTGGCGCAAGGACATGGCGCCGGTCTTCGTGCGGCGAGCGCTCGAGGGGCTGCGGTCGGTCGGATAGCCTAGGGGCCGCTCTCGAGTGTCGCGCTGATGCTGTAGGTCCCACCATCGAAGGTGCCGGTCAACCGGGTTCCCTTCGCGTGCCACTCCGTGTCACGGATAAAGGTGTCGGCGGCATGGGCAAAGGTCGCGATGCCCGTCGCATCGTCATAGGTGTAGGTGCCGGCGAGCGAGAGGATTTCTTCCTCACCCGATTCCGAATAGGCCGCCGGAACGGTCATGGTCCCGGTTGTGGCGCCCCCCGGTGTCAAGACGAGCGATATGGCGGCGCCCTCAGCGATGAGGTCCGTGCTGCCACCGGCTTCGGTCAGGGTCACGGTGGTGGCGGAGTAGGTCCCGTCCACGGTCGCGGGATACGCGGAACCCCCACTGATACCGGTCGTCGAGGAGCCGCCCTCGCCGCAGGCGGCGATGAGCGCCACGCAACACAGGGCGGCGAACAGACGGAGCAGGTTGGGACGTCGCATGCCGGTCTCCCAGTTCGAAGTCGCATGCCGGTCTCCTTGGTCAGTCTAGTACATGAACCCGTAGCTCAGCCAGAGGGCCGAGCCCTGCGGGCCCGCCACCACCGTGACCACCCCGCCCACCGAGCGGTTCGGCAACGAAAACCAGATGCCGCCGCCCGCCGATCCGTGCCACACGTTGCCGTCGTCGGTCACGTTGAACACCCGCCCCAGGTCCGCGATGCCGACCACGCCCAGCTGCCACGGCACCACGAAGGGCAGGGTGGCGGCGCGGATGCGCAGCTCGCTGTTGAAGAACGCCGAGGCCTGCCCGGCATAGCGGCCCGATTCGTAGCCGCGGACGGTGGTCGAGCCGCCGACGAACGCCGCCTCGTGCACCGGCACGTCGCCCATGGTCAGCCGGCCGGTGGCGCGGAGCGCAAGCGTCAGCCGCGACAGCTCCGGAGGCGTGAGATAGGTGGCCGCCGATACCTGCATCGTCCCGAACGGCTTGCCGCCGTCGAATACGATCGGGTAGAAACTGCCGCCGGCCCGGATGTTCCAGCCGCTGCGCGTGAAGTTGGGCGTGTCCCGTGAATCGTAATACGCCGTCGCCGATACGCCGAGTTGGGCGAATTCCGGGACGCCGTAGGGGCGCGTCTCGGCGATGAAGCCGTTGTACAGCGTGTCGGTGCGGACGTGCTTGTAGATCGGACCGACGGCGAGGTTCGACTTCGGCGTCATCCGGTAGTTCCAGGCGGGATAGACGTAGAGCTGGCGCTGCCGTGCCAGATAATAGTCCGCCGGCTGGGTGAAGGGGGTTGAGTTGCCGAACCCGAAGAAGTGCAGCACCACGATTTCCGACACGCCGGCGTCCAGGGTGGTGGCTTCCCGGGAGCGCCACCGCCGGAACTCGCCGCTGATCTCGATCGCGTAGTTGTCCACCGCCGTTGCATAGCCGGAGCGGATCCGGAGCCGCTTGTAGTACGGCTCGTGCCCGATGCGGTAGCTGGTGAGCGAGACACCGCCGCCGAGCAGGACGCCGACGTCCGAGTTCACGTCGAACCAGAAAATGGGCTGCGCATCCGTGCCGTGGAGCGGAACGGGCGGGGGCCGCGTCAGGTCGAGATCCTCGACCTCGGGCACCGGCAGGGTGTCCGGCACGATGTCGAGTCGCATCCCGCCGGTGCGCTGCCCGCCGCCGTACACCTTCGTTCGCTGTCCGCTGCCGCGGGCTCCGGCCAGCGTGAGCCCAGGTTGCCATGCCACGTCCAGGATCGGCCCGGCCCGGCCCGGCCCGACGAGATCGATGCGGTCTGCCCCGCCTCCCAGGTAGAGCGCCACGGCGTCCGTCTCCCCCGGCGCGTAGACGCGCCGGAATCCATCCTGAAATGCGAGTTCCAGCGCGCCATCCTGCATCCGGATCACGGTGACGGTGTCGGCGCCGGGCGTGCCGAAGAACGCCGCCTCCTGGTTGATCAGGCGATAGAGTCCGAAGGCCGCCTTGGGCAGGAGGTCCCGGCGGGCGCGAAGGCCGGAGTTCAGGGAACTCGCGCCGCCCGCGAGGTACTCCGGCGGGAGCTGCGCCACGGCCGCAGCGATGACCGAATCGGTCAGCGCCGCTTGAAACGCGGTCGTGACTGAATCCCACACCGGCCAATCCAGGAGCGACAGCAACTGCCGGTCGAGCGTGCGCTGGTAGGCCATCACGCCGAGCTGCTCCTGGTATCCCTCGCCGAAATTCACGAACGCCGGTATGGTGCCCCGCGCCAGGCCGGCGAGCACGCCGTCATACTTGGCGAAGGCGCGTTCACGGTCCCGCGGTTCCGGCGTCCACTGTCCGTCGGGGCCATTCCGTGTCCACCGCCACTGATCGGGGGAGTCGTCCACGGTGCCGAGGTAGGTGTCGAGCAACCGCTCCCGGAGGTAGGTGCGGGCATCGAAATTCCGGCCGCCATCCTCCCGGAGGCTGTCGAGCACCTCGGCGGTGGTGCGTCCTGCCGTGCTGACGGAGACGGCGTACCCGAGCCGGCCTGGTCCCGTCGGCGCAGCGACGGTGTCCTCGACGCGGACGAGCCGGGATTCCGGTACACGGACGCCGACCGCCTCCGCGAGCGCCGCCACGACAGGCGCCGCCCCCGGGTGCCGGGAGGCGTTGAGGGCCTGGATGAAAGTGGGGAGCAGGTTCTTCCGGATGGCTGGTGGCGTAACCGACAGCAAGTCGCGATCCAGTGGGCGGTATTCCCACAGCGTGCCATCCGGCGCCCAGAACCAGGCGAGCTTGGCCTGCGGAGTGGAGTCGCCGGCGCCCGCCTGCAGGCCGATCGTCAGCGCGGGCGCCGCCACCGGCGTGGCCCAGAGCGATCGGTACCGGCTCCCGTAGAGCCAGCCCTTGAAACCGCGAAACGACTCGTGGAATTGATACTCGGCGCCGGCCGACACGAGCGTGTCGGCCGGGGTCTGGGCGCCGGCGAACCGGGGCAGGAAGAAGAGTACGACCGCGGTGAGGAGGAGCCGGCGCACCCGCCCGAGTCCGCGGGGCGGTGTTGGCATCATTCTCGGGCGGTGCCGAGCTCGGACCAGGGCCCGCCGAGCGCCTTGTACAGGCGCACGCCGCTGGACAGCTGCAGCGCCTGCGCGCGGGCAAGACTCAGCTCGGCGTTGAACAGGCTCCGCTGGGCGTCGAGCACCTCGAGGTAGCTCGCGAGCCCGTTCTCGTATCGGTGCTGGACCAGGGTCAGGGACTCACTGAGCGATCCGACCTGCGCGGTCTGCGCCGCGAGTTGTTCGCGCGTGGTCCGGATGGCGACCAGTGCATTCTCGACATCCTGCAAGGCGAGCAGCACCACCTGCTCGTACCGCGCCCGCGCCTGCTCGGCCTGCGCCTCGGCGACGTTCACCTGACCCTGCAGCCGACCGCCGGTAAAGAGCGGCACGGTGATACCCACGAAGAGCGCGTTGGTGTTGTTCTGGCTCTCGAAGAGAGTGGACAGGTCGTCGCTCACATACCCGTACTGGCCGGTCAACGTCACCTGCGGCAGCCGGCCGCCCCACTCCGCGCCGATGCGGGCCGTGGCGGCGCGCAGGTCCTCCTCGGCGGCGCGCACGTCGGGGCGGCGGGACAGGAGATCGGAGGGAAGCCCTTGCGGCACATCGAAGTTGCTCACCTGGTCCGGCAGCGGAAGCCCGCGCGGGAGCCCCCTCGGCGGGAGTCCGACCAGGGTGCTCAGCGCGTTCTCCTCCTCGGAGCGGAGCCGCGCGAGGATCGCCAGCTGGGCCTGGGTCTCCTGGGCCTGGGCGTCGAATTGCAGCACGTCGAGCCTGGACACCTGCCCCTCCTGGTACCGCCGGCGGGACAGGTCCGCCGTGGCGCGCTGTGCGGCGAGCGTGCGCTCCGCCACCAGCATCTGCTGGTCGAGCTCCAGCAGCCCGAAGTATCCCGTCGCCACCGCGGCGGCGAGGCTGAGCTCCGCTCCGCGCAAATCCTCCGTGCGCGCGAAGTACGCCGCCTTGCCGGCCTGGCTCGTCCGGCGGACCCGACCCCAGAGGTCCAGCTCCCACGAAGCTTCCGCGGTGGCGTCGTAGAAGTCGCTGGTGACAGAGGGGACGCCGATCGCCTTCGACTTGCCGGTGCCGCCTGCGCCGAAGAGGTTGATCTGCGGGTAGAAGCCGCTGCGGTCGATCGCGTAGCGGGCCTGGAACTCGCGGGTGACGGCGATGGTGGCCTGCAGGTCCTGGTTGTGGACGCGGGCGGTATCCATCAGGGCCAGGAGCACCGTGTCGCCGAGCGTCTGGTCCCAGGTGGGCGCCACGGTGTCGGCCGGTGAGGCCACGGGCGGGACCAGCGGCGCGATGGCGGCAGCGGTGTCGCGTACCAGCTGGAGCGTGTCGCTCCGGTAGGCGGTCGGCACCGGCGTCGGCGGCCGCTCGTAGCCCGGACCCACGGCACAGGCGCCGAGCGTCAGGCTGGCGGCGAAGACAACAAGGGCGGTGCGCATCATGCCTCGGCCCCCTTGGCCGTCTTCTTCTCGCCCGCGCCGGCGATGAGGTAGAAGAAGAGCGGGATGAAGAGGACGCCGATGGCGGTGGCAATGAGCATGCCGGCGAAGACGCCGGTGGCGAGCGAGTGCCGGCTCTGGGCGCCGGCGCCGCTGGCGATGAGCATCGGCACGACCCCGAGGATGAAGGCAAACGAGGTCATGAGGATCGGGCGGAACCGGTCCTTGGCGGCTTCGAGCGCGGCATCCCGCACGGTTGCGCCGGCGACGCGAAGCGAGTTGGCGAACTCCACGATGAGAATCGCGTTCTTGGCGGCGAGGCCGATGACGGTGACCAGGCCGATCTGGAAGTAGAGATCGTTGGGCACCCCGCGCAGCAGGATCCCGATCAGCGCTCCCACGACGCCGAACGGGACGCCGAGGATCACGCCGAAGGGAATGGACCAGCTCTCGTACTGGGCGGCGAGCACCAGGAAGACCAGCACGATGCCGAGGATGAAGACGGTGTTCCCCTGGCCCTGCGCCAGCTTTTCCTGGTAGGACTGGCCGCTGTAGGCGTAGGCCACGCCACGGTCGGCGAACGGAACGGCCGCCGCTTCCACGGCCGCCATCATCTGTCCGCTGCTCTTCCCGGCGCCGGGCTCGGCGGTGACGAGCGCCGAGGTGAAGCCGTTGAAGCGGCTCACGACCGACGGGCCGCCGATGAACTCGGTGGTGGAGAGGGCCGAGATCGGTACCATGGCACCACCCGGGGCCGGCACGTAGAGCTTGCCGATGTCCCCCGGCGTGACCCGGAACTGCGGCTGCGCCTCGGCCTGCACCCGGTATGTGCGCCCGAACAGATTGAAGTCGTTGATGTACATGGCGGAGAGCATCGTCTGCAGGGTCTGGAACACGTCGGTCAGCGACACGCCGAGGCTCTTGACCTTTTCGCGGTCCACCGTGACGTACACCTGCGGCGTGTTGACGCTGATCAGGGCGCGCGGCCTGGACACGTCGGGGGACTGCCGCGCGGCGGCGACATACTCTCCGACCACGCCGGCGAACTCCTTCACGCTGCCGCCCGAGCGGTCGAGCAGGTTCATCTCGAGGCCGGCGGTGGTGCCCATGCCGGAAATCTCCGGCAGGTTGAACGCGAAGGCGGTGGCCTCGGGCAGCTGGGAGAGGTCGCGATTGACCGCGCCGATGATGCCACCGATGCTGGTCGCCTCCGTCCGTCCGCTCCTCCCACGGCTCGAGCATCACGAACATCGTCGTGGCATGCGTCAGATTGGCGTTCATGATGAAGTCGAACCCGACCAGCGAAATGACGTTCCGGACCCCCGGCTTGCTCGCCACGATCCGCTCGATCTTGGCCACGACCGAATCCGACCGCTGGCGCGAAGCCCCTGCTGGCAGGTTCACCCCGAGCGCGAAGTAGCCCTTGTCCTCGGTGGGGACGAACCCGCCGGGGATCGCCTTGAACAGGAACACGATCAGCACCAGGATGACCCCGAACGCGGCCAGGAAGGTCTTGGGCTTCGCGAGGACGCCGCGCACGCCGCCAACGTAGGTGCCGGTGAAGCGGTCGAAGGCGTTGTTGAACGCGGTGAAGAAACGCCCCTTCGTGGGGTGCTCGTCCTTGATGAGCAGGGTGCAAAGCGCCGGGGTGAGGGTCAGCGCCACGATGCCCGAGAGGATGACCGACACCACGATTGTGACGGCGAACTGCATGAACATGGCGCCGGTGATGCCGCCCATGAACCCGACCGGAATGAACACCGCCGCCAGCACCAGCACGATGGCGATCAGCGCGCCGGACACCTGCGTCATCGCCTTGTCGGTGGCCTCCACCACGCCGACGTGCTCGGTGGCCATGATCCGCTCGACGTTCTCGATGACGATGATCGCGTCGTCCACCACGATGCCGATGGCCAGCACCAGCCCGAAGAGGGTGAGGATGTTGATCGAGAACCCGAGGAGCGCCATCCCGGCAAAGGTGCCGACGATCGACACCGGAACGGCGAGGAGCGGAATGAGGGTGGTGCGCCAGCTCTGGAGGAAGATGAACACGACGAGCGTGACCAGGAGCATCGCCTCGCCGAGGGTGTGGATCACCTCCTCGATGGAGGCGGTGATGAACGGCGTGGTGTCGTACGACACGGTATACGCGACGCCCGGCGGGAAGTTGGCGGCGAGCTCGTCGAGCCGGGTGAGGATCCTGTCCTTCACCTCGAGCGCGTTGGCGCCGGCCCGGAGGTAGACCAGGAGGAGCGCGTTGGGCTCCCCGTTGAGGCGGCCCTGCAGGTCGTAGTTGCGGGCGCCGAGCTTCACGTTGGCGACATCGGACATCCGCAGCACCGCGCCGTCCCGGCCGGTGCGGAGGATGATGTTCCCGAACTCCGCCTCGGTCTTCAGCCGGCCCTTGGTGGTCACCGGCAGGGTCAGGTCGGTGCCCGGCGGCGACGGCTCACGGCCCACCCGCCCGCCGGGGTTGGTCGTGTTCTGCTCGCGCACGGCGTTCTGGACGTCGGCCACCGTCAGGCCAAGTTGCGCCATCCGGTCCGGATCGAGCTGAAGCAGCATCGAGAACTCGAGCTGGCCGAAGGTGTAGGCGTCGCCCACGCCCTTGATGCGCTTGACCTCGTCCTCGAGGTTGATCTTGGAATAGTTGCTGAGGTATTCGGCGTCGTAGCGGGGGTCGTCGGAGGTCAGCGCGATCATCAGCAGGATGTCGGGCTGCGACTTCTTCACCGTGATGCCCTGGCGGCGGACCTCCTCGGGCAGCTGCGGCTCGGCCAGCTTGACCTGGTTCTGCACGTCCACGGCAGCCAGGTCCTGGTCGCGACTGATGTCGAAGTAGATCGACAGGTTCATCGTGCCGTCGCTGCCGTTCGACGACTTGAAGTACAGCAGGCCGTCCATGCTGGAGAGCTGCTGCTCGATCGGCGCGGCCACCGCCTCCGCCACGTCCTCCGCCGTGGCGCCGGGGTAGACGGCGGTCACCTGGACGCTCGGCGGCGTGATGCGGGGATACAGCGTGATCGGGAGGGCCATGATGGACGCGATGCCCATCAGCAGGATCACGATCGAAATGACCGAGGCGAAGATTGGCCGGCGGATGAAGAGGTTCTTGGCGACGTACGGCGTGCCACCGGACGCGGGCGGGTGCTCCGTCATGGCGTGGTGTCGGCCGCGACCGAGTCCGCGAGCGGGGCGATCTGCACCGGCTGCCCGGCGATGACGCGCTGGGTGCCGTCCACGATCACCCGTTCGCCGGGGTTGAGCCCACTCTCGATGACCCAGCCGCCTCCCTCCCAGGTGGTGGCGGTCACGGTGCGCGCGCGCGCGGTGTCGCCCTCGGTCACGACGTAGACGAAGGCGCCCGCCAGCCCCTGGAGGACGGCCCGCTGCGGCACCAGGATGGCGCCGCGCCGCGTGATCCCCAGGATCCGCACCCGGACGAATTGCCCAGGCAGGAGGATGCGATCGGGGTTGCGGAACTCCGCGCGGTACTGTTGCGTGCCGGTGCGCGAATCGAGCGAGAGATCGGCGAAGTCCAGCTGGCCCTTGGCCGGGAGCGTCGTCCCGTCCGACAGCCGGACCTCCACCTGGAGTCGGCCGCGCGGGAAGACCAGTTTGCCCTCTTCGCGCTCCCGACGCGTGCGCAGCAGATCACGGTCGGACGGGCTGAAGTAGACGTAGATCGGGTCGATCTGCTGCAAGTCGGTCAGGATATCCGCCGGGCCCGTGACCCGCGCCCCGAGCGGCAGCATGGCACGCCCTACGCGGCCCGGGATCTCGGCCCGGATGTTGGTGTCGTTGAAGTCCTTTTCCGCGCGATCGGCGTTGGCCTGTGCCTCGGCGTAGCTGGCCTGGGCTTGCTGGACTTCCGTGGTGGCGTCGTCCACGTCCTTCTGCGACACGGCGCCCTCGGTGAGCAGCGGCGTGAGGCGCTTCAGCGTGCGCTGGGCGTTGTCGAGCCTGGCTCGGGCGTTCTCGGCTGCCGCCTTGGCGCTGCGATAGGTGGCCTCGTACACGGTGGGGTCGAGCTGGAAGAGCAGTTCGCCCTTGTCGACGTCGCTTCCCTCGCGATACGGCCTTGCCACGATCACGCCGTTGAGCTGCGAACGGACCTCGATGAACTTCGAGGCCGCACCCTGCCCGACTAGCTCGATGCTGGCGGGAATGTCGGTGGCGGCCGTCGTCACGATCGTGACGTTTGGGGGCGGAAGTTGCGGCGCCTCGGTGCCGCCGCACGCGGCGGCGAACGCCACCCCGAACAAGGCGAGAGACCGGGTGGGGCGCTTCGGAAATGGCACGCGCACATCCTCACGTGGAATGCGGTCCGCCTCCCGCGGGAGGCGGTTACGTTTCGGAGGACCAACGGCACTCCGGCACCTCGGGGAAACGTGCCCCGCTCGCTGGGCGCCGTCAAGCACGTTCCGGGAGTCACATCGCGACATGATCGGGGCACTGCTGGCGTTCGTTTCCGCGCTCTGGACCGCCGCGCCCGGCTGGACGTCGGTCGGCGCCGGCGTGTCCTGCCGAGATACCGGCCGCACCGGCGTCTATGGGACGTTCATCGCCTACGGGGGGTGGGGGGTCAAGGAGGCGTGGGCCCGCGCCTGGGTGGACGAAATCTACCGCACCGCGCTCTCGCGGCGGGGCATTCGATACCTCTGCGCGGTGCGCGGCCCGGCGGAGGTGGACTATGCCGGCCGGGAAATCGGCAATGCCGCCTTGGCGAATCACTTGCTGACCCGGCAGCGCGGCCTCGTCATCGTCGCCGCCCACTCCAGCGGTAGTTTCGTCGCGCATGAACTGTTCGCGGAGCTTGCGGCGATGGAACCCAGGGGTGCGGCATTGCTCGGGCGGACCGTGTACTACGACCTGGATGGCGGGGAGTCAGGGCTGACGCCGGAGATCGTGGCTCGATTGCGGCGGGCGTACTTCGTCTATGCGGAGGACAGCACCACCGGCACACTGTCGGCCAATGCCGCCACGATGATGGCGCTCGGGGCGCGGTATGCCTCGGCGGGTGGTGTGCTCGAGGTGAACGCCGCGCGATCGGGGTGCGCAGCAGGCGCCAAGTGGTGCCTGCACGACGCCCTGGTGACCGAGCGCCCGCACAATCCCGAAACGTTCGACCTCGAGAAGGACTACCAGGGCTTCCTGCCCGACCGCCCCGCCGCGGTGGCGTATCTGGCCGCCCCGTGGAACCCTCCCGCCGCACCGCCCCCTGAGCCGAAGACTCTGCCAGCCTCCCCCTGATCCAACGCCCGGGCCGGCCTACTTCGTCGTCGGCGCCGCGCCTTCCAGCTGCGCCAGGAACTGCTGGATCTCCTGATTGCCCGGATCCAGCGTGGCCAGCCGCCGCGCCGCGTCGAGCGCGACCTCGCGCTGGCCCGCGGCCGCGGCGATGGACGCCAGCCCGTACAGGAGTTCCCGGTCGTCCGGCGCCGCCGTCAGCGCCTTCCGCAGCGTCGTCACCGCCAGCGCGGACTGGCCCCCGTCGAAGAGCGCCACCCCATACACATACGCGTAGTGCGAGTTGCCGGACTCGGCCGCCGCCTTCAACAGCGCGAGCGCGTCGGCCTTCTTCCCCTGCCGGATGAGCGCCAGGCCGAGCTGGTACTGCAGGTCGGTGTTGCCGGGGACGCGCTCGAGTCCGAGACGCAGCACCGAGTCGGCCGAGGCCTCGCGTCCGGAGGTGCGGTAGAGCTCGGCGAGCTGCATGTACGCCGGGACGAACTGCGGCTGCAGCCGCACGGCACGGGCGAATTCCGCTTCCGCAGCCGCCACCTGGCCCAGGCGCGCGTCGAGGTTGCCCAGGTTGGCCCACGATTCCGGACGATCGGCGTTGAACAGCTGCGAGGCGCGGTACTCCGCAAGGACCCGCGCGAACGCGTCGCGCTGCTTGTCCGTCCATCCCGAGTCGGGAAGCCCCGCCAGGGCGGGCAGCGCGGCGAGCCGCACGGTCCGGACGGAATCGAGCAGGAGAGGCAGGGCAAGCGGCGCGCGCATCGCGGGATCGAGCATCTCGATCTGCTCGGCCGCCGCGCGGCGGATGAGCGGATCCCGGTCGCCGACGGCCACCTGGATGGCGCTCACGGTGTACCGGGCCGGGTTCTGCGGCATCAGCGCCAGGGCGGTGGCGCGGGTGATACCCGGGCGCGCGGTGTCGCGGGAAATCGCCACGAGCGCGTCCCCGGCGCCCGGCGTGCGCGCCCACGCGCCGGCGATGGCCACCGCGGCGGGCATCGGATCGGCTGGCGGCGCGCCGTACCACCGCTCGGCGGCGGCCGCCGACCACGTCACCGGCTTGTCGGCATGGCAGCCGGAACAGGCGTCAGGCGTCCCGAGCGCGGTGGTGAGATCGGGACGCGGCACCTTCATGCCGTGGTCGCGGCGGGCGTCCACCCCCATGTAGTTCCGGGCGGGCATGTGGCAGTCCACGCACATTCCGCCCGCGGTGTTGGTGTCGTGGTGGGTATGCGAGGACGTGTCGTACTTCGAGCGCAGGTGGCAGGTGGCGCAGACCGCGTTCCCGGCCAGGCGCGTGGTGCTGCGGTGCGCATCGTGGCAGTCGCTGCAGGTCACCCCGGCGCGGTACATCCTGCTCTGCAGGAAGGAGCCGTACTCGTACACTTCGTCGTGCTGCTGGCCGTCGGCGAAGTAGAGCCCCTCGTCGAGGAGCGCCACCCGCTGGGTCTGGGCCAGGAGCTGCCCCGCGCCGGAATCGGGCCACACCTGCCCTCGCCGCGCATGGCAGAGCCCGCAGGTTTCCACCTCCATCCGGCTCGACCGCGGCGCGCTCCGGCGGGCGATGCCGACGGCGGTGTCCATCACCCAGGTTGCCGCCGCGGTATCGCGGAAGGAGACGGTCAGGCCGGTGCCGCCGGTCCAGCCATCGGTGTCGGCCTTCCGCCGTTCCGCGAGGGCCACGTGGGCGCTGCCCGGCCCGTGGCAGGCCTCGCAGGAGACGTCGATCTCGGACCAGGTCGTGGCATAGCTGTCCGCCGCTTCGACATATCCCTTTTGCAAGTTGGTCGAGTGGCACTGGGCGCACATGAAGTTCCAGTTCTGCAGCATGCCGGTCCAGTGAAGCACGTCGCGGTGGTCCACCTTCTCGTCCGGATAGAGATGGTACCAGCGCTGCCCTCCCTCGGACCGGGCGCGAGTGTCCCAGGCGATGCCCAGCGCCTGGTAGCGCCCGCGCGGAAACGCGATCAGGTACTGTTGGAGCGGGTAGACCCCGAAGGTGTAGCTGACGGGGTATTCGGTGAGGGCCCCGTCGGGGCCATCGGTGGCCACCCAGAACCGGCCGTCCCGGCGGAAGAACCGCGAGGTGACGCCGTTGTAGGTGTACGACGCATCGTTGAAGTCGCCGAGCACGGTGGTCGTGTCGGCCACCTCCATGGCGACGGCGTGATGCGAGCCCTGCCACAGCGAATCCTCGGCGGCGTGGCAGGAGGCGCAGGCTACCCGGCCGACGTACTCGGCCCTCGGTGCGGCCTTCGGTGCGCAGGCGCCGAGGGCCAGCATACAAATCGCCCCGGCAATGGCCAGGAGGCCACGCCGGGGCGATTGGCGTTCGTCGGACAGGATCACTTCACCGGCACGAGCGGAATCTCGGATGCCATGGCGGCCTGGACGATCAGGTCGAGACGGGACTCGATCTGGTAGAAGCGAATCGTCCCCTTCGAGCCGAGGACGGCCTCGAACTTCTTGATCCACGCCCCCTGCAGCTTGGCGTAGTCCTCGCCCGTCTTGACCCACTTGGTCAGCATGGTCTCCAGCTCCTTGTCGGTGGCCGTGTCGCCAGCCGTCGGAGTCATGATCGCTGCGACGCGCTGGTCGCCGAGCTTGACGACTTCGGCGCGGTACGCCTGGTACAGCGGCCAGAAGGCAGTGGCCTGGGTCTCGGTGAGCGGCAGGTTCTGGGCGACGATGGCCTGACGGTCGGCCTGGATCTGCTGGCGGGTGACGGCGATATCGGTAGCCTGCGCAGACGCCACGGCCGGAATGGCGAGGAGCGCGGCGAGGGCGAGCACGGTGGTCGAGCGACGCATGGGGCAATCTCCTTGGGGGTGGTCATCGGAACAGCACGAATAATAGTCCGGCCCGCGGCCGGGAAACAACCCGGAGGTCAGTCCCGCCCAGCGCGCCGGCGGGCGATCTCCGCCGCCACGCGGGCCTCCAACATCTGGATGGCGATGGTGTTCCGGCCCCCCTCCGGCACGATGATGTCGGCGTAGCGCTTGGAGGGCTCGACGAACTCGAGGTGCATCGGGCGCACCGTCCCCAAATACTGCGCGACGATCGACTCCACCGACCGGCCCCGCTCCGACACGTCGCGCTGCATCCGGCGGATGAAGCGGAGGTCGTCGGCCACGTCCACGAACACCTTGACGTCGAAGAGCCGCCGGAGCCGCGCGTCGGCGAAGATGAGGATGCCGTCCACGAGGATGACGTCCCTCGGCTCCACGCGCACCGTCGCCTCGGCGCGGGTGTGCCGCGCGAAGTCGTAGGTGGGCTTCTCGATGGCCTGGCCCGCGGCCAGCGCCTCCAGGTGGGCCACCATCAGGTCGGTGTCGATCGCGTCCGGATGGTCGAAGTTGGTCCGGACCCGTTCCTCGAAGGGAAGGTGCCCGAGGTCGCCGTAATAGGCGTCCTGGTCGAGGAAGACGGCGTCGACGCCCAGCCGCGCGTGGATGGCCATCGCCACGGTGGTCTTGCCCGATCCCGAGCCGCCCGCCACGCCGATGATCAGGGGTCGCATCAGGGCGCCTCGCCGTCCGGAGACTGCGCGGAGGCCGCCTGCACCGACAGGGGGCCGTCCACCGGCAGGATGAACCAGAAGGTGCTGCCGCGGCCGTAGATCGATTCGGCGCCAATCGTCCCGCCGTGCAGCTCGACGAACCGCTTGCTGAGCGCCAGGCCGAGGCCGGTGCCCTGCTGCTGCCGGCTGGCCGAGCTGTCCACCTGGCTGAACTCCTGGAAGAGCTTGGCGGTGTCCTCGGGCCGGAAGCCGATGCCGGTGTCGCTGACCGAGATCCAGATGGCGTCGCGCGAGAGGAGGCGTGTACCGTCGCCATCGGGGCCGGACGGGATGGGGAGGGGCGCCCGCGTGCGCACCACGGCGAGACGCACCTGTCCCCCTTCCGGCGTGAACTTGGAGGCGTTCGAGAGCAGGTTGATGAGGACCTGCTTGACGCGGAGCCCGTCGACCACGGCTACCAGGCCACCGGAGTCCACCTCGAGGGAGCATTCCTGCCGGCGGACGGTCCGGAGGCTCGCCGTGTCCGCCACCGCCTCGGTGACGGCCTCCTGCAGGTCGGTCGGCGCGAGCTGGAGCGTCATGGCGCCGGCCTCGATCTTCGAGAGATCGAGGACGCTGTTGATCAGATCGAGGAGGTGGCGGCCGTTGCGTAGCACGGCCTCCAGGAATTCGCGTTGCTCCGGATTGACGGGGCCGGCCGCCTCGGTCAGCAGCAGGTCGGAGAACCCGTTGATGGCGTTGAGCGGGGTGCGGAGTTCGTGGGACATGTTGGCCAGGAACTGGCTCTTGAGCAGCGTCGCGCGCACCAGCTCACGGTTCTTCAGCGCGAGGGCGTGCTCGTTCCGGCGGCTCTCCTCGAGCACGTTGGTGCGGTCGATGGCCACCACCACCTGGTCGCCGAGGGTCTGGAGCAGCTGCAGCGCGTCGTCGTCGTACTGCCGGCCGTCGCGGCGGTTGTGCACGCTCATGGTCCCGACGACCATCCCGGCCGAGCGGAGCGGCACCAGGGCGGCGGTCCGGAGGGAGGCCGGCGTGCCTTCGGGGCGGAAGCTCCGCGGGTCGGCGTCCATATTCTCGCTGAGGAGGGACTGGTCGTTGAGCACGACCCAGCCGGACAGCGAGTGGTCCACGGGAAGCAACTGCCCGATGACGGGAGCGAGCGGTCCGCTCCCGGCGGCGATCCGGAGGAATCGCCCTTCCTCGACCACCAGCGCCACGAGGGCGGCCTCGCTCTCGAGCAGGTCGGCGGCGGCCTGGGTGACCTCGGTGAGGATGCTCTCGAGACTCCGGCCGGCCAGGAGGCTGGCGGCGAGGCGGCGCAGCCGCTCGAGCTCGCGGTTACGGGCCGAGGAGGCCGCCAGGGCGTGGCGGAGTGACCGCGCCTGGCGGCGGGCCAGCAGTTGGCCGCGGCGGTACCCGGCCCAGGCGAGCGCGGTCGTGAGGACCGCCAGGAAGAGGCCGAAGAGGCTCTGGCGCCAAAGGAGGTAGATGCCGGCCCAGCCGCTCAGGACGGCAAGGACGGTGAGCGCGCCCGGGGAGAGGAGTCGCTGGAGCGTGCTCGTGGCGGGGGCGGGCATGGGGGGAAAGATATAAGGACTGAGGACTGGGAACTGAGGCCGGGGCTATTCCCAGAGCACCTCGTGGAATTCGGTGGTCCCCGACTTCAGCATTTCGCGGAGGTAGGGGCGGCAGAGGCCGCACTGGTCGCCGCAGCCGGTCTCGCGCATCACGTCGTCGAGCGTCCAGCCGCGCTCCCGGGCGAGCGGGGCCAGGGTGGCGAAAAGCATGCGCTGGCAGACGCAGCGGGTGATGCGGACGGAAGACATTCCGGGAATATAGGGAGGAAGGGGAAAGGCTTCACAGTGAATTCATCGAGTCTTTCGCCTGGCGTTTGACATCCCGGGCCTTGACCTGCAAACTCCCCTGACCTGAACTGGAGGAGGTGCAGGCCATGCGTGTCTATGGCTCGGATGCGATCCGTAACGTGGCGTTTGTCGGGCACGGCGGGAGCGGCAAGACGACCCTGGTGGATGCCCTCGCCTTCGTGTCGGGCGCCAGTCGGCGCCACGGCAGCATCAAGGATGGCACGACCCTCACCGATTACACCCCCGACGAAATCGCCCGCCAGCACTCGATCAGCCTCGGCCTGGCGTACGCCGAGTGGATGGACGCCAAGCTCAACCTGCTCGACACCCCGGGGTATCTCGACTTCTTCGGCGAGGTGGTGACGGGCCTGCATGCCGCCGACGCGGCGGTCGTGGTCGTGAGCGGCGTGAGCGGCGTCGAGGTCGGCACCGAAAAGGCCTGGGAAGTGTGCGACCGCCTCCACCTCCCGCGGCTCATCTTCGTGGGCCAGATGGACAAGGAACACGCCAATTTCGAGCGGGTGTTCGCCGACGTGAAGGCCCACCTCTCCCCCAAGGTGCTCCCGGTGGAAGTCCCCATCGGCGAGGGGTCGACGTTCCGGGGCATCGTCAACCTCTTCTCCGGCAAGTCGCACATCTACAAGCCCGGCACCAAATCGGGCGAATACGACGAGGTGGAGGTGCCGGCGGAGCACCAGGCCGAGGTCAAGAAGTACAGCGACCTGTTGATCGAGACGGTGGCCGCCACCGACGACGCCCTGATCGAGCGGTACCTGGGCGGCGAGGAGATCCCGCGCGAGGAAGTGATCGCGGCGCTCAAGACGGCCGTCGCGGCCGGCAGCATCGTGCCCCTCTTCGTGGGCAGCGCGACGCTCACCTTCGGCATGCGCGCGCTGCTGACCAAGATGGTGGAAATCTTCCCCGCGGCGGCCGACGTGCCTCCCCCGGTCGACGCCCCGCTCCTCGGCCGGGTGTTCAAGACCATCTCGGAGCCGCACGTGGGCGACGTAACGCTGTTCCGCCTCTATGCCGGCACGCTGAAGAACGGCGCCGACGTGTGGAACGCGGAGCACGAGGTGGCGGAGAAGCTGAACCACCTGTCGGTCCAGCAGGGCCGGGAGCGCATCGAGGTCGGCGTGCTCCACGCCGGGGACATCGGCTCGGTGGCCAAGCTCCGCGACACCCACACCGGCGACACCTTCTGCCTGCGGGACGCGCCGGTGCGTCTCTCCCCGATTCCGTTTCCCGAGGCGGTGGCGTCGGCGGCTGTTGTGGTCAAGCAGCGCGGCGAGGAGGACAAGCTCGCCGCCGGGCTCCACAAGCTGCACGAGGAGGACCCCACCTTCCACTTCGAGTACAACTCTGAGTTGCGGCAGACGCTGATCCACGGGATGGGCGAGCGGCACTTCGAGATCCTGCTCGGCCGTCTTACGCAGAAATACGGTGTGCACGCCGACCTGGCGCGGCCACGGATCGCCTACCGGGAGACCTTCAAGGGCAAGGCGGAGGGGCAGGGGAAGCACAAGAAGCAGAGCGGCGGCCGCGGGCAGTACGGCGACTGCTGGATCCGCATCGCGCCGCGGCCGCGCGGGGCGGGCTACGAGTTCGTGGACAAGATCGTGGGCGGCGTGATCCCCAACAAGTACATCCCCGCCGTGGACCGCGGCGTCCAGGAGTCGGCGGAGCGGGGCGTGGTGGCCGGCTACCCGGTGGTGGATTTCCAGGTGGAGTGCTTCGACGGATCGTACCACGACGTCGACTCGAACGAGATGTCCTTCAAGATGGCCGGCATCCTGGCGTTCCGGACCGTGGCGCCGAAGGCGCGCCCCGTGCTGCTCGAGCCGCTCGCCGACCTGGAGGTGTGGACGCCGGAGGACGTGCTCGGCGACGTGATGGGCGACCTCAGCGCGCGCCGCGGTCAGATCCTGGGCACCGAGGCCGACGGCCGACTGACCAAGGTCCGCGCCGTGGTGCCGGAATCCGAACTCTATCGCTACTCAACCACGCTGTACTCGATTACCCACGGGCGGGGCACGTACCGACACGGATTCCATGGGTACGTGGAAGCGCCGCCGGATGTGGCGGCGCGGGTGGCCGAGGAGCACAAGGAAGAGCAGGGGCACTGACCTGCCGAAACGAACGGGGCGCCGATCAGGCGCCCCAGTCGTTTCTGAACCGCTCGAGCAGTCCTTCCGCCCCCAGTCGCGTCAGCCCCGCCACCGCCTCCTCTCGCAGCCGCTCGGCTTCCTCGTCCCGCCCGAGCTGGCGCGCTGCGCGCGCGGCGACCGTGGCGCACTCCGCGCCGAGGAGCGCGCTGCCGAGATCGCGGGCCTCGGACCGGGCGGCGAGAGCCTTCCGTAGCGCGGCATCCGCGTTTCCCTGGCCGAACTCCAACAGGGCGCCGAGCCGCGCCGCCTCGACGACGCCGATCGGGTCATCTCCCTCGGCGGCGAGGGCCGCGGCCCGGTCGATTTCACGCTCGGCGAGCGGCCAGGCCTTGAGTTCCAGATGCAGCTCGGCCAGTCCGACCAGCGCCAACCCCCGCAGCGCGGCGTCCGCCAGCTGATCGGCGTGGCGCACCGCCTGCTCGGCGGCGCGCTCCGCCTCGGTCCACTGCCGAATCTGCCGGAAGGCGATCCCGAGGTTGTGCGAGGTTTCCGCCATCCCGCGCCGGTCGCCCAGCCGCTGGTACGAGAGGAGGGCCGTGCGGTACAGGCTGAGTGCGAGCTCCGGGCGGCCCGTCAGGTGCGCCACCGACGCCAGGTTGTTGGAAGTGCGCGCCGTCATCAGGCTGTCGTCGAGCCCGTGGGCCAGTTCGAGCGCGGTGCCGAAGAATCGCTCGGCCTCGCCGACCTGTCCGGTCTCGAACGCGACCGCGCCGAGCAGGTTCTCCGCCCGCATCCGCCCGTCTGCGTCCCCGCGCGCGCGGAAGCGCGCCTCCGCCGCCGCCGCGAGCGCGGCGGCGCCGGGCAGGTTGCCCTGGCGCATCGCGGCGGTGGCGTCGCGGAGGACGGTGCCGGGGTCGGCGGCGGGAGGCGTGGTCATCTGGAGGTCAGTAGGCGATCGCGTACCGGGTGAAGCCGAGGATGTCGGCCTCGATTTCGTCGAGCTCCTCGATCTTCACGGCGCCGAGCTTCACGAAATCCTGTCCGATCTGTTCCTGCCGCCAGAGGTCGATGACCTGCTCGATGGCGTCGTCGTCGCCGTCCACGTCGCCGTCGTCGTCGAGGTCGCCCTCGGTCTCGGCGTACTCGATCTTGAGCTCCGCGGGCACAGACGGGTTGAACCGGAGGCCGCTGGGCTCGAATTCGAAGTAGATCTGCTCGGGGTCGACCACGCGCACGGTGATCAGCACCGAGTCGCCAACCTGGAAGAGGGTACCGTCGGGATACGACAGCAGGCTCGGCGAGTCCACGCGCAGCCGGAGATACTCCTCGCCTCGGCTGGTGTCGCCCGGCGTCATGAAGTAGATCCGAACCTCTCGGTCGGTGCCCTTCTTGGCGTAGAAGGAGTCCACCGGGTTCCAGATCGGCGGGCTCCCGGCGGGGAGGCGGATGATGGTGAGGTCGCCCGGCGGCTTGACGCCGCCGGTGTCCGGCCCGCTGGAATCGCTGCAGGCCACCATCCCGGCGGCGAGGGCGAGCGTGAGCACGGGAGTACGGCGCATGGGAATCCCTTTCAGAATTTCGAATCGCATCAGTCGTCCTGCTGGTCGAGCACCCGCTGCAGCCGCGGGCGTGAAATGCCGAGGCGGCGGGCCGCGGCGCTCTTGTTGCCATCGCAGGCGGCGAGCATGGCCTGCACCGCCGCCATGGTGATCGTGGCCAGGTCCGCCGGGAACGGGAGCGTGCCGTTCGCCGCGGCCTCCTCCGGTGCCGGTGCCGCGGCGACGTCGAGCGCGGCGGCCTGCAGCGTCCCGGGCGCCGAGAGCACCAGCGCCCGCTCCATCGCGTTCCGCAGCTCCCGAACGTTGCCCGGCCAGCGGTGCGCCCGGAGCGCCGCGCCGAACTCCGGTTCGGCGGTCGGCGCCGGTAGCCCGTAGCGCTTGGCCAGCTGCGCGGCGAAGGTCTCGGCCAGGAGTTCGAGGTCCGTGCCGCGCTCCCGGAGCGGCGGCAGGACCAGCCGCACCACGTTCAGTCGGTAATACAGGTCTTCCCGGAACGCCTTGTCCCGCACCGCACGGGCTAGGTCGAGATGCGTGGCGGCCAGCAGCCGGATGTCCACCTTCTTCGTCGTCGTGCCGCCGACCCGGCGGATTTCGCGGCTTTCCAGCGCCCGGAGCAGTTTGGCCTGCAATTCCAGCGGCAGGTGCCCGATCTCATCGAGGAAGAGCGTCCCGCCGTGCGCCTGCTCGAACAGTCCCGGCTTGGCGGCCACCGCCCCGGTGAACGCGCCGCGCTCGTGACCGAACAGTTCGCTCTCGAGCAGATTGGCGGGAATCGCCGCGCAGTTCACCTCGACGAAGGGCTGGGCCGCCCGGGGGCTCGCGTAGTGGATGGCGCGGGCCAGGAGCTCCTTGCCGGTGCCGGTCTCCCCGCCGAGCAGCACCGTCACGTCCCGGTGTCCGGCCACCCGCTTCGCCTGGTCGAGCACCGCCGTCAGTTGCGGGCTCCGTCCGATGATGGCGGAGAACCCGGCATCGGCGCTTTCGGCGGCGGCAAAGTCCGCCGCGTCCACCAGGGCGAGCGCGGCGCGGACATCGCGCTCGAGCGAGCGCCGCACCACGTCGATGTCCTCGGGCAGGACGAAGTAGTCCTTCGCGCCGGCCCGGACCGCGGCGGCGGCGAGCCGATGGTCGGCCGCCGCGCCGATGAAGTACCAGGGGGTCCCGTCCAGCGCCGGCAACTGCGCCAGCGCCTCTCCCTCCCGCCCCCCTGCCAGGACCATCACGGCCGCCGCCGGCCCGGATGGGGCTCCGCCCCCGGGGGGCCGGATGACCATCCGGCCCCCCACTTCGGTCACCAGGTCGGTGAGCGCTCCCTGGAAGCTGTCGGAGATCACGACCGCTTCCACCCTCGGGAGCCGCTCAGCCATGCGGGATGTGTGTCAGGTCAGTCCTCTCCGTGGTCGTCGTCGCCGTCGTGGTCCTCGTCCTCGAACGACTGGAACGAGTTCTCGATATTGTCCTTGACGGTGCCCTCGTTCGCGCCGCCCTTGTTGGCGCTGGACGGGTCGATCAGCATGGCGGAGCCGTTGCGGAACCAGGTGCCGATGTCGATGAAGAGCGTGAAGTCGGCGGTGCCCACGTCGGTCACGACGAGCGGCGGCACCAGGTCCTGCTCCTGCTCGGCATCCAGGTCGCTCTCAAAGGTAAACGCCGCACCGTTCCAGGTGCCGGTCACGCGGATGCTGACGCCATCGAAGTCGGGATGCGCGGCCAGGAAGGCGGCGTTCGAGTCGTCGTCCTCCGGCTTGTGGATCTTGAACTCGAACTCGTCATAGGTGCCGGGCACCACGTCCACCGTCACCACGGAGGTGGCGCCGGCCGACAGGGGCAAGTCGAGGAGGTATGGGCCCGACTCGAGCTCCTCGCAGTTGTCGTCGGAGGCCGTGCTGTCGCACTGCGACGGATACTCCGACCGCTTCAACTCGATTTCCTTCACCACCATCTCGACCTGGGTGATGACCAGCGTGTTGGTGCCGTCGTTGTACTCCACCGGCCCGCCGCTCGCCTGCATGCCCGCCGGGGCGACGCCGGCGGCGCGGGTGGCGACGGCCAGCGACACCTGTGAGCCCTGGTCGGCCGGTCCGGACGACGAATCACAGGCGCCGAGGGTGGCGGCCAGCGTCAGCGCGCCGGCAAGTCGAATGGTGCGAGACATGATAGAACCTCCGAGGAGACGAGTTGATGGGATCCTGCTCGGCCCCTCAAAGGGCAACGGGAATGCCATTGCTGTATCATAGTGTAAATATTTGTCATATAATAGTTTACACCACGTCGACACACGATGATACAGATCTCTTCCGCATCGGGAGAATACCGGTCGTAACGTTTCGATGCAACAGATCGGCCACACCTCCCTTCCCCCTCTACGGCAAGCGGCCTCACCCCCTTTCCCCCTCTCCGGCAAGCGGAGAGGGGGCAACCTAAGTCCGCAGCCCTCAGTCCTTATATTGAGGTCAATCCTCTACTGAGGGACCCCCGATGACCGGCTCAACGCGCCCCCTCCACAGATCCACCAAGAACCGGATGATCGCCGGCGTGCTCGGCGGGCTCGCCGAGTATTTCGACCTCGACCCGACGCTGGTGCGGGCGGGATATGTCGTGGCGTCCATCATCTCGGTCGCCTTCCCCGGCATCCTTGTCTACATCGTCCTCTGGATGGTCATCCCCGAAGGGACGAGCGCGGCGTGACAGCTTCGTTGAGTCGCAAGGCACGTCCTGCGTTGTTGCGGTGGCGCTGATGTCCTGCGCCCCTGAGCGGGCCACGCCATGCGAGGAGTGCGGCACCATCGTCATCGCCGCCGCCGGCGAGCCGTCGTCGCTCTTCCCGCCGCTCGTGTACGAGACGGTCGGGCGCGACATCACCGACCGGGTCTACGAGCGACTGGCCGACCTGGCCCCGGGCGCCGCTCCCATCGATCCCGCGGGATACCGGCCCGCGCTCGCGGACCGGTGGGAGCGGGTGGACAGCCTCACGCTCCGCTTCCACCTTGCGGCCAGGGGCCACTTGGCAGGACGGCGTGCCGGTCACCGCCACACGACGTGGTCTTCTCCTTTGCCGTTTATGCCGACCCCGCGCTCGAAACCGAGGCGGCCCCCGCACTGGCGGGCCAGGTGACCGTCGAGGCGGAGGACTCCGCCACCGTCCTCCTTCGGTTTGCGCGCGCCTATCCGGAACAGTGGTACGACGCCACCTGGCATGTGCGTGTCCTGCCGGCACACATCTGGGAGGCGATTCCGCGCGACGAGTGGGCCGCAGATACGGCGCTGGCCCACGTGGTGGGGAGCGGGAAATATCGCGTGGCCGCCTGGCTGCCGGGCGAGTCGCTCCGGCTCGAGGCCGTCCCCGGTGCCGCCACGAAGATCGATCGCGTGGTTTGGCGCTTCGTGCCCGACCAGGACGCCGCCATCAACATGCTCCTGGCCGGCGAGGCGGACCTGGTCGAACACCTCGGCCCGCCCGCCCGTGTCGCGCGCGTTGAGTCGGACACCAACGCCGTGCTGATCCGGTATCCCTCCGCGGCGTACGGCTTCCTCGGCTTCCAGCTCCAGGACGCCGCCAGGAAGCGGCATCCCATTCTCGGCAACCGCGATATCCGGCGCGCGCTGGCGATGGGCATCGACCGGCAACTTGTTGCGTCGGGCGTCTTCGGTACTGGCACCGTGGCTCCGCCCGGCCCGATGTCACAACTGCTCTGGATCAACAGCCCCGACATTCGCGTCCTCCCCTTCGACACGCTGGCGGCCTCGCAGCTCCTCGATTCACTCGGCTGGATGCGCGGCGCCGACGGCGTGCGGCAGATCGCCGGGAAGCGCCTCGCCTTCGACATCCTGGTGCCGGGCACCAGCGTGGCGCGGCGGGACCTGGCGCAGGTCCTCCAGCAGGCGTGGAGGCCGCTCGGGGTGGAGGTCACGATCACCGCGGTGGACTTCCCGGTGTTCAACGAGCGGCTGGCGGGAGGGGCGTTCGACAGCTACATCGGCGCGTGGCTCGACGAGCCGAGCCCGCGCGGGCTGGCGGACCAGTGGACCCGCGGCGGGTGGGGCAAGCTCAACTACGGGCGCTACGACAACGCGGCGTTCGATCGGCTCTTCGCCCGCGCCATCCTGGCACGCGACACTGCCAGCGCAGGCCCGCTGTACCGCGCCGCGATGGACACCCTCAACGCCGACGCTCCGGCGCTCTTCCTGTACGCGCCGATGCAGACCGCGGGGGTATCGCGCCGGATCAGTGGTGTCACCATCAATCCCTATTCGTGGCTCAGCGGCTTGAGCGGCTGGCAGGCGGGGCCGCGTCGGTGAGCGATCCGCTGGAGTCGCTCGCCAAGAAGCTCGAGGCTTCCCCCGATTACCGGGTGCTGCGCCGCTTCGTGCCGCCGTCCAGGTATCACGAAGGCGACGGCTCGCCCACCGCGACCGGCGTGGTGGTGGACGTCGAGACGACGGGCCTCGACCCCTCCCGTGACAAGATCATCGAGTTCTGCGGCGTGCCGTTCGAGTTCGAGCGGGAGAGCGGACGGATCCTGGCGGTGCGGGAGGCGGTGAGCTATCTGGAGGATCCGGGGCGCCCGATCCCGGCGGAGGTCACCAAGCTCACCGGCATCACCGACACGATGGTGGCCGGCAAACGGATCGACGAGGCGGCTGTCGGGACACTGCTGGCGGAGACGGGGCTCGTCATTGCGCACAACGCCGCGTTTGACCGGCCGTTCGTGGATCGTCGGCTCCCGGCCTCCCGCGAGAAGGCCTGGGCCTGCTCGCAGCGGGAGGTGCCCTGGAAGGAGCTGGGCGCCAGCTCGGGCGCGCTCGAGTTTCTGATGATGAAGCGGTGCGGGCTCTTCTTCGACGGCCACCGCGCCGACGCCGACTGCCACGCCGTCCTCCGGCTGCTGCAGGAACCCTTCGACAACGGCACGCTGCCCCTGAAGCTCCTGCTGGAATCGGCGCGCACGCCGTCCTTCAAGGTGTGGGCGCTCAATGCCCCGTTCGACAAGAAGGATGTCCTGAAGCAGCGCCGATATCGCTGGAGCAATGGGGAAGGGGCGCTGCCGAAGGCCTGGTACACCTCGCTGACCGAAGGTGAGATCGAGACAGAGCAGGCGTGGCTCTCCTCGGCAGTGTATGGGGGAGGGAAGGGGTGGAGGGTCGATCGACTGGATGCCAAGGCTCGATATGCGGAGGGGGGATAGCTCGCGGCTTTCGCCGGGGTGACGATTCTATTCCGTTGCTGCCCTGCTGCCCCTGCTGCCCCGCTGCCCCGCTGCCCCGCTGCCGACTGCCCCGCCTACCGCTGACTGAACCGCTCCAGAAACTCCTTCTCTCCGTCCGTCAGCCGACTCACGCCCTCGCGCTGGAGCTTGGCCATCACCCGGTCGAGCTCCTCCAGGTTGACGGGGTGCAGTCCCTCCCGCTGGATGCGCGACCACCGCGCCACCGCCGAGGAGGTGGTAGCGACCGATGGCGGTGCCGCGGCCACGGCCCGCGCCTGGAACCGGCGAGCACCGGTGGTGCGGTCGAGCACCTTGAGGTAGATCCACGCGCCGAGGAACCCGCCCAGGTGTGCGAAGTGGGCGACGCCGTCGCCCGCGCCGCCGAAGCCGGACACCAGCGACAGGACGGTCATGCCCACCACCAGCCAGCGCACCTCCACCGGCAGCACGCCCCAGATGTGCACCACCTCGCGCGGCCAGTAGTGCGCAAAACCGAACATCACGCCGTACACGGCGCCCGACGCGCCGATGACCCCGATCATCGGGTTGGTGAACGACAGGAGCGCGCCCATGACGCCGCTCGTCAGGTAGAGGCCGAGGAAGCGGGGGCTGCCGAGCCGGGCCTCGAGCCGCGGCCCGAAGAAGAAGAGCGCGAGCATGTTGAAGAAGATGTGGCCGAACCCGCCGTGGAGGAACATGTAGGTGACGAGGGTCCACGGCCGGCTCAGGATGAGCGCCGGCACGAACATCAGCGCGTCGCCCAGGCCGGGCACCGCGAGGGTGAGGACGAACATCACCACGTTGAGGAAGAGCAGGCGGGCGACCCAGGGTGTCATGCAGCCTCGAGCAGGAGTCGGCGGACGGCGTCGGTGCGATGCCGGAAGATGCGGTCGAGCTGGCGCCGCACGAGCGGATGCACCAGCCGCCCGAGCGGGCCGAAGGGCAGGCGGTACCGGACCTCATCCTCGATCAGCGTGCCGCCGGGCGCCTCCGTGAAAGTATGCCGGTGGATCCACTGCGCGTAAGGGCCGCGCAGCTGAATGTCCTCGAACGCGAACGGCGGGTCCCACCGGCTGATTTCCGTCCGCCAGCGCATCGGGATGCCGTGCAGGCTGATCCGGTAGTCGATGAGCGCGCCGGGGTGCATGGCGATCGGCTGGGGAGTGAGGATCCGGAATCCGAGCTCGGGCGGGGTGATTCGCCCGAGATTGGCGGCGTCGGCGAAAAATGCGAAGACCTGCGGCCGCGGGAGCGGGATGGTCAGGCTGCAGGTCAGGCGGTGCTCGGGGGTATTCGGCATCCGCCTCCTACCCCCGAACTCGCGCCGGGGTCCGATGGTGCTACTGAGCGGCCGCCTGCGGCGGCGCGTTATCGCTGTTCCAGATGTCGTACTGGACCAGCCAGGTGCCGTTGGTCTTCTTCCAGCCGACGAGGTACTTCCCGTAGTCCTCGAACGAGGTGCCGTCCGCCATGGGGATGCTGGTCTTCCACGTGCCTTCCTCGAGCGCCAGGTCGCCCGGAGGCAGTGACCATGATCGCGGTCGGCGTGACGGCGAAGGTGGCCTTGAGCGGCTCCAGCCCGGCAATCATCTGGGTCAGGAAGTCCGAGCCGACCTGCCGACCCTGGTTCGGCGGCATCAGGACGGCGTCCGGGGCGTAGATGGCGACAGCCCCCGCCTCATCGTAGGCGGCGACCGCGGTGTTGAAGGCGGTCACTTGGGCACGGATGGCCGCTTCCTCGGCCGCCAGATCCACTTTCGGGGCGGCAGGCTGGCAGGCGGACAGGGTGACGATGAGCGTCAGGGCGGGGACGAGGCGGCGCATGCGGGCTCCGAGAGGGAAAGTGGAGGGGAGAGTATGCACACCCCCGGCCGGAATCACCAGTCCCCGGCGCTTGCGGAGCCGCCCGCCGGGTGCGAACGTATCGGAACTTGTGTAGCCACCCTTATCCCGCTTCCGAGCCCCTCATGACGTTGCCGACCCCCGGCCGCGCCGCGCTGGCCGCTGCGCTCCTGCTCGCCCCCGTGCCGCTGGCCGCCCAGCAGGCTCCGCCCAACACCCTCACCCAGGCCGAGCGCGACGCCGGCTGGCGGCTCCTCTTCGACGGGGCCACCACCGCCGGGTGGCGCGGCTATCAGATGACCACGGTGCCGACCGGCTGGCAGGCGAAGGACGGTGCGCTCACGCGCGTCGGCGCCGGGGCCGACATCGTCACCGACCAGCAGTACGCGGGCTTCGAGCTGACGCTCGAGTGGCGGATCTCGCCCAAGGGGAACAGCGGCATCATGTACCGGGTGACGGAAGCCGACAGCAACAGCTACGAAACTGGCCCCGAGTACCAGGTCCTCGACGACGAGGGGCACCGCGACGGGCTCTCGCGACTGACCGCGGCGGGCGCCGTGTATGGTCTTTACCCAGCGCCGGACAGCCTGGTCCGGCCCGTGGGAGAATGGAACCAGGCGCGCATCGTGATCCAGGGCGACAGCGTGCAGCACTGGCTCAACGGCACGCAGGTGGCGCACTACGTCCTCGGCAGCCCCGACTTCAATGATCGGGTGGCGAAGAGCAAGTTCAGGCAATGGCCCCGCTTCGGGAAGGCGTCGAAGGGATACATCGCGCTGCAGGATCATGGGGACTGGGTTGCATATCGCAATATCAAGCTCAGGGTGCTGCCGTGAACGGCAGCACGGCGGGGCAGGGGGGCAGCGGGGCAGTCAAAGCCAAGTTGTCCGTGATGATGTTCCTGCAGTTCTTCATCTGGGGCGCCTGGTTCGTCACCATGGGCACCTACCTCGGCACCACGCTCCAGTTCGGCGGCGAGCAGATCGGGCTGGCCTACGGCGCGCTGGCCATCGCCGCCATCGTGTCGCCCTTCTTCGTCGGCATGGTGGCCGATCGTTTCTTTGCCACCGAGCGGATCCTGGCGCTGCTGCACCTGGGCGGCGCCGCCATGCTGTGGTGGGCCTCGACGCTGACGACCTTCAACTCGTTCTACCTGGTCCTCATCGGCTACGGCCTCTGCTACATGCCGACGCTGGCGCTCACCAACTCCATCGCATTCGACCACGTACGCGACCCCGGAAAGGAATTCCCCGCCATCCGTGTGCTCGGCACCATCGGGTGGATCGTCGCGGGTCTGGTGGTCGGGCGGATGGGACTCGAGGCCACCGCCGCGCCGATGCAGCTGGCCGCCGGCGCCTCCGTGGTGCTCGGGCTCTTCTGCCTCGTCCTGCCGCACACGCCGCCCCACGCCGCCGGCAAGCCGTTCAGCGTGCGCGACGTCCTCGGCCTCGACGCGCTGGCGCTTCTCAAGGACCGTTCCTTTGCCACTTTCGTGGTCGGGTCGTTCCTCCTCTGCATCCCGCTCCAGTTCTACTACGCTTTCACCAACCTGTACCTCAACGAGATCGGGATGGCCGAGCCGGCCAGCAAGATGACCCTCGGCCAGATGTCCGAGATCGGCTTCATGCTGCTGCTCCCCTGGTTCCTCTCGCGCTGGGGCGTGCGCCGCATCCTCCTGGTCGGCATGCTGGCGTGGGCGGTCCGGTACTTCCTCTTCGCCAACGGCAACACGGGGCCGGGGCTCTGGATGCTCTACGCCGGCATCCTGCTGCACGGCATCTGCTACGACTTCTTCTTCGTGACCGGCCAGATCTACACCGACGAGCAGGCGGGCCCGAAGATCCGCGCCGCCGCGCAGGGGTTTCTGGCGTTTCTCACGCAGGGCGTCGGCTACCTGATCGGCGCCTGGGCCTCCGGGCGCGTGGTGCAGCATTTCGTCCTTCCCGACGGCGGCCACGACTGGCACGGCATCTGGCAGGTGCCGGCCATCGGCGCCGTCGTGATCCTCCTCGTCTTCGCGCTCCTCTTCCGGCCCGCCCCCGTGCGGGCCTCCACCCCGGCCTGACGGACTCCATCATGACGACGACGCATCCAACCCGGCGGGACTTCGTGGGCAGTGTCGCGGCGGCCGGCACCGCGTTCACCATCGTGCCGCGCCACGTGCTGGGCGGCCCCGGCTACACCGCGCCGAGCGACCTGCTCAACATCGCGTGCATCGGGGTGGGCGGCATGGGGGAGAGCGATGTGAAGGGGGTGGCGAGCCAGAACATCTACGCCCTCTGCGACGTGGACCTCAAGGCGAGCGAGGACACTTTCCGGAAGTACCCGAACGCCAAGAAGTACCGCGACTACCGTGAAATGCTGGACCAGGAGCAGAAGAACATCGACGCCGTCACCATCACGATTCCCGACCACGGCCACGCGGCGGCGGCCATGATGGCGCTCCGCCTCAACAAGAACGTCTACTGCCAGAAGCCGCTGGCCCGGACGCTCACCGAGGTGCGGACCATCAAGGCGCAGGCCGCGAAGACCAAGGTCGCCACGCAGATGGGAAACCAGGGTCACGCCGGGGACGGCGTGCGTATCCTGCGCGAGTGGATCGAGGCCGGCGTCATCGGCACGGTGCGCGAGGTGCAGTACTGGACCAACCGGCCGATCTGGCCGCAGGGACTGGAGCGGCCCACCGAGCTGCACGTGCCGCCCCTCACGCTCGACTGGAACCTCTGGCTCGGCCCCGCCCCGGAGCGCCCGTACAATCCGGCGTACGCGCCGTTCCGGTGGCGCGGCTGGTGGGACTTCGGCACCGGCGCCCTCGGCGACATGGCCTGCCACGGCATGGACGCGGCGTACTGGATCCTCGACCTCGGCTACCCGGAACGGATCATTCCCGAGTCCACGCAGCTCTACCTGGAAACGGCGCCGAAGTCGAGCCGGGTGGAGTACCAGTTCCCGGCCAAGGGCAAACGCCCGGCGGTCAAGGTCGTCTGGCGCGACGGCGACCTCCGGCCGCCGAAGCCGGAGGGGCTTCCGATCACGATGGAGTGGCCGCCGGCCGACATCGGCGGGCAGCTCTGGATCGGGGACGATGGCGCCCTGATTGCCGGGATGTACGGGGAGGATCCGGTGCTCCTCGACCCGAAGCGTGACGCCGAGGTGCGGGCGAATCCGCCGCTCAAGGTGTACCCGCGATCCAAGGGGGTGTACGACGAGTGGATCGAGGCCTGCAAGGGTGGGCCGGCGGCGCTCTCGAGCTTCGACGGCTACGCCGGCGGGCTGACGGAAATGGTGCTGCTGGGATGCCTGGCCATTCGCGCGGGGCAGACGCTCCAGCTCGATCCGGCCACCGGGAACGTGACTAACATGACGCTGCCGGAAAAGTGGATTACGCCGGAATATCGGAAGGGATGGAGCTTGTAGCTCTCAGGAACCTTCGCGCCCTTTGCGTCTTTGCGGTGAACGGCTGTTACCGCGAAGGCGCAAAGAGCGCGAAGGGCTGGTCTACGGTCGCCAAGTCCCCTTGGCGACCTTCGGGACGAATGCATCCAACCCACGCGGCGGGAACTTGACCGTCTTGCCCGTTTCGGCGCTCATGTAGGCCGCCATCAGCGTCCGCACCACCTCCACACCGTCGTCGAAGGTGAGCTTCGGCTCCTCCAGCCCGAGGAACACCCGCACGAAGTGGCGGTCCTCGGCCTCGTAGCCGTAGGCCATCGGCTCGTTGGCCACCACCGGCATCTGCCCCTGCTCCGCGTTCTGCTTCTCGACCAGGTCCTCCCCCTCCCGCCCCTTCACCTCCCGGCTGAAGAAGAGCTTGAGCCCGCTGTCGAGGGTGTTCCAGGTCATGGAATACTCCGGCCCCAGCAGTTCCGCCGAGAGCCGGAGGCCGGCGCCGACGAAGCTCCACGACGTGGTGGCCTCGCCGATGCACCGTGTGGCCGTCGTTGGTCTCGAACTCGATCGTGACGCTGGCGAAGTCCTCGGCGGGGTGCCGGGCGTAGTCCACCGACGTCGCCCATCGTCTTCTTGAGGCGGCGCACGTACTCCGGCCGGGACCACTTGAGGCTCGCGATGCGGCCGGTGATGCCGACCGGCCGCACCGACGAGCGCGGCGCGCCCGGCTTGGTGAGCAGGTGGCGCACCACCTCCACCGAGTGGCACATCATGTCGTTGAGCACGCCGCCGCCCTGCAGCTTCCCCTGCCAGAACCAGGGCATGTGCGGGCCGCTGTGCTCCTCCGCCGCGCGGGCCAGGTAGGGTCGGCCGGTGGTGGCGGCCCCACGGGCCCAGAGAAGGGTACGGCCGTGCTCCACCTGCGGGCTGAAGAGTTGGTTCTCGAGGTAGCCGTGCTTGAGCCCCGCCTTTCGGGTGATTGCCGCTACCTGTTTCGCTTCCCTGACCGTGCGCGCCAGCGGTTTCTCGCAGGCGAGCCCGACCAGGTCTCCTTTTCCGCGGAGGACGGCATCGGCGATTTCCTCGACGTTCTCGATGCGGGCGTGGTTGGGGCCGCAGAGCCAGATCGCGTCGATGGCCGGATCGGCCACCATGTCGGTGATCGAGGCATAGGCCTTGGCTGCGCCGACGTCGAGCCGGCGGGCCAGCGCCGCGGCGTCCGCGGCGTTCTTGCGGTTCGGGCTCCAGACGCCGAGGACGTCGGCGTCGCGCACCCCCTGCCAGGCCTGCATGTGGAACCGGGTGTTGAATCCGCTGCCGATGAACCCGACGCCGAGGCGACGCTTGGCCATGAAAGCTCCGTTCAGGTGTAGCTGACGCCCAGCTTCTTGAGCTGGGGCTCGGGGCAGCCCTTCCATTCGGGCACCACCGTGTTGCCAATGTACTGGAGGTCCTCGACGCCCACCTTGCTCGACCAGTAGCCGGTGGCGGTCAGGTTCCGGAACTCGTTGAAGAACTTCGCCGCCTCCTCGAATTCCGCCTTGGCCTGCTTGGGCCATGCGATGTCGTCGAGGATCTTCTTCTGCTGCCGAGCCGACGCCGCCACGAACGGCTTGCCGAAGCGGCTGACCGACTCGGTGTCGAGCCAGGCGAGGCCGGTCCGCATCCGCTCCCGGTTGTCCATCTCCTCCGTCATGACGAAGTCCATGAACTCCGGCACGCCGGCCTCGCTGGCGCTGGGGCCGCGCTTGTCCGCCGGCAGCGTGAGGTCAGCCAGCACCGTGACGGTGGCGAATTCGCCAGGGGTGAAGAAGGTCGGTGTGTAGGGCGTGGCGCGCTGGGCGGCCTTGCGGATCGTCTCGGGCCGGCAGCCGGCGGCGCCGGCGGCCAGCGCCACGCCGAGGAGTCCGAGCATCTCGCGGCGGGATAGGTCGGTCACAGGGCCCCCTGTCGGCGCTGGGCCGCGATGTACTCGGAGGTGCGCATCGAGAGCGCCAGGATGGTCCAGGTCGGGTTCTTGTCCGCCTGCGACACGAACGGTCCGCCGTCGGCCACGAAGAGGTTCTTCACGTCATGGGCCTGGCAGTTGGCGTTGACCGCGGAGGAGCCGGGGTCGTTCCCCATCCTCACGCAGCCCAGTTCGTGGATGATCTGGCCGCCGGTGGCGATGCCGTATCCCTGCTCCGCAGTCGGCATCGGGCTGAACACTTCGCCGCCCATTTCGGCGATGAGCGCGCGGAAGGTCTCCTGCATGTGCCTGACCTGCTTGTACTCGTAGTCGCTCCACTTCCAGTGGAACTTCAGCACCGGAATCCCCCACTGGTCCTTCACCTCCGGGTCGATCTCGCAATAGGAGTCGGCGTTGGGGATCATCTCGCCGCGGCCGCTGAAGCCGATGGTGGTGCCGTACAGCCGCCGGTAGGAGTCCTTGAGCGCCTTGCCGTACCCGCCGAACGCGGGGTAGTTGTCGATGCCGCCCATGAAGCCGTAACTCGGCTGGCCCCGCCCGCCCCAGATCTCGATGTGGTACCCGCGCGGGAAGTCGAGCGTCTTGTTGTCCAGCCACCAGGGACTGTAGAGGTGCCCGCCGCCCACGCCGTCCTCGTTGTGGGGAATCGCCGTTCTCCAGCTTCGGGATGAACCCGGCCACGTCGGTGCCGGTGGTGTCGGTCAGGTACTTGCCCACCACGCCGCTGGAGTTGGCCAGCCCGTGCGGAAAACGGCTGCTCTTCGAGTTGAGGAGGAGCCGCGCCGATTCGCAGGCGCTCGCCGCCAGCACCACGACCCTGGCCCTTACGCGACGGTCGGTGTTGGTGGCCTTGTCCACGTAGGTCACGCCGTCGGCCAGCCCGTTCGACCCGAGCGTCACCTCGCGGGCCATCGCGTTGGTGATCATCGTCAGCCGGCCGGTGGCCATGGCCGGCGGGAGCAGCACGTTGGTGGACGAGAAATTGGCGTTGACGGCGCAGCCGCGGTTGCACTGGCCGCAGTAGTGGCAGGCGGGCCGGTTGCCGAGCGGCTGCGTCAGGATGGAGAGCCGCGCCGGGATGCACGTGACCTTCAGGTTGTCGCAGGCCTGCTTGACCAGCAGTTCGTAGCACCGGGGCTTCGGCGCCGGGAGGAAATGGCCGTCGGGTTCGTTGGGGAGGCCCTCCGCGCTGCCGAAGATGCCGATGAGGTCATCGACCCGGTCGTAGTAGGGCGCCAGGTCGTCGTAGGAAATCGGCCAATCGTCGCCGAGGCCGTCGAGGCTCTTCCGCCTGAAGTCGTTCGGGCCGAACCGGAGCGAGATGCGGCCCCAGTGGTTGGTGCGGCCGCCCACCATCCGGGCCCGCCACCAGCCGAACTTCGAGCCCTCCGCCACCGTGAACGGCTCGCCCGGCAGATCCCACCCGCCGACGCAGGCGTCGAACTCGCCGAAGGGCCGCTCCTTCGTGGAGGCGCCTCGGCGGGGCGAGTTGTACGGCCAGGTGAACATGTCGGAGTCGGTGGCGTTGTCCCACGGCCCGCCTGCCTCGAGCAGGACGACGTTCGCTCCCGCCTGGGTGAGCATGTAGGCCGCCATGCCGCCGCCCGCGCCGGAGCCGACGATGCAGACGTCGTACACCTTCCGCTGGTCCTGGAGGGTCATCGGGAAACCGTGGGTGAAGGGATTCGGGAAACTAGCGTGCGAGATAGCCGCCGGCCAGCGGCACCGGAGCTTCCCCCTCGAACGCGATCGTGGCCGAGAGAACCGCCCCGCCGCTTCCCTGCACATACCGGATCGTGAGTGGATGGATGCCGGCCGCCAGTGCCACCATCCCGCTCCGTACCGCCTCCGAGTGCCAGCCGTCGTTGTCCACCACCACCCGCTCGCCGATCTCGAGCACGCTGCCGTCGTCGGAGCTGAGGGCGATCGTGTAGAGCCCCGGTCGGCCGACCCGGAGATACCCGGTGAACAGCAGTCCGTACGTCTCGGGACGCTGGAACCCCGGCAGGCCGACCGCCTCGGCGGTCGCAACGCGGGTGGGCGCTGTGGTGGCCACCGCCCGGGCGCTCGGGAAGCTGGCGGCGTAGTAGGCGAGCCGAAGCCCGGGGGTGAGTCCCCCCGATGGGACGCGCGCCGCGGGGCGGAGCGCGGTGCGGCTCACGCGCGCCTGGCGCGGCGGGCTGGACGCTCCACTCGCCAGGAAGACGGCGGCCGTGACCACCGTCCCCGTGGTGTCCACCGTGATGGTGAGCGGTCCGGTATAAAGAGCGGAGGTTGCCGTCGGGATCGTGCCGTCCAGCGTGTAGCGGATCTCTCCGTCGGGGAGGGGGCTCCGGAGCGTGACGATGGCCGTGTCGGTGAGCGTCAGGCGGTCCCGCTCCAGCCCCAGCACGTTCGGGACGCGGTAGTTGACGCCGAGGCGGTCGAGCGCGGCGAGCGCCGACGGGAGGCGCTCGATGAAGCTCTCCCAGTCGCGCGCCGAGGCGGGGCTCCAGGTGACTTCGGCCATGGCGAGCATCCGGGGGAACACCATCCACTCCACCCGGTCGGGGGTCTTCATGTACTCGGTCCAGACGTTCCCCTGCGCTCCGAGGATGTGAGTTGCCTGCTCCGGGGTCAGCACCGAGGGCACCGGCTCGAACGCGTAGACCCGTTCCAGCGGGATGTTGCCGCCGATCGAGAACGGCTCGAGCCCCGGTTCGCCCTGCGCGTAGTCGAAGTAGGCGTGGCTGGTGGGTGTCATGATGACGTCGTGTCCCTGCTGCGCCGCGGCGATCCCGCCGCTCACCCCGCGCCAGCTCATGACGGTGGCGCCGGGGGCCAGGCCACCCTCGAGGATCTCGTCCCAGCCGATCAGGCGCCGGCCATGCGCGCTCAGGAATCGTTCGATCCGCTGGACGAACCAACTCTGCAGGGCGTGCTCGTCAGCCAGCTGCTCCCGCCGGATGACCTGCTGGGCCAGGTCGCTCGACTTCCAGCGCGTCTTGGGCGCCTCGTCGCCGCCGATATGGATGTACGGTCCCGGGAAGAGCGCCATCACCTCGGCCAGCACCCCTTCCAGAAAGGCGAAAGTCGCCTCGCTCGGGCAGAAGATGTCATCGTCCACGCCCCACACCGTGCTCACCTCGAAGGGGCCGGGAGTGCAGGCCAGTTCCGGGTAGGCGGCGATGGCCGCCTGCGCATGGCCCGGCATCTCGATTTCCGGGACGATCGTGATGTGTCGGGCCGCGGCGTAGGCCACCACGCGCCGGACCTCGTCCTGGGTGTAGTAGCCGCAGTACCGGGTGCTGTCGCCGATGTAGGGGTCGAAGTTCCGGCCGACCACGGTCTCGCGGCGGCAGGAGCCCACGTCGGTGAGTTTCGGGTAGCGGTTGATCTGGATCCGCCAGCCCTGGTCGTCGGTCAGGTGCCAGTGGAAGGTGTTGAACTTGTAGCGGGAGAGGAGGTCGATGTAGCGCTCGACGAACTCCACCGGGAAGAAGTGCCGGGCCACGTCGAGGTGCATGCCACGGTATGGAAAGCGGGGTGCGTCGCTGATTTCCACCCGCGGTACCGTGCCGGTGGTGCCGGCGTGGAGCAGCTGGCGAAAGGTCTGCAGTCCGTGGAAGAGCCCCGCCTGGGTCGGGGCCTCGATGACCACGCCGGACGTCTGGCTGCTGAGCCGGTAGCCCTCGTTGCCGAGGGCCGAGTCGGGGGCGATGAGCCTGAGGGTCAGCCCGGCGGGCCGGGAGGGTCCGCTGACCAGTTCCGGCCGCCAGCCCACCTCGAGCTCCAGCAGATCGCTGGTGTAGGCGCCGAGGGCGCGGAGGTCCCCGAGGTTGGTCGCTTCGAGGCGGAGCCGGGGAGCCAGTTCGACGTCTCCGGTGTTCCGGACCACCGAGCGAGGGTAGGGGATGAGCGGGAGGGGGGCTTGGGCCGCGGCACGACTCGATACGGCGAGGAGTAGCGCTGTCAACGCGATAGACCGTGCAGTCACCGGGGTCCCTTTCTGCTATTCTTGAGTGCGACACTCAACCACCGACGGAGTTGCCATGTCCCGGATCGGCTCGCTCGCGCTCTTGTTCGTCACCGCCACTGCTTCGCTTCAGGCCCAGGCCACTTGGGAAATTACCCCCACCGCCGGCTACCGCTATGGCGGCACGGTGAACGGCGAAACGGGCAAGTTCATCGCCAACGACGGCTTCGCCTGGGGCGCCACCATCGGGTACCGCGTGAAGCCCGACGGGCTCGTGGAATTCGTCTACAGCCGCCAGTCCACCAACATCCTGTTTGACTCGGACACCGCCGCCGAACGGACGATCGGCAATGCCGCCGTCGAGTACTTCCAGCTCGGTGGGGCGCTCGAGTTCGGGCACGACGAGAAGACCAAGCCCTTCTTCGCCCTGACGGTCGGCGCCACCCACCTCTCCCCCGAGTCGTCGGATTTCGGCGACGACTGGCTCTTCTCCTTCGGCGGCGCCCTCGGCGTGAAGACCTACCTGAGCCGGAACGTCGGGCTCCGCGCCCAGGCCCGGCTCTGGATGAGCACCCTCTCCAGCGACACCGATTTCTGGTGTACCCTTCCCGGGGGATGCGTCATCGTCGCGTCCAACAGCACCTTCTTTACCCAGGGAGAATTCAGTGGCGGCGTGATGTTCGTGTTCTGACGGGGTGGCCTCACGGCCACCCCTGTCGGTGGTCGACGCAATCTCGGAGCGCGGAATCCGCTTTCGCTACTGTCCTACCGATCACGAAGTCGCGTGTCCTCAGGCGAGGGGTGGGCGTGAGCCCACCCCTCAATGAAGCGGAAGCGGAGGCGCCGCGCCGGAGGCCTTGGCCCAGTCCATCCCTACCGCCGCCGCCACCGTGGCGGCCACCTGCGCCTGGGTCACGAACGAGACGTTCCTCCGTTCGCCGAGCCCGGGAATGTCCGGCCCCATCACCGCGATCCAGATGTTCTCCGCCCCCTCGACGTCCTTCCCGTGATCGGTCCAGTCCTCGAGCCCACTCCCGCGTCCATGGTCGGTGGTGATGATGAAGGTCGTGCGGCCGGCGTACTCCGGCAGGGCCTGCATCGCCTGCCAGAGGTCGCGGACAAAGCCGTCCACCCGGTGCGCCGTGCCCAGGTAGTGGTCGTAGCGCCGTGAGTGCGCCCACTCGTCCGTTTCGCCGAAGCCGAGGTAGAGCACCCGCGGTCGCTCGGTGCGGAGGTACTCCATGACCACCGATTGCAGGAAGGCATCGTACGGCATCCCCGCCCAGACCCGCGTCGTGGTGGCGTAGAGGCTGTCGAGGAGGACGCGCGCCGGGTCCGTGGAACCGGGGAAGGGGAGCTCCCAGCCGGCACGCACGAGCATCCGATCCCGTTCGCGGGAGAAGATCGGCGCAAAGACGTCCCAGGTGCCGAGCGCCGCCACCTGGTTGGTGAAGCCGGGCTGGCCGGCCAGCCATCCGAAGACTGTCAGGTTCGGGTTCGGTCCGTAGTCGTTGCGGTCGATGCGGGGGTCAGGCCGGCCAGTCAGCATCTCGTTGTAGCCGGGGTAGGAGAACTTGAGCCCGTTCGTCACCACCGCGTCACTGCCGAGCCTCCGATTGCCGTAGATCTGGCCTTCGCGCGCGATCACCCCCCACATGAACGGCATCAGCGCCCGACGGTTCGCCTCGGCGCCTCCGACCAGGTAGCTGCGTCGGAGGGCGGCGGTGTCCTCCACGCCTCCAAACTCCTTGTTATTAAGCGTGGAGTCAGCGCCGCCGAAGAGTTCCTGCCAGCGGAATCCGTCGGTCACGATCAGCACGACGTTGCGGTTGGTATCGGCGGTGGACTGGGCCCCCGCCGGCGCGGCGGCGGCCGCGAGCCCGAGGAGCAGGACCGCGGCCGCCGCGAAGCGCCTGCGAAGAGAGATCCTCACCCCTTCTTGCCGCCCAGCAGCTGCCCGACAACCCCACCGAGCGCGCCCGCCACGACGGAACTGCCGGTGCCGATGGCGATGGTGTCCATGCCGGTCTGGCCGGTCGCCATCGACACGAGCGTGCCGATCAGCGCGCTGACTCCCGCTGCGACGGCGCCACCGCCGGCCGCGCCGCCCATCCCCGCCGGCTTCCCCATCATCGAGGCGAGCACCCCCGTGATGGCGGCGATGCTGGTGCCGCCGATCGCGAAGTTCTGCCCGACCATCGGGCTCACCTTCCCGAGCAGGATCATGCCGACCTGGAGCACGGTGCCGATCATCGTCGGCTTGGACAGGCCCTTCAGCATACCGTCACCCATGACCAACCTCCTCTGTGTGGTGGGGTTCAGACAAGACAAATGTCGTAGGCTTGCCGCAGCGACTCCATCGGCGGACGCGTCGGCTCGAACTCATGCGCCACATACCCTTGGAATCCCGTGCCCTTGATGGCCTCGCAGATGGCGCGGTAGTTGAGCTCCTGGGTCCCGTCGATTTCGTGGCGGCCTGGCACGCCGCCGGTGTGGTAGTGGCCGAGCCACTGGGCGTCGCGCTGGATGGTCCGGATGATGTCGCCTTCCATGATCTGCATGTGGTAGATGTCGTACAGCAGCTTCACCCGCGGCGAGTTGACCGCCGAGACGACCGACACGCCGTATCCCGACCGGTCGCCCATGTAGTCGGGGTGGTCCACCCGGCTGTTGAGCAGCTCCATGCAGATCGTCACCTCCAGCTCCTCGGCGAGTGCCTTGATCCGGTTCAGGCCCTCGATGCAGGCGTCCCGGCCCGGCGCGTCGTCGCGACCCTTCCGGTTGCCGAACATCGCGATCACGTTCGGCACCCCCGCCGCCGCCGCGCGCGGCAGCGTTTCCTCGAGCTCGCCGAGCAGCATGGCGTGGTTGGCCGGGTCGTTGAAGCCGGTGGTGAGGAAGTCCCGCCGGGCGGTGGGGTAGCCCATCGAGCAGACCAGCCCGGCATCCGCCACCACCGGCCATTGCTCCGGCTGCAGCAGGTCCACCGCGCTGAACCCGATGCCCTTGAGGTCCCGCGCGAACTGCGGGAGGGGAATCGACTCGAACGGCCAGTACGACACCGACTGCTTGAGCGGAGCTCCGGACGCGCTCTCGGGAACCGTGCGCAGTTCCTCAGCGGCCGCCGCCCCGGTCGTTGGCACCGAGCCCAGGACGATAGCGCCGGCGGAGGCGGCCAGCATCTCTCTCCGCGTCAACCCGCGCTCACCCATTGGGGAACCGCAGCGCCCGGAGGTAGTCGTAGCTCGCGGTGATGGAGGCGAACGGGTCGCCGGGCTCGTCGTGCTCCACGAACTCGTGCTTCATGCCGGCCTGCTTCCGGTGCGCGAAGATCGCGCCCCAGTCGATCGTCCCCTGGCCGACGTCCACCATCTGGCCGCTCGCGGTGCGGTCCTTCACGTGCACCAGCGGGAAGCGGCCCGGGTACTTCGCGAAGTAGGCCAGCGGGTCCTTCCCCCCGTCGGTGGTCCAGTAGAGGTCCATCTCGAAGCAGACCAGGTCGGGATCGGTGTTCTGGAGGAGGACGTCGTACGGGACCTGGCCTTCCAGGGTGGCCATCTCGTAGGCGTGGTTGTGATACCCGAACCGGAGGCCGGCGGCGTTGGCCTGGCGCCCGAGCTGGTTGAAGATGCCGGCGATGCGCTTGTAGTCCTCGATGGAGCCGCGCCTCGCGGCGTCGATCCACGCGACGACCAGGTACTCGTGCCCGACGGTGTGCGCCGCCTCGACGGTCGCGCCCCACTCCTTCTCGAGCGTCTCGAGGTCCACATGCTCGGCGGGCGCGCGGAGGCCCGCCTGCTTGAGGGAGTCCTTCACCTGCGCGGGGGTCCGTCCCATGTATCCCGCGAACTCGACCTCCTGGTATCCGATGGCGGCGACCTTCCGGAGCGTCCCGTCGAAGTCGGCCTTGAGGGCGTCCCGGACGGTGTAGAGCTGCACGCCGATCCGCTTCAGCCGGTCAGCGCGGTCCGTGGCGGCCCAGGCAGGGAGTCGCGGCCGCCAGGGCGGCCGAGGAGAGGGCGCGGATGGCATCCCGGCGTGAGCCCATCAGAGTTCTCCCCGGTTCATGCTGGCCACGGCGAAGTCGGCGGCCCGCGCGGTCAGCGCCATGTAGGTGATGGAGGGGTTCTGGTTGGCGGAGGACGCCATGCAGGCGCCGTCGGTCACGAAGAGGTTCTTCACGTCATGCGCCTGGTTGTGGGCGTTGAGTACCGAGGTGGCCGGGTCCCGCCCCATGCGGGCGGTCCCCATTTCGTGGATGGTGAGTCCGGGCGGGTTGTCCTCGACGTACGACCGGATGTCGGTGGCGCCCGCCGCCTCCAGCATCTCCGCCGCGGTCACCGACATGTCCTGGAGCATCGCCCGCTCATTCTCCCGCCACTTGCAGTGAATGCGGAGCGCCGGGATCCCCCACTTGTCCTTCACGACGGGATCGAGCTCGATGAAGTTCTCGGGGTTGGGCAGGCACTCCCCGAAGCCGTAGAAACCGAACCGCCACGGCCCGGGCTGCTTGAGCGACTCCTTGAACGCCTTGCCGATGCCGGGCGTCGATCCGCCGCGCCCCCAGTCGCTCCGGCTCCCGCCGCCCTGGAAGGCGTAGCCGCGCACGAATCCCTTGTGGGCCGCCGAGACGTTTCGGAACCGGGGGAGGTAGGTGCCGTTGGGACGGTTGCCGTAGATCCACTCCGATTCGTAGCCGGGAATGGTGCCGCTCGCCCCGCCGCCCATGGTGTGGTCCATGAGGTTGCGCCCCAGCTGGCCGCTGGAGTTGGCCAGGCCCGTCGGGAACTCCGGGCTCGTGGAATGGAGCAGGATCCGGGTGGACTCGAGCGCGGAGGCGCAGAGGAACACCACGCGGGCCTGGAACTCCATCATTTCCATCGTCTGCGCGTCGATCACCCGGACTCCCGTGGCCCGGCCCTGCTTCGGGTCGTAGATGACGCTGTGGACCACGCTGTGCGGCCGTAGGGTGAGGCGGCCGGTGGCCCGGGCCGCCGGGAGGGTCGATCCGATGCTGTTGAAATAGGAATGGGTGATGCAGCCCCGCTCGCAGGGACCGCAGTAGTGGCACGCCTTCCGGCCGTTGTGGTCCTGGGTCAGGATGGCCGCCCGGCCGATCGTCAGGTGCCGCTCGCCGCCGAAGGCCGTCTTCAACTTGTCCCGGACATGCCGCTCGGCGCAGTTGAGCGGCATGGGTGGCAGGAACTCGCCGTCCGGCAGCTGGGCAAGTCCGAGCCGCTCGCCGCTCACCCCGATGAAACGCTCGACGTAGCTGTACCAGGGGGCGATGTCGGCGTAGCGGATCGGCCAGTCGGTGCCGTGACCGTCGCGGAGGTTGGCGGTGAAGTCGAGGTCGCTCCACCGGTAGACCTGGCGACCCCACATGATGGAGCGGCCCCCCACCTGCCGGCCGCGGATCCAGCGGAACGGTTCGTCGTCGGCGGTGGTGTAGGGGTTCTCGCGGTCGTTGACGAAGAACTTGCTGCCCCACTCGTCGCAGGCGTAGCAGGTCTTCTGGACCGGCTGGTCGCGGTCCAGCGCCTTCCGGTCGCCGTACCCCCGGAAGTGGAGCTGCCAGGGCGGCACATGCTCCACATAGTCCTTCGCCGGGTCGATCGGCCCGCCCGCCTCCAGCACCAGCGTGTTGAGCCCCCGCTCCGTCAGCTCCTTGGCGGCCCAGCCGCCGCTGATGCCGGAGCCGACCACGATCGCATCGTAAGGCTTCGGCATCAGAGCCCTCCGGGGCGGGCGGCGGGGAGGTGCTCGCAGCCGTCGAAGCGCCCCGGGATGGCGGGCCGGTCGAGTTCCTGGAGGGAGCCGACCGCCGAGTTGTAGTATCCGTAGACGGTGAGCGACTTGAGCCGGAGCCAGAACGGCGTCGGCGCGGCGGGGTCGGCCTTCCGGGCCGCGAACGCCTCCGCCTCCACCGTCTCGAGGAGCGCCACCTGCTGTTCTGCGTCCAGGTCGAGGAACCGGCCCGGGCCGAGGGCGGCGCTCCGCTGATCGAGCTCCGCCAGCCCGGTCAGGAACTGCGTCCGCTCGTCCGGGTGGTACCACTCACCGACGATGACGTCGATGAACCCGGGCACCCCCGCCGCCGCGGCGCCGGGAGTCTCGGTGGCGGGGATGATGCAATCGACCAGCACCGCCACGGTCGCCGCCTGGTGCGCGTCGAGCGCCTTGAACTGGTAGGGTGGGCCGCCCTGTGCGAGTTGCAGCGAGGGGTCGCCCGGCTCCTTGTCCGGTCGGCAGGCGAGCCCCGCCAACCCGGCACTACCGAGCAGCGCGAGGAGTTCCCGGCGGTCCATCACTATGCCCGGCCCTGCAGCTTGGCCACCCACCAGCGGAGCCCCACGAACAGGAACCGCCAGTCCTTGAAGAACTCTGGCGGCTTCCCCTCGAAGGCGTGGCCGACGAACTGGAACACCCAGCCCACCACGAAGAGGGTGAGCGGGATCCGCCAGAAGCTCGGCAGCCAGATGGCGACGAGGAAGAGGGGAATCGACAGCGCGATCAGGGGAATGCCGACGGTGTGGCACACCCGGTTGACCGGATTGGTGTGGCTGGTGGCGTACTGCGCGATCCACTCCTCCCAGCTCCTGCCGCCCAGCGCCATCAGGGTGCTCCCGAAGGGGTCAGGACAAGTGTTCCACCGAATCGGCTGGACGGCAAGAGGGGGAAAGGAAAATCCCGCCCGGCAACGGCCGAGCGGGCTCTTCCAGGTACGCCCTCAGGTGGTGCCGGCGCTCAGGCCAGCTTCCGCTTCGGTACCTTGCTGGCTCGCTTTGACCTCTTCTTCAGCTGAAGCGTCGGCTGGAAGAGGTACTCAGGATCGGTGCGCCGACCCATGGCGGCCACCGCCAGTTCCTCGTTCGGCTGCCGGTAGACGAAGCGCTCTCCCCGGAAGTTGCGGAGGACCACCTCTTCCTCGCTCATCGACACCACGTACTCCGGCAGCAGGGGAATCTTGCCGCCGCCGCCGGGGGCGTCGATGACGAAATGCGGGTTGGCGAGCCCGCTGGTCCAGCCGCGGAGCGACTCCATGATCTGGAGCCCGGTCTGGATGCTGGTCCGGAAGTGCTCCGCGCCGGCCACCTGGTCGGCCATGTAGATGTAGTAGGGCCGCACCCGGGCCATCATGAGGCGGTGCATCAGCTGCTTCATGACCTCGGGGGTGTCGTTGACGCCCCGGAGCAGGACCGTCTGGCAGCCCAGCGGGATCCCGGCGTCGGCCAGCATGCCGAGCCCCTTGACCGCCGCCGGCGTGAGCTCGTCGGGGTGGTTGAAGTGCGTGTTGATCCAGACCGGGTGGTACTTCTTGATCGTGGCGCAGAGCTCCGGCGTGATCCGCTCCGGCAGGTGGCAGGGGACCCGGCTCCCGATCCGGATGATCTGGATGTGCTTGATGCTCCGCAGCCGCGCCAGGATGGCGTCGAGCCGGCGGTCGTTGAGGAGCAGCGGATCGCCGCCCGACATGATGACGTCGCGGATTTCGGTGTGGCTTTCCAGGTACTGGAACGCCGACTCGAACTGCGACATCGGGATCTTCTCCGGGTCTCCCACCTTGCGCCGCCGGGTGCAGAACCGGCAATAGCTGGCGCAGACGGGGCTCACCAGGAAGAGGGCCCGGTCGGGATAGCGGTGCGTGATGTTCGGCACCGGGCTGTCCTCGTCCTCGTTGAGCGAGTCCACGATGCCGTCGTGGACCTCGAGCTCCTGGACCGTGGGCACGTACTGGCGCCAGATCGGGTCGTCGGGGGACTGGATGAGGTCCACCATGGCCGGCGAGATCCGGAACTCGAAATTCTCCGCCGCCAGCCGAAGCCGGTCGAGCTCGGGGAAATTCTCGGCACCGAACCGGCTGGCGAGCGTGTCGAGCGACGCGATCGAGTTCTTACGCAGGACTTCCTGCCAAGTCTCCATGCCTGTACCCCATCCTCAGGTTGTTGCGGGGGCCTCGAAGTACTTCACGAACGTCACCTGGTCGTCTCCCGGCGCGTAGAAGTCCGGGATCTGCGCGACGGCCCGGTATCCCCGGGCCTCGTAGAAGGCGCGCGTCGGGGCGTAGTCCGCCCGGCCCGCCGTCTCCACCACCACGAGCCGCGCCTGTCCGGCCAGGCGGCGCTCCATCTCGTCTACCAGAAGCGTGCCGAGCCCGAGCCCGTGCAGCGCCGGATCGACCGCCATCCAGTAGAGGTCCCAGGTGGCCACGGTGCAGGGCGTCCGTCCCCAGCAGATCCAGCCCGCCAGGCGCCCGTCCACCTCCACGCCGACCGCCGTGTAGTCGGGGCTTCCCGCCACCGCGCCATCGAAGACTTCCAGTGCCACGGGGACTTCGTCGTCCCGGAAGAGCCCGACCGCCCGCGTGATCTCCTCAAGTCGGCCCCGGTCGGCGGCGCTCAGCCCCCGGAGCCGCCCAGCGACTGCCGCCCGCGTCACGACGTGATCCGCCCGGACAGGGCGCCCTCCGCCAGGGCGATCCGCCCACGCTCCGATGCTTCTTCAGCGACCTGCAACACGAGCGCGGGATAGTCCCAGCCGTATGCCCGGCCCATGCGCGCCAGCCCGGCATCGCTCGAGAGGTCGGGATCGGGGTTCACTTCGAGCACCCACGGCGTGCCCGCCGCGTCGAGCCGGATGTCCACTCGGCCATATCCCTCGCACTTTGCCAGAGCACGCCACGCGCGTTCTGCCACTCGGGTCAGCAGTTCCGCCGTGCCCTTGTCGATCCGTGCGGGGCAGACCGGAATGGTGTGCAGGTCGTAGTCGCTCCCCGCTTCCCACTTGGCGGCGTAGGTGACGATGGGTGGCTTCCCCTCGCCGAGGCCCGCGAAGTCGATTTCGGAAATCGGAAGCGCCGTCGCTCCGATGAATCCCACGTTGAACTCCCGGCCGGCCACGTACTCCTGCACCAGCACGTCTTCCCAGGCGGCAGTCGCCTTGGCGAGCCGTTCGAGGAGGGCGGCGGGAGTGTGGCACACCGAGCCCTCGTCGATGCCGACGCTGGCGTCTTCCATGGACGGCTTGACGATGACCGGGAACCGGAGCCCCTCGGGCACCACCGGCTCGTGCACCAGCGCGAACGGGGGCACCGGCACGCCGGCCGCCTGGAGCAGCGTGTTGGCCACGTGCTTCCGGTGGCAGATGGTGACGGGCCACGACCGGCACCCGGTGAAGGGCACCCGGGCCAGCTCGAGCGCGGCCACCACGTAGTCCTCGAACCGTGAGACCCCGCCGATGCCCTCGCAGAGGTTGAAGACCAGGTCGGCCTTCTGGCACCGGTCGAGCCAGGTGAGGTCCCCCAGGTAGACGGGGACCGTCTCGGTGGTGTGGCCGGCGGCCCGAAGGATCTGCTCGACCTCCCGGATGTTGCCGAGGACGGCGGCCACGTCCGTGGCGCTCCACTCGTCGCTGCCGCCGTCGTGCAGGAGGACGACCTTCACGCCGCCACCTCGGCGAGGAGCCGCCGGCCGCTGATCCGCCGCCAGGCGATGTCCGCCACGGTCTGGATGAGTTCGTCGTAGTCCATGCCGGCGGCGCGCGCCGCCTTGGGGAAGCAGGAGTTGTCCCGCGGATCGGGCAGGACCCCCGGCAGCGGATTCAGCTCCACCACCATGGGGTTGCCGGCGGCGTCGCAGCGGACGTCGATCCGGCACCAGTCGCGGCAGCCCAGCGCGTGGTACGCGCCGAGGCAGGCGTCGCGGATCTGGCGCGCCAGCGACTCCGGGATCTGCGCAGGGCACTCGTAGATGTCGAGCGGGTTGTCGAGGGTGTCCCAGAGCCACTTGGCCTCGTAGCCGTAGATCGGCGGGGCGCCCTCGGGGAGGTCGGCGTAGTCCATGGCGACGATGGGGAGGCAGCGCGCCTCCGGCCCGTTGCCCAGCACCGCCACCGTGAACTCGGCTCCCGGGAGCCAGGCCTCGATGAGCACCGGCTGCCGGTAGGTGGTGAGCAGGTGCTCCACGCGGGCGACGAGCGCGGCGCGATCGTGGCAGAGGTTGTCCACCGTGATCCCCTTGCCCGACCCCTCGCACGCCGGCTTGACGAAGAGCGGGAAGGGGAGCGTGCAGGCGGCGGCGTCGGCCACCGACTCGGCGATCCGGAATGGCGCGGTGGGCACCCCGCGCGCCACCATGACTTCCTTGGCGCGCCCCTTGTGGAGGGCGAGCCCGAGCGTCAGCGGGTCGGAGGCGTGGCAGGGAATGCCGTAGAACTCGCAGATGGCCGGGACGTGCCCCTCGCGGTTGGGGCCGTAGAGCCCCTCGGCGATGTTGAACACGAAGTCGGGGCGGGCGTCGGCGAGCTTCTGGGGGAACGAGGCGTCCGCCTCGAGCCGGATCACCTGACCGAGGGGGCGCAGCGCCCGCTCGATGGCGTCGATGGTGCCGGGTTCGTCCCACTCGGCGTAGAGGTCGGGCTGGTCGAGATCGGTGCGGAGTGCGCGGAGGGCGGTGTTCCGGTCGACAGGGGAGGCGAAGTCTCCCCCAGCAATCGCTGCGGCTTGGGGCTTCAGGTTGTAAGCGAGTCCGATACGAACTCCCAAACACTCCCCCTCGAAAACGTGGTCGTCGCGTCGCGGCGCGCTCGGTGCTTCGCGTTGTCGCGTACCAAGTTAAGAAATAGGGGAGCGAAGCACAATAGATTTTTGGGAGATTGGCGATCTGTGTTTGGCGGCGGACCGAGAAAAGAGAAAGAGGACTTGGGACTTGGAGGGGCTATTTCTCCTGCTTCTTTCTGGTATACACCCGAAACTCCGAGGAGAATTCGTTCTTGTCGTCCGCCCCGTGCAGCTCCGTCGACACCAGCGCCCACTGGGCGCTGTCCGGCAGGGGAAAATGCGCGTCTCCCTCGGGGGCGGCGTGCACGAGGGTCAGGAAGATCTTCTCTGCGAGGGGCAGCGCCTGGCGGTAGATGTCGGAACCGCCAATCACGAAGACCTCCCCCGTCGGCCCCGCCGTCTCGAACGCCGCCTCCAGGCTCGGCACCCGGGTCGCGCCGTCCGGACGGAACTCCGGGTTCCGGCTCACCACCAGGTTCCGCCGCCCGGTCAGTCCCTTCCCGATGGACTCGAAGGTCTTCCGTCCCATGATGACGGTGTGCCCCATGGTGAGCTCCTTGAACCGGCGCAGGTCGGCCGAGAGTCGCCACGGCAGGGCGTTCTCCCGTCCGATCACGCCGTTCTCGGCGACCGCCACCACGAGGGAGATCGTCACACCGCCACCTTGCCCGGGATGTGGGGATGGGGGTCGTAGCCAAGTACCTCGAAGTCCTCGTAGGAGAAGTCGAAGAGGGAGGTGACGGCCGGGTTGAGCCGGATCGTCGGGAGCGGCCGCGGCTCGCGCGAGAGCTGGAGGCGGGCGGCATCGAGGTGGTTGGTGTAGAGGTGGGCGTCGCCGAAGGTGTGGATGAACTCACCTGGCTGAAATCCGGTCACCTGCGCCACCATCAGGGTGAGCAGGGCGTAGGACGCGATGTTGAACGGGACGCCGAGGAAGGCATCGGCGCTCCGCTGGTAGAGCTGGCAGGATAGCCGGCCCTCCGCCACGTAGAACTGGAAGAGGGCGTGGCACGGCGCGAGCGCCATCTGCGGGATGTCGGCCACGTTCCAGGCGCTCACCATCAGCCGCCGGGAGTCTGGGTTCCGGCGGATCTCGTCCAGCACCTGGCTGATCTGGTCGATGTGGCCGCCGCCCGGCGTGGGCCAGGAGCGCCACTGATGGCCGTACACCGGGCCGAGCTCACCCGCCGCGTCGGCCCAGTCATCCCAGATGCTCACGCCATGCTCCTGCAGGTAGCGGACGTTGGTATCGCCGCGGAGGAACCAGAGGAGCTCGTACACGATGGACTTCATGTGGAGCTTCTTGGTGGTCACCAGCGGAAAGCCCGCCGAAAGGTCGAACCGCAGCTGGTGCCCAAAGACGCTCCGCGTGCCGGTGCCGGTCCGGTCGGACTTGGCCACGCCGGTGTCGAGGATCCGCGAGAGGAGGTCGAGATAGGGCTTCATGGGGCCAGCTCCAGGCGTGCGCGTGCGTAGCCGCCGGTGCGCTCGATGTCGCGGAGCGCCAGGGCGATGTCGTCAGGAATGGCCGCGGCGGCCGCGCCCACCTTGAGCCGGGCGATGGGAGCGCCGCCGCCGGGGAGCTTGATGCCGGGGTTGAGAATTCCGGCCGGATCGAAGGCGACCTTGATGTCGCGGAAGAGCGCCATGAGTTCCGGCCCGAAGACCGATTCCAGGGCATCGGCGCGGAGGCGTCCGTCGCCGTGCTCGCCGCTCAGGGTGCCGCCGAGGGCCACGGTGCCGGCCGATACCTCCTGCAACACTGTGGTCACCCGCGCTTCCCACCCCGCCTGCGTGGTGTCCACGAGCAGGTTCACGTGGATGTTGCCGTCGCCGGCGTGCCCGAAAATCACCGCGCCGAGGTCGTGCGTCCGGGCGACGCGCCGGACCAGGCGGACATACTCCGCCAGCCGCGACACCGGCACGACGCCGTCCTCAATGACCTGCATCGAGCGGTGGGTTTCCGGGAGCCGCGCCAGGATCGGGCTCGCGGCGTGACGGATGGCCCAGAGCTCCTCGGCGTCCTCCGGTGTGATGGCGGTCTCCACCTCGCTGGTCCAGGCGCTCACCGCGCGGACGGCGTCGCCCACGGCGCCGCGGGCCCCCGCCTCGGTGGCGCGCTCGAACTCGACCAGGAGGATGGCGTCGGCGCCGCGGGCCAGCGCCGGCACGCGGCCGCCTTCCCTTGCCACCAGCTCGAGGAAGGTGCTGTCGAGCATTTCCAGCGCTGCCGGCCGGAGCGGGAGGAGCGCGTTCACCACGTCTGCCAGGTCGTCGAGAGAGCGGAGCGCGATGCGGAGCCCGGCCGTGGCGCCCGGGAGGGGCGCGAGTCGGCACTCGAGTCCGGTGACGAAGCCGAGGGTTCCTTCCGAGCCGATCAGCAGGTCGAGGAGGTCTCCGGAATCGAGGACGGCGTCCACGGCGTAGCCCGAGGAATTCTTCCGGACCCGGGGGAAGCGGGCACGAATGGCGGGCTCGTCCTTCCGGATGCGTCCGCTCGAGCGCGGCCCAGCGCGGTCTCCGCTCCGTAGCCTCACCGCGGGACCACCGGTGCGATTCGCCCTCGGCGTCCACCCACTCCAGCGCGCAGATCCAGTTCCGCACGCTCCCGCTCCGGACCGCCGAGGCGCCAGCCGCGTTGGTGGCCGCCATCCCGCCGAGCGTGGCCCACTTGCCGCTCGAGGGCATCGGCGGGAATTGGAGGCCGTGCGCACGGGCGGCGGCGTCGAGGGCGCCGGCGGTGATGCCGGCAGACACGTGCGCCTTCCGGTCTGCGGCGTGCACCTCGAGCCGGGCCGGGCCGAGCGTGGTGAGGTCCACCACGACGCCCTCGCCCACGTTTCCGCCGCCCATGGCACTCCCGGCGCCGCGCGCCACGAGCGGCGTGCCGCTCGACGCCGCCCAGCGGACCAGTCGCCGGAGATCGGGTACGTCTGCGGGCACTGCCACCCCGGCGGGCACGATCCGGTAGATACCCGCCCCCTCCGCGTACGCGGCGCGGGCGCGGTCATCGGTGCGAAACTGGCCCTGCAGGCGGGGTCCCTTCGGCATGGCCGAAACGTACGGCCGCGCACCGCCGCCGCCAAGCGAACCGCGGGGTCGCCTGCTATCTTGGTTTCCGATGTCAGACACCGCCCGCCCCCAGCTGATCCGCATCGAAGTGGACCGCCGACTCGGCCATGAATGGGACGAGTGGGACGGCAACCCGCTTCCGAACCAGGGCAACTACGACTCTCCCCCGCGGCTCTTCTTCCAGTGGTCGGCGGCGGGGCTCGCGGCGGCGCTCGGAGTCGTGGCCCTGGCGCTCTACCTCCTCGGCCCCCGGATCGGGCTCTGGTTCCCCGGCGTTCCGACGATTCTCTGGCTCGGGCTCGGCGTCGCCGCCGGCGCGTCGTGGCTCTGGTGGCTCCTGATCCTCCTCAGCTACGCTACCGGCCGCTCGCTCCTCCCCGCCAAGCTCGCAGAGCAGGGCCCGTTCCTCCGGTTGATGAGCGTCACATCACGCGTGGCCAACAAGTTCGGCCGTCGCGACTGGGTCGAGAACGCCGCGGTGAAGGTGTACAACGCGCTGGCCCTCCGCCGCGCGAAGAAGGTGGGCGAAGGGGAGCTCCTCCTCCTCATTCCCCGCTGTCTTTCGAAGCCAGCCATCGACGGCGTCCTGGCGCTCTCCGGGAAGTACGAGGTGCCGGTGTTCGTGGCCACGCGCGGGCAGCTGGCGCGCCGGGTCATCCGGGAGCGCCGTCCCCGTGCCATCGTGGCGGTGGCCTGCGAGCGGGACATGGTGAGCGGACTGCACGACGTGGCAGGGCGGGTGCCGGTGCTGGGGCTCACGATGACGCTGCCGGCGGGACCCTGTAAGGACGCAGGGCTGGATCTGGAGCAGCTGGAGAAGTGGGTGAAGGTCTTCGTGGAAGAGGCGGGGCCGCGGGGCCGCGGGGCCGCGGGGCAGTAGGTCCTACTTGGCTCCCGGCGGCCGAGGCCGCGCCGGCTTGGCGATGGCCGTGCTGTCCTTCGCCGCCGGCGTGGCCGAGTCCGGTGCCGCGGGGGGGGGCGCCGTGGGCGCCGCAGGCGCCTCAGCTCCCGGCACCGGGTACCGGCGAGCCATGTCACCCAGCACTCGCGCCACCCGCAACGCCGCCGGGTTCTCCGGCGGGGCCTGACGGTCGAGTTCCCGTGGCGGCAACGACGGATTCGCGAGCGGACGCACCGCCGTCTCCACCCGGATCGACCCCCGTTCCTTTCCGTAGGCGTTCACCCATCCACGTACCCGCACGATACTGTCGCCGAGTATGCGCTCGTCGGTCGGCTGACCGGTGAGTGCGCTGAACCACTCCGTTTCGAGATACCCGTCCTTCGGCTCGACCCGGCTTACCGGGATCGAGTCCGATTTCAGCTGCTCCGCCAGCGTCGTCGTCGCCTTGGCCACATCCAGGTCCACCACCGCCTCCGCCGCGCTCGGCAACGGCCCGAAGGAGGGTCGGGTGGTGTAGGGCTGGCAGGCGAGGAGAAGGGCCACCAGCGGGGACGCGAGGAACGCGGGGAAGTGGCATCAGTCCTTGTGCGGCGGTGTGCCCGGCGCGTGGGTGTGCGCCGGCTTCGCGGCGGTCGAGTCGGCTGTGGTCGAGTCGTCGTGCTGGTGCTCCGGCATGCTGTCGGTGGCCCCGGGCACTGCCGCGGCGTCGTCGTGCTCCTCACCCGGCGCGTGCTCGTGCCCGCCCGCGCGGTTCGTGATTTCCGCCTGCATCGCCTCGGTGGTCATCCCGGCGGCGTGGTCGAACACCAGTTCGCCGCCCTCCACGCCGGTCACGGTGAGCGGGACGAGCCCCAGTACGCCGACCAGGGCGAGGGCCAACCGCTCCCGGCGGTCCATCTTCGATTCCCGCAGCACCCGCCACACCGCCACCACGCCGAAGACGCCGAGCGTGATCCATGCGAACCGCTCGTGCACCTGCATGATCTCGTGGATCGACTGCCCATGCTCGAGCGCGTCCTCGGCCCGAAGGCCCGAGAAGAGTGCGACGGCGGCGCTCACCGCGCCGATGACCAGCGACCAGTACGACGCGCTCCGCAGGCTCTCGCGCTTCGTGAACAGATATGCCAGTTCGAGGAGCACCCCCACCACCAGCAGCGCGGGCGGGAAGTCGTTGATGACGGCGTGCAGGCGCGGGGCATCATAGCCGAAGAGGCCGCTCGAGGCGGCGGCGTCGCCGTGGAGAAGCAGGGAGAGGAGCATCGGCGTCAGACCCCCAGGTCCACCGGCACCGGCGGGTTGGCGGCGTAGTCGTAGAAGCCCTTGCCGCTCTTCCGGCCGTACAGGCCCGCCATCACCATCCGCTTGAGGAGCGGCGGCGGCGCGTACCGCGTCTCCCGGTACTCGGTGAACATGATCTCCGCGATCTTGTAGGTCGTGTCGTTCCCGACGAAGTCGAGCAGGGTGAGCGGACCCATCGGGTAGCCGCAGCCGAGCTTCATGGCGTTGTCGATGTCCACCGTGCTGGCCACGCCGTGCTCCAGCGCCCGGATGGCGTCGAGGAGGTAGGGCACCAGGAGCAGGTTGACGATGAAGCCGGAGTTGTCCTTGGCCGCCACCGCCTCCTTGCCGAGGCTCTTCCCGAAGGCCAGCGCGCGGTCGAAGGTGGCCATCGAGGTGGTGACGGTGCGGACCACCTCGACCAGTTGCATGAGGGGCACGGGATTGAAGAAGTGCAGCCCGACGAACCGGTCGGCGCGCGCGGTGGCGCTGGCCATGGCGGCGATGGTCAGGCTCGAGGTGTTGCTGGCGAAGATCGTGTGCGCAGGGCAGAGGGCGTCCAGCTGCTTCCAGAGGTCATTCTTGAGTTCGAGGTCCTCGGTCACCGCCTCGATGACGATGTCGCAGTCCTTGAGCGCGGCCACGTCGGTCACGTAGGACAGGCGGGCGAGGGTGGCGTCGCGGTCGGCGGCGGCGAGCTTGCCCTTCTCGACGAACTTGTCGAGCGACTTGGCGATGCCGGCCTTGCCCTTGGCCATGACGGCGTCGGACACGTCGCGAACGACGGTGGTGTAGCCGGCGGCGGCGGCCACCTGGGCGATGCCGCTGCCCATCAGGCCGCATCCGAGCACGCCGACCTTCTTGATCTCTGCCATGATGACTTCCGGTGGTTCAGGGTTTGAGGGCTTTGCGCACTTCCTGCACGAGAGACGTGATCATGCTGGGCGGCGGCGGTGGGAGCGGACGGTCGCCCCGTCGCTGCAGCTGGTCGAGCGCCCGCTCGAGTCCGAGCCGGGTCCGCTCGGCGACGCCCGCGTAGGGGCGCATCGCGGCGTATCCCGCCGCCAGCGCCACGGGCAGCGGCACCAGGAGGATCGGGGGGAAGGCGGCGAGCACCGCCAGCACGGCGGTGGCCGCCGCGCCCACCGACACGATGGCCGCCGCGCCGCCGATGTACGCCGCCCGCGTCGAGCGGAGTTCGGCGCTCAGCTGCACGTGGCAGTAGCCGGCCTCGAGCGGGGTGATCGTGGCCGCCACCGATCCCGCCTTGCCGAGCATGGGGCGCGGACCGCCGCCGCCGAGCGACGCCGCCGCCCGCATCACCGCCTGAAACCCGCCCATCTGTTCCCAGGTAATCCGACCGTCCTGGTGCCGCTGCACCGTGAGGTGCTCGTGCCGGTCCATCCAGTCGAGCAGCACCTGCTCCTGCAGGTCGGCCGAGCCCATGACGACGCGGTCGGCGGTGACGGTCGCCGCCCCGACCGTCCGGTCGAGCCAGCGGGACTCCGCCGGCTCGGTCCGCACCCGCTCTTCGATGAGCGCCTGCTGGAGGTACCGGGCCGGGATGCCGACGTCCCGGCCGAGAGCCAGGACCTGCTCCTCGGTCATTTCGTCACCCAACTCGCGCTCGCCCGTCTGGAGCTCGGCGGCGCGCTGGATGATCCGGTCGAGAGCGGCGCGGTCGATCCGCGCGGGAAGGTCGGCCATGTCCGGTTAGGTCGCTTCCTTCTTCGCGCCGGATTCGATTCGCGGCAGGCCGGCCAGGAGGTCGGGCGCCGGCAGCGCCGTCGCGCCCGCGGCCGCGGCCGCCTTCAAGCTCGCCACCTTGAGGTCGGCCATCTCCATGAAGGGACGAATCAGGTCGATCGGCAGCGGGAAGATCGTCGTCGAATTGTTCTCGGCGGCGATCTCGGTGACCGTCTGGAGGTAGCGGAGCTGGATGGCGCTCGGCTCCGTCGACAGCGTCCGGGCCGCCTGGGCCAGGGTCTCCGACGCCTGCAGTTCACCCTGCGCGGCGATGACCTTCGCGCGGCGCTCCCGCTCGGCCTCGGCCTGGCGGCTCATGGCGCGCTTCATCTGCTCCGGCAGGTCCACGTCCTTCACCTCGACGGCGGACACATGGATACCCCACGCGTCGGTGCGCTCGTCGATGATCCGCTTGAGCACCGCGTTGATCTTCTCGCGGTCGCTGAGCAGCTCGTCGAGCTCGACCTCGCCCAGCACGGCCCGGAGCGTGGTCTGCGCCAGCTGGCTCGTGGCGTAGAGGTAGTCCTCGATCTCGATGACCGCCCGGGACGGGTCGGCCACCTTCATGTAGAGCACGGCGTTCACCTTGAGGGACACGTTGTCCCGGGTGATGACGTCCTGCGGCGGAATATCGAGCGCCATGATGCGGAGCGACACCCGCTTCACCTGGGCGAACCCGGCCGGCAGGAAGAAGAGCCCCGGGCCCTTGGTGCCCCAGTACTTGCCGAGGAAGAACGCGACGCCCCGCTCGTACTGCTTGAGCACGCGAAGGCTTGCGAACGAGTAGGCGACGACGATGGCAAGAGCCATCAGCATGACTGGCATGGGTGGCCTCCTAGGCCGGGAAGGCTTCGACGATGACTGCCGCACCCTGGCCGCCGCCGATGCAGGCGCTGCCGAGGCCGTAGCGCTTGCCGAGCTTCCGGAGCGCGTGCAGCAGGTGCAGGGAAATCCGCGTGCCGCTGGCGGCGAGCGGGTGGCCGATGGCGATGGCGCCGCCGTGGATGTTGGTGCGCGCGCGGTCGAGCCCGAGTTCCTTCTCGACGGCTACGTACTGCGCGCTAAAGGCCTCGTTCACCTCGATCAGGTCCATCTGGTCGAGTGTGAGCCCTGCCTTGGCCAGCGCCTTGCGCGCCGCCGGCGCGGGGCCGATGCCCATGTACTTGGGCTCCACGCCGGCGATCCCCCACGATACCAGCCGGCCGATGGGCTTGAGCCCCTTGGCCGCGCCCTCGCTGGCCAGCACGACCGCCGCGGCGCCGTCGCAGATGCCGGAGGCGTTCCCTGCCGTGACCACGCCGTCCTTCTTGAAGTAGGGTGCCAGCTTGGCCAGCCCCTCGGCGGTGGTGTCGGGCCGCATGTGCTCGTCGGCTCCCCACGGCTCGTCCTGCTTCGTCTTGCGGTTCCGGATCGGGACGGGGGCCAGCTCGTCGGCAAAGACGCCACCGTCCCACCCCGCCTTGGCGCGCTGCTGGCTGGTGAGCGCATAGGCGTCCACCTCCGCGCGCGAGATCTGGTACTTGTCCGCCAGGTTCTCGGCGGTCTCCGCCATGGAAAAGCCGCACTGCGGGTCCTTGAGCGACTCCCAGAGCAGGTCCTCGAACGGCGGCGCCGGCCCGAGGCGGAGCCCCCAGCGGGCGCCGCGCACGACGTGCGGGGCCTGGCTCATCGACTCGGCGCCCCCCGCCAGGACGATCTTCGACTCGCCGAGCAGGATCTGCTGGGCCCCCTGGATGATGGACTCGAACCCGGAGCCGCAGAGGCGGTTGACGGTGACGGCCGGAGTCTCGATGGGTAGGCCGGCGCGGAGCGCCACGTGCCGGGCCAGATAGATGGCATCGGCGCTGGTCTGGAGGGCGTTGCCGAAGACCACGTGGTCCACCGCGGCGCCCTCGACGCCGGCCTTGGCCAGGGCGTGCTGGGCGGCGAAGACGCCGAGGGAGGTCGCGGTAAAGTCCTTGAGGGTGCCGCCGAAACTGCCGAACCCGGTGCGGGATCCGGACAGGAAGAGGACGTCGGACTGCTGGCCCTGCGTTTTCATCGTGGTGCCCTTCCTGAAGGAGGGTCGATCGAGGCCAGAAAGATGGCCCGGACCGACCCCCCGTTCAAGGAAGGCGGTTTGCCGCGGCTAGGCCTTCTTGATGAGGCGGATCACGAAGAGGAGGAGCATCGCGCCGACCGTCGCCGCGATCAGGGTCCCGAGGAGGCCGACCGGCAGGAGCCCGAGCATTCCGAAGACCCAGCCGCCGACGAAGGCGCCGATGACGCCCAGGACCAGGTCACCCACCAGCCCGAAGCCGCCCCCCTTCATGATCTTGCCCGCCAGGAATCCCGCCAGGATGCCGATGATGAGGAATACGATCAGGCTCTGGGTTTCCATGGAATCACCTCGGTGAAGAGGACAACCGCGGCACCCGGGATGGGCGCCGCGGGCCGTGCGTCAGGGTGCCGCCCGACGAGGCGGCTGGTGCCACATGTCGTAGAGGATCTTCCACTGGCCGTCGGTCTGCCGAATCCAGACGACCAGGTAGCGACCGGATGCGGTGCCGGGCTCCTGACCCTCTCGCTGGCCGGTACTGGTCCAGGTGCCGACGTCGATGGCCATGTCGCCGTCGATGGTCAGCCGCTCCGACGCCATCGCGTGGGCGATCTGCCGATAGCCCTCGGGCCAGGCGAAGTAGCGTCGAATCGCGGCCCGGCCGACGATGTCGCGCCCGGGTGGATAGGCCACGGCCGAATCGACATAGACGTCGCCGAGGGCCAGTGTGTCGTTGTGCACGTAGGCCGCGGAGAAGGCACGGCTCGCGGCCGCGATGGCGGCACTGTCGGTACCCTGCGACGCCAGCGGCAGGGCGGCCGCACCGGTGAGCAGAAGGACGGTCACCGCGAGTCGCTTCATGCCTGTCCTCCCACGAGCACCCGTTCGATCCGCCGGTCCGGAATGAGCCAGATCAGCGCCACCGTCACGTACATCGCGCCGGACAGCCAGGAAGAGTAGAACGACGCCCCGATGCCGACCACGTAGAGGAGGATCGAAATGTTTCCCTTGCGATCCAGCCCGATGGCCCGGGCCAGGAGCGAGTCGGGGCCTTCCACCTTCAGCGTCGCCCGGACCAGGAGCGTGTACGACACCGCCGCCATGAGCAACACCACGCCGTAGAGCGCCATCGGCGCCGGCGCAAAGTGGTTTTCCCCCATCCAGCCGGTCACGAATGGCACCAGCGAAAGCCAGAAGAGGAGGAGCAGGTTGGCCCAGAGGACGCCGCCGCTCACCCGGTGCACGACGTGCATCATGTGGTGGTGGTTGTTCCAGTAGATGCCGAGGTAGATGAAGCTCAGTACGTAACTGAGGAGGACGGGAATCAGCGGCTGCAGCGCGCCGAACTCGGCGCCGTGCGGCACCTTCATCTCGAGCACCATGATCGTGATGATGATGGCGAGCACGCCGTCGCTGAAGGTTTCCAGGCGTCCGGTGGTCATCGCTACTTGGCGCGCGGGGCGTTGTCGCCGCGGACCGTCACCTCGAGCTTCACCGCGCGGCCGCTCGGCGCGCCGGTGGCCCAGACGTCGTATTCGCCGTCGATCGTCGCGCGGATTTCCCAGGTGCTGCCGCCCTGGACCCCGCCGCCCATCAGCTGCCCCATGTAGGGCATCTGGGTCCCGGAACTCCGCGGCCGGAGTTGGAGGAGCACGCCGCTCACGTCGGTGGTGGCCCAGTAAAGGCACCCGGCTCGAAACGTGATCCGCGCCCGCTCGCCGGACGCGGAGAACTCGGTGGACAGCACCCGGGTGCCGACCTCGATCGGGCAGGTCGTGGCGGTGGATGCCGGGGCACCTCCGGATGACGGGGCGGGAGCTGGCGTGGTGCCCTGGTTCCCGGAACTGCACGCGGCCAGGGCGACGAGGGCGGTGATCAGGAAGCTGCGCATGGAGGACTCCGAAATCGGGAGCGAGACCGAAGATCTCAATCTACGCCTCCAGCCCGGATCGGCGAGTTCGGAGCAGCCACTATTGACAGCTCCAGGGTAATGAGGACAGCTTTGGTCGCAATACAAACCATTTGAGAGTGACTCTCATCTATGCGACTGCCGCCAATCATCGCTAAACTCGGTTTCGTCGGCACCCTCTTCTTCCTGATCAAGGGGCTCATGTGGCTCATCATCCCGGCGCTGCTGGTGGCGCTCCAGTGAACACCGAAACCGCCGGCACCATGCTCACCCTCCGGGAGAGCACGGCGAGTCACCATCGCCGGGCCGAGCAGCACGAGTTCCAGCAGCAGTTCGTGCGCGGCACGCTGCCACGGCCGCTCTACCTCCACTGGCTCGCGCAGCTGTTGCACATCCATGCCGCCCTGGAGGCGCACCTCGACCGACTCGTCACCCGGAACCCCCAGCTCAAGACGGTCTTCGACGACGGCCGACGGAAGGTCGGTCCGCTCCGGAAGGACCTCGCCTACCTCGGTGCGTCTGCGGACGAGCCGGCCCTGCCGGCCGCCCTGGCCCTGGTGGCCCGCATGGATCGCCTGGCGTCCGAGCAACCGATGGCCCTGCTCGGCATTCTCTATGTATTGGAGGGGAGTACCAACGGGTCGAAGTTCATCGCGCGGAAGGTGCGCCCCGCGTACGAGCTTCCGGCCACCGGCGAGGGTGCAGCGTACCTCGATCCCTACGGAGACGTGCAGCCGGCCCGGTGGCAGGAGTTCAAGGCGGCTGTCGATGCGCTCAACCTGCCGGCCACCGATGTGGCGCCCATGGTGGTGGCGGCGCAGGAGACGTTCGACTCCATCCGTGAGCTGGGGGCCGAGCTCCTCGTTTCGCCGGCGGCTACCGGCTCGACCGGCCGGTGAAGTAGCTGAGGTCCACCCCGAGGGCGTTCACGTGCACGGGTTGGCAAGTCCAGCAGTCCTGCCGAAGGTAGTAGAGCGAGAGCGCAAGGCTCTTCCCCGCCTGCCAAGTCACCCCACCGGAATAGCGCGCTTCATTCCAGCGGTCGGTCGTCCCCCATGTGTAGAAGAACTCCGCGGAGGCGTAGGGACTGAGTCGCTGTGTCCCCGCGGTGAGGTCGAACTGCGCGGTCAGGCGGTTGCGGTACCGGGTGGAGTAGACGGCGTCGATCCAGCGGAACTCGAAGCGGTTCCGGTCGGCCAGGCGGAAGGTCTTCGACGGGCGAGTCCGGAACGTGCCCTCCAGGTTGAGGCGGCTCTGGTATTTCGTGTCCCCCGACTGGGTGGTCTCGAGGTACTCGTACCCGGTGCCGAAGACGAACGCGTGCTCCTGGTCAGGGTCGACATTGATGACGTGTGGACGCCTGAAGCGCCGGGCGGCGCGAGTCAGCTGGAGGCCGAAGTCCCACTGGGTGTAGCCATAGTCGACCCCGTCCTTGAGCTGGCCAAACACGGACACGCTCGCGGCCGAGGGGAACTCGTGCCGGATGTTGAGCCGGGACCAGACCTGCCCTTCGGTATCAGCACCCTGGGCGTGCAGGGGAGTCGCCGCGAGCACCACAGCCGCGACGAGCGCGGCGCCGCTACCCCAGCGCATCGAGTAGTGCACGGGCTACCTCGCGGGTGGTTCCAGAGCCGCCCAGGTCGGGCGTGAGCGGGCCGCTCGCCACCACCCGCTCCACCGCCCGTTCCAGCTTCATCGCTCCCGCCGCACAGCCCAGTTGCTCCAGCATCAATGCGCCGGTCAGCACCGTCGCCATCGGGTTGGCGACGCCCTTGCCGACCAGGGGCGGCGCCGAGCCGTGCACAGGCTCGTACAACCCCGGCCGACCGGGGTGCAGGTTGGCGCTCGCCGCGATGCCGAGCCCGCCGATCAGCCCGGCCCCCAGGTCTGAGAGGATGTCGCCGTAGAGGTTGGTGGTGACGATGACCTGGAACCGCTCCGGCTCGCGCACCAGCTCCAGCGCCAGGGCGTCCACGTAGCGGTGCTCCCGCTGGATGTCGGGGTAGCGGTCGCCGATCTCCTGGAAGAGCCGGCCCCAGATCCGCTGGAACTGGATGGCGTTCGACTTGTCGCTCATGGTGACGCGGGTCTTGCCGTGTGCGGCCGCCCACGCGAAGGCCGCCTCGATGATCCGGGCCACGCCCTTCCGCGTGTTCACCTCCTCGGACACGTGGACCTCGTCGGGCGTGCCGATGCTCTCCGAGCGGCCCTTGCCGAGGTACTGCCCCTCCGTGTTCTCGCGGAAGATGACGAAGTCGATGGCGGTGCTGCCCCCGTCGGTGCGGCGGTCGGCGCGCAGCGGCGACAGCTTGGGGTGGAAAAGGCGGGTCGGCCGGAAGTTGATGTACAGGTCGAGCCGGAAGCGAAGCCCGAGGAGGATGTCCCGGGCGTGCTCGTTGCCGGGGACGCGCGGATCGCCGAGCGCGCCGAGGAGGATGCCGTCCACGTCGTCGCGCAGGTGCTCGAACGCCTCGTCGGGCAGCGTCTCTCCTGTGCGGAGATAATGATCCGCCGAGTAGGGGAGCCGTTCGGTGTCGAGCGTCAGCCCCTCCGTGTGCGCCGCCGCCTCGATGACCGGCAGCGCCGCGTCCACCACCTCGGGTCCGATGCCGTCGCCGCCGATGATGGCGATCCTGGCTTTCTTCACGCGATGCCTCCCTGGGCTTCCTCGCCGCAACTGACGCAGTAGCGCCAGCCGACGTCCATGTCGGCACCGCAGGCGCGACAACTGCCGACGTCCTGGCCCATCCCGCAATGCGGACAGAAGTTGATGGCCATCCTCGGCGGCAGCAGCCCGCCGCAGAAGGGACAGCGGGCCTGGGTCTTGTCGGCCGCGGTCGCCGGCACGTCCGAAACATCCGGTGCGCGCGGCGTGACGACGCTCGCGTTGGCCTCGAACACCGGATCGGGAAGCCACGCGTCGTCGGTCACGTCCTCCTGCTGGTCCTGTTCGTCCGCCGCCGATGCCGCCGAAGTGTCCGTCTCCGTCTCGGCTGCCTCCGGCGCCTCGGGCGGCGGCGAGGTCCGTGCGGCGGGCGGGGCGTAGCGTTCCTCAGGGCGGTCGTCCATGGCGGTGAGAAGTGGATCGGCGCGGAGGACCACGTGGGTCTCGCCGTACACCCGGAGGAGAGCCAGGTCCGCGAGCGGCTTCTTCAGCTCGGCGGCCAGCGCCGCCTGGGTCGTGGGCTCGGCCTGCACGAAGTCGCCCTCACCAGCGCAGAGGCGCAAGATGAGCGTCTCGTAGTCCTCCGCCGAGTCCACCGCGAGCTCGCGCCGCACGAGGCGGTACGGCAGGATGGAATCCATGAGCTCGTTGATGGACATCGGCTGGTGCACACGCTCCGGCTGCCGCTCGGAGAGCGTGCGGACGAGGAGCCGGAAGAGCGGTTCGAGGGTGGTCACGGTTGGAATCTCATCGGCTTCGACGCGGGCCGCCAGATGTGGAGCCTCCCTCGGCCTGCCCCGCTCGGCCGGTTCGGGATGGTCCTCCGGGCCCACCCAGTTCGCGCCCCCTCCGCGCCACGGTCGCTCCGGGGGTCGCGAACTGACGGCCCTCCGGACCAATCCCTTCGCCGGCCTCCACCGAAGGAACCGGAAGGTTGGTGATGTGGGAGGATGGGGATCGTCGGTGCAGGAAGTTCGCAGGGGAGAGGCGCGGGGTGGTTAGAGAACTTCCGGAGCCGACGAACCCGACGACCACATCCACCGAAGTTGAGGGGCGTCCTACTCCACATCCCGCAGTTCGATGGCCTCTCCCGACGCGAGCCTGTCCGCGAGTCGCTGGTACGTCGCGTCGGCGTCGTACTCGAGATACTGCCCGCGGCTCCGCTTGGCCGCGAGCCAGGATTCGAACCCCGACGGAATGGCGCCGTCGGAGGTGTGCTGTTCGGTGGCCGCCGCCACGGCCAGGTCGTTGGCGTACTCGTTCTTGGCGTGCCCCTGGTGCCCGCGGACCCAGGTCCACTGGACCTCGTGCTTGCCGGCCGACGACACCAGCTGCTGCCAGAGCGGGAGGTTCTCGATGGGGCCGCCCTTCCGGGTCCAGCCGCGCGCCTTCCACGCCGGCACCCACTCCCGCATCCCCTTCACGAGATATTCCGAGTCCGACACCAGCAGGACGCGCATCCGCTGTCCCTTGCCGGCCAGAAGCTGGAGCGCGGCGATGCCACCGGCCAGCGCCATCCGGTTGTTGGTGGTGTCGGCGGCGTGGAGGAAGAAGTCCCGTCGCTGCACGCCGCCCCGCGTGGCGGTCTCGATGAGGCCGCCGGCGCCGCCGGGCGTCTGGCCTTCCTGCCCGTTGCCGAGGCAACTCTCGTCGAGGTGCACCACGGCGATGGCGAGCGGCTGGGTCATCCCTCGTTCCTCAGAACCTGGAACCACTCGATCTCCTTGAGCAGGAACTCCATCATTTCTCCCGTCATCGGCAATCGCGCATGAAAGGCCTCGCCGCGGGGTCCTGTCGCCACCCGGTCGGCCAGCACGATGTACTCCGTGCCCCGGCGCTGCAGCACCACGCGCAGCCCGTTGCCGGCCGGCGTGCTCCAGCTGGTCGTAGCGTTCGGCGGACCATCTCATCGGGCCTGAATCCTCGCGCCCGGCTGGGGATGGTCCTCCGGGCCTGCGGTCCGCGCCCCCTCCGCGCCGCGGTCGCTCCGGGGGTCGCGAACCGACGCCCCTCCGGACCATTCCCTGCGCCGGCCGCTCACAGGCTCAATCCCGCGTCCCCCCTCTCCGCTTGCCGGAGAGGGGGACAGGGGGTGAGGACGAAACCAGGACGGAGCCAATCTCCCCCTCCACCAACCGCCCGACGACGGCGCGCGCGAGGGTGCGCTCCGCTTCAAGCGCCGCGAGCAACTCGCCGAGCCGCTCCGGATTCACCGCCAGCAGCAACCCGCCCGACGTCTGCGCGTCCGCCAGCAAGATACGCTCGGAGGGGGTCACGTCCACGCCGTAGGTCGTGGACGGCTCGGCCGCCGCGAGGTTCCGCGCGGTGCCGCCCGGCACCAGTCCTTCGTCCGCCATCTGGCGCGCCTGTTCGAGTACGGGCAGATTCTCCATCCAGAGTTCGGCCGCGAGCGAGCTTCCCCGAAGAATGTTGCCGAGATGGCCGAGGAGCCCGAAGCCGGTGATGTCGGTGGCGCAGCGAATCCCGGCAGTGCGGGCCGCGCGGGCGGCGCCGGCGTTGAGGGTTCGCATCGAGGCGACGGCCGGCGCAATCTCCGCTTCCGTCAGCCGGTCGCGCTTGAGCGCCGTGGTCAGGAGCCCGGTGCCGAGCGGCTTGGTGAGGACGAGGATGTCTCCCGCCTTGCCCGCGGCATTCGTCATGAGATGATCGGGGTGGACCTCGCCCGTCACGGCGAGGCCGAACTTCGGCTCGGCGTCGTCGATCGAGTGCCCGCCGAGGAGGAGGCAGTCTGCCTCCCTGGCGACCTCGGCGGCGCCGGCCATCACCTCGCCCAGCAGGTCGAAGGGGAGCCCGGTACGGGGCCAGGCCACCAGGTTGAGGGCGAAGAGCGGGGTGCCGCCCATGGCGTACACGTCGCTGAGCGCGTTGGCGGCGGCGATGGCGCCCCAGCTCCGGGCGTCGTCCACGATCGGCGTGAAGAAGTCGGTGGTCGCGATCAGCGCGCGGTCGGGAGTGAGCAGGAACACTGCCGCGTCGTCGCGCGAGGCGGCATCCACCAGCACCCGGGGGTCGGTTACGCCCGGCAGGTGGCGGAGGACCTCCGTGAGCTCGGCGCTGCCGAGCTTGCAGGCGCAGCCGGCGCCGTGCGAGAGCGCCGTCAGCCGGATCCGGGGTGGGTGCGTGGCCTGCAGGTCGATCATTCGTCCATTCATCGAAACGGAGTCATCACGTGAGTCCAGCGGTCGCGCTTGCCACGGCGTTCCTCCTCGGGCTGGCCCATGCCATCGAGGTGGACCACATGATCGCCGTCACGGCGTTCGTGAGCACCCGGCCCGCCCTCCGCTCCGCCGCGGGGTTCGGGCTCCGCTGGGGGCTGGGGCACTCGATCGCGGTGTTCGTGGCCGGCGGCATCCTCATCGCCACCGGCCTGCGCTGGCCCGAGCGGTACGACGCGTGGGGGGAGGCGCTGGTGGGCGTGCTCCTCGTGACGGTCGGCGTCTGGGCCATGCGCCGGGCCCGCAAGTTACATCTCCACACCCCGGAGGGACACGGGGACCACGCCCACCTGCACGCGCATCGCGCGGCGGCCGCCGCGCACGCCCACCAGCACCACGACCACCCGGCCCATGTGCCGGCGCATTTTCCGGAGGGGCATCATCACCACGATCACGATCACGCCAAGCACGGCATCACCGCGGTGGGGCTGATGCACGGGTTGGCGGGCACCAGCGCCGTGGTGGCATTGGTGCCGGTGACGTTGATGAGCCAGTGGTACGTGGGGCTGGGTTACCTGGTGGCGTTCGGGCTGGGGACCATCATCGCGATGACGGCGTATGCGCTGGTGGCCGCGGCGGCGTTCCGGAAGGCGTCGGAGACGTCGCTCCGCTGGGGCCGCGCGATCGGGCGCTTCGCGGGCATCGGCAGCATCGTGGTGGGGGTGTGGTGGATCTGGAGGGCGGTGGGGTAGCTAACTCGCAGCCCCACGCACCGCGCCTCCCTAGAGCGTGCCGTTGTAAGTGGTGTGTTGCCCCTCATGGTCCTCGATCGGGGGCTCACGACCCCTCCGACCCTGGCACCCTCCGGTGACGCCTCCCGCCGTGCTCAATCACCATCACCGGGCCGGACACGGTACGCTCCGGGGCCACTGCCCAGCACACGGCTATCGCTCGAGATGACCACAGCATTCTTACGGGGCGAACGGTCACTTGGGATCCTCCTCCGGGTCGGCCTCTGCGACTGGACGGCCGGAATTGAACGGGTGTGCCAGCAAGAGTCTCCATTGGATTCCTGACTCACTTCCTACCGCCGCCCACCAGCGCCCTCACCCCGATCAACGCCCGCTCCTCCTGCGCCGTCGGCCCGAACGAACCGTCCTTCCGCTGCAGCGCCATCAGGGCCGGGACTGCGCGCGCCACCGCCTTCCGGGCCGGCGGGGTGTTTGCCGCGAGCAGCGATTCCAGCGTGTGGAAGAGGTCGGCGTTGCTCCAGGTGCCGTCCTCCTGCTGGTTCTCCGCAATGAACGAGGCGGTGCGGAGCGTGGCCCCGCGGTGCACCGGCGGCGCGATGGACAGCGGGTGCAGTGCCGAGGCGACCAGGTCCGGCGCGTAATACCCGCCCCAGTCGTTCCACACCTCCGCCAGGAGGGACAGGCTGGTCAGGTGCTTCTTCACGCTGGCGCGCCCGGCCAGCCCCGCCATCAAGACGGCCCGGAGCGCCAGGCAGCTCACCGCAAAGCGCGCCTGCGCCTCCGCCCGGAAGGTCTTGCCGCACGGCATCGTGATCGGCGCCAGCCGTTCGGTGGCTGGCGCCGGCGCGAAGAAGCCTGCCAGGTAGTGCTCGCACGCCTTCTGCTCGTGCCGCGCCGGATGGCACCCCTCCCCGAACGCACCCGGCTGCCCCGCCAGCGCCAGGACCCACGCGATGAGCTTGCCGGTGGTCGGTTCCTGCCCGGAGTGCCCCAGCTCCATCAGCTCGATGGCCCGCCAGATGGTGGGGAGCGCGGCGCCGCCCACGCTGCCGTCGGGACGGAATCCCTTCTGCAGGCTCGCGACGACCGTCTCGCGTGCCGCGACATCCCCCGCCGCGGGGCGGCCGAGCGCCTCGCGCGCCAGGATGGCCGCGCGGGAACTGCGAGGCGCGAAGAACTCCTCCAGCCGCTCGAGCGCGGCGGTGGCGGGTGCGTGCTTCATGCGAGGATGAGCGAGAGCACGCCGCCCGCGGCGGCTCCGCGGAGGCCGCCGAGGAGAACGTGGAGGAGGGGAGGGAAGGGGGTGTCGTCCATGTTGGCGATCCGCATCCATCCGGCCCACTCGACCAGCAGGCCGATCAGCCCGAAGAGCAGCCACCATCCGCCATGGCCCAGGCTCGCGAACCAGAGTCCGGCGATCAACGCGAGGAATAGCGCCTCGATGAAATAGGCGCCCGGCGCCCGGCGCAGCACCGTGCGCCCGGGCTCACGGGGCCCGCCGGCCACCTTGCCCTCCACCGCCTCCCACAGGAGGAAGAGCAGCCAGGTGGCCAGCCATCCGAGCACGATCCGGGTGAGTGCCATCCGCCGTTACCAGCGCCGGCGGATCGAGTCCGCAAGCACGAGCTGACCCCGGATCATCACGCGCGTCACCGAGCGGGTGTTCCGGATGTCCGCGAGCGGATCCTTGCTCAACACCACGAGGTCGGCCGCCTTGCCGGGCACCAGGGTGCCGAGTGAATCGGCGCCGAGCAGTTCGGCGGCGTCCCGCGTGGCGGCGCGGAGCGCCTGGGCGGGCGTCAGACCGGCGCCGACCAGCAACTCGAGCTCGGTGTGCTCGCTGGCGCCGGGCACGAGCATCTGGTTGGCGGCGTCCGTCCCCGTCACCACCTTCCCGCCCGCCTTCTGGAACGCCCGGACGAAGAGGTCCTGCATCGGACGCCCCCGACGGAACGCCTCGAAATCGGCCGTGGTCCAGCCGGCGCGCTCGATCATGCCGGGCACGTTCCACGCGGTCATCTGGTTCTGGGGAAGCGCGAGCAGGTCGGGGTTCGTCATGGCGGTCGAGTCGTCGAGCCGGCTGAACACCTCGTGCAGCACCAGCGTCGGGACCATCGTCACCCCCGTCTCCGCCAGCTGCCCCGCCAGGCGGGTCAGGGTGACGGAATCGAGCGTCGCCCAGCTCTTCTCGAAGGCGGTCCACCCGTCGAAGAACCCGTCCTGCGCCGCCGCAAAGAGTGGATCAGCGCGGCCCGCCGCTTCCGGCACGCCGCTCAGGTGCTCGATGGACGTGACGCCCATCTTGCCCGCCGTCAGCGCGTCGGTAAGGCCGAGGTGGGCGGCCACCGGAATGCGGAAGGTCTTCGCCTCGTCGACGATGGCCTCCATGAGCGGGGGCGTGATCCGGGTGTAGGCCTTGATCAGGTGCGCCCCCGACACGGAGAGCCGGTCCACGGCCTGGCGCGCGGAGCGGGAGTCGGTGACCTCGGTGGCGTTGGGATAGGTGGCTGGGGCGCCGTCGATCATGGCGCCGGCGGCGTAGATGCGCGGGCTCAGCGCGGAGCCGAGATCCGCGGCCTCCGACATCGCGAAGATGCTGTCGGGGGTGTTGTGCACGTCGCGCACGGTGGTGACACCATAGGCCACGTAGCGCTGCAGCGCCCAGCGCGCCACGTGCGCGTGCGCGTCGATGAGGCCGGGGATGATCCAGCTCCCCGCCACGTCCACCTGCTCCGTTCCGCGGGGAAGCGGGATGTCCTCGCGCGCGCCGATCGCCTCGATGGTGCCGCCGCGGATCAGCACCACGCCGTCGCGAAGCGGCGTGCCTCCCCGGCCGTCGAGAATCGTGGCGCCCATCAGGGCGGTGCGCGGCGGGCCCGGCTCGGCGCAGGCGCCGAGGAGGAGGCCGAGCGCCGCGGTTGCCATCACCATCGTCGCGCGCAGGTCATGAAGCTCAGGGGAGTGGAGGATGGAGGCAAAGCGCCCCGGGGGACCGGGGCGCTCGGGGAGGCTACTTCCCTCGCTTCTTGGCCGGCGCCTTCTTCTTCGCGGCCTTCTTCACCGCCTTCTTCTTCGCCGGGGCCTTCTTCTTGGCGGCCTTCTTCACCGCCTTCTTCCTGGCGGGCGCCTTCTTCTTGGCGGCTTTCTTCTTGGCTGGCTTCTTGGCGGCCTTCTTCTTCGCAGGAGCCTTCTTCTTCGCTGGCTTCTTCGCGGCCTTCTTCTTGGCTGCGGGCGGCTTCGCCGCCATCGGAGCCGGGGCTGGGGGTGGCGGCGGAGGCGGTGCAGGCGTCGCTACCTTCTCGGGTGACATCGGCATGGGATCCATCCAGCCCGCCCCGGACCAGCCCATCTCCAGATCGCTCATCGAGTGTTCCTCCGCCTGCTGGTGCGACGCCCCCCGTCGCCGGACCGCGCTAGCCGCGCGGGCGTAGTTTCCTCCCTAATTACTCGCACTTATTCGCGGCTTCTGCAAGCGCGGACGAGCCAGGTGGGTGGATAGACCGGCGTTCCGGGTCGTAGTCCATGGTTGACCCCAGACGCGATAGTCGCGCTAAGTCATTTAAATGCATCGTTTTAAGCGTGTATGTCGTCAGTCTTGGTGCAGCTTCCTCAGTCCTTAGTCCGCAATCCCCAGTCCTGAGTCTTGTTCCCCGTTCTCCTCGACAATCCCCCGACCTCTCCTTTACCTTCCCCCCGTGATCCATCCCCGGGCGTTGCTCCCGTCCTTCCTCGCCGCACTCCTGCTCGTGCCGTCCGCGCTCCTCCAGGCGCAGGGGGCGGTCGAGGTGCAGGTCACCCCCGCCCAGCTCCGGCTCAAGGTAGGACAGCAAGAACGGCTCTTCCTGAGCGCGTACGACTCCGACGGCAATCTCCTCGGCGACCCGGCGTTCAGCTTTACCGTGTCGCAGGACGGCGTGGTGCGTGTAGATAAGGACGGCACCGTCGCGGGTCTGGCCGCGGGCAGCGTGCGCATCGAGGTCCGCTCCGGCACCGGCAAGGTGACGGTGCCCGTCACGGTGACCGGTGCGCCGGCACCAGTTCCGCCAGCGGAACCGGAGCCCGTCCCCGTCCTTCCCGCCGGCGCCCGGCTCGTTCCGAGTCCCGAGTCATTGAAGATGCTGCGCCTCGAGACGGCACGGCCGACCATGCGGCTCCTGACACCGGATGGGACCGGGCTCGGGCAGGTGCACGTGACCTGGCGCTCGACCGCTCCGGTCGTCGCCGCGGTCAACGACATCGGAGAGGTCACTGCGCTGCAGCTCGGCGAGGCGCAGCTGGTGGCGACGGGGCCGGGTGGGCTGACCGCCTCCATCAATGTCGAAGTGCGCGAAGACTCACTCGCAGTGACGCCTGATCGGCTTGTGCTTCCAGTCACCGGCACCGATTCCGTTCGCGTGTTCGTTCCGGGCCAGGGCGGACGGACGCTCGCCGCCGGACTGGTCTGGCGGAGCAGCGACTCCGCCATTGTCCGAGTGAGCCGCACGGGAGTCGCCAGGGGCGTGGCGCCGGGCGAGGCGTACATGCTCGTGATGGGCTATGGCCAGCAGCGCGCCGTGCGAGTGACCGTTCACCCGCCCATCGCGCGGCTCAGACTGGCGCCTTCTCCCGGTGCGCCGCTTCGGCTCACCCCCGCTGGCGCCGTCTCCTTCGTGCTCGAGGCGCTCGCCGCCGATTCCCTCCCGGTGGCGGACGCCGGCTATCGCTGGCAGGTGGGTGACACCACCGTGGCAGCCTTCGACCCGGCCGCGCGCCGGCTCACCGCGCTCGGCATCGGGCGGACGACCCTCACGATGTCCACCTATGGATTCGAACCGACGGTGTGGGAGGTCGAAGTCGTGGCGGGCGGGCTCGCGTTCCAGCGGCCACGGTTCCGCCTCGCACCCCGTGAACGCGACTCCCTGATCGTCTCCCTCGTCGATGCCGAGGGTCGCACCGTCGGGCCGCCGAGCGGCGTGGAGTTCAGCGTCAACCGGACGGAGGTCGCGACGGTGGACGCCGCCGGGGTCGTGACCGCCGTCGCCGTCGGCTCGGCCGTGGTCACCGCCCGGACGCCGTGGGGTACAGCGGCCAGCGCCCGCCTCTTCGTGACCGAAGACCTGCTCATCAGCGTGAAGCGGGGCGCCGGGACCGACCTCATCCAGCTCGATCCAGCGGACGCCGGCTCGCTCGTGCCCCTCGTGGCCGACGGCCAGGCCAACACCCAGGCGGTGTGGTCACCGGACGGGACCCGCATCGCCTTCGCCGCCACCGTCGGCGGCAACACCGACATCTACGTGGCCGACGCCGACGGGAAGAACGCTGCACGAATCACCGAGGCGCCCGAGGCGGACCAGGAGCCGGCGTGGTCGCCCGACGGCGGGACCATTGCCTTCACCTCGCTCCGGAGCGGGAGCCCGCAGATCTGGGCGATGAACGCCGACGGCACCGGAGTGCGGCAGCTGACCACCGGCACCGGCGCCAATTCGGCGCCCGTCTTCCGCCCCGACGGACGGGTCATCGCGTTCATCTCCACCCGCGACGGCAACGCCGACCTCTTCGAGATGGGCAACGAGGGCGCCGACCCGCGCGCCATCACCCGGACGCCGGAAGCGGAGGCATTTCCTGCCTACTTCCCCGACGGCGACCTGGCGGTGACGGTGGAGCGTCCGGGACGCGGCGACATCCTCCGCATCCGCGCCGGCGACGGCCAACGGATCATGCTGCAGTCCATGCCCGGCCGCGTCACGTCGCTCGCGATCTCGGGCGACGGCGGCACGCTGGCGTTTGGCCTCTCGGAGCCCGCCGCGGTCAAGAACGCGCCGCCGGTGCAGTCGTTCCGGCTCAAATCCCTCTCGCCGGACCAGCCGCCCGTCGTGCTCACCATCGTCGGCGAGGTGCTCTCCGCCTCCTTCCAGGGGACCCGGTGAAGGCGCTCGTCCTCCCGAAGCTCGGCGGATGGCAGGACCTGACGGTGGCCGAGGTGCCGGCGCCCGAGATTCGCCGGCCGAACGAGGTGCGGGTGCGGGTCCACACCGCCGGCATCAATCACCTCGACCTCTTCATCCTCGGCGGGCTTCCCGGCATCACCTACGCCTTTCCGCACATCGTCGGCAGCGACGCCGCGGGGACCATCGAGTCGGTGGGCGCGGAGGTGACGGGCTGGGCGGTCGGCGACCGCGTCATGCTGAACCCCGGCATCGGTTGCAACGCGTGCGACCTCTGCGCCGCCGACCAGCAGCCGCTTTGCCTGCGCTACGCCCTGCTCGGCGAGCACGTCCCCGGCACCGTCGGCGAGTACGTCGTGGTGCCCGCGACCAACCTGGCCCGCGTCCCCCAGGCAATGCCGTGGGCGGAGGCCGCCGGGTTTTCGCTCGCCGCGTTGACCTCGTGGCGGATGATGACCGGGCGCGCCCGCGTCCGCGCCGGCGAGACGGTGTTGATCTGGGGCATCGGCGGCGGCGTGGCGCAGTCCTGTCTGCAGATCGCGAAGATGCTCGGCGCCACGGTCATCGTGACCAGCTCCTCCGACGACAAGCTCGAGCGGGCCCGCGCCCTCGGCGCCGACCACCTGCTCAACCACGCCCGTGAGGACGTGCCGAAGGCGGTCCGCGCCCTCACCGGCGGCCGGAACGCCGACGTGGTGGTGGACAACGTCGGCGAGGCCACCTGGCAGAAGTCGCTCCGCGCCCTCGGCCGAGGCGGCCGGCTCGTCACCTGCGGCGGCACCACCGGCCCGATGGTGACGACCGACGTCCGGAAGCTGTTCTGGTACCAGTGGGATATTCTCGGCAGCACCATGGGCGGCGACCGCGAGTACCAGGAGGTGGCACGGCACGCCTTCGAGGGGCGGTTCTGGCCGGTGGTGGATTCGGTGGTCCCGCTGTCGGAGGGCCGGGAGGCCTTCCATCGCATGGCCGATGGCGCACAGTTCGGCAAACTCGTGATCGAGGTGGCACCATGAACGACCTCTGGGAGCGGCTCTCGTACGGCATGGAGCAGCTCAGTTTCTTCCTTCCGGCCATCGTGGGGGCGGGGGTGCTCCTGCTGGCGGGCTACTTCGTGGCCCGGCAGATCGAGAAATGGGTGGACCGGACGCTCGCCAAGCTCGACTTCAACCGCGTCGCCAAGGAAGGCGGCCTGGCGGACGGACTGGAGCGGGCGGAGCCGTCGCTCGACCCGGTGCACGCGGTGGGCAAGCTGGCGTTCTGGCTGGTGATGCTGGTCGTCATCCTCCTCGCGAGCACCGCGCTCGGCCTCGAGAGCATCAACGAGATGTTCGGCCTGATGCTCGGCTTCCTCCCGACCCTCATCAGCGCCATCGTCATCGTCATCCTGGGCATCGTCGTCGGCGAGTTCGTCCGCGGGCTGATCGTCGCGTCGGCTGGCGGCGTGGAGGGCGTGCCCACGCTCGCGCGGGTGTCGAAGTTCCTCGTGGTCATGATCGCGGTGTTCATGGCGGTGCAGCAGGTGGGCGTGGCGGAGGACATCGTCACCACGGCGTTCACGCTCATCCTGGGCGCGGTGGCGCTCGGCGCCGGCCTCGCGTTCGGGATCGGGAACACCGCGCTGGCGGGTGAGATCACCCGCCGGTGGTACGAGGAGGGGCGGCGCCGCCGGACCGCGCGGACGCGGTCGACGGATCCGAAGCCACCGGAGGCCTAGCTAACCCCTCACCCCCTGACCCCCTCTCCCTCCGGGAGAGGGGGCACGCCCGGCAGTGAGTCGTCACCCCGGCGCAAGCCGGGGTCCATCGCCTTGAAGCGAACGTGGATCCCGGCTTGCGCCGGGATGCGGCCCCGCTGCCTGCCTGCCCCCGCCTCTGCTACCTGACGTCGAACATGTAGCTGTTGAGGTACTTGATGGTGGCGGTGTGCTCCGCCACCTGGAAGGCCAGCAGGTCGCCGCTGGTGACGAGCCCGATCAGGCCGCGCGCATCGGTGACCGGCAGGTGCCGGATCCGCTTGCCGCTCATGATGGCCCCGCATTCCTCGATGCTGGTCTCGGGAAGACAGGTGATGACGGGTGAGGTCATCACCTCGCGCACTCGTGTGTCCGCCGGACTCCGCCCCGCCGCCACCACCCGCCGCAGGATATCCCGCTCCGTGAAGACGCCCAGCAGCTTGCCCTCGTCGAGGACGACGAGGCCGCCGATGGCGTGCTGGTTCATCACCTGCGCGGCGGCGAGGACAGTGTCGGAGGGGGCGATCGAGAGGACTTCGCCGCTCTTGCGAGCGAGCAGGTCGCGGACGGTGGCCATCGGCGCGCTCCTGTGTGGGGATGCCCCATACTACGGCTCGAGCCCGGGGCGCGCCAGCACGCGGGCCGTGTGAGCGGCTACTGCCTCGTGCGCCGGATGACCGCCGCCACCACGGCCAGGCAGGCGATCGCGATGGCCACGGCGATCATGGGCCACGGTGCCGCGGCTCGCACCCGAGTCCTCGCCGCGTGGCGAACTCCATCACGCAGGCCCAGGATGCCGAGCATCGCGGTGATCACCGCGACGACCATCGCGGCCGCCTTCCGGCGGGGCGGCCACGTCACCGACTCCTCGCCGATGGCGATGGCTGCGGCGGCGCGCAGGTCCTCCCGGCTGGTGCCGGGATACTGCCGCTCGAACTTGTCCACCTCTTCCTTCAGCCGGCGGGCCAGGTCCTGCGCCCGGGCGGAGGGAGGGGCCGGCTGGTGCGCCACCACGGGGATGAACGCCATCAGAATTCCCGTTTCTTCATTTCCTTGAACAGCCGGCGGGTCTCGGAGTCCATCTCCTCCGGCTTCTGTCGGAGCGTCGAGTCATACTGGGCGGCGCGCTCCGCGACCGGCGGCTTGATCTTGGCGGCGTTCTTCTGGGCCAGGCGTGCAATCCGCTGGTCCTCTTTCTTCGACATCGTGCCTCCGGTTCAGGGTCTAGAGGAAATCTAAGAGGGCGGGCGCCGATACCGCAGGAAGCGCCACCCCTCGGGCTGGACCTCCTTGACGAGCACCGCATCCGGGCTCGTGGCCAGGGCGTACCCGTAGCCGTTGAAGGCGATCGCCTGGAGGAGCCGTCCGTTCCGACCGATCACCTGGTAGCGGCGCACGGTGTCGGGGATGACGCGGCTCTTCTCCAGCCAGACGTTGCCGTCGCCACCGGTGAACGCCGCGTCGAAGGGCGGCTTGACCGGGCTGAAGGGGACCTTTTCCGCGGCGGAGCGAAGCTCCGGCGGAAATTTCCGGAGGAACGCCTCGCGGTCCGACACGGTGATGGTGAACACGCGGTCGGGGAGCTTCTGCCCCTTCTGGAGCGTGCCGTCCGGCGCGATCCAGTCGACCCGGTTGGGATAGACGCGCGCCACCCAGACGCTGCCGTCCGCCAGCACGCCCCACTGGTCCTCGCCGCTGAAGACCCGGCGCTCGTAGCGGCGGCCGGCGTCGCCATCCACTTCGGCCAGGTCGAGCGGGGAGAGCCGGAGGATCGTGTCGCCCCGGGAAAAGTCGAGCGGAAAGCGAACGACCACGGCGGAGTCGCGCTTGCCGCCCCCATCGGGGCCGGGCGGCGGATTGAATTGCACGTACCAGTTGCCCTGGCCGTCGCGAGCGCGGGGCAGGGTGCCGTTGGTGATGTCCGGGGTCCGCACGGCGGCGGCGTACTGCCCGTTCAAGCTCCAGACAGTCAGCTGGCGGAGGGCCCAGTCGCCCACGTAGAGGCCGTCACCCATGGTGAACAGGGAAAAGGGTCCCTCGAACGGCTGCTTCATTCCCTCGCCGAGGTCGACGAGGGAGCGGTCGGAGAAATCGAGGATGACGACCCGCTTGTCGGCCGGAGAAAGCACGGCCCACCGGTCGCCGCCAAGCCAGGCGCCGGCGGTGGCCTCGAACAGGGTAGTCTGGATGGTGTCGGGGGCGCCGGCGAGCGCGATGTCCGGTGGGGGCGCCTCTCGGCCGCCGCATCCGGCCGCCAGGAGCAGGGCGCCGAGGGAGGCGAGCCGGGGGGTGTGTGGAGTCCGCATGCCGGGAATCTAAGGAATTGGCGTACAATCCGCCTTTTTTTCTCATTGCGAGGCCGCGCCGCGGCCGAAGCAATCTGGTTCGAGATTGCCGCGTCGGCCCCTTCCGGGGCCTCCTCGCAATGACAGGGGCGGCATGCAGTCCCGTTCTGCAACCTTTTCAGGGCGGAGGGCATCAAAGGAAGTGAACCTGGAAAGGAGGACCCGATGGTCATGCTCGCCACAGACAGCCCGATCCCCACGTTCAGCCTTGTGGACGATGCCGGGACCTCCGTTGGCCGGATCGTGCTCCCGGTCGAGGACCGGATCAGCGGTTCGGGCGCCGCGACGATCTACCTCCAGCGGGAGTCGCCCCTCCGTCGGCGCCGGATGACGGATACCCGGCTGGCAGCGCAGTAACATCATCCCCTCCGGGGTGGGCGCATGCCCACCCTTGCCGCAACCGTCTCCCCCTCGGGGTGGGCGCATGCCCACCCCTGGCGCACCCAGACGCAACTTCGTTGCATCAGGCTGGACGCCGCTCCGACCCACACGAGATTGCGTTTGTGCCGATAGGGGTGGCCATACGGCCACCCCGGCCACCCCGTCCGGGCACCGTCTCCCCCTCGGGGTGGGCGCATGCCCACCCCTGGCGCACCCAGACGCAACTTCGTTGCATCAGGCTGGACGCCGCTCCGACCCACACGAGATTGCGTTTGTGCCGATAGGGGTGGCCATACGGCCACCCCGGCCACCCCGTCCGGGTACCGTCTTCCCCTCGGGGTGGGCGCATGCCCACCCCTGGCGCACCCAGACGCAACTTCGTTGCATCAGGCTGGACGCCGCTCCGACCCACACGAAATTGCGTTTGTGCCGATAGGGGTGGCCATACGGCCACCCCCTCGTTGCATCAGGCTGGACGCCGCTCCGACCCACACGAAATTGCGTTTGTGCCGATAGGGGTGGCCATACGGCCACCCCCTCGGTTGCATCAGGCTGGCCGCCGCTCCCACCCACACGAAATTGCGTTTGTGCCGATAGGGGTGGCCATGCGGCCACCCCGTCCGGGCACCGTCTCCCCCCCGGCCTCCAGGCCCCTGCCTCTTGCGACCCGCCCGGTTCCCCGCGCATCCTCCCTCCCTGACCCCACTTCCCGAGGCCTTTCCCGTGCAGGTTCTCCGTACGCTGCGCCGCCCCCTCGCGGCGCTTCTCGCCGCTGGTGTGTCTGCCACCCTCGCTCAGGCCCAACAGACCAAGGTCCCGGTCCAGACCCTCGCCAAGCCGGACGCCGCCTTCGAGGATCCGTTCACCCAGATCGTCGGGGTGCGCGAACTCAAGAACGGCGAGGTGATCGTCGCCGACATGCGCGACCGAACGTTGCAGAGGATCGACCTGAAGACCGGCGCCGCGACAGCCCTCTCCCGCGAGGGGAGCGGCCCCACGGAGTATCTTTTCCCCACCGGCGTCTACGCCTTTCCGGGCGACAGCACCGCCATCTACGACATGGGCAACCAGCGTTACCTCCTGCTGGATCCTGCCGGCAAGCCCGTGACCACCTTTCGCATGGACGAGGGCAACGGCGGCGGCGGGATGATGATCCTCCGGGCCGCGGCGGGCGCAGACGACAGGGGACGCCTCTACTACTCCACCCGCGGCGAAAGGCGCGGGGGCGGCGTGGATGGCGGCCCTCCCGAGTTCTCGGACTCCGGCCGGGTTGTCCGGTATGATCGCGCCACCAAGAAATTCGACACCCTCGGCGTGGTGATGGTGCCGAAGCCCAAGGTCCAGGCGAGTGGGAGCGCGAACAACCGGTCGGTCAACATTCGCCCGGTGCCGATGGCGCCGGAAGACGCCTGGGGCGTGGCGCTCGACGGCCGGATCGGCGTGGCGCGCGTCCTTGCCGATGAAGTCCAGTGGTGGCTGCCCGACGGGAAGCGGGTGACGGGACCGCCGGCGCCGTACACCCCGGTCAGGGTGACCGACGCCGACAAGAAGGCATGGCAGGAGCAGGCGGCGCGGGGCGGCATCATGGTCAACAACGAGAACGGCAAGATGACCGTGAGCCCGGCGCAGCTTGCGCCACAACCGATCGATCCCTCGATCCAGTGGCCCACCACGAAGCCGCCGTTTCCCGCCAACGCGGTCCGCGTCGCTCCGACCGGCGAACTCTGGGAGCTCCGCTCCACCCCGGCGAGCGATCCGCTGCCGCTCTACTTTGTCTTCGACGCGTCCGGGAAGTTGGTGAAGCAGGTCCGGCTGCCGGCCCGGACTCGGCTCGTCGCGTTCGGGAAGAACGTGGTGTACCTGGTGCGACGGGACGCGGATGACCTCGAGTATCTGGAGCGGTACAGGTTATGACTGAGGACTGAGGACTGGGGACTGAGGGCGTCTTCTTCTGTCATTGCGAGGCCACGCAGTGGCCGAAGCAATCCCGATCGCAGTTCTTCGCGCTCTTCGCGACTTCGCGGTGAACAGCTCTCACCGCAAAGACGCAAAGGGCGCAAAGGTGCGCGAGCAGGAAGCCAAACTAATCCGAGCGACTCATGGATCGATTTTGTTTGTTTGTTGTGACTGCAGCGGTGCTTGGGTGCGGCGACGAGGGCCCCAGGCTGGACGCTCCGGTCGTCACGACGCTCCCCAATGGCGTCGTCGAAGTGAGGAACAGCGGCCCGAGCGGGTGGGCCGACACCAGTGGCTGGAAGCTGGTGGAGCTGTACCGGGTGGGCGGTGTTGACGCCGAGGGGCTGGGCGCCGAGGAGCTGGTGGATCCCCAGAGCGTGGCACTGGATGCCGCGGGCGGCGTGTACGTGGCCGACCAGAAGCCGGCCGTCATCAAGCAGTTCGGGCCGGATGGCGGGTACATCCGGAGCTTCGGGCGGGAGGGTGGTGGGCCCGGAGAATTCAAGGTGGCGTTTATTGCGGCCGCACCGGGGGTGCTCGCGTTGCATGATCCGAGTGCGAGTCGCACGAGCGTCTTCGATTCGTCCGGGGTCTTCATCCGGAGCTGGCCCTCCAGCTGTTGCTACTGGTCCTCGATCCTGGTCAGTCGCGACGCCCTGATCTACGTCCCGACCTCGGGGCCCGCCGGGAATTTCGGCGAGTCGAACGACAGCTACTTCCTCCGCTACCGGCTGGACGGGACCCTGGTGGACACGATGAGGATCGCCGGGCCGAGTCGCACCAGCGAGCAGCAGTACTGGACTCTTACCAGCGGCACCGGAAAGAACCAGGGGATGTTTATGACCACCATTCCGCTCGCTCCCGAGGTACGCACTCCGCTGGATCCGGCCGGTGGCGCCATAGTGGCGTGGACCGGGGCGTACCGCTTCCTGGCGACGGTGACCGGCCTCGACACCACGCAGGTGGTCACGCTGGATGCGAAGCAGGTGGCGGTGAGCGACGAACGCCGCACCCGCATCCGCGACTCGATGGTCGGGCTCTTCGAGAAGCAGTTCGAACGGAAGGCGGTCGAGGACGCATTCAAGTTGTCCGACATTCCCACCACTGCGCCCTACTTCGAGTCCTTGCAGGTGGACGGCCGCCGGAACCGGTGGGTCCGGCCCGACGACGGCGGGAACCGTGCGGCGGCGCGCTTCGACGTGTTCGACTCGACTGGCGCCTACCTCGGCGCGGTACCAGTGCCAAAGGACTTTGGGGTGTCCTACCAGACGGTGTGGGGGGTGGACCGGGTGGCGACGATTGGCGAGGATGCGGAGGGGATGCCGGTGGTGGTGGTGTATGGGATTGAGCGCTAACCCCTCCCCCTCCTGGCCTGGCTTCTAACCCCTCACCCCCCGGCCCCCTCTCCCTCCGGGAGAGGGGGGGCGAGGGGTGGCCTCTTGATGGTCATTGGCCCACTCGTCACATGCTTCGCGCGTCATTGTAGTAGTGGCTCTTGCCGCGAGGGTCGCAGCGGGCGTCCTGAATCGTCACCGCCAGCTCCCGGAGCACGACATGAGGGGATTCGCGTTGGTGTTCGCATCGGCGATCCTGGCAGCCTGTGGCGGCAAGGGGCCGAGGCTCGCCGAGCCGGTCGTCACCACGCTGCCGAATGGCGCGGTGGGGGTCCGAAATGCCGGGCCGAGCGTCTGGGTGGATACCTTGGGCTGGAAGCTGGCTGAGGTGTACCGGGTGGGCGGGTCGACGGCGACGGGCTCGGCGGAGCTGGTCCATCCGCTGAGCGTGGCGGTTGACCAGGCCGGCGGGATCTACGTGGGGGACATGAACCCGGCGGTCGTCAAGCAATATGGCCCCACCGGGGCGTACATCCGCAGCATCGGGCGCGAGGGCAGCGGGCCTGGGGAGTTCAAGGCGGGCCTGGTGGCGACCGCACCCGGGCTGCTGGTGGTGAATGACCCGGGCACCGCGCGGACAAGCGTCTTCGATTCGGCTGGCGGCTTTCTGCGGAGCTGGAACTCCGCATGCTGCAACTACACTCCCATTTTCGTCAGCAGCGACTCCGTCATCTACGTCCCGACATCTGGGAAATCCACAGGGGCTCGTCGATCGAGCGACAAGTACTACCTCCGGACCCGGCTCGACGGAACGCTGGTCGATACGTTCCACATCGCGGGACCCGAGGGCGTCGTCGAACCGCGCCGCTGGTCGTTCGAGAGCGCGAACGGTAATCAGTACTTCGTGCCCATCCCTCTCGTTCCCGCGGTGTGGATGACGGTCAATCCAGCAGGAGGCGCCGTCCTGGGATGGTCGGGAGCGTACCGTTTCTTCGGCACACGCACCGGCCTCGACACCACCCAGATCGTGACCCTGGAGACCAGCCCGGTCACGGTGACCGATGCGCGACGGACGCGGATCCGTGATTCGATGGTCGACCGGTGGGGCAACGGCGGGATCGACCAGAAGGCCACCGACGAGGCGTTCACGCTGGCCGACATTCCCTCCACCGCTCCCTATTTCGAGTCCATCGCGGTCGACGGCTCCGGCAACCGCTGGGTTCGCCGTGATGACGGCGGCGACCGCGCGGCGGCACGGTTCGATGTGTTCGACTCCACCGGCGCCTACCTGGGCGCGGTGCCTGTGCCCGCGGAATTCGGCAACGGCTGGAAAACGGTGTGGGGTACCGAACGGGTGGCGACAATGGTCGAGGACAAGGACGGATTCCCGGTGGTGGTGGTGTACAGGGTCGAGCGCTAACCCCTCACCCCCCGGGCCCCCTCTCCCTCCGGGAGAGGGGGAGAGGATCGGGTGGAGGAGCTCGCGCAGGTGTTCGGCGTTCACCTCCGCATTCGGGATTCGAAGCACCCGAACACCCAAGGACTCGATCTGCGCGTCGCGTTGGAGGTCGCGAATTGGATGCCCGTCCTCTTGGTGGACGGGGCCGTCCAACTCGATGGCGATCCGCAGTTGGGCACAATAGAAGTCCACGATGAATGGCCCCATGATTTGCTGACGCCGAAATCGCAGCCCCAACATTCGCCTGCCACGGAGGAGTTCCCATGCCCGCCGCTCGGCATCAGTTGCCTCCCGCCGGAGGTGTCGTGCCCGATCGAGCAGCAGGGGATTCTGGTGTTGACGGGCGATGACACCCCTGCCTGTCGGACCTCTGGGCAAATTCGCCTCCCGCGAAGTCTGGCCAGGGTAGCGATTGATGTGCGGAATACTGGAACCATTTCCCCGCGAGTCGGCACGAGTGATCGCGTTGGCTCCCCCCCTCTCCCGGAGGGAGAGGGGCCGGGGGTGAGGGGTCTAGGCGGGCATGGCCGGCAGGTGCGCACGTGCCCCCTCTCCCGGAGGGAGAGGGGGCTTGGGGTGAGGGGTTCAGGCAGGCAGGGCCGGCCGGTGCGCACGTGCTCCCCCCTCTCCCGGAGGGAGAGGGGGGGGGGTGAGGGGTCAGAACAGCGGGGCAGGGGCCGGCGGCCGGCCATCAACGTGGTACCCGAGCGAATCTCCGCACCTCGATCGAGATCTCCCCCTCCTCGCTCTCCCGCAGCAGCGCCAGTCGGTCTCCCATACACATCCAGGAGTCTCGGACCGTCCGGGCACCAGCCCCTGCGGTGCCGCAGGGAGAACCATCGTCGCGATCGGGTCCCCGGTAGGCGTGTAGATGGCCCATCTCCGCTCATGCTCGGCAGGTGTCACGTAGTCGCCAATCCAGATATTGCCCCGATCATCCACGACCAGCGCACCCACCGCCGGCATCGCCTCGATTCGCGGGGCGGCGTCCAGCTTCGCGACGAACTCAGGGGACCCGATCTCGAGGAGAATCGCCTCGCTCGCCGCGGCTCGGTCCGCATCGGTCGATTGCCGTCGCGGCATGCGGGCCGTGAACCGAGTAGTGAGCCGGGACCCGTCGAAGACCGACACGTCGATCGAGTCGGTCGGCCCGATGGCGATGGTCGAACCCCGGGCGTCGTAGGCCGCGGAGCGGGCGAAGGGAACGGGAATGCGGCCGCCAGGCGAGAGGAGGACTCGCTCCATGCCACGCCAGAGGCCGAGGCTGTCAATCATCCGCCCGGTCGAGTCGTACGTCAGGAGGGGGACGGGATCGCGCTCGAAATCGCCGCTCGGCAGACCCACGATGTCGCCGCGATTGGGCCGCTGTTGCCACCAGGTGGCGACCACCCGACCCGAATCCAGCCAGGCGATCACGTCGAGTTCCCGCCTGCTGGAACCGGCCTGCAATCGAGGGATTATTCCCAGCACCTGTCCGTCGGTAGTGAGGTGGGTGATCCGTCCGCGGTATTCAGCCACGAAGAGCGCTCCGCCCTCGGCATTCCCGACCCGCAGGATTCCCCGATACTCCCCAGGCCCGTCACCCTGCCGGCCAAGGCGGTGAACGGTCTGCCCGTCGGGCGAGAGCGACAGCAGGTCGGCAACGCTGCCGATGACAAGGGAGGAATCAGCGGCGAAGACCGCCGTGGCGGTGCCGCCGAGGCGCAGGGTGTCATGCGTGTCTGTCGAATACAGCGGTGTGGAGGCCCACACAGGGAGCGCATCGACGTTGAAGTCCTCGAGGCGAACGATCGTGACGCCTGCGGAGTCGCGGCGGGCCGCTGCCGTCGTTGGCCTGTCGCCCTCGATGCAGCCGGAAAGAGCGACGGCGAGCACAACGCATATCGACGAGTACTTCACTGCAACGCTTCTGGCATCGGCAACCTTCCCACCACCAACGCTCCATCCTCGTCTTCGGCAATCCCGTACACCCACCGCCCGCCCCATGCCTTCGGAGTGAAGTTGCTGGGCAGGTGCACAATGGCCAGCCGCCGGCCGTCGGTGCCGAAGACATCCCACCGGTAGGTGGGCGGCCTCGCGTCGGCGACGCGCGCCATGACCCATGGATGGTATCGGTGGGTTGAGTCCACGACCCGCACCCATGGTCGAGCATGTGCGTCCACGTGAAGGGCGTCCAACTGGTTGCGGCTGTCACTGAATTCCTGGACCCCGATCAGGTCGAGCACTCCTGATATCGCGTTCGCGGCGAACTCGCCGCGCCACCGCTCGGGAATGGTTCGTGCTTCGGCGGTGACGGGCACCTTGACCTCGTCGGCTGACAGGAGGGTGACGGCGCCGGTCGCGGCGTCGTGCACCTGGACGGTGTAGGACACGGCGTCCCCGATTGCCACGCGACACGCGCCGTCACTGGCGATGAGCGCCCGGGTGCCGTACGGGGCACGGGGCCCGAACATGTTCCCCGTGGCGGTCCACGACATGTCGGGAACTCGCAGCCAGGGCGTCGGAGGCACACCCGGCTCCCACCAGACCACGGCAACGGTGTCGGGCGGGCGATCCCTCGCCACGAACCCCGACTTCCATGTCACCATCGTGGCACCCCGGCATCGCGCCAAACCGGAGGGTCTGATCTCGGAGTATTGGCCAGGCGCATCGGCGCTTGCGCTGGTGGGAGCACCGCCGGAAGGGAACCTGGTGAGACGATTCGCGTTGGCGTCCAACGCCTCGATCGTGTCCCCGTCGCTGCGCAGGCCGATGATCCGCCGGAACTCCCCCGGGCCGTCACCCTCACGGCCGAGGGTGTCGATGCTGCCAGAGGGCTCGACCACCACGACCTGCGTGCCCTCGCCGATGAGTAGCATGTCATCGGCGGCGGCCAGGACGGTGGATTGCAGGACGCCTTCACCCGCGTAGACGATTTCGAGCGATTCGCTTGGGATGGTGCCGAGATCGCCGAGGACGGCGCCCGCCACGGTATGGACCTTGAGGGTGTCGCCGGACGTGGTGCTGGTGCCCCGCCAATTGTCGGGGCGACCGGCGTTGCCCGCGTCGCGGCAACTCAGGGCCAGCAAGAGGACGAGGGGACAAGCCAGGCGGGACCATGGGACGCAAGGTGTCATGCGCGGCTCCTCGTCGACTGGGTGCTCGCTTCGGTTGCTTCTCCAGACTATGCGCGCAATGCGGCCCTCGCGCCAGTAGCTCGACACTTTCCGCCTCGGTCTGAACCTCATACCGTTAGGTTGGAGAGCGATCGTCGCACCCGGTAGTGAGGCCTGAGCCAGGGGTATTGCCAATGCGCCGCAACAGGTCACCACACGGGTTCTGGGTCCTCGCGCTCCTGGTGGCCTGCACCGGCAGCGAGCCCGCCGGTGCCTTCAAGTCCATCGACGCCTCGTCCTCCACCGCCCCCTCCTTCGACCACGCGGAGCTCCACCCGATCGTGCTCCGGGCCCAGCCCTTCGTGGACTCGGGCCTCTCGAACCCGTCGGCCATCGCTGTGGTGGGCCCATATGTCGTCATCGCCGACCAGACCAAGTCGGACAGCATGGTGAAGGTGTACCGAGCCTCGGACGGGACACTTGCCTTCGCAATGGGCCGAGACGGCGAGGGTCCGGGCGAGTTTCGAACCATCTGGGGGCTCCAGGCGGTGCCCTGGAGCACCGAGGCGAATCCCATGGTCTCGGTCTTCGATGTGCGGCTCCGCCGGATGACCGAGGTGGACCTGAGCCCTGCCGGCCAGCAACTGGAGCCGGCCGAGCGGCCGAACGTGACGCTGCGCGCCGAAGCAACTCCGATGCAGGCGCTTTGGGAAAACGACAGCACCATCTTGGCGCTGGGCCTCTTTCCCCAGAGCCGCCTCGGCGTCTTCAACAGGACTGGCGAGCAGCTCGGTGTGGTTGGTCCCCTTCCCGTGGACAACCCGGCCATTCCCGATCCCGTGCTCCAGCACGCCTACCAGAGCTTCATCGGCCGGAAGCCGGATGGCTCCCTGCTGGTGGTGGCGAACCGCCACGCCGGACGACTCGAGATCCTCCGCCCGGATGGCGAGCGCATGACGGTTGTTCGCGGGCCGTACTACTTCGAGCCGCGGTTCACGGTGGATCAGGCGAGTGACAGCGCCAAGACGCCAATCTTCGCTAGTGGCGATGATCTGAGGTTTGGCTATCAATCCGTCGTCACGACGGAAAAAGAGATCTTCGCGCTCTTCTCAGGGCGGGTTCGGAAGGACTTCGGAGGTGAGGCAATCTACGGGGAGTTCGTTCACGTATTTGACTGGTCGGGGCGTTTCCTGCACGCGTACGACCTGGGGCAGGCAGTCTTCCAGATCGACATCGACCCAGCTGGACAACGGCTCTATGCGCTGGTGCACGAGCCGGAGGTGGGGGTGGTGGTGTTTGAGCTGAGGGCCGAAAACCTCGCGCGATGATCCCGTTCCAGAATGGTTCCGGCACTCCTTCCGGGCGACGACCCAGACGATCCATACGGAGACTGAGTCCCTCACCACTCGCAAAAATGGTCTGACCCCCGATTGCGCGTGAAGAACCGGAAACACATTTCGTGACCCCATTTCAGTACCCTGCTAGCTTCCCGTGCCTACCCGGTAGGGGAGCCAACGGTGACGAGTATCAAGCGTATTCCGGAAAGTCCAAGCGAAATCTAGACACCAGCCCGAGTTTGCCCCACCTGTTCGACCAGGACGGCCCAGCCGACCGACCCGGCCTTCAGTCATCTGCGTGAGTTCGTGAGCCTCCAGCCCCTACGCACCGCACATGGCCGCGATTTGACAATAGCAGCAGAGCGGCCCGCTACAATTCGGAGCATAGCACCCATCGCCGTACTGGGTACACATCTGCGAGCAGGTCCTACAACCAGCGCCGGCCTCCTCAGCAGCAACGGATCCAGTGGTACTAAAGGCAAATGCGAGCAACGGAAGGAGCATTGTCAACGACGCGAGCCTGCGAACATGTTTCATGGTGATTCCCTCGTTGAGGATATTCGACAGGGAAACATCGGCTGGGCCGAGAATTGGCTTCGAGTCACATTGAGTCTGGAGTAGCCAAGAAGCGATCGGCGTGCAGGTCAGTTGAGAGCAAGCCCACTCTACCATCACTCGTGAGCCGAATCAGGTAGAGTGAGTCGAGTCGCGGCGGCAAGTTCTGTAGCCCAAAGACGGGAGCAGTTACCCTCTCGCGTGACAAGTACTCGCAGATCGTAGCGCTATCCTGAAGCGGTGCAAGAATGACGAGGGGGTTGAGAGGAACGCCACCAGTTGCAAACCGAGCCTGTCGCGCAAAGAGGCCGACGCTTCTACAGGAAAGACACAGTGTACCATTCGCGACCAGCGCCGTCACAGCATGCGCCTTCAGGGTCACTTGCAGCGTGTTCAAGCCGCTTTCGCACAGCGGGAGGATCTCATCCCGAGCGATGGCGACCGCGACACGCTCGGGTACGGATGCCTTGTGTTGAGCCGGCCACGAGTCACACGCGACCACCAACACGAGCAGCACACCCAGAGGACAAGCGGAACGGGTGCAACGAAGCTTGCTCACCTCGCCCTATAGCTCCTGACGAGGATCCCTGGATCGTTGTCCAGGAGGGAGGGCACATCTAATGCCCAAAGGGCCGAATCAGAGCCTGCGAGTATGGGTGGTGCATCGACTAACGCAACCCAATGTCTTGCTGATAACCGCTCCATCAGTATGGACGGGTCACCGTCGAAGTAGACGCCGTTGACGAACGGTACAAAGACATGTCCGAGGGCCGTGTACGTCCCCATTGCAAGCATTTGCTTGCTCCGCCAATCTCTGAATTCCTGCGGACTGAGGGGTGAGGTTGAGGCCTCAGGAGGCTTGTATCCGGGAACGGGGATGCTTTCAACGGCTACGTCCCCTGTCGCAGCGTCGACGATGAAGAGCGAAGGAATCAATCCCTGCGCCGCGAAGATGCTATCGGAGTGAACCGCAACACTGGGGAACCTCATGGTCCCCCAGAATGGCGTGTCGTCGGTTCCAGCGGGTCGAGCTTTCCCTATTGGCAGAAAAGCGCTTTGCAGGGTGCCAGCCGAGTCGAGAACGAAGACTATGCTGCTGTCCGTAGTGCGCGAACCCGCGAGGACGTATTTGGATGGGGCCATGAGCTCAAACCCGAAGGCGGCCGGAACCTCCCTGCTGGTGTTGATGTTCTCAAGAAAGGCACCCCCAGTGGAGAATACCGAAATGCGGCCAAGAGCCGGATCAAGCACATGGAGTCGACCGAGTTCGTCGAATCTGGGCCCGATGGGCACTATGAATTCGCCTGGTCCTTCCCCTCGGCTACCGAGCACCCTGCAATCACTACCGTCAAACATCAACACGTTCCCCTGGGACGGATCTGTGACCACAACTTGCCCTTCAGATCCAATTGCGATACCTGAAAGCCTGACAATGTCGTGTTCTGGATCGCACTTCAACATCATCGAATCAACTGGTTCGAAGTAGTCGGCGAATGGCCGTAGCGGCCCCACTGTCGCCCTCCCCACGCCTGAGTCGGCGCCTCGACAGGAACTCAGCAAGATGCCGGCGAGCATCACGGAGGCGAGCGAGCTCATATTGAGTTGCGCCGAGGACGAACGTCTAGGGACGTACCGAGAGCACGGGCCCAATAGAGTGGGACTCATTTCGTTACCTGGGCCTTTCTGGAGCTCTTGTGAATAGTCGCGTAAGCGCCGGTGACAAAGAACTCTTGCCCAATTTGGGCCACATCGGAATCGGAGGGTCAGGGTTGAGTGACGTTAGTCCCATTTGCAGACAGGTCATGCCGAAAGCAGCGTCATTTCTGCGGTTCTAGGTTCCTGACGTTGTAAGGCGATTTCCCTCTGGGTCAGGGGCCCGAGGGAGCCGCGGGGCCGATGCTCGTGGTAGTCGCATCGCCACCCTTCGATGTGGGCCTGGGCGTCGGCCAGATCAGCGAACTGATGCACACTCAAGCACTCATCCCGCAGCTTGCCGATAAACGATCTAATGTAGCTGTTATCCGTGGGCTCGCCCGGCCGGGTGACATCGAGCTGCACGCCTCGCCGAAAGGCCCGTTCGCCCAACGCTCGCGACATGAACCCGGCCCCGTGGTCCGCTATGATCGACGCCGGGGTCGGTTCGACCTCGATGGCCCGGTCGAGGGCGGCAGCCACGGTATGGCCTGACATTCGAAAGACCACACCTAGGATCGGACTCTGGCTGCTTCACTGATCGACCCACTGCTTGAGCTTCGGATTCTCCTCCCGGCGCTCGCAAGGCTCCCACCGGCTCCTAGCCCCACAACCTGTTTAGCACAGCGATTCAACTTGCCCTCGTTGGTCTCGAGCTTGCGGGACATCCCACCAGGGTGGTGCTGCCCTCGCCTTGGCGGAGCGCCAGGATGATCTGCTTCGGTTAGGCGGATGCGACAGGTCGGGTCTGACCTCCTGACTGTTGTCCGGAGCCCCTAACCCACCCACCAAGAGCGAAGCCTGATGACCAGAATGCGGCGAGACCCGCGGAACTCAGGCAACTTGCGGCTATATGAAGTATGTGTCCACGACCACAACGCGCCGGTGCGTTCCATTCTCTGCCAGTTGCGGTTGTTCGCGGGTTGCCCAGTTCATTCCCAAATCGACCTTCAACGCGCCGAACGCCACCAGGTTTCGGGATCTATTCGGCCGACCTGACATCCGGAACCCCTTGTAAATCATTGTGTTGAGTCTGAGTTGAGGATTGGTTGAGCCGGCGATCTCAGATTTCACCTCGATGCCCACCCACATCGAGGTCAGCTGTCGCCCACCGTGCCTCTTCCTCGCTCATGGTGGGAGTATCTCGCCAGTCAGCGCCCTGGACGGCGCGCCCTTTCCTCTTGGCGCCGCCCTCGCTTTCGACCTTCGCCAGATCAACCTGAATGTCCTGGCTGACGCGTTTCAGGCGCACGCCCGCTCCCCGTGGTGCCCAATGGCGGTGGTCCTACCTGATGGAGCGAGCGAGACGACTCTTGAGTCGATTCGCCCCGACTGGCGGTGCTTGGCGACGCTGCCGATCCGATCCGAGGGCATGTGGCCGGAATTCGGTGCGGTCTCAGCGGCAGTCGCCCGACGTGGGCCACCGGACCGCCACGCAGTGATCCGATACATCGGGTCGCGCGCGGGCGAGCATCTCGCTCGGGAGGTGGCCACGTCACTCGAAGGGTCGGATGCCTGGTCCGCGGGGCTCCGCCGGCGACTTGGCCGGCTCGACATGCCGAGCCCGCAGCACTGGGTGAATCTGTTCCGACTCGCCACCCACCTCGCCTCATCAACACATCCGCGGGGCAGGACGCTGGAACAGATCGCGCTGGAGTCGAATTGTGCGCCGCGCACCCTCAGCGGCTGGTGTGCGAAGTACCTCCGGAAGTCCTGGCCCGAGGCGCGCCGCCGGCTTGGGTGGGAGTGGATCTTCGAGGTGGTGCTCCGGCAACACGGCTCACGTGATTGAGCTGCTCCGGCGGCCACGCGGCAGAGCTTGGTCCGCCCCCCCATTGCGACCCTCCCCCTCCGTGGTGCATCATTGCGGAAGCCGCTCCTCCTGCCATCCATAGGGTTGCCATGAAACGAGTTGCCGTCGCGCGCCGCACCGGATTGCTCCTCGCATGCCTGACTGCCGCCCTCCCCGCCTGCTCCGGCAAGGATGCCGAGGCCAAGGACGCCGCCGCCGATTCGACCGCCGCGCTCCCATCATCGCTGTCGCTCCCCGTGGTCGGCCGCGAGGTGCGCCGCGGCGACCTGGTGCTCAGCATCGTCACCACCGGCCAGGTCCGCTCCGATGCCGTCGCCGAACTGAAGTTCGAGGCCGCCGGCACGGTGGAGGCGGTGCTGGTCCGGCCCGGACAGGCGGTCCAGCAGGGCGATCCGCTCCTGCGGCTCGACCCGCGCCCCTTCGACCTGGCGGTGCAGGAAGCGCAGGCCAGCGCCGACCAGGCGGAAATGCTCTACCTCGACGCCATCGTCCCCGACTCGCTGGTCACCGGCGAGCCGCCCACTCCTGAACGTCGCAAGAACGCCCTGGCCCGCTCCGGGCTCCTCGGTGCCCGCGCCCGCCTCGGCAAGGCCCAGCTCGACCGCGAACGCTCGGTGCTCACCGCGCCGTTCGACGGCGTGGTGGACCGAATCGACGTGGCGGAGGGTGAACGGGTGAGCGTCGGCCAGGACGCGGCGACGGTCGTCGATCTCCGCCACCTGCGCATCGAGGCGCAGGTGCTGGAGCACGACCTGCCGCTGATCCGCATCGGCGGGCAGGCGGTGGTGACCACCGCCGCCGCGCCCGGCAAGGAGGTCATCGGCCGGATCGAGGCGGTGCTGCCGCTCATCGACTCGACCACCCGCTCGGGACGCGCCCTCGTGGTGGTGCCGAGCGGCAACGGTGCCCTCCGCCCCGGGATGTATGCCGACCTCCGGCTCGAGGCCACGCGCCTCCCCGGCCGCGTCCTGGTGCCGAGCCGCGCCGTCATCGAACGCGACGGCCGGCCGCTGGTGTTCGTGGTGAAGGGGGGTCGCGCACAGTGGGTGTACATCAATCCCGGCCGGAACAACGGTGTGGATACCGAGGTGCTTCCCGATTCGTCCTCGAACCAGGTCCCCGTCGCCATCGGTGACACGGTGCTGATCGAGGGACACCTGACGCTGACGCACGACGCGCCGGTGAAGCTGGTATCGGACGAATGAGGGAGGCGAACGTGGATCGATCGTCCCCCCTCTCCCGGAGGGAGAGGGGGACAGGGGGTGAGGGGTCCGGGCTTGAGCCTTAGTTCCTCCGCCGTCTCCCGCCCCGTCTCCACCATCGCCGCCGTCCTGGGCCTGGTCCTCCTCGGCAGCGTCTCGCTGGGCCGGCTGCCGGTGGCACTCCTCCCCGACGTCACCCTGCCGGTGCTCACCATTCGCACCGACCTCCCCGGTGCCGCGCCGCCGGAGGTGAGCCGGTTCGTCGCCGAACCGATCGAGGAGGCGATCGCCGCCACGCCGGGGCTGGTGGAGCTCCGCTCCATCGCGCGCACCGGGCAGCTGACCACCACCGCCCGCTTCGCCTGGGGCACCGACATGGCGTCGACGGTGCTCACCGTGCGCGAGCGCCTCGACAACGCCCGCGGCCGCCTCCCCGAGCAGGCCACCCGCCCGACGCTCCTGACCAGCGACCCTGGCGAGCGCCCGATCGCGGTCCTGGCGCTGACCGGCCCCGGCGACCTCCGCTCGGTCAGCCGCACCGCCGAGGAGGTGCACGCCCGGCGTCTCGAACAGCTGGAGGGGGTGGCGAGCGTCGCGGTGGTGGGTGCGCCGAAGGACGAGATCCGCGTGGATGTGGACCCGGCCCGGATGCGCGCCCTCGGCCTCTCGCCCAACGACGTGGCGCGCGCCATCGAGTCCGCCAACGCGACCGCCCCCGGCGGCACCATCCGCCGAGGGCAGTTCCGCTTCTCGGTGCGGGCGCTCACCGAGTTCCGCACACCCGAAGAGATCGGCGCCACGCCCGTCGGCCCCGCCCAACGCGGCATCCGGCTGCGCCGACATCGCCACGATCACCCTCTCTACCGCCGATCCGCTCACGATGGTCCAGCTCGACGGCTCGCCCGCCGTCGGGCTCGTCATATATAAGGACGCGGGCGCGAACACCGTCGCCGTCACCCAGCGGCTTTACGGCTCCATCGGCCAGCTCGAGGAGGAGTTCCCCGACATCGGGATGACGGTGGTGGCCGCCCAGGCGCGCTTCGTCCAGGACGCCCTCTCCAACCTCGGCCAGGAGATCGTCCTGGGCGGAGTCCTGTCGCTGCTGGTCATCCTCCTCTTCCTCCGCGACTGGCGCGCCTCGCTTGCCATCGGGCTGATCGTTCCCCTCTCGGTGCTCATCGCGCTCGTGATGCTCCAGCTCCTTCACGTGAGCGTCAACATCCTGTCCCTCGGCGGGCTCGCCCTCGGCGTCGGCCTGCTTGGTGGACAACGCCATCGTGGTCGCCGAGGCGGGCGCCCGGCTCCGCGACCAGGGGATGGACCCCGTCACCGCCGCGCGGGTGGCCGGCGAGGAAGTCGCGGGCCCGCTCACGGCAGGCACGTTGACCACGCTCCTCGTGTTCGGCCCGATCATCTTCGTGCAGGGGCTCGCCGCCGCGCTCTTCCGCGACCTGTCGCTGAGTGTCGTGACCTCGCTGTCGGCGGCATTGGTGCTCGCGCTGACCCTGATGCCGGTGATGATGGCGCGCCGCGCCCCGCGCCAGCCCGTCGCGACCGGACCGGTCTGGGGCGCCGACCTCGGTGCCCGGTTGAGCGACCTCTATGAACATGGGATGGAGTGGTCGCTCGACCATCCACGCCGCGTCTTCGGCATCGCTCTGGCGGGCGTCGGGCTGATGCTCCTCCTCGGGCGCCGCGCTGCCCAAGGAGATCCTGCCGCAGGTGGACGAGGGTGTCGTGGTGGCCGACCTCACGCTCCCCGAGGGCACCGCCATCGAGGAGACGGTTCGTCAGGCGGGGCGGCTGGAGAGTCGCCGCCGAATCGCTCGGGTCGGCGGAGGTGTACGCGCGGATCGGCGCCGCCACCGACGAGGAGGTGCTCTCCGGGGCCGATCCCGGCTCCTCGAGCACTGCGCAACTGATCATCCCGGTTCCTGAGGGCCACGGCGCCGCGCAGTTCGCCGAAGCGCTCCGCGGCCTGGTGCCGGACCTGGCGGCCGGCGCGCTGGCGCTCGACCTCGCGGGCCAGACCGAATTCGGCTCGCTGATCGGCCGCGAAGGCCGGCTGGTGCGAGTCGAGGTCGGCGCCCCGCGGCTCGCCACTGCGGCGGCGTGGGCCGACACGGTGCGGCTCGCGATGGCGACGCTCCCCCGGCTCTCCGACGTGCGCGAGGCGCAGCGCGGCACCCAGCCGATGATCCAGATTTCCCTGGAGCGGCAGCGCATCGCGGAGCGGGGCATCGACGTGCAGGCGGTGGCGCAGGCGCTCGCCGGCGGGCTCGGTGGCGTCAGCGCGAGCGAGCTTCGCGAAACCGATCGTCGCACCCCCATCACCGTGCGCCTAGCCGGCCACGCCAACGAGGACCTTGCCGCGGCGCTGCAGACCACCATCAAGGGCGTGCCGGTGGGCGAGCTGGTGAGGGTGGAGGAGGTCCGGGCGCCGATCGAGGTCGTCCGCGTCAACCAGCGCCCCGTCACCGTGGTGGAGGCCACCGTCGAGACCGGCGGCACCGCGCGCGCCAGCAGCGACGTGGCGACGCTCCTCGGCACCATCGCCGCGCCACCGGGCGTCACGTGGACCCTGAGCGGCGCCGACCAGGAGCGTCGTCGCACCTCGCAGGAATTGCTGCTGGTGGCGCTGCTCTCGGTGGCGCTCGTCTTCCTGGTGCTGGCCGGCGAGTTCGCCTCGTTCACCGTCCCCCTGGTCATCATGCTGACCGTACCGCTCGCCGCCGCCGGCGGCATCGTCGTGCTCTGGCTCACCGGACAGAGCCTCAATGCCGTGTCGATGATCGGCATGGTGGTGATGATCGGCATCGCCGACAACGACGCGGTCGTCAAGCTCGACGCCATCCGCCGCTTTCGCGAGCAGGGACTCCCGCTCCGAACCGCGATCATCGCCGGCGGGCGGCAGCGCCTCCGCGCCATCGCCATGACGTCGCTGACCACCATCGTGGGCGTCCTGCCGCTGGTGTTCGGGTTCGGCAGCGGCGGCGAGCTGTACCAGCCGCTGGCGGCCGGGAGTCATCGGCGGGTCGGTGAGCGCGACGCTCGTGACGTTCTTCCTGATGCCGACGGCGTACTACGTGATTGAGCGGCGGGGCGAGACCCCTCACCCCCTGACCCCCTCTCCCTCCGGGAGAGGGGGAACCGACGCGTCGTGATCCGTTGGGCCGTCCACCGTCCCGCGGTCATCGCCGCGACCGCCCTGGCGCTCTGCCTGGCCGGCGGGGTGGCGTTCACGCGCTTGCCGCTCGCCACCCGCACCACCGTCGAACTCCCGAAGATCAGCGTCACCGTCTCCTGGCCTGGCGCCGCCGCCGAAGTGGTGGAGACCTACCTCACCTCGCCGATCGAGGCGGCGGTGCAGGCGGTGCGGGGCGTCCGGAAGACCAGCAGCGAGTCGTCCGAGGGCCAGTCGCGCCTGACGATCGAGCTCGACCCCACGACCGACGTCCGCATGGCCCGGCTCGCGGTCCTGGAACGGATGGAACTGCTGCGCCCCGACTTTCCCCCAGGCGCACGCGCACCACAGGTCGCCAACTGGGTGCCGGAGGAGCTGAGCGAAAGTCCCCTGATACGCTACACCATCACCGGCCCCTACACCGCCGGCGCGCTCAGCCGCATCGCCCGCGAGGACATCGCGCCGAGGCTGAGCGCCGTCCCCGGCGTGGCCGGCATCAACCTGCGGGGCGACGCCGACCTCGGCGTGGCGGTGGCGTACGACCCGGCACTCCTCCGCCGCCAGGGCGTGTCCCCCGGGCTCCTCTTCGACGCCCTCAGCAGCTCCCGCCTCGTCCAGTCCCTCGGCGACGAACGGCTCGGCGCCTCGGTCCGCACCGTGGTCCTCCGCGACCAGCCCGACGCCATCGAGGCCCTCGCCGACCTGCCGGTCGCCGGCCCCGGCGGACGGGTGTTCCGGCTGGGCGACCTCGCGACCGTGCGCCCGGAGGAGGACGCCCGGGGCCGGTTCTATCGGATCAACGGCGCTCCCGGCGGTCTCGCTCGACGTCTCGCGGCTGGCCGCCGCCGACGCCATCCAGACCGCCGCGCGGGTGCGCGCGCTGGTGGCGGAGCTGCAGCCGGTGCTGCCGCCCGGTGTCCGGCTCCGCATCGAGGACGACGAGAGCGTGGAACTCGCGAAACAGCTCACCGACCTGGTGCGCCGGGGACTCCTCGCCGCGGTATCGGTGGCGCTGGTGCTCCTGCTCACGCTGCGCAACGTCCGCGCGACGGCCCTGGTGCTCGCCAGCGCCGCCGTCGCCATCGCCGGCACCGCCCTCGGCCTCTACCTCCTCGAGATCCCCGCCAACCTGCTGACCCTCGCCGGGCTCGGCATGGGCATCGGCGTCCTGGTGCAGAACGGTCTCGTCGTGATGGAACGGCTCCGCACCGCGCCCGACACGCCCGAGGGGCGCGCCGACGCCGGCCGACGGATCATGCCGGCCGTGCTGGGCAGCACCCTCACCACCGGTGTGGTCCTCCTCCCCTTCCTCTACCTGCAGGGCAACGCCCGCGCGGCGTTCGTGCCGTTCGCGGCGGCGTTCGCCCTCGCGCTCGGGTGGTCGGTCGTCTCGTCGCTGGTGATGGTGCCCGCGCTCGGCGCCGGGCACGGCGTGGCGCGCGGGGGCTGGCCGCGGCTCGACCGGGCCTATCGCCGGGTGCTGATCAAGCTGCTCCGCTGGCGCTGGGTGACGGTGACGCTCACCACCGCGGGGCTGGCCGTCCTCACCTGGGGCTTCGTCAACAAGGTGCCCCGCTACAACTGGGGCGACTGGTTCGGCCAGCGGACCACGCTCAGCGCGTCCCTCGGCTTCCCCCGCGGCTCCGATCCGGTGAGTCTCGACCTCGGCATGCGGGAGTTCGAGCGCCTCGTGGTCGGGGTCCCCGGCGTGGAGCAGGTGGTGACGATGGCCATGGGCGACCGGGCCTACATGCAGGTCCTCTTCGAGAAGGAGGCCGGGCTCGGCGCCCTGCCGAGCCAGTTGCAGGAGGCGCTCACGCAGCGGGCCGTGCTGATCGGCGGCGCCAGCGTGTCGGTGCAGGGAAGCGGGCCCGGTTTCAATTCGGGGTTCGGCGGAGGCGGAAGCGTCTCGTATCGCGTCAAACTCCTGGGCTACTCGTTCGACGGGGTCGAGCGGCTGGCCCGCGACCTCCAGGAGCGGCTGGAGCGGATTCCACGGGTGCGCGACGTGGACATCAACGCGGGGAGCTTCTGGGGGCAGGACAAGGCCTTCACCGTCACCCTGGTCCCCGACCGCGCCGCGCTGGCCCGCTACGGACTCACCGCGCGCGACCTCGCCGCGGCCGTGGCGCGCGAGGTCCGCGGACCGGTGGGCGCCCAGCGGATCGACATCGGCGGCGAGGAGATCGAGGTGAACCTCAAGGCGGCGGGCGCCAGGGAGCGGAGCCTCGAGGAGCTGCGGTCGGCGCTGGTCCCCAACGTGGCCGGGGCGCCGGTGCGCATCGGTGACCTGGCGGCGGTCGAGGAGCGGGAAGGGCTCGGGACGGTGACGCGCGAGGACCAGCAGTACGTCCGGATCGTGGGGTACGACTTCCGCGGGCCCAACAAGCTCGCCGAGCGGACCCACGGCGCCTTCATGGCCTCGATCGCCGTGCCGCCGGGGTATTCGGTCTCGGACCAGCGGTTCGACTTCGACCGCGACGAGAGCGCCAAGGGGCTCTGGCTGGTGTTCGCCATCGGCGTGGCGCTGGTGGTGCTCGCCGTGGCGCTGGTCTTCAACTCGGTCTGGGCCACCGCGATGGTGGCGCTGTCGCTCCCGGTGGCCGTGGCGGGGGTCGGCGCCGCGTTCTGGGTGGCGGGGGCGGCATTCGGGCGGGAGGCGGCGGTCGGCGTGATCCTGGTGGTGGGGCTGGCGGTGAATCAGGCGATTCTGCTGGTGCATGGGGCGCTTGAAAGGCGGGGCAGTGGGGCAGCGGGGCAGCGGGGCAGCCTGAGTGGGGCGGATGTTGTTCGTATTGCCAGAGATCGTTCCGCCATGATTGTCCTGGTAACCCTTACGACGGTGGCGAGCCTCCTTCCCCTTGCCATCGGGACTGATCCCGACAGTCTCTTCGGCGCGATCGCCCTCGCCACGGCCGGGGGCACGCTCTTCGGCACCGTCGGCGCCATGTTCGTGCTGCCCGCCCTGTTGGCCGGACGGGCCTCCCCGAGATAGCTTCTCAGCGTTCCTCCCGGTTCGTTCGTAGTGCAAGGATACCCTCCATTCGGATTGCCTCGATGCCTCGAGCCTGCCGGCCGCCCCATGCCGCGCTCCTTCTCCTCCTGCTCCCCGCCTGCGGCGGCCGCACCCCGCCTCCGCCCCCGGAAGTGCCGGTGACCGTTGCCCAGGCGGTTCGGCGCGACGTCCCCCGCATCGTCGACGCCACCGGCACGGTCGAGCCGATCCAGACCGCCACCGTCGGCGCCCAGGTGGACGGGATCCTGACCCGGGTGGAGTTCCGCGAGGGCGACGACGTCCGTGCCGGCCAGGTCCTCTTCCGGATCGATCCGCAGCTCTTCCAGGCCGCGCTCCGGCAGGCGGAGGGCGCGCTGGCCCGCGACCAGGCGATGGCGGCGAGCGCCATCCGCGACGCCGACCGGTTTCGCGAGCTCGCCGCGAAGCAGTTCGTGACCGCCCAGCAGCTCGACGCCGCCGTGGCCACCGCCGAGGGGCTGATGGCCACGGTGCAGGCGGACAGCGCCGCGGTCGAGCGGGCCCGCCTCAACTTGCAGTACGCCACCATCCGCGCCCCGATCAGCGGCCGGGCTGGCGGCATCCTGCTCCGCGAGGGCAACCTGGTGCGCGCGAGCGCGGGCACGCCGCTGGTCGTCATCAACCAGATGGCCCCGATCCTCGTCCGTTTCGCGGTGCCCGCCAGTTACCTCGGCGAGATCCGCCGCCGGGCCGGCCAGGCGCTCCCGGTCCGCGCCAGCCCGGTGGGCGCCGGCGGGGCGGACGACGTCGGCACGCTCGTCTTCGTGGACAACGCGGTGGACACCCTCACGGGGACCATCCAGCTCAAGGCGCGGTTCCCCAACCGGAGCGGCGCGCTCTGGCCGGGGGCCCTGGTGCGCGTGGTGCTGGAGCTCGACACCGAGCGTAACGCGCTGGTGGTGCCGCTCACCGCGGTGGTCAACGGCCAGCGGGGGGACATCGTGTACGTGGTGGATTCGGCGCGCGCCGCGCGGCTCCGCCCGGTGCAGGTGGCGCGGAACACCGACTCGCTGGCGGTGCTCCTCGGCGGCGTGGAGCCGGGCGACCTCGTGGTGACCGACGGGCAGCTCCGGCTGACCGACGGCACCCGGGTGAGCATTCGAAACGATTCGACGGCGGCGGGTGGCGCCGTGAACATCTCGGCGCCCTTCATTCACCGGCCGGTCATGACGACCCTCGTCATGGCCGGCCTCCTGATCTTCGGCCTGGTCGCGTACCGAGCGCTCCCCGTCAGCGACCTCCCCGCGGTGGACTACCCCACCATCAGCGTGTCGGCCAGCCTCCCGGGCGCCAGCCCCGAGACGATGGCCGCCTCGGTGGCCACGCCGCTCGAGAAGCAGTTCTCCACGATCGCCGGGCTCGACGTCATCTCCTCGACCAGCAACCAGGGCAGCACGCAGATCACGCTGCAGTTCGCGCTCGACCGCGATATCGACGCCGCGGCGGCCGACGTGCAGGCGGCCATCACCCAGACGGTCCGCCAGTTGCCGCAGGGGATCGTGCCCCCGTCGTACCAGAAAGTGGATCCGTCGGCCGCCTCGATCATCCTCTACGCCCTGACGTCCACCAGCCTTCCCCTCTCGACCCTCGACGAGTTCGGCGAGACGAGCATCGCCCAGCGGCTCTCCACCGTGTCCGGCGTGGCGCAGGTGCAGGTGTTCGGCTCCCAGAAGTACGCCGTGCGGGTCCAGCTCGACCCCCAGGCGCTGGCCGTGCGCCAGCTCGGCATCGACGAGGTGGCCCGCGCGGTGCGCGAGGGCAACGTGAACATGCCCACCGGCATCCTCTGGGGCACCGACCGCACCTACGCCGTCGAGGCGGACGGCCAGCTGCGCGACGCGGCGGGATTCCGGCCGCTCATCGTGGCCTACCGCAACGGCGCGGCGGTCCGGCTCCAGGACCTTGGCCGCGTCATCGACGGGGTCCAGGACAGCAAGGCGGCGGCCTGGTTCAACGGGGAGCGAGGCATCGTGCTGGCCGTCCAGCGCCAGCCCGGCACCAACACGGTCGAGGTGACGGCGCGGGTGCGGGCGGTCATGGATCGGCTGCAGGAGCAGCTGCCGCCGTCCGTGAAGGTGTCGCTGCTCTACGATCGCTCCGAGACCGTCCGCAAGTCGGTGGAGGACGTGAAGCACACCCTGTACCTGACGCTGGTGCTGGTCGTGCTGGTCATCTTTCTCTTCCTCCGGAACCTCCCCGCCACGGTCATTCCCAGCCTGGCGCTGCCGATGTCGCTGGTCGGCACCTTTGCCGTGATGTCGCTGATGGGGTTCAGCCTCGACAACCTCTCCCTGATGGCGCTCACGCTCTCCGTGGGCTTCGTGGTGGACGACGCCATCGTGATGCTCGAGAACATCGTGCGTCACCGGGAAATGGGGAAAGGACGCCTGGAGGCGGCGCTGGAGGGGTCGCGGGAAATCGGGTTCACCATCGTCTCGATGACGGTGTCGCTGGTGGCCGTGTTCATTCCGGTCCTCTTCCTGGGCGGACTCATCGGACGGCTCTTCCAGGAGTTCGCCGTCACCATCAGCGCGGCGATCCTCGTCTCCGGCGTCGTATCGTTGACCCTCACCCCGATGCTCTGCAGCCGGTTCCTCGGGACGGGCCGGGAGGCCGAGCACGGCCGGTTTTATGAGGCCACCGAGGGGATCTACCAGCGTGTGCTCTCGGCCTACGAGCGGTCGCTGGCCTGGGTCATGGACCGTCGCACCCTGGCGCTCGCGGTGTCCGCGCTGCTCCTGGCCGCCACCGTCTGGCTGGCCGTGGTGATCCCCAAGGGGTTCATCCCGAGCGAGGATCAGGACCAGCTCCGCGGGACGGTGGAGGCAGCGGAAGGGACGTCGTTCGACGCCATGAAGCGGTACCAGGAGCAGGTCAACGCCATCATGGTGGCGGATTCCAACGTGGCCGGCTTCATGAGCGCCACCGGCGGCGGCCGGAACACCACCACCAACCAGAGCCGGATGATCATCCGGCTCCGGCCGGCGGCGGAGCGACGGCTCTCCGCCGACGAGGTCGCCCGGGCGCTGCAGGCCAAGCTCTCGACGATCCCGGGGGTGCGGATCTTCCTGCAGAATCCCCCCGTGATCAACATCGGCGGCCGGCAGTCGAAGGCGCTCTACCAGTACACCCTGCAGGGCTCTGACGTCGACCTCCTCTACGCCAGCGCCTCCGCGCTGGAACAGAAGCTCGGTGCCCTGCCGCAGCTCCGGGACGTGACCACCGACCTCCAGATCCGGAACCCGCAGGTCCGGGTGGCCATCGACCGGGAGCGGGCGGCGGCGTTTGGCGTGTCGCCGGCGCAGATCGAGGCCGCGCTCTACGGCGCGTACGGCGCCGCCCAGGCCTCCACCATCTACACCGACAACAACCAGTACTGGGTGGTCATCGAACTCCTGCCCGAGTACCAGCGGGACCTCGGCGCGCTCCGCCTCCTCTCGGTGCGCGGAAGCAACGGCGCGCTGGTGCCGCTCGCCAGCCTCGCCTCGATCACCGAGGGGCTCGGGCCGCTGGCGGTGAGCCACGCGGGCCAGTTGCCCGCCGTCACGCTCAGCTTCAACCCGGCGCCCGGCGTGTCCGTGGGCGACGCGGTGGCGGCGGTCCAGGGGGTCGCCGCCGCCGAGCTGCCGTCCGGCGTCTCCGGCGACTTCGCGGGCACGGCGCAGGCGTTCCAGGCGGCGCAGCAAGGGCTGGTGCTCCTCCTGCTCCTGGCCATCGTGGTCATCTACCTCGTGCTCGGCATCCTCTACGAGAGCTTCGTCCACCCGCTCACGATCCTCTCGGGCCTCCCGTTCGCCGGTTTCGGGGCGCTGCTTGCCCTCTGGCTGACCGGCCTCGACCTCAGCGTGTACGCCTTCGTCGGCGTCATCATGCTCATCGGGCTCGTCAAGAAGAACGCGATCATGATGATCGACTTCGCGCTCGACGCGGAGCGGCGGCACGGCAGGAGCCCCCGGGAGGCGATCCTCGAGGCCTGCTCGGTGCGATTCCGGCCGATCATGATGACCACGATGGCCGCGCTGATGGGCACCCTGCCGATCGCCCTCGGCGCTGGGGCCGGCGCCGAGTCCCGCCGGCCGCTCGGCGTGGCGGTGGTGGGCGGGCTCGCCTTCTCGCAGCTGATCACGCTCTACGTGACCCCGGTCATCTACACCAAGCTCGACGAGGTGCGGCTGCGGTTCCGGAGGTCGTGAACCCCCCGGCGCGCCCCACCGCTCCAGGGGCCACTGTTAACCCCTGACCCCCCGGCCCCCTCTCCCTCCAGCGGTCAACCCCTCACCCCCCGGCCCCCTCTCCCTCCGGCGGTCAACCCCTCACCCCCCGGCCCCCTCTCCCTCCAGCGGTCAACCCCTCACCCCCCCGGCCCCCTCTCCCTCCAGCGGTCAACCCCTCACCCCCCCGGCCCCCTCTCCCTCCGGGAGAGGGGGTGGTGAATGGGTGGAGGAGGTTGCGGATGTGTTCGGCGGTCAGCTCCTCATTCCGAATCCGGATGATCCGAACGCCAAGCGCGGCGATCTGGCCGTCCCGCTCCTGGTCCCGAACCCGATGGCCCTCCTGCTCGTGGATTTGACCGTCCAACTCGATCGCGAGACGCAACTGCGCGCAGAGGAAATCCACGATGAACGAGCCGATGATCTGCTGGCGTCGGAATCTGAATCCCAACATGCGCCTGCCTCGCAGAAGTTCCCATGCCGTCCGCGCTGCGCCTGTCGCTCCGCGGCGAAGCTGTCGGGCACAGGCGAGTAGTGCGGGGTCCTGCCGCTGGCGAGCAATCACTCCATTTCCTGTCGGATGCCTGGTCAAGTTCGCCCCCAGATGAGTTTGTCTCAGGCTATCGGTCCTCAGTTCCCGCCGCAGCACCCGTTCTCTGCACGCGGGTCCGTTATCACGCTCACATCTGGCCTTCGCCCCCCTCTCCCGGAGGGAGAGGGGTTGGGGGTGAGGAGTTGGCGGTGGTGGAGAGGGGACAGACGGTGAGGTAGCCGCCGTGGAGCGGGGTCAGGTGTTTGAGCGGTTTTCAGGTTCCCATCCTGTTGCAAATCAAGACTTTACAGAACTTCCGAGCAGTTGATTTCCTGTCCCGACGAGGGGTATATTTCAGCGTTCCCGGTGGCCCGGCCGGCCGCCCGGTTGTCCGCACCAACCCCGAGCATCCATGACCGCCCCGAATTCCCGCGAGCGCATCCTTCCTCGCCTGATCGAAGAAGAGATGCAGCAGTCGTTCATCAACTACTCGATGAGCGTCATCGTCTCCCGCGCGCTGCCCGACGTGCGCGACGGCCTCAAGCCCGTCCACCGCCGCATTCTCTACGCGATGAACGAGCTCGGCCTCGTCCCGGGGCGGGCGTACAAGAAGTCGGCGACGGTGGTGGGCGACGTGCTCGGCAAGTACCACCCGCACGGCGACTCGTCGGTGTACGACGCGCTGGTGCGCATGGTGCAGGACTTCTCGCTCCGCTATCCGCTGGTGGACGGCCAGGGCAACTTCGGCTCCGTCGACGGCGACTCGGCGGCGGCGTATCGGTACACCGAGGCGCGCCTCACGCGCATCGCGATGACGATGCTGGAGGACATCGACAAGAACACCGTCGACTACCAGCCCAACTTCGACGACCGGCTCCAGGAGCCGACCGTCCTTCCCTCCAAGATCCCCAACCTCCTCGTCAACGGCTCCAGCGGCATCGCCGTCGGCATGGCCACCAACATCCCGCCGCACAACCTCCGCGAGGTGGCCAAGGCGGTGGAACTGCTGGTGGACAATCCCGAAGCCACCATCGCGGACCTCCGGAAGGCCATCAAGGGCCCCGACTTCCCGACCGGCGGCTACATCTACGGCCGCGAGGGGATCAAGGAGGCGTACGAGACCGGCCGGGGCCGGGTGATCATGCGGGCCCGCGCGCAGATCGAGGAGAAGGAGTCGAGCAACAAGTCGCAGATCGTCATCACCGAGATCCCCTACCAGGTCAACAAGGAGAACCTGGTCCGGTCCATCGCCGAGCTGGCCATGGCGAAGAAGATCGAGGGGATCAGCGGCGTGCGCGACGAGTCCGACCGCGACGGCATGCGCATCGTGGTCGAGCTCAAGCGCGACTGCATCCCCAACGTGGTGCTGAACCAGCTCTACAAGCACACCACGATGCAGTCCACGTTCGGCGTCATCATGCTCGCGCTGGTGGGCGGCGTGCCGAAGGTGATGAACCTGAAGGAGCTGCTGACCCACTTCATCGAGCACCGGCACGAGATCATCGTCCGGCGCACGCAGTTCGACCTCGACGCGGCGCAGGCCCGGGAGCACATCCTCGACGGCCTCAAGATCGCCGTCGACAACATCGACGAGGTGATCAAGATCATCCGCGCCTCGGCGGACACCCCCGAGGCCGACGCGCGGCTCCGCAAGCGGTTCAAGTTCAGCGAAAAGCAGAGCGACGCGATCCTCAACATGCGCCTCGCCAAGCTCACCGGGCTCGAGATCGACAAGCTCGAGGCGGAGCTGGCCGAGGTCCGCGCCACCATCGCCGACCTCAGGGACATCCTCGGCTCCGAGGCCCGCCGGAACGGCATCCTCAAGGCGGAGACCGCCGAGGTGGCCCAGAAGTACGGCGACGACCGGCGCACGGAGATCCTGGCCGACCAGGGCGACTTCTCGGTGGAGGACCTGATCGCCGAAGAGGACATGGTCATCACCATCTCCCACACCGGCTACATCAAGCGGATCCCCGTCTCCACCTACAAGCGGCAGCGCCGCGGCGGCCGCGGCATGGCCGGGATGGGGACCAAGGAAGACGACTGGGTCGAGCACCTCTTCATCGCCTCCACGCACGACTACCTGATGTTCTTCACCGACAAGGGCCAGGTGTACTGGCTCAAGGTGCACGAGATCCCGCAGGGCGGCCGCGCGGCGCGCGGCAAGCCGGTGGTCAACTGCATCGCCATCGGGAGCGACGAGCAGGTGGCGTCCACGGTGGCCGGTGCGCGAGTTCACGGACGACCGCTGGCTCATCTTCGCCACCCGGAACGGCACGGTGAAGAAGACCGTCCTCTCCGCCTACGGGAACGTGCGTTCCACCGGCATCAACGCCATCAACATCGAGGAGGGCGACGAGCTCATCGACGTGCAGCTCTGCGACGCCAACAGCGACATCGTGCTGGCCACGCAGGACGGCATGAGCATCCGCTTCCACCAGGGCGACGTCCGCGAGATGGGCCGCGCCACCGCCGGCGTGAAGGGCATCGAGCTCGACGCCGAGCGACGCCGTCATCGGGATGGTCGTCGTCCGGCGCGAGGCGACGCTGCTGGTGGTGAGCGAGAAGGGCTACGGCAAGCGCTCCGAGCTGGCCGAGTACCGGGTGCAGAAGCGCGGCGGCAAGGGCATCATCACCCTCAAGAAGACCGAGAAGACCGGCCGCATGGTGGCGCTCAAGGAGGTCATCCCCGACGACGAGCTGATGATGATCACCCGGCACGGCGTCGTGATCCGCGTGCCGGTCGAAGGCATCAGCGTCATCGGCCGCAACACGCAGGGGGTGCGGGTCATGAACCTCGACGCCGGCGACAACCTGGTGGACGTCGCGCGCGTGGTGAAGGAAGACGACAACGGCACGGAGGAGCCCACCGGCGACGAGGCCGCGGCGCCCGCGGACGAAACGGGCGGCGAGGCGTGAGCCGAATTCCTTGCCCATCTCCTTGCGGCGTCATAGCTTGACTCCATGAGCCGCGCACCCGCCTCCACCGGCACCGCTCCGGCCGCCGCTCAGCCCCGCCGTCACCATTGACGACGTCCGCCGCGCGGCGGCCGCCATCGAGGGCGTCGCCGTCCGGACGCCGCTCATCGAGATGCCGGCGCTCGCCGCGCTCGTGGGGCACTCGGTGGCCCTCAAGTGCGAACAGCTCCAGCCGATCGGGGCGTTCAAGGTGCGCGGCGCCTACAACGCCATCCAGCGGATCCCCGCCGCCGTCCGGAAGCGCGGCGTCATCACCTACTCCAGCGGCAACCACGGACAGGCCGTGGCCTGGGCCGCCGCCAAGGTCGGCGTCCGGGCGGTCATCGTCATGCCGAACACCGCGCCCGCAGATCAAGGTGGACGGCGTGAAGAAGCTCGGCGGCGAGGTGGTGTTCGTCGGCCCCCGGTCGGTGGACCGCAAGCTCAAGGCGGAGGAAATCTGCGCCGCGGAAGGGCTGGCCATGATCCCGCCCTTCGACCATCCCGACGTCATCGCGGGGCAGGGCACCTGCGGGCTCGAGATCCTCGAGCAGTGGCCCGCACGTGGACACCATCCTGGTGCCGGTGGGTGGCGGCGGGCTCCTCGCCGGCATCTGCGTGGCGGTGGCCGGCACCCATCCCGAGACGCGTGTCGTGGCCGTCGAGCCCGAGGGCGCCGCCAAGCTCACCGCCGCCATGCGCGCCGGGGCCCCCGAGCAGCTCGCCAGCACCGCGAGCCTGGCCGACGGCCTGCTGACGCTGTCGGTGGGCTCCATGACATTCCCGCTCATCAAGCCGGTCATCCACGAAGTGGTGACGGTGACGGATGACGACATCACGCTGGCCATGCGGTTCCTGCACCGCGAGGCCGGCCTCAAGGTCGAGCCCTCCGGCGCGGCCACCACGGCGGCGCTCCTGTCGGGCAAGGTCCGCCCGCGCGGGGCCACGGTGGTGGTGGTGAGCGGCGGCAACGTGGACGAGGAACTCTTCGACCGACTGATGAGCGCGGAATGAGCATCGCCCCGAAGATCATCGTCGCCGACGACGACCAGGCCCTGACCCGCACGCTGTCCTGGATCCTCAAGGACAACGGGTACGAGGTCGTGACGGTGCCCGGCGGCGAGAACCTCGTCGACCACCTCCTCGCCGACCAGTTCGACCTCCTCCTCCTCGACATCATGATGCCGAAGGTGGACGGCCTCCAGCTTCTCGAGCGGGTCAAGACCGACTACCGCTTCAAGGACCTCCCCGTCCTGATGATCTCCTCGATGCCCCCCGAGGAGGCGACGGTCCGCGCCCTCGGCCTCGGCGCCGCCGACTTCATTTCCAAGCCGTTCCGCGTGCGGGAGCTGCTCGCCCGGGTCAAGGCGCACCTCCGCACCGGCCGCGAGCTCAACCAGGCGCGCGCCGAGGCGCGGTCGCGCACCGAGATGGTGGACATCCTGCAGGAAGTAACCGCCACCCTGAAGCCCGACGAGATCTACCAGATCCTCGTGCGGCGCGTGGCGCGCGGGCTCCGGATCTCGAAGTGCTCCATCCTGATCGGGTCACCGGACGACGAGGCCGGCACCGTGGTGGCGGCCTACGAGAACCCGATGCTGCGGAACCTGCGGGTGGACCTCCGCCGCTATCCCGAAATCCAGCAGGCGCTGAAGACCGGCGAGGTGGTGCTGATCCAGGACGTGCTCACCGACCCGCTCTACCAGGCGGTGCGCGCGGAATGGGAGGCGGAGGGCATCCCGGTCCCCACCCGCTCGGCGCTCGCGCTTCCATTCCAGCTCAAGGGTCAGCAGGTGGGCGTCTTCTTCCTCCGGACCACCGCCGAGGACGCCCCGCTCAACCAGCAGGACGTGCAGTTCGCCGACCAGGTGATCAAGGCGGCGGTGGCGGCGCTCGAGAAGGCGTACGACCTCGAGACCGCCATGGACGGGCAGGAGCATATGCGGCACCTGGCGGAAACGGATCCGCTTACCGACACCTTCAACCGCCGCGCCCTGAGCGACAAGATCGTCCAGGAAATGGAGCGGGCCGAGCGGTACGGCACGGTGCTCACCTGCCTGATGGTGGACATCGACGAGTTCAAGCGGATCAACGACGAGCACGGGCACCTGACGGGCGACCGGGTGCTGCGGAGCCTGGCCAACCTGCTCAAGCGTGAGCAGCGCGCGGTGGACGTGCTGGCCCGGTACGGCGGCGAGGAATTCACCCTGCTCCTGCCGGAGACGGGTCCCACCGGCGCGCGCATCTTCGCCGAGCGGATCATCCGCCGGGTGGCGGCGCACGACTTCGGCGAGGCGGGCCGCCCGGTGCACGTCACCATCAGCATCGGGGTGGCCACCTTCCCCGACGAGCGGATCACCGACCCGGAGTCGTTCCTCAAGTTGGCCGACGCCAACCTGTACAAGGCGAAGGCGGACGGCCGCAACCGGTTCCGGGATTGAGCGCGCTGCGCTGCCCCCAGTGCCGGGCAGTGTACGCCGAGCCGGCGCGGTTCTGCACGCGGGACGGCGCGGCGCTCGAGCCGAAGGAAGAGGCGTCGGACCTCCCGGGCACCGTGCTCGACGAGCGCTTCGAGGTCCGCCACCAGATCGGCGAGGGCGGGATGGCCGCCGTCTTCCTGGCGGCCGACCGGACCACCGGCGCCGACGTGGCGGTCAAGGTGCTGGCGCCCCACCTCATGGCCGATCCGCAGTCGGTCGAGCGGTTCAAGCGCGAGGCGCTCATCGCCAGTCGCTTCGACCACCCCAGCGTCTGCCCCATCCTCCAGCTCGGCGCCACCCCGACCGGACTCGTCTATCTCGTCATGCCGTGGCTGCCCGGCGAGGCGCTCCACGACCGGATCAACCGCACCGGTCCGCTCACGCTCGGCGAGGGCCTCCCGTTGCTGCTGCAGGTCTGCCGCGGGCTCCAGCACGCGCACGAACTCGGGATTCTCCACCGCGACCTCAAGCCCGAGAACATCATGCTGGTCAACGACCCGGCGCTGCCGGGCGGGACCCGGGCCATCGTGATGGACTTCGGCCTGGCGCTGGAGCTGGTGCGCCGCCCCGCCAGCCAGAAGCTCACCGCCGTCGGCGTGGTGCTGGGGACGCCGGAGTTCATGAGCCCCGAGCAGATCCGCGGACGCGACCTCGACGCCCGGAGCGACATCTACTCGCTCGGGATCCTGGCGTTCGAGATGTTCGCCGGGCGGCTCCCCTTCGACGGCGACAGCGCGCAGGAGCTGCAGATCGCCCGGCTCCGCGGCCAGCCCACCCAGCTCCGGGCGGTGCGCCCCGAACTCCCGGCGCGGCTCGAGGCGGCGCTCACCCGCGCCCTCGCCATGGACCCCGCCAACCGCTTCCCCTCCATGGCGGCCTTCGGCGACGTGCTCGACACCGTGTTGCGCTCCACGCCTCCGGGCGCAGGATCGCCCGAATGAAGCGCTACCCCGCGTTCGAGCCGCCGGAGTACGCGGCGTGGCAGGCCGATCCCGCGCTGGTGGACGCGTTCCGCCACACGGTCAATCGGCTCCCGGAACGGCAGGAGGTCGTCGCGCGGCTGTCCCGCGATGAGTTGCTGACGCTCTATGCGCGGCTGATCCGCGCGCGACAGCACGACATCGCGCTCTCGCGCTGGGTGCGCCAGGGCGTCATTTCCAAGGCCTGGCTCGGCACCGGCGAGGAGGCGGCCACCGTCGGCCCGGTGTTCGCGCTCAATCCGGGAACCGACTTCGTCTCGCCGATGATCCGGAACGCCGCCGCCTGCTGCGACATGGGGATGCCGCTCGCGGACATGTTTCGCGCCTACCTCGCCACGGCGGACTCCCCATCCGCGGGTCGCGACCTCCACGCCGGCTCCCCGGCGCACCACGTGCTGCAGCCGGTTTCCCCCGTCGGCGTGATGGTACCGGTCTCGGCGGGCATCGCCCTGGCGGGCCGGATCACCGGGTCGAAGCGCGTCGTCATGAACTGGGTGGGCGACGGCTCCGCGAAGTCGGGCGCCAGCCACGAGGGGCTCAACTTCGCCGCGGTGCAGCGGCTTCCAGTGGTGTATATCCTCCAGAACAACCAGGTGGCGCTCGGCACCCGGCTCGAACAGCACCACGCCGGCGGGGATTTTGCCGACTGGCCGCACGCCTACGGGATGGCGGGGTGGGGCTTCGACGGCAACAACGTGCTCGACGCCTACGCCGCCGCGGTGCTGGCCGTCGAGCGGTGCCGCCGCGGCGAGGGACCGGTGCTCCTGCTGGCCACCACCTTCCGCATGGGCGGCCACGCCACGCACGACGAGCGCGAGGCGCGCGCCACCTTTCCCGCCGAACTCTTTGCCCATTGGGGCAAGCGGGACCCGATCGCGCTCTACGAGGAGTACCTCAAGGGGGCGGGGGTGAGCGAGGCGGAGCTGGAAGGCGTCGAGTCGGCCGCCACCGCGGTGGTCGAGGCCGCCGCCGAAGCCGCGCTGGAGAGTCGGGACCACCTCCCGGAACCCGGCACCGCCCTGACCGGAGTCTATGCGGAGCAGGCTGATGCGTGAGCGGAGCTCGCACGAGTCGCTTTAGCGACATCAGCCGAGCCGCGGCTTCAGCCGCGAGTCTCGAGGGGCGTGCGTGAGTTCGTGTTTTCGTGAACTCAGGTTCCTGGAGGACGCATGCGTCGCCCACTTTCCGTCTTGCTTGTCCTCGCTGCGGTCACCGTCCTCTCCGCCTGGCTGGCCCGTCCACACATCGCCGCCGAGCCGCACGGCGAGTGGGTCAAGTTCACCAACGCCGCCGGCGAAGCGATCCCGGCCTACGTCGCCTGGCCGGAACGGAAGGACCGCGCGCCGACGATCATCGTCATCCACCAGATCTTCGGACTGACGCCGTGGGAGACCACCGTGGTGGACAAGCTCGCGGCGCAGGGGTACGTGGCCGTGGCGCCCGACCTCCTCGGCTCGAAGTACGGCAAGTCGCCGGACAGCCCCGATTCGGCCCGCAAGCTGTTCGCTGGGCTGACGTCGGAGCGTGTCATGGGCGACCTCGACGCCACCGCCGCCTGGGTGGACACCCTGCCGGGGGCGGCTCGTGGCCAGATGGCGACCATCGGCTTTTGCTGGGGCGGGCAGCAGAGCTTCGCGTACGCCACCCACAACCCGGCGCTCAAGGCGGCCGTGGTCTGCTACGGCCCGGCCCCTGATTCCGCGGCAATGGCTCGGATCAAGGCTCCCGTCCTCGGGGTATATGCCGAGAACGACGCCCGGGTGAATGACCCGCTGCCGCAGGTGAGCGCCACCATGAAGGCGCTGGGCAAGTCGTTCACCTATGACATCTACCCCGGCACGGGGCACGGCTTCCTCTCTCCCGGGCGCAAGGGGAACGATACCGACCAGCCGGACAAGGCCTGGAAGCGGATCTTCGAGTTCTACGGGGAGCGGTTGGGGAAGTGAAGAAGGACTGAGGGCTGAGAACCATCACTGGAGCGAGGCTTACTTTCGTGTTTTCGCGGTTTCGTGTTTTCGTGGCTTCAGTTCTCGCGCTCTCCGCGTGTCGCGTATCCATGTCCCCCGTCCAGAACCGCCTGGCACCGGGACAGGAGCCGTTCGCCGTGTTCGTGGCCACCGGCGAGGCGGGCGTCGGCGATCTCTTCGCGGTGCGCGCCGACGGCGGTACCACCTTTCCCATCACCTACACCCGCGTCCGCGAAATGGCGCCGGCCCTCTCGCCGCTCGGCACCGACGTCGCTTTCCTCCGCGAGGGTGTGCGGGACGATCGGTCCAGTCGCCGCGTGATCGTGATGAACCTCCTGAACGGCGGGGAGCGGGTGATCCCGGTGGGCAACGTTCCGCCGGACGCCGTCGCCTGGAGCGACGACGCCTCCACGCTCTTCATTCGTGCCGGCGATGCCACCCTCGCCGCGGCGGCCCCGCCGGCGGAACCCGGTACCCGGACCCTCGACCCAGCCGAGGCCGGCCGGGCTGATTCGGCGTTCGCGGTCTTCGTCGGCACCCCCGCCTTCGCGCGGGTCATCGACTGTCCTGAAGGCGGGGTGTGTGTCGAGCAGCCCGACGGCGCCCGGAATCTCTTTTCAGCGGACGGCCGGGGCCCTGCCCGATGGGGGAGTGACTCGGTGGGGTACTTCGTGGGGGCCGCCTTCTTCGTGCGCCCCCTGGGGCCCGGCCGGATGCGGGAGTTGCGTCTCACCCCTCCGCGGCTGGACCCTCGGGAGATGACGTTCTTCCCGGGCCCGGCTGCGCCGGGGCCGCAATAGCGCTCCACGCCGCCTCGATCGCCTGCGCCACCTGAGGCTGGTCCATCGTCCATTCGCGGGCCGATACCCGCTCGATGATGAACGCCAGGATCACCAGCCACACCGACGTCCACAACTCCGCCGGCCCCGCCCGCACCATGCCGTCCGCCTTGCCCGCCGCCACGATTTGCTGCACCGCCTCCCGAAATTCCCGCGCCGCGTCCCGGCTCGGCGCGTCGAGGAACTTCCCGTCCCGCTGCCGCAGCAGCATCCTCGCGCCCGCGGGGTCCCGTTCCGCCGTCTCGACGAATCTCCGGGCGATCCGGGCCAGCCGCTCCGGCGCCTTCAGCGTCCGGTCGGCGTCCACTTCCTTCACGACCCCGGTGGCCCAGCGCTGCGTGCCGCGGAAGACCTCGTTGAGCAGGTGTTCCTTGCTCGTGAAGTGCCGGTAGATCGTCCCCTCCGCCACCCCCGCCCGCTCGGCGATGAGCGGGGTGGTGCTGGCCAGAAACCCTTCTCCCGTAAAGAGTTCCAGCGCGGCGCGGAGCAGCTTCTGCCTGGTTCCTTCGCCGTCGCGGCGGCCGGGCAGGGGCGTGGTGGGGGCGGTCATCATGCTCCGGGGGTCAAGGTTGAAGCCGGAAGCTCGTCCGGGGTAGATTTCAAGGCTGTCTCCAAACCCGTGATTTGACAAGGACTCACGTATGAAGATGCTCGTGCTCGGTGCCGGCCTGCAGGGGTGCGCCACCGCCTTCGACCTCCTCCAGAATCCGGCGGTCACCCAGGTGACGATTGCCGACCTGCATCCGGAGCAGCTCGCCTCGTTCCTCGACCCATACAAGGGGACCGACCGGCTGAAGGCGGTCAAGCTCGACGTGAAGGACCTGCCCGCCGTGACCGCCCTGATGCGCGGGCACGTGTCGGTCATGAGCGCCATTCCCTATTACTTCAACGCCCCGATGGCCGGCTGCGCCGTCGAGGCCGGTTGTCACTTCGCCGATCTCGGCGGGAACACCGAGATCGTCTTCGAGCAGAAGAAGCTGCACGCCGCCGCGGCCGCCAAGGGGCTGTCGGTCATCCCCGACTGCGGGCTGGCGCCGGGCATGGTGAACATCCTGGCCGCCGAGGGCATCCGCCGGCTCGACAAGGCGGAGAAGGTCAAGATCTACGTCGGTGGGCTCCCCCGGCATCCCGAACCGCCGCTCAATTACCAGATCGTGTATTCCCTCGAGGGTGCGCTCGACTATTACACCACTACCTCGTGGATCCTCCGCGGCGGCAAGCGGACGCCGGTGGAGGCGCTGAGCGAGTTGGAGCCGGTGGTCTTCCCTGAGCCGGTCGGCACCCTCGAGGCGTTCCACACCGCCGGCGGCGTCAGCACCATGCCGTTCAGCTACGAGGGCAAGGTGGACGTGCTCGAGTACAAGACGCTGCGCTACCCGGGCCACGTCGCCATCATGAAGCCGATCCGCGAGCTGGGCCTCCTCGGCAACGACCCGATCGACGTGAAGGGCGTCCAGGTGCGGCCGCGCGACGTCTTCATCGCCGCCGCCACGCCCGTCCTCAAGAAGCCGAAGGCGGAGGACCTCGTGGCGCTGCGCGTCGAGGCCAGCGGGCTCAAGGACGGCAAGCCGGCGAAGGTGGTCTGGCAGCTGGTGGACCACAAGGACACGGCGCGGAACATCAGCGCCATGATGCGCACCACGGGGTATTCGCTCGCCATCACCGGGCTGATGCAGGCCGACGGCCGCGTGACCCGGAAGGGGGTGCTGACCCCCGACGAGGCGATGCCGTTCCAGCCCTACGTGGACGAACTCGCCAAGCGCGGGGTCATGATCCGGGAACTCTGAGGCCGCGTTCCGCGTTTCTTCAGGACGGTCTCATACGGGAGCCGTTAGTCTGGGCCGTTCGGCCGGCTGGCGGCTCCTTCGCATGCGGGGTACCCGATGTCACTCGATTTTCGCGCGTTGTGGGCGCAGGCGCTTCCGTTCCACCAGTACGTGGAGGCCAGCACCGAGCACCGCGGGCTGTGGGAGGGAATCCACCGTATCGCCATCGTGCCGGTATGGGCACAGGCGCTGGACTTCACCGCGGCGCCGCGCCACCTGCTGGTGCTGGCGGAGGACTGGTGCGGTGACGCCTCGAACACCATCCCGGTCCTGGCCAAGGTAGCGGAGCAGGTGCCGGGGCTCGAGCTGCGGGTCTTGCGCCGCGACGAGCACCCCGAGGTGATGGACCGATACCTGACGAACGGCGCGCGGTCGATTCCGATCGTGATCGCCCTCGACGCGCGATTTCGCGGAGCTGGGACACTGGGGTCCGCGCCCTACGGAGCTGCAGGCGTGGGTGATGGCAAGGAAGGGGATCGTGCCGAAGGCGGATCTCTATCCGCAAATCCGGAAGTGGTACGCGCGGGATCGCGGCGAGTCCACGCTCCGCGAGGTGCTCGCCGCGGCTACAGCGTCTGGCTCGGCCGGGCGGGCGACGATTCCGTCGCCACTTCCGGCGTAAAGTCCTCGCCCGGGTTGATGAAGCGGTCCATTTCCACGTTGTACTGGCGGTCGTAGAGCTGCCGGTACCGCCCTCCCAGCGCCAGCAGTTCCCGGTGTGTCCCCCGCTCGACGATCTCCCCGCCCTCCAGCACCAGGATCTGGTCCGCTGTCACGATGGTCGACAGCCGGTGCGCGATCACGAACGTCGTGCGTCCGCGCCGGAGCGCCCGCAAGCCGTCCTGGATCTGGGCCTCGCTCTCGCTGTCGAGGGAGCTGGTCGCCTCGTCGAGGATCAGGATGCGTGGGTCGGCCAGGATGGCCCGCGCGATGGCGATCCGCTGCCGCTGGCCGCCCGACAGCTTGATCCCCCGTTCGCCCACCACCGAGTCGTAGCCCTGCTCGAACCCGCGGATGAACTCGTCGGCGTGGGCGATGCGCGCCACCGCCTCGACCTGGGCGCGCGTGGCGTGCGGCCGGGCGAATGAGATGTTCTCGGCGACGGTCCCGTCGAAGAGGAAGTTCTCCTGCAGCACGACGCCGATGGCGCGCCGGAACTCGTAGAGCCGGATCGCGGCGAGGTCCCGGCCGTCGATGAGCACCCGCCCCGACTTGGGGCGGTTGAAGGCCATCACCAGCGAGATGAGCGTGCTCTTGCCGCCGCCCGAGGCGCCCACCAGCGCCGTCGTCGTGCCGGCGGGCGCGGCGAACGCGACTCCCTTGAGCACCGGCACGCCCGGGTTGTACTCGAACCAGACGTCCTCGAACGCCACGTCGCCCCGGATCTCCCCGACAGGCTCCCGGCTCGCGTCCTCCTGGTCCTCGGTGGCGAGGAGCCGGATCTCGCGGATGCGGTCGAGTCCCGCAAAGGCCTCGGTGATCTGCGTGCCGATGGAGGCGATCTGCACCATCGGCGCCGCCATCAGGCCGGTGAAGAACACGTACATGATGAGGTCGCCGACCGTCATCCGTCCCGCCAGCACGTCGCCCCCGCCCACCATGATCATCAGCACGCCGATCCCGCCCACGATCGCGGTGGCGAACGCCCCCGTCCCCGAGATGGCGGTCATCGACTGCGCCACGTTGCGGAAGAGGCGATGCGCCCCGGCGGCGAACACGTATCGCTCGCGCCGCTCGGCACTGTACGCCTTGACGATGCGGATCCCGCCCAGCGTTTCGGCCAGCCGGCCGGTCACCTCGGCGTTGATCTTGCCCCGCTCGCGGAAGAGCGGCCGGAGACGCTTGAAGAAGACGGCCATCCCGCCACCGAACAGGATCAGCGCCGTGAGCGTCACGGCGGTCAGCATCCAGTTGAGCCAGAAGAGCACGCCCACCGCGATCAGCGCGGTGACGAACCCGCCGACCAGTTGCACCAGCCCCGTGCCGACCAGGTTCCGGATGCCCTCGGCGTCGGACATGATGCGCGAGATGAGCACGCCCGTCTTCGTCGAGTCGAAGTAGCTGACGGGGAGCCGCGCCACGTGGGCCTGCACCCGCTTCCGCATGTCGGTGATGGCGCGCTGGGCGGCCACGCCGAGGACCTGGGAGAGGGCGAACCCGGTAAGGGCCTGCACCAGCGTGGCGACCCCGACGGCGAGCGCGATGAGGGGCAGGAGCTCGGTCCGCTGCTTCCCGATGACGTCGTCGATCAGGAACTTGGACGACGCCGGGAGCACGAGACCCGCCAGGCGGCTGGCCAGCATGAGGACCAGCCCCAGCGCCAGGCGCCAGCGGTAGTCCCAGACCACCTCGCGGGCTTCCGCCCACGCGTTGCGGTAGTCGACCTTGGGCTTCGGCGGTGTGGTATCGGCCATGCCCCGTTACGACGCCTCGGGCGGGAGGCCCCGCCAGGCCGAGCGTGGCACCCACACCTTGCCGTCGGGTTGGGTCTCGAAGTGCGGGGACATGATCTGGAGGCCGGCCTCGTTGAAGGCGTCCTGGATTTCGGCGTGGAGCACCGAGAGGATCGGCAGCCGCTCGGCCGGGTCCGTGATGTGCGCCCGGAGCTCGTACTCGACATAGAAATCCGAGAGCGAGCGCTGGTAGACGAACGGTGCGGGCGTCTTCTTGATATCCGGCGTGCGGTCGGCGGCCCGAATCAGCAGTTCGTGCACCTGGCGCCACGGGGCGTCGTAGCCGATGGTGACCGTCGTCGAGATCATCGCCCCGTGCTCCCGGGCCAGGCGGCTGTAGTTGGTGATGGAGGTGCCCACGAGCACGGCGTTGGGGACGGTGATCTCCTCCCGCTTGCGGGTCACGATCTTGGTGGAGAGGACGCCGACCACCGTCACGAGGCCCTCGATCTCGCCCGCCCGGATCACGTCCCCCGGTTTGCAGGACCGCGAATAGACGATGACGAGCCCGCTCACGAGATGGTTCACCACGCCGGCCGACCCGAAGGTCGCCATTACGCCCAGGAAGACGCTCACCCCCTTGAATACCGGGGACGCCGATCCCGGGATGTACGGATAGGCGACGATGATGGCGAAGCTCCAGGCCAGCACGACGACCAGCTGCCGGGTGGCCCGCGCCGTTTCCGGCTCCAGCCAATCCAGCTCTATCTGTCCCGATTCCACGCTCTGGAAGAACCCGCTGATCGCCCTCACGGTCAGCCGGGCGAGGAGGAAGATGAGCAGGACGGCGAACAGCCCCGGCATGGCCCCGAGGATGCCGGTGCCGAATTTCAGCAGGAGCTGGCTGAGATACTGGCCGAGCTGGCGACCCCAGGGCTGGGTGAACGGAAACTGCCCGAGCACGAAGGTGAGCCAGATGTAGAGCGCGACGATCATGGCGCCCAGCGCTGTCAGCTTGCTGAGGCCGCGCTCGATGGCGGTGAGCGCCTGGCCGAGGTCGACGCCAAAGATCTTTGCGCGGCCCGAAATCTTGGTGGTGATGGGCCGTTCCTGCGCGCGGCGGCGAAACTTGCCGATCAGGCGCAGCGCGAGGAGGAGCAGGAGGGTGGCGACTGCGGAGAGGCCGAGCCCCTTGAGAATCACGGGCGCGCGCCGCTGGTCGGCGCGGGCCTGGAGGGCGGCGGTCAACTGCGCCACGGCCGTTTGGCCGGCGGACTCGAGCGTCTGGCCGGACTCCGGCTCGAGGTCTTCCGGAAGAATGGCGAACACGAGCTGCGAGCCGACCGAGACGAACACCCCCTCGACGGTGCCCACCGTGGAGGGAATCGCCTGGATGGGATCGGCGTAGGCGGATACCGGCAGTTCCTCGATGCGGCGCCGCGCGCGGGCCACCCGCTCCTCCGCCGTGGTGCCACCGATGCTGGCCCGCAGCTCGATGATCGGACGGTTCCAGACGACGAGCGGCGCGGCGGCCCCGGCAGTCACCTGCGCATTGGCCGTCGGCAGCGCCACCTGGGCGGGCGCGGCGCGCGCCATCAGGAGCAGCGCCAGGGCCAGCAACCCTCCGAGGCGCCTCAAAACGTCCATCCCGTCGTGGCCGAGAAGACGAACCCGTCGGGGCCGCCGGCAAAATTCAGTGTCATGATTCCCGCCTTGAGTGCCCGGAACATCAACCCGCCGCCGCCTGTCAGCACCATGCCGTCCGTCGTCAGCGAGAGCTCCCCCTCGGGGAACACCCGGCCGACGTCCAGGAAGGCGATCAGGCCCGCCGCGCCGAAGTCCCCGACGTCCAGGATCGTCTGTCGGACCTCGAGGGAAGCCGAGAGCTGGTCCGCGTCGATGAGCCGCCCGCCGGCCAGTCCGCGGTTCGTCTCCTGTCCGCCGTACTGCCAGCGCGACTCTTCCCAGAGCTGCAGCTCATAGTCGGCGCTGAGGGGCGGGCTGCCGGCGGTGGTCACGGCGGTGAGGCGGCCGGCCACCACCGTGCTGTAGAACGGGCTGACGAATCCGCGGAAGTCGCCGTAGTACCGGCCGTAGGCGTTGCCCACCAGCGCCCCCGCCTGCAGCAGGGCGCCCGTGGCGGGATTGTACTCGCGATTCCGGGTGTCGAACACCAGCCGCAGGCTGCCGGTGTAGTCGGTTTCGTCCAGTTCGCTGCCCACCTCCGTGCCGAACAGGGTCGGGGCGGGGAGGGCGGTGAACTCGGTGCCGACGATGCCGGCCGCCACGGCGGCCTCGAGGTGACCGACGATGCGCCGGGTCACCTCCACCCGCCCCCCCAGCCGCCCACGCCGCACCCGGTAGTAGTTGCTGTTGCCGTCCTCGATCGCCGCGTCGTACGGGGAATCGTTGCCGATGCCGAAATACCCCAGCCGCGAGTCCTTGATTCCGTACCCCTCGGCGAAGAGCCGCCAGTCCTTCCAGAGCCCGGGCGCGCGGAACACGACGGTGGCCATCTGGCTGCCGTTGAAGCCGAAGGCCACCGTGGCGGCGAGCGAGCCGTCGGAAAGCCACGGATCGTCCCACTCGGCGTCGCGGCGGTAATCGTACCGCGCGCCGAGCAGGGGGAACGTGTTCGGCGCGGAGGCGATGTAGGGGTAGTAGTTGCTCAGCCAGCGGTCCTGCGCGGCGAGCGGGGCGGCCGCGGTCGAGAGCAGGAGGGCCAGCGGCCACCAGCGGCGGAGCGCCATCTAGCTCCTCTTGAACATGTATGCGCAGTCCTTGAAGGCGGCCGGGCTCCCCTCGGAGGCCACCGCGTACCGGGCGGGGAAGAGCCCGGCGGCGCCGAACTCCCCCTTCTTGTTCACCGCGTAGAATGTGAGGTCGAACTTCGGCTTGCCGTCCGGGCCGATGAGCCGGTCGGGTGTCATGTGCAGCATCCGCTTCAGCGTTTCCATGCAGGCATCGGTGGGGCTCATGCCGCGGCGCATGTGCTCGACCGTCAGGAACCCGCCGCAGACCATGATGTTGGACTCGCCGCGGCCGGTGGAGCCGGCCGCGCCGACGTCGTTGTCGGTGTACTGCCCGGCGCCGACGATCGGCGATGTCACCCACCCGTCCGCTGATCTTCCAGGCCAGCCCGCTGGTGGTGGTCACCGAGGAGAGGTCACCGGCGGCGTTCACCACGTTCAGGTTGATGGTGCCCGTGGGGCGGACCACCATCTCGGTGCCCTTCGGTACGTCGAGCCAGTCGTCGTTGGGGCCGCGGTTGGCCCGCCAGGTGAGCCAGTGCTGGCGCGACTCCGGCGTCAGGAGGTCCTCGTCCTTGAAGCCGTAGGAGAGGGCGAAGCGCTTGGCGCCCTCGCCCACCAGCATGATGTGGTTGGTGTACTTGAGGACCAGCTTGGCCACCTCGCTCGGCGTCTTGATCCCCTCGAGCGCGCCCACCGCGCCGGCCCGCCTGGTGGGCCCGTGCATGCAGGAGGCGTCGAGCTGCACCACGCCGTCTTCGTTGGGCAGGCCGCCGTAGCCCACCGAATTGTCCTTGGGGTCGAGTTCCTGGATCTTGACCCCGTCCACGGCGGCATCCAGGGTGTCGCTGCCCTGCAGGACGAGTTCGAGGGCCTTGCTGACCGGCGCCAGGCTGTTGGCCGAGCTGATGGCCACCGGGCGGCTGGCGCCCCGGAGGATCACGGCAGGGGCCTCGACGGCGTCGAGGCGGGCCGGAAGCGCGCCGGCCGCGAGCGCGGCGGCGCTGGCGCCGAGGAAATTCCGGCGTGAGAGAGTGTCCGTCACAGGGTCTCCTGGATGTCGTGCAAGGGGGCGTGAGGGTTAGAGTTAGACGCCGCCGGCGCCGCTGTCAACTTGCCCGCCCCTCCCGCGCCTCCTAACTTCCCCGTCTCGCCGTCCCCAACGAGAGAGAGCTTCGGTCTCATGGCCCGCCGTCCCCGGCTCGACCCCCACATCTTCAACCTCCCCGTCGAGAAGATGCGCTCGGGCTACTACTCCGATAAGTACTTCGTCCGGGCCCGCGAGGTGCTGCTGGCCGACGGCTACCGCCCCCGCGTCACGATGCAGGTGTTCGGGAAGCAGCACGCCTTCCTCGGCGGGGTGGACGAGGCCATCGCCATCCTGAAGCTCTGCGCCATCGAGTGGCCCGAGCTGGAGGTGCAGGCGCTCTACGACGGCGACGAAGTGGAGCCGTGGGAAACCGTCATGCTCATCAACGGGCCCTACGACGCCTTCGCCCATCTCGAAACCCTCTATCTCGGCGTGTTGGCCCGCCGCACCCGCGTGGGCACCAACACCCGCCGCGTGGTCGAGGCGGCGCATCCGAAGCAGGTGATGTTCTTCCCGGCCCGGCACGACCACTGGCTGGTCCAGACGGGCGACGGCTACGCGGCGCATATCGCCGGGGCCATCGGGGTCTCCACCGACGCGCAGGCCTCGTGGTGGGGGAGCGAGGGGATCGGCACGGTGCCGCACGCCCTGATCGCCGCCTACGGGGGCGACACGGTGCGGGCCACGGGCAAGTTCATCGAGCATTCGGCCCCAGACATCCAGGTGGTGACGCTGGTGGACTTCGAGAACGACTGCGTGAAGACCTCGCTCGAGGTGGCGCGGGCCTTCGGCTCCCGGCTCTACGGCGTGCGGCTCGACACCAGTGAAATGCTGGTGGACAAGTCGGTGCTGTCGCAGCAGGGGCGGTTCCGGCCCAGCGGGGTGAACCCGCAGCTGGTCCGCAACGTGCGCCAGGCGCTGGACGCCGAGGGGTTCCAGCAGGTGCGGATCGTGGTGTCGGGGGGCTTCAACGTGGACAAGATCCACGAGTTCGAGTCGCAGCAGGTGCCGGTGGACGCCTACGGCGTGGGGTCGTCGCTCTTCCAGGGCCGGTTCGACTTCACGTCGGACGTCGTGATGCTGGAAGGGAAGCCCTGCGCCAAGGTGGGGCGGTCCTACCGCGCCAACCCCAGGCTCGAGCGTGTCCTGTGACGCGGGTCCTCTTCTGGGACGTGGACACCCAGCACGACTTCATGAAGGCCGACGGGCTGCTCTACGTGCCCGGGAGCGAGGAGATCATCCCGGCGCTGAAGGCGCTCACGGAGTACGCGCACACGAATGGCATCCGGATCCTGGCCAGCGCCGACGATCACCTGCCGGGCCACCGCGAGCTGAGCGACACGCCGGATTTCCTGACCACCTTTCCGCCGCACTGCATGCGGGGTACCCCCGGGCAGCGGAAGATTCCGGAGACTTCGCTCGAGAATCCGCTGGTCATCGAGCCGGAGGCGGCCGAGGCGAGTCAGGTGAAGGCCCGTGTGGCGGGACACCGGGGGGACCTGCTGCTCCACAAACACTGGTTCGACGTGTTCACCAACGGCAACATCGGCCCTGTGCTGGACGCGCTGGATCCGGAACTCGTGGTGCTCTACGGCGTGGCGCTCGACGTCTGCGACAAGTACGCGGTGGAGGGGCTTCTCGCCAACCGCCCGGAGACGGCGCTCTGGCTGGTGACCGACGCGGTGCGGGCGATCCATGTCGATGCGGGCGCCCGGCTCCTCAAGGACTGGGCTCGGCGCGGGGTGAAGATGGTGACGACGGCAGACGTGCTCCGGGGTGCGGCGTGAGCGCGGGCGATCGTAGTCACGATGCAGGGGCGCACAGCCGTGCGCCGTCGATGGGGGCGCACAGCCGTGCGCCCTTACAGCAGGTCTTTGGCCGGTTCTTCCTGCCGGGCCCCACCGATGTCCATCTCGACGTGCTGCAGGCGATGGTGCGCCCGATGTTCGCGCACCGCGGCCCCGAGATGATCGCCATGCTGCAGCGGATGGAGCCGCAGCTCCAGCGGCTCTTCCGCACCACGCGCCCGGTGCTGATGGCCACCAGCTCCGCCACGGGCTTCATGGAGGCGGCGGTTCGCGGCGGCGTGCGGGAGCGCGTCCTCGTGGTGGATGGCGGGTTCTTCGGCGACCGCTTCGCCCGGATCGCCACCCGGAACGGCAAGGCGGTGGTCCGCCTGCCGGTGCCCCTCGGCCGCGCCCTCGAGGCCGACGACCTGGCACGCGCCCTGGACGAGCACGAGGTGGACGCCGTCGCCCTCGTCCACTGCGAGACCTCGACCGGCACGCTCGTCCCGCTCGAGGAACTCGCCCGGGTCGTGCGCGCGCGGAAGGACACGGTCCTCCTGGTCGACGCCGTCACCTCCGTCGGCGGCTCCCCGGTGGAGACCGACGCGTGGGGCCTCGACTTCGTCTTCACCGGCTCCCAGAAGGCGCTGGCGATGCCGCCCGGCATTTCGCTGGCGGTGGCCTCGCCGGCCATGATGGAGCGCGCGCGCGCCCAACCGGAGCCGGGGTGGTACTTCGACCTCGTCCTCCACGACGAGGCGATCAAGATCCACCAGCCGACGCAGACGCCCGCGCTCCCGCTCTACCTGGCGCTCGAGGCGCAGCTGCAGCGGATCGACGCCGAGGGCGGCATCGAGGCGCGATGGGCCCGGCACCGGGCGATGCTCACGATGATGGAGGAGTGGGTCGCCGCGCATCCGGAGTGGACGTTCTTCGCGCCGGAGGGACGGCGGGCGTGGACGGTGTCGGCGCTCCGCGTGCCCGAGGGGACCACCGGCCGCGCGATCGCGGGGGCGCTGCTGAAAATGGGATGGACCATCGGGGCGGGGCTCGACGAAATGGCCGATGCGATGATCCGCATCGGCCACATGGGAGATCTTACTCCTGCGCACTTTGCCGGGTTGCTGGCGGCGCTGTCGGAGGTCGTCGGCTCCGGGGCCTAGCTCACCCGGAACCCCCCGACCGCATTCGTCAATCGCTCTGCCGCGTCCGCCAGGTGACCCGCCGAGCTGGCGATTTCCTCGGTGGAGGCGTTGAGCTCCTCGGCCGCCGCGGCGATCTGCTGAGCCGCCGCCGCGTACTCCTCGGTGCCGGCCGATACTTCCTTCATCCGCCCGGCAATCCCGTCGATCAGGATGCGCACGTCATCGGCCGAGGCCGAAATGGCCTGGGTCCACTGATCGTTGGCGTCCGCGTCCTCCGCCACGGTCCGGAGCCCCTCGGCGGCGGCCTGCGCCGCGTCTCGCGCCACGATGCCGCCCTGCGCCAGCCGGAGCAGCCGCTCCCGCGCGGTGTGCACCCGCGCCAGCACGCTCTGCACCGTCTCACTGGTGGACGTGGCCGCCTGTGCCGCCTGGCCTGCCAGCTTCCGCACCTCCTCCGCCACCACGCTGAACCCACGCCCCTCGCCCCCCGCCCGCGCCGCCTCGATGGCGGCGTTCAGCGCCAGCATGTGGGTCTGCTTGGCGATCGCCTTGGTCTGGGTGATGAACTTCTCGATTTCCTCGGAGGAGGTCGCGAGCAGTTCGGCCTCTTCGGCTCCCAGCTCCACTTCCTCGGTCAGCTTGGCGAGCTCGGTGGTGCTCCGATCCAGCTGCGCCCGATGCGACCGGGCCAGCGCCGCAAGCGCGGCATTCCGCTGGGCCGCTTGCGTGGCCCCGGCAGCCAGCGCCTCGGCGATTCCGAGGATCTTCCGGGCGTCGTCCGCGGCCAGCCGGACCACGCCGGCCTGCTTGGTGGCCCGGTCCGTCAGGTCCGCGGTGGTGCTCGCCACCTCCTGCGTAGAGGCGGACATCTCCTCGGTGGCCGCCGAGATCTGCTCGGCCATGGCCGCCGCCTCGCTCGAGGCGCCGCGGATGGCCCCGACCAGGTTCTGCAGCGCCTGCACCATCGCCGCAATGGCCCGGAGCAGGCGGTTCCCCTCCGCGCCCGCGGCGCCGGTTTCGGCGACGCTGGCGCTGAGATTCCCCTGCGCCACCTGGGTGGCGACCTCCTCCGCCACCAGCAGCGGGCTCAAGATGCGGCGATCCAGCCAGCGGGCCAGCAGCCAGAGCGTGACGACGCCGCCGATCGTGAAGATCAGGATGCTCAGGAGGACGAGGCTGCCGGTGAAATCGGCCCGCCCCGCGAGCGGCGCGCTGGTCACGACGCGCCAGTTCGAGCCGGCGACAGTCAGGACCGCCGCGCGTGACTCGACGCCGTTGACCTGGAGTGACAGGAGCTGGAGCCCGGATCGTCCCGCCGCCGCCTCCAGGCCGGGCAGGGTAGCGCCGACGGGGGTGGCGGGCCGGCTGCTCCAAAGAATCGTACCGGTGCCGCCTACCACCGCGATTTCCGCCAGGTCCGCCTCGGTTCTCGAGGTGGACAGCAGCCGGTCGAGGGCCGCGGTGGTCTCGGCGCTCGCTCCGCCGGGGGCGGCCAGCCGGGCCATTTCCCCCGGCTGGTACGCGAGCGCCTGCTCGAGCAGGGCGGCGGAACGGTCTGCGAGGCCGATGAGACGCTCGTCGAGGCCCCGCCGGATATGGCGCGACTCGTTGCCGTTCATGATCCCGGCCATGAGCGCACCGAAGAGCACCAGCACGGCGGTGCCGTACAGGTAGAGCGATCGGGTAAGGTCTTTCCTGACGCCGGCCATGGGGCTCCGCTGGCGATGTAAGTGGGGAGTGCACGAAAACTTAGGCCCGCAGGCGCCCTCCAGCAAGGCGGCCCGTGGCGCGCTTGGTTCCCCCTGCGGCGGCGGGTAGATTTCCGCCACCATGACCGACCCGCATCCGCACCGCTACGACCCGCAGGCCGTCGAGGCCAAGTGGCAGGCCCGCTGGGCCGAGCGAAACACCAACGAGCCGGACCTCGACCGGGCCGCGCGGCCGTTCTACAACCTCATGATGTTCCCCTACCCCTCCGCGGAGGGGCTGCACGTCGGGAACATGTTCGCCTTTACCGGCAGCGACGCCTACGGCCGCTTCAAGCGGCTCCAGGGCTTCGACGTCTTCGAGCCGATCGGCTTCGACGCGTTCGGCATCCACTCCGAGAACTACGCGATCAAGCTGGGCATCCACCCCGCGGAGCTCATCCCGCGCAACATCGCCAACTTCACGCGGCAGCTCACGCGGATCGGCGGGATGTTCTCCTGGCGGCATGCCCTGTCCACCACCGATCCCGCCTACTACAAGTGGACCCAGTGGCTCTTCCTCCAGCTCTACAAGTCGGGGAAGGCCTACCGGAAGCACGGCGGCCGTCAACTGGTGCCCCGAGTGCAAGACGGTGCTCGCCAACGAGCAGGTGATCAACGGCTTCTGCGAGCGCCATCCCGACACGCGGGTCGAGCAGCGGGCGCTGCGAGCAGTGGTACTTCCGGATCACCGAGTACGCCGAGCGCCTGCTGAACAACCTCGACGACCGCGCCAAGATGGACTGGTCCGACACGACCACCCAGGCGCAGCGGAACTGGCTGGGGCGTTCGGAAGGGGCGGAAATCGACTTCGTGGTCGAGGGGGACTGCGGGGCCATCCGGGTCTACACCACGCGCCCCGACACGCTCTACGGCGCCACCTTCATGGTCCTGGCACCGGAGCACCCGCTTGGTGGCACAGCTCACCACCGACGCCGAGCGGCCGGCTGTCGAGGCGTACCGCACCCGGGTCGCGGCACTGGACCTGGTGTCCCGCAAGGTGGGCGAGAAGGACAAGACGGGCGTCTTCACCGGGGCCTACGCGGTCAACCCCGCCACCGGGGGGAAGATCCCCGTCTGGATCGCCGACTACGTGCTGATGGAGTACGGCACCGGCGCCATCATGGCGGTGCCGGCGCACGACGAGCGCGACTTCGCCTTTGCGCGCAAGTTCGGCCTGCCCGTCACCCGGGTGCTCGCGCGAGCGGGGCAGGACGCCGACGCGCCGATGCTCGAGGCGGAAACCGACACCGACGGGTACGCGCTGGTGCACTCCGGGCCGTGGACCGGCCGGCCGGCGAGTGAAGCGCTCCGGGACATCACCGCCTGGCTCGAGCGCGAGGGGCACGGCAAGGGGACGGTGCGCTTCCGGCTGTACGACTGGTGCATCTCGCGCCAGCGGTACTGGGGTCCGCCGATCCCGATCATCTACTGCCCGAGCTGCGGGCCGGTGCCCGTGCCCGAACAGGACCTCCCGGTCCTGCTCCCGCCGATCGACGACTTCCGCCCCGACGACTCCGGCGTGTCGCCGCTGGCCCGGCACGAGGAATGGTATTTCGTGCCCTGCCCAGCCTGCGGCGCACGCGCCCGGCGTGAAACGGACGTGTCCGACACCTTCCTCGACTCGGCCTGGTACTACCTGCGCTACGCCAGCACCGACTTCGACGACCGCCCCTTCGATCCGGCGCGGACCCGGCGCTGGTGCCCGGTCACGATGTACATCGGCGGCAACGAGCACGCGGTGCTGCACCTGCTGTACTCGCGGTTCATCTCCATGGTGCTGCAGGAGCTCGGCCACGTGGAATTCGAGGAACCGTTCACCACCTTCCGGGCGCACGGCCTCATCGTCAAGGACGGCGCCAAGATGTCGAAGTCGAAGGGGAACGTCGTCATCCCCGACGAGTACATCGCCAAGTGGGGCGCCGACACCTTCCGGATGTACCTGATGTTCCTCGGGCCGTTCCAGGAGGGCGGAGACTTCCGCGACTCTGGGCATCAGCGGACCGCGCCGCTTCCTCGAGAAGGTGTGGGACCTCGTGGGCCAGTGCGAGCACGTCACGCTGGCCGGCCAGGAGGTGCACCAGTCCATCGTCGTCAAGCGCCACCAGACGGTCAAGAAGGTGACCGAGGCGATGGAGGGGCTGAGCTACAACACCGCCATCGCGGCGCTGATGGAGCTGCTCAACGTCATGCGGGAGACGAACTGCTCCGAGCGGCACATCGTCAAGGACATGGTCGTGATGCTGGCGCCCTTCGCGCCGCACTTCGCCGAGGAGTGCTGGGAGCGGCTCGGCGCGACGACCACTGTGTTCGCCGCATCGTGGCCCGTGTGGGACGAGGGGCTCACGATGGAGGACTTGATGGAAATCCCGGTGCAGGTCAACGGGAAGACCCGCGGCAAGGTGCGCGTGCCGCGCGGGGCGGAGGAGGCGGCCATCGCCGCCGCGGCGATGCGCGAGGAGGCGGTGCGGCGTTTCACGGACGGGAAGGAACTGAAGAAGCAGATCTACGTGCCAGGGAGGTTGCTGAACCTGGTGGTGGGGTAGGGGGCACGTCGGTTTCCGATGGGGTGGCCGTATGGCCACCCCTATCGGTGGGGACGCAATTTCGTGTGGGTGGGAATTGGCCCTTGCCTGACGCCACGAAGTTGCGTCCATCTGGGCTAGGGGTGGGCGTAAGCCCACCCCGATTCAACGATTCGACGATTCGACGATTCGACGATCGTGATTCTCGCGCCTAGAGCAGCTTGACGATCCAGTCGCCCACGAAGTATCCCACCACCGCCACGCCGAAACCCACCACCAGCATGTCGAAGCCGCTCCGCGCCACGCCACGGCCGGTGAAGAAGCTCCGCGCCGCGCCCACCGCGAAGTGCGACAACATGGCCAGGGTGAACGAGGTGTAGAGCGCCCACGGATCGGTGCTGATCAGGAGCGGCGCCACCGGGATGAAGGCCCCGATGGCAGTGGCGAGGCCGGTCACCCACGCCTCGCGGAAAGGGGTGCTGGTGGCGTCGCCGATCTTCAGCTCCTCGCGGACCTTCTCGTCGAGCGCCTTCTCGGGGTCGGACATCACCTGCCGCGCCAGCTCGGCCGACTGGTCCTCTGGTATTCCCTTCGCCTGGTAGAGCAGGCTCAGCTCCTCCGTCTCGAGCTCCGGCATGAGACGGATCTCTTCCCGCTCCATCGCGATCTCGTGCTCGTACACCTCGCGCTCGCTCTTGGCGGCGAGGTATCCCGACGAGCCCATGGACAGCGCGTCGGCCACCATGCCGGCGAGCCCCGCCACGACCACCGCATGCCCGGCCGCGCCCATCGACTCGGCGGCGCCGACCATGCCGGCCACGAGACCGAAGTTGGCGGTCAACCCGTCGTTGAATCCGTACACCACGTTCCGGAGGAAGCCGCCGGCCTGGGTCTTGTGCCACGGTTCGCCGACCGTCCCGGCAATCTTCGAGAGCGTGTCGGCGTGCTCCTTGGATTCGCGGGCCAGCCGGAGGGCGGCAGGACCGGTGGCGCCTTCCGGCGCGGACTTGTACAACTGCAGGTAGCCCTTGACCTCCTGGCCCTCTTCCTCGAGCAGCATCGGGAGGAGCCACTGCGGGCCGAACCGCCGGGCCAGCCACGCCATCATCCGGGCCTTCGCCGATACCCGGACCACAGGGACAGCGTGCCCATGCTCCGACAGGAGCTTCTGCCACACGCCGACGTGGCGATTCTCGACCTCGGAAAGCCGGGTGTAGAGCGCCGACTTCTTGGGGTCGGACTCGCCGGCCGCGAGCTCGCGGTAGAGGAACGCCGCGTCGGCCTCGTCGGCCAAGTGGTGGAGCCAGAGCTTGGGGCCATGGGTGGGGGAAGGCATGGGGCAAAGATACCAGCGGGCGGGGAAACGGGCCGCCCAGCCGCCCCGTATGGTCAACGGCCGAGGACGCCGACCCCTCCGGGCGTTCCCCCTCTCCAGTTGCTGGAGAGGGGGACAGGGAGTGAGGCCGTGGGGGCGGGGAGGGAGGACTGAGGACTGGGGACTGGGGACTGGGGACTGAGCGAGATCAGTCGGTGATTGGTCTATAAGTCAATGAATTCCAATGAGTTGGCCTGATGGCCTGGCTCGCACTCAGTCCCCAGTCCTCAGTCCTCGTTTCCCCCCTGCAACGTTTCGGGCCGCCCCGGCATCTTTAACGGACCTATGACAAGGGCACTGGCAGTGGACTCCTATCTCGCGGGCGACGCCGAATCGGTGGTCGCGCGAGTCCGGGTGGGCGACCCGGCCGCGTTGGAGATCCTCTATCGCGCCTACGAGACCCCCGTCTTCAACCTGGCCCGCCGCATCTGCCGCACCGTGGAAGACGCGGAAGACGTCCTCCAGGAGACCTTCTTCGAGGTGTACCGCAGCATCGGCCAGTATCGCGGCGACGGCCCGCTCTGGGGATGGGTGCGCCGCGTCGCCTCGAGCAAGGCGCTGATGCGGCTCCGGCGGAACAAGTACCGGGAGACGGACGAGCTCTTCGACGACGCGCACGCCATGCGCCGCGAGGACACGCCGCTCCGGATGGACCTCGAGGCCGCGCTCGAACGCCTGCCGGAAACCTCGCGCGCCGTGGTGTGGCTGCACGACGTCGAGGGCTATACCCACGAAGAAATCGCCGAGATGATGGACCGGACGCCGAGCTTCTCGAAGTCGCAGCTGTCGCGCGCGCACGCCAAGCTGCGGGTCTGGCTCGGCGAGGAGGCGCACGCATGACCCACCTTACCATGGAACAGCTCGTGGCGCTCCGCGACGCCGGCAGCGAGCCGGGCAGCGCGGCGAGCCAGGCCCACGTGGCGGCCTGCCCCCAGTGCGCGTCGGAGCTCGATCGGCTCCACCAGCGGGTGGCGCGGCTCCGCGCCTTGCCGACGCTGCGGCCCCCCCGCGATCGCTTTGCGGTCGTGGCGGCGCGGGTGCGGCAGGATCGCCGCCAGCTGTATGTCAGGCGCGCCGGCATCGGGGCGCTGGCGCTGGCCGCTTCGCTCCTGCTGGTGGTGGTCGGTGGGGACCTCCTCGCGCCGCCGGCCGCCAGCGCGTCCGACCAGCTCACCGCCGTCATGGCGGAGTCCGCCACCCTCGAGCAGGCGCTCCGGCAGATCCGGAGTAGCCAGCGGGTCACCGACGCCTACACCACGGGCGCCGCCACGTCGCTGGAAGACCGGATCGCCGAACTCGACCGGCAGCTCGAGGCGGCGCAGATGGACGGCACCACGGACGTGGACGTCGAGCTCCTCCCGCTCTGGCGCGAGCGGGTGGGCTTGATGGACGCGCTGGTCGACGTGCACGTGACGCGCGCGCAGAACGTGGGGCTCTGATGTCCCGCCTTCGTCTGTGCCGCCCTGGCAGTCTCTCTCGCCGCGCTGGTCGCCGCCCCGCTGATGGCCCAGGGCGCACCGGCGCCGGCGCCCCGCTCTCCCAAGCCGCCGAAGTCGGACTCGATGGTGATCGTCATGGACTCGATGCGGATCCGGCTCGACACCATGCGCACCCGCGGCTACTACTTCCGCGATTCGATGCAGCCGATGATGGCGCAAGCCTTCGCGCTCCGCCGGGTGCGGATCGGTGTCGTCGTGCGGACCCGCCCGTCGGAGACCGACTCCCTCGGGGCGATGATCGACGCGGTGACCCCGGGCGGCCCCGCCGCCGCGGCAGGGCTCCAGGCCGGCGACGTCATCACGAGGTTTGGCACGACGCCGCTGGCCGTGTCGCTCGCGAAGGTCCCGGCGGGCACGCGGGTGCCCGAGCCCCGGCTTCCGGCTCGTGGAGCTGGTGGCCAAGCTGCCGCCCAACGACACCGTGGCCGTGGAGTATCGCCGCGGGAAGTCGCGGATGAAGACCCGGGTGGTGACCGCGGCGGACCCGGAGAATCCTTCACCGTCGTCGTCGGCCCCGACGGCGGCACCGGCGTGCCTGGCATGCCCGGGGCGGAATATTGGGTCGGTGGGGGCGAGGGGATGGAGCAGCGCGCGCTGGACCTGGCACTCCGCCGCAGCGAGATGGCCCGCGGCTCGCGCGCCGAGGCGGGGGAATTCACCTTCATGATGGGCGGCCCGCTCCCTGATATCGAGCTGGCGCCTGTCAATCCGCAGCTCGGCAGCTACTTCGGCACCACGGAGGGCGTCCTCGTCGTGGACGTGCCGGACCCCGCACCTCTCGGCCTCAAGGCAGGCGACGTGGTGCTCGCCGTGGACGGCAGGGCGGTCTCGAGTCCGCGCCAGTTGCTGCGGGTGCTGGGGAGCTACGAACCGGGAGAGCCGCTCCAGCTCGAGGTGATGCGCCAGAAGAAGCGCGTCACCCTGAAGGGGACCCTCGGACGCTAGGCGGGTGGGGCGGGGGAGAAGAGGTAGGTCTCCATCTGCTCGAACAGGAACTTCTTGGCCTCCGGGCTTCGCAGATCCAGGCCGTAGTGGTTGATGAGTTGCTGCTGGTACTTCAGCCACTCACCCCAGCACACGGCGCAGATCTGTTCGAAGGCCCGGAGGCCAAGCTCGTTTTGGAAAGGCCGGAAGGCCATCTGGTCGCGGACCTGGCCGCAACGCACGCAGGATACGGTCGCCATGCCCGCAAGATATCCAGGGGCGGGCGGCCTAACCATCTCCCCGGCGGAGCGCCTTCACGCCGCTCGCGGTGCCGACCCCGGCGCCGATCCCGAAGATGGCGGCGGTCCCCATGGTCACGATCGGCAGCAGCGCCGCCGGAAGGGCGACGACGGCCGCCAGTAGCCCCGCGGCGATTGGGAAGACGGGATTGTTCACGCCGTCCACGAACCGGAGCCGGCGGCGGACGAAGTTCTTGGCGACGACGAAGCCGCCGACGGCGGCCGCGATGGTGATACCCAGGGCGATGAGGCCCATGCTGTCCTCGAAGGTTGGAGCCGTGTTTCAGTACGAAACACCGGCTCCTGGTGTTTCAACCAGTGGTCCGGCTCGGGATGGTCCTCCGGGCCAACACAGTTCGCGCCCCCTCCGCGCCAAGGTCGCTACGGGGTCGCGAACTGACGGCCCTCCGGACCATTCCCTTCGCCGGACTTCCACGAGCCCCGAAGACCAGACTGCTCCGGGGTGACGGTTTTCCCACGCCTCGAAGTTGCGTCCACAAGCGCCAGGGGTGGGCGTAAGCCCACCCCGTGTTACCACCGGATGACCGCGCTCCCCCACATGAAGCCCGACCCGAACGCCGTCAGCACGAGCAGGTCACCGCGCTTGAGGCGCCCGCTGCGGACGCACTCGTCCATCGCGATCGGGATCGTGGCGGAGGTCGTGTTGCCGTAGCGCATGATGTTGTTGTAGACCTGGTCGTCGCGGAGCTTGAGCGACTTCTGCACCGCCTCGGAGATTCGCAGGTTGGCCTGGTGGGGGATCAGGAGGCTGACATCGTCCCAGGTGTACCCCGCCTTGGTGAGCGCCGCGGTGGCCGACTCCGGCATCCGGGTCACGGCGTGCCGGAACACCTCCCTGCCATCCATCTGCAGCCACTGCCGACCCGCCTCCAGCTGCCCGACGGAAATCCGCGGGTGATACATCGAGCCAGGCGCATCCACCCAGAGCTTCTCCGCATAGTCCCCGTCGGCGTGCAGGTCGAAGCTCAGCAGACCCCGCCCCTCGGACGGATCCACCGGCCCGAGGACGGCCGCACCCGCGCCGTCGGCGAAGATCACCGCCACGTGCCGGCCTTCGGTGCTGACGTCCATGCCGGTGGACTGGATCTCCTGGCCGACCACGAGAATCCGCTCGAATTGCCCGGACCGAATCCAGGCGTCCGCCACGGAGAGCCCGTACACGAACCCGCTGCACTGGGTCCGGATGTCCAGCGCGGGCAGCTGCCCCGCGCCGAGCGCACGCTGCAGGTACACGCCGTTCCCAGGGCAGAAGTGGTCGGGGGACGACGTGGCGAAGACGATCGCGTCGATGTCCCGGCGGAGAGTCCCGCCGCCTCGAGCGCCCGCTGGGCCGCCGGCAGGGCCAGGTCCACGGAGGTCTGCCCTTCGCGCACCCAGTGCCGCTGCTCGATGCCGGTGCGCTCGCGGATCCACTGGTCCGACGTATCCATGAGGGCGGCCAGGTCGTCGTTGGTGACGACCCGGTCGGGCACGCAGAAGCCGGTGCCAAGGATGGTGGAACGGCGCACGGAACCTCCGGCTAGCGGCGGAAGAGGTAGGCCAGCTTCACGAAGAACCCGTCGGTCTGGCGCTGGAGCGAGCCGAAGTCCCACGCGTCCACCGAGGCGGAGATGGAACCGTACCCGAGAAAGGCGACGGTGCCGGGGCTTGGTTCGTAGGAGGCGAGGACGTCGAACCGGAGGCCGTGGTTGTCCAGCGGGGTCGACAACACGCCGTTGAAGTACAGGATCTCGCCCGTGACCGGATCGCGGAGTTCGGCGCGGCTGGTGGACTGGTACTCGGTGATGACCCGGAAGAAGAGGGGTACCGTCGGCTGGTACTCGACCTTGAACCGGGGGATCACGCTGTTGGCGAACTCGGAGCCGTCGGAGGCGCGCTCCAGCGTGGCGTAGGCCAGCCGCCCCTCGAACCGGAGCGTCTTGCTGGGCCGGAAGTTGACGCTCGCGGTGAGGGCGGCGCCCTGCCCCTCGCTCCCCTCGGCGTAGAGCGGCGTGTGACCGAACTCGAAGCTGGCGGCCGCGTCGAACAACTGGTAGGTGGGCGTGGTGACGGAAAACTCCCCGGCGTAGAGATTGTCGAGGCTCGGCGGCGGCGCGAACGGCACCCCCGGGGCGGTCTCCAGCCCGTAGTAGAACTCGGGCGCGAAGGTGGTGAACTCCCTGCTCGTCCTGGCGCTCAGCTCCCAACCGCCGCGCAGCGTGAACTGGAAGGTGACTTCCTGCTTCCCCTCGATCGGGGCGTTCTGGGTGAACCCGTCGTACTGGTAGAGCCAGGTCGGCCCGAAGAAGGTGGTGAAGTTCTCGAGCAGCGCGCCCTTGGCGCCGTAGAACGACAGGCGGTTGAAGATGTGCGCCGTCACGATGTCGTTGCGCGGCACGAAGCCCGAGCCGGCGATGAAGTCGGTGCCGATGCCGTTGATCGTGTAGTTGAACCCCCACGTCCGGCCGGTCCGGTCGAAGGTCAGCTTCCAGATCGGGTCGGTGGCGGTCGCGGCGCCGTCATCCAGGCTGGTCCACGACTGGCCGTACTGGGCCTCGACGAAGTAGAGCTTGGCGAAGACGATGTGGGCGTCGCCCTCGACGAGGCGGTTGTACGCGCTGCCCTCGATGCGGTCGGTGTAGGTCAGGCCGGCCACGCTGTTCTCGCCGAGATCCCGGCGGACGCGGAGCAAGCTGAACCAGGCGTCGGTGGCGCCCAGGTCGTCCACCGAGCCGAGGTAGGCGATGCTGTTGCGGCCCAGCTTGCCGGTCACCTTGGCGCCGCCGATCGGGTCGAAGATGCGCCGGGTGTAGATGAGCTGGCCGGGCGTCGAGAAGAGGTCGATCCCCTTGAGGAAGAAGGGGCGCTTCTCGGGCACGTAGAGCGCGAAGCGCTCATTGACGGTGATGAGTCCCTGGTCGCTCTCGACCTGGCTGAAGTCGGGGTTGACGGTGCCGTCGAAGGCCAGGGTCGTGGTGGCGAGCTGGAGGTTGATGCCGGCGCTGGGCTCGGGGTCGTCACGATTGAAATTGCCCTCGGCGTCCTGGGCGCCGGCCCACCCCGCCGTGACGAAGGGCTGTGCCTCGAAGACGAGCCCGCGCTGCATCCCTTCGAGACCCGTGAGCACACCTTCCTGCGCCAGGAAGCTCGAGTTGGCCCGGCGCACGTCGGTCCAGGTGTCCTCGTAACCGCTGCGCTGCACGTAGCGGACGGCGTTGAACCCCCAGTCCTGCGGCCCCGAGCCCGCGTACTGCAGGCTCTTGAAGGGGATCCGGACCTCGACTTCGTAGCCGCGCTCCGTGCGCCGTCCCTTGGAATCCCAGAGGTAGTCGACGTTGAGGTCGTCCTGGCCGCCGAAGAGGCTGCCCGCGCTGGTGCCCGTCTCGCTCCGGAGGCCGTCTTCCTGCACGCCGAGCCCGTTCACCCCGAAGAACGCGGCGCGACGCCGGTCGTTGAAGGTGTCCAGGTAGAGCCGCACCCGGTCCTCGCCGTTGATCTTGTCCCGGTCGGTGAAGGTGGCGCGGATGCTGGAGGGGTCCGAGTCGTGTGCGATGATGCCGAAGTGAATGGCCGTCGGCGAGAACCAGACGAGAACGGTGGTTTCTTCCTCCGCCATCCGGCCGTCCACCGGGCGGTACTGGTGGAAGCCGTCGAGCCGGGCGGCCTGGCTCCAGACCGGTTCGTCGAGGACACCGTCGACGGTGACGGTGGCCTCGATCCTGGGAATCGTCACCGTGGGCGGGGGAGCCTGGGTCGGTGTCTGGACCAGGGCTGCCAGGAGCGGGAGGAGCATGGCGTGAAACTTAGTGCGGTGCGGCCGCTGGATCGCGGGTCCGGTCCGGGATCGTCCCACGCAGGACCGCGACGCCGTCCACGGCTACCAGCATGTCGGGCTCCGGCAGGGCCGCCACGCCGATCATCGTGAGCGCCGCCCCCTCCCCGACGGGGAAAATGCCGGACGCGGCGGTGCGCATCGCGTCGAAGTCGTCGCGCGTGCAGCCGACGCAGTAGACCGTCAGCTTGACGATGTCCGCGGGGACCCCCCGTGCGAACCGGACGATGGCCGTCGCGTTGCCGAGGGCCCGCTTGAGCTGGGCCACGCGGTCGCCCTCCCCGACCAGCAACCCGGTGCTGTCGAGGGGGACCTGTCCCGCGAGGTAAATGGTCTGCCCGATCTTGACCGCGCTGCTGAAGCCGGGCAGGGTCGGCACGTTCGGCGCCTGGATGAACTCGGGTGCCGGCGGGGCCATGGGGTAGATCCGCCCCGAGCCGGGAGGGGCCGCCGGCTGGGGGGGGGCGGACGTGGTGGGCCCGCAGGCCGCCAGGGCGCAGGCGGCGAGGAGCGCCGCGGCGGCCCTACTCATACCGGAGCGCCACGATCGGGTCGAGGCTGGCGGCGCGCCGCGCCGGCAGGATGCCGAAGAACAGCCCCACCGCGGCGCTGAACACGAAGGCGACGAGGATGGCCGTGAGCGAGATGTAGGTGTTCCATCCCGCGAGGCGGGACAGCGTGATGGCCGCCACGGACCCGAGGAGGATGCCGAGGGCGCCGCCGACGAACGACAGCACCATCGCCTCGATCAGGAACTGGGTCTGGATGTTGTTGCGCGTGGCGCCCAGCGCCTTCCGGATCCCGATCTCGCGGGTGCGCTCGGTGACGGACACCAGCATGATGTTCATGATGCCGATGCCGCCGACCAGGAGGCTGACCCCGGCGATGCTCGCGAGGAGCGCGGTGAACACCTGCGTAGCCTGCTGCTGGGTGGCCAGGATATCCTGGAAGTTGCGCACCTGGAAGTCGTTGTCGGCGCCCGGGCGGATCTTGTGCTCCCGGCGCAGCACCCGCTCGAAGTCCACCATGCCCTGCTCGATGGGCACGCCTTCGGCCACCTTGACCGTCATCGACCGGAGCCGGTCGCTGCCGAAGATCCGGTAGCGCGCCGTCTCCAGCGGGATCAGGATCTGCTCGTCGGGGTTCTGGAACGAGCCGGCCGAGCCCTTCCGGTTCAGGATCCCGATGATCTCGAAGGGGATGCCCCGGACGAGGAGCATCTGCCCGATGAGGGCCGCGGGGTTGGCGCCGAGCATTTCCGGCACGTCGAAGCCGAGCACGGCGTAGCGCTGCCGGGATTCGTCGTCGCCGGAGCTGAACATCCGGCCGTAGGGGACGGTGTAGTTCCGCACCTCGGCGTAGTTGGCCGTGGTCCCGACGATGTTGGCGTTGATGTTCTTGTTGCCGTACTTCACCTGCAGCGACGACTGCATCTCGGGCACCACCGCCTCGATCAGCGGGGCGTCGCGCGCGATGGCCTCGGCGTCGTCGGTGGTGAGGCTGACGCGGACGTTCGACGCCACCCCCTGCCGGAAGGACTGCCCGGGGAAGACGGTGAGGAGGTTGGCGCCGAGGGCCGCGATCCGCTCCTCGACGGCGCGCTGGGCGCCGGTGCCGAGGGCCACCATGGCGATGACCGCCGCGACGCCGATGATGACGCCGAGCATGGTCAGCGCCGTCCGGAGCTTGTTGGCGCGGATCGACTGGAACGCGACCGCGATCGTTTCGCCGAACTGCATGGCTACCGTCCTCCGCCCGCTGCGGGGGTCGTGGTGGTCTGGCGCACGCCGGGGAGGCCGCCACCCGTCATGTTGCCGATCCGCTGCTTGAACTCCTGCTGCGACTGGATCATGCTGGCGCTGGGCAGGATGAGGACGGAATCGCCGAGCGCCACGCCGCTCATGACCTCGCTGTAGTCGAGGTCGGTGAGGCCGGTGCGCACGTTGACGGGCGTCGGCACGCCGTTCCGGAGGACGAAGACGATGTAGCGTCCGCCGAACTGGAAGTCGTTCGACGCGGGCCGCGCCCCGCCGCCCGGCCGCCCGCCGCCCATGCCCGCGAAGACCTGCCGCAGCGTGGCCCGCTCGGCGTCGGTCAGCTCCTTGCCGCTCATCCGCTTGGCAAAGATGGCGCGGACCTGCGCCTCTGTCACGCCGGGGGGCAGGGTGATGGTCCGGCCATCGGGCGTCGTCATGGTGTTCGCGGGCGGGGCGCCGGGGGTCGCCGGCGCGGGGCCGGCGCCGGGGGCCACCGCCGCCTGCGACGTCTGGCCGACCGACGTGTCGGTCCGGGCCCTGGCGGCGCTGTCGCTGGCGGCCAGCTGGGCCTCGATCCCGGCCGGGTCCAGCCCGAGCACCTGCGCCGCCGAGCCGACGTCCCGCTGGGTGCGGAGCGCGGCGTTGGGGATGGCGAGCACGCTGTCGCGCCGGCCGACGTGGATCTCCACCTCGGCGTTCATGCCGGGCCGGAGCCGGCCGTCGCGGTTCGCGATCCGCACGATGACCGGGAACATCGTCACGTTCTGCTGGGTGGTGGCCAGCGGCTCGACCTTGAGCACTTCCCCGTCGAAGGGGGTGTTCGGGTACGCGTCCACCGTGACGGTGGCCCGGAGGCCCGCGTGGATCTTCCCGATGTCGGTCTCGTCCACCAGGGTCCGCACCTGGACCAGGTTCAGGTCGGCCATCTTGAGCAGGATCGTGCCGCCGCCCACGTCGCTGGTGGGCGACGAGATCACCTGCCCGCGCTCCACGTTCTTCTCGATGATGGTGCCGGTGATCGGCGCGCGCACGTCGGTGTCGGCCATGCGGATCTTGGCGTTCTCGACCGCCACCTCGGCGCCGACGACCTCCGCCTTGGCGTTGGCGTACCCGAGCACCGCCTGCTCCTGCTCCGTCTGGGTGATCGACTGCGACTTGTAGAGCTCGTCGGCGCGGGCGAGCTGCGAGGCCGCGTTCTTGAGCCGCGCGCGCGCCACCTCGAGCTGCGCCTCCGCCTGGGCGAGGGTGTTCCGCGGGGTGCGCTGGTCCACCTGGACCATCAGGGCGCCGCGCTGCACCAGCTGGCCGGTCTCCACCAGCATGTCGAGGATCTCGCCCGACGCCTTGGACTTGACCTCCACCGTGGTGTCCGGCTGGATGGCGCCGGCGGCCTGCGCCGACACCACGATGTTGCGCGTCTCCACCGGCACCGCCTGGTACACCACGGCCGGCGTTTCCTGCTTGCAGGCCGCGAGGGCCAGGAGGGCGAGGATCAGGGTCTGGGTCCGCATTAGCTGTGCTTCTCCGTCAGGAAGTCCCGCTCGACGCGCCCGTCCTTGAGGTGGACCTGGCGCGCGGCGTGGGCGGCGATATCGGATTCATGGGTGACCAGCACGATCGTCTGGCCCCCGCGGTGGAGGTCCTCGAAGAGCGCCATGATTTCGGTGCTCGTGGCCGAGTCGAGGTTGCCGGTCGGCTCGTCGGCGAGGATGATGCTGGGGCTGTTGACCAGCGCCCGTGCCACCGCCACGCGCTGGCGCTGGCCGCCGGACAGTTCGTTCGGGCGGTGGTGCATCCGGTCGCCCAGCCCGACCTGCCGCAGCGCCTCGGTGGCCTTGGCCACGCGGGCCTTGGCGCCGACGCCGGCGTAGACCAGCGGCAACTCCACGTTGTGGAGCGCCGTGGCGCGCGGCAGGAGGTTGAAGGTCTGGAACACGAACCCGATTTCCTTGTTCCGGATACGGGCCAGCTCGTCGTCCGCCAGCTCCGAGACGCGGAAGCCGTTCAGCCAGTACTCGCCGCCCGACGGGCTGTCGAGGCAGCCGATCATGTTCATCAGCGTGGACTTGCCGGAGCCGGAGGGGCCCATGATGGCCACGAACTCGTTCTTCCGGATGACGATGTCCACCCCGCGGAGGGCGCGCACGACCTCGCCGCCCATGTCGTACTCCCGCTGCAGGTTGCGGGTGACGATCATGGCGTCCCGCGGCACGTCGGGCGGCAGCATGGCCATCCGCTCGGCGGTGGTGCTCATGGTGGCGCTCACAGCGACCTCCCGATAAGGGCTTCGATCTGGGCCTTGGCGACGACGTAGTTGTACCGGGCCTGCACGACATCCACCTCCGCCTGCGACAGCGCCTCCTGCGAGCTCAGCACGTCCACGATGGTGGCCGCGCCTACCCGGTAGCGCTCCTGGTTGACGCGCAGGTCCTCGGTGGCCGCCTGGAGGCTCGTTGCGGTGATGTCGATCTGGGCGCGGGCCGACTCGAGTTCCGCCAGCCGCGCGGTGAGCGAGGCGTCCACCTGGCGCCGGGCATCGGCGGCGGTCGAGGCGGCCGCGTCCGCGGCGGTGCTCGCGTTCACGATGGACTGGTCGCGCTGGAACTGGTTGAAGATCGGGTAGCTCAGGGCGAGCGTCGCCGACCGGCTGTCGAAGAACTCGTAGTCCTGGCTGTCGTTGCCGTTGTAGCTGTACCGGCCGGAGAGGTTCAGCTGGGGCCACCAGGCCGCCTTGCTGGCCTTGACGCTGGCGCGGGCGGCATCGGCCTGGGCCTGCGCGGCGCGCACCTTGGGCGAGTTGTTCTCCGCCTCCAGCCGGATCGCCGAGGTGTCGCCGATCTCGGTGACCGTCAGGAACGAGGAGTCGGGCAGCGCGCGCACCCGGCCGTCCATCCCGACCAGCCGGCCAAGGTTCGCCTCGCTGGTAGCCACCGCCGTCAGGGCGGTGAGCAGGTTGAGCTGCGAGTTGCCAAGCGTCACGAGCGAGCGGAGGGAGTCGGAGCGGGTGGCGCTGCCGGCACGCAGCTTCGCCACCGAGACCGTGAGCTGTTCCTCCGCCCGCCGCAGGCTGGCCCGGCGCACGCGGACCAGTTCGTTCGCGGCGAGCGCGCCGAAGAAGGTCTGCTTGGCGCTCAGGGTCGTCTGGTACTGGGCGTCGAGGAGCCCCGCGTCGGCCGCCGTCTCGGTGGCGCGCGCCGCGTCCATCTGCGCGCCGCGGCGGAAGCCGGTGAAGAGGTCCACCGACGCGCTGAAGCCGTTGCTGATGCTCTTCGCGTACGACTCGCCGGAAATGACCTCGCCGGTAATCTGGTTGACGCGCGAGGGGCCGTTGGAATAGCTGGTTCCGAAGCTCGAGTTGAACGAGAGGCTCGGGATGTAGGCGCCCCAGCTCGACCGGTACTGTGCGCCGGCGCGCTGCACGGCGCCCTGCGCCGAGACGACCGACGGCTGAGCCACCTGGGCCCGCTGGATGGCGTCCTGCAGGGTGATCCCCGGCGTGGTCGGGGCGGTCGGCTCCTGGGCGCTCAGCATGGCGGGCAGCGCCAGGGAGAGCGCGACGAGTCTAGCGAGGTGCATTCGAAGAATCCTTGTTCCGGCGCCGGGCGTCCTGGCGCTCGAGCAGCTCGGCGTACCGGCGCTGCTGGTCGGGAGTGAGGTGCGCGTTGATCTCCGAACGGAGTTCCGTCCGGACGGTTTCAAACTTGGGGCGGATGTCCTGCCAGATGGAGTCCATCCGGGGTTCATACCGCTCGAGGATCTGGCCCACGCTGTCGCGCTGGGCCGGGGTCAGGTCGAGGTCCTTCGCCAGTCGGGAGAGGTACCCCGACGGCCCGCCGTTGTGCCCCATGCCCGGGGGCCGGTGGTAGAGCGCCAAGGCCCCGCCGCCCGCCACGGCCCCGAGCAGGAAGGCCGCCAGCAGCAGCAGGGCGGCGGTGCGAGTGGACTTGGTCATGCGTGTGTGCTCCTTGCCTCAGTAAGCCATGACGGCGAGCAGGGCGACGCTGCCCGCGGGTGCCGTGTCGCTCGCCAGCTCCACCAGGGAGCCGGCCGCCGAGTTCGCGGCGCTGCGCGTGCTCCCCTGGCTGTCGGTGCCGCCAAAGGCGGCGCCGAGCACCGCCAGGAGGACGGCTGCGGCGGCCAGCCCCGGGAGCGTCCACCGGGCCACCGACCGCCACTCCCCCTCCTCGGCCGCGGCCACCGCGACGCTGCGCATCCGTTCCGCGAAGGCGGCGTCGTCGGGCGCGGACAGATGGGCGCGCAGCAGCGCACCGAGTGCTTCGTCCCGCCCTGCGGTGAAATCCTGCATGTCTGTCATCAGTCGTTCTCCTCCTGTCGGGCCCAGCGCCGCGCGCATGGCACGGCGAGCGTGGAAGACATCGGAGCGGACCGTCCCGACCGGGACGTCGAGCATCGCGGCGATCTCCTCGTGCACATATCCCTCGGCGTCGTGCAGCACGAAGGCCATCCGGCGGCGTTCCGGGAGCGTGGCGAGCGCCCGGTCGAGGGCCTCGCGAAGCAGCGCCCGATCCAGGTCCCGGTCGGGACCCGCACGGGAGTCCGGCGCGCTCTCGGGGACCTCCTCGGTCTGGCGGAGCTTCCGCCGCCTCCGCAGGTCCGCCGCCGCGTTCACCACGATCCGGAGGAACCAAGGTCCGAACGGCCGGGCCGGGTCGAAGCGGTCAAGCGCCCGCCAGGCCGAGTAGAGCGCATCCTGCACCGCGTCGTCCGCATCGTGCGGATCCAGCAGGGCCGCGCGGGCCACCCGCCTGGCCCGCTCCGCGTGGCGCTCCACGAGCGCCCCGAAGGCCTCGCTGCTCCCTGCCCGGGCTTGGGCCGCCAGCTCGGCATCGGTCACGGGAGAGGTACGCATCAGGTCGGGAAAGCGTTGAGACGGGGTGGCCGGCCGGGGGTCACTGCTCGGTCCGGCGCCGGAACGCCTGCAGGCCCGCTCCGACGGCCATCCAGAGGCAGAGCCCGGCCACGATCAGCGCCATGGTCTGCGGGAGGACAATGAAGAGGAGCGCCAGCAGCGCCAGGGCGAGCGCGACGGGGGCGAAGACGGACCGCCGGGCCGCCGTGGCCAGCCCCCGGAGGGCCAGGCCGGTGCGCCGGCGCTTTTCCCGGAAGCGGCGCACGTGGCCGGCCGGGGCGATTTCGGGGAGGTCGCGGTTGATCGTGCCGGGGAGCATCCCGGGGAACCGCTTTCCCTGGCCCACCTGGCGCCACTGCACTTCGGAACTCTGTGCGGCGTCCCGGCGGAACTGCGCCTCGAGCTCGGCTCCGAGGCTCGTGTCGTGGAGCAGCACGTCCAGCTCGTAATTGCCGACCAGGCTCGACGGGTTGAGGTTGCTCGACCCCACCCGGCACCAGGCCCCATCCACCACGATCGTCTTGGCGTGCAACATCGGCCCGTCCCACTCGAAGATCCGGACACCGGCCTGGAGCAGCGCGCGGTACCCGATGCGGGTCAGGTCGCGGATTAGCGGGAGGTCGCTCGCGCCCGGGACGAGGAGGCGCACGTCCACGCCGCCGCGGGCGGCGTCGAGCAGGGACTGGAAGAGGGAACGCGGCGCCACGAGGTAGGCGTCCGTGATCCAGAGCCGATCCACCGCGCCGGCGGCGAGCAATTCCACGATGCGCTGGATGCGCGCGCGCCGCGGCTCCCCGATGACGACCCCGATCTCGGCCTGGCCCGCCGCGGCGACCTCGCCGGCGTGCCGCCCGGGCGGGATCACGCCGCCCGCCAGCGTCCAGGTCTGCTCGAAGGCGTGGTCGAGCGCCATCGCCGCCGGGCCGTCCATCTGGATGGCGGTGTCCCGCCAGGGCTGGATTCCGCGGGCGGGATCACCGGCCCACTCGTCGCCGATGCAGAGGCCGCCGACGATGGCGGTGCCGGCATCGGTCACCACCAGCTTGCGATGATCCCGCGCGGCATTGCCCAGGAGGTCGACGAGCCGCGGCGGGTTGAACCTCCGGAATTCCACTCCGGCGGAACGCAGCTCGGCGGCGCGCCGCCGCCCGAGCCCACGGCTCCCCAGCCAGTCGGTCAGCACCCGGACTGCCACGCCGGCGCGCGCCCGCTCCGCGAGCGCCTCGGCAAACCGCTGGCCGGTCGCGTCGCTCCGGATGATGTAGTTCTCGAAGTGTACCCATCGCTCGGCGCGCCGGATGGCCTCGAGCATGGCGGGGAAGACCTCGGGGCCGTCCACCAGGAGCCGGGTGGCGTTGCCCGGGATGAACCGGGAGCCACCCGCGCGCGCGAGGGCGCGCCCGGCCATGGCGGCCGCGGCGAACCGGCTCATCCCGTGGTACCGAGCCCCAGCACCGCCTCGTGCGGCCGGAGTGCCTCGAGCAGGAACTGGATGAGCTCCTCGAGCGGCACGCCGAGCTCCTCGGCGCCCAGCCGGACGTCGTCCCGGCTCACGCCGCGCGCGAAGGCCTTGTCCTTGAGCTTCTTGAGCACGCTCTTCGGCTCGAGATCGGCCAGGGAGCGCGAGGGGCGGACGAGTGCGCACGCCACGAGAAAGCCGCAGAGCTCGTCCACGCCGAAGAGCGCCCGGGCCATCGGGGTCTCGCGGGGCACGCCGGTGTAGGCGGCGTGCCCGAGAATGGCCCGCTGCCAGGACTCGGGGGCGCCGAGCCCGGCCAGGATACGCACGCCCTCGGTCGGGTGCTCGGCATCGGGGGAATGTGCAGCGTTCGGGAAGCGCTCGTAGTCGAAGTCGTGGATCAGCCCGACCGTGCCCCAGGCGTCCGGGTCCTCGCCCGCCCGCACGGCCATGGCCCGCATGGCGATTTCCACGGCGTACATGTGCTTCCGGAGGGCGTCGGAGGCGGTGTATTCGTGCACGAGCGCCAGGGCGCGGTCGCGGGTGATCGTCAATCGGTGCTCCGGTGAGGGTTTGGGGTGAAAGCTACCGATTCGCTGGCGCCGAGTAAGTGGCGGTCATAGAAAGGAGAAGGGCGGCGGGCCGGAATTCGGCCCGCCGCCCTTCTGCGTGATGCGACCGGTCAGTCGGTCAGGGGATGCTGGTGCCGAAGAACTGGTTGACCGTGGACACGAGCGAGTCCGCGACCAGCTGATGCGCCTGCGTGGAGGGGTGGACACCATCGAGCGAGAAGTACGGGCCGAATGTGACCGACTGGCCCACCAGCGCCGGCGCGATGTTCGGGATGGCCGGAATGTCACCGCTCGCCACCAGGGCGAGCAGCGCCGGGTTCACGTCGAAGTACGCCATTCCGCGCGCGGCGGCCTGCGCCTGGATGAAGCTGTTGTACCCCGCGACGGCCGTCTGCATGCCGGAGAGCTCGGCCGGCGTGACGACCAGGGCGTCGTCGGAGCAGTCGATAATCTGCGGGGTCCCGCCCGCCGCGAGAGACAGGATGGGGAGCGCCTTGGTCCACGGGATCAGCGTGGCGAGGCCGCCCGGCGCCGCGCAGTTCACGTCGAGATTCCAGAGGCCGAGGGCTTGCAGCCCGGCGAGGTTCGGGTCGGGTGTCGTCGGCAGCGGGGCCTGGCACCGGGCCGGATCCACGTAGGTGAGGCAGTAGTAGATGGCGGTCCGGGAGGCGTACGGAATCACCGACACGTCGCCGACGCTGATGAGCGCGACCTCGGCCCCGGTCGTCTCGATGGAGTCGAGCATGGCCGAGTAGTTGGCCTCGAAGACGGGCACGGGCGTGACGAGCGCCGGGTTGCCCGGATTCGCGGAGCTGGTGAGCGCTCCGAGCACGTCGTTGTTGCCGATCCAGGCGGTGACGAACGTCGGGTCGGCGTCCTGCATCGCCTGCATCTGGGTCCGGCCGCCCAGGATGAAGGTGGTGAGGGCGTTGGAGTTCGCGAACATGCTCATGTTGTCGGTGGGGCTGAAGCTCGTGGCCCCGGGCACCGCGACGTTGCTCACGTAGAACAGCCGCTCGTCTGCGCGGAGATCGCAGGTGGACGACGTGCCCCCGCCGACGCGGGTCTGGGTGACGTTGTTGGTGAGCGGCGGCGCGCAGCCGCGGCCCTGCAGGGACGGCACGAAGAAGGGGGCGTTGGCGCGGCCCGCGAAGAGGACCGCGTAGGAACGCTGCTGCGTGCTGTCGTTGATGCCGGCGGACTGGTAGCCGGCGGTGATGCTGTTGCCCACGGAGACGTAGCGGGCCATCAGCCCGTTGCTCGTGGAGAGGTCTGGGGCGTTGAGCGGATCATTCTCGTAGCACCCCGCCAGGAGGGGGAGCGCCAGCATGAGACCCGCGGCCACTCGAATGCGCTGCATATGCTGTGATCTCCCGATCAGAACGAGTAGGTCAGGGTGATACCGAGGAGATTGGCGCTGAACGTGTAGAGCCCGTCGTTCAACGCGGCGGTCGGCACCGCTTCGCCGCCGTCGCCGCTCCGTCCCTGTCGGTCAGCCTGATCGATGTACTGGTACGCGAGGTCGAAGCCGAACCGATCGTTGATGCGCGAGCCGAAGCCGGCGGTGAACTCGGTGCGCGCGGCTTCCGGCAGGTTCGGGGTGACGGTCTGGTCGGGGGCCGCGGCGTTGTGCGCGATGATGCCGAGGCGGGCCGTGGACTTCGAGCCCACGAGGTACTCGGCGCCGAGCCGCCACGACGTGGTGTTCCGGTAGTTCTCGACGATCGTCTTTTCACCCAGCAGCGCGAAGTTGAGCGGCAGCGTCTCCCAGACGCTCCAGTACTGGATGCCGACGTCGCCCAGCAGGCGCAGCTTGTCGGTGGCCTGCAGGGTGAGACCCATGCTCAACTGCGCGGGGTAGGGGAGAACCGCGGTGCCGCCCTGGTCCACGAGGGACCCGCCGGGCTGGAACTGGGGCGCCACGAGGGCGTCGATCGGCGTCCCGGCGGGCAGCCCGAGGGGGTTGTTCGGCGCCAGGAAGAGGTTGGTCTCCACCTGCGTGATGGTGGCGTAGCCGTCGTCCACGTTCACGGTCTGCTTGGAGAGGTACCGGATGCCGAACGAGAGGTCGTCGGTGATCTTGGCGATCGCGCCGATGTGGAAGCCGGTCGAGATGTCGTTGCCGGCCAGCTGCACGTCCGCGAAGTCGGTGCCGTACGCCACGCCGAGGTTGGCGAAGGTGACGCCCGGCGCGGCTTCCTGGTCGGCGAGATCCACGCGCTGCTTCAGTTCGACCGAGGAGCTCGTGATGTCAAACCCGATGCCGAAGCTGAGTCGGTCGCTGGCCTTGAGGCCGAAGCTGGGTTGAAAATAGATGCCCTTGACCGAGCTGTAGTACCCGAGGAACCGGCCTTCGGCCGTGGTCGGCCATTCGATGGCCAGGCCGTACGGGGCGAAGACGCCGAAGCCGATCGTGGCGTTGTCGGAGAGACCGTAGCCCATGAACAGGGCGGGCACCGGATGAGTTTCCTCGACGAGGCTGCTGACCTCGCCGGTGGTGCTGTTGGTGAAGTCGCCCGTCGCGCGAATCATCGTGGCGCCGGCGCTGGTGACGCCCTTCCCCTTGGCCAGGATCAGGCCGGCCGGGTTGATGAAGATGGCCGAGCCGTCGGCGCACGGCGAAGCGACGCCAGTGCCGCCGCGTCCCATCGAACATGACCCGTGCTCGTTGACGCTGAACCCCTGCGCTTCAACCGGTCGCGGCATGACCAGGACGGCGGTCAGTACCCCGGCGGCAATCCAAACCTGGAACCGTCGCATACGTGGACTCCAATTCGGGACGACTTCAGGGACGCTCCGGGCGGACCCGGCGAGAAGAGTGACGAAAACATATCGCGCGGAGGAAAGGGTTGTCAAAGCCGACTTTCATACCCGAGCGCGCCGGTCGGCATAGACCTTAGTGGGCCCCGATCGCCTTGGCACGGCTGGCGGTCAGGGGCACCCGGGTGACGCCTCCCCCGTCGAGGGCGATCTCGAACGCGAACGCGCCCGGCTTGGGGAGCGGCACGTCGAACACCAGCACCGCCCCCGCCTCGACTTCGGTCACCCCGGCCGGGGGCTCCCCGAACTGGACGCTCCCTTCGCCGCCGAGGAGCTCGGTGTCGTCCTCGTCCACGAAGCGGATCCGGATCGCGTGGGTCCCGATGTCGGTCCGCCGCCCGCGTACGCGGATGACCAGGTGGGTGCGGGGGTGGACGGTGGGGAAGTCGGCCACCCAGACGTGCTGGAACATGCCCATCACGGAGAGCTTGCCCTGCTGGTCGACCAGGGCGTAGTCGGCGAGGACCGCGAAGTCGAGCCGGAGGGTCATGCCACCCGGATCGACTCGATGACGTCGTTCTTCTGGATCGCGTTGACGATGTCGAGCCCCGTCTTGACCTGCCCGAAGACGGTGTGGACCCTGTCCAGGTGGCCTTGTGGCGAATGGCAGATGAAGAACTGGCTCCCGCCGGTGTTCTTGCCCGCGTGCGCCATCGAGAGGGTGCCGGCCACGTGCTTGTGGGTGTTCTTCTCGGTCTCGCACTTGATGGTGTAGCCCGGCCCGCCGGTGCCGACGCGGGGATGGTTCGGGTCGCGGCTGAGCGGATCCCCGCCCTGGACCATGAAGTTGGCGATCACGCGGTGAAATCGCGTGCCGTCATAGAACTTGTCGTTGGCCAGTTTCTCGAAATTGGCGACGGTGCCCGGCACTTCCTCGTCGAAGAGGTCGGCGACGATGGTGCCGCGGCTGGTCACGATGGTGGCGGTCTTCATCAGGGTGTCCGTGGGATGTGGGTCAGGTGGCGTGGGTGGCCCGGTCGGCCGGTCGGAAAGATAGCGATGCCGCGGCCAGCCCGGCGACCACCCAGAGCGCGCCCGACCAATAGGGCGCCGCGGGCCCGACGTGGTCGAACGCCAGCCCCGCCCACACCGGCCCCGCAATCCTGGTCAGGCTGGCCACCGATTGCAGCGAGCCGAGCACCCAGCCCTGCTCGCCAGCGCCGACGCTGCGCGACACCTCGGACGTGAGCATCGGGCCAGCCGCCGAGCTGCCCAACGCGAGGACGACGATGGCCGGGTAGAGCCAGACGACGGCCGGGACGAACGCCGTCGCGGCGAAGCCGACCGCCATGAGCGCGAGGCCCCCCATCGCGATCGGGCGCTCCCGGTCCGCCGTGGAGATCCGCCGGAGCAGGACGCCCTGCACGAGGACGCCCACAAGGCCCACGAGCGTGAAGAGGAGCGCGTTCCCCTTCGGCCCGAGACCGAATCGCGCGTGCGTGAAGACGGCGAAGTTCGACTGCAGGCCCGCCATGGCGAAGCTCATCGCGAAGAACGCCGCGAAGATCCGGGCGACCCCCGGTCGGCGGACCGCCTCGCCGAGGTGGCCGAGCGGATGCAGGTCGCCAAGCCGGAAGCGAGCCGTGGTGCGGCGCTCCGGCGGCAGCGACTCCGGCAGAACCAGGTAGCCGATGGCGACCGTCACGAGCGACAGGATGCCCGCCGCGTAGGCCGGCGCGCGGAGGCTCCAGTGGCTCAGGATGCCGCCCAGCGCGGGGCCGATGATGAACCCGAGGCCGAACGCCGCGCCGATCAGCCCGAAATTCTTGGCCCGGTCCTGCGGCGGCGAGACGTCCGCGATATACGCCTGCGCCGTCGAGATGTTGCCCCCGGTGAATCCGTCGATCAGGCGGGCGAGGTACAGCAGCCAGAGGGTCTGGGCCGCCCCGAAGATGAAGTACCCGACACCGGTGCCGAAGACGCTCAGGAGCAGCACGCGGCGCCGGCCGATCCGGTCCGACCAGGCGCCCAGCACCGGGCTCGCGAAGAACTGCGCCGCTGCGAAAGTCAGGCTCAGGAGGCCCACCGTCAGGGCGTCGGTGCGGAATTCCGCGACGATGAACGGCAGCACTGGCACCAGGATGCCCACGCCGAGCAGGTCGAGGAACACGGTCAGGAAGATGAAGGTGAGCGGCCGCGCGCCAGCCCCGCGAGCGCTAGTCATGGACTGTCGCCTTGGCGCCCGGGCAGAGCGCCCTCACAGGGCAGGCGCCGCACCGGGGGCGGCGAGCGATACAGACGGCGCGGCCGTGGCTGATCAACAGGTGCGACAGGAGGGTCCACTTAGGCCGCGGAAAGAGCCGCATCAGGTCCTGCTCCACCTTTTCGGGGTCGGCGGCGGACGTCAGACGGAGCAGACGGGCGATCCGGCCGACGTGGGTGTCCACGGTGATACCGTCGTTGCGGCCGAAGGCGTTGCCGAGGACGACGTTGGCGGTCTTTCGGCCGACGCCGGGCAGGGCGCGCAGCTCGTCCATGGTGTCGGGGACCCTGCCGCCGTGCCGCTCCACCAGCGCGGCGGCCATGGCGAGGAGGTTGGCCGCCTTGTTCCTGAAGAATCCGGTGGAGCGGATCAAGTCCTCCACCTCGGCCTGCCTGCCGCCGGCGAGGGCGCGAGGATCGGGGAAGCGGGCAAAGAGCGCCGGCGTCACGAGGTTGACCCGGACGTCGGTGCACTGCGCGGAGAGGATCGTGGCGACGAGGAGCTGGTACGGATCTGCGTGCTCGAGCGCGCAATGCGCATCGGGGTAGGCTGTTTCGAGCAGGTCGAGAATCCGGGCCGCCCGCGCGAGGCGGGCCGAGGTCGATTCGCGGGCCATTCAGCCCCGCCGTGCCCGCGCGAACTCGAGAAATCCCTCGGCGGAGCGGGTGTTGAGGATGTCGGCCGGGCCGAGCCATCCCTTGCGTGCGATGCCGACGCCGAAGGCGACGTTGCCCAGCCCGGCCAGGTTGTGGGCGTCGGCGCCGATGGAGATCATGACGCCGTGCGCCCGGGCGCTCCGCAGGACGCGCCAGTCCAGGTCCAGCCGGTGCGGGTCGGCGTTGATCTCGATCGCGACGCCGCGCGCCCCGGCCTTCTCGAAGATCGCTTCGAGGTCGATCGCGTAGGCGTCACGCGAGAGGAGCAGCCGCCCGGTCGGGTGGCCGAGAATCGTCAGGTAGGGGTTGTCGAGCGCGGCGAGGACGCGCGCCGTCATTTCCGGCCCGGACAGGTTGAAGCGGCTGTGGATCGACCCGATCACGAAGTCCAGGCGGGCGAGCACGTCGTCCTCGTAGTCGAGCTGCCCGTCCGCGAGGATGTCCGCCTCCACGCCGTGGAGTATCCGGCATCCCGGCATTCCGGCGCCGACCTCGGCGATCTCCGCGGCCTGCCGTCGCAGCCCGTCCGGCGACAGCCCGCCGGCGTACGCCGCGGACTGGCTGTGGTCGGTGATCCCGATCCACTCGTAACCGGCGGCCGCCACACCGTTGGCGAGTTCCGCCACCGAGTTGGATCCGTCCGAGTAGCTCGTATGACAGTGCAGGAAGCCCCGGAGGTCGCCCGCCTCGAGCAGGGTGGGGAGGGAGCCGGTGGCGGCGGCGTCTATTTCCTGCCCTCCTTCCCGCAGTTCGGGCGGGATCCACGCCAGGCCAAGGGCCCCGTACAGCGCCGCTTCATCGGGGGTGGGGACGAATTCGCTGCCGCGCCAGAGCGCCGCGCCGCGCAGCGAGCAGCCCTCGTGGGCGGCACGTGCGTCGAGCAGGCGCAGGTGCGCATCGCTGCCCGTGGCCTGCACCAGGACGGCGCCCGCGTTGAGCGGCGGAGTGACGACGATCTGGGCGGTGCTGCCGCCGACGAATCGAAGCGTGACGTGCCGCTCGTCCTGTCCGGCGAATTCGTGAACACCCGGGACGTGGCCGAGACGCGCGAAGATCTCGGCGGCGGGCACCTCGGCCACCAGCACGACGACGAGGTCCTTCACCACCTCGCTCTGACGCCGGACTTCGCCCGCTGCCGTAGCGCTGAGGACGCCCGGCACCCGCCCGAGCGCCTCCACCAGCGTCCGGGCCTCGTCGGCGGCGTGGTGGGCGAGGCGGTAGGCGCTGGCCTGGCGGAGGAAGGCGATACTCTTGCGGATGTTGTCGGCGGTCTTCTGGCCGAACCGGGGCAGTCCGGCGAGCCGGCCGTCGGCGGCGGCGGCCTCCAGTTCCGGCAGTGATTCGATTCCGAGCGTCTCGTGGATCTGGCGGATCTTGGCTACACCGAGGCCCGAGATGGCGAGCATCTCCACGAGGCCCGGGGGCACCTGGCCGCGCAGCTCCTCGAGGAGCCCCGAGCGTCCGGTGGCCGCAAGTTCCTTGATCACCTCGATGCTGGCCGGGCCGACGCCCTTCGTGGCAGCCAGCGTACCGTCGTCCAGCGCCTCGCGAAGGGTTCCGGGAAGTCCGCCGACGACTTTCGCGACGGTGCGAAAGGTCCGGACACGGAAGACGTTCTCTCCCTGCAGCTCCATGAATGCGGCGACCTGCTCGAGCGCCTCGGCCACCCCCCGTTTTTCCATCCGGTCCGTCATCCGTCCTCCGGCTCAGCCGGCGCGGCCGTCACGCCGGCCAGCACGCGGCCCGCAAGCTCCACCAGTTCTCCCGGCTCGACGAGTGTGTGGAGCCCGGCGAGCGCCCCGCCGTCGAGCGTCGGCGCGAAGAGGGGTGCCCCCTCCTGTCGGACCGCCTGGGTGCCGGGAACGCCGACGGCCTCGGCGACGGTGAAGCCGTTGCGCGACTCGTGGAGCCCGAAGACGCCGAGCACACGCATCGCTCCGTCGGGCGCGCGGTACACGAAGCACCCGTCGAGCGGCTCCCAGGGCCCGGGCGCCGAGAGCGACGCCCAGACGACCCGCTCGGGCAGTTGGATGTATCCCGCCGTCGGCGGTGTGACGGCGCTCCCCGCGGGGGCCGTCAGCAGCCGGCGGAACGGCCCTTCGGCGACGGCCCAGGTCTGCAGGCCGTCGGTCCACGCGAGAAAGGCGTGGTGCAGCAGCGCGGTGAGTTCGTCCACGCCGGTGCCGGCCTCCGCGTCGTCCGGCCGCAGCTCCCGGAGCAGCTGCATGGCGGGGAGGGTGAGGAGGAAGGCGTCCCGGTCGCGGGGGTCCGCCCCGGACGTGGTGAGCGCATCCTGCACGGCGGGGAAGCGGTCCGTCGCGAGTTCCGAAAAGACGAGATCAAACGGCGTCGGACGGTCCATGTCCGGAAGATAATCCCTCTGGCGAGAGCCTCCGGTTGCCGGTAGCTTGACGCCTCTACCCGGCGTCGGCGCTTCCCTGACGGAGGTGGTGGTGGTCAAGACCCGCAGCATCGCGACGAAGGTGGCGCTGGTCGTTTCGGCGGTGGTGATCGGCGCGCTCGCCCTCACCGGATGGTTCGCGCTGAAGCGCTCCGACGCCGAACTCGTGCAACTGCAGCTCAACCAGGCGAGCCAGCAGCTCACCATCAAGCTCGGCATCGCCCAACGGATCCTGGAAGAGCGGTTCCCGGGGCCGTGGCGGGTCGGGCCGGCGGCCCCGCTGCAATACCAGCCCGCGGCGGACGCCCCCGGCGGCACCCTCACGACCCAGCTCTTCAAGGGGGACGAGTCGGTCTACGGCAATCCCGAGGTGACTGCGCTGCTGGTGGAGTTGTCGCGGCTGACGGGGACCACGCTCAGCATCGGGCAGCGGGTGGGTGCCAGCCTGGTGGTCCGAATGGCCACCGGCGACTCCGTGACACGCACGGCCGGCCCGCTGACCCTGATGCCCCCGCAGGCCGCCGCCGTGTTCGTCGACGGCAACCCGGTCGTCGGCGGGCAGGACGACTGGACCCTCTACTGGCCCATCCGCGACCCCTCGAACCAGGCCATCATCGGGGTCCTGAACGCGGCGACGCCCTACGCCCCCTTTGCCGCGGCCGCGACCGCCGCCTCCCGGCAGGTGGCGGAAGGGCTGCTCCCGCTCGTCCTGCTGATCGCGCTCGGCGCCTCGCTCGTGCTGTTCATGCTCACGAGGCGCATGCTCCGCCCGCTCCGCGACATTCATACGGCGGTGGCCCGCCTCGGCGAAGGGGAGTGGCCGCAGGAAGTAAAGGTGCGGAGCCGAGACGAAGTGGGCGCGCTGGCGGGGGCCTTCAACCGCATGGCCGCCGACCTCCGGCAGACGGTGGCGACCATCGAGGACAAGGTGCGGCTCCGTACCCGCGAGCTGGAGGCAAGCAACGCCGCCCTCGGCCAGGCGCGGGAGGCGGCCGACGTGGCCAACAAGGCCAAGAGCCGGTTCCTCGCCAACATGAGCCACGAGCTCCGCACGCCGCTCAACGCCATCATCGGCTACAGCGAGATCCTCGAGGAGGAGGCGGAGGACCGCCAGCTCGACGACCTGGTGCCCGATCTCCGCAAGATCCACGGCGCGGGGCGGCACCTGCTCCAGCTGATCAACGACATCCTCGACCTGTCCAAGGTCGAGGCCGGGAAGATGGATCTCTATCTCGAGACCTTCGCCGTGCGGGGCATGCTCGAGGACGTGGTCAGCACCATCCAGCCGCTCATGACGAAGAAGCAGAACACCCTCGTCGTGGACTGCCCGGACGACGTCGGCAGCATCCACGCCGACATGACGAAGCTGCGGCAGTCGCTGTTCAACCTGCTGAGCAACGCCTCGAAGTTCACGGAGGCCGGCACCGTGACGCTGCGGGTGCGGACGGAAAGCCGGGAGAGCAAGCGGTGGGTGCTCCTGTCGGTGCAGGACAGCGGCATCGGGATGTCGCCCGAGCAGCTGGCCCGGCTCTTCCAGCCCTTCACGCAGGCGGACGCCTCGACCACCCGGAAATACGGGGGGACAGGGCTCGGCCTGACGATCACGAAGCGGTTTGCGGAGCTGATGGGCGGCACCGTGACGGTGGACAGCGTCCCGGGGCACGGATCGACGTTCACGCTGGTGCTCCCGTCGGAGGTCGTGCCTCGGCCCGTGACCAGCGAGCACGTGGCGCTGATGGCGGGCCCGAAGGGGATGGTGCTGGTCATCGACGACGACCCGGCCATGCACGACCTCGTGCGGCGCACCCTCGAGAAGGAGGGCATCGCGGTGGTCCCCGCCTTCAGCGGCGAGGAGGGGATCGACCTGGCGCGGCAGCTCAAGCCCTCGGTGATCACGCTCGACGTGATGATGCCCGGCAGCGACGGCTGGAACGTCCTGCGCACGCTGAAGGCCGATCCCGTGCTGGGCAAGATCCCGGTCGTCATGCTGACCATCATCGACGACAAGAACCTGGGCTTCTCCCTCGGCGCCTCGGAATACCTGACCAAGCCGGTGGACCGGGACCGCCTGATCAAGGTCATCCGGCGGTTCCGGCACGAAGGGGGCGGTCGCGCGCTCGTGGTGGACGACGACGAGGCGGCGCGCGACCGGATGCGCGAGCTGCTGCGCGGGGAGTCGTGGGACGTCAACGAGGCGCGCAACGGGCGCGAGGCGCTCGAGGCCCTCGGTCGCGGCCTGCCGGACCTGATCCTGCTCGACCTGATGATGCCCGAAATGAACGGGTTCGAGTTCCTGGCCGCGCTCCGCGGGCGGGAGGGGGGCGAGCAGGTGCCGGTGGTGGTGGTCACGGCGCACGACCTGACCCCCGAGGAGCGGGAGCACCTGTCCACGCACGTGGCTCGGGTGTTCGACAAGGAGCACCTGGACAGCGACGCCCTGGTGGCGGAAATGAAGCGCCTGCTGGCCGCCGGCAGCGCCGGGGAGGGATGAGCGGTGGCCAAGATCCTGCTGGTGGAAGACAACGAGCTGAACCGCGACATGCTGTCCCGCCGGCTCACGCGGCGGGGCTACACCGTCGTCGTGGCGGAGGACGGGGAGCGGGGGCTCGACCTGGTCCGGTCGGAACGGCCCGACCTCGTCCTGATGGACATGAGCCTGCCTGGGATCGACGGCTGGGAGGCCACACGCCGTCTGCGGGCGGACCCCGACATCGCGGGGGTCCGCGTCATCGCGCTGACGGCCCACGCCATGGCAGGCGACCGGGAGCGCGCCCTCGAGGCGGGCTGCAACGACTACGACACCAAGCCGGTCGAGATGGACCGGCTGCTCCTCAAGATCACCACCCTGCTCGGAGAGACGTCATGATGCCAGCGTTTCGGAGTCGGCACGCGGCCCCGCTCCTCGTGGTCGCCGCGCTAGCCTGCTCCAGCGGCGGCGGGGTCGCGGCGCCAGCGGCGGCGCCGGTCCCGCCCCCGAGCGACATTCCGCCGGTGACGGTGACCCTCGGGACGGCCCCGTCCTTCGAGGCCGTCGCGACGGGCAACGGGTGGACCGACGGTTCCGCCTCGGCCGACGCCGGGGCGAGGTACTTCCGGGAGGTCACCGGGTCGCGCGGGCAGGCGTTCGAGCTGCGGGACGCCGCCACCGGCGACGAAAAGGGCAAGGCCTGCGGCACCGACTGGCGGGCCTCGACCGCGCGCTCGCTGGCCGTGGTGACGCCCGAGTCGGGCCGGGGCACCGTGGGATTCACCCTGAACGCGACCGCGACGGCGCGGCGCGGCTCCTGGCGGACCAAGGCCACGCTCAGCTGCACCACCGTCAACTACACCGAGGCGCAGGCCGCCACGATGGCGCGCGGGCAGGCCTGGATCACGCTCGGCGGCGGCCCGGCGGACCGGGACCAGCTGGTGATCGAGACCACCGGAGCGACCACCGGCGAGTGGGCGCTCAGCGTGACGGACACCGCGGGCCAGAAATACGCCACGACGCCGATCGGTTCGACGCTCGTCGCGGCGGTTCCCGGGGCAGGGCGCTACTCGGTGGCCGCCTCGGTGACGGCGCGCGCGGCGACCGCGGGCGGCAAGGATTCGGTGGAGCAGCGACTGCGGGCCACGGTCAAGGTGACCAGCCTGCGGAACGCCCTGGCCGCCAGGACGGAACAGATTCCGCTTCCGAGCCTGGACATCCCCGTCACGAGCAGTGCACCGGCCGCAGACCTCGCCTCGCGCATGGAGGCGGCGCTCGCCGGATACCGCCCATGCGGCGCCAAGCCGGGGTGTGGCGGCAAGGTGTCGGACCTGTCCGTCCAGTCCGTCAAGATCCAGCCCGCCGGCGGGGGCGCCTTCGTCGAGATGGTCCTCGTCGGCACCAAGCGCGCGCCGACCACGGTCCGCCTCGTCGGAGTGGCCGAGGTGCGGGGCGACTCGCTTCGCCTGGCGAACCTCCGGCTGGCCGCCGGCCAGTCCGCCGTCACGAAGAAGAAGGACCTCAGCGCTGCCGCCGCGCGCTTCAGTGAACGGGCGGCGACGGCTGCGGTGGCGCTCCACACGGACATGCTGGTCATCCCGCTGCTCGGCAGTTTCCCCGTGCGCGTCGGCGATCTGTGCGCCTCCGCCCCGAGTGGGGCGCCACGCTTCCTCGGCACGCTGCCCTCGCCCGAGGACTCGACGGCGTTCTGGGCCTACTTCAGCCTGGCGCCCGGCCCGCTCCAGCCCTGCAGCCGGCCCAAGTGATCTCGTGACGCTCGTTCGCGTAGTGCACGCCACGGCACGCCTCGACGCGCTGTCCGAACTGCTCGACGTGGCGACGCGCGCCGCGCGGGAGTCGGGCGCGGACGGCGAGGGCCAGCACGACGTGCGACTCGCCGCGGAGGAAGTGCTCATCAACGTGATCCATCACGCCTACCCGGGTGGGACACCCGGTCCGTTGACGCTCCGTGCGCGGATCGAGCCCGGAGTCCTGACGCTCACCGTGCAGGACGAGGGCGTGCCCTTTCCGCCCGATGCGGCGCCGGCCCCCGACCTGGCCGCCGAATGGGCGGAACGGCGCATCGGTGGGCTGGGATGGCACCTGGTGGGTAAATTGATGGACGACGTGCGGCACCGGGACCTCGGCGGCCGCGGCAACGAATTGACGATGATCAAGCGATTCGGGCAGGCCGGGTCTTCCTCCACCTCGCAGGGACAGTCCAACATGCAAATTGAAGTCGAACGGCGCGGCCAGGTGTCGGTGGCGGGCGTGAACGGGAACGTGGACGGCCTGACGGCGGCGGAGTTGAGCCGGGTGCTGGTCGACGAGGTGGCGGGGGGTGGTCACCGGATGGTGGTGTCGCTGGCGGGCGTGGACTACACCAGCAGCGCCGGCCTGCGGGTCCTGCTCGCCGTGGTGAAGGAGGCGCGGAGCCGCGGCGGCGACGTCCGCCTGGCGGCAGTCCGTGACAACGTGCGCAAGGTGCTGGAGCTCAGCGGCTTCACCAGCATCCTCAAGCTGTTCCCCGACGTCGACGCCGCGGTGGCCAGCTTCGGCGCCTAGCCCCCGAGCGGGAGGCGCCGCACCGCCATCAAGGTGATGTCATCCGACTGTTCCGCCCCCGCCGTCCACCCGTCCACCGCAGACAACAGCCCGTCCAGCATCGCGTCCGCCGAGCCACGGATTGCGCGGACCGCGTCCAGCGTGCGCGCATCCCCGTACAATTCGTCGCTCGCGCCGGTCCGGGCCTCGGTGACGCCGTCGGTCCAGGCCACGAGTGACTCCCCGGGGGCCAGCGTCGTGCGCCCGACCTCGAACGCCATCCCGGGCATCAGGCCGAGGGCCGGCCCGGTGGGTGGAAGCTGGCGGAGCCCGCCGGGCCCGGTCACCGCGGGCGGCTCGTGGCCGGCGTTGATGTACTGCACCAGGCCGGACTCCCCGTCCACCACCGCGAAGAAGACGGTGGCGAACATGTTGGACCGGCTGTGCGTGCCTGCCACGTAGTCGTTGGCGAGGGTGATGGTGCGAAGGAGGTGGCCGGTGACGGCCTCCGCGCGGGGACCGGCGTCCCGCCTCCGGTCCCGGCCCGCGTCCCGCTCGTTCCACCTGGCCCCATCGGACTGCTCGGCGAGCGCGCGCAGCAGGCTCCGGAAGAGTGACATGAAGAGCGCGGCGCCGACGCCCTTGTCGCAGACATCCCCCACGACCGCGACCATCTCCCGCCCACCGGCAAGGGGGAAGAAGTCGTAGAAGTCGCCGCCGACCATGCGCGCGGAACGCAGGCGGGCGGCGAGTTCGTACCCCGCCAACGCGGGCAGGGAGGCCGGGAGGAAGTGGGCCTGGATCTCTCGCCCGATCTCGAGTTCCCGCACCAGGCTCCTCTGGTAGAGTTGCTCCCGCTCTCGCAGCCGCTTGCGCGCCAGCGACGCCCCGAGGCGGGCCTGCAGGATGAGCGGGTCGAACGGCTTTGGGAGGTAGTCGTCGGCGCCGAGCTCGATGCAGCGGGCGATGCTTTCCTTCTCGTCGATGGCGGAGATCATGATGACCGGCACGTGGCGGAGGCGCTCGTCGGCGGCCATCGCCTCGAGCACCTCGTAGCCGTTCATGTTGGGCATCATGATGTCCAGGAGCAGCACGTCCACGGGACGCTCCCGGAGCACCTCGAGGGCCTGCCGGCCGTCCACGGCCATCAGGACTTCGTGGCCGAGCCGTCGGACCCGGCGGGCCAGGAGGTCGCGGTTCATTTCCACGTCGTCCGCGACGAGAATCTGCGCCGGCGCGTCCGGGGAACGGTCGCTCACGCCGGCACCTCCGCCATGAGCTTCCGGATGTAGGGAATGTGCGGCATGGCGGCCCGCCGGCCTTCCTCGATCACGTACGGGATCCTCCGTGTGTCGAAGATGCCCACCGGCCGCCTGAACTCCGGGAGGATCGGGATCACCTCGGTGAAGTGCGTGAGGTTGTGGAAGGCGAAGCGGGAGCGGAGCAGGTTGTTGGTCATCACGCTCGTCAGCTGGAGGCCGAGCCGCATGGGGCTGGAGAAGCGGCGGAGGTTGGGGCTCTCGAACCCCATGGCGAGGATCACGCCGGCGCGCTCCTGGATGGCGACGTTCACCGGCAGCGGGTCGGAGAGGAATCCGTCCATCAGGAGGCGGTTCCCGAGCCTCCGGGGGGCGAAAACGAAGGGGATCGCGATGCTCGCGCGCATCGCTTCCCAAAGCAGTCCCTCCGACAGCACCACCTGGCTGCCGTCGTGGAAGTCGGTCGCCGTGATGTACAGGGGGATGTTGGTGTCGCCGAAGGTGCGCGCGCCGAAGGCTGCCTGGAGCCGGGCATTGAGGAGGCTGTCGTCGCGGAACGAGAAGTCGGAGGAGAAACCGAACAGCCGTGGGAAGGCCGCACGCAGCAGCGCCAACCGCCGCGGGCGCGAGGTGGTGTCCCGTGTCCAGAGGCGCATCGTGAGGTCGATCGTCTCGTCGATGGTCCAGCCGAGGGCGGCCGCGGCGGCGTAGAGAGAGCCCCCGCTGCACCCCACCACCAGGTCGATCTCGATCCCCTCGTCGCGCAGGGCCTGCTGCAGGCCGAGGGCGGCCGCGCACTTCACTCCCCCGGAGCCGATGACGAGGGCGATGCGGCTTCGGGGCGGTTCGAGGGTCATGGGTTGGAAGGATGCCGCGGCACGCCACGAGGCGCAACCGCCATTCAGCAGGGGAGGAAGGCGTCGAGCAGGCGGCGGAACTCGTCGAACGCCTCGACGTACGGCACATGCCCGCAATCCGGGAGCAGATGGAAGGGGGCGCCGAGCGCGTCCGCGACGGCGCGGGCCGATGCGGCCGGGATCGGGTCGTCATCGCCGTGGAGCACGATGGCCGGGACCCGGAGGCTGGCCAGCGCCGGGCGCAGGTCGTAGTCGCCAAGGCTGTCCCACACCTCCTGCTGGGTTCGGCCGGTGACCCGGAACGGGGTCAGCCCGGAGACCTTGCTGGGATCGTGGAAGTACCCAGCCACCGAGAGCTCGAACAGGCGGCGCTGGTAGGCGTCGGGATCCGACTCCCGAAGCCCGCTCGCCCGGAGGGCGGCTCGCTCCTGCTGCAGCGCGGGCGCCATGGTCCGCGCCGCCAGCCGGCGCTCGAACTCCGCGCGCGCCTCGCGCCAGGCGGGGGCCGGCGACACGAGCGCGAGTCGCTCGACGCGTGTCGGGTGCTCCGTGGCGTACAACAGCGACAGGAGGCCGCCCCAGGAATATCCCGCGAGGGTGAGCCGCTCCATCCCCCACGCCTGCCGCAGCGCCTCGAGGTCCGCCACCTGCTCCCGCCATCCGACCGGCACCTCCCGCGGGACGGCGGAACGGCCTCCGCCGCGCTGGTCGTAGTAGATCAGCGTGCGACGCGTCGCGAGGGCATCGAAACCCGGGAGGAGGTAATCGTGGTGCGCGCCGGGCCCGCCGTGCAGGACGACGGTGGCGGGACCCTGGCCGACACGCCGCTCGAACAGCGTGACCCCGCGGATGTCGCGGGTGGAGGTTTCAATGCTGGGGGGCACGAAACTTCTGCGTGGGAGGTCCGGCGGTCACAACAGGACGGCGAGGGCGTCCGCCACCTGGCGGACGGCGGCTTCCTCCGCCGGCGTGAACGGGTCGGGCAGGTCGCTGTCCACGTCGATCTGGCCGAGGATGGCAGCGCCGCGCCGGATGAGGACCACGAGTTCGGAGCGGGTGTCGAGGTTGCAGGCGAGATAGTTCCCGACCGCCTGGACGTCGCCGACGTTCTGGTCCTTCCCGGTGGCGACGGCGGTCCCGCACACACCGGTCCCGACGGCGATGCGCGTGTGGTCGGTTTCCCGGCCGCTCCACGCCTCGAGCACCAGCTCCGAGGCGTGGAGCATATAGAGATAGACGGAGGTGTAGGGGGGGCCGGCGTCGCGGATCCGGTCGGCGGCGAGCTGGAGCAGGGCCTGCCGACCGGCGTCGTGCGTGAACGCGCCTCGCAGCGCGGCCACGACCCGGTCGGCGTCCAGCGCCGCCATGCTCAGCCGCCCCGCTTGCCCAGCGTGACGTCCAGCCCCATCTCCTTGCCGTCGCGGATGACGATCACGACGACCTTGTCGCCCGGCTTGTAGTTGCGCAGGGCGTCGGTCATGCCGGCCAGGTCGGGGACGTCGTAGTCGCCGATCTTGGTGATCATGTCGCCGCCCTTCATCCCGCCCAGCTCGGCGGGGCTCCCCTTGGAAACCCCGGTGATCCGGACGCCGCCGGTTTCGCCGGAGGCCATGTCGGGAATGGTGCCGAGATAGGCGCCGTAGCCGCCCGTGGCGGCGGCGCCGGCCTTCGGCGCCGGCGGCGGGACATCCACGAAGGTCAGCCGGGTCGGCCGGTTGCCCATCGCCGTCGCCACCGCGGCCGCGAAGTCGGCGACCCGGACCAGCCCCTGGGCGTTGATCTTGTCCCAGTCGTCGGAGCTCCGGTGATAGTCGCCGTGCAGGTCGGTGAAGAAGTGCAGCACCGGGATCTTGGCGGCGTAGAAGGAGGTCTGGTCGCTCGGCCCGTAGCCCTCGGGCTGGGGCCGGAGGTCGAACTTGGCGTACCAGTTGAGCGAGTCGAGGAGCGCGGGGATCTCGGTGGCGGTGCCGGTGCCGTACACGATGAGCTTGTCGTTCTTCAGCCGACCGACCATGTCGAGGTTGATCATGATCTCGGTGGCGCTCAGCGGGTAGAGCGGGTGCTTGACGTAGTAGTCGGAGCCGAGGAGGCCGAGCTCCTCGCCGCTGAACGCGATGAACACGACCGTGCGGGCCGGCGGCGCCGCGCGCAGGCGCTCGGCGATGGCGAAGAGCGCCGCGGTGCCCGAGGCGTTGTCGTCGGCGCCGTTGTGCACGCGGCCGGCGCTGTCCGGGTCGAGCGCCCCGAAGCCGCCGAGGCCGAGGTGGTCGTAGTGGGCGCCGACGATGACGGTCTCGTTGCGGAGCACCGGGTCGCGGCCGGGGAGGATCCCGATCACGTTCTTGCCGTTGAGGTCGCCCAGGTTGGCGTGCTGGACGGCGGGGGCGTCCTTGGACACGGTGAAGGGCTGGAACCACCCGCCCGGAGGCGGCTGGAGCCCGACCTGCGCGAAACGCCGCGCGACGTAGGCGGCGGCCGAGTCGGCGCCGGCGGTGCCGGTCAGGCGGCCGCCGAGCTCGTCGGCGGCGAGGACCTTCACGTCGGTCTGGGCGCGCTTGGCGGCCTTGTCGAGTGAGGGAACGGCGGCCTGGGCGGCGAGTGGGGCGGCCAGCAGGGCACCGAGGAGGACGGCGAGGGAGCAATGGGCGAGTTTGCGGGTCACGATCGGCTCGAAGTTGAGAACCGGCAGGGTTGCCGGGCTTGGATGAACACCTAAGATTCTAACCTCGTGGAGGGTCCGAACCCAAGTTGCCGCCGCCCCTCCCGCTCCCCACCCCCGGAGTCCCGTGAACGCCCGTCTCCTGGCCCTCCTTCCCGCCGCCATCGCGATCAACCTGGTCATCGGCGGGCTCGTGAACGCGCTCGGGCTTCCGCTCTACCTCGATTCCATCGGGACGATCCTCGCCACGGTGCTCGCGGGGCCCGCGGTCGGCATGCTGGCGGGCGCCATCGGGCAGCTGCTCTTCGGGCTCATCAACGGCTACCAGTGGATCCCGTTCGGCCTCATCCAGGTCGTCATCGCCATGCTCGCCGGTCTCGCCGCCTCGCGGGCCGGCTTTCGCACCGCCGGCCGTAGCGTGGCGTGGGGCCTCCTCACCGGCCTGGTGGCCGGCGCCCTCTCCTCCGTCATCAGCTACGTCCTGTTCAAGGGAGTCACCGCCACCGGGACGACCGCGGTCGTCACCCTCCTGCGACAGCTGGGCTGGTCGCTCCCCGTCGCGGTCACCACCTCCAGCCTCGCGCTCGACCTGGTGGACAAGGCGGCGGCCTTCGCGGTCGTCGGCGCCCTGGTGCGGTCGCTGCCGAATCGCATGATCGGCCGCTTCCCCCGCGCGGCGCGGGCCGTCGGCCGGTGACGCTGCCGCCGGGCGCGCCGGCCTCCCGCGCCCATCCATTCACCCCGCTGGTCCTCACCCTGGCCATCGCGGTCGCCGTCGTCGCGGCCCCCGGGCCGGTCCCGGCCGCCCTCCTGTACGTCGCCACCGTCCTCGCGGTGCTCGCCTCGGGCACGGGTCGCGCCGCGTTGCGCGCGCTGGTGCCGCTTGCGCCACTCTGGCTCTTTCTCTTCCTGCTGCACGGCGTCCTCGGGGAAGGCGATCGAGTCGTCATGGCGGGCGTGTCGCTCTCGCGCGACGGCCTGGCACTGGCTGCCACCCAGGCATGCAGGCTCGGCGCGATCGCCACCGCCTCCCTCGCGCTCTACGCCGCGTTTTCGCCCGCGCGGTTCGTGGACGCGGTGGCGGCGCGGGGGTGGCCCTTCTCGCTTGTCGTACCTCGTGGTGGCCACGCTGCTGGCGCTTCCCCGCTTCCGGGCGCGCGCCGCCGCCATTCTCGAGGCGCAGCGAAGCCGCGGACTCCGGCTCCGGGGGAATCCGTTACGCCGGGTACGCGCCCTCGTCCCGGTCGCCTTCCCCCTCCTGCTCGGGGCGCTGGCGGAGGTGGACGAGCGGGGCTTCGCGCTGGAAACGCGGTGCGCCAGCGGGGTGACGCGGCGGACGCCGCTCGACCCGCCGCGCGATTCCACTGCCGACCGGGCCGTGCGCTGGCTGGCCGGCCTGGCCGCGGCCGCGATGGTGTGCTGGCGGGTGTTCTCGTGAGTGCGCTCCGGCTCGAGGACGTCGGCTTCACCTATCCCGGCGCTCCCGCCCCGGCGCTCCGGCAGTGCTCGATGCGTGCCGATCGCGGGGCGGTCACCTGGCTCACGGGGGCGCTGGGGGCCGGCACCAGCACCGCACTGCTCGTCGCCGCGGGGCTGGCACCTCGTCACACGGGTGGCGAGCGCACCGGCACCGTGCGCACGCTCGGGCTCGACCCCGCCACGCCCTCCTCGGCGGCCGCGCTCGGAGGGCGAGTGGCGCTCGTGCTCCCGTCGCCGGCCACCCAACTCTCCGGCATCGCGGAAACGTTGGCGCAGGAGGTCGCGTTCGCCCCTGCCAACCTGGGCTGGCAGCGCGAGCGGATCCACGAGAGGGTCGCCGGCGCCCTCGATGCCCTCGACATTTCCCACCTGGCGAATCGGGATCCCGGCACCCTGTCCGGCGGCGAGATGCAGCGGGCGGTCATCGCGTCGATGCTGGTCCTCCAACCTGAACTCTGGTTGCTGGACGAGCCGACGTCGGCGCTGGACGCGGCGGGGCGGACACTCCTGCACCGCTTGTTGCGCAGCGAGGCGGCACGCGGGGCGGCGGTGGTCATCGCCAGCGAGGACGCCGACGGTCTCGCGGGGATCGCGGACCGGCTCGTGGTCTTCGAGGATGGACGCCCGGTGCTCGATGGGAGGTGCGACGCGATCCTGCGCGGCGAGGAGATCTGGCGCGCGCGCGCAGGGTCCACCGCCATCGCCGAGCTGAGCCGGGCAGCAGGTGAGGCGGAGCCGCGGCCGCTGACGGTGGAGGAAGGCGTGGCCCGGTGGACGCGGTGACGCCGCTCGTCCTCGAGGCGGTGCGCTTCGGGTACGGCGCCGGGCCGGTGCTCGACGGCGTCTCCATCCGGATCGATGCGGGGGAGGGCGTGGCCCTCCTCGGCGCCAACGGCGCCGGGAAGACGACGCTCACCCGGCTCGCGATGGCGCTCCGGCACCCCGACGCCGGGCGCGTCGTCACCGCGGGGCGCGACACCACGGGGCGGCGCCCGGAAGACTTGGCAGACGTCGCGGGTTATCTCTTCCAGCATCCCGAGGCGCAGCTCTTCGCCAGGACGGTGCGCGCCGAGGTGAGCTTCGGTCCCGAACGCCTCGGCTGGAGTCCGAGTCGCGTGCGCGATACGGTCGACCGCGTGCTGGGCGAGTTGGCGCTGGAGCCGTACGCGGGCCGACATCCCTACGACCTGCCCGGCCCGACCAGACGGCTCGTGGCCTTCGCCGCCGCGCTGGTGGCGAACCCGCAACTGCTGATCCTCGACGAGCCGACGGCCGGCCTCGACCGCGCAGCGCGGGCGCGCGTCGCCGACGTGCTCCGCGGGCGCCGGGCCGCCGGCGCCGCGGTGCTGGCCGTGACGCACGACCTCGGCTTTGCCGCCGGCGTGCTCGACCGTGCCCTCGTGCTCGAGGGGACGCGCGTCCGCCACGACCTCCCGCTGGTGGAGCTGCTGGGGCGCCATCCCCAGTTTCCGGCGCCGCCATTGCTCGACCTGGCGCGTCGGCTGGGGCTCGGGGGGGTAGCACCCACGATCCAGGCGCTCGCGCCGCTCTTGACTTCTCACCCCGAGACCGGGACGCTTGAGGTATGACGGCTCCATCCACCATCGTGGCCACGCTGGCGCGGATGCTCGACGTCCTCCACACCGACTCGAGCGACCGGGACCTGCTGAAGTCCGCCTTCCGCGACCTCTACGCGGCGGTCGAGCCGTCTGGCGCCACCATCTCGATCGACGTGAAGGGGATGATCATCGACGGCACGCCGCTTCCGCACGGCTTGCCCGGCGGCAGCGAGGTGCGCATCCGCTTCCACACCCACGGGATCGGCTCCGTGCGGCTGCCGGCGGGGGTCAAGCCGGCCGACCTCCTGGCCGTGGTGCGGCTGCTCGCCACGGAACCGGTCGGGGCGGCGACGGTGGAGTCGTTCGTCTCACGGTTGCCGGTCGAGGCGGCGCTCGCCATCCTGGTCGAGGGTCCACGCCAGCTCCCGACCTCGAGCGACACGCGGAGCCTCGACCATCTCAGCGCCCCGATCGGTGGCCGCCCCGCGTCTTCGCCTCCGCCCGCCCCCGTAGCCTCCGTCCTGCCGGAGCCGGGGGCGCGGGTCCGCCGCGACCAGCCCGAGCACGACCCGCTCCGCGACATCGAGGTGCAGGCGGACCTCGCCTATCGGCGTGAGGAGTGGGACGAGTTGCTGGGCCTCGCCACCGAGGTCCTGCGCCTCGAGGCCGCCGAGGGCGACGAGAGCCGGAGGCGCCGGTATTCGGTCGCGCTTCGCCGCCTCCTCCCGAAATCGGCGCTCCAGCACATCGCGCGGGCGGCGCTGTCCGAGGGGCGCCGCGTCGAGGCGACCGCCGTGCTGAAGCGGATGGACGCGGATGCGGTCGAGGCGCTGCTGGAGCTGCTCACGGCGGCACCGACCCTCGCCGAGCGGCGGGGGTACTTCACCGTCCTGACCAAGATGGAGACCGGGACGGAGCGGATCGTCCACCGCCTGAACCACCCCGACTGGTTCGTGGTGCGGAACGTGGCCGAGCTGTGCGGAGAGCTGCGGCTGGCGGGCGCGGTGCGGCCGCTCGCGGAGCGCGCGTTCCACCGCGATGAACGGGTCAGGCGGGCGGTGGCGGGAGCGCTGGGCAAGATCGGCTCGACGGACGCGCTCGAGGCGCTGCGCCACCTGCTGAACGACGTGGAACCGATGGTGCGGCTGCAAGCGGCGCAGGGAGTGGACGGCGAGTGGGGGCGCGGGCTGGTGATGTCCATCGCGGTGCGGCTGCCGGAGGAGTCACACGCAGACGTCCTGCGGGAAATGCACCTGGCCCTGGGGCGGGTGGGCACGCCGGAAGCGGTCCAGGTGCTCCGGGGGGCGGCCGCGCCCGCGAAGGGGCTGCTCGGGCGCAAGTCCGCGGCGGCGCGGCTGGCGGCGGTCGAGGGGCTGGCGCTGGCCGGTGGCGCGACGGCGGCCGGCGCCCTCCAGGACCTGCTGGGCGACGCCGACGCCGAGGTGCGGGCGGCGGCGCAGCGCGGGCTGTCGCGAGGCTGACGCCGCGCCCTACCGGGGCGCGAACCCGGCGTCGGACTTGAGCCCGCGCGCGAACGCCGCCAGCAGGCGCGCCGCGCGGTCGACGTCCTCGAGCTGGACCAGCTCGTTCGGGCTGTGCATGTACCGGAGCGGGACGCTGACAAGCCCCGTCGCCACGCCGCGCGCCGCGGTGAAGATGTGGTCGGCGTCGGTGTTCGTCATGCGCGGGGCCGCCTCGACCGAGTACGGGATCTTCTCCTTTTCCGCGGCGGCCACCAGCCGTTCGAAGACCGCGCCGTTGACGGCGCTGCCTCGGCTCAGCACCGGCCCGCCGCCCAGCTTGTACTCCCCGTGGCGGCGCTTGTCGATGCCCGGATAGTCGGTGGCGTGGGTGACGTCCACCACGATCGCCACCTGGGCGTCCATTTCCGCGGCGCTGGTGCGCGCCCCGCCGCCGGTGTAGCCGATTTCCTCCTGCGTGGTTCCCACCGCCGTGACGCTCGCGGCCAGCCGCTTGCCGGCCAGCAGCCGAAGGGCCTCCAGCACGACATAGGCGCCGATGCGGTTGTCGAGGGACCGGCTCGAGAGCCGGCCGTTCGGCAGGCGCAGCACGTTGGAGGTGAGCACGCCGGGGTCGCCGACACGGACGCGGGCCAGCGCCTCCTTCCTGTTCCTGGCACCGATGTCCACCCACAGGTCCTCGATCTTCGAGACTTTCTCGCGATCGTCCTTCTCCATCAGGTGGATGGCCTTCTTCCCGATGAGGCCGTGCACCGGGCCGGCGTGGCCCAGTATCGTGACGCGCTGACCGACGAATACCTGCGGGTCCCAGCCGCCGATCCCCGCGAACGACAGGAACCCCTCCTCGTCCACGTGCACCACCATCAGGCCGATCTCGTCGAGGTGGCCGGCGAACATGACGCGCGGCGAACCGGCGCCGTTGACGGTCGCGTAGCAGTTGCCGTGCACGTCACTCCGGACGTCGTCGGCGAAGGCGGCCGCTTCCCCGCGCCACAGGCGGGCCGGCGCGGCCTCGAAGCCGGAGGGGCCAGGGGCGTCCAGGAGGCGAGTCAGGAAGTCGTAGGGGCGTGGAGGCATGGGATTCCAGGAGATGGAGAGAAGCGCCGGTGAAGGCGAGCGACGTTACGAGACGAGCCGACCAGGCGCGGTGGCCACGAGCACACCGAACCCGGCGAGGACCACGGCGATTGCGGCGACTGCCTGCCCGCCGACGACCAGCACCAGTGCGCCGACCAGGACCGTGCCCTCGCCGATGGCCCAGACGGCGACGGCCTTCGGGAGATGCTGCCGCCACCAGGCGTCGGCGGGCTGAGCGGCGGCCCGCTCCGGGATCAGCCGCCGGAACGCCAGGCCGGCGAGCAAACCGGACGCGGCCAGCGCGTACGCCGCAAAGGTGACGGCACCGCCGGCGCCGTCGGGGAGCGGGAGGCTCCCGCGGAAGAGCCAGGCCACCGCCGTCAGCACGGCGGCGCTCGCGGCCAGGCTGGCGTGGAGGATCCGCGCGGTTGTGGCCGGTGAGGCCGGCGAGGGGGGCGGCAGGGTCATCGTACGTACTTCCAGTTGTGGGGCTTGCCGGCCGCGAGCCATTCGACGGTCGTGGCGATCCGCCGCGCGCGGGTCTCGGGGCGCTTGGCTTCGGCAATCCACTCGACGTAGGCGCGGCGGTGCCCCGGGCCGAAGGCACCCCAGGTGGTCCGCGCCTTCGCGTTCCTCGTCAACGCCGCGCGCAGTTCGGCCGGAGTGCGCGGCGCCGGCTTCGGCTTCTTCGCCGGCTTCGGGGCCGCCTTGCCGCCTGATTCGTTGAGCCGCGCCGCCTTTCGGACGTATGCCGTGAGCAGCCGCCGAGTCGGCAGTTGGCCGACCTCGGTCAACCGGCCAAACTGCCCCATGGCGGATCCCGACTGGTTGTCGCGGCCCTCGACGACCTTGGATCCTTTCCAGAACCCGAACCCGGCGTGCTGCGTGAACGCCGCCATGAAGCAGAGGATGCCGTGATACGTGAACATCGGCATCCCCCACTTGATCGCTTCCTCTACCTCGGGACATGCCGCATGGACGACCGTCCGCAGGTGGCGCAGGATCGGTCGCGCGAAGGGCGCGGCGTCCTGGATGTAGGCATCGACGCGGGGATCACGAGAACCCATGCCGCCTCCCGGCCGCCTGGCCGTCATGCATCCCAGTGGAACGTGTGAAGCAGCCGATGGACCGACGGTGCCAGCAGCAGTCCGGCGGTGACGATGAACACGAGGCCCGCGAACAGCGCATACGCGCCGGCGAAGAGCTTGCCGGCATCGGTCTGGGGGTCGTTGACCGGGCCCATGCCGCCGAGCAGCATGGCGGAGTTGAGGAAGCTGTCGCGCCAGGCCAGCCCCTCGAAGTGGCCGTAGCCCCACATGCCGAGGGCCAGGGAGAGCACGAAGAGGGCGAGGGCCGCGAGGAGGTGCACCAGCACGCGGCGAACGAAGCGCCGGCGGGCGAGCGGTGGAGACTTCCTGGATTCGTACATGTCCGGCCTCCTCGCGCCAGGTCCGCAGCCCCAGGCCTATTCGAACGCCGCGGGCAGGGGATTGCCGGGGCGTTCCGCGTCCCAGAAGATCGACATGATCCACCAGCGCTGTCCGTCCCAGAAAAGCTGAATGGAATTGATCCCGCGCGCAAAGGGCGCCGCCTCGCCACGGCGGAAGCTCTGATAGGAGCTGAAGGCGTGGGCGACGGCGCCATAGCGCTCCGTCGTCCGCTTCAGCTCGAGCTCGGAGAATCCGAGGGCGACGAGGAGCGAGTCCGCCCGCTGCTGGTACTCCGCCGGGGTCATGATGCGCAGTCGGCAGGCGCCGGTCGAGTCGCAGCCGGTCGGGATCAGCCGAGCCTGCGGATGCATCAAGGAGTGAAACCGGTCCCACTGGCGGGGTGCGCCGACCGGGCCGCTGATCACCGCATAGAGGGTGGTGATGATGCTGTCGATGCTGCCGACGTCCGCCGCTCGGGCCGGCGTCGGAGCCTGCGCACCGAGTGGCGCCGAGCCGGCGGCGCAGAGCAGGGCGAGGGTCAGGGATGGCAAGAGGCGCGGCATGGCGGTCGCTCCAGGGTGGGGGCGGCGGGTGAGATCAGGCCGGATGGAGTTCGTGCCAGAAGGAGATGTCGGGCGGCCCGGCGAAGACGGCGGCGGCCGCCTCGATGAACGCCTTGATGTGCGGGGTCTGCAGGTGCGGGCCGACGTAGGCCGCCTGGCTGGTCCAGGTCTCGTAGAGCAGGAAGCGCGTGTCGTCGCCCGTGTTCTCGAGGAGCTCGATGCCCAGGCAGTCGGGCTCCTTCGCCAGGACGGATGCGATGATCCCGGCCAGGGCCGCGCGTGCGGCCGGTCCCTTGCCCGGCTGGGCGTGGTAGGCGATGACGACGATGACCTGGGTCGAAGGCATCCGGTGCTCCGTGGGAGGGGGCGCCCGCACTGCCCTGCGCGGGGTGGCCTCCAATCTACGGCGGCACCCCGCTAGCCCGCCATCGCCAGCCGCGCCTCCTCCCCTCCCTCGCGCGTGAGGTCCTGGCTCCCCATGGCCACGCCGACCTTTTCCAGGAAGGCCTTCGGCGGCTCGCCGCCGGCAAAGACCCATACCCAGTCGTTTGGAATCTCGGATACGGTTCCCTCATGGTCGATGAGGACCGACTTGTCGCGGACCTCCACCGGCCGGGAGTTGAAGAGCACCCGGATCTTCCTCGTCCGGATCGCGTCCGCGATCCGCTGGGCGTTGCGCTCCTTGATCCGGCTGAACTCCCCCTGCCGGTAGGAGAGGGTGACCTGGTTGCCCTTCTGGTGGGCCAGCCCGAGGGCGGCCTCGACCGCGCTGTCGCCGCCCCCGACTACCAGGATCTTCGCGTTGACGTAGGCCTCCGCCTCGATCAGGCCGTACATGACCTTGGGGAGTTCCTCGCCGGGGATCCCGAGCTTTCGGGGCGTGCCCCGACGGCCGAGGGCGAGCACGACGCTGCGCGCACGGTAGATCCCCCCGCTGCTCCGCACGCGAAAGGTGCCGTCCGCCTCGCGCTCGATGGCGTCGACCTTCTCCTGGGTTCGGACCTGGACGTCCCCTTCCTTGATGACGGCGGCCCAGAACTCCATCAGCTTCTCCTTCGAGATCTCGAGCTTGTTGAACTTTCCGTGGAGCGGGAACTCGACCGGGCTCGTCATCACCACCTTCTGCCGTGGGTACTTGGCGACGGTGCCGCCCCACTCCTCCTGTTCGAGGGTCACGTAGGTGAGCGCCCGCTCCACCGCGCGAAGCGAGGCGCTCAGGCCCGCCGGACCGGCTCCCACGATGCAGACGTCCAGCACGCCGGGGGCGCTGGGTTGCGTGGCGAGCCGCCGCGCGATCGTGTCCACGCAGTCCCGGCCCTGGTTCACGGCGTTCTTGATGAGGGCGAGGCCGCCGAGTTCCCCGACGATGAAGAGACCGGGAACTGTCGTCTCGTACTCGCGGGTCAGCCGCGGCATGTCCGCGGTGACGCTCGGACTTGCCATGACGATCTCGATGGCGCCGACGGGGCACGCCTCGGCACAGAGGCCGTGCCCGATGCACTTCTGCGGGTGCACGATGGCGGCCTTGCCGCCGATGACCGCCAGCACGTTCCCCTCGGGGCAGACGTCCACGCAGGCGCCGCACCCGATGCAGTGGGAGATGTCGATGTGGGGGTGCTGCGCGCGGGGCCCGTCCGAGAAGAGCTTGCCCCGTTCGGCGGCCGCGCGCGCCGCGCGCTCCCGCTTCCGCACCCGGCGGATCTGGAGGAGCAGCGGGCCGACGAGAAAGAGGCCGAACACCAGGTAGATCAGGAGGTCCATCGTGACTCAGCTGTGAAGTGAGGCCTGCGCCGCAAGGTGCACCGAACTTGGCACTCTGCCAACGGGACATTTCGTGTCGCAAAGACCGTATCGCCCCGTGCCTGAGGCCTCGAGTGTGACCGAGGTTACAGCCGAGGCCCTGACGGGGAACTGACTCGTCCACGGGAACGGCGAAACTCATGGCGGACGCGCCGCGCGTGGGCTGCCAACCCTCTCCAATCGAAACGGCGCGATGCATCTGGCACGAAACGATGCACCGACCAGACCAACGAAATGCCCTGCTCCGCTCTATGCTCCAAATTACTGACAATGCAGTTAGGAGATCGCCATCGGATCGCCTCTGCCGTCGGGTAGGATCTTTGCGGAATGCAGGGTCCGTACCCCCACTGACTTTTCGCTCCACGCATTCCCCGTCGCTCGAGCCTGTTCGGGCTGCGGAGAGAGCGCCGACTGTCGCCTTTGCGCCGAAAGACCGATGACGCCGACTCACCTCGCACGTGCACCGAAGGTCCAGGATCGCCGCCCCCCGCTGGAGCCACCGCTCCGCGCCGGTGCGCCTCCATCCGCCGCGGCGCCCCGCCCGGCGCCCCGTCCGCCGCGTGGCCGCGACCGTGGCGACGGCGTTCTTCGCGCGCTCGTTGTCCTCAACCTGTCCGGGCTCCAATACTACCTGCTCCCGAAGGCCGAGCAGGTGCGGAGTCCGCTGCACGCCTGGTTCCGGCCCTCGGGATTTCTCGGCCAGGGCGCCGGCGTGCTCGCGCTCGCCATCTTCCTGTTCCTCTGGCTCTACCCCCTCCGGAAAAAGTTCCGCTGGCTCGCCTTCACCGGCGCCATCTCGAAGTGGCTCGACGTGCATTCGCTGGCGGCGCTGGGCCTCCCGTTGCTGGTGGCGGCGCACGCCACCTGGCGTTTCGGCGGCGTGATCGGGATCGGCTTCTGGTCGATGATGGTCGTCTGGGCGAGCGGGATCGTGGGCCGCTACCTCTACGCGCGGATTCCGCGAAGCCAGGCCGGCGTGGAGCTGACCATCGAGGAAATCGGGGCGCAGCGCCAGGCGCTGCTCCAGGAGATCGCCGAGTGGTCCGGGCTCGACGTGCGCGACATCGACGCGGTGCTCGACGCCGATCCCGCCCCGACGACGGGGCTCGGACTCTGGCAGACGCTTCGCCGGATGGTCGCGGACGACCTGCGCCGCCGGCGCGCGGCCGCCGAGCTGCGGCGCCGGATCCGGGTCACGCGGCCGACGCAACGCCGCGAGGACACGGCGGCGCTTCGGGAAGTCCTCCGCCTGGCCAACCGGGAAATGGCGCTGGTCCAGCAGTCGCGGATGCTCGAGGCCACGCAGAACATCCTGCGGTTCTGGCACGTGGCCCATCGTCCGCTGGCGGTGACGGCGCTGGTGGCCGTCCTCATCCACGTCGCCGTGGTCGTGTCGCTGGGCGCCACGTGGTTCTGGTAGGCCGGAGACTGGTCGATGTCTCGCGACCGTTCCGCGGAGCCGTTTTCGCGCTGCTGGCGGGCTGGCTCATGATGGCCACACCGTTGGACGCGCAGATCTCCCCCGGCCCGCTGGCCGGTGCGCACGCCTCGCTGGAGGGCCCGACGCGCTGCACGCAGTGCCACGGCAACCGGCGAGATGCGATGGGACCGCAGTGCGTGTCGTGCCACAAGGACATCGGGTGGCTGGCCGACCGGAACCGCGGCTACCACGGGGGCGCGAAAGTGAAGGGCACTCCCTGCGCCTCGTGCCATCCGGACCACGCCGGCAAGGAATTCGACATGGTGCAGTGGCCCGGGGGCAGCGCGGCGCGGTTCGATCATGACCTGGCGGGATGGCCCCTCAAGCAGAAGCATGCCGAGGCCAAGTGCGACGGGTGCCATGTGGCGAAGTACGCGGTCTCACCACCGGCGAACCTCTCCGCCCGCAAGACCGGGCAGGGATTCACGGGGCTCGGCACGACCTGTACGAGTTGTCACGAGGACGTCCACCGGGCCGCGCTGGGGCAGAACTGTACCCAGTGCCACGACGCGGCCAGCTGGACCGAGACCCCCGGCTTCGATCACGACACGACGGCGTATCCGCTCCTGGACAAGCACGCCGAGGTGAAGTGCAACGACTGCCACCTCGATGCCCGGCTCGCGCCGAAGCGCGACGGCAAGGGCCAGCCGGTGCCGGTCTACAAGCCGGTGTCGTTCTCGACATGCCAGGACTGCCACGCGGACCCGCACTCGGGCGCACTCGGTCCCAGGTGTGCGGACTGCCACACGACGGTGGGATTCCAGGTGATCGACAAGCAGCGGTTCGACCACGCCCGGACCAAGTACCCGCTCCAGGGGCGGCACGCGGCCGTCAGCTGTGCGGACTGTCACCAGGACTTCTCGACGCCAGCGGAGAAGAAGCCGGCCTTCGCGACCTGCGCGAGCTGCCACCGGGACGCGCACAACGGCACCGCCACGCTGTCGGGCAAACCGGTCGACTGTGCCTCCTGCCACACCGTGGCCGGGTACACCCCCTCGAGCTTCACCGTGGCGAGCCATGCGACGACCAAGTACCCGCTCGAGGGCAAGCACGCTGCGGTGCGGTGCGCCGCCTGCCACACCCGGAGCGCCACGGCGACCGCGGTGGCGCGATACGGCAGCTCGAAAGTGGTGATGCGGCCGACGTTCGCCCGCTGCACCGACTGCCACACGGACGATCACGGGGGCCAACTGAAGGCACGCGCCGACCGCGGGGAATGCTCGGCCTGTCACCGGGTGTCCGGCTGGACGCCCAGCACCTTCGACAGCGCCGCGCACGCGGCGCTGAAGCTGGCGCTCGACGGCCGGCACCAGCAGGTGGCGTGCGCGGCCTGCCACGGGACGGGCCGGAAGGCGCTGCCCCCGATGAACGTGACGGCGGCGGGGGTCGGAAAGGCCAACTTTGTCTTCGCGGTCACCGAAACGGATTGCGCGGCGTGCCACGCCGACCCGCACCGCGGACGCTTCGCGAGCGGCGGAGCGCGGGCGAAGGCCGAGGGGTGCCAGGCCTGCCATGGCACCCGCGCGTTCCGGCCCTCGGCTGCAGGCGTCACCGCGCACGCAGCGTTCGGGTTCCCGCTCGAGGGAGCCCACCGTGCGACCGCCTGCTCAGCGTGTCACAAGGAGCTCGTGGAGGCGCCGCCGGCGCGCTCGTCATTGCGCCTGGCCGGCACCCGGTTCGCCGACCTCCAGTTCGCGGCCAAGCAGGGGTGCGCCGACTGTCATACCTCGCCGCACGGCAGCCAGTTCGACGCCTGGAACGCCAAGGGCGGGTGCGCGGCCTGTCATTCGGCCGAAGCCTTCGCGCCGGCGGACCGGTTCGACCACAACACCGACGCGGCCTTCGCGCTCAAGGGCGCCCACGAGTCCGTGCCGTGCGCGCAGTGCCACGTGCGCCAGCCGGGCGCCACGGACTCGATGTCGGTGATCTACGCCCCGCTCTCGGGGAAGTGCGAGACGTGCCACGGCAAGGAGTCCCGATGAAACGCCTCATGATCGTGTGCCTCGCCCTCTTCGTCGCCGCGCCGCTGGCGGCGCAGGAGCGCACCACGTCGCCCCACGGCGACCTGAAGACCGAGTGCGCGGTCTGCCACCGCCCGGACAGCTGGACGTCGCTGCAGATCAGCAGCCAGTTCAGCCACGCGGACTTCGGGTTCCCGCTGACCGGTGCGCACGGCGCCACGACCTGCCGGGCGTGCCACACGACGCTCGACTTCCAGCGGACCAGCTCGGACTGCACCGCCTGCCACACCGACCTGCACCGAGGCGAGCTGGGCCCGAATTGCGCCCGCTGCCACACGAATCGCAGCTTCGGCGACCACACGGCGATGACCAAGGCGCACCAGCTCACCCGCTTCCCGCTCACCGGCGGCCACCTGGCCGTGGACTGCATCGCCTGCCACAAGCCGAGTTCGCAGGGCCAGATGCAGTTCGTCGGGACCCCGACCACGTGCGCCACCTGCCACCAGGCCGAGTACAACACCGCGCCGAACCACGTCGCCTCCCGGTATCCGACCACCTGCGAGGGATGCCACTCCACCGTGGTCTGGAACTCCGCGTCCCTGGGGGCCGCGAGCCATCCCACGACGCCGATCGCGCTGACCGGGGTGCACGGCGCCAATCTCATCAGCTGCACGCAGTGTCACACGACCCAGCCGTACTCCACGGTCCAGCAGACCTGCGACGGCTGCCACCACGCCGACTACCTGGGGGCCAAGGATCCCGACCACGTCGCCGGGAACTTCCCGACCACCTGCACCAGCTGCCACGGCCTGGTGGCGGGCTGGCTCGGGGCGAAGTTCGACCATCCGACGTCGCCGGTGGCGCTCACCGGGGCCCACAGCCCGAACCTGGTGACCTGCACCCAGTGCCACACGACCATGCCGTACTCCACGGTCAAGCAGACCTGCGACGGCTGCCACCATGCGGAATACGTCGCCACGACCAGCCCGAGCCATGTCGCCGCGGGGTACTCGACGGACTGCGCCTCGTGCCACCAGGTCGTCGCGAACTGGGCTGGCGCGAGCCTGAACCACCCCACGACGCCGATCGCGCTCACCGGGGTGCACAGCGCCAACCTGCTGACCTGCGCCCAGTGCCACACGACCACGCCGTACTCGACGGTGCCGCAGACGTGTGACGGGTGCCATCACAACGCCTACGTGGCCGCGAAGGACCCCGATCACGTTGCGGGGAACTTCTCCGTCACCTGCACACAATGCCACGGGCTCGTAGCCGGGTGGCTCGGCGCCACGTTCAGCCACCCGACGACGCCGATCGCGCTGACCGGCGCGCACAGCGCCAACCTGGTGACCTGCGCCCAGTGCCACACCTCCATGCCGTATTCCGCGGTGCAGCGGACGTGCGACGGCTGTCACCACCAGGAGTACGTGGCCACCACGAACCCGAACCACGCGGCGGCCGGATACAGCACCGACTGCGCGACCTGCCACCAGGCGGTGGCCAACTGGGCCGGGGCGACGCTCAACCACCCGACGACCCCAATCGCGCTGACCGGCGTGCACAGCTCCACACTGGTCCAGTGCGCCCAGTGCCACACCACGATGCCCTACGCCACCGTGCAACGCACCTGCGACGGGTGCCACCACGCCGAATTCACGACGACCACCGACCCGAACCACGTGATGGCCAACTTCTCGGTCACCTGCACCAACTGCCACGGCCTGGTGGCGGGGTGGACGGGCGCCCGCTTCACGGCCCACGACGGCAGCGTGAGCCAGTTCCGGATCTACAGCGGGAAGCACCAGGGCAAATGGGGCAACTGCGCCGAGTGCCACCGGCTCGGCCAGCCCTACGCCTCCACCCCGTCGCTGCTGTGCCTGAACTGTCACGGGGACGTGCAGACGGACCAACACCGCGGGAAGAACTACACCCCGACCGACTGCGTCCGGTCCGGCTGCCACGCGAACGGGTCCAAGCCGTGAGTACCGCGCGCGCGGGTTCCCGGCTTCGGTGGTCTGTTGTGTGGCTGCTACTCCTGGCTGGTGCCGGTGCACCGCGGGCCGCTGCCCAGGAGGCGGCAACCGACACGACGGCCGCCAACGCCACGCTGTACCTGAAGGAAGGGGCGGTCATTCGCGGCCGGATCCTGGCGGACAACGGCCCGAACGGCGTCCGGATTCGAAGCCAAAAGTCCGGCGCCACCTTCGTGGTCCCGGCGGCCCAGATCGACAGCATCGTGCGGGACTCCGTCGCCACGATGGCCTCCCCAGCCGCTCCGGTCCAAGCGCCGGTCCAAGTGCCGGTCCAAGTGCCGGTTCAAGTGCCGGTCCAGACGCCGGTCCAGGCACCGCTCGAGGCACCGATCGAGATTCAGCTGCAGGCGCCCCCCCAGTCCACGGTGGTACCGGTCGCGGACCGACTCCGTGGCCGCCGCGTCGCCGCCGGCGCAGATCGAGGGGCTCGCCCCGCCGCCTGACACGGCCGCGGTCGAGACCGCGATTTCCTTCATCTCGGGCGCGGAGATCTACATCAACGCGGGGCGATTGGACGGGCTCACGGAAGGCTCGGAGGTATCTGTCTATCGCGGGGATGTGGTGGTGGCGACGCTGCGGGTGAAGTTCATCGCCTCGCATAAGGCGAGCACCGAACTGGTGCAGGGCGCCGCGGACCTCGCGGTCGGGGAGCGCGTCCAGTTCCATCGGCCCGCGCCGGGGACGGCGGCGGGGCCGGAAACGCAGATCGCGGTGGGGCCGCCGGTCGCCCGGCCGCGGCGACTCAGCGGTCCCGGCATGCACGGCCGGATCGGCACGCGGTATCTCCGCGCCACGACGACGACCTCCGCCGACGGCCAGCAGGTCGCGAGCAACGGCTTCAACCAGCCCTCCCTCGACGCCCGACTCTATGGCCAGGCCATCGGCGGCAGCCCCCTCGGCGTGGCCATCGACCTCCGCGCCCGCCAGACCACCACGACCTCCGCCGGCGTCCACACCGTGGACGGCCACACCCGGGCCTACCAGGCGGTGCTCTTCTGGAACGGGCCCGACGCGCGGTACCGCGTCGCGGCGGGGCGCCAGTACCTGGCCACCGTGAGTTCCATCGGCCTCTTCGACGGCGGCCTCGTGGAGGTGAACGGGTCGCACCTCACCGTCGGCGGCTTCCTCGGCTGGGAGCCCGATCCGTCGACGCTCGCGTTCTCGTCGAGCGTCCACGATTTCGGCGGCTACTTCACGGTGCACAACCGGCCTGGGGGCGCGACCGCGTCGGCGTTCACCCTCGGCGCGGTCGGCTCGTACCAGGGAAGCACCGAGCGGCGGGAGTGGGCGCTGGCCCAGGCGAACGTGAGCAACCGCTACCTCTCCCTCTACCTGCTCCAGGAGGTGGACTACTACCGGCCCTGGAAGCTCGAGGGCCCCAACGCGGAGTCGAGCTCCGTGTCGTGGACGAGCCAGTTCGCGAACGTCTCGGTCCGCCCCAAGTCGTGGCTCTCGATCAACGCCACCTACGACAAGCGGCGCAACGTGCGGCTCGTCCGGGACTTCACGAACCCGGAGACGAACTTCGACGACGCCTACCGGGAGGGCTACGGCGCGGGCGTCCAGTACGCGGGCCGACGGTTCTATCTCGGGGGCGACTGGCGGCGGAGCACCGGGGCAACGGTCCTCGGCGCCAATTCCTTCACGGCGACGCTCGGCGCGAACCAGGTCGGGCCGCTTGGCCTCGGGTTCTCCACGCGCGCGACCTGGTACCGGAACGAGAACGACTCGAGCGCCATCAACCCGGCCGCGACGGGCACCACGGGGCAGCTCTACTCAGGGCACCTCAGCCTCGACCCCGTCAACCTGGTCCACCTCGACCTGAACGCGGGGCTGAGGCAGGAGGACAACCCGACCCTCCTCTCCACGCAGCGGTCCACCTGGTATGGCGTGGACGTGGACGTGGCGATGGCGCGGCAGTGGTACGTCTCGTTTTCGGCGCTCCACCAGCAGGACCCCGGGAACCCCGGGACCAGCACGCTCACGCAGATCTACGGCGGAGTCACCTGGCGGTTCTAGGCAGCCGCGGCTAGCCCGCGGCGGGGTCGGCCAGGGCGGCAAGATTGTCGGCGTCGGTGAAGGCCAGCGACTCCGAATTGACGCAGTAGCGGAGCCCGGTGGGGCGGGGGCCGTCGTTGAACACGTGCCCGAGGTGGGCGTCGCAGCGGGCGCAGAGGATTTCCTCCCGGATCATCCCCCAGCTGGTGTCCCGGTGGGTGATGATGTTTTCGGCGGCCACGGGCTGGAAGAAACTGGGCCAGCCGGTGCCCGACTCGAACTTGGACTGTGACGTGAACAGCGGGAGCCCGCAGCAGACGCAGCTGTAGACACCCTCCTGCTTGTTGTCGAGCAGCATCCCGCAGAACGGCCGCTCCGTTCCCTTCCCCCTGGCCACCTCGTACTGCGCCTTCGTGAGCTGCGCCCGCCACTCCTCGTCGGGACGGGACACCCGTGGCGATTCCACGGGCCCGACGAGCTGCCCGTGGCGGTCGAAGACCCGCACCTTCATGCGAGGCCGCCGCGCGGCTCGGGCAGGTGCGCGGCCGGGGCAGCGTCGCGACCCGTCGGGACGGGGGTGGCACGCTCGGGCGCGAGCCGCGGCTCGGCGCCGAGCCAGTACAGGCCGTTGGCCATGATGCAGTAGCCGGTGGCGGCGAACCAGACCATGGCCCCGCCGACAAACCCGGTGAACGCGAGCCACCACGGGCTGTGCACCAGCGAGAGGGTCGACGCCACCGAGATGTTGATCCCGACCGCCAGGTAGATGCGCCGCTCGAGGTACCACGTGTCGGTCTGCATGAAGTAGAGGTTCCAGCGGTTCGGGCGAGTGGCTCCGAGCATCGGCGTGAACCCCAGCTTCTTGAGCACGTTCCCGACGACACAGAAGCCGGTGAACGCCACCGTGATCGAGGCCATGCCGGTCACGATCACGAGCAGCACCCAGCGCGGGTCCACCAGCGCCGCGAGCGCCGTGGCGGTCAGCAGGAAGACCCCGGCGATCAGCCAGACGGTCCGCTCGATGTACCAGTGGCTGGTGGGAACGATGTAGACGCCTTTACGGAGCGACATGGCCTGACTCCCTCGTGGACGGGTTTGCGGCGGCTACGGACCAGATCAACATTGCGGCCCGAATCCCGAAACGCAAACGGGGCGGCCCACTCGGCCGCCCCGTGAATGTTTCTTCAGCGTCCCTCGCCTAGTTCAGCCCGAAGCCGACCAGCGGCGCCGGCGGAGCCTCGTCCTCGCCGCCCAGCTGCTCCGGCTCCGCATCGGGCGTCTGGTCCGTCGGGATCTGCACCGCGTCCGCGCCGAGGGTCCGGAAGAGCCGCCACTGCTCCTGGCGCGCGGTGTGGGAGTAGCCGCCGTTGTACATCAGGGTCACCACCAGCACGCCCTCGGGGCGGCCGAGGTACCCCACGAGCGAGCTCACGTTGCCGAGCGTGCCGGTCTTGGCGCGCACCACGCCGCGCCCGGGCATGCCGCCGAGGCGGCCGAGGGTGCCCTCGCCGTTGGCCGGCAACAGGAGCGGAAAGTTCTTCCCTTCGGGCGTCATCGGGAAGCGGGTCAGGTAGGAGATGAACACCGACGGCGCGATGCGGTCGTCGGTCGAGAGCCCGCTGCCGTCCACCAGGTGGATGCCCGTCGTGGCGCCCGTGACCGCCCGGATGTGGGCCATCAGCTTTTCGGCGGCGTCGGTGGCCCCGCCTGCCCAGCGGAGCAGGAGCTCCGCGCCGATGTTGAGGCTGCGGGTGTTGACCTCCGACGCGAGGGAGTCGAGCGTCGGGGATTCGACCTGGGCCAGCACCTGGGTGTTGTCGGCGAGCGAGGTGGAGGACGACAGCGCGAAGGAGTTGTCCCACTGGATCCCGGCGTCCTTCAGGGCGCTACCCCAGACGGCGCGCAGCACCGCCTCGGGGTTGTAGGCCACGGAGGAGAGCCGCCGGGCACGGGCGCCGACGCCGATGTTCCCGGAGAGGACCCACCCGCCGTTGGCGGTGGCCGAGAGACGGAGCGAGGAGCGCCGGCCGGCGACGGTCCGCGCGCGGTTGGTGACGAGCTGGCTCACGCCGCGCGGGGATTCGCCGATGACGACCGGACGCGCGCCCGACTTGGAGCCGGGGCGGACGGTGAACTCGACGGTGTTTTCGTGCAGCGTGATGGCGCCGTAGGGCGGCGCGAAGAGCCGGCCGCGGTGGCGCGACGCCCAGAACGCCGGGAAGGTCGCGTCCGCGGGGCCGTCGGCGCTCCGCACCACGAGTGGTCCCTGCAACTGCTTGATGCCCTTGGCGGAGAGCTGCCGCGCGAGGTCGGCCAGCTGCGGGCCCTGGCGCGTGGCGCGCTCCAGTGAAAGATCGCCGTTCAGCTCCAGCGCCCAGGTGCCCATCCACTGGCCGGTGAACGGATCCACCGACCCGGTGCCGACGACGCGGGTGGCGACTCGCGCGTTGCCGCCGAGTTCGCTCCGGGCGAACCCGGTGGTGAAGAGCTTGACTGTCGAGGCGGGGAGGAGGGGCTGGTCTTCCGCCACGCTCCAGAAGATCCGGCCGGTCTGGTCGGCCACGGCAATGCCCCACTGGCCCGGGGCGCGGCGCTTGGCCCGCTTGTACCAGGCGTCCAGCGCGCGCTGCACCTCCGCGTCGCTCTGCGCCCCCGCCACGGCCGGCAGCACGGACAGCCCGCCCACGAGGGCGAGCAGGCCGAGCACGGCGCGAAAAGCAGGGCGAGGCGCGCGAAGGAAACGCGTCACGAGGGTACCGCCTGGTTGATGATGGGGTCCGGCGAGGGAGCCGTCCACCAGAGCCAACGTGCAAGGACCGTTCCCGAGGCCTGCCCGGGGAGGGTCGTGCGTCCCGGCCCGGGGGGTGGGGCGGGCCGCGAGGGGCCGTGCAATAGTCCAGAATGGCAGGCCTGCGGGGTGAACCGCAGGCCTGTCCTCTAATATTACGCCACAAACCCTTGTGCCGTCAAGAGTTGCCCGGTCACGGCGTCTCGATCCGAAACAGGCAGCCCCCCGACCGCTCGGCCGGGGGGCTGGGTACCGGCAGGGGTCGCCCCGGTTACTTGAGCATCAGCTTGGCGATGGTCTGGAGTTGCATGTTGCTGGTGCCCTCGTAGATCGTGCCAATCTTTGCATCACGGTAGAACTTCTCCGCCGGGTACTCCTTCGAGTAGCCGTACCCGCCGAACAGTTCGAGGCACTGCGATGTGATGCGGTCGGCCACCTGCGAGCTGAACAGCTTGGCCATTGCGGCCTCGCGCAGGAAGGGCTGGCCCGCGCACTTGATGCGCGCCGCGTTGTACACCATCAGCTTGGCCGCCTCGAGCTCGGTGCCCATCTGGGCGAGCTGGAACTGCACGCCCTGGAACTCCGCGATCGGCTTCCCGAACTGCTTCCGCTCCTTCACGTACGCCGTCGCGGCCTCGAGGGCGCCGGTGGCCACGCCGATCATCTGGGCGCCGATGCCGATCCGTCCCTCGTTGAGCGTCTCGATGGCGATCTTGTAGCCGAGTCCCACGGGGCCGAGGACGTTTTCGTCCGGCACCACGCAGTTCTCGAGGATCAGCTCCGTGGTGCTCGAGGCCCGGATGCCGAGCTTGTCTTCCTTCTTGCCGACCTGGAAGCCGGGGAAGCCCTTCTCGACGAGGAAGCCGGTGATGCCCTTGTAGCCCTTCGAGAAATCGGTGTTGGCGAAGACGATGAAGAACTCCGCCTCGCCGCCGTTGGTGATCCAGAACTTCCGGCCTGTGAGCTCCCAGTGGTCGCCCTTGCGCTCCGCCTTGGTTTCCAGGGCGAAGGCGTCGCTGCCGCTGGCCGGTTCCGAGAGTGCGAACGCGCCGAGCATCTCGGACGAGAGCCTCGGCAGGTACTTGCGGTGGATTTCGGGGGAGCCCCAGCGCAGCACGCAGTTGTTGACCAGGGTGTTGTGGACGTCCACGTAAATGGCCGCCGAGGCGTCCACCCGCGCCAGCTCCTCGATGGCGAGCACCGCCAGGAAGATGTTGCCGCCGGCGCCGCCGAACTGTTCGGGGATTTCCACCCCCATCAGGCCGAGCTCGAAGAACTTCGGGATGATGTCGAGGTTGAACTGCGCCGCCGCGTCCATCTCGTGGACGTGGGGCCGGATCTCGGATTCCGCAAAATCGCGGACCGCGCTCCGGAACATCTCCTCTTCTTCCGTCAGGGTGGTGATCGGAAGGGGCGCGGTCGTCAGGTCGGCCATGGGGTTCCTCCCCGCCAGGCGGGGGCTCGGGTCAGGCGGGAAGATACCCGCGGTCCCCCGGGCGTTCAATGCGGGGAGATAGCCTCCAGCGGTCCAGTCACCCGGGGTGTCCATCGAGCGGTGGTTGCGATCCTTCCCCCGGAAGGTATTCGTTAGGGAACCTCCAGACAGCAGCTCCGCTGCGGAACGCCCATATGACACTCCCTGGCCGGATTCCATTGAGCGCCTTCGCGCTGCTCGTGCTGGCCGCCTGCAACGATCCGCCGACCGCACCGCTTCCTGACCAGCTCGTGGTGACCCGGCCCCCCTCGATGGTGGGTGCGCCAGGCTTCCCCTTGATGGACACCATCTTCGTCCGGGTGCTTGACGCCGCGGGGCATCCGCGCGCTGGGGTGCCGGTGATCTGGGGAGTGCGCGCCGGGGGAGGGAGCGTGCTGCCGCTCACCGCGACTTCTGGCACCGATGGCACCGCCGCTGCGATCTGGGCGCTGGGGCCGCGGCCGGGCTACAACGAGCTCCGTGTGAGCCTGGGGGAGGAGTCTTCCCACACCTTCACAGCAATGGGAGATGTGTTCCGCGCCGACGAGGTGGTCGGCGACTTCTACCTCGGATGCGGACTGGTGAACGGGGCCATCTGGTGCTGGGGGAGGGGCGCACCGATCCACGGCGCGCCGGCCTCGAATTATGACTCGGCCTCGGCACGGCCGTCTCCCTACTACGCGAGCATCGGGCCGGCGCTGTTCGACGATGCCCGCGAATACACCGATCTGGCACTTGGCACTGGATACACAATCTGCGCTCTCGACACTCAGAGCGCGGTCTGGTGTGCCTTCCCCACACCGACGGGACAGCTCCTGGCAATGGAACTGGTGCCGGGCTTTCCGCCCCTGCGCCGCGGCAGCCTTACGGGCTGGTACGGTAGCGGTACCTGCGGCATTGCTGAAGCGGACGGCCGTGCGTGGTGCTTGGAGGACAGGTCGGTGGCGATGGTGCCCGGGTCACCATCGTTCACACGCCTCAGTCTCGATGTCGACGGCCGCCTCGCCTGCGGGCTGCAGCCCGACTCGACGGCGGCCTGCTGGGGCGAAGTGCCTGTGGGCAACGGCTCTTCCACTCCATCTCCGATCCCTGTGACGGTCAATGGGGGGCATCGGTTCGTGGACCTGGTGGTCGGATCGTGGTTCGGCTGCGGGCGCACCTCTACTGGTGAACTTTGGTGCTGGGGCACAAGTCCGCTCGGCCATGCCGCCTGGCTCGAACCCAGGCTGACCGCCACCGGAGTTACCCTGATGGGCGCGATGGAGAGCTTCCTCCTGGTAGATCGAGTGGACGGTCCCCTCGTTCGCGCCATTGGCCCCGACCTGAGTCCAGAGCCGAGGAACCTGCCACTGGACGGTCTCGAAAACGTTGCGGTGGCTGGCGTCGCGGAGGGCGGAATTGGCTGCGTCCTCGGAGTCGAGAACGAGGTGTACTGTGTGCGCGAACAGTGGAACAACTGGACGACGTACGAATACTGGGGATACTTCCCCGTGATGCCGGTCCGACAGGCACCACCCTCCCCGGCGGTGGTCCGCTAGGCAACTCACCACGACACCTCACCGGGATTGCCCGGTGCGGTCACTCCGGCGCGAGCACGTCCAGCACCACCGGCACCCGGCCGAGCGGCGCCGCGATCTGGGCTCCCTGCACCCGGCCGCGCACCGCGGCCAGCATCTCCCGGGCAATCTGCACCCCCTCCGCGAGCCCCGCCTCCCGGCCCTGCGCACTCGCCACCCGCATTCGCTCGAGGACAGCGGTGGGCACGGACACCCCCGGCACCTCGTTCGCCAGGAACTCGGCGTTCCGGAGCGACACAAGCGGCCAGATGCCCGCCACGATCGGGATCTTGTGCTTGGACGCGCGGTCGAGGAACCGGTCGAGCTGGTCGAGGTCGAACACCGGCTGGGTCACCGCGTATTCGGCGCCGGCGTCCACCTTCCACGCGAGCCGCGACATTTCCCGCTCGAAGTCCGGCGCCGTGGGATTGGCGCCCACGCCGATCACGAACCGGGTCGGCGCGCCGATGGCGTTGCCACCGGGGTCGAGGCCGTGGTTGAGCCGGGACACCAGGTTGGTCAGGCCGATGGCGTCGATGTCGAAGACGGCGGTGGCGTCGGGGTAGGGCCCCATCTTCGGCGGGTCGCCGGTGATGATCAGGAGGTTCCGGAGCCCGGCCGCCGCGGCGCCGAGCAAGTCGGAGAGCATGCCGAGGAGGTTGCGGTCGCGGCAGGCGTAATGGACCACCGCCTCGAGCCCCACCTCCCGCTCGATGAGGAGCCCCGACAGGAGCGCGCCCATCCGGCTCTGCGCCCGCGGTCCGTCGGGCACGTTGACCGCGTCCACCCCCGCTTCCTTGAGCGCGCGGACCTGCGCATACATCGGCGCGGGGTCCACGCCCTTGGGCGGCACGATCTCGACGGTCGTGACGAACTGGCCCGTGGCGAGCTTGGCTCCGAGGCGGGAGCGCTCAGCCAGCGGCACGGCCGGGACACCCTGGGCGGCGGCGGGCGCCACCGTCACGTGCGCGTGGCGCGGCGCGGCGCTCTGCACGAAGCCCACGATCGCCTTGATGTGCTCAGGCGTGGTGCCGCAGCAACCTCCGACGATCCGTGCCCCGGCCTCGACCATCCGCCGCGCATACGTCGCCATGTACTCCGGCGAGGCCATGTACATCTTGCGGCCCTCGACGTCCCGCGGCAGGCCGGCGTTGGGCATGGCGCTGAGCGGCAGGGTGACCACGCGGGCCAGGTGCTCGATGGCCTCGAGCACGCCGTGCGGGCCGACGCTGCAGTTCACGCCGATCACATCCACGCCCATGGCGGCAATGGCCGGACCGAACGCCGACGGCGCCGTGCCGTACTGCGTCCGCCCGTCCTCGCCGACGGTCATCTGGGCGATGATGGGCAGGTCGGAGATGCCGTGAATCGCGTCCACCGCCGCGCGGAGCTCTTCCACGTCGCTGAAGGTCTCCAGCAGGAAGCCGTCCACGCCGCCGGCCAGCAGCCCCGCCGCCTGCCGCGCGAAGGCGGCGCGCGCCTCCGCCACCGACGTCTCGCCGAAGGGCTCGATGCGGATGCCGAGCGGGCCGATGGCGCCCACCACCGCGGCCCGGTCGCCGGCGGCCTCCCGGGCCAGCCGGGCGGCGGCCTCGTTGATCGCCTCGGTGTCCGCCGGCCAGCCCGTGGTGCGCCAGCTTGACCGGGTTGGCGCCGAAGGTGTTGGTCTCGATCAGCTCGGCGCCGGCGCGGACGTAGTCGCGGTGAATCTCCCGGATGATGTCCGGCTGCCGGAGGTTGAGCTCGTCGTAGCAGACGTTGAGGAAGATGCCCTTGCTGTAGAGCAGCGTTCCCATGGCGCCGTCCGACACGTGCACATGGCCGTCGGCCAGCAGCGCGCGCAGGTCAGGCATTCGGTGTCCCTCCGCGTGGCTCAGCCACGCTCGTATCCCAGGTTGGGGGCGAGCCACTCCTCCGCCTCCGCCACGCTCCATCCCTTGCGGCGCGCGTAGTCCTCGACCTGGTCGCGACCGATGCGCCCCACGCCGAAGTAGGCGGCCCCCGGGTGCCAGAAGTACATCCCGCTCACCGAGGCCGTCGGCAGCATCGCGCAGCTCTCGGTCAGCGTGATGCCCGCGCGCCGGTCCGCCTCCAACAGCGTGAGGATGGTCCGCTTCTCGGTGTGCTCCGGACACGCCGGGTAGCCGGGCGCGGGGCGGATGCCCTGGTACTGCTCCCGGATGAGCGCCGCGTTGTCGAGCGCCTCGCCCGCCGCATACCCCCAGAGCTCCGTCCGCACCAGCTCGTGGAGGCGCTCGGCGAAGGCCTCGGCCAGCCGGTCGGCCAGCACCTTGGCCATGATGGCGCCGTAGTCGTCGTGCGCCGCCTCGCGGGCCGCGACGATCTTGTCCAGCCCGTGCCCGGTGGTCACCGCGAAGAGCCCGAGGTAGTCGGGCGCCACGTCCGCCGGCGCCACGTAGTCCGCGAGCGCGCGGTTGGCGCGTCCCTCCGCCTTGGCCACCTGCTGCCGCAAGGTGTGGATGACGGCGCGGACCTCCCGGCGGCTGTCGTCGATGTACAGCGCGATGTCGTCATCCCCCTGCCGGGCGGCGGGGAAGAACCCGACCACCGCACGCGCCTCGAGCCGCCGGTTCGCGACGATGTCCTTCAGGAGCCTTTCCGCGTCCGCCATCAGCTCCCGCGCCGCCGCCCCGGTGGCGGGGTCGTCGAGGATGGCCGGGTAGAACCCCTTGAGCTCCCACGCCTGGAAGAACGGCGTCCAGTCGATGCGGGAGACGAGCTCCTCCAGCGGGTACGCCGGTGAACTCCCGGATGCCGAGGAACGAGGGCCGCGGGGGCGGCGTGGGCCACTCCAGGCGGACGGCCTGCCGTCGCGCCTCGGCGAGCGGCCGGAGGGCCACGGCGTCCCTCGACTCGTGCTCCTTCCGCAGTCGCTCCTGCGCGGCGCGCGCCTCCGCCACGAACGCCGGCCGGAGCCCGTCGCTGAGGAGGCTGCTGGCGACGGCCACCGCCCGCGAGGCGTCCTGCACGTGCACCACCGGCTCGCCGTAGGCCGGCGCGATCCGCACCGCGGTGTGCGCCCGGCTGGTGGTGGCCCCGCCGATGAGGAGCGGCTGGGTGAACCCCTCGCGCGCCAGCTCCGAGGCCACGAACGCCATCTCGGAGAGCGACGGGGTGATGAGCCCGCTCAGCCCGATCAGGTCGACCTGGCGCTCCCGTGCCTCCTCGAGGATTCTTGCCGCCGGCACCATCACGCCGAGATCGAAGACCTCGAAGTTGTTGCACTGCAGCACGACGCCCACGATGTTCTTCCCGATGTCGTGCACGTCGCCCTTGACGGTGGCCAGCAGGATCCTCCCCTTGGGCCGGCCGCCGTCGCGCGCCTTGGCCGCCTCGATGTACGGGATGAGGTGCGCCACCGCCCGCTTCATGACCCGCGCGCTCTTCACCACCTGCGGCAGGAACATCCGGCCGGCGCCGAAGCGGTCTCCCACCTCGTTCATCCCGTCCATCAGCGCGCCCTCGATCACGTCGAGCGGATGGGCCGCCTGCTGGCGCGCCTCCTCGGTGTCGGCCTCGATCCAGTCGGTCAGCCCCTCCACCAGCGAGTGCACGAGGCGGTCATGGACGGAGCCCTCGCGCCAGCGGAGGTCGGGGCCGGCGGACATCGCCTGGCCCGCCACGCTCGCGGCCACCGCGAGCAGGCGCTCCGTCGCGTCGGCGCGGCGGTTCAGGACGAGGTCCTCCACCCGCTCCCGCAGGTCGGCGGGGAGGTCGTCGTAGAGCGCCAGTTGACCGGCGTTGACGATCCCCATGTCGAGCCCGGCGCGGATGGCGTGGAACAGGAACACGGCGTGGATCGCCTCCCGCACCGGGTCGTTGCCCCGGAACGAGAACGACACGTTACTGATGCCGCCGCTCACCGAGGCGTGCGGCAGCTCCGCCTTGATGCGGCGGGTGGCCTCGATGAACGCGAGCCCGTATGCCGCGTGCTCCTCGAGTCCGGTGCCGATGGCGAAGACGTTCGGGTCGAGGATGATGTCCTCCGGCGGGAAGCCGGCCTTCGTCGTGAGCAGGTCGTAGGCCCGCCGCGCGATGGCCACCTTGCGCTCCACCGTGTCGGCCTGGCCCTGCTCGTCGAAGGCCATGACCACCACCGCCGCACCGTAGCGCCGGACCAGGCGCGCCTGCCGGAGAAAGGGTTCCTCCCCTTCCTTGAGCGAGATGCTGTTGACGACGCTCTTGCCCTGCACGCACTTGAGCCCCGCCTCCAGCACCTCCCACCGGGAGGAGTCGATCATCACCGGGACCTTGGCGATGCCCGGCTCCACCGCCGCCAGGCGGAGGAAACGAGTCATCGCGGCCACGGCGTCGAGCATCCCCTCGTCCATGTTGACGTCGATGAGCTGGGCGCCGTTGTCCACCTGCTGCCGGGCCACCTCGAGCGCCGCCTCGAACTGGCCGTCCAGGATCAGCTTGGCGAACCGGCGCGAGCCGGTCACGTTGGTGCGCTCGCCGATGTTCACGAAGTTGGTCGTGGGCCCGACGACCAGGGGCTCGAGGCCGCTCAGCCGGAGACGAGGCTCCTGTTCCGGCGGATGGCGCGGGGGCACGCCGCGCACCGCCTCCGCCACCGCGCGGATGTGGTCGGGCGTCGTCCCGCAGCAGCCGCCGACGATGTTCACCATCCCGTGCTGCGCGAATTCACCCACCACGGCCGCGAGTTCCGCTGGCGTCTCGTCGTACCCCCCGAAGGCGTTGGGCAGCCCGGCGTTCGGGTAGACGCTGATTCGCACCGGGGCCACACGCGACAGTTCCTGCAGGTGGGCCCGGAGCGCCCGGGCGCCGAGCGCGCAGTTGAGTCCGACAGCCAGGGGGCGAGCGTGCGAGACTGCGAGCCAGAAGGCCTCGACCGTCTGGCCCGAGAGGGTGCGGCCGCTCTGGTCCACCACGGTGCCGGATATGACGACGGGCAGCCGCGCGCCCCAGCGCTCGAAGCACTCCTCGATGGCGAAGATGGCGGCCTTGGCGTTCAGCGTGTCGAAGATCGTCTCGACGAGGAGGATGTCCGCCCCGCCCTCCACCAGCCCCTCCACCGCCTCGCGGTAGGCGGTGGCGAGCGTGTCGAAATCCACGTTGCGGTGGCCGGGGTCGTTGACGTCGGGGCTGAGCGACGCGGTCCGGTTGGTCGGGCCGATGGCGCCGGCCACGTAGCGGAAGTGCCCCGGTTCGTGGGCCTCCGCACGGTCTGCCGCCGCCCGCGCCACGGCGGCGGCGGCGCGGTTGAGCTCGCGGGCGAGGGGGGAGAGCGCGTAATCCGCCAGCGCGATGGAAGTCGCGTTGAACGAGTTGCTCTCGATAATGTCGGCGCCGGCGTCGAGGTAGGCGTCGTGGATGCCGCCGATGATGTCGGGGCGGGTCAGGCAGAGCAGGTCGTTGCAGCCCCGGAGGTCGCTCGAATGCGCCGCGAAGCGCTCGCCGCGGAAGTCCGCCTCGGTGAGGTCGTGCCGCTGGATCATGGTGCCCATGGCGCCGTCGAGCACGAGGATCCGCTCGGTGAGCAGGCGCTCGAGCGCGGCCAGACGGCGGGCGCGGGCAGGGAAGGCAGGACCGGGGAAGGATGTCACGCAGGGCTCCAACAACGACGCCCGGAACCAAAACGGCTCCAGGCGAGCGTTTTAGCAGGTTGTTTAACGTGGCCGCAATATGCGCAAATCACCACGAATCAATTGTCCCGACTCTGGAAGTGTACTCGCCCGGACGCCGATGGCAAGTGGGGCGCTAGGCCGGCGCGAGCCCGAGCGCCACGGCCGCCGTCGTCCGGTCCACGCCGAGGACCCGCACCGTCTTCTGGCGGCCGGAATGGCCCGCGGTGATCTCCACGGCGCGCGCCGGCACGTGCAACACCTCCGCCAGGAAGCGGACCAGCTCCTCGTTGGCCGCGCCGTCCACCGGGGGCGCGGAGAGGCGGATGCGGATCGTGTCGCCATGGAGCCCGGCCACCTCGGTCCGAGAGGCGCGAGGCTGGATCCGGAGGCGAAGCCGGATTCCGCCGTCTGCGCTCTCCAGCGGATTCACCGGACCAGGCCGATCAGGAACGAGCGCAGGAGGACGAGCGCCAGCCACGCCACCAACGGGCTGAAGTCGATCATCCCCATCGGCGGGAGGACACGCCGGATCGGGTGCCACGAACCACTCGGTCATGAGGATGATGGGCCGGAAGCGGCGGTCGTAGGCCCCGATACCGAACCAGGACGCCACCACCCGGACGATCAACGCGGCGATCAGGACGGTGAATACGCCGTTGATGAGGAACGCGGCGACGCCGGCCGGGCCCCCACCTGCCGCCGATCGGGCCCGGGAGACGAGGCCGATCAGCCAGTCGACGAGGGAGATGAGCAGGAGGCCCCCCGCCACGGCGAACCCGAAGAGCCAGAGCGGGGCGTCCTGCGGATTTCGGCCCGCGCGCACCAGCCGGCGCTCGACGGGGCGGAGGATCGGGTCGGCCGCGCGGCGCACCGCGCGCGGCCAGGCGCCGAACGGCGCCAGGTGCCCGGCGCGCACCGCCCAGTAGGTGAGCGCGATGACGGACGCGACGAGAAGCACCGCGACGCTCACGCCGCGGGCCGCGAGGGCCATCAGCTCCACCGACACCTCACCGCCCGCTCGCCCGCTGGACCTTGTACGGAGAGCTCCGGCCGCCGGAATCGGTGCAGGTGACGGTGAACCGGCCCTCGTTGAGCGCCGATTCCTCGAGGAGGTCGGTGGTGCCGCGGCAGCTGGTCAGCAGGTGACCGAGCGGGTTCCGGAACATGGCGAACGCCATCGGCGGGGAGACGCGGGTGTCGATGCGCCGGGCCAGGGTCGGCGTCAGGCTGTCGATGCCGGCCAGCCGGAGGGTCGCGGGGTACTTGCGCTGGTTGGACGCGGCGTAGGCGGCCAGTTGGTCCAGCAGCTTGAAGACGTCGCGGCCGAGGATCGTCGCCTCCGCCTGCGCTTCGTCTCCAGCCGGCGGCGGTGGCCTGGTGGCCCCGCCGGCCGACGCGCCCGGCTCCTCCTTGCCACAGGCGCCAGTGAGCACGGCGCACATGACCGCCGCCGCAGCGCCGAGGCGGGCCCGCCTACTCCATGGCGAATTCACGATTGAACACCACCTCGAACGTGAAGGTCTTGGCCCGGCTGCGGGTCTCGATCAGGTCCGCGATCCGCCGGAGGCGGTCGGGTACCGCCATGATCCGTTCCTGCGCCTTCCTCCCCATTTCGTTCAGTCCCTCGAGCTTCTCGATCTTCCAGAACGCGATCTGCTCCTGGACGATCTTGAGGTAGTCCCGCGGCCCGTAGATGCCGGCGCGGCGGATGACCTCGGCGAAGTCGCGGAACCCCGGAATCGTGAGGCCGGGCATGTCGATGCCGGGAAGGATGTGCGCCGCCGACTCGAGCCCGTTGTTCGGGTCGCGCTTCAGCACCTCGCTGAACACCGCGCGGTAGAAACTGAAATGCCGGGCCTCCTCCTGCGCCACCTTCTCCAGGACGGAGCCGAGCTGCGGGTCGTATTCGGCCACGATCCGCCCAGTCTCGGCGTGCGACCGCTGCGTGGCCCGCTCCTGCACTGACGTATAGACGAACACGCGGTAGGGATCCTTGTCCCAGCTGGGGTTGAACCCGGCCCGCATGTACTCGAACTGGATCTCCTCCAGCTTGCGCTGGTCGAGGATGCCGGTGTCCCGCACGTAGTCGTGCAGCACCTGCCCGTGCCGGTCCTCCTCGGCGGTCCAGAGGTTCAGCCAGTCGCGCCAGTGGCTGTCCTCGCCGGCGTGGGCCGCGAACACCCGGTGGAAGTGCGGCAGTCCCTCCTCGGTCAGGAGGTTGAGCGCCACCGCGGCGCGGGCCGGGACCGGGATCCCCTCGGCCCGCTTCCGCGCCTTCTTGCGGTGATCCTCGACGGGCTCGTCCGGACCGGGGCCGATGAGGTCATGGGGAAACCAGAGGGGACGCTTCGCCTCGTGGGCGGCCATCAGCTCGCGGACGGTATCCTCGAAGTCCCGGAGGACCTCGAACTTGGCGATGATGTCACGCGCTGCGTCACGAATGGTCAAGGGGGCCTCCCGGGGCCGCCGGCCCGGAACGAGAAAGAGCCGGAGTGGCCTCGCCACCCCGACTCCCCAAACTAACGCCCCGCCCGGCATGCCGCATCACCGGCTCAGGAGGGATAGATCGTCTTTTCCATGAGATACCAGTCACGGCCGCCGATGTAGCCGGTGCGCGCGATCACCCGCCGCCAGCCGATGGCGAGCAGGAAGGACTCGGAGCGAAGATCGTCTGTCCAGAACTCCACGAGATGGGCCCCGTTCGAGGCGGCCCGCTCCTCGAAGGCGGCGAGCAGGCGGTGGGCGTGTCCCTGGCCCCGCTCCGCCGGCGCAACGGCCACCTCGACCAGGTGCGCCACTCCACCCTGCAACGTGTATCGCAGTCCGCCGACCCAGTCGCCGATTTCGCTGCTCAGCACCAGGTACCGATCCTCGACACGACTGGACGTGCCCTCGGCGGCGTCTTCCTCGCTCAGCAGGTCGGAAAACCAGGCCGAAAACTCCTCGTCCTGCTCCATTTCGCGGATCGTGATGTCACTCATGGGTCCTGGGTCTCCCAGTGCCGGAGCGAGCGGGACTGCTCTCCTGGCCGTGTTCAATTGCAACTTGGGTGCCAGCGGGCCCCCGGCTCAGGCGGGGGTGGAGGGCGAACACCCTCCGCCTATTGCTCTTACAAAGTAGCGGGGCGACTCGTTCCAGCCGAAATCCGTCCACTTGGGAGGACGACCTGGCAGGGGAGACCCCCTTACGCCAGCCCGATCGCGACAGCGGCGGCGAGCGCCACCGCGGCCAGCACTGCGAGCAGCAGCAGGATGGGAAATGCGAACTTCCACCACTCCTCGAGCCGCACTCCGACGGCGGCGACCATGGCCAGCAGCGCCCCGTTCGTCGGGTTCACGAGGTCTACCAACCCGACGCCGAACTGGTAGGCCAGCACCGTCACCTGGCGGGAGAGTCCGAGGAGGTCCGACAGTGGAACGAGGAGCGGCATGGTGAGCACCGCCTGCCCGCTGGTGCTCGGCACCGGCACGTGCAGCAGCCCGTGCGCTACCATCATCCCAAGGGCGATCAGGGTGACCGGAAGCTCGGCGACGGGCGCGAAGAGCGCGCGGACGATGGTGTCCACGATGTGCCCCTGGTCCATGACGACGTAGATCGCGCGCGCGAAACCGATGATGAGCGCGGCGTACGCCATCGACCTGAACCCGTCCACGTACGCCTCGGCAGTCCCCTCGAGGCCGAGCTTCCCGATCAGGCCCGCCGCGACGCCCATGGCGAAGAAGAGGGCCGACATCTGGTCGAAGTCCCACTCCCACCGCAGCACGCCGACCACGAACAGCGCGAAGGTGCTCACGACGAGGAGCAGGATGGCGCGCATCCGCCAGCCCCTCGCGCCGGCGGCCGCCTCCTGTCCGGTGGCGGCCACCGCCGCCGTCCGGTGCCGGGCGGCGTACCGCATGGTGTACCAGGTGTAGAGGCCCAGGGCGAGCACCAGGCAGGCGATGCGAAAATCCGACCCGCTGAGCAGCGGGAGCCCCGCCACCTTCTGGGCGATGCCGACCATGAAGGGGTTGATCGGGCTGAAGGTCGCGCCGACCACGGCGGCGCCGATGCTCATGGCCACGGCGGTCACGCGGTTGAAGCCGAGGCGCGCCACGAGCAGGACGAGGATGGGCGCGAAGGCGATGAGCTCTTCCTGCATCTGGATCAGGACACCGCCCGTGGCGAAGACGACGCAGGAGATTGGGATCACCAGCGCGTCGTGCCCGCGCAGTTGCTCGATCAGGCCGTCGAGGAGGGTTCCGAACACGCCGGTGCGCTCGACGACGGTCCAGGCGGCGCCGACCAGGAAGACGAGGAAGATGACGGAGGCGGCGTCAGCCATCCCCTTCGGGATGTTCACGAGGGCATCGGTGAGCGACACCGGCGCCGGAGCCACGGTGCGGTAGGTGCCGGGCACGACGACTTGCCGCCCGGTGGCGGCGTCTTCCTGCCGGTCGTACTGGCCGGCTGGGACCACCCAGGTCAGGGCCGCCGCCGCCAGCACGAACCCGACCAGGAGGACGAGCGGGTGCGGCAGGCGGAGGCGGGCCATGCTCACAGGGGTTTGCAGGACTGCGCCACCGGGATCGCCTTGCCGCAGGCGATCGACTCGTTCATGCCGGAGATGATCGGGCCGCAGGCGGTCGTCTGCGCCTGCGTCAGCGCATCCGATTCCGTGGCGCCCGAGGCGGTCGCGGTGTTGCTGCGTCCGTTGTATTCGATGGTGACGGTGCACTGCACGTTCTGGCTCGTGAGCGTCGAGTAGAGCAGCATGGCGCCGAAGCCCACGGCGACGGCGATCGTGATCATGGTGCTGCGCTTCATGGGTCCCCCTGCGGGATCGGGTCTCCTTCAGGATAGCTGCCCCGGGGTTCCGGCGTAACTCCGGCGCCTTGCTCCACGCCTCGCATGGCGGCTACCCTCCTCCATGTCCTCGCGCACTCCCCGATGGCGCTCGCGGTTCCTCGTGCTCGGCCTCCTGGCCAGCGCAGGTGGCCTGCGCGCCGCTCCCGCTTTCGCCCAGCTGGGGTTCCGCGACCTCGACCCGGCGCATCCGGTGCCGGTCGAGGACGCCTCGCCGGTGGCGCGGTACGCCTTCGAGCTGCTGGCGCCGTGGGACTACGTCCAGCCGGCGGGAGAGGCGGGGGAGAACCATCTCGACATCGACTTGAACTACGGCGTCGCAATGAACTGGCACGCCGGGTTCCGGCTCCCCGTCGCGTTCGGGCCCGGCGGCGAGAGCGGCGTCGCCGGCATCGGTGCATTCGCGCTCTACAACCCTGTCCGCGAAGGGGCGGGAGTTCCGGCGTTCTCGCTGCGGGGCGACTTCTTCTCGCCCACCGGCGCGTCGGCGCGGGCCGGCCTGACCGCGATCGCCACGCGCAGCCTCGGCGCCGCCCGGGTGCACCTCAACGCAGGCGCCGCCGCCGGCGACGGGGCCGATGAGGAACTCCCGCGGTGGCACGGCGGGTTGGCGCTGGACTACACTTTTTTCCGCCCGAGCCTGCTCGTCGTCGGGGCGCTGTCTGCGTCACAGCCGGGGGAGGGCGATCCGACCGAGTCGGAAGTGAGCGCGGGGCTGCGATGGCAGTGGACCCCGACGATGGTGGTGGAGGCGGGTGCCGGACGGCGCCTGAGTTCCACCGGGCCGGACCTCCGGCTGACGCTCGGGCTCTCGAGCACCTTCGGCTTCCGACGGGTGGTCCCCGTGCGACCGCCCTCCGGGCCGGTCACGGTCCGGGGTCGCGCCGAACAGTTCTACTATCCGGGCGCCTTCAACTGGGGATTCCTCGAGCGCTATCCGGAGGCCGCGCGCCTCTTCAACGCCTTCGACTACGGCCATGCCATCCTCTATGAGCGGCTCACCACGACGCCGGCGGGCGACCCGGCCTGGCTCGAGGTCGGGAAGTTCGACTACCTGACGACCGATCTCCTCGTCCGCCCGCCCCGGCTGCCGATCGCCGAGGAGGCGATCTTCCCGGCGTACGCGGCGCGGTACTGGCCGGCCGCGCTCGCCTTCGACTGGGCCCACGCCTTTCACCGGCAGGTCTACGACGTGCTGAGCGACGAGCGCCTGGCGCCGGCGGCGCGCGACTCCCTCGTGGAACGGCTCACCGACTACTACCTCTCCCGGCGCGACCTCGCCTTCGCGCCGGTCCCGAAGAGCATGGCGCTCATGCTGGACCAGCCGTACAGCGGGGCCTTCCTCCGTGCCTACCCGAAGTTCAACGGCCTGATCTGGGCGTATCACTGGCTGCAGGTGGGACTCTACGAGCCGCTCGTGACGGAGGCGACCGCACCGGCGCGGCGGGCCGGCATCGACGCGGCGGTGGCCGCGTTCCGCGCCATGATCCCGCGCGACTTTCCCGTCTCGATGCCGATGACCCCGCAGGTGGCCCCGACCTTCACGGCCAGGCACCCGCGGGCCGCCGCCATTTTCGACAACCTGCACAGCCTGCACGACATCATCTCCGACATCCTGCTTTCGGAGGTGGTCGCCCCCGAAAACAAGCGGGCCGCCATCGAGGCGGCCCTGGAGGAGTTTCGGGACGGGACCCGGAACGTGATGTCGGACGAGGCGTGGCGGGCGCCAGCGGCCCACCACGCGCACTGAGGTCAGCCGGCGAGGCCCGAGGTCAGGAAGGTGAAGAGGCCACCCAGCACCCAGACGACCCCGGCGGCGACGAGCGCCTTGCTCATCGGCACCTTGCCGACCACGCGAAGGCCTACTGCAACGAGGAAGGTGACCCAGAGCGTGAACACGTCCACGCGCATGAGCACCGCCATGAGCGCCGTGGACGTCGTGTCGGGATCAAGGGCGCGCGCCGCGCCGAGGGACACCGAGGCCCGTCCCGTGATCTGCTCTTCCGGGAGGAGCAGCACCTGGGCGCCGGACACCAGCAGCTCGAGCAGGCGTGGGAAGTAGCTGTAGGTAGCGATCATCATGGCCGCGCCGAGCGTCGCCTTGGCGCCCACCATCTTGCCGGCGCCCCACGTGAAGAGCCCCACGAACAGCACGGCGATCGGCACGCCGACCAGGACCATGAAGGGGGCCAACTTCTCGCCCATCGCGCGGTTGCCCGCCATCATCTCTTCAGTGATCTCTGGATTCTTCGCCATGACCCGGGCGATGGCGCGGGCGTTCTCGGCGTCCATCATCGGCTGGAACGCGCCCTTCAGCCCGAAGAAGAGCACCGCGAAGAGCACCGTCAGCACGACGAGCGGAACGGCGAAGCCGGCGGCCTTTCGCCGCTCGAACACATCGGCCGGCTTGATGAAGATCTCGAGGAAGTCTTCCCACAGTGCGGCGCGCTCGGGCGCCGGGGCGGCTGGTGCGGTCACGAGGACTCCTGGGTTCAGGAAGTGGTTTCGGCGCGGATCCAGTCCAGGTACTCAGGCGCGCCCACCGTGATGGTGGTGGCGGTGATTTCCGGGACGCGATAGCTGTGCATACGAACGACGTGCCGCTCGAGTTCCGGATAGCGGGCCCGGGTGGTCTTCAGGAGACAGAGCCACTCCTCCACCCGCTCCACCTTTCCTTCCCACCGAAACGTGGACGCCACCGGGCCGATCACCTGGCCGCAGGCCGCCAGCCGCCGCTCCACCGCGCTCCCCGTGATCCGCTCGGCCTCCTCACGTGAGGCGGCCGCCACCGTCACCTGGAGGCAGTCGTCGCTCACGACGCGGGGGCGGCCGCCGAGATGCCGGGGGTTTCGTTCCCGCGCCGACCATCGGCGATCGGATCCACCGCGGTCCGCCAGCCGCTCCGGAACTGGAGCGTCAGGCGGTGGCCAAGGCTGTCCACCGTCACGTTGACGACGTCCGGCATGGTCCGGGCGTACTCCGCCGCGGCGGCGGCCTGCGCGCCGTACGCGGCGGGGGTGTCCCCCTGGTAGGCGAAGCCGAATTCGCGCGCGATGGCCACCGCCTGCGCCTGTTCCTTCCCGTACCGGGCGAACTGGTCGGGCGGAACCAGCCCCTTCTGGGAGACGAGCGGAGTGTAATTGTCGTAGCTCGGGCAGCCGGCAAGGGCCAGGGCGAGCAGGGGAAGGGCGAGGAGGCGTCGCATCGATGGTGTCCTGGGGCATGGTGGACCGTCCCCCACGGTGGTCTCAGCGGGACGGGCGGGCATACAGCTACCTTAAATAATGCCGAACGCGCGTTCTCCCAAGGGGGGGCTCGTCACGCTCCTGGTCGGGGTGGGGACGGTGCTCGGCAGCGCCACGCCCGTCCTGGCCCAGGACACGACAGGGGCGCACCAGATCCAGTGGTATGAAGCGACGATCGCGCTCGTTGGGGTGTCCGCCTTCTTCCTGGTGGACAATCCGGTGCGGAGCTACATGCTGGACAACCAGACCGCTACCAAGAGCGACGTGGCGGAGGTCCTCCGAACCGTCGGCGAGCCGGAGGTGTGGGCGCTGGTGCCGGCCGTGATGATCGGGACGGGGCTCTTGGCCAGGAAGCCGGGGTTGACGCGCTCCGGGCTCCGGGCAGTGACTTCGGCGGCGCTGGCCGGCGGAGTGACCGCCCTGCTGAAGGAAGCCTTCGGCCGCGTGCGACCCAATGTCGAGGGATCGGAACCGCTCGACTTCGAGCCGTTCTCGGGCAACAACTCGATGCCCTCGGGACACACGTCGGCCGCCTTCGGTTTCGCCGCCAGCCTGGCCGACGATGTGCATCCGCTCTGGGCCAAGATCGGCCTCTACACCCTCGCCACGGGCACCGCCTGGTCCCGCGTGTACGACAACAAGCACTGGACGAGCGACGTGGTGTTTGGCGCGCTCGTCGGCATCACCTCCGCCAAGCTCGTCAACGGGTCGTGGCAGCTCTGGGGCATCGCGCCGCCTGCCATCTTCACCGACGGCCACCAGGTCACGGTGAGCTGGCGAGGCACCTTCTAGGAGCGTCATGTATGCCTGTTCGCCGAATCATTCTGCGCGTGGTGATCGCCACGGCGGCCCTGGTGGCGCTTCCGCAGGCCGTCCCGGCCCAGGACCCCGCGCTCGCGGGCGAGCTCGTGGTGTTCAACGCCGGCAGCCTCGGCCTCCCGTTCCGGAACCTCCTGCAGGCGTTCAAGAAGGCCAACCCCGGGGTCCGCACGTCGCAGGAGTCGTCGGGCAGCCTCGAGGCGGCGCGGAAGCTCACGGAACTCGGCAAGATCCCCGACGTCCTGGGGGTGGCCGATTACGTCATCATCCCGAAGCTGCTGATCCCTGCCCACGCCGACTGGTACGCCACCTTCGCCACCAACGCCCTGGTGCTGGCGTTTCGCAACGAATCACAGGGAGCGCTGGAGATCGCCGACTACAACTGGTACCGCATCCTCCTGCGTCCCGGCATCCGGACCGGGCGCGCCGATCCCACACTCGATCCCGCCGGCTACCGGACCCTGATGGCCTGGCAGCTCGCGCAGCTCCACTATCGCCAGCCGCAGCTCGCCACCCAGTTGAAGGCCGCGAGCCCTCCGCGGTACATCCGGCCGAAAGAGGCGGACCTGACCGCGCTCCTCCAGCTCGGCGAACTCGATTACATCTGGACCTACCGGTCGATCGCGCAGGCGAACGGCTTCCGCTGGCTCGACCTGCCGAAGGAACTCAACCTGAGCGATCCGGCCATGGCGGCCACTTATGCCGAGGCGAAAGTGACCCTGCCCGGTGCCACGCGAACGAGTGACAGCGTGGAGTTTCGCGGCGAGCCGATCGTGTACGCCCTGACGGTTCCCAGGAACGCGCCGCACCCAGAGGTCGCCGAGGCCTTCGTGCGGTTCGTCTTTTCCCCTGCCGGCCAGCGCATCCTCCGCGATGCGGGACTGCAGCCGGTGGTGCCCCCGTCGCTCGGCGGGCCGGGACAGCCGCCGTTATCTTTGCGAGGACTTTTTCCCAAGAGTGGCACGCCATGAGCGCCTACCGCACCCCCGCGCCTCGCAACGAACCGGTCCTCAACTACGCCCCCGGATCCCCGGAGCGGGCGGCGCTGAAGGCGGCGCTGGCACGGATGTCAGGCGAGACGATCGAGATCCCGGTCGTCATCGGCGGGCAGGAGTTCCGGACCGGCCGGACCATCAACGTGGTGGCGCCGCACGAGCACGGGCGGGTCCTGGCGAAGGCCCACCTGGCCGACCCCGCGCTCATCGCCAGGGCGGTCGATTCCGCCACCGCGGCGCAGCACGACTGGGCCGCGATGCCGTTTGCCGACCGGGCCGCCGTCTTCCTCAAGGCGGCGGACCTGCTGGCCGGGCCGTGGCGCCAGGTGGTCAACGCCGCCACGATGCTGGGCCAGAGCAAGACGGCGTACCAGGCGGAGATCGACAGCGCCTGCGAGCTGATCGACTTCTTCCGGCTGAACGTCCACTTCGCCGAGCGCCTCTACGAGGAGCAGCCGTTCTCGTCGCCTGGGATCTGGAACCGGATGGATCACCGGCCGCTCGAGGGGTTCGTCTACGCCATCACGCCGTTCAACTTCACCGCCATCGGCGGCAACCTCCCGACGACGCCCGCCATCCTCGGCAACGTGGCGGTCTGGAAGCCGGCGGCCTCGGCGCTGCTCAGCAACTGGTACGTCTACAAGCTGCTCGAGGCGGCGGGCCTCCCCCCGGGCGTCATCAACTTCGTGCCCGGCAGCGCGGCCCAGGTGTCCGACCTGCTGCTGGCCGACCGCCGGCTGGCCGGGATTCACTTCACCGGGTCGACCGAGGTGTTCCAGTCGCTCTGGCGCACCGTCGGCCAGAACCTGCCCGCGTACGCCGGGTACCCGCGGCTGGTGGGCGAAACCGGTGGCAAGGACTTCGTCCTGGCGCACCAGAGCGCCGACGTGGACGCGCTGGCGGTGGCGCTGGTCCGCGGCGCCTTCGAGTACCAGGGGCAGAAGTGCAGCGCGGCCTCGCGGGCCTACGTGCCGGACAACCTCTGGCCGGCGGTGCGGGAGCGGGTCGTGGCGATGATGGCCGACATCCGGATGGGCGACGTGGCCGACTTCCGGAACTTCGTGGGCGCCGTCATCGACAAGAAGGGCTTCGACAAGATCTCGGAGTACATCCAGACGGCCCGGAAGGCCAAGGGAGTCGAGCTGGTGGCGGGGGGCAAGGCGGACGACGCGGTGGGATACTTCATCGAGCCGACGCTGCTCCGCGCGGAGGATCCGCGCTACCGGACGATGTGCGAGGAGATCTTCGGCCCGGTGCTCACGCTCCATGTGTATCCGGCGGCCAAGTGGGAGGAGACGCTGGCGCTGGTGGACGGCACGAGCCCCTACGCGCTGACCGGCGCCGTGTTCGCGCAGGATCGCCGGGTGCTCACCCAGGCCACCGACGCGCTGCGGAACGCCGCGGGCAACTTCTACCTGAACGACAAGCCGACCGGCGCAGTGGTGGGCCAGCAGCCGTTCGGCGGCGCGCGGGCGAGCGGCACGAACGACAAGGCCGGCTCGATCCTCAACCTGATGCGCTGGATCTCGCCGCGGAGCATCAAGGAAACATTCGTCCCGCCGGTGAACTACCGGTATCCCTTCATGGACTCGGAGTAGGGGCGCACCGCCGTGCGCCCCTACTCCGGTGCCTGGCTCCTACCCCTGCTTGCCGTTCCAGCGTTCGCACAGGCACCAACGTACGACGCTTCGACCCTCGATTGCGCCCGGTTCTCGGAATCCACCCTCGCCACCCTCGAATCGAGCTTCAGCGCAGGCCGCCGGCGCGAAACGCTGGGGCGCGACGGCGTCCTGTCCGTGCGCGCGACGCCGGGCAGCGCGGGGCTCGCGCTGGAGATGTGGTACGACACCCTGGCGGTCTTCCGCGAGGGACCGGAGGGGCGCTACGCCCCGGACGCCTCGGGCATCCTCGGCGGGCGGTACGTCGGCGTCCTCGATCCGCAGGGTGACTACCTCTCCACCGCCGTGCCGTTCGTGCCGGCCGCGCTGCGGGACATCTTCGATTTTCGCCGGATCCCGATCCGCTTCTTTCCCCCGCTGTCGCCGTCGCCGCTGGCGAGCGGCGGCGAGTGGACCGACGGCGCGGGGCTGACCGTCTGGCGGCTGGCGGACAGCGCCGGCGGGACGGGGCCGGTCGCCCGGTACCGCTGGATCCGTCGCGAGTCGTGGGAGGAAGGGGTGGCCGCCGGGGACTCCACGGTCGTGGTCCACCGCACGGAGACGGAAGCCGGAAGCCTGCAGTGGCGGAATGGCGAAGGACCGCTCGGCTGGACCAGCAGCGCCGACGCCCGGGTCGAGTTCTCGAGCGGGGCAGGGCGGAGCGAGCTGAGGCAGGAGACCCGGGTGCGGCGGCTGCCGGCCCAGTGCCGCTGACCGCTAGTGCGCCGGGCCGGCTCCCGGCTGCGCCCTGCCGGTCCGGAAGAGGAGGAGGAGGGGGAGCCCGAGCAGGAAGAGGAGCCCCATCGTAAGGAACACCCGCTCGAAGGCGATGACCGACGCCTGCTGATGCACCAGTCCCTCGAGCGCGGCCTGCGCCTTCAGCGCCGCCTCGCCCCGGGTGCCGCCCTGCCGCATGAACAACTGCTCCACCCCCGCCAGCCACTGCCTCGGTCCCGGGTCCGTCATCGAGAGATGCGGCCGGAGCGCGTCACGCGCCTGCTCGGTGAAGCGGGTGAGGAGGGTGGCCGTGATGGCGATCCCGAAGCTCCCGCCCAGCTGCCGGGAGAGGTTGAACATCCCGGTCCCCTGGGCCATCAGCTTCGGCGAGAGGTCTGCCACGGTGACCGCGGTGAGCGGGACGAAGATCAGCCCCATGGCCACGCCGCGGAGGATCATCGGGGCGAGGAGATCCCCCATCCCGAGCTCCATCGTGAAGTGATAGTGCAGCCACATCGAGTAGGTGAAGAGCAGCACGCCGGCCGTGATGCTGAGCCGCGCGTCGATGCGCGTGTTGAACTTGCCCGCGACCGCCATCGTGACCGCGCTGGCGAGCGCCCCGGGCAGGATGACCTTGCCGGTGTCCCAGGCGGTGTAGCCGAGGAGGTTCTGCAGGAACACCGGCAACGCGAAGACGCTGGCGTAGAGCGCGAAGCCGAGGAGGAGGCCGAACACCACGCCGGTGGCCAGCTGGCGATTGGCGAGGATCCGCAGGTTGACCACCGGGAACGGCGTGCGCAGCTCGTGCCAGACGAAGAGGAGGAGGGCGGTCACGGCGACGGCGGCCTCGGTCACGATCTCGCGCGAGGCGAACCAGTCGTGGCTCTCGCCGCGCTCCAGCAGGATCTGCAGCGCCCCGATGCCGAGGATGAGGAGCGCCAGGCCCTTCCAGTCCACGTGATCCGGCATCTCGATGTGGTGGTCGGGCTCCGGCACGTACCGCCACGTGAGCCAGCCGGCGAGGATGCCGAGGGGAATGTTGATGTAGAAGATCCAGGGCCAGGCGTAGTTGTCGGTGATCCACCCGCCGAGCGTGGGGCCGAGCGTCGGGCCGACCATGACGCCCATCCCGAAGATGGCCATGGCGGTGCCCGCCTCCTCCCGCGGGAAGACGTCGAACAGGATGGCCTGCGCGGTGGAGATCAGCGCCCCGCCGCCGATGCCCTGGACGATGCGCCAGAAGACGAGGCTCTCCAGCGTGCCGGCGTTGCCGCAGAAGTACGAGGCGACGGTGAAGAGGACGATGGACCCGGTGTAGTAGTTGCGGCGCCCCAGCCGCTCGGAGAGCCAGCCGGTGAGCGGCAGGACGATCACGTTCGCCACGATGTAGCCGGTGCTGACCCACGCGATCTCCTCGAGCGTCGCGCCGAGGTTGCCCATCATGTGGGGGATCGCGACGTTGACGATGCTGGTGTCCACCAGCTCCAGCACGCTCGCGAGCGTCACCGCGAACGCGATGAGATACCGCGCGCCGTACACCTCGGCGCGCGACAGCTGGGGCCGGCCGCCGAGCGGCAGGGCGATCGACGTCACGCGCAGGTCAGCGGGTCTGGATCGTCACTTCGGCCGAGAGTCCGGGCCGGAGCGGGAACTCCGACGACGGCTCCCCCGTCACCGCGATCCGCACCGGCACCCGCTGTACCACCTTCGTGAAGTTGCCGGTGGCGTTGTCGGGCGGCAGCAGGGCGAACCGCGCGCCGGTGGCCGGGCTCACGCTCTCCACCGCGCCCCGGAACTCCCGCCCGGGATAGGCGTCCACGGTGAAGGTGGCCGCGTCGCCGGGGGAGACGTTCTCGAGCTGGGTCTCCTTCAGGTTCGCGGTGACCCAGAGCCCGGTGGTCGGCACCACGGTCATGAGCGTCTGGCCGGGCTGCACCAGTTCCCCGACTTCCACCTTGCGCCGCGCGACGATCCCGTCGGAGGGCGCCACCACCGTGGTGTACTCGAGCTGCAGCCGGGCCGTTTCCACCGCGGCCTCCGCCGCCGCCAGGCGGGCGTCGGCGCCCTGCAGCGCAGCCATCGAGGCGGTCACCTGCGAGGTCGCGGCGCCCGCCTGGCGGCGGGCGGCCTCCGCCTGCGCCGCAGCGACCGCATACGCCGCCTCCGCCGCGTCGAGCTGCTGGGCCGACACCACGTTGCCGGCGGCCAGCCGCCGCGCGCGTTCCAGGTCCGCCTGCGCCTTTCGCAGCGACGCATCGGCGGACACCACCGTGGCCTCCGCGCCCGCGGCGTTCGCGCGGCTCGCCGCCAGCTGCGCCTGCATCTGCCCGGCGCGCCGGTTGCTCCCCGCCATCGAGCGCGCGAGCGCCAGGTCGGCCTCGGCCTGCAGCAGGCGGGAGCGCGCGTCGCGCGTGTCGAGGACCACGAGCGTGTCGCCCTCCCTGACCGGCTGGTTCTCCTCCACCATCACGCGCAGGACGAATCCGCCGACCTTGGGCGCGACGGGGGTGATGTGGCCGTCCACCTGTGCGTTGTCGGTGCTCACGTGGGAGCGCCCGAAGAGCCAGGTGCGAATCGCCCATCCGCCGCCGAACAGCACGAAGAGGGCGAGCAGGACGAGGGGAACCCTCGACCCGCGGGGCGCCGCGGCCGGCGTGGGGGCGGGGGGGAGCTGAGACGGCGCAGCGCTGGTGCGCGGCGGGGCGTCGTTGGTCGGCAAGGTGGCGGTCATGGCCGTGTCGTCGTCGGGTGAGGTGGATTACTGGAGTTGGTCGAGGACACCGAGGGACTGGTACAACGTGATGCGCGCCACGCCGTAGCCGGCGCGGGCCTGGATCAGCGCGTTCCGCGCGGCCACCACCACCGCCTGCGCCTGCGTGGTCTCCACGCTGCCCGCGACGCCGGCGTCGAAGCGCTCGGTCGCCTGCTTGAGTTCCAGCGTGGCGAGCGCCAGCCGGTCGGTCGCGAGCGCGACGGCGCTCTCGGCGGTGCCCAGGTCGAGGAGCGAGCGGCGCACCTCCTGCTCGGCCTGGCGCGACAGGTCGCGCTGGTGAAGTTCCTGCGCCTCGAGCCGGAGCTCCTGCTCCGAGGAGCGGCGCTGGCGGCGGAAGCCGTCGAACACGGGAAGCTGGACGCCGAACATCAGGCTGTAACTGCCGAGCATCCGATCCACTTCCTGCCCGGAGTGGGTCCACTGCCCCTGGAAGCCGAGCGTCGGGTAGTACTCGTTCGTGATGGCGCGAAGATTTCGGCGGGCCACCTCGGTCCGCCCCGCTTCCGCGGTCACGTCAGGCCGGTGCCCCAGCGCGAAAGACACCGCGGAGTCCGGCGCGAGGGGAACGTCCACCGGGCCGGTGCCGAGGCTGTCGGTCAGCCGGAGCGGCGCGTCGAGCGGGAGGTTGAGGACGCGGAGCAGGTCGAGACGGGCGCGGCCGAGTTCGTTGCGGGCGGAGAGCAGTTCGGACTGCACGGCGCGCGCATTCACCTCGTTGCGCGTCAGGTCGATGGCCGGCGTGACGCCGGCGGCCTGGAACTGCCGGGCCTGGGCCAGGAGCGTGGCGGCGATGGCGCTGTCCGCCTCGCGCGCCGTCACGATCTCGGCGGCGGCGAGCACCCGGAGGTACGCCAGCCCGGCCGCCGCGCCGGCCAGGCTGCCGATGTGCTGGGCATCGAGGCCGGCCACCTTGGCCGAATCGGACGCCGCCTTGAGTCGCTCGATCAGGCTGGCGTCGAAGATCACCTGGCTGGCGCGGCCCTGCAGGGCGTAGAGCGTGAACGGCGGGGTGACGCCCACGGCGCCGGGAAAACCGAACTGCTCCAGGTTGACCGTCTGCGGGGTGACGGTCCCCGCCACGGAAATCTGCGGCAGGAGGTCGGCGCGCCTGAGGCCGATCCTGTTTTCAGCCACCTGGGCGTTGAGGTTGGCCAGGGTGGCCGACACCGCCTGCTGCCGCCCGAGCTGCACGGCGCCGAGCAGGGAAAGCTCGGCCGGCACCTGCGCGGAGGCCTGCGCGGCGAGCGGCGCCACGGCGGCCGCGGTCAGCATGAAGCAGAGGACGAGACGGACGGCGTTGCGCATGGTCAGACCGCCGGGCCGGCCGGTGGCCGGGCCTCGACGCCGTGGAGGAAGAGATCGAGGATCCCGTCGAGCACCTGGTCGTCGGGCAGGCGCTCGGGATCCATGGTCGCGAAGAAGCACTGGGCCTGGGCCGAGAAGACCATCAGGTGCGGCAGGCCCCGCGCCGCGAACCGGTGCAGGTCGCGCCGGAATTCCCCGCTGGCGACGCCCCGGTCGAGCACCGACGTGATCATGCGCCGGGCGCGCAGGATGACCTCGGCGAAGTAGAAGCGGGCCAGTTCGGGGAACTCGTGGAGCTCGGAGTGGACCAGCCGCGCGATCCCCGCCATGCCCGGGTCGCGCATGGTGTCCCACATGCGGCGGATGAGCTGGGCGAGCAGGTCGCGCGAGGAACCCTCGTAGGTCCGGATGAACTCCTCCCCCGCGGCGAGGACCGTCACCACGTTGGCACGCACCATGTCGCGGAAGAGCGCGTCCTTCGAGTCGAAATAGCGGTAGAGCGTCCCCTTGCTGACCTTGGCGCGGCGCGCGACGTCGTCGAGCTTGGTCCGCGCGAATCCGGTCGTGGCGAAGGCCTCGGCGGCCGCCGCGATGATCTCTTCGTGTCGCGCCTCGGGGCGGCGTTTCCACCGGGGGCGCGGGGGGCGGCGTCGGGTCTGTGGCATGGCGTCCAGGGCCTCAAATTAGTAACTGACCGGTCAGTAACATATTCCTGACCGCGTTGGTGTCAACCCCCGCCCCACGGGGCCGGGTCGCCGCGCAACTCGCTGTCATCGCTTCTCTTGCGTGGGACCCCCCTCCTGTCCTAATTTGGTGCAACCTGCCTCTGGAGGCTCCGCCGATGTCGGAAAGCTTTCTCAGCTCCGACGAATACGACGAGAACGCCCATTCCCTCTACAACGAAGGCCGGTACGACGAAGCGCTGGACCTGCTCCGCGTCGGGGTGACGCTCTATCCGCACGCGGTGGAACTCCATGTCGGCATGGCATACGCCTACCTCGCGCGCGAGGAGTACGCCTGGGCGCGCCGCAGTTTCGATCGCGCCATCGCGCGGGACCCCGACCACGAAGACGCCCTCGCCGGGCTCGGCGAGACCCTCCTCAAGATCGGCGACCGCGGCGGCGCGCTGGCCGCCTTCGAGCGCGTCGTGGCGCTCGGCTTCCGCGAAGATCACGAGCTCATGCTCCAGCTCGGCCGCGCCCTCTTCCGCGAGGGGCTGCTCGCGCAGGCGCACCGCTTCTTCGAGTTCGCCGTCTCCGCCCATCCCGACTCCCCCGAAGCCGCGGCCTGCGTCGGCTACGCCTCGCACCGGCTCGGCAACGAGAGCGGCGCGCTCTACTGGCTGCGCCGCGCCCTCGAGATCGACCCGACGTACGCCGAGGCGCGCATCTACCTCGCCAATCTCCTGTATGACCGCGGCGAGTCCGAGGCCTCGCTGCACCACCTCGAGCGGACCCAGCCCGAGGAGCACTTCGACGAGCTCGCCCTCTGGCGGTACATCGAGCTGAAGAAGTCCCTCTTCCGGCTCCCCGACGACGATCCCGAACTCGCGCCCTGGCTCGCCCGCCTCGGCGAGGTGGCCGCCGAGCCCGACTCCATCGACATGCTGCTCGCGGAAATGGAGGCGCTGCTTCCCGACGGCTCGCTCCGGGACCCGAACCAACTCGAGCTGTTCGGGACGCTGCTCACGGAGCTGCAGGCGATGCAGAAGCGCCCCAACGTGGGCGAGTCGCACCTCGTGGCCACGCTGTCGGGGCACCTCTTCAACGGCACCTGGGAGGAGATCCTCCTCCAGATGAAGGCCGCCGACCACGAGGGCTCCGCGGCGTCGCTGGTCGAGTTCATGGCGAGCCTGGCCCGCCGCGGCCAGGCCGAGACCGGGATCGTCATCCCGGTCACCGACGCCGAAGCCTTCATTCGCGGCAGCTCCGAAGCAGGCGTCCTCCGCATCATCCAATAGGGGCGCACGGCTGTGCGCCCCTGGCAGCACAGATCTCCGGGGCCTGCGAGGGCCCCGGCGTGCATCCCGCACCTGTTCGCATACCTTTCGACATGCCTACGCAGCGATCCTGGACCGCGGGCGTCGTCCGTGAAGTCCTGCCGAACGGCCTGACCCTCCTCGTGCAGCGCGAGCCCTCCGCACCGGCCGTCGCCGTCGTGACCCACGTCAAGGCGGGCTTTTTCGACGAACCCGACCGATGGGGCGGGATCAGCCACGTCCTCGAGCACATGTTCTTCAAGGGCACCCCGACGCGCGGCGTCGGCGAGGTGGCGCGGCAGACCAAGGCCGCCGGCGGGTACCTGAACGCCGGCACCGCCTACGACTACACCACCTATTACGTGACCCTCCCCGCCGACCAGCTGGAGACCGCGCTCGACATCCAGGCCGACGCGCTCCAGCACGCCAGCCTCGACCGGGAGGAACTGGCCCGCGAACTCCAGGTGATCATCCAGGAGGCGAAGCGGAAGCTCGACTCGCCAGGGGCGCTGGCGCACGAGACGCTGCACGAAGTGCTCTTCGACCGCCACCGGATTCGCCGCTGGAGGATCGGGACGGAATCGGCGCTCGCCGGGTTCACGCGCGAGGACGTGGCGGGATACTACGAGTCGCGGTACGTGCCGGACCGAACGATCGTGGCCATCGTGGGCGACGTGGACCCGGCGGAGGCGCTCCGCGCCGCCCGCGCGCGGTACGCAAACTGGCCCGCCCGCCCCGCGGCGACGGATCGCTCGCCGGAGGAGCCGCCCCGGCGCGACGTCCGGGCGCGGACCCTGCGGGGCCCGATCGCGCTCGCCGAGCTCGCCCTCGGCTGGCGGACCGTACCGCCGCTCCATCCGGACGCCGCCGCGCTCGACCTGGCGGCCACGGTGCTCGGGAGCGGGCGGGGGTCGTGGCTCTATCGCGGCGTGCGCGCCACCGGGCTCGCCACCAGCGTCTCCGCGCACCACTACGCGCCGACGGAGGTCGGCGTGTTCAGCGTCGGCGCGGAACTCGAGCCCGACAGGCTGCCGGCCGCGCTCGGGGAAATCGCGAAGGCGGTGCTCGCCCTGCGCAGCGAGGGACCCGCGCCTGCGGACATCGAGCGCGCCCGGGCGCTCCTCCTGACCCGCTGGGGCCGGCGGCTCGAGACGATGGACGGCCGCGCGAGCGCGATTGCCTCCGCCGAGGCGCTCCGGGACGTGGCGTTGCTCGACGAGGAATTCGCGCAGCTCGCCGCGGTCACGGCCGCCGACGTGCAGCGCGTGGCGGAGCGGTACCTCCTTCCGGACGCCGTCGGCGCGGTGGCGTACCTCCCGGACGGGCGCGGCGCCGACCTCGACGCCGCGTCGCTCGCGGCGGCATTCGGCGGAGTGGCGCCGGCGCGCCGACCTCCCACTGCCGAACCCGCGCCCGTGATCCGCGCAGTCAACGGCCGACCGGCTGGACAGCGCCGCGCCGGCGTGCTGCACGTGGCGCTCGACGGCGTGGATCTCCTCGTCCGGCGGAAGACCGGCGTTCCCGCCGTGAGCCTCGGGGTCTACGCCTCGCGCGCGGGCCTCGAGCTTCCCACCGAGGCGGGGCTGGGGTCGCTCGCCCTCCGGAGCGCCATTCGCGGCGCGGGTCAGTACGACGCGGAGCAGCTCGCCCTCGCCTTCGAGCGGCTGGGCGGGAGCCTCGGGGCCTCCACCGCCACCGACTGGCTCGGCATGGGCACCACCGTCATGTCGGAGCGCCTGGCGCCCGCCGCCGCGCTGCTCAGGCTGGCCATCGACGAGCCGAGGTTTGTCGAGGAAGAGGTGGCGCGCGAGCGGGACCTCATGATGGAAGAGGCGCGGCAGGTGCCGGACGACACCTTCCGTTACCCGTTTCAGCTGGCCTTTCGCTGCGCGTTCGGCGACACGTCCTACGGTCTCCCGGCGGGCGGGCTCGAGGAGACGCTGGGCGCGCTCACGGCGACGAGGGTCGCGGCGTGGCACCGGGAGGCTGTCCGGGGACACCGGCTCACCGTGGTGGCCGTCGGTGACCTGGACCCGGACCGCGCCGCGGACCAGCTGGCCGCCGTCTTCCGGGACTGGCGAAGCGCTCCACGAGACGCCGCCACCGCGGTGGAGTGGACGCCGGGCGCCGCACCTGTCATGCGGGTGGCCGACCTGGGAAAGGCGCAGTCGGCGTTCGCCATGCTGTTTCCGGGGCCGGGCCGGCGGGATCCGCTCCATCACGCCGCGGAGGTCTGGGCGGCGGTGGCGAGCGGGCTCGGCGGCCGGCTCTTCGACGCGCTGCGCGAGCAGCGCTCGCTCGCCTACACCGTGCTCGCGTTCGCCTGGCCGCGACTCCGCGCGGGAGCGCTCGGGACGTACATCGCGACCTCGCCCGAGCGCGAGGAGGAGGCGCGCGAGGCGATGCTGGCCGAGCTGGCGCGGTTCGCGAACGAACCGGTGACGCCGGACGAACTCCGCGGCGCGGTCGGGTACCTGGCGGGGCAGGCGGAGGTGCAGCGGCAGAGCGCCGGCCACGTGCTGTCGGAGATCGTGGAGGCATGGTTGATCGGCCGGGGACTCGAGGAGCTCGAGGATCCGGCCGCGCCGTACCGACGGGTGACGGCGGAGGAGGTCTGGCGCGTGGCGCGTGCATCGCTCCGGCCCGAACGCCGGGCCGAAGGGGTGGTGCGGGGGAGCGGCGGGGGCCGCTAGATGTAATTGATCAGGAGGTTGTTCACCGAGCCACAGCGGCGCCGAGGGTCCGGCCGACGTGGTCGACCGCTCCAGTCGGCCCCACCGCTCGTCCCGGCGACTCGCCCGCTTCCGCCGCCGGCTCCGGATCCGGCAGGTCCGGACCCGGCCCTACCGCCCGCGGCTTCAGCACCCCGGCGCAACGCTCGGTTGATCGCCGGTGAAGAATGTCGGTGTCGATTCCAGCTAGGGTCCCGGGCGTGCCGCCTGGCGCTGGAGTTCGATGACCGCCCGCTCGAGGGCGGCGTCGCGGCCGGCGAGAAAATCCTCCACCGTGCGCGGCACCAGGACCTGCGGCTGGACACCGTGCCCAACCAGGGCCGTGCCGACGTTCGCCGAGGTGGAAACCCGCCCGAAACCGCCGCCTGGCAGCGCGAAGCTCACCGGGTCTCCGGTGCTGCCGCCGGTCGGTTCACCGATGATCACCCCACGCTCCATCATTCGAAACGTCTCGGCGAACACATCCGTTGCCGAGAGGGATCGCGGGCCGGTCAGCAGGACCACCGGTTTCCCGTAATAGTCGCTGGGCTGCCCGGGCGAGGTCTGCTTGTCGGCCGTGTACCAGCTTCCCGGGGTGCCCCACGCGCGCAAGGTCGGCACGTACTGGCGGGACTTCCACTGCGGCAGGGCAATCGGGACGGGGGAGAGGTAGCCGAGAATGGCGTAGGCAATGAGCCCGCTGCCACCATCGTTCTGGCGGACATCGAGGATGAGCCCGTCGCTGGCCAGGATAGTGGGCCAGGCGGCGAGGAGCGGTTGTTCGATGGCCGGGTCCCCGAACGAATTGATGGCGAGGTAGGCCAGGTGACCGGGCAACTGCCGGAACTCCATGGCCGGCAGCGAGGTGACATCGGCATAGCCCGATCGGTTGAGTCGTAGGGTGAACTCCGCGCCGGTGGGCCGCCGAAGCCGCACCGTCACCGGTTGCTGCCGGTCACCGGTGAGCAGTCCATAGGTGTACTGCAGCACTTCGGTATGCTGGGGCGAATTGCTGCTCACGTAGGGCGCGCGCTCCCGCGCCACGAAGGCGGCGACCGGCGTCCCGTCGATCGACACGATCTCAAGACCGCGGGAGACGCCCAGGGATTCGAGTGACGGACTCTCCACCGCTGCGACGAACACGCGGTGGTCGATGACCTCGAGCCGAAGCGGCGGCGTGCCCTGGCGTTGCGTCAGTTCCTTGGGCAGAAACACGCTGGAGTGGCCGTCATGCAACAGGGCCACCATCGCCTGGAGCACCCGGTAGTACTCCTCGGTGCTCGTCGTGGCGCGGACCTTGGGGATGTAGTCGACAAACGTCTTGTCCCAGTCCAGGTCCGGCACCTGCGCGAAATTGGGGAAGTTGATCTTCACTTCCATCCAGAGGCGGCTCAACCCGGCGATCTTGTCGTCCTCGCCGATGTTTTCGGCGAAGGGCACACTCCAGGCGGCCGCGCTGCCCCAGATGATGCCGTCCCGTTCGAGGAGGGCCTGACGGGATGGCGCGGGAGCCTGCTGGGCGAAGGCCGGTGGCGCCAGGAGGGTGGCTGCGATGGCCACTCGGGCCATCCGGAGGAGGGGCCTCATCCTCCGTCACCCATTCTGCGACGCCAGAAGATTGCTCCATTGCGGAGCGTGGAGCGGGAGCGAATCAGCTCGTGGTCGGCGGCGTCGAGCCAGAGCACCGTGGGGGCCGCTCCGGCGTCGTAGCTCACCCGCCATGCCGGGGTGGGCGTACCCAGGGTAACCAGTGTGTCGAGGCCCTCGACCCGGATCTGCACATCGTGAAAGCCCCGGCCAGGGTTGTAGGATGCAAACCGGGCCTCGTAGCCGGGCGCGAGGGGCAGCGCGGCAAGGACGCTCAAGTCAGCTACCGCCAGGAAGAAGGGATCGGGCGACCGCTCGGCGTACACCCGCCGGGCGGAATCACCTTCGACCACGGCCCCGCCGGCGCTGTCGCCCCGGAACCAGAATCGCTCCACGCTCGAGTTGACGCGCGCCGAGTAGCGTACCGGCGCGAGCGTGGCCGCGTGCACGATGGATGAGTCCACATCCGTGGAGGAGTCCCTGAGGTACCGTTGTACAATGATGCACACCGGCTGGCCCAGTTCCGTGGAGCGCGACTTGGAGCGCTGAAGTCTCGCCACGACGCGTTCCGAACCACTGGGGGCAACCACCACCAACTCCAGCGCCGTGGCACTGTGTGAATCGCATACCGGCTTGAGGGCCGGGTCACCGGGCGTCACGAGCGTGGGGTTCTGGATACTCGCGACGAGCAGCGAAGTGGCGAGCGTGATGATCAATCAGTCCTCCGTTGGAGGGTACGGTGGGTTGGGGTGGTCGGTCGAGGCAATTGCGTGGAGGCGCCAGACGCCCTGGTTCTTCTCGTAGGTCTCAAGCCACGCGTACGTGGTATGGACGGCACGCGGGACGCCAGCACTGTCTGGTTGCGTGACGCGCACCTCCTTCCGCACGATGACGTAGGCCATCTGGCCATCCGGGGAGATGCGGATGATGGGCGGGACACGGTCATCCCAGGCCAGGAAGGTCGAGCGGTCGAAGTAGGCCTGGAAGCGCTTCATACTGGCGGCATGGCTGGGGGTGTCGACCTCGCCGGAGGCAACGCTGTAGAACGTGTCGGCGAAAGTCGCCACCAGGAGATCGGCCCGCCGTGCCAGGTGCGCTTGGCGTTGCACCTCGTGAAGCCTGAGCAGTGCCGCACGATCCTGCGCAAGATCGGGGTGCGGGCCACAGGCGGCCAGCCCTACGGACACAACCAGAGCGGGAAGCGCCAGCCGCCTCGCGGCGGCCCCACATGCTACTGCCGGCATGGCGCGCTCGGATCCGGTCGAGGTCCGTTGAGTGCCGGACGCATGTCTGCGTTGGCCACCTCGGCGGCGAACAGGTAGACCAGACTGGTGACGCGTGCGAGCGCGTCGTAGTCGATGTACTGCGGCTCATCGGTCACCTGGTGGTAGTCGAGGTGCTCGCCCCGGGAGAGCGCGACGCTCGGGATGCCCCACCTGGCGTAGCTGTAGTGGTCGGCGCGGCAGTAGTACTGCAGTGGATGGCCCGGCTGGTCGTACGTCAAATTGAATGCGAACGGTTCCGGCAGCTTGGCGTTGGCCGTGGTCAGCATATCGCCGAACTGGGTGGACAGCCGCCAGGCGCCGATCACCTCGAGGTACGCCGGCCCCCCCTCGGGCAGATCCTCGAGCCCACCTCGACCGACCATATCCTGGTCGATCTCGGCGACGATCGAGTCGCGAGGTACCGTGGAATGTTCGGCATACCACGCGGAGCCGAGCAGTCCGTACTCCTCGCCGGTATGCGAGACGAATAGGAGCGAGCGGCGGGGTTTCGCGCCCTGCGCCGAGAAGACCCGGGCGAGTTCGAGCAGAGAGACAGTTCCCGTGCCGTCGTCGTCCGCACCATTCCGGATGGAGTCGGGACGGGCGGCGAAGCGCGTTCGGAGGCTGTCGAGAATCGCTCGAATGCGGGCCCATTCCTCGGCCGTCGGTTCGCGATCGGGGCTGTCGGCGCCCATCGGACGGACGACACGGTTGTGGGCCCGGACGGAGTCATGGTCGACTGGCGGGGCACCCGTCAGCCCCACGTGATCGTTGTGGGCGGTCAGTGCGACGTACTGATGCCGGAGGCGGAGATCGGAACCGGGGAGAATCGCGACGACATTGCGCGCGGCATAGGGAGTCGGGTCGCCCACCATGGCGGCGGTGGCGTACACCAGGCGCCCGGTCGCTCCGGGCGGCAGTTGGTCGAGCGGGGCCGGGAAGAGCGCCTGCGCATCGTGCGGCGACAGGAGGACCAGGGGCGGGAGATCGGCGGCGGCCTGCGGTCGCCTCACGGTCAGGCGGCCATCGATGGTGGCGCGACGGACGCCAAGGGGCAGCAGGTCGAGTTCGACGAGCACCACCGCGGCCGCTCCCTGCCAGTGCGAGGCCGTCCCGACGATCCGGGTGCTCATGTACCGGCGCTGTCCCGAGGCATCGGGCCCCACCGTGAGCACGACCACCTTGCCCTCGGCGGCCTCCGGGGAGATCCATCGCGACGGATCGGTGGCGTCTCCCCCGTAGACGGCTTCGACGCCGTCGAGGGAAAGCGGGCGGTTGGGGAGCCAGATGGCCGGGAGGAACTCCTCTCCCAGCGCGAGCAGGACGTCGCCCGTCCGGAAGTACGTCTGGTCTGACAGGCGTTCGATCACGAACGGCACACGCTGAAAGTAGGTGCCGGAGTCGCCGGCCGGCTGGAGGCCGAGGCGGCGAAACTCCGAGGCGATGTATTCCGTCGCGAGGAAGTTGCCGAGCGAGCCGGGCTCCCTCCCACCCATGGAATCGTCCGCGAGCCGGAAGAGATCGGCTCGTGCCCGCGCACCCTGAATCGGCGGCCACCCATCCGGGGTGGGGGTCGATTGGGCGGTGAGGTTTGGGGCGGTGGCGAGGAGGATGGGCGCGAGGAGAACGCGCGACAGTCGGCAAAGCACCATCGGGGCGGGCTCCTCAGGCGGCTGGTGGCAGTGCGTGGACGATGGTACGTCCTACGGATGAGCCGTGGGAAAGTGTCGCACCGGATACCTTCGGCGGACGAGCACATGCCGCCTGCGACCCCTTGCCGGTCTCCGGCATCTCGACCGGGAGCCACACGGGCACCACTCCAATCACCTGTTCCAGGAGCACATCACCGATGATCCGCACCTTATGTTGTCTGATTGTGTTGCACACGTCCGCGCTGGCCGCCCAGCAGTCCCCCTTTGCCGGGACGTGGCGGATCTCCTATCCGGTCGGGGCGACGATCGAGAACGGGGCGGCCACCCCGATCCTGGGCTCGGGCACCCTGGTGGTGGTTTCGGTGGCTGACTCGCTGATCGGCAAGCTCGACATGGACCCCGATCCCGAGCTGTCTCCCCGGCCGGCGCAGCGGCTGGCGGCTCCGGTTACCGCGCCAGCGGCGACCTTCATCGCCCGCACGGAGGCTACCCTCAACATGAACGGCACGGAGAGCAAGGCGACGGTCATCAGCACTTGGAAGCTGACGGTCAAGGGTGACTCGCTCTCCGGGACGGTGGAGCGGGTGATGGAGGGGTACGAGGCGGCCAACCAGTCGCCGCAACCTGTGACGGGGTCGCGCCGGAAACCGTGACGAGGGGTGTTCCAAAGGCATGCGGTGCGGCCTGAGGGCGAGGCGAGCCCCGACGCGGTCTCAGGGTGGAAGTGCCGAGGGGAGTGAATGACAGGTCACGGCTTCCGCCGGACCGACGCATCCTTCGGCCAGTAGACGAACTCCGGTTCGTGCAGCGTCGCGTCCATGTCCGCGAGCCGATCGCGCAGAAAGGCCTCGGCGTCGGCCACCGCCTCGAGCTCCTCGAGACAGAAGCGCGTGATGGACGCGACGGCCTGCTTCCGTGCATCGTCGGTCAAGGCGAGTGCCATGAGTTGCTCCGGGGTGGCATGGTGATCCGCGGATCGGGTGTCCCTGCTGCATGGAGGGGTCGTGCGCCATCGCGTGATGTGCGTGGCGCTTGGAGGCCAGGAATTCATGCACCGCCGCCACGGCCGTCGAGTCACTCGTCCGGATCATCACCTCCCCGCCACACGGCAAAATGTCCGTCGTGTAGGTTGATCGCGGAGCGCCGGCGGTGGCGGGAGGGATGGCGCGCGAGCCGACCGTGGCGGCGTGATGCATGAGGGGTTGGCAGCATCAGCGTTCATCAGTACAATGCCCGGAGAGGTGGCGTCGACACGCGGGCAACGGCAGGTTCAGCGATGCAAATGCCAAGCGATGAATCTGCCAACTGCATCCGCCGGGCTCGCCGTGCACCTTGCGGCGCCCGGCAGGTGGGGGACCCGGCGGCATGATAGCGTCCACCTCGATGCGCTGGATCCGAAGTCCCGCCTGGGACCTCCTCTGGGTCCTGAATCCCCTCTGGCTGGCCCCGCTCGTTCTCTTCCTGGCGCGGGGGCACACCGAGGTGCGTGCCAGCCCGGTGGATGGGCTCTTCTTTGCCCTGATGGTGCCCCTTTGGTTGGGCCACCGCTTCTCCTCCGCCTGGCTGGCCTACGCCACTCCCGCCTATCGCCCCCTGCTCGCCGCGCAGCGGCTCCGCTTCGTCGTGGCCCCGCTGGCCATCGTTGCGGCCTGTTTCGCCGTTCTGCTCGCGCCCGAGCGGCTGCTGCCGATGCCGCTCACCGAGCGGGTCGTCTGGCTGGCCGTCCTGGATTTCGTGCTGGTCAGCCACCACTTCGCCGCGCAGCACTTCGGCCTCCTCAGCCTGTATCGGACCCGATCCGGGCGGGGTTCGGACGCCGCCACACGCCGGCTGGACCGCTGGTTCGCGCTGGCCGTGGGCGGGGGCGGCGTCGTGCTGGCGGAGGCCCTGGCCGGATCCATCGCCTTCCAGGACCGCTGGATCGATCCGCTGCTGGGTGCCGGCGGGTCCGCCACCCTGGCGCGCGCCCTGCGCGACGGCGGCATCGGGCTCGTCCTCATCCTGACGGCGCTCATGCTCCACGCCGAGCTGCGCTCGCGGCGCCCTTCGCTGCCGCGGGCGGCTTACATCGTCGGTGTCTCGATGATGGTGCTCGTGGCCTTCCTCGCACGCGACCCCTTCCTCTTCCTCGTGCTCTGGGGCGTCCAGCACTGGAGCGCGGCGATGGGCCTCGCCTCCCTCGCGGCCTCGGGAGGGGATCGGGCCCCCGCCACCGGCTGGCAGCGGCGGCTGGAGCCGGTCAATCGGCGCGCGTGGGCGGTCCTGCTGCTGCTCGCCGTCGTTTCCGCCCTGCTGCTCCCGGCGCTGGAGGTCGAGGCCGTATCCAACGAGTACGCCTACGCCGACCGCCTCTTCGGCGCCGTCGCGATGTGGCTGCGCTCCTCCCGGTACGTGCCCGGGCTGCTGGCGCTCGGCTTCGCCACCGGGTTCATGCACTACGTGCTGGATCGGGCCGCGTTCCGCTTTTCCTCGCCGGACGTGCGCCGCGCGGCGCGCGGGATCCTGCAGCCCTAGGTTGTGCGCCCTGCGCGGGGCACGCAGGTCCCGGCGTCATTGCCTACTTCGCGAAGATCTGCGACAAATCCTTGAACGCCTTGAACTCCAGGGCGTTGCCCGAGGGGTCGAGGAAGAACATCGTCGCCTGTTCGCCAACCTGACCCTGGAACCGGATGTATGGCTCGATCACGAAGCCGATGCCCGCGCCGCGGACGCGATCGGCGAGCCGATGCCAGGTGTCCCAGGGAAGCACCACCCCGAAGTGGGGGATCGGAACGGCATGGCCGTCAACCGCGTTGCGGTGCGCAGGACCGGTCGAAGCCTCGTCTTGGGCCGCGACCGTTCGATGGGCCACCAGCTGGTGGCCGAAGAAGTCGAAATCCACCCAGTTGGCGTCGCTGCGTCCCTCCGCGCATTGCAGGATCCCGCCGTAGAATCGCCGCGCCTCCTCGACATCGCGAACGGGAAAGGCAAGGTGGAAGGGGGGACGTACGGCATCCTCGGAGTCGCTCATGAAGCAGGCCTCGTGCGTGCGGGGTTGAGACACGTCCTGGCGACCACTTGTCGGCCCGGCCAGGACGCGACGGCTGGTCAGGTGCGGGGCGCCGCACTCTGGAAGTTCTACACCGCCAGCCGTCCGCGAAACCCCCGGGCGGCATAGTACGACTCCGCGCCATTGTGATAGACGAACACGGTGTCGAAGCGATGGTCACAAAAGAGCGCCCCACCCAGTTCCCTGATCTTGACTGGCGTTCGGACCCAGCTCGAGGTCTTCCTGTCGAACGCCTCCAAGGCCTGCAGCTCCCGGTACTGCTGCTCCGTGAGCATCTCGATGCCCATGGCGGCGGCCATGGCGCTCGCACTGCCGGCGGGCTTGTTCGCCTTTCGGGAGGCGCGTGCCTGCTCGTCGTAGCAGAGGCTCCGCCGGCCCGCCGGGCTCTCGGCGGAACAGTCACAGAAGATGAAAGTCCCGGTCGCGGCGTCACAGCCGATCACGTCGGGCTCGCCTCCAGACTGTTCCATTTCGGCGAGCGCCTGGAGTTTGTCCGGGTTCCCTCCCAGGCGCGCTTGCACGGAGGCCCAGTCGCTGTCCCGGTGCCGGTGCATATTGGCGGCGAAACGATCTGCCAGGGTCCTGAGCAATGCCTCCCGTTCCGCGGTGTTCATGGCTCGCTTCCTCCGTCGATGGGGAAGGGCGGAGTCACGGCTGATCGGCTGCTTCACCCGCCCGCCACGCGGAGGGCCACCAACTGCCGGACACCGGTGTCCGCGTCTTCCTCGGCGAACAGGATCACGTCGGTGCCGATGAAGCCGAGCGGTGGCCCCCTCTCGGAGAGGGTCCCGAGGTACCGTCCCTCCGCGTCGAAGAGATCAACCAGCGAAGGCTCGTCCTTGAAGGTGTACCGCTCCACCCAGAGGCGGCCCTGCGGGTCGAGGGTCAGCGATCGGATCTGCGGAAGGGCAGGGGCGACGCCCTGTTTGTCCATGATCTCGCTGGCTGGAATGGTGCAGGCGGCGCCGCCGCCGAAGCGCACCGTCATTCCGTCCGGATAGAGTCGCGCCACGTCATCGACGGATGTCGGCTTTGACGGGATCGGCCGGCGGATGCTCCGCGCCAGGCTGCCGCCCTGATAGTAGTCGACCTGGTACGGGGTCTGGCGGGTGACCGCCACGCCCTGCCCATTCGTGGCCCATTGCAGGGTCGGCGTGAAGACCGGAGGTTGGATGAAACTGACGCAGGAGAACTGCACCATGGCGCCGGTCGGCGTCGACAACGATGTCAGCGTCGTGGTGTCGTTGCCGACCGCGATGGCGAGGGTGGTGGTGCCCTCCGTCTCGGTGCGCTCCGCCAGCCCGAAAATCAGTGTGTCGCCGTAGGCCCGTGGAAACCGCACGGCCCCCGCCGCGAGTGATTTCGGCGGCAGCACCACGCCGTTGGCACCCCAGCGGACCAGTGCCTCCTTGCTTGCGTCGTAGACATGGGCGATCCCCGCGGGACTGACGAAGAAGGTGATGGGAAACTCGATCTCGCCCGGACCGCCGCCCTTCTGGCCGAGGAAGCGAATGTGCTCGCCGGTCGGGGAGAACACCTCCACCCGGTATTGCTGGCCGTCGAGCACGTAGATATTGCCGGCTTGGTCGGTGCCGGCCGAGGAGGCGTTCACGTCCACAAAGCTGCCCGGTCCTTCATCCGCGCCGCCGAGGCGAAAGAGCTCCGTCAGGGTCCAGGGGAGGGGTTGGTCCTCGGCTGGCGCCACGGCCAATTCGACCCCGGCGGAGTCCGCGAACGTCGTCCGTGCCTTGTCGTCGGAGACGCCGAGGCAGCCGGCGACCAGGAGCGTGGCGAGCAGCGGCGTGGCGCACGGGCGCAGACGCATCAAGGGGCGGCTCCGGAGAGGGGATTGTCTGCGTAGATGATTCAGGCGGCTGGATCGTCTCACGGTCCGGGCGGTGACGCGCTCACGATACGGCCGCCCGCGGCCTATCACTCGTCGCGGCAGCGGGCCGCCCTGCTGCCGGAGTGGCTCCGGTACTACAATACGGAGCGGCCCCATATCGCGCCCGGCTCCAGCACTCCGGCGCAACGCGTGGCTGATTGCCGGCGAACGACGTCTTCGTCAATGACCGCTAGAACATCGACATCGCCAGGATGGAGCGGAGGTTGTCGTTGGTGGCGCGGAGCCGGATGGAGAGGAGCCGGACCATGGCGCGGAGCACCTTGCCGGCCAGTTCGGGGTCGAGGTCGAGCACGATCTCGAGGTCGGCGCGGCTGATGGTGAGCAGGCGGCACCCGCCGTTGCTGATCGCGTCGGTGGAGCGCTCCGAGCGGTCGAACACCGCCATCTCGCCGAAACAGGCGCCAGGCTTCAGGACGGCCAGCGCCTCCTCGCCGCTGCCGGGGATGTCCCGGCTGATGCGGACGTCCCCCTCGAGGATGAGGAAGAGCCGATTGCCCGGCTCTCCCTCCTTGAAGATCGTCTGGCCGGGATGGTAGCTCTGCTCCCGGCAAATCTCGGCAATGCGGGCGAGCTCGCCGTCGTCCAGCGTGGCGAAGAGGGCGACCTGTCGCAGCATCGGTTCATGCATGGGCGTCTCGCGGCTCAGTGGAGGTGTGGTGACCGAACCTAGGTCCGACGTCACGGGGGAGCAAGATCGCCGGAGCCGGTTCATGCTCGCCGACTTCTTCACGGTGATCCGCCTGCCGCTGGCCGTCGCCTTTCCGCTGGTCGGGAGGGACTGGCGGCTCGTGGTGCTGACGCTCGCCGCCGGCTCGGACCTGCTGGACGGCTGGCTGGCCCGCCGGTTCGGGAGCTCGCGCCTCGGGCCGTTCATCGACCCGGTGGCGGACAAGCTCTTCATGGTGGTGGCGTTCGGCACGGTACTCGCCTCGGGCGCGCTCTCCTGGTGGGAGCTGCTGGGGGTGCTCGCCCGGGACATTGTGGCCAGCGTCGCGTTCCTGGTCGTCAGCGTGCGCGGGCGCGCGAGCAGCATCCCGGCCCGTGCGGGCGGCAAGGCGGTCACCGTCATGCAGGTGGCGACGCTCTTCGCGTTCGTGCTCGACTCGCCGTACCTTCATCCCCTCGCGCACGCCACCGCGGCGATCGCGCTGTATGCGATCTGGGACTACACCCGGGCGGCCCCGAAGGCCTCCCGACCACTCTAGGACCCCGCAATGACTGACACACCGGAAACCAAGCACGCCACGCTCCGCTGGCTCGACGGCATGCGCTTCGAGGGCGGTGAACCGGGCGGGCCGCAGGTGGTGGTCGACGCCGACAACGCCACCGCACCCGGCCCGATGCTGCAGCTCCTTCTCGCCGCCGCCAGCTGCGCCGGCGCCGACGTCGTCTCGATCCTGAAGAAGATGCAGGTCGGCCTCGAGTCGCTCGAGGTGCGGATGGACGGCACGCGCCGGGCCGAGCATCCGAAGCGGTACACCGCCATCCATTACACCTGGACGATCAAGGGGACGGGGCTGGACGAGGCGAAGGCGCGCCGCGCCATCGACCTCTCGATGGAGAAGTACTGCTCCGTCCTCCACTCCCTCGCGCCGGACATCGCCACGAGCTATGACCTTCGCCTGGGCTAGGGTCGCCCGGGCGTCGCTCGGGCTCGGGCTCCTCGCGACGCCGCTGTCCGGCCAGGTCGGCACGATGCGCGAAGCGGGGCTCGAGGCGGTGGTGACGGCGGCGGACCCCGCCGTCTACACCGCCGGGCTCACCGCCTCGGTGCGCCCCTCCCTGCGCACGCGCATCGCGCTGTACGCAGGCGGGGGCGTCACGGGAGACGGAGACGGCGTGGGGCGGGCCGAGGTGGTGGGGCATTTCCTGCTCAACCCGCGAAGCATGCGCCCCGGTCTCTATGCCGGCGGCGGGCTGGCGGGCGTGTTTGCGAGCGGCGCGGACAACGGATTCCTGGTCCTGCTGGTGGGGATCGAGAGCCGGCCGGGGGGGAAGGGAGGGTGGTTCGTGGAGGCGGGGATTGGCGGCGGCGCGCGACTGGCCGCGGGGTACCGATGGCGAAGGCTCCCGCCGGGGTGGCGGGCCACCAGGTAATGCAAGACCGCCCCGGGAGCAGGTCCCGGGGCGGTGCGAACTACTCGGCGGATCCGCTGCCGACAGCTTCGGTCTGGCGCTGCACCACTGGCCGACAATACCGCTCGCCGAGGAGGCGAAGGTTGGCGCGATCCTCTTCCGCGAGGTCGGGATAGCGCTCGGTCAGGTACTGCATGGTGTCGTCGAACCAGTCCTTCTGGTGTTCGAGCTCGGCTTCCATCACGCCGCACCGAAGGATGTGGCTGAAGAGTTCGTCGCGCGCCTGGTCGAACGAGGCGGGCGGCGCCGACCGCTGGGGCTTTTTCTTGGTCATGCACCTTCCTCTGGGTGAATCGCGGCCCCGGTGTCCTAAGCGCCGGGCGTGCCGAAACATAACAGGGGGGCGGGGTGTTTGGCAAAGGTTTCGGCCTGAGCGGCAGTCCCGTAATCCATTACATTCCATCCGGTTGATGACGCCGACCGCCCCGACGGATCGGCTTTCCCGGACGCCGCGCGACTCATATAAGGACAATCGCCCATGGCCGGCACTTCCTCGCTGAACCGCTTTTACCTCATCCTGTTCGTCGTCGCGGTCGCTGGTGGCGGCCTGCTCTTCTGGCAGGTGCGCCGGGGCGTGCCGAGCATTCCCGCCAACGTCGCGGTGACCGCGGCCGACACGGCGGGGTTCCAGGGGTACTTCCTCGGAAACGTCGATGCCCCCGTGGTCATCACCGAGTATGCGGACTACCAGTGCCCGGGCTGCCAGTCGTTCGACATGGTGCAGTTCCCGGACATCGTCCGGCAACTCGTGGAGACGGGCAAGGTCCGGTGGCGGTACCGGGACTTCCCCCTCAACCTCCACCCGTTTTCGCGCCTCGCGGCGCATTCGGCGGCCTGCGCCGACGACCAGGGGCGCTACTGGGAGCAGCACGCCAGCATCTACCAGGGGCAATCGAACTGGGCGCGCGAGACGGAGCCGTCGGGCACCTTCCGCGGCTACGCGGAACGGATCGGGCTCGACCTCAAGGTCTACGACGAGTGCATGATGTCGGCAAAGTACGCCGGGCGGATCCAGGCCAGCTACGATGAAGGGGTGCGCCTCGGCGTGAACGGCACGCCGACCTTCCTCATCGGCGACCGCCTGTACGGCGGGCTCTCGAACTCCGATGCGCTCAAGGCGCTCGTGGATTCCCTGACGCCGGCGACTCCCGCCACCCCATGAAATACCGGATGGGCACGGCGCTCCTCAGCCTCGCGGGGGTCTTCGTCTCGGCGTACCTCTGGATGTTCAAGCACGGCTACATCGGGTCCCTGGCCTGCGGGACCGGCGGCTGCGCGACCGTCCAGTTCAGCGAGTACAGCAAGTTTCTGGGGGTGGACGTCGCCCTGCTCGGATTCGTGGCGTACGCCCTCCTGCTCGGGCTGGCCATGCTCGGCCTCCAGCCGGCGTGGCAGGAGCGACGGGAGCCGGCGCGCGCTGCGCTCCTCTTTTCGGCGGGCGGGGTGCTCTTCGCCGGGTACCTGACCTGGCTGGAGCTGTTCGTCATCCACGCCATCTGCCGGTGGTGCGTGGCCTCCGCGGTCCTCATCGTGCTCGTCTTCCTCCTCCAACTCCTGGACCACCGGCGCCTGGCGCGCGGCTGACGTGACCGACCACGACGAGCGTCCGGGGCACGATCACGGCCAGGGGCTCGCCGCGCTGGCCCTCGGCGCGCTCGGCGTGGTGTACGGCGACATCGGCACCAGCCCGCTGTACGCCATGAAGGAGGCGTTCACCGGCGCGCACGGCCTGCCTCCCACCGAAGCCAACGTGTACGGCGTCCTCTCGCTGATCTTCTGGTCGCTCAACTTCGTCATTTCGTTCAAGTACATCGGCTTCGTGATGCGGGCCGACAACCGGGGCGAGGGCGGCATCATGGCGCTGCTCGCCCTGGTCCGCTCCCGGAGCAAGGCGGGGCGCGGGCGGGCGGCGCTGATCGGGTTCGGGCTCTTCGGGGCCGCGCTCCTCTACGGCGACGGCGTGATCACCCCGGCCATCAGCGTCCTCGGCGCGATCGAGGGAATCGAGGTCGCGACACCCGCGTTCGCGAACTTCGTCGTGCCCATCGCGGTGGTGATCCTCGGCGGGCTGTTCTGGTTCCAGAGCCACGGCACCGACCGGATCGGCAAGGCGTTCGGCCCCATCATGCTCGTCTGGTTCCTCTGCATCGCCGCGCTGGGGATCCGAGGGATCACCCTGCACCCGGAGGTGCTCCGGGCCATGAATCCGTGGTACGCCGTCGAGTTCTTCATCAACGACCGCCTCGAAGGGTTCCTGATTCTCGGCGCCGTGGTGCTGGTCATCACCGGCGGCGAGGCGCTCTACGCCGACATGGGGCACTTCGGGCGGCGCCCGATCCGGCTCGCCTGGTTCGTCCTCGCCCTGCCCGCCCTGATGCTCAACTACTTCGGGCAGGCGGCGCTCCTCATCGAGACCCCCGGCGTGGCCAACCCGTTCTTTGCCCTGGTGCCGGAGGGATTTCTCTATCCCATGATCATCGTCGCCACGATGGCGGCGGTGGTGGCCTCGCAGGCGCTGATCTCGGGCGCGTTCTCGCTGACACGGCAGGCGGTGCAGCTCGGCTACTCCCCGCGCGTGACGATCGTGCACACGTCGCGGAGCGAGGTCGGCCAGATCTACGTGCCGGAGGTGAATCAGGGGCTGGCGGTGGCGTGCATCCTCCTGGTGCTGGGTTTCCGGAGCTCCACCAACCTGGCGGCGGCGTACGGCATCGCGGTCACCGGGACGATGATCATCACTACGGTGCTCTTCTACCGGGTGGCGCGCGATCGCTGGAACTGGAGCGTCTCCGCCGCGGGCGTGGTGTGCGGGCTCTTCCTCTTCGTCGACCTGGCCTTCTTCGGCGCCAACATCATCAAGTTCGCGGACGGCGGGTGGTTCCCGATCGTCGTGGCGGCGGCGGTGTACACCCTGATGACCACCTGGAAGCGGGGGCGGGCCAAGCTCACCGCGCTGGTGCAGCAGTCGAGCCTGCCGATCGACCTCTTCCTGGCCGACGTCGCCAAGCGCCCGCCCCACCGGGTGCCAGGTACGGCCATCGTGCTCACCTCCGCGATGGACATCGCGCCGCCCGTCCTCCTTCACTCGCTGAAGCACAACAAGGTGCTGCACCAGCGGGTCATCCTGCTCTCCATCGTCACCGAGGAGGTCCCGATGGTGCCGGTGGCGGAGCGGCTGGAATGCCGGGAACTGGGGGAGGGGTTCTGGCGAGTGGTGGGGCGCTACGGGTTCATGGAGAGTCCGGACGTGCCGGCGCTGCTGACCCTGATGAGCGAAACGGACGTCCCGGACTCACCGGGCCACGTGTTCCTGACCCAGACCTCGTTCTTCCTGGGCCGCGAGACGCTCATCGCGACGCCGCGGGCCAAGCAACCGAAGCGCCTCCCCGGCGATCCGCGGCCGATGTCGTACTGGCGGCGCCGGCTCTTCATCATCATGACCCGGAACGCTCGCTCGGCGACGGCGTTCTTCGGATTGCCGCCGAATCGGGTCGTGGAACTCGGAGCTCAAATACAGATCTGAAATACTGGACCCCGGCCTTCGCCGGGGTGACGGCAGTACGACATTCCTGCCCCGCTGCCCCGCTGCCCCGCTGCCCCGCTGCCCCGCCTATTCCTTGTCCTCGTACATCTCCTTCAACCGCGCCACCACGTTCGGGTCCGCCAGCGTCGTCGTGTCCCCGAGGGCGCGCCCCTCCGCGATGTCCTTGAGCAGCCGCCGCATGATCTTGCCGCTCCGCGTCTTGGGCAGGTCCGCCGAGAAGAGGATGTCGTCCGGCTTGGCGATGGCGCCGATCTTCCGGGCCACGTGCTCGCGCAGGTCATCCCGGAGCTCCGCCGAGGGCTTCACTCCCTCCTTGACGGTCACGAACGCGGCGATCGCCTGGCCCTTGAGCTCGTGTGCCTTGCCGACCACTGCCGCTTCCGCCACGCTCGGGTGGTCCACCAGCGCGCTCTCCACCTCCATGGTGCCGATCCGGTGTCCCGCCACGTTCAACACGTCGTCCACGCGGCCGAGGAGCCACCAGTAGCCATCGTCGTCCAGCTTGGCGCCATCACCGGCAAAGTAGCGGCCGGGGAAGCGGCTCCAGTACGTCTCCTGGTAGCGGGCGTCGTCGCCGTAGATGGTGCGCAGCATCCCGGGCCACGGCTCGGTGAGCGTCAGGAATCCGCCGCCCTTGGCCATCGGCTTGCCGGTCGTGTCCACCAGCTCCACGGAGATGCCGGGGAACGGCGTCGTGGCGGAGCCGGGCTTGGTGGTGGTGACGCCGGGGAGCGCGGTGATCATGATCCCGCCGGTCTCCGTCTGCCACCAGGTGTCCACGATCGGGCAGTTGCCACGGCCGATGTGCTCGTGGTACCACATCCACGCCTCGGGGTTGATCGGCTCCCCGACGCTGCCGAGGAGGCGGAGGGTGGACAGGTCGTGCGCCGCGGGATGACTGGTGCCCCACTTCATGAACGCCCGGATGGCGGTGGGCGCGGTGTAGAACACCGTCACGCCGTGCCGCGCGATGAGCTTCCAGAACCGGTCGCGCTCGGGCCAGTCGGGAGCGCCCTCGTACATGAGCACGGTGGCGCCGTTGGCCAGGGGGCCGTACACGACGTACGAGTGGCCGGTCACCCAGCCCACGTCGGCCGTGCACCAGAAGATGTCCTCCTCGCGGAGGTCGAAGACGTACTTCGTCGTGGCGGCGGCCTGCGTCAGGTAGCCGCCGGTAGCTGTGCACGATCCCCTTCGGCTTGCCGGTGGTGCCGGACGTATAGAGGATGAACAGCAGGTCTTCCGAGTCCATCGCCTCCGGCGGGCAGTGGGGGCTCTCCTTGTCGAGCAGGCGGTGCCACCAGTGGTCGCGGCCCTCCGTCATCTCGGCGAACGACTCGTCGCCCTCGCCGCCGTGCCCCCGGCGCACGACGACGACGTGCTTGATGCTGGGGCAGTCGGCCACCGCCTCGTCGGCGATGCGCTTGAGCGGCAGGACCTGGCCGCGGCGGTAGCCGCCGTCGGCCGTGATCAGGACGGTGGCCGTCGCGTCCTGGATCCGGTCCCGGAGCGACTCGGCCGAGAAGCCGCCGAAGACCACCGAGTGCACGGCACCGATCCGCGCGCAGGCCAGCATCGCGATCGCGGCCTCCGGTACCATCGGGAGGTAGATCGCGACGCGGTCGCCCTTCCGGACGCCGAGGCGCTTCAGCGCGTTGGCCGCCCGGCCGACTTCACGCGCCAGCGCCCAGTAGGTGTAGACGCGGCGGTCGCCCGGCTCCCCTTCCCAGATGATCGCGGCCTTGTTCCGGCGCGGGCCCGAGAGGTGGCGGTCGAGGCAATTGGCCGCGACGTTGAGCCGGCCGCCGTCGAACCAGCGCGCGTGGGGGGCCTTCCAGTCGAGCACGCGCGTCCACGGCGTCATCCAGTCGAGCGCCCGGGCCTGTTCCTCCCAGAAGGCGAGCCGGTCCCGGGCGGCCGCGTCGTACAACGCCTGCGTGGCGACGGCGTTGGCGGCGAACTCGGCCGAAGGGGGAAAGCGCCGGCCTTCGTCGAGAAGGGTGTCGAGCTGGTCTGCCATCGGGGTACGTCCTCCGGTCGAGTCGGGTCGTGGCCGGGCGGCGGCTCTTGCAGGGAGGCCGCATGGGAGGCGGAGTGCGGGAACGGGGCCCGCTGAAAGGCCTTGCAGTCCCGTCACAACCGCTTGAGCAGATGCGAGTTAGGGCGATGGCACCAATTTCGCCTTTTCCTGCGTCGGGAGGCATGGTGCCCCCCGGAACAATACAACTGATCCGCCCGATAATAGCACACCCGGAGTGATCCGGGGCCGCAAAACTAGAGGTCTCATCCGTTCGGGATGAGATAGCTCGGTGCCGAAGGTGGAATGCACACGACTCATAGAGCGTGGCGTTTCGGCCGGCTGGCGTGGCGAAACGACCACGCTTTGCTTATGTCGGGCAAGGGAGATGCCAGCATGGTGCCCCACGCCCAGACCGTTCGACAACTGCACGCCCCGTCCTCGCTCGGGCTCGACACCCGCGCCTCGTTCCGCCAGGCGGCGGTGAGCGTGCTGGAGGAGATGCCCGAAGGGGAAAGCCGCCTGGTCATCGACCTGAGCGCCACCCAGCACGTGGACTCGGCGGGCCTCGGCGCCCTCATGCTCGTCCAGCGCCGCGCCGGCGAGCGCCGCCAGCGGGTCACTCTCCGTTCTGCGAGCGAGGAGCTCCGGTTCCTGCTGATGCTCACCAAGCTCGAGGACCTCTTCGAACTGGAACCGAAGCAGGCGTAGTCTTATACTCCGTGGACGCCCGCCGCACCGGTGGGCGCTCTGGGCCTTGCGGACGGGGTGATGACCGACCAACCGAACCAGCGCCGGGTCCTCTTCGTCGAAGACGAGCCCGCCCTGCGCATCAGCTACGAACGGTTCTTCCGTCCGCGCTATGCGATGGCGTTCGCGTCGTCGGGCGCGGAGGCGCTGGCCCGCCTTGCCGAGGAATCGCCGGACGTGGTGGTGCTCGACATGCGGCTGCCCGACACCGACGGCGTGGAGCTGCTCCGGCGGATCCGCGAGACCCGGCCGACGGTGCCGGTCATCATCACCACCGCCTACGTCAGCGTGGAGCCGCAGCTCCACGTCCTCGACCTGGCGCACAGCGCCTACCTGATCAAGCCCTTCGACCTCGACGAGCTCGGCGCCGCCATTGACCGAGCCGGTTGATCCACCCCTGCTCTCGGCGCGTGGCCTCGTCCGCGCGTTCGGGGCGCTGCAGGTCTTGCGCGGAGTGGACCTCGACGTGCGCGCGGGGGAGATGCTCGCCGTGGCCGGCCCGAACGGCGCCGGCAAGACCACGCTCCTCCGACTCCTGGCTGGCCTCATGCGGCCCAGTGCCGGGGAGGTGCGGATCCGCGGCCAGCGGCCGACCCGCGACGATCCGGGGCCGCGCCGCGCCATCGGGCTCCTCTCGCACCACACCTTTCTCTACGACGACCTGACCCCGGCCGAAAACCTGCACTTCACGGCCCGCCTGTATGGCCTGGCCGACCCGGCGGGGGCCACGCGGGCGGCGCTCGAGGAGGTCGGCCTCACCGCGCGGGCCGACACGCCCGTGCGCCACCTGAGCCGCGGGCTCCTGCAGCGCGCCGCCATCGCCCGGGCGCTGCTCCACCAGCCCGACATCCTCCTCCTCGACGAGCCGTTCACCGGCTTGGACGCCCCCTCCGCCGACCGGTTTCGCGCCCTCCTCGCGGCGCAGCTGGCGCGGGGCCGCGCGCTGGTCCTGGTGAGCCACCACCTCGCCGAGGCGTGGGATCTCGCCACCCACGTGGCGGTGCTGTCGGGCGGCCGGTGGGCCCTCGAGGGCTCGCGCCCCTCCGACCTGGCGGCGTTTCACGCCCGCTACGCCGAGCTGGTCCATGGCTGAGTTCCTCCGGATCGCCTTCGCCATCGCCGCCAAGGACATCCGGCTCGAGCTCCGCAGCCGGACCGCCCTGCTCTCGGCCATCGTCTTCTCCGCGCTGGTGCTGGTGGTGTTCAATTTCGCCCGCGACCCGACCGCGCTCGCCGCGGTGGACCTGGCGCCGAGCGTCCTCTGGGTGACCTTCGCCTTCGGCGCGGTCATCGCGCTCAACCGGGCGTTCTACGTGGAGCGCGAGAACGCCGCGCTCGACGGTATCCTCCTGGCCCCGGTGCCGCGCAGCGCCCTGTACGTGGGGAAGCTGTTCGCCAACCTGGCCTTCGTCGGCGTGGTCGAGGCGGTGGCGCTGCCGCTGTTCGTCCTCTTCTTCAACGTCGACCTGGGGCACGCCCTCCCCGGCGTCCTCGGGGTGACGGCGCTGGCGACGGTCGGGTTCGTCGCGGTCGGCACCATCTTCAGCGCCATGGTGGTGCGGACCCGGTTCGCGGAGCTGATGCTGCCGGTGCTCCTGCTCCCCTTCATGGTGCCGCCGCTCGTCGGCGCGGTGCAGGTGACCGCCAAGCTCCTGGCGGGCCGCCCGTTGAGCGAGATGATGGGCTGGCTTAGGTTACTGACGCTCTACGACATCGGGTTCGTGACCCTTTGCATCCTCGTCTTTCCGGCGGTGGTCGACGAATGACGCCTGAACTCCTCGCTGCACGCCGCATCGTCCGCCGCGGCCAGGTTCTCACGGTGCTCGGCCTCCTGGCCGCCGCCGCCGTGTACGTGATCGCCATCTACTTCACGCCGGTGGAAGTGCGCCAGGGGCCGGCGCAGAAGATCTTCTACGTGCACGCCCCGGCGGCGTGGGGCGCCCTCGTCGCCTTCGCGGTGGTCGGACTGGTCAGCATCCTCTACCTCTGGCTGCACGACGAGCGGCTCGACCTCTTCGCCGCCAGCTCGGCCGAAGTCGGCATCGCCTTCTCGCTCGTGATGCTCACGACCGGCCCGATCTGGGGCAAGACGGTCTGGGGCACCTGGTGGACCTGGGACGCGCGCCTCACCCTGACGCTCTTCCTCTTCTTTCTCTTCGTGGGCTACCTGGCGTTGCGGGCCGCGGTGCAGGACCACGGCGAGCGGGCCCGCTTCAGCGCGGTGGTGGGAATCATGGGACTGGTGCTCGTTCCCTTCATCCACCTGAGCGTCTACCTGTTCCGCACCCTCCACCCGCAGCCGGTGCTGCTCAAGCCGAGCGCGCCGTCCATGCCGCCGGAGATGCTGCGGGCGCTGCTCTCCGGGATGGCGGCGTTCACCGTGCTCTACATCGGGTTCGTGGTGCTGCGCTACGGGCTGGCGCGGCTGGACAACCTGCGCGAAGGAGCCGGCGATGCCGTTTGAGACTCCCCAGAACGGCGGCTTCCTCGTGGCCGCTTACGTGGTGGCGGCGGTGATTTATCTCGCGTACGCCGTCAGTTTGTGGAGGCGGGCCGGACGCGCCATGCGAGAGGCAGGGCAGCGGGGCAGCGGGGCAGGGGGACAGTAGGGGCGGTAAGGGCTCAACAAACGGCCCCCCGGTGATTGCCGGGGGGCCGTTGTGCGACGGGGACCAAGCAACGCTCAGTCTGTCGCCTTGGCGAAGAGCACCTTTTCCCAGAGGAACGCCGCCGCCAGCGCGCCGAGGAGCGGTCCGACCCACCACACCGCCTGGCTGATCCACTGCCCGGCCACGAGGGCGGGGCCGAAGGCGCGCGCCGGGTTGAGCGCCGCGCCGGTCAGGGGCCCGCCGAACAGCATGGCGACGAACAGCGTGAGTCCGACCCCGAAGCCGGCGATCTTGGGCCGCTCGGCCGAAACCACCGTGGCGAGGAACGCGCTCATCAGGAAGAAGGTGAGAATCGCCTCGATCGTGATCGCCTGGCCGAGGGTGATGTTCGCCGCAATGGCCGGGGTGCCGAGCGCGAGGACCTTGGTCACCCCCCCGGGCAGGACGGCTTTGATCGTCGCGGTGGCGAGCACGGCCCCGAGCAGCTGGGCCGCGATGTACAGGGCCGCGGACTTCGCGTCGATCCGCCTGATGGCGAGCATGCCCGCCGTGATCGCCGGGTTGAGGTGGCCGCCCGAAATGGCCATCGTGGCCGAGATGGCGATGGCGAAGGCGAGGCCGTGGGCGAGCGCGATCCCGAGGAGGCCGAAGTCGGCCTTCGGGAAGTTCGTCGTCATCACGGCGCCGGCACCGAAGAACACGAGCATGAAGGTGCCGAAGAGCTCGGCGACCAGCCGACGGGTCATACTGGGCATCCTGCTACCTCGCGGATCGGGGAAGGGGGCCGTTCAGGTGTCGGCGAATTTAATCAGTCGGCGCGGCGCAGCACCAGCGCCGCGTTGATTCCGCCGAAGCCGAAGGAGTTGCTGAGGAGGTAGTCGGGCCGCGCGGCCCGCCCCCCGCTGGCGAGGTAGTCGAGGTCGCAGGCGGGGTCGGGGGTCGTGAGGTTGAGCGTCGGCGGGAGCCAGCCCCGGTGGCTCGCCAGGGCGCAGATGGCCGCCTCGATGGCGCCGCTCGCCCCGAGGGCGTGGCCGTAGTAGCCCTTGGTGCCGCTGATGGCCAGCCGCTCGGCGTGCTCGCCGAACACCTGCCGGATGGCCAGGGTCTCGGTGGAGTCGTTGAGCGGGGTGGAGGAGCCGTGGGCGTTCACGTACCCCACGGTCGGGGGGCGCACCTCGGCCTCGGCGAGCGCCATGCGCATGGCGCGCGCCGCCTGCGCGCCGTCGGCCCGCGGGGCGGTCATGTGGTGGGCGTCGTTGGTGAGTCCGTAGCCGCAGAGTTCGGCGTAGATCCGCGCCCCGCGCGCCAGCGCCCGGCCCCGCTCCTCCAGCACCAGCACCGCCGCGCCCTCTCCCATCACGAATCCGTCGCGTTCGGCGTCGAAGGGCCGGCTCGCCGTGCCGGGATCGTCGTTCCGGGTGGACATGGCGCGGATGATGGCGAACGCGCCGAAGCTGAGCGGCGCGAGCGGCGCCTCCGCCCCGCCCGCGAGCATCACGTCGGCGTCGCCGCGGACGATGGCCCGGAAGCCGTCGCCGATGGCGATGGTCCCCGACGCGCAGCTCATGCCGTTCGTGCTGTTCGGTCCGGACACCCCGAAGGCGATGGCCACGTTGCAGCTGGCCGCCCCGGCGAACACCATGAGCGCGAGCCCCGGGTCCACGGCGCGCACGCCGCCTTCGACGTACCGCGCATGCTGCTCCTCCGCCATCCCGACGCCGCCGAGCGCGGTGCCCATCATGACGCCGATGCGGTCCCGGTCCTCCCTGGCGAGGTCCAGCTCCGCGTCGGCCAGCGCCATCCGGCTCGCGGCCACGCTGAACTGCCCGAAGCGGTCGATCCGGCGCGCCTTCCGCTCCTCGATATGGTCCGAGGCGTGAAAGTCGTCCACCTGCGCGGCGATGCGGGTCCGGAAGGGGGAGGGGTCGAACCGCGTAATCTCGCGTACCGCGGACCGGGCCCCCTCCAGCCCCGACCAGAGCCCCTCGACCCCGATCCCGATCGGCGTGATGGCGCCGATGCCGGTGATCACCACGCGGCGCGGTTCAGCCATGGGCCGCCTCCACGACGCGGGCCAGCCCCGCCAGCGTGCGGGACGCGATGCCGTGGACGAACACGGGGCCGATGACCCACTCGGCGGCGGGGACGCGGATGAGCGGCCAGTCCGGTCCGGTCCAGGTGTGCACGATCGTCACTTCGGTCTCCTGCGGTCCGCGGGGGACCACGCTCCAGACGACATCCATGCCGGTGGTGATGCCCCGGACGTGACGGTACCGGACCTCGCGCCGAGGGGGGTCGATCCACATCTCCGACTCCCACCAGACCGGCCAGGCCAGCGGGCCGAACGGGCGCACCGCCGCCATTTCCACGATGCCACCGCCGGGACGCCGCTCGTTGAACCGCACCCAGCGATAATGCGCCAGCCGCTCGGGCCAACGCTCGACGTCCGCGGCCGCGTCGAACATCGGATCGGCGGGGGCGCGGACGATCAGCCGGTCCACGGTGCGCATCAGCGGGATCTCCAGAAGGCGACGACCCGGAATCCGGGGCGGCGGCAGACCTGCGCCTGCTGGCCCGCGCGGGCGGCGAGCTCGGCGAGGTCCGGTACGTGGTACCCGCGCCGTACCGAGGTGATCCCGTCGGCGCGGGTGACGGCGTCGAATCCGAGCAGCGCGCTTCCGAGCCTGAACGCCGCCACCGCCAGCTCCGAGCGCCGCAGGTCGGCCACCACGACGCCGATGCGCGCGAGGGCAGTCGCCGCCCGGAAGAGCTCCACGGCGGCGTCCGCCGCCAGGTGATGCGCCACCTGGCTGATGAGGACGATGTCCACGGCGCCCGGTCGCACGGGCAGCTGCCCGGCGCAGCCGATCACGGCCGGGAAGCCGCGCGCGGCCGCGAGCGCGGCGGCGACCGGGCTCCGCTCGAGCCCGATGGCGGAAAGGCGCCGGCCGCGCCGCGCCGCCCGGCGGACCGCCGCCGCCGGCAGGTCCGCCGCCCCGGTGCCGATGTCGAGGAGCGACACCGGTTGATGAGGCGGCACACGCTCCAACAGCTGGTCGATGCCCCACAGCGCCGCGGCGGTGCCGCCGAACCACCAGTTGGCCCGCGCGATGTTGGCGAGCGAGCGCGCCACGACGGCGGGGTCCGCCGCCGGGTCGTCGAGGAGTTCGGTGCCGAAGGGGGCGAGGGCGGGGGAGTTCACCCGCGGGTCAGGCCGGTGTAACCGCCGCGGAAGTAGACCAGCGGGGCGCCGTCGGTCGTCCCGCCGTTCAGGACGTGGCCGACGACCAGGGTGTGATCTCCTGCGGGGAACGTGGCGTGCGGTGCGCACTCGATCCAGGCGAGGACGCCATCGAGCACCGGGTGCCCCGCGGGAGAGGTGTGATACCCCACGCCGCCGAACCGGTCCAGGTGCTTCGCCGCGAAGCGCCGCGACAGCGACTCCTGCGACGCCTCGAGGATGTTGATGACGAACCCCGGCGCCGCAAGCAGGGAGGCGTAGAGCTCCGCCCCGTGGTCGATGCACACCGAGACCAGCGGCGGCCGGAGCGAAACGCTGGCCAGGCTGTTGGCCGTCATCCCCGCCGGCCGGCCGTCGGGCAGGTGCATGGTGATGACGGTGACGCCGGTGGTGAACCGGCCGAGGAGCTGGCGAAACTCGGCGGGGTCGAGGTCGGGCCGGTTCATAGCATCATCCGTGTCAGGAACCGCGGGTTGAGGACGCGGCTGGCGGGCACGAAGTCGCCCGTCACGCCGATGAGGGTGTTCGCCATGTCAGGATGCCGGCCGAGCCGGCCGACGGCGCGGTCGAAGAGCGAGGGCAGGTGCATGCCGTACCCGATCAACCGTTCGACGGCCCACTTGCCGGCAAAGGCCCGCCGGCGCAGCTGCCGGTAGGGCGCGAGCGCCTCGGCGGACGCAATACCGCTCCGCTCGAGGGCGCCGCAGGCGGTGAGGGCCGCCATTTCCGCGCCGCGAAGCGCCGAGTAGATGCCCTGCCCGGTAAAGGGGTCGAAGAAGTCGGCGGCGTCGCCCACCAGGAGGGCGCCGCCGGCGGTGACCCGCCCGGCGCGAGCGGCGAAGGGGCCCGTCACCAGGACCTCCCGCTCCAGGCGGGAAGGCTCGACGCGGCCCCGGACCCCGGGGAAGGTCTCGAGCGCCGCGAAGAAGAACTGGGTCGCCGCTCCGCGGGCGGTCGCCGCACGGGCCAGGGGCACCACCAGCGCCACGTTGTACAGGTCGGCGCCGATCCGGTTGAGCCCCACGTAGCCGGCGTCCCCGACGTGCATCTCGGCGGTCGATCCCATGCCGGCGACGCCGCGCACGTGCGCCACGAACGCCACGCGACGGGGGACGCTGCTGTGCCGCCGGCCGAGCCGGCGGGCCACGAGCGAGCCAAGTCCGTCCGCGCCGATGGTCAGGCGGGCACGGATCGGGTAATGCCGACCGTCCGGGCCGCGCACCATGGCCCCCGCCACCGCGCCGCCGTCGTGCAGCAGCGCTTCCAGGCGGGTGCGCTCGCGGACGTCGGCGCCGGCCTCGCGTGCCGCGCGCGACCAGTCGGGCGTCGAGGATGCGCCTGGGGAGCGAGAGCCCGGCGGGGCGGAACGGCCGCGGCTCCGCCTCGCGGAAGAGTCCGGTGAGCCGGCTCCCGCGCGCGCCGATGACCGTCGTGCCCTCCAGTGCCACGGCGCCGGCGGCTTCGAGGTCGGGCACGACGCCGAGCCGGTCCAGCAGGCGGACCGCCTCGGGGCTCATGTACTCGGAGCACGGCTTGTCCCGGGGGAACTCGGCGCGATCGACCACCACGACACGCCAACCCGCCTGCGCGAGGTGCACCGCCGCCGCGCTGCCGGCCGGGCCGGCGCCAGCGATCAGGACATCGGCGTCGGTGGCGCTCAGGACACCGCCCACCCCGCCGCGGTGGCCGCGAGCGACGCCAACGCGTTCACCCCGTCGTTCGACAGCCATGAAGACCCTCCCACTGGCCGCGTCGCCTGTCCGCAGCGGTGAATCCTCCGCTCGCTCGACACGTCGCAGCGATCGCAATGAAACCTACCCTGCACGCCCGCACCGAGCGCCGAGTCGAGCAGCATGCCGCCCATCCCGACCAGGAGAGTCGCCACCGCACCGCGCGCACCCACGAGCGGGAGTGCGGACACCGACACCAGCGCCGCCCCGACAAGCGCACCGCCGGTGCCGAGGAGTGTCACCCCTCCGCTCGTCCCCGCTGGTACCACCGTACCCCTCAGGATGTGCCGTGGCGGGCTCGGGCTGTGGGCGCCGACCGCCGTGGCCCACGTGTCGGCGGCGGCAGCCGCCAGCCCGGCGGCAAAGGCCAAAAGCGCGCCCGGCCCGCCAAGGGTCAGCGCCAGGGCGGGGAACCCGCCGTTGGCGAGGACCTGCCAGGCGTCGCGCCGGTCGCCCTTGGCGTCGAGGGCGGCGGAGCTGCCGGGCCAGAGCCGTGAGATGGCGGAACTCGGGAGGAAGAAAGCCATCAGGACCAGCCCGCCCGGCCACCCCGTGGTGGTGAGCACGAGGAGTCCGATGCCGGCCGCGGCGAGGGCGCCGGAGGACCCCAGCGCTCCAGCGCGCCAGGCCAGCAATGAGACCGCGATAGCCAGGAGGAGGGCAGAGGCCGGTGCCACGATCAGTCCGGGGTGTCGCTCCGGAGGGCCTGCCGGATACGCGCCGCCACCTCGTCGGGGCAGCGGATCCCCTTGGCGGCGCGCTGGATCGCCGCGAGGAAGTTGCGCTCGAAATGCTCGTGCTCGAGGCAGTGGCCGCAGGCCGCGAGATGCCCGGCCACCCGGCGCTGGTTGTCCGGCGTGAGTTCGTCCTTCAGGTAGTCCTGGAGGAGCGCCAGCGCCTCGGCGCAATCGAGCCGTGAGTCGTTCATGCGTCCTTCCCGGGGCGGACGATCCCCGCCTCGATGGCGTACTCCAGCAGCGTTCCCTGCAATTGCCGTCGAGCCCGGGAGAGGCGCGACTTCACCGTTCCCACCGGCACGCCGAGCGTCTCCGCGATCTGGGCATATCCGAGTCCCTCGACGTCGCTCAAGACCACGACCTCCCTGAACTCCTCCGGCAGTCCGTCGATGGCGGCCAGGATCCTGTCGTCCACCAGCGAGTGGAAGAACTCCCCTTCAGGATCCTGCCCTGGCTGGTCGTCGAGCCGGGCGTGCTGCTCCGCCACGTCGAGGTCCACCAGCGCGGGGGCGCGGCGCCGGCGGCGGTAGTCGTTGATGAAGCTGTTCCTCAGGATGGTCAACAGCCAGCCCCGCGCGTTGGTTCCCTGGCGAAAGCTGTCCCACGCGCGGAACGCCTTGAGGACGGTGTCCTGGACGAGGTCCTCGGCGGCGGCCGCCTCGCCGGTCAGGCGCAGGGCCACTCGGTACATCAGGTCCATGTGCGGGAGGACGTCGCGCTCGAAGGCGGTCTCGGCGGGAGGGGCGGAGGACATGATGGAATGTCCCCGCCCGCCGGAATGCACGCAAGCGCCTCTGGTTCGCGGGGCGGTCCGTGGGTAACTTCTGCCCGTCTATGTCGAGGACCTCCCGCCGTCTCCCATGTCCACTTTGACCATTGCCGGCGACACGCCGGCCGTCGTGCCGCTCAGCCTGCTCGAGGCGCTCCGCAACCTCGACACCCCGGTCGGCGACGGTCTCGAGGAACTGGCGGGCGAGATCGTCGCGAAGCGGTTCGGCCTGAGCGGCACGGTGGCGGCCCAGATCCAGCGCTACCAGGACGCCTACCGTCGCGGGCTTCCGGTGCCGCTCGATGAGACCGTCGGCGTCTTCCGCCTCGTGGGCCGGCGGCCCGACGCGGCGCTGGTGTACGCGGATGCCGGCCGCCGGGCGGCGCGATACGCAGCGCGCGGCGCCTCGGCGCCGGTGCGGATGCTCCTGAAGACCTCACCGGGATTCGTCCGTCGCCGCATCGGCGCCGGGGCCGCGCGCAGGGCCGCCCGCCGGGTCTTCTCCGCGTCGCTCACCGTCCGCGGCCGGTCCGCCGAGGCGGTCATCCCGCAGCCGTTGTCCCTGCTGGCCCTGGCCGACGGCCAGGCCTGCTCCTACTATGGCGCAGCGCTCGCCGAGTTGCTGCGCGCACTCACCGGATTCGAAGGCGCCATGGTACACGCGCGCTGCCGGGGCCGGGGAGACGACACTTGCCGGTGGCTGGCCGCCGCCGCGGAGGGGTACCCATGAGCGCCCACGCCCTGCCCGATCGCCGTCAACTCGCCGAGGGCCTCGACGCCGTCGGGGCCGACGCCTGGCTCCTGTTCGACTTCCACGGGCTCAACCCGGTGGCGGGCCGGGTGCTCGGCCTCGGCGGGATGGGGAGTCGGCGGCTCTTCGTCCTCCTGCCGAAGGAGGGGGAGCCGGTGGCGGTGGTGCACAAGATCGAGATGCAGCCGCTCGAGGGGTTTCCCGGCCGCCTCCTGCCGTATGCGAAGTGGGAGGAACTCCATGCCGCCCTCGCCTCCGTCGTGAAGGGCCGCACGGTCGCCATGGAAATCTCTCCGGACGACGCGGTGCCCTACCTCGACCGGGTCCCCGCCGGGGTGGTCCAGCTCATCACCCGGCTGGGCGGCACAGTGGTGCCATCGTCCTCGCTGGTCACCCGGTTTGCGGCGCGCTGGAGTCCCGATGAACTGGCGGACCACCGGTACGCGGCAGAGGCGCTGGCGGACATCGCGCGGAGCGAACTGGCGTGGGCGGTCACGCAGGGGGGGAAGGGGCTGACGGAGGTGGGGCTCCAGACGCGGGTGGTCGCGGCCATGGAGGCCAGGGGGCTCAAGCTCACCACGAAGCCGATCGTCGGGTTCGGGGCCAACGCGGCCAATCCGCACTATGAGCCCGAGGCGGGCAAGGACGCCACGCTGGCCAAGGACCAGGTCATTCTCCTGGACCTGTGGGGCGGGCGGGGGAGCACCACGACGGTCTTCGCCGACCAGACCTGGATGGGGTTCTCGGGGGCCAAGGTCCCTGAGGAGGTCGACCTGGTCTGGAGAACGGTCCGGGATGCCCGGGATGCCGCCATTTCCGCCATCCAGCAGGGGGTCCGCGAGGGGCGGAAGGTGGCGGGGTTCGAGGGGGACCGGGCGGCGCGGGGGGTGATCGAGCAGGCGGGGTTCGGCCAGTATTTTGTGCACCGGACCGGGCACTCGATCGACCGGGACCTCCACGGGTCGGGCCCCCACCTGGACGACTACGAAACCCATGACGACCGGGAGTTGATCCCGGGGGTGGGGTTCTCGGTCGAGCCCGGTATCTATATATCAGGGCGAATCGGTGTCCGGAGCGAGATCAACATGTACTGGGGGGCAGACGGCCCGGAGGTCACCCCCGCCAAGCCCCAGCGGGACCTGATCACGACCAGGGGCTAGCCCCCCCTTCCCAAATTTCGATTCGCGGGATAAGCTTGTCGGGCAAGGTGGTGGCCGCACCGCCTTGCCCCGTCCCATCCCGATTCGTTGCATTCAGTTACAGCAGGATACCTGTCGCATTTCAGGTCGTGACAGTTCCTTGACACGTGATTTAGGTCACGGCATATTGTGGAAGTCGACCGGGCCGCGGTCGGCGTCTCGATCCATCATCGCAGTACCCTCGTGCAGTTGTCTCCCGCCGGCATGTCCGGCGTATCCGCAGTCGCATTCCCCAACTCGGCGCGTCCGGCGCAAGGAGGGAAGCGCGTGCTTTCCGTTGTACGATTCGCAGGCAACACTGGGTTCACACCTTTGGAGGACGTGTCCATGAAGCAAAGTTGTGTGAGCGCCTTCACCCGCGTGACGCGATCCATCGCGTTGGCGGCAGTCGCCCTGATCGTGGGAGCTTCGGCGCTCTCCGCCCAGGCCGCGACTGGTAAGCTCGAAGGCAAGGTGCGCGACCAGCAGGGCGCGCCAATCGCGAACGCGCAGGTCATCATCGTTGGCACCAAGTTCGGTGCGCAGACCAACGCCGACGGCTACTACTTCATCAACCTCATCCCGGCCGGTACGGTCAGCCTCGAGGTCTCGTTCATCGGGTACAAGAAGACCCGCGTGACCGACATCCGCATCACCTCGGGCCAGACCATCACGGCGGACGTCGCGCTCGAGTCCACGCCGGTCGAGGTGACCGAGATCACGGTCGTCGCCGCGCAGAATGAGCTGGTCCCCCGCGACGCCGTCACCACCAAGCAGAACGTCGAGGGCGACTACGCCGACAACCTGCCGGCGGACCGCATCGTCAACGTCCTGGCGCTGCAGCCGGGCGTCGTGGCGAGCGCGAGCGGCGGCACCATCTCGATCCGCGGCGGCCGGACGGACGAGCAGAGCGTCTACGTCGACGGCGTGCCGATCGGCGCGGGCAACCGCGGCGGTGGCTTCGTCACCGGCGGCGGCAACGCCGTCTCGGTTTCCACCAACGCCTTCGAAGACGCCTCCATCACGACGGGCGCCTCGTCGGCCGCGTTCGGTGGTGCGCAGTCGGGCGTCATCTCAATCTCGACCCGCACCGGTGGCGACAAGTTCAGCGGCGCCGTTGGTTATGAATCCGACGAACTCTTCGGCAACAGCGTCAGCCTCGGCTTCAACCGGGTCACCGCCAGCCTGAGCGGCCCGATCGTATCGAACCTGACGTTCTTCATCGGCGGCAACATCGAGGGCAACGCCTCCGCTGGCACCGGCCAGAACCGGGAAAACTCCCCGTATTTCACGGTGGCGGGCATTGAGGACTCGGTGGCGGTTCCCTCCGGTTCGGGCGACTACGCCGACACCACGTTTGTTGGCATCCAGGAATTTGCTGTGTATACCGGCAAGTGCGACGAAACCATGTCGTACGCCGGCATCAACATCAAGAACAGCACCAACCCCGACATCGCGGACAATTACGGCCTCGACTGCCAGGGCATCCGGCTTCCCGGCACGGCCAACTCGGCGTATCAGCTGACAGGCAAGCTGAACTACACCTACGGCGCCGGGTCGCGCATCTTCCTGAGCGCGAACGCCAGCCAGGCGCAGGGCCGCAACTTCACCTACGCCAACCTGTACAATCCGCAGACGATCTTCGGGAACACGGGCAACAACCAGGTCTACACCCTCGGGTGGACGCAGAACCTGGCCAAGTCGTCGTCGCGCGCCCTGGCCCTCGACGTGACCCTGTCCTACCAGCAGGACGAATTCATCCAGTCGCCGCTCACCCGCGAATCCGAGGTGGCGAGCCGCGACCCCTTCGGCGGCTTCATGATCACCCCGCTGAAGTACCAGTTCGACTTCGACAACTTCCCGCTCAACCAGGAACTGCTGGACAACTTCCAGCAGAACAAGGCCGGCTCCCGGCGCGGGCCGTACGACTACGAGAACACTGCGCAGTACGCGCTGGTGGACAAGTGGCGGAACAACGCCTACGGCCTCCTCGGCTTCTCCGAGGCCGGTGGCGCCACCGGCCGGCTTTTCCTGAACCAGGAAAACCGGTTCATCGGCGCGGCCGCGCTCGACTGGCAGGTGGACCGCTACAACCGCCTCAAGATCGGTGGCGGCTATACCAGCTTTGACATCAAGTCGTACTCCTCCCAGATGACGAGCCAGGCCTTCTCCGACTTCTACATGGAGAAGCCCACCTCCTACACCGGGTACGCCGAAGACCGGCTCGACCTCGGCGACGTGGTGCTCGTGGCCGGTCTCCGGTACGACTACTACAACTCCAACGCGTCGCACCCGCAGTACTGCGACTCGACCACCGGGGCGTGCTCCCCGACGGTCCGGATCTCGAGCAACCCGCTCTACGACCCGAACGACGTCGCCGCCTCGCTCGAGGAGATCTACGTCGAGGACCAGTCCCACGACTACATCTCCCCGCACATCCAGGTGTCCTTCCCGGTGAGCGACCGGACGAACTTCCGGTTCTCCTACGCGCACCAGGTCCAGCCGCCGGACTTCGCGCTGGTCCTCGGCGGCATCAACACCGACCTGTCCGTGACGAACACCAACCACGTGTACGGGTCGGACCTGGACTTCGGCAAGACGATCACCTTCGAGTTCGGCATCCGGCACGCCTTCTCGGACGACTTCGTCCTCGACTTCTCGGCGTACAACCGCGACGCCCAGTCGAACCAGGCCGGCCGCCTGCTGTCGCTCTATGATCCGCTCACCCTCCGGAATCAGGACATCCGGATGATGACGAACCAGGACTACGGCAACTACCGCGGGTTCGACATCCGGCTCGACAAGCGGATCGGCAGCCTCTTCAACGGCACGCTGGCCTACTCCTTCAGCGACGCCAAGAACACCGGCTCCGACCCGTTCACCTACATCAACTTCGGGTCGCGGATCGTCAACCAGATCTCCGGCGGCAACGACCCGCCGCCGTCGGCCTACCTGCCGACGACCTACACCCGGCCGCACAACCTGGCCGGCTCGTTCTCGGTGACCTTCCCGAACGGCTGGAACTCCGGCTCCACGGCCGGCGCGATTCTCCAGAACGTCGGCATCTTCGCCACGTTCCGGGTGGCCAGCGGCACCGCCTACACCCGCTGCCCGGTGGAAACCGGTAACGAGTCGGTGCTGTCCACGCAGGTCTGCTCGAAGCAGTTCGAAGGCGACGTCAACGGCTCGCGCCTGCCGACGTTCCGCAACGCCGACCTCCGCCTCACCAAGGGCTTCCGGTTCGGCGGCGTGGACCTGACGGCGTACCTGGACGCGCGCAACGTCTTCAACTTCACCAACACCACGACCGTGTTCGCCGAGAACAACAGCATCGAGAACGCGACGGAGCTGCAGGAAACGTGGTCCGGCGACTCGGCGGGGTACGCCGACGAGGCCCTCGCCTCGAACGCCTACGACGAGGCAACTGGCGACATGCTCCTGCCGTCCACCGGCGCCTGCGGCAACTGGGTCACCCAGGACGGGGAGGCAGCCGCCCCCAACTGCGTCTACCTCATCCGGGCGGAACAGCGCTTCGGCGATGGGAACGGCGTGTTCACCCAGTCCGAGCAGCGCCGCGCCTCGGAAGCCCTGTACTACGCGGGCCGGAGCGAGGCGAACTTCACCGCGGCGCCGCGACGGCTGCGGCTTGGGTTGGAGCTCAATTTCTAGCGTGAACGAACCACGGCGGGAGGGGGGCCGGCGCGCCGAACGGCGCCGTCCCCCCGTCCAGCCGAACAGTATCCATCTGAGAGAGGATGCAATGCACTCACCATTCCGTAAGAGGGGCGTCATTCTGGCGAGCCTGCTGGCCTTGGCAATCGCGGCGGCCTTGCCGTCGTCTGCCTCCGCCAAGCCGGAACCGGGAGCCAAGAAGTCGACGACCAGGGGCTTCCGGCTCTTCGCCCGCCCGCTGGGCGCCATGACCGTCAACCGGATCTACTGCGGCTTGGCGTCCGACGGCCAGATCTGCGTCGACTCGACCAACTCCTCCACCATCGGTGGCGGCTACTGGCCGAAGGGCACCGCGGACCAGTACATCTTCAACACCGGCCTGCAGCTGGCCGGCGTCGTCGGGGCCGACGGCGGCCCCTGGGCCGGGGACACGACCGGCGCGTTCTTCTTCGATCCGAAGGGAACGACCCAGCACGGCGACGCAGGTGGAGCCGATCTACAACACCTCCAATGCGGCCGACCTCGCCGACCTGCCGCTGGCGGCGTATGTGCCGTTCGGCGACGAGTCGGCGGATCTCTTCAACCCGCTCCTGACCGGCAGCGCCTCGGAGCGGCGCAAGCAGGCGTCGCAGGGTGACGTCTGGTGGATGTCGTGGGATGGCGACCCGGCCCTGAACGCCGGCCGGTCGCACCCGCTGGGCGTGGTGGTCGAAACCCGTGGCATGGGGTGGAACTTCCCGACTGGCAACGAAGACATCATCTACTTCATCTACACGTTCTACAACATCACGACCACCAACCCGGCCGACTACGTCAACGTCCGGCCGGAGATGCAGGCCATCCTGCTCGACAAGGCGCAGGAGTTCCAGGCGAAGAACAACGCGACCTTCAGCGTGACCCTTCCCACGGACGGGTACACGATCACCGATATGTACGCCGCGTTCGGCACCGACATGGACGTGGCGGTGGCGGCACCGAACTACTCGAGCGTGAACCTGCCGTTCGCGCTCGGCTATACCTACGCGCAGAACTTCGCGGGCGAGGTGTCCTGGACCTTCGACCCGACCATCTTCGGGCCGCCGTTCTTCCCCGGCGCCGGCTTCGCGGGCGTCAAGTACCTCAAGAGCCCGAGCGGCCCGGGCGCGATTCAGCTCTTCTCCAACACCGTCAACGGCTCGCCGTTCCCGGGCGCCTTCAACGACCCGCAGAACGCGATCCAGCTCTGGCGCTACCTGTCCGGCAACATCTCCGTGCCGGCCGGCGACCAGCCCTGCAACACGGGCAATCCGTCGCGACTCACGCATCTGCTGGGTCAACAACACGCAGCCGACTGCGACATGCGGTTCTTCCAGTCCTCCACGAGCCTGACGCTGCCCCCAGGTGGACAGGGTTCCATCGTGGTGGCGTACATCTTCGCCGCGCCGGTTGCGGTGCCGGGTGCCCCGCGCCGGGAGCCACGTGCGGCGGCGGAAACGTCAAGCCGGGCAACCCGACCCTTCTCGGCGATCCCGGCGCGATGGTGGGCGGCGTCAACCTGGTCGACAGCATGACCGGCTTCATCTCGGCGACCGACCTCGACGGGAGCGGCGTCTACGAGCAGGCTGGGCTCACCGGTCCCGAATGGACCGTGGTGCCCGGCTCCCTGCTCGGCAAGTCGCTACACCGCGCAGGCGGTGTTCGACGCCAAGTTCCTGCTGCCGTTCGCGCCGGACGCGCCGCCGTTCTTCCTGATCCCGGGCAACAACCAGGTGACGGTGATGTGGCAGCCGTCCCCGTCGGAGGCGGACGGCGACCCGTACTACGCGATCGCATCGGACGCCGGCAGCGCCCTCTACGACCCGAACTATCGCCAGTTCGACGTCGAGGGGTACCGCATCTATCGCGGTCGCGTGGACAACCCGGACGAGCTCTCCCTCATCGCGCAGTTCGACTACGCCGGCACCATCTTCGACGACTACGACGGCGTCGTCAATCCGGTCGACACCTGCGCGCCGGAACTCGACATCTTCGACGACTGCCCGGTCGATTTCGACTCGGTCGCCCCAGGCGTCGCGCGCACCGTGTCGAACCCGAACAACATCGTCAGCCCCTTCATCAGCACCAAGTTCGGCGACTCGCCTCGAACTGGCCACCGGACTGGCCATCATCACCTCCTCGGACACGGTGGTCACCGGGAGCGGGTCGGGCATTCCGCCGCTGACCAACTCCGGCGTGCCGTTCGTCTACGTGGACAACGCGGTCCGGAACAACTTCCGGTACTTCTACGTGGTCACGGCCTTCGACGTGAACTCCTGGTCCTCCGGTCCCACCAGCCTCGAATCGCCGAAGTCGGGCACGCTGTCGGTCATTCCGCAGGCCCTGGCGTCGAACCTGGTGCGACCGGCACCGTCACGCCGGGCATGTTCGGCGGCCGCGCGCGTCGGGCAGCCCAACACCACCAACCAGGCCTCGTCTTCCCGAAGACGCCTGGCATGAACCGAACGGCACCTTCGCCGGTCCGTTCCCGCCGGCGACGGTCCACCTCGGCTTCGTCGGCTTCGTCTGGCAGGTGGTCGGCGAATCCGGGCCCTCGCGGTCCGGTTGGACAGCATGGACATGGGCAACGTGGACCTGTCCGGCTGCTGCGGCGGCGGCGCCCGCATCCCGGGGTGTACTACTTCTCGTCGATCGGCAGCGGTGGCGACTTCCAGTTGGCCAGTGCCGCTTACCCAGGACCTCGCCGGTCAGCCTCGACCGAAGTGTACTTCGCCGTCGGCTATCGACCAGACCTGGCCGCGATGTACGGCGGCGACAGCACCTTCGGTCCTCAGCGCACGCTCAGCCGACGCTGCCCGGCCCGATTTCGGGTGGCTACGGCCGGGGCAGCCAGCTGCAGGAGCCCGGGTTCACCTCCGCGGACATGCCGGCGGGCGTCACCGGCACCAACTACAACGGTATCCGCTGGTTCGACGGCCCGTCGCCGCAGAACAACGAGGTCCGGGCCAATCCGACCTCCGGCGCCTGCGACCGGTGGCGTGACGATCACGGCCTGCGCCGCCAACGGCACCACCGGCGGGTTCAACAACGCCGGCGAGCTGCCGGGGTGACACGGTCTACCAGCCGCTGTCGCTCAACATGTACAACCGTGGTACCGCAAGATCGGAGGCCATGTCGCGGTGCCCCGCGCCGCGGACTACAACGTGTACTGGGGCACCGGCGGCGTCATGGACTCCGTCATCGACGTGACACACAACGTCCTCGTGCCGTTCCAGAGCACGATGTATACGGCGGCTGGGGCTTCCTGAACACCGCCAACCAGGGCGCCGCCGGCTTCGACAGCCGGCCCACGGTGCTCACGATCACCGACGTCAGCTGTGTCGAGCCGCTTCGACTCGGCGCCGGTGCTGCCGCAGAACTCCTCGCCCTGCACCGCGGCGACGCCGTTCACGCTGAGCAAGACCGCGCAGCTCGGTGCCATCGCCTTCGGGTCGGGCAACAACCAGTCGGCCACCGCCACGCTGTCCGACCGCAATCCGGCGAACATCCAGGCCACGGCGGCTTCTTCATGTTCCTGGCCGGCACCATCTCCGGCTTCTGCGATGCCGGCGCTGCCCGCCGCCGGCACGGTCTGGTCACTGCGCGACTACTCCGGCATCACCGGCGGTAACGGCATCGGCGAACCGGAACCGCGGTCGTACTCCTTCGTGGCGGCCTCCCGGACCTTCACCGCCGTTGACGCCACGATGGGGGTCCAGTACGACGTGGTCAACACTTCAGTCGCCACCTCGAACCTGGACCTCTGACCATCCACACCGTGCCGGATCCGTACTACGTCACCAACGCGTACGAGGTGGACTACACGTCGAAGGTCATCAAGTTCGTGAACCTGCCGCCGCAGGCGACGATCCGCATCTACTCGTCGAGCGGCGTGCTGGTCCGGGTGCTCAACTACGAGGCCTCCGAAAACGGCGGCATGCTGGACTGGAACGTCCGGAACCGGAACAACCAGGTTGTCGCCAGCGGTGTGTACTTCTATCACGTCGAATCGGGCGATGCGCGCTACATCGGGCGCATGACGATCGTCAACTTCGCCAAGTAGCCACGCCGGGGGTGGGGGGAACGCTTCCCCCCACATCCCGCATCCAGGAGACAGAATACTTATGAAGCGGCACACTGCGCATGGGTTGGCCCTGGCGGCGCTGCTGGTCGGCGGGTTGCCCCTGGCCCTCGCGGCCCAGGAATCCGAGATCAACGCGGACAACACGCCGTACGGCACGACGTCGGGAGAGTTCCTGCTCCTCGGCGCCAGCGCCCGCGGCGCCGCCCTCGGCAACGCCTTCCAGGCCATCGCCAACGACGTCTCGGCCCTGTACTACAATCCGGCCGGCATCTCGATGATGGATCGCCCCGGGGCGCTCGTCAGCACGTACTCGTACGTGGCGAACACCCGGTACAGCTGGGGCGGCATGGCCTTCCCGTTCTCGGGCGGCGCCCGGGCGGTCGGCCTCCACCTCGGCACCTTCGGGTTCAAGGACCAGCCGGAATACACGGTGGACCTGCCCGACGGCACCGGCGGCGTCTACTCCGTCAGCGAGTCGTACCTCGGACTCACCTACGCCGAGAACTTCTCGGACCGGTTCTCGGCGGGCATCACCGCCAAGGGCGTGTTCGACCAGCTCGGCGAAGTCAGCGGGAGCGCCTTCGCGGTGGACTTCGGCACCAACTTCCATTCGGCGCTGAACAACCACCCGATCAAGTTCTCCTTCGTCATCCAGAACCTCGGCACCAACCTCAGCTACAGCGGCGACGCGCTCAACGTCGGCGTCCCGCGGGAACCGGCCGAGGGCGAGGAGAGCGTCCCGAGCAACCCGCAGCCGGGTTCCTACCGGACCAAGGCGTTCTCGCTGCCGACCACGTTCACCGTGGCCGTGGCGTACGACATCATCGCCAAGGAAAACACCCGGTGGACCCTGCTGGCCGACTTCAACCAGCCGAACAACACCAAGGCCGGGTACGTGTTCGGCACGGAGTTCGCCTTCCCGCAGATGGGGGGCAGCAACTTCAACGGCGCCGTGCGGGGCAGCTACAGCTACGCCTCCGCCAACGCGGACACCGACGTGTCGGGCAGCCAGCTGAACGAAGAGGCCAGCTACCAGGGCACCGCCATCGGCGGCGGCCTGTCGTACACGACCGAAACGTTCAACCTGGGCTTCGACTACGCCTGGAAGTACATGGGCATTCTCGGCTCGACCAACTTCTTCACGTTCAGCATCGGCTGGTAACTGGCGGATGCGACGGTGGCGGCCCAGGCCGCCACCGCCCAGGAGCACAATGGTTCGTTGGTTTTCGCTCGCTCTCGCGGCCGGCGTACTGGCCGCCCCGACCCGGATCGGTGAGCGGCAGACTGAAGACGTGATGGCGGTCCGGGCGGTCCGGTTCTACCGGGCCGAGACCCGCCAGACGCTGGTCAAGGCGTTCGTGCAGATCCCGTACGTGCTGTTCGCGGGAGACGGCGCCGCCGGCCCCAACGACCTGGTCACCTACGCGGTGACCGTGAAGGTGTCCGATTCCACCGGACTCGGGCTGCTCCAGGAGAGTTGGACCAACAGGATTTCGAAGGCCATCGCGCAGCCGGGCGTGATGGGGCTGGAAATGCTGGAGTTCCCGGTGCTTCCCGGGTCGTACGTCCTCGACATCACCGTCGAGGACAGCGTGACGGGAAGGAAGGCGTTCGCCAAGGCGGCCATCGAGGGATTCCGGTCGCCGCCGCCGGTGTCGGACCTGCTGCTGTCGCCGGAAATCCGGATGGCCGCCCCAGGCGACACGGTGCCGCAGCCAGGCGAGTTGCGGGTCGGCAACGCGCTGGTCACGGGAGCGGTGGAATTGCACCTGACGCCGCTCCGGAGCCAGGCCTTCTACCTGATCGAGGCGTACAGCGCAGAACCGGCCAGCGGCACGTTGTCGGCCGCGGTCCGCGACACCACCGGGAAGACGATCTTCAAGACGCCGCCCGCCGCGGTGAACGTCCCGGCCGGCGGAGGCGTGCTGAAGGGCCAGCTGGACCTGACCGGGCTCCCCGAGGGCAGCTACGCCATGGTCGTCACGGTGGAGCTGGGCGGAACCTCCTCGGAACGGGAACAACCGCTGACCATGGCGGGCCTCGAGGAGACGCTCGCCAAGGAAGCGGCGAGGATGGAGCAGGAGCAACGGACCGACGCGGGCTACTTCGCCGCGATGAACGAGGCGCAGCTGGACAGCGCCGCCGGACCGCTGCTCTACATCACCACGCCGGCGGACGGGCTGAACCTGTACAAGGACCTCAGCGTCGACGCCAAGCGGCGGTGGCTCACGGAGTTCTGGACCAGGCGGGACCTCAGCCCGGGCGTGGCGCGGAACGAGACGCGCGAGAACTTCTACGAGGCGGTGGCCTACGCCAACCAGCAGTTCAGGATCGGCGGTCGGCGCACCACGCCCGGATGGCGGACCGACCGGGGCCGGATCTACGCGAAGTACGGCCCGTACGACGAATTTCTCGACCGGGTGTCCGTGGGCAACGCGCCGCCGTACCAGGTCTGGCGCTACACGAAGACAGAAGGACCGCTACTTCATTTTTGTGGACAAGAACAACCTGGGCGAGTTCCAGTTGATCTACACCAACGACCTCACCGAGGTCTCCAGGCCGGACTGGCAGGACATCCTGACCGCGGACGGCGTCATCGATGTGGGTCGTTGGCTGGGCGTGAATTTCTTCGGGTCATCGGGCGTCCAGTAACCGAGTGTCGTAACACAAGGAAGTTTCACTGCAGGACGCCGGAAAGAGCCGCTTTCCACCGTCTTCCGAGAACGAGGTACAAGTATGACACGTATGATTCGTGGTTCGGTCCTGCTCGCCGCCTGTGTGGGATTGTGGTCGTGCAGCAGCGACCCGACCGCCGACGAAGCGGGCGTGCCCTACAAGATCGTCTGCTGCACTCGGCGCTGGTCTTCGTCAAGCAGGACTCATCCCAGCTGATCGCGTTCCAGCTGGTCGACGAGCTCGACGGAAAGATTCCCGAGAAGTGGACCTTCTCCAACTCGTCGCCGAACTTCGCGGTGGCCATGGACTCGTCCTACCGGCCCGATCTACAACCCCGACGGCACGCTCACGCTGCCCGAGGAACAGACCTTGGTCCGCGTGACCATCACCGGCACCGCGCTCGGTGTCTCGAGCTTCACCGCCAGCGCCGGCGGCAAGACGCTCGTGATTCCGGTCAACGTGGTCCCGGGCACGCTGTATGCCACCTTCTCCCCGTCGAATCCGGCGCCGGGCGACACCGTCACGATGACCATGCCCGGGACGCTCCGCCTTCGCCGACATTCCGCGGTCACCTTCCCCGGCAATCTCGCCCCGATCATCGTCGATCGCGCCGTGGACGGCAGTCGCTCCGCTTCATCAGCGCGCCGTCGACCGACACGACGGCTGTTGTGACGGCGGTGAGCAACCTCGAATTTCCGACCATCACCCCGGTCACGCTGACCAGCCAGACCAAGGTGACCGGAAGCCTGTCCGGCACCTGGACGGGTGATCTGCCGGCGACGCTGTCGCCGCTTGTCGCGGGCCAGATTACCGTTACGCTCAATTCGGCCTATGCATTCAAGTGCAACGGCGCCTGCACGACGCCAGACTCCGCAGTCGGTCTTCACCTTTCCGGCCCAGACGGCGCCGATCGTGGCAGGCGTCTCCGCGGACAGCACGGTAGCGACGCTGGACGTAGGCCCGAACGTCGATTCGCCGCTGCAGGTGACGCTCATCACCTTCAAGGGCGCGCCCCAGTTCGAATACACCCTGGTCTCCGAGGACAACGTGGTCAGCCCGGTCATCTCCAGCTTCCCGGCCACGCTGAGCAACGCGACCCCGCAGATCGGGGAACCGATCACGCTGACGGCCGGCGCCGGCTACTCGTTCAACACGGCCCTGGGCACGGCGAGCTGGCCGCTCGTCCCGAACGCCATCATCACCGGCCGTACCGCGAACACGATCACGCTCTACCCGTACCCCGGGTCCGCCGGGAACGCGAGCGGGGTGACGGGCGTGATCCCCGCCTCGGCGCCGGCATTCCAGCTGACGCTTCCAACGGTGTTGACCACCGCGCTGGCCATGCAGGCGACCGTCGCCCCGGGCCTCGCGGGGACCAATGACTACGGCACGGCACCGTTCATCACCGCCCAGGGCGTCATCGACGCCGTGTCGCTGGCGGTCCCATCGGCGCAGTGCAACTCGGCGGCGGCGTGCCAGGTCTACCAGCTCAGTGTCGCGGCTGCGGGCACTGTCGCATTCACCATGACCTGGAACAGCACAAAGGACCTGGGGCTGTATTTCCTGGACAGCGGCCTCAACCTCCTGACGACCAACGTGGACGTGTACGGCTGTGACCTCCACGGTGGCGGTGCAACCGCGTCGCCGGAAACCTGCACGGTCACGTTCCCGGCGGCCGGCGACTATTACCTTGAGGTTGGCGGGTATGGTACCAACCCCGTCCCGACCTGGCTCGCGATCAGGTTCTAGTGATCGCCCGGCCGTGACCGGGTGAAGTTCAGTCAGCGCAAAAAGAGAGCGCCCCCGTGATCTTCGCGGGGGCGCTCTTGTTTGCCGCGCCAAAGGGGCACGACGGGGGGCGCTGCGCTCTGATCCCGGCTGGCTGCCCGGAGTTGGGGGTTGCTCGGCAGCCACCGGGCTCTGTCCAGATACCGGGAAACAAAACGCCCCCACGCTCGTGGAGGCGTTGCTGGTGCTTCCTGGCGGGACGCCTCGGCGACCTGGCAGGAGCGCTACCGGGTGGGCTCCCCGCGGCCAGCCGTGTAGAGAGAGCCGAGCCGCTGCACCCGGAAGGCGTAGGCGTTGTCCAGGCCGGTCAGTTCCCAGACCTTGTTGCCGGAGCCGTCGACCTCGACGATCCGGCCCGCCCGCCCGAATGAAACCGTGCCGTGTCCATCCGGATGGTACTGGGATGACCCTCCCACGTTGCCGTAGGTCGTCGGGGAGTCGATGAATTCCCATTCCAGGGTGGCGGTCATCGCCGTCGTGTCGAGGAAGTACCGCACAAACCGGCTTGGTGGCGAGTCGGCGATGTCCAGCATCTGAATCCTGTCCGTGCCGGCCCACCGCACCCCGTGCTGCCGCTCGAACAACCCGCTGGGGTCGTTCAGGATGGTGAACTGCCCCGCCAGCCCGCCAAATCGCCAGATCACCGCGCCCGTCGCGCGGTCCACCTTGGTCACCTCGTTGGGGGTGCGGAAGCTGAGGAGGAGGTTCGAGTCGGCGTCGAAGTCGATGGCGTTTACGTGGGTGAAGTCCACGTTGACGCCGACCCGGTCGGTCAAGGGGATATCGGTGATCTCGAAATGGTCGAACGCGTTCCACTCCCAGAGCAGGGCCCCCGCCGGGGACAGGTGCTGGACGACCGTGGCAATCACGTTTGCGGCCGCCAGCCCGCCGACGGCGGTGAGGTCCATGACGCGGGTCTCGGAACAGAGGATCCAGGCATCCCCCCCAGGTGCGATCAACAGGTCGTGGAAATAGGTGGGGCGGCCGACGCAGGCGAGCGACCCCGTCTGCTCCCCGAGGGGGTTCAACAGCTGAAACGCGGTTTGGCCGGGGCCGGCCCCCATCAGGCTATAGCTGCCGCTCGGATGCGCCTGGAAGGTGTTCAGCGTGCTGTTCGGCGAGGAGTAGTACCAGACCACCTTCCCGCTGTTGTCGACCGTAACGACCCCCTCCGGTAGCGAGATCGCGAGGTAACCCGGCTCTGCGCTGGTGCCGATGCTGCCGATGACCGGGATCCAGGCCGGCAAGGCCCCGCTGGTGAAGGGCAGGGAGTCGACGGTGCTGTCGGCCGCCCCGATAAGGGTGAGCACGACGCGGAAGGTGTAGCTGGTCGCCGTATCGAGACCGAGCACCGGCACCCTCACTTCGGTGGCACCGGCAAAACCGATGGCCGGCGTGCTCACCGTCGGGCCTGCAAGGCCTGCCGAGTACTGGACATAGGCGCTGTCGTACGCCTTTGCCCGCACGATCATGGCCGCCGCCAGGACGTTTTGGGGGAGACTCTGCACCGAGGCCCCGAAGTACTCCTGCGGGCGGGGTGGGGTGGGCGCTTGTGTGTCCGTGCCTGAACAGCCCCAGGCGACCGCCAGCGCGAGGATGGCGGCAAGGGTACGATGAGACCGTGTCATGTCATCCTCAGTTGTGCGAATGCGTCTCAGGGGGATCCTGCAGTGGTTGCTGCGGTGTCCAGCTCGGCGTCTCCATTCCGGAACTGCCGCTGGTAGAGCCGGGCATAGAGCCCCCCCTGCGCCAGGAGGTCGGCGTGGGAGCCCTCCTCGACCACCCGACCGTGGTCGAGCACCACCAGCCGGTCGGCCCGGCGGACGGTGCTCAAGCGGTGAGCAATTATAAGCGTGGTGCGTCCGACAAGCAGCTTCTCGAGGGCGTCCTCCACCAGCCGCTCGCTCTCGGTGTCCAGGCTGCTGGTGGCCTCGTCGAGGACCAGGACCGCCGGATCCTTCAGGACCGCCCGGGCGATGGCGATCCGCTGGCGCTGGCCCCCCGACAGCTTGACCCCCCGCTCCCCCACGATCGTCTCGTAGCCGCCCGGCAGCCGCTCGATGAACTCGTGGGCGTGCGCCGCCCGGGCCGCCCGCTCCACGTCGGCCTCAGAGGCCTCTGGGCGCGCGTAGGCGATGTTCTCGCGGACCGTGCCGCTGAAGAGGGCCGGCTCCTGGGGCACCACCCCGATGGCCCCCCGGAGCTCCCGCAGCCGGAGCTGCCGGATGTCGATCCCTTCGAGCCGGATGCTGCCCTCCGCCACGTCCCAGAACCGGGGCAGGAGGCTGATGAGCGTGGTCTTTCCGGCTCCCGACGGGCCCACCAGGGCCACCACCTCGCCCGGGGCCAGGGTCAGGCTCACCTCGCGGATGGCCCAGGGGGCGTTCGGGTGGTCGAGGTACCGGAAGGACACCCGGTCGAACTCGACCCGCCCCCGGACCGGCACCGGCAGGGGGGTGGGGGCAGGTGGGTCCGCAATGGAAGTTTCGGACTCCAGCAGCTGGAAGACCCGCTCCGCCGCCCCCACCGATTCCTGGTAGTTGCTGAAGAACGACGCCAGCGCCCCCACCGAGGCGGCAATCGTCACGGTGTAGAGCAGGAAGCTCACCAGGGTGCCGGCGGTCAGGGAGCCGTCCAGCACCAGCCGCCCCCCCTGCCAGAGCACCACCACGATCCCGGTGAACATGCTGAAGGTGATGGCCCCGAAGAAGACGCCGCGCACCTGCGCCCGCACCAGCGCCGATTCGACCACCTTGCCGATCATCCCGCCGTAGCGCGCCCGCTCCGCCGGCTCCTGCACGAAGCTCTGCACCGTGCGGATCTGGCTGAACGCCTCCTCCGCCACCGCCGTCGCGTCGGCCACCTTGTCCTGCACGCCGGTGCTGATGCGCCGGAGCCGCCGCCCGAAGAAGAGCGCCGTCCAGACCGCCACCGGCACCACCGCCAGCGCGGTCAGGGTCAGGCTGGGCTGGAGCCACGTCAGGAGGATGATGCCGCCCACCAGCGCCAGGACCTGGCGGGAAAACTCCGCGATCTGGTGGCTCAGGACTCCCTGCAGGAGGCCGATGTCGGTGGTCAGCCGGCTGGTGAGTTCGCCCGTCTTGCGGTCCGCGAAGAACCCCGGCGGCATGTCGAGCAGCTTGGCGAAGAGCTCCTCGCGGAGCCCGGCGACCGCCCGCTCCCCGGTGGCGCTGAGGAGGTAGGTCTGCGCGTAGTTGAGGAAGGCCTGCACCAGGAACAGCCCCGTGAGGCCGAGGGCCACCCGGTCGAGGAGGGCCCGGTCCTGGTCCACGAAGGCGGCGTCGAGCAGCCGGCCCACCACGAGCGGGAAGGCCAGGCCGATGGCGGCGCTCAGGAGCAGCGCCAGGGAGGCGAGTGTCAGCGCCTTGCGATGGGGCCTGACCCGGGGCCAGAGCCGGGTGAGCTGCTTGGGAGAGGGGAGTCGGCGGCGCGCGGCTGGCTCGAGCGGTATCGTCACCGGCCAGGGATGCCGGCCGCGGGGGCCGGCTGGTCGAGGAGGATCACCTCGGGGGCCTCCGCCCGCGCCTCGCGCGGCATCGAGCGGTCCACGCTCATCGCCAGGAAGAGCAGCGCCAGGTACGCCAGCGAGTACTTGTACATCTTCCAGGCGGTGGGGGTGACCCCTTCCTCCCGAAGGAGCTGGAAGTTGTACCAGAGGAACCGCCCGCCGAGGGCCAGCGCCGTGACCGCGTAAAGGAGTCCGAACGCGCCGAAGAGGGCGGGGAGGATGGTCAGCGGGATCAGGATCAGGGTGTAGATGAGCATCTGCACCTTGGTCTCGCGCTCGCCGCGGACCACCGGGAGCATCGGAACCCCCGCCCTGGCGTACTCCCCCTTCTTGAGGAGCGCCAGCGCCCAGAAGTGGGGCGGGGTCCAGTAGAAGATGATGGCAAAGAGGTAGAAGGCGACGAGGTCCAGGTGCCCCGCCATGGCGGCGTATCCCACCAGCGGCGGGAAGGCGCCGGCGGCGCCGCCGATCACGATGTTCTGGGGCGTGGAGCGCTTCAGCCACACCGTATACACGAGTACATAGAAGAGGAGGCCGCCGAGGGCCAGCCAGGCGCTGAGCGGGTTGGCGAACCGCCAGAGGATGGCGAAGGCCAGCGACCCGAGCCCGATCCCGAACGCCAGCGCCGCCAGCGGCGGGATCCGTCCCGAGGGGACGGGGCGGAGCTTGGTCCGGGACATGAAATGGTCGATGTCCTGGTCGAACCACATGTTGATGGCATTGGCGCCGCCGGCCATCAGGAACCCGCCGAGGAGCACCCAGCCCACGAGGGAGAGGGGGGGCGCCCCGAGGCCGGTGATGTACATCGGGGCCACGGCGGTGACCAGCAGGAGGGAAATGACCCGGGGCTTGGTCAGGGCCAACAGATCGCGCGCAACGGCCATGCCTGCTCCGGGTCACTGGGAGAAGGGGGAAAAGAAACGGCCTCCGGCGGGTCCTTGTCAAGCGGCGCCGGGGGGCGCAAACTCCACCGATGCAAACACATGAACCGAACTCGGGCGAGCGCGACGTCTGGGGCGAGCGTCTCACTCGGCGCCTCGGCCTCGCCAGCGCCGTGGCAGTGCTCGTCGGCTCCACCATCGGCAGCGGAATCTTCCGGGTGCCGGCCAGCGTGGCCGGCCGGATCACCGAGCCGGGGCCGTTCCTGCTCGCCTGGGCCATCGGCGGCCTGATTGCGCTCTGCGGGGCGCTGACCTACGCCGAGCTTGCGGCGGCGCTCCCCCGCTCGGGTGGCGTATTCGCCTACATCCTCGAGGCCTTCGGCCCGCTTCCGGCCTTTCTCTTCGGCTGGTCGGCGCTGGCGGTCATCCGCGCCTCCGCGCTCGGGGCCATCTCGACCATCTTTGCGGAGTATCTCGGCTACTTCCTGCCGCTGACGCCGTCGCAGGTGCAGTACGTGGCGGCGGGAGCCATCATCGTCGTGGCCCTCTTCAATTACTTCGGGGTCAACATCGCCGCGGTCATGGTCAACCTGACCACCGTGGTCAAGTACGGGGCGCTCATCGGGCTGGCTGGGCTCGCCTTCCTCATCGGCGAGGGCACCACCGCCAATTTCGGTCCTGTGTGGGGCGGCGGCGTCCAGCTCTCGGTCATGGGCACCGCGCTCATCTCCATCATGTGGACCTATGATGGCTGGGCGGATCTTTCCTATGTGGGCGGCGAGGTGCGGGACCCGGCGAAGAACCTCCCCCGCGCCCTGATCCTGGGCACGCTGGCCATCATCGCGATCTACCTGGTGGTCAACCTTGCCTACCTCTACCTGGTGCCGCTGCCCGAAATGGCGGGCTCCGCGCTGATCGCCGCCACCGCGGCGGACCGGATTCCCCTGTTCGGCGGGGGCGGGGGCGGGGTCATCGCCGGCGTGGTGATGATCTCCACCTTCAGCGCCCTCCTCGGCTCGATGATGACCGCCCCGCGCATCTTCTTCGCCATGGCCGACCGGGGGCTCTTCTTCAAGGCCATCGCCCGGGTCAGCCCCCGGCACGGAAGCCCCTCCGTGGCGATCCTGCTCACCACCACGCTGGGCGTGGTGTACGTGCTGCTCAACGACTTCCAGCAGCTGGCCGACAAGTTCATCCTCGGCATCTGGCCCTTCTACGCCCTGGCGGTCGGGGCGGTCTTCGTGCTCCGGAAGCGCCAGCCGGACCTGGTCCGCCCCTACCGGACCTGGGGCTACCCGGTGGTCCCGCTGCTCTTCCTGACCGCCTCGATCGGGATCATCCTGAACGCCCTCTGGACCGATCCGGTCAACACCGGCATCACATTCGGGATCATTCTGGTCGGGGTTCCGGTCTATTTCGTGTGGCGGGCCACGCGCCGCGGCGCTCCTTGACCCCGGGCGAGCGGGGCGTAAGTTTTTGCGCCATCACGATCCCCGTTTCGGGCCCTGACCGGGGCCCGGATCGATAGCGCAGGCGTTTGATTCACCCGGTGCCGGTTCTCCCCTTGGACTCGCGCCCTCTTCACTCCAGTCGAGGTGTCCCTATGCAGTCATGGTTTCGTCGGGTAGCGACCGTGGCGGTCGTCGGCGTGCTGTTCGCGCTCGGGGCCGGCACACTCTCCGCGCAGGGCGTCACGACGGCGGCGGTATCGGGCACCGTGAAGCAGGAGTCGGGGGCGGCCGTGGAAGGGGCGATCGTGACGATCACGAACCGCTCCACCGGCGCCAAGCTCCAGGCCACCAGCCAGGCGAACGGCCGGTTCTACGTCGAGAACGTGCCGGTCGGCGGGCCATACACCATCGAGGCGCGCGCCATCGGCTTCGAGGCCGCGCGGCGTGACAACGTCACGCTCGCCCTCGGCCAGCGGTTCATCTCCGACTTTGCGCTCAAGGCGCAGATCGTCCAGGTCGAGGAAATCGCCGTCAGCGCCGAGACGGGCGACCCCGTCATGAACACGGCCAAGACCGGCGTGGCCCAGTCGATCGGCAACACGGCCATCACCCGCCTCCCGGTGCTCGGGGGCAACTTCACCAACCTGGTGGCCACCACCCCGCAGGTCGCCGGCGTATCGGGCGGCGTGTCGGCCGGCGGCCAGAACAACCGCTTCAACAGCATCCAGATCGACGGCGGCGTCAACAACGACCTCTTCGGCCTCGGCTCCACCGGCGCTCCCGGTGGGCAGGCGGACGCGCGACCGATTTCGTTCGCGGCGGTCAAGGAATTCCAGGTGCTCATCGCGCCGTACGACGTCCGGCAGGGCAACTTCGCCGGCGGCCTGGTGAACGCCGTGACGCAGTCCGGCACCAACCAGTTCCACGGGTCGGTGTTCGGACGCTACCAGAACCAGGACCTGGTGGGCACCGACGTCAACGGCCTGAAGTCGGCCGACTTCAAGGTCTTCCAGTACGGCGGCACGCTGAGCGGCGCCATCATCCAGGACAAGCTGCAGTACTTCTTCGCCGCCGACATCCAGGATCGGACCACCCCGTTCGACGGGATTACCCTCGAGGAGTCCGGCGCCGCCCCCGGCGACGCGGAGCGGATGATCGACCACCTCACCACGCTCGGGGCGGACCAGTGGGGCGGCGCCGGCAGCGCCGGCGGGTTCCTGATCGAGAACCCGAACCCGACCTATTTCGGCAAGCTCACGTGGGCGCCCGCCGCCAACCACAACCTGTCGCTGTCCTATAACAACGTCGGGGCGTCGGTGGACGTCATCAGCCGGCGGCAGAACGGCGACTGGCAGCTGACGTCCGGCGCCTACTCCATCGAAAACCAGACCAACTCGCTTCGGTTGAGCTGGAACGCGGTGTTCGCGGGCAAGTACTCCAACGAGTTCATCGGCGGCATCCAGACCATTCGCGACACCCGGCCGCCGAACACGACCTACCCGACGATCCTCGTGCGGTCCGGCACCACCGGCACCCAGCTGGTCGCCGGCGCGGAACGGTTCTCCCAGGACAACTCGCTCGACCAGGACATCTACGAGCTGACCGACAACCTCACCGTCGGCATCGGCGACCACCGGCTCACCATCGGCACCCACAACGAGTTCTTCGGGTTCAACAACCATTTCTTCCCGCAGAGCATCGGGCAGTGGACGTTCGCGAACATCGACTCGTTCGAGAACAACGCGCCGGTCCGCTTCGACCGCGCCCTGCCGCTCATTCCCGGCGGCCCGGTGTCCGACTTCAGCGTCAACCAGTGGGGTCTGTACGCGCAGGACCAGTTCAACCTCGGGAATGTGGCGCTGACCGTCGGCCTCCGGTGGGATGACCCGGTCTTCCCCGACTCGCCGACCTACAACCCCACGCTCGACTCCATCACCTCGGACGGGGCGCTCTGGACCGGCGGGACCATCAACACCAGCGTCATCCCGAGCGGCAACGCGACCTGGTCGCCGCGCCTCGGCTTCAACTGGGACGTCGACGGCTCCGGCATGACGATCGTCCGCGGCGGCGTCGGCTACTTCGGCGGCCGGCCGGCCTATGTGTGGATGTCGAATGCGTACGTCAACACCGGCATGGCGCAGACCCAGCTCACCTGCCGGAACGACAACGCCTCGGCGCTCGACGACGTCCCGGCGTTCAGCCTCGATCCGGACCAGCAGCCGACGACCTGCGGCGGCACCGGGGGCGTCATCCCGCCGATTCCGACCATCAACTATTTCGACCCCGACTTCAAGTTCGAACAGAACATGAAGCTGTCCCTCGGCGTCGACCACCGGCTCCCCTGGGGCGTGGTGGGCACCATCGACCTGCTCTACACCAAGACCAAGAACTCGCTCTACATCCAGGACAACAACCTCCAGGGCGTCGTGGACGAGAGCACGCTGACGTACGCCACCGGCGAGGGCAACCGTGCGCGGTACGGCGTCAACGCCCCCACCACCGGCGTCGCCACCCCCCTGAAGCAGACGGCCGCCTTCGGGAACGTGCTCGAGCACCTGAACAAGTCCGAGGACTACGCCTTCACCGGCACGATCCAGCTGCAGAAGCGGTTCTCGAACGGCGTCGAGTTCAACGGCGGCTACACGTACAGCGAAGCCAAGGACGTCATGTCCCTCACGTCGAGCATCGCGTTCTCCAACTACGGCTTCGCGACGCTCAACGGCCTGCTCAACGACCGCGACCTGACCACCTCCACCTTCAGCCGCCCGCACCGGGTGGTCCTGAGCGGCACGGTCAACCTGCCGGCGGACTTCGAGTTCTCGCTCATCTACTCGGGCGTGTCGGGCTCGCCCTTCGGCTACGTGATCAACGGCGACGCGAACGCCGACGGCGTCGGCGGCACCAACCGCGAGTTCAACGACATGGTGTACGTCCCGCGGGACCGGGACGACATCTCGATGTTCGGCGCGACGACGGCCGCCCAGGACGCGGCCTACGACTCGCTGGCCACCTTCATCGCCGACCAGTCCTGCCTCCGCAACCAGCGGGGCCAGATCATGGAGCGGAACAGTTGCCGGAACCCGTGGATCAACCGGCTCGACGCACGGCTCCAGAAGCTCGTCCCGACCTTTGCCGGCCAGACGATGATCCTGTCGCTCGACGTCTTCAACCTGCTCAACATGATCGACAGCGACTGGGGTCTCGTGAAGTCGACCAGCACCTTCGAGGGCCAGACGCTGGTCCGGCTCCGCGGGTGGGACAACCTCAACAATCGGGGCATCTACAGCCTCTCGCTCCCGATCGTGAACCGGGTCGATCCGCTCGCCTCCGTCTGGCGCATCCAGCTGGGCGGCAAGTACATGTGGTAGGGTCGCCGGCCTCCGGCCGCTGACGCAGACGGCCCCCGGGATCGCTCCCGGGGGCCGTCGTGCGTTCATGACACGCAGGCTGCTTCTGTCATTGCGAGGAGGCCCCGCCAGGGGCCGACGAAGCAATCTCGTCGCGCCCCTACGTCCGGACCCGCCGGAGCAGCACCAGCGCCGCCACGAGGAAGAGGGCGTTCGGCGCCCACGCCGCCACGAGGGGGTCGATCACCCCGCCTTTCCCAACCGCCTTGGCCAGGTTGATGATGAGGAGGAAGAAGACCGTCGTGCCGAGGCTGATGGCGATGCCGAACGCCGCGCCCGCGCGGGGTGAGCTCAGGCTCAGCGGCGCCCCGAACAGCGCGATGATGAGGCAGGTGACCGGCACGGCGATCTTCAGGGCGTGCTCGACCCTGATCTTGTTGACGTCGTTCCCGGTCGCGCGCATGGCCCGGATGTACTCGCCCAGCTCCCGGTAGCCCATTTCATCGGTGGTCTTGTCCTCGGCGAGGAGCTGGGCCGGGCGCTGGGTCAGTGCCCGGAGCCGCATCTCCTGCGCGGAGAAGACCGGCTGGGCCAGCCCCTGGAAGATGACGCGGCTGGTGGCGCCCCAGATCCGCCAGGAGGCCGCGGTGCTGTCGTAGGTGGCGCTGTCGGCGCTGACGGCCAGGTACGGTTGGATCGGGTCGTTCCCCTCGCGGCGCACGGTCGAGTCGCTGCCCTGCCGGAGGAATACCAGGTCCTTGAGCACCTTGTTGACCACGTCCAGCGTCCGGATGGTGTACACCCAGCCGTCGTCCGCGCGGTACACGAAGTTGTAGCGGTAGCTGGTCTTTCGTGCCGCAGGCGCCTTCTGGAGCTCGAGCGACCTGGCGGTCGCCCCCACCGAGAGTTCCCCCACGACGAAGGCCAGGACCGCGGCCGCGGCCGCGGCCGCGAAGACCGGGCGCGCCAGCCGGTGGAAGCTCATCCCCCCGGCCTGGGCCGCGATGATCTCCGCGTGGCGGCTCATGGCGTTCAGGGTGAAGACCGTCGCGAAGAAGACCGACGCCGGCATCACCATCGCCACTTCTTCGGGCAGGAGGTACAGGTAGCTGTGGAGGATCTCGGACAGGCCCAGGCCCCGGCCGAGCAGTTTCCGGATCTCGTCGGTGATCTTGATCAGGATCGAGACGACGGGAAACCCGAGCGCGGTCAGGAGGAAGATCCGGATCCAGGAGCGCAGCACGTACCGATCGAGGATCGAGAGTGTCATCCGCGCCTCCGCCATCCCGCGACGCGCCGGCGGACCATGTCGGTCAGTTCGGCGAGGTCGCCGCCGCGGGTGGAGCCGAGCTCGCGGTTGACCCGGAGGAGCCCGAAGAGCCCGAGGATGGTGAACACGACGTTCGGCGCCCACATGACCAGCGCCGGCGGGAGGATGCCCGCGTCGGCGAGCGGCTCCCCCGCCGTGAGGCTGACGTAGTACAGCGCGAAGATCCCGAGCCCACCGCCGAGGACGAGGCCCATCCCGCCGCGGGGGAACCGCAGCGCGAGCGGGATCCCGACGAGCACGAAGACGAGGCACGCCAGGGTGATCGCATACTTCTTGTGCACCTCCACCAGGAACCCGTCGGCGGTCCGCCGGGCGGCCTTGAGTCCGTCCTGCGTGTTCTTCACGTCCACCCAGGAGGCGAGCGTGACCTGGCGGCCGTCCTCCCCTTCCTGGGCGCCCGCCGGGCGCGGGATGGCGGCGGCGTCTGCCGGGGGAACGAACGTGTCGCGGCTGAAGCTCTTCTGCCGCTCCTTCAGCAGCTCCCGCTTCCATGGCTGGACCTGATCGGCCCGGTCCTGCGCCGGTCGTCCGGCGGGGCGCTGTGCGGCCGCCTGCGCCTCGGCCGTCTCCGGGAGGAGCCGGCGCCCGGTGGACTTGAGCCGCTCACACCAGGGCGGCCGCCGGGCCTGGCCCGAGTCCACGGCGGGTTTCGGGGCCCTGGGGAGCGCGAGCAGGGTCCGCAGGTCCTGCTCCAGCCGGTCCGCCCGTTCCTCGGTGAGCGTGCGGATCGCGGAGACGGTGTCGTTCACCACGACGAGCATCTCGCAGGTGGTCATCTCCCGCTCGCTCTTCGGCACGTCGTCGCCGGAGCGTTCCAGGGTGTTGCCCACGCTGCGCACGCGAATCGTGTTGACGGTGAAGTAAGTGAGCTGGAAGAGGCCGGGGTCCGCGCCCTTGAACTGGAGGATGGACCCGCTGTAGAGGGTCAGGTAGAGGTCGGTGAGGCTAGCCTCGAAGCCCATCTTCCCGCTGTCGGCGTAGATGACCTGCCGCCCTTCCCCCTGCTGTCCCGACATGTCGTAGATCGTCACGTCGCGCAGGCGGCCGTCCGCCGGATAGATCCGCCCCGCCTGGAGGAAGAGGCTGTTGGGCGTGACCTCGTTGAGCGTCTCCTCGGCGAACGTCAGCGTGGGGCGCTTGCGGCCGATGTCGAACTGCAGCGCCTTCAGGCGGAGGTTGGTGGCCGGGAGTCCCTGGTCCACGAAGGCGAAATCCGCCGCCGTCAGGATCAGCGCGGCCGCGAACACCGGGCGGAGCAGCTGCCCGATGGAGACGCCGCTGGCCCGCATGGCCGTGATTTCGTTGCTGGACGCGAGGGTGGTGAAGGCGTAGAGTACCGCGAGGAGCACCGCCATCGGCAGGGTCATCGCCACGATGAACGGCAGGCTGAGGAGGAACACCTCTCCGATGACCGTCCAGGGCAGCCCCTTGCCGACCAGCGCCCCGAACCGCTTGGCGATCTGGTTCAGCAGCATGATGCTGGTGAGCGCGGCCACCGCGAAGACGAACGGGGCCGCCAGCTGCCGGAGGACATACCGGCTCAGCAGGCGCACGGGGCCCCTTGGCGGTTGAACGGCATTTTTTCGAGCGCTATATTGCCAAGGTACCTCTCCACCATCGCCTCTCTTCTCCCGGACACGCGTGGCCCGTCTTGTCGTCGCCCTCGGGTGCCTGTTGCTGTTACTGCCCGCCGCCGCGTCCGCCCAGGACCGTCAGGGGGAAATCGGTGTCAGCGCCACCTTCAATCTACCGCTCCCGCCGCTCCGGCAACCGCTGGAGGCGAGGGCCGCCTGGCTGGGCGCGCCGTCCCGCTCCCCGGCGCAGGTGGGAGCCGCCTGGGAGGGGCAGCTCGACGCCCGCCTGGCGAGGGAGCGGGCGGCCTGGGCCAACACCAGCCTCATGGCCGCGCTCTACGGCGCCAACAGCCTCCAGGTGCAACTCGCGGACGCAACGCTCGAGGATCGGAAAAGCATCCTCGGGATCCCGTCGAAGTACGCGGATCTCCGGATCGACGGCGCGGTGTTTCTGGAGCTTCGCTCCGACCGCCTGCGAAACCTCACCTGCACGCCGGCCCAGCTGCTCGACCAGAACTCGGGGTGCCGTGGCGGGTTCAAGGCGCCCCGCCTGGACAACGAGTTCAATGCAAAGGTCGGGGGGCTGATCGGCAGCCGGCTCCACCTCAACGTGGACTATGACTCCCGCCGCGAGTTCAACGCCAACAACGACATCCAGGTCTACTATCAGGGGCTCCAGGACGAGATCCTGCAGCGGGTCGAGGTCGGCACCGTCATGTTCCGCACTCCGGCGTCCCGCTTCCTCACCGCGACCATCCCCGCCAACAATTTCGGCGTGAACGCCACGCTCGAGTTCGGCTCCTTCACCCTGCAGGGGATGATGGCAACGCAGGAGGGGGCTGTCGTCGGCCAGCGGGTGTACACCGTGGGCGGCACGACCAGCGAACCCCAGGACCGGCTGGTGCGCGACCTCGACTTCGAATCCGGCCGGTTCTACTGGGCGGTGGATCCTGTCACCCTCCCGAACTTCCCGTTCGTGGACATCCTCAACCTCGACGCCGTCGCCATCCCGACGGCCATCCAGCCGGCCGACGCCCAGGTGCGCGTGTACCGCTATCGCACCGGCGGCGGCAGCGGGCTCAATCCCAACCTCGGCGGGATCACCGCCATCGGGTTCCGGCCCGACGGGCCCGAGCGCGTCGAGGGGACCTGGCAGCTGCTCCTGCAGGGGACCGACTACTATCTCGACCCCTCGGCCACCTGGTTCGCACTGGCCACGCGTCTCGACCAGAACGATTACCTCGCCGTCAGCTACATCACCGTGGACGGGACCCGCGTCGGGACCTTTCCGGCCGAGGAAAACCCGGCGGTCACCGACAGCGTGCTGCTGGTGGCCATCCCGCTCCAGGGGCCGACCCAGCAGACCTTCCGCCACGAGATGCGGCAGGTGTACCGGGTGTCCGGCACCGACCTCGACAAGCCGTCGCTCAGGGTCACCGTCACGCTCAACCAGTCCGAGCGCCCCAGCAACAGCGACGCCCCGACGTACCTGGCCTTTTTCGGGCTGGCCATCCCGCCGGACCCGCACGTCTTCGATGCCGACAATCGACTCTTCCCGCGCACCCGCGATCCGGGCGCCGAGCTCGTCCTGCGGGAGTCGTACATCGCGTACCCGATGCTGCAGCCATTCATCGACCCGCGCCTGGCGCCGAACGAGCGAGCAGACTCGGTCTACACCTCGCCGGTCTACCTGCTGCTCACGCCCCAGGGGCCCCCGTCACGCTTCCAGATGCGCCTGCAGTATAACGCGGCCGGCGGCGCCGACCCGGGCAGCCTCAACCTCAACGCCCTGCAGATCCGGCGTGGCTCGGAGCAGCTGATCGCCGGGGGCCGGGTGCTCGAGCGGGGTGTGGACTACGAGATCAACTACGATCTCGGGCAGGTCACCTTCAGCAACCCGACCGCCCTCTTTCCGACGGGATCCGGGACGATCACCGCCCGGTTCGAGGAGCGCGGCATCTTTGCGGTGGCGCCTACCTCCATCCTGGGCGGGACGCTCGGGTACTCCTTCGGCGAAGTCGGCTCCCTCAATCTGATCGCGATGTACCAGAAGGAGCAGTCGGTCTTCACCCGCCCCACATTGGGGTTCGAACCGACGTCCAACCTGATGACCGGCGTCACCACCGATCTCCGCTTCCCGGTCGACGGGGTGAGCCGGTTCGTCGACAGGCTCACGCCCCAGTCGGTGACCGCCCCATCGCGGCTTGACATTCGCGCCGAATACGGCGTCACGCATCCAGACCCCAACGTCATCGGGCTCGCATATCTGGAGGATTTCGAGGGTGAATCCGCCATCCCCGTCTCCCTGCTCGGCTCGCGCTGGTCCTACGCCAGCGTGCCGCAGTCCTCGGTCGGCGCGGAGGGCATCGGCTTCACGAGCGGTTTCGACTCGCTTTGGGCGGTCCAGCTGAGTTGGCAGAACCTGATCCCCGCCTGCGTTGGTTGCCCGCCGGTGGAGCTCTACCCACAGGACATCGACCCCACGATCGTCACGAACGGCACCGGAAGCGTGAACGAGACGGTGCTGTACCTCACGTTCCACGCCGACACCGCCGGCGGGATGGTGCAGACGAACAGCAGCTCGCTCTGGAGCCAGCCGGCGCAGCCGTTCACGCCACGCTGGCGGTCGCTCGTCACCCCGCTCTCGCAGAGTGGGGTGGACCTCTCCCGGGCCGAGTACCTCGAATTCTGGGTCTTCCAGGGCGGTGAAAAGACGCTGGACTCCGCAGGCGTGCAACTTGTCATCGACCTGGGGTCGGTCAACGAGGACGCGCTGTCCGTCACGCCCGAAAGCCTGACCGTCAGCGGGTCGGACAGTCTCTACACCGGCCGCCACTATTCCGGCGTGGGCGTGCTCGACAGCGAGCGGCAGCCGACCGGCATCTTCAACGCCTCCTCGGACGACATTGGGATTCTGCTCGACCGGGTGGACTCGCTGTTCGTGAATGGCGCTGTCGTGACCGAGGTGCCGACCTGCGCCCAGGTGCTGTCGGAGACCGTGGCGATCTATCCCTGGGGCGACCTCGGCAGCCGATGCAGCAACGGCAACGGCTTTCTGGACACGGAAGACCTGAACGGCGACAACCGTCTCAACGCCCAGGGCGCGAACGACAATGTCCAGCGCTGGATCATCCAGCCCAACGAGCTCTCCCAGTATTACGTGCGGACCGGGTCCACCTTCACGAACAACGAGGGGCTCACCAGCACGTGGACCCTGTACCGGATCCCCATGCGTGTGCCCGACGCGACCATTGGCACGCCGAACCTCCGGCTGGTGCAGAGCATGCGCGTCACCCTGGCGGCGCCCGACCTCGGGGAGCCGGACGTGGTCGCCCGGTTCGCGCTCGCACGGATGCGGTTCATCGGCGCGCCGTGGGTGCGGCGGGCCGACTCGCCGCTCATCGGCATCGGCGGGTCGGTGGCGAGCCCCACCGGGACGATGTTCGCCGCGGTCATCTCGACGGAGGACGTGGCGCTCGGGTATCAGTCTCCGCCGGGCGTGGCGAACGAGCCGGTCCGCAATGACGACCCGCAGCAGGGCAACGGGGTGCAGATCAACGAACGGTCGCTGCGCATCGTGGCCACCGAGCTCGACGTCGGCCAGCGGGCCGAGGCGTACCAGCGATTCCCGTCCGGCGCGCAGAACGTGCTCAAGTACGAGCAGGTCCGGGTCTGGTTCCGCGGCAAGGGCGACGGATGGGCCGGCGGGGACCTCTCCGCCTTCTTCAAGATCGGGAGCGACGACCGGAACTGGTACATGTACCTGGTGCCGGCCAGCAGCACCGTGTGGATCCCCGAGGCCCAGATCAGCATCCCGATCTGGCGGCAGCTACGGGCCGACATCGAGCAGCGCTGGCTGCAGGGGCTCCCGCCGGCTGGCGCGGCCGCCTGCGGCATCGGGGACCCGGCGGCCTACGTGGCCTGCGACGGCCCGTACGTGGTCCAGGTGGCCGACCCCGGCGTCAACCCGCCGAACCTCGCCGCCGCCCAGGAAATGTCGGCCGGCATCTACCGGGTCGCGAACACCGAAACACTGACGAACGTGGAGCTCTGGGTGGACGACATCCGCCTCGACGCACCGCTGACCCAGACCGGCGCGTCGATGGCCCTGGACGCCCGGCTGGCCGCGGCCGACGTGGCGGACTTCTCCGTGAATTTCGTGCGGCAGGATGGGCTCTTCCAGCAGATCGGCCGCGACCCGACCTACCGGACCACCGGGGCGCTGGTCCTCGGCACCAACCTGCGGGTAGATCGCTTCCTCCCGGCGTCCCTGGGGCTCGCCGTCCCCTTGTCCGTGAGCCACACCTTCACCTCGGCCGACCCGATCCTGATCGGCGGGACGGACATCCTGGCCTCAGACATCGACAACCTCCGCCAGCCGTCCAGCAACCTCACGCAGTACAATTTCGGGGTGCGCCGCACCGTGCGCGGCACCACGACGCTTGAACGAGGCCTCCTCGATCCGTTGTCGTTCAGTGGGTCCATCGCCAACGGGCAGAGTCAGACGGAGCTCTCCTCGGGCACCACCTCGGCCACCCTGTTCACCCTGTCGTACAACCTTGTGCTTCCGCGCATGGGGCCGAGCGTGTCCCTCGGCGGTGTGGTGGACCAGCTGCCGCCCTGGATCGCGCGGAGCGAGGGGTTTGCCGGCGTGCGGACAACGCAGTTCGGCGTGGCGCCGGGCAACATCCGCTTCGGGAGCCAGCTGACGCGGACGGAGAGCGACTTCACCGGCTACCTGGTTCCGGTCACCCGGCCGGGCGACGCGGCACTGAGGCCCGCGGTATCGCTCACCAACCTCTGGCGCAACAACGCCGGGCTCACCTGGCAGCCGATCGGCATGCTCACGTTTTCCACCGATCTCAGCAGCACGCGGGACCTCCGGGATTACGACGACACTACCTCGATCGGCCGGCTGACCGACGTCTCCCGCAAGGAGTTCCTCGGCATGGACGTCGGCGTCGAGCGGGATCGAAATCTGGCCACCACCATCAACCTCACGCCCCGCCTGACCTCCTGGCTGCGCGGCCGGTTCAACACCACCAGCAGCTTCGTGCTCTCCAGGAGCCTGACCAGCCGGGCGCCGATTCAGGAGTTCGGGGACAGCGGCGCGTACATCCTGCCGCAGACGCTCAATAATTTTCGCTCGCGGGAGTTCGGGATCACCCTCGATCCCTCGCGCGGGTTCCGCCAGCTCGTGAAGGACTCCGGCGCGGCGGGGAAAGCGCTGGTCGGCCTGCGCGTGGTGGACTTCGTGTACCGCACTACCCGGCTCTCCACGTACGACCTCGCCACCTTCACACCGGACCTCGGCTTCATGCTGGCCCGGGGCAGCATCTCAGACTTTCTGACGGAGGAGGGGGACTCCGCCCTCAGCGCGGCCGAGACCTCCACGATCACCGTGGGCGGCGGCGCAGACCTCCCCTTCGGGATCACCGCCAGCCTGCAGTATTCCTCCTCGGACGTGGACCGCTACTCGCGCGCCAGCAACGGCTACCTGCTGTCCGAGATCACGCAGAAGGAGTGGCCGATCCTGCAGGCGCGGTGGACCCAGACCATCAAGAGCGGCCTCCTCTCGGTGGTCAGCCTCTCCACGAACCTGCGGCAGCGCTCCGGCCGCACCGTCCTGCCGTCGGCCGCGGTGAACGCCGTTTCCCTCAATGAGACCTCCACCTGGACCAACGACCTCCAGCTGACGTTTCGCAAGGGCGTCAGCCTCACCTTGGGCTACGGCACGTCGGACAACGAGCGCCTCAGCAACGGCACCACGACCATCGGCGACGGCACGGACATCACCGCCAACCTGATCTATCTGTTCCGACTGCCGGGGAACGTCAGCTCCGCCCGCAAGCAGGTGCGCGTGTCGGTCAACGCGCTCTCGAGCAAGGCGGCGTCGTGCCTCGAGCTCCCCGGCGCCACCGACTGCATCGGCATCTCCGACGTGCGCCGCAAGACCTTTCGGGCCGGCCTCGACGCCGACATCCTCGCCATCCTGACCGGCGGCCTCCAGGCGGCGTACGTGCTCAACGACGTCCGCCAGCTGAACCGCAAGACGGAACAGTTGACCGTCAGCCTCACGTTCCAGCTCTCCCTGTTCTCCGGAGACTACTGATGCGCGTTTCCCGCGGGCCCGCCTTCGCGGCGGTCCTGATCCTCGCCTGCGCCACCCCGCGTCCCACGCGGCCCTTCGACGGCCAGGCCGCCTACCGCGCCGTGGAAGCGCAGGTGGCCTTCGGCCCGCGCGTTCCCGGCACGCCCGGGCACGCCGCCCAGGCCGCCTGGCTCGACAGCCTGCTCCGCCCGCTGGCCGACACGCTGATCGTCCAGAGCTGGACCCACGTGACGGCGCGGGGCGACTCGGTCCCGCTGCGGAACTTCGTGGCGCGCTTCAACCCGTCGGCCGGCGAGCGCCTGCTCTTCCTGGCGCACTGGGACACACGGCCCCGCGCCGACGGGCCCAACAGCCGCGACAGCTCCGTGGCCGTACCGGGCGCGAACGACGGCGCCTCGGGGACGGCGGTCCTGCTCGGGGTGGCGGCGGCGCTCCGCCAGGCGCCGCCGACCGTGGGCGTGGACCTCCTCTTCGTGGACGGCGAGGACTACGGCGTGTTCGACGACAAGGTGGACGTCCTCCTCGGCTCGAAGTACTACGCCGACCATCCCGCCCCCGGCGCGGCGCCGCTCTACGCCGTGCTCTTCGACATGGTGGGCGACACCGACCTCCAGATCTACCAGGAGGGCAACTCGCTGACCGGCGCCCCGGAGGTGGTGGACCTCGTCTGGACGGTGGCCCGGAAGGCGGGCCACGGGGACGTGTTCGTCCCGACCATGCGATGGACCATCACCGACGATCACCTGTCGCTGCAGGCGCGCGGGATCCGCGCCATCGACGTGGTGGACTTCGACTACCCCCACTGGCATACCCCCGAGGACACTCCCGACAAGGTGAGCGTCGGGAGCCTGCAGGCGGTCGGCGAGGTGGCGCTGGCCCTGGTGGCGAACACGGAGCGCTGAGCGCGGGGCTCGGCGTAACCGCGCACCCTGTTGCGGCGGCGGGGTTTCGCGGCGCCGGGGCATCCCCGGCATCCTCCCCGGATGGAGCCTGCCGAACGCCGCGCCATCCTGTTCCTGCTCCTCCTGGGGGTGGCGGGGCAGGGGGTCCGGTGGGCAGTGGGCCGGCCGGGCGAGCCTCCCGGTCAGGTGGCGCTCATGCCGGTGGAGCGCCGAGGGTCGCCTACCGCCCACCGGGACAGCGCGCAGGCCGCGGCGCGCCCGATGGCCACCGGAGAGACCCTCGATCCCGACAAGGCCACCGTCGCCGAACTCCTCCGCCTGCCTCGGGTGGGGCCGGCGCTTGCCCGGGCCATCGTGGCCGACCGCGAGGCCAGGGGTCCCTTCCAGAGTCTGGCCGGACTGGACAGAGTCGCCGGCGTCGGCCCGAAGCTGCTGGCCGTCCTGGAGCCGTACCTTGCGTTCAGCGGCGGTCGGCCGCCGGGCCAGGCCCGCCTGCCCGGCGGAGGCCTGGTCGACCTCAACACCGCCACGACCGCCGAGCTCGAGGCGCTCCCGGGGGTCGGACCCGCCCTGGCCGGTCGCATCGTCTCATACCGCGAATCGCACGGTCGCTTTGCGGACATCGGGGGGCTCCATGCAGTACCCGGCATCGGCCCCGCGCTGGCAGAGCGGCTGAAGCCGCACTTGACAGTGCGTTAAGCCGTTATTTTGCAATTAGTTGTGTGGCAGGGTGAGGCGTGGATGCAATACATGGCACGGGAATGGCTACTCGCCTCTCCGGCTACTCCCGTCCATTTCCCGGGCATCCACCACCGAGGGGCTTCGCGAGCATGACGACCACGCTGGCCGCCGACACCGAGCGGCTTGGAGACGTGCTTATCCGGGAGGGGCTGCTGACGCGCGCCAAGTGCGATCAGGCCCTCGCGGAGCAGCGCTCCAGCGGTCATCGCCTCGGGTACGTCCTCGTCAAGCTCGGGCTGGTGGCCGAGGTCGAGATCACCAAGATCCTGGCCCGGCAGCACCGGATGCCGGCGGTGGACCTGTCGCGCTTCGAAGTGGACCCCAAGATCCTCAAGCTGATCCCCGCCGACCTGGCCAACAAGCAGGTGGTGCTGCCGCTCAAGCGCGAGGGGCGCACGCTCACGGTGGCGATGGCCGACCCGACGAACATGGGGGTGGTCGAGGACCTCAAGTTCATCACGCGCTACGACCTCTTTCCGGTGCTCGCGGGGGAGTACACGCTGCGCTCGATCATCGAGCGGCACTACCAGCAGGGGAACGACCAGCAGCTCCAGGACATCCTGAAGGACATGGAGGGGCAGGGCGAGGACGTCGAGATCGTCGCGGAGATGGAGGACGAGGCGGCCACCCAGGCGCAGATCGACGACGCGCCGGTCGTCAAGCTCATCAACGGCCTCCTGACCGACGCGGTCCGCCGGGGCGCCAGCGACATCCACATCGAGCCGTTCGAGCACGAGCTGCGTGTCCGCTACCGGATCGACGGTGCGCTGCTCGAGGTCATGAAGCCGCCGCTCAAGATGAAGGCGGCGCTCACCTCGCGCATCAAGATCCTCTCGCAGCTCAACATCGCCGAGCGCCGGGTGCCGCAGGACGGCCGCCTCAAGCTCAAGATGGGCAACCGGGTCATCGACTTCCGCGTGTCGATGCTGCCGGTGCTCTTCGGCGAGAAGATCGTGCTCCGTATTCTCGACAAGGGCAACCTGACGCTCGACCTCTCCAAGTTCGGGTTCGAGAAGAAGGCGGAAGACGACCTGATGGCGGCCATCCTCAACCCGTACGGCATGGTGCTGGTGACGGGGCCGACCGGCTCGGGCAAGACGACCACGCTCTACTCGGCGCTCTCGCGCATCAACACGATCGGAATCGAACATCATGACGGCCGAGGACCCGGTCGAGTACAACCTGATGGGGATCAACCAGGTCCTGGTGCGCAACGAGATCGGCCTGACGTTCGCCGCGGCGCTGAAGGCGTTCCTGCGCCAGGACCCCAACATCATCATGATCGGCGAAATCCGGGACCTGGAGACGGGCAGCATCGCGATCAAGGCCGCCCTCACGGGCCACCTGGTGCTCTCGACGCTGCACACCAACGACGCGCCGAGCACCATCACCCGCATGATCGACATGGGCATCGAGGCGTTCAACGTGGCGAGCGCGGTCAACCTCGTCGTGGCGCAGCGGCTGGTGCGGCGGGTCTGCAAGGAGTGCGAGGCGCCGGCCACGTACAAGCCCGAGGAGATCAAGTCCCTCGGCCTGACGCCCGAGCAGGGCAAGAAGATGCCCGTTCAGGAAGGGGACGGGGTGCGACACCTGCTGCGGCACCGGCTACAAGGGCCGCGCGGGGCTCTACGAGGTGATGGCCATGTCGCCCGAGCTCCGCCGGATGGTCCTGCGCGGCGCCTCGGTGGCGGACATCCAGGCGATGGCGGTCGAGGAAGGCATGCTCACCCTGCGGATGGACGGGCTCAAGAAGATCGAGCGCGGGGTCACGACCCTCGAAGAAGTGGTGAAGGAGACTGCGGCATGAGTGTGAACCTGCGCGCCCTGCTGGAAGAGATGATCGAGCGGGAGGCCTCCGACCTCCACATCACCGCCGGGGAGCGCCCCAAGCTCCGGATCGACGGCGACATCACCAACAGCACGACCGACCTACGTGATGTCCCCGAAGGACACGCTCCAGCTGGCCTACTCCGTCCTGACGGAGAACCAGAAGAAGCGCTTCGAGACCGAGGACGAGCTCGACTTCTCCTTCGGCATCCAGAACCTGGCGCGCTTCCGCGGCAACTGCTTCAAGCAGCGCGGCTGCGTCGGCATGGTCATCCGGATGATTCCGTTCAGCGTGCAAGACCTTCGAGGACCTCGGCCTCCCGCCGATCCTGGCCAAGCTCGCCGAGCGGCCCGCGCGGCCTCGTCCTGGTGACGGGCCCGACCGGCTCCGGCAAGAGCACCACGCTGGCGGCGATGATCGACAAGATCAACAAGGAGCGGAAGGGCCACATCATCACGGTGGAGGACCCGATCGAGTTCATCCACCGCCACCAGTCGTGCATCGTCAACCAGCGCGAGGTGGGCACCGACACCAAGTCGCTTCAGCACGGCGCTCAAGTACGCCCTGCGCGAGGACCCGGACGTCATCCTGGTCGGCGAAATGCGCGACCTCGAGACCATCGCGGCGGCGCTCACGATCGCGGAGACGGGCCACCTGGTCCTCGCCACGCTGCACACCAACTCGGCGGCCGAGTCGATCAACCGCATCATCGACGTCTTCCCGTCGAACCAGCAGTCGCAGGTCCGGGCCCAGCTCGCCTTCGTGCTCGAGGGCGTCGTGACCCAGACCCTCCTGCCCAAGGCCAAGGGCCGCGGGCGCGCCATGGCGTGCGAGATCATGGTGGCCACGCCGGCCATCCGGGCGCTCATCCGCGACGACAAGGTGCACCAGATCCAGTGCGCCGCTGCAGTCCGGCAAGAAGCACGGCATGCAGACGATGAACGACGCGCTGTACCAGCTGTACATGTCGCGGGAAGTCGTGCGCGACGAGTGCCTCCGCGTGTCGGGCGACCCGAACGAGTTCCTGCGGATGATCGGGGAGAAGCCGCTGGAGGAGCAGGAGATGGGCACGATGGACCCGAAGAGCGGCAAGCCCGCGCTGCGCCGCTAACACCCAGGGGAGACTGACGCCATGCCGCTCTTCGAATACACGGCCAAGAACGCCACGAACGGCCAGATCATGAAGGGCCAGATGCAGGCCCAGACCCGCGACGAGGTCGTCGGCCACATCCGGAAGAACCGGATGATCCTGGTCAACATCCGCGAGGCGCCGAAGCAGGTGAAGTTCAGCCTCGGCCAGCCGGGCATCAAGACCCGGGACGTCGTCATCTTCACCCGCCAGTTCGCCACGATGATCAACTCGGGCCTGCCGCTGGTGCAGTCGCTGTCGATCCTGGCCGCCCAGACCGAGAACAAGGCGCTCAAGGAGGTCACCAAGCAGGTGGTCTTCGACGTGGAGGCCGGCAACACCCTGGCCGACGCCTTCAGCCGGCACCCCAAGGCGTTCTCCGGCCTGTTCGTGAACATGGTGGCCGCCGGCGAGGCGGGCGGCATCCTGGACACCATCCTGCTCCGCCTGGCCACCTTCCTCGAGAAGAACGACGCCCTGATCCGCAAGGTGAAGAGCGCGATGATCTACCCGGCCGTCATCATGAGCGTGGCCGCCATCGCCATCACCGTGCTGCTCATCTTCGTGATCCCGGTCTTCCAGAGCATGTTCGCCTCGGTGAACATGGAGCTCCCGCTGCCGACCCGCGTCGTCATCGGGCTGTCGGAGTTCCTGATCGGCTACTGGTGGGCCATCATCGCCGCCGTCGCCGGCGCGGTGTTCCTCATCCGGCAGTACTACGCCACGCCGGACGGGCACAAGAACATCGACCGCATGATGATCAACTCGCCCGTCCTCGGCGACGTGATCCGGAAGTCGGCGGTGTCGCGCTTCACCCGGACCCTGGGCACCCTGATCAGCTCCGGCGTCTCGATCCTCGACGGCCTGGAGATCACCGCCAAGACGTCGGGCAACCGCGTCATCCACGACGCGGTGATGGAGTCGCGCGCCTCGATCGCCGGCGGCGAGACCATCGCGGCCCCGCTCGAGCGCTCCAAGGTCTTCCCGCCGATGGTCATCTCGATGATCGCGGTCGGCGAGCAGACCGGCGGCCTCGACGAGATGCTGACCAAGATCGCCGACTTCTACGACGAAGAGGTGGACGTGGCCGTCGGCGCGCTCCTCAGCCTGATGGAGCCGGTCATGATCGTGGTGCTCGGCGTGGTGGTGGGCGGCATGGTCGTCGCCATGTACCTCCCGATCTTCGACATGATGAACGCGATTCAGTAGGCGGGGCAGCGGGGCAGCAGGGCAGGGCGGCGGGCGGTCCTTCGGGGCCGCCCGCGTCGCGTTGGGGGGTTCCGAATCTCCCCGCGGCGGCGCATCGTACGGGAGAATCCCCATCCCACCCCGGAGCCCCGAATGTCACGATCGCTCGTCCTGGCCGTGAGCCTGCTCCTGCCCGCCGCCCTGGCCGCACAGCAGCCCACCCCGGCCGCCCCCGTGCCTCCGCCGCCCCAGCCCGCCTACGCCGCCGATTCGGCGGCCATCCACCAGGTCGTGACGAAGCTGTTCGACGGCATGCGCACCCGCGACACCGCCGCGATGCGGACGCTCTTCCACGAGCCCGTGGCGATGCGCAGCGTCTCCTGGCGGCAGGGCAAGGCCATGGTCGAGTCCGACGGCCTCGAGGACTGGTTCACCGGCGTCGCGAGCGCCCCCGACACACTGGTGCTCGATGAGCGGCTCGGGCCCCTCGAGGTCCGGGTGGACGGCAACCTGGCCTCGGTGTGGGTCTACTACGAGTTCTACGTGAGCAACCGGTTCTCCCACTGCGGCGCCGACAGCTTCCAGTTCGGTCGAACCGACGCCGGGTGGAAGATCCTCCTGCTGGCCGACAGCCGGCGGCGCCAAGGGTGCACCCAGTCGCTCGGCAAGTCGTGACGTCGGCGGCGCGCCGGGCGGCGCTCGCGCTCGTCGCGGCCGCCGCGCTCGCGGTGTCCACCGCCTCGGCGCAGGGCGCGCCGCCCGGCTGGCCCGCCCTGACGCGCCAGTTCGATGCGTTCGTGGCGTCGGACCGGGTGGTCGGCGCGAGCCTCGCCTGGGTGCGTGATGGCCGCATCGTGGCCCGCCACCACGTGGGCTTCGCCGACCTCGGCGCCGGCCGGGCGGTGGACGATTCCACCCTCTGGCACTGGGCCTCCAACACCAAGACGCTGACCGCGGTCTCCATTCTCCAGCTCCGCGACCGCGGTCTGCTCTCCCTCGACGATCCGGCCACGCGCTGGGTGCCCGAGCTGCGGCAGGTGCACGACCCCTACGGCTCGATCGACGCGGTCACCGTCCGGATGCTGCTCTCGCATTCCGCCGGCTTCCAGAACCCGACCTGGCCCTACGGCACGGGGGCGCCGTGGGAGCCGTTCGAGCCCACGGCCTGGAGCCAGCTCGTCGCCATGATGCCGTGGCAGGAGCTCCGATTCGCGCCCGGCTCGCGCTACGGGTACAGCAATCCGGCCTACATCTACCTGGCCCGGATCATCGAGTCGCTCACCGGCGACCCGTGGACCGTGTACGTCCAGCAGAATCTCTGGACGCCGCTGGGCATGACCCGGAGCTACGTCAACCGCACGCCACCCTACCTCGCCGCTCACCGGTCCAATCGCTACTACGTCGAAAAGGACAGCGCCGGGACGGCCGCGCCGCGCGCCGCGGGGCCGGAGTTCGATCCGGGCGTGACGATCCCGAACGGGGGCTGGAACGCGCCGATGGAGGACCTCGCGACCTGGCTCGGATTCCTGACCGGCACGACCCGGGGGGCGGTGCGTGCCGACTCGCTGCTCCGCCGTGCCACCCTCGCCGAAATGGGGGTGCCGGTCGTGCAGGTGGGGCGCGGGGAAGGGGTCGTGGAGTCGATGGGCCTCGGGTTCTTCCTCTACGACCTGCACGGCCACACGCTGATGGGTCACACCGGCGACCAGGGAGGCTTCCGCTCGTTCATGGCGTTCGACCCCGCCTCGGGGCAGGGTGTCATCGGCGTCGTCAACACCAGCAATGACGTCGATCCCCAGGCCTCGGGGCGGGGCTTCACCTCGCTGTTCCGATCTGCCTTGACCTTGCTCGCGCAGTAGGGCTGGCCGGCTCGGGATGGCCCTCCGGACCAATCCCTTCGCCGGCCTTCCACGAGCCCCGAAGACCGGACTGCTCAGGAGGCACGTTAGGACCCTGTCCGCCGCCTGGATCTCGCGACCGGCCGGTCCGCCAGTGCCGGAGGAGCAGGCTGGTCGAGGGGCGCGTGTTCCGGAACCCGGATCGGCCGGCTCGGGATGGTCCTCCGGGCCAACCCAGTTCGCGCCCCCTCCGCGCCGCGGTCGCTCCGGGGGACGCGAACTGACGGCCCTCCGGACCATTCCCGTCGCCGGCCTTCCATGAGTCCCGAAGACCGGACTGCTCCGGAGGCACGTTAGGACCCTGTCCGCCGCCTGGATCTCGCCACCGGCCGGTCCGCCGGTGCCGGAGGAGCAGGCTGGTCGAGGGGCGCGTGTTCCGGAACCCGGATCGGCCGGCTCGGGATGGTCCTCCGGGCCAACCCAGTTCGCGCCCCCTCCGCGCCGCGGTCGCTCCGGGGGACGCGAACTGACGGCCCTTCGGACCATTCCCGTCGCCGGCCTTCCATGAGTCCCGAAGACCGGACTGCTCCGGAGGCACGTTAGGACCCTGTCCGCCGCCTGGATCTCGCCACCGGCCGGTCCGCCGGTGCCGGAGGAGCGGGCCGGTCGAGGGGGCGCGCGAAACGTGTGGCCTCGGCGGCTGACTTGACATATCAAGAAATCTTGATATGATAGTCCCATGGCGACGCTCACCAGGATCCAATCCGCATCTGCCGCCGCCACCCGCGCCCGGGTGGCCAAGCTCTTCCACGCCCTCTCCGACCCCACGCGCCTGCACCTCGTCGAGCTCCTGGCCGACGGGGAGCACTGCGTGTGCGACCTGATGGCGGCGGTGGATGCGGCGCAGTCGCGGCTCTCGTTCCACCTGAAGACGCTGAAGGATGCGGGGCTCGTGGCCGACCGGAAGGACGGACGCTGGGTCCACTACCGGTTGCGGCCCGAGGCGCTCGAGGAAATGGCCGATGCCCTGCACCTCGTCCGCGAGGCCCGTCCCGGCGCCTGGCGGTCCATCACCTGCTGTTAGCGCGGTTCCATCGATTCTTGGAGGCGGTACACCATGACGGACAGCATCAAGGAAATCGTTCGCGAGAAGTATGGACAGGCGGCGCTCCGCGCCACGGCCGGCAAGGGGAGCTCCTGCTGCGGCGGGGGTGACTGTACCGGCAGCGCCGACCCGATCACCAGCGACCTCTACGAGGCGGCGCAGGTCAGCGGCCTCCCGGCGGAGGCGGTGCTCGCCTCGCTGGGCTGCGGCAACCCGACCGCCCTCGCCGCGCTCGAGCCCGGCCAGGTGGTGCTCGACCTTGGCTCCGGCGGCGGCATCGACGTCCTGCTCTCCGCCCGGCGGGTGGGGCCCACCGGCAAGGCGTACGGCCTCGACATGACCGACGAGATGCTCGCCCTGGCGCGCCGCAACCAGGCGGTCGCCGGCGTCACGAACGTCGAGTTCCTGAAGGGGGACATCGAGCACATCCCGCTCCCGGACGCGTCGGTGGACGTCATCATCTCGAACTGCGTCATCAACCTGGCCGCCGACAAGCGGAAGGTGTTCGCCGAGGCGTTCCGCGTGCTCAAGCCGGGCGGGCGCTTCGCCGTGTCCGACGTCGTGGTGCGCGGCGAGGTGCCCGCGGCCATCCGCCGGAGCATGGAGCTCTGGGTCGGGTGCGTGGCCGGCGCCCTCGAGGAGAAGCAGTTCGAGGCGTGGCTCCGCGAGGCGGGGTTCGAGAACCCGACGCTCGAGCCGACCCGCGTGTACCGCGTGGAGGACGCGCGGCAGTTCCTCTCCGAGGCGGGGCTCGACCCCGACGCGATCGCCGAGGAGATCGACGGGAAGTTCATGGCGGCGTTCGTGCGGGCCACCAAGCCGGCGGCGACGCCGGCCGTCGCCGCCGCCGCGAGTCCGTGCTGCGCCCCGGGCTGCTGCGCGTGACCGACGCGCCCGTCCTGAAGCGGCTCTCCACGCTCGACCGCTACCTGCCGCTCTGGATCTTCGGCGCGATGGGCTTGGGCCTCCTCCTCGGGAGGCTCTTCCCCGGCTTGGGCGCATCGCTGGATCGGGTGCAGGTGGCGGGAGTGTCCGTGCCCATCGGCCTCGGCCTGCTCTGGATGATGTATCCCGTGCTCGCCAAGGTGCGCTACGAGAGCATCGGCTCCCACGTGGCCGACCGCAGGCTGATCGGCACCTCGCTGCTGCTCAACTGGGTCGTCGGGCCGGTCGTGATGTTCGCGCTGGCCTGGTGGCTGCTGCCCGACCTCCCGGCGTATCGCAACGGGCTGGTGATCGTCGGGCTCGCACGGTGCATCGCGATGGTTCTCATCTGGAACACGCTGGCCGACGGCTCCAGTGAGCTCGCCGCGGTGCTCGTGGCGCTCAACTCGATCTTCCAGGTGCTGACCTACTCCTTGCTTGGATACCTCTTCCTGAACGTGGTGCCCGGCTGGCTCGGCGGGGCCACCGCTTCGCTCGACGTGTCCATGCTGGATATCGCGCGCTCCGTGCTGATCTTCCTCGGGGTGCCGCTACTGGCCGGGTACTGGACGCGGCGCGTGCTGGTCCGTCGGCGCGGCGTGGCCTGGTACGAGGGTTCGTTTCTTCCCCGCATCGGCCCCACGGCGCTTGTCGGGCTGCTCTACACGATCGTCCTGATGTTCGCCATGCAGGGGGACCGCATCCTCGACCGTCCGGCAGACGTGGTGCGCATCGCGCTCCCGCTGCTGCTGTACTTCCTCGTGATGTTCGGGCTGTCGCTGGCCCTCACCTGGCGCCTGAGGTTCCGATACGAGGATGCCGCGGCCGTCTCCTTTACCGCTGCCGGCAACAACTTCGAACTCGCCATCGCCGTGGCGGTCGGCACCTTTGGCATCGCCTCGGGCGAGGCGCTCGCCGCCGTCGTCGGTCCCTTGATCGAGGTGCCAGCGCTCATCGGGCTGGTGTACGTGGCCCTCTGGGCCCGCCGGTTCTTTCCACCCACCCTTCGTCCTCCGATTCCAGGCTGAGCACACATGTCAGCACCGAGCGCACCGTTCCGCGTCCTGATCCTCTGCACCGGGAACTCCGCCAGGAGCCAGATTGCCGAGGCGCTCCTCGTCGCCAAGGGGGCTGGCCGATTCGCCGCCGCCAGCGCCGGGTCGCGTCCCGCGGAGCGGGTCAATCCGTTCGCGGTGCGGGTGCTCGCCGAGGCGGGCATCGACTGGCGGGGGAAGACCCCGCGGGGCATGGACGGTCTCGAGATGGAGCGGTGGGACTTCGTCATCACCGTCTGCGATCGTGCCAGGGAGAGCTGCCCCTATTTTCCCGGCCAGCCCGTGCTGGCCCACTGGGGGATGCCCGACCCTGCAGAGGTGGAGGGGAGTGATGACGTGAAGCTCGCCGCTTTCCGCGACACCCTGATCACGCTTGGCCGTCGTATCGACCTGCTGCTTGCGCTCCCGGTCGAGAAGCTCGAGCGGCTGGCACTCGAGCGCCGGGTCCGGGACATCGGCGCGCAATGACCGACTCGACTCCCCGCGAGCACCGCCTGTCCGTGTCCCGCTCGGCCCGCTGCTTCAGCCGGGGCGGGGAAGCGGCCGCCGAAGCGTGGGTGGTCCTGCACGGCTACGGCCAGCTCGCGTCCCGCTTCCTCCGCGGCTTCGAATCGATCGCCACGCCGACCCGCCTCGTCGTGGCGCCGGAGGGGCTTTCGCGCTTCTACCTCGACGCCGGCGCCGGCAGGGTCGGCGCCTCGTGGATGACGAAGGAAGACCGGGCCCACGAAATCGAGGACTACCTTGCCTACCTCGCGCAGGTGCGCGCCGCGCTCATCCCACCGGTGCCGCTGACCATCCTCGGCTTCTCCCAAGGGGTGGCGACGGCCGCACGGTGGGCGGTGGCCACCGCGCCCGCGCCGGCGCGGCTGATCTGCTGGGGTGGCTTGATGCCGGAAGAGATCCCTGCAGGACGGCTCTCGCCGATCCGGCTTACTTACGTGGTGGGTGAGCAGGAGGAGTGGGCGCCGCCGGCCGCAGTCGAGGCCCAGGCGGCTGGGTACCGTCAGGCGGGTGTGTCGGTCGAGGTTCACCGCTTTGATGGCGGCCACGAGATCCGGGCCGACGTGCTGGGTCGGCTGGTCTGACCTCTGGCCTTCCCATCCGTCAGACTTGACAGGTATTAACTGAACGATTAATTAGGACGGCATGGACGCCGCCCCCGACTCGCGCACCGGCCTGCTCGACGCCGCCGAAGTACTCTTTGCCGGTCGGGGGTTCCGGTCCACGACCATCAAGGCCATCGCGGCCGCCGCCGGCGTCAACACCGCACTCCTCTACTACTACTTCCCCGACAAGCAAGGGCTCTACCGCACCGTGCTGGAGCGGGCCTTCGGGGGGCTCATCACGGAGGGGGAGGGGCGACTCGCGGCCGCGAGCGACCCGGAGGAGGCGGTGCGCGCCTTCATCGCGCTTCAGGCGGCCTACTTCGGCCGGCACCCGCACCGTCCGCATCTCTTCGTCCGGGAACTGATCGACCACGGGGCGGAGTACGCCGCCGGCCAGCTGACCAGGCTCGCCGCCACCCTCTTCCGGCGGCTCTGCGACGTGATCGAGCGCGGTCAGGCCGCCGGACAATTCCGCGCCGACCTCGATGCACGCCGGGCCGCCATCTCGGTAGTGAGCCAGGTCGCCTGGATGCAGGTGGCGCGGCCTGCCATCGGGATCTTCATCGGCGCCGGGCCGGGCGGCCCTTCGGCCCGGTGGACCGACGAGTTCGCCGATCACGCCGCGGAATTCGCGCTCTCCGCGCTCCGCGCCACCGATGCGCCGCCGCCCCGTCCGGCTCCCCGCCGTCCCGTGAGGACCTCCAGATGAGACCCACTCCCCTGCTCGCGCTCGCGCTGCTGGCCGCCTGCCGCGGTGGCGCGCCGGACGACATCGTCGCGAACGGCACCCTGCAGGTGGACGAGGTGGACATCGGTCCGATCGTGCCCTCCCGCGTGGTCCGCGTCTTCGTGGAGGAGGGAGACTCCGTCGCTCCTGGCGACACCCTGGCGACCCTCACGCAGGCCACCCTCGCGCCCGACCTCGCCATCCGGGAGGCACGGCTCCAGGCGGCGCAGGCACACCTCATGGAACTGGAGCGTGGGGCCCGGCCCGCGGAGCTCCGCCGGGCGGAGGCGCAGCTGCAGGCGGCGTCCGCCGAAGCGGACCGGACGGCCGGCGATCTTGCGCGGGCCGAGCAGCTCGCCCCGGACGGGACCATCAGCCGGCAGCAACTCGACAACGCCAGGTCGGCGGCCGCTGCGGCCGCCGCCAACCGAGAGGCCGCGGCCGCCACGCTGCGGCTGCTGCGGGAGGGCGCCCGCGCCGAGCAAGTCCAGGCGGCGCGCGCGGAGGTGGCGAGTGCGCGCGGCGCTGTGGCCGGGGTCCAGGCCACGGTGGAAGAGCTGGTGCTCCTGTCCTCGGTGGCGGGCGTCGTCGCCGGGCGTCACGTGCAGCCGGGCGAGGTGGTGGGCGCCGGCCAGGCGGCGGTCACCGTGGCGCGCGCCGAGCGGCCCTGGGCCCGGATCTACGTGGGCGAGCGGATGCTGCCCTACGTCCACGCGGGGCAGGAGGTGGTGGGCACGCTCGACGGCGTCGACGGGGTGCGGTTCGCCGGCACCGTGGACCACATCAGCACCAGCGCCGAGTTCACGCCGCGCGTGGCGCTGACGGAGCGGGAGCGCGCCGACCTCGTCTTCGGCGTCAAGATCTACTTCGCGCCGGACTCCACCGGGCTCCTCAAGGCGGGGTTGCCGATCACCGTCACGATTCCCGTGCCCTCCGCCGGCGCCCCATGACCGACACCGAAGCCATCCACAGCGAGGGGCTCCGGAAGGTCTTCGGCGAGCTGGCCGCCGTGGAGGGGCTCGACCTCACCGTCCACCGCGGGGAGGTCTTCGGGCTCCTCGGCCCGAACGGCAGCGGCAAGACCACCACCATCCGCATGCTCACCGGCCTCATGGCGCCCACCAGCGGGCGCGCCACCATCGACGGCGTGGACGTCACGGTGGCGCCTGAGCAGGTGCGGCGCCGCATCGGCTACATGTCGCAGCGGTTCGGGCTCTACGACGACCTGACCGTCGAGGAGAACATGCGGTTCTACGCGTCGGTCTACGGGCTCCGGGGCGACGCCCGCGCCCGCCGGCTCGAGGAGCTCGTGACCGAACTCGGCTTCGGGCAGCGCCTGCACCAGATGGCGGGGACGCTCAGCGGCGGATGGAAGCAGCGCCTGGCGCTCGCGTGCGCCACGGCGCACCGGCCCCGCGTGCTCTTCCTCGACGAACCCACGGCGGGGGTCGATCCCGCGGCGCGGCGCCAGTTCTGGGACCTGATCTACGAGTTCGCGGCGCAGGGCATCACGATCCTCGTCACCACGCACTACATGGACGAGGCCGAGCGGTGCCGGCGGCTGGCCTTTCTTTCCCGCGGACACCTGATCGCGGTCGGGACCGCGGACGAAGTCCGGGCGCAGTTCGGCCAGCCCACCATCGAGGACGTGTTCATCGAGCTCCAGCGGCGCGACGAGGGGGTGTCGGTGTGAGCCTGCGCCAGCGCCTCGCCGCCTCCACCGTCTGGCCGATGCTCTGGAAGGAGTTCATCCAGATGCGCCGCGACCGGCTGACGCTCGGGATGATGCTCGGCATCCCGGCCATCCAGCTGGCGATGTTCGGCTACGCCATCCAGACCGAGGTGCGCCACCTCCCCACCGTGGTTCTCGACGAGTCGCGCAGCACCGAGAGCCTGGCGCTGGTGGACCAGCTCCGGAACACCGGCAACTTCGACATCGTGGGGTACGTGGCGGACCGGAAGGCGCTCGATCGCGAGATCCGCGGCGGCCGGGCCATGGCCGGCGTGGTCATCCCGCCGACCTTCCTCTCCGACCTCCGCCGGGGGCGGACCGCCGAGGCCCAGCTCATCGTGGACGCGGCCGATCCCCTGGCCTCCAGCGCGGCGATGTCGGGCGCGGTGCAGGCCGGCGCCGCCCGCTCGATGGCCATCCTGGCGCGCACCACCGGGCGCGGTCCCCCGCTCGACATCCGCGTCCGGCCCTGGTACAACCCAGGGCTCCGGAGCGCGGTGTACATCGTCCCCGGCATCATCGGCGTCCTGCTCTCGGTCACGATGATCCTGATCACCTCCATGTCCATCGTGCGCGAGCGCGAGCGGGGCACGCTCGAGCAGCTGATCGTGACGCCGATCGACAAGACCAGCCTGATGCTGGGGAAGATCGTGCCGTTCGTGCTGGTGGGATACGTGCAGATGACGGTGGTCCTGCTGCTCGGGAGGTTCCTGTTCGACGTCCCCGTCCGCGGCAGCCTGCCGCTGCTCTACCTCCTCACCTTCGCCTTCATCGTGGCGAGCCTCGGGATGGGGCTCTTCATCTCGACTCTCGTCCGCTCCCAGACCCAGGCGATGCAGCTCGGCTTCTTCTTCCTCATGCCGAACATCCTCCTTTCGGGCTTCATGTTCCCCCGCGAGGCGATGCCGGTGGTGGCGCAGTGGCTCGGCCTGGTGCTGCCGCTGACGCACTTCCTGAAGGTGCTCAGGGGCATCATCCTGAAGGACGTCGGGATCGTCGAACTGTGGAACCCGACCCTCGTGCTCGTCTTGCTCGCCACGCTCTTCCTCGTGCTGAGCGTCCGCCGGTTCAGCAAGCGGATCGAGTAGCGCGCCCACCGTTTGTCATTGCGAGGCCACGCAGTGGCCGAAGCAATCTCGGTGGCACCGGGAGCGAGATTGCTTCGTCGGCCCCGCCCGGGGCCTCCTCGCACTGACAGAAGTCCGCGGTCGCTTGCCCTCGCTCGGCCGGGCGTCCTACAATTAGGCGTTGCCCCGTCCCGCTGCGCGCAGTCTCCCTCGCCGAGGTTCCATGGATTCCACGCCGCCCGCCGCCGATGCCGCGCCCGTGGTGCCGCCCCCGCGGAGGCGTGGACTCGGGTGGGTGCTCCCGTCGGCGCGCCGGCTCATCGCCTGGCTCTTCGCGGCCCGCATGGTCCTGGCCGTCGCCATCCTGCTCGGCGCGTCGCTGGCGTGGACCCGGTCGCCGGACGTCTCCTTCATCGTCACGATCTCCGTCCTGCTCGCGTTCACCGTCACCGCCTACGGCTGGTGGGCGGTCTGGATCAAGAACCGCGAGCCCGGCCCGGTCTTCCTGGCCGTCCAGGCGGTCGTGGACCTCGGGCTCGTCACCACGCTCGTCCACTTCACGGGCGCCGCCGACAGCCCGCTCTCGGCCCTCTACGTGGTGGTGCTCGCGGCGTACGCGGTGCTGCTGCCGCTCTGGGCCGGGATCCTCGTGTCCCTCCTTGCGAGCGCGCTGTATTTCGCCGCGGGATCGCTCGGGGGCGGCCCGCTCGGCCTCGCGTTCTGGGGGCAGGTGGTCATCTTCAACACCGTCTTCGGCATCGTGGCCGCGCTGGGCGCGCGGCTCCGGCAGGCGGGCGCCGAGCAGGACACGCTGGAAATGGAGCTGCGCCGGGTGCGCCTCGAGGCGGACGACATCCTGCTCAACATCCGCTCCGGCGTGCTCACGGTGGACGGGTTCGGCCGGCTGGCGTTCATCAACCCCACCGCGGAGCGGCTGCTCGGCCTCGACGGCCGGACCCAGGTCGGCCTGCCCGTCCTCGATCAGCTCAAGTCGAAGAGTTCCGAGCTCTGGGCCTGCCTCGTGGCGGGCATCCGAAGCGGGCGGAAGGTGAACCGCGCGGAAGGGATCGTGTTCCGGGGCGACGGCACCTCCTTCCCGATCGGCCTGATGACCACGACCTTCGCCCGCGACACCTCGCAGCACCCGTCGGTCACGGCGCTCTTCAACGACATCTCGGAGAGCAAGCACCTGCAGGAACTCCACATGCGGGCCGAGCGGCTCGAGGCCGTCGCGTCGCTCAGCGCCTCGCTGGCCCACGAGATCCGGAACCCGCTCGCCTCGATCCGGAGCTCGGTCGAGCAACTCGCCGCCCGGGCCGGTGCCGGCGACGACGAGCGGGTGCTGGCCGGGCTGATCGTGCGGGAGGCCGACCGGCTCAGCCGGCTCCTGAGCGAGTTCCTCGACTTTTCGCGTGTGCGCGCGGCGCGGCGCGCGCCGGTGGACCTGCGCGAGGTGGCCATCGCCGCGGTGCACCTGGTGGAGGCGCACCCCGACTGCCACGCCGATTCGGCCATCACGGTCGCCGGTCCCGCGACGATCATCGACGCCGACGAGGATCTCCTGCACCGCGTCATCGCCAACCTGGTGCTGAACGCCGTCCAGGCTGCCGGCGGGCCGGTCAACGTGGCGGTCAGCATCGGGCCCGCCATGCAGAGCGACGTCCCGCGGGGCAGCGGCATCGAGTCGCCGATCCGGCTGGACGTGAAGGACGACGGTCCCGGCATCCCGGAGGACATCGCCGACCGGCTCTTCCAGCCCTTCGTCAGCGGCCGGCCCGGCGGCAGCGGGCTCGGCCTCGCCATCGTCCAGCGAGCCGTCGAGGCGCACCGGGGTTTGATTACAGTCACCTCGGCGGTCGGCGAGGGCACCACCTTCACCATATTCCTGCCCACCAACTGGTCGGCTGAGGAAGACGAATGAGCAATCAGCCCACACTGCTGATCGTGGACGACGAGTCCGGCATCCTCGACACGCTGCGCATCCTCCTGAAGAAGGAGGGGTTCGAGGTCACCACCGCGCAGGGCGGCAAGGCGGGCCTCGAGGCGATCCGCACCGGCCAGTTCGACATCGTCCTGAGCGACGTCCGCATGCCCCAGGTGACGGGCATCGACATCCTGCAGGCCGCCCGCGACCAGGACCCGATGACGCCGGTGATCCTCATGACGGCACAGGCCTCCCTGCAGACCGCCATCGGGGCGGTCAACGCCGGCGCCTTCTACTACATCCAGAAGCCTTTCGCCAACGACGAACTGCTCGCCATCCTCCGCCGCGCCGCGGAGTTCCGATCGGTGCGGGTGGAAAACAAGCAGCTCAAGCAGGAGATCAAGCGGCGCGACCGGGGCGGGTCCACGCGCCCCATCGGCAAGTCGAAGCGGTTCCTCGACGTGCTGAAGCTCGCCGAGCAGGTGGCCCCCACCGAGTCCACGGTGCTCATCGGCGGCGAGAGCGGGACCGGCAAGGAGGTGGTGGCCCGCCACATCCATTACCTGTCGGACCGGGCGGAGGGGCCGTTCTTCAGCATCAACTGCGGCGCCCTCCCGGAAAACCTGCTCGAGAGCGAGCTCTTCGGTCACGTGAAGGGCTCCTTCACGGGGGCGGTCCGGGACAAGCAGGGACTCTTCGCGGCGGCGCGTGGCGGGACCTTCTTCCTCGATGAAGTGGGGGAGATGCCGCCCTCATTGCAGATCAAGCTGCTCCGCGTCCTCCAGGAGCGGGAAGTCATTCCGGTGGGCTCCACCGAGGCCATCCCGGTGGACGTCCGCATCATCGCCGCCACCAACCGGGAACTCGAGGAGGAAATCCGGCGCGGCACGTTCCGGTCGGACCTTTTCTACCGGCTGAACGTCATCGCCCTGGACCTGCCGCCCCTTCGGGAGCGGCGCGACGACCTGTTGCTCCTGGTCGAGTGGTTCCTGCAGGGGATGGCCAACCAGTCGGGCACCGAGCCGAAGGCGCTGTCCTCCGAGGCGCTCGACGCGGTCATGGTCTACGACTGGCCGGGCAACGTGCGCGAGCTCGAGAACGCGCTGGAGCACTCGGTGGTCCTGACGCGGGGCAACCTGATCGAGCCCCAGCACCTCCCGGAGCGGATCACCCGCCGGCGGAAGGAGCCGCTGGTGGCCGATCGGTCCTACAAGAACCCGGCGCTCGACGTCATCGAGCGGGCCTACATCATGTGGGTGCTCCAGGCGGAGGGCGGCAACAAGACGAGGGCGGCGGAGGTCCTCGGTATCGACCCCTCGACGTTATACCGGAAGCTGAGCCGGTATGAGGAGAGCGCGACGCCGGCGGAGTAGATCGGGGTGGGCTCACGCCCACCCCTAATTCAACGGGATCGCACACCTGTGCCGGATGAACGGATCATCCCGGTTGGGGAATCCCGGGCGGAGTTCCGGATGGACATCGGGGCGCTGCGCTGGGGGCCATGATTGCGAATCCATCGGATCAGGGGTGGGCGTGAGCCCACCCCTACGAATCCGACCGCCTGCCTCCCCGCGTCCCTGCCTCCCCGCCTCCCTGCCTCCCCGCCTCCCCGCCCCCTCCCGGCCCCGCCCTTGCAAAATCCCCCGCCGGACGCTTGCAAGCCGCCATGCAATGACTGGCGCGCTACTCCGTAACTCCATGTGAATGAAATGGTTATGCTTGCTCTGCCCGAGGTGGCATAGTCGTTGCCTTTCCATCGGCCGGGAAGGAAAGTGGAAGGGACCGACCACGGTCAGCAGCAAAACGAGGCACCATCATTCTCTCTGGAGGTTGTACCCATGTTGAACCGCAAGGGCTTTACCCTGATCGAGCTGCTGATTGTCGTCGTCATCATCGGCATTCTGGCAGCCATCGCGATCCCGAAGTTCGCGAGCACGAAGGAGAAGGCGTACCTGGCCTCGATGAAGTCCGACCTGCGTAACGGCGCCACCTCGCAGGAAGGCTACTTCGCCGACAACCAGGTGTACCTCAGCGGTAACGCCAGCAACCTCGCCGGCGTGGCCTCCCCGCTCGTCGCCCTGGGCAACTACGTCCCGTCGGCTGGCGTGTCCGTGACCTTCACCGCGACTGCGGGCACCGGCTGGAGCGCCGTCGCGACGCACAGCGCGACCGCCAAGACCTGCGTCGATCTTCATCGGTGTCGCGGCGGTGGCCCCGGCGACCGTCGAAGGCGAGCCGAAGTGCACGCCGTAATCTCGGCCTGACACTGGACTCTGAATCGGGGCGGCGGTCTACGGGTCGCCGTCCCTTTTCACACCCTCTCACAGGATCTCAACCATGCGCGTGGCGAATCGGCAGGAAACGACGAAGCAAGCCGGCTTCACCCTGATCGAGTTGCTCATCGTCGTGGTGATCATCGGGATCCTGGCCTCCATCGCGATCCCGAAGTTCGGGAGCACGAAGGAGCGGGCGTACCTCGCGAAGATGAAGAGCGACCTGCGCAACCTGGCCACCGCCCAGGAGTCGTACCTTGGCGACAACCAGGTGTACTACGGCGGCGCGGTGCCGAACAACCCGACTTTCTCGTACAATCCGTCGACCGGCACGACGATCACGATCGCCGAGGCCACGACTGGCGGCTGGTCGGCCAGCGCGACGTACACCGGCACGGCCAAGACCTGCGCCTTCTTCTACGGATCCGCCGCCCCGGTCGCTCCCGCCACGACCGAGGGATTGATCGCCTGCGATCCATAACGGGAGACAGCGCGTGACTCGCGGATCGGGGCCTCCACAGAGCGGGCCGCCTGGCGGCCCGCCGGGCGGCCCGCTCCGCTCGCTCCGGACCGAGCTGCTCTTCAACCTGGCGTTCCTGACTTCGGCGGCGGTGGTCCTCGCCAGCCTGACGACCCTCCTGGTCGCCACGCTGGATCCGGACGCCGCCGTCTGGGCGCTGTGGATCCTCTGGGCCGCGAGCACGCTGCTCTTCGTGCTGTTCGGGCGCCACCTCGTGCAGCGCCTCGTGCTCCGCCCGCTCAGCGAGCTTTCCGCCGAGGCCGATCGCCTCGCCAACGGCGAGCGATCGGCACCGGCGCGGCCCTTCGAGACGCGGGAGCTGGCGCACCTGGCCGAACGGTTCCACTCGATGGCCGAACAGCTCCTCGATGTGCAGAGCCAGGCGGTGCGCGCAGAGAAGCTGGCCGGGGTCGGTCGCCTGGCGGCCGGCGTCGCCCATGAAATCCGCAACCCCCTCGGCGCGCTCGGCACCTACGTCGAGGTCCTGCGGCGGCGCGGGGCCGACGCCTCCCTGGTGGACGGGATGCGGCGCGAGGTGGCCCGGATGGACCGGATCGTGGAGGGGCTGCTCGACTACGCCCGCCCGGGAACGCCGTCGGGCCACGCGTCGCTCGCCGACATCACGCGCGACGTGGTCGGCTTCCTCGGCGACCAGGGCGCGCTCAAGTCGCACGAGGTCGTGCTCGAGGTGAGCGACTCGCTGCAGCCCGTGCGCGGCGACCCGAAGGCGCTCGAACAGGTCCTGGTGAACCTGCTCCTCAACGCCCGGGACGCCTCGCCGGCCGGCGGCAGGCTCTGGGTCGGGGCCGTGCCGAAAACCTTCGTTCCTCGCAACGTGCCAGAGCACCGGGCCGCGGACGGGGACGGGGCAGGGAGGGGGCAGGCGCGCCCCGGATCCGGCCTCGGGCGCCGCCCATGGCGCCCCGACCTGCCCGCGGGGACGGTGGGAGGGCTGCTCTACGTGGCCGACGAGGGCCCTGGCGTGCCCGAAGGGGAACGGGAGCTGATTTTCGACCCCTTCTACAGCACGAAGGACCCTGGCAAGGGCACGGGGCTCGGATTGGCCATCGTGGCGCGGACCGTGCATGACGCGGGGGGAGTAGTCTGGGTGGACCGCGCCCGCGAGGGCGGGGCGGTGTTCAAGGTGTTCCTGCCACAGGCAGAGGCGGTTGATGCGCATTCTGGTCGTTGACGACGATCCGGGTCTCCGGCAGTCGCTGGGACTCCTGCTCTCCGAGGCCGGTCACGAGGTGACCGCCGAGGGAGAGGCTCGGCGCGCGCTGGCGCGTGCGCCTGAGGTGGATCCGGATGTCATCCTGTCCGATGTGCGCATGCCCGGCATGGACGGCCTGGAGTTCCTCCGCGCCTATCGGACCTCCGGCGGTCGCGCCATCCTGCTGATGATGAGCGCCCACGGCTCGGAGGAGTCCGCCATTGCCGCGATGCGCGAAGGCGCGTACGACTATCTCCACAAGCCGTTCCGGCCCGACGAAGTGCTGCTCACGCTGCGCAAGGTCGAGGAGCGCGAAGGGCTCCGGCGCGAGGTTGCCTCCCTCCGTGCCACGCTCGGCGCGGGACAGGTGCAGGACGAGGTCGTGGCAGAGTCGGCGGCCATGCGCCACGTGCTCGAACTGGCGAGCCGGGTCGCCGCGCACGACACGACGGTGCTCATTACCGGCGAGAGCGGCACCGGCAAGGAAGTGCTGGCGCGCGCCATCCACCGGATGAGCAGTCGCTGTGACGGCCCGTTCGTCGCCATCAATTGCGCCGCCATCCCCGAGCAGTTGCTGGAGTCCGAGCTCTTCGGCCATGCGCGCGGCGCCTTCACCGGCGCCACCCACGAGCGCGCCGGCCTCTTCGAGGAGGCGACGGACGGGACGCTCCTGCTCGACGAGATCGGCGACCTCCCCGCGGGGCTCCAGGCCAAGCTGCTCCGCGTGCTCGAGGAGCGCGAGGTGCGGCGGGTCGGCGAGTCGAAGAGCCGTCCGGTCAACGCCAGGCTCGTTGCCGCCACGGCGCGCCGCCTGGAAGACGCTCGCGCCGCCGGAGAGTTCCGCGACGACCTGTACTATCGGCTGAACGTGGTCGAGCTCGAGGTGCCGCCGCTCCGGGACCGTCCCGAGGATGTGCCGGCCCTGCTCGCCCATTTTGCCCAGCGCACCGCGAAGCGGCTCGGCCACCCCATCAGCTTCAGCCCGCAGGCGCTGGCCTACCTGAGCAATTACCGGTGGCCTGGCAACGTCCGCGAACTCCGGAACGCGGTCGAGCGCGCCGCGGTGCTCAGCGAAACGGGCCGTCTCGAGCGCGAGGCCTTCCTCCTCGGCGCCGTGCCTGCACCCAACGGGAACGGCAACGGGAACGGATACGCCAACGGGCACGCCACCGATCACCCGCCGTCGTCCGGCGACCTGCTCCTCAAGGGCCGGGTCGAGGCGCTTGAGCGGGACCTGGTGCAGCAGGCGCTCCAGGCCAGCGGCGGCAGCCGTCGTGAGGCCGCCGACCTGCTCGGCGTGAGCCTCCGGACGCTCTTCTACAAGCTGCGGCGGTATCGGCTGGAGTAGGGGCACCCCGGCTTCTGTCATTGCGAGGCCACGCAGTGGCCGAAGCAATCTCGGGCAAGATCGATGACGCGCGCTTGGGATCCCATGCGCGCGTTTTCTGTTGTGGCCCTCCGGCCTGGCCGTGGTATCGTCGGCCCATGCGCACTGCCAGTCGTCACGGGTTCACCCTCCTCGAAGTCGCCCTCGCCGTCGTCCTGCTCACGGCGGGTATCGGCGCGCTGATGGGTACCGCCGTCCTGACGGTCCGCACCACCATCCGCGGGCGCCAGGCGGCGCGCGTCACGTACGCGGCCGCCTCGCAGCTCGAACTGCTCCGCGAAATCGCGACCACCCGCCCGGCGTACTGTGGTGGCCTGCTCGACGGCGTGGACTCGAGCGCGGACGGCACCAGCTGGCGGTGGCAGGTCCGCCCGGCAGGCGATCTGCGCGAAGTGGCGGTCACCGCGTCGGTCCCAGTGCCCGGGGGGCGGCTCACCGACTCACTGGTCGCCTCGATCTGGTGCCGTTGATGCCCCGGGGCTCTCGCGGCGTGACCCTGGTCGAGCTGGTGGTCGCCATGGCGCTCCTCACGCTGCTGACCGCCGCCGCGCTGCGCGCCATGCTGGCGCTCGGCCGTCAATCGGTCGCGGTCGCCGAGCACGCCACGGTCCAGGCGGGGGTGCGGAGCGGGCTGCTGCTCGCCCAGTCCGAACTGCGGGAACTCGGCGCCGACGGCGCCGGGCCCGACCTGCTGCGCATCGCGACGGACTCGGTCACCTTCCGGGCCATGCGTGGATTCGGGGTCACCTGCGGAGTGTCGACCACCCAGGTGCGAGTGCGCGACGAGCCGCCGGTGGCATTCGACGCGGTCCGCGCCGTCGCGCCCGGGCGCGACAGCCTGCTCCTGTTCGTCGAGGGCGACACCGCCTCGAGGCTCGACGACCGGTGGATCCGGTCGCCGGTGCTGTCGGTGGGCGTGTCGTCCTGCGGTGGAGTGGCCGCCATGGCCTTCGGGACAGCCGATCTCACCGCGCAGCTGGCTCCAGGGGCCCTCACGGACCTGGTGGTGGGCGGCCCGGTCCGCGCCTTCGAGGTCATGCGGCTCGCCGAGTATTCCTCCGGCGGCCAGCGGTGGCTCGGATTGGCCTCGGTCAGCGGAGGCGAGACCATTCAGCCGGTGGCCGGACCGCTCGCGCTCGACGGGCTCACGCTGGAGTACCTGGCCGGCGACGGAGTGGCCGCGCTGACGCCGGCGGCGGTCCGCCGTATTCGCGCCACGCTCGTAGGTTCGAGTGAACGACCGGTGGCGCGGCTCTGGAGCGGCGGTCCGAACGCGCTGGTGGTGGAAACCGTTTCCACCACCCTCTCGCTTCGCAATACGCCGAGGTGATGGGTGCCGTCGGCTCACGATCCTGGACGCGAACGCGGATTTGGCCTCCTGCTGGTCGTGGTGCTCCTGGCCCTGATGGGCGCACTTTCCCTCGGCGCGTTCGGGGCCGCCCGGCAGGAGTTCCGCAACGCATCTGACCTCGGCTACGCGGCCCAGGCTTTCGAGGCGGCCGAATCCGGACTCGCCGCGGCAGCCTCGGCGGCGGCAGGGCTCGGGGGCGCGCTCCCGTTCGCGTCGCAGGCTGGCCCCGCCTCACTCGGCGCCCGGACGCGCGTGGCCACGAAGATCACTCGCCTGAATGAGTCGCTCTTCCTCCTCACCTCAGTCGGCGAACGGATCGATGGAGGCGGCGCCGTGCTTGCCCGGCGGTTCCTGGGGCTCGTCGGAAAGCTCGAATCGGGCGTCGGGTCGGCCCCGCCGAGATTCGTGCCGCTCGATTCGCGTGGGTGGGTGCAGCTCTTCGACTGAGAGGGGGGGTGTGCGCCGGCGCACGGCACGCAGCCGGCCAGCCACGTATGATTGAGGTTGCCTGCAGAGGTCTTCGGGACGGCTCCTATCGCGTGCCGCATCCACAATCCCGCATGACCGAACGGCACTTCTCATACTTGGGTAACTATATGAAAATCAACAGCTTGGCTTATATTTTCCTCGCCACGTCACTTGTGCTCGCGGGCTGCGGCGATGGTGGCGCGTCGAGCGCCGACATGGGCACGCTGACGCTGCGGCTGGCTGACGCCCCGGGCGAGGAGGTCGAAAGCGCCGTCATCTGGGTCTCCGGTGTCTCCGTCGTGGGGGAGAGCGGCAACCACGTCATCAGCAGCGACACCGCCTCCTACGACCTGCTCGCCCTTCAGCATGGAGTCACTGCGTACCTCGGCTCGGCCGAGATTCCGGTGGGAACCTATAACCAGCTCCGGTTGATCGTAGATTCGGCGCGGGTCACCTTGAAGTCGCCGGTCACCTTCACCAGCGGCAGCAGTTCCTCGCTGATGAAGGTCCCGAGCGGCTCCACCTCCGGACTCAAGGTGAATCTCGGGAACGTGTCGGTGGTCCCGGGCGAGACGGTCCTCCTGGTGGACTTCGACGTCTCCCGCAGCTTCGTCTTCCAGGGCCCGCCGGGCGGCCCCAAGTCCGCGTCGTTCAAGCCGGTCATCCACGCGACGGTCATGAACGTGGCCGGTTCGATCGCCGGCACCGTCCAGCCGGTCGCGTCCCGGGCCGGTCTCTTCGCGATCCAGGGGACGGACACCATCGCGACGACGGCCGCAGACACCCTGACCGGGGCCTACGTCATTCGGTACCTCGCGCCGGGCACCTACTCGGTGCTGGCCCGGGCCACGGGATACCAGGACGGGATCGTCGGCGGAGTCCTCGTGGGTAACTCACAGAACGTCACGGGAGTGGACTTCACACTCGTTCCGTAGGGCTATTCAGTTTGCGGGTGAGGTTGCGTAGGGGTGGGCTCACGCCCACCCTTGCCGCACCCCGGCTTGCGCCCGGGTAGCGGTCGACCGACCTTCGGCCCCGCTTCCCCGCTTCCCCGCTTCCCGCGCTTCCCCGCTTCCCCGCTGTCTCGCTGCCCGAGATTGCTTCGTCGGCCGCTGCGCGGCCTTCTCGCAATGACAGAAGGGGGCCGCTTTCCGTCCCCAGGCCCCAGTTCTCATTCCTCAGTCCTCAGTCCTCAGTCCCCAGTCCTCAGTCCTCAGTCCCCAGTCCCCAGTCCCCCTTTTCCCCCTTCCGCTTTCCGCCACTTTCCTTGCGAAAGCGATTGCACAGGGGGCTCCAGCCGGGAAATAGGTGTCGAGGGTCACATATCTAAGATATTGCCATTTAATGGTTTAGGGCTGGGATGAAGGTTTTGGCACATCGGTTGCCCGAGAGGGGCGTGGGCAACTCCTTTCCGGAACCGGATTTGGGGGTCACCGCCGAGGGCCGAGGCGGTCGGGAAGGGTGGTTCGGTGGGCTGTTTGAGTCGATGCCAGATCGCATAAGTTCTCATTGAACAACAGCTTGTTAGGTGCGACCTCAAGCAAGTTACTAGCTTGACAAATTTTGGGCTGAATGGTAGCGTAGCCTACCTCACTCCCCTTTTACCTCATCAGGCACCTATGGCTCTTTTTGGTCGGAAACGGACCACGGTCGCCCTGGACATCGGCAGCGGGCTCATCAAGCTCGTCGTCATCGATCATGGCTCGGGCGAGCCGGTGCTCACGAAGGTGGCCTTCACGTCCGTGGTGGACGGGGCCATCGTCGAGGGTGAGGTCATGGACCCCGGCATCGTGGCCGACGCCGTGCGGGGCCTGCTGTCCACCGCCGGCATCAAGGCCAAGAAGGTCGTGACCGCCGTGGGCGGGCGCGACGTGATCATCAAGAAGATCTCGATGGACCGGATGAAGGAGGGCGAGGCCCGCGAGCAGATCCGCTGGGAGGCCGAGCAGCACGTCCCCTTCGACATGGACAACGTCGAGCTCGATTTCCAGATCCTCGATCCCGAGGGCGAAGGCCTCCAGATGGCGGTGCTCCTGGTGGCGGCCAAGCGGGAGCTGGTCGAGACGAAGCAGACCCTCCTGTCGGACGTCGGGCTGGAAGCCGCCGTCATCGACGTGGACGCCTTTGCGCTGCACAACGCCTTCGAGCTGAACTACCCGGACGCGATGCGCGGCGTGGTCGGCCTGGTGAACATCGGGCACGAAATGACCAACGTGAACATCCTCGACGACGGCATCCCCGTCCTCACGCGCGACATCATGATCGGCACCCGCCGGTTCCGCGAGGACCTCCAGCGGGAGCGCAACATGTCCGCCGACGAGGCCGACCAGCTGCTCCGCGGCTTCGAGCGCAACGACGCCCTCGAGCCGCTGCTGGCCTCGCGCGGCGAGGAACTGGCCGTGGGCATCGAGCGCGCGGCGGCGTTCCTCCAGTCGTCCAGCCGCTCGGCGAGCGGGCTGGCCCGGATCTTCACCTCCGGCGGCGGGTCGCGCATTCCCGGCCTCAACCGGATCCTGGCCGACCGCCTCCGCCTGCCGGTGCAGACCGCGAACCCGCTCGAGCGCCTGCAGGTGGCCGACGGCGTGTTCGACACGATGTCGCTGGACGAGGTCGCCCCGTTGCTGATGCTGCCCGTGGGCCTGGCCCTCAGGACCGCGGCGTGAGCCCCGAGACCCGGACCGACGCCTCATGATTGAAATCAACCTTCGTCCCGGCCAGAAGCGCGCGCGCGGCGGATCTCCGTTCGCCGGGCTGCAGGCGCAACTGTCGGGGCTCCGCGAACGGATGCGGGATCCCCTGCCGCTGGTCGCGGCCGCCGTCGTGCTGCTCGCCGTGGCATGGCTCGGCTGGTCGTGGTTCAGCACCGGCAGCGAACTCCGCGCGCTCGAACCGCAACTGGAGCAGGCGCGCCAGGAAAACCAGCGCTTCCGGAATTTCGTGGCCCAGAAGCGCAAGGTCGAGCTGATCCGCGACTCGCTCGTGGCCCAGATCCAGGTGCTCCAGGCGGTGGACGGCGAGCGGTACGTGTGGCCCCACGTCATGGACGAGGTCACCCGCGCCCTGCCGCCCTACACCTGGCTGGTGGACCTCGGGGCCTCGAGCCCCGCCCCGGCGCCGGCCGCGCCCGGCTCGCCCGGCGACACCATGCCGGTGGACACCGTCGCCCCGGTCATGCGGCTCCAGATCAACGGCCGGACGGTGGACGTGCAGGCCTTCACCCGGTTCCTCCGCCAGCTCGAGGCGTCCCCCTGGATCTCGGACGTCCAGCCGATCTCGGCGCAGACGGTCGTGCAGGATGAGCGCCCCGTGACGGCGTTCTCGATCCGGGCCGCGTTCAGCAAGGCGGACTCCGCCTACATCCGGACCGTGCCCCTCAGCCAGTCCGTGAGGTAACCGCGCCATGGCTCTCATCAACGACGCGAACAGGGTGCCCGTACTGGCCATCGTCATGACCGGCCTGATCGGGTACATGCTCTACTCCGGGTCCGGCATCGACCTCCTCGGACTCGAGGGCGTGCAGGCCCGCAAGGCCCACGTGGTGGCGCTGCAGGACACCCTCACCGCCGTCCAGGCCCAGACCGACAGCGCCAAGCGCGAACTCGCCAAGGGCACCGCCGAGGACCTCCGCAAGGAACTCGACAGCCACCGCGCCAGCCTGGCGCTGCTCCGGCAGATGGTGCCCGAGATGAACGAGGTGCCGAACCTCCTCGACGCCATCTCCACCCGCGCGAAGATCCGCGGCGTGAACCTGTCCCAGGTGGTGCCGCTGCCCGAGGTGGCCGGCCCGGCCCCGTTCAACACCTACACCTACAACATGTCGGTGCTCGGGCACTACGACGAGATCGGCGAGTTCCTCGCGGACATCGCCTCCCTGCCGCGGATCATCGTGCCGCAGGGCGTCAGCATGGCGCCGGCCGCGTCCAACTCCGCCAAGGTGATGGGCGACACGACGGGCGCGCTCCTCGAAGCCAAGTTCCAGATCCGGACCTTCGTGAAGTCCGCCGAGCCGGAAGGAGCGAACAGTGGCACCTGATCGTATCGGGCTCACGCTCTGCCTGGCGCTCGCGCTGGCCGCCTGCGGCGGCGACGCCGAGGCGCCGCCCCCCGCCGCCCCCGAGGCGGCGCCCGCTCCGGCGGTGGACGCCCAGACTGCCGCGGCCGACTCGGCCGAGGCCGCCCGCATCGCGGCGGCGCGCACGGACAGCGCGTCGGTCACCGGCTCGCTCGCCCGGCGCGAGACGTTCGCCTACACCGGCGGGAGCCGGGACCCGTTCGAGTCGCTGCTCGACCTGGCGAGCGCCGGCCCGGAGCTGCCCGACCTGCAGCTGGTCGGCATCTACCAGGACCTGGGCTACAACAGCAACAGCGTCGCGCTCCTGCGCGACCGTACCAACGACCGCCGGTTCAAGTTGCGGGTCGGCGATCAGCTGGGGCGCCTGAAGGTGGCGCAGATCCGCCAGAAGGATGTGGTCTTCATTGTCGAGGATTTCGGCTTCGAGCGGCAGGAAACACTGTCGCTGACCAAGCGGGAGGAAGAGACGCCATGACCCGAGTACTCACCTGTGCCCTTGCCGTCGCGCTCATGGGGCTGGCTGCGCCCGCCCGAGCCGACGTCTCCGACCCCGGGTCTGTCACCGGCGTCAGTGTCGTCTCCGCGCCAGGTCGCGCCGAGGTGGTCATCGCCATCTCCGGGGCGGTCCAGCTCAAGGACTTCATCCTCAAGGATCCGGCCCGCCTGGTCCTCGACCTCACCGGCACCACGCTCGACAGCCGCGCGCTCGGGCTGTACGACGGCGTGAACCGGGGCGGCGTCCTGAACGTCCGGACCGGCCAGTATTCCGCGCAGGTGGTGCGGGTGGTCGTCGAGCTCGACGCGGTCAAGGACTACACCATCGACCAGAGCGCCGGCGAGATCCGCATCTCCTTCGGCGCCGAGCGGCCCTTCCTCGCGTGGTCCAGCGCCGCGCCGGGCGAGTTCTCCGCGCCCGCCGCCCGCCCGGCCTCCGCGCGCCCCGGCGGGGCCCCCGAGGTGACCACCGCCTCCTACAAGGCGGCGGCGCCGGGCGACGAGCCCCGCATCACCGTGACCTGGGACAATGCGTCGATCGCCGACGTGGTGGCCGGGTTCGCCGCCTTCAGCGGGCGCTCGATCATCCTCGGCCGCGACATCAAGGGCGAGGTGTCGGCCGAGATCAAGAACCAGCCGTGGACGGAGGCGTTCTACGCCGTGCTGGCCACGCAGGGCCTCTCCGCCACCGAACTCCCCGGCGGTATCATCCGGGTGGATTCCCCGGTCGCGCTGTCGGCGCTCGATTCCCTCGAGCCGCTCGAGACCATCGTGGTGCGGATGAACTACGCTCGCGCCAAGGAGATGTCGAAGAACCTCGACGGCATCCTGACCAAGGGCCGCGGCAAGGTCTTCCCGGACACCGCGTCCAACTCGCTGATCATCACCGACACGCGGAGCCGGATCCAGAACATCGCGGCCTTCACCCGCGGGCTCGACATCCGGACGCCGCAGGTGGCCATCCAGGCCAAGATCATCTTCGTCAACCGCACCAGCCTCGAAGAGCTGGGCCTGAAGTACGACCTGGGCAGCCAGTCGACCTTCTACAACAGCGTCGTGCAGCGGCCCGACCCGGCCAACCCGGGCGACAGCTACGACCCCGGCACCACGGTCGTCGGGCTCGGCGGCAACTCGCTGGCCGCGGTCGGCAACCCCGAGGCGAGCATCTCGCAGCCGGCCCTGGACCTCGTCTGGTCCACCGCCATCGGCAACTTCGACTTCACCGTCTTCCTCAGCGCGCTCGAGCAGACGGAACTGGCCGACATCCAGGCCGAGCCGACCATCAACACGATGGACAACCGCGAGGCCAACATCCTGGTCGGCGAAGAGACGCCGGTCCGCGTCATCGACTACGGCTCGGGCACGGTGGCCGCGCAGTCCACGGTGCAGTTCAAGCAGACCGGCATCAAGCTCGTCGTCACGCCGCACGTCACCGATGACCGGCACATCGCCATGAAGCTGCACACCGAACGGTCCGCCGTCCGGCCCGTGGCCGATCGCGAGCTCGGCTTCATCGTGGAGACGCAGCAGGCCGACAACCAGCTGCTCGTGGCGGACGGCCAGACCGCCGTCATCGGCGGGCTGACGGTCACCGAAGTGCTCAAGACTCGCTCGGGCATCCCGATGCTCTCGCGGCTGCCGCTCCTCGGCCCGCTCTTTTCCTTCTCGAGCAACCGGGAAACGCGCAAGGACCTGATCATCCTGGTGACCCCGCGCATCCTGGACGACAACTTCTAGGCGGACCGCCGCGCGGCACCCCCGCGCCTCCATCCACCACCCGTGAGCCCGACCCGTGTCGGGCTCATGCGTTTCTCCCGGCCGCGCGTGAACCGGCCGGACCCCGAGGTTCCTCGTGCATTTTCGGTTCACCACCGCGGGCGAATCACACGGCCCGGCCCTCGTGGCCATCGTCGAGGGGCTGCCGGCGGGGCTGCCGGTCACCGCGGCGTTCGTGGACGCCCAGCTCGCCCGCCGGATGCAGGGGTACGGGCGCGGCGCGCGAATGCAGATCGAGCAGGACCGGATCGAGTGGATGGGAGGCGTCCGGAGCGGGGAGACACTCGGCTCGCCCGTGGCCATGCGGATCGCCAACCGCGACTGGGCCAACTGGAAGGACGTCATGGACCCCGAGGGCACCCCGGGGGAGCACCGCCGCCGTCAGGTGACCCGCCCCAGGCCCGGGCACGCCGACCTCGTCGGCGTCCTCAAGTATGACCGCGACGACGCCCGCGACATCCTCGAGCGCGCCAGCGCGCGCGAGACGGCGGCCCGCGTCGCGGCGGGCGCCCTCGCCCGCCGGCTCCTCGAGGAGTGCGGGGTCGGGATCGGGAGTCACGTGGTGTCCCTCGGTGGAATCCGGGCGGAGCCGCCCGAGGCGCTCCCGTCGCCGCTCAACGACGCCGCCGACCGCTCCCCCCTCCGCGTCCTCGATCCGCACGCCGAGCGGGCGATGCGCCGCCGGATCGACGAGGCGAAGGCGGCCGGGGACACGCTGGGCGGGGAAGTGGAGGTCGTCGCCGAGGGGCTGGTGCCTGGGCTCGGCAGCCACGTCAGCTGGGACCGAAAGCTCGACGGCCGGCTCGCCTCGCTCCTGATGTCGATTCCCGCCGTGAAGGGCGTGGAAATCGGGCTCGGCTTCGAGGCGGCGCGCCGGCCCGGCTCCGCGGTGCACGACCCGATCCTTCCCGAGCCGGTGCGCGGCGCGAGCGTGCGCGTCGGGTACGACCGGTTGACGAACCACGCCGGCGGCCTCGAGGGGGGCATGTCCACCGGCGAGCCGCTCGTGGTGCGCGTGGCGATGAAGCCGATCAGCACCCTGATGACCCCGCTCCCGACCGTGGACCTCGGCACCGGGCAGGCGGCGGCCGCCCAGAGCGAGCGCTCCGACGTGACCGCCGTGCCGGCGATGGGCGTCATCGCGGAGGCGATGGTGGCGATCGTCCTGGCGGACGCGATGCTCGAGAAGTTCGGCGGCGACTCGCTCGGCGAGCTGCGCCGCAACGTGGAGGGGTACGTCGCGGCGCTCCGCGCACGGCGCGCGGGGGCGTGATGGACCGGCACGTCGTCCTCGTCGGACTGCCGGGCAGCGGGAAGAGCACGGTGGGCCCGCTGGTGGCCGAGGCGCTCGGCCTTCCCTTCGTGGACGTCGACGGCGTGATCGTGCGCCGGATGGGGATGCCGGTGGGTCGGATCTTCGGCGAATTCGGCGAGGCCCGGTTCCGCGAGCTGGAGCGCGAGGCGATGGCCGACCTGCTGGCCGGCCCAGCCTCCGTCCTGGCGCCCGGGGGAGGCTGGGCGGCGCAACCGGGAAACCTCGAGACCGGGAAGGCGCGGCGGTGGATCGTCTACCTGAAGGTGCCTGCGGCGACGGCGCTCGCGCGGGCCCTGGAAGGGACGGAGCGGCCGCTCCTGGCCGGCGGCGAGGGGCTCGCCCGGATCACCTCCCTCCTTCACGAGCGCGAAGACCACTACGCGCAGGCCGATTTCACGGTCGACAACCACGGCGACGATCCCGCCGTCGCCGTGGCGCAAATCGTCGAGTGGATCCGCCGCGGCGAGTCCGCCTGAGCCTCCGGTCCGCGGTGGATTTGCCCCTCCCGCCTTGCCATTCGGTCACGCCCGTCCTTAGTTGCTAGCGATTTTCGGGGTCGGTGGGGCCAAACCGTCTGTTCGATATCGAGGCCTATGGCGAGTTCCAAGTCGAAGAAGTCCGCGAAGCCGAAGTCCGCGCCGCCCAAGGCGGCGGGGAAGGCGTCGCCCGCCTCGAAGCCGAAGCCGAAGCCGAAGGCGCCGGCCAAGGTCAAGGCCACGGCCAAGACCAAGCCGACGCCCAGGCCGGCGGCCATCGCCACGCCTGCCGCCAAGGCGCCCAGGGCCAAGGCGCCGAAGCCGAAGGCCGGTCCGAAACGGGCCGGTGCGGGCACGACGCTGGTCATCGTCGAGTCGCCGACCAAGGCGCGGACCATTCGGGGCTTCCTCCCCGCCGGCTTTCGCGTCGAGGCGTCCATGGGCCACGTGCGCGACCTGCCCGGCGACGCGAAGTCGATTCCCGCCAAGTACAAGGACCAGGAGTGGGCGCGGCTCGGCGTGAACGTGGACAACGACTTCGAACCGCTCTACGTCGTGTCGCCGGACAAGCGGACGGTGGTCCGCGACCTGAAGGCGGCGGTGAAGGACGTGGACCAGCTCCTCCTGGCCACCGACGAGGACCGGGAAGGGGAGAGCATCTCCTGGCACCTGCTCCAGTTGCTCGAGCCGGACGTGCCGGTGCGCCGCATGGTGTTCCACGAAATCACGCGGGAGGCCATCGCCGAGGCGCTCGCCAACCCGCGGGACATCGACGATCGGCTGGTGCGCGCGCAGGAAACCCGCCGCATCCTCGACCGGCTCGTGGGTTACACCCTGTCGCCGCTGCTCTGGAAGAAGATCGCGTTCGGGCTCTCCGCCGGGCGGGTGCAGTCGGTGGCCATGCGGCTGCTCGTGGTGCGCGAGCGGGAGCGGCGCGCCTTCCGCTCCGCGGCGTACTGGGATTTGCTCGCCGCGCTCCGCCACGACGGCCAGGCGTTCGAGGCGGAGCTGGTGCAGCTCAAGGGGAAGAAGCTCGCCACCGGCAAGGACTTCGACGAGCGGACGGGGCGCCTGCTCGCCGGGCGCGACGTGGTGGTCCTGGGCGAGCCCGAGGCGACGGCGCTCGCCGGGCGCGTGGCCGACGGGTCGTGGGTCGTCTCCACCACCGAGGAGAAGCCCGGCATCCGGCGGCCGGCCCCGCCGTTCACCACCTCGACGCTGCAGCAGGAAGCCAACCGCAAGCTCCGGCTCAGCGCCCGCGACGCGATGCGCGCCGCCCAGGGGCTGTACGAGCGCGGCTTCATCACCTACATGCGGACCGACTCGGTCAACCTGTCCGAGCAGGCCATCACCGCCGCCCGGACCGCGGTGACCGAGCTGTACGGCACCGACTACCTCCCCGACGCGCCGCGGCGCTACGCCAACAAGAGCGCGAACGCCCAGGAGGCCCACGAGGCGATCCGCCCGGCGGGCGCCTCCTTCCGGCACCCGAAGGCCACCGGCCTCGACGGGCGCGACCTGGCGCTCTACGAGCTCATCTGGAAGCGGACCATGGCCTCCCAGATGGCCGACGCCCGCCAGACCTCGATGTCGGTCATGCTGGAGGTCGGCGACGCCACCTTCCGCGCCGCCGGCAAGCGGATCGATTTCCCCGGTTTCCTGCGAGCCTATGTGGAGGGGAGCGACGACCCCGAGGCGGCGCTCGAGGACCGCGAGGTCATCCTGCCGCACCTGGAAGCCGGCGACAAGCCGAAGTGTGAATCGGTGAAGCCGGTCCGCCACGAGACGCAGCCGCCCGCGCGATACACCGAGGCCACGCTCGTCAAGGCGCTCGAGGCGGACGGTGTCGGCCGGCCGAGCACGTACGCGTCGATCATCGGCACCATCCTCGAGCGGGGTTACGCCCTCCGGCAGGGACAGGCGCTGGTGCCGACCTTCACCGCGTTCGCCGTGACCGCCATCCTCGAGGAGCATTTCCCCCACCTGGTGGACGAGAAGTTCACGGCGGGCATGGAAGACAAGCTCGACGAAATCTCCGAGGGGAAGGCCGAGTGGCTGCCCTACCTCCGGCAGTTCTACCTCGGCCCCGAGGGGCTGCGGCAGCAGGTGCAGCTGCACGAGAAGCAGATCGACCCGACGGCCGCGCGGACCCTCCTCCTCGACGGGCTCGACGCCAAGGTCAAGATCGGCAAGTTCGGCCCGTACGTGGAAACCGGCCCCAAGGGGCACGAGCTCCGCGCGTCGCTGCCGAAGGACGTCGCGCCGGCCGACCTCGACCAGGCGCAGGTCGAGGAGATCCTCCGCCAGAAGGCCGAGGGTCCCGACTCGCTCGGCGTCCATCCCGAGACGGGCGAGAAGATCTTCGTCCTGACCGGCCAGTACGGCCCCTACCTCCAGCTGGGCGAGGTGGTGGACGGCCAGCCGAAGCCGAAGCGCGCCAGCCTCCCGAAGGGAGTCACGCCGGACACGGTGACGTTGCCGCAGGCCCTCGGGTTGCTCGCGCTGCCCCGGTTGCTCGGCGCGCACCCGGCGTCGGGCCGGTCGGTGCACGCCGGGCTGGGTCGGTTCGGCCCGTACGTCGTGCACGACCTGGGCAAGGACGGGAAGGAGTACCGCTCCATCAAGGGCGAGGACAACGTCCTCACCATCACGCTGGCGCGCGCGCTCGAGCTCCTCGCGCAGCCGAAGCAGGCCCGCGGCCGCCGCGCCGCGCCGGAGCCGCTCCGGATCGTCGGCCGGCACCCCGACGACGAGCAGCCGATCGGCCTCTACGAGGGCCAGTACGGCCCCTACGTGAAGCACGGCGACGTCAGCGCCTCCCTGCCGCGCGGCAGCGACCCGGCGGCCCTCACCGCGGCGGAGGCCATCGAGCTGCTGGCCGCCCGGCGCGCCTCGGGTCCCCGCAAGAAGGGCGGCCGCCGCACCGCGAAGAAGGCGGCGTCAAAATGACCGTGACCGTCCTCGGCGGGGGGCTGGCCGGCTCGGAAGCGGCCTGGGCCCTCGCCGAGCGCGGCGTCGCGGTCACCCTCGTCGAAATGCGTCCGGTGGTCCGCACCGCCGCCCACCAGACCGACCGGCTCGCCGAACTCGTCTGCAGCAACACCTTCAAGAGCGTCGAACTCGTCAACGCGCACGGCCTGCTCAAGGCGGAGCTCCGCCTCCTGGGCAGCATGCTGCTCGAGTGCGCCGACGCCGCGCGCGTGCCGGGCGGGAGCGCCCTCGCCGTGGACCGCGAGGTCTTCGCCGCCGCGGTGCAGGAGCGCATCAGCGGACACCCCAACATCACGGTCGTGCGGGAAGAGGCCGCCGCGCTCCCCGAGACGGGGATCGTGGCCACCGGGCCCCTCACGTCGGAACGGCTGGCGGGGGCCATCGCCGCGCGGCTCGGGTCGGCCGCGCTGGCCTTCTACGACGCGATCGCCCCGATCGTCTCGGCGGAATCGCTCGACCGGGAGCGGCTCTACGCCCTCTCCCGCTACGGGAAGGGCGAGGGGGACGACTACCTGAACGCCCCGATGTCCCGCGACGAATACGAGGCGTTCATCGACGCGCTCCTCGCCGCCGACCAGTTCACCGCCCACGAGTTCGACCAGGTGCCGTACTTCGAGGGGTGCATGCCGGTCGAGGAAGCGGCGCGCCGCGGGCGGGAGACCCTTCGCTTCGGCCCGATGAAGCCGGTGGGGCTGGCCGACCCGCGCACCGGCCGCGAGCCGTACGCCGTGGTCCAGTTGCGCCAGGAGGACCGGGCGGGGCAGATGTGGAACCTGGTCGGCTTCCAGACGCGGCTTCGCATCCCCGAGCAGCGGCGGGTGTTCGCCACGATCCCCGGCCTGGCGGAGGCGGAGTTCCTCCGGTTCGGCAGCATCCATCGCAACAGCTATCTCAACAGCCCGGCCTGCCTCGGTACCGGGCTCACCGCGCGCGACAACGACCGGCTCTTCTTCGCCGGTCAGTTGACCGGTGTGGAGGGCTATACCGAGTCGCTGGGCACCGGACTCCTGGCGGGCATCAACCTGGCGCGGCGGCTCGAGGGCAAGCCTGCCGCGGTGCCGCCGCCCACCACGATGCTCGGCGGGCTGTACCGCTATCTCGCCGAGGCCGATCCGGCGCACTTCCAGCCGATGAACGCGAATTTCGGGCTGGTGGATCCGTTGCCGGGAAAGGTGAAGAAGCAGGACCGGAAGGCGAAGCAGGCGGAGCGCGCGCTGGAAGTGATGGCCGCCTGGAAGTTGAGTCTCTGATGGCGGGGCAGCGGGGCAGCGGGGCAGGGGGGCCGCGTCACCCCGGCGAAAGCCGGGGTCCAGTCGACCCGCTCGTCCGCGAGTATTTGCTTCACCTCGAGAAGGAAGTCCAGCACTCCCCGCACACCGTCTCCGCCTACGCGCGCGACCTGGCCGCGTTCGAGGAGTTCTGCGGCCGTCACTACGGCCGCGCCGGCGACTGGGCCGCCGTGGACCGGCTCGGCTTCCGAGGATTCCTGGGCGACCTGCAGCGGCGCGGCCTTTCGAAGCGCACCGCGGCGCGAGCCCTGTCGGCGGTGCGCAGCTTCTACCGCTACCTGCAGACCCACCACGGCATCAACGCGGCGGTATCGCGCGCGGCGCGGGTGCCGCGGCTGCCCAAGCGGCTGCCCGGGCACCTGGAACGCGGGCCAGGTGGACGAGCTCTTCGCCGCGCTGGAGACCCGCGCCGCCGGCGACGACTTCGCGCCCCTGCGGGACCTCGCGATCCTCGAGCTCTTCTACTCGACCGGGATGCGGCTCTCCGAGCTGCAGGGGCTTGAGCTCGGCGCGGTGGACCTGCTCTCGGACCAGGTGAAGGTCCGCGGCAAGGGGCGGAAGGAGCGGATCATCCCGGTTGGCGGCCGGGCGGTCCGGGCGCTCCGGCGCTATCTTCCCGTCCGCGAGGCGCTGCCGTCTCCCACGGTGGCGGACCGGCGCGCGCTCTTCGTCAGCACGCGCGGGCGCCGGCTGGCGGCCCGCAGCATCCAGCGGGTGGTGCACCGGGCGTTCGACAGCATCGGGGTGGACGGCTTGCGCACCCACTCGCTGCGGCACAGCTTCGCGACGCACCTCCTCGACGCGGGGGCGGACCTGCGGGCGGTGCAGGAGATGCTCGGCCACGCGTCCCTCAGCACCACGCAGGTGTACACCCACACCAGCGTGGAGCGACTGAAGAAGGTCTACCAGCAGGCGCACCCGCGAGCGTAGCGGCGGGGCCGGTGGGCCGCAGGGCCGCGGGGCGGTCGTCATCGTTGTGCAAAAATCCCCCCTCTCCCGGAGGGAGAGGGGGCAGGGGGGTGAGGGGTTGGAATCACGCAGGCGAAGGGACCTGGGCATGACCGCATTTCATGGCACCACCATCCTCACCGTCCGGAAGGGCGGCCGCGTGGCCCTCGGCGGCGACGGGCAAGTGAGCGTCGGCGACACCATCATGAAGGGTCGCGCCACCAAGGTCCGCACCCTGAAGGGCGGGAAGATCCTGGCCGGCTTCGCGGGCTCGGTGGCCGACGCCCTGACGCTGTACGAAAAGTTCGAGGAGAAGCTCGAGCGGCACCCCGGCAACCTGCCGCGTGCCGCGGTGGAGCTGGCCAAGGACTGGCGGAGCGACCGCGTGCTGCGCCGCCTCGAGGCGCTGCTCGTGGTGGCCGATCTCGAGCACAGCTTCCTGCTGAGCGGCAGCGGCGAGCTCATCGAACCCGACGACGGCGTCCTGGCGGTCGGCTCGGGCGGCAACTACGCGCTGGCCGCCGCGCGGGCGCTCCTGCCCGACCCGTCCCTGAGCGCGCGCGACACGGTGGAGCGCTCGCTCCGCATCGCCGCCGAGATCTGCGTGTTCACCAACGACCACATCACCGTGCTGGAGCTGGGCGGCTCGTGACCACACCCGTCGCCGACCCGACGAACGGGGCCGCCCCGGGCGAGCCGCCGCCGCCCTGGCTGGAGGAGCTGCCGCCACGGAAGATCGTGGAAGCACTGAACCGGTTCATCGTCGGCCAGGACGCGGCCAAGAAGGCGGTCGCCATCGCCATCCGGAACCGGTGGCGCCGGAGCCAGGCGCCGGACGGCATCCGGGACGAGATCACCCCCTACAACATCATCATGATCGGCCCGACCGGCGTCGGAAAGACGGAAGTCGCGCGGCGGCTGGCCCGCCTGGCGGGCGCGCCGTTCGTGAAGGTCGAGGCCTCCAAGTTCACCGAGGTCGGGTACGTCGGCCGCGACGCGGAGTCGATGGTGCGCGAGCTGGTGGACGCCGCCATCTCGATGGTGCGGACCGAGCGCGAGGACGAGGTGTGGCCGCAGGCGGAGCAGCGGGCCGACGAGCGGCTCCTCGACATCCTCCTGCCCCCGCCGCCGCCGAAGCCGGAAGCGACCGGCTCGGAGAAGGTGTTCGTGGTGGGGCCCGCGGGCGGCGCGCAGCCGGAGTCGGTGGACGCCGACGCCAGCCGCCAGCGCTCCCGCGAGAAGCTCCGTCAGTTGCTGCTCGACGGCAAGCTCGACGACCGGGACGTGGACATCGAGATCTCGCCGCAGAACTACCCGATGCTCGACCTGCTCCAGCAGCCGCCCGGGATGGAGGGGCCGGAGATCAACTTCGTCGAGATGCTGCAGGACATGATGCCGAAGAAGAAGAAGCGGCGGACCGTGCGGGTGCCCGACGCCCGGCGCATCCTGATCGACGAGGAGCTGAAGAAGCTGGTGGACATGGACGACGTGGTGAACGAGGCGCTCGACCGCACCGAGAACCACGGCATCCTCTTCATCGACGAAATCGACAAGATCGCCGGCGAGCGCTCCCAGAGCGGCCCCGACGTGAGCCGCGAGGGCGTCCAGCGGGACCTCCTGCCGATCGTCGAGGGCTCCACCGTGCAGACCCGCTACGGCTACGTCCGGACCGACCACATCCTGTTCATCGCGGCCGGCGCCTTCCACGTGTCGAAGCCGTCCGACTTGATTCCCGAGCTCCAGGGCCGCTTCCCGATCCGGGTGGAGCTGACGCCGCTGACCGAGGCGGACTTCGTCCGGATCATGACCGAGCCCGAAAACGCCATCGTCAAGCAGTACCAGGCGCTGGTGGCGGCCGAGGCGGCCACGCTCGAGTTCACCGCCGACGGCATCGCCGAGGTGGCGCGAATCGCCGCCCTGGCCAACGGGCGGATGGAGAACATCGGCGCGCGGCGGCTGCACACCGTCATGGCGACCCTGATGGAAGACCTGCTCTTCGACCTCCCCGAGACCGCCGAAAAGCGCTTCGTCTTCGATGGCGCCCGGGTGCGTGACCGGCTCATGGCCATCGTCACCGACGATGACCTCCGGCGGTATATCCTGTAGATCACCTCTGGACTGATGTTTCAGGTGGCGTAGATTGCCCCCTGAGCCCATGGACCTCCTCACCGCCCTGCACGACCCCCTGGCCGGCCAGTACCGCCTCGTGCGCGAGCTCGGGCGCGGGGGCATGGCCATCGTCTACCTCGCCGACGACCTGAAGCACGGGCGCCGCGTCGCCATCAAGGTGCTCCGGCCGGAGGTGGCGGCCGCCATCGGCGGCGAGCGCTTCCTGCGCGAAATCACCGTCGCAGCCGGGCTGCAGCATCCGCACATCCTGCCCGTGCACGACAGCGGCAGCGTCACGCTGGACGATCGCGAGGTGCTCTACTTCGTGATGCCCTTCGTCGAGGGCGAGTCGCTGCGGGACCGCATCGCCCGGGAAGGCCAGCTCCCGGTGGACGACGCCCTCGGCCTCGCGCGCGAGGTGCTGGGCGCGCTCGACGCGGCGCACGCGCAGGGCATCGTCCACCGCGACATCAAGCCCGAGAACATCCTGCTGAGCGGCGGGCACGCCCTCGTGGCGGACTTCGGCATCGCCCGGGCCGGCGGCGCGGGCGGCGCCACCCCGCTCACCGAGGCCGGGCGCGCCATCGGCACCCCGGCGTACATGAGCCCGGAACAGGCCTTGGCCGAGCGGGACGTCGACGCCCGGAGCGACATCTACAGCGCCGGCTGCGTGCTGTACGAGATGCTCGCGGGCGAGCCGCCGTTCACCGGGCGCACCGCACAGGCCATCATCTCGAAGCGGATGATCGATCCGGTCCCCTCCGTCCGTCGCCTTCGGGACACCGTCTCGCCGGAGGTGGACGCGGCGCTCACCCGCGCGCTGGCGCGGGCTCCCGTCGATCGGTTCCAGACGGCGGCGGACGTTCTCGAGCGCGCTCAAGCGGGCGGCAGGCCTGGCGGCGACCCCGCTGCCGACCGTGGCGCACCGGCGGACGCCGTGGCTTCGCCCGAGGCTGGCGGTCGCGGTCCTGGTGGTGGGCGCCGCCCTGGTCGCCGCGGCGATCTACCTGCGGACGAGGCCCGATCCGGTCGCGTCGGCGCCGCGCCTGGCCCTCACCGACCTCGAGGTGACCAACCGCGACGCGGAAACCGACTACCTCCGCAGCGGGATTCCCGACTATCTCGTCTCGGCCCTTCGGAGCCTGCCGGGGCTCGAGGTCATGCCGATGAGCATGGTGCGCCGGGAGTCGGCCATCACCTCGCCGGTGGAACTCGGCCGGAAGCTCCGCGCGACGGCCGTCCTCACCGGGACGCTGGCCCGGTTCGGCGGGACGCTCGCCATCAACGCCGAGCTGGTCCAGGTGTCGGACGGACGGCTCCTCTGGTCGGGGCAGTTCGAGTATCCCGACACCAATTACGCCGGGCTGATCCCGGCCGTCGTGACGCTGATCGCCGATTCGCTGCGATTGCAGCTGAGCGGGGGCGCCCGGCAGGACGTCATCGCGCGTTCGACGGTGGATCCCGTCGTGCTCGACCTGCTGCTCCGGGCAGGGCGCACCTGGCTGCAGGGCATCGCCGGCGCCGAGGGCGATTCCGCCCGGGTGGACTCGGCCCGCGTCCTCTTCGAGCGGGTCCTCGAGCGCGATCCGCGGAATCCCGCAGGCCATGGCGGGCATCGGGAACTACCTCGGCATCTCCTTCATTCGCGGCTGGGCGGTGCCGGGGCTGAGCCCGGCGGAGGCGAAGGCGCGTGCCGACTCGCTGACGAACCTCGCCCTCTCGCTCGACAGCACCATCCTCAATTCCTGGAACATGGTGGTGATCAACCGGCTCTACCTCGAGGACGACTTCGAGGGCGCCCGCGACGCGATCGAGCGGATGCTCGCGCTCGACCAGGGCTACGCGGAGGGGTATCGCGACCGCGGGATCTACCGCCAGGAGCTCGAAGGGGACTTGCAGCGCGCGCTCGAGGACTTTCAGCAGTCCGTGACCCTCGACCCGAGCGTCCAGCGACTCAACAGCCTCGCCGCCGGCCTGATGGCGGCGCGGCGCTACCCGGAGGCGGCCGCGGCGCTCCAGCGGTCGATTGCGCTTCGCGAGAGCGCCGGGGCGCGGACGCGGCTCATCGCCGCCTACGACAAACTGGGGTGGCGCGACCAGGCCACCCGGCTCCGGCGCCACGCCGACCCCTCGGGAAGCTCCGCCGCGCCGTTCGAGGCCGCCCTGGCCGCGGGGGATACGGTGGCCTACGAGCGCGCCCGACGGGCGGAGCTCCGCAAGTCGGCCGATTCGCTGATCGTCCGGCTCACCATGGCCGATGTGCCCCCCGGGGAGCGCTACAACGTGGCTGAACTCCGGATCGGGGCGCTGCTCTGCGAGCTCGGAGACTCGAAACAGGCCATGGACCTCGTGGACGACCTCTACCGCATCCGGCCCAAGCGGCTCCGGTGGATCGTCACCAATCCCGACCTCGACTGCCTGCGGCAGGATCCCCGCTACCTGCCCCTGGTCAAGGCGGCCGGCCTGGAGCCGTATCTCCGGAACTGAGACCGAGATTGCTTCGTCGGCCCCGCCTGGGGCCTCCTCGCAATGACAGAAGTCGGTGGGGCCCCTGCCTTGCCCGACCCCTCCCCGCCGGGCTAAACTCCCTCCTGCCAATTTGGCCGTGTTCCCCTCCCGAGACCGATCGGCACATGCCCAAGCGCGACTTCCTCGCCATCCCCGATTTCAGCGCCACCGAACTCCATTCCCTGCTCGACCTGGCAGGCCGGATGAAGTCGGGCGCGTACCGGGAGTTGCCGCTGGCCGGCAAGACCCTGGCGATGATCTTCGCCAAGAGCTCGACGCGGACCCGGGTCTCGTTCGAGGTCGGCGCGCTGCAGCTCGGCGGGCACGCGCTGTTCCTGTCGTCGCGGGACATCCAGCTGGGCCGGGGCGAGCCGATCCGCGACACCGCGCGAGTGCTGTCGCGGATGGTGGACGGCATCATGATCCGCACCTTCGCGCATGCGGACGTCGAGGAGCTGGCCCGCTTCGCCACCGTCCCGGTCATCAACGGACTCACCGACCTCCTGCATCCCTGCCAGATCCTGGCCGACCTCCTCACAACCATTGAGGCGTTCGGCACGCTCCAGGGGAAGACGGTCGCCTGGATCGGCGACGGCAACAACATGTGCAACAGCTGGATCAACGCCGCCGGCAGCCTCGGCTTCGAGCTCCGGATGGCCTGCCCCGAGGGGTACGAGCCCGACCGCGACATCTTCAAGCGGAACGCCGCGCTCACGAAGGTGATGATGACCGAGGACCCCGACGAGGCGGCGGCCGGCGCGCACGTCGTGACCACCGACGTCTGGGCCTCGATGGGCCAGGAGGCCGAGGCCGCCCAGCGGGCCCAGGCCTTCCAGGGGTACCTGGTCAACGAGGCGCTCATGAAGCGCGCCGATCCGTCCGCGATCTTTCTCCACTGCCTCCCCGCCCACCGCGGCGAGGAGGTCACCGAGGCGGTGCTCGAAGGCCCGCAGTCGCGGGTGTGGGACGAGGCGGAGAATCGCCTGCATGTACAGAAGGCCCTGATGGCGATGCTAATGGGGTAGGGAAGTCAGGCACGACCTGATTCTGTCATTGCGAGGCCGCGTCGCGGCCGAAGCAATCTCGATTCTTCAACTCTGGTCATATCATGGACGCACCACTCAAGCGCACCCCGCTCTACGACATCCACGTCGCCCTCGGCGCCAAGATGGTGCCCTTCGCCGGCTGGGAAATGCCGGTGCAGTACCCCACCGGCATCCAGGCCGAGCACAAGGCGACGCGCACCGGCGCCGGGATCTTCGACGTCTCCCACATGGGGGAGTTCGAAGTGACGGGCCCCGACCGGAACGCCTTCGTCAACCGGATCTGCTGCAACGACGTCGGTGCGCTCGGACCGGGCGACGTGCAGTACTCCGCGCTGCTGACCCCGGAAGGCACCTTCGTCGACGACTGCACCGTGTATCGCTTCGAGGACAAGGTGATGCTCGTGGTGAACGCCGCGAACATCGACAAGGACTGGGAGTGCGTGGTGGGGCAGAAGGGGGGCGCCAACGTCCGCCTGAAGAACATCTCGGACGACGTGGGTCTCCTCGCGCTGCAGGGGCCGGCCGCCGAGGCGGTGCTGGCGCCGGTCTCCGACATCCCGCTCAAGGACCTCGGCTACTACAAGTTCACCACCGGCAAGGTGGCGGGGGCGGACTGCTTCGTGAGCCGCACCGGCTACACCGGCGAGGACGGCTTCGAGATCTACTGCCGCTCGCGCGACACCGAGGCGATCTGGCGGGCGCTCGAGGGTCCGGGCCGCGCGCAGCCCATCGGGCTCGGCGCGCGCGATTCGCTGCGGCTCGAGGTGGCCTACCCGCTCTACGGGAACGACATCGACGACACCACCACGCCGCTCGAGGCGGGTCTCGCCTGGATCGTCAAGCTCGACAAGGGGGCGCCGTTCACGGGGAGCGACGCGCTCCGCGCCCAGAAGGGACGCGGCGTCACCCGGCGCTTCGTCGGGTTCAAGCTGCTCGACCGCGGCATCCCGCGGCACGGGTATCCGGTCTTCTACGATGGCGTCCAGGTGGACATCGTGCGGAGCGGGGCCATGAGTCCGTCGCTCGGCATCCCGATTGGCACCACCTACCTGCCGGTGGCGGCCGCCAAGCCGGGCACCCGGTTCGAAGTCGATTCGCGCGGCACGCGGATTCCCGCCGAAGTCGTGAGCCGGCCGTTCTACACCGCGGGTACCGCCCGGAAAGCCAAGTAGTGGCGCACGGCCAGGCAGGGGCGCACGGCTGTGCGCCCCTGCCCGGCCCCGCCGCCCCGCCTCGCGTATGCGAATCGCCATCCTCACCATCTCCGACGCCTGCAGCCGCGGCGAGCGGGCCGACGGCTCGGGCGACGCCATCGCCGCGTGGGCGGCGGCGCGCGGGCATGACGTGACGCGCCGGGCGCTGGTGCCCGACGAGACCGGGCCGATTGCCCGCACCATCGCGGAATGGGCCGACGGTGACGCCGCCGACTGCATCCTCACGACCGGCGGCACCGGGCTCACCGCGCGGGACGTGACCCCCGAGGCCACCCGCGCCGTGCTCGAGCGCGAGGCGCCCGGCATCGCCGAGGCGATCCGGGGGAGCGTGCTCCCGCAGTTTCCCCGCGCGGCGCTCTCGCGCGGCCTGGCCGGCGTGCGGGCCCGCTCGCTCGTCGTGAACCTGCCCGGGCAGCCCCGGCGGCGTGCGCGACGGGCTCGCGGTGCTCGACGGCATCGTGGCGCACGCCGTGGATCTCGTGCGGGGCACCGACACGTCCCATCCTGTCGTGGAAGGCTGAAGAGCAATGGCGGCGCAGATCCTCCTCACCATGGCCGACCTCGAGACGGCGGTGCCGCTCAACGCCGCGCTCGAGACCGCCGGCTTCGCCACCACCATGGTCTCCGCCATGGACGACGTGCGCGCCGTGTTCCGGCGCGAGGGCCCCGAGCTCCTCATCCTGACCGGCGCGGTGCACGAGTCGCCGGCGGTGGCGCTGGTGGCGATGGCGCGCGAGGCCGAGGTGTCCACGCTTGCCCTGATCGAGCCGACGGATTCCGAGCGCGCGGAACGGGTGGGCCGGCTGGGCGCCACCGCCGTGATGACCAAGCCGATCGTCACCGACGACGTGGTCAGCGTCGCGGGCCGGCTGGTGCAGCGCCGGCGCCTCCAGCAGCGCACCGGCATCAGCGGCGAAAGCGCGGCAGTGCAGGAAGTGCTGGTCAAGATCGAGCAGATGGCGCCGGTGTCGAGCACGGTGCTGGTGCAGGGGGAGTCGGGCACCGGCAAGGAGCTCGTGGCCCGCGCCATCCACGACCTCTCGCCGAGAATGGGCAAGCCGTTCATCGCGGTGGACTGCGCCGCCATTCCCGACACGCTGCTGGAGTCGGAACTCTTCGGCCACGAAAAGGGCGCGTTCACCGGCGCCGCCGAGCGCCGGCTCGGCCGCTTCGAGCTCGCCGACACGGGGACGATCTTCCTCGACGAGATCGGCGACATCCCGGCGTCCACGCAGGTCAAGCTGCTGCGGGTGCTCGAGAACCGCGCCTTCTTCCGCGTCGGCGGCACGCAGCCGATCAAGGTGGACGTGCGCGTCGTGGCGGCCACCAACCGCAATCTCCGCGACGCCGTGCAGCTTGGTGAATTCCGCGACGACCTGTACTACCGGCTCAGCGTGCTGAACATCTACCTGCCCCCGCTCCGGGAGCGGCGGGAGGACATTCCCCTCCTGCTCCGGCGCTTCATCCGGGAGTTTGCCAAGGCCCACGACCGGCCGTTCCGGGGGATCGCCCCTGACGCGCTGGAGCGGCTTGTTGCGGCACCCTGGCCCGGGAACGTCCGGCAGCTCCGGAACCTGGTCGAATCCATGGTGGTCCTGGCCCCAGGCACCGAAATCAGGGCCAGCGACATCCCCCACGACGTCCTCGAGGGGGCCGGCTCCCTCCTCCCCGCCCGCCTGCCCCAGCCCGGGCGGGATGTTTCGGGGCAGGAATTGGAGTTTATCTTGAGGAATATCATGGACTTACGGCTCCAGGTGGAGGAGCTCCGGCGGCGCATGGATTCGGGTCCCCAGCGGGTCCAGATCATCGACCTCGGCGACCGCCAGCCGGTGGCCGACCTGATGGCCGAAACAGGCGGGGAGGACGCCGGGGCCGTCCTGTACCGGTCTGGCATGACAATGGCTGAGGTGGAGAAGCGGGCAATCGAGGCGGCCCTCGAGGAGTACCGGGGGAACCGCCGGAAGGCCGCGGAGGTCCTGGGCATCGGGGAGCGGACACTGTACCGGAAAATCAAGGCGTTCGGACTCGGCTAAGTGGTTGTTTTCTTGATATTTGCGGGGTGTCACCTCTTGACAGTTCTCAGGTCCGCGCCAATATTGACGATGATGCGTGCTCCCCGAGGGTGGGCGGGCGCGTGATCTTCTCGATCGATCCGGAAGCCTGCGTGGCCTGTCTGGCCTGCGTTCGCGTCTGCCCGACGGAGGCGGTCGCGGTGGATGGCAGCCAGGTCCAGATCGTGGATGAGGCGTGCATCTCGTGCGGGGAGTGTCTGCCCGCCTGCCCGCATCAGGCCATCCACGCGAGCGGGGAGATTGGCCGGGCGCTGACGGTCGCGGCGCGCGGGGATGGCATTCTCATCCTGAGCCCGGAAGCGACGGCGCACTTCTATCCGGCCACGCCGGAGCAGGTGGTCAACGCCTGCTATGCGGCCGGGTTCCGCACGGTGCACCGCGGCGTCATCGGCGACGAACTGGTGGCGGCGGAGTACCTGAGTCTCTGGCGTGACAAGGGCTGGGGCACCCTGATCCGGTCCACCGATCCGGTGGTCGTCGAGACGGTGCGGATCGATTATCCCGAGCTGGTGCCGTACCTGGCGCCGGTCACGATCCCGGCGGTGGCGGAGGCGCGGTACCTGCGCGCGCAGCAGGGGCAGGAGCTTCGCATCGTGTACGCGGGCGTCGCGGCTCCGCGGAACACGCCGGAGCTCGATGCCGCCGTCACCTTCGAGGACCTCGAGCGGATCTTCCAGCTCCGGGGCGTGTCGGTGCTCGCGCAGCCCGATTTCTTCGCGCGGATTCCGGAGGAACGGCGCCGCCACCTGAGCGCCGCGGGCGGGCTGCCGCTGACGATGCTGGAGGAGGCGCGGCACGCGAGCCGCCGCTTCCGCACCATGCGCGGGCTCCGGCACCTGCCGGCGCTGGCGCAGGCGGTGGCGGTGGATCGGCTGGACCTGGGGTTCGTGGACCTGCTCTCCTTCGAGGGGAGCCTCGACCACCCGCTCCTCGGTCCGCGGGACCAGCTCTACTGGCGGCGCGCGCTCCTGGCGAGCGCGGAGCCGCCGCGGAGTCCCGAACCGGTGGTGGACGGACGGCTGGTGGCCAGCAGCGTCGGCGCCACCTTCGACATCCGGCCCCGGCGCCTGGCGTCCGATCCGACCGCGGTGGCGGCGCTGCTCGACGCGATCGGTCCGGGCCCCAACGGGCGGCCCTGGGACTGCGGCGCCTGCGGCTTCACCACCTGCGCGCGGTTCGCCTCGGCGGCGGTGCTCGGCCGGGCCACGCTGCGGCAGTGCCCGCCGTACCAGGAGCGCCGGGCGGAGGAGGCCTCGCGCGAGGCGGCGGTGGACCTGCTCACCGGGCTCGCCACCTTCCGGGTGCTGCGCGACCGGCTGGGGCACGAAGTCGAACGGAGCAAGCGCAGCGCGGAGGGGTTCGCGGTCATGTTCATCGACCTCGACCGCTTCAAGCAGCTGAACGACCGGTTCGGGCACGAGGCCGGCAACGAGGTGTTGAAGGCGGTGGCGGCGGAAATCCGGAGCGCGGTGCGCGCCTCGGACCTGGCCGCCCGCTACGGTGGCGACGAGTTCGTCGTCATCCTGACCCGGACCGACCTGCACGGCGCCCGTCGGGTGGCCGAGGCGCTCCGGGCGGGCATCGAAGGGGTCGGGCGCCGGCTGGGGTATGACGTCGGCGTGGTGACGGTCAGCATCGGGCTGGCGGAGTTCGACCCGAACAACCCGGTCGAGGGCGACCTGCTGGTCACCGCCGACCGCGCGCTGTACCAGGCAAAGTCCACGGGCCGGAACGCCGTGGCCAACGAAGGGGCCGCCTGAGGGCGGCCAAGCCCCCACAGGCACTCAGCGACAGGACACCGAGATGGCGTTCAATTCCGCGAAGCAGTCCGATGCCGGCTTCCAGTCCGGGCGCACCACGCCGAGTGGTGGGGCCGGCGGGGAAGCCCCCGATCCCTGGGGCGTGCGCCGGGCGGAAAATCTCCTGACCACGCTGGAGGGGATCCTCTCCGCGCGGGTCGTCACCACGCCGCTCGGCGAGGTGAGCGAGGTGCACATCCTGGCGCAGTCGGGGCTGGCGCCGAAGCAGCTGGTGCGCAACATCGAGTCGGCGCTCCTCGCGCAGCTCGGCCTCCGGGTGGACCACCGCAAGATCAGCATCGCGCAGACGGCCGACGTCAAGCCGATCGAGGCGCTCGAGAAGGAGGCGGTGCGGAGCCAGGCGCTCCACCGGGCCATCCTGTTCGAGGACCTCTCGGTGGCGCCGGGGAAGCGCTCGCATAGGATTACCCTGAGCGTCAGCCTGAGCTTCCTGGGGCGGACGGAAACGGCGGAGGAGGAGAGCAGTGACACGCCGCGGAGTCGCGTCGAGGCGGCGGCCCGGGCCACGGTCACGGTGCTCGACCGCTTGCTGGACGACTCCTCGGTGGCGCTGGAGGGGGCCAAGATCGTGCCCGCCTTCGACCGGGAGTTCGTGTTCGTGGCGGTGCAGGGGCTGGGCGGGCGTGATTCGCTCGTGCTGACCGGCAGCGCGCAGATCAAGGAGAGCGCCGAGCGCGCCGCGGTGTTCGCGGTGCTCGACGCGACCAACCGATGGACGGAATTGCGCCGGCCGCGCTAGCCGCGGTGGCGATTCGTACCAACCCGAGCGGAGGGAGCAAAGCGAGGCAGGGGGACCGGGTCTTCAAGAAGGACAGCGGAGACTAGCGGACAAGAGAGCGGAGCGTCTGGGAGGCCATAGCGAGGCCGACCACTTCCCGAGTTCTGAGATACTCGAAGGGAGGTGACGCTCATGTTGCAGATTACTTGGCTTGCCGCCGCTGTGAAGTTCGTGGCGAATCTGTTCTTGGCCGAAGGCCAGAACTGGGTAAAGATTAGAGCCTGATGCCCCGATCCCCCCGCTGAGCTGTTCCAATCCATGAGATCATTCACCGAAGACTTCAGCGTACTATCGTGCTCGTTGCATTCATCGCCCTCGCGCTGGGTTTCGGACGTATTCCAGTTCCGCCAGCCATCGCCGGGCTTTGGCCGCTGCTCAGCTTCATCCTTCTGGCATTCCTGGTTGAGCAGAGCTCGACGCAACTCAAGGTTGGCGCTCGCGGCTCCAACCTCATTCGTGATGCACATGTCTGCGGGTTTGCTGTTCGGCGGATTCTGGGCCGGAGTTATCGCCGTCAGCTCGTCTGTCATGGGCCAGCTCGCGCTGGGTAGTCGCCCGGAGAAGCTGATTTTCAACGGCTCACAGCGGGCTGCCTCCGTGATGTTTGCTGTGTTGATCTACCACCTGCTCGGCGGTGAGTCTACCTCCTGCCTACCTTCAGGTCATTGGACAGTGTAGAATCGACCGCGCTCCAGACGGGACTTCTTTCTCTTCTTCGCGTACGCTGCTACCTACTTCATTCTGAACTTCGATGCTGTTAGTGGTGTCGTCGCGATCAGCACCGAACGTTCCTTCCGGGATGTCTGGAATCTCAATACACGCGGGGTGATTGGTTACGATCTTGGGGCGAGCGCTATCGCCCTACTCCTCGCTTGGCTCTACACCTGGTTTCAGGCCACCTGGGAGCTTGGCTCGATCGGACTCGTCCTGGTCGTGATCCCGATCGTCGCGGTTCGTCACGTCTACGGGCTGTATCACCAGCTGCAGGAGAGCGGACAGGAACTGCTCCAGGTGATGGTCAAGGCCATCGAGGCCCGCGATCCGTACACCTCAGGTCACTCCCTGCGCGTGAGCCAGCTCTCCCGGCTCATCGCCCTCGAGATGGGGCTCCAGATCCGGGACGTGGAACAGGTCCACACCGCGGCGCTGCTGCACGACGTCGGGAAGATTCACGAGGAATTCGCTCCATTGCTCCGGAAGGAAGACCGCCTGACTCCGGACGAAACGGCGCTGATGCAGACCCACTCCGCGCGGAGCGCGGAGCTGGTGGGCATCATCTCCAAGTTCCGGGGGTTCATCCAGGACTCGGTGCGCCACCACCACGAACGGTGGGACGGCAAGGGCTATCCGAACGGGCTCTCAGGCCACGAGATTCCGCTCGCCTCACGGGTCATCCTGGTGGCGGACACCATCGACGCCATGACGACCGACCGCCCCTACCGGAAGCGGCTGCCGCTCGAAGTGGTCATCGCAGAACTGAAGAAGTGCGCAGGCAGCCAGTTCGACCCAGAGGTAGTGGAGCACGTGGTGGCCTCGGTGGCGGTGCGTCGGCTCATCACCGTCGGGTGTCGAGACCTCCCCGATGCCGGCCACGATGGTGGTGTCAGATCCCGGAGCCAGCCGCTCCGGCTGGGCCAAGAAGTCTTTCTGGAAGGGGCGCACTGGCTGAGCAATGGGTTTCGGACTAGAGATCCAACATCCCTAGGGACCTGAGCTCTTGGGTGGCCCCGGCTGGGAGAGTGCTCACCAACGTCCACATCTTGGTCCGCTCCTCGTCATCCATTCTCCCTGTCCTGCTATCCAGCCAGACCTTTGAATTCAGGACCTCCACATTGTCGATGTGGTCCAGTCGCTGTTCCCGCCCCATAAGCTCCGCGATCTTCGTCCGCGTTGCGTCCAAGTCCGCTAGCTTCGCTACAGCAACCTTTGCAGACCACCGGGCGAACGGTCCCGCGAAGGCGTCTGAGCCAAGGTTGCTCATGTCGCCTGTAACTCCGGGAACCGCTGCTCGGATGGCCTTGGAATGGCGACCAAGCAGCGACAGGACGTCCGCTGTCCGAAGGTGCCACGCCTGTTGTAGGTGATCCGGAATAGGACGAGCACCGATGCTCCTCCCCACTCCCAATGCCGCGAGGGCATCGCTTTCCCTTCCTTGAACAGCGAAGGCGCGTGCACGAGAGAAATGGATCTGCTGTTGCTCGAAGATGCCGGTGTATGAGGCCGGAATGGCAGCAGCTCGATCTGCCCACTCGAGTTGGGAGTCCACATTGCCAAGCCTACAATGGCTGAGTGCGAGATTCCCGGCCAACATCCGAATCCGACGCTCATCTCCCACTTTACGTGCGATGTGTACGCCCTTCTCCCCGATAGCAACAGCCGCATCATATTCTCCCAGCCCCGTTCGAATCGCACCTAGACCTACGATCAGGGAGAGGTAAATTGAGTTCAGAATCCCATGTTTCTCCAGCTTTCCGATGACGCCTTCCACGGTCTTCAGGCTTCCATGCTTGTCGCCAACAAGGTACTGACAGGTTGCGATGCCCAGCGCATACTCAGCCTGATCCTCGAGCGACAGCTCGCCTGACTTCTCGCCTCGCAGTTGGTCCCACACCCGATGCAGAATCCCGAGATCTAGGTGGTCTCGGTAAGTGTGTGCTGCCACCCACAGCGCGCGAAGACGCGTATTCGACTCCTCCGCGTTCTCTGCTTCAGCAATGAGTTGCAGTCCCAACGCGCGATTCGCGTCCGGGCTCATGCCGTCGGCGTATCTGCGCGCGTAGAGACGCAATACATTTCTTCTGGAGATCACTGAGCGGTGCGATGAGTCGCTCACTGCATCAAGAAATTCAACCGACTCCTGCATCCGCCCTTGTTCCTGGAGTGATTCTCCCAGCAGGAGCAACGCCTCACTCTTGTCGGGCTCGTTGAGCCGATCCATCGCCGTAGACGAGGCCACGTTCCGCCTCGTGCGGAGCTCCGCCCCGCATCGATTCGCGTGCGCCACTCAGCAGGTAGGGAGTTGCCTCTCCTCCCCTGCCGGCCCTAATCAGGTGCCACGCGACCTCGAGCCCGGGCGGATGGTTGCCCTCGCCTCCTCCGCCAGCAGCCGACTCACCACCTCGCCGTGCAGCGCGGTCCGCATCGGGCTCGGAATCCCGAGGTACGCATGTCCGCGCGTCAGCTCATTCACGAATTCCAGCCGTTCCTCCGTTTCGCGGAGCAGGCGCGCCGAGCGGAGGGTGCCCATGGCCTGTCCGGTGGCGCCCAGGCCGAGGTCCACGATCTGATACATCGTGAACTGGTTGAGTCGGGGCCCCAGCACCGCCGCCAGCTGCAGGACGAGCCGCGCGCTCGCGTCGAGCCCCTCGCAGATCCGGTCCAGCGCCATCCGGTAGGCGTCCACCGGCGGGATGTGCTGTCCCACCTCCTCCCGCATCGCCGGCACCGCCAGGGCCAGGCTGCTCTCCCCGCTGCCCAGCCACTCGCTCACGAAGAGCTCGAGCGCCATCGGGTAGCCCCCCGCCGCCCGCAACATGGCGTCTCGCACCGTCCGCCCCGGAGCCATCCGATCCGCCGTCAGGCTGTCGAGCATCTCGGCCGATTCGTCACGGGTCATCGGAGGCACCTCGAGCGACACGAAGCCGAGGCGCCGGTGGTTTTCCCGGAGCCGGGCGATGTTCGGCGACTCGTTGGCGCTGGTGGGCCGGGCGGCCAGCGCGACCATGATCCGCGCCTGCTCGAAGCGGCGAACCAGGAGGTGCACCACCGCCACGCTGGCGTCGTCGGCCAGATGGAAATCGTCCACCACGAGGAGGACGGGTGTTTCATCGGCGATGGTGCGGAGCAGCGCCTCCATCGCGTCGGTGACCCGGATCCGGAACGACTCGCCCTGGAGCTGGTGCGACTCCGGCAGGTGGGGGAACCACTCGCGCACCGCCGGCACGGCCTGCGCCAGGTCGGCGAGCGACTGGGGGGCGGTGGCCTTGGCCTCCGGCCGCTCGAGGAGGCCGCGCACCAGCGCGCCGAGGGCGGCGTAGGGGATTTCGCGCTCGAGCTCGTAGCACTGGACCCGGCTGGTGACCGCGCCGTCGAGGCTGGAGGCGGTGAGCAGGCGCTGGATGAGGGTGCTCTTGCCGATGCCCGACTCGCCCAGGACGAGCGCGTGCGTCGGCTCGCCGCGCGTGGTCCGCTCCCACGCCTCGTAGAGGGTGCGGTATTCCACCGTGCGCCCGATGAAGGTGAGGTCCCGCCACTGTTCGGTCGGCACCCGGGGGCGGTTGCCGTCGCCGCCGCCCTCGAGGGTGCCGCGCCGCAGCCGGCGCGCCATCGCCTCGAGGTGCTCGGAGGGCTGCGCGTGGAGTTGCACATGAAGCGACTGCTTCCACGTCTCGAAGGCCTGCAGCGCGCCGATGCGGTCGCCCGCGAAGGCGCGCGCCTCGATCCGGGCGCGGACCGCCGCCTCGCTCAGCGGGTTGTGCCGGAGGGTGCGGTCGGCCAGCGCCTCGATGGCGGTGAAGTCGCCGGTGCGGCGGCAGTGGTCCATCTGGCGGACGAGCCCCGCCTCGATGGCGGGCCAGAGCCTGGCCCGCTGCTGGTCGCGCCAGTGGTTGAACGCGGGCGCATCGGGGATCTCGAACTCCTCGAGAAAGCCGTCGAGCTCGAGCGCCGGGAGCGAACTCGGTGGGGAGCACGTCGCCCCGCGCCAGCCGGTCGAGGTCGCATTCGAATTCGACAGTGGTCCGGATGGACTGGTGGTCTCCGGGAAAGCCCTTCGGATCCACCCGGTGCCGGAGGCCCCAGATGGCGGTGCCCATCGAGTGGCGCGCCTCGTTGATGCCTGATGTGGACCAGAGCAGGTCGGCGAGCCGGTCCCGGCGGATCGGGGCGCGCCCCTCGATGACCAGGTAGATCAGGAGGGCGAGCTGCTTCTGTGACTTGAGACGAACCGGGGTGCCGCTCGCATCGAGAAGGGCAGGGCGACCGAGGCAGCGGAGTGATGCAGGGAGACCCATCGAAACGCTCCGATAGCGTGATGGTCCTACGGTACAGCGGGACCCTCAACCAATCATCAACCCAGATAGCCCCTGGCGTTGATGCTTTGTAATGTTCCCGCCAGCCGTCTGTTGTCCAGATCCACGGCGGCGCACCGGAACACTATGCGGTGCAACATGTTGCACTGACTCTGATCGGCCCCTTTGTTGCGGCAGTTATCGCTGGTCTGGCTAAATTGCCCTCGCAACGATTCGGCGCCTCCCCCCGGCGCCTCATTTGGAGACCTCTCATGCGAAACACACCACGCCTCCTCACCGGCGCTCTGTTCCTGGCCGCGGCCAGCCTCGGCGCCTGCAGCGATTCGTCGGGCCCCAGCAACGACCCACTCACCGCCCGGAACGCCCAGTCGGTCGGCGCCGCCGCCGCCAGCACCGCCGACCTGGCCCTGGCCGCCATCCAGCCCGCCGTGCCGAGCTTCACCGGCGGATTCCCGCTCTTCTTTGCCAACGGCCGGTCCATCACCGGCGGCCTGACCTTCTCGCCCCCGGGCGTCATCCCCGACTGCCCCGCCGCCAGCGACCAGACCGACACCGACGGCGACGGCGTGCCGGACAACGCCACCTGGACCTTCTCCGAGGCGAACTGCACCGAGACCGACATCGAGGGCAACCGCAACGTCGTGACCGGGACCGTGGTGATCAGCGACCCCGGCCTGACCGCCGGCTACGACCTGCACCTCAACGACCTGACCGGCTCCTACTACCAGAACGGCGAGACCGCGCCGCTCCTGCAGCTCGCCATGGACGGCGACTGGGCGCTTCGCGGCACCAGCGAGTCGCTCCTCCTCGACCAGGCCTACGACTTCGCGCTGACGGTCCAGGACGAGCGGGTGACGCTCGCCAACGACCTGGACGTGGCCTTCGACGCCACCGGCGGCCCCATCGCGTGGGGCGCACCGCTCCCCGACGGGACGCTCACCATCGCCGGCGACTGGCTGGTCGCGTCCAGCCGGGAGCAGTACCACCTGGTGCTCGCCACCCTCCAGCCGCTGGTGTACGACGACACCTGCGGCGGCTTCGTCGGCGGCGTGCTCCAGGCCACCGGCGACGGCGGCGAGGTGCAGACCACCTGGACCGCCTGCGGCGTGCACACCAGCACGTTCATCGCGGACTGACGCCCACCGGGTTGACGAAGGCCCGGCGATGAAGGGGCGCACAGCCGTGCGCCCCTTCGTTTGTCAGGCCGTTGTGATGTCTGCCCCGCTGCCCCGCTTCCCCGCCTATCCCGCGATCCAGCCCTTTCCGTCCACCAGCTCCCGCACCACATCCTCGCTGGTCCGGTCCGCCGCCTCCGCCGCGAAGTTCGTGACCACCCGGTGCCGCAGCACCGTCATCGCCACCGAGCGCACGTCGTCCAGGTCCGCCATCGGCCGGCCCGCCAGCGCCGCTCTCGCCTTGGCCCCCAGCACCAGGTACTGCGACGCCCTCGGCCCCGCTCCCCACTCGACGTAGTCCCGGATGAGCGCCGGCGCGCCCGCTTCCTTCGGCCGGGTCATCCGCGCCAGCGTGACCGCCGAGCGGATCAGCTGCTTCGACACCGGGATCCGCCGCACCAGCCCCTGCAGCGCCAGCAGTTGCCGGGCGTCCAGCACCGGTTCCAGCGCCCCGGAGCGGCTCCCCGTGGTCTGCTCCACGATGGCCTCCTCCTCCGACTGGCTCGGATACCCCACCCGCAGCTCGAACATGAAGCGGTCGAGCTGCGCCTCCGGCAGCGGATAGGTGCCTTCCTGCTCGATGGGGTTCTGCGTGGCCAGCACGAAGAAGGGCTCGGGCAGCGAGTAGGTCTGGCCCGCCACCGTCACCTGGTGCTCCTGCATGGCCTGCAGCAGCGCCGCCTGGGTCTTGGGCGGCGTGCGGTTGATCTCGTCGGCCAGCACCACGTTGGCGAACACCGGCCCCTTCACGAACCGGAACGCCCGCTTGCCGGTGGTCAGGTCCTCCTCGATGATCTCGGTGCCGGTGATGTCGCTCGGCATGAGGTCCGGCGTGAACTGCACCCGCTGGAAGGAGAGCGCCAGCGCCTCGGCCACCGTGTGGACCATCATCGTCTTGGCGAGGCCGGGCACGCCGATCAGGAGGGCATGTCCGCCGGCCAGGATGGCGGCCAGGATCCCCTCGACGGCCTCCTCCTGCCCGACGATCCGCCGCGCCACCTGGGCGCGGAGGCGCCCGGCGGCGGCCGCCAGCTGCTCGAGTTGTTCGACGTCGGACGGGGCGGGACGGGTGACGGTCATTTCCACTCGCGATCAGGGTCTGGTGCCGCTACGGGCGGGCGGCCGGGAAAGTTGCAGGGCTACTTGGCCGGCGCCACGGCCACCTGCGCCGCCAGGAGGACCCACCGGCCGTCGGAGGTGCGCACCCAGGTGTCGGTCCAGACGATGTGGACCAGGATGCTCCCGCCGTCCGAGCCGGTGGACATGCGGTTGGCCTCGCCGAGGTGGACGGCGGTCTGGCCGTACACGAGGACCTTGTATTCAGGCTCGGGCACCGGGGCGAACGTCGTGGTGCCGCGTTCGAGATCCTTGAGATACCGGGCACGGTCCAGCCGGGTGCCGTCGGCCGTGGTCATCACGAAGTCCGGCGCCAGGAAGGTCTCCACCGCCGACCAGTTCCCCAGCGAAATGGCGGTGCGCCACTGCACCTCGCGGTCGTGGATCCCCTTGCTCACGGCGCCGTCGGACTGCGCCTGGAGGGGAAGCGCGGCGGCCAGCAGGAAGAGGGCGGTGCGGACGGTCCGGAGCATGGATGCCTCGCGCGGGGAAGCAGGCGATTCGGTGGGACGGCTGGGGCAATCTAAGCGAGGGCGGGGCAGGGGGGCAGGATGGCGGCGGGAAAGCGGGGCCGAGGTCCTTCTGTCATTGCGAGGCCACATCGTGGCCGAAGCAATCTCGCGGGATTGCTTCGTCGGCCCCCATCGGGGCCTCCTCGCAATGACAAAATGTGGGGTTTCCGGCACATGGAAAGTTGCTTGCGCATTATTTCACAAGCGGCTAATTTCCCGCCCGATGAAGGAGCCATCGGGGTCCTCCCGGGAGTTGGGGGAGGGGTACAAGTACGTCTCCCTCGGGCTCACCTTTGCCGGCGGGATCATCCTCTTCATGGGGGTGGGCTTCCTGCTCGACCGGTGGCTCGGCTGGATGCCGATCCTGACGGTGGCCGGCACCCTGTTCGGCGCCGTCATGAGCTTCCTGAACATCTACTGGAAGCTCCAGGCGGACGAGCGGAAGTACGACGCCGAGCACGACGCGGCCCGCCAGGCGAAGAAGCGGGAGGGCGGGCAGTGAGACTCGTGGCGCCCGGCATGGTGCTGACGGCGGTGGTGACCGCCCTGCTGGTCTGGGGCTTCGGGCCTCCGGCGCTGGTTCCGGGGCTGGTCTTCGGCGGGCTGGCCACCCTGATCCAGTTCGTGGCTGGGGTGGCCCTCCGGCGGGCGGTGGGGAAGCCCTTCGAACAGCTCCTGAAGGCGTGGGGCGTGGGGATGGGCCTCCGGGTGCTCGGGATGTTCCTGTTCCTCGGCGCCGTCCTGGCCGACCGGGTGTTGTTTCCGCCGCTCCCGACGGCGCTGGCTTATGTGGGGGTCCTGATTCCCCTGATGTTCTCGGACATACGGACGATACGATGATTGAAGGCCAGGCCCCCGACATCGGCGAGATGGTGCTCCACCACACGGCGGACGCGTGGACGATCGATCTGTACCCGATCGGCGCCATCCACCTGCCGCGCTGGGCCGACGTGCACGTCGGGACCCTCACGCTGAACCTGTCGCCCACCAAGCACGTGGTGTACCTGGCGCTGGCGGCCCTGCTCGTCTTCCTGACGATGTGGCTGGCCGGGCGCTCGCTCCGCCGGCAGCGGGCGGGGGAACAGTCGCCCAAGGGATTCGCGGCGGCCATCGAGGGAATGGTCCTCTTCGTCCGCGACGACATCGCCATCGCCAACATCGGCGAGAACGGCGCCAAGTTCGCCCCGTTCGTCATGTCGCTCTTCTTCTTCATCCTGTACTCCAACCTGCTCGGCCTCCTGCCCTGGGGCGCGTCGCCCACCGGCAACCTGGCCGTGACCGCCTCGCTGGCCATCCTCACCTTCCTGACCGTGGAAATCGGCGGGATGATCCAGCTCGGCACCAAGGGTTACCTGGGGACGATCTTCCCGCACGTGCCGGGCATGCACGGCCCCGGCGCAGTCGCCTTTTCGCTCTTCATGGCGCCGGTCGAAATCCTCGGCAAGCTGGTCAAGCCGTTCGCCCTGGCGGTCCGTCTCTTCGGCAACATGACGGCGGGCCACTTCGTGATCCTGTCGCTCTTCGGCATCATCTTCCTCTTCGGCGACATCCAGGGCTGGAACTGGGCCATCGGCGGCCTGACCGCCGTGCTGGTGGTCGGCGTGATGATGCTCGAGCTGATCGTGGCGTTCCTGCAGGCGTACGTCTTTGCGCTGTTGTCCGCCGTGTTCATCGGGATGATGCAGCACGAGCACTAAAGCGAGATTGCTTCGTCGGCCCCTGAGGGGCCTCCTCGCAATGACAGAATGTTGGACCCCGGCGCCGCGCGCTGCCGCCGCCGGGATGACAGGTAGTCCGCCGAACGGCGGATGATGCGCCCGCCGGCTCCCTGAGGGAGCCGATGGCGGGCCGCCGGGAAGGGCCGCGCTGGAGACGCGGCGCCGGACCGGGTGGCGCAACGACCTGACATCTCCACTCTTTGAACAGGACCGACAAATGTTTCTCCTCAATCTCGTGCAGGACGCGGCCCCGACCGGCGCCGACATGGTCGCCGCCGCCAAGAACACCTACGCCCTCTTCGGCGCCGCCATCGGCATCGGCCTCGCCATCATCGGCGCCGGCCTCGGCCTCGGCCGCATCGGTGGCCAGGCCGCCGAGGCGATCGCCCGCCAGCCCGAAGCCGCCGGCGAGATCCGCGGCGCCGCGCTCCTGATCGCCGTGCTCCTCGAGGGCGCCACGATCATCGCGCTGGTGTTCGCCCTGCTGTTCAAGCTCATCGCGTAAGGCGGTCTCATGTATCTCGCGTTGCTCGCCTCCTCGGAGGGCGCCGCCGGGGCCCCGATGTCACCCTTCGAGGTGAATTTCGGGCTCTTCTTCTGGACCTGGATCGTGTTCGGCATGCTCTTCCTGCTGCTGAAGAAGTATGCCTGGCCCGCCATCCTGAGCATGACCGAGCAGCGCGAGGAGACCATCCGCCGCCACCTCGGCGAGGCGGAAGAGGCGCACGCGAAGGCCCAGGCGCTGCTCGCCGAACAGCAGAAGCTGCTCGGCGAGTCGCGCACCCAGGCCCAGGCCATCATGGCCGAGGCCAAGTCCGCCGCCGAGAAGGAGCGGGCGGTGGCGGTGCTGAAGACGCGCGAGGAGCAGGACCAGCTCCTGGCCCGCGCCCGCCGGGAAATCGCGGCGGAAGGGGAGAAGGCCCGGCAGGAGCTCCGCCGCGAGGCGGTGGACCTGTCGCTGGCCGCGGCGTCGAAGCTCATCGGCGAGCGGCTCAGCGCCGACGCCGACAAGCAGATCGTGCTCGACTACCTGGCGAGCCTGGAGAAGTCCCATTGATGCACGAAGCGGTGGCGCGGAACTACGCCGAGGCGCTGTTCGCGCTCGGTGAAGAGCACGGGGAGAGCGCGCGGTACGGCGCGCTCCTCGAGGCGCTCGCGGCCGCCGTGTCGGACGCGCCGGCGGTGACGGCGGTGCTGATGTCGCCCCGGGTGTCGAAGCGCGCCAAGGCGCAGCTCCTGGCCGACGCGCTGCCCGCCGCGCCGAAGCCGTTCGTGCTCTTCCTGCAGGCGCTGGTCAAGCGGAACCGCCAGGGGCTGCTGGACGAGGTGTCGCAGGTGTACACCGGCCTGGTGGACGCCAAGCTCAACCGGGTGCGGGTGGGGGTCACGCTGGCGCACGAGGCCGACGCGGGACTCCGGAAGCAGATCACCGAGTCGCTGACCAAGGCCCTCGGGAAGGACGCCCTGGTGCGCTTTACCGCCGACCCCGCCGTGCTCGGCGGCTCGGTGGTGCGTGTGGGCGATCGGGTCCACGACGGCTCGATCCGCCGCAAGCTGATCATGCTCCGGCGGCAGCTGCTGAACCGATAGGTATTTGTCATTGCGAGGAGGCCCCGGAGGGGCCGACGAAGCAATCTCAATCCCGGCCTCCGCTTCTGTCATTGCGAGGCCCCGCAGGGGCCGAAGCAATCTCGGGCCCATCCGAAAGGATGGGCCCGATTTGCGTGGGGGTGGGCGTCCAGGTAGGGGTGGGCGTATGCCCACCCCTAGCGCACAACGACGCAATTTCGGTTGGGGATGGACGTCGAATTGGTGGTGGGCGTATGCCGGGGTGGGCATTGCCCGGGGTGGGCGTATGCCCACCCCTAACGCACAACGGCGCAATTTCGGTGGGGGGTGGACGTCGAATTGGTGGTGGGCGTATCCCGGGGTGGCGTATGCCGGGGTGGGCGTATGCCCACCCCTAGCGCACAACGACGCAATTTCGGTTGGGGATGGACGTCGAATTGGTGGTGGGCGTATGCCGGGGTGGGCGTATGCCCACCCCTAGCGCACAACGACGCAATTTCGGTTGGGGGTCGCTGCGGGATTGCCGGCTACTCGGGACCGATGAATCTGTTCCTGGTTCTGGATGTACCGCCGAAGAGCGTCGTCGTCCCGTGGGTCCACGCCGGCGGCGGAGTAGCCGCGTTGCCATTCGAAGGCGAGGAGCCCCGGGTGGGTTCGGCGGACCCATGTCGTCGAGTGGGCCTTGAGCGCGTTGACGAGGCCGGAGATCGTGGCTTGGGGTGAGAGCATCACGTAGACGTGAACATGATCCACCCAGCCCCCGATGGCGATGGGGCTGGAGTGCAGCCGATGTGCGATGCCTCCCAGGACCTCGAACACCCTCGGGCGCAATTCATCCACGAGCCACGGTCGCCGATTCTTGGTTGCCCAGACCAGGTGTACTCCCACGCGACAATGCGAACGCATCTCATAGCCTCCTTCCCGGCAACCTCCTTCAGGACGACTCCACCCGCGTCATCCATTTATCCGCGTCCGGTGCCGATTCTCCCGCCTCGAAATTGCGTCTGTCCGCGATAGGGGTGGGCGTACGCCCACCCCGCCCACACGACAACGCGAACGCATCTCGAAGCCTCCGTCCCGGAAATGTCGCGGAGACGACTGCAACGTCATCATCCAATCATCCAAGCCAAGTGCCGAATCCCCCACCTCGAAATTGCGCCTGTCCGGGATAGGGGTGGGCATACGCCCACCCCGTGGCCACGCCCACCCCGTCGTCACGCCCACCCCGTCGTTCACGCCCACCCCGTGGTCACGCCCACCCCGTGCTCACCCCACGCCCACCCCGTGGCGATGCGTACCCAGTGGTTACTTCCACCCCATCGACTCCACCCCCGACCCCCTAGTAGCTTTCCAGCCACCCCTCTCGTTCCCGAATCCCGGACCCCACGATGCTCCTTCCGCTCCTTGCCCTGGCACTCGTGCAGCAGCAGGCCACGCCCGGCACCGGCCCCGCGCGGTACTGGCAACAGTCCGTGGCCTACACCATCGATGCCTCGCTGGATGAGCCGAGCGGCGTGCTCTCCGGCCGCCAGCACCTGGTCTACCGGAACAACTCGCCCGATACCCTCCGGCAGTTGAGCTTCCATCTCTACCTCAACGCCTTCCGCCCCGGCAGCCGCTGGGCCGATGCCGATTCCGTCGAGCACAACCGCCGGTTCAACGACCTCAAGGACCCGAACTTCGGGTTCAACCATGTCTCCAACGTCCGGATCATGGGCCAGGTGGTCGAGGCCATCTATCCGTTCGCGCCGGACAGCACGATCGTCCGGTTCATGCTCCCCCGTCCGCTCGCGCCCGGCGACTCGCTGGTGGCCGACATGGACTGGGACGCGCGGCCCTCCATCCCGCCCCGCCGGCAGGGCCGCCGTGGCCGAGCCTTCGACTTCGCCCAGTGGTACCCGCGCGTGGTGGTGTACGACCAGTACGGCTGGGAGGAGCACCCGATGTACCCCGCCGGCGAGTTCTACGGCGAGTTCGGCACCTTCCTGGTCCGCCTCGAACGTGGCGGAGGACCAGGTCATCGGCGCCACCGGCGTGCCCGTCTGCGGCGACCCGGGCTGGGCCCGCGCCACCCGGCAGCCCGGCCGGCCCATCGAATACCGCCGCGACTTTTACGGTGACCCATCGCGCTTTGGTTGCCCCTCCGCCGCAGCGGCGGTCGGCCGGAAGGTCGTGACCTGGTACGCCGCCGACGTGCATCACTTCGCCATGTCGCTCAATCCCGACTACCGCTACGAGGCGGGGCGCTGGGGCGGCGTCGCGGTCCACGTGCTCTACCAGCCGGGAGACGAGAAGAGCTGGGGCGGCGGCGTGGCGGTGCAGCGCACCGAGAAGGCGCTCGCCTGGCTCGACCAGACGTTCGGCACCTTCCCCTGGCCGCAGATCACCAACGTCCACCGGATCGAGGGGGGCGGCACCGAGTTCCCCATGATGATCATGGACGGCTCGGCGTCCGAGGGGCTGATCGTCCACGAGCTCGGGCACAACTACGTGATGGGCATCCTGGCCAACAACGAGTGGCGCGAGGGATGGCTCGACGAGGGGTTCACCTCCTACCAGGAGGCCCTCTACACCGAGGCCACCGGCGGCAGCGCCGGCGTGGCGGGCACCGAGCGGTTCCTCCTCGGCATGCAGCTCGACCGCTACGCCGAGCCGTACAGCATGATCAGCAACGAGTACCGGGACTTCACCACCTACAACATCAGCATCTATTCCGGCGGGGAGCTGTTCCTGCACCGACTGCAGTACGTGGTCGGCGACTCCACCATGAAGGCCGCCATCCGCAACTACTACGACCAGTGGAAGCTGAAGCACGTGAACGAGGACCGCTTCCGCGCCGTGGTCGAGGAGACCTCGAAGCGGGATCTCGGCCCCTTCTTTTCCCAGCAGCTGCACGGGGTGGACCTGACCGACTACGCCGTCGGCCGCACCAGCCGGACGCAGGACTCCGACGGCACCTGGCTGACGCGCGTCGAGGTCGTCCGCAAGGCGCCGAGGCAGGTGCCGGTCGAAGTGCAGGTAGTGACTGACCGCGACACGGTGACGGTGCGTGCCGGCGGGGCGGCGGAACGGGAGTGGGTCGAGGTGCGGACCGCCGCCGAGCCGCGCGGCGTCACCCTCGACCCGCGGGTGCAGACCGGCGACTGGAACTTCCTCGACAACCACAAGTCGTTCGGGCTCTTCCCGAACCCCGCGCGCGTCGAGCCGTATCTCGACACCTACTTCTCGACGAAGACGGCCCGCGACCACATGACCGTCGGGCTGGCGCCCGAGGTCTGGTACAACGACGCCGGCGGGGTGACCGTCGGCCTTCGCAGCAGAAGCGACTACCTGGGCCGGTTCGACCAAAACATCCTCTCCATCACCGGCGGCACCGGGTGGGGGGCGGACGATCCGGTCACCAATCTCGACGTCTTCGCGCGGATCAAGAACCCGACCTGGCTGCGCTCGCCGAACGTGAGCCAGGTGTTCGAGGGGTACAGCATGGAAGGCCGCGCCGGCGCCACTGTCGCCCTCGAGAAGAAGCGCCGCGCGCACTTCAACTCCGGCCCCACCGTCACGAGAGGTGTTGCGCTCCGCTGGGTCACGACGACCGACACCGCCTTCCTCGATCCAGGCTACTACGACGACGCCGGCACCGCCGAGGCGACGGTGTACGGGGGCGTAAGCAACCGATCCGGTGCCTGGGCCCTGGGGGTCAACGCCTCGCTGGGTGGCGGCGTGATGTACGGCAACGAGGGCCCCGGCATCAGCACCGAGAATCGCTACGACGCGCAGGGCTATTTCCGCGGCTTCCTGGTGGCCACCGCCCGGCGCTCGCTGGGTACCGTGACCACCGTGGCGTTCAGGGGATTTGCCGGCGCCGCGCTCGCCGAAGACCCAGTGGTCAAGCAGCGGCAGATGTACCTGGCCGGCGCCGACCCGTACGAACAGCTCTACAATCCGTTCCTGCGTTCCGAAGGCGCGCTGCTCGTGCGTCCCGGGGTCTACTACCAGGCTCCGGGCGGCGCCAACCTGCGCGGATTCGACCCGCACACCAGTTCACGGCAGGCGTACGGCCTCAACGCCCAGATCGAGCGCACCCTGGTGACCCGGAAGGGCGCCCGGTTCTTCAGCACGGTGAGCCTCAGCCTCTGGGGCGACGTCGCGTTCGCGGACCCGCCGTCAGGTGCGGAGGCGTACGGCGCGCTCCGCGGGTTCGCGGACGCCGGCGTTGGTGTCAGCGCCTCGCACCGGATCGGGACGACCAACTTCGTGACGCGGTTCGACATGCCGCTGTTCGTGAGCGAACCGACGCTGGCGCAGGACGCCGACCCGACGGAGCAGGTCGGCTTCCGGTGGCTGTTCAGCTTCTCGCCGGCACTGTAGGGGCCTGGTCCCCGGGGTGGCCGCGGCCACCCTGTCGGTGGACGCTTCGGCGCGTGGCCGCACGGCCACCCCTGTCGGTGGGGACGCAATTTCGGCGCGCTGGAACCGCACCGTCGCACGGGGTGGCCGCACGGCCACCCCTGTCGGTGGGGACGCAATTTCGGCGCGCTGGAACCGCACCGTCGCACGGCCACCCGCTGAGAAGTTGCGTCTGCGATGGCCAGGGGTGGGCGTGAGCCCACCCCGTTGCGGCCGGTCCGCGGGGTGGCCGCGGCTGACGCGCTGTTCCCGGAGCCCGGTCCGCGGGGTGGCCGCACGGCCACCCCTGTCGGTGGGGACGCAATTTCGGCGCGCTGGAACCGCACCGTCGCACGGGGTGGCCTCACGGCCACCCCTGTCGGTGGTGGACGCAATTTCGGAGCGCTGGAACCGCACCGTCGTAGCGGCCACCCGCCGAGAAGTTGCGTCTGCGATGGCCAGCGGTGCCCGGAGCCCGTGCGCCCGCGGGGTGGCCGTCACGGCCACCCCTGTCGGTGGGGACGCAATTTCGGCGCGCTGGAACCGCACCGTCGCACGGCCACCCGCTGAGAAGTTGCGTCTGCGATGGCCAGGGGTGGGCGTGCGCCCACCCCGTTGCGGGCGGTGTGTGGCCTCGCAATGACAGAAAGCGGTTGTGCTAGCTAGACTTCCGGCATGAGCGGGCCTTGGGATCGTCGCGGCGGCGACCGGCGAGATTTCTTCCGCGACCTGGTCGGCGACTGGATCGACGGGGTCGTCCGAAAGACCGAGGACACCGTCATCCAGAAGCGCTACCATCGTCCGCCGGGGGCGCTGCCGGAGGTCGGGTTCCTCACCGCCTGCACCCGCTGCGGGCAGTGCGGGGACGTCTGTCCGCCGCACGCGATCCAGTTCGCCGCGCCGGGCGCCGGCCTGGCCGCCGGGACACCGTTCTTCGACCCGCGCCTGCAGCCCTGCATCGCCTGCCCAGACATGCCGTGTGCCCGCGCCTGCCCCACCGACGCGCTCACGGTCCCCGCGGACGGCTGGGCCGGCGTGCAGATCGGGATCCTGGAGTTGCTGCCGGAGCGCTGCATCACCTTCCAGGGCTCGGAATGCTCCGTCTGCGCCAAGGCCTGCCCCATCGGCCCCACGGCGCTCGCCATCGACGAGGCGGGCCACCCGGTGATCCGCGCCGAGGGATGTGTCGGGTGCGGCGTCTGCGTGCGGGCCTGCGTGACCGTGCCCTCTTCGTTCAAACTTCGACCTGTGGGGACCTGATGCCGGACGTGCCGTACCGGGTGGACAAGCCGTGGGGATATGAGCTGATCTGGGCCCGCACTGACCGCTACGTCGGCAAGGTGCTGCACGTGAAGGCGGGGCACGTGCTGAGCCTGCAGTACCACAACAAGAAGGACGAGACGATGCACGTCCTCTCCGGCGAGCTCATCCTCCGCACTCGCCCGGGCACCGAGCTGGAGGCGCGCCCCTTCCGCGCCGGGGACTCGGTTCACATTCCGGCCGGCCTCGTGCACCAGATCGAGGCGGTGGTGGACAGCGACGTCCTCGAGGCCTCCACCCCGGAGCTCGACGACCTGGTCCGCCTCTCGGACCGCTACGGCCGAGGGAGCTGATGCAGGTCATCATCCCGCTGGCCGGCAAGGGCACCCGCCTCCGCCCGCACACGCATCTCGTCCCCAAGCCGATGCTGAAGGTGGCCGGCCGGCCCGTCATGGACTGGGTCATGGACCGGATCGAGGGGCTGGGCGTCACGGAGCTGATCTTCATCACCGGCCACCTGAAGGAGACGGTGGAGGCGTACGCGAAGGACCGGTACGGCTATCCCTGCCGATTCATCGAGCAGAAGGTGCAGGACGGCACGGCAGGGGCCATCAACCTGGCGCGGCCGTACGTGACCGGCCCGGTGCTGATCATCTTCGTGGACACGGTGTTCGAGGCCGACCTCTCGCTCATCAACCGCACCGACGCCGACGGGATCATCTGGGCCAAGGAGGTCGAGGACTACCAGCGCTTCGGCGTGGTGGTGACCGACGCCGACGGCTTCATGACGAAGATCGTGGAAAAGCCCTCCACCCCGGTCTCGAAGCTCGCCAACATCGGCCTCTACTACATCCGCGACGTCCAGGCGCTCTGGGCCGGCATCGACCACGTGCTCGCCGCCCCCGCCAACAAGGGGGAGTACTACCTGACCGACGCCTTCCAGCAGATGATCGAGCACAAGCGCCGGATCCTGGCCGCCGAGGTGGGCGGCTGGTACGACTGCGGCGCGCCGGGCACGCTGCTCGAGACCAACGGCATCCTGCTCGAGAAGGGTGCCGCCCGGCGGCGTGATTTCCCCGGCGTGGTGATCAGCGATCCGGTGTACATCGAGGACGGCGTCACGATCGAGCGCAGCTCGATCGGTCCCAACGTCTCCATCGAGGCGGGCACGCACATTTCCGACAGCACCATCCGGAACACGATCATCGGGCGTGACGCCCGCATCGCGACGTCGGTGCTCGAAGGCGCGCTGCTCGGCAACCGGGTGAAGGTGACCGGGCTCCGGGGCGACGCGAGCCTGGGCGACGACTGCGAACTCAACGCGCGCTGACGCCTCCGGTTTTGTCATTGCGAGGAGGGCCCAGCGGGCCCGACGAAGCAATCTCGGGCCATGAAGACCGAGATTGCTTCGGCCGCTACGCGGCCTCGCAATGACAGAAATGGACCGGCTCCCCACTTGTGCCGAGCATCGCTAGGCGAGAGACTACGGGCATGGAATCCAAGGACTTGATCTACGACTGGAACGCCCGCGACGCCGCATTCGACTACGCGCGCGCGCCAGTCGTGCTCAACGACGAGACGCTGCGCGACGGGCTCCAGAGCCCGTCGGTCATCGACCCGCCGATGGAGGTCAAGCTCCGCCTCCTCCACCTGATGGCCGACCTCGGCGTCCGCGCCGCGGACATCGGGCTCCCCGGGGCGGGCCCGCGCGCCGTGGCGCAGGTGCGCGCGCTGGCCCGGGAAATCGTGGACCAGAAGCTCCCCATCAACATGAACTGCGCCGCGCGCACCGTCATCGCCGACGTGGAGCCGATCGTGCGCGTCTCCGCGGAGGTGGGCGTGCCGATCGAGGCCGCCACCTTCATCGGGTCGTCGAGCATCCGGCAGTACGCCGAGGACTGGACGCTCGACAAGATGCTCCGGGTGTCGGAGGAGGCGGTGACGTACGCCGTCACGAACGGCCTCCCGGTCATGTACGTCACCGAGGACACGACGCGCGCAAAGCCCGAGACGCTCAAGGCGCTCTACGGGACCGCCATCCGGTGCGGCGCCCGCCGGATCTGCCTGGCCGACACGGTGGGGTTCGCGACGCCGTCGGGGGTGCGCGCGCTGATCAAGTTCGTGCAGGACGAGATCGTGGCCCCCTCCGGCGAGTCCATCAAGATCGACTGGCACGGCCACCGCGACCGCGGCCTCGGCATCGCCAACTGCCTGGCCGCCATCGAGGCGGGGGTGGACCGGGTGCACGGGACCGCGCTCGGCATCGGCGAACGTGTGGGCAACGCCGAAATGGACCTCCTCATCGTCAACCTGTACCTCCTCGGCCTCCACACCGGGGACCTGTCGAAGCTCCACGAGTATTGCCAGCTGGCCTCGGAATCCACCGGCATCCCGGTGCCCGCGCAGTATCCGGTGGTCGGCACCGACGCCTTCCGCACCGCCACCGGGGTCCACGCCTCCGCCATCATGAAGGCCCGGAAGAAGGGCGACGAGTGGCTGGCCGACCGGGTGTATTCCTCCGTGCCGGCGGGCGTCTTCGGCTTCCGCCAGCGGATCGAGATCTCGCCGGTGTCCGGCCTGTCCAACGTGAAGTGCTGGCTCGAGGAGCACGGCTACGATCCGGAGGACGCCGTCCTGTCGGAGGCGCTGTTCTCGGCGGCCAAGGTGGCCGACCGGGTGCTCGACCAGGCGGAGTGCGAGCGGCTCATCGCGGCGGCCCGGGCGCGGAGCGAGGCCGATGCCACCCGTCACTGACGCGCTGGCGCGGTCGTACCTCGACCTCCGCTGGAACTTCGACCCGGCGGCGGGCACGGCAGCGGGCGACGCAAACTCCGACGCGCGGCTCGGCACCTTCGACGACGTCAGCGTGCGGCGGCAGCTCGCCGCCTACCGCGCCATGGCGAGCGCGGTCGAGGAGCTGGAAATCGCCGACCTGCAGGACGAGATCGACCGCACCGCCCTGCTGGACGACATCCGCGTCTCCGTCTTTCGCTTCCAGCACGAACGTCCCCACGTCCATGATCCTGCCTTCTGGCTCTCGCACCTGTTCGGTGCGTATCACGGCCTGATCCAGCGCGCCGGCGAGGAACCCGAACGCCGCGCGGCCGCGGCGCTGGCCCGCCTGCAGGCCACGCCGGAGTTCCTGGCCACCGCCGCGGCCACCCTGCGGAGCCCGCCGCCCGTCATGCTGGGGACGGCGCTCACGATGCTGGAGGGCGGGGCAGGGCTGCCGGGCATCCTGGCCGCCGAGTTCGCCCGCCGCGCCCCGGCCGTTGCCGAAGCGCTTGCGATCGCGGCGCACGAGGCCTCGGCGGCACTGGCCCACTTCAAGACGACGCTCCGCACCGAACTGCAGGCCAACCCGGCGGAGCTTTCATTCGCCGTAGGCGAGGACGAGTTCAACCGCCGGCTCCACCACGAGCACGCCCTCCGCTCCACCGCGCCCGAGCTCTGGCGCTACGGTCTCAGGCTGGTCGAGGAAGCGGGCGCGGCCATGCAGGCCGCCGCGACGGCGCTGAGCCCGGGCGTGCCATGGGCGGAAACGGTGCGGCGGCTCCGCGCCGAGGGATTGAGCGTCCCGCTGCTCGAGGCCTACGCCGACGAGGTGGGACGCGCGCGCGGGTTCATTGCGGGGTCGGGAGTCGTGGCGCTGCCGGCGTCGGATCTGCGTGTCGAGGCGACGCCGGCGTTCCTGCAGCATTTCGTCCCGGCCGTCTGGTGCGAGCCGCCGAGTCCCGCCGAGTGGGCCCGTGGCGGCCGCCTGTTCATCGCGGGCCCGGACGGCGGCGCGGTGCATTCGCGCCACGAGACCTGGGCCTGGGCCGCCGCCGAGGCGTGGCCCGGCCACTTCCTGCAGCGCCAGACGGCGGCCACCCAGCGCTCGCTGGTGCGCCAGTACCTCTGGACGCCGCTCACCGTGCGCGGCTGGGCGCTCTACGCCGAGGACCTGATGGCGGAGGCGGGGTTCGCGACCGGCGCCGAGGCGCGGCTGATGGGGCTGGTCCGGCAACTCCGCGCCGCGGTGCGGGTGATCCTCGACATCGGGCTCCATACGCGCGGCATGACGCCCGCCGAGGGCGTCTCGTACGCCATCGAGCACCTGGCGGTGGACCGCGAGGAGGCGATGGAAATGGTGCGGCGCGCCAGCGCGCGGCCGACCTACGCGCTCGCGGACGCGGTGGGGCGGCGCGAGCTGCTCAAGCTGCGAGAGAGCTGGCGGGCGCGGGCGGGGCAGGAGGCGCCGCTCCGCGCCTTCCACGACGCGCTGCTGTCCTACGGTGGGCTGCCGGTGTCGCTGATTCGATGGGGCATGGGCCTCGACGACTGACCCGAGGGGAGACCGCTCGTGAGAATCACCGTGCTGACGTACGTGGAGGGGAAGGAACGCTCCACCGAGTACGACCCGGTGGTGATGCAGGTGGTGCGGGCGCTCCGCCGGCAGGGCCACCAGGTGGCCATCCTCGGCGTCCACGCCGACGTGAAGCGGGTCCTCGCCGGCCTGCAGCGACGGCGGCCCGACCTTGTGTTCAATTTGGTGGAGATGTTCGCCGAGAACATGTTCGGCGACATCGCGATGGAGGGGCTGCTCGACCTGCTCGGCCTCAAGTACACTGGCTGCGGTCCCGGCGAGTCCTACCTCACGCAGGACAAGGCCCTCTCCAAGAAGCTCCTCGCCTTCCACGGTATCCTGTACCCGCGGTTCGCCGTCTTTGCCCGCGACGCCGACTTCGAGACCGGCGGCAATCTCCGGATGCCGCTCTTCGTCAAGCCGCTCCGCACCGACGCCTCCATCGGCATCCGTCGCAACTCGCTTGTCACCGACATGAAGTCGCTGATGCGCCGCGTGGCTACCATCCACGACGAGCTCAACGACTCCGCGCTGGCGGAGGAGTACATCGAGGGCCGGGAGTTCTACGTTGGCGTCCTCGGCAACTACGACCCGATCGCGCTGCCGCCGATCGAGCTGGACTTTTCGGGCTTGCCGGAGGGGATGCCGCACGTCCTGGACAGCAAGGCGAAGTGGGACGAGAACAGCGCGGAGTACAAGGGCACCAAGGCGGTGCTGGCCGACCTGCCGGACGAGCTGCGCGCCAAGCTGCAGAAGGTGTCGGTGGACGCGTACCGGGCGCTCCGGGTGCGGGACTACGGGCGCGTGGACCTGCGGCTCACCGACACCGGCGACATCTACGTGCTCGAGGTGAACGCCAGCTGCTACCTGGCGCGCGACAGCGAGTTCGCCATGGCGGCGGCCGCCGCCGGCATCCCGTACCCCGCGCTCATCCAGCGGATCGTGGACCTGGCCACCGACCGGTACCGCCGCGGATCGGGGCTCCGGAAGAGCGCCGAGACCGGGAAGAAGCCGTCGGAAAACGGGAAGAAGGGCGGGGAGGCCGGGAAGAAGTCGTCGGACGACGGCAAGAAGAGCGCGGAGGCGGCCAAGAAGACCGCCGAGGACTAGCGGAGGTATCCGCCCGACTGGACGTAGTTCATGGCGAGCGACGTCACCAGGGTCGTGAGTGCCACCGTCACCGCCGGCTCCTCCTCCGTCCGGTAGCAGAGCTCCAGGCTCTGCGCGCGGGCCCGCAGGTGGTGGACCAGCACCCGAGTGCGCTCCGGGAAGTGCCCCGTCCACCGGTAGACGTTGCCCAGCAGCTCCCCCTCGAGGCGCCGCAGCAGTTCGGCCGCGGCGACGTGCGGCGTGGTGCCTGCCCGGGCGCCGGTGGCGGGGAAGACGCTCCGCAGCATCGTGTCGAGGTTGAGCCCCAGCCGCGCGTCGGCCGCCGCCAGGTCCCGGTAGAACTGCGCCAGCGAATACTCGAGCTCGCCGACGTCCTCGTCGAGTTCGTCGTCCACCACCACCGGCTCCCGGTCCAGCAGCGCCGCGACCGTCCGCTCACAATACTCCAGCTTCGCGAGCGCCTCGGGCCGCGCCGCGTACTCCGAGCGCCAGTCGAGCCCGGGGGTGATGAAAACGGCGAAGGTTTCCGACCAGTCCTCGTCGGGATGCTTTTGCGCGTACCACCCCGGCAGGTGCCGGACGTGCTTGCGGCTGAACGGGACGGGCCGGTAGTCGTCTTCGTACGGCTCGCTCATCGAGCCGAAGAGTGCTTCCCACTCGGCCTCGTCGTACAGCCGGTAGGCGTAATTCACCACATGCCCCATCTCGTGGCGCAGGTAGCGGAGGATCTCCTCACGGTCGCGCCCTTCGACGTGCCCGGTCCGCTCGGCGTGCATCTCCTGCAGCTCGGGGTGGGCCAGGTAGAACGGGATGGCGATGGCCACCGTCTCGAACGGCACCCCCCACTCGGTGGACAGGTAGTACCGGGGCGAGAGCCGCCGGAAGCCGACCGCCTCGAGCTCGCGGCGGAACTCCGCCACGATCGGCTCGAGCTGCGTGCCCTCGATGGTCAGCCCGAGGTCACGGATCGGCGTGGCCCAGATGGTGGCTTCCCGGAAGCCGGTGTCCTGGAGGAGTGGGGCAGTCATGGGGGGGCAAATCTAGCCGGATCAGCCCCTGTGAAAAGCCGACGAATCGGTCGGAACTGCTTCTTTGGCACCCTCAAATTGTGTAAGGCCAGATAATTCAATGACTTACGATGATGTAACAGCCCCAAGGGAGGACGCCCCGCTGCCCCGCGGCCCCGCTGTCTCGCCCGAAGGGCGTCTTCCGCCGACCGTCAAGGGCCTCTCCCTCGTCTCGCTCTTCAACGACTTCGCGAGCGAGATGGTCTATCCCCTCCTTCCGGCCTTCATCACATCGCTGGGTGGGGGGCCCACGCTGCTGGGTGCCCTCGACGGCGCCTCGGACCTGACCTCCGCCGCCCTCAAGTGGTTGAGCGGGCGCTGGGCCGACCGGGCGGGGTGGCGGAAGCCGCTCATCCTCGTGGGCTACGGCACCGCGCTCTTCATCCGGCCGTTCATCGCGCTGGCGGGGTCCGCCTGGGCCGTCATCGGATTTCGGGTCGTGGACCGGGTGGGGAAGGGGCTCCGGACGCCGGCGCGTGACGCGATGATCGCGGCGTCAACGCCGCCGCCCCTCCTGGGCCGGGCCTTCGGCTTCCACCGCGGCGCCGACCACTTCGGCGCCGTCCTCGGCTCGGTCGCGGCCTGGATCCTCCTGTCCCGCGGCGTCTCGGTGCGCGACGTCATCGCCTGGACCTGGCTCCCCGGCGTGGTGGTGATGCTGATCTTGCTCCGGGTGCTTCGCGGCGCGCCCGCGGTCCTGCCGGCCGCCACTGCCACTTCGACGCCGGTGGACGCGACTGGGCGGGTCTTCTGGGGACCGGTGCTGGTGCTTTCCGCGCTGACGCTCTTCCGCGTGCCGGAGGCGCTGCTGCTCCTCAGGCTCCAGGGGCTGGGCGTCCCGGTGGCCACGATCCCGCTGGTCTGGGCCGGACTGCACGTGGTCCGGAGCGCCGCCGCGTATCCCGGCGGCTGGCTCAGCGACGCAGTTGGCACACGGGGCACGGTCACGGCGGGGGCGCTGCTCTTTGCGGGGGTGTCGTACCTGATGGGGGGTACGCTCACCGAGCTGGTCGGGGTGGGCGTGTTCCTGACGCTCGGCCTGGCGAGCGGACTGCTGGAGCCGGCGGAGCGCTCGCTCGTGGCGCAGCTGGCGCCGGTGCGCACCGGGCGCGGGTTCGGGGCGTACCACGCCGTCACAGGTTTCGCCGCACTCCCCGCAGGGCTCCTCTTCGGCTGGCTCTACCAGGAGCTCGGCGCCGGCGTGGCGCTCCGCGCGTCCGCGGCGCTCCTCGCGCTCACCGCACTGGGGTGGCTGGTCCTTCGTTCCCCCGGTCCGACCCGTCCACCACTCCCCCCGACACGATGAAGGCCATCACGTCGCTGCTCCCGGCGCTGATCGGGGTGACCTGGTCCGCCGGGAAGAGCAGGACCTGCCCGGCAAAGTTGTAGGACTGCGGCAGGTACACGGCCACCAGGTCCTTCAGCCCGAGCGACTCGAGCGACTCCCGGGTGAGGAAGCCGAGGGCGCGGGCGTTTCCGCCGGCCATCAGCTTCACCACCACCGGCCGGTCGAAGCGCTTCTTTTCCCCCACGAAGGCGCCGAGCACCTCCTTCAGCGAGTTGTAGAGGAACCGGACGAGGGGCACCCGCTCCATCGCCTGTTCGACGAGGCCGAAGATCGAGTTCCACAGGAAGGTGGTGGCCAGCCACCCCACGAGCGTGATGAGCACGAGGGTGGCGACGAAGCCGGCCCCGTACCAGGGCAGCCCCAGCCAGCTGTCCACCGCGCGGAAGATGCGCCAGCAGACGTAGAGCGTCAGCGCGATCGGCGTCGAGAGCAGGAGGCCGTTCACGAAATAGCGAACCATGCGGTTCATCAGCAGCACCTCGTGGGGGAGTCGCCGTAACGCGCAGCGACGTACTCGGCATAGTACTCGCGCTCGGTCGGCAGCGCTTCATCTGGGTGATGACGTCGCCGGTGCTCCAGGTACGCCGCGTAGTCGGGCATGCCCGCCACCCGCCGCACGGCGGTGAGCCACCGGGCCATCCAGCCCTGCTCCTCAGGTCGCATAGGTGGTCGCCACATAGGGCGCCTCACGCGTGATGGCCGGCGTCCGCCCCTGCAGGATCCCCAGCCAGACCCGCACCGACGAAATCACCACGAGCACCACGACCGTCATGAAGAGGGCCGCCACGGCCACGTTGAGCCGGTCGTTGAAGATGAGGCGGGCGCCGCGCGACGCCTCCATTGTGCCCGCCGCCACCTGCGCGGCGGTGGCCGCCGCGTGCGACAGGAAGCCGAGCCGGGGGTCCGCGGCGAAGATCTTCTGCCAGCCGGCGGTGAGGGTGACCACCAGCAGCCAGGCGAGCGGCAGCAGCGTGACCCAGGCGTAGCGCGCCTTGCCCGAGCGGATCAGCACGGTGGTGGCGACCGCGAGCGCCACGGCGGCCAGCAGCTGGTTGCTGATGCCGAAGAGCGGCCAGAGGGTGTTGATCCCGCCCAGCGGGTCCTGCACCCCCTGCAGCAGGAACCAGCCCCAGCCGGCCACCACCGCGCCGGAGGCGAGCACCGTGCTCGGGTACCACGAGGTGCGGCCCATCGGCTCCCAGACGTGGCCGGCCAGCTCCTGGAACATGAAGCGGCCGACGCGGGTGCCGGTGTCCACCGTGGTCAGGATGAACAGCGCCTCGAACATGATGGCGAAGTGGTACCAGAGCGCGGTCAGGTGGGCGCCGAAGGCGCCGGCAAAGATCTGCGCCATGCCGACGGCCAGCGAGGGTGCCCCGCCGGTCCGCGCCAGCAGGGTGGATTCCCCCACCGAGGCGGCGAGCGCCTCCATCTGCGCAGGGGTCACGGCAAATCCCCAGCCCCGGATCGTCTCGGCGGCGGCGTCGAGGGAGCCGCCCAGCGTGGCGAGCGGGGCGTTGATCGCGAAGTACACGCCGGGGTCGAGCACGGCGGCGGCGCAGAGCGCCATGACCGCCACGAACGACTCCGTCAGCATCCCGCCGTAGCCGATGAGGGGGGCGTCGCCCTCGCGGCGCAACATCTTGGGCGTCGTGCCGCTCGCCACCAGCGCGTGGAACCCGCTGATGGCCCCACAGGCGATGGTGATGAACGCGAAGGGGAAGAGCTTACCCGCGAAGACCGGCCCCGTCCCGTCGATGAACTGGGTGAGCGCGGGGAGCTTGATCGGCGGGAGGACCACGAGGATCCCGACGGCCAGCAGGACGATGGTGCCGACCTTCATGAAGGTCGAGAGATAGTCGCGGGGGCAGAGCAGCATCCAGACGGGGAGCACGCTCGCCACGAAGCCGTACGCGATGATCAGCCAGGCGATCGTGGTGCCGCCCATCGTGAACATCGGCCCCAGCGAGGCGTGCTCCGCCACGAACCGGCCGCCGACGAGGGAAGCCATCAGCAGCACGATGCCCACCGCGGTCGCCTCCATCGTCCGGCCGGGCCGCCACACCTTCATCCAGAAGCCCATGAGGAGCGCGATCGGCACGGTGCAGGCAATGGTGAACATCCCCCACGGGCTGTCGCGCAGGGCGTTGACCACCACCAGCGCCAGCACCGCCAGCAGGATGATCATGATGGCCAGGATGGCGATCATCGCCGCGAGCCCGGTGACGGGGCCGACCTCCTCCTTGGCCATCTGGCCCAGCGACTTGCCGTCGCGGCGCATCGAGGCGAAGAGGATCACGAAGTCCTGCACCGCGCCGCCGAGCACCACGCCGAAGACGATCCAGAGCATGCCGGGGAGGTAGCCGAACTGAGCCGCGAGGACGGGGCCCACGAGGGGGCCGGCCCCGGCGATGGCGGCGAAGTGGTGGCCGAAGAGGACGCCGCGCGTGGTCGGCACGAAGTCCCGGCCGTTGCTCAGGCGTTCGGCCGGGGTGGCCCGCGTCGGGTCGATGCCGAGCACCTTGGCGGCCAGGAAGCGTGAGTAGAAGCGATAGCCGACGAGGTAGGTGCCCACCGCCGCCAGCACCAGCCAGGCCGCGTTGATGGACTCGCCGCGATGGAGCGCGAGGACGCCCCACGAGACCGCGCCGATGACCGACACCAGAATCCAGAGGAGAGTCTGCATGCGCGTAAGATGCCGTTCGACAGGCATTCGGGGAAGCGGGCCGGCGTGCAGGGGCGCACAGCCGTGCGCCCCTGCACGCGGCCCCGCGGCCCCGCGGCCCCGCCTTCTTGCCCTCCCCCCTTCCGCGCCGTACCTTCGACCTCCTATGCCCACCCCCCCATCCGAGTACAAGGGCGGCCACTGGCAGGCCGCCGCGGGACGCCGAAGCAGTGGCGCCACGCTGGAGCGCCCGAGCCCGCAGGCCATCGACACTGGCTTCCGGGGGAAGGTGGCCGTGGTCACCGGCGGCGCCACCGGTCTCGGCCGGGCGATCGCCCTCGAGTTCGGGCGGCAGGGGTGCCACGTGGCGTTCTGTTTCGTGGACCTGCCGGGACGAGACGTCACCGAGCAGGCGCTGCTTACCGAGACGGCGCTCCGCGCCATGGGCGTGCAGGTCTACGCCGCCAAGTGCGACGTGCGGGACGCGGCGGCGGTGGACCGTTTCATGGAGGAGGTGCGGACCGAGCTGGGCGGCCTCCACATCCTGGTCAACAACGCCGGCATCGCGATGGACGGTGCGCTCTGGCGGATGACCGACCGCGCCTGGAAGGAAGTGCTGGAGACCAACGTCACCGGGACCTTCCAGTGCATCCGCGCGGTGTCGCAGGGGTTCCGGGAGCAGCAGTACGGCAAGATCGTGAACGTCAGCGCCCACCAGGCGGAGCGGCCGGGGTTCGGCGTGGCCAACTACGCCGCGAGCAAGGCCGGCGTCATCGGGCTCACGCGCGCGGCGGCGGTGGAGCTCGGTCCCTCGAACGTGAACGTGAACGCCGTCGCCCCCGGCTTCATCCGGACCGAGCGGATGGGCATGCTGCCGGACGACGTGGTCGAGCGGGCCAAGAAGCACAGCGTCCTGGGGCGGGTGGCCGAGCCGGCAGACGTGGCCAAGGTCATCGCCTTCCTCTGTTCCGACGACGCCCGCCACGTGACCGGGCAGGTGCTGGTCGTGGACGGCGGCCTTTCGCTCGAATAGCAGTCCCTCGCTCCTACCCCCCCATCCCATTAGATTTCCACCGCTTACGCCCCTTGGCGGAGTACAGCCTTGGGGGGTACATCACGTTGTCCAATAGCGACTTACCTGACAAGGGAGTCCTCGTGAATCATATATCCCGCCTCTTCCTCCTCGTCGGCCTCGCCGCCTGTGCCGGCGGCAGCCAGGCGCCGGTCGGCCCCGATCCGGTCGAGGCGCAGACGACGCCGCCCCCGAAGCCCAACCCCAACCAGAAAATGCCGCCCCCGGCCCCGATGAACATCCTGGGGATCGCCGGGCAGGTGGTCGGCGTGCTGCCGTCCACGCTGGTGGTGGCGCGTGACTCGCTCGCCGGCAAGGCGCCGTTCACCGACCGGGCCAGCAGCACGAAGTGGGTGGACATGATGCTGGGCGACGGTATGGAGCTGCGGGCCCCCGAGGTCAAGTGGAAGCTCCCCGAGCAGATGCGGAGCCTCGCGCGCAGCGCGCCCGGGATCGCGGCGGACCCCGATTACATGGGGCAGGCCGCGCTCCGCGACCCGCAGATCGTCAAGGTGCCCGATCCGATGATCTCGAACCTCCGCACCCTGATGGCCATCGCGGGCGGGCGGTTCGTCTTCGTGCCGGCGTCGTTCTCCTTCCAGCACGACAGCACCGGCGCCGTCGAGGCGCGGGCGAACTTCGTGGGCGTGGACACCCGCGCGGGCGACGTCGTCTTCCGCAGCTACATCATCGCCACCGGGGCCACGCCTGCGGCGGCCATGGATTCGGTGCTCACGATCCTCTTCCCCTCGGTCACCGTCGAACCATGAGCCATGTCGTCACGCTGATCCCGGGCGACGGCATCGGCCCCGAGATCACCGCCGCCACCCGGAAGGTGCTGCAGGCCACCGGCGTCGAGTTCGACTGGGACGAGCAGATCGCGGGGATGGCGGCGGTGGACCGCGCCGGCGACCCGCTCCCCGACGCCACGGTGGAGAGCATCCGCCGCACCCGGCTGGCACTCAAGGGCCCGCTCACCACGCCGGTGGGCACCGGGTTCCGGTCCGTCAACGTCGCCCTCCGGAAGGAATTCGAGCTCTACGCCAATGTGCGGCCCACCCGCAGCATCGCGGGCGTCGGAAAGTTCCCCAACGTGGACCTGGTGCTGGTCCGGGAAAACGTCGAGGGGCTGTACGTGGGGGTGGAGCATTTCGTGCGCGTGGGCGACGACCCGCGGGCGGTGGCGGAGTCGATGGCCATCGTGACCCGTGTCGGCTGCGAGCGGATCATCCGCTATGCCTTCGAATACGCGGTGCGGAACGGTCGCAAGAAGGTTACGGTGGTCCACAAGGCCAACATCCTCAAGATGGTCAGCGGGCTCTTCCTCGAGGTGGGGCGCGCGGTGGGGGCGGAGTACGAGGGCCGGGTGGCCTTCAATGACCTGATCATCGACAACGCCGCGATGCAGATGGTGCTCCGGCCCGAGCAGATGGACGTGATGGTCACGACCAACATGTTCGGCGACATCCTGAGCGACCTGGCCGCCGGGCTCATCGGCGGGCTCGGCCTGGCGCCGGGCGGCAACATCGGGACGCACGCCGCCGTCTTCGAGGCGGTGCACGGCAGCGCCCCCGACATCGCCGGGAAGGGCGTGGCCAACCCCGCCGCCCTCATCCTGGCCGGCGCCATGATGCTCGACCATGTCGGCGAGGTCGGGGCAGGCAACACGGTCCGCGCCGCGGTGGCGCGGGTCATCGAGCAGGACCAGGTGCGGACCCGCGACCTGGGCGGGACCGCCACGACGATGGAGTTCGGCGATGCAGTTGTCCGGCGGATCGCCTGACGTTCCCTGCCTCACCTGCGGCAGGCGGATCTTCGGCCTCCAGTGGGGCACCGACTGCCCCGAGTGCCACGCCAAGCGTGGAGCGCGGGCAAGCCGGCTCGCGGGGCGCGTGGCGCTGGGCGCCACCTTCCTCATGGCGCTCTATGTCTGGTTCCGGGTCCCGGCCGAACCGGCGCTGGGCCGGATCTACGGCGCCATCGCGGTCCTCGCCACGTATGTCCTCATGCGGCGCATCGTGAGCCGCATTGCCATGGAGTACCTCCCCCGATGAACACTTTTCGACGCATTCCGGTGGCGGCCCTGCTGCTGCTGGCCGCGGCGCCCCTGTCGGCGCAGACCGGCCTCACGATCTACAACTCGGGCCGCGTCCTGGTCCGCCGCACGCTCCCGGTGGCGGTGCCCAAGGGCGCCAGCGACCAGCGGCTGAGCCTCGGTCTCCTCGATCCTGCCTCGCTCTTCCCGCTCGATCCGGCGGTGAGCTTTCTGGCCGCCACCTACGACGGCGGCACCGACCAGGGGAGCACGCTGCGGCGCGCGGTGGGCCGCGACCTCCTGTTCGTCCGCGGCCCCGCCGCGGGCGATACGACGCGCGCCACGCTGCTGGCGGTGGACCCGGAACGCTTCCGGTACGCCGACGGCACCATCGGCTTCCAGGCGCCGGGCGCGCCGCGCTTTCCCGCCGACTTGGTGATCGTGGATCCCACCGTCCTGCTCTCCCTCAAGAGCACGAAGGCACTTCCCTCGCTCGGCGTCGGATACTTCACGACCGGTGCGGCGTGGCAGGCGAGCTACCAGGTGATCCTCGGCGGCAAGGACGCGCGGGTGGCCGGCAACGCGGTGGTGCAGTCGGGCACGCTGAGCGTGGCCGACGCGGACCTCCAGCTGCTGGCGGGAGAGGTGGGCGGCGGGCAGGGCGACCAGATGATGAAGCGCAACCAGGCGATGGCCGGCGTGATGGCCATGGAAGCCGCCCCCGCCTCGGAGCAGCGCATCGGCGAGGCGCACCTCTACACCGTGCCGGGCAAGGTGGCGCTCCGCCCGGGCCAGACCTCGATCGTGGCGCTCTTCGAGCCGGTGTCCGCGCCGGTGGTGAAGCGCCTGGTGGTCAGGTCGGGGCTCCCGTACTACGGCGGCCTCCCGCAGTACGGCGACGAGCAGGAGGTGCCGGTGGCGGTGACGTACATCGTGACCCGCACGCTCAAGACGCCGTTCGGCGACACGCCGCTCCCGGGCGGAAGCGCCAGCATCTACCAGGCGGACGACGCCGGGCGGCTGCAGCTCATCGGGGCGTCGGGAATCGGACACACCGCCGCCGGGCAGCCGATGGAGCTCGACGCCGGCACGGCGTTCGACCTCACCGCCAAGCGGACGCAGACCACCTACACCAGCGCACGGGACAAGAACGGCCGCACCACCGCCACGGCGGACTACAGCGTGTCGCTGGCCAACGCGACCGATTCGGCCGCCACGGTGGACGTCTACGAGGAGCGCGGCGGCGACTGGTCGGTCCTGCAGAGCTCGATTCCCGGCGACCGGGTGTCGAGCACCCGGGTGCGGTTCCGGGTCGTGGTGCCGGCCAGGGGCGAGGCCACGCTGACCTACCGGATCAAGGCCTCCTGGTGAGCGAATACACGCTGGTCCACCTGTCCGACCTGCACTTCGGCAGGCCGGTGGACCTGGCGCAGATTCGGGCGGTGGAGCGGCTGGTGCCGTCCCTCGCGCCAGACGCCGTCGTCCTGTCGGGCGACATCAGCCAGCGAAGCCGGCACGGCGAGTACCAGCGCGGCCTGGCCTTCCTGGAGCGGATGCAGGACACGGCGCCGACGCTCCTGGTGCCCGGCAACCACGACGTCGAATGGTGGAAGAGCCCCTTCGCATCTCCTCGGCCGCCGAGCGATCTACGCCAAGTACCGGGGGTACTACGGCGAGGAGCTGACGCCGGTCCTGCGGCTGCCCGGCCTGGTCGTGGCCGGCGCCCTCTCGGCGCACGGACTCGCCCTCGGGTCGATGACCTGGAACCAGCGGGACCTGACGGTGAAAGGGCACCTGCCGACCTCGGAGACGGACCGACTCGCCGCGCTCTTTGCCGCGGAGGCGCCAGACGCCGTCAGGGTGGCGGTGCTGCACCACAACGTGCTCCGCGGCGACATCTCCCAGCGCATGGGTCTGGCGCACTGGGCGAGCGCGCAGCGCCGGCTCGACGCCACCGGCGCCCACGTGGTGCTCTGCGGGCACGATCACCAAGAGGGGGCGGGGCAGCTCCCGCGCGGCACCGTGATCAGCACGGCGAGCACGCTGAGCGACCGTACCCGCGGCAAGCGGCCGTCGGTGTTCAACGTGGTGCGCATCGGCCAGGACGCGGTGAAGGTGGAGTTCTGGCGCTGGGACCGCGCGGCGAACGAGTTCCGCGCGTCCGACAGTCACGCATTCGCCCGTTCGGGGGAACGTCATGGGGTTGTGGGGGCAGGCCGCGTCACCTGAGACCGCCGAGGCGGTGCTGCGCCGCCGGCTGGATGCGCTGGGCATGCCGCCGTTCCGCGGGTTTGCGACGCACACCAACCGGACGGTCCTGCTGAGCGTGACGGCGCGCGGGGTGTTGCGCGTGCACCGCGGCTACGCGTGGGCGCCCGACCGGGTGCTCTCCGCCATCGTGCGGTATGTCCGGCCCGGGACGCGACGGGCCACCCGCCGGAGCGCCGAGCGCGAGTTCCTGACCTTCCCGGTCGAGGCGCATGCGCCGCCGGCCCGGCCCAGCCGGCGCGGCGTCGAGCGGCCGCGGGCGGGCGACGACCTGGTTCTTGCGCGGCTGACGGAAATGCACGGCCGGCTCAACGCCGACCATTTCGGCGGCGCGCTGTCAGGGATCCCCTTCCGGCTCTCGGGGCGGATGCGCACCCGGCTCGGGGAGCTCTCGGTGGATGCGCGGAGCGGGCGGGTGCTCGAGATCGCGCTCAGCAGGGCCCACCTGCGGCACGGGTGGGTGGAGGTGGAGCGGACCGTCCTCCACGAGATGGTGCACCAGTGGCAGGCCGAGTCGGCCCTGCCCGTCGATCATGGATCCGGATTCCGCCGGAAGGCGCGGGCGGTGGGCATCGAGCCCAGCGCGCGACGCCACCTGGGCCACGGGGGCCCCCGGCGCACGATAGACTGACCTTCAACGGCATGGCTCGAGGCAGGCACACATGGCGAACGCATTTGCGGGAGTGGATTTCTACGACGTGGACGGGCTTCTCTCCGAGGAGGAGCGCGCGGTGCGCGACACCGTGCGCGCCTGGGTGGACGAGCACCTCATGCCGGTCATCGGCGACGCGTACGTCGAGGGGAAGTTTCCGAAGCAGCTGATTCCCGGCATGGCCGAGCTGGGCGTCCTCGGCGCCAACCTGCCGGAGGAATACGGCTGCGCCGGGCTCAACAACGTGGCGTACGGCCTCATCATGCAGGAGCTGGAGCGGGGCGACAGCGGCATCCGCTCCTTCGCCTCGGTGCAGGGCGCGCTGGTCATGTACCCGATCTACGCCTTCGGTTCCGAGGAGCAGAAGAAGCACTGGCTCCCGCGGCTGGCGTCGGGCAAGGACATCGGCTGTTTCGGCCTGACCGAGCCCGACTACGGCTCGAACCCCGGCGGCATGATCACCACCGCCAGGGAAACCAAGGACGGCTGGCTCCTGAACGGCGCCAAGATGTGGATCACCAACGGCTCGCAGGCCACCGTCTCGATCATCTGGGCCAAGACCGGCGCGGTGGACGACGTGAAGTCCATCCGCGGCTTCATCGTGCCGGCCAGCACCAAGGGTTACACCGCCAAGGACCAGAAGGGGAAGCTCTCGCTCCGCGCGAGCGACACCAGCGAGATCGTGCTGCAGGACTGCCTGGTGCCCAAGGACGCCATCCTGCCGAAGTCGGGCGGCATCAAGAGCCCGCTCATGTGCCTCACCCAGGCGCGGTACGGCATCGCGTGGGGCGGCATCGGCGCGGCCATGGCCTGCTACGACGAGGCGCTGAGCTACTCCAAGGCGCGCATCATGTTCGGGAAGCCGATCGGCCAGACCCAGCTGCAGCAGAGCCGCCTGGCGGACATGCTCACCGAGATCACCAAGGCGCAGCTCCTGACCCTGCAGCTCGGCCGGCTCAAGGACAAGGGCACCATGACGCCCGACCAGGTGTCGCTGGCCAAGCGGAACAACATCAACATGGCCTGCGAGGCCGCGCGCGAGGCCCGTCGCCTGCTCGGCGCCAACGGCATCCTGGCCGAGTACCACTCGATGCGCCACATGGCCAACCTCGAGTCGGTGTACACCTACGAGGGGACGCACGACATGCACACCCTCATCCTCGGACAGGCCGTGACCGGCCTGCCGGCGTTCTAGCCACGAATCCGTGCCAGGGGACTTGCCGTGAAAATCGCCGTCTGCATCAAGCGGGTGCCGGACATGGACCTGCGATTCGCCATCGGGGCCGGGGGGAAGGCGCTGGACCCCGCGGGCCTCAAGTTCGACATCGCCGACTTCGACGGGTACGCGGTCGAGGCGGGGCTGCGGCTCGTGGAGGCGCACGGATCGGGTGAGGTGGTGGTCGTGACTGTGGGGCCGGCCGCCGCGCAGGAGACGCTGCGCAAGGCGCTCGGCATGGGCGCCGACCGTGCCATCCAGCTCTCCGCCGACGAGGTGCCGTTCGACGGCCGGGCCGTCGCGACGGCGCTCGCCACCGAGCTCAAGGACGGCGGCTACGACCTGGTGCTCTTCGGGCGGATGGCCACCGACAGCGCTAACCAGACGGTGGGGCCGATGACTGCCCACCTCATGGGAGTGCCCTGCGTGACCGCCATCTCGAAGCTCGACATTGCGGGCGGCCGAGGCACGGCGGAGCGCCAGCTCGAGGGCGCCAGCGAGACGGTCGAGTTCCCGCTGCCGGCCGTCGTCACCATCGACGAGGGGCTGGGGCGACCGCGGCTTCCGTCGCTCAAGGGGATCATGGCCGCCAAGAAGAAGCCGCTCGAGGTCAAGCCGGCGCAGCTCGGCGCCGCCAGCCTGACGGTGGATGCGATCGCGCTTCCGCCGGACCGTCCCCCGGGGCGGATCATCGGCGAGGGCGCGGACGCGGTGCCGGAGCTCATCCGGCTTCTCCAGACCGAAGCGAAGGTGCTCTGATGGCCAACATGTTCGCGTTCGCGGAATCGCGGGGCGGTTCGCTCCGGAAGGTGGCGCTCGAGGCGGTGAGCGCCGCGCGCCAGGCGGCCGACGCGACCGGCGGCGGCGAAGTCCACGCCCTGCTCATCGGCGCGCCCGGCATCGGCGCCAAGGCGGCGGCGCTCGGCCGCGCCGGCGCCGACCTGGTGATCGTGGTCGAGCACGCTGGCCTGGCCCGCTACAGCCCGGAAGTGTTCGCGGCCACGGCGGCCGAGCGGCTCCGGAGCGGCGGGTATCGCGGCGCTTTCTTCGCCGCTTCCGCCGAGGGGCGCGACCTCGCGCCGCGCGTGGCGGTGGCGCTCGGCGTCAGCATGGCGTCGGACCTGACCGGGTTCGCGTTCGAGGGCGACGCCCTCGTGGGCAAGCACCCGACCCACATCGGGAAGATCATCACGACGGTGCGGCTGACCGGCAGCCCGGCCGTCCTCACGCTCCGTCCCGGCGCCGTCCTCGTGACGGACGCCGATCGCACGGCGCGGGTGGAGCAGGGCGCCCCCGCGCTCGATCCGGCGGCGGCGCGGGTCGTCGTCACGAGCGTCGGCGGCACGGGCGACGCGCAGCTCGACCTGGCCGACGCACCGGTGGTCGTGAGCGGCGGCCGCGGGCTCCGCGAGGCCGCGAACTTCAAGCTGGTCGAGGAACTGGCCGCCGCGTTCGGCAACGCGGCGGTCGGCGCCACGCGGGCCGTCACCGACGACGGGTGGCGGGATCCGTCCACCCAGATCGGGCAGACCGGGCGCATCGTGAGTCCGGACCTCTATGTGGCGGTGGGAATTTCCGGCGCCATCCAGCACCTGGCCGGCATGCGCACGTCGAAGACGATCGTGGCGATCAACAAGGACAAGGACGCGCCGATCTTCAAGCTGGCCGACTACGGCATCGTGGGGGACCTGTTCGAGATCGTGCCGCGGCTCACGGAGGAAGTGCGGAAGGCGCGCGCGGGTCATTAGCGCCCCCCCGGCGGGAGAATCACGATGGCAGAGAGGGGTGGGCGTATGCCCACCCCTTGCCATTGAGAATCGCAATTTCTCGAAGAGTGGCAACCTGACGGCGCGGTTCACGAGCTCCGAAATTGCGTCTCTGCCGCTAGGGGTGGCCGTGAGGCCACCCCGTTGCGTGAGGCCACCCCGTTGCGTGAGGCCACCCCGTTGCGTGAGGCCACGGAGCGGCCGAAGCGATCTCGACCGGAAGGGGTGGGCGTATGCCCACCCCTTGCCATTGAGAAACGCAATTTCTCGAAGAGTGGCAACCTGACGGCGCGGTTCACGAGCTCCGAAATTGCGTCTCTGCCGCTAGGGGTGGCCGTGAGGCCACCCCGTTGCGTTAGGCCACCCCGTTGTGTGAGGCCACCCCGTTGCGTTGAGGCCACCCCGTTGTCTGCGGTGCGGCCACCCCGTTGCGTGAGGCCACGGAGCGGCCGTAGGCCGCCCGATGCGTGACGCCACCCCGTTGCGGAAGGGGTGGGCGTATGCCCACCCCTTGCCATTGAGAAACGCAACTTCTCGAAGTGTGGCAACCTGACGGCGCGGTTCACGAGCTCCGAAATTGCGTCTCTGCCGCTAGGGGTGGCCGTGAGGCCACCCCGTTGCGTGAGGCCACCCCGTTGCGTGAGGCCACCCCGTTGCCTGAGGCCACCCTAGTGATGGCCCTAGTGCCAGCCCCCGGGCAGGATGCGAGGCACCCGCCTTCGGTACTCCTCGTATCCTGCCGTCCGCTCCATGAGGAAGCGCTCTTCCACCCGCGCCTTCCGCTCGAAATACGCCACCGACACCGCAAAGACCACGACACCGGGCAGCCACCCACCCCGCAGGAAGCCGTAGCCACCCAGCAGCGTCGAGACACCCAGGTAGATCGGGTGCCGCACCATGCGGTACAGCCCGCGGGTGACTAGCTGCCCCTGGGGCAGGGGCTCCGTGGCCGGGGTCAGGTTGCGCCCGAGTACCGCGATGCCGCCGTACAGGACCGCGAGGCCGAGGCCGATCATTGTCCAGCCCAGCCACCGGGAGCCGCCCGCTGGGTCGAGGACACCCCAGCGCTTGGCCCACCAGGGCACCGCGAACGTCACGGCGGTGGCCAGGATGACCTGACCCCAGACCCACGGGTCCCGTATTGCCGTTCGTCGTGCCATGTCGCGCCCTTTCCGGCCCGGGATATGCTCTTGATGCGCAGGTTATATTCTCTGGGCCGAAGTTCCTGGACGCAATCTAAGGAGCCCCTCGCCGTGTCTCCCATCCTGCCGAGCCGCCATCAGCGCGCCCTGCCGCTCGAGAAGCTGATTCTCGAGGAGGCCCCGGGGGCGGAAGCGATCGAGATGGACGTGCTGTTCGTCGGCGCGGGGCCGGCCGGGCTGGCGGGGGCCATCGAGCTGGCGCGGCTCGGGAAGGCGGACCAGGAGGCCGGCGGCACGCTCGGCGAGCTCAACATCGGCGTGCTGGAAAAGGCCGCCGGCCTCGGCGAGCACAACCTCTCCGGCGCCGTCGTGAATCCCCGCGCGTTCCGCGAATTGTTTCCCGACCTGACCGACGCCGACTTTCCCTTCCGGCAGCGTGTGGACGCCGAGGCGGTCTACTTCCTGACCGAGGGCGCCGCCCGGCGGATCCCCACGCCGCCGACGATGCACAACACCGGCAACTATTCCGCCTCGATTTCCGAGATGGTCCGCTGGCTCGGCGCCAAGGCGGAGGAACTGGGCGTCAACGTCTTCACCGGCTTTCCCGTCGAGTCGCTGCTGGTCGAGGGGAAGACGGTCAAGGGCGTGCGCACCACGCCGAGCGGCCTCGACCGCGACGGCACGCCGGGTGGGGAGTTCGTGGCGCCGACCGACCTCACCGCCCGGGTGACCGTACTCTCCGAGGGGACGCGCGGCGCGCTGTCGCAAGCCTGGTGCGCGTGGCAGGGCGTCGGCTCGCCCAACCCGCAGATCTTCGCGCTCGGGGTCAAGGAGGTGTGGAAGGTGGCGCGTCCACTCGACCGGGTCATCCATACCATGGGCTGGCCCCTACCCTCCGACGCGTTCGGCGGCAGCTGGTGCTATCCCCAGGGGCCCGACCAGGTGTCGATCGGGCTGGTGGCCGGGCTGGACTACGGCAACGCCAACCTCGACGTCCACCTCCTCCTGCAGCGGATGAAGCTCCACCCCCTCTTCCGCGAGATCCTCTCCGGCGGCGAGTTGGTCGAGTGGGGCGCCAAGACGATTCCGGAGGGCGGCTTCCACGCGCTCCCCGCCCGGCGCTCCGGCGACGGGCTCGTCATCGTGGGCGACTCGGCGGGCTACGTGGACGTGCCGTCGCTCAAGGGCGTGCACTACGCGATGCAGTCGGGCATCTACGCCGCCCGCGCCATCTTCGCCGGGCTGAAAAAGGGAGACACCACCGCCGCCGCACTCGCCGAGTCCGACCGGCTGGTGGACGCCAGCTACATCCGGGACGACCTCCACCGCACCCGGAACATGCGGCTCGCCTTCAAGGACGGTTTCCTGGTGGGCGCCGCCAAGGCGGGGCTCATGACGATCACCGGCGGCCGGTTCCCGGGCGGCCGGATCGCGATGCACGCCGACGCCGACGCGCCCCGGACCGCCGGCGAGGAGACGACGCTCGTGCCGGACGGCGTGCTGACCATCGGCAAGCTCGACGCGGTGTTCAAGTCGGGCAACGCCACGCGCGACACGATCCCGAGCCACCTCCTGGTGGGCCGCGACGTCAGCGGCGAGGTGGCCGACTTCTACGCGCACGTCTGCCCCGCGGGGGTGTACGAGCGGGTCGGAGACGAACTGCGCGTCAACCCGCCCAACTGCATCGACTGCAAGGCCACCGACGTGCTGGGCCCGCGCTGGACCCCGCGCGAGGGCGGCAGCGGTCCCCGCTACCGGGTCATGTAACGGATGCAGACACGCCGACGTGAGTTGCTGGCCTTCGGGGGCAACGCTCCCCCGCCCGCCACCGAGGGATACTGGTCCGCCCCCGACCCGATGCTCGTGGACGCGGGGGCGAGCGGCGAGTTCCTGGTGGCCAAGGTCCGCCTGGTCCTCGTATCGCTCGTCTTCGTCATTCCCATCTACAACGTCATCTTCACGCCCTACCTGATCGAGGCGTGGATCGGCCTGGCGTCGTCGCTGGGGGCCCTCGTGTTCGCGGTGGTGGTGTGGGCGGTGGTGCGGCGGGGGTTCTACCGGCCCTGGCTCGGTTTCCTGACCAGCGCGGTGGACGTCTCCTTCGTGACGGCCACGTTGATCGCCTTCCTCGCGCTCGACTCGCCGCACGTGGCCGTCAACAGCCGCATCATGTACAGCGTCTACTTCTTCTCGATCGGCGCCTCCAGCCTCCGCTACGACACACGGATCTGCATCGTGACAGGCGCCCTGGCGCTGGTGCAGTACTTCGGCGTCGTCCTGGCCGCCAGCCTGTTCTGGAACCTCAACGACCTGCGGTACGCGCCGTTCACCTACGGGATGGTGAGCTGGGGCGACCAGTTCGGCCGCCTCGTCCTCCTCGGCGCCGCCGGCGTGCTCAGCACCGCCATCGTGGACCGCTCGCGCCAGCTGCGGCACCTCTCGGCGCTCGACCGGCTGACCGGATTGCTGAACCGGGGGTACTTCGAGTCCCGGTTCCAGGCCGAGGTGGCACGGGCGCGGCGGCACGGGCATCCGCTCTCCGTGGCGCTCCTCGACCTCGACCGGTACAAGAACTTCAACGACCGCTACGGTCACTCCAGCGGCGACGTGGCGCTGCGCGTGCTCGCGGACACCCTCGCGAAGGGGTTGCGGAGCAGCGACGTCGTGGCGCGGTATGGCGGGGATGAATTCGTGGTGCTGCTGCCGGAAACGGGTCCGCGGGCGGCGTTCGAGAAGCTGGAGCAGTTGCGGCTGTCGGTGGCGCGGGCCGAGTTCGCCATTCCCCGCCACGACCTGACCGCGCAGATCACGCTGAGCGCCGGCATCGCCTGCCTGCCCGACGATGGCACCGATCCCGTCGAGTTGCTCGAAGTGGCGGACCGCCGCCTCTTCGAGGCGAAGGACGGCGGTCGCAACCGCGTGGTGGGCCCCGAGGACTAGGCCAGCGCCCGCTCCTCGTCCCGGGCCAGGCGCTGGCCCTCGGCCACGTCCACCCGCGCCAGCAGCGCCCCGCCGACGAGGAAGAACCCCACCACCGAGAGCAGCGCCGCCCGGCTGGAGCCGGTCAGCAGGATGGCCACCGAGAACATCGCGGGGCCGAGGATGCCCGCGAACTTCTCGAACACCGCGAAGAAGCCGAAGAACTCCCCCGACAGGTGGCGCGGCACCATGCTCGCGAAGAGCGAGCGACTCAGCGCCTGCACCCCGCCCTGCACCATCCCCACCAGCACCGCCAGCAGGATGAAGTCCCGGTCGGACCGCATGAAGTACCCGAGCACGCTGATCCCGAGATAGGTCGCGAGGCCGACGAAGATGGCCGGCCGAGTGCCGACCCGCTGGGCCAGGCCGCCGAAGAGATAGGCGAACGGGACCCCCACGAACTGGACCAGGGCGATCGCCGCGATCATCGTGGTGCGGGTGATGCCGATCTCCTCGCCGTAGATGGCCGCCATCCGGATGATCGTGCCCACGCCGTCGTTGTAGATCAGGAAGGCCAACAGCAGCAGGAACGCCTGCCGGTAGCCGCGCAGCTTGCGGAAGGTGGTGCCCAGGCGGCGGAAGGAGGCGCGTACGGCGCCGAGTGCGGCCTCCTCCGCGTCGAGCGCCCGGCCGGGCGGTTCGGGCACCCGCCGGAAGAGGGGGATGCTGAACCCGGCCCACCAGAGCGCGGTCAGGACGAAGGTGATCCGGGTCGGCAGCGTCGCATCCGTCGGGCTGAGTCCCGCCCCCGAGGGGAGCCCGAACGCCGCCGGCGCCAGGATGATGCCGAGGCAGGCCACGAGGAAAAGCCCACCGCCGAGGTACCCGAGCGCGTAGCCGGCGGTCGAAATCCGGTCCATCTCGTCCGGGGCAGCCACGTGGGGCAGCAGCGAGTCGTAGAAGACGAAGCTGCCGTTCACCCCGATGTTGGCCAGGATGAAGAGCAGCGCCGCGAACACCCACTGGCCGTGCCGGATGAAGAACATCGCGGCCACGGCGGTGGCCCCGAAGATGAGGAACGCGCCGAGCAGCCGCTTCTTGGCCGCGGAATGGTCGGCGATGGCGCCGAGGATCGGGGAGAGGACGGCGATGATGGTCAGGCCGAGCGTGGTCGCGAGGCTGAAGCGGTACGTCGCCTCGACGGGGGGGAGCCCCTGGGCGGCGACGGCGCTGAAGAAGGTGGGGAAGATGGCGGTGACGATGACCACGTACATGGCGGAGTTGGCCCAGTCGTACAGCATCCAGGCCCGCACCGCAGGACGGTCGAGGTGCAACTGCCGGCCGATCCGCGCCAGGACGTCGCTCACTGGCGGCGACGCGGCTTCGCGAAGCCGGTCGCGACGCGCGCGGCGAGGGCGCGGGGCACGGTCCGGGTCAGCCAGGCGGCGCCCCGGGCCGTGAGGCCGGGGAAGACGTGGCTCTGGTCGCGCTCGTAGCCCCGAAGCCCGGCGCGCGCCACCGCCGTCGCCGACTGGATCAGCGGCCACCCCGGCGGCCGCTCCAGGTGGGCCGTGGCGAACCACCCCGTGGCCACCGGTCCGGGGCAGAGCGCGCAGCAGCGGACCCCCGTGCCGCGCAGCTCGACGTGCAGCGCCTCGCTCCAGCCGAGCACGTAGGCCTTGCTCCCGCCATAGGTCGAGAGCCAGGGGAGTCCCTGGAACGCGCCCAGGCTGGCCACGTTGAGGATCCCGCCCCGCCGCCGCGCCACCATGCCGGGCAGCAGCCGAAGCGCGAGCTCGGTCACCACCCGGACGTCGAGGTCCAGCACGCGGAGCTGCGCGGACAGGTCGGCCTCGTCGCCGCGGCCGACCAGGCCGATCCCCGCGTTGTTGATCAGGTGGTCCGCCGTGATGCCGCGCCCGGCGAGTTCGTCAACGAGGCCGGCCACCGCGCCCGCGGCGGTGAGGTCGAGCCGCACCGTCTCCACCGCGGCCCCGGCGGCACGGGCGCTCTCCGCCACCGCCGCCAGCCGCTCGGCGTCCCGGGCCACGAGGACCAGCCGGGCGCCGCTTCCCGCCAGCTCCGCCGCGAAGGCGGCGCCGATCCCGCGCGACGCGCCGGTGATGAGCACGGTGGTGCCGGCGAAGATCGACGCCACTACGCGCCTCCCTGCGCGTCCAGCCTGGTCTTCCGCATCGAGAGGACGACCGACCCGCCGAGGATCCCCACGATCACGGCGAGCGACACCACCGTCGGCATGTGGAAGAGGCCGTTGAACAGCATCTTGAAGCCGACGAAGACGAGGATCGCGGCCACGCCCGGCTTCAGGTACTCGAACCGGTCCATCATCCCGGCCAGCACGAAAAAGAGGGCGCGGAGCCCGAGGATGGCGAACACGTTCGAGCTGTAGACGATGAACGGGTCGCGCGTCACGGCGAAGATGGCCGGGATGCTGTCGATGGCGAAGACGAGGTCCGACCACTCCACCAGGAGCAGCACCAGGAGCAGCGGCGTCGCCATCCAGCCGCGGATGCCGCGGACGATGAACTTCTGCCCGACGTAGCCGTCCATCATCGGCACGAAGCGCCGCACCAGGCGCACCAGCGGGTTCCGGTCGGGCTCGATCCGGTCGCCCGAGCCGCGGAACATCCGGATGCCCGTGATGATCAGGATGCCACCGAACAGGTAGATGATCCAGGTGAACTGCTGGAGGAGCAGGGCGCCGAGCGCGATCATGATGGCGCGCATGACGAGCGCACCCAGGATGCCCCACTTCAGGATCCGCGGCTGGAGCTCGGCCGGCACCGCGAAGTACTGGAAGATCAGGAGGAAGACGAAGAGGTTGTCCACGCTGAGCGACAGCTCGATGATGTACCCCGTGTAGTACTCGAGCGCGGTCTGCGTACCCTCGCGCATCCAGAGGAACACCCCGAACAGGAGCGCCAGTGTCACCAGCCCGGTGCTCCAGCTCAGCGCCTCGCGGAACGAGAGGACGTGCGACTTCCGGTTCAGGACTCCCAGGTCGAGGACGAGGAGGCCGACGACGAGGGCGCTGAAGCCGATCCAGACGGCAGGTTCGTGGACGCCCACTCAGAACCCCGGCTCGGTCGCGTGGCTCGGATCGTTGAGGACGATGGCGGACATCTGGCTCCCTGTGGGTGTCTCGTGTTGCCCTTCCGGCACGACCAGCAGGGCGTTGGCCCGGACCATCGAGGTCAGGATGCCGGACCCCTGCGGCCCGGTCAGCCGTGCCTCGGGCCCGGAGGCGCTGTCGGTCACGACCGCGCGCAGGAAATGCTGCAGCGTCGGCCGGAGGGAAATATGCTCGGCCGCCCGGACTCGCGTGGCCCGGCGGAACGGCGTGGCGTGGCCCGCCATGGCGCGGATGGCCGGGCGGACGAAGAGCTCGAACGTGACCATGGTGCTCACCGGGTTGCCGGGCAGGCCGATCCACGGCACGCCGAGCACCCGGCCGAACCCGACCGGCGCCCCAGGTCGCATGCGCAGTTTCCAGAAATCGAGCGAGCCGCCCATCTCCGCCACCACGTCCCGCAGGTGGTCGTGCTCCCCGACGCTGATCCCGGCCGTCGTCACCAGGAGGTCACACTCCGGCGCCCGCGCCAGGTGCGCCCGCACGCTCTCCGGCGTGTCCCGCGCGAGCCCGAGGTTGAGCGGCTCCCCGCCGGCCAGCCGGACCAGGGCGTGGAGGGTGTGACTGTTCGAGCTCGCCACCTTGCGCCCGCTCAGGATCTCCTCCGGCTGGTCCACGTCAACGATTTCGTCGCCGCCGCCGAGGATCCCGACACGCGGTCGCCGGAACACGAGCGGATGCGCCACCGCCAGCGAGGCCAGCACCCCCAGCTCCGCGGCCCCGAGTTCGGTGCCGGCGTCCAGCACCGTGGCGCCGCGCCGGATGTCCTCGCCCGCCAGCCGGAGGTTCACCCCCGCGTCCCGGTCGCTCCGGATCTCGACCGTGTCGCGGCCGAGGTCGGTGTCCTCCTGGCGGATCACGCCGTCCGCCCCGGCGGGGAGCGGCGCGCCGGTGAAGATCCGGGCGCACTCGCCCGGCTGCAGCGCACGGGTCGGGAACGCACCGGCGGGAATCACGTCCACGACGCGCAGGCGGACCGGCCGCTCCGCGCTCGCGCCGCGCACGTCCTCGCCGCGCGTGGCATACCCGTCCATCGCCGAATTGGTCCACGCGGGGAGGTCGAGGGGACTCACCAGCGGCTCGGCCAGCACCGTGCCGAGGGCGTCGTCGAGGGGAATGCGCAGGGTCGGCTGGCGGGGAACGGAGGCGAGGATGCGGAGTGCGGCCTCCCGCGCGGCGAGGCCGCTCACGGCCCGATGATCCGGGCCCCGTCCCATCCGATATTGGCGAGAAACTGGAGCCACATCGTGTCGCGGAAGCGGAGTACCCGGCAATCGGCGTCGAGGTCGCCGTCGGTCACGATGGCCAGCCATTGATCGGCGGCGTCGCTCTTCGGGTCGAAGAGCGGCGTCTTGGCCGCCACGGTGCGGAAGACCTCGATCTTGGGGAGCGGGTGAGCGGAAAAGCCCTCGACCAGCACGATGTCGGCGCCGTCGAGGTACCGCCGGGCGAGCGTCACCGGGTCCTGGTCGTCGGGGGAGCGCTCGAACACGACCCGCATGTCAGGGGAGGCGATCAGCACGCGCTCGGCCCGCCCCTCGTGGAAGTGCCGGTAGCTGTCGGTGCCCGGCGAGTCCACGGCGGCGGGATGGCTGGCGTGCTTGATGGTCATCACCCGCTTGCCGCGCCGGACGTACTCGGCGGCCAGCGCCACGGCCAGCGTAGTCTTGCCGGCGTTCTTCCGTCCTACGATCGAGAGGATGCGAGTTGCCGCCACAGCACGTCCGCCTGGGTGAGGTCGTCCCTGGTATTCACGTTGAAAAAAAGGACGGCCGGGTCGCCGAAGGCGGCCACCGTCTCGGCAGGGAGGATACTGGTTCGCACGGCGGAGTGGAAGGCGATGGCCCGCAAGTCGCCCGCGGTGATGGCGGACTCGATGGCCGCGCGGCAGGCGGGGCCGTACCCGGCGCACATCGGCTCGACGCCACGCGGACCGCCGCTGGCGGGAAGCGCCGCGTCCGCGCTGTGGAGTTCGTCCGCGAGCCGGCGGAGCAGCCCAGGGGTCACGAAGGGCATGTCCCACGCGACGCACACCACCGGGCGGGCGTCGGCGCTCACCGCGGTAAGGATCCCGCCGAGCGCGCCGGCGCCCGGGTGCACGTCGGGCAGCACGTCGAGCCCGGGGTGCCAGGCCGCGGCATCGGGGTCGTTGGCCACGAGGAGGGGGAGTTCGCCGAGCGCGGCGAGGAAGGCGTCCACCAGCCGGTCGAGGATTCGGGCTCCGCCCACCGCCTCGAGCCCCTTGGGGCGGCCGCCGAACCGGGTGGCGCCGCCGCCCGCGAGAATGGCGCCGCGGACCCGGCCGGCGAGCGGGTCAGTACCGACGGCCGCGCTTCTTCTCAAGGACGATGTCGGCGGCCAGCACGATGCTCCAGAGGTTCTTCCACTCGTTGACGATTTCCGGGTCGTCGCTCCCCGGACTGGTCGGGCCGGCCACCGTGGCGATCTGCACCAGGTTGTCGCGCACCTCGGTCCGGAGCTGCCACCCCTTGCCGATGACTGCGGTGAGTCCGCCGCCGAAGACGAATCCCGGCGTGACGCGGGTACTCGAGGGATCGGTGTACACCACGTACTGGAGGTACTCCTGGGCTCCCGTGCCGGAATCGGTGACCACCACCGTGCCCGAGGTCGAGATCGGGCTCAGGTTGCTGAAGAGGAGCCCCACCTGGGCGCGGATGTAGGGGGAAATCGGCTGGTCGGCACCGGCACGCAGGACGGGGCCCACCGACATCAGTACCGCTGAACTCGATTTCGTGGCCCCGTCGATGCTGGAGCAGAGCTGCTCCGTCCGCGGGTTCGGGGTCGGGGAGGCGACGGCGCACTGGTCCTCCAGCCCGATGCCCATGAAGAAGACCTCGCCGACGTACCCGAGTTTCGGCTTCGGGAAGTACATCCCCGAGAAGAGCACGCCGATGCCACTCCGGAGGTTGCGGTCGATATCGATGAGGTCGAAGCCCGTGCCGGGCACCAGGATCGGCTGGCCCTCCACGCTCCAGAGATCGCTCCCGCCCGTGTACGTGAGGCCCATCGTGAAGATCAGCCGCGCCTCGTCCTCGGTCTTCTGCGCCGAGACCGGAGCGGCGGCGGCGAGGGCGCCGAGGGCGGCCAGCAGGATCGGTGTTCGCATCACACCCCCAGCATGTTGTGATCGACGGCCAGGCACCGGTCCATCACGACGGCGATCCCCGCCGCCTCGAGCCGCCGCGCGGTCTCGCTGTCCTCGACACCGAGTTGCATCCACACCAGCCTGGGGTGGACGGCCAGGAGGTCGTCGAGCAGGGCGGGGATGAACTCCGAGCGGCGAAAGATGTTCACGATGTCGATCGGGCCGGTCGCGGCCGCCGACCGAAGATCGAGATGCACCGGTTCACCCAAGGTGACGCCGCCGGCGGGGTGGACTGGCACAATCGTGTACCCGACCCGCTGGAGATACTCCGCCACGCCGTAGCTGGCGCGGTGAGGCTTCCGGCTCAATCCCACCACCGCGATGCGGTTCGAGATGCGCAGGATCTCGAGGAGCTCGTCATCGGTGGGGGCGGTCATCCCGCCTGCCCAGGCTGGTGCAGCTGCGGTGTCCCGCTGACGGCGCGCCCCACCAGTACCATCCCCGACCGGCGCGCCACCTCGACCGCCAGCGTGGACGGCACCGAGGGGGTCGCCACCCAGGCCAGCCGGGCGCGGGCCGCCTTGTAGGCGAGCTCGGCCGAGATCCGCCCGGTCACGAGCAGACCGAGCCCAGCCACCGCACGCCGGGCCAACAGCGCGGCGCCCAGCACCTTGTCCACCGCGTTGTGCCGCCCGATGTCCTCGGCGTGGTGGAAGAGCGTGGCGCCGTCGGTCAGCGCGGCGGCGTGCACCCCGCCGGTGTCTTCGTAGCGCGCGCCCCGCGCGAAGAGCTCCTTGAACCGCTCCCGCATCACGGCCACGTCGGGTGGCAGCCCCCGCAGCGGCTCCGTCGCCACGGAGGCGGGATCGGCCAGGAAGGTCGAGACGGCGCCGCACCCCGAGGCGAGCACCGGGCGCCTCCGCTCCGCGGCCACGGCGGCCACGAGCTCCTCCGGGACGTCGGCCCAGAACCCGAGGTCGGTGGCGCAGGGACGGAGGTGCACCTGGTCCACCGAGGTGATGTACCCCTCGCCGTACAGCCAGCCCAGCACCAATTCCTCGAGCAGCTCCGGTGTGCACATCCAGGTGACCGTCGGCACCCGGTTCACCTCGAGCCAGACAGGCACCTCCTCCACGGCTGCAGGCGCGGGTCCCCGCCCGCGCCGCCCCGTGGGGCGCGCTTCGTCAGTCGGTTCCGGTGCAGTCGGCATGGAGCGTGTCATCCTCCGCCACGCGAACCCGCGCGAGGGTCACGCCGGAGGGAAGGCGGCGCGCGATCCGCGGGAAGAGCCACCGGGCCAGCGCCTCGCAGGTGGGCAGGGTGCGCCCGGGAAGGAAGTCGGCCAGGTCCCGCTCAATATGCGTCCCGTCCAGCGGTTTGACGACCTCGTCGGCCAGGATGCCGTCGAGCAGGGGCAAGTCGATGACCGCGCCGGAGGCCGGGTCGAACGGCCCGGTCACGGTGACGGCGCAGCGGTAGTGGTGGTCGTGCCCGGGAGGGTCGGCCAGGGCGCCGAACGCGGCGTGGTTCTGCTCGGGGGTCCAGTCGGGGCGCCAGTAGCGGTGCCAGGCGTGGAAGCCGATCGTGCGAGTGAGCGACACCGGCATCGGCGCCTCCGGGCGTCAGAACGAGTAGCCGAACCCGACCTGGTACCAGACGTTCGAGAGGTAGTTGTTGATGGCGTACGACTCGATGATCCCGGTGATCTCGTCGTAGTACGGCGGCGGGTAGGCGAGCCGGTAGAAGATGCCCCGGATTTCGGCGCGGATGAACGAGCGCGGGTTGACGTAGTAGCGCGTGCCCGCGAACGGCGCCCAGAAGAAGCGGCCGCCGAAGTCATAGGCGTCGGGGCCCTCGGTGGCGCTGGACCGCCACGCGTACCCGAGGCCGCCGCCGATGTACGGGGCGAATCCGTGCCAGGTCTTCCCGCCGGTGATGGTGTACTGGATGTCCGTCTCGAAGAGCCACACCGGGGACGGCAGCGTCCCGCTGACCGTCAGGTTGTCGTCCGCGTCCCGGTAGACCCGCGCTCCGATGAGGTCGCCGTACTGCACCGCGAAGGAGAGCTCGAGCGGACCGCTCACCCCAACGCCGAACCGTCCGCCGTACGCCGGGCCGTCGTGCGGGCCGAGCCCCAGCCTGCCGCCGGATCCGCCGACGTACCCGAAGAGGGCGGTGAGGGACATCTTCTTCGGGATATCCCGGTAGGGCGACTTGTCCGGCGGGTAGCCGACCTGCGCGAGTGCCGGCGGGGCGGCCGCCAGGAGGAGCAACAGGGCGAGGGCGTGGCGCATGCGGTCAGGGCTCCCGGAGGTCGCGGCCCGTCATCTCGGGCGGCGGCGTGATGCCGAGCAGGTTGAGCACGGTCGGGCCGACGTCGCAGAGCGCCCCGCCACGGCGGAGGTCTCCGCCTCCGGCGCGCACGGCCACGAAGGGCACCGGATTGGTCGTGTGGGCGGTGTGTGGCCCGCCCGTGTCAGGGTCCACCATCATCTCGCAGTTGCCGTGGTCCGCCGTCACCAGCACGGTGGCCCCGGTGGCCTCCGCGGCGGTCAGCACCCGGGCCAGGCAGCGGTCGATCGTCTCCACCGCCTCGATCACGGCGGGTACGACGCCGGTGTGCCCCACCATGTCGGCGTTGGCGTAGTTGCACAGGACGAAATCGTGCTCCGGCGCGCCGATGGCGCGGCAGAGGACGTCGGTGATGCCGTCCGCGCTCATCGCCGGCGCCAGGTCGTACGTGGCCACCTTCTGCGACGGCACGAGGATGCGCTCCTCCCCGCGGTACGGCGTCTCGACGCCGCCGTTGAAGAAGTACGTCACGTGCGGGTACTTCTCGGTCTCCGCGGTGCGCAGCTGCGTCCGCCCCGCGTCCGCCAGCACCTCGGCCACGATCCGCGCCATCGAGAAGGGCGGGAAGGCCTGCGGGAACGAAAAGGTCTGGTCGTACTGCGTCATGGTGACGAGCCCGGACAGTGCCGGCCGCACGCCGGTGTCGAACCCGTCGAACCCCTCGACGGCAAGCGCCCGGCAGATCTGCCGCATCCGGTCGCTGCGATAGTTGAAGCAGAAGACGCCGTCGCCGTCCCGGATCGGCGCCACTGGCGCCCCGTCGCGCTCCAGGACGATCGGCTGGACGAACTCGTCCGTCTCGCCGCGCTCGTAGGCGTGGCGCACCGCTTGCACGGGGTCGGTCTCGGCGCGGCCGACGCTCCGCACCATCGCGTCGTACGCCAGCCGTGTGCGCTCCCAGCGCTTGTCGCGGTCCATCGCGAAGTACCGGCCGGTCAGCGACGCGATGAAGGCGCGCGGGCCGGCAATGCGCGCCAGGTCGGCCTGCAGCCGCTGGACCACGTCGGCCCCCGACTTGGGGGCGGAGTCGCGCCCGTCGAGAAAGCCGTGGACGGCGATGCGCGGCACGCCGAGCCGGACCGCCGCCTCCACCGCCGCCAGCAGATGAGTGTCGATGGCGTGCACCCCGCCGGCGCCCAGCAGGCCGAGGAGGTGGAGAGTGCCCCCGCGCTCACGCAGGCTGGTGCAGAGCGCCACCAGCGGCTCCAGGCGGAAGAACTCGCCGGAGCGGATGCTCGCCGAGATGCGCACGAGGTCCTGGGGGACGACCCGTCCGGCGCCCAGGTTCAGGTGGCCGACCTCGCTGTTGCCCATCTGCCCTTCGGGCAGCCCCACCGCCAGCCCGCTGGCCTCGAGGAGGGTCCGGGGCTCGCTGCCCCAGAGGCGGTGCCAAACGGGGGTCCGGGCGAGCTCGATGGCGTTTCCCTCGCGCTCCGGACGGTACCCCCAACCGTCCAAAACCACGAGCACCACCTGGCGTGCCGGACCGCTGGCGTTTGACATGCCCCTCCGCTGTTTCTACAATGCTGGACAGTGACTTACACCGCGCCGCAATCTAGTCCCGCCCCTTCCCGCCTACCAGTCTGGGCGGCCCTCACGGCACTGCTCGTCGCCGCGGCGCCGGGCCTGCTCGTGGGCCAATCGCGCGTCAGCCAATCCACCTCCTTCCGGAAGGATCCCGCCGGCACCGTGCTGGCCACGGTCAACGCCGGGGTGACGGTGACGCCCGGGAAGACCCAGGGCGACTGGACCGCGGTGACGCTCGAAGGCTGGGTGTACACCGCCTCGACCGGTGCAGTGTCCCGCGACGGGTTCGACGTCTCGATCACGCCGGCCAAGGGGGAGAACCTCCGGGCCAGCCCGAACGGGCAGATCCTGGCGCGGTTCGAGCAGGGTGCGCTCCTCAACAAGGTCGGGACGAAGGGCGGGTGGACCCAGGTGCGCCGGGGCGGGTGGATCAGCACCAAGGCACTCTCCGGCGCGGCCACGACCGCCCAGGCACGAGGCAAGCCGGCCGCCCAGGACAGCGCTCCCTCGGCGCCGGCGGGCGGGGACGCCTCGGACCGCGTGGCGGCGCTCCGCGCCACGCCGTTGGCGCTCACGCCCGATGGCGCCCAGCTGGCCATGCTGGACCCGGGAACCTCCGGGCAGGTCATCGGGAAGAGCGGTGAATGGGTGCAGGTGCAGGTCCAGGGGTGGGTCCGGGAGTCCGATCTGTCGGAGCCGGTCAGCGCCGCGATCCCCGGCATCACGGTAGCGCAGATCCGCGCCGACCCGAAGAAATACGTCGGGCAGCTGCTCGAGTGGCGCATCCAGCTCATCAGCATCCAGACCGCCGACGAGCTCCGCCCCGAGATCCCCAACGGGGCCAAGTACCTCCTGACCCGGGGTCCGCTGCCCGAGCCGGGCTTCGTGTACGTGATCGTGACGGCCCAGCAGCTGCCGACGTTCGAGGCCGCCACGCCGCTCCAGGAGTTCACGGTCCGGGGACGGCTCCGCGCCGCGCAGACGCGCTACCTCCCCACGCCCGTGCTCGAACTGGTCCAGGTGATGGACGACAAGGGAGGCGCACCGTGAACGACGTCCTGTTGCAGCGGATCCAGCGAAAGCTGGCGGCCTTGAGCGACGAACGGGGCTACCAGATTCTCGACTACGTCGAGTTCCTCGAGAGCAAGTTCGCCGAGCGGGCCACCCCGACCGGCATCTTCGCCAAGTTCACCGAGACCGTCGAAGACACCATGCGCGCCGGCAAGCTGCCGATCCAGGCCATCAGCGGCACGATGGGCGTCATGGAGAGCGCCGCCAAGGTGATGAAGGGGTTCGCGGCCGCCGGGAAGACGGTGGTGGACGAGGCGATGCGCGCGTCCGAAGGGGAACCGCCCGCCAAGCCCGCGGCCGCGCCCGCGCCAGCCAAGCCGACGCCCGAGCCCCCGAAGCCCGGCACCTGATACCCGTTTCGCTCCACCCACTCCAACCGGAAGACGCCCATGGCGACTGACGCCGCCGCGCCCGCCAACGAGGAGTTCGTCCGGGGCATCGGCCCCATCCAGGCGCTCTCCCTGGTCGTCGGGACCATGATCGGTTCCGGCATCTTCATCGTGTCGGCCGACATCGGCCGCCTGATGGGGGAGTGGGGGCCGGCCGGCCTGATGCTGGTCTGGGTGGTGACCGGCATGATGACCATGGCCGGCGCCCTGAGTTACGTCGAGCTCGCGGCGATGATGCCGAAGGCCGGCGGGCAGTACGTATTCCTGCGCGAGGGGCTGAATCCGCTGGCCGGATTCCTCTACGGCTGGACCCTCTTCACCGTCATCCAGGCCGGCACCATCGCCGCGGTCGCGGTGGCGTTCGCCAAGTTCCTCGCCGTGCTTCTGCCCGGCGTCAGCGACACCGTCATCCTCGCGCTCGGGAGCATCCGCCTGCCTGGCTCGGCCAACGCCATCACCATCGGCGTGTCGCCCCAGCGCCTCGTGGCGATTGCCAGCATCCTCGGGCTGACCTGGATCAACTACCGCGGCGTGTCGCTCGGGGCGCGCTTTCAAACCACGCTGACCTTCGCGAAGGTCGGCGCGCTGGCCGCACTCATCCTGCTCGGGCTCTTCGTGTACCGGCAGCCCGAGGTGGTGGCCACGAACTTCGGCAACTTCTGGGGCTCGGCGCCCTGGACCCTGGCGCTGGTGCCGCTGGTCGGCGCCGCCATGGTCGGCTCCCTCTTCAGCAGCGACGCGTGGAACAACGTGACCTTCGCGGCGGCGGAGGTGCGGAACCCGACCCGCAACCTCCCGCTGGCGCTCGCTGCCGGCACGGCGCTCGTCACCCTCTTCTACCTCCTGGCCAACCTCGCATACCTCAGCGTCCTGCCCCTCCTCGGCGACCCGAACGGCGTCACCGCCATGGCGCGCGGCATCCAGTACGCCTCCGCCGACCGCGTCGGCACCGCGGCGGTCGAGGTGATGCTTGGCGCCGGCGGCGGCGTGGTCATGGCCATCGCCATCATCATCTCGACCCTCGGCTGCAACGCCGGGCTCATCCTGGCCGGCCCGCGGGTGTACTACGCGATGTCGCGTGACAAGCTCTTCTTCGAGCGCGCCGGCCACCTCCACGCCGGCTACCACACTCCCGGCTGGGGACTCTGGATCCAGGCGCTCTGGGCGTCGCTGCTCTGCCTGAGCGGTACCTACAACCAGCTGCTCGACTACGTCATCTTCGCCGCGCTGGTGTTCTACCTGCTCACCACCGTGGCGCTCTTCCGGCTCCGCCGGCTCCAGCCAGACCTCCCCCGGCCGGTCAAGGCGGTGGGGTACCCGGTGGTGCCCGCGCTGTACATCGTGAGCATCGCGGTGCTGCTCGTGGTCCTGCTCCTCGAAAAGCCGCTCTTCACCTGGCCCGGGCTCCTGATCGTGGCCCTCGGCATTCCGGTCTATTTCGTCTGGCGGCGCGAGCCGCGCGTAACGGCGGTTCCACCCGCGCTGTCGTGGTGACTGGGCCTCCTCGGCCCCGGGGCGGAATTGGGGGATGGCTCCCCCTTGCTCTCTCGGCGCCGAGGATATCACTATATGGGCATGCCCGCTCCCGCCTATTACACCCGCGCCATGCTTCGGGACATCCCCGAGGACGGCAACCGCTACGAGCTGGTGCGCGGGGAGCTGCTCGTGACCCCGGCTCCCAGGCTCTGGCATGAGATCGTCACCCAGCGGATCGAGCACGCGCTGACAGCCTACGTCCGGGCGGCCGGCCTCCCGTTCCACGTCGTCGGCTCGCGCTCGGAGGTGTCCTGGGGCGACGACGACACCGAGGTGCAGCCAGACACCTTCGTGGTGCCGATCGCGCAGGCGCGCACGCTGAAATGGGAACAGCTGACCGACCTCCTCCTCGTGGTGGAGGTCCTGAGCCCCTCGACCACCCGCCACGACCGCTTCACCAAGCGGGCCGAGTACCAGCGGCGGGGCGTCCCGCTGTACTGGATCGTGGATCCGGATCATCGGCAGGCCGAGGTGTGGACGCCGGAGGACCATTTCCCCCGGGTCGAGCGGGAGCGGCTCCAGTGGCTGCCGGAGGGGGCCGCCGCGCCGTTCGTGCTCGGACTCCAGGAACTGTTCCAGCCCCTTTGAGCCCTGCGGGTCGGGGGGCGGCAGCCGCCTTGATTTCGCCCGCACCGCTCCGTATCCTTCGAGATGGTACCCCCCACGATCCAATCCGGCCCCCCGGGCGCGTCGCGCCACCGGTGGGCCGCGGTGCATACGGAGTCCCCGACCTGATGGCCACCATTCGTCCTTCCGTCGGACTGACGTTCGACGACGTGCTTCTCGTCCCGCGGCACTCGACCGTCCACCCGCGCGACGTCCGGACCGCCTCCCGCTTCACCCGCTCGATCCCCCTCAACGTCCCCCTCGTCTCCGCCGCCATGGACACCGTCACCGAGTCCGAAATGGCCATCGCCATGGCGCGGGCCGGCGGCATCGGGGTGCTGCACAAGAACATGTCCATCGAGCGGCAGGCCGCCGAGGTGGACCGGGTCAAGCGGAGCGAGAGCGGGATGATCCTCAACCCGATCACGCTCGGGCCCGACCGGCCGCTCCGCGAGGCCGCGGCCCTGATGAGCCGCTTCCGGATTTCCGGCGTGCCGATCGTGGACGCCCAGGGCCGGCTCATCGGCATCGTGACCAACCGGGACCTGCAGTTCGAGCGGAACCTCGACCAGCCGATCCACGACGCGATGACCAAGGACAATCTCGTCACCGCCCCGGTGGGCACCACCCTCGAGGCGGCGGAGCGGATCCTGGCCAAGCACCGGATCGAGAAGCTCCCGGTGGTGGACGCCGAGGGGGTGCTCCGGGGGCTCATCACGGTCAAGGACATCTACAAGCGGGCGCAGCATCCCGACGCCAACAAGGACCAGCACGGCCGGCTCCGCGTGGCGGCCGCGGTGGGCGGCACGCCCGACGCGAAGATCCGGGCCAAGGCGCTGGTGGACGCCGGCGCCGACGTGCTCGTCATCGACTCGGCGCACGGCCACAGCGAAGGGGTGCTCCAGACGCTGGCGCTCCTCCGCGACGCCTTTCCCGACGTGCAGCTCGTGGCCGGCAACGTGGCCACCGAGGAGGGCGCCCGGGAAATCGTCCGGCGCGGCGCCGACGCGGTCAAGGTGGGCGTAGGGCCGGGCAGCATCTGCACCACCCGCGTGGTCACCGGCGTGGGGATGCCGCAGGTCACCGCCATCATGGACGCCGTGCGCGGGGCCGGGGACGTGCCGGTCATCGCCGACGGCGGCATCAAGTATTCGGGCGACGTGGTCAAGGCGCTCGCCGCCGGCGCCGCCTGCTGCATGATGGGCGCCATGCTGGCCGGCACGGAGGAGAGCCCCGGCGAGTCGGTGCTCGCCGAGGGGCGGCGCTTCAAGGTCATCCGCGGGATGGGGAGCCTGGCGGCCATGCAGGACGGCTCGGCCGATCGCTACTTCCAGCAGGGCGAAATGGCGCCGTCCAAGATGGTGCCGGAAGGGATCGAGGGCCGCGTCCCCTATCGGGGACCGGTCGGCGACGTCATCTTCCAGATGGCGGGCGGCCTCCGGAGCGGCATGGGCTACTGCGGCGCCGCCGACATTCTCTCGCTCCAGCGTGACGTGGAAATGGTGCAGGTCACCAGCGCCGGCCTCCGCGAGTCCCACCCCCACGACGTGACGATCACCCGCGAGGCGCCGAACTACAGCGCCTGAACCGAGGCGGGGCGCGCCGCGTGCCCCGCCGTTCCACTCTCAATTTGGAGCACTCGTGAGCGACTCCGCACCAGCGCGCGAAGCCTGGGGGTCCCGCATCGGCCTGATCCTGGCCATGGCGGGCAACGCCGTCGGCCTCGGCAACTTCCTCCGCTTCCCGCGGCAGGCGGTCGAGAACGGCGGCGGCACCTTCATGATCCCCTACTTCATCGCCTTCCTCCTCGTCGGCATCCCGCTGATGTGGATCGAGTGGGGCGTGGGCCGCCACGGCGGGCTCCGGGGGCACGGCTCCATCCCCGGCATGTTCGAGAGCATCTGGAAGCACCCCGTCGCCAAGTACCTCGGCGTGCTGGGACTCTTCATGCCGGTGGTCGTGCTGATCTACTACTGCTACATCGAGTCGTGGACCCTGGCCTGGACCTGGGCCTCGCTCCGGGGCGCCACGCAGGGGCTCGACCAGGCGGGGATGCAGGCCTACTTCAAGTCCTACGTGGACCTCCAGAATGGGACGGTGCACGGCTTCTGGACCCCGTTCGTCTTCTTCTTCATTACCATCGCCATCAACTTCTACGTGGTGAGCAAGGGCCTCACGGCCGGCATCGAGCGGCTGGCCAAGATCGGCATGCCGATCCTGTTCGTCTTCGCCGCCATCCTGGTGGTCCGCGTGCTGACCCTCGGCACCCACGACATCATGGTGGACGGGGTGCTGACCCAGTCCAGCCCGATCGACGGGCTCAACTTCATGTACACGCCCAACTGGAGCCTGCTCGGCAACCCGAAGGTGTGGCTCGCAGCCACCGGGCAGATCTTCTTCACGCTGTCCGTGGGGATGGGCTCGCTCCAGGCCTACGCCAGCTACCTGAAGAAGAAGGACGACATCGCCCTGTCGGGCATCGCCACCGCGGCCACCAACGAGACCGCCGAGGTGGTGCTGGGCGGCTCGCTGGCCATCCCGGCCATCGTCGCCTTCTTCGGCGTGGCCGGCGCCACCGCCATCGCCAAGGGCGGCAGCTTCGACCTCGGCTTCATCGCCATGCCCCTGGTGTTCAACCAGCTGCCGGGCGGGGCCGTCATGGCCACCGCCGCGGGCGTCATGTGGTTCGGGCTGCTCTTCTTTGCCGGGATCACCTCCTCGGTGGCCATGGCCACGCCGGCGCTGTCGTTCGTCGAGGAGAACTTCGGCTGGACGCGGAAGCGGACGGCCACCGCGCTCGGGCTTCATCGCGCTGCTCTTGGGGCTCCTGCACCTGGTCTTCTACACCAAGGGCTTCCTCGACGAGTGGGACTACTGGGCCGGCACCTTCGGGCTCGTCGTCCTCGCGCTCGTCGAGACGATCCTCTTCGTCTGGGTCATGGGCCCCGACAACATGTGGAAGGAAATCCACGAGGGCGCCAGCATCCGGATCCCGACCTTCTTCAAGTTCGTCATGACGTACATCACGCCGGTCTTCCTGCTCGTCATGATGATCTGGTGGACCATCCAGGAGGCGGTCCCGACCCTGCTGATGACCAACGTGGCGGCCGACCAGCACACGGTGCGCTGGGCGTCGCGCGGGCTGATGCTGGCCATCCTGCTCTTCCAGCTCTGGCTCATCCGGGCGGCCTGGCGCCGCCGCGTTCTCGACGGCAAGGAGGTGGCCCGATGAACACCACGGCAATGATCTTCATGGCGGGCGCCTGGATCTTCGTCCTCGGCCTCACGCTCTGGTCGTTCCGCAAGCTGATGTCCACCGAGCAGGACGAGAAGCTGCCGCCGCCCGGCTCGATTCCCTGACCCGTTCCCGAGCGTTGCTGTCCCCCCGCAGGTGGAGACTCGTATGAGCCTATTCCGACGGAAGGACGTGGCCTCCCTCCAGGCCGAGCTGGCCACCGACCACAGCCTCAAGCGCACGCTCGGTGCCGGGGGCCTGGTCATGCTGGGCATCGGCGCCATCATCGGGGCCGGCATCTTCGTGCTGACCGGGCAGGCCGCCGCCAACTACGCCGGCCCCGCCATCGTCTACTCGTTCCTGCTGGCCGGCCTGGCCTGCGCCTTCGCCGGGCTCTGCTACGCCGAGTTCGCGGCGATGATCCCGATCGCGGGGTCGGCGTACACCTACGGCTACGCCACCATGGGCGAGTTCGTCGCCTGGATCATCGGGTGGGACCTGATCCTCGAGTACCTCTTTGCCGCCTCCACGGTGGCGGTGGGCTGGTCGGGGTACTTCGTGTCGCTCCTCCGGGACATGGGCATCGACCTCCCGGCGGCCTACACCTCGGCGCCGTACACCCACACCGCGGTGCCCGACGCCGGGCTCAACGTCTGGCGGATCTTCACCGAGGGGTGGACCCGGAATCCCGACGCGGTGCTGAACGTGCCGGCCATGGTCATCGTCGGCCTGATTTCGATCCTCCTGGTCATCGGCATCCAGGAATCGGCGCGGTTCAACAACATCATCGTGGTCATCAAGGTGGCGGTCGTGCTGGCGTTCATCGCCTTCGGCGCCGCCTACATCAACCGCGAAAACTGGGATCCGTTCGTCCCCGCCATGGTGAGCGAGGGCCACTTCGGCTGGAGCGGCATCGTCCGCGCCGCCGGCGTCATCTTCTTCGCCTACATCGGCTTCGACGCGGTGTCCACCGCGGCGCAGGAAACGAAGAACCCGCAGCGGGACATGCCGATCGGCATCCTCGGCTCGCTGGTCATCTGCACCGTCCTGTACATCGCGGTGTCGCTGGTCCTGACCGGCATCGTCAAGTACGACCAACTGAACGTGCCCGACCCGATCGCGGTCGGCATCGACGCCGCCGGCCCCGGCCTGGCCTGGCTCCGGCCCTTCGTCAAGATCGGCGCCATCGCCGGCCTCTCGTCGGTCATCCTCGTCATGCTCATGGGCCAGCCGCGCATCTTCTACACGATGGCCAAGGACGGGCTCCTGCCGCCGGTGTTCAGCGCGGTGCACCCGAAGTTCAAGACGCCCTGGCTCGCCACCATCGTGACCGGCCTCGTGGCCATGCTCTGCGCCGGGCTCCTCCCCATCGGGCTCCTCGGCGAGCTGGTGTCGATCGGCACCCTGCTGGCGTTCGCCATCGTCTGCGGCGGCGTCCTGGTGCTGCGCTACACCGACCCGGACATCCCGCGGCCGTTCCGCACCCCGCTGGTGCCGCTGGTGCCGATCCTCGGCGTCGGGTTCTGCTTCTACCTGATGTGGGGCCTGCCGATCGACACCTGGGCGCGCCTCATCGTCTGGATGGCCATCGGCATCGCCATCTACTTCTTCTACGGGCGCAAGCACTCGAAGCTCAATACGTAGAGGACTGACGGGACTGAGGACTGGGGACTGAGCGGGAGCAGCGGGTGCTGCTCCCCTCTTGCGTTCTGGGGGTTATCTTTCCGCGGTCATGAAGCTGCCGCTCTCCCACCACAAGACCGAAGCCGCCAGGGCCATCGCCGACGTGCTGATGCCGGGCCAGCGGGTCTGCCTGACCACCCACGTGAATCCCGACGGCGACGGGCTCGGCAGCGAGGTGGGGCTGCTCCACCTCCTGAAGGCGCAGGGGATCACCGCGGTGGTCACCAACCCCAGCCCGACGCCCCCCCGCTTCGACTTCCTCTTCGAGGACCTGCCCGGGGCCGACAAGAGCCGGGAAGCCATCAAGGAGCTCCGGCGGGCGGACCTGATCGTGGTCCTGGACATCGCCGACCTCGGCCGGCTCGGCATGCTGGGCGACACCGTCCGGGACCGCGGCGTGCCGGTGGTCTGCATCGACCACCACGTGAGCCCCGGCGAGCTCCCCCCGGGGCCCCGGTACGTGGACCCGTCGGCGGCGGCCACCGGCGAACTGGTCTTCGAGATCGGCCGGGCCAACGAGTGGCCGCTCACCCGCGAGGCCGCGCGGGCGCTCTACGTGGCCATCATGACCGACACCGGCAGCTTCCGCTTCAGCAACACCCATCCGCGCACGCTGCGCGTGGCCGCCGAGCTGCTGGAAACGGGGCTCGACCCCGAGCGGATGTACCTCGACGTGTACGCCAACGCCCCCGAGGGGCGTCCCCGTCTGTACGCCGAGGCGCTGCAGACGCTCGTGGTGGAGCAGGAGTACGGGCTGGCGTGGGTCACCGTGCCGCCGGGCGCGCTCGAGCGGCTCGGCGTGAGCGCCGACGACCTCGACGGGGTGGTGGAGTTCCCGCGGAGCATCGCGGGGGTGCGGATGGCGCTGCTCTTCCGGGAAATCGCGGCGGGGCGCATCAAGGTGTCGCTCCGCTCGGTGGGCGACGTGGACGTGGCCGCCTTCGCCAAGCCGTTCGGCGGCGGCGGGCACACCAAGGCGGCGGGGCTCTCGATCGAGGGCTCGATGGGCGACGTGCAGGGGACGGTACTCGAGGCCGCGCGCGCGTATCTCGGCGGCAACGGAAAGCGTTGAGGCACGATGGACACGACGATGGACATGCTCGCCCGCATCGAGGCGACGATCGACACCCTCCGGCCCTACATCGCCTCCCACAAGGGGCAGGTGGAGGTCGTGGACTTTGACGCCAGCGAGGGCAAGCTCTACGTGCGGCTGGGCGGCACCTGCCATGGCTGCGCCGCGTCCACCATCACCCTGAAGCAGGGGCTCGAGGTGCGGCTCCGCCAGTCGGTGCCCGAGGTCAAGACCGTGGAGGCCATCTAGTGGCGTCCACACCGCTCGCCGCGGCGCGCGAGGCGCTGGCCGGCATCGTGAACCCCCGCGTGGGGCAGGACCTGCTGGCGGCAGGGATGGTCGAAGGACTCGTCATCGGCGACGACGGCCGACCGACCTTCACCTTCCTCCTCCGTCGGGACGACCCCGCGACGCTGGTGCGCCAGATCCGCCAGGCGTTCCAGGCGGCCGACCTGCCCGATCCCCGGATCCAGATCAAGGACCCGTCCGGACCGGCCAAGTCCACCCACGGCCCGCCGGCCGAGGGGGACAAGGCGATGCCGCCGCCCGCGCCGCAGATGTCGCTGCCGAACCTCGGCAAGGTCATCGCCATTTCGTCGGGCAAGGGCGGGGTGGGGAAGTCCACCGTGGCCGCCAACCTGGCCATCGCGCTGGCCAGGGCGGGGCACCGCGTCGGGCTGATGGACGGGGACATTTACGGGCCCAACATTCCGCGGATGTTCGGCGTCTTCGAGCGGCCGCAGGTGTCCGCCGACCGCCGCATGCAGCCGCTCGAGGCGTACGGCGTCAAGCTGATGTCGCTGGGGTTCATCGTGGAGCGGGACGCGCCGGCCATCTGGCGCGGGCCGATCATCATGAAGATCGTCACGCAGTTCCTGCGGGACGTGGACTGGGGCACGCTGGACTACTTCCTGGTGGACCTCCCGCCCGGCACCGGCGACGCGCAGCTCTCGCTGGTGCAGGCCACCAACGTGTCGGGGGCGGTCATCGTCACCACGCCGCAGGAGATGTCGGTGGGCGACGCGCTCCGCGGCGGGAAGATGTTCGACAAGGTGAACGTGCCGGTGCTGGGCATCGTCGAGAACATGAGCGGCTTCACCTGTCCGCACTGCGGCGAGCACACCGACCTCTTCCCGACGGGCGGCGGCGACAAGCTGGGCGGGGAGCTCAAGGTGCCGGTGCTGGGGCGGATCCCGATGCAGGCGCAGATGGCGGACCTGGCCGACCGCGGCAAGCCGATCGTGGTGGCGAGTCCGGAGAGCCCGGCGGCAGTGGCGCTGGCGGAAATTGCCGAGCGGGTGGTCGAGGCGGCGCGGACGCGGGGCGGGGCGGAGTTGCCGATACTCAGGGGGTAGGCGGGGACGCGGGGAGGCGGGGAAGGTGCAAGCGGGGCTTCCGAGGAGGGGGCCCCGTTGTCTTGTGCGCC
>CAVZRK010000003.1:0-150969 GCA_963777835.1 uncultured Gemmatimonadales bacterium | reverse complement strand
CGAAGAAGTACCCGGCAATGTCGGAGGGTACCGAGACGGTGACCAGCAGCGCCGGGAAGAAGCGCCGCCCTTTCGGAATCCGGACCTCGTACCTGGCAATGAGCGGCTCCGGCAGCAGCCGCCGGACCACCGGCCGTCCGAGGTACCTCCCCACCGAGTAGGTGACGATCCCGCCGAGGAACCACCCCGCCCAGAGCAGGACGAAGCACCCGACGGGCCCCCAGGCCTGCACGCCGAGGGGCACCAGCAGCCAGCTCGACACGAAGACCAGGATGGCGCCGAGCGCCGAGATGGCCGTGAAGACGACGGCTCCCCAGACGGGATGTGCTTCGATGATCGGTTCGGCGAGCGCCAGCAGCGCCACGATCTGCCGGTGGATTTCAGGTGACAACGCCAGCAGCGCGGCCACCAGCAGCGCCACGACGAGAATGACGAGGCGCCGATAGCGCTCGATGGCTCCTGCTCCGGTCGTGGGCCCGCTGGTCATGCCTTCACCACCATGTCGGTCTCCCGGTAGAGGACGCCCCGCCGGACCAGCGACTTCTCGACCTCCACCGCCAGGAAGCCGACGCTCGACATCGCGAGGCAGAACGCCAGCTCACCCGCGGTGAGCGGTGCCGTGTGGAGCACGGCGTTGAACACCGGCAGGTAGAGCGTGGCGAGCTGCAGCACCACCGTGAGGAGGACCGCGCCGAGCAGCGCCGGATTGGACAGGAACCCGCGCCAGGCCGGCTCCCGTTCGGAGCGGATGGCCAGCAGGTGCCCCAACTGCGAGAGCGCCAGCACCGTGAACGTCATGCTCTGCCACCGCGGCGAGCCGGTGTGCCAGGCCCAGGCCTGCGTGACGAGGCAGGTGCCGCCGAGGAGGAGCCCCACCCAGATGATGTGCTGCCAGAGTCCATGCGCAAACATACTCTCGGTCAGGGGCCGTGGCGGACGGCGCATCGCGCCCGGCTCGCGCGGCTCGTTCGCGAGCGCCAGTCCGGGCAGCCCGTCCGTCACCAGGTTGATCCAGAGGATGTGGATCGGGAGGAGCGGAAGTGGCAAACCAAGCAGCGGCGCCAGGAAGAGCGCCCAGACCTCGGCGGAATTGCAGGTCATGACGTACCGCACGAACTTCCGGATGTTATCGTAAATCCGCCGCCCCTCGCGCACCGCCGAGACGATGGTGGCGAAGTTGTCGTCCAGCAGGATCATGTCCGCCGCCTGCCGGGCGACGTCGGTGCCGCCCCGTCCCATCGCCACACCGATGTCCGCCTGCCGGAGCGCCGGCGCGTCGTTCACGCCGTCGCCGGTCATCGCCACCACCTCGCCGCGCCGCTGCAGCTCGCGCACGATGTCGATCTTCCGCTCGGGCGCCGCCCGCGCGTGGGTGGTGGTGACGCCGAGCCGGCGTGCCATCGCGTCCACTGTGACAGGATGATCCCCGGAGATCATCACCACCTGGATCCCCGCCGCCGTGCACTCCGCGATGGCCGCCCGCGCCTCCGGCCGCGCGGGGTCGTGCAGACCGGCCAGCCCCACGAAGGTGAGGTCCCGCTCCACCTCTTCCGGCGTCAGCGGATCCGGCACCGACGGAAACCGCCGGACCCCGAACGCCAGGACCCGGAGCCCCTCGGCCGCCAGCGCCTCCACCTCGGCCAGCACGGCGGCCGAATCCACCGGCGCGACTGCCTCGCCGTCGAGCGCGCGGACGCAGCGCTCCAGCACCCGCTCGGGCGCCCCCTTCACGAAAGCGACGACCCCCTCCCCCTCCTTGTGGAGGGTGGTCATCATCCCCCGCTCCGCCGAGAACGGGAGGCGGGCCAGGAGCGGGAACAGCTCCCCGAGCGCCGCCTTCTCCATCCCGCGTTCCGCCGCCGCCTCGAGGAGCGCCACCTCGGTCGGATCCCCCGCTGCACCGCCGCCGGGTACCGCCTCGGCGTCGTTGCTGAGCGCGAGCGCGCGGAGCAGCACCACCGGCACGCCACCGGGCGCGGCGTCAGGCCGGAGTTCCTGCACCTGCATCCGGTTCTCGGTCAGCGTGCCGGTCTTGTCGGCGCAGATGACGGTGACCGACCCGAGCGTCTCCACCGCGGGCAGCCGGCGGATCAGCGCGTGGTGCCCCACGAGCCGCCGGGCCCCGAGCGCAAGCGAGGCAGTCACCACCGCCGGCAGTGCCTCGGGGATCGCCGCCACCGCCAGGCTCAGCGCCGTGAGGAACATGAGCACCGGCTCCACCCCGCGCAGCAGCCCGATGCCGAAGATGAAGGCACAGAGCGCCAGCACCGCGAAGGCGAGCCACCGGGCCAGCAGGGCCAGCCGGCGCTGCAGGGGCGACGGCGTGTCCTCGGCGGTGTGCAGCAGCTCGGCGATCCGCCCGAGTTCCGTGTCCATCCCGGTGGCCGTGACCACGCCGGCGCCGTTCCCATACGTGACGATGGTGCCGCTGAAGGCCATGCCCCGGCGGTCGCCGAGCGGCTCGTCGGTCCTGAGCGAGGGAGCGGTGTGCTTGTCCACCGGGTGCGATTCCCCGGTCAGCACCGACTCGTCCACCCGCAGCGACGCCACCTGCGTCAGGCGGAGGTCGGCGGGCACCACATTCCCGGCCTCGAGCAGGACGAGGTCGCCCCGCACGAGGCTCGCGGCGGGCACCGAGTGGACGGCTCCCGACCGGCGAACCCTGGCCTGCGGCGCCGCGAGCGCCCGGAGCAGTGCAATGGACTGTGCCGCGCGGCGCTCGTGCAGGAAGCCGAAGGCGGCGTTGAGCACCACGATGACGAGGATAGCGACGGCGTCGAGCGTCTCGCCGATGGCGCCAGCCAGGGCCGCCGCCACGAGCAGGACGATCACCATGAAGTCGGAGAACTGCGAGAGGAAGACGAGGAACGGGCCGCGGCGGCGCCGTTCCACCAGCGCGTTGGGGCCGTCGGCGAGGAGACGCCGTGCCGCTTCCTCCTCGGCAAGGCCCGCCCCCGCGTCGGTGCCGAAGTCCTCGAGCACCGACGCCACGGAACGGGTGTGCCAGGCAACCGGGGGGCCGCCTGGCACTGGGTGAACCGCACGGTCCGGCATCACTTGGCGTGCCCGGCTACTTGTGGCCCTCGAGCACGAACGAAATCTTGGCGTTGACGCGGTAGGACGTGATCTTGTCGCCCGCGACTTCGGCCGAGAAGTTGTCGATCCAGATCGACTTGATCCCCTTGACCGTCTTCGACGCCTCGGCCACGGCGTTGCGCGCCGCGTCCTCGAACCCCTTGTCCGACTGCGCGATGACTTCGATCACCTTGACGATGCTGCTCATGGCTCCTCCTGGTAGGCCGATGCCTGCACGGCGACTGTGGACACGCTCCCACGATGAAATTCACTCACCCGGCCATTAAGGGAGCGTGAGGCCGGGGTGAACCAACCGTCGTGAACCACCCTTCACCTTCCTGTCACGGCCCATTCAACCGCGCGCGTTAGCGTACGGCGAGAGGCTCATCCGAGCACCCGATGCACCAGACCGGAGGCGCGCGTGTCCACCCTGCTCCAGATCATCGCCACCCCGCACCAGAACGGGCACTCGCAGACCCGGCACCTCGCGGATTCGTTCCTCGACGCCTGGCTGACCGTGCACCCGTCAGGTGTCGTCGAAACGCTCGACCTGTCGGCGCTCGAGCTCCCTCCGCTCGACGAGCCGATGGTGTCGGTCCTGTTCGACCAGCCGTCCACGGCCGCTCCGGACCAGCTCGCGCTCCGCCGCCGCGCCCTCGACCGCCTGGTGGCCCAGTTCATCTCGGCGGACGCCTACCTGTTCGTGACGCCGATGTGGAACTTCGGGCTCCCGCACACCCTCAAGCACTATTTCGACCTCGTCATCCGGCCGGGCTGGACCTTCAATATCGGCGCCGAGGGGCCGGTGGGCCTCCTGGAGGGACGCACCGCCTACGCGGTCGTCACCCGCGGGTTCGACTACGGTCCCGACTCGCCCCACCCGGAGTTCAACCACCTGGAGCCCCATCTCCGTACCCTGCTCGGCTTCATGGGGATTCACGAGCTGTCGGTGGTGGCGGCGGAAGGGATGATGCTGCCGGGCGCCGCGGAGCGCATGACGGAGGCCAAGCGCGCGGCCACGGCGATGGGGCTGGGGCTGGTCGCCGCGTAGCGGCGGGGCAGCGGGGCAGCGGGGCAGCGGGGCCGGAAGCTCGCCACAGCGCGTCGCTTCAGCGACATCAGCCGAGCCGCGGCTTCAGCCGCGAGCTACGAGACGCAGCGGCAACCTCCGCACCCTTTCCCCCGTCAGCGCAAACACCGCGTTCGCCACCGCGGGCGCGATCGGCGGCACTCCCGCCTCCCCCACACCGCCCGGAGGCTCCGCGCTCGGCACGATGTGCACCTCCACCACCGGAGCCTCCGGCATCCGCATCATCTCGTAGTCGAAGAAATTGCTCTGCTGCACCCGCCCCTCGGCGATGGTGATCTCGCCGTGCAGCGCCGCCGTCAGCCCGAAGACGACCCCGCCTTCCATCTGCGCCTCGACGAGGCCCGGGTTGATGACGGTGCCACAATCGATGGCGCAGGTGACCCGGTGCACCCGCACCTGCCCCGTATCCGACAGCGACACCTCGGCCACCTGCGCCACGACGCTGTCGTAGGCCCGGAGGAGCGCCACGCCCCGCGCGCGGCCGGCCGGCGGCGGCGTGCCCCACCCCGATTGCTCGGCGGCCAGGTCGAGGACGGCGGCGGTCCGCGGGTCGTCCTCAAGGAGGGCCCGCCGGTAGGCCACCGGGTCCTGCCCCGCCGCGTGGGCCAGTTCATCGACGAAGCACTCGACCGCAAAGGTGTTGTGGGAATGTCCCACCGACCGCCAGTACCCGACGGGCACCGGCACGACCAGCTCGCGCCAGTCGAGCAGCCGGTTCGGCACCCGGTAGGGCAGGACCAGCGACCCTTCGAGGGCCACGATGTCGGCCCCATGCTCGAAGACGCCGCCCAGGTTGAGCGCCCAGGCCGGAATCCACGGCACCCAGTGGCGTGCCACTGACGGCGTGGCCACGGACTGCCGCCACGCCACCGGGAGCCCGTCGCCGCCGAGCGCCGCGGTGAGGGCGTGCGCCGCGACCGGGCGGTAGAAGTCGTGTCGCATATCGTCTTCCCGGGACCAGATGACCTGCACCGGCCGGTCGAGCTCCCTGGCGATCCGCGCGGCCTCCTCGACGTAGTCCACTTCGAGACGGCGTCCGAATCCACCGCCGAGGAAGGTGGTGTTGATCGTCACGTCGGAGGTGGAGAGGTCTGCGCCAGTGGCCGCCACCCCACGCGCGCCGCCGCCGGCGGCGTAGAAGGGGCCGGCCTGGAACTGCGTCGGGGCCCAGATCTCGACGCGCCCATCGTGCACCCACGCGGTGCAGTTCTGCGGTTCCATCGTCGCGTGCGCAAGGAAGGGGAGGTCGTAGCGCGCCGAGACGGTCGTGGCCGCCGACTGCAGTTCGCCTTCGGCGTCGCCGTCTCGGAACGCCACCGTGCCGGCCCCACCCGCCAGCAGCGCGTCGAGTTGCCGGGTGATCCCCGCACTGTCGAGAGTGGAGGCGCCGTTCTCGTTCCAGGTGACTTGCAGCGCGCGCCGACCCTTGACGGCCTGCCAGTAGTGCTCGGCCACTACGGCCACCCGGTCCTCCAGCCGCACGACCTTCAGCACGCCGGGCACCGCCATCGCCTCCGTCTCCCCCGCCACGCCGCCCACCCGCCCGCCCGGCACCGGGCACCGCTCCACGCTGGCGTACACCATGCCCGGCAGCCGGACGTCGATGCCGAAGGTGGTCGTGCCGCGCACCTTGGACTCGGCGTCCAGCCGGTCAAGCCGCTTGCCGACCAGCCGGAAGTCACGGGGATCCTTGAGGGGCGCCTCCCGCGGCACCGGAAGGGCGGCCGCCTCGGTCGCCAGGGCGCCGTAATCCAGGAAGCGTCCGGTCGCGTCGTGACGCACCGTCCCGCCTTCCGTCCGACACGACGCCGCGGTCACACCCCACCGGCTCGCCGCGGCCGCCACGAGCATCGCGCGCGCGGTGGCCCCGGCCTCACGCATCGGGCGCCACCCCTGCCGGAGGCTGGTGCTGATGCCCGTCACCTGCAGGTTCCAGAAGAGCGGGTTGCGGAAGGCCTTGTCGGGATGGGCCTGCTCCACCGAGACCTGGCTCCAGTCGCAGTCGAGCTCCTCGGCGAGGGCCATCGCGAGCCCGGTGGTCGCGCCCTGGCCCATCTCCACCCGGCCGACGATCACGGTGGTGGCGCCGTTGGGCATGAGCCGGAGGAAAGCGTTGGGGGCCAGGGCGCCGTCAGGGGCCGGTGCCCCGTCACCGCAGCCCTGGAAGTACACGGCCAGGGTGAGCCCGGCGCCGGTGGCGGCGGCCGTCTTCACGAAGTCGCGGCGTGACACCGTCACGGCGCGTCTCCCGCGGCGACGTGGATGGCCCGCCGGATCCGCTGGTAGGTGCCGCAGCGGCAGATGTTGCCCGCCATGGCGGCGTCGATGTCGGCGTCGGAGGGGTGCGGCGTTTCGGCGAGCAGCGCGGCCGCGGACATGATCTGCCCCACCTGGCAGTAGCCGCACTGCGGCACCTGCTCGCGGACCCACGCTTGCTGCAGCGGGTGGCTGCCGTCGTCGGACAGTCCCTCGATCGTCGTGATGGCCTTGGTGCCGACGTCGCGGACGATCCACTGGCAGGAGCGGGTGGCCTGGCCGTCGAGATGCACCGTGCAGGCGCCGCACTGCCCGACGCCGCACCCGAACTTGGTGCCGGTCAGGTTGAGGTGGTCCCGCAGGACCCAGAGCAGCGGCGTGTCGGGGTCGACGTCCACCGAAGTGGAGACGCCGTTGATCAGGAGGGTGTACTGCACAGGGCCGGCCCGGTGAGGAGTGCCTGAACTAACGGCACTCCCCCGGGCGGCGTCAAGCGGATGGGATTACTTCTGCACCGTCAGGCTGTAGGTGCCTGCGGGGCGCTGCGCATAGGTGACGCGGGCGGCCACCTGCAAGACCTGCGTGGTGATGGACGACGCCTTGCTGACGTCCGCCACGTACAGCGTGAGCAGGTTGCTGCCCGAGCTGATGTTGCCGGTCACGATGGCGCGGATGACGTTCGGGCCGGGCACGCTCTGGTACAGCGTGAGCCCCGCCGGCACCACCACGGAATCCACGACGCCGGTCACCTGGAACATCACGGCGCCGTCGTCGGTGTTGGGGCTGGTGACGACCACCCGCAGGGGCCCGGCCACGGGGCCGGAGGGGCCGCCGTCGTCGCCGCCGCCGCACGCGGAGACACCCACCAGCAAGGCGACGAGGGCGGTGCCCCGCATCAGGATCGAGTTCATGGGGTCACTCCCTTCGGCGCGGGCGCCGTCGTTGGGCCTGCGGCCGCCATCAGCCGGGCCATCAGCTCGGGCGGAACGCCCTGGCCGGATAGGGTCACCCAGGCGAGGAAGTCGCCGAGGTCGTAGGTGCCGTTGTCGTTGCCGTCGGCGTCGAGGAGGGCGCGCTGGGCCGCGGAGAGCGCGGCCCCGCCGAGGAGGTCGGTGGCGGCCGCCTCCGTCGTGAAGACCGCCACGTAGGAGAACTGCGCCGTGAGCGCCCAGTTGCGGTCCATCGTGACGACCAGCACCGAGTCGGTGGTGGTGGTGTCCCCGCCCCAGCCGGTGAACCGGTGGTTCGGCGACGGGATCGGTGCCAGGGTCACGACCGTGCCGGGGGTGACGCCGACGCCGTCGGTGGTGTTCCCGGGCACGGACGACTGAATCGTTGCCGGTGCCGGTGCCGAACTTGGTGACCTGCAGCAGGTTCTCGACCCGGAAGCGGAAGAGCACCGTGTTGCCGACGATGCGGATCGAATCGATCCGGCCGGGGACCACCTTGCCGGCGTTGGTCCGGAAGCCGGGCGCCGTCGAGCCGTCGATGGCGGTCTTGTTGGTGGAGCCGGGGAAGGCGTCACCCACGTCGCCGCGGTTGTTGTTCGGGGACGGCTGGCGGAGCTGGTTCAGGCCGTCGGCCTGCTCCAGCGCCACGCCCTGCACGGCCCCGGTGTTGATCGAATTGCTCGAAGGAGCCGGCGTTGATGCGGCTCTGGTCGATGTGCCAGATGTACAGCCCCGGCGACTTGGCCCGGGAGTACGCGGGGTTCATCTGCGCAGAGTCGCTCTCGACGGCAGCCCGGTTCTCGAGGATGAAGTACTCCCCGTTCGTCTGCGTCGGCAGGACCCACACCGTGTCCGAGGTGGCCACCGGATTCATGGTGACGGTCCCGGTGACGTCGAGCGTGTCCACCTTGACCCAGCCGAGCTCGAGCATGGACCACCCCTCCATCCGGGAGGGGCTGTAGGAGCGGGCGTAGTTGCCCGAGCCCATCAGGCCGAACTCGCCGATGCCCTGGGTGATCTGCTGGGTGTCGTAGAGGTCGGGGAGTCCGAAGGCGTGTCCCGTTTCGTGCGCCACGGTGCCAATCGGCATGATCTGGCCCGGCGTGCAGGCGCCGTTGCCGCCCTGCCCGCTCTGGATCGTGTAGTCCGAGATCACGATCTTGCCGCCGCCGGCGCGGTTGGTCTTGGTCACGTACGGCGAGCCGCCGTTCAGGCCCTCGAGGTACCACCGGTGGGCCCAGATGTGGTCCGTGCCGCAGGCGCCGTCGATCTCGGGCTGCAGGAAGGTGACGAAGTCCACGCGGCCGTCGTCGTCGCCGGAGTTCGGGAGGCCGTCGGGCCCGTCGTTGTCATACTGCGCCCACACCGTGAGCGAGTCGGGGCCGGTGGAAACCTCCGCCACAGCATTGAGAAGCATTTCGGCGAAACGCACGGAGACGCCGTTGCTGTTCGGGTGCAAACACGCCCCAGACGCCCCGATGCCGTTGCAGCCGTCCTCGTAGTAGGCAGCCGTGGAGTCGGCCTTCACCCAGGGGAAGACCGTGCCGTCCATCGTGATGTTGTTATTGGAGAGCTGCTCGTAGTAGGTCTTGACGCTGTAGGGGCGGCCAACCGGCGCGGGCGAGAAGAAGAGGTCCTGGTAATCCGCCACGGGAAAGAGGGCGGGGACCGAATCCTTGAAGTAGATCGGGACCACCGGGATCTTGAAGTTGCCGGTGACCACCGTCGCCGACGCCCCCGGGCCGGAGACGTTCAGCCGGGCAAACTGCCCGGATGCCAGCATCGCCTGACGCTGGGCCCGGATGGCGTTGGTCCGCTGGCGCCAGGCGCCGTTGGGCCGGAAGTCCAGACCGCGTACTTCAAACTGCCCCGGCCGCGGCCGGGCGACCTGCGCACCGGCCGGCTGGGCGACAGCCAACACGAGAGCCGCCGCCCCGAGCAGGGACGGAATGACTGAATTGAGCCGCAATGGAAACGCTCCCAACAAGAGGACGAATAGGGGTCGACCAAGATAGCCCCGCAGACCCCCGAACTCAATCGGGTGGACCGCCGGCTCCAGCGCTGCGGGAGACGCATCCAGGCGCGCCGGGCCACACACCGGGGCCCCGCCCCACTCCTGATCGGCCGGGGGATGATTCCGGGGCGCTCCGCTTGTGCCGGGCCGTCCAATTTTGTACTTTAAATCGTTCTGTTACATAGCGATGGGGGACGACCCTCCGGACCATTCAGCCTGCCCGAGGCAACGTGGCCACTCAGACCACCCCGCACGTCACGCTGTTCGACAAGTGCCGTGACTACACCAAGGTCAACGAAATCAGGGCCGCCGGGCTCTATCCATACTTCAAGCCCATCTCGGAGTCGGAAGACACCGTGGTGGTCATCGAAGGCAAGAAGCGGATCATGCTGGGGTCGAACAACTACCTCGGCCTGACCCACCACCCCAAGGTCCTCGAGGCCGCGTCCCGCGCCCTGCACCGGTACGGCTCGGGCTGCACCGGCAGCCGGTTCCTCAACGGCACCCTCGACCTCCACGAGCAGCTGGAAGCCGCCCTTGCCGAGTTCGTCGGCAAGGAAGACTGCCTCGTCTTCTCCACAGGATACAACGCCAACCTCGGCCTCATCTCCGCCCTCGTCGGCAAGGACGATGTGGTCTACCTCGACAAGCTCGACCACGCCTCCATCGTGGACGGCGCCAAGATGTCGTACGGCGACACCACGCGCTTCAACCACGGCGACCTGGCCCAGCTCGACCGGAAGATGGCGCCCGACGCCGCCGCCGGCCGCGGAATGATGATCATCGTGGACGGCGTCTACTCCATGGAAGGCGACATCGCCGACGTGCCCGGCCTCTCCGCGGTGGCCCGCAAGCACGGCGCGGCCCTCGCCATCGACGACGCCCACTCCCTCGGCGTCCTCGGCCCCAAGGGCGACGGCACCGCCGCCCACTTCGGCATGACCGACGAGGTGGACATCATCGCCGGCACCTTCTCGAAGTCGCTGGCCTCCATCGGCGGGTTCGTGGCCGCGCGCAGCAACGTCGTGGACTACCTGCGGCACCACTGCCGGCCGCTCATCTTCACCGCCTCGCTTCCCCCGGCCAACACCGCCGGCGTGCTCGCCGCGCTCGAGGTCATGCAGCAGGAGCCGGAGCGCCGCGAGTCGCTCTGGGCCAACGCACGCCGCCTCCAGGACGGCTTCCGCCAGCTCGGCTTCGACATCGGGCCCACCGAGACCCCGATCGTGCCGGTGCTGATCGGCCCGCTCGACACCACCTTCATCATGTGGCGCAAGCTGTTCGACGCCGGCGTCTTCACCAACCCGGTGGCCCCGCCGGCCGTGCCGCCGGCGCAGTGCCGGATCCGGACCAGCGTCATGGCGACCCACACCTTCGACCAGATCGACTTCTCGCTGGAGGCGTTCGCGAAGATCGGTCGCGAGCTCGGCGTCATCTGAACGGTTCCCTCCAGGTCGCGCCGGCCCGCACCGGCGCCGACCTCGACGCCTTCATCGACCTGCCATACCGGCTCCACGCGGCGGACCCCAACTGGGTTCCGCCGCTGCGCCGTGACGTCCGCATGCTGCTCGACCGCGCCAAGAACCCCTTCTTCGAGCACGGCGAAGCGGAGTACTTCCTCGCCACACGCGCCGGGGCCGTCGTCGGGCGCATCGCCGCCGTGTCCAACACCCTCCACAACGAGATCCACGCCGACAAGGTCGGCTTCTTCGGCTTCTTCGAGTGCGAAAACGACCAGGCCGTCGCCGACGCGCTCCTCGACGCCGCGGCCGCCTGGCTCCGCGCCCGCGGCTTCGACACCATGCGGGGCCCCGCCTCGTTCTCCGTCAACGACGAGTGCGGGCTCCTGGTGGACGGGTTCGACACGCCGCCTACCATCATGATGCCGCACAACCCGCCCTACTACGTGCAGCTGGTGGAGCACGCCGGGTTCCGGAAGGCCAAGGACCTGTTCGTCTACCAGGGCGGCGACCTGACCATGCGCGCGTACAAGCCGGTGCACGAGCGGCTCACCCGGGCGGTGGAGATCATGAAGTCCCGGATGGGCGTGACCCTCCGGCCGATCAACATGAAGCGGTTCCACGAGGAGATCGAACTCGTCAAGTTGCTCTACAACCGCTCGTGGGAAAAGAACTGGGGCTTCGTCCCCATGACCGACCACGAGATCGATCACCTGGCCGAGCAGTTCAAGCCGGTGATCATGCCCGACCTCATCACCTTCGCGGAAAAGGACGGCGTGCCGGTCGGCTTTTCGCTCGCCATCCCAGACTTCAACGTCGTCTTCCGCGCCAACCGGCAGGGCCGGCTCACTCCCTGGCTCATCGTCCGGCTCCTCTGGGCCCTGAAACGGGAGACCATCCGCCGCGCCCGCATTCCCCTCCTCGGCGTGGTGCCGGAGTTCCGCGGCCGGGGCCTGGACTCCGTGCTGTATCACGCCGTCTGGACCAAGGCGGCGGAGCACGGGATCTACTGGGGCGAAGGCGGCTGGATCCTCGAGGACAACCCCGCCATGAACCTCGGCCTCTCCAAGATGGGCTTCGTCGTCTACAAGACGCTCCGGATGTACGACCGGCCGTTGTGAAGGCTCTCGTCACCGGCGGCACCGGCTTCGTCGGCAGCCACCTCATCGATGCATTGCTGAAGCGCGGGGACACAGTCACCGCGCTGGTCCGCACCCCGGGCAAGGCCGCCGGCCTCTCCGCCCGTGGCGTCCGCCTGGTCCGCGGCGACCTCGACGCGCTGGCCGCGCTCCGCGAGGCCGCCGAAGGCGCCGAGGTCGTCTACCACGTGGCGGGCCGGGTCTCCGCCCGGGACGACGCGGAGTTCCTCCAGGCCAATCGCGACGGCACCGCCAACCTGCTCGCTGCGGCGCACGAAACCGGCACGCCCCGCTTCGTGCTCGTGTCGAGCCTGGCGGCCGCGGGCCCGTCCGCCCGCGGCACGCCGCTGTCGGGCGCCGAGACGGCGCGGCCGGTCACCGCCTACGGCCGGAGCAAGCTGGCCGGCGAAGAGGTGGTGCGCGCCGGACCGCTCCCCTGGGTCATCCTCCGCCCGCCGATGGTGTACGGCCCGCGCGACACCGAGGTCCTCAGGCTCTTCAGGCTGGCGCGCTGGGGCGTGGCTCCGGTCTTCGGGAAGGGCGACCAGGAACTCTCCGCCATCTTCGGCCCCGACCTCGCCGAGGCGCTCATCGCTGCGGGCACCAGCCCAAACACCGTCGGCAAGACCTACCTCCCCTGTCATCCGGAAGTCTTCACCTCCGGCGCGCTGGCCCGGCAGATCGGCACGGCCGTCGGCCGCGACGTGCTGGTGCTGTCCGTGCCCGAGGTGATCGGCCGCGGACTGCTGGCCGCCATCGGCGGCGCGGCCAAGCTGACCGGCACCGCCAGTGTGCTCTCCGCCGAAAAGGCCGATGAGTTTTTCGAGCCGGCGTGGACCGGCGACCCCTCCTCCCTGATGGCCGACACCGGGTGGCGCCCCACCACCGACCTCGCGAAGGGTCTTGCCGAGACCTCGGCGTGGTACCGCGCCGAGAAGTGGATCTGATGCGCATTCTCGACAAGACAATCCTGTGGTACGTCGCCATCGTCTCCGCGCTCGCGCTCTGGCGGGCCCCGGACAACCCGGCGTGCTGGTGGCTGCTCGGGGCCCACGCGCTGGTCGTCGCCCTGATCCTGCTGGTACAGCGGCCGGGACTCGGGGTGGCGGGGCGGGCGCTCCGCGAGGTCTATCCCGTCATCCTGCTCCTCCTCTTCTACGGCGAAATCGACATCCTGAACGCGGGGGGTGTCCCGATCCGCGATACCACCGTCCAGGGTTGGGAGGCGGCGCTGTTCGGCGGGCAGATCAGCCAGACGCTCTGGCGCGACTACCCGAGCCGCCTCGCCTCGACGGTGCTCCATGCGGCGTACTGGAGCTACTACCTGCTCCTCCTGCTGCCCGTGCTCTACTTCGCCGCAAGGAAGGAGTGGTTTTCGCTGCACCGGACCATGTACCAGGTCATTTTCACCCTGCTCGCCTGCTACCTCGTCTTCCTGTTCTGGCCGGTGGTGGGGCCGTACTACGAATTTGCGCGACCCGACGCCTGGTTCCTGGACAACGGCCCCGCGCGGCTGGTGTATGCGACGCTCGCCTCGGGCAGCTCGTACGGCGCCGCCTTCCCGTCGTCACACGTGGCGGCCACGATCGCGGCCACCTCCGGCGCCTGGCGGGGGAGCCGCAGGCTCGGCATGCTCATGGCGATTCCCGCGATGCTGCTGACGATCTCGGTGGTGTACTGCCAGTTCCACTATGGCGTGGACGCCGTGGCGGGCGTGGGAGTGGGATGCGTGGTGTGGTGGGTCGGGGGGAAGTACCACGAATAGGCTGGGCAGCGGGGCAGCGGGAAGCGGGAAGAGGACGGGGTAGGGGCGCACGGCTGTGCGCCCCTACCCCGTCCACAATCACGCTGCCCCGCCTGCTTAGTCGTCGACCGTGATCAAGCCCTTCATGCCCATCGCGAGGTGCGGGAGGCAGTAGAACTTGTACTCGCCTTCCGGCGCCCCCGCGAACGAGATGCTGTAGATCGCATCCTGCTCGACGAGCATCGGGCCGGAAAGGGGCTGCATCTGGTTCGGCATGCCGGCGCCGAGCGCGGCCGCGGCACCCGCCGGGATGCTGTCGGCCCAGAAGGCGACGTTGTGCGGGCCGCCGGTGATGTTGTGGAAATTGACGACGTCGCCGGCCTTGATGGTCAAGGTGGCGGGAATGAAGTGGTAGGTCTTGCCGTCGAACTCCATGCGGACGTCGTGAGTCGCGCCGGTCGGAACCGCCGCGGTCGCCGCGGGAGCCGCCGTGTCGGCCGCCGGAACCGCCGCCGGGGTCTGCTCCGGGGCCTTCTCGCCGCCGCACGCCGCCATCAGGACCGCCAAACCTGCCACCAAGCTGATCTTCTGCATCGCTGCCATGCCTCCGTAATACCGATTGGATGTGTCGCCCGCCGGATCCCCGCCTCACGCGTCCTCAAGTGGCGGACCGCCCTTGTGAACGAGGGCACAAACATAAGCGAGCCCCCCCGGCCACGCGAGCGCCACCCGAGGGCTATTATTCAATGCGTTCCGCCCCCACCCCGACCCGGACCCCCATGCCCACGCCTCCGCCCTGCAAGTCCCTCGGCCGGCAGTGCCGGTCGCTCGACGTCACCCTCCGAATCGGCAAGATCGAGGAAGGACTCGAGTCGCTCGATCACGAGGCGACCTGGCTGCTGGGGCACACCGCCCAGCTGGATTTCGGCCGGCTCCACACCAGGAAGGGAGAACTCCTGGTGGACGCGAGGCTCCACGTTCCCTGCAAGCACCTCAAGGAGGACGGGAACAGGGCTCGCTGCGATGCGCATGGATTCCGGGGCCCTGTCCCCGGCTCGCCCCCGCCGCCCGGCCCAGCCCCGGCAGCTCGGCGGCAACCGGTTCCTCCTGGTGGACCAGCGCCGGCTGGTGAACCGGCCCGCAGTGGACGTGAAGGCGGGGCTCCCCGTCCTCGGCACCAACCCCTGCCTCGGCGCCCCCTGCCGGACCGCCGACCACACCCGGGGCGCCGCCTGCTGCCGGGACCTCCAGGTCGAGATCATGTGCACCCGCGAGGAGACCCGCCTCGAGGCGCTGGTGCGAGCCCGGCAGTCCCCCTACCTGTGCAAGACCGAGCGCAACGAGGACGATTCGATCGAGGCCGAGATGATCTCGGCCTGCGGGTACCTCGGAGAGGACGGAGTGGCCTGCAGCCTCCACGGGCGCGTCCGCGAGGACGGCCGACCCGCCAAGCCCGATCTCTGCAGCGAATGGCCGGAGGGCGGGGACTTGATGCATCCGGGGTGCGTCTTTAGGGCGGGGCAGCGGGGCAGCGGGGCCGCGGGGCAGTAACCCGTCACGGCGTCCCCCCTCTCCACATGGTGGAGAGGGGGACAGGGGGTGAGGACTCGTGGAGAGGGGGACAGGGGGAGGAGGTGAGGGCGACCGGGGTGAGTCTCTAGGGCGGGGCAGCGGGGCAGCGGGGCGGGTGGGCCGTCGTTCGTCACCCCGGCGAAAGCCGGGGTCCATGGTTGCCCTCGGTTGTGCACTCTTTCGCCTCACGGTCGTCACCATCCAAGTTAGATTCCGGATCGACTCCCCCAGTCCAAGGGCGCCCGTGCGCGACGAGCTCGAAACCCTGTACCTGACGACCTACGCCGCGGTGGTGCGGTTCCTGTACCGAAAGGTCTGGGACGCCGACCGCGCCGAGGACCTGGCACAGGAGGTGTTCGTGCGAGCCATGCGGCACCGGCCGGAAAAGCCCCGCGCGTGGGTGTTCGCGGTGGCGGCCAACCTGGCGCGGGACGAGGCGCGTTCCGCCATCCGGCGGAAGAAGCACCTGACGCTGCTGACCAACGAGCCGACGCAGCGGCACCAGGTCGAGCCGGACGGCGAGGAAAACGTCGAGCACGACGAGAAGATGGAAAAGGTCCGCGCGGCCCTGGCCGAGCTGTCGCAGCGGGATCGGGACGTGCTCCTGCTCTGGGACGCCGGGCTCAGCTACCCTGAAATCGCGGAGCAGTCCGGGCTGGCCGTCGGGGCCGTCGGGACCACGCTCGCCCGGGCGCGGAAGCGCCTGATCGAGGCGCACGACCGGATGGAAGTCGAACGGAAGCGGAGCCATGCGGCACAATCCTGAGCCGATGCGGCACATCCCCGAGGAGGAGCTCCACGCCTACCTCGACCAGGCGCTGAGCCGGTCGCAGTGCGTGGAGATCGAGCACCACCTGGCCGGGTGCCATGTCTGCCGTGCGGAGCGCGACGGCATCGCCGCGCTCCGCGACCGGACCACCGCCTTGCTGGTGGCCGCGGCGCCGCGCCGGATTCGCCCGCGGCCCTACGCCCACCTGTCCGCCGCACATATCGAGCGCGCCTCCCGCCGCACCCGCCTGCTTCGCGGCGCCGGCTGGGCCGCCAGCGTGGTGGGCGCCATCGGCCTCGGCTGGGGCCTGAACCAGTGGTCCACTCCGGGCACCGCCACCGGCGGAGAGCCCACGGCTGCGGTGGCCCCCACCGCGGGCCAGCCGCCGGAGACCCCGATCCGTACAAATACTCCGACGCAGGTCGCGACCCTCGCTGTCCCGTCGCGGCCGGTCGCTGCCCCCACCCGTCCCGTGCCATCCCCCACAGCATACGCCGCCGATGAACCGCCGCCGCCTCCCCGGCCGGCCACGTCGGAACTGGCGTCGCTGGCCGGCACCTCCGCCGCGAGCGAGCCGGTGCTGACGGGTGTCTGGCGGACGGTGGCGTGGAGCAACACCCAGGCGGAGCAGGAGGAATGGGTGCCGAGAGTGGACGGGGTGCCGGTCGTGCAGGTGAAGCAGCGGCAGGTGCCGGAGGGCGGGCGGCCGATCACGCTGGTCACCCAGATCCTGGCCAACGGCGAGATGATCAGCACCGTCGAAGGCCCCGCCACCGAGGTGGCCGCCCTCCTCTCCCAGCAACCCGGCCAGAGCGCCAGCGCCGAGCTGCAGGACATGGAGGCCGCCCCGAGGCCCCTGCCCGCTGAAGGCTCGCGACCGGCCGCCTCCGGCAGCGCACCGCGCACACTCGCCATCTTCGGCAGCGCGCCGCCGGACTCGCTGAAGGCGTTCATGCTGAGGGTGAAGTAGGCGGGGCAGCGGGGCAGCGGGGCAGCGGGGCAGCGGGGCAGCGGGGCAGAAAATGACAACGGAGGGTTCCCCAAGGGAGCCCTCCGTTTTGCCGTTACTGCCCACCTGCCCCGCTGCCCCGCCGCGCACTCACGACACGTCGGGGTCCGTCAGGAAGTCATTCGCTTTCTCATCATGATCGAAATGATCCTCGACCGCATGATGCCGCTCGGCCATGACGGTAATCTCGGCCAGGCGCGGCGAGACCATCGGGAAGGCCCGGGCGAAGAGGCCGTACGCCAGGAAGAAGAGGCCGGCCATCAGGAGAGTCGGGCCGAGCTCCGGCAGGCCGAATGTCGGGCCGTCGAGCTCGGTGACGGAGGGCATGACCAGCAGGTACCGCTCGAGCCAGAGCGCCACGAGCGAGACGGTGGCGAAGAGCGCCATCGTGCCGGGGAACTTCTTCGGGCCCACACCGAGCAGCCCGATGAAGGGGATGAGGAACATCCCGAGGAACACCGCCCGCCCGATCGGGAGCCAGGTGCCCCAGAGCCGCGCGAAGACGAAGCCGGTCTCCTCCGGGAGGTTGCCGTACCAGATGACCAGGAACTGGGCGAACATCAGGTAAGCCCAGAACACCGTGAAGCCGAAGCAGAGCTTGCCGAGGTCGTGCCGCTGCTTGGGCGAGATCAGGTTCCAGACGCCGGTCTGGGTGCCGGCATACATGACCGTGAGCGCCAGCAGCATGTGGGCGCCGAGGAAGGAGCCCATGAAGTAGAAGCCGCCGAGCAGGTTCGAGAACCAGTGCGGCTGCAGCGCCATGATGCCGTCGAACGCCACCATGGTGAACACCATCGCGTACGTGGCGGCGTAGAGCGGCGCCAGCCGGTGCAGCCGGGCCTCATGCGCGGCGCGGCCCGCCTCGCTGTTGTCGAAACCGGCCAGCATCCGGTCGTACCGCGCCCGGCGCGCGCCTTCCGCCTGGCCGGCGGTGTCGGCGATGTCGGGGAGGAGGTCGGCGCGGATGAGGCGCCAGCCGAGGTAATAGAGCGCGCTCAACCCGACGAGCAGCCGGCCGAACATCCAGGGCTTCGACAGCCAGAGCGCCTTGGCGTGCGCCATCGAGTGGAGCTGCTCCTGCATGGGGCCGTAGATGTGGTCGTAGCCCAGCGTGAAGATCAGGACCAGCCCGAGGAGCGACACCGGGAAGAAGGCGACCGCCGCCTCCGCGAAGCGCAGCACCACGCCAGACCACTTCGCCTTGACGATCTTGTGCACCGCGGCGATGGCCACCGACCCGCCGGCCAGCCCGGTGAAGTAGAGCCAGTTGACGTGGAACAGCTGCCAGGCGCGGTCGGCCGCCTCGCCCGTGAGCGACAGGGCAAAGAGGGCCGCGCCGACGACGGCCAGCAGCCCGCCGCCCACCACGAAGAGCTGGAAGCGGCCCCCGGCCGCAGTGGCCGGACAGCCGGCCGCGAAGGACGGCGTCGCTCATGGCTTGCCTCCCGCCGCCGGGGCCACCGCGGACTGCAGCTGCCGCACGTAGTTGACGACCTGCCAGCGGTCGTCCTGCTCGGTGATCTTGTCGCCGTACTTGCCCATGATGCCCCGGCCGTACCGCAGGAGGCTGTAGAGGTAGCCGTCGGTGTACCCGATGGCGCGCGGAGTCAGCAGGGAGGGCGCGGCCACCTTCGGCCCGACGGGACCGTCCCCCGCCCCGGCCACGCCGTGGCACACGGCGCAGAAGGTGTGGTAGAGCGTGTCGCCGCGCGCCGAGGGGATCCGGTCGGTCGGGTTGACCAGCTTGTCCGCGGTGGTGGTGTTGGCCATGGCCCACTCGGCGGACCAGTCCACCTCGCCCCCGGTGACCGGGACCGTGCCCGGCGGGGTGTTGCGCGGGACGCCGAGCCGCGAGTAGGGCCAGACGGCCTGCGAGGAGATCATGTGGTCGAACCACGGCACCTGCGCCAGGAGGTTGTCGGGCGAGGGCACGTCGTTGTACCAGGTGTTGCACCCGGTGCCGGCCGCGAGGAGCAGCGCGAGGGCGACGGCGGGCCGCGGACTACGCCGCATGCGTCACCTCCACCGAGCCGGCGCGCTTGAGCAGGCTCTCGACGGCCGCCGCCTGCTCGGCGCGGCAGGGGACGAACACCCCGATGTGGTCATCGGAAAACTTCTCGCTGTAGGGGACCCGCTTCCGCGCGTTCACGACCGACATGATGATGACGCCGGCCACGGTGCTGAGGGCGCCGAGGAGGATCATCAGCTCGAACCCGAGCACGACGTAGGGCGGCACGGTGGCGATCGGCTTGCCGCCCACCAGCAGCGGCCAGTCGTTGGACATCCAGAAGGTCATCGCGAAGCCCGCGGCGCACCCGGTGAGCCCGCCGACGAGGGTGAAGAGGCGGACCGGGCTGACCGGGTGGTCGAGCACTTCCTCGATCTCGTGGTTGGGCGCCGGCGTGTAGACCGTCAGGTCGGTGTGCCCCTGGGCCTTGAGCGCCCGGATCGCGTCGGTCGCGGCGTCGACGTGGACGAAGCTGGCGAGGACGCCCGGCGTCATGGTCGCCATCAGTGGCCTCCCCGCTTCCGGGGGAACGGGATCGTTTCCTTGATTTCCTGGATCGCGACGATCGGGAACGTCCGGGCGAAGAGCAGGAAGTACATCCCGAACCACCCGAAGGAGCCGGCCAGGATGCCCCAGTCCGCCCAGGTCGGGTTCATCTGGCCCCACGCCCAGGGCTCGTAATCGTTGGCCAGCGACGAGACGATGATCACGTACCGCTCGAACCACATCCCGATGTTGATGAAGATCGAGATGATGAACAGCGACGTCAGGTTGGTCCGGATCTTCCGGAACCAGAGCAGCTGCGACACGAACGCGTTGCAGATGATCATGCTCCAGCCCGCCCACCACATCGGCCCGAACGCCCGGCGCCAGAAGGTGACCTGCTCGAACGGGTTCCCGCTGTACCACGCCACGAAGTACTCCATCGCGTAGGCGTAGAACAGGATGGACCCGGTGAAGAGCGTCAGCTTGGCCAGGTTGTCGAAGTGGTAGTCGACGATCATGTGCTCCACGCGGAGCATCTTCCGGAGCGGGATCAGCAGCGTGAACACCATGCCGATGCCGGAGTAGATGGCGCCGGCCACGAAGTACGGCGCGAAGATCGTCCCGTGCCAGCCCGGGATGATGGACATGGCGAAGTCCCACGACACCACCGAGTGCACCGAGAGCACCAGCGGCGTGGCCAGGGCCGCCAGGTAGAGATAGCCGCGGGTGTAGTGGCGCCACTGGTTGTCGCTGCCGGTCCAGCCGAGGGAGCAGGCGGCGTAGAGCTTCTTGCGCCAGCCCGACACCTGGTCGCGCACCGCCGCGATGTCCGGCACCAGGCCGACCACGAGGAACGTGGTGGAGACGGTGAGGTAGGTGGAGATGGCGAAGACGTCCCAGAGGAGCGGCGACTTGAAGTTGGGCCAGAGGTAGCGCTGGTTCGGGTACGGCAGCAGCCAGTAGAAGACCCACTGCCGGCCGATGTGGATGATCGGGAAGAGGCCGGCCGTCATGACCGCGAACACCGTCATCGCCTCGGTGGCCCGGTAGACCGCCGTCCGCCACTGCGAGCGGAAGAGGAAGAGGATGGCCGAGATCAGCGTGCCGGCGTGCCCGATGCCGACCCAGAAGACGAACGTGGTGATGTACACCGACCACATGATCGGCGGGTTGTACCCCGCGAGCCCGAGCCCCTCCTTCAGCAGCATCGTGAAGGTGAACAGGCCGACCAGGAAGAGGCCGACGGCCCCGGCCAGCATCATCACGTAGCCGCGGCTCGGGGTGCCGAGCGTGGCGACGACGTCGCGGGTGACCTCCGCGTGCGTTTGCGCGGGCGTGTACGCGTGGGCCATCGCTACGCCTCCGCCCCGTTGAGGACCTTGGCCAGGTAGGTGATCGACGGGCGCACGTTGGTCTCCTCGAAGACATGGTACCCGCGCGGGTCGGCGGCGCTCAGCGCCACCCGGCTGGCGGGGTCCATCCGGTCGCCGAAGATGATGGCGTCCGAGGGGCAGGCCTGCGCGCAGGCGCTCGTCACGTCGCCGTCGCGGAGGCCGCGGCGCTCGAGCGCCGCCGCGTTCTGCGCGCCGCGGATCCGCTGCACGCAGAAGGTGCACTTCTCCATGACGCCGCGGGCCCGGACGGTCACGTCGGGGTTGAGCTGCAGGTTGAGCGGCTCCGGGAACGCCTTCTTGTTGTAGGCGAACCAGTTGAAGTACCGCACCTTGTAGGGGCAGTTGTTGCTGCAGTAGCGGGTGCCGACGCAGCGGTTGTAGACCTGGCCGTTCAGCCCGTCCGGCGTGTGGTAGGCCGCGTAGACCGGGCAGACCGGCTCGCAGGGCGCGTTGGCGCAGTGCTGGCAGAGCATCGGCACGAAGCGGGTCTCGAGCGGCTCGCCGTCCTCGCCGCCCTCGTAGTACCGCTCGATCCGCATCCAGCTCATCTCGCGGCCGCGGAGCACGTCCGCCTCGCCCACGGTCGGGATGTTGTTCTCGGCGTAGCAGGCCGTGACGCAGGCGGAACAGCCGGTGCACTTGGCCAGGTCGATCGTCATCCCCCACTGCGGATGGTCGCCGGCGTAGTTGCCCTTGAGCGTCGCCGCCTTCTGCGCCGCCGCGAAGCCGGCGATCGCCTCGAGCTCGCGCGCCGTGTTGATCTCGTGCGCGCCGCTGCCCGCTTCCTCGTGGTGCGCCTCTTCCGGGGTCAGCCCCTTCCGCGCCGCGCCCAGCGACATCGCCTCCGCCATGCCCCGCCCGAGCTGGCGGTTGCTGCCCTCGGTCTTGGCCACCTTCTGGTAGCGGCGGGTCTTCTCGAGCCTCACCCGCGTGGAGAGGTACGGCACGAAGGCCGCGTCGCCGGGGGCCGCCAGGAGGTCGAGGGCGTTGGCGCCGCGGCCGGTGGCGTACTGCCCGAAGCTGGTGTGCCCGTAGCCGAGCGGCGCCGACAGCACGTCGCGGCGGATGCCGGGGTAGAGGTACGCCGGCGCCTCGATGCTGCCCGACGCCGAGACGAGCCGCAGGATCTCACCTTCGCGGACGTCGTACTCCGCCGCCGTTTCGGGGTGGATTTCGATCCAGGACTGCCAGGTGATCTTGGTGACGGGGTCGGGGTTCTCGAGGAGCCACGGCTTGTCGGTGCCGCGGCCGTCGTACAGGAGCGACGAGGCCGAGGGGGCGAAGAGGAATTCACCCTCGCCGGTGAAGGCGGGGGAGGTGCCGACCACCGACTGCGCGCCGGGCGCGAGCTTGACCGCCGACACCGGCGCGGCGTCGTACAGGCCGCCCGCGGCGAGCGTCGTGACCCAGAAGGTGGGGAAGTCCCCCGCGCCCCGGGCCTTGGCCACACCCTGCCACCGCGCCTTCAGGTACTCCTCCCACGACGCCGCCTGCAGGCTGGCGAGCGGACCGCCCGCCGCCTTCGCCGCCCGGAGGAGGACCTCGCCGGTGGGCAGCGTGTCGAACACCGGCTCCATGACCGGCTGCATGAGCGACTGGACGCCGGCGCGGGGGCGGAGATCGTCCCAGCGCTCCAGGCCGTGCGATTCCGGCAGGAGGAGGTCGCAGAGCGCCGCGGTCTCGTCGAGCACCAGCGCGGTGGACACCTTGTACGGCACCTTGGCCATCGCCGCGGCGAACCCGGACGACTTGGGCAGGGCGTACACCGGGTTGGCCTCGTGGACCACGAGCACCGCGACCTCGCCCGCCTCCATCTGCTTCTGGAGCGCGGCGAGCGCGGCGTAGCCGTCGCCCGCGTCGAGGTCGGCCCCGAAGCGCACCGTCGTGCCGACGTTGCCGGCCACGTAATTCAGGATGTTCACCGCGGCGCAGAGCTGCGCGGCGCCGGCGTGCTGGCTCCCGATGCCGCCCGCCACCGCCAGGCTCGGCTCGGCGGAGACGAACTCGCGGGCCAGGAGCTTGATCTGGTCCGCCGTCAGCCCCGACTGCTGGGCGATCTGCTCCGGCGCGTAGGCCGCGAGCATGCCGCGCAGCGCCACCGCGTCGGCCGGCGCGCTGCTCCGCTCGGCCAGGATGACCTGCGCCATCGAGAGCGCGATGGCGGCCTCGGCGCCCGGGACGATGGCGAACCACTCGTCCGCGTTCATGCCGGTGAGCGACATCCGCGGCGAGAGCGCCACGTGCCGCGACTTCGTGCCGTCATGGTAGCCGTGGGAGGCCGCGAACCCGCGCTGGTTCTCGACCGGGGCGAGCCAGGTCTCCAGGAAGTCGGCGCCGAAGGAGACGATGAACTTCGCGCTCGCGAAGTCGTGCGACGGGAGGCCCGCCACGCCGAAGACCTGGCGGTTGGCGGCCACCATCGGCTCGTGGTCGAACGGCTGGTAGCGGACGACCCGGCCGCCCAGCGCCGCGGTCCACGCGGCCAGCAGGTCCGAGAACGTCCCCCGCCCCGCGCCCGAAATGACCGCCAGCTTGCCGCCGGCGGCGCTCGCCTTGGCCGCGAACTCGGCGATGGCGTCGTCCCACGGGATGTCCGCCGTGCCGCCGTCGGCCAGGCGCTTCTTCGGGCCGCGCACGCGGTTCGGGTTGTACAGCGACTGCAGCCCCGCCTGCCCCCGCGCGCAGAGCTTGCCGGCGTTGACCGGGTGCGCGGGGTTCCCCTCGAGCTTGATGGCCCGCGCCTCGCGCGTCTTGACGTGCAGCCCGCAGCCGGCGGCGCACTCGGTGCAGGTGCTGGCGTAGCAGGTGGGGATGCCGGGGACCTGGTCCTCGGACTGCACCAGGTACGGAATCAGCTTCTGCACCCGGTCCGTGGAGCAACCGCTCAGCGCCGCCGTCCCCGCCCCGGTCACGCCGAGGACGGTCAGGAAGCGCCGGCGGTCCATCCCGGTGTCTTGCGTCTCGTCCATTGCTGCGCCTCGAGGGCTGGCAGTCGCTAGTAGTGGCAGACGGAACAGTCGCGCGACACGTTCCGCTCCAGGTGGCAGTTGATGCAGAAGCCCATGTTGTTCACGTTGTTCACCTTGAACACCTGGGGCGTCCGGGTCACGTCGCCGTGGCAGGTGGCGCAGGCGTTCGGCCCCATGGCCTTGATGTGACGCATGTGGGGGAAGTGCGCGTGCCGGGCCAGGAAATAGCACCCGGCTCCACTCGACCGGCGTGTTCGTGTTGTACGCGTCGCGGACCTTGGTGATTTCCCGCTGGGCCGTCGAGTCGGTCCCGCCGATGACGAGGTGGCAGTTCATGCAGGTGGCCATGCTCGGGATGCCCGGCTCCGAGGAGACCGACACCGAGTAGTGGCAGTACTGGCAGTTGATCTTGAACTGGCCGGCGTGGATGTCGTGGCGGAAGAAGATCGGCTGGCGGGGACCCTTGAGCGCCGCCGAGTCGGACGCGGCCAGCACCGGCGCGAGGAGCGAGTCGTTGACGGCGGGGGCTGCCTGCCTGGTGGCCGCGGCATCGCGGGCGAGAAACGCCACAGCCAAAGCGAGGAGGAGCGTTCCGCCGAAGACCGAGGCCAGCTTACGCATGAGCCGTCACCATAATCCAGAAGGGAGACCGGAACTGCTCGTTTGTGAAACAATTCACGAGGCCGCAAGTGCAACAGAGGGAAACGCGTTGCCCCGCGCGGCCCGTATTATACGCCCGGCCTAGGGAATGACAACCCTATGTGACGAAAGAATATCCGATATTTTCGTTCGGAATTGCTGAAATCACCCCGCCGCCCGCCGCAACGAGCCCGGAGGCGCCTCCGCCCGCATCCATTCCGCCTTCTTTTTCGCGAACCCGAGGAACGCCGTTGCCAGCCGCTGGTCGGACAGCGCGATCCAGCACCAGCGGACCGGGCCGGTCCGTTGGGCCTCGGTGATCGCCTGGGTCACCACCGCGGGGAGGCGGGAGTCGTCCACCTTCCGCTCCTCCACGTCCGAGATGGTGAAGGTGGCGCTGACGCCGTCCTGCATCACATGGATCCAGCAGAGCTTCCGGTTCCCCAGCGTGTATTCCCATGCCCACCGCCACTGCGGGCCCAGGAACTTCACATGTTCGATGACGCCGGGAATCGAGCGGAGCCCGTCGCGGATGAGCTTGAACCTCGCCGCGGCGCTCGCCGGGAGGTCCTTGAGCGGTGCCTTGGGATCCGGCTCCGCCGAGGAGTCGGGGTACCGATTGCCCTGCCAGTAGGAACTCGATCGCCCCAAGGGTGGCTCCAGACGAAGGTGAGGGAACGCCGGAAATCTACGGGGGAAGCGGCGGCGGAGGGAAGCGCCAAGGTGTGCGAAGCAGCCGCCGCGCCGTCGTCTCCATTCCCAACTCGCCCCGGCGCGGCCGCGAGCATTGCGACTGTGGACGGTCGTGGTTGGATCAGCGAGCCAGAACCGTGGTACGGCGGCCCCGTATCACGGTTCGTCGACGTGCGCGCCGGGTGGCTCGCCCGCCGGCGCCACGCCCTTCCGCTCCAGGTACCTCCGCACCTCGATCCCCATCGCCCGCAGCAGCGCCGCCTCCCGCCCGTCGAGCCCCGCCCGGAAAATGATCTCCCGGAACGAGCGCATCACGTGGTCGTGCCGGCGGGTCTTGAAGAAGTCGATGGCCCAGAGGGCGCGGGTCCAGTCGGTGAAGAGCCACTCGATCTGGTCCGCCGCGGCGGGCGCGGCGCGCCGGCGCGGCTCCTTGGTGGGGATGTCCGCCCCGATCCGCACCCGCCACGTCTCGTAGCTCATGATCCCCACCGCCTGCGCCAGGTTCATCGAGGTGTACTCGGCGCTCGTCGGAATGGAGACCAGGGCGCGGCAGAAGTCGAGCTCGTCGTTGGTGAGCCCCTTGTCTTCGCGGCCGAAGACCATGGCCACCGGGCCGGTCTCCGCGTGCGCGACGATTTCCGTCGCGGCCTCGCGGGGCTCCAGGTACGTCCGCTTGGCCGCCCTGCCCCGCGCGGTCAGCGCCACGCTGTAGACGGTGTCGCGGAGCGCCTCCGAGAGCGAGCTGCAGATCTCGATCCTGGCCACGAGGTCGGCGGTGTTGTGCGCGATCCCCTCGATCCGCCAGGGGTCGAAGACCTCCGGATTGACCAGGCGGATGCCCGTCAGCCCGAAGTTCTTCGCCAGGCGGACGGCGCTCGCGATGTTGACGATGTCCTGGGGGGCGACGAGGACGAGGATCGGGGCGGGCCCCGGTTCCGGCGCCGAAGGTGCAGTCACTCGTGCAACTCCACCCCCGCCTCCTGCTCGATGAGCCGGATCGGCTCCAGGTAGTCGGCGTCCTCCCCGAGGGCGGCGCGCGCCTGGGCCAGGAGGTCGGAGGTGAGGTGGAGCACCGGGCCGGAGACACCCTGCCCCTCGAGCACACCCGTGGCGATGCGCGCGTCCTTGTCGAGGAGGGCGAGCCGGAAGGTGAGCGGCCAGAGCCGCGTCAGCACCCGCTGCGGCACCAGGTATTCGCTCACGAAGCTCCGTCCGCTCGACGCGTTGAGGACCTCGACCGCCTTCCGCGCCGAAATGCCGCTCTTGACGAGGGCCGCGAGCCCTTCGCCGACGGCAAGGACGTTCACGGCCAGCAGCGCGTTGTTCACCGCCTTCATGGCGTGCCCGGCGCCCAGCGGCCCCATGTGCTCCACCCGCCGGCCGAAGCAGTCGAGGATCGGACGGGCGCGGCGGAAGGTCTCCTCCGGCCCGCCCACCATCACCGTCAGGGTGCCCGCCTCGGCGCCGTTGGTGCCTCCGCTGACCGGCGCGTCGGCAAATTCGATCCCGAGCGGCGCCAGCCGCTCCCCGATCCGCCGTGTGGTGTCCGGGTCCCCGGAGGTGCAGTCGAGGAAAAGCGCCCCCTGCCCCAGCCCGGCGAGCAGCCCGTCCGGGCCGTCGAGCAGCGATTCCACGTCGGTCGACGTGGGGAGGCAGGTGATGATCACCTCGGCCCCCGCCGCCGCCTCGCGCGGGGTGGCCGCCACCGCGCAGGCGTGCGCGGCCGCGAACGCCGTGGCGCGGGTACCGGTGCGGTTCCACACGGTGAGCTGGTGCTGCTTGGCGACATGGACGGCCATCGGCGTGCCGATGGCCCCCAGCCCGAGGAAGGCAATGCGCATCAGTGATGTCCGACGTTGGAGTGGATCGGGGGTCAGCCGGCCTGTCCGCGGCGGCCCAGCTCGCGGTCGAACATGTAGAGGCCGGAGGTGTTGGTGCCGATCAGCCGGAGCGTGTCCACGATCTGCCGGCTGGTCTTCTCCTCCTCCACCTGCTCGGTGATGAACCACTGCAGCAGCGCCTGGGTGGCGTAGTCCTTCTCCTTCGACGCCAGCTCGAAGAGGGCGTTGATGCTGGCCGACACCACCGCCTCGTGCTCCGCGGCCGCCTCGAAGGCGGCGAGCGGCGAGGCGAAGGTCGCCGGCGGGGCGGCGAGGGCCCGCAAGGCGATGCTGCCGCCCCGGTCCTCCACGAAGTCGGTGAACTTCATGGCATGCCCCACTTCCTCCCGCGCCTGGGCGCGCATCCACGACGCGGCGCCCGGGTGGTTGGTCCCGCTGAAATACGCCGACATGGCGAGGTAGAGGTACGCCGACTCCAGTTCCTTGTGGATCTGGTCGTTCATGGCGCCCTGGATGGCCTTCCCGATCTGCATGCAGTCCCTCCCTGCGGATGGTCCCGATTGCGACACGCACGTTGACGCCGGCTGCCGGCCGGCGTACGCTACGCGCGAGCCATGACCCCCAAAGATAGCCTGCCCCACGGGGCCCCGTCAGCGAACCGCGCACCGCTCCCCTGGGCCCGCCTGGCGCTGGCCGGCCTCGGCGCGCTCCTCGTGCTCTTCATCGTGGGGCCGCTCCTCCGCCTCCTGCTCCTGGCGACGCCGGCGAGCCTGGGAGAGGCCCTGCGCGACCAGGAACTCCTCGCCTCCATCGCGCTCACGGTGAGCACCGCCACCGCCGCGACCCTTATCGGCGCCCTCCTCGGCGTGCCGCTCGCCTATCTCCTCGCCCGCCGCTCCTTTCGCGGCCGCCGGATCGTCGAGGCGCTCGTGGAACTGCCGGTCGTCATCCCCCATCCGGTAGCCGGCATCGCCCTCCTGCTCTTCCTCGGGAGGAACTCGGCGGTGGGCGGGGCGTTCGCCCGGCTGGGCCTGGAGTTCGTAAACCACATTCCCGGCATCGTGGCTGGCATGCTGTTCGTGTCGGTGCCGATCCTGGTGAGCGGCGCGCGCGAGGCGTTCCGCGCCGTGGACCCGCGGCTGGAACGGGTGGCGCGGACGCTCGGGGATCCCCCGGCCGTCGTGTTCCGCCGCGTCACGTTTCCGCTCGCCGGCCGTGGCATCCTGGCCGCCGCCGTCCTTGCCTGGGCGCGTAGCGTGAGCGAGTTCGGCGCCATCGTCATCCTGACCTACAACCCGCAAGTGGCGAGCGTGCTGATCTACGACCGCTTCACCACGCTGGGGCTCCCCGCCGCCGTGCCCGCCTCGCTCCTCCTCCTGGCGGTGGCCCTCGGCGTCTTCGCGCTCGTGCGCCTACTCCAGCCGGCGGAGCGCCGATGATCCGCCTCGAGGGGCTCACGGTCCGGGTCGGCGACTTCCTGCTGCAGGACATCTCGTTCGAGGTGCCCGCAGGAGGCTACGGGCTCCTCATCGGACCCTCCGGCTCCGGGAAGACCACGCTGCTCGAGACGGTGGCCGGCCACGTCGCGCCGCTCGGGGGGAGGGTGCACCTCCACGGCGAGGACATGACCGGCGTGACTCCCGAACGGCGGGGCGTCGGGTTCGTCTACCAGAACTACCACCTCTTCCCGCACCTCGATGTCCGCGAAAACATCCGGTACGGACTGGTGCGGGGCCCCCTCTCCGCTCCACAGCAGATGGAGCGTGTTCGCGAACTCGCCGAGCTCCTCGGCATCGAGCCCCTTCTCGACCGATCCGTGCATCGGTTGAGCGGTGGGGAGAGCCAGCGAGTGGCGCTCGCGCGCGCCCTGGCGCCGCGGCCGAGCATCCTGCTGCTCGACGAGCCGTTCGCGGCGGTGGATCCCGCCACCCGGCACAACCTGCGGCGCGAGCTGCGGGCCATCCACGCCCACGAGCGGGTGACGACGCTCCAGGTGACGCACGACTTCGACGAGGCGCTCCGTCTCGGCGACGTGGTGGCCGTCATGTCGGAGGGCCGGATCGCCCAGCTCGGCCGCCCCGACGAGGTGTTCCGCTTCCCCAATTCGGCCTTCGTAGCGAGGTTCATCGGCACCGGCACCGTCCTGCTGGGCGAGGTGACCCGCCAGGCGCCCTCCGCCGATGGCGACGGCCCCTTCGCCGCCTGGTTCGACAGCACGCCGCTTCGGTTCGAGATCGTCGCCGAGCGGGAGGGACCGGCGCATGCCGTGTTGCGGCCGGAAGACCTGATGCTCAGCCGCGAGCCCCTGCAGGGCTCCGCAAGGAACCGGTTCGCCGCAGTGGTCAGCCGCGTCGAGCGCGTGGGGCCGGTAAGCTTCGTCCACCTCGACGCCGGGCGGCCCCTGACCGCGGCCGTCACCACCGCATCTGCGGAAGAGCTCGGACTGCAGCCCGGCGTCGACGTCGTCGTGACCGTGAAAGCCACCGCCATTCATCTCGTGTAGTGAGGATCCGCCCGATGCGCACCAGAATCGCTTCGTCGTTCCTGTTCCTCGGCATCGTCGCCTGCGGCGACAAGTCCCCGCCCCCGCCGCCGCCCCCGCCGGTCGCGCTGTCGGTGCTGGCCACCGTCGGCGACAGCGCCTCGACCATCGAGGGAATCGCCGAAGTTGGCGGGCGGCTCTTCGTGTGCGATTGGAAAGACGGGACGATCTACCGGATCGACCCCGCCGACCCGGCGCCTGTGGCGGTGGGCGGTCTTCCGATTGCGCCGGGAACCGCCGTGCTCGGGATCGTCGCCGACGCCCTGGGCAACCTGTACTTCGCGGTGCCGGAACCGGGCGTCATCTACCGGGTGACGGCCGACCGCCTCGGGGCCGCGGACTTCAACCCGAAGAGGGATGCGAAGGTCTTCGCCACCGGGGCGCTGGGCGCCAACGCGTTGGCGTTCGACCGCGCCGCCGGTCACCTCTGGATCACCGGTGGCCCGAGCGGCAACCTCTACCACGTCGGCCCGGAGGGCGGCGCCGTGGCGGTCGCCGCGAGCGGATACGCGACGATGGCCGCGGACACGACCATGCCGGTGCGGGTGTATGTCGTCAACGGCATCGCGATCGACAGCAACGGCGTGATCTACACCGCGAACACCGGCACCGGGGAAATCACCCGGATCCTCATCGGCGCCGGCTACACTCCCGCCTCGACCACGACTTTCGCCCGTGACCCCCGCCTGGTCGGCGCCGACGGGCTCTCCATGGACGGCCAGGGCAACCTCTGGGTGGACGCCAACTTCAGGAACACGCTGGCTCGCGTCGGCCCCGACGGCAGGGTGACCATCGTGGCTTCGAGCACCCCCGACGGGAACTACGCCGACTCCACGATGGTGCCCGACTACCCGCAGACCGGCGCGGGAAACGCCCTCCGGTTCCCGGCGGAGATGACGCGGATCGGAAACACCATGTACATCGCCAACCTCAACTTCCCGATCGGCGCCAACACCGGCCAGCCGGTCAAGGGCGCCACGGTGGCGGCGGTGACGCTCCCCTGACCAGGTGACCACCCGCTTCCTGCACGTCGACCTCGACGCCTTCTTCGTGGAGGTCTGCCGCCAGCTCCGTCCGGAGCTTCGCGCGGTGGACCTCCTCGTCGTCGGGGGGGACCCGAAGGGACGTGGCGTGGTGCAGTCGGCGTCGTACGGCGCGCGGTCCTTCGGCGTGCGGGCGGGGATGGCGTCGGCCGAGGCGGCGCGCCGCTGTCCCGGCGCCGTCTTCGTCCACACCGCGTTCGACGACTATCGCCGCGCCTCCCGCGCGGTGCGTCGGGTCCTGGAGGAGTTCTCGCCGCTCGTCGTGATGGCGTCCCTCGACGAGGGCTACCTCGATTTTTCGGGCACCGACCGGCTCCACCCGGTGTCGCTGCTCCCCGTGGCGGGCCGGATCCGCGACCGCGTGCGGGAGGTGGCGGGGCTCGACTGCAGCATCGGGATCGGGCCGAACCGCATGATCGCCAAGCTCGCTTCCGACGCCGCCAAGCCGCGGGGGCTGATGGAAGTGCGGGAGGGGTGGGAGGAGGGATTCGTGGCGGGCCTGCCCCTCAAGGCGCTTCCGGGCGTCGGGCCGAGGACCGCGAGCCGCCTCGAGTCGCTCGGACTCACCGAGGTATGGCAGGTGCAGGCCCGGCCGATCGCCGAACTGGAGAAGATCCTCGGACCGGAGGCCAAGGCGCTCAAGCGGCGCGCCCACGGCCACGGGGGCCGGGTGCTCCGGGCACGCCAGGAGACGAAGTCGGTGAGCCGGGAGACCACCCTCGAGAAGGACACCGCCGACCCTGCCAAACTCGAGCGGATCCTGCTTCGCCTGTCGGCACACGTGGCGAGCCAGCTCCGCGGCGAAGGGCTGGCGGCGCGGACCGTCACCCTCAAGCTTCGCCACGGTGACTTCGTCACCATCACCAGGAGCCTGACCCTGCCGGCGCCCACCGATCTGGACTCGGACATCGTGGGCGCCGCCCGGGGGCTGCTCAGGACCGCGTTCGAGGAGGTGCGGCGGCGTGGCCGGGGGGTGCGGCTGGTGGGGGTGGCTGCCACCAACCTGGTTGAGACCCCTACTCCCGATCTCTTCGAGTCCGCGGAACGGGCGAAGCTCAGGCAGCTGACCTCGGCCGTGGACCGGGTGCGGGAACGATTTGGGTTCGGCGCGGCGCAGCCAGGCAGCCTCGTGAAGAAGCCCAAGTGATTTCTTCGCGTCCTTTGCGGCTCCTTGCGCCTTTGCGGTAAAAGCTCTTACCGCAAAGACGCGAAGAGGCGCAAAGCCTCCCTCCCCCAACCCAAAGGCTTGTGTTTTTCGGCTCCCGACCCCAACTTGCTATACGTCAAGCAAGTGCCGATGGGAGGCGCCATGGCTGCTGCTGCCCCTCAATTGTTCGAGCCCAACCGCCCCGGCTCCCGGACCACCCGGGAGGCGGTGCTCGATGCCGCCGAACGGCTCTTCGCCGAGCGGGGATTCGAGGCCACCAGCCTGACCGACGTCGGCGCGGCCGCCGGGGTCTCCCGCGGGACCCCGGGCTACTTCTTCGGCTCCAAGGCCGACCTCTACCGGGCCGTGCTGGAGCGTTGCTTTTCGGAGGTCCGCTCCGCCGTCCGGAGCGGCCGCGAGCGGGCACTCGCCAGCGGCGAGCCGCGCGAAACGGTGCTCGCCGGGGTGGTTTCCGAGTATTTCGACTTCATCACCGCCAACCCGAACTTCGTGCGCCTCATCGAGTGGGAGGCGCTGACGGGGGGCCGCACGCTGCAGGACGTCCCTCCGCACGTCGAGGCCGCCCAGGAAGCGCTGGCGGCCCTGACCGACGAGGTGGCGCTCGATTCCGGGCACCCCGGGGAGGCGGCGCAGCTCCTCCTGAGCGTGATTGGCCTCTGCTGGTTCCCGCTGGTCCACTCCGGGACGATGCTCCGCGCCATGGGCATCGACGCCGCGGATCCCTCGTTTCTCCAGGCGCGCAAGCGCCACGTGATCGACCTCGTGCTCTCGGGCACGCTGGGCCGGTCCCAATCCCGACTCCCTAGCTGAGCGTGAGACCGATATGACAACCGCCATCAAGCAACCGACGCACGCCGACCTCGCGCCGAAGACGACCGAGCAGGAAGCTCGCGACGTCGCCGAGGCCGCACGCGAGCAGGAGTGGCAGTCGCGGAGCTTCGTCCGCGAGCTCTTCGAGGGCGATTACGACCTCGACCTGATCCATCCCTTCCCGGAGCCCGACCCCGCCGACCTGGCGAGGGCCAAGCCGTTCATGGAGCGGCTGGAGAAGTTCATGCGGGAGAAGGTGGACAGCGACAAGATCGACCGCGAAGGCAAGATCCCGCCCGAGATCATCGAGGAGCTCCGGCAGATGGGCGCCTTCGGCATCAAGATCGCCCCGGAGTACGGCGGCATGGGGCTGAGCCAGTACAGCTACACCAAGGCGATCAGCCTGGTGACGAGCAACGACGGCAGCATGACGGCGCTCCTCTCCGCGGCCCAGTCCATCGGCGTGCCGGTGCCGCTCAAGCTCTTCGGCACCGACGCGCAGAAGAAGAAGTACCTCCCGCGGCTCGCCAAGGGCGCCATCTCGGCGTTCGCGCTCACCGAGCGCGGGCGTCGGCTCCGATCCGGCGGGCGTGGCCACGACGGCGGTGCTGTCCGCCGGACGGCAGCCACTACATCCTCAACGGCGAGAAGCTCTGGTGCACCAACGGCACCATCGCCGAGCTGATGGTGGTCATGGCGCGCACCGGCAAGAAGATCAGCGCCTTCATCGTCGAGGCCGACTGGCCGGGCGTCGAGGTGGTCGAGCGGCTCCACTTCATGGGGCTCAAGGCCATCGAGAACGGCGTCATCCGCTTCACGAACGTGAAGGTGCCGGCGGAGAACATCATCTGGGGCGAGGGCAAGGGCCTCAAGCTCGCGCTGGTGACGCTCAACACCGGGCGGCTCACGCTGCCGGCCTCCTGCGCGGCGGGCGCCAAGCGCTCGCTGGAGATCGCCCGCATCTGGGCCGCGGAGCGCCAGCAGTGGGGCGCGCCGATCGGCAAGCACGACGCGGTGGCCCAGAAGCTCGGGCGCATGGCGGCCGACACCTTCGCCATGGACTCGGTGAGCGACCTGGCCTCGCTCATGGCCGACCGCGGCACCGTGGACATCCGCCTCGAGGCCGCCATGGCCAAGATGTGGAACTCCGAGGTCGGCTGGCGGATCGTGGACGACCTGCTGCAGATCAAGGGCGGGCGCGGCTACGAGACGGCGGACAGCCTTCGGAGCCGGGGCGAGCGGCCCGATCCGGTCGAGCGGATGATGCGCGACTACCGCATCAACCTGATCTTCGAGGGCTCGAGCGAGATCATGCGGCTCTTCATCGCCCGTGAGGCGGTGGACACCCACCTGAAGGTGGCCGGCGCCCTCATCGACCCGAAGTCCTCCGCGGGCACCAAGGTCAAGGCGCTCTTCGGCGCCGGCGCGTTCTACGCCCTCTGGTATCCGAAGCTCTGGATCGGGTTCAAGGGCCGCTTCGGGTACGGCGCCTTCGGGCCGCTGGCCACGCACCTCCGCTTCGCGGAGCGCGCGGTCGCGGAAGCTGGCGCGGACCCTCTTCCACGCCATGGTCCGGTTCGGTCCCAAGCTCGAGAAGCGGCAGGCCGTCCTCGGGCGCCTGGTCGAGATCGGCGCGGAGCTCTTCGCCATTTCGGCCACGATCAGCCGGGCGCAGGCGATGGTCAAGAAGAACCCGGCCGACCGCTCGCCCATCGAGCTGGCCGACGCCTTCGCGCGGAACGCCCGCCGCCGGATCGACGAGCGCTTCGCCGCCGTCTTCGACAACGAGGACGTGGTCAACTACGCGATCGCCCAGCAGACCACCGCCGGCAAGTTCGCGTGGGTGGAGTCCGGCATGGTGCGGGAGAAGTAAGGGTCGCCCTCGCAGTTCCCAAACGCGATGTGACGAAGGGCGCGGAGCGATCCGCGCCCTTCGCCATATCCCGATAGCCTGCAGGCTCAGAAGAAGCAGCAGACGTAGCGGACTTCGATCTGCTTCTCCACCTGGTCGGTCCCATCCGACACCCGTACCGTGATCGTCGGCGAGCCGCCGTTCGTCACATTCCCCGTGATTCTCCCGCTGCTGTTCATGGTGGCGCCCACCGGGAGCGAGCCGGACACCAGGGTCCACGTGTACGGGCCGCCGGCGCCTCCCCCCGCCAGCAGCTGGACGTCGAGCGGGAGGAACGGAATGAACCGGAGATCCGGAAGGGTGACGCCGATGAAGTCAGTCACGATCTGCAAGGGCGATCCATCGATGCGCAAGGCCAGGACGGTGGCGTCGCTCCGGACCCCGTCCGTGACGCTGATGGTGAGACCGACGAGGTCCGGGGCGGTCGGTGTCCCGGTGATCGCCCCGGCGGCGCTGGCCTGCAGCCCGGCCGGCAGGCCTCCAGTCACGGACCACGTGCGAGCGCCGAATCCACCAGTCGCGGCCAGCGCGGCGACATACGGGACTCCGACCTGGCCCACCGGGAGAAAGGTTGTGGTAATAACCAACGGCGCAATCGGAGGGGCCTCGACCACGATGGAGAGGGCGCGGGTGGCGGAGTCCGACCCGCTCCTCACCTGAACGGTGAAGGCCGAGGTCCCCTCCATCGCGGGCGTGCCGGAGATGACGCCCGTGGTACCCGCAAGAGAGAGTCCCGCGGGGAGCGCCCCCGAAACGATGTTCCAGGTGTAGGCCCCAGTGGAACCGGTGGCGAGCAGCGTCTGGGAGTACCCGACACCGACGGTCCCTCCGGCGAGCCCGGTGGTGGTGATCTCGACGCCGTCGGCGAGGCGGGCCTCGAGTTGAAGTGTCTCGGAGTGCGCCGTCAGGGCGAAATCGAGGCCGCAGAAGTCTCCCGTACGCCTCAACTCGATCACCACGAAGCCGATCTCCCCCGGCGACATCCCTGCCTGCGTGCGGAGGGCAGCTCCCTGGACTGACACGGCCTGCGCCAGGTAGGGCGTGTCGCCTGCCGGCCGCGTGGCGATCGTCGCGGGAGGGTTCCCGCCTGTGAGGACACGCACTTCGAGGCCACCACCGTCGCCGCCGCCAGCCGGGCACGAAAGCGATCGCGCAGGCCCGGTGAGCTCCAGGCTCTGCTGGGAGGCAATCGTCAACGTGTCCCGGACTGTCGCCCCAAACTGGACGCCCCCACCAAGCGAATCGGAACGCAGGGTCCCCCCGCCGCCCCCCACTGTGCGCCATTTGACGCCCAGGCCGCACAGCTGGGCATCGGTCGCAATGTCGCTCAGCGAGTAGGGACTCGCGGCCTCGGCGTCGACGAACCCGATTTCCGTGCGCACCAGAAATCGATGCATTTGCTGGGCGCCGGTCGCCGAACAGGTGGCGTACGCCGTCGTGCGCAACCGCGTGAACTGGCCGCTGACGAAGCTGACCACCGCGTCGCTGACCGGGATCAGCGCCGGCACCAGCTGGAGGTTTGCCGAAAGGTTGAGGAGCTGCAGAAGCCGGTCGCGGACCACGCCCTCGAAGCCCGCGGAATCGGTCACGGTGAACAACTCGATTTCCTCTTCGACCTGCGGCAGGAAGGCGTCCAGCTTGTCCTTCACCGCCTGCACCGGATCGGTGACAGGTGCGGGGCACCCCGACTGGCCGATTGCCGCGGCGAGCTCGCCGAACGAGCCCACCACCTCGCCCCACCGGATCACCTGCCGGATCCGCTCCACGAGTCCCGGAATTCCACCCGCGTCGGTGTAGCTGCCCAGGTCGCTCAGTGCGAAGTCGTACTGGCCGCAGGCGACACGCCGCATTTCCGCGAGGCTAGGCGGAATGGCGGCGTCGGTGGCCGCCTCTGACGCGTAGCTCTCCACGATGCTCTCCAGCACCTGGAGAAACGCCTCGGCGTTGGCAAAGCTTCCCGATCCCTGCATCGCGGTTGCGATCTCCGTCAGCACCGCCACACGGGCAAGGTAGTTCTGCGATGCCACGGCTCCGGACCCTCCGCCAGCGGAGGCGGACGACCGCCGCGGACCGTCCCCCGCCACGGGCGCTGCGCCGGCGGCCCACCCCAGATGCCTGATCGTGGTCGAGACGCGCCGCCCCGCGAGGTCCACGTCGCTCGGACTTGGCACTGCCACGCCCGACAGGTCGAAGGTCACCGCCGCGTCCGCGTCGATCGCGACATCAGAGCCGAGCGTCGCCGAGAAGACCGCCGGCACCAGGAACTCGAGCCCTGCGGGGGAGAATGTGAAGGCGGCGTATTCCCCGCCGGTCGGTGTCACTGGCGTGATTGTGATCGTGACAGTGTCGGAAAGCGCACCCGCCGGGATCGAGAGCGCCAACTCGCCACCGCCCGCCAACCCGGCGATGACCACGCCTCCTCCCTGACCCAGCACCGCGGTACCCGGGTCGCCAGGCGAGCCCGGACCGACAGGGCCAGCGGAATCCGAACAGGCTCCAACCGCAGCCACCGCCAGGAGAGCCAGAGCAATGCCTGACCCGTGCCGACTAGTCATTCAGTCCTCCGATCGTACTACCTGGTGAATCGCATATGAAGCGAGCCAGCTCGAGCGCGCTCCCGAATTCCAGCTTCTCTCCACTGCCCAGCCGCTCCACGACGCCCGCCATCCCCTCGCCGAGCCCCTGGCCGGGCCAGTGGACTCGGACCACGAAGTAGCGGAACGAACCGTCCTGGAGTGCTGAGTCGGGGACTAGTTCCATGGTTTCCTCACCGGTCGCAATGTCGGGCTAGCCGATTGGTCCTGGGCGGGACATACTACGGGCAGTTCGTCATCCGGCCGTGATCCACAGCGTCAAATGACTCGCCCGCTTGGAGTTAGCATCGTGCCACTGACCCTGAGGACGCTCGGACAATTGCAACTATTGAACGACGGGGAGCTCCTCCTGCCGAGAAGGCGGAAAGAACTCACCCTCCTCGCGTACCTCGCCAGACGGCCCGCGCAGTGCACGACCCGGACGGCGCTCGCGACCCTGTTCTGGGGCGACCGCGATGATCGACACGCCCGGCAGTCACTGCGGCAGGCGTTGCTCGTGCTGCGCCAGGGGCTGGGAACAGCTCTCGAAGCCGAGGGTGAGGAGGTTCGCCTCGAGGTGGGGGCGCTCGAGGTCGATGCCATCGATTTTGAAAGCGACGTCCAAGCCGGCCGCCTCGCAGAGGCGACGGCGCGGTGGCGCGGGCAGTTCCTCGAGGGACAGGAGGACGCGGGCACGGAAGAGTTTCGAGATTGGGTGCAGGTGGAGCGGGAAGGGCTGCGGGGTCAGTTCGCGGCGGCCAGCGCCCGACTGGTGCAGGCTGCGAGGGAGCGTGGCGATTGGACGGGAGCCTTATCCGCCGCCGAGCGGTGGTGTCGGATGACCCCTGATGACGAGCAGGCGCAACGGACGCGCATGGAGGTGTCCGGGCTCCGCGGCGGGCTTGCCGGCATGGGGGAATACGCTCCGGTGGGGTCGGCGGGGTTGCTCACGCCGGACTTGGTCGGACGGGAGGAAGTCTTCACCCGCCTGACCGGTGCGTGGGCTGAGGCCCAGCAGGGCGCGGGCGTTGTGGTCCTGGTTGAAGGCAGCGCCGGGACCGGCAAGAGCCGGCTGCTCGCCGAGCTTCGGCGCTTCGTGGTGAACGCCTCCCCCCGCGCCGTCCTGTCCAGCGGACGCGGGTACGAAACCGAACGCGGACGGCGGTACAGCACGGTACGCCAGATCCTGACGGCGTTCGCGCATGCGCCCGGTATCCTGGCCGTGCCACCGGAAATGCTGGCAGCGCTCTCGGCCGCGTCCCCCGAAATCCGCGAGCGTTTCAGCGGCCTCGCGGAGCCTGCCAGTGGAGAGGGATTCGCCGACGCCTTCCGGCGCGCCGTGCAGGAGGTCGCGGCGGAATCACCCTGCCTTATTCTGTGCGACGATGCCGGCTTGGCGGATCCGGCATCGCAGGATGCGCTGGCGAGCCTGGTTCGGAACCCCCCTGCCGGCGCCATGCTGCTCGTGGCCACGCACGGCGAAACCCTTGCAGGCACCGAGCTGGGCAGCGACTTGCGACAGCGAGCCGAAACCCTCCGACTACGGCTCGGGCCCCTTGCGCTCGCGGACATCCAGCGCCTGGTCGGCTCCGTGCTTCCGGTGTCGCCCGACCTGCTGGCGCCCCTGGCCAGGCACTTGCACGCCGCCTCCGGAGGCAATCCGGGACTGACCGTCAGCCTGGTTGGACTCCTCGCCGATGAGGGCATCCTGCATCAGGACGCCCGCGGCGTCTGGCAGCTGACCAGTTCAGTGACCGCCGACACGGTGCCGCTTCCGGTCGACCTGCGCGCGGCGGTCGAGTCCCGCCGTGAGCGACTCCCCGATGACGCCCGCCGTCTGCTGGACGCGGCGGCGGTGCTCGGATCCCCCTTCCGCGCGGAGGACGCCGAAGCGATCGCGGACCTCGCACCAGCCGGCCGCGTGTCGGGACTCGGCGTCCTGCTTTCCCGGGCTTGGGTGCGCGAGGCGCGCGCCGGCCTTCTTGAGTTTACGGGCGAAGGCACGCGGCGGGCGGTCTATGATCTCATCGGTCCTGCGGAGCGACATCGCCTGCATCGCGGCGCTCACGGGCGATTGCGGGAACTCTCCTCACGGGACAGCGCCGACTCCGCTCGGCTCGCACTCCACCGTTCGCGGGGCGGCGAGCGCCCGGCCGCAAGGCGCTCCGCCCTCATCGGTGGTGGGCTCGCCCTCCTGCCAGCGGCGGCCCTCCTCGCCTGGTGGCTTCGCTCATCGGCTCCACCCGATCCGCAAAGCGGCCCCATCGTCCTGGCTGTCGAACCCTTCGTCTCCCCATCCACGCCTTCCGATCAGGGGCTGGCCCGGGGGGTCGGCGATCTGGTCACTCGGTCACTGAATGGCGCCGGACTGATCCAGGTCGCCGACTCGGACCGCGCAGCCGTGACGGCTGTCGTCCGTGGACAGGCCACCGAGAACGGCGAACAGGTGGTGCTCACCGCAAGCCTCGTGATCGCCCGGGACGGGGCGGTCATCGGACGGGTTGGTGCGGTGGGTCCACGTGCGCGGGTCGATTCGCTCGCAGAGCTCCTGGCCGCACGCCTCCTTGCCACGGCCGCCCTGCTCGACCAGGACCGCCCGGGCGGCGCCCGCGAACCGGGCACGGAATCGCTGGCGGCGGTGAAGGCCTATCTCCGCGGGGAGCGGCTCTTCCGGGCGGGGATCATGGCCCGCGCGCTCGACCAGATGAACGAGGCGATCCGCGCCGACAGCCAGTTCGCCCGCGCCTGGCACCGGCGAGCGCAAATCGCCGACTGGTTGAACCAGCCGGGCGTAGCACTGAGTTCGATCCGGCGAGCCCGTGCGCTGGCGGACAGAGTCAGTGAATCGGAGCGCCGCCTGTACCCTGCGTACGAGGCGTACTTGCTCGGACATTTCGAGCAGAGCGAGAAGCTCCTGCGAGATGCCCTCGGCTATATGGCAGCCGATCCCGACGCGCGGGTGGCGTTGGGCGAAACGCTCTTGCATGGCAACTGGACCCGGGGGCGAGCCATGAAGGAGGCCGAGTCGGAGTTTGCCGAGACGCTTCGACTCAGGCCCACCGACCCCACCGCACGCCGCCACGCTGGCGATCTCGCCTACCGTCGCGGCGATTCGGTTCGGGGTGACTCGCTGTACGAGGCTGTGTACGCCGGGTCGCAGCAGTGGCCCTCGCGGAGTCTCACGCACTTGGCCGCTCTGCAGGCCTTTTCCACGCGAGACACCGCGAAACAGTCGCGCGTACTCGACACGCTGGACACCAGCGGAGAGCGGCTCGTCGCGCTAGCAGCGTGGGTCGTGTCCCTCTACCACCCCGTCCCCGCGGATGTCGCTCGCATCGCGGCGCTCCTGGTCGCGCCGGGCCGCCCCACCGCGGCGCGCGCGCTTGGCCACAACACGTTGGCCTATCTTGCGGTGGGGGAGAATGACCTGGCCTCGGCCGCCAGCCATCTGCGGTCGGCGACATCGCTCGCGCCGGAAGAGACCTTGTTGCTCGAGGGGTATCTCCGTCTCTCAGGGCGCCTAGGGTCGGCGGCCGATGCCCCTGCCTCAATTCGCACGGGCCTTGCGAACCTCCCTCCGCCCGATTCCGCCTCGGTGGAACGCGTCGTTCCCGAAACGGTGCATCCGCTAATCGCACGGGGCGGCAGGGAGTACCTCCTCGCCCTCGCGGCCATGGCGCTCGGCGACCGAGGGGGGGCGGCCGGCGGGGCGACTCGCCTCGAACTGATGGGGTCGCGGATGGGAGGATTCGAGGCGGGCCTGGCACACAGCGTCCGGGCTCGGCTGGCGCTCGGTGTGGGAGACACCGCACGCGCGGTGCGTGAGCTGCAGGGTTCCTGGGATGGCATCCAGTTCGAGCAGGGGAGGGCGTCACCGCTGATATCGCGCCCGGCCGATCGCGTTCTCATGGGAGACCTGCTGGCCCGAACCGGTCGACGCGAGGAGGCCCGAGGATGGTATCAATCGATTTCCGAACTCAGCCCGTGGGACTTGGCCTGGCTCCCATTGGCCCAGCAGGGTTTGGCCACACTCGACGGGACTACGCGTTAAGTTTTCCCGGCAGGTAGACGCGTCGCCAGACCGGCCGGCAATCCGCCGTGGCCAGGCGCCGCCATAACCCCAAACGCCATGGCGACCCCAGAAGGACGGTCCCTCCCGTTCGTCGGTCCGGAGCACGTGGACGTCGCCGTGCTCGAGACCTTCCCGTACGAGGGGCCGGCGCAGGAGATCGTCACCAGCACCGACGAGTTCAGCGCCGTCTGCCCCTACAGCGGGCTGCCCGACTTCGCGACGCTGACCATCACGTACGTGCCCGGCGCGTCGTGCATCGAGCTGAAGAGCCTCAAGTACTACGTCACGAGCTACCGCAACGTGGGGATCTTCCAGGAGCACGCCACCGCCAGGATCGCCGGGGACCTCTTCAAGGCGCTCTCCCCCGCCCGGCTCACGGTGGAAACGGTGTACAACGTCCGCGGGGGGTTCCTGACCACCTGCACGGTGACGCTGCCGACGCCTTCCCGGTAGCCGTTCCTCCGGATCGACTCCCCTAGCCCTTTCGGCCGACTGGCGTAGGTTGACGCGGTCGGTCGAAGGGGGGGGTGTGCCGGACCTGTTCACCCGCATCGCCGCGGCGCTCGAAGGGCGCTACACGATCCTCCGTGAGCTCGGGCACGGAGGAATGGCCGTGGTGTTCCTGGCCGACGACCTCCGGCACGGCCGTAAGGTCGCCGTGAAGGTCGTCCGCCCCGAGGTGCTCGCCGCGCTCGGTCCGGAACGGTTCGCGCGCGAAATCAGCTTCGCCGCCCGGCTCTCCCATCCCCATATCCTCCCGCTGTTCGACTCCGGCGTCGCCGACGGCCTCGCATTCTTCGTGATGCCGTTCGCCACGGGCGAATCGCTGCGCGAGCGCCTGGCCCGCGAGAAGCCGCTCCCCCTCGAAGAGGCGGTCAAGATCGCGCGGGACGTCGCCTCGGCGCTGTCCTACGCACACGCGCAGGGCATCATCCACCGCGACATCAAGCCCGAGAACATCCTCCTCGAAGGTGGCGAGGCGAGGGTGGCCGATTTCGGCATCGCCCGCGCGACCGCGGAGGCGGCGGGCGACGTCATCACGACGAGCGGCCTGGTGGTTGGCACCCCCAGTTACATGAGCCCCGAACAGGCCGTCGGGTCCCGCGAGATCGACCCCCGGAGCGACCTCTACGCGCTGGGCACGGTGCTGTACGAGATGCTCACCGGCGAGCCGCCGTTCACCGGCGCCAACCCCCAGGCCATCATGGCCCGGCAGGCGCACGACACCCCGACCCCCGTCGCGCTCCTTCGGCCGGCCATACCCCCCGCCCTCGCCGACCTGATCCACCGGATGCTGAGCAAGCTGCCGGTGGACCGGCCGGCCGACGCCGCCGAGGTGCTCCGCGCCCTGCAGCCGGCCGCGATGTTCACGCCCCTGCCGGCCGGGCCGGCACTGGGCCGGACCCGGCGAGGCCTGTTCGTGATCGGCGGCCTTGTGGCAGGGGCCGCCCTTGTGTGGGCGACGTACCACCCGCTTCGGGACCGCGCGGACGCCAGCAGGGTTGGAGTCCTGATCGCCCCTTCGAGCCCGAACGCTGCCGATTCAGGCAAAGCCGCCCGGATTGAGGGCGCGCTGGTGGCAGGCCTCACGTCCAGCGGCGTGATCAGCGCCGTCGAGCTCCGCGTGGCGCCTGGCGAGGCACCGGAGCGAGCGGCCAAGGCGGCCGGGCTCCTTCGCTGGGTGGAGGGAACCGTCTTCGCGCAGGACTCGATACGCCTCACGCTGGCGATCCGGACCCGAGATGGACTCACCGCGACGGTGCCGACCATCACGCTGGCCCTCGGCGAGGCGGACTGGGCGGTGGGATACGAGGCCGCCAACCGGCTCGTCGAGCGGTTGCTTCCCGCGGCGCTCAACAGCGTGCCCCTCCCGCTCGGACAAGGCCGCTCGCCCGCAGCGCGGGCAGCGTTCTTTTTGGGGGAGGAACAGTACCGTCGCGCTTCCTTCGAGGAGGCGATGGCCCACTACCGCGCCGCGCTCGACGCAGACTCGACCTTCACCTACGCGGCACTCCGGGCGGCCCAGGCCGCCAGTTGGCTCAACAAGGCCCCTGAGGCGGCTGCGTTGCTCGAATCGGCCGGGCCACGGCTCGATTCGCTCCCACCGAAGTATTCCGCCTTCGCACGCGGCCTCCTCGCCTACCAGCAGGGGCACGCGGACACCGCCATCGCCCGTTTCAGGGCCGTGCTCGACATCGACCCCGCCTCGGTGGAGGGGTGGATGGCCCTCGGTGAGGTGTATGCGCACCTCCTCCCGCACGCGGGCTCCATCGATTCCCTGGCGGAACACGCCTTCACGCAGGTGCGGCGACTCGATTCCTCCTTCGCCCCCGCGCTCCCACACCTCGTCGAGGCGGCGCTCCGACGCAGCGACAGCGCGGCGGTCCGGCTGCTCGACGAGTTCGCCGCGGGACGCCCCGACGACCGGGAACTGGAACGGCTCCGCTTGGCCACGGGATGTGCGCTTGGCGACATGACGTCGGTTGACTGGACGTCTGTAGCCTCCCGGGATCCGGCCCTGGTGTATGACGCCGTGCAGATCCTCACGGGGGGAGGGCTCCGACAAGTGGAGTGCGCCCAGCTGGCCGCAGATGCAGTCGGGGAGACAAACCCCTCGGATCCCCTGCGATTCGGCGCCCTCGTGGCGCGCCAGGGCATTCTCGTGGCCCGGGGCGACGCGACCGGCGCGCGCAGGGTCGTCGAATCCGATTCCATGTTTCCGCTCGTGGCCCGACAGCTGTTCCTGACCCTGGATGTCCTCGCGGGGTCGCCGGACACAGCCGCGGCGACGGCATTCGCGGCCAACACCTTGACCCGCCTCGCGAAGCAACCGGACGACGTGGGCGACGGTACGATTTGGCTTGCCGGTGCATGGTCCGCGGAACTCGACAACGTCGGGGCGACGGAAGCCATGCACCGGGCCGCCGTCCGGCGACACGGTCGCGAGTCGCCGTTGGCACGAAGCCTCGAAGGGCGCCTGGCCCTGGCGCGCAGCGACACTGCGGCAGCCATCGCCATTTTGGCCGCAAACGCTCCGGCCGCCCCGAAGGACCTGATACCGTCGATGCCGTGGCAATCGCTCGTCGCCGATCGGATTCTATTGGCGCAGCTCTACCTCGCGCGGCGCCTGCCCTACGAGGCCATCGAGACCGCGAGCGTCGTGGACGCACCGGCCGTCCTGGCCGACATCGTGTTCCTGCCCATGAGCCTGAGCATCCGCGCCGCGGCAGCAGACATGGTCGGCGATCAGCAACTGGCGCGAGAGAGCCGCCGAAGGCTTGAGGCCCTGCAGGGCAGCGGCAGCGTTGGCAGGCAGTAGCATTCACCATTACCGAGGGGAGGACCGCATGAGCACCTGGAAGGCTAACACCAGCAAGGGTCCACGGGCACGCGACTGGAAGTGGACTTACCCCGACCCTCTACCCTGGACGACACAGACGATGGGGCGCGGGGATGAAGCGCAATTGTCACAATGGATGAAAGAGATGAGTACCTGGGGACGGATGGTCGCCGAGAAGTGCAGAGACCTCGAGGCCCGCGTGTCCGAACTCGAGGAGCGAGCGTGACCGCCTCGCCGGCCCGAAAGGAGGCGCATGATGACGAACACGCTGACGGGACCGCTGGCGCGGCCGGCTGCATCCGAGGACCCGCCGCCGCCCCCGCCGCCGCCGTGGGACTGACCTCAACCCCTCGATCAAGGAGATGCGATTCATGGCAACCCGACGAGGACACTGGAGCAAGGTGCGGGGCAACTGGAAGTGGGTGGGCCGGCTTCCCTGGCGCACCAGAGCGCGCAGCGAGGACATCCTCGATGTCGATGCGCTGAAGCTCTGGATGCATGAAATGGAGAAGTGGGGAACCCAGATGGCGGCCAAGCTGAAGGACACGACGGACCGCCTCGAGAAAGCCGAGCGGCAACTCACCCGGCATCACCACTGAGGCACACGAACCAGGAGCCGCAATGTCCCACATGATGACGCACCAGGAAATCGGCCTGGAACTGGCGACGAAAGACCCGCCACCACCTCCGCCCTCTCCCTGGAAGTAGCTGGATGCAAAGCGCGGTGCGGGGGTCGATCCCCGCACCGCGCTTCGCTACCCGGGAGTGCGGCTGGCTACTTCTTGGCGAGCCCCGGGCTCGGCGGCAGCACCGTCCGCGGCGTCACCGGGGTGACCGGCCCGCGCGGCAGGAGCGCCGGCAGGTTGGCCAGCTCGAAGCCCGTCACCGCCATGACCGCCGACGCCTGCATCAGGTCGCCCGGCACCGCGTGGTCGTAGGTGTCGATCTGCGAGTGGTGGGTGTGGTTGTAGCCGCGGGTTTCCTGGTCGAAGTTCCACGCCGGCACGCCGTACGGCGTGAACGCCAGGTGGTCGGTGCCCCCCTTGTTGGCCTCGCGCACTTTGGAGGCGCCCAGCGACGCCACCGGGGCGAGCAGCTCCTGCCAGAGCTGGGCATCCTGGTTCCGGCCCTGCAGCGCCTGCCCCGTGATCATCCCGGTGCCGTTGTCGAGCACGAGCACCGCCTGGACGTTGTTCAGGTCCGACGCGTGCTTGGCGGCGTACGCCACCGACCCGAGCAGGCCCTCTTCCTCGCCGCTGAAGAGGATGAACCGCATCGTCCGCTTCGGCTTGAGGCCGCTCTGCATGATGACGCGCGCCGCCTCCATGACGACCATCGAGCCGGTGGCGTTGTCCGTGGTGCCGGTGCCGAGGTCCCAGCTGTCGAGGTGGGCGCCGAGGATCACCACCTGGTCCGGCCACTCGGTGCCCTTGATCTCGGCGACCGTGTTCCACTGCTGGACCGGCTTCTTCCCGATCGTGTTGCTGATCCGGCCGGAGACGGTGGGGGTCACACCCCGCGCGAGCAGGCGGCTGAAGAAGGTGTAGTCCTCGTGCGCCACCACGACGTTTGGAAGCGGCGAGATGCTGTACGCCGATCCGCTCATGGTCATGAGCCCGAATTCCTTGGAGCCGTCGGTCAGGACGCCGAGCGCACCGGCGTTCTTGAGCAGGTAGTTGCGGTCCACGGCGAACTGGCGCCGGGCCTGGCGCGCGGCCGCCGACGTGTCGGTCGGGGTGGCGCGCATCGCGGCGACGCGGGCCTCCCGCTCCTTCTGCGCGGCGGCGGAATCCGCGGCGGTCATCGGCGGCCCGTCCGGGTTCCAGATGCTGGTCGGCGGCCGGAGCATCAGCCACGCCCCCTTCACCTTGCCCTTGTACACCGCAAGACTCTCGGGCGTCGAGACGTCCACCATCACCACCGGCCCCGTGAGCGTCTTCCCCTCGGTGCCCACCGTCCAGGCCCAGCTGTGGGCGGTCAGGTTCCGGACGAAGGGTGAGTCGATGCGGAAGGCGATCTCGCCGCGCTCCCACGTGACGCCGTACTCCCACGATTCCTGCCAGCTGGACAGGCCGTAGGACTTGAACTGGGCCTCGGTCCAGTCGTTGGCCCGCTTCATTCCCGCCGAGCCGGTGAGCCGCGGGCCGATCACGTCGGTGAGGTACCCGAGGTTGGCCATGACCTGGGACTTGTTCATCGCCTGGTCGATCAGGGCGCCGGCGCCGGCCGTGTCCACCCCGGTCTGGGCGGCGAGCGGCGTGGCGGCGAGTGCGAGCAGCAGCAGGAACCGTCGTGTCATCTGTGGGCCTTCCGATGCGGGAACAGGGGGCAGGGATACCATGCTGGCTGGGCCTACGGGTGCAGGCGGGAGCCGGTTTCGGTGAGGCTGAGATATACAGGCGGAGCGGCGGGAGCGCGAGCGGCGGCCAGCTACGCCGCCCCGACCAGCCGCCGCGCGACGCTCCGGAGGCGGTCCACCTCCGGCAGCGCCGCGATCCACCGCACGGGCACGGCGGCCTCCCCGTCCCGGGCGCCGAGGAGCCCGCCCGCCACCGCGGCGTTGGTATCGGTGTCGCCGCCCGCGTTCGCCAGCCAGATGAGCGCCGCTTCCAGGTTCGGCTCGTGCCACGCGACCCAGAGCGCGATCTCCGCGCAGCTCACGGCGTCCCACGCCCGCTCGCCGAGTATCGGCAGCTCCTCCCGCCGCTCCAGCGGCACCCGCCGCACCGCGGCCAGGAGTTCGGGCGGGGCGTCGTTGACCCGGAGCACCTCGATCACGTCCGCCAGGAAGTCCCGGCGGCCCGCGAGCAGCTCGGCCGCGGCCACGTTCACGGCCACCGCGCTCCAGGTGCACCGGTCGTCGGGATGGGTCAGGGCCGCCGTGTGCCAGGTGCCCGCCACGAGGTTGCGCGGCGAGCCGCGCGTGGCGAGCGCCACCGGCAGCGCCCGCATGACGGCGCCGTTGGGTGCCCGGCCCCCGGTGCCGGACGGCGGCGAGCCATGGGTCCGGATGTGGTTCAGCGCCGTGCGGGTCCAGTTCCCCGCCCCGCGCCCGTCCGTGTCGAGCCACCGGATCCACCGGCCGGCCAGCCGCTCGAGGTCCACGTCGCCCGCCAGGAGTTCCTCCGCCAGCAGGAGCGCCATGGCCACGTCGTCGTCGAACGGCGACAGGGGCGTGTCCCGGCGGATGATGTCCCGCAGCCCGCCGGGAAACTCCGCCAGGATCGCGTCTGGCGTCTGTAGGAATTCGGTGGGGACGCCGAGGGCGTTGCCGGCCGCGTGGGCCAGCAGCGCGCCCGAGGCGCGCTCGGCGAGCGAGGGGGAATCGGGACGCGGTGCGGTCATCGGCGGACAAACGTAACCGGCTTTGCCCCGGCCCGCCGCGCGGCTAGTTTACTCCCGTCTGTGCAACGCCTCCTCACCATAAGGACCGTGCTGTGTCGAACGAAACCCTGAGCGTCATCGACAACCGGACCGGCAAGCGCTACGAGCTGCCGATCGCCGACGGAACGGTGCGGGCGATCGACCTGCGCCAGATCAAGACCTCGGACGACGACTTCGGCCTGATGACCTACGATCCGGCCTTCACCAACACCGCCGCCTGCCGAAGCGCCATCACCTACATCGACGGCGACCGCGGCATCCTCCGCTACCGGGGCTACCCCATCGAGGAACTGGCCGACAAGGCGAGCTTTCTCGAGGTGGCGTACCTCCTGAGCGAGGGCGAGCTCCCCACCAAGGCGCAGCTGGCCAAGTGGGAGCACGACATCATGTTCCACACCTACGTCCACACCAACATCATCAAGTTCCTCGAGGGGTTCCGCTACGACGCCCACCCGATGGGAATGCTCCTCGGCGTGGTCGGCGCCCTCTCGACGTTCTACCCCGACGCCAAGAACATCCACGACCCGGACAACCGCTACATCCAGCGCGTCCGCCTGATGGCCAAGATCCCGACGCTGGCGGCGTTCTGCTTCCGGCAGACCCGCGGCCTCCCGTACGAGTTCCCGCGCAACGACCTCGACTACATCGGCAACTACGTCAACATGACGTTCAGCATCGGCGGGCACCACCAGCCGAACCCGGTGCTGCAGCGGGCGCTGGAAATCCTCCTCATCCTCCACGCCGACCACGAGCAGAACTGCTCGACCAGCGCCGTCCGCGGCGTCGGCTCCTCCGGCGTGGACCCGTTCTCGGCCATTTCCGCCGGCATCGCCGCCCTCTACGGCCCGCTGCACGGCGGCGCCAACGAGGCGGTGCTCCGCATGCTGGACGAGATCGGCGACAAGAAGAACATCCCGGCGTTCATCGAGCGGGTGAAGGCGGGCGAAGGGCGGCTGATGGGCTTCGGCCACCGGGTGTACAAGTCGTACGACCCGAGGGCCAAGCTGATCAAGCGGGTGGCGGACGAGGTGTTCGCGGAGACGGGGCTGAACCCGAAGCTGGAGATCGCGGTGGAGCTCGAGCGGATCGCGCTGTCCGACGAGTACTTCATCAAGCGGAAGCTCTACCCGAACGTGGACTTCTACTCCGGCCTGATCTACCAGGCCATGGGCTACCCGACCGACTACTTCACCGTGCTCTTCGCGCTGGGCCGGATGCCCGGCTGGCTGGCGCAGTGGGAGGAGATGATCACCGACGGCGAGCAGAAGATCGCCCGCCCGCGGCAGATCTACACCGGGCCCGACACCCGCAGCTTCGTCCCGATCGAGCAGCGGAAGTAGCCGCTAGTCGGGCCAGGCCTCGCCCTCGAGGTACGTGTACCCCTCGAGGCCCGCGACATAATCCGCAATGAAGGAATTCGCCTCGGCCCGGGAGAGATCCCGGGCCGCGGTCACCTTGCGCCGCAACGTGGCCAGCAGGTCGGAGGCGTGGAACTGCACGTAGTTGAGGACCTCGGTCACGGTGTCCCCGTGCACCAGGTCGGTCACCTCGTAGCCCCCGTCCTTCGACAGCCGCACGTGCACGGCGTTGGTGTCGCCGAAGAGGTTGTGGAGGTCGCCCAGGATCTCCTGGTACGCGCCGGTCAGGAAGATGCCGAGGATGTAGGCGTCGCCGTCGGCGCAGGCGTGCAGCTCGAGCGACGGCTTGCCCTTCCGGCCGCCGGCGAAGCGGTCGATCACGCCGTCGGAGTCGCAGGTGACGTCCTGGATGGTGCCGCGGCGGGTCGGGCCGCTCGCCCAGCCGGTGGATCGGCATGATCGGGAAGAGCTGGTCGATGGCCCAGTTGTCGGGCAGCGACTGGAACACCGAGAAGTTGCAGAAGTATCGGTCGACCAGCGTGGCGTCGATGTGGGCGGTGATTTCCGGGTGCGAGGTCCGGTCGTCGCCCAGCAGCTGCTGCAGGGCGGTCAGCGTGCAGAGATACAGCTGCTCCGCGTCGGCCTTGTCCCGCAGCGTGAAGACGCCGCTCGCGAAGTACTCGTTGGTCCGTTCCTTGGCGAAGATGGCGTCGTGGAACGCCTCGTCGAGCCGCTCGATGTTGAGCCCGTCGAGGTTTTCCGCCATTTCGCGCAGCAGCGGGTGCGGGTCGTCGCCGAGGAGCGGCGGGACCGGCTCGACCTGGCTCTCGACGTCGATCACGTTGACCAGGAGCAGGGAGTGGTGCGCCGTCAGCGCCCGCCCCGACTCGGAGATCAGGTGCGGCATCGGCAGCTCCCGCTCGCGGCAGGCGGTGCCGATGGTGTACACCACGTCGTTGGCGTACTCGCGCATGGTGTAGTTGACGCTGGCGGGCCGGGTCGAGCGGGAGCCGTCGTAGTCCACGCCGAGGCCGCCGCCCACGTCCACGTGGGTCAGCTGGAAGCCCATGCGCGTGGATCTCGACGTAGTAGCGGGTGATCTCCTCCAGCCCCGCCTTGACGTACCGGATGTCGGTGATCTGGCTGCCGAGGTGGAAGTGCACCAGCTTGAGCAGGTCCTTCCGCCCCAGTCGGTCGAGCTTGGTCGAGCAGCCGCATCAGCTCCACCGCGCTCAGGCCGAACTTCGACTTCTCCCCGCCGCTCTTGGCCCACCGGCCCGAGCCCTCCGTGGCGAGCTTGATCCGCACGCCCAGGGTCGGGACGATCCCCATCTCGTCGGCCACCGCCAGGAGCAGGTCCAGCTCGTGGAGCTGCTCGACCACGATGAACACCTGGTGGCCCAGCTGCTGCCCCATCAGGGCCAGCCGCATGAACTCCTCGTCCTTGTAGCCGTTGCAGACGATCAGGTGCTGGGTGCTCTCGTGCAGCCCGAGCACCGCCTGCAGCTCCGGCTTGCTCCCGCACTCGAGGCCCACGCCGTGCGCGGCGCCGAACTCGACGATCTCCTGCACCACGTGCCGCTGCTGGTTGACCTTGATCGGGTAGACCGTGGTGTAGCGATCCTTCGTAGCCGAACTCCCTGATGGCCGAGCGGAACACCTCGGCGAGCTGTGAGATCCGGGCGCGAAGGATGTCGGAGAAGCGGAGCAGCAGCGGAAGGCCGACGCCCTGCGCCTGCAGGTCCATGGCCAGCTGGTAGAGGTCGAGTCCGTGGGCGGGATCGCCGTCGGCGTGGACGGTCACGTGGCCGTCGGCGTTCGTGCGGAAGAAGCCCAGGCCCCAGCCCGGCATGTTGTAGAGCTTTTCAGCGTCCCTGGGGGTCCAGGTGGCCGGCGTGGTGGGCGGCGGCGTCACGGTCGTAATCGCGGTGCTCCTGCTGGAGAATCGGCCTCAATGTTAACGCCCACGGCCTCCTCCCGAAAGCATCCGCGCCTCGGCGGCTTCCGGGGTGCCTCCCGCCGGGGGCGCCACCGGGCGACATTTCGGGTACGTCTCCCGGGGAGCAGGCATGCAGTGGTCGTTCCGCGTCGGCCGCATCGGCGGCACTGACGTCAAGATCCACATCACCTTCCTCGCCCTCGTGGCGTGGTGGGCCTGGTCCGCCTGGTCGGACGGCGGCGCCGCCGCCGCCGTGGAGGCGGTGGTCTTCCTGCTCGCCCTGTTCAGTTGCGTCCTGCTGCACGAGTTCGGGCACATCCTGATGGCCCGGCGCTTCGGCGTGCGGACCCCGGACGTCATCCTCCTCCCCATCGGAGGCCTGGCGCGGCTCGAGCGGATGCCGGACGAGCCGAAACAGGAGCTGCTCATCGCCGCGGCAGGCCCCGCCGTCACCCTGGTCATCGCGCTCGCGCTCTTCGCCGGACTTCGCCTCGCCGGCGCCCCGCTCGACGGCACCAGTCTCGAACCTGGGCACGCGGGGCTCGCGCAGCAGGTCATGTGGGTGAACGTGGCCCTGCTCCTCTTCAATCTCCTCCCGATCTTCCCCATGGATGGCGGCCGGATGCTGCGGGCCCTGCTCGCCATGCGGCTCGGCCTCCAGCGCGCGACCCGGATCGCCGCCCGGGTGGGCCAGGTGGGGGCGGTCGGCCTCGGCCTCTGGGGGCTGGGCTTCTTTTCGGAATGGGGTTTCGAGTCGAACTTCGTGCTGGTCCTGATCTCCGTGTTCATCTTCCTCGCCGCCGGCGCGGAGACCGGGGCGGTCGAGACCCGGGTAGCAGGCCAGGGGCTGACGGTGCGGGACTTGATGATCACCAAGTTCGTGGCGCTCCCGGTGCACGCGACGCTGCAGCACGCCGTGGATGCCCTCCTTGCCGGAGAGCAGCGGGAGTTTCCGGTGGTGGACAACTGGGGGCGCGTCGAGGGGATGCTCACCCGGGACGGACTGATCCGCGGGTTGTCGGAGCTTGGCGGTGGGGCCTCGGTGGAACGGGCCATGACACCGGCCGTGCCGGCGTTGGCCCTGGCACTGCCGTTCGAGGAAGCGCTCAATCGGCTCGGGTTGAGCGGGCTTCCGGCGCTGCCCGTGGTCGACGAAGGCGGCTCGCTCGTCGGGCTCCTGACACGAGAAAACGTGGCGGACGTGCTGCTGGTGCGGAGGGCGGGCGTGCAGTTCCCGCCGCGGACGGGCTAGCCCGAGGGAAACTCCTCGAGGAAGGCCGGCGTGCCGCTCAGCGGCCGCGCGTAGTACCACCAATTGTCCTCCGGGCTCCACCCCTCCTCGTCGGCCACGATCATCCCCCAGAGGCAGCGCGTCACCGGGACGGTGGCCGCGCGCATCCGGTCGTCGAGGTCCCGCAGCCGCGCCGCGACGGCGGCGGCCTGGCCCGGCGTCACCCGCTCGAGCGCCTGCGCCAGCAGTTGGCGCCCGTCCAGGTCGCCGAGGTAATCCTCGTAGTCCCCGATATACCCCGACTCGACCGCCCCGACCGTCCGCTCCCAGCCCACCAGCAGGACTTCGAGCCCGCCCCGCACCACCGTGTCCGACGCGCCCGCCTCGCGCAGGAACTGCTCGAGGTTGCCGGCGTCGCGGGGGGTCACCGGGGGTACCGGTTGTTGGCGCGGTCCACGTCGGGGAGCGCGCGCCGCGGATCGAGCTCGGCGCTCCGCACCGCCGGCTTCCCCCGCACCCGGTAGGTAAAGCGCGGCCCGAGGTTCCACATTTCGACCGGAAGCCGCACGACCTCCGTGGTTCCATCCGCGAAGGTGAGCCTCAGCTCGGCCGGCATGATCATGGTGCCGAGGCTCGCGAGCCGCACCTCGGTGACGCCTTGCGGGCCGCTCGCGATCGTGTCCACCGCCTGGTCGAGCCGGGTGGCCGTCATGACCCACTCACGCCAGAACCAGTCGAGGTCGGTGCCGGACGCGTCGCGCATCAACCGGAAGAAATCGGCCGGCGAGGGGTGCCGGAACGCCCAGGCGTTGAGGTACTGCCGGAACGCGGCGTCGAATCGCTCCGTGCCGAGTACCTCGTACCGCAGCAGCTGCATCATGAGTGCCGGCTTCTGGTACCCTGCCCAGAAGAGGTCGGTCACCTCCACCGGCCGCGCGATGAGCGGCTGCTCGCCCGGCACCGCGTGGTCGGGGTAGAGATGCAGCGGGTGCACCTCGATCGAGTCGCCGTAGGCGGTGCCCTTGAAGTACCGCGCGGCGTTGGCGAGGTCGATGAAGGTGTTGAACCCCTCGTCCATCCAGGGGTAGAGCCGCTCGTTGGATCCGACGACCATCGGCACCCACTGGTGGCCGAGCTCGTGCGCCAGCACCCAGTGCACGTCCTCGCGCGTCGGCCCCGTGGGATCGAAGGTGATCATCGGGTACTCCATCCCCTCGATCGGCCCCTCGATGCTGGTGAACTGCGGGTACGGATAGCGCATCCACTGCCGGCTGAAGTACGCCAGCGCCTCGTTGGTCATCTTGTTGGCCTCGGCCCAGAGGGTGGCCGAAGGACGATAGAGGGTGTGGATCATGACCCCCTCCCACGCACTCGCGTCCCACTGGAAGTTCGGGCTCGCCGCGAAAGCGAAGTCGCGGACGCTGTCCGCCGTGAAGCGCCAGGTCAGGGTGCCGGCCGTGGTGGGGCGGGTGCGGGCGGGGAGCCCAGCTTCCGCCTTGGTGATGACGGCAACCGGCGCGGTGGAGGTGGCGGCCTGCGCCAGCCGGCTCCGCTGGGCGGCGGTGAGGACCTGCTCCGGATTCCGGAGCGTGCCGGTGGCGGCCACCACGTACCCTGCGGGCACCGTCAGGTCCACCTCGAACCGGCCGTACTCCAGGTAGAACTCCCCCGCGCCGATGTAGGGCTCGTGGTTCCAGCCCCTGAGGTCGTCGTAGACGGCCAGCCGCGGATACCACTGGCCGAACTCGTACAGGGTGCCGTCATGCCCCATGCGACCGCCGCCGTAGGGCGGCACCTTGAACCGCCACCGGATGACGATTTCGGCCGACGCGCCGGCGGCGAGCGCGGTGGGGAGGTCGAGCCGCATGGTGGTGCCGTACACCACCGGCCGGACCGGCCTGCCGTCCACCAGTACCGAGTCGAGGGTGATCCCGCCGGCGAACCCCTGGCAGGAGAAATCGAAGGTCGAGCCGAGGAACACGAGCGGCGGCTGGTCGAGCTGGGAGGTGACGCTGCCCGGGGCGCACATGTTCTGCTCGAGGTGCATCCACAGGTACGGAAGTGCGTCGGGGGAGCGGTTGTGATACGCAATGACTTCGCGGCCCCGGAGTCTCATTCGCCGCCGGGTCGAGAGTGGCCTCGATCCGGTAGTCCACGCCCTGCTGCCAGTAGGCAGGGCCCGGCCGGCCGCTTCCGGTCCGGTATTCGTTCGGACCCGGCAGGTCGAGCGGCCGGAAGGGAGAGACTTGCCACCCCTGCGCCGCGAGGCCGCCGGCGGTCAGGGAAAGGAGCAGGGCGTCTGGCGAGATGGCGCGTCACGTGGTATCTCCCAGCGTGGGTTTCGGCGAAACATAAAGGAGCGGTCCCGTGAAGCGATGCGCTCCACTCCCGCCTGCTTCCCGTCGCGCTGGTCGCCCTCGCCTGCGCCAAGGAACCTGCCCCCGCCGGGGACGCCGCCGAGGCCGCTCCGCAGCAGGTGACCATCACTGCCACGGACTTCGGCTACCAGTTGCCCTCCACCCCGATCCACGCCGGCCTCACGACCGTCACCCTCGTGAACAGCGGACAGGAACTGCACCACATCCAGTTCTACCGCCTGACCGATGGGAAGACGCTCGCCGACCTGACCGAGGCGCTCAAGACCGAGGGTCCTCCCCCGGCGTGGGCCGTGAACGCCGGTGGACCGAACGGCGCGCTCCCCGGGAGCTCGGCGAACGCGACCCTCGTGCTCGAGCCGGGAACGTATGCGATGCTCTGCAGGATCCCCTCCCCCGACGGGAAGTCTCACCTGTCCAAGGGGATGATCCTCGGCATGGAGGTCCAGCCCACGACGGAACCCGTGGCGGCCATGCCCGGCGGCGACATCCAGATGGGGTTGTTCGACTACGGCTTCTCCATGACACCGCCTCCGACGGCCGGCACCCACACCTTCGTCGTCACCAACCAGGCGCAGCAGCCGCATGAGGTGGTGCTCGTCCGGCTCGAGGCGGGCCAGACGATGGAGCCCTGGACCGCATGGCTGAAGGGCGGGATGCAGGGGCCGCCTCCGGGCGTGCCCTTCGCCGGCATTACCGACATCAATCCGGGGCAGGTCCAGAACTTCACGGCCGAGCTCGCGCCGGGCACGTACGGCCTGATCTGCTTCGTGCCGGACGCCGGTGACGGACAGCCCCATGTCTTCCACGGAATGTCCACGACCTTCACGGTCTCGTAACTGCCCGAGGGACCCTTTCCCCGCGGTTGCCGTATAAGGGGATGATGACACCGACCCCTTCGAAGTCCCGCGCCATCGCCCTGTCGGGAGCCTCCGGGCTCCTCGGCTCGGCGATGGCGCCCGCGCTGGCCGCCGCAGGTTGGCAGGTCAGGCCACTCGTACGCCGGGCGCCCGGCCCAGGCGAAATCCAGTGGGATCCCGCCGCCGGCACCATCGACGCCTCGGCGCTCGCGGGCGTCGGGGCCGCCCTCCACCTGGCGGGTGAGAGCATCGCCGAGGGCCGGTGGACGCCGGCCCGCAAGGACCGGATCCGGAGCAGCAGGATCCTCGGCACCCGGCTCCTCTCCGAATCACTGGCTCGGCTCCCCGTTCGACCGGACGTCCTGATTTCCGCCTCGGCGACCGGGATCTATGGCGATCGAGGCGACGAACTCCTCGACGAGACCAGCCCGCTCGGCACCGATTTCCTCGCGGAAGTCGGCAAGGAATGGGAGGGCGCGACCGCGCCTGCGAGCGACGCCGGCATCCGGGTGGTCCACCTCCGGTTCGGCATCATCCTGAGCAAGGAGGGCGGTGCACTCCCGCGCATGGTCACGCCGTTCCAGCTCGGCGCCGGCGGCCCCATCGGGAACGGCCGCCAGTGGATGAGTTGGATCTCCATCGACGACACGGTGGCGATCGTGCTCGAAGCGCTGCGGAACAAGGAGATGCGCGGCCCATTCAACGCCGTGGCGCCGGAACCTGTCCGCAACGCCGACTTCGCCGCCCGCCTGGGCGAAGTGCTCCACCGTCCCGCCCTCGTCCCCGCGCCGGCCTTCGCCCTCCGCCTCCTCTTCGGCGAAATGGCCGACGCAGCCCTCCTTGCCAGCCAGCGTGCCGTGCCCGCACGCCTGACCGCCCTCGGCTTTCCGTTCCGACACCCCACCCTTGCCGAGGCACTCCGCGCCGTCCTCGACCGCTGAGCGCCGTGGTATCTTTGCGGGATGCCATCCCCGCCGGCGGTCGTCCTCCTGAGCGGAGGGCTCGACTCCGCCACGACCCTCGCCATCGCCCGCGCCCAGGGCTTCTCGTGTCACGCCCTGAGCTTCCGGTACGGCCAGCGCCACGCCGCAGAACTCGCCAGCGCCCATGCCGTGGCAAAGCACCTCGGCGCCGCGGAGCACCGCATCATCGAGATCGACCTGCGCGCCTTCGGCGGCTCCGCCCTGACCGACGACCTGCCCGTCCCGAAGGACCGCGACGATGCGGCGCGCGCCGACGGCATCCCGGTCACCTACGTGCCGGCCCGCAACACGATCTTCCTCGCCTACGCGCTTGGCGCGGCCGAGGTCCTCGGCGCCACTGACATCTTCCTCGGCGTCAACGCCGTGGACTACAGCGGGTATCCCGACTGCCGCCCCGAATTCGTGGAGGCGTTCGAGCGGCTGGCCAACGTCGCCACGAAGGCGGGGGTGGAAGGCCGGCGCATGACCATCCACGCCCCGCTGCTCGCCCTGACCAAGCGCGACATCATCGCCCGGGGCCTCGAACTCGGCGTCGACTTCGGGATGACCCTGAGCTGCTACGATCCGGCATCGGGAGGCGTCTCGTGCGGCCGGTGCGACGCCTGCCTGCTGCGGCTCGAGGGATTCCGGCAGCTCGGCCGCCCCGATCCTGCACGGTACGCGGCACGATGAGCTACGCCGTCAAGGAAATCTTCTACACCCTGCAGGGCGAGGGCGCCCACGCCGGGCGGCCGGCGGTGTTCTGCCGCTTTGCCGGCTGCAATCTCTGGAGCGGCCGCGAGGCCGACCGGGCCGAGGCGACCTGCACCTTCTGCGACACGGAGTTCGTGGGCACCGACGGACCAGGCGGCGGGCGTTTCGCGACGGCCGCCGATCTCGCCGCCGCCGTGGCCTCGGCGTGGCCGCACGCCGGCCAGGGAACCCCCTATGTCGTCTGCACCGGCGGCGAGCCGCTCCTCCAGCTCGACGAAGCGGCGGTCCAGGCGCTCCATGCTGCGGGCTTCGAGGTGGCCGTGGAAACGAACGGCACCCAGCCCGCCCCCAGGGGCATCGACTGGATCTGCGTGAGCCCGAAGGCCGGGGCGCCGCTCCGGCTCACCTCCGGGAACGAGTTGAAGCTGGTCTATCCCCAGGCGGGCGCGACCCCCGAGGAGTTCGCCGGCCTGGACTTCCGGCACCGATTCCTGCAGCCGATGGACGGACCCGACCTCCGCGAGAACACCGCCGCGGCCGCGGCCTACTGCCTGGCGCATCCGGCGTGGCGCCTCAGCCTGCAGACGCATAAACTGATTGGGTTACCCTGACTCCCATCGATCGGCGCCATGCACGGATACTCTGACCGCATCAACCACGCGCTGGCCTTCGCGGCCAAGTACTACGGTCTGGCCTCGGGGCCGGAACGGACCATGGCGTACCTGGCCCATCCAGCCAACATCGCGATCATCCTCGCGCGCTACGGGTGTGAAGACCTGACCGTGGTGGCGGGGATCCTGCACCGGGTGCTGGAGGAAGCGGCGCCGCGCGAACGGGAGGAGCTGGAGGCGAAGGTCCTCGAGAAGTTCGGTCCGGTGGTCCTGGCCACCGCCTGCGAGGTGCTCGAGCCGCGGCATGACGCGCTCGGCCGGCTCCGCGCCTGGCGCACCTGCAAGCGGGAGTTCCTCATCCAGATCGCCGACGCGGAGCCGCGCGGTCTCGACATCTGCGCCGCGGACGAGCTGCACAACTGCGGCGCGGCCATCCGCGTGGTCCGCCGACTCGGCGCGGAATACCTCCACGCCGCCCCCGACGCCTCTCCCGCCGACACGCTCTGGTGGTACGGCGCCATCACCGACCACCTGGACGCGCGCCGCGAATGGCGGAACCGTGCGATGCTCGAGGAACTGCAGGCCATGACCCGCGAACTCGCCGTCCTCCTGCAGCTCGAACGCTGACCGTTCGGGGGGCGCACCGCGTTGGCGGCGGGGCCGCACTCCCGGTATAATTGACCATGGATCACCCCGTGGCCGCTTCCGCGATCGGCAACCTCCCCAGCGCCTTCGCGGCAGCCTGCCGGCTGTCCCGCAACGACGCGGAGCTCTTCGAACGCTGCCGCGAGGCGCTCGTCGGACGGTTCAACTCCCCCGCCATCTGGTTCGACATCACGACGCCGCTCGGCGCCGCCCCGCGCGTCGGCCCGGCCCAGATGGACGCCGGGGCCGTCGCGGTCGCCCGGATTCGAAGCGGTGAAACGGAGGTCGTCATCAGCGCGGGTGCCGAGGTGGCCGACGCCTTGCGGAGCGTCGCGCTCCCGCTGGCGCACGGCCTCTCGGTGGTGGCGGAGCTGCGCAGCGTGCTCATGGAGCGCCAGGCCGCGCTCGACGACGCCACCTTCCAGCTCCGCGCGCTCCGGCAGGTGGCCCGCCTCCTCAGTTCCGTGCATTCCTCCGCGGAAACCGAGCAGCTGATCCTCGACTTCATGGCCGAGGTGTTCTTTACCTGGTGGGCCTGCCTCCTCAGGCCGGTCGGGGACGCCTACGAGCCGCGGATCTTCCGCTCGCTCGACGACCGCGTCCGGCCGGGGCCGATCGTTCGGGCCCTGCTCGACACCGTGCTGCCGGCGGGCGCCGGCGCCACGGGCGGGCGGGAAATCGCCGTGGCCGCGCTGGCGCCGCCAACGACCGAGCTGGTGGTCCCGCTCGACGCCGGCAGCGAGCGGCTGGCCGTCCTCCTGCTCGGGCCACGGCTCAACGAACATCGCTACGGTCCGGCGGAGCTCGACCTCGCCGGCACGCTCTCCTTCGCGGCGGCGATCGCGCTCAAGAACGCCCACCTCGTGGAGCAGCTGCAGACCGCCGCCAACACCGACGAACTCACCGCGCTGCTCAACCGGCGCGCGCTGGAGGAGCGGCTCAGTGCCGAGCTCGCACGCTCCACCCGGCACCAGCTCGACACCACGATCATCCTCCTCGACATCGACAACTTCAAGCTGGTCAACGACAGCGGCGGGCACGCCGCGGGCGACGAACTGCTCCGCGGCGTCGGGCGGCTCCTGAAGGAGCAGTGCCGGCAGCCGGACGTCGTCGGGCGCCTCGGGGGCGACGAGTTCCTCGTGATGCTCCCGATGACCTCCCCCCGGGAGGCGATGGTCCTCGTGGGGCGCGTGCAGGCCGGGCTCAAGGCGCTCGCGCACCTCGGGCAGGGGCACACCGTCGCCGTCAGCATCGGCGTCGCCGCCGCGCCCCGCCATGGGACGACGGTCAGCAGCCTGATGGCCGCCGCCGACGCCGCGATGTACAAGGCCAAGCGGGCCGGCGGCAGCCGCGCCGAGGTCGCCGGAGAATTCTGACCTGCCGGGAGCCCCCATGTCTGACCCCGAATTCCTCCTGCTCGGCGATGCGCTCTGGATCGACTTCATCAACACCGCTCGCGGCCGGGAGGTGGATCCTCCCGACCGGATCCCGGAGCCGCCCGCCTACCACCGCTGGACCAAGGCGCAAAAGCTCGCGTCGGACGCGGACGAGGTGCCCTGGGCGGAGGTCCTCGACTTCCGGGCACGCCTCCTGGCCGTCGCGGCCGCACTGGCGGAGGAGCGGCAGCCCCCTTCCTCCGCCATCCACGAGATCAACCGGCTGCTCGCGCGCACGGAGGGTCATCACCAGCTGACCCGCGTGGGCGGCGCGTGGCAGCTGGCCTTCTCCCCGCTCAGGCCGGCGACCGCGCTCGAGGCCGTTGCGGGAAGCGCCGCCGCCACGCTCGCCGACCCGGATGTCCTGGTCCGGCGCTGCCGCGCGGAGCCGTGCTCCCTCTTCTTCGTCGACCGGTCGCCCGGGCTCACCCGCACCTGGTGCAGCGCCGAACCGGCGGCACATCCGGTGCGCGTCGACCGCCGCCGGGCCTTCCGCTGACCCGCAGCCACCTTCCATGTCGCTGACCGATCCCGGCCTCTACGCCGAGCGCACGCAGGCCATCCTGGGCCACCGGTACCGCCTGGAGCAGATGGTGGCGGCCTCCCGGGAGCGGGTGCTCTTCAACGCGTACGACCTGACGCTGAAGCGGCGCGTGAGCCTGCGCGTCAATTTCTACCCGGACAGTTTGGTGCGCGGCTGGTTCCTCCGCGAAGCGGAGGCGCTGGGCCAGCTCGACCACCCCGCCATCCGGCACGTCTACGACGCCGGCGTCATCGGCGACATCGCGTACCGCGCCGGCAGCTGGATCGACGGCGAGAGCGCGCTGGACGCGGTCCAGCGGAGCCCGCGACCGATTCCGACCGTCCACGGCCTGGCCCGCGACATCCTGGCGGCGCTCGACCACGCCCACAGCCGCGGCATCATGGTCCGGCGGATCGTCCCGGCCTCCCTGCTCCTCGGACCGACCGGGCGCGGCACGGTCACCGACCTGCGCTACTGCAGCTACACCCTGGCCAGCATCCCGGCCGGCCACGTGCCGACGGGCCTCGAGTTCATGGCCCCCGAGGTGCGGGACGGCGCGCGCGGGGACCCGGCGAGCGACGTCTTCACCGCCGGCGCTATCCTCTACTACACGATCACCGGCCGGGAACCGCCGATGGATCCGCGCAAGACGGAGCGGCCGTCGCTGCTCCGCCCGACCTGCCCGAAGGCCCTCGACCGGATCCTCCTGCGCGCGCTGCGCGAGGCGCCCGACGACCGGTACCTCACGCCGGCCGAGATGCTCGAGGACTTCGCGTCCGACGCCGGCACCTACGAGAGCCCGGCGGTGTCCCCCGGCGAGATCGCGATGAGCCAGGACACGGAGCACTGGGAAAAGCGCCTCCGCCGCGCCCTCGGCGACGACTACGAACTCTTCGAGGCGCTCGGGGCGGGCGGCTTCGGCCGGGTGTATCGCGTGCGGGACTTGCACCTCGAACGGGAGGTGGCGCTCAAGGTGTTGCACCCGTATCTCACCGCCGAGCCCCCCGTGGTGGAGCGCTTCCGGCGCGAGGCGCAACTCGCCGCACGGCTTCACCACCCGAACATCGTGGACATCTACGACATCGCGGGCCGGGCGGGGCTGCTCTGGTACACGATGGAGTACGTGAAGGGCCCGAACCTGGCCCAGCTCGTGGAGCGGGAAGGCCCGCTCCCGCTGGACCTGGTGCTGCAGATGCTCCACCAGGCGCTGCTCGCGCTCGCCCACGCCCACGGCGCCGGGCTGGTCCACCGGGACATCAAGCCGGAGAACCTCCTGCTCGCGCCCGACGGCACCCTCCGGATCACCGACTTCGGCCTGGCGCTGGCGCTCCGGGGCGAGGGACGGTTCGGCGGCGCCACCAGCCAGAGCGGCACCCCGCAGTTCGCCAGCCCGGAACAGCTCCTCGGCGAGCGGGTGGACCAGCGCAGCGACTTCTACAGCCTGGCCGCCGTGGCGTACTTCATCCTGCTGGGCGAGACCCCCTTCCCCGGCGGCACGCCGGAGCAGATCCTCGCCCGGCAGACCGCCGACCGGTTCCCGGCGCTGCACGCGCGTCGCTCAGACGTGCCGCCGGCGCTCGAGAGCGTCCTGCAGCGCGCGCTGCGCAACGAGGTCGAGGCACGGTATCCGTCCGCCGCCGAATTCCTGCAGGCGCTCCAGCGGGCCATGGGACGGAAAGTGCGGGAGCGCAGCGGCGAATGGGCTCGCGCGGCGGCGCGCTGGTGGCGCGGGAGCGGCCCGCCGGACTCCACTTGACTTGCCAGGGCATTGACGGGAAATTGTCCGGGCCACACCGGCAATCCGCCCGGGACATCCCGTCCGGGCGCATGGACACACCACACTGGAGTTTGGACTCATGGCACGCACAACCGGCACCGTGAAGTGGTTCAACGACGCGAAGGGCTTCGGCTTCATCACCCCTGAAGGCGGCGAAAAGGACTGCTTCGTCCATCACACGGCCATCTCGGCTGAAGGCTTCCGCAGCCTCGCCGAAGGCGACAAGGTCGAATTCGACATCGTGCAGGGCGCCAAGGGTCCGGCGGCGGAGAACGTCGTCAAGGTCTGAGGATTCACTGCCTGACGAACGCGAACGGGCCGCTCGAAAGAGCGGCCCGTTTCGCATTCAAACGCCTGGGAGGCGGTGCTACTTGTGGCGGTACGTGACCCGGCCCCGGGTGAGGTCGTAGGGCGAAAGGACCACGCTGACCCGGTCTCCCTCCAGCACCCGGATCTTGAACTTGCTCATCTTGCCGGCGGCGTACGCCAGGATCGAGTGTCCGTTTTCCAGCAACACGCGGTAGTTCCGGTCGGGCAGGACTTCCGTCACCACCCCTTCCATCTCGATGCCTTCTTCTTTCGCCATCCAGGCCACTCCACAGTAGGGATACACCACGGCCGGACGTCCGGGCCGCTCCAGCACCGCGGGGAATCTTGCCCCGCGGACGCCTTTAAGCAACAGGGCCTCCGCCCGCCCGCAGGCGGGCGAGTTCCCCCTCGACCAGCGCCACCAGCTCGCCGATCAGCGCCCGGTCCGCCCCGAACTTCGCACCCGCCCTGGCGTACATGGCCGGGAGCGACACGGTGCAGCCGAGCGCCAGCGCCTCCCGGTAGTCCCGGACCGCGGCCGCCTGGTCCGTCTGGCTCCGTCGCCAGATCTGCAGCGCGCCGAGCTGCGCCAGACCGTACTCGATGTAGTAGAACGGGTAGAGGAAGATGTGCAACTGACGGTACCACCGCGCGATGCGGTCGTCGTCGAGGCCCGACCAGTCCACCCCCGCCTGGAAGCGGTCCCGGATCCGGAGCCACGCCTGGTCCCGGGCGGTCGCATCACCCCCCTGCCCGCTGGTGTAGATCCAGCGCTGGAAGGCGTCCACCGCGGCCATGTGCGTCAGCGTCATGAGCACTTCCTCGAGGTGTTCGATGCGCGCCAGCCGGAGTTCCTCCTCCGACGCCATGCCACCCGGCGCCGCCAGGTAGGGCGCCGCCAGCAGCTCCATGGACATGGACGCCAGCTCGGCCGACTCCGCGCCGACATGCCGCTGCCAGAGCAGCGGCTGGCGGTGGGAGGCGAACGCATGGAAGGAATGCCCCGACTCGTGCAGCAGGGTGTTCACGTCGTCGAGCAGGCCCACGGCGTTCATGTGGATATAGGGGCGCCCGCGGAAGTGCAGCGTCTCGCAGTAGCCGCCGGGAGCCTTCCCCGCCCTGCTCTCCAGGTCGAGGAGACGCTCGCCGCGCATCAGGTCGAACTCGGCGCCCAGCTCCGGGGCCACGGCGTGGAAGACGCGGGAGGCCTTCTCGACGAGCTCGGCGGCGTCGCGGAACGGCCGGAGCGGGGGCCGGCTGGCCGGGTCCACATCGAGATCCCAGGGGCGGAGGACGTCGAGGCCGAGCGCCTGCTTCCGCAGCTCCAGTATCCGCGTCACCGCCGGGACCACCTCCGCCTCCACCGCCTCGTGAAAGCGAGTGACGTCGTCCGGGGTGTAGTCGAATCGACACTTGGCGGCGAAGCTGTAGGCCTCGAAATCGGCGAACCCCGCGTTCTTCGCCACCCGCTGGCGGCGGGAGTACATCTCGTCGAAGAGCCCGGCGAGCTGGTCCCGCATGGCGACGTACGGGGCGCCCATCGCGCGGAAGGCCCGCTCCCGCACCGCACGGTCCGGGCTCTTGAGGAAGGGACCGAGTTGCGGAAGGGTGCGCGTCTCGCCCTCCCACTCGACGGTGATGCCGCCGGTCAGGCGCTGGTAGCTGGCCGACAATTCCTCGAGCTCGCTGAAGAGCGGGAGGTTTTCCTCGCGAAAGATCTCGATGCCCGAGCGGAAGCGTCGCAGGACCACCTCGAGATCGGGGCGCGTGAAGCCAGTCGCGACGAGCCGCCGGGCGAGCCGCACTCCCTGCTCCTCCAGCTGCGGAAAGATCTCCGCCGAAAACCGAAGGTGCGCCGCTTCCCGCGCCGGGTCCCGGGTGTCGGCGGTGTAGGCGATCATCGCCTCGGCTGCCGCCTCGGTGACGAGTTCCTCGAGACGGGACCAGGCCGCCAGCCAGGGACCCACCGCGGCGGGGGTGTCGAGCGGCACGGCGGCCAGCGCCTCGTACCACGGCAGGATGTCCTCCAAGCGGGCGTCGGCGAACGCCGCGGGAGAGTCGGGGAGGATCGGGAGCGTCATGGCTCGGTCGGACATCAGGTGCCTGTCGGATTGGGGTCGGCCACGGGGCCGAGCCGGAAGGCGAGGATGCTGACGAGGGCCACGGTGGCCGCCGCCATGTAGAAGGGCCAGTCGTGACCCCAGTCCTGGAAGGCGCGCGTGGCCAGGATCGGCGCCACCACCCGCGCGATGCCCGCGAACGTCTGTGCGGAGCCCATCACCGTTCCCAGTTCCGATTTCTGGGCGGCATGCGACATCAAGGCCGTCGTGGACGGAAACAGCAGCGCGGTCCCGATCGGCACGAACGGAATGATGAGCGCGAGGCCCCACAGGCTCGACATCGCCGGGTACAGCAGGAGCCCGAGGATGAGGCACGCGCACCCGATGCGCATGGCCCACGCCTCGCCGATCCGGTCCACGATCGGGCCGAGGAAGATGGATCGCATCACGAGCGACAGGGCGCCGACGTAGAGAAAGAAATACCCGATCGTCTTCTCTGTCACCCCGTACTCGGCGCCCAGGAAGAGCGGAAGGACGGAGGTCAGGCAGGTGAAGGCGAGCATCCCCACCGCGTAGATCCAGACCAGCCGGGCCACGGTGGTGCCGGGGCTGCGGAACACCTGCCACGCCGCGTGCCAGACCGGCTTCCGCGTCGGGGCGTGCTCGCCCGCGCGCCGGCTCTCAGGCAGGAAGCGCCAGGCGAAGACGACGTTGGCCAGGCAGAGCCCTGCCGCCACGAACCCCGGGGCCGCCCGTCCCCAGTGGGCGGCCAGCGATCCGACCACCGGACCGATCATCACGCCGAGCGAGGTGGCCGCCGAGAGCCACCCGAGGGCGCGCGCGCGCCCCGCCGCCGGGATCGAGTCGGCCACGTAGGCCTGCGCCACACCGGTAGTCCCGCCGCCGGCGCCCTGGATGATCCGGGAGAGGAAGAGCCAGGCCACCGTGTTGGCCAGTCCGAACGCCACATACGCCACCGCGGACGCCGACAGCCCGATCAGGAGCGCGGGGCGCCGGCCGTAGCGGTCGGAGACCCGGCCCCAGAGCGGCGCGGAAATCAGCTGCGCGATCGAGAACGAGGCGATGATCCACCCGATCGTCTTGGGCGTCGCGTCGAGGTTCTCGGCATAGAACGGCAGGAGCGGCAGCACGATCGCGAAGCCGATCATGTCCACGGCGCTCGCGGCGATCAGCACCAGCAGCTTCCGGAGGTCGTTCTTGTCGAGCGGGGGCGAGGACGAGCGGCTCACGGACGGGCCTCCCCGCGCGAACCCAGCGCGAAGACCATGGCGCTCGCGATCATCAGCAGGACGCCGTAGGCGGCGGCGACGCCCATGTCGCCCTGCCGGAGACTGCCGAGAATCTCGAGCGAGATCGGGCGGGTGTCATAGGTGTAGAGCATGATCGAGGTGACGAAGTCCCCGAGCGAAGTGACGAAGGCCAGCGTGGCCCCCGCCACCAGCGCCGGCGCCAGGCCGGGCAGCACGATCCGCCGGAGGGTCCGCATCCGGCCGGCCCCCAGCGAGGCGGCCGCCTCCTCGAGCGCGGGGTCGAGCTGGCGGAAACCCGCCAGCACCGAGCGGCCGGTGATCGGCAGGTTCCGGATCAGGTAGGCCAGCGGCAGGATCCAGGCGGTGCCGACCAGGACAGTGCGAAGCGTCAGCGGCGAGTACACGCTGAACAGCGCCGCCAGCGCGATGGCGAACACCGTCCCCGGCACCGCCCACGGCAGGCCAAGCAGCCCCTCGATGAGGCGGCCGGCGGAGACCCGCCGCCGCACCACCAGCGACCCGGCGGCCAGCGCGATGCCGACGGCGGCGGCGGTGGCCACGCTCGCCATCCAGAGGCTGTTGACCAGCGGGCGGAACCGCTCCGGCTCCGCGAAGAGGGCGGCGTAGTTGCCTGGGGAGAATTCCGGAGGCCACGGCTCGGTCGTCCACGTGCCAATGGGGACGAACGAGACCAGCAGCAGCGTCAGGTGCGGGAGCAGGAGGATCACCGCGAGCAGCCAGGAGGCGGCCGCGATGCCGGCGCGCGCGCGCGCGCTGCCCGCGCGGGCGAGCGACGGGGCGGTGCCCTTGCCGACCCCCGCGAGCGAGCCGCCGGGGTCGGCGCGGCGGAAGAGCGCCATCGCGGCCAGCGCCAGCAGCATCAGCGCCGCGGTCTCGACCATGGCGAGCCGGTCGTCGCCGTTGAGGCGGGTGAAGACGATCTGCGTCGTCATGACGCGATAGCCGCCGCCAAAGATGTACGGGGCGCTGAACGAGGCGAGCGAGGTCATGAAGGTGAGGAGCGCTGCCCCGGCGATGGCGGGCCGGAGGTGCGGCAGGATCACGTGCACGAGCGTCCGCCAGCGCCCCGCGCCAAGTGCGGACGCGGCCTCGAGCATGGCGCCGTCCAGCCGGGACAGGGCGGCCCGGCAGAAGAGATAGAAGTACACGTACATCGAGTAGGCGTGCACCAGGAGGATGGCCCCGGGCCCCGCCAGGCGCCACGGCGGGTTCTCGAGCCCGAAGAGGTACTGCACGAAGCGGCCGATGAAGCCGGTCTCGCCGTAGAGGAAGAGGAACGCCACCACACCGACCAGCGGCGGCAGCACCGCCGGCAACGCCACCAGGGTCCCGAGTACCTTGCGTCCGGGGAAATCCACTCGCTCGAAGAGAAAGGCGAGCGGCACCCCGATGGCGCCGGCCAGCACCACGCTGGCCGTCGAGAGCCAGAGCGTCGCCCACAGCGCCTGCCACTCGGTGGAACGGCCGGCAAAGCGGCGCACCTCGTCGAGCGTCCATCCCGCCGAGCCGCGGACCCCCTCGACCAGCACCAGCGCGAGCGGGTAGGCCACCAGCCACACCAGCACCGCCACCAACAGCCAGCCCAACCAGCCGGCGCGCCGCGCGTTCGTCATCCTGCCGCCGGGTAAAGATGGAGGCCAGCGCCCGACGCTTCGATTCCGACCGTATCGCCCTCGCGCGCCGCCGCCGGGGTCCCCGCGATCTCGAACGCCAACCCGGTGGACGTCTCGACGGAGAAGTACGCCACCGCGCCGGTGAAGCGCCGCCCGGTCACGACGCCGGCCAGGCGGGAGGGAGCCGCATCGGCAAGGCGGAGCCCCTCGGGCCGCGCCAGCAATCGGCCCGGCGCGCCCGACACCGGAGCGCCGGGTCCACCCCAGCGGATCGGCCAGGTGACCGACTCGACCCGGGCCTCCCGGTCGCTCAGGATCGTCGCCGGGACCTCGCTCGCCCGGCCGATGAACGCCGCCACGAACGCGGTGGCGGGCGTCGCGTAGAGCTCGTCCGCCGTGCCCAGCTGTTCGAGTCGCCCCTGGCGCAGCAGCGCGATCCGGTCGCCGAGGTCGAACGCGTCCTCCTGCTCGTGCGTCACCACGACCGCCGTGATGCCCAGCCGGTGCACGAGCGCGCGCAACTCGCGCCGAGTGCGCTCCCGGAGCGCCGGGTCGAGGTTCGAGAGCGGTTCGTCGAGGAGCAGCACGCTCGGTTCCGGCGCGAGCGCCCGCGCCAGCGCCACCCGCTGCTGCTGCCCGCCCGACAGGTTGGCCACCGGCCGCCGCTCGAAGCCGACCAGGTCAACCAGCGCGAGCGCGTCGCCCACCCGGCGAGACAGTTCCGCGCCTTTCACGCCCCGGCTCTCCAGCCCGAAGGCGACGTTGGCGCCGACATCGAGGTGCGGGAAGAGGGCGTAATGCTGGAACACCATGCCGAAGCGCCGCGCGACCGGCGCCAGCGCCGTCATGTCCCGGCCGTCGAGCACGACGGTCCCCGCATCGGGCGATTCGAACCCCGCGAGCAACCGGAGCGTCGTGGTCTTCCCGCTGCCGCTCGGCCCAAGGAGCGCGAGCACCTCGCCGCGCTCCAGCGACAGCGACAGCCCGTCGACGGCCCGCTGGCTCTGGAAGTTCTTGGTCAGCCCGCTCAACTCAAGAAACGCCACCCACGCTCCTTTGCCCCAGTCCTCAGTCCTTCAGCTGTTTCCCCGTCCCCCGCACATGCTGATCCCAGTAACTCATCCACGCCGCGCCTTCCCGGGCGAGCAGCGGCCAGTCCATCGGCACCACCTTCATGGTGCGGTCCACCTCGGCCACCCACGCCGGCAGGGAATCCACCGGCAGGTCCTGCCGGGCGGGCAGCCGGTACACCTGGCGCGCGGCCAGCAGAAGCGCCTCCGTCTCGCCGACGTAGTCGATGAAGGCCTGCGCGGCCTCGGCGTGCTGGGAGCCGGTGACCAGCGCGATCGCGTCGTCGATGACGACGGTGCCGCTCCGCGGGAAGAGGTACCCGAACGGCATCCCCTTCCCCTGGCTGATCAGGATGTCCGGCAGGTCCCAGAGCGTCACGACTCCCTCTTCCCGTGCCAGTTTCTGGTCGAGGATGGCGGGATTCAGGGCGTACGTCTTGGTGTTGCGGTCCAGCGCGCGCAGCCAGGCCATCCCCGCCGTGGTGTCCCCCGTTTCCCGGAGGCTCCGCTCGATGATGTAGCCCCAGATGGCCCGCATCGTCCCGCTGGCCATCGGGTCGCGGATCAGCACCAGGTCGTGCCAGCGCGGCGCCAGGATCTCGTCCCAGTCCTGCGGCGCCTCAGGCGCGGGGACCGCCCGGTTGTTGAAGGCGATCACCACCGGCGTGCGGTACACCGGCCAGTAGAGCGACGCCGGCCCGACGCCGTCCGGTCCGACCGACCCGGCCCAGCTCGGCGTGTACGGCGCGAGCAGCGAGTCGGCGACGCCACGGTCGAAGATGGTGGTCGGCCCGCCGAACCAGACGTCGGCCTGCGGGTTGACGCGCTCGAACCGGAGCCGGTCCAGGATCTCCTGGCTGCCCATGTCGAGCCACTTGATGTCGATGTCCGGCCGCCACCGCTCGAACGCCGTCTCGAGCAGCTTGAGCTGGTCGCGGCCGTGCGGCGAGTACACCACCACCGGTGTGCGCGCGTCTCGCCCACACGCGGCCAGCGCGAGGAGACACAGCGGCAGGGCGAAGCCCCACCGACGGTCGCCTCGCGTCACGGATGCTCCCCTGCGGGCTGCAGGGCCAGCAGGTTCATGAAGAGGCGGTAGGCGCCGGGGACGCCTGCGGGGAGCTCCCGGAAGAACGCGATGCCGGTGTACACGTACGTCCCCTGACCGACCGGGGCCACCAGCAGTCCTCCCCGCAGCGCCGGCTCGCCTGGGTCGTGCATTTCGAGTACCGGCCGGTATTCCGGTGCCCACGAGCGGGCAAAATAGAGCCCGCGCTCCTGGACCCACCCCTGCCAGTCGTCGGAGCCGATGGCGTTGGGCGTATGCACCACGGGACTCGAGGGATCGACGATGCGCACTGGCGCGCCCTGATCCGTGACGCGGTCGTGCGAGTCCGGCCGCTCGCCCGGCTTCGGCATGGTGGCCTTGCCCGACAGGAAGGACCCCAGCGACTGGCCACCGAGCGTCATCGGGAACGGGGCGAAGCTGCCGCCGAAGAACTCGTACTGTTGGTACTGCACGAGGAGGAGGCCGCCGGCGCGCGCGTACGCCAGGAGGCGGGAGTTGAATTCCTGCACCGCCGGCACGGTCTCGTAGGCACGGCTCCCGATCACCACGGCGTCGAATCGCGAGAGGTCGCCGCGCGCGAGGGAATCCGGCGTGAGTTCGACCACCGGGATGCCGAGACCCGCGAGCGCTTCCGGCACGCCGTCCGCGGGGCCGCGGACATACCCCACGGCCCGGAGCGAAGGCACCGCGATGTCCATCATCCGAATCGTCCCGACGGCTGGGCGGCTCATCGCCCGGCGGGCGATGTGCGGATACGCGATGATCTGGCTCGCTCGTCGTAGCGCATGCCGTCGGACGCGACCGCGATGGCGCGCACCTCGAACGAGCCGGCGGCGGGCGAGGCCGGCGGCGACAGCACGAAACGGAACGACGCCTCCTCGCCCTTGCGTGTGAACCGGAATGGCTGCGCGGGCGGCGCCGCCCAGCCGGCGGGCACCTCGAGCTGGACCGCGCCGGAGGTGGTGTCGGACGAGGCGTGGGAGAGGGTGACGGTGACCGTGCGCGGCTCCCGCGACTCGAGCGGCCAGGCGATCATGGAGCGATCCAGCCGCACGCCGACGCGCGGCACGACGAGCAACCGCTCGCGCCGCTCGCCGTAGGCCGGGTCCCGCCAGCGGTAGGTCACTTCCCGGGTCAGCTCGATTCCATCGTCCAGTTCGGCCTCGGCCGTCAACAGCGGAGGCGATGCAGGTGCTCCGGCCGTGAACGAATCACCCCAACGGTACATGGCGCCCTGGCGCGGAAGGCGCAGGAAGTAGGGCTCGGTACTGGCGGTCGCCGGGAGTTCGACGGTATCGACGACGGTGGCCATCGCTCCGGGTTCCACCGTCACCGATTCCGGCGAGCGATGCACCACCTGGGCGCCCCGGACGCCGAGCTTCGCCCTGACCGGGCGCGTGCCCGCGTTCCACAGCATCAGCGTGACTTCGACAGACTGGCCCGGCACCAAGTCGGCCGTGCTCGCCACGGCATCCAGCACGAGCCCCCGCTCATTGGCGAGCGCCGTGGAGCGGAATGACTGCTGATCCACCAGGGCCGCCGAGGGAGACGTCGCCGAGGTCCCGGCCGAAAGCGTCGTATCGACGCCCGCCCAGAGCGTGTCCCCGGCGCCCGTGCGGTCGGTGACCAGCGCGATCCGGGTCGAGGCGGGACCGGGGGTCTGCAGCGCGCCCATGTCCTGCGACCGGTGCCGGCTGCGGCTCGCCATGGCAATCTGGTTATACGACTGCCCCACCGCCGGGTCGAGTCCGCCGGTCTGGATCGTGAACATGTTCGGGACCGGCGTGAAGCGCGCCCCGCGGTAGAACTTGTCGACGCGCCAGGCCTGGAGTCCCTCCTCGCGGGCCAGTTCCGGGAAGCGCGAGGGGTCCGCGGCCGCCTCGAACCCCGCCTGCGCCGCCCACCCCGCCGCCTGGTGCTGGCCGTGGCCGTCCTCCGGCGTGCCGCTGAAGACCGACACGATGACCTGCGGCTGAAATTGGCGGATGACCCGGACCACGTCCTTCAGGATCGAATCCCGCTGCCAGTGCTGCCACGTGTCGTCGAGCGTCTTGGAGTAGCCGAAATCGTAGGCCCGCGTGAAGTACTGGCGGCCGCCGTCGAGCGATCGGGCGCTCAGCAGCTCCTCCGTGCGGAGGAGGCCAAGCGCCTCGCCCAGCTCGGGGCCGATGAGGTTCTGGCCGCCTTCGCCCCGGTTGAGCGACAGATAGGCCGTCACCGCCCCCTCGCCGCGCACCAGCACCGTGATGAGGCCGGTGTCCTCGTCGTCCGGATGGGCGCCGATGACCAGCACCCGCTTGTTGTGCCCCAGCATCCGGCGGGCGTGCTCCGCCGCCACGGCCCCGCCCGTCGAGGGGGGCCCCAGCTGCCCGTGCAGGGGATTGGCGCACATCAGGAGAGCGGCGGCGAGCGCCGTGGCGGCGGAGCGGATTCGCATGAATTCCCGGGGGAGGTGACCGAAAAAGAATAACCCCGGACGGGCCGGGGCGTGAGGAGGATCAGTGGAGCCGGGAGGGTCCCGAGCCGGGAGGGGGGGGCCGCCGCGGAGTCCGGCCGGCCCAGAACGCCCCCACGAAGAGCGCGAGCGCCACCCCGAGCAGCAACCGCCCAGGCAGGACGGCCACCCCGTACAGGAGGAGCAGCATGCCGACCGACAGCAGGATGGTGGCCAGGGCGCGGAGTATCTCGTCCAGGTTGCGCGCCCGGTTCCGGCGGGCCCAGTACACCGACGCCACCGCGCCGGCCACCCCGATGAGGAGGAACCCGTACCAGATGAGGATCCAATACCGACGCCCTGCGATCATCAACGTCCACTCCTTCGAGCGACCGGCCCCGACAATACCACGCGCACCTGCCACGCGCCATACCCCGGCCCCCGGGCGTCACTCCGACAGCGCACGGAGCCGATCCCAGGGGAAGATGCCGGTGGAATGCCCGTCGCTCCAGGTCACCCGCAGCGCGTACGCCCCGACCAGCTGGACCGCGACGGGGTGGATGTCACGGGGCACGCTCGCCGGATCGAGGAGCGGGCGCCCCGACATCTCCTCGACGCACATCGCGCAGGGGCAGGAAAGCCGGAGCGCGCGCGCGGGAACACGCCGCTCGCTTTCGCCGGGGGCCCACTCGAACCAGAGCCCGTCGTCCCGCCGGGTGATCGCGTGCGGCGCGCGGTTCGTCTCCGGCCCGGAAGGGGTGATATTATCCATGTCGCATTCGCCTTCTCCGTGAACCACGCCACCTGGAAGCTGCCATGCCTGCCCCCCTGCCCAATCCCTTCGGCGCCCGCGGCACGATGACGCTGGGAAGCAAGCCGGTGACGATCTATCGCCTCCCCGAGCTTGCCCGGCAAGGGGTGGGGAATCTCGACCGGCTCCCCTTCTCGATCCGCGTGCTGCTGGAAAACGCCCTCCGCTGGTGCGGACAGGGCGTGGTCACCGAGACACACGTCAGGACGCTCGCCACCTGGCCCGCGCAGCAGGCCGATCGGCCCGAGTTTCCCTTCATGCCTGCCCGGGTCGTCCTGCAGGACTTCACCGGCGTCCCCTGCGTCGTGGACCTGGCCGCCATGCGCGACGCCATGGCCGACATGGGCGGGGATCCGGACCGCATCAACCCGGTCGTCCCCTGCGACCTGGTCATCGACCACTCGGTGCAAGTGGACCACTACGGGACGCCGGCTGCCTTCCGCCAGAACGTGGCCCTCGAGTTCAGCCGGAACGCCGAACGGTACCAGCTGCTCAAGTTCGCCCAGCGCGCCTTCCACAACTTCCGGGTGGTGCCGCCGGGCATGGGCATCGTGCACCAGGTCAACCTGGAGCACCTCTCCCCCGCCATCCAGCTGCGGGAGCAGCACGGCCTCCTCACCGCCTACCCCGACACCCTCGTCGGGACCGACTCCCACACGACGATGATCAACGGCCTCGGCGTGGTCGGCTGGGGCGTCGGCGGAATCGAGGCGGAGGCCGTCATGCTCGGCCAGCCCTACTTCATGCTGGTGCCCGACGTGATCGGCATGAAGCTCACCGGCGCCCTGCCCCCCGGCACCACCGCCACCGACCTCGTCCTGCGAGTCACGCAGATGCTCCGGCAGAAGGGCGTGGTGGACAAGTTCGTGGAGTTCTTCGGCCCCGGCCTCTCGGCGCTGGGCCTGGCGGACCGGGCCACCATCGCGAACATGGCGCCCGAGTACGGCGCCACCGTCGGCTTCTTCCCGATCGACGCGGAGACGCTTGGTTACCTGCGGCGCACCGGCCGGAGCCAGGAGACGGTCGAACTGGTGGAGCGCTACACGAAAGAGCAGGGCCTCTTCCGCACCGACGCCACCCCCGACCCCGAGTTCACCAGCACCATCGAGCTCGACCTCGCGAGCATCGAGCCAAGTCTCGCCGGGCCGAAGCGCCCCCAGGACATGGTCCCTCTCCGCTCGCTCCGGAAGAACTTCGCGGTGAGCCTCCCGGGCCTGATGCAGCCCAGCGTGCCGCCGCACCCGACGCGACTACGCCTCCGCCGAGGCGGGGCGCTGGGCCAACGAGGGGGGCGGGCAGGCGCAGGTGACCGCGGCGCCGTGCGTGAAGTGCCACATCAACGGGGAGGAGCACGAGCTGCAGCGACGGGGCGGTCGTGATCGCCGCCATCACGTCGTGCACCAACACCTCGAACCCGTCGGTGATGATCGGCGCCGGCCTGCTGGCCAAGAAGGCGGTGGCGAAGGGACTCCGGAGCCGGCCCTGGGTCAAGACCAGCCTGGCTCCCGGCTCACGCGTGGTCACCGACTACCTGCGCGACGCCGGGCTCACGCCCGTCCTCGACCAGCTCGGCTTCCAGACCGTGGGGTACGGCTGCACCACCTGCATCGGCAACAGCGGCCCGCTGCCGGAGCCGGTGGCGCGCGCCATCGAGGAGCACTCCCTCGTGGTGGCGGCGGTCCTCTCGGGCAACCGGAACTTCGAGGCCCGGGTCCACCCGCTGGTGCGCGCCAACTACCTCGCCTCGCCGATGCTGGTGGTGGCATTCGCCCTGCTCGGGCGGGTGGACGCCGACCTGACGACCGAGCCGCTCGGCATTTCCGACGCCGGCGAGCCGGTATTCCTGCGGGACATCTGGCCCACCTCCGCCGAAATTTCCGAGGCGATGGCCGCCGCCCTCACGCCGGCGCTCTTCGAGCACGAATACGCCAAGGTCTTCGACGGCGACGACGAGTGGAAGGCGCTCGAGGTGCCCACCGGGAGCCGCTACGCCTGGGACGACGCCAGCACCTATGTCCAGTTGCCCCCCTTCTTCCGCCAGCTGTCGGCCAAGCCGGGCGCGCTGACGGACATCCGCGGACGCCCGGGCGCTCGCCGTCCTCGGCGACTCCGTCACCACCGACCACATCTCGCCGGCCGGCGCCATCCCGAAGAACGGCCCGGCCGCGCAGTACCTCCGCGAGCACGGCGTCGAGCAGCCCGACTGGAACACCTTCGGCGCCCGGCGCGGCAACCACGAAGTGATGATGCGCGGCACCTTCGGCAACGTCCGGATCAAGAACGCGCTGGTGCCCGACAAGGAAGGCAACTGGACGGTGCACTTCCCGACCGGCGAGGTGACCTCGATCTACGACGCTGCCATGCGCTACGTCGCGGAGCGGACGCCGCTCGTGGTGCTCGTCGGGCAAGGAATACGGCACCGGCTCGAGCCGCGACTGGGCCGCCAAGGGCACCATGCTCCTCGGCGTGAAGGCGGTGCTCGCCGAGAGCTACGAGCGGATCCACCGCAGCAACCTGGTGGGCATGGGGGTGCTGCCGCTCACCTACCAGCCGGGCGAGACGCGCGCCACGCACGGCCTCACCGGGCGCGAGACCTTCACCATCACCGGCATCGCCAAGGGGCTCACGCCGGGCGGCACCGTCCAGGTCGAGGCCCGGCGCGAGGACGGCACGACGGTCAGCTTCAAGGCGGTGGTCCGGCTCAACAGCGACGTCGAGGTGGACTACTACCGGCACGGAGGGATCCTGCAGCGGGTGCTGCGGAAGTTCGCGGCGGAGGGGTAGCAGGCGGGGCAGCGGGGCAGCGGGGCAGCGGGGCCGAACGAAAAACGACCCCCCGGGACTTCCGGGGGGTCGTATCATTTCGCGCTACACCGACGTTACTCAGGCCACCAGGTCACGAAGCCGCTCGCCGGTTTCTCCCTCGCGCAGCTTGAGCAGCGCGCGGTCCCGGAGCTGACGGATCCGCTCGCGGGTGACGCCCATCATCCGGCCGATTTCCTCGAGCGTGCGGCTGTTGCCGTCGTCGAGGCCGAAGTAGAGCCGGAGGACCTTGGCGTCGCGCGGGGGGAGGACCGCCAGCGCCGACTCGATGTCGCTCGTCTGGCTGTTGGTCATCGTGGCGGAATCGGTGCCTTCCTGCTCCGCCATGGCAAACCGCTCCATCCGCTCGTTGCCGTCGCCGTCCCGCGTGGGGTGGTCGAGCCGCACCGCCTCGGTGTTGAGGGCGCTGAGGCTGCGCACCGCTTCCGGCGTCAGGCCGGTGGCGCGGGCCAGCTCCTCGGTGGTCGGCATCCGGCCCAGGCGCTCCTTGAGGAGCGTGGTGGTCCGGCCGAGCCGGCTGAGGTCGGCCGTGCGGTTGAGCGGCACCCGGACCGGCCGACCGTGACGCGCGATGGCCGCCTGCACCGCCTGGCGGATCCACCACACCGCGTACGAAATGAACTTGACGCCGCGATCCGGATCGAACTTGCGGGCGGCGGTCATGAGGCCGAGGTTGCCCTCGCCGATCAGGTCGACGAGCGGCACGCCGCGGTTCTGGAACTTCTTGGCGACCGACACGACGAACCGGACGTTGTGACGCGCCAGCTTTTCCTGGGCCGCCACGTTGCCGCGAAACGCCTTGCGGGCGAGTTCCATTTCCTGCTCACGGGTCAACAGCGGGACCCGGCTGATTTCATCGAGGTACAGGTCGAGCGACTCGCGTCCCTCGTCGACGGCCTTGGCGATCTGTGCCGGACGAACGGCACGACGCTTGGCGCGCGGCTTGACAGTCACCGATCCTCCTCAGGAAAACCCAGCACTCTATGGGCAGCAACGGCCGGGAGTGGCCGTCCAAATACAGTCGCGTAAACTAACAGCTAAGGCGCGAAAAATCAACAGGTTAGCTAACCCTAGCGCCCGGAACGGGTTGCGGAATCGTGCCAAAAAATTGAACGAAAAGCGATATGAATTCCTTCATCATCACAAAATAGATGCCTGCCAGATTGGCAACGTCGCACCGCACAAGCACTTGGCAGGCTCGTACCTAACACACCTCACCCCCTATAGACCACCAGACGCACCAAAGAGTTCCCCCTGCACACCCGGGCCGGCCTCCCCGCTTCCCCGCTTCCCCGCCTAAATTCCCTCATGCTCACCAACGATTCGTACGAACTCCTCCGCCGGCTCGCCTCGCCCATCGTTGCGGTGACCTCCGCCCACGCCGGCCGGACCAACGGGATGATCCTCGACAGCGCCGTCCGGGCCACCATCTCCCCCGAGCATCCCCGGCTCTCGGTCTACGTCCACAAATGGCACCTGAGCCACGACCTGATCTGGGCCAGCGGCCGGTTCGCCGCCCACCTGCTCGACCAGGACCAGTTCGACGTGGTGCACCGGCTGGGCTTCCGGAGCGGGCGACAGGTGGCCGACAAGCTCGCCGGCATCCCGTACCGCCTGGGCGAGGGCGGCGTGCCCGTCCTCGAGCGCTGTCACGCCGCGTTCGAGTGCCGGGTCCTCAACACGATGGACGCCGGACCTGCCACCCTCTATCTCGGCGAGATCGTCGCGACGCACGGAGGAACCACGGGAGCGCTGCTGACGGCGGATCATTTCCGGGCGAACCTGCCGGAGGCGTGGCGGGAGGAGTTCCTGAAAAACTACCGCGAGGCCCAGGAACGGATCCGGGACCTCGCGGCGGTGAAGGACGTGCGGCGGTGGGGCGGGCCTACAGCGCCTTGATCTCGGAGACCAGCCGGGTCAGGGACTGCTTGGCGTCGCCGAAGAGCATCGCGGTCTTCGGGTTGTAGAACAGCTCGTTCTCGATGCCGGCGAACCCGGCGCTCATGCCCCGCTTCATGACGATGATGCTCTTGGCGTGGTCGGCGTTGAGGATCGGCATCCCGTAGATCGGGCTGCCGGGGTCGGTCCGGGCCGCCGGGTTGACCACGTCGTTCGCGCCGATGACGAGCGCCACGTCCGCGCGCTGGAAGTCGTCGTTGATCTGGTCCATTTCACACAGCTTGTCGTAGGGCACGTTGGCCTCCGCCAGGAGGACGTTCATGTGCCCCGGCATCCGCCCCGCCACGGGGTGGATCGCGTACTTGACCTCCCCGCCCTTCCGCTCGATCAGGTCCGCGAGCTCGCGCACGATGTGCTGCGCCTGCGCCACCGCCAGCCCGTACCCTGGCACCACGATCACGAACTGCGCGTAGCCGAGCTGGACCGCCGCGTCCTCGACGCTCACCTGCCGGACCGTCAGCCCCTCCGCGCTCTTTCCCCCGCCGCCACTCCCGCCCCCGAACGCGCCGAAGAGCACGTTGGTGAGTGAGCGGTTCATCGCCTTGCACATGATCTGGCTGAGGATGATGCCGGACGAGCCGACCAGCGCGCCCGCGATGATCAGCAGGTTGTTGTGGATCACGAACCCCGTCATGGCGGCCGCGATGCCCGAATACGAGTTGAGCAGCGAGATGACCACCGGCATGTCGGCGCCGCCGATGGGGATGACCAGCAGCACGCCGAGGACCAGCGACAGCGCAATGACGGCGTAGAACGGCCAGAGCACCTGCTCCGGCGTGGCGATCTGGTAGCTGGCGAGCGCCACGATGACCACGAAGGTCAGCGCGTTGACCGTCTTCTGCATCGGGAAGGTGATCGGCTTGCCGGTCATCACCTCCTGGAGCTTGGCCCAGGCGATCAGGCTGCCGGAGAGCGTCACCGCGCCGATCAGGAGGCTGAGCTGGGTGGTGATCCCCACGTCGAGCGGCGGCGTGACGCCCTCGAGCTCCGCCTTCAGGAACTCGGCGCCACCCACCAGGAGCGACGAACCGCCGCCGAAGCCGTTCAACAGCGCCACCATCTGCGGCATCGAGGTCATCTTGACCGCGCGGGCCATCCACAGGCCCATGGCCGACCCGACGAACACGCCGACGACGATGGCCTGGAAGGAGAGAATCCCCCGGTCGAAGAGTGTGACCAGGATGGCGATCAGCATGCCCACGCCCGAGAGCATGTTGCCGTGCCGCGCCGTGACGGGGCTGCTCAGCCGCTTCAGGCCGATGATGAACAGCACGGCCGCCACCAGGTACAGCAGTTGTTCGAGGGCGAACGGCATCACTTGGCCTCCGGCTTCTTCGTGAACATCTGCAGCATCCGGTCGGTCACCGCGTAGCCGCCCACCACGTTCATCATGGCCAGGATGACGGCGCAGACGCCGAACACCCAGGAGATCCAGCCGAAGCCGCCGCCCGCCACCACCAGCGCGCCCACGATCGTGATGCCGCTGATCGCGTTGGCGCCCGACATGAGCGGCGTGTGGAGGGTCGTGGGGACCCGGTTGATGAGCTCGACGCCGAGAAAGGTGGCGAGGACGAAGAGGGTGATGCTGAGCATCAGGGCTTCCATGATCAGGCCGCCTTGCCGGTGCGGAGTTCGCCCGCGTGCGTCACGCACATCGGGCCGGTGATCGGGTCGGAGAGATCCACCTGGAGGGCTCCGTCCTTGAGGAGGTAGGTCACGAACGTCAGGACGTTCCGCCCGTACATCTGGCTGGCATGCAGCGGGACGCTCGCGGGGAGGTTGACCGGGGCGAGGATGCTGACGCCCCCGACGGTGACCGTCTCGCCGAACGTGGTGAGCTCGCAGTTCCCGCCGGACTCGCCGGCCAGGTCCACGATGACCGAGCCCGGCTTCATGGCGCGCACCGCGTCCGCCGTGATCAGCTTCGGCGCGGGGCGGCCGGGGATCTGGGCCGTGGTGACGATGAGATCCTGTCCCTTGGCGTGCTCCCCGATGCCGGCCACCACGCGGCGCTGCTGCTCCTCCGCCAGTTCCTTCGCGTAGCCGCCCTGCCCCTCACCCTCGACGGCGGCCACTTCGACGAAACTGGCGCCGAGGCTCTGCACCTGCTCGCGCACCACCGCGCGGACGTCGAACGCGGAGACGATGCCGCCGAGCCGGCGCGCCGTGGCGATGGCCTGCAGCCCCGCCACGCCGGCGCCGATCACGAACACCTTGGCGGGGGCGAGGGTGCCGGCCGCGGTGGTCAGCATCGGGAGGATGCGCCCCATCGCGTCGGCGCCGACCAGGATCGCCTTGTACCCGGCGATGGTGGCCTGCGAGGACAGCGCGTCCATGGACTGCGCCTTGGTCGTGCGCGGCACCAGCTCCATGGCGAAGGCCGTCACCTTGCGCCCGGTCAGGGTGCCGAGCAGGTCGGCCGACGCGGCCGGCGCCAGGAAGCTCACGAGCGCGGCCCCCTCCCGCAGCAGCGCCGCCTCCTCCGCCGTCGGCCGCTGGACCTTGAGCACGAGGTCCGCCGCGAACGCCTCGGCGGCGCTCCCGACGATGGTGGCGCCGGCCGCTTCGAAGTCCGCGTCCGGCAGGTACGCACCGGTGCCGGCGCCGCGCTGCACGAGCACGCTGCAGCCGGCCTTCGTCAGCTTGGCGACGCCGTCGGGCACCAGCGCCACGCGCCGTTCGTGGGGGCGAGTTTCCGCAGGGACTCCAATGCGCATGTCGAGTCTTCCAGGGTGGATGGGTAGTGAGGCAAATGGGACGGCGAAATCTACCACCGCCCACGCCGCAGGGGAGGCCCGGCAGTCGCTGGACCAGGACGCCCCAGGCGGCGGCGCTCGACTACCTGCCGTTGCCCAGGGGGATCTTCAGGCCGCCGACCACCTCGAAGAACGAGAAGTCGGGGTTCCGCGTGTAGCGCGTCTCCGCGAAGAGCCCGAGCTTCGACGTGGGCCCCTCGACGCCGGCGCCAATGGAGATGGCGGGAAACCAGCTGACGATAAACTCGCCGATGCCTTGCCCGCCGCCGCCGAGGCCACCGAACAGGTACGGCCCCAGCCGTGCACGGTCCCCGAACCGGTATGCGGCGAACAGGAGGGCGCCGCCGAGTCCTTCGCCATTGTTGGAATTCCGATCGTAGGTGTTTCGCCCGAAGAAGCCCTCGACCCCGAGGGAGAGCCCCTTGGACCCGACCGGAAATCCGATCCGACCCGACACGATCCACCCGGGGGCGAGATGGACCGCGTACTCCCCCGTGGGGAATTGAACGCCGCCCCCGAGGGACACGTACGCCTGCGCGGAGCCCCTCCCGGGGAACGCCAGCGCGAACGCGAACAGGTACGCTGCGATGGCAACAGCGGGACGGCGCATGGCGAGTTGCTCCCGGGCGGACACCGCCGCCCCGCCGAGGCAATTCCGAAGACGTCCACCGGGAGCGACCGCCCGGAAGCCCCATCATGGGGGCCGGGACGCGTGCGGTCAATGACGCGGGCGGAGCCCGCCACCCACGATCCTAGAGGGAAAACCGCCGGAATCCTATTGTTGCCAGAGGGAAAAGTTGCTACATTGGGGTCGCAGTCCTGCGGTGCCCCCTGCGGCACACGTGGAGTTCACCCTCGAACGGAGACTTGCGATGGCAGCCAAGAAGAAGGCAGCGAAGAAGGCCGTCAAGAAGACCGCCAAGAAGAAGACCGTCAAGAAGGCCGCGAAGAAGAAGACCGCCAGCAAGCGCAAGCCCTCGGCGGCGTTCATGAAGCCGATGAAGATCTCGGCCGCCCTCGGTGCCGTCATCGGCGCCGGCCCGTATCCGCGCACCGAAGTCACCAAGCGGCTCTGGGCCTACATCAAGAAGAACAAGCTCCAGGACACCAAGAACAAGCGCGACATCAACGCCGACGCGAAGCTCAAGGTGGTGTTCGGTGGGCGCGGCAAGGTCAACATGTTCGAGATGACCAAGCTCGTCAGCAAGCACCTTTCGTAGTTCCCGACACCCCGCAGGGACCGGACGAAGGGCACGCCCGCTGGCGTGCCCTTTCGGTTTCCTCCCCCTTCCAGCCCCCTCGGGCGCCCGCTATACTCCCGCCCCATGGCGAACCCACAGTACATCTACACGATGGTCAACCTCGGCAAGGTCGTCCCGCCCAAGCGGGAGATCCTGAAGGGGATCTACCTCTCGTTCTTTCCCGGCGCCAAGATCGGCGTCCTCGGTTCCAACGGCGCCGGCAAGAGCACCCTGCTCCGCATCATGGCGGGCGTCGACCAGGACTTCATCGGCGAGGCGCGCCCCGCCGAGGGCACCCGCATCGGGTTTCTTCCCCAGGAACCCGTGCTCGACCCTGCCAAGGACGTCCGCGGCAACGTCGAGGAGGCGGTGCAGGCCCAGCGCGCGCTCCTCGACGAGTTCCAAGCCGTCTCCGCGCGCTTCGCGGAGCCGATGACCGACGACGAGATGAACGCCCTCCTCGAGCGCCAGGGCGCGCTCCAGGAGCGGATCGAGACGCTCAACCTCTGGGACCTCGACCGCACCATCGACATCGCCATGGACGCCCTGCGGCTCCCGCCCGGCGACGCGTCGGTGGCCACGCTCTCCGGCGGCGAGAAGCGCCGCGTGGCGCTCTGCCGGGTGCTCCTCGAGCAGCCCGACCTCCTCCTGCTCGACGAGCCGACCAACCACCTCGACGCCGAGTCGGTGGCGTGGCTGGAGCGGCACCTCGCGGAGTTCCCGGGTACCGTGGTCGCGGTGACCCACGACCGGTACTTCCTGGACAACGTGGCCGGGTGGATCCTCGAGCTCGACCGCGGCCAGGGGATTCCGTGGAAGGGGAACTACTCGTCGTGGCTCGAGCAGAAGCAGGCGCGGCTGGCCAACGAGGAGAAGCAGGCCTCCGCGCGGCAGCGCACCCTGCAGCGCGAGCTCGAGTGGGTGCGCCTGTCGCCCCGGGCACGCCAGGCGAAGAGCAAGGCGCGCGTGACCCGCTACGAGGAGATGCTCGCCGAGGGGGACCGGGTGCGGGAGGGCACGGCGGAAATCCTCATCCCGCGCCCGCCACGGCTGGGCGACGAGGTGGTGATCGCCAAGGGCCTCGCCAAGGGCTACGGGGACCGCCTCCTCTTCGAGAACCTGGACTTCTCGCTGCCGCGCGGCGGCATCGTCGGCGTGATCGGCCCGAACGGCGCCGGCAAGACGACGCTCTTCCGGATGATCGTGGGGCAGGAGACGCCGGACGCCGGCACGCTGACCGTCGGCGCGACCGTCCAGGCCTCCTACGTGGATCAGAGTCGCGAGGCGCTGGACCCGTCGAAGACGGTGTACGAGGAGATCAGCGGCGGCGCCGACGTGCTCGACTTCGGCGGCCGGGAGGTGAATGCCCGCGCGTACTGCGCCGGGTTCAATTTCCGGGGCACCGACCAGCAGAAGAAGGTGGGGACGCTCTCAGGCGGGGAGCGGAACCGGCTGCACCTGGCCAAGCTCCTCAAGACCGGCGGCAACCTGCTGCTGCTCGACGAGCCGACCAACGACCTCGACGTCGACACCCTGCGGGCCCTCGAGGACGCACTGGTGGCGTTCCCCGGCTGCGCCGTCGTCATCAGCCACGACCGCTGGTTCCTCGACCGCATCGCGACGCACATCCTGGCCTTCGAGGGCGACAGCCAGGTGGTCTGGTTCGAGGGGAACTACCAGGAGTATTCCGCCGACTTCCACCGCCGGAAGGGCACCTCGGCGGACCAGCCGCACCGCATCAAGTACAAGAAGCTCGTCCACTAGCGGCGCCGCCGACCGCCACCGTCCGTGACCACGCACGACACCCTGCTGATCCATGCGTCCGCAACGCTGCTGCTCGCCGGCGTGATGTGGGCCATCCAGCTCGGCCTCGTGCCGCTCCTCGCGCGCGCGACCGCCGACACCTGGCCGCACCACACGCGGGTCTACCGGCGCGTCTTCCGCACGCTGTTCTGGCCGCTGCTCGTGGTGGAGGCCGGCTCCGGCCTGCTGGCCGCGCTGCAGCAGCCGGCGGGCATCCCGGCCTGGGTGCACGGCATCAACCTGACGCTGCTCGCCGCCGCCTGGGGCACGATCCCGCTTGTTCGCCTGGTGGTCGGGCATCACCCCCTGACGCGCTTCGACCCCGACGGCTTTCGCCGCTTCGCCCGCCTCAACTGGATCAGGGTGGTCGTCTGGACGGCGCGCGGCGCGGTGGTGATGGCCATGCTCCGGCTGGCGGCAGGCGCGCGCGCGGGCTAGTTCCGCGCGAGGCTGTCCACCACGCGCCGGAGTTCCGCCACCCGCGGGCGGAGCGCGGGGTCGGGATCATCCCGCAGCGCCAGCAGGTGCCGCCACGCGCGGAGCGCCCGCGGGCCATCCCCCTCCAGCAACGCCAGCCGGCCCTCGTCGTAGAGATACCCCGCCAAATAACTCGGCCCGTACACCGGATCGAGTGCGCGGCGCCCAAGCGTCGCGAGCGCACCGCGGCGATCGCCCGCCGCCTCGTGGCACCGGGCCAGGACGAGGAGGCTCCAGCCGATGCCGTCAGGCCCCGGCAGCAGGTCCGCCAGGGAATCCGCCCGCCGCACCCGCGCCTTGGCATCCGGAAGTCCGGCGCGCGCGGTGGCGAGGCATGCGACGGCCGCCGGGCCCAGCCCGCCGGGGGTCCGGTCCATGGCGGCGATGTACTCCCGGACCGCTGCCGCGGTCACGGGATCGCCCACCCAGAGCCGCCAGAAGAGCAGTTCCGCGCGCGAGGTCTGCGTGGTATCACGGCCGTCCGCCACGGCGGCCGCCAACGTGTCGAACTGCCCGCGGGCCGCCTCTCCACTCGCGTAGAAGAGGGCGGTGGTCGGGGCGTCATTCGCCGCGTAGGCCCGGACCGCCTCCCGCATCGTCTGGAACTGGCCGCGATTGCCTGCGAGCGCCACCCCGGTAGAAAACACGTATTGAGATTCCGCGCCCGTGCCAGTGCGGCGCTGGAGCACGGCCAGCGCACGGGCCGGGGCGTCCATACCGAGCCCGTCGAGCTGGCTCCAGCCCATGATCCGGAAGAGGGCGAAGGTGCTCAGGGAATCCATCCCTGACTCGATGCGGCGGCGCACCGCCTCGTCGCCAAGCGCGACCGCGGCGCGCCAGCGCAGGAATTCGAGCGCGTCGCCCGGGGAGTCGTGTGACTCTGCCAGTGGCATGAGCCGGCGCACCATCGCCGTGTCGCCCTGACGCGCCGCCAGCTCGATCCGGTGCAGCAGGGCGGGCACCGAGGCGGAGTCGAGAGCGAGCGCGCGGTCGAAGGCGCTCCGGGCGCGATCCTCCGCCCCGGCGATCCGGGCGATGGCGCCCATGTGGAAGAGCACGTCCCCCAGACCGAACCAGGTCCGTGACCGATCGGGGGCCAAGCGGACTGCGGACTCCCAGTCCTCGACCTGCTCCCGCGCCGGGGTGAGGGCGGGAAACCGCCGCCCGGCAAGCGCGACAAGGATGGCGCGGTCGCGGATCCCGAGCCGGTCGCGCAGCGCCCAGGCCCGGTTCTTGGCCGCGCTCATGGGATCCTCGCCCGCCCAGTCGACCGCTTCCGCGTAGTCGCGAGCCGCCAGGGCGAACGTCGAATCCAGCTCGATGGCGCGGGCCAGCAACGCCATCGCGTCGGCGACTCGCCCGTTTCGCATCGCCTCCCGTCCATCGAGGTAGGCACGCAGCGCTGGGAGCGGAATGGAGGCCAGCGCGGGGGCGTCGGCGCCGCCCTCGCCCGCGAAGGTGGACAGCAGGCTCGCCGCCATGCGGTCCACCATCCACGGCAAGCTGTCCATCGGACCGCTCACCTGCGGCAGCGGTGTGCTGGCGCCGCTCGCGGCCGCGATCACCACCGGGGCCAGCACCAGGCGCCCTCCCTCACGGAGCAACGTCCCGGTGAGAATGAGCCCCGCCCCGGTCCGGTGGGCGGCCGCCCGGAGTTGTTCCGTCCCCGGCGTGTCGCCCCCGGCCCGTGTTTCGGCCACCGCCCGGAGCGCGACGTCGGGATCGACTGGGTGGGGCGTCGAAGCGCCGGATAGCCGCGCGCTGGTGAGATCCACCAGCCCCACCGAGAGCGCGTCCAGCACCGTGTCCCGGACGGGAGTCCGGAAGGGGACGATCAACAGTCGCTCCCCGCTCGCGCCAGCCCCGGCCGGGACCCGGGCGCGCCACCACCCCACGAGGGCGGCCACGAGCAGCAGACACACCCCCGCCGCGGCCCCCCAGCGCCACGACCGCGACGGCGGTGCCGGTGGAGTCGCTGCGTCGACCGCCTGCGGCGGGGGGAGCGCATTCGAAGCCCCCAAGGACCGGGGGGCGGGATCCACGGGCGCGGCCGGCTCGGCGGGGATCGCGCGCCTGATGGCCACGGTCTCTGGCGCAGGCGCAACCCCGTACTCTCGGCGCAGCCGCTCCTCGAACGCGCTGTACGCCTCCGCGGCGCCTGCGCCATCGCCGGACTGGATGAGGAGCGCGAGCAACCTGCGAACGCCCGCCTCATCGTCGGGCGTCAGTTCCACCGCCCGCCGGGCCCAGCCGGCAGCGAGGGCCGGTGCGCCCGACGATTCCGCCTCCCGGCACAGCGCCCATGCACCCTCGGCGGCCCGGCGACGAACATCCGCGCGGCGTCCCTCCAGCCATTCCTCGAACCCCTCGGCCTCGGACACGTACAGTCCCGGTGCCAGATCCCCGCGGAGGAGATCAAGAGCCACACGCCACCGGCCGGTGGCGGCGGCCTCCTCGAATTCCGCGATATCGGAACGGAATTGTCCCGGATCGAGGCCGACCTCCTCGTCGCCCCGATTCAGGAGGACCCCCTCGCCAAGCTCCCGCCGGAGGTGGAAGAGCGCCTGCCGGAGCGCGTTGCGCGCGCCGGCCGCGTCGAGCTCGGGCCAGAACATCGCCAGGAGGGTGTCGCGTCGGAGGAAGGTGCCGGGACGCTCCGCGGCCAGGCGGAGGAGGAGGGCCAGTCGTTTCGGTTGGGTGAGGATCCCCCGCAGCTCTCCGCCCGGACCACGGAGATCGATGTTGCCGAAGGATTTGAGACCGATCATGCGGAAGCCGATGTGCGGGAGGGGGTGCCGTTACCGGCCGGGTAACGGGGAAATAACCGGCCGAACGCAAATTCGTCAATCGCCCGCCGCTCGGCCGGCGTCCATTGCCGTCCGCCACCCGCTCCTCGACACCCATTTTCCCGGAGTCCCGCCCATGACGAAGACCGCATTTGCATTCCGCCGTATCACCGCGGCATCCATCCTCCTGCTCGGCGTTTCCCTTGGCGCCTGCAGTGACGACGACAACGATGACGACGGCGGCGGCTCCACGGCCGCGACCGATTATGTGGGCTCTGGTCAGCACCGACGGCCAGACGGGCCCCCTCGACATCACCTTTGCGAGCGCAGTCTCGGCGCCGCCGATCCTCCAGGAGCCGGGTGCGGGGCCGGCGCGTTCGAGTGGTGCACCGGTGAACGCAACCGGGACGGTCGCTCTCGGAGGGAATGCTCCCGTCGCCATCGCTGGCACGCTGGATGGCGCCACGCTGAACATGACCGGGACCGGGTGGGCGCTGGCGGGCACGCTTTCGAACGGGAAGCTGACCGGAACCTTCACGGCGCCTGGGCCGCGCCGACGGCACCCTCGTCGCCGCGGGCAGCTCCGCAAGCGCCCCGGCCATCGCACTCTGCGGAAGCTACGCCGGCCAGGACTTCACCACGAATCCGCCGGAGGACGACTCCGGCACGTTCAGCATGGTCATCGCCGGGACCTCGGTGCTCGGGACGGTGGTTTCCGATGGGGGTACGGTGCAGTCGTTTGCCGGGACGGCGACCGCGTCGACCATCACGGTCAACGCCACTCAGGGGTCGCTCACCCTGACCGCGACCGGCGAGTACGATGAGTTCGGCGTCGGCGGCTCGTACGCGATCAAGTACGGCAGCACCACGGTGAACGCCGGCAGTTTCTCCGGCGGTACCTGCGACTCGCCGACCTGATCGGCCGCGCGAATTGCAACGACCCCCCGGGGACATCCCCGGGGGGTCGTTCGTTTCCTGCCTCCCTGCCTCCCTGCCCCGCCCCTACGGCGTCGGCGCCCCCTTCGGCTCCAGCCGTAGGATCCACAGCCCCGTGTTGATGTCCGGCACGTAGATCGTCCCGTCCTTCACGACGGCACCCCAGGCGAACGTGGCCCGTGGCTTGGCCCCCTGGTCGTCGGCCGTGTAGGTCCACGCCATTTCACGCCCCTGCCGGAGCAGGTCGCCCTTGAGCTCGCCCGAGATGTCCACCGCCCGGGCGCCGCCCTGGTAGTTGCCCATGTACAGGGTGTCCCCGGCGACCCAGATGTTGTGCACGCCGCCGTCGGTCGGCTCGTACCACGCCACCAGCTTCGGCTTCTCCAGGTTGGACACGTCGAGCACCTGGAGACGGCCGAAGGTCAGGTCGTTGCCGTCCTTGAGCCCCGTGGAGGGGCGGCTGGCGTACACCTCGTCGCCGATGAAGACGTACTTCCCGGCGCGCCACGCGGTGTGGGTCCCCCGCGCGCTCAGGCCCCAGTACTCGTCCACCCGGGCGTAGAGGGCGTCGAGATCGTACTTGAACTGCGAGACGAATTTCGGATTTTCGGGGCTGCCCCCCTTCACGCCGTTTCCGACGTCGAGCACCACCAGCCCGTCGTCCCAGTAGCTCAGGTAGGCGATCCCGTCGGTCACCGCGATGTCGTGGAGGTACCGGCCCTCGGTCACCTGCTCGGTCTGCCAGCGCGCCACCTCGCGCGGCTGGAGCGGATCCCGGATGTCGATGACCCGCATCGAACCGGTCGCGTCGTCGGTCAGGAACACGTACCCCTTGTACACGTAGCTGCTGTGGACGCCGCCGGACACCGTCTCCGTATACTGCGCGACCGGCTTCGGATGACAGGCGTCGCTCGCGTCGAAGATGACGATGCCGTCCTTCCGGTTGGACGAGCCCTCCCGCGAGAAGACGCCATACTTCCCGTCCTCGGTCGTCATCACGTCGTTGACCAGCCGCGCATCGGTCATCATCGAGTCCACGATCCGCGGCGCCCGCGGATCCGACACGTCGATCGCGTACACCCGGTCGGAAATGGTGGTCAGGTAGGCGCACTTGCCGTCCGGATGGATCCACACCTCCGCGGCGCGCACCGGCACCGGCACCCGGCCGAGCACCTCGAAGCCGCGGCCCGCCTTGCGCGGCGTCACCGTGACGAGTGCGTCAGCCGTCCGCCCGCCGATCTCGGCGGTCACCGTGTAGCTCCCCGGCGTCTCGGCCACGAACGACCCGTCGGGGCCGATCATCCCCACCCCCTGGCCTCCCGCCACGCTCCAGCGCGTCGCCACCCCGGCCAGGCTCGTCCCGTTCGCCTGGGTGGCCGCGGCCGAGAAGGCCACGACGTCGCCCGTGCGGACGGTGGTCTGACCGGGCGTGAGCCTCACGGAGGCCACGGTGTTGCCCAGGACGTCGATCGGGAGGGTGGCCGATGCCGTGCCCGCCCTGGCGGTGATCACCGCCCTGCCGGCCGCCAGCGCGTTCAGGCGGCCATCCGGAGTGACGCTGGCCACCCGTGAATTGCTGGAGCTGTACACCACCTCGTCGGAGCGCCGGTCGCCTTGCGCGCTGAAGACGGCGGTCAGGAGCGTGAGACGGGTCCCTGCCACCACCCGGGTCGGCGCGTCGACGAACTCGACCCTGGCGGCGGGGGCGGGCACGATGCGGACCGACGCGCTCCCCAGTGCATTCTTGGTCCCCGGCACCACCGCCACGGCCGTGATCTGGGTGGTACCGATGAACCCGCCCTTCACGAGCCCGGTGGAATCCACCGTGCCGCCGTTCCCGTTGGCGAACCAGCGGATCTTCGCGGCCGGGACGGTCTGCCCGTCGGCTCCGACGGCCCGGGCCTCCATCTGGATCGCCTGGCCGACCTGGACCTCGGCGCTCGACGGGGTGACTTCCACGCGGGCCACCGGCGAAGGGGCGGCCTGCTGAGGCTCCTGCGCGAGGACGAGCAGCAACGGCACGAGCATGCGGGGCTCCGGGCGACTGGACGGTGTGGACGGAAGGGTCTTCGCCCGACGGGGACGGGCGGTCGGAAGTTGCAGGTGGTGATAATAGCCCTATTTTGACGGCATGCCTACGCCCCCTCCGTCCCGGAACGTGCCGGTCGGCCTGGTCCAGATGCGCTGCTCCGCCGACGCCGCCGACAACCTCGCGCGTGCCGTCGCCGGCGTGCGGACCGCCGCCGCGAAGGGGGCGCGCATCGTCTGCCTCCAGGAGTTGTTCCGCAGCGAGTACTTCTGCCAGACGGAGGACCACGCGCATTTCGCGCTCGCCGAGGCGATTCCCGGGCCGAGCACCGCGGCGCTGGGCGCGGTGGCGGCGGAACTGGGCGTCGTGATCGTGGCTTCGCTCTTCGAGCGTCGCGCCGAAGGGCTGTATCACAACACCGCCGCCGTCATCGACGCCGACGGGACCTACCTCGGGAAGTACCGGAAGATGCACATCCCGGACGACCCGCAGTACTACGAGAAGTTCTACTTCGCGCCCGGTGACACCGGCTTCCGGATCTTCGACACCGCCGTCGGCCGGATCGGCGTGCTCATCTGCTGGGACCAGTGGTACCCCGAGGCGGCGCGCCTCACCGCGCTGCGCGGGGCGCAGATCCTCTTCTACCCGACCGCCATCGGCTGGCTGCCGGCCGAAAAGGCCGAGTATGGCGCCGCGCAGAAGGACGCCTGGACCACGATGCAGCGGAGCCACGCGATCGCCAACGGCGTCTTCGTGGTCGCGGTCAACCGCGTGGGCCACGAGGGGCTCACGGCGCCGAACGGCATCGACTTCTGGGGCGGCAGCTTCGTGGCGGACCCGTACGGCGCCGTGCTGGCCCGTGCGGGGGAGGGGGAGGACGTCCTGGTCGTCGAATGCAACCTGGCCCTGACCGACGTCGCCCGTACGCACTGGCCCTTCCTGCGTGACCGCCGCATCGACGCCTACGGCGACCTGACCCAGCGGTACCTCGACGGGTGAGCGCGCCCCGGCACCACGCGACCCCCGCCGAGCTCGGGTACCGGATGCCGGCGGAGTGGGCGCCGCACCGCGGCACCTGGCTCTCCTGGCCGCACCGCGAATCCTCCTGGCCCGGCAAGTTCGGCCCGGTGCCAGGGGTCTTCGCCGAGATGGTCCGGCTCCTGGCGCCGCACGAGGAAGTGCACATCAACGTGACCGGCCCGGACATGGCCGACGAGATCGCCCGCCTCCTGAAACCGCTCGCGCTCCCCGCCGGCCGCGTCATCCTCCACGACAACCCCACCAACGACGCCTGGTGCCGCGACCACGGCCCCTGTTTCGTCCAGCGCACCGTCAACGGACGGCGCGAGGAGGCGATCGTGGACTGGGGCTACAACGCCTGGGGGAACAAGTACCCGCCGTTCGACCTCGACGACGTCATTCCCACCCGCATCGGCAAGGAGTACGGCCTGCCGGTCTTCCACCCGGGCATCGTGATGGAGGGGGGCTCGCTCGACGTCAACGGCGCCGGCACGCTCCTCACCACGGAGGCCTGCCTCCTCCATCCCAACCGGAACCCGGACCTCTCCCGCGCCGACATCGAGCGCTTCCTGCAGGACTACCTCGGGGTGCGCCACATCCTCTGGCTGGGCGACGGCATCGTCGGCGACGACACCGACGGGCACGTGGACGACATCACCCGCTTCACCGACGAGCGGACGGTGGTGACGGTGGTCGAGGACGACCCCCAGGATGAAAACCACGAGCCGCTCCAGGCGAACCTGGAGCGGCTCCGGACCATGACCGACCAGGACGGCCGGCCGCTTCGTGTCGTGACGCTGCCGATGCCGCGCCCCCTGTACCAGGACGGCCAGCGCCTCCCGGCGAGCTACGCCAACTTCTACATCGCGAACGGCGTGGTGCTCCTGCCGGCCTACGACCCGGAGCGCGACGAGATCGCGCGGGCCACGCTCCAGGAACTCTTCCCCACCCGCCACGTGGCGCCCGTCGACGCCGTGGACCTCGTCTGGGGACTCGGCGCGTTCCACTGCGTCTCCCAGCAGTGGCCGGCGCTGACGTAAGCTTCTGTCATTGCGAGGAGGCCCCCAGAGGGGCCGACGAAGCAATCTGCCGTCCCCCACGACCGAGATTGCTTCGGCCACTTTGTGGCCTCGCAATGACACAAGTGCCTGCTGCCCCTACAGCTCCCGCTCCACCAGCCCCTTCAACACGTGCCAGACCGTCGCCGCCGCCAGGCGCGCCGCCGCGTTGTCCCGGTCGTACACCGGGTTCATCTCCACGACGTCGCAGGACCGCACCGCCCGCGTCCGCCCCGCCCGGTAGGCGGCGTGGAGCCAGAGGTCCACCGGGATCCCGCCGACCGACGGCGAGCTCGCTCCCGGCGCCTCCGCCTGGTCCACCGCGTCGATGTCGAAGCTCACGAAGGACGGCCCCTCGAGCGACCCGTAGATCTCGTCGATCCGCGCCGGCGAGAGGTCGCGCCGCCAGACGAAGCGCGCGCCGTGCGCCGCCAGGAACTCGAGGTGTGACCGCGCCACCACGTGCGGCAGCAGCCCCGCCGCGACGAACTGACGGCAGGCCCCGGAGGGATCGAGGATCGCCTGGCGGAACGCCGAGCCCGCGTGGCCCAGCCCGCCCTGCAGCTCGCGCACGTCGGGGTGCGCGTCCCAGTTGAGGATGCCGACCCGTGCATCGCGGCTCGCGTAGCCCTGGAAGTGCCCGAAGGAGGTCTCGTGCCCCCCGCCGAGCACGATGACGAACGACCCGGTGGCCAGGTGCGGCGCCAGCACCTCGCCGAGCAGCGCCTGGTCCCGCTCGACGTCGTCGCTCAGGGCGATGTTGCCGAGGTCCAGGGTGTGCTCCAGCAGGTCCACCGACTCCTCGAACCGCTCGGCGTCGGGCGTCAGGCGGAACAGCATCCGCCGGATCTCGTCGGGCGCCCCCGCCGCCCCGACCCGGCCGCCGTTCCGGTGCACCCCCTCGTCCGACGGGAAACCCGACCAGGACCACGCGTGGCGCCGTGCCGCCGGCCAACCGCGTGCCGAGCAGGTGGCCGAGGCGGGGATCGTCGTCCCCGGTCGTGGGGAGGATCACGTCGGGCTGGGTGAAGTTCAGCATGGAGCCTCAATCGAGATTGCTTCGGCCACGGCGTGGCCTCGCAATGACAGAAGGAGCGCTACCCCGCCGCCTGCCAGCAGACGCGGCCGGCGGCGACGGTGAGTACGCACGCGTTCGGCCGGAAGTGATAGAGCCAGTGATTCACGTCCGGCGAGTCGATGACCGCCAGGTCGGCGCGGCACCCCACCGACACCTCCCCGGTCTGCCCCAGCAATCCCACCGCGCGGGCCGCGATGCTCGTGGCCCCCTTCAGCGCCTCCGCGGGCGTCATCCGCTGCAGGTGGCAGGCGAGCATCATGGCGAGCGGGAGGTCCCAGCTCGGCGCCGACCCCGGGTTGAAGTCCGTGGCCACGGCCACCGGGACGCCCGCCGCGATGAACTTGCGCGCCGGCATCGGCTGCTGGCGGAGGTAGAGCGTCGCGATCGGCAGGCTCACCGCCACGACCCCGGCCGCCGCCATGGCGGCGATGCCGGCGTCGGAGGAACACTCCAGGTGATCGGCGCTCCACGCCCCCACCTCGGCGGCCAGCTCGGCACCGCCGCCGGCGGAGAGCTGGTCGGCGTGCAGCTTCGGGGCGAGCCCGGCGGCCTTGCCCGCCCGGAAGATCTCCCGCGCCTCGTCCACGCTGAACGCGGTGTCCTCGACGAACACGTCGCAACAGACGGCCAGCCCGGCCGCCGCCACCGCCGGGATCATCTCGTCGAGCAGCAGGCGCAGGTACGCCTGCCGATCCGCCCGGTGCTCGGTGGGCACCACGTGCGCGCCCAGGAAGGTGGGCACGATCCGGCTCGGCTGGGTGGCGGCGAGCGTCTGGTACACCCGGAGCAGCCGGAGCTCGGTGTCGAGGTCGAGCCCGTACCCGCTCTTGCACTCCACCGTCGTGACGCCGAGCCGCCGCATTCCCTCCAGCGCGGCGGTCGCCCTGGCGAGGAGTTCGGTGTCGGTCGCCGCGCGGGTGGCCCGGACGGTGGACATGATGCCGCCGCCCGCCCGCGCGATGTCGAGGTACCCGACGCCTTGCAGGCGCATTTCGAATTCGTCGGCGCGCCAGCCGCCGAACGCGAGGTGGGTGTGGCAGTCCACCAGCCCCGGCACGACCAGCCGGCCCCCGGCGTCGAGCGATTCGCCGCGGGCGAACTCCGCCGGCAGCTCGGCCTCCGGGCCGACCCACCGGATCGTGTCCGCGTCCCACGCCACGGCGGCGTGCGGGATCGGGTGGATCTCCCCCTGGCCGCCCGCAGGTCGGCAGGTGGCCAGCAGGCCGATGTTGCGGAGGACGCTCATCCGCCGTTGATCATCGGCAAGTCGATCCCGCGCTCGTTGGCGGTGTCGATCGCGATCGGGTAGCCCGCGTCGGCGTGCCGCATCACGCCGGTGCCCGGATCGGCGGTCAACACCCGCTGGAGCCGGCGGTCGGCCATCTCCGTCCCGTCCGCCACCGCCACCATCCCCGAATGCAGGGAGTAGCCGATGCCGACCCCGCCGCCGTGGTGCAGCGACACCCAGCTGGCCCCGCACGCCGTGTTCAGCATGGCGTTGAGCAGCGGCCAGTCGGCGATGGCGTCGGAGCCGTCCATCATCCCTTCCGTCTCGCGGTTGGGCGACGCGACCGACCCGGTGTCGAGGTGGTCCCGCCCGATGACGATCGGCGCCTCGACCTTCCCCTTCTTCACCAGCCAGTTGAACCGAAGCCCCATCTCGGCGCGCTCCCCGTACTCCAGCCAGCAGATCCGCGCCGGCAGGCCCTGGAAGTGCACCTTCTCGCGGGCCTGCCGGATCCACCGGGCCAGCGCCTCGTGCTTCGGGAAGGTCTCGAGCACCGCGTCGTCGGTCACGGCGATGTCCCGGGGATTCCCGGAGAGCGCCGCCCAGCGGAACGGCCCCGCGCCGCGGCAGAACAGCGGCCGGATGAAGGCCGGCACGAACCCGGGGAAGTCGAACGCCTCCGGCATGGCGCGCAGGTCGGCCACCTGGCCGCGGAGGTTGTTCCCGTAGTCGAAGACCACCGCCCCTCGCCGCTGGAGCTCGAGCATCGCCTGGACGTGGACCACCATCGAGTCGAGCACCCGGCTCTCGTACCCCTTCGGGTCCGCCGCCCGCAGCTCCGCCGCCTGGGCAAGGCTCAGCCCGACCGGGATGTACCCGAGCCGGAGGTCGTGGGCCGAGGTCTGGTCCGTCACCACGTCGAGCGTGACGCCCCGGCGCAGCAGTTCCGGCAGCACCTCGGCGATGTTGCCGACCAGCCCGACCGAGTAGGCCCGCCGCTCGGCGCGCGCCCGTTCGACGAGGGCGAGCGCCGCGTCGAGGTCGGTGGACAGGGCGTCGCAGTAGCCGGTGTCGACCCGCCGCTGAATGCGCGTGGCGTCCACGTCCACGCCGAGAAAGGCGGCGCCGTTCATCGTGGCGGCCAGCGGCTGCGCGCCGCCCATCCCGCCGAGGCCACCGGTCACGACCAGCCGACCGGCCAGCGTGCCGCCGAAGTGCTGCCGTGCGCACTCGGCAAACGTCTCGTACGTGCCCTGCAGGATTCCCTGCGTGCCGATGTAGATCCATGACCCGGCGGTCATCTGCCCGTACATCGTGAGTCCGAGGGCGTCGAGCCGGCGGAACTCGTCCCAGGTGGCCCAGCGCGGGACGAGGTTGGCGTTGGCGATCAGCACCCGCGGCGCCTCCTCGTGCGTCCGGAAGACGCCGACCGGCTTGCCGCTCTGCACCAGGAGCGTCTCGTCGTTGTTCAGCCGCTGGAGCGTGGAGACGATCCGGTGGTAGCTCGGCCAGTCCCGCGCCGCCTTTCCACCGCCGCCGTAGACGATCAACTCCTCCGGGCGCTCGGCGACGTCCGGGTCGAGGTTGTTCATCAGCATGCGGAGCGCGGCCTCCTGATGCCAACCCTTGCAGGAGAGGGCGGTGCCCCGGGGGGCGCGAATCGGGATGGGGCCGGCGGTGACGGTCATGTTCGGATCGCAGGTCGGGGATGAGTCGGGAAATCTAACGGCCGGGCGAGGGAATCCGCACCGGCGTCAATTGGCCGCAGCCCGGTATCCCGGCCCGCGCACCACCCGGCCCGCGGCGGCGCCGGTCGGCTCCCCGTCGCGCAGCACCTGGATCCCGTTCACCCAGACGTGCTGGACGCCGGTCGCGTACTGGTGCGGCTGGTCGAAGGTGGCCCGGTCGATAATGGTGGCGGGGTCGAAGACCACGATGTCGGCGTGGACGCCCGGCGCGAGCCGCCCGCGCCGGGACAGCTTCAGGTTGTCGGCGGGCTGCGACGTGAGGCGGCGGATCGCCTCGGTGAGCGTCAGCAGCTGCTCCTCACGGACGTACTTGCCAAGGAGGCGCGCAAAGTTGCCATAGGCGCGGGGATGGGTCCCCGAGAGCAGGAAGGGGCCCTCGGTGCTCATCGAGCCGCCGTCGGAGCCGAAACTCATGTACGGCAGCTGCATCTCCCTGCGGACGTTCTCCTCCGACATCGTGAAGAAGACGCACCCGACCCGGCTGTCGTCCTCGATCACGAGGTCCATCGCCGTTTCCTCGGGCGACGTGCCACGCATCCGGGCCACTTCGGCGAGCGTCTTCCCGGTGAGCGGCTTGAGGGCGGGGTTCTTGAAGCTGACGAGCAGGATGCCGTCCGCGCCCCCCGCGTTCACGAAGGCGTTGTCGAACCCGGCGTCGCCGCGCATTTCGCCCAGGAGTCGCTTCCGGACGGCTGGGTCCTTGAGCCGTGCCACCCAGGCGTCGTGCCCCCCCTCCTGCACCCAGGTCGGCATCGTCGCGTCGAGTCCGGTCGAGCTCGCAGGATAGGTGTACATGTCGGTGGTGATCCGGAGCCCGGCCGCGCGGGCGGAGTCGATCAGCGCGATCAGCGAGTCGAGCTTGCCCCAGTTGGGCCGGCCCGACGCCTTGAGGTGGTAGATCTCGGCGGGCACCCCCGCCTGGCTGGCGATGGTGATGAGTTCCCGAGTCGCCGTGAGGAGCCCCTTCCCTTCGTCCCGCATGTGCGAGATGTACATCCCGCCCGATTCCCCGGCCGCGCGCGCCAGCGCGACGAGCTCCTCGGTGGTGGCGTAGTTGGCGGGGGCGTAGATGAGCGAGGACCCGACGCCGAGCGCGCCCTCCGCCATCGCCTGCCGCACCAGGTCCTGCATCCGCGCCAGTTCCTCGGGCGTGGCGGGGCGATTGGTGAAGCCGACCTCGTGGATGCGGACCGTGGTGGCGCCGACGAACGACGCCACGTTCGTCGCGACACCCCGCGACACGACGTGGTCGAGGTACTCGCCGAGCGAGGTCCACGGGACGTCGAAGGTCAGGTCGCCCTGCTGGGCGATGAGTTGCGCCCGCATCGTGTCGGTGAGCGGTCCCATCGACCAGCCCTCGCCGAACACCTCCAGCGTCACGCCCTGCCGGATGTCGCCTTGCGAGCGGCCGTCGACGAGCAGGTCTTCCGTGGCCCAGCTGAGCATGTTGATGAAGCCCGGGGCCACCGCGAGCCCGGTGGCGTCCACCTCGACCCGGCCCCGCGCGCCGCCGAGGTCGCCAACGGCCACGATCGAGTCGCCGAGCACCGCCACGTCGCCGACCGCGGGCTCCCCACCGGTCCCGTCGTACACCGTGCCGTGGCGGATGACGAGGTCATAGGCCGGCTTCGGCCGGCAGGACGCCAGCGTGACGAGCACGCCGAGGAGAAGGAGAGTGCCAGGGCGCATCGGGCGGATCCGTGGTAGGGTGGTGAGTGGAGCGGCGTGGGTGGCGTGGCCGGCGCTCAGGCCAGCCGATCGAGCTGGGCGCGCATCTCGAGCGCGCTCGACCAGCGCTGCTCGCGATCCTTGGCCAGGGCGCGCTGGACCGCGCCGGCGAGTTCGGGCGGCAATTCCGGCCGGAGCTCGGCGAGGAGGGGCGCCTCGGCGGTCTGCTGCAGTTGAAGCACGACCGCCTCGCTCCGGTGGACGAACGGGGGCCGGCCGGCGAGCGCCTCGAAGAGCACGCACCCCAGCGAGTAGAGGTCGCTCCGGTGGTCGAGGTCCCGGACGGCGATGACCTGCTCGGGACTCATGTAGGAGGAGGTGCCCACGGTGAAGCCCGAGCGGGTGAGCTTCTCGTCGCCCGACCCTTCGATGACGCGCGCGATGCCGAAGTCGAGCAGCATCGCCCCGTTGGCGGACAGCACGATGTTGTCCGGCTTCACGTCCCGGTGCACGATGTTGTGCTCGTGGGCGTAGGCCAGGGCGTCGAGGAGATCCCGCGCGATCCGCACGGCGTCGCTGACGGACACCCGGCGCACCTGCGCGATGTGTTCCTTGAGCGTCGGCCCCTCGACGTAGGCCATGGCGAGGTAGACCAGCCAGTCGCGCTCGCCGTAGTCGAGGAGCTTGGCCACGTGGGGATGTTCGAGCCGTGAAAGGGTCTTGATTTCCCGCAAAAACCGGTCGGCCGTGGCGGTCACCACCAGTTCGGGGTGCAGCACCTTGAGGGCCACCGCGGTGCCCTCGAGGTTGCGCGCGAAGAACACCCTGCCGGCCCCGCCCCGGGCCATCTCCCGCTCGACCGTGTAGCGGTCGCGCAACGCCTCCTGGATCATCGGAAGCAGGTCCCGCCGCATCAGCCTGGGCTCCGCATCATCCTGTAAGGTCGGCCCCCGGAGGTCGGGAGCGCAAGGTACGGGTTTGCCACGCCCCCGCGGGGATGCAACCTTTTCCCGGACGGGGCCGTCCAATCCCGTGCATGCCAACCCCAGCTTCCGGAGTCCCGGCCCTGACCCGAGACCCCTCCGAACCGCGGTACGCAGCCGATGCCGTCGAGGTGACCCTCGCGGCGAGTGGGGACGCGCATGCCTTCGAGCGGCTGTACCGGCGCCACGTGACGCGGATCCACAACCTGGTGCGCCGGATGCACGGCCCCGACGACGCCGACGAGGTCACGCAGGACGTCTTCGTCCGGGCCTGGGAGAAGCTGGGGACCTTCCGCGGGGAATCCACCTTCTCCACCTGGCTCCACCGGCTGGCCGTGAACGTGGTCCTGACCCACCGCGAGGCCCGGGGCCGGCGGCGGAACCGGTTCAGCGAGGACGAGCAGCTGCTGGCCGGCGCCGCCGCACGGCACACCACGCCGGAGGCGGCGATGGACCTCGAGGGAGCGCTGGCCAGGCTCCCCGACGGCGCCCGTGAAATCTTCGTGCTGCACGACGTGGAGGGGTATCGCCACGAGGAAATCGCCGAGATGCTCGGGCTGGCGACCGGCACATCGAAATCTCAACTGCATCGCGCGCGCATGGCGCTCCGCGAGTGGCTCGACTGAACGACGGGAAGGATCCCATGACCGACCGATGGATGGACCGGCTCTCGGAATACCTGGACGGCGACCTCGCCCCCGGCGAGCGGGCGGCGCTCGAGGCGCACCTGCCCGGCTGCGCGCCCTGCCGCGCGGCGCTGGACGACCTCCGGCACGTGGTGGCGCGGGCGCACGGCCTGGTGGACCGGCCGGTGGGAACCGAGCTGTGGGGCGGCATCGCGACGCGGATCGGCGCGTCCGGCGCGCCGGTCGTGGACCTGGCCGCGCGGCGGGCCCGGCACCGGATCACCCTGAGTCTCCCGCAGCTGGCCGCCGCGGCGGTGCTGCTGGTCGCCGTCGGTGCGGGGGCCGCCTCGCTCACGCCGCGTCCCCCCTCGCCGGCTCCGCCGGCCGGGGCCGTGACGGCCGCACCAGGCGTCCGGGCCATCCCGGCCGGCCTCCCTGGAAAGGCCGAGCAGAGCTTCGACACCGCCGTGCGCGAACTCGAGCAGGCCCTGGCCGCCGGCCGGAGCCGTCTGTCGCCCAAGACCGTGACCATCCTGGAGCGCAATATCGCCCGGATTGACCTGGCGATCGAGGAAGCGCGCGCGGCGCTGGAAGCCGACCCGGCCAACGCATACCTGAACGCCCACCTGGCCAACACGATGCAGCAGAAGCTGCTGCTCCTCCAGCAGGCCAACGCCCTCGCCAGCGCGGCGAGCTGAAAGGAAGTCCCATGCTGCTCACAGCGACCGCCCTCCTCGCCACGCTCCTGGCCTCGCCGGCCGGCGACACCACCGTGGCCGTCTCCAAGGGCACGCGCCTCTCGGTCAACAACCACGCCGGCCGGATCACCGTCACCGCCTGGAACCGGGACGAGGTGCAGATCCGCTCCGTCTCGTCGGACGACGACGCCGACATCCGTGTCGAGCGCTCCGGCAACGAGCTGCTGGTGTCGCAGCGGATGCGGTATGGCCCAACCGAGATCGACCTCACCATCAGCGCCCCGGCGTGGATGGCGCTCAGCCTCCAGGGCGTCGAGACCGAGATCGTCGTGTCGGGCACGGCCGCCCCGGTCCGGGCGCAGTCGGTGGAGGGGAACGTGACGGTCAACGGGGGGACGGACAACGTCTCCCTGAGCTCCGTGGACGGCGACGTCAGCGCCGACGGCGTGCGCGGGAACCTGGACATCCAGGCGGTGGACGGCGACGTGACCGTCCGGAACCTGGCCGGCGCGCTCAGCATCCAGGCGGTGGACGGCGACGCCCTCCTCGACGGGATCACCTCCTCCTCGGTGCGGGTCTCCTCCGTGGACGGCGACATCCGCTTCAACGGGGCCATCGCGCCGAACGGCAGCTACGCCTTCAAGACCCACGACGGGAACATCTCGATCCGGCCGGTCGGGGCGCTGAACGCCACGGTGACGGTCTCCACCTGGAGCGGGGAGTTCGAGTCCGCCACGCCGGTCACCATCAGCGGCAGCCAGGAGGGCAAGCGGTTCTCCTTTACCGTGGGCACCGGCAGCGCCCGAATCGAGCTGGAAGCGTTCGACGGGCTCATCCGTCTCGAGAAGTAACCACCGCATTCATCTACGGAGGCACCACCTCATGCATGGGTACATCACAGCAGGGCTCGCCGTGCTCGCCTGCACCGGCGCGGCCACGGCCACGGCCAGCGCGCAGGACGCCACCTGGGACTGGAAGGGCACGGTGGCGGCCGGCAAGAGCATCGAAATCAAGGGCGTCAACGGCGACGTCAGGGCCACCGCCGGCTCCGGGTCGGAGGTCGTGGTGACCGCCGTCAAGAAGGGGCGGAAGTCGGACCCCGCGTCGGTCAAGATCGAGGTCGTGAACAGCGGCGCCGGCGTGACCATCTGCGCGGTGTACCCGAGCAGCGGCAAGCGGGCCAACAGCTGCGGCGCCGGGGACGACGGTCACATGTCCACCAACGACAACGACGTCAGCGTCAGCTTCACCGTGCAGGTCCCGGCGGGCGTGAAGTTCGTGGGCCGGACGGTCAACGGCTCGGTGAGCACCGAGCGGCTGGGGAGCGACGCCGACGTGTCCACGGTCAACGGCGACGTGCGGGTAGTGGCGGCCGGCGTCGTCCGCGCCAGCACCGTGAACGGCTCGGTGGACGTGTCCATGGGCAAGGCCGACTGGACCGGCGCGGTGGAGCTGAGCACCGTCAACGGCAGCATCCGGGCGAGCCTGCCGGCCAATTTCAGCGCGGTCGTCAACGGCAAGACCGTCAACGGCAGCATCGAATCGGAGTTCCCGCTGACCGTCCAGGGCAAGTTCGGGCCCCGGAACATCCATGGGACGATCGGCGCCGGCGGGCGAACCCTCGACCTGGAGACGGTCAACGGCAGCATCACGCTCGCCAAGGCCGACTGACCGCTGAAACCGCCGGGCGGGCGCACCCGTCCGGTCACTGGAGAGTCGCAGGCAACGCGGGGCCGCCGCGCGAAAGCGCGGCGGCCCGCTTCACGCCCTGAACGAGCCACGATGCCCCGACCGGCCCGCCGTCGCACACCAATCGCGTTGCTCGCCGCCCTCCTGGCCTCGGCCCCCGTGGCCGCACAGGCACCCGACCCTGGGGTTGGGAAGGTCGCCCGGGCGGTCCCGGTCACCGGTCAGTCGCCGCACATCGACGGGAAGCTGGACGACCCTGTCTGGCTGACCGCGCTCTGGTTCTCCGATTTCACCCAGAAACAGCCCGTCGAGGGCGGGATCCCGACCGACAAGACGGAGGTGGCCTTCGCCTACGACGAGGGGGCGCTGTATGTGGCGGCCCGGCTGTGGAGTTCGCGGGTCCACGAGATCCCGCGGCCGGTGACGCGCCGGGACCAGTTCAGCAACGCCGAATATTTCATCGTGGCCCTCGACCCGTATCACGACAAGCGGACCGGTTACAGCTTCAGCGTGAGTTCCGGCGGCGTGCAGGGCGATTCCTACCACCCCCAGGACGAGGAGGACAACCGGGACCCGGCGTTCAACCCGGTCTGGGAATCGCACATCACTTTTGACAGCGCCGGCTGGTACGTCGAGATGCGGATCCCGTTCTCCCAGCTCCGCTTCAACACCCAGGAACTGCAGCAGTGGGGCATGAACATCAACCGCTGGCGCCCCGGGTTCAACGAGGACATCTACTGGGTCATGATCCCCCGCTCGCAGTCGGGGTTCTTCTCGCACTTCGGTACGCTCGAGGGGATGGACAACATCGTGCCGAGCCGACGCGCCGAGTTCATCCCCTACGTCGCCGGCACGGCAAGCATGACCGGCACGCAAACGGCCGGCGACCCCTTCGACGACGGGAGCGAGTGGGAGGGCCGGGTCGGGGCGGACTTCAAGGTGGGCCTCGGCTCCAACCTCACGCTGGACGGCACCATCAACCCCGACTTCGGGCAGGTGGAGGCCGACCCCGCGGAGGTGAACCTGACCGCGTTCGAGACCTTCTTCCCTGAGCAGCGGCCGTTCTTCATCGAGGGGAACCAGCTGCTGCAGGGGACCGGGCCGGGGTACTACTACTCCCGGCGGATCGGCGCCACGCCGCAGGGCTACGCCACCGGGGAGGTGGCCGATTCCGCCGACTTCCTCGAGTCGCCGCGATACGCCACCATCCTGGGAGCCGCCAAGCTCACCGGCCGGACCTCCTCGGGCATGTCCATCGGCGCACTCGCGGCGGTGACCCAGCGCGAGTACGCGAACCTGTACGACATGACCACGAACTCCTTCGACAAGGTCGCGGTGGAGCCGTCGACGGCGTACCTCGTCGGGCGCGTCCAGCAGGAATTCGGGGCGTCGGCGTCGACGGTCGGCGTCACGCTGACCGGCCTGTCGCGGAACTTCTCCGACGCCGAGCCGCTGAAGCAACAGATGACCAGCCAGGCCGTTTCGGGTGGGGCGGACTGGCTGCTTCGAATGAACAACGGGCAATTCCTGGTCGGTGGACACGCCGGGTTCAGCTACATCCACGGGTCGGACACGGCGGTGACGGCCGTCCAGATGTCCTCCGCGCACTACTACCAGCGGCCGGACCAGGACTATGCCGTTCTCGACACCACGCGCACCTCGCTGTCCGGGTACTCGCTGGGGCTGAACGCCGAGAAGGCGGGCGGGAAGCACTGGACGGGCGGCCTGTTCCTGGGCGCAGAGTCCCCCGGCTTCGAGCTCAACGACCTCGGGCGCCTCTCGAGCGCGGACGACATCGACAGCGAGTTCTTCATGAATTACCGGGAGACCCAGCCCGGTAAGGTCTTCCGCAACTATCGGCTGGGGCTTGCCACCGCGAACGGTTGGAACTTCGGGGGGACCCGGACCTACTCGGTGTTCCGGATCAACACGAACCAGACCTGGAAGAACTGGTGGAACAGCTACGTGGGGATCTTCTACCGCCCCGCGGCCATGAGCGACGACCTCACGCGCGGCGGCCCCCTCATGGCGACGGTGCCCGGCGGCGGGATCGACGCCCAGGTGTTCACCAATGAGGCCAAGAACATCCAGGTGGGCTTCTTCTACAGCGCGTCGTGGAACGACCTCGGGGCCAGCGCCAACTCCGTCCGCCTGAACTTCCGCGCCCGCCCCGGCAGTCGGTGGCAGTTCACCGTGGCGCCGTCCTGGCGTGAATCCAACAACGCCCGGCAATACATCGGCGTGTACCCCGGTGGGACACCCGCCACCTACGACGAGCGGTACGTCTTCTCCTGGGTCAAGCAGACCACGCTCTCGATGCAGCTCCGGCTGAACTACTCGTTTACGCCCGGCCTGACGCTCGAGGCCTATGCCGAGCCGTTCGCGTCGAGCGGCAACTTTTCACAGTACGGGGAACTGGCGGCGGCGGAGACGACGACCCTGCGGGCGTACGGCACGGACAACACGACGATCGCGCAGGATCCGAGCGGCAACTACGTGGTGACCGACGGAAACAACGGGCAGACCTTCACGCTGCCGAACAATAACTTCAACGTCCTCTCGTACCGGAGCAACGTGGTGCTGCGGTGGGAATGGCGGCCGGGCAGCGCGCTGTTCTTCATCTGGCAGCAGAACCGCGAGTCGGACTGCTCGGCGGGTTACGACACCGGCATCTGCTACCAGTCCGACCGGACGCCGGGCGGCGGGCTCGAGCCCGGCGACCTGGTGGCGTCGCGCGGCGTCCCCGGCGACAACCTCCTCGTCCTCAAGGCGACGTACTGGCTGTCCATTCACTGACCCAGAATCCGCTCGATCTGCCCGCGGTGCACCAGGTCGTGCGCCGCCAGCAGCCGCAACAGATGTCCCACCGTCTCGATGCCACGCTCCGCATGGACGCCGTCCCTGGCCAACGCGATCGCGTCGAGTGAGTGCCAGAGCCGCAGGTTGGCCGCCCGGATGGCCGTAAAATCCCGGAGCGCGGCACCCGCGTCTGCCGAGTCGTAGGCGAACGCCCGGGCCCAGGCGTCCTGATCATACGCGGCAATCGGGGGCCGCTCCTCCACCAGCATCAGCCGAATTCGGTGCCCGTTCACGCCCTCGCTGTCGGCCAGGTGCTGGAGCACCCCCGCCACCGACCACCGGCCCGGAGCCTCCGGCCTCTGCAGTCGAGCGGCCGAGGCCTCCGCGATGGCCGCGGCCAACCACGCCGGCGTTCCCCCCAGCACCGGCAGCGGGTCCTGGTCGCCCAGCAGGGCGAGGAGGTTCGCCACGTACGATGCGGTGGCGTCGGGTCCCTCGCCGGCCAGGTTTGAGAAGCTCATGCGAGCCGCTCCGCTATCGCCGCCGCGAACCGTCCGGGCGCCGCGTCGTCCCACCGCAGGAACATCGACGGCTCCGTCACCTCGAGCTCGAGCAGCCGCAAGGCCCCGTCCTCCGTCGGCAGCAGGTCCACCCGCGCGTACAGCGTCTCGCTCCCCAGTGCCTCCAGGACCCGCTGGCCGGCCGCCAGCTCCGCGGCGCTCGGCGCCACCGAGACAACGCGTCCGCCGTGCTCCGTCTGCACGCGGAAGTCGCCCGCAGCCGGGATCTTCCGGACGGCGTGGCTGAACCGACCGTTGAAGTACAGGAGCGACAGCTCGCCCACCGTGGACACCTCCGGCACGTAGGGCTGCACCATCATGGCGCGCTGCGTCAGCTGCTCCGCGAGGAAGCGCTGGCCGTCCGCGAGCGTGCCCGGCCCCACCATGCGGGTCCGGCGCGCGCCCGCCGACACGACGGGCTTGAGGACCGCCTCCCCCCACCGTTCCTCGGCCAGGATGGCGCCGAGGTCGTGCGTCGAGCCACGTGGGAGCCACCGGGTGGGCACGATCGGCACGCCACGCCCCGCGAGCTCGCGCAGGTAGTGCTTGTCCGTGTTCCACCGGAGCATCGCGGCGGGGTTCCAGAGGGTGCGCATCGCCGCGATCCGATCCGCCCAGGCGAGGAACGCGGCGATCTTGTTGGGATAGTCCCAGGTGGTGCGCACCACGACGAGGTCGTAGGAGGCCCAGTCGATGCGCGAGTCGTTCCAGACGAGGGGCACCCCGTCGATGCCGGCCTGTCGGAGGGCGGGCACCAGGGGGGCGTCTTCCGCGTCGAGGTCCGGCAGCGCGGCACAGGTGGCGAGGGCGACTCGTGGCATCCGGGAGTGTCGATCGAGAAGGGTGGAAACGCAACGGCCGGCCCGAGGGCCGGCCGTTGAAGATCGGGACGGCGGGATTTGAACCCGCGACCCCTGCAACCCCATTGCAGTGCGCTACCAGACTGCGCTACGTCCCGTGAATCGAGGCCCAAAGCTAGTCAGCCGCCCCGGCTTGGGGAAGGGCCAGGCCACCGATATGTTGCAACATCCCCCGCACTCACCCGGAGCCGACATGGATCGCCGTTCGTTCGTCCATCGCACCGCCGGCGGCCTCGCCGCCCTCGGCGCCCTGCGCGCCCTCTCCGCCTGCCGCCCCGACGCCCCCTTGCCGGCCGAGGACGCCGAGTTCGTCGCGCTGCGCGAGCGGTACTTCCTCACGACGCTCGAGCTCAATCCGGTCACCTCCACCTACCTCGGCGGCGACGGCTATTCGCCCACGCTGGCCGCCGTCAACGGGAAGCTCCGCGACTTCAGCCCGGCGGCGCTGGGCGGTGAGGTGGCCTTTCTCCAGTCCGTGCTGACGGCGCTCGCGGCGATGCCCGTGGGGACGCTCTCCCCGCAGGCCAGGATCGACCACGCCGTCGTGCACGGCCCAGGCCGGGTACATGGTGCACCAGCTGGCCGAACTCAGGTACCACGAACGATGCGTGGACACCTATGTGGCCGAGCCGTTCCGGGGCATCGACTGGCAGATCCAGGGCATGACCGACGCCGGCAACGGCCTCCTCGGCACCGAGGCGGAGTGGGCGCTCGTCGTCGCCCGGGCGGGTGCGGTTCCGGCCTACGTGGAGACAGCCAAGGCGAACCTCCTGGCGGGCAAGGCCGCCGGCAACATTCCCGACCGGCGCCTGGTCGCGCGCGATGGCATCGCGGGCGCCAAGGCCAACGTCGAGTATTTCACGACGACGCTGCCGGGGCTGGCGGCGCAGTACATCGGCGACCGCCCCTTCGGCGCCGCCACCATCGACCAGCTCAAGACGGCCGGTGCCGCCGCCGGTGCGGCGTACGCCTCGATGGTGAATTTCCTCGGCAGCACCTACGACGCGAAGGATGCGACGGACCGCTACGCGGTCGGCGAGGTGGAATACGCCTGGCGGGTCACCAACTGCCTCCGGGATTCGCGCACGCCGGCCGAGCTCTACGAGTACGGCGCATCGCAGGTGGCGGAGTACGAAGCGAAGATCTTTCGCGTGGCCCAGGAGGTGTCCACGCAGGCCAGTCTCGGACTCGCGTTCGGCACCGACGCCGAGCAGCGGGCCAGCGTGCGGGCGGTCATGGACCACCTGGCCAAGGACTCGCCGAAGGACGACACCGAGCTCTTCGCCTGGTACCGGGAGGCGGGCACGCGCGCGGTCGAGTATGGCCGGCAGCAGCAGATGTTCGACATCCCCGCCGACTATCGGCTGGTCGTCACGGAGACGCCGCCAGTCCTCCGCAGCACCACTGACGCGTCGTACTACCCCGCCCCGCCCTTCAAGACCACCGGCGTCGGCCGCTTCTACCTGACGCCGACCGGCAACGACCCCGGCGCGCTCAAACTCAACAACCGGAGCTCGGTGGCCACCACCGCCATCCACGAGGGATTCCCCGGCCACGACTGGGACTACAAGTACATGACCCAGCACGCGGCGGAGATCAGCGACATCCGGTGGCTCACCCCCGGCGCGGTCGAGGACTCCTTCTCGATGTGGGAGGACTCGATGTCGTCGGAGGGGTGGGCGCTCTATTCGGAGGAACTGATGGCGGAGGCGTCGCCGGGCCGAGCGTACGGCTTCTACGAACCGGGCGAGTACCTCTACATGCTGCAGGCGCAGCTGATGCGGGCGGTCCGGGTGCGGGTGGACGTCGGCATCCACACCGGGCGGATGACGTTCGACGAGGCGGTGGACTATTTCGCGGCGCACGTGGACTTCTTTCCCGACGCGCGCGCCGGACAGGCGAAGGACCCGGTGGCCAAGGCGGCGTTCGACACGGCCAATCGCGCCATCTACCGTTACTCCAAGTGGCCCACCCAGGCGATCACCTATAACCTCGGCAAGCACAACATCCAGGAACTGCGCGCCGCCACGGAGCAGAAACTGGGAAAGGCCTTCAACCTGAAGGCCTTCCACGAAAAGTTCATGGGGATGGGGACGATCCCGACCGGCTACTTCCGGGAGGACTTCCTCACCGGGTGACCGGCGCCGGGAAGCGGCGGAAGAGCAGCGCGGCGGTCGCGAGGCCGACGATCGCCGCCAGTGTCACGTCGCTCACGAAGTGCGCATGCGCGGCCACCCGGCTGAACGCGCAGCCGGCCGCGAGGAGGTAGCACACCGGGCGGGCCCGCGGAAAGAACAGCGCCAGCATCGCCAGCGCGCCGAAGGCCACCACCACGTGGCTGCTGGGGAGGCCCAGCCCTGCCGTAGAGAGTGGACGGTCCGCCCACTCGCGAAACACGTACTCCCCCGGCGACTGGCCGGGCCGTTGCCGCCGGATCACGATCTTCAGCAGCTCCCCCAGCGCACCGCTCAACGCCGCCGACCCCGCCACCAGCACGCCCCGACGATACGCCGCCCATGTGCCCCCGGTGGACCGGAGCGGCCAGTCCACCAGCACCAGCGCGGCCCCGACGACGATCCAGGTGGGCAGGAATCCCTGGATCCGGAGGAGGCGGCCCAGGTCGGTGTTCTGGAAGCGGGGCAACACGACATGCGCGGCGGCCCACCAGTCGACGAGGTGGGCCAGCGCGAGGGCCAGCGACGAGATGAGGAGGAAGCGCAGCGCGGAGCGCGGGAAGGCCATGGGGTCCAAATGTAACGCGTTGAGAGCCACTGATCGGATTCGAACCGATGACCCCCGCATTACGAATGCGGTGCTCTACCGACTGAGCTACAGTGGCCAAACCGGGAAACAAAGGGGCGCACACCTGTGCGCCCCGGTCCTGATGCCCTGGCGCGGATTCGAACCGCGACGCCTTTCGGCACTACCCCCTCAAGATAGCGTGTCTACCAGTTTCACCACCAGGGCGGGCGGCGGGGATAATACCGCCGCGGTCGGGGTGGGTCAACCCCGCGCGACGTTTCGACGGAAGTGCTTGGGAGATCAGCCGTTACCGGACCTCAGTTGACGGTGTGGAGAGCCGCCACGGAGCTGCTCCCCGCGAACTGCGCGTCGCCGGTGTAGGTGGCCACCAGCGACCGCGTCCCGGTCGTCGTGAGCGTCACCGAGCAGCCGCCGGCGGCCACTGCGGCGTTGCACGAGTCCACGCCATCGCTCACCGTCACGCTCCCGGTCGGCGTGCCGGCGCCGGGCGCGTCTCGGCACCACCGTCCATGTCACGGCCACTAGCGTGGACGTCGTGGACGGATCTGGGGTGTGACCGGTGATCGTCGTCGTGGTCGCCGCCTGGTTGACGAGGTGCGACTCCCGGCCGAGGCGCTGCCGGCGAAGTTCGCGTCGCCGACGTAGGTGGCGGTGATGGTGCGCGCGCCGACTGTCGGGAATGCGAGGCTGCAGGTGCCGACCGCCACCGACGCGCTGCAGGACGTCACTCCGTCGGTGACGTTCACCGTCGCCGGTGGGCGTCCCGCCGGTGCTGATGACCGTGAAGTTCACCGGCACCGGCTCACCGGTCACCGAGGGATCGGGCGTGTCAGAGGTGATGGTGGTCGTCGTCGGCGCCGCGTTCACCTGGTGGGGCGTGCCCGCCGAGGCGCTGCCGGCAAAGTTGACGTCCCCGGCGTAGGTGGCCGTGAGGGTGCGCGCCCCCGCCGTGGCGAACGTGATGCTGCAGCTTCCGGCGCCGACGGCCGCGACGCAACTGCCGCCGAGCCCGTCGGACACCGTGACGTTGCCGGTCGGCGTCCCGATCGCGGTCGACACGGTGTAGCTGACGGTCACGAGCTGCCCGGTGACCGACGGGTCAGGCACGTCGGAGGTGATGGTGGTCGTCGTCGCGGCCAGGGTCACGGTGTGGCTCACCGCCGGGGAGACGCTGCCGCCGAAGTTCGCGTCGCCGGCGTAGGTGGCGGTGAGCGAGCGCGCGCCGACGGTGTTGAGCGCCACCGAGCAGCCGCCCGTGCCGACCGCCGCTACGCAGCTGTTGACGCCGTCGCTCACCGTGACGTTCCCCGTCGGGGTGCCCGCACCCGGCGCGGTCGGGGACACGGTCCAGGTCACGCTCACCGCCGCGCCACTGGCCGACGGATCAGGTGTGTGGGTCGCGATGACGGACGTCGTCGCGGCCTGGCTGACGGTGTGGGCCGTCCCCGCGGACGCGCTCCCGGTGAAGTTCGCGTCGCCCGCGTAAGTGGCGGTCAGCGTCCGGGCGCCTGCCGTGAGGAACGTCAGCGCGCAGTTCCCCGCAGTCACCGTGGCGACGCAGGAGGTGCCCGCCCCGTCGGAGACCGTCACGTTCCCCGTGGGGCTGCCGCCGACGCTCGTCACCTGGTACCCGACGGTGACCGGCTGCCCGACGACGGAGGGATCAGGCAAGTCGCTGAGGATCGCCGTAACGCTCGCGGCGGAGCCGATGGTAAAGGCCGAACTCGTGGCGCCAGTCAGCCCACCAGAGGATGCCGCCAGCGTGTAGCCTACAGCCGCCGCGCTGACGGTCAGGTCGTTGAAGGTGGCGACGCCGCCCACCGCGGCACGCGACACCGTGCCACCCAGCGTCGCGGTGCCGGGGTTTGCACCGAAGGCGAGGCTCACCGTGGCGGTCGAGGCGGTGAGGTTCCCCGACGCGTCCTGGATGCGGACCGTGACCGGCGGAGCGATCGTCGCCCCGACGGAGCTGCCCGTCGGCTGCTGCGCGAAGGCGAGCACGGCCGGGGCGCCCGGCGTGATGTCAAAGGCGGCGCTGGTGGCCGGCGTGAGCCCACCCGATGTCGCGTCGAGGGTATACCCCGTGCCGGTCCGGTTGAGCGACACGCCGGCAAAGGTGGCCACGCCGGCCACCGCGCTCACCGAGGCCGTGCCGCCGAGCGTACTGCCGCCCGGATTGGTCCCGATGGCGATCGTCACCGTGCTGGTGGCCGTCGTGACGCGGTTCCCCACCGCGTCGAGGATTTCGACCTGGACGGCGGGCGAGAAGGCGGCGCCCGCCGTCGTCGTCGTCGGCTGGGTCAGGAACGCGAGTCGTGTCGCGACCCCGGCCGTGACGTTGAAGGCGGCGCTCGTCGCGCCCGTCAGGCCCGCGCCGGCGGCACCCAGCGCGTACCCCGTTCCGGCCCGGTCGATCGTGAGGTTCGAGAACGTCGCGACGCCCGCGACGGCCGCGGCGGTGAGCGTGCCGCCGAGGACGCCACCGCTCGGGTTCGAGGCAAGGGAGATCGTAACGCTGTTTGTTGCGGTGCTTACCAGGTTGCCCGCCCCGTCCACGACGCGCACCTGCACGGCGGGCGCAATGCTCGCACCCGACGCGACAGTGGACGGCTGCACCTGGAAGGCGAGCGCGGCGGGAGCCCCTGCCGAGAGGGCGATCGCCCCGGACGTCACACTGGTGAGCGGCGCGGAGCTGAAGTTGAGAGTGAAGTTCCCCGCCGTGCCGGACAACGAAAGATTCGTGAAGGTGGCGATGCCGCTCGTCGTGGCCGCCGTGAGGGTGCCCCCCAGCGTGCCGGTGCCTGAAGCGATCGCCGCGGTGACGATGGTGCCGGTGGTCGGGACGGTGTTGCCGAGGGCGTCCACGAGCCGGATCACCGGCTGGGGCGACAGCAACACCCCGCTCTGGCCGCTGGCCGGCATTGTCGTGATGGCCAGCGCCGACGCGACGCCAGGGTTCACGGTGAACGCCGAGCTGGTGGCACCGGTCAGCCCGCCGGCCGCCGCGGTCAGGGTGTACCCGACGCCGCTCCGGTTGATCGAGAGATTGCTGAAGGTGGCCACGCCGGCCACCGCGCTCAGCGTGGCGGTGCCGCCCAGGGTGCCGGCCGACGGGTTGGTGCCGATGGCCACCGTAATGGACGCCGTCGAACTCGTGACCCGGTTGCCGAGGGCGTCCGCACCTCGACCTGCACCGCCGGCGCGATCGAGGCCCCGGCCGTGACCGCGCTCGGCTGGACCGTGAACGCCACTCGGCTCGCCGCGGCCGGCGTGACGTCGAAGGCCACGCTCGTGGCCCCCGTCAGGCCCGCGGCGCTGGCCGCCAGCGTGTACCCGGTTCCGCTCCGGTTGATCGAGAGCCCCGGGAACGAGGCGGAGCCGCTGGCCGCCGCCTGCGTGGTGGTCCCGCTCAGGACGCCGCCACCCGGGTTGGTGCCGATGGCCAGCGTGATCGCGTTCGTGGCCGTGCTCACCTGGTTGCCCGACGCGTCGAGCACGCGGACCTGGATCGTCGGCGTGATGTTGGCGCCGGCGGTCGACGTCGAGGGCTGTTGCACGAACGCCAGCGACGCCGGCGCGCCCGCGGTCACCGGGAAGAGTCCGGTCGTGGCGCCGGCCACGCCCGTGGCATTGAAGGCGAGCGAGATGTTCCCCGCCGTGCCGGTGAACGCGAGTGTGAGGAACGTCGCCACGCCATTCACCGTCGTGGCGGTGGCCCCGGTCAGGGTACCGGTGCCCGACGCGAGCGTCGCGGTGACGAGCGTACCCGTGGTCGGCACCGTGTTGCCGTTGGCGTCCACGAGTCGGACGACCGGCTGCGGCGTGACCGCGCTTCCGCTCTGGCCGGCGGTCGGCGCGGTCGTGATGGCCAGGGCGCTGGCGGCACCCGGATTCACCGTGAACCCGGCGCTCGTCGCACCGGTCAGGCCCGTCGCCGCAGCGGTCAACGTATAGCCCGCGCCCGAGCGGTCCAGGGTGACGGCACCAAACGTCGCGACGCCCGAGACGGCCGCCACCGAGACGGTACCTCCGAGCGTGCTCCCGCCCGGGTTGGTGCCGATCGCGACGGTCACGGTGTTGTTGGCGGTGGTCACGGTGTTTCCAGCGCCGTCGACCACGCGCACGGTCACCGCTGGCGCGATCGCATTGCCCGCCGTCACCGTGCTCGGCTGCTGCGCGAAGGCGAGCGCGGCCGGCGTGCCGGCGGTGAGCGCGATCGGGCCGCTGGCGACGCCGGTCAGCCCGGCCGAGGCGAACGAGAGCGAGTAGCTCCCCGCCGTGCCGGTCAGGACCAGGTTGGTGAAGGTGGCCACGCCGCTCGCCGTGTTGGCGGTGAGCGTCCCGCCGAGCGTCGCCCCGCCCGCGGCAAGCGAGGCGGTGATCGTCGTGCCCGTGGTCGCGACGGTGTTGCCGAGCGCATCCACCAGCCGGACGGCGGGCTGCGGTGCCAGCATGACCCCGCTCTGCGCGGTGGTCGGGGCGGTCGTGACGACGAGCGCCGCTCGCGGCGCCCGGGTTGACGGTGAAGGCGGTGCTGGTCGCTCCAGTGAGGCCGGTGGAGGCCGCGGCCAGAGCATACCCGGCGGCCGACCGGTCGAGCGTGAGCGTGGAGAAGGTCGCCACGCCGCCGACCGCGGCCGTCGTGAGTCGTCCCGCCGAGCGAGCTGCCACCCGGATTGGCGGCGAGTGAGAGCGTCGACGGAGTTGGTGGCGGTGGTCACCGTGTTCCCAGCCCCGTCCATCACCCGCACCTGGACCGCGGGCGTGATGAGCGCGCCCGCCGTGACGGTGCTCGGCTGCACCAGGAACGCCACGGCGGCCGGCGCCCCGGCGCTCAGGGTGATGGCCCCGCTCGTCACCGGAGTCAGCCCGCCGGCGCTGAAGTTGAGGGTGTACGCGCCCGCCGTGCCGGTCAGCGCCAGGCTCGAGAAACTCGCCACACCGCTGGTCGTGACGGCGGTGAGCGTCCCACCCAGCGTTCCGCTCCCCGAGGCCAGTGCCGCAGTGATCGTGACGCTGTTGTTCGGCACGGTATTGCCGTTCGCGTCCACGAGTCGGATGACCGGCTGCGGCGACAGCTGCACGCCGCTCTGGCCCGCGGTTGGCGCCGTCGTGATGGCCAGCGCCGTGGCGGCGCCGGGGTTGATGTTGAATGCGGCACTGGTGGCGCCCGTCAGGGCCCGGAACTGGCGGCCAGCGTGTATCCGGTGCCCGTCCGGTTGAGCGACAGGGTACTGAAGGTGGCCAGCCCGGCCACGGCGTTCACGGTCGCGGTCCCGCCCAGCGTGCTGCCGCCGGGGTTCGCCCCGAGTGCCAAGGTGACGGCGGCGGTGGACCCGGTTACGCGGTTCCCATTGACGTCCAGGATTTCAACCTGCGGCGCCGGACTGATGGTCGCGCCGGCCGTCGCGGTCGTCGGCTGCACCACGTAGGCCAGCCGGTTCGCCGCGCCCGGCGTGACTGCGAACCCGCTGCTCGCGGCACCGGTCAGGCCGCCGGACGTCGCGGCGAGGGTGTACCCCGCCCCGGTCCTGTCGAGCGTCAGGGTGTTGAACGTGGCCACGCCCGCGACTGCGTTCACCACGGTGGTGCCCCCCAGGACGCTTCCGCCGGGGTTGGTGCCGAGGCCCATCGAGACCGAATTGGTGGCGGTGGGCACGAAGTTGCCGGCCCCGTCCAATACGCGCACGGTCACTGCCGGGGTGAGCACCGCCCCGGCGGCGACATCGGACGGGCTGCGCCACGAAGGCGAGGGCGGCCGGCGTGCCAGCGCTCAGCGTGATGGTGCCGGTGGTGATGCTCGTGAGCGTCGGTGCGCTCAGGTTGAGCGTGTAGGCCCCGATGGTGCCGGTGAGCACCAGGTTCGTGAACGTGGCCACGCCGGACACCGTGCCGGCGGTCAGCGTGCCGCTCAGCGTCCCGGCCCCGGACGCCAGCGCCGCGGTCACGAGAGTGCCGGTGGTCGGCACCGTATTGCCGTTGGCGTCCACCATGCGGACGACGAGCGATGGGGCGAGTACCGCGCCGCTCTGCCCGGCGGTCGGCTGCGAGGTGACGGCCAGTGCCGTGGCGGCCCCGGGGTGACGTTGAACGCCGAACTCGTGGCACCGGTGAGCGCGCCCGAACTGGCCGCCAGCGTGTATCCGGTGCCGGTGCGATTGAGCGTGAGCGTGCCGAACGTGGCCACACCCGACACCGCGTTCACGGTCGTGGTGCCGCCGAGGGTGCTGCCGCCCGGATTCGCGGCCAGGGCGAGGGTCACGGCGCTCGTCGCGGTGGTGACGGTGTTGCCGGCGCCGTCGCGGATGCGCACCGTCGGCGACGGCGAGATGACCTGTCCCGCGACGACCGTCGTCGGCTGCTGGACGTACTCCACCGCCGTGGCGGTCCCCGGCGTGAGCGTGATTGCGGTGGTGGTGTCGCTCGCGATCGCTGCCGAGGAGAAGAGCAGGGTCCGCGGCCCGATGGTGCCTGTCAGCACGAGACCGGGGAAGGTGGCCACGCCGGCCGCGTTGGTCGGCTGGGTGAGCGTCCCGGTGAGGGTGCCGCCGCCTGCGAGCAGGCTGACGATCACGTTCCGGCCGGCACCGGCCACCGGATTGCCGGCCGCGTCCTGCACCTGGACCGTGGGGGCCGTGCCGAAGGCGATCCCGCTCTGGGCCGTGGTCGGCTGCGCGGTCACGGTCACCTTCGCCGCGGCTCCGGGCGTGAGCGTGATTGCGCTCGAGGTCACGCCGGTCAGGCTCGCCCCGTTGAACTGCAGGGTGTACGACCCGGTCGGCCCGGTGATGATGAGCCCCGGGAAACTCGCGCGCCCGAAGCCGTCCGTCAGCCCGATCAGCCCGCCACTGAGCGCCCCTCCGGGGCCGGATGCGATCGATGCAGTGATGCCGACACCCGAGGTCGCGACCGGGTTGCCCAGCGCGTCCTGCAGCTGGACCACCGGCGCCGGCGCGACCGTTGCGCCGCTCTGTGTACTCGACGGCGGCTGGGTGAACATGGCCAGGCGCCCGGCGCTTCCCGCCACGCCGGTCGCCGTGAAGGTCACCGGATTGCCGGTGACGCCGCCGGGCGCCGCCGTGGCGGTCAGCGAGTTGGCCCCGGCCGTCGTGCCGAGCGTCCACGAGGTGGCGGCCGCAACCCCCGTCGGGCCGGTGGTGACCGCCGTGGCCGGCAGGACCGATCCGCCGCCGCCGGCCACCGTGAACGTCACGGCGACGCCGGGCACCGGATTGCCGCTGATGTCGCGGACGACGACGGCCGGCGGGACCGTCACGGCCGTGTTGACGGTCGCCGTCTGGCCGTTGCCGGCGTTGACGGCGATCTGCGTCGCCGCGCCGGCGGTGACCGTCACCGCGGCGAGGTGTCCGGCGTCAGTGCCGCCGCTCGCGAACGCGCAGCGTGCGGCGCGCCCACCGCGCCGGTGATCGCGAGGTTCGGTGAACGTCGCGAGGCCCGCCGGCGTTGGTGTTGACCGTCACCGTGCCGCCGAGGGTGCCGCCCCCGGTGGGATCGCCGCCGTGACCGAGCGCGCACGCCGGCGACCGGATTCCCCGCGGCGTCCTGCACCTGCACCGTCGGCTGCTGGGCGAAGGCGATGGCGTTCTGCGCCGTGGCCGAGGGTTGCGGTCACGATCGCCAGCCGGGCCGCGCGCGCCGGCCGCCGAGCGTGATCGTGTTGCTCGTGGCCGCCGTCAGCGCGCCGGAGGTGAACCGCAGGGTGTAGGGACCCGAGGCGCCCGCGATGGAGAGATTCGCGAAGGTGGCGACGCCGGCCGCGGTCGTTCGCCGTGAGCGTCCCGCCCAGCGTCCCGGTCCCCGATCCGAAGCCGGCGGTCACGACCGTGACTCCGGTGGTTGCGACCAGATTGCCGAAGGCATCCGCCAGCCGGACCGCCGGCTGCACCGCCAGTGCGACGCCACTCTGCGCCGTCGGCGAGGGCTGCGTGACCATCTGCAGCTGGGTCGCGGCGCCGGCGTTGCCGGTCGCCGTGAAGGTGACGGGGCTGCCGGTGAGCGTGCCGGAAGTGGCGGTGACGCTGTTCGCCCCCGCGACCGGTTGCCGAGGGTCCACGAGGTCAGCGCCGCGATGCCCGAGGCGTTGGTGGTGGCCGGTGTCACCGGCACGATGCTCCCGCCGCCGCTCGCCACCGCGAAGGTCACCGACACGCCGGACACCGGGTTGCCGCTGACGTCGCGCACCACGACCGACGGCGGCGTCGGCGACGGCGGTGTTCACGGTGGCGGACTGCCCGTTGCCGGCGTTGACCGCGATCTGCGTCGCCGCGCCCGGCGGTCGACGGTGACCGTGCCGGACACGACCTGGGTCAGCGATCCGCTCGTGAAGCGGCAGCGTCCGCGCGCCCACGGTCCCGGTGATGGACGAGGTTGGTGAACGTCGCCAGGCCGCCGGCGTTGGTCGTGGCCGTGAGCGGTCCCACCCAGCGTGCCGCCGCCCGTGGAGATGGCCGCCGTCACCGACCACGCCGGCCTGCGCCACCGGATTGTTCGCCGCGTCCCGCAGCTGCACCGCCGGCTGCACCGGGAACGCCACGCCGTTGACCGCCGAAGTCGAGGGCTGCGTGACCATCGCGAGCTGGGTCGCGACGCCAGCCCCGATGCCGATCGTGGTGCTGGTGACCGGCGTGAGCGCCCGCGGACGGTGAAGCGCAGCGGTGTACGCGCCCGTCGGCGCCGGTGATGGACAGGTTCGTGAAGGTGGCCACGCCGGTCGCAGTGGTCGCGGTGAGCGTGCCGCCGAGCGTCCCGGTGCCGGAGGCGAGCGACGCCGTCACCGTCGTGCCGTTGGTCGCGACGCGCGTTCCCGAAGACATCGGCCAGCCGGACCGCCGGCTGGACCGCGAGCGCCACGCCGCTCTGCGCCGACGGCGACGGCTGGGTCGCGATCTGACCAGCTGCGTCGCGGCGCCCGCCACGCCGGTGGCGTGAACGTGATCGAGCGCGGGGTGAGACCGGCGCCCGACGCCGTCACCGTGTTGGCGCCCGCCGTGTTGCCGAGCGTCCACGACGTCGAGCGTCGCGATGCCGGCGGCGTTCGTCGAGACGGGCGTCACCGGGAGGATGGTGCCCCCGCCACCGGTCACCGCGAAGGTGACCGCCACGCCCGGCCACCGGATTGCCGTTGACGTCCGTCACGAGCACCGACGGCGGCGCCGCGACCGGCAATCCGGCGGTATCGGACTGGGTGGTGACCGAGTTCGCCGCGATCGTCGTCGCGCCCGCGGCCGTGACGTTGAAGGCGGTGCTCGTGTCCGGGACCAGCGCGCCCGCCACGGCCCGCAGGCGATAGCCGGTGCCCGACCGGTTGAGCGACAGCCCCGGGAAGGTCGCGAGCCCCGAGACGGTGGCGACCGAGGTGGTGCCCGAGAGCGTGGCGCCGCCGGGATTGGTGCTGATCGACAGCACGACCGTCTGTGCCGGCGTCGTCACCAGGTTCCCCGCGCCGTCCTGCACCCGGACGCTCGGCGAGGGCGTGATCGCCGCGCCGGCGACCACCGCGCTCGGTTCCTGCACGAACGCCACCGCCGCCGCGTTGCCCGCGGCGAGCGTGATCGCCGCCGACGTGTCGGGCGCGAGGCTGCCGGAGGTGAAGCGAATCGTCCGAGGCCCGATCGTCCCGGTCAGGACGAGGTTGCTGAAGGTGGACGCCCCGCCCGCCACCGTCGGCACCGTGAGCGTTCCCGTGAGCGTTCCGCCGCCCGACACCAGCGCCGCCACGATGTTCGTTCCGCTGGTACTGACGGCGTTGCCCGACACGTCCTGCAGCTGGACCACCGTGGCCGGCGCCATCGCGATCCCGCTCTGCGCCGTGGCGGGCGGCGCGGTCGTGATCGCGAGCCGCGTCGGCGACCCGCGATCAGGTTGACGGCAGTCGAGGTGACGCCCGTCAGGCTCGCGCCGGTGAACTGCAGGGTGTAGGCCCCGGCGAGGCCGGTGATGCTGAGCCCGGTGAACGGTCGCACGCCCGTTGGCGTCGGTCGCCTGCGTCGGTGGCCCGCTGAGCGTGCCCGTGCCCGAGGCGATCGCCGACGCTGACCGCGATGCCGGCCGTGGCGACCGGGTTGCCGTTGACGTCCTGTAGCTGGACCACCGGCGCCTGCGTGAAGGACGACCCCGTTGATGGCCGCTCGCCGGTGGCTGGGTCACCATGCCGAGCCGGCCGGCGCCGCCCGGCGACGGCGGTGGCCGTGAAGGTGACGGGGTTCGCCGGTGATCCCCGCGGGCGCGGCGTTCGCCGTCAGGGTGTTCGTCCCCGCCGCCGGCCCGAGCGTCCACGACGTGGCCGCGGCGACGCCGCTCGCGTTGGTGCTGACCGCGGCGACCGGCAGCACCGAGCCGCCGCCGCTCGCCACCGCGAACGTCACCGCGACGCCCGACACCGGGTTGCTGCTGACGTCGCGCACGACCACCGACGGCGCCGTCGTCACCGCGCTCCCGGCGGTGGCCGTCTGGTTGTTCCCGGCGTTGACGGCCATCTGGGTCGGCGCGCCGGCCGTGATGGTCACCGTGCCCGACACGACGGAGGTCAGTCCGGTGCTGCTGAAGACGAGCGTCCTGCCGCCCGTCGTACCCGTAATGGAAAGCCCCGCGAAGGTGGCGAGCCCGCTGGCGTCCGTGTTGATCGTGGCGGTGCCGCCGAGCGTGCCGCCCCCGGCGTTGATGGCCACCGTCACCGAGCGCACGCCCGCCACCGGATTCCCCGCCGCGTCCTGCACCTGCACCCGCGGCTGCTGGGCGAACGGCACCGCGTTCTGCGCCGTCGTCGGAGGGCTGCGTCACCATGGCCAGGCGCGAGGCCGCCCCCGCCCCGATGGTGATGGCGGCGGTCGTGTCGGGGGTCAGGCTGCCGGAGGTGAAGCGGATCGCGTAGGTCCCGCTCGGGCCGGAAATGGACAGGTTGGTGAACGTCGCGACACCGCTGACGGTGTTGGCGGTGAGCGTCCCACCGAGCGTGCCGCCGCCCAGGGCGAGCGCCGCGGTGACGACCGTGCCGTTCGTGGTGACAGGATTTCCGAACACGTCGGCGAGCCGAACGGCAGGCTGCACCGCGAGCGCCACCCCGCTCTGGGCCGAGGAGCTCGGCTGCGTCTGCACCTGGAGTTGCGCCGCCGCGCCTGCCGCGCCGGTGGCGGTAAACGTGAGCAGGCTCGGCGTGAGTCCCGCGGCCGAGGCCGTCACGGTGTTCGACCCCGCCACCGTGCCGAGCACCCACTGCGTGAGCGTCGCGATGCCGGACGCGTTGGTGGCGATCGGCGTGACCGGCAGGATGCTCCCCCCTCCGCCGCTCACGGCAAACGTGATGGACACCCCCGCGACCGGGTTGCCGTTCGCGTCGGTGACGCGGACCGAGGGGGGGGCCGCAGCCGGCAGCCCGGCGGTCCCGTTCTGGCTGGTGGAGGAGTTGGAGAGGAGAGTGGTCGCCGCGGCGGAATTCCCGGTCGCCTGGAAGGTGACAGAAAAGCCCGACGAGGTCGCGATCAGCGAATTGCCGCCGGCCAGCGGGCCGAGCGTCCACCTGGCAGCGGCGCGTCCGGCCGTGTCAGTGGTCGCCGAGGTCGGGGAGACGACTCCCCCTCCGGTGGCGATGGCAAAGGTCACGTTTCGGCCGGGGACGCCGTTGCCGCTCGCGTCCAGCAAGCGGACCACCACCGAGTCGGCGAGCGGACTGCTGACGGCGCCAGACTGGTTGTCGCCGGATGCCTTGGTCAGCGAGGTGGGCGCCGCGGGAAGTGCGGTCGAGGCGAACAGGACCGGCGATCCCTTGAGCCCGGGGGCCGTGGCGGTTGCGCCCTGCGCCCCGGCGGTCGGACCCAGCGTACGCCGTGTGGCCGCCGTCCCGTTGGTCCCCGAGCTGTTCGACGACGGGCTCACGGCGCCACCTCCCGTCGGCGCCCAGCTGACAACCGTGCCGCTGACGGCGTTGCCGTACCGGTCGGTGATGCGGACGACGAGCGAATCGGCGAGCGGGGAGCCGACCTCCGCCGACTGGTTGTTCCCCCGTGCGACGAAGATCGTGTCGGCCGCTGCGGCCAGCCCCGTCGCGTCGAAGTTCTGGACCAGCGCGCCGGACGACGTCTGTCCCGTCACCATCGCCTGCATCCGCTGAGCGCCGGCCGTCGTGCCGAGAACCCAGCGCGTGCCGGTGCGCCCGTCCGCGTTCGTCACTCCGGTGTCCGGCAGGGCGTCACCACCGCCGAGAAGCGGCGTGAACGCCACCTTGACCCCCTCGACCGGCCGGGACTCCGAATCGGTCACCCGGACGCGGAGGGAATCAGGGAGCGGAGTCGCCACCTGGGCCGTCTGCCCGCCACCGGACACAACCGCCATGGCAGCGGGGAGTCCCTCGCTGGGCAGCGTCAGGCTGTCGCTGCTGCAGCCAGCCGCAGCGGCGGCGATGATCAGGGGCCAAACGGCAGGACGGATCCTGAAGTCCAAGGGGCGCGGCTCGGCGGTCGGGGAATTGGGGACCGGCGCATGCCCGGGCCCCCAATCAGGTGGGGCACAGGGCGTGCCTCGTCCGGGGGAGATATCGTACCGCCAAAGTCCAATTCCCGCAACCACTTGCCCCAAAGAGAGGAGGGTGGCGGGCCCCCCTCTATCGCGGGGCCGCGACACCCTCCTGTGGAGCGAGGAACCGCCGGTCGGTCAGGGCACGCCGACCGAGACCCCGAAGTTCCAGAGCTTTTCCGTGTAGTCGGCCGTGTACCGGCCGCCAAAATAGAACTCGTAGTAGTCCACCGTCGGCACGATGTTCACCTTGCGGCTCACCGGAATCTCCCACCCGGCCCCGGCCGTCCACATGAAGCCCGAGTCGTACGAGTACCCGTACTCGTAGCAGTAGTACCAGGAGCAGTAGTAGTCCTCGCCGAACGAGTTCCAGGCATATCCACCACCGCCCTTCAGGAAGAAGCCCTGGGTCGCCGAGGGATAGAACTGCCCGATGGCCGCCATCCCGCCGAGCGACTGGTTGTAGCCGCCTTCGCTGTTGTACCACGAGATGAACTCGCCGCCGGCCCGGAAGTGCACGCTCGGGGTGCCGCCGATGCGCATGTTGAATGTCGGAGCGGCGAGCCAACCGGGCGACATCATCGAGTCGGGCACGGTAAACGTCTCCGAGCCCACTCCCAATCCGAGGGTCGCCCAGAATCCGCTGCGTCGGGTGGGGTTGGTGACGACTTGCAGCCCTTCAGGCGCCGGTTCCTGCGCCACTGCCTGTGGCACGACTCCGAGCACGGCGAGACCGAGGACGGTGGCCAGCCGACTGACCCGCATATGACCTCCGGGAATTCATTGACGATCGGGCAACGGGAAACACCGTAAACTGAAGCAAGCACGATACCACGGGCAAAACGAAAGCCAAGTCATTACGATTCAACATCTTGAACCGGACTCACGGGACCTCTCATTCCGGTCCTCCGCCAACCACTGTCCTCGGCGCCAGACAGAGATGACCTCACGATACCCGATCGCCTTCATCGCTTTCTCCCTCGTGGCCGGAGCCGTCTGCCTCCGGCTCGGCGTCTGGCAACTCGACCGCCTGGGGGCACGTCGGGCCGCATCCGCCACCGCCCAGGCACAACGGAACCTCCCGGCGGTGGACGCCCGGACCCTACACGATTCGGCAGGAAACCGCCGGGCGTACGCCACCGGCCGATACGACTTCGATCGTGAAATCGTGCTCCGGGGGCGGGGGAGAGACGGCGTGCCCGGAGTCGAAGTGGTCACTCCTCTCCTCCTGACCGGCTCGGACACCGCCGTGCTCGTCCTCCGCGGCTACGTCCCCTCGGCCGACGCGATCTCGTACGATGTCACCATCCACCGGGAGGCCGACTCCGGCACCGTCTCAGGTGTCGCCATGGCAGTTCCCGTTGACTCGGCAGGGGCCGCTCCTGCAGAGCGCGGCGGTGCAGTCACCTGGCGCCGGCTCGACCTCGGCACGCTCCGAAACCACCTCCCCTACCCGGTGGCGCCGGTCTACATCATCGCCGACTCGCCGGCGACGACGTCGCCGGCCCCACGGCGGAGCAGCCCGCCCTCCCTGGATGACGGCCCCCACCTCAACTACGCCATCCAGTGGTTCGCCTTCGCGGCCATCGCCTTCGGAGGTGCCGCCGCGCTCTGGTGGAGCCGCCGGCGGGGCGCGCCGCCCATTCCCTGAAACGGCAAGGGGCGCCCCTCGAGGCGCCCCCGGCAGCCGCTCCCTCCCGAATCCTCACTGACCGGCGGGAGTGTCCATCTCCTGGATCGTCTTCGTGGATGGCTGACGGGTCGCCTGCAAGCGCTTGGCGGTCGCCTCGTTGGCCCTCATCACGCGCAGCATGTTCTCGCCGGCGAGCTTCTTCAGGTCTCCATCCTTCCAGCCACGACGGATCAGCTCCGCGAACAAGCTCGGAAAATCGGAGACGTCCTCGAGTCCGATCGGGGTGACCGGGCCCATTCCGTCGAAATCGCTCCCGAGCCCGATGTGGTCGGCCCCGGCCACCTTGCGGATGTGCTCGATGTGGTCGGCCACGTCGCTCAGCGTTGCCGGCGGCAGGGGGTGCGCCGTTCTCCACGCCCTGACCTGCGCCCGCACCGCGGCCGTGTCCTGCGAGGCGGCCCGGGCCGCGGTCACGACCGAATCCAGGGCCGCTTCCCAGGCGCCGAACTGCGGGTTGACGAAGGAGGGCACGAACGTGACCATCACGATCCCGCCGTTCTTCGGCAGCCGCTTCAGGATCGAATCAGGCACGTTGCGGCGGTGATCGGTGATCGCACGCGCCGAGGAGTGCGAGAAGATCACCGGCGACTCGGCGATGTCGAGCACGTTGCTCATGACCGCGGGCGACACGTGGCTCAGGTCCACCATCATGCCCAGCCGGTTCATTTCCCGCACGACCTCGCGGCCGAACGCCGTCAGCCCACCGTGCGCCGCCGTGTCCTGCGCGGCGTCCGCCCAGGCGAGCGTCACGTTGTGAGTGAGCGTCATGTAGCGTGCGCCGAGGTCGTAATAGCTGCGCAGCGCGCCCAGCGAATTCTCGATCGCGTGACCGCCCTCGAGGCCCAGGAGGGAGCCAATCTTCCCCGCCTTGAAGGCCTGCTCGATGCCGTCGGCGGTGGTGACCAGCTGCAGATCCTTCGGGTACATCGCGATCATGCGGCGGGCGATGTCGAACTCCTCGAGCTGCATCCGGGCGTAGCCGCTGTCCTTCGCCTCACCGGGGATGTAGATGGACCAGAACTGCGCGCCCACCTCGCCGGCGCGGAGCCGCGCGATGTCGGTGTTGCCCCGGGTGGGGAGGTTCAGGTTGTAGGCCTGGACGTCCCGCGGGGCGGAGTCGGACGCGCGGATTTCCCACGGCAGGTCGTTGTGGCCGTCGATGAGGGGGACGGTCTTGAGCAGCGCGCGGGCATGCGCGAGGGCGGCGTCCTGTTGCGCGGCGGCCGGGGCGGTCACCGCAACGAGCGCGGCGCACACCCCCGCGATCACGCAGGCGAATCGACGGACATCGGTGGACACGATGGGCCTATCCCTTCCGGCCGCCGTTGCGGCCAACGTATGGGTGGATCGTCACCAGTTCCGGACGCTGCCCGAACTCCGGGCAGATCGTACGGTCGAATTCATAGGGACCGCCGGTTTCCGAGTCGGTCCACGGGAACCCGCGGCAGACGAGCGGATAGAACGGCTGGTCGTGCAGCTCGCACCCGTTGTCCACCAGGAAGGCACAGCGGCCGCCGCGCACCCGGGTGCGCCACTCGCCCCAGCGCGTCAGGTAGATCCGGTCGTCGCCGAAACGTGCCCGGATGGCCTGCGCCTCCTGGTCCGCGAGCGTCGTCCCGAAGGCGCAACAGGCGGAGGTATGGGGGCAGGGAAAACAGGGGAGCGCCGGAAAGGTCACCTCGCGCGCCCCGCCACTTCGGGAAGCACCACGCCGTCCAGCGGTTCCGTTGGAGTCACGTCGATCCGGCGCGCCAGGGTTGGCCCGATGTCCACCGTCCGTACCGCCCGGTTGACGGTGCGCGGTTCGATGCCGCCGCCCCAGAACAAGATCGGCACCTGCACGTCGGCCAGCCAGGGCGTCCCATGATTCGCTCCGGTGGGCCAGGAATCCCAGGTGGTCCCCTCGTGCGGTGTGACAGCAACGAGCCAGCCGAATTCGTCGGGAATCGTGTGACGCCACCGCGCAGCGATGGGATCGGACCCGGGCGCGCGCGCGAGCGAGAGGGGAGTGTACACTCGGTCCACGTAGGGCTCCTGCCGGAACCGCGCGGCCAGGCTCTGACTGAGGCTGTCGGTATCGATGCCGCGCGACCGCAACGCGGCAAGATCGGCCGTCACGATCCCGTAGTCGAACCGGATCTTGAAGTCGGTGCGCCACCGGTCGCGCAGCTCGTTCGCCACGCCGCGCACCAGCGCGGAGGGCCAGGCCCGGCCGGCGGGATAGCCGCCGATGGGCGCCGCCTGTTCCGGCATCGCCTGGGTTCCGTGGTCGGAGGTCAGCACGAGAAGCGTCTGCTCGCCCGGCGTCGTGGCCGCGAGAGAATCGAGGAACCAGCCGAGGTACCCGTCGAGCCGGAGGAGCATGTCGTGCAGTTCCCGCGAATCCGGCCCGAAGTCGTGCCCGATCTCGTCCACGGACGACAGGGAGATCGACAGCAAGTCGGTGCGCGATCCACCGCCGCTCCCGATGCCAAGCGCCGCAACCCCGGTCAGCGCAATGTCCAGTGTGAGCGAGTCCATCCACGGGAAGTGCGGCAGCAGGGCGGCGGCCGTGGCGGGATCGGCGGGAAGCGCGTGCGGAAAGGTGTTCCGGCCGTCCCTCCCGGCTTCCGCCGGGAGATCATCGGCCTCTGGATAGGCAGCCTCTGCCTTCAGGAGCTCCCAGGGGCGGCCGGTCAGGCCGCGCATGGGGTCCCTCCGGTTCCAGCCCTGCACCCAGGTTGGCAGTGAGTCGCGATAGTACCGGCTCGTGGTGAAGAACCCCAGGGTCGACCACCAGTACACCTCGCCGCGGGCGCGGCCGATCGGCAGGATCGCGGACCGGTTCTTCATCGCGACCGAGAGCATGCGGGTCGTGGAGTCGCCGGCGATCATCCAGTCGAGGAGTGCGCTTCCCTGGAACCGGCGCGGCGACGCGCCGACCGCCTTGGGGTCATCGATCAATGGTGCCAGCGAGTCGGGGACGCCAAGGTCGTTGGTGACGATGCCGGTGTGAGCCGGAAAGCGCCCGCTGAGCACCGTCGAGTGGCCCGGGCCTGTCTGGGTGATGGCGTGGTCCTGCCGGCCGTCGGGGAAGAAGATCCCGCCATCGAGCAGGCGCTTGAACCCGCCAGTCCACTCCGCCCGGTACCGGAGGAGATGGTCCGGCCGCAGCTGGTCCACCACGAGGAGGACCACGAGCCGGGGCGCGGTGTCTTGGGGGGAAGGGGAGACGACAGGCGTCGGGGGTGAGAGCAGGCCGCCCACGGAAACGAGCGCCAGGGAAGAGAGGAGCATCGGAGAAATCTATCCCGCCCGGCGCGCCGTGGCAGCCCCGAGCCCCGTCACAGCTTGATGAAGATGCGCCGGCGATAAAGCGGCGCCGTGAGCAGGAAGATGAGCGCCACGTTCGCGAGCGCAAAGATCAAGGAACCGTTCACCGGACCGGCCACCGGAGCGAGGACCTGTTCGAAGAGCCACTGACGGGCTGGAACCGTCTCCCCGGGAGCCCCGACCCGCCAGAGCGAGAGACCCCGGGCCACGAGCCCGGAGAGCACGAAGGCGAACAGCGCGTTCGTGCCGAAGACGTACGCGGGCCGGGCCCACCAGTCCCTGCCCTGCACATCGACGGCCCAGTAGCACGCCGCCAGCGCCTGGCAGGCGATGCCGCCGGTGAACAGCACATACGAGCTGGTCCAGAGTCCCTTGTTGATGGGGAGCCAGGCGCTCCAGGTGAGGCCGGCCACGACGAGGGCGGCGCCGAGGAGGAGCAACCCGGTGGCCCGGTCGCCGGGGGATCGGTCAGCGAGGAGGCGCTCGCCGGCGAACGTCCCGAGAAGGCAGGTGGCGACCGCCGGCAGCGTGCTCAGAATTCCCTCCGGATCGAAGTCCGGAGTCCAGAGGTGCCCACCGAGAAGGAACCGGTCGAGCCAGGCGCCCAGGTTGCCGGCGGCGGTGAGGTCTCCTGCCACGCCGCCCGGCGCCGGAACGAAAGCGAGGAGGAGCCAGTAGCCGACCAGCAGCACGGCCGCGATTCGCCGGCGCGCGGCCGGACCGAACCCGAGGAAGAGGAGTGCAGTCAGCGCGTACACCACCCCGATCCGCTGGAGCACGCCCGGAATGCGAAGGTGGGTGAGGTCGTAGCGCGGAAATCCGCTGAGCAGCAGGCCGACCAGGACGATGAGCAGCCCGCGGACCACGGCCTTGCGGGCGAGTGCCCGGGTCGAGGCCCCCGCCAGTTCGCGGCGGGAGAACGAGACCACGAGAGAAACCCCGACGATGAACAGGAAGAAAGGGAAGATCAGGTCGGTCGGGGTCCAGCCGTGCCATTCCGCGTGCCGAAGCGGCGGATAGACGTAGTCCCAGCTCCCGGGGTTGTTCACCAGGATCATCGCGGCCACCGTCAGGCCGCGGAAGGCGTCGAGCGACCGGATCCGCCCGGTCACGAGGCGACTCGGCCGGTCAGAACGTGAACTGGATCCCCGTCGTGTACAGGTTGTCGGTCGTGCCGAAGCCGGGCTGCGGCGCGTTCTGGTACTGGAGGAGGTACGAGGCCTTCAGGGCCAGCCGACCCGCGATCGGCGCCACGAGCGACAGTTCGTTGTTGATCCGGTAGTCGTCGCTCTCCTCCAGGTTCGGGAGGTAGACGAAGATGTCCTGGATGTACGCCTTCGCGGTGAATGCGTACTTGTAGGTGACCTGCCCACGCGCCGTCGGGAAGGAGGTGCTCAGGCCGCTGGTGAACTCCTGCTGGAAGAACGAGAAGCCGCCGTCGAGCGCCAGGAAGTGCTTCGGCCCCTGGACGGCCTCGAACGACAGGCCGAGGCCCTCCTGCCACCGCGTGGAGATGCCGATGAAGGTGTTTCGGTCCCAGCTGCCCAGGACGTATCCCTTCCACCGGGCGGAGAGCTGGTAGTCGGGGCGGACGAACACGGCGTACTCGTTGGCGCTCTCCACGCCGTTCGTCTCGCCGTAGACCATCTTGGCGCCCTGGGTCACCGTCCACTTGCCCTTGGCGTACTCGAGCTTTTCGCCGACGTTGAAGGTGGTCAGGTCGGTGTTGCCCGAGGCGGCCACCAGCCCGAGGTCGAAGGAGCCCTTGATCGGCGAGACGGCGGAATCAGGCGCCTGCGCGGCCGCGAGGACCGGGAGTCCGGCCCACAGGAGCGAGGTGGCGACAATCAGGCGGGGCAGACGGTTCACGGGCATTCGACAGGTCTCCGTCAGGTCGTTGGGGGTATTACGCGACGAGGGCGCCCAATCGTGGGCGCCCCCGGCAAGATAGGCCAGCCGGCCCCGGAACGGGAGCGTCAGGCGACGACCGACGTGCAATGGCCGCAGCGGGTGGCCGCCAGCGGGATCGCCATGCGGCACTGCGGACAGTCCCTGGTGGTCGGCGGCGGAGGAGGCGCCGCGGCCTTGGCGTCGAACCGGTTGACCAGGCGCACGACGACGAAGATGGCCGCCGCCACGATCAGGAAGTTGATCACGACGCTGATGAACTGCCCGTAGTTCAGCGTCGCGGCGCCGGCCGCCTTCGCCGCGGCCAGCGACGGGTAGCTCGTCAGGCCGTCGGTGCCGGCCTTCAGCACCAGGTAGAGATTCGAGAAGTCGATCCGGCCGAGTGCCAGCCCCAGCACGGGCATGATCAGGTCGTCGACGAGCGATCCGACGATCTTCCCGAAGGCGGCGCCGATGATGACGCCGACCGCCAGGTCCACGACGTTGCCCCGCATGAGGAACTTCTTGAAGTCGTCCAGCATGGAGCCTCCAGGGGGTGAAAATGACACGCGCCGGAATCTCGCGATTCCGGCGCGTGTCGTCCAGCCTGCGAATTACTGAATCTGCTTCAGCATGACCCGCCGGTTGTTGGCGCGACCAGCCGCGGTCGCGTTGGTATCGATCGGGAAGTCCGGGCCGTAGCCCTTGGCCACGAGCGCGCTGGCCGGGACACCCTTGCTGATGAGGTAGTTCATGACCGACTCGGCGCGCGCCTGCGACAGCTTCATGTTGTGCGCGCGGCTGCCGGTGTTGTCGGTGTACCCGGCGACCTCGAGCTTCGCCCCGGACACGTTGTACTGCGCCGCGTTGGCCAACCGGTCCAGGATCTCGGTCGAGCTCGGATCGAGCACCGCGCTGTTGGTCGCGAAGGTGACGCCTTCGAGGACGAGCGCCGACTTGCCGGGCTCGAAGAGGACCGGGCAGCCAGTGGCGTTGACCTTCATGCCGGCCGGGGTGTTCGGGCACTTGTCGGCGTAATCCGCCACGCCGTCGCCGTCGCTGTCCACCGGGCATCCGGCGGCGTCGACCTTGGCGCCCATCGGGGTGTCCGGGCACTTGTCGAGGCCGTTGAGCACGCCGTCCTTGTCCTGGTCGGCCGGGCAGCCGGTGGCGTCCACCGTGGCGCCCATCGGGGTATTCGGGCACTTGTCGATGCCGTTGTACACCTTATCGCCGTCCGCATCGCCCGGGCAGCCGCTGGCGTCCACCGAGGCGCCGATCGGGGTGTTCGGGCACTTGTCGATGTTGTTCGTCACGCCGTCCTTGTCGGTGTCACCCCAGGGGCAGCCGCTGGCGTCCACCGCGGTGCCGAGCGGAGTGTCCGGGCAGAGGTCGGGCGTCTTGTCCGGTACGCCGTCCTTGTCCGTGTCCTTCGGCGTCTTGTTGCCGCCGAACGAGAAGGTCAGCATGGCGTCGGCGCCGAGGTCGAACCGGCTGTCGTTGTCGGTGCTGGTCTGGTTGAACGGGTTGATGATGTAGTCACCCGTCAGGTCGAGCCGGAGGCCCACCGTGCCGCCGCCGAGGCGGATCCCGAACAGGGCGCCCGGGCCGGCATCGGCGTCCTCGGTGGTCGCGTAGTACGACTTCAGGCTGTCCCCGCCCCAGCTGTTGTAGACCGCGCCGAGACCGAAGATGAAGCCGAAATTCCGATTGACGTTGGCGTAGTAGGTCACGCGGCCGTGGATCGGCATCTCGGTCATGTCCGGGCCGTCGTAGGCCGAGTTGGTCGGCTGGGAGGAGTAATAGAAGATGTCGCCCTCGAGGCCGATCTTGTCGCTGAACATGTAGCCGAGCCGGCCGCCGAAGCCGATCGGGTCATCGAGCCCCAGCGTGTCGGCGTAGAAGGGCATCCCGGCGCCGACGCCGACCTGGAACTGTCCCTTGGACTGTGCCTGGGCCGTGGTACTTGCCGCCAACGCCAAGCCGGCCATGAGGATAGCGAACTTGCGAAGCATAAAGACGAACTCCTGAGAATGGGATTCGCCCACGAAGCTAGCCGACGAGTATGAAAAGAAATGCGCCGGAATCGTGAGATTCCGGCGCATTTCCTTCATACTGGGCGGGAACTACTGGATCTGCTTGATCATGACCCGCCGGTTGTTCGCACGACCAGCCGCGGTCGCGTTGGTGTCGATCGGGAAGTCCGGACCGTAGCCCTTGGCCGTGAGCGCGCTGGCCGGGACACCCTTGCTGATGAGGTAGTTCATGACCGACTCGGCGCGCGCCTGCGACAGCTTCATGTTGTGCGCGCGGCTGCCGGTGTTGTCGGTGTACCCGGCGATCTCGAGCTTCGAGCCGGACGGGTTGTACTGCGCCGCGTTGGCCAACCGGTCGAGCACCTCAGTCGAGCTCGGGTCGAGCGTGGCGCTGTTGGTCGCGAACGTGACGCCCTCGAGGACGAGCGCCGACTTGCCGGGCTCGAAGAGGACCGGGCAGCCGGTGGCGTTGACCTTCATGCCGGCCGGGGTGTTCGGGCACTTGTCGGCGTAATCCGCCACGCCGTCGCCGTCGCTGTCCACCGGGCAACCATTGGCATCCACCTTGGCACCCATCGGGGTGTCCGGGCACTTGTCGATGCCGTTGAGCACGCCGTCGCCGTCCTGGTCGGCCGGGCAGCCCTTGGCGTCCACCGTCGCACCCATCGGGGTGTTCGGGCACTGGTCGATCCCGTTGAGGACCTTGTCGCCATCGGCGTCAGCCGGGCAGCCGCTGGCGTCTACCGTGGCGCCCATCGGCGTGTTCGGGCACTTGTCGATGTTGTCGGTCACGCCATCCTTGTCGGCGTCGCCGAAGGGACAGCCGTTGGCGTCCACCGCAGTCCCGAGCGGGGTGTTCGGGCAGAGGTCGGTCTTGTCCGGCACGCCGTCCTTGTCCGTGTCCTTCGGGGTGCCCGGCTTGCCACCCAGGCCGAGGCTGAGCATGAAGTTCATGCGCCGGGTCGAAGCGGCTGTCGTTGCCGCTCGAGCCTTCGGTGATCGGGTTCAGGATGTAGTCGCCGGTGAAGTCGACGCGCAGCGACACCGGACCGCCGGCGCCGAACCGCAGGCCGATCAGGCCGCCCGGGCCGCTGTCGGTCGTGTCAGCGTCGGACGTGCCGGTGACTGCCCCACATGTTGTAGGCGTAGCCGAGGCCGAAGATGATGCCCAAGACCCTTGCCCATCGGCGCGTTGTAGGTCAGCCGGCCGTGGATTGGCATCTCGCGAAGGTTCGGACCGGTGTACGAGTTGCCGTTCGGCTGGGTCTCGTAGTAGAAGACGTCTCCCTCGAGGCCGATCTTGTCGGTGAACATGTAGCCGAGCCGGCCGCCGAACCCGACCTTGTCCTGCAGGTCGAGATCGGCGTTGTAGAAGGGGAGACCGGCGCCGACGCCGATCTGGAACTGCCCCTTCGACTGTGCGTGCGCAGGCACCGTCGCCACGAGGGCGATCGCTGCGCAAAGGACTGAGAGCTTACGGGTCATGAATCACTCCTGAGGGGTGTGGAACTCGGTCGGGCCGACATCAAATCGGCCAGACGGATGCTGCTCTATGTGCTGGACCGCTCAAAATCACAATTGACGGCAGTCGGCCCCCCCGGAGCAACCAGCCGCGGCCAGCGGCGGACCGGGGTAGGACGACCAGCCAATATACTAACACCGGAAGCCGCAAGGGGCTATCCCTCCCCCGGACTAGCCCGAAAGGGGGGGGTCGAGCGGAACCCAGCCCCCAGAATGCAGGAACCCCCGTCCAGGCTGGGCCTGGGCGGGGGAGTGCGCCGCGTAGGAATCGAACCTACAACCTAGTGATTAAGAGTCACTTGCTCTGCCAATTGAGCTAGCGGCGCGTGTTGGATAGCCCCAACGGGAGTCGAACCCGTCTCTCGACCTTGAAAGGGTCGCGTCCTAACCGATAGACGATGGGGCCGAGGCCCGCCCGGTGGTGCTGCCCATAGCGCTAACGGGATTCGAACCCGTGTACCAGCCTTGAGAGGGCTGTGTCCTAGGCCTCTAGACGATAGCGCCGTGTCGTGTCCCGACAGGCCCGGCAGGAATCGAACCTGCAACCCCCGGTTTTGGAGACCGGTGCTCTACCAATTGAGCTACGGACCTCTGCCGACGGTGGTCTGTCGGGCGTTGCGGGCAGGGTGGCTGACGGGGATCGAACCCGCAACCTCCGGAACCACAATCCGGCGCTCTAACCGATTGAGCTACAACCACCACGAGGACCGAGGGCCCTGCCTAGCCCGGGCAAAATATTCACCGACCCCCGCCCGGTCAAGGCCAGAATGCTTCCCGCAGCGGAGCCAATCCCCGGTTCGGAACCACTTGGACGCCATCGACTTCCACGAGCGGGACGACCCCCCTGGCCGCATTGGCCGCGAACCCGCCGTGTGCCGCGAGCGCTGCGCCTCGAAGCAGCGACTCGCGCACTCCCCCCAGCACCTCCACGAGCCTCGCCCGCGCGACGCCGGGAAGTACCCCGAGCTCGAGCGGCGGCGCCGCCACCTCCCCACCCTCCCACCAGAACAGGCTCCAGATCGACGACTCCGCCACCCAGCCGTCGGCCGAAAGGAAGAGCGCGTCGTCCCCACCCCCGGTGACCGCGTCCAGGCGCCCGGCGTCGAGCCATTCGCGGTTGGTCGTCTTGTGGCGGTAGCCGCGGTGCGGCACCGGCGAGGTCCGGAGCCGAAGTCCGCTGACCTCCTCGACCTGCCGTTCCGTCACCAGCAGCCGAGCCCGGCTCGCGAACTCGAGGCGGCAGACCCGGTCCCCCCCACCCGAGGGAGGTGCCGGATCGGGCGGAACGGTGTAGCCGAGCGCGGCAGCGCTGCGGTGGAGCCGGTCCAGGTGCAGTGGCCAGAGCGGCACGCGGCCACCGCGCACCCGCACCGTCTCAAGCAGGGAGGTTCGTGCGCGGGGCTGCTCAGGCACCGGCGGGAGACTTGCCTGCGGCCGCATTCGCGAGAATCGAGCGGAGCGCGGTGGCCCCGAGGATGAGCACCCCGCCGGCCAGCGCCCACGGTCCCGGCCGCTCGCCGTGGACCAGCCAGGACCAGACCGGATTGAGGGCGGGTTCCACGAGGAGGATGATCGAGATCTCCAGCGCCGGGAGCCGCCCCACCGCACGCGTCACGAAGGCGTAGGCCAGCGCGATCTGGAACAGGCCGAGGTAGGTGATGGCGACCCAGTCTCCCGCGCCGATGCCGGAAAACGGCAGGGCCATGGGAAGGGTCGCGAGGCAGGCGAGCGCGTTTCCGACGACCACCGCGCCGGCCGGCGAGCCGCCCCCCTCGTCGGCCCCCATCCAGCGGAGCCCCATCAGCGTGAGCGCCCAGGTGAACCCGGACAGCGCCGCCAGGACGTTGCCCTGGAACGGGGCGGGTGCCGTCCGGACCGGCGCGTCCGTGCCCACGAAGAAGAGCAGCAGCCCGACCCCCACCACCGCCATGAACACCACGTCGGCGGCGCGGATCTTCTCGCGCAACAGCCACGGGGCCAGGAGCAGGATGTAGAGCGGACCGGTGGCCTGCAGGAAGATCGTGTTCGCGGAGGTCGTGAGCTTGTTGGCCGTGACGAAGAGGACGAGCGTGGCGGCGTACGCGATCGAGACGATGAAGGTGCGCGGCCGGATGCTCCGCCTCGCCTCCGGAAGGAGGAGCGCCAAGGCGACCGCCGCGATGCCGGAACGGAGGCTCGCCACCTGCCAGCTCGTCATCGCGGTGGCCTTGATGACCGCCCCGCCGGTCGAGAAGAGCACGGCGGCCGCGACCAGCTGGAGCCGGGCCCGTCGAGTGGCAATCATGGGGCGAAGAATGCCGGGGTGTTGGGGCGGCGTGCAAGTTTTCCAGCCAGGCGCATCTCCCGGCCGCCTCAAACCAGGAGAACCTCATGCGCCGTCGATTCCCCCTCGCGCTGGTGCTCGTCGCCAGCGCGGCCTCCCCCGCCGCCGCCCAGGGCTGGGTCGAGGTCCGCAGCACGCCCGCCCCGTTCCGGCCCACGCCCATCGGCGGGCCGGTCATCCGTGTCCAAAGCGATGTCCGCATCACCCTCGACGGGCGCGTCGCGCGCATCGAGGTCGAGGAGCGCTTCCGCAACACCGGCGGCTCGATCGCCGAGGGCACCTACCTGTATCCCCTGCCGGGCGAGGCGGTCTTCACCGGCTTTTCGCTCTGGATGGGAGACCAGGAACTGCAGGGCGAGATGCAGAACGCCGAGCAGGCCCGCGCCGTGTACGAGGAGATCGTGCGGCGCCAGCGCGACCCCGCGCTCCTGACCTACGCCGGGCACGGGCTCATCCGGGCCCAGATCTTCCCCATCCAGCCCGGCGAGACACGAAAAGTCGTCCTGAAGTACACCCAGGTCCTCGGCCGCGAGGGCGACGCCCTGAGGCTGCGCTACGCCATCGGACCCCGCACGACGGTCCGCGGGCTCGGCGACGGCGGGACCGCGCAGGACCTCTTCTCCATGCAGGTGTCAACGACGGGCGCGGATGCATTCGGCACCCCCTACTCCCCCACCCATGAGGTCTCGAGCCGCCGGACCGGCGGGCGACTGGTGGTGACGGTCCCTGCCACCGCCTCGGGCGACCTCGACCTGCTGCTGCCGCTCCGCCGGGGGCTGGTCGGCACCAGCATCCTGACCCATGCCGGCGCCGGCGAGGACGGCTACTACATGCTCCTGCTCGCGCCGCCGGAGGAGTCGGGAAGCGACGTCATCCCGCGCGACCTGACACTGGTGGTGGACGTGTCGGGCTCGATGTCCGGCACCAAGCTCGAACAGGCCAAGGCCACCCTGGCGCAAGCGCTCGCCGCCCTCGGCCCGCAGGACCGGTTCCGGCTGATCGCCTTCTCCTCCGGTGTCACGGAATTCCGGCAGGGCCTGACACCGGCCACCCGGACGAACCTGGCGGATGCGCAGGAATTCGTGAGCCGTCTCGCGGCCGGCGGCGGCACCAACATCGAGGGCGCGCTCGATGTCGCGCTCCAGCGCGCCACGGCGACGCAGCGAATGTCCCTCGTGGTGTTCATGACGGACGGGCTTCCGTCCGTCGGGCAGACCCAGCCCGACCAGATCGCCGAGGCGGCCGGCAGCCGGATCGGCCAGTCGCGCATCTTCACGGTGGGAGTGGGCACGGACGTCAACACCTACCTGCTCGATCGGCTGGCCAAGGAAGGACGCGGGAGCGCCACGTACGTGGCCCCGAACGCCAACATGGAGGTGGCCGTCGGCGGGCTGCTCGGCCGGATCAGGCATCCCGCACTGACCAACCTCCGCATCGTGAGCGCCCCGGTGACACTTCAGGACGCCCAGCCCGCGCAGCTTCCCGATCTCTTCTACGGGGAGGAACTGGTGGTGTTCGGGCGCTATCACGGCGCCGGCGCGGGCGACGTGGTCATCGAGGGCGAGCGCAACGGCCGCCGCGAGCGGTTCACCGCGCATGCACAGTTCGCCAGCCGCGCACCGGACAACAGCTTCGTCCCGCCGCTCTGGGCCTCCCGGAAGATCGGGGAACTCACCCGCACCGCCCGGCTCGAAGGAGCGTCCCCCGCCCTGGTGGAGGAGATCCGGCAGCTCGGTCTCCGGTACGGACTCATCACCGAGTACACCTCGTTCCTGGTGCTCGAGCCGGGCGCCGTGCCGCCCCGTCCTGAAGCGGCGCTGATGGGTGGCCGCGACGCGGCGAAGTCCATGAGCGGACAGGCCGCGTTCAACCGCGCCGAAGCCAGCGCCCGGGAGTCGGAAGTGAAGACGCTGGCCTCCGCCGATGCGGCAGCCGACGAGCGGCTGGCCCGCGCACCCTCGGTCGGCTCCACCACAGCGGCCCCGAAGCGGATCGCAGGGCGGCTGTTCGTGGACCGGGACGGCGTCTGGACCGACCTGGCCTACGTCGCGGGGAGCCCGGACGTCACCGTCGCACCATTCAGCCCGGCCTACTTCGCGCTGGTCCGCGCGCTGCCCGAACTGGCCCCCTGGCTCTCGGCGGGCGACCGGGTCGTGGTCGCGGGCAGCCGGATCGCCATTCGGATCGATTCGGCCGGGCTGACGGAGTGGCGGGGCGACCGCCTGGCCACAACGGTGCAATATTTCCGTCAATGACCCTCGACCTGGCTGCACTCTTTCGCGAACACCACGATTCCCTCGTCCGGGTGCTGTACCGCCGGACGGGGGATCGTGACCGCGCGGAGGACATCGCGCAGGAAACGTTCGCCCGGGCGGTGGCCGCTCCGCCGCGGAATCCGAGGCCATGGCTCTTCGCCGTGGCACTCAACCTGGTGCGTGAGGACGGCCGCAAGGCGGTCCGGCAGGGCCGCCGGCTCGAGCTCTACCGCGCCGAATCACCGCAGTCCTCGCCGGCCGCGGACCAGGTGCTCGAGCGATCGGACGATGTTCGCGCCGTCCAGGAGGCGCTGGCGACGCTGCCCGAGCGGGACCGCGAGGCGCTGCTGCTCAAGGCCGAAGGATTCAACTACGATGAAATCGCCGAGACCCTCGGCCTCGCGAAGGGCGCGGTCGGGACGACGCTCTCGAGGGCGCGACGCCGGCTGGTCGAGGCCTATCGCACGCAGGGAGGCAGGCATGTCGCATCCTGACGACGGAACCATTCAGGCGCTGCTCGACGGCGAACTCGACGCCGCTGAGCGCACGCGGGTCGAGATCCACGTCGGCAGTTGCAGCGCCTGTGCGGCCCGCGTAGCCGAGGCCCGATCGTTCCAACTGGAGGCTGATCGGCTGGTGGAGGTGCTGGCGGTCCCTTCCTCGCCGGCGGAGGTGAGGCGGACGTCGCCGGCGCGGCGGACCGTTGTCCGTACCCTGGCCTGGGCGGCGAGCATCCTGCTCGCGGTCGCGGTCGGATATTGGGGCCGCGGCGCGGAGCCGGGCCAGGCGGTCGTCCTGCAGGAAGGGGAGAGGCCAAGTGGCGGCCGCGACGCGGCGCCCGCGGCGTCGCTGCCGGCGACCGAACCAATCCCCGCGGCACCGCCGACCGCGACGACTGCCGCGCAGGCCTCCCGTGCGGAGGCGAAGTCCGCCGACAAGCCCGCTGCCCAGGCACCACCACCCGCGGCACCGGCCGCGGAACGAGAACTCCGGGATGCACGGGCCAACGAGGTTGTGGCCAAGGCGGGCGAGACAGGTGGACGAGCCAACGGCGGCCTGGCGGGTCATTTCGATGGAAGAGGGTGTGCGACTGCTGGGCGGGCAGATCCGGCTGATCGACGGGCTTGCTCCGGAGCGGGTCGAGACCGGCCCCGGTACCGCGGTACCTGGCGCGGACCCCTCCCTGCCGCTCGTCCGCGTGATCTACGCGTCCGGGAGTGTAATCCTGGACGAACAGCGGCCGGCGACTGAAGTCGCCGCTCGGCGAGAAGCCGCCACCGATGCGGCGACCGGCGCCGCGGCCCGGGCGAGCGTGACGGCCTGGCAGGAGCACGGCGGCATCCGCTTCGTGATCACCGGAAGCGTGCCGGCGGATTCACTCCGGGCGCTCGGCGCCCGGGTCCGGTGACCCCTCACCCCCTGCCCCCTCTCCCTTCGGGAGAGGGGGAGAGCGTCATTGGCGGAGCGCCTCCACGTTGATGCGGATCTCGACGTCGTCGCCGAGCATCGTGCCGCCGCCCTCGAGGACCCGGTTGTACATCACGCCGTAGTCGAGCCGATTCAGGGTGGTGGTCACCTCGAAGCCGGCGCGGGGCCGCTCACCGGGCATGACGCCGAGCACCATCCCCTTCAGGACGACGGGCTTGGTCACGCCCCGCATGGTGAGGTCGCCGGAGACGGTGAGCGAGTCCCCTGCCTGCACCACGGAACGGCTCACGAAGGTGATGGTCGGGAAGCTGTCCACGGCGAAGAACCGCCCTGAACGGAGGTCGGCGTCGCGCCGCTCCTGCCGGGTGTCCACGCTCGCCACGTTGATGGTGGCGGTGACGGAACCTCCCGACCAGTTGGCGGGGTCGCCCTGGATGGTGCCGGACCAGTCGGTGAAGGTGCCGCTCACCCGGCTCATGAAGTGCCGGATCCGGAAGGTGACCTCCGAATGGGCCACGTCGATGGACCAGGTGGGCAGGGCAGCGGGGAGCCGCCTGGGCGGCGAGGCCAGATGGAACGGCAGCGACGAGCGCAACCAGCGCCGCCGCACGGGCAGTCCGGATCATGCAGTCTCCCAGATGACGGATTGAGCTGCGCTTCATTACGGGCGGGAGCGTCCGTTGGTTCCCGGCTCCGCCAGGAACGCCCGGTACGCGCCCTTCAGCAGGCGCTGGAAGTGGTACACCCCTTCCTCGTACTGCACCGAGAACCGGCCCCGGTCGTAGGCCCGCGACTCGACCCCGCGCTGCACCTGTTCGCAGATGTCGATGTCCTCGCGCTGGACCGCGTCGGAGTAGGCCAGGTCCTCCTCGATCAGCTTCCGCACCGGCGGGGCCTCGGGATCGGTGTAGAAATACTGGAACACCACCCGGCAGCGCGTCGGCCCCAGCGGCAGCACCAGGTTCGTCTGGAGCCGGCCGGGGAGGATGTTCAGCATGAAATTGGGGAACAGGCAATAGTAGAACGCCTCACCCTCGCCGGTCGTGTAGAGATTGGCGGTGCCGCTCAGCGGGCTGTGCTGCAGCGAATACCAGTCGAAGCACTCCGTCCGGTAGCTCTGGAAATCGTAGAGCTTGACCAGTTCGGGATGCACGTGGGGCACGTGGTACCCCTCGAGGTAGTTGTCGACGTACACCTTCCAGTTGCAGGCGATGTCGTACTCCACCCGCCGGACGAACCGGAGCGCGCCGAGCCTGTTGGGTGCGATCTGCTCCACGATGCCCTGCACGTATGACTCGAGCGGCGGGGCGTCGGCCCACAGGTTGACGAACACCTGCCCTTCCCACTCGGCCACCCGGACCGGCACCAGCCCGTAGTCCTTCCGGTCGAAGAGCTCCACCCGGTCGAACTGCGGCACGCCGCGGAGGGAGCCGTCCAGCAGGTAGGTCCACCCGTGGTACTTGCACTGGAGGGCCCGCACGCAGCCCTCGGGTTCCACCGCGAGCGGTCCCCCGCGGTGCCGGCAGACGTTGAAGAAGCCGCGGAGCACGCCATCCTTCCCGCGGATCACGATGACCGGGTTCCCCGCCACCTCCGCGCAGAAGAACTGCCCTTCGCTGCGCACCTGGCCGGCGTGTCCGACCCCCTGCCAGGTCCGGGCGAAGACGGCGTCCCGATCGAGCCGGTCGAACGCCGGGTCCCAGTACCACCGCGAGGGGATGGTGTCGGCCTGCGCGAGCGGCGGGGACTCGAGGTCCGCAGCCGGAATGGCGGGGAGGTGGATGGCGTCGGTCTGCATGACGTATATTACCTGTCGGATTCCGCTTCCGCATCCCGTTCCCCGCCCGAGAGTGAGTGACGCATGTCCCCGACCTCGACCGCCCCCGCCCAACCCACGCCGACCCCCCTGAAGGGGGAATCGATCACGATGGTAGGTGGCAAGCTCAGCGTGCCCGCACATCCCATCATCCCGTTCATCGAGGGAGACGGCACCGGGCCCGACATCTGGCGTGCCTCGAAGCTGGTGCTCGACAGCGCCGTGAACGCGGCGTACGGCGGGGAGCGGCAGATCGTCTGGACGGAGGTGCTGGCGGGCGAGAAGGCGAAGAACCGGGTGGACAACTGGCTGCCCGACGAGACGCTGCAGGTAATCACCAAGCAACTGGTGGCCATCAAGGGGCCGCTCACGACGCCGGTCGGCGGCGGCATCCGGTCGCTCAACGTGGCGCTCCGGCAGAAGCTCGACCTCTACGCCTGCGTGCGGCCGGTCCGCTGGTTCACCGGCGTGCCCTCCCCGGTGAAGGACCCGGGCCAGGTGGACATGATCATCTTCCGCGAGAACACGGAGGACATCTACGCCGGCATCGAGTACAAGGCGGGAACGCCGGACGCGCAGAGGCTGATCCGCTTCCTCCGGGAAGAGATGGGGGTCACAGCGATCCGGTTCCCGGACACCAGCTCGATCGGCATCAAGCCGGTGTCGGCGGAAGGCTCGAAGCGGCTCATCCGCGCCGCCCTGGACCACGCCATCGCGCACGGGAAGAAGAGCGTGACGCTGGTGCACAAGGGCAACATCATGAAATACACGGAGGGCGGCTTCCGGGACTGGGGCTACGAACTCGCCAAGGAGGAGTACGGCGCGGTGGAGATCGACGGCGGGCCGTGGTGCCGGCTCCCGAACGGCATCGTGGTCAAGGACGTGATTGCCGATGCCTTCCTGCAGCAGATCCTGACGCGGCCGGCGGAGTACGACGTGATCGCGACGCTCAACCTCAACGGCGATTACATCTCCGACGCGCTGGCGGCGCAGGTGGGCGGCATCGGCATCGCGCCGGGCGCGAACATCAACTACCAGACCGGGCACGCGATCTTCGAGGCGACGCACGGCACCGCGCCGAAGTACGCCGACCAGGACAAGGTCAACCCCGGCTCCGTCATCCTCTCCGGCGAGATGATGCTGCGCTACATGGGATGGAACGAGGCGGCGGACCGCATCGTGCGCTCCATCGAGCGCACCATCGCGGCCAAGCTGGTCACCTACGACTTCCACCGGCAGATGGAGGGGGCCACGCTCCTCAAGACGAGCGAATTCGCCAAGGCGCTCGTCGAGCGGATGTAGGCGAAGCCACATTCTGTCATTGCGAGGAGGCCCCGCGAGGGGCTGACGAAGCAATCCGCTCCAGTTTGACAAACCGGCTGACATTGTACAGATTAGTTGTACAAGTCAACCGGAGGCCTCATGGCCACAAAGCGCAGCTATAGCCACGCACGACAAAACCTCGCCAAGCTCTGGGACGAGGTCGAGGACTCCCGCCAGGCCGCGGTCATCGTCCGACGTGGCCATGAGGATATGGCCCTCCTCCCCGCCGACGAACTGAGCAGCCTTCAGGAAACGGCGTACCTGCTCCGGTCGCCTGAGAACGCGGCACGACTCCTGGCTGCCTTGGCTCGGGGCCGTCGTGCGGTGGGGAAGCGCCAAGCTCTGACCGGGTTGCGCCGAGAACTGCTCGAGGACGGTTGAGCGTGGCCCGACATGGCCGCCGCGCCGCGGTCATTCAGGACGAATGCCTGGAAGACCTTCGGTTCTGGGTGGACACGAATCGGAAGGTGGCGCTCCGGATACTGGACCTGATGGAGGCGGCGCTCCGGGACCCGTACGCCGGGATCGGCAAACCGGAGCATCTGCGGCATTTCGGCGGGAATGTCTGGTCTCGGCGCGTCAACGACGCCGATCGCTTGGTCTACGAAGTCTTTGCCGACCGGGTCGAGTTCCTCCAGGCGCGCTACCACTACTGAGATTGCTTCGGCCACTGCGTGGCCTCGCAACGACAGAAGTACTTATGGTGTCATCGCGAGGAGGCCCCCGAAGGGGCCGACGAGGCAATCTCGTCCCCTTCAAGCCAACAGAATCTAGACGGGCGTTGCTGGAATGGATGCTGGCTGCGACGCGGCCAGCGTCGGATCGAAGTCCGGCACCAGTTCCCTGAGCAGGCTCCGCAGCTCCTGATCGGGGCGCCCCTCCTGGGCCGCCGCGATGATCCCGGCGACCCGCTCGGCGGTGCCCTCCGGGAGGCTGGCGTTGGTGGCACAGAGTACCTTTTCGTGCTGGGTTGGCGCGGCATTCTCGGCGCTGAAGAACAGCTCCTCGAAGAGCTTCTCGCCGGGGCGGCTCCCCGAAAAGCGGATCTCGATATCGGTGCCGACTTCCTTGCCGGACAGGCGAATGAGGTCGGCCGCCAGGTCGGCGATCTTGATCGGCTCTCCCATGTCCAGCACGAACACCTCCCCGCCCCGCCCCAGGGACCCCGCCTGCAGGACCAGCTGCACCGACTCCGGAATGGTCATGAAATAGCGGCGCATCTCGGGATGCGTCACGGTGACCGGCCCCCCGTTGCCGATCTGCTTGCAGGAAGGTCGGCACCACGCTGCCGCGGGAGCCGAGCACGTTGCCGAACCGCACCGAGACGAAGTTCCGGCGGTGATCGCGCGCCGCCATCTGGACCACCATCTCCGCGACCCGCTTGGTGGCGCCCATCACGTTGGTGGGGTGCACCGCCTTGTCGGTCGAGATGAGCACGAGCCGTTCGACCCCGTGCTCGGCCGCGAGCTCGACCACGTTCCGGGTGCCGAGGATGTTGTTGGTGATGGCCTCGGCGACGTTGCGCTCCATCATCGGCACGTGCTTGTGGGCGGCGGCGTGGAACACCGCGATCGGGGTCCATTGCCGGAACGCCTGGTCGAGCAGTTCCCGGTCGCGCACGTCCACGATCACCGGGACGAATTCGACCTCGGGTGCACTGGCCTGCAGCTCGTTCAGGATGTCGAAGATGGAGTTCTCGCCGTGGCCCGCGAGGACCACCCGTTCGGGGCCGAGGTCCACCAGCTGGCGGCAGAGTTCGCTGCCGATGGACCCGCCGGCGCCGGTGACCAGCACCGTGTGGCCCTTGACGATGCTCCGCACCGCGTCGAGGCTGGTGGTGACCGGTTCCCGGCGGAGGAGGTCCTGGATCTCGACCTTTCGCAGGGCCCGGATGGCCACCCGACCGGAGATGATGTCGAACATGCCGGGCACGGTGCGGGTCTTCACCTTGGCGGCGGCGGCGGCGTCGAGGACCTCACGGATGACCACGCCCGGCGCCCTCGGCATCGCGATGATGACCTCGTCGATGCTGTGCTTCTCGATGATGCCGGGGAGCTCGGCGAGGGACCCGAGCACGGGGAGGTTGGAGACCCGGTTGCCCTGCTTGGAGCGGTCGTCGTCCACGAAGCCGACGGGATCGAGGCCGAGTTCCGGATTGCCGCGCAGTTCGCGGACGATCATGGCGCCGGCCGCGCCCGCGCCCGCGATGAGCGCCCGCTGGGCGCCCTTGAGGACGCCGTTCCGCCGGCGGGAGGCCAGGAGCCGGACGGCGATCCGCGGCAGGGTAAAGATGGCTCCGGTGAAGAACGCGTCGAGGACCAGGAGGGAGAGCGGGACCCGTCGCGGCGCCAGGCCCGTGGCCGGGAATCACGAACGCGCCCACCAGGAAGCAGGCGACGCCGGAGACCACGGCCGCCGCGAGGATCTGCTCCGCTTCGTGCACGCTGGCGTGGCGCCAGACCCGGCGGTACAGGCCGGCCGCCAGCGCGACACCCATCTTGATCGGCAGGGAGAGGGCGACGAACCAGGCCGCGACGAGTGCGTATCCCGGCGGCCAGGTCAGCCCCTCGAACCGGATGGCGAACGCCGCGCAGTGTGGCGAGCAGGCAGCAGCAGCGCATCGAGCGCCAGGAAATGGCGGTTGCGCAGACCAGCGGGGGGGTGGGCTCTCATTTGTGGGGTCAGCGGTGTCTCCACGTGGTGGACGACACATAATATTGCGAGACCGTGTCAATCAGTCGTCAAGTAGTTGTCATACAATAGCTTGGGCATCACTTCGTGTAAAGGGCCGGCTTCGAAGGGGAGCGAACCTATTCGGCATCCAGCGGTCGATGCTTGCGAACCACGCGGGCGGGGACCCCTACCGCCGTGCAGCGATCTGGCACCTCTCCGATCACGACTGCACCGGCACCGATCACACTCCATGCCCCTACCTTCGCCCCGGGGATACAAACGGCCCCCGTCCCCACGTCAGCACCGTCCCCAACGAAAGTGTTCCCCGCCAGGGCGACCTGTGGAGCCAGCGTGGCGAACGACCCGAGCCGGCAGTCATGACTCACGCTCGCGAGGATGTTGAGTACCGAGAATTCTCCCAGGTCAACGTCCACGCTGACCAGGGCACCCGCGCCAATCACCACGCCTCTCCCGATCACCGCTCGCTCCAGTACGGTTGCCCTCGGGTGGATCAGCGGCGGAAATGCCTTGACCAGTGAGTCGATCCTGCTGACCACTTTGCGTCTGGCAGCGGGTGACCCGATTCCCATACCCACCGAGACCCCGGCATGGGCCCGCAACCACCCGGCGCCGCCGAGGACGGGAAGCCCTGCCACCTCTCGACCGGCTTCGAGCGGGTCGTCGCTCAGGAAGCCCTGGAGCTCCCAACTTTCCCCCGCCGCCAGCAGTGCCTGGATGAGCGAGGCAAGCTCGCGACCGTGCCCTCCGGCCCCGTACACGACGATCGGACCGCTCATCGGCTCCTCACGTGGGCGGCGGTCCCAGTCGCCGATGCGGCAACAGCGCGTACTGCGGCTACGACGCGCTCCCGCTCGGCATCGGTCAGGGAGGATCCTGACGGCAGGCAAAGTCCCTGGTCGAACAACGCTTCGGCGACCTCACCTCCGACCGCTGAGTAGCCCCGGAAAACAGGTTGGAGATGCATCGGCTTCCAGACTGGCCTCGCCTCGATATTCTGGCTCTCCAGGTGAAGTCGAACCGCTTCCCGATCCACCCCTAACTGTACCGGATCGATTGTCAGCGTAGTCAGCCAGCGGGTATGGCGGCCCCACGGCGCCTCAGGCATCCAATCGATCCCGGGAAGCGGTCCGAGCTCCCGCCGGTAGTACTCGAAGTTGGCCCTGCGGGCCGCAACACGGTCCTCAAGGACCCTGAGCTGCCCGCGCCCCACTGCGGCCAGCAGGTTGCTCAGCCGGTAATTGTACCCGACTTCGCTGTGCTCATAGTGCGGTGCCGCATCGCGCGCCTGCGTCGCCAGCTTCCGTACATGCCTGACCAGCTCGGCGTCATCAGAAACGAGCATCCCGCCGCCCGATGTTGTGATGATCTTATTTCCGTTGAATGAGAAGATCCCGGCTCGCCCCAACGTACCCGGATGTTGGTCGCCATACCGCGCGCCGAGCGCCTCGGCCGCGTCCTCGAGAACGGGGACTCCGTGCTGCTGGCATGCCTTCATGATCGCGGTCAGGTTGGCAGGCTGTCCGTACAGGTGCACGACCACGACGGCTCTTGGCAACCGACCCAACTTCGAGCGGCGATCCAGCTCCTCAGCCAACAGGTCAGGATCAAGATTCCACGAGCTGCGCTCCGAATCCAGAAAGACTGGTTTGGCGCCCAAATACACTATCGGGAAGGCTGACGCCGCGAAGGTCAAGGTGCTCACAAGCACTTCATCGCCTGGACCGACCCCAACAAGCTGGAGGGCCAGGTGAAGAGCCGCGGTCCCTGACGACAGTGCGACCGCGTAATCAGATCCGACGTACTGGGCGAACTCTTCTTCGAAAGCGTCAACCTGGGGACCAAGGGGAGCCACCCAGTTGCTGTCGATCGCCTCCGCGAGGAAGACTGCTTCCGCTCCACTAAGATGCGGGGGAGAGAGGAAGATGCGCGGAGGTGTGGAGCTCATAGCGGGGAACCCCGAAACCTTTCCATGGTGGCGTGCCCTGGCTTAGAGATCCCCTCGCGCCGAAGCACAGTCAACACGGTGAGCCAGAGAATCGTCACATCAAGCCAGATACTCTGATGTTCAACGTACCACACATCGAGGTCGAAACGCTCCTCCCACGTGAGCGCATTGCGACCATTGACCTGCGCCCAACCGGTGAGGCCAGGCCGGACTTCATGGCGCCTCGCCTGCCGGGCAGAGTATAGTGGAAGGTACTCGGGCAGCAGCGGTCGTGGACCGACTAGGCTCATATCACCTACTAGGATATTCCACAGTTCCGGTATCTCATCAAGACTGCTAGCGCGAAGACATCTCCCGAACGCGGTCATTCGCTCTTGATCGGAGACCGCTGCCCCAGACGGCGTTGCGTGCATGCTCATGGTACGGAATTTAAAGAGCAGGAAAGGACGGCCGCCGCGTCCGATCCGAAGCTGCTGAAATAAAATGGGTGCCCCGAGCGTACAACGGACACCGACCGCCACGGCAGCCAAGAGCGGGGAGAGGACGATGAGGAGCATACCCGCGAGTGACGCATCGGATACGCGCTTCCAGCTCACGAGTCTACCGCCCTTTCGATAACAGTAAGCAGCCGGCTAGCGAGGACATCACGGCTGAATCGTTCTTCCGCCACTCTCCGAGCTTGCAGCCCCGCGTCCCGCAAGCGCTCCGCCGACAAGAAGAAACTCCAGCAGGATTTCGGCGCCTTCGGCGGCGTCCTGTGGCGGCAACACAAATGCCCGCACCCTCAGACCTTAGAAGGTCGGCTTGCCATCCTTCGTGATTGATGACAAGCGGTCGCCCAGCCGCCAAGCCATCAAAGAACTTGTTTGCTGAGTTGGCGTGCATGGCTGGCGAGTCGATCACGAGGCTGGTCACGACATCTGCGGCACTGAACCAGCGCGGAATCTCTTCTTTGGACACGGGTGGCAATAGAAACAGAGTCTCCTGAAGTACTCCGTAGCTTCTCGCGAGTGCTTCGATCGCAACTCTTTCGGCACCGTCCCCGATGATAGCGAACCGCACCTCGGGGGCATGCAGACGGCTTGACGCTGCAAGACGGACCAAGTAGTCAACCCCATTTGCGACCCCGAGCGTGCCCGCATAGAGCACCAACGGCCTGTTCCCAAGCCAAGGATGGGTTGCCCTGACCGCCTGGCCGAGCTTGCGGCTCGGCACAATCATCTACGTCGGCGCCGTTTGGAACGAGCCCGTGACTCGGTTGGCATAGACACCACGCGCAATTATGCCCTCTCGCATCGGAGGAGAGAGTGCCACGATCTGGCTCGCGTATCGATACGCTGCGCCTTCGAGGATTCGGGCCGCCGCAATCAGGAACGGGTTGCGAATCAGCCCGAGTGCAATAGGAACCTCTGGGGCCACAGGTTCCCGCACCTCAAATATGAAGGGCTTGCGTAGCCGCCAATGAGCGTAAATTGCGGGGAAGGCAATTGTCAGAGGAGTACTGGTGGCAAAGATGGCGTCACCTCCAATACTGACCGACCGGCGTGCCGCTGCCACCGCAAACCGCACGAAGGCGGCCATCCGCCGCATGAGACTCATCTCGTTCGAATACGGTACCCAGCACCAGTGAACCTGGATTCCCGCTTCAAGGGTAGTCGTCCACTGCCTGTCTCCAGCCTTCGCCTTACCGGTCCGACGCGACGTAATCACGTGCACTTCGTGGCCTGCGGCCACAAAACGCCGAGCCATTTCGTAAGACCGTGTACCACCAGACATTTGGGGAGTATTGAAATACTGGTGAAGATACACGAGTCGCATTGGCTTTCACTTCCGTTGCTTGGGCCACGAGAGAGAGCGCTCCCCGCCGTGCCTGATCAAACTGCGCCCATCGCCCAGGGTCGCCATCGTGTGACGCCTTAATCAACTCCAAAGCCAGTGCGACAAACATCATAACCATAGTTGTCAATACTGCGACAAGCACGGTCCGAGCTGCAAGCCGGCGCGGCTCCGGCAGGGCCGGCATGCGGGGGCTGTCAATGACCGTGAAGGCCGGGGTGTCTCGCAATTCCTCAATACGTGACTGCTCATAGCTCTGAGACAAGGTCGTGTAAACTGCCTGATGGAGCGCGATACTTCGCTGCAAACGTCCAAGTGCGGCAGTTAGTTCCGGTGAATTCTGAATACTCCGATTGGCGGCAATGAAGGCCACCTGGCTGTCTTCTGCTGCGTGAAGCTCCCTCTGTGCGGTAGCGATACGCTGCTCGATGAAGGCTCGTTCCTCGGAGGCTTGTCGCTGCCGCGTCAAACTGCTGACGCGGTTTGCAGCCAGAAGTAGAGCCTGCGCGAGCTGAAGAGCCACCTGCGGCTGGTCGGCTGTGATGCGGAATTCAACGACGCCTGTCTGGGCATCAGATGTGACTCGGAGACGATCGCCGAGCTCGCGTGCCGCCAAAGCATCGCGCACCTGCTCAGTACCATCTCGGACCTGAATACGTCGGCCGCCAGCCCAGTTCGCATCGAGCCCCTGTCGCTCCAGACTATCGAGTCGGCAACCACGCGCAGCAAGACTGCGGGGGACCGCAATAGGGCGCCGAAATAGTCTGGGCTCCTACTCCCCCCGCCGCTCCCAATCGGAAACCCGAATTGGGCAGCCAGGCCGGTAAGTGCCTCGGAGCCCCCTCGTCTAGCGTCTATAACCAGGGAAGCCCCAGCCGTCCATTGACGATCTGTGAGGAGGCCGCTGACGAGACTGCCAGCGCCAGCAGGGCTGGAACACCCAGCACGAGCAGCTTTCGTCGCAAGATACCGGTCGCCAAGTCTAAGATGGAGACCTCGGGCCCACGTAACGCTTCGGGGGGCATGCTCGTCGCCTTACTCGTCACCGTGCGAAGAAGTCCGGTGAGGACGCGTTGCTCTCGCTCCATCCCTATTGCCCTCCAGTAAGGCGGGACTTCCGCCACAGCGCTGCACGGCTCAGTTGCCAAGGGATATAGTCTTCAAAGGAGTCAAACGCCGGCTCGCCCCAACCGGTGTTCGAAATCGTACCACGCCCACCACGCCACCACATCATCCACTCCTCTTCAAGCCTCTCGACCAGCCCATCCGGTATCAAGCTATCTCGACCGCTTTCCCGAGCAAGGACGACAAAGCGAGTGGCAAAATACAAGTAGTGCATGCGATCAAGCAGCGGCGTATCCGGAAATGGCCATTCAGATGTCGCAAAGCGCGCGAAATGGCTCTCCAAATCGCCAAGCCAACTAGCCAGCGAACATCGAAACGCGCCATGCATGGGAACCATCAAGTCAAACTGAGCGCTTTGAGCATAGCCGCCAACCCACAGATCGCGCTTCAACCAGGCCTTTCCGCTGAGCGCCCACAAGGTGTCCACAACACGTCGCCGCGCCCCACCAAAGTCGCAGCCCATACTGCTATCACCAAACGCCCCGGCGACTCGGACAGACAACTCATGCCGCCCATCCCTGAACCGTTCTTGAGTTGTATGCACCCCCCGGTAAGTCTCAATCAGGTTCCAGGAATAGGGGAAACCAGCGGAGATTGCCCTGTACAGTTTCCGTGCCCGTGGCGACTCCACAAAAGTCCACCAACCATAGAATAGTGTGCCACTCAGTTGGAATGGCCCATACCCATCGTTCGGGGCCGACAAATACCCCCACCTGTATACTCCGTTGCGCCCATCCATGAAGTTGCGCGTCCGATAAGCGGGAAACTCGGTGGAGGGCTCCACGACGACTTGACTGAAGAATTGTCGATTGAGGCCTTCGCGCAGGGCGAGGTGGTGTTCCGCGCTCAGGTGTTCCCTCAGGCCAAGAAGCGGCATGGGAACTCAGAAACAGGGGCCAACGACTGAAGTGCGACACATCCCATGCGATATCATCAACGAGAACGTGCTTCATCCCCAACACCTTCGCTGCCTGTCCGGCAAAGGCATAGTCAGGATGCGTCGCTAGTGCTCCTGGTTCGAACACCCAGCCACTTTCCGTTGCGACCACACCCACTCGGTGGAGAGCAAGGGTCATTCGGGCGGCCAGTTCGAGATCGCGGCTCTGAGGCATCCCAGCGAGACGCCCGTTCGTCCGCAAATCAGCCGCCACGGCGAGCACATAGAAATCGAAGTCGGTGAATGCCCCAGCGTGTTTTGGCGGGATCGCCCTCACGAACAGCAAACCCATCAAGCTCGCCATCAAGAGCACGCCAGGCACAACCAGTATCCAGTACTTCTTCACGTGTGAGGATCCGCACGCGAGGTGAGAGCAAGCAGGCATACGAGCAGGACCGTCGTAACTACGCCGCCAGAGAAAAGCGATGTGCTGAAAGCCTGCTCCGCAAAGATAAACGCTAGGAATCCAGCAAGCAGGTAAGCAAATGCATCCTTGAGACGAACACTCGCGGCGTCCATGCACCACAACACCAGGCCAATAGGTAGCGCCACAACAAGCATCCCCAAGAACCCGAGGTCACCGTATCCGGAAGCCCAGGCGTTGGAGTTCAGGTTCATTCCAAGCACGGGACTGTAGACACGCCCCAGCATCATGCTCATTGGTTGGTGATACGGAGTGTCAATAATGCCGTGAAGCCTTCCGCCGCCGAAGAGATACAAGGGATTTGTTGCGAAGAACTCCAAGTAATAAACATGATTGCGAGCAGCAGCAACCAGCATACGCCAAGTAAACAATGCTATGAGAGTGCTGCTACCCATGGCGAAGTACAATACTGAGGCCGCCGTTGTCACCGCGGCGGCTATGAGCATGATGGCAATCGCGAACCAGTTACGCCCGAAACGCCACATGACCCAAAGGCCAGCCAGCAAAACGGGAGTAAGCCCAACCGACTTCTGACCGGTGAAAGAGAAGACCGCCAGAATCCCCAAACAGCTTCCGCATAGTGCAGTGAAGCTACGCCCTGAGAAACCAAGTGCCAGCCCCACAGGTATAAGCGCGGCGGTAAGAATCGCTATCCCATAGCGGCCTATCGGGTGGGTCGTCAAGGTATCTCGTGCCTCTAGGCGGCGTATGTACACATCAGCGATCGACAGATCGAAGTGAAAGTCCGCGAGCTTTGCAGCATAGGCCGAAAGCAGCAGGGTCGACAGGACTATGACAGCGATGATCAGAGATGAAGGGATGATGAGGACGGGGAGTTCTGGGAAGGGGAGCAAGCGAACAATTTGGACAACTCCAAGCGAAAAAGAAAGCAGAGAGAATACAGAACCATCCGCTCCGGCGCTCCACTTGTTAAGTGCGGGGAGAATAGGGCGATCGGTACAACTAGTTGGACGTAGAGGTAGATCAACGCAACATCAGACGGCCGCCGCCACACCGTCGGCAACCAGAGGACAGGCAAGAGCGCTACAAGAACTGAGGCACACGTCGTGAGGTAGTCGAGGGATTGAAGCCGCACTCCCTGGTAGGCAAAGAGTTTGACCATCAGGGTACGATACGTCCACTCCAAAGCAAGGACGTAGGCCAGGCAGCAACCGCGAAGAGGCCGCGTCGCGTGAAGTCAGCCGAGCCCACGAAGCTCATGCGCGCCAGCTCCTCAACCGGCGCGGCAAGCGGAAG
>CAVZRK010000002.1:0-9013 GCA_963777835.1 uncultured Gemmatimonadales bacterium | reverse complement strand
GGACGTTGGTCATCGCGATTTCGCGGCCAAGGCCGCGGCTCGGCTGGTGTCGCTAAAGCGACGTGGATTCTGCCAACTCGTTGAAACGAACAACATCGTGTGCTTGCACGAGGCCTTGCCGGCAAGCCCAAGGTCGATTGGGCGGAGGGGTTCGCCCGCGCGTCGCTTCAGCGACATCAGCCGAGCCGTGACTTCAGTCACGAGCTCGGGCGACGGGACCGTCCTCGTCGACGGCTGCCTCATTTCTCACCCACCTTCGCCCTGACCTCCTCGAACCAGTTCTCGACCAGCTGGAAGGTCCGGGCCTGGGTGACTGGTGCCGACACCAGGCGTGACATCAGGAACCGCTTGTCGTCCGGCGAAACATCGAACGGTGTGTACCACTCGTTCTCCGTCAGAAGCACGTCGTTCCCGAGGGTGAAGAGCTTGACGCGGGCCCCCAGCTGCGACGGCCCCGCTGCCGGGACCGGCACCACCATCATGTTGCGGGCGGCATCGACGTAGAAGAGCTCGCGGCCGCTGTGGGCCCACAGCGGCGCCTGGCCGCCGTTGGTCGAGACCTGCCACTTGCCCTCGTCCACGCCGGGAAAGGGTCGGATGTAGACCTCCGATCGTCCGGTTTCGTCCGAGGTGTAGGCCAGCCACTTGCCATCGGGGGAGAGCGCTGGCGACGCTTCGTCGGCCTGGGCGCTGGCGAGCAACTCCTGCGGCGCGCTGTCCACGCCGGGGCGAAAGGCCAGGATGTTGCGCAGCTTGGTCGGGCCGTTGCCACCGACGCGCAGCAGGAGCCAGTCGCCGTTCCGCGACCAGGTGCCCTCGAGAAGGTTTGGCGTGGCCGGGGTCTCGACCAGGACCTGCTCCTTGCCCGTGCCGTCGGCGGGACGCTGGCGGAGGGAGCCGAACCCGTCCACGATGTAGGTGACGGACCTTCCGTCGGGCGTCCAGCGGGGCCGCTGCTCGGGCGCGCTGTCGAAGGTGAGCCGCGACAGCGGCCCGCTCGGCAGCTCCTTGATCCAGATGTCGTCGCCGGAGTTCGTATTGAGTCCGATGGCGAGTCGCCTGCCGTCGGGGGAAAGTGACCAGCCGACATTTCCGTTCGAGAGCGAATGCTGGAAGGTCCAGCTGGAATCGAGCGCGGTCATTCGCCCAGTCCGGTCGATCCAGGTCATCTCGTACAGCGGGGCTCCCCCGGCTCCTCCACCGATCTCCATCACCATCGTTCCGGTGGCGGTGAACGTGATGTTCGGGAAGAGGCCTGCGAGCAGGAAGGCCAGGTTGTCCAGGATCGGGACGGCCGTGCCACGAAGCTCCAGTCGCTTCAGGTCGAAGGGAGCCGCCAGTACGCTCCCGTCGGAACGCACGTACGCGAGGTCCCCCGTGGGGAGATACCACCCCTGCTTGGCGCCGGGAACAAGCACCTTGGCGTCGCCCGACTTCAGGTCGAGCACCCAGAGGTCGGATTGTGCACACAGGCTGCTGCACAACGAGAAGAGCACGCCCCGCGTCCTGGGAAGGGGGGCGGGGAACGCGGCGGCGCGCTGGGAGTCTTCTGCTCGCCAGGCGACCGTCGGCGCTCCGCCTGCATCGGAGACCCTGCCCAGGGCGAGGTCCTCACGAGTATAGACCACGGTGTGGTCATCGAGCCACGCCGCGGGAGCGATGAGGATCGAATCTGCCAGGGTGATTGCCGCTCCTCCAACGACGGGCATCTTCTTCAGCTGGTCGCCCTGGCCGAACATGATCCACTCCCCGTCCGGGGAAAACATCGGTCCCAACGCGCCCCTCGTCCCGACGAGCGGAGCGGCGGCGTACTGGGACCGCTCCTTCATCCAGAGCTGGGTTCCCTCATCCTCACCGGGACCCACGTAGACCAGCCGGGAACCGTCGGGGGAGAGCGCCACCAATCCCGTCGGAGCCTGGCCCTCCGGGAAGGCGAGGCCGTAGCGGGACACCGGCCGTGGCAGCTCGGGTCGGAACCAGCCCCAGAGCGCCAGCACGGCGCACGCCGCCGCGACGGCACCGACCGCGAACGCGATCTGGCGCCAGCGACCGGCAGAGGGAGAACCGGTTGCCGCGAAGCCGGTCATCGGCCGCGTGTAGCCTGGGGTGGTTAGCGCGTCGCCGAACTCCTTGGCGGTGGCGAACCGGTCGGCCGGCAATTTCTCCAGCGACTTGGCCACGGCGTCGGCCACGTTCGGCGGCACCGACTTCCGGAACTTCGTGACCGGGGCGACCTCCTCGGTCACGATCTTCATGATGATCTGCTGCGCCGAGGCGCCCACGTGCGGCGGATTCCCGGTGAGCATTTCGTAGAGCACGCTGCCCAGCGAATAGACGTCCGACCGCGCGCTGATCTCCTTCTCGGCGGTGGCCTGTTCCGGACTCATGTAGTGGGGCGTGCCGAGCGACATGCCGGTTTCGGTCATGCGGCCGCCGGCGGCGGCGGAGAGAGCCAGCGCGATACCGAAATCGGCCACCATCGGGCGGCCGTCGTGGAGCAGGATGTTCTCGGGCTTGATGTCGCGGTGGATCACGCCATGGCGATGGGCGTAGTCGAGGGCGTCGGCCACGGCCACCGTTATCCTGACCGCCTCGTCGATACCGAGCTGGGTCTCGCGGTCGAGCTTGGTGCGGAGGGTCTCGCCGTCGATGAACGGCATCACGTAGTAGAGGAAGCTGTCGGCAGTGCCGCTGTCAAAGAGCGGCAGAATGTGCGGGTGCTGCAGCGCGGCCGTCGTCTTGATCTCGACCACGAAGCGCTCGGCGCCGATGACCGCGGCCAGTTCGGGCTTCAGGACCTTGAGGGCGACCTTCCGGTCGTGCTTCAGGTCCTGGGCCAGATAGACGGTGGCCATGCCCCCTTGGCCGAGCTCGCGCTCGATGCGGTAGCGGTCGGCCAGGGCGGCGGTCAGGCGGGGGAGGACGTTGGTCATCGCGATCTCGCGGATCTCGAGGATCTCGCGGCCAAGGCCGCGGCTCGGCTGGTGTCGCTAAAGCGACCCTGATTGCGGTGGAATGGTGGGCACCCCCTGCAGCAATTGGTGTTTCTTGCGTGATGCATCACCAACTCCTGGCTCATATCGTCTGGACCACACGGAATCGCGAGGCCAGCATCACTCGCGAACGGGCGGCCTACCTGTGGGAGCGTCTCCCCATCATCGCACGCCAGGAACGGGCTCGCATCCTCGAATTGGGGGTGGTGACAACCCACCTCCACCTGCTCGTCCACCTGCATCCCACGACGCAACTGCCCCGCATGCTCCAGCGGATGAAGGGCGGCACCGCCTACGGCATCAACGGTGGAGCATCAATCGATTCGAATCGGCTGCGCTGGGCCAAGGGCTACAGCGTCATCTCAGTCAGCCCGCGTGCAATAGGCAAGGTCGCCGCGTATGTCCACGAACAGCACCTGCATCACCTCGAGCAAGCGATCCCGGGATGGAACAACCCGCATGTCGCTTTAGCGACACCCGCCGAGAGCCGGCTTCAGCCGGCGGATCGGACGGGTAACCCCATATGATACGGCGAGATATGGGGGAGGGCTAGGGCGTGTTTCCCCGCAGCTTTGCCACCAGCCCTGGCAGGTTCTGGATGACCATGATCCGAGATGCGGGGTTGAGGCGCACCATCACGAACGTCCTGCCGTCCGGCGAGATGTCGTAGTTGTTGTGCGGTGTGGCGGTGGCGATGTCAGAGACAGGGAAGAGTGACTGCCGGCTGCGCACCGAGAGGGCGGGACCGCTTTGCAGGGTGGCCACCATCAGCTCGGCCTGTCCGGCACTGGTGGCGCGGTAGAAGAGTTCTTGCCCACTCGGGCCCCAGACCGGCTCAGTGCCGCCCGCGAGCGAGATCTGGACCTGTGCCCCAGTGCCGTCCAGGCGACGCACGTACACCTCCTCGCGCCCCGACTGCGTCGACATGAATGCAAGCCACTGGTCGTCAGGCGACATCGCGGGGGACTGTTCCTCAAACCGCGTGGCGACCACCGGGTCGATCGGGCCGCGGCCACCGTTCCGCACGATGCCGATATCGGTCCGCGATTCGGGTGCCAGGCCGGCGCCTGCTGTCACGACCGCGCTCTGGTCGTGCAGCCAGATCCCGGTGTAGCCGAGTTGCGAGGAGGCAAACAGCGATTCCGCCGGTGCCGCACCGCCCGGACGAATCCGGTACAGGCCGAGGACGCCGCTCCGCGCCGAAACAAAGGAGAGGTCGTCGGCGCCGGGGCCCCACGAGGGATCGTGGCCATCCGTGAAGAAGGTGGTGCGGCTCAGCGTTCCGTCGGCCAGTCGGAGCACCCAGACGTCCCGTCCATCGGGCGTCGTGAAGTCCACCGCGATCCGCTGTCCATCTGGTGAGAAGCGGGGTGCGTGGTAGTTGTGGGTTTCGCCGACCGCCGGCCTGCTGGCGCCCGAGCGATCGACGAGCACCAGGGACCTGGGCTCCTCCGGCACATACACCACGGTGCCGTTGTTGGCCACCGCGTATTGGGCCGCACCGGTGCCGGTCAGCGAGACGCCGGTGGCGATGGTCACCGCGCCGCCGGTGACGCGTTTCCGCGAGAGGTCGAAGGGGACCGCCTCCAGGTTGCCGCTGGTCAGGGCGTACACGAGGTACCCCGGCGTATATCGAATATCCACGATGCTCACGTCGATGAGCGGGGTGGCGTCGCCACTCTTGAGGTCGAGGAGGAACACCGGGCCGGAGGCCGTGCCATATGCCTTCCTGATGGCCAGCGCGGTCTGGTCGTCCGGCAGGATGTCGGTCGGCGCCAGGTCGGCGTTCTTGTTCCCAAACGGATAGGTGACGCTGTCATCGGACCCCAGCCGCGCGATGCCGCGCTCGAGATCCTGCGCCGCCCCGAACCAAATGGACCCGTCGCGCGCCCACGCCACATAGGCGTTCCGCGACAGCTCCTCAGGCACCGGCCTCCCGTTGCCCCCGGCAATGGGATAGCGGGACCTCGCACGACTCAGGAGGTTGTTCGCCAGGAACTCGCGCCCGTCCGGGGAGACGACATAGCCCGACATGAACTCGTCGACACCGGGAATGATGGCCGACACGTCGGCATCGAGCGCCCGGGTGAGGGTGCGATTGCTGCCGTCGTCGATGGCGGTGTAGAGGACGGTGCTCCCGTCCGGCGTGATGGCGATTTGTCGCTGCAGCCCGGTGCTCGAGCCGCCCAGTGTGGGGGTGGGAATCGCCAGCCGTGATGGCGGCAGCGACGGCGGTGCCGGACGGGGACGGAGCCAGCCCCAGAGGGCCACGCTGATGGCGGCCACGAGGAGCACAGGGGCCAGGCGGCGGGGCAGCGGGGCCGCAGGGCCGCGAGGCCGTGGATAACGACCTGACCGCCTCCCGGCCGCCCTGCCACCCTGCCCAGCCGTGAGCGCGGCCGCGAACTCCGCCGCGGTGGCAAACCGATCCGCCGGCAGCTTCGCCAGCGCGGTGAGGACGGCGTCTTCCACTTCCTCCGGCACGGTGTCGCGTACCGTCGAAAGCGCGGTCGGCCGCTCCGTCATGACCTTGGCGACGATGGCCTGCGCGGTGCTGCCGGTGAAGGGCGGGTCGCCGGCCAGCATTTCGTAGAGCACGCAGCCCAGCGCATAAATGTCGGTGCGGGCATCGAGCTGCCGCTCGCCCATCGCCTGCTCGGGGCTCATGTAGTGCGGCGTGCCGAGGGACATGCCGGTTTCCGTCATCCGGGAGCCGGCGCTGGTGGCGGCGAGCGCAATGCCGAAGTCGGCCACCAGCGCGCGCCCGTCGTGCAGCAGGATATTCTCGGGCTTGATGTCGCGGTGGATGACGCCCTGGCGGTGGGCGTAGTCGAGGGCGCTGGCCACCTCGCCGGCGATCCGGACCGCGTCGGCGATCGGCAGCTGCTTCTCGCGGGTCAGTCGGTCCCGGAGCGACTCCCCCTCGACGTACGGCATGACGTAGTAGAGGAAGGAGTCGGCCACCCCGCTGTCGTGCAGCGCCAGGATGTGCGGGTGCTGCAGGTTGGCCGTCGTCGTGATTTCGGCGATGAACCGATCGGCACCGATGACGGCCGCCAGCTCGGCGCGCAGCACCTTGATGGCCACCTTGCGCCGGTGCTTGAGGTCCTCGGCCAGGTACACCGTGGCCATGCCACCCTGGCCGAGCTCCCGCTCGATGCGGTAGCGGTCGGACAGGGCGGCTACGAGGCGGGGAAGAGGGTCAGACACGATGGTGCTCCGATGCGTGGTTCACGGCGGCCCGAGCGCCGCGCGCTCGGCCACCACGGAATCGCGTTGCGGGACGAAGACGGGATCGGGGTCGGTCCGGAGCGTGAGGTACCGGTCGAACGCCCACCGCGCCCCGGCGGAGTCGCCGGCCAGAGCCGCGAGCCGACCCTCCTGTCGCAGGAACGCCGGCAGGGTCCAAAGATAGGCAGGATACCAATTGTTCTCCCGCCGCCGGATGGCGGCGAGCGCACCCGGAATGTTTCCCTGCGACTCGCGGAGCCGGGCGATGGTCCAGTTGGCCTCCACGACCGGGGCGGCCGGCGGCCCCAGCGTCAGCCACCGCGGTCCGCCTCGCATGAGGGAGTCGAGGGCGTCGAGTCGCGATGCGCCGCTTCGGTCGCGTCCCCCCTCCAGCATCGTCTCGAGCAGGAGGGGACAGACGCGAAAATCGAGCGGATCCCACTGCTCCGGTGGAATGGGCGGAGGATCGACCTCGGCAAACGCGCGGAGACGCTGGATGGCGCGGCGGGTCCCGCTCGTGTCTCCTGCATTGGCGCGCAGCAACTCGACGAAGCAGTCCCGAAGCGGCGGCCATCCAGCGGAGTCGACTCGCGCGGTCATCGCCAGCGCCTGGCTGCGATAGGCCGGCTCGACGAACGTCTGCCGCACCGCGCCGGCAAACGCCCAGCCGAGCTCGCCCAGGGACTCCCCTCCAAAATTGATCACCCGGCCTTCGGCGGCGACCACGGCATACTCTCCCAGCCAGGCCGAGTTCCGCTCCTGGTCCGTCGCGCCCTCACGCCGGAGCGTCGCGTTCGCCCAACGGGCGTCGGCCAGGGGGAGAGCGTCCTGTGCGCTGACGAGGGGGATGAGCACCAGCTTCTGCACGAAGTCGGCATGGGACGTCCCCTCCAGCCGAGTCCGCCAGCGGTGGGCCCCCGTGGTGTCGCCGCGCGCGAGGGCCGCGGCCCAGAGACCCGCGAAGTCTCCCGATCCGGGGTCCATCCTGGATTCGAACAGGCCCGCCATGCGGCGGGTTGCCGCGCTGTCCCGGACGAACACGGCCAGGTAGAGCCGCTCCCGAATCGCGGGGGTGAAGCTGGAGTCGAGTGCGATGGCGCGGTCCAGCGCGTCGGCGGCCCGGGCGGCCCAGTCCGGCACGCTGGCGACGGCGCCGTAGCTGCTGAGTCCGCCGCCCAGCACGAACCAGTGCTCCGGGCTGTCCGGCGCATCGCCCGCCGCGCGTTCCGCCTGCGCCAGGATCTCCGCGTAGGTGGACGGACCGGGATAATTGGGGCCGACGAAGGTGATGCCGCGGAGCAGTGCGAGGTCGCGCGGGCTCAGCCGGTCGCGGAGCCGCCACAGCGCCGGGATGGCTCGAAATCCGGAGGTATTGAACACCGTGCCGACCAGCGGGTTGGTGATCGCCATGCCGAACGCGGCCTGCGCGAAGTTCGAATCGAGGGCGAAGGCGCGCCCGTACAGGTCCAGCGCCGCGAGATAGTCTCCGCGGCGATACGCCTTTCGCGCCGCGAGGTAATCCTGCAGCGCCTCGAGCGAGGTGGATGCCAGGCCGTCGAGTCGCTCGCGCGATTCGCCGGCTTCCTGGCTGAGGAGACGCGCCACGAGCCGGTTGACCAGCACCGCCACGCTGTCGGGCATCCCCGAGACGGCGCCGTTGGCCAGCGCCTTGCCGTCGGTCACGCGAATCAGGGAGCCGGTGAGCGTGAGCTCGGTCGGCGTGGCGACGGCGCTGCCGAGGAGGACGCGCCCGGCGCCGAGTTGCGCGGCGAGCCGGCGGGACTGCTCCTCGGACAGGTCCTCCTGCTCGTCGCCGACCTCCCGCCGCCATGCGCTCAGTGCGGTGCGGGGCTCCACGATACGCGGCCCCGTTCCTCCGGGGAGCCGCGCATTGAGGAGGTCGAGCATGGACTCGCGCAGGTAGGCGGTGGACTCGCCGCCGACGCGGAACGGCATGACGGCAATAACGTCGGGGTCGAGGTCGCCCTTGATGCGGCCTCCCTGCAGCGCCCACCACCCCGCCGCGGCCAGCACGAGCAGGCCGACCGTGGCCAGCACCGCGCGTCGCGGCATTGAGGCACGAACGGGAGTCGCGCCCGCGCGGAGCGCCTCGACGAACTGCGTGACGGAGCCGAAGCGGTCCGCCGTGGAGCGCTGCATCGCCTTCTGCAGCGCCCGGTCCACCGACTCCGGCACGCCGTTGCGCACCACCCGGACCTGGGGCGTCGGCGAGCCCAGCCGCTTGGCGATGACGGCGGCGGCGGTCTGGCCGGTGAAGGGCGGCTCCCCGGCCAGCATCTCGTACAGCACGCTGGCCAGGGAGTACTGATCGGACCGGCCGTCCACGTTCGACTCGCCGGCCGACTGCTCGGGGCTCATGTAGGCCGGGGTGCCGACCGCCATGCCGGTCGCGGTGAGCTGGTTGCCGCCGGCGGCGTCGATGGCGCGCGCGATGCCGAAATCCGCGACCACCGCCTGTCCGCTCGAGAACATGATGTTGTCGGGCTTGATGTCGCGGTGGACGATGCCGCGCTCGTGGGCGTAGGCCAGGGCGGCGGCCACCTGCGCCGTGATCTCGAGGCTGTCCGCGACGGACAGCTGCCGTTCCCGGTGCAGCCGGTCCCGAAGGGTTTCCCCCTCGACATACGGCATCACGTAGTAGAGGAAGCCGCCGGCGGAACCGGAATCGAAGAGAGGAAGAATGTTCGGATGCTGCAGGCCGGCGGTGGTGGTGATCTCCTGGACGAACCGCTCCCCGCCCAGCACCGCCGCCAGGTCCGGCTTCAGGA
>CAVZRK010000001.1:0-5250 GCA_963777835.1 uncultured Gemmatimonadales bacterium | reverse complement strand
ACGCACGCCACGGATGTTGATGTAGGCCAGCCCGCCGAAGAGCAGGACGAAGCCGAGCGCACGTGGGACACCGCCGGACAGGGCGGGAACGCCGGTGGCGAGGGCGTCCATCAGCACGTGGGCGATGGCGGCGTCCGAGGCAGCGCAGTACGCAAGCCCGAAGACGACCCACGCGATGAAGCCCGCCATCGGGCCGAAGGCCTCGTCGATGTAGGCGACCGCCCCGCCCGAGCGGGTGACCTGGCTCCCCACTTCGGCAAAGCAAGCCATGACGAGGAGGACCAGGACACCGCACACGAGGTACCCCAGGATCGCCGTCGGACCGAGGATGGCCGCCACCACGGCGGGGAGCGCGAAAATCCCGGCGCCGACGGTCAGGTTGACCGCGTTTGCGCCGAGGGTCCAGGGGCCGATGGCGCGGACCAGCGACTGCTCTTCGTTCTGGGCCGTCGGGGCGGGGGCCTCGTTCACTTCTTCACCTTTGTCTTGAGATCCTCGAAGAAATGCTCCACCAGTACCACCTCCTGCCGCGCCTCGCTCACCGGTCTGCGAATCATCACAAACCGACGATCCTCGGGACCGACGTCATACTGGGGCCGGTTGATGGCGCTGGCGTACGGGGCGACCGAGAAGAGCGGGCGCGCGTTGCCGGGAGCGAACCCGGCTCCCGGGGCCACGGGAAGGCTCATCATTTTGCCGCGACTCTTGAAGAACAGCTCGCGTCCGCTGCGGGCCCAGCGGGGCTCCGTGCCGCCCCCCTGTGAGACCGGGTACTTGACCTGCATGTCCGGGAACGACGCCACGTAGATCTCGGCGCGCCCCGAGTGATCGGAGGTGAACGCCAGCCACCGGCTGTCCGGCGAGAGGGCGATCTGCGTGTTGAAGCTGCTGTCCGAATAGATCATCGCGAGGGTCGTGTCCCCCCGCAGACGCCGGGTGTAGATGACGCCGAACGAGGCCCGGTCGTCGGCCCGGACCACGAGCCACTCGCCGTCGCGACTGAACTCGGTCTCCCAGATTCCCACATCCATGTCGAGCAGGAGTCGCGGCGGGATGCTCGCGTCGGTGGGGCTGAAGAAGACGTCATTGGCTCCTGCATTGGAGGAGCCGCTGTTGGTGGTGGTGAAGGCGAACCCGGTGCCGTCCGCCTTCCAGGAGGGGCGCCAGCTGCCCAGGTCGCCGCGGGAGACGCGCAGACGGGAACCGTCCGCTCGGCGGACCCAGAGCTGGGTGACATCCTCCCGCACGCTGACTGCGATGTTCTTGCCATCCGGCGAGAGAGCGGGGTACTCGAACGCCCCGGTCCAGTCCGTCGCGAAGGGCGCTTCGCTTCCATCCCGCGACACCCACACCAGCGTGGACTTGTCGAGATCCTGCGTCCCCAGCGTGTACAGGGCGCTCCCGGACGCTGACATGGTGAACCCGTCCGGCGCGACCCCCTCCGCCACCGACATCGCGCCCGAGGTGACCACCATCCGGCGCACATCGAACCCGACGGCGAAGAGTCCGCCCTCCCGGGCTGTGTACAGCAAGTGGCCGGTGGGCGCGTACCAGCCGCCCGCGGCGTTGGGCACCAGCAGGTGAGTCGTGTCGGCCTTGATGTCGTAGACGTAGACCGCCGATCCGCTGGCGCAGTTGCCAGGGCAGCCGGTGAACAGCACCCCGCGGCTCCCGGGCAGCGGCCACAGCGTGGAGGGGTCGTTGCGGTGGCCTCGATCGGCCGTCCGCAGGACGGTGGCGGGGCCGCCGTCGCCTGGGATGCGCGACAGGCCGCTCGCGGCGTCCACGAAGACGATGGAACCGTCGTCGAGCCAAGTGCCGACACTATAGGTTTCGTTCGCTCCAGACGTGAGATCGATCGACCCACCGCCGGACACTCGAACCTTGCGGAGCTTCCCGCCGTGCGTGAAGTACCCGATCCACTCACCGTCGGGGGAAAAGAACGGGCCGGCCGCGCCTTCGGTCCCCGCGATCGGCAGCGGGTAAACGTCGTCCCGCCGCTTGATCATGAGGCGCGTGTCATCACCCACCGAGTCGCTGAAGACGATCACCGATCCGTCAGGCGAGATGGCGGCCCGCGCCTCGATCCGCGGCGAACTCGGGATGAGGAAGTCCGGGAAGGTCGCCTGCCACAAGACGATCCGCTGCCGGCTGGGCTCCGGGGCCGGCCCCGGACGCATCCAGCCCCACAGGGCGATCGTCGCCGTCGCGACGAGGAGGGCAAGCACCAGCAGGCGGGGCAGCGGGGCAGCGCGGCGGTGGGTCCCTGTCTGGAGGCTGGATCCGCTTCTGGCCGACGCGCCGCCGAGCGACACGAACCCCGGGTTGCCGAGCGCCGCGCCGAACTCCGCCGCCGTGGCGAATCGGTCCGCCGGCAGCTTCTCCAATGACTTGGCCACCGCGTCCGCGACGTTCTGGGGCACCGCCTTCCGGAGCTTCGTGACCGGCGCGGCGTCCTCCGTCACGATCTTCATGATGATCTGCTGGGCCGAGGCGCCGGTGTGCGGCGGATTCCCGGTGAGCATCTCGTAGAGCACGCTGCCGAGCGAATAGATGTCGGACCGGGCGGTGATGAGCTTTTCCGCCGTGGCCTGCTCGGGGCTCATGTAGTGCGGCGTGCCGAGCGAGAGACCGGTCTCGGTCATCCGGCCGCCGGCCGCGGCGCTCAGGGCCAGCGCGATCCCGAAGTCGGCCACCATCGGGCGGCCGTCGTGGAGGAGGATGTTCTCGGGCTTGATGTCGCGGTGGATGACGCCGTGCCGGTGGGCGTAGTCCAGCGCGTCGGCCACCGCCACCGTGATCCGCACCGCTTCATCGATACCCAGTTGGGTTTCCCGATCGAGCTTGGCACGAAGCGTCTCGCCCTCGATGTAGGGCATCACATAATAGAGGAAGATGCCTTCCCCGCTTTCCCGCTTCCCCGCCTCCCCGCTGTCAAAGAGCGGCAGGATGTGCGGGTGCTGCAGGGCCGCGGTGGTCTTGATTTCGACGACGAACCGCTCGGCGCCAATGACGGCGGCGAGCTCGGGCTTCAGGACCTTGAGCGCCACCTTGCGGTCGTGCTTGAGGTCCTGGGCCAGGTAGACGGTGGCCATGCCCCCCTGGCCCAGCTCCCGCTCGATCCGGTAGCGGTCGGCGAGGGCGGCCGCGAGGCGGGGCAGCGGATCCGTCATTTCCGTCCCTTCATTTCGTCGAACCAGTTGAACACCATCACCAGTTCGCCGTCCTCGTTCGCGGCCTGGTTGACCATCAGGAAGCGGCCGTCGCGGCTCACGTCGTAGGCGTGATGAAAGTTGTCCGTCACCGCGTTCGGAGTGGCGAAGAGGACGCGGGGTGGGCGGGCGGTGAAGGTGGCACCCAGCGTGACCTCCGCCGCCATCATCTCGCCGGCGCGGGTGCGGAAGTAGAGCTCCTTCCCGGAGGGGGCCCAGCGCGGTTCCTCTCCGCCATTCACCGATACTTGCGTGCGTCCAGCCCCCGGATCCTCCACGAGCCGCACAAACACCTCATTCCGGCCCGATTCCCCCGTCACATAGGCAAACCACCTGCCGTCGGGCGACACGGCCGGTGCGGATTCGTCGTAGGGGCCGGATACCAGCAGGCGCTGCGCGGTGTCGCCCTCGGACGCGAGCACGATGTCACGCCCCCCGTTCGTACTGCCGAGCCGGGCCAGGAAGCGCCTCCCGTCCGGCATCCACTCGACTCCCTCGACGCTTCGGCTGGTCTTGAGCAACAGCTCCGCGTCGGCGCTGCCGTCAGCGCGCTGGATCCATCCCTGGCGTATACCCCCGCTTTGCGAGCTGATGAACGTCACGCGGCGCCCGTCGGGAGCCCAGACGGGCCGGCTGCTGCCGCCCGCACGGAACGTCAGGCGGGAGAGCGGGCCGCTCGGGAGGCGCTTGACCCAGATCTGCTCGCCTTCGCTTCCCAGGACCGCGATCGCGAGGTGCGAGTTGTCGGGCGAGAGGGCGACATAGCTGAATTGCCCGCGCCACGCACTGTCCACCGGGGTTTGCTTGCCGGTGCGGTCGACCCAGACCACCCGCGCGCTCCCGGCGCCGCCCCCGGACATGTACGCGAGGGTGCCGTTGTCGCTGACACTGAACTGCGCCGAACCGCTGCCGGCGTCCACCTGGATCTGTTCGACGATCGCGAGCGGGGCTCCCGTGATCTTGCTCTTGGCAGGATCGAACGGGACACGCATCAACGACCCGGTGCTGGTGGCATAGACGATGTGACCGGTCGGGATGTACCGGCCGTAGAGTCCCTGGATGATCGGCGTCGCCACCCCGGTAGCGAGGTCCAGCACGCCGAGCTCGGCGTCGGCGATGGAGTTGTGCCAGAGCTGCACCAGCAGGCGCTTCCCGCCCGGGAGCGCTTGCAGCCAATCGTGTTCGGTCACGCCAGCCGCCGAGTCGAGCTGGCCCACCGCCTGGGCCTTTCCGCCGCCGGCCGGGATCCTGGTGGCGACGCTTCTGTTGCTGGTGAAGTAGATGTTGCCGGCCTCGTCCCAGTCTCCTCCCCACGGCACGGCGGAGTCCCGGACCACGGTGAGCGTCGGCCCGCCGTTGACGGACATCACGCGAAGGTCGCCGGGATTGCCCGTGAAAAAGCCGACGGACTGTCCGTCGGGCGAGAAGAAGGGGGCGGTCGCCCCACTGGTGCCGGGGAGGGGGCGGCCGGTGAGCGAGTTCAGGTCACGGACCCAGAGCTGCTCTCCGCTCATGGTGTCCGCGCCGATGTACACCATGCGCGAGCCGTCGCGCGACAGGGCGAAGCGGCGCGTCGGAGCGGACCGGATCTTCTCGCCGGCGGGGAACGCTACGGACACGCGCACGGTGGATTGTGCCGGCTCGTGTTGCCGGGCCCACACGCCGAAGGCCAGTGCCGCAATCGCCAGGACGGCAGCTCCCAGTGCCACGCCCCGCCACCGGCCGGCAGCAGGACTGGCGGCGGCCATGAACGCCGTCATCGATGGCGTGAACGTCGTGCTCGTCAGCGCCTCGGCGAATTCCGCCGCCGTCCCGAAGCGATCGGCCGGCAGCTTCTGCAGTGCCTGCATGATCGCCGCCTCGACCTGGGGCGGCACCGTCTTCCGGTGCAGTGTCAGGGCGTGGGGCGCATCAGTCATCACCTTGGCGATGATGGCCTGCGCGGTCGGGCCGGTGAAGGGCGGCTCGCCCATCAGCATCTCGTAGAGCACACAGCCGAGGGCATACACGTCGGAGCGGGCGGTGATCTCCCGCTCCC